>OY764147.1:0-3012175 GCA_963668115.1 Dehalococcoidia bacterium
TACCATGCGACTCAAGCGACGCCACTACGGCATCCTGCCGCCTCTGGTACTCCTCCTTCGAAAAGGGTGGCGCCGTCATGGGAATCGAACCGCTGCTCACTGATGCCATTGTGTTCCTCCTGAGAATTTCTGCCTCACCCCCCGACCTCCGCGACGACTCATCTTAGGTTTCGGGTATGCAGCGAGTCAATCGCGGGAAAGGCGTAATCAGGGCCGCCGGACATGGGCAAAAGGGAGTGGCAATGGATGGTACCCCCGGCGGGACTCGAACCCACGCTTCCAGCTCCGGAGGCTGGCGCTCTATCCTCTGAGCTACGGGGGCGTGCCTAAAGCATAGCCCCGCTTAGTGTGGGCTGCAAGAGCGCCGCTTTGACGAGGTGTCCCCGATGTTTGCGGAAACTCCCCGGCTCACCCATCCTTCGGCGCTTCTTCCGCATCCTGTTCGGGTGAATCCGCTAGGGCGTGAGGTAGTATCCTCTCCTGGAACGCCGACCTCATCCCACTCCTGTCTTTCGAGAACAGCGGCTGGAGCACCAGTGGCGCCATCAGCGTGGTCACAATCGTCATGAACACCGTCACCCCGAACAGCTCTCCCCCGATTACGCCCTTGCTCAGCCCGATGCCCGCTATTATCAGCGCAACCTCTCCCCTCGGCAGCATGCCGAAACCAATTCTCGCCGACCCGAGGGTGTTGAACCCCAGCCCCATTGCCGGCACCCCTGACCCGAACACCTTGGAAACTATCGCCAGCCCCGACAGCACCAGCCCGAACACGATGACCCCGCCGAACAGGCTTACGTCGACCTGCATCCCCTGCACCACGAAGAATATCGGCACCAGGGCATCATGCAAGACGACGAAAGGAGGGTCGGGCCTGTGTTCACCTTCTTCCGAGCCCGGCGGGTGATGGGCCAGCACCTGTGCCAGCTTTGTACCCGATAGCGCCAGCCCCGTGGCATAAGCCCCAATGATGAAAGCCAGACCGAAGCTCTCCGCCAGCCCCGAGGACAGCAACGCCAGCCCCAGCGAAATCGCAATCGCCGCGCCGGTAACTTTCAGCGACAATATGAATTTCGATACATACTTGGAGATCAACAGCCCACCCCCGAACCACACCACCAGGAACCCTGCCGCCTTCCCCCCGACTATCAGTATGTCCGAGACTGACACCGCACCCGTGTCGGCGACGCCCACGGCCAGCGTCAGGATGAGGATGCCCAGAATGTCATCGATCACCGCCGCTGCCATGATGGTGACGCCCTCGGGGGTTGCCAGTTTCTTGTGCTCGCTCAGGACCCGGGCTGTTATCCCCACCGATGTGGCCGTCATGGCCGCTCCCATGAACAGCGCTTCCGCACTGCCTATCCCGTCGGCATATCCGAAGGCGATAGTCGCAAACACGCCAAGAATGAACGGCACTACTACGCCGCCTAGCGCAATCACCGATCCCGGCTTCGCATACCTCATGAACTGTTTGAGATTGGTCTCCAACCCCACGAAGAACAGCAGCACTATCACCGCTATCTCCGAAATGGAGAAAAGCTCTGAGCCGATCGCCTTGGTGGGGTCTTCCGGCTTTGCAAACAGGGGGCCCAGGTCCGAACCAGGTATGATGGTGCTCAGGTTGATCACGTTGCCTAGGGCGTAGGGCCCTATGGCGACACCTACCATCAGCTCCCCGATTACTGCTGGCAGCTTCAGGTATCGAGTGAATATCTCTCCACCCAGCTTGGCCAGGATCAAGATCACGCACAGCTGGATGACCAGGTGGGTTACGGCCTCCAGGACGCTGGACTCACCGGCAGCAAAGAACAAGAAAGTCCTCCGATGCTTGGCTGTTCATGCTAATCGCGTCTACTGTCGCAATAGTCAAAGGAGTATGGAAGGAGAAGGGCGCAGGTGTTGAAATAGGGAATGCTCTCAGCCGGGTCTGTCGAGGGGAGTATAACACGCAGCACACTGCGCAGAGCGGGGGTTGGCATTGCTTGACTTCCCAATGCGTGATACTTATTATCTAAATAGAGACTGAGATGATTGAGCTTGACGACCCTCCCAGTAGTAGGTCGAAGGCCCCAATAGACAAGTTCTTGGACTGATTGTCCCTTCCGTTTCCTCGCGGAGTGCGCGGAAAAGGAAGGGATTTCTTATTTGCACAAAAAATGACGACCTGGGCAGGCGTGATACTGGCAGCGGGTAAGGGGACACGGATGAAGAGCCGCATCCCCAAGGCCCTGCACTGCGTTGCGGGCAAAGAGATGCTTTCATGGGTGAAGGATGCGGTCTCGGAGACCCCGGCGACCGTAACTGCTGCGGTGGTCGGCCCCGACTTCCCTCCCCAGCACCCTTGCCTTTCCAACGGCATGAAACGTGTCCTCCAGGAGGAGAGGCTTGGCACGGGCCACGCGCTCCTTCAAGCGCAGCCCTTCATTGCTGAGCAGGCCGACCACGTCCTGGTCGTCAACGCCGACATGCCCCTCCTCACCCCCGAAACCCTGAACCTGATGGTCGACCGACACCTTGGTGCCGAAGCCGCCCTCACCGTTCTCACCTCCCGAGTTCAGGAACCGGGTGAGATGGGGAGGGTTATCCGCGACAAGAACGGAGAAATCACTGGCATAATCGAATGGCGTGACGCCGATAACGAGACCCGCGCATCCAACGAGGTCTGCTGCGGTGCCTACTGCTTCCGCTCCGAATGGCTCTGGCCTACCCTCAAGGAACTTGCCCCAGCCCCAAACGGAGAGTTATATATCACTTCCCTCGTAGACAGGGCCCACAAAAAAGGACTCAACGTTGAATCCGTATCTCCCGCAGACCCCGACGAAGCCTTGGGAGTCAATGACCGGTCAGACCTCGCCCAAGTCACCGCTGTCGCCTTCGAAAGAATGCGCCAGCGGCTGTTGTTCCAGGGCGTAACCCTCGTAGACCCGCCAAGCACTTTCATAGACGCCCCAGTGAAGGTCGGCATGGATACGGTATTACAGCCCGGGGTCATCCTTCAGGGCGAGACCTCTATTGGCAGTGACTGCACCATAGGTCCCAACGCCGTTATCAGGGATTCCTCCATAGGTGATAAATGTCGCATTCAGGGCTCTGTGATTGAAGAGTCCTCAATAGACAGCCGTGTCGAGATTGGCCCCTACTGCCATCTCCGCTCCGGGACTCGACTAGCCCAAGATGTCCACATCGGCAACTACGTGGAGGTCAAAGAGACAACCATCGGCCGGGGTACCAGGGTCGGCCATTTCAGTTACTTGGGGGATGCGGAGGTCGGGGATAACGTGAACGTCGGTGCAGGCACGGTTACTTGCAACTACGATGGCGTATCCAAGAACCGCACAACAATCGGAGATGGCGCGTTTATAGGATCGGACTCAATGCTGGTAGCGCCGGTTAATATAGGTCCCGGTGCAATCACAGGGGCAGGGTCCGTGGTGACGAAAGATGTGCCGGAGGGCGCATTGGCCTTCGGCGTACCGGCGCGTCAAAAGCCCGGCCCCGAAGGTCGGTAAGGGGAACGTATACCTATGACTGAAGAGTCACGGCAGGACATCGAAGAGTTGCATCGCAAGGCCCCTAATGGTCGAGCGAAGGGTGCCAACGGGTCGAGAACCGGCTTCTGGGGTCGGCTGCTTTCCCTCTTTGGACGCGCACGCAGATCGGGAGATGACGCCGCTCCTACTTTCGTGGATGAAGAGGGTCAGGTCCAAAGCCTGGAGGAGGACGAAACCCAGATGGTGCGGTCCATCCTGGACCTGGACAAGACCCTTGCTCGGGAGATCATGGTCCCACGGATCGACATCGTTGCTCTGGATGTCATGGCTTCTCTTTCGGAATTGGTGCGCACGGTCATAGAGGCGGGTGTAAGCCGGATCCCCATATACGAAAACACAATCGACAACATTATCGGCGTGGTATACGCCAAGGACGTGTTGAAGTATTGGGGCCAGCCCGACACCGGCCCCAGCCTCGACCAGATCGCCCGCCCCCCCCACTTCATCCCCGAGACCAAGCGCGTGGATGAGCTCCTTCAGGAGTTCAGGAAGAAGCGTGTCCACATCGCCATCGTGGTGGATGAATACGGCGGGGTGGCGGGGCTGGTCAGCCTCGAAGATCTGATGGAGGAGATCGTCGGAGAAATCGAAGATGAATTCGATATTGGCACCCCACAAATCGAGACCGTAGGCCCCGACGCGGTTATAATGGACGCCGCAGTCAGCATTGATGACCTGAACGAAGCCCTTTCTCTGGATATTCAGGGTGAAGACTTCGATACGGTGGGTGGTTTCATTTTTGACCGCTTGGGCAAAATCCCCGTTCCCGGCGACGAAATTCAGGAGGATGGCTTTCTGGTCTCGGTGCTGACCACCACGGGAAGGCGGATACGCAAGGTCAAGATCTCCAGGGTTTCCACACCTTTAGACAATGGCGAAACCGAGCCTCAATCTTCCTGAAGTTGGCGCAGCATTGGACCAGCCCCGACCGTCAAGGCAAGAGGCATGACCGAGGAGGAAAATAGTGGGCGATTACAGGATTATTTCATCTGACAATCACATAGTTGAACCCCCGGACCTGTGGGCCGAGAGGCTGCCCGCTGAATATAAGGAACGTGGCCCGACGGTACGCAATACTCCCGACGGTCCCTTTTGGCACATTGATGGGCAGCCCCACTTCAACATCTTTGCCATGGGTGCCCAGCCCGGTGATAGGTTGGAAGGAGAAGGCAAGCTGGACCAGGTCGTGGACTGGGACGAAGTCCGCCTCGGCGCCTACATAGGTGAAGAAGCCGTCAAGGACATGGACATTGACGGTCTGGACGTGGGACTCGTCTACCCCAGCCTTACCATCTTTCTGTATCCCTTCGTGGAGGACAGCAATCTGCTCTCCATCATCGACAGCACCTACAACGATTTCGCGGCGGAGTTTTGCCAGGCCAACCCCCGACGCCTGAAGGGTGTCGCAGTCGTCAACATAGACGACATCGAAGAAGGCGTCGAGGAAATCAAGAGGTGCGTAAAGAAGGGATTTGTAGGAGTAACTATCCCTGAATACATGGCCGCCAAGAGCTACCGCTCCCGGGACTATGATCCCCTCTGGGCCTGTGCCCAGGACTTGGACATCCCTCTCACCTTCCATATCTCTACGGCCAGGGTACAGGCCGGACGGGGCTGGGACCGAGACCTGCTTGACCCCTTCGACTTTGCAAACTTCCTCCTCCACAACGCCGACTTCTGGGTGCGGGTCTCCCTCACAGAGGTTATCCTCAGCGGTGTCTTTGAACGCTTCCCGAAGTTGAAGATTGGCGTCGCGGAGCATGAACTCAGCTGGATTCCCTACTGGCTGGAACGGATGGACTTCAGCTACAACGACAGGGCTGCCGGTCAGGACGGGTACCGCATACCGGGAGACCTGGCTCCCAGCGACCTCTTCCGCTCCAACTGCTTTGCGGACTTCCAGGAGGACGCCCTCGGCATCCAGAACCGGGACATTATTGGCGTGGACAACATCCTCTGGGGCTCCGACTATCCCCACTCTGAGGGTACGTGGCCCAAGTCCCGAGAGTTCATCGAGACCACCCTCGCCGACTGCACCGAAGAAGAAAGGGCCAAGCTGGTCGGCGGCAATACGGCCAGGATATACAACATCTAAAGGCTATATGTCTTCGCAGAAGGGGGAGTCTGGGGGCGGATGACAGACCGCAGGAGCAACGGATCGAGCGAGTGGGACGCCATCGTAGTCGGGGGCGGTCACAACGGCCTCGTTTGCGCCGCATACCTGGGCAAAGCAGGCCTCCGAGTCCTCGTTCTAGAGTCCCGTGAAGTGTTCGGTGGCCCCAGTGGCAGCTTTGAGTTCATGCCTGGCTACACTGCCAGCTTCTCCAACTCCCCGGGCTCCCTGGAGACCAGGGTTGTCGAAGAGCTCGACCTTGCGGGCGCCGGTCTTCGCTTCCTTCGCTCCGACCCCACGGTAATCCAGTTCTTCCCGGAGCATCCCTTTGTCGTCTGGCGGGACATGAACAGGGTATGCGCCCAACTCGACGCCCTCTGCCCCGGCGAGGGCGACCGCTACCGCAGATTCGTCGCCAAACTGGAGGACTTCGCCACCCGTCTGAGAACGTCCATCTTCAGGCCGGCGCCCGGCCTCGCGTACATGGCCGCGGGCCTTACCACCGACGAAGACCAGGATATGTTCGAGCAAGTCTTCCACGGCAGCTTGAGCGAGATTCTCTATAGGCACCTCAGGACCAACGAGGCCCGTACCCTCCTTGGACTCCTCGCTTCCAACTCCGGCATGGTTCCCCAGTCGGCGCCCGGCACTGCCACCGGCCTCATCCTTCGTCCCTTGGCCCTCGCATCCGCAGCCACCCTCCCCAGCGACGATTTTCGACGCATGCCCCTCCGCGGCTCCACGGGCCACCCCATCGGAGGAATGGGGGCCATCATTGATGCCATAACCGCCCGCTGCCGAGGCTTCGGAGGCAGCCTTAAACTCGACACCCGAGTTGCCCGAATACTTCACTCCGGAGGTCGGGCCCGCGGCGTAGAATGCGAGAACGGCTCGGTCTACACCGCCTCCATAGTAGTGTCGGCCATCAACCCCAAGACTCTATTCGGCAAGCTTCTGGATGACGAAGCCGTCGGTCCGCAGATGAGAGAGGAAGTCAGCCGCATCCCGATGCGCGGCGCTGCCTTTAAGATGGCCCTCGCATTAGACGGGGTGCCTTCCTATGCCGGTCTCCCCGATGACCTCTCCCAGGAACGGGCTTCAACCTGCCAGATACGTGTTGCCGCCTCAATGGAACACATCGAGGAGTCTACTGTAGGTGCCATAGCTGGTTACCCTTCTGAAACTCCGATAATTTGGGGGCTCGTTCCTTCCGTGGTGTCTCCCGAGTTGACCCCTCCCGGCAAACACATAATGAGTTGGAATATCTGGCATGCCCCCTATGATCTCGCGGATGGGACTTGGGACGAAGAAAGAGACAAGTTCGCCAAGCGGTGCATAGAGACGGTTACCCGATACATGCCCGACCTCCCGGACCACATCATCGACTACCGAGCCTTCAGCCCCTTGGACTGCGAAGCCGAGTTGGGCATCATAGGCTCCAACATCACCCACGGCGAAATGCTTCCCCACAACCTCTTCGGCCCCCGACCCCACCGCCTTGCCAACGACTACCGCACGCCCCTCAAGGGCCTCTACCTCACGGGCGGAGGGGTATGGCCGGGAGGCTTCGTCACTGGCGTCCCTGGCCGCAACACTAGCCAGGCAGTGCTGGCCGACCTTCGACGGGAACAGGATCGCTCAACACCTCTCGCCGAAGCAGTGACCGGCTAGGACCGGTACCCTTCTACCCTGATACCTTCTAGCCTCCTCCCGCGAGCTTCTTTACAATACCCCCCGTTGCGGTAAACTTTTCCTTCGTTCCCATTCTGGAGAGGTGTCCGAGTGGTTTAAGGTGCCGGTCTCGAAAACCGGTGTGCAAGTCTCTTGCACCGTGGGTTCGAATCCCACCCTCTCCGCCACCACTTCTTTTCTCAGTGGGTTCCCGGTTGGCTCTATTTGTCTCATTAGGTATTAGTATGCTGGCTCTGCACAGTATCATTAAGTCTATTTGGACTTCTCTAGTGGTCTCCACTGATGTCCTCTAATCCCTTGTCATCGCACGATTGTTATGGTAATTATTGTGGGAACCACTTTAAGGGAGGCGCACTTCTTGAGGCTATCAGCGACCAAAGCAAAGGCACTCTGCAAACCCGGGCGTTACACCGACGGTGCAGGATTGCACCTGTTTGTTGGGAAGACAGGAAAGAAGAGCTGGGTACAACGCATCACCGTCGACAGGAAGCGACGGGACATCGGTCTGGGTGGATTTCCGGCTGTATCGCTGGCGCTGGCGAGGGAGCGTTCCGCCGGCATCCGTGCGGCCGTTGCCGAGGGCAAGGACCCCCTTACAGAAAAGCACAAGCCGGGGATGCCCACACTTAGGGAAGCGGCCTACACTGTCCACAAGGACAACAAGCCTCGTTGGCGCAACGTGAAACACGTCGCCGCCTGGATACAGACACTCGAACGGTACGCTTTCCCAATGATCGGGAGCAAACCCATCGACAAGATTGAGCGTGCTGACGTGCTAACGGTCCTAACCCCCATCTGGTCGACTCGCCCCGAGACAGCACGGCGGGTGCGCCAACGGTTGCGGACGATCTTTCACTGGGCGATGGCGTACGGCTTCATTGAGAACAACCCGGCAGGAGAATTGATAGATGGCGCATTGCCCTCCATGCCGAAAGTGAAGGCACACTTCAGGGCGATGCCCTACCAGGAAGTGCGTTCGGCGCTTGAAGTGATTAAATCTTCCCGTGCTTCCCTAGCTGCCAAACTGTGTTTTCGATTCCTGATTCTCACGGCAGCCCGCTCCGGTGAAGTCCGGGGCGTAACTTGGAGTGAGATCGACCTCCAGGGCCGAATATGGCGGATACCATCGCGCCGGATGAAAGCGGGTTCGGAGCACCGTGTGCCGCTCAGCAAACAAGCAATTGAACTGCTTAGTGAGGCATCCGAGCTGCGTGAAGAGACCAACCTGGTGTTCCCATCCCCCCAAAAGCGCGGGGACCAGCTTTCCGACATGACGCTAACCAAAGTTCTCCGTTCTGTTGGTCTGGCGGAACGGGCCACCGTCCACGGGTTCCGCAGCAGCTTCAAGAACTGGACCCTGGAGCAAACGGATACTCCCTGGGCCGTTTCAGAGGCGGCCCTGGCCCACACCCTGGGCAACTCGACCGAACAGGCCTACGCGAGATCGGATCTGTTCGAACGTCGCCGAGACCTGATGCAAAAGTGGGCCGACTACGTGACTGGCTGACTTCAGGACAAACTGGCGCCAGACACGAGTACGGCTCCGGTGTTTACGGTCAACCAGTACTGAGTTGGGTGACAACACGTACGGTCTCATCGATGTCCTGGAGTCCATCCATGCGTTAATGTCGCTTAGCTTCCACCTGACGGATCTGCTGGTGATCTTTACGGATTGGGGGAATTGGCCAGCATTCATCATTCTATAGATGGTCGAGCGGCTTAGGGCTGTGATCTCCACAACCTCTCGAATCCTCAGCAGTCTCTCTTCCATTGCATTAACCTCCAATTCTCCTCCGATTAGTTGTCATTAAGGGCTGGTAGGCAAGCCCTTTACTTTTGTCATTCGCCTCTTTCCGGCCGTGGACTACTGCTTGTACGATGTCTTTTTCATGGTAGTTTCGCATTACCAAGGCCGGATCGTTTTGAACTTTCTGCTCTTTCCTCGGTTCTGTTTGAAAGTTGGGTTTGCCACCACGGCCTGTTTCAGCAAACCCTCTCGTTCGACCAAATCCCTACTTCCAAGCAGAACCGCTCGGCCAACAAAAAAGGCGATCCGACATCTGGGTTACGCCCAGTCGCCAGCTCGCCCTGTCCTCTGGCATTCCCTTCCTAATAAACGAGGCGCTTCTCACTGATTTTCATAGTGCGCCCGCTTGCTTATATTAGGTGGTTCGGAAAGCGTACGCTCATGAATGTGTCATGTCAATTGAGCGCAATATTATGCGTAAATATCCGACAGGTGGAAGACTCCTTTCTCGAGAGGGGGTTTTAGTCCGAGGGCGAGGTGTGGGCGGTGGTAGTGATACCGGTCCAGGAACTGCTCTACCAATCTCCGGCACTGGGGAAGGTCCTGGGCGCTGTAATGAGCCCAGCCCAGACATTCTTTCCGCACTGTCCTGTTGAAGCTCTCTATGTAGGCCTGCTCATTCTTCTTGTAGGGCCGAGCTATCCGGTGTCGTTGGCAGTAGGCCAACACCCTTTGGGCAAAGGCCTCTTTGAACTCACTGCCTCCGTCGGTTTGGATCAACTCCACCCCGCCATCGAAGCGCCGTGTCATCGCCTGATCCAGGAAGGCACAGCCGTAAGCGGCACTCAGGGCCGGGGCTAGCAGGATGTCTGCCTCTCTGGTGTATATGTCGATGCCGGTGAAGGCATACAGCCCTCCAAACATCACCGTGTCCATCTGTACCACCTGGCGGGGCCCATCAGCCGTGGGCACCGGCCCTCTGCGCCGGTTCTTCTTCCACTTGGAGCGGATCACGTACTTCTCCTTCAGCACCTCATATATCTTGGGCACCGACAGACGCACCCCGTGCTCCCGCTCCAGAAAGTAGGCTATCTTCTGCCCGCAGCATCCCGCCTCTCGCTCCCTGATGCCCCACACCCATCGCTTTACCATCGGATCGACCCGCCTCCCCATCCTGGGACCCTTCTTGGCTTGCTCGTATCGCTCCAGGAAGGGCAGCAACCCCTGTTCCTGGATGCCCCGCACCCATAGATGGATCGTCTCCCGGTGTTTACCCAGCTGCCGCGCTATCTGCGCCTTTGCTACTCCTTGCCCGTACAGTTCCCAGGCTAACGTTATCAATGTGAGGTTCGACATGTCCATGAGCTTACATGGACTGTCGGATTTCTACGGAAACGTTGCGTTGAGGAGAAGATATACACAACATGGTTCAATTTGAAAGTGCGGGTTTGCAACAAAGCCAGTTTGGAACAGTGCCGATGCTATCCTCACGATCTAGACGGGGGGTGGGGTAAGGTCTCCGACCCTACGTAAACATGGGGTTGATAAGGGGGGATTGTCAAAACGGGTATTCTCAGGCTATGAAATACCTCAGCACCGTGGACTGAAACACATGGGGTTTGCAGTCCGGCCTGAATTTCACAAGACCCTGAAGCAATACGCTGCCGACAGGCAATTGACCACGACGCATTTGGCCGTAGATGCGGTTGCAAGACGGCTGAAAAGGGCGGGCTATTGACCCGTTCTCACGGCGGAAGCTAAGGAGTGACATCAACTCAGGCAGATTGAGCGTATGGTCTAGGACCAAAGCGACAACGAAGGACAGCGGGGGGCAGAACTAGGCCGGGACTAAATTGGGGGGCGGGCATCGGGCGGTCTCCCACTCGCATCGGCACAAGGGGCCGCTCGACAGGCTAGACTGGATTCGGGTATCCAGTCCTCCTCTTATGACTTCCTCGATACCTGACGAGTTTCTTCATTCTGGGGATACACAGACCGGATGGCCTTCAAGGCATCCTTTGCTCCGGCCTGTGACTCTTGTAGCCACCTAGTGATGTTCTGGTTCTTCTCACCTTTAGGGTTTTGAATGGGAAAGGGTGACATGAGTAGGGGGGAAGAAACTACCGTAAGTCACCACTATGTCTGTCCCCAATGCGGAACCCGTTATGAAACACTTTCGATGTCCATCTCCTGCGACTTCAACCGACTGGTACTTATATGGCAACGGAAAGCGGCGGAGGCTTAAACCCCAAAGCTGAGAAGAACCGATTACGGGATTCCAACCGAAAGAGAAATTGGGCAGATCCATAACCCGCCCGCAAGAAAGGGATATCACCGGTGCCCGCCGCCCCTTGCTGATGCCGTATGGCCCATAGATGTTCCAAAGTCGAGTATCTGAAGACGGCATGCAGCATCCTACTCCGAGCGGTCACCGGCGCAAAGGACCCTAGACATTGGTAGGCGGTAGAGCATTTCCGCCAAGACAAGGACGCTGGATTTGTCTGACGGGGAGGGGTGGAAGGGTGGGGTCACCCTTCTTGCGGTCAAATGCCGGTGCAAAACTGTTGGGGGGAGTATGTGATGAATGATAGCTGTGTTCGATTGATCTTGAGTTGTCGTACGCGCCCCCAATTACGGATGGCGATAGAGGAATTGGTGTCCCGCCGTCAAGTCTCGATGCCCCAGGCAATGGTCGCGGAGTTGGGATTGGGCTTCAGAGGCGTCAATTGCATGATCCTGGCAGACGGCAGCGAAACGGCGCTAGATGTATATGTATAACGGTGCTGTGATACAACCAGCCAGTAGAGGTCGTCGCCTATGTCTCAGCTAAGACACCCCTCTTTGGGATACCTTTGTTGCGTGGACACAACCTGATTATGGACGCGGAGGGCGGCGGGCGAGTTCTCGTACGGGCGAAGGCTTAATGAGTTTTAAAAGAAGGAGGAGGGGTAGAGGTGGATCGCTAGGATGCAGTCGATTATTCAGGAGGGATGGATTCCCCTGACTTCTCGGGGGTAGGCTCTGCCTCCGCAGGAATGACGGTGTAAAGGGCGGGTATGACGGAAGGGAGAAGAACCGCGCTTCAGGTCGTGGCCCAACCTTCTGACAACACTTCCGCCTGCTCCAACACCGTTCGCGTGGCCTTTTCCTGTTTGTCCGGCGGATAGCCGTGCTTGCGGAGGATTCGACGTACCAACACCCGAAGATGAGCCCGAACGTTTTCCCGTAGGGTCCAATCAATTGTGACGTTGTTTCGGACTGTTTCTACCAGCTGGCGGGCGATGGTGCGGAGGATTTCATCGCCCAGGACTTGGACTGCACTATCGTTCGTTTCCAAAGCGTCATAAAAGGCCAATTCATCATCCGATAGTCCGAGCTTCTCCCCCCGAGCCTTAGCCTCCCGCATCTCCTTGGCAAGCTTGATAAGCTCCTCGATTACCTGTGCCGCCTCTATCGCCCGGTTCTGGTAGCGTCTCAGGGTTTCCTCCAACATCTCCGCGAAGGACCGAGCCTGAACAACATTCTTGCGCCGTCGTGTTGTAATTTCCCCCTTGAGCAGTTTCTGTAGGAGCTCGACAGCAAGGTTTCGATGCGGTATGTCTCGCACTTCAGCCAGGAACTCGTCCGATAGCACGGAGATGTCCGGCTTATCTAGCCCCGCCGCAGAAAATACATCCATCACCCCCTCGGAGGACACAGCACGAGAAAGGATTTGTCGAACGGCAAGGTCCAACTCCTCCTCTGGTCGAGACTCGCTCGCGGCGCGTTTGGAGAGGGCAACCCGTACTGCTTGGAAGAATCCCACGTCATCTCTTATTCGAAACGTCTCCGCATGGGGTGCAGCCAAGGCGAATGCCTGAGACAGGTCCCGCACCGCATTCAGGCACCGATCCTTACCATCCCTTAGCGCCAGCACATGCTCTTGAGCAGCAGGTAGTAGTCCCAGCCTCTCTTGCGGGGTGCCGTCTGTCCACCTGGACCAGTCAAAGCCGTGGAAGAGGGCACAACAAATCTCGTATTTCTCCAGCATCACCGCAACCGCCTCTTCCTGGTCGAGTGCCGTCTTGCCTTTACCGCCGCTCTCCGTGTATGTGGCCAGAGCCTTCTTCAAGTCGTGCGCGAGGCCCAGGTAGTCCACGACCAGACCGCCAGGTTTATCTTTGAAGACCCGATTCACCCGAGCGATAGCCTGCATAAGCCCGTGGCCCCTCATGGGCTTGTCCACGTACATCGTGTGCAGGCTAGGGGCGTCAAAGCCGGTCAACCACATGTCCCGCACCAGCGCGACCTGCAGCGGGTCATCCGGGTCCCGGAACCTCTTTGCCAGTTCTTCTCGCCGGGCCTTGTTTCTGATGTGCGATTGCCACTCCAGGGGATCGGACGCCGACCCCGTCATTACAACCTTCATCGCTCCCTTATCGTCATCATCGTCGTGCCAGTCAGGGCGCAGGCGCACCAACTCCCGATAGAGGTCAATGCAGATGCGACGGCTCATGCACACTACCATCGCCTTTCCTTGGATGGCATCCAAGCGCTTTTCGAAATGACCCACGAGGTCCTCTGCAACCTGCTTCACCCGCTTTTCAGAGCCAACGACGGCCTCAAGCTGGGCCCACTTGGTCTTAAGCTTCTCCCGGCGCTCCACCTCCTCTCCCTCGGTGACCTCCTCGAAGTCCGGGTCTATGTGCGGCCTTTCGTTCTCATCCAGGGCAAGCTTCGCCAGACGGCTCTCGTAGTAGATGGGCACGGTGGCCTTGTCTTCTACTGAACGCTGGATGTCGTAGATGCTGATGTATTCTCCGAACACAGCCCGAGTGTTGGCGTCCTGTAGCTCCACGGGGGTGCCGGTGAAGCCAACGAACGACGCGTTGGGCAGCGCATCACGCATATACTTGGCGAAACCATAGGAAACGTTGCCCGTCTTTGGATTCATGGACGGCCTGAACCCGTACTGGCTGCGGTGCGCCTCGTCGGCAATGACGACTATGTTGCGCCTGTCTGATAAAGCGGGATAATTGTCTCCCTTCTCCTCGGGGAAGAACTTCTGGATTGTCGTGAACACTACTCCCCCGGCGTTCACCGAGAGCTTTTTCCGCAGGTCGGCGCGATTCTCGGCCTGGGTCGGGGGTTGCCGGATGAGGTCCTGACAGCGAGAGAAGGTCCCGAATAGCTGGTCGTCTAGGTCGTTGCGGTCGGTGAGGACGACCACAGTCGGGTTCTCCATCGCCGGCTCCCGGATGACGGCGCCCGTATAGAAGGCCATCGTCAAGCTCTTTCCCGACCCCTGCGTGTGCCACACCACCCCGATCCGCCGGTCTCCGGGCTCTCCTCCCGGCTTCTGCCCCGCCTCGTAGTGTCCTCCCTCCTCAGCGGTCTCGCGTTCTTCCCGTTGCAGCCTTGCTGCCCGCAGGGTCTCGGCAAGGGCAACCCTCACGGCGTGGAACTGATGGTAACCCGCCATCTTTTTGGATAGGACGCCGCTTCCGTCATCCTCGAACACGATAAAGTCGCGAGTGAGAGGTAGGAACCGATTCGGTTGGAAGGCGCCCTGCAGCATCACCTGTAACTCGGTCATATGGGAATCGGCCAGGGTCTCCCCGGTTATGGTGCGCCAGGGCTTGAACCACTCCCGACCCGCAGTAATGGAACCCACCCGGGCCTGCGTCCCATCGGAAACCAGCAGCGCCTCGTTCATGGAGAAGAGGGTGGGGAGCTCGGCCTTATAGGTCTGCAGCTGCTGCCACGCCGACCATATCGTGGCATCCTCGTCCGCAGGGTTCTTTAGCTCGATGATGCCCAAGGGTAGGCCGTTGACGAACAAAACGACATCCGGCCTGCGGGTGTTCCGGTTCTCGGTGACGGTGAACTGGTTGACCGCCAGCCAGTCATTGTTGACAGGATTGTCGAAGTCGATGACCTGGATCTGATCGCCGCGTATCCTCCCATCCGTGTCTCGATACTCAACTCCCACACCGTTGACGAGCATCCGGTGAAAGGCCCGGTTACGGGCTTCGAGGCTCGACCCCTCGGGGCGGGTGAGCTTGCGAAAGGCATCGTCCAGGGCGTCCGCGGGGAGTCGGGGATTGAGCTTGGTGAGGGAGTCTCTCAGCCTATGCTCCAGGACCACCTGCCCGTAATCGTCACGCTCGGCGTCGGACGTATCTGGTGCAATATCAGGGCCGTGGGCCACCCCCCACCCCAGCCCCGACAACCACTCAAGTGCCGCCTGTTCTACATCCGCTTCGGTGAGGGTGGTCATCCGGTCACTCCCTGATGCGAACCCTAGTGTCTTCCACTATCCAAAGTTGTCCTTGCATCGATGGGCCAGACAACTGCCGCAAAAGTCGTGCAATTACCTCCATTTGATGACGAGGCCCCTGTCTGCCGAGGCGAAGCACCATGATGCCGGGATAGCGCTCTGGAGGATACACCCTGATATCAGCAAAGTCCGTGTCCAGGGTCACTAACACTCGGCCTTCAGCGGCGCACACAGATGCAACGCCTGCGTCTCCCTCACCAGTCATCCCCTGCTCCTTAACGGTGACGGCATCGTGGCCTGCCTCACTAAAGAGCCCGGTAAGCTTGCCGGAGAGATTCTCGTCCAGTTTGAACCGCACGGCGGACTCTACCCGGCAAGGGGCACGACGCGTTCCTTAGCCAACTCAGCAGCATAGAGCAGCGTAGCCTGCACGGCCTCGCGAGAAACGGACGGATAATGAGTTACGACTTCTTCCACCCCCAAGCCCTCTGCCAGGCTATCGAGGATGACCGTGACCATAACCCGCGTGCCTGTGATGCAAGCCCTGCCGTGGCACACTGCGGGATCTGTAGATATGTAGTCTTGCCACTTCATTGGCATGGAACCTTCCAATCTCCGAGACCAAGCACCTGACAGATTATACCTGTTGTCCGCCCCCACCCCCGACACTCGCCCAAGCGCCGCCTGCACAATCCTTTATCTATGCAGCCAATTCCTCGCGCACGCTTCCTCGCTCGGACCAAAGTACAGGATTGACGTCGTAGCTTCTCATCGCTTCTAGTACACCAGTCGAAACTGGGGAATCCGAGTCATTGAGTATTGCATACGCTCTTGATTCCGAAGGGCGCGTATCTCTGGTGTCAATCCAGGAAAACGCCATAGCTTGAGCGCGATCGCGGTTTGGACGGTTTATCGGCCGTAGTATACGTTCCGGCTGCGACACTGATTTAGGTATGACGAACTGGAATAGGTGGTCATAACCACTCGCACCCGTAAACTTCACGTTGGGAGTGTATCGGATATTGCATGTGTCTAGCCATCCCACTACGTCATCATAGAACAAATTCGCGACCATGGTTGGAGCAAGGTAAAACAGGTCGTTAACCGCCAGCATAGCCTGCACTAGATTGTGTTTGCGTGTTCCAAAGTTGCCCTTTGACGCACGCACTTGTAGTCCGCCTTCAACCTTATTCACACCAAAGCCATTGAGTGTCATCGTAAGGAGTTCCTGTCGCCTGCCCCCTTCTATCTTGCACCCCGATTGTTCGAGGTCGTCAAGTATGTAACCGCCGTCCGTGAGCACGTACCCACTGCCTTCCCGGGTGACGTATATCTGAAGCCGATCGTTGTGGCGGTCCAGATACGGGGTAGTTATCTCCACCCAGTCATCTATCTGGCGAAGGGTTGTATTGTCACGCAACCAATACCAATACTCGTCCAAAAGAGCTTGTATTTCTTGTGTCATGCGGACAATCCCCATCTTATATGCGGTGGTTGCACTATATTGCAAAATTGCAGGAAGTCTTGGAAGACCTGCTGCTTGTCGTCCGAGTCAGCAAACTTGTCTTCTGGTAGTGGAAAGGCCCACTTGTGACCGTATCCTTCTCGATAGATGTGAAGGTGTGGGCATTCTATCGGCTTATTGTCTGGATTGATATGCAGGGAACCTCCAAAGCAAAGACGCAGAAGAGGTACGACACGGCGACCTCGATTCTGGTAGACCCCTTTTGCTAGATTTACCCGCCCCCTGTATAGATCCAGCACGAATTTTTCTCTGCCATCGATGGAAACTACAGGTATCGACAATCCTCCTCCCATCCCCGGATACGACCATACTTGTTCATCGATCCGTCGTTTCTCCATCGCCATCAATGCATCTGCCTCTGCTTGGCTCAGGTCATATACCACCGTCAGAACTCCTACTTGTCGTCACCCCCACCTCACCCGACACCAACCCAGGCAACAATGCATCCCGTTGTGCTCTCAGTGATTCGGCTTCATCCGAATTACTACGCACCTTCTGAAATATTGACTCTAATGAACTTGAGAAGGTGTTGCGTAGTAGTTTCGATGGCAATACGATCGGAACCCCCTTTAAGTTCTTCTGGCTTAGCTTGGGCTGGACAGCCCCTGTGACAAACCCCGAGATGTTAAGGTTCTTTAGCAGCAAATACAGATGTTCATTGCTAATGTGATTCTTCCCAGTAAGCACGTGTGCATGGTTGTTTACCCAGAATTTCCCCCAAACATACTGAACGACCGGATAGCCTTCATCGTCAATAACCGAGCCGTCCTCTCCAATTAACACGTGAATCCCATCGAACAAGAAGTCATTCACGTAGTCCATCACACCGGCTGCGCCATAATACGGGTAGGGCCCCTGCCTTTGGGCACGTTGCCGACTGTTTAACGGGATTCTCTTGCTATCGTGAATGTCTATGACGTTGCCGATTGTTCCAACCCCCCACCCCTCCGGCACCTCGCCCAACTCCGAATCCACCAGCCGACCCGGAAACACGTCATACAGCTCCGCTGGCAGGCCAGGCAACGACTCCCCCCGACGCCACCGCCCCTCCATCTTCGCCCGCACCGGCTCGAAGTCCACGAACCACGACTTGAACAGCGCCCGCGCCATCTCTTCCAGCGTCTCGTTCATCCGACGGTTCAACTCGATCTTGTCATCCAGCGCCCCGAGGACCCCCGCAATGGCCCGCTGCTCGGGGAGGGGTGGAAGGGGGATGCGTATTGTGCGCAGGTAGGTCACGGGCTGGGCGATGGACGGGACACCCACCTGCGATGTGTTCGCCAGCAATTGATGTTGTCCCTCTGGTGACTTGAAGTACAGCGCAACGAATTCGGGGATAGCCTTTGTACAGTCACAGCGCATGTAGAACTGGCGCTGTGAAATTACGTAGCGATCAAACTGTGAATCCTCGGGTATGTACGCGGCTTGCCCAATATTGCCCGCATGAGTGAATACAACGTCGCCTCTGTAAACGTTGGCGTTCGCGAGCCGCTGGGCATGCTCAGAGCTAATGAAATTGAACCCAGGCGCGTCATCAACTCTGAATCCGTGCAGGTGCTGTCCGCTAATGACAGGTACACCTTCCGGCACGAACGTCTCGACTTTGATAGATGACCCGAAAGGCCCCATGGCGACCTTCTCGGCAATATCCTCAATAGTCACCTCTCGCCATCCCGCTGCCGTCGTCCTAGTCTCCCCGGCCATCCCTATTCCTCATCGTCGTGCCACGGGCGATGAAGGAACAGCGCCCGCACGGTCTCATGGCCGGTAGGCTTATCTCCCTTCAAGACTTGCTCATGGCGGCCGTAATACCACGCCGAGTTAACGTTCAGCCTAGCCTCCCCCGCATCGACGAATCTGGTCTCCAGGTCGTCGTGTCCGTCCTCGTAACCCTGCACCATAACGCGCAGGTCCGGCGGGTAACCCTTCAATAACTGTACAAGTTCACCGACTGTCATGGCATTCCTTCGCTTACTCCAATGGGTCTATCTTGCCAGGCGATTCCATACGTTGTGCCCGGTTCCAGGCTTCCCGCAGTTCGTCCTGATGTAGAGAAGCCCATTCAAAGACGAGCCTCCTGGCCCTTGCAGGGAGCGCACCTTGCAATATGGCCAGACTGTCGATGCCCACAAGAGCCTCATTGTCCACGTAGACCGCGTGAAAGTGGGGCGGTGCATGTTCCCTCGTATAGAGACGTATCACTATTCCATAGAAACGGCAGATCTCAGGCATTGGACACCGGTGCTTCGTCGCCTGCTGTCATCTGGGCAAGTGTCTTCCCCGTGATTTCCATGTACAGAGCGTCCGGGCAAAGCTCTATGTCGTCATTCCAGGCAATGGACCTGTGAGGCGTGATGTGGACCTTGCCAAAGAACCCCGGTTCATTCCATTTTTCGAAGACGCCTCGTCCCGCGATGTCCGAAAGGTCAATTTCACCCGTGGTCCCATCCGAATATCTGAGCCAAATTCGATATCGCTCCCTGGCTTCGACCTCAATTGGGCATATCATCTCGTTTCCTCCTTATTCACCCCAAACCCGAGCCTCTTCAGATTCCCCTCGATCTCCCCATCCAGCCGTTCCGCCTCCGACTGCTGGTTCCGCCACTGGGCAGCCAGCCGGGTCATCTTCTCCTCGAAGGGCTCTCCGTCGTCCTCCTGCGGCGCCGCCCCGACGTAGCGGCCGGGAGTCAGGACATGCCCGTGCTTCCTGATCTCCTCCAGCGTCGCACTCTTGCAGAACCCGGGAACGTCCGCGTACTCTCCGCCGTCCCCCTTGCCCAGCCATGCGTGGTAGGCATCGGCAACACGTGAGATGTCTTCAGCGGACAGGTCCCGACGTGTGCGGTCCAGCATGTGTCCCATCTGCCGTGCATCGACGAAAAGGGCCTCGCCCTGTCGTGCCCCATTATTCCGGCCTCGGGAGAGGAACCACAAGCAGGCCGGTATCTGCGTCGACCTGAATAGCTGCCCCGGCAACGCCACAATACAGTCCACCAACCCCGCTTCGATGATGCTCTTCCGAATCTCCCCTTCCCCCGACTGGTTCGACGACATCGACCCATTAGCCAGCACGAAGCCCGCCGTGCCCCTCGGCGCCAGGTGATAGAGGAAGTGCTGCACCCAGGCGAAGTTGGCATTGCCCGCCGGCGGGACGCCGTGCTCCCACCGCTTGTCGTCCCTCAGCCGCTCACCGCCCCAGTCGGAGACGTTGAAGGGCGGATTGGCGAGGATGTAGTCGGCCCGAAGGTCGGGGTGGCGGTCGTTATGAAAGCTGTCCCCGTGCTCAATCTTCCCCTCGATCCCCCTGATCGCCAGGTTCATCCGGGCCATGCGCCAAGTCGTGTAGTTGGACTCCTGCCCGAAAATGGAGACGTCACGTCTTGCCCTGCCGCCGTTCCCGTTGCCGCTCTCGTGCGCCTGGATGAAGTCATACGACTGCACGAACATCCCCGACGAGCCGCAGCACGGGTCATAGACCCGGCCCTTGTACGGCTCCAGCATCTCCACGAGCAACCGCACCACCGACCGGGGCGTGTAGAACTCGCCCCCCTTCCGACCCTCGGCCAATGCGAATTGCTCCAGGAAGTACTCGTAGACATTGCCCAGAACGTCCGTGGCCCGCGCCTCGGCACCCCCCACCTTGATGTTGCTGACCAAATCCAAGACCTGTCCGAGGCGGGCTTTGTCCAGCGCGGGTCGGGCGTAGTCCTTGGGCAGCACGCCGCTGAGCGCCCGGTTGTCCCGCTCGATTGCCGTCATGGCGTCATCCACCAACCGGCCAATCGTGGGCTGCCGAGTCTGGCTCTTCAGGTACTCCCACCGTGCCTCGGGCGGCACCCAGAAGATGCTCTGGGCTCGGTACTCATCCGGGTCCTCGGGATCGGCGCCCTCGTCCCGCTCCAACTCAAGCTTGTCGTACGCCTCCTCGAATGCGTCGGAAATGTACTTCAGAAAGATGAGACCCAGGACTACGTGCTTGTACTCCGCGGCATCCATGCTCCCGCGAAGGGCGTCGGCCATGCGCCAGTATTCGGCCTCGTGGCCCGTGTTGATGGCATCGTCTTTTGACTTCGCTGTCTGGGTAGTGGCCACTGTCCTTACCTCACTCATTTTCCTTTGGCTCGCCAATCAGCAACTTCCTGCCTGGCATTCTTGCCGCCGGGTCCATAGCCATGCGTATTCCACAGAGATCACCGCTGAGTCGGCGGTCTTGTCGTGGCCCGGCAGGAAGAATGAGCCAATGGCCGTATCGCTGCCGCACCCGCACCAGCATTCGCCCGTCGGCAGCAGGCGATCGGTTGAAGCCATTCTCACCCCCTCCCAAAAGGCTATTCTGAATAGCCTTGGATACCGCCCAAGAATACGATTCAAGGCTAACTCAGTCAATTCTGTGGGATCTGTACGCCGTAGTCCTGCAGTTACCCTCTCGGCTACCGCGCAAACATTCCTTCACTGGCTTGCGGATGGCAAACCAAACTCATCCGCTTCACTCTTATTCAAAGGTGAAGGCCTAATAAGGCATCCTGTTGCAGAATCGTAGGGAGTGGTTTCCTTAGCACTATCAATTTGGTAGCAATTGTGGGAGCCACCTCCCAAACCTCCTATTCTGGCCACAAATCCCAATCCCTCGATCCCACCTCACCCCCATTTTTCAAGTCCTGACCCCACCTTGTGCAACAGAGTTTCAACCCATCTTTATCTGCAGGGGAGCGCCGTGTCCAAGTTCGTGGACAGGTACCGGCACGGTGTGGAGTGGGACTACGACCATCCTCTGGAGCGCCGAGCCTTGGAGCGGGGCTGTGGCATCATCGTCTGGCAGGAGCAGGTGGTGCAGTTGATATCCGACGTGGCGGGGATGAAGACCTAGGAGGCCGACGAGATACGCCGCGCCTTCGCCCGACCCAACAGCGAACACCTGGTAGCCATGCACCGGGGTCGGTTCCTTGACGGGGCCCTCGCCAACGGAGTTCCCCAGGACATTGCCGATAGAATCTTCGACAAGATCAACGGCCACTACATGTTCCCCGAGTCCCATTCCCACGCCTTTGCGGTCACCGCCTACCAGGCAGCTTGGCTCAAGCGCTATCACCCATTGGAGTTCTTCGTCGCCCTGATGAACAGCCAGCCCATGGGGTTCTATCCGATGGAGACCATCAAGGAGGACGCCCGGCGCTTCGGTGTCCCCTTCCTCAACCCTTGTGTGAACCGCAGCATGGTGAAGTGCACCCCCGAAAAGGACGCTTTGTTACTGGGCCTAGGCATCGTAAGGGATGTGGGGGAGGAGTCAGCCTGGGCTATAGTTGAAGATAGGGAGCGGCACGGGCCCTACTCGGGGGCCGGGGACCTGGTGAGGAGGACGGGGCTAAAGCCCCAGGCCGTCCAATCCCTCGTAATGGCCGGTGCCTTCGATGGTGTGATCACCAACCGCAGGGAGGCCCTATGGGATGCGGGCCTCCCCGTCCGCCCTCCTAGAAATGGCCAAAGGGCCCTTCCTATGTCCACAGGAGACGGCATCCCCGACCTTCCCGACTTTACCGACAAAGAAAAGATGGCTGGTGAGTACACCGTCATGGGCATCTACCCCAGGGGTCACGTCATGGAGTTCGTTAGGCCCAACCTCCCTTCAAATGTCCTATGTGCCGCCGACATCGACTCTCTTCCGGAGGGCGAAAAGGTACTTGTTGCTGGCTGGCCCGTGGCCCGGCAGCACCCCAGAGGCATGGAGGGGACCGTGTTCGTGACCATCGAGGACGAGACCGGGGACGTTCAGCTCATCGTCCGGCCCCGGGTCTTCATCCGTTACAAGGGGGAATTGGGGAACCACGTGCTGCTGGCCAGGGGTGTTGTCTTGCGTCACGACGGGACCACAAACATCACCCTGTCTAGCGTAAAAACTCTGGATGTCGGAACGCGGATGCCCACCGCCCACGACTGGCATTGAGGTGACGATCCACCGGTGGGATAATCGGGCGGGAGGGCAAGATAAGTGTGCGGACAATATACACTGATAGCCGATATCGGAGACTTTGCTCAACGGTTCGAGTTCGACGGCGCCGACTTCAGCTATGACCCACACTACAACATAGCGCCCACAGAAAGCGTGCTCACGGTCAGGAAAGGGGAGGGTCGGGAGGGGGTGTTCATGAAGTGGAGCCTGATACCCTTCTGGGCCAAGGACCCAATGGTCGAGGCACGGATGATCAACGCCCACGCCCAAACCCCCGCCTTTCGTAACACCCTAAAGAAATGACGCTACCTCGTCCTCGCCGATGGCTACTTCGAATGGCAGAAGACACCCGTGAGCAAGAGTCCATTTCGCATAGTCGTGCGGTCATGAGAGCCCTTTGTAATGGCCGGGCTATGGGGGCCTTGGAAAGACTCCCAGGTTAGCGTGGTTCCCTCGTACACCATCATCACCACTTCAGTCAACGAATATCTCACACCCATTCACAATCGGATGCCGGTTATCCTGCCCAGAGAATCGGAGGAGTTGTGGCTGGACTCGGGAATCGAGGACGCAGCCTACCTAGCCCACATGCTCGCCCCCACCCCCAACGATGTCTTGGAAGCCTATGAAGTGTCCACGCTGGTCAATTACGCAAGGAATAAGAGCCCAGAGGTTATTGCCCGGACGAGTTGAGACGGAAGTCTCGCGCTACGCTAAATCCGGATCAGGCCCGGCTTATTTCAGTGTGTGTCATAGATGCAGGCCCAGGAGCCTAATGTCCTCGGTGGTTCTGGGGTGTTACCTATAGATGGTCATTGAGACTCTTCCGCGTTACTGACGCTTAACTATGCTTGGGTGTCGGGCACCTCGGATTTGCCGAAGAGATTTGGCAAAAGCGACCATCAAGAGGACTGAGAGGTGTTGTCCTAAGCGGAGGAGGCATCACCGTATTTCTCTTCGAATATCTTTCCCACGTCCTGGATTACTTTGTCTGGATCTTCCCCTTGTGAAACCCGGCGTGTCACATCAGCCATTGCAATCCTAAACCAGGAGTCGATTTCCATCTCGGCCTGCCAGTCTTTGATTAGGATATCGTAACGAGCACTAATGGCCCGCCATTTCGATTTGGGCGCCTTGCAGGCTTTGCAGCTCATAAGAAAAGCTTCAATGGGGCGAGGGTATGTCCCTTGCAGCACGAGACTGGCGGAGAATGAGGCAGCCGGGTTGTAGACCGGAGCTAGGCTCAGGTATAGGCCGTCGGGGTCACCAGGAAAAGTGAGCCCATAGAATTGAGCTCCCCATGGGGAAGCATGGACCGTCGTACTAAGGATGGGGTAGTCCCGTTCACCCACAGGTTCAATCCCCTTTTCCTTCAACATCTTCCAGACATTGGGCATACGGAATTTTTGGATGCCTCGTCGATACACCTCGTCAGACCAATCGGGTGCCCGGCTCAATCGCTCCTTCCACTCTGACGCTTCGTCCGGATAGCAGGCGAAGTACATCATCAGGTCCGTGTCCTCTAGCAGACTGCGAAGGAGGACCATGCAATCCCCATACCGGCCGGCAGCGCGAAGCAGTTCCGCGGCCTCATGATGGGAAAACCAGCGCGAGCCGAGGATCAAAAGAGTGTTGAAAAGATCGGGGGCAATGCTCCTATTTTTGAGGGCAAATGCCGCTTGAATGACGCTAACAAATAGTGAATGCCATTGGAATTTCTGCGCAAGACTCTCGATAACCCATGGTGAAGTAATGTGTTGAGCCGTGACCTGCTCGGTGGCTTGCGCGACGAGTGTTAGCGTTTCTTCTGAGCGTTTCTTCTCCCGCTTTGGACTAGACTTCTTGGCCAAGGGTCATTCCTCCCCAATCCCAGCCGAAAGTCTAGCACGGAGGTCTCCCCGGGTGAATTTATCAAGTCCGAAGGCAGCCACCGAGAGAATCTACGGCACCGTTAACGAGGTACGCGGCTTTGCGGACTTCTTCGTCAGTTGTGAATCGGCCGAAACTGAACCGGATGGAGGCCTCGGCCTCAGACGCGCTGAGCCCCATAGCCTGAAGCACGTGGGATGATTCTGTTATTCCCGAGGTGCACGCCGCACCAGTTGACGCGGCTAGATGAGGTTGAAGTGAACCAAGGATATCCTGGGCGACCATTCCCGAAAACCTAAGGTTGGCGTTACCGGGATGCCGGAGGTCGCCCACGGGGCCGTTCAATTCCGGGGAAGGTATTATCTCGCTCAACAGGTGAACGAAGGAGTCGCGTTGTGCAGCCACACGTTCCCTCTCTATCGCTGCCTCCGGTGATCCCATTATTTCTGCCGCCGTAGCCATACCCACGCACAAGGGGGTAGGCATTGTGCCTGATCTGAGTCCGTCCTGCTGTCCGCCGCCGTAAATTAGTGGCTCCACCCACCGCTGAACCTCCCGGCGAATAAATAGCGCTCCTACTCCTTTTGGTCCGTAAATCTTGTGCCCAGAGAGGCTCAACAGATCGACTTGAGAGGCAAACTGACCCATAACCATTGCGGAAGGAGCCTGCGCGGCATCGCAATGGAAGATAATTCCCAAAGGAGAGGTCATGTTGGAAATTGACTCTATGTTTTGAATGGTTCCAACTTCGTTGTTCACCGCCATAACCGATACAACAAGGACCTCTTCATCAAGCACATCTTCAAGGTAGTCAAGGTCCACAAGGCCCTCCCTGCTCACGGGAATAGTGTCCACCTCGAATCCCTCTCGTTCTGCGAGGGCTCTCGCGGCAGCGAGGACACACTTGTGCTCGATTGCACTAACCAAGATGCGGCGTCGACCTTCCGGTGCTCGACGCGCCAAGCCGAACAGGGCTAGGTTGTTGGATTCCGTGGCACCTGACGTAAAAATGATCTCGTCGGGATCGGCGCCTATGAGCGCCCCGACGGAGGTAGCTGCCTGTTGTACCGAGCTTGCTGCTCGCCAACCGATTACGTGATCGTTGGAGTGGGGATTTCCGAAGGCCTCACTCCAAAAGGGCGCCATACTTTCAACAACGCGCGCGTCGGCAGGTGTTGTGGCCTGATAGTCAGCGTAGATGGTGTTAGGCAAAATGGTAAGTTCCGGAGCGCTTTTACATTACTTAAGAGTGCTCAACTCAGTGCTTTGCTACCCTATACGATACATGAGTCATATGGTATATTCCAACTGGACGACCGGTCCAGGAGCCGGGCAAATTGCGTGGACCCCTCGGTAAAGAAAACTACAGTCCACAGCTGTCGGGGCACGAGACCTTTCCCCTTCGGTATGGTTGGCTCAAGAAAGCGTTCGACGAGGTCAGGCGGCGGGAAGGTGATGAGGACAACAGGGACGTTTTCACGGGCGAAGACGCCATAGCCCGATTCGGTGTGGGAAAGAACATGGTCGCCTCCATCCGGCATTGGGCAACGACTGCCGGGATTGTCAAAGACAGCAATCGCGGTAGTCACATCCAATGCACTGAGTTAGGTGCGCTCATGTTCGCAAATGATGGCTTAGATCCATACATGGAGAAGCCAGCCACATCATGGCAAATTCATTGGCGCCTTGCCGGGAGTGGCATTAAGACCACATGGTTTTGGGCTTTCAACCACTTTCCAGCCCTCTCATTCGAAAGAGAAATGTTGGTGCAGGGTCTCGTTAACCTCTGCCAAGCTCAGGGCTGGGACAGGGCATCGGCTGCCACCGTTAAAAGAGATGTCGCTTGCTTTGTACGCACTTACGTGCCACAACCGATCACCCGGCAGTCAAGCCATGAGGATGTGCTCGAGTCACCCCTTGCCGAGCTTGCCTTAATCAAGCCAACAGGGAGACGGGACGGCTACAGGTTCGCTAGAGGGCCAAAACCCTCATTGGGAGCAGGGGTGTTTTCCTATGCGATAACAGACTTCTGGCGCAGTCATTCAAACTCTGCCAACACCATGTCATTTGAAACACTAGCCCACGAGCCCGGGTCGCCCGGTCGCGTCTTCCTTTTGGATGAGAACAGTCTAGTGGACCTGTTGGGGCAGGTCGAACGGGTGACAGACGGAGCATACGCGTGGTCTGAGACCGCCGGTCTAAAGCAGCTCATTAGAGACAGAGAAGTGGACGATGACGAGGCAATGACCTTCGTCTCGAGAGATTATGAACGCGCCAAAAGGTAGGATGCGCCGAACATGACCCCTCTATCGGAACATGTCCGCGTTAACCGACGATTCCGAAGGTCAATCCGAATAGATACGGACCTGTCTGATCCAGAAGCTCTTGAGGGATTTGTATGCCCTGAGTCCTCAGCTTCCGTGCTTCGCAGTATGGCGCAACACCTTAAGGACACGGGCCAAGCCGCGTTCACCTGGACTGGCCCGTACGGGGTTGGGAAGTCCAGCCTCGTCGTCGCTCTGAGCGCAGCCCTGAGCGTTTCGGCCGATGTCAGATCCAAGGCATTCGAAATCCTTGGGACAGAGACCTCAAGGGCCATCTGGGAAGGGCTACCTCCAAAGGAGAAGGGATGGCGGATACTGCCGGTGGTGGGAAGACGCGACCATCCTGCTCAAGTAATAGGAGAGGCCATCCAAAAGGCTCGGCTTGTACGCGAAAAAAGGGCGGAACCGTGGACTGACGAAGCCGTCTTTGATGTATTGACGAACATTTCCCGACGTCAATCGCGGGTAAGAGGCGGGTTAATCGTTTTCATCGACGAGATGGGCAAGTTCCTTGAAGGTGCGGCTTACTACGGCTCCGACATCTACTTCTTCCAACAGTTGGCTGAGATCGCCTCTCGCAGCGAGGGAAGATTGGTTGTAGTTGGCATCCTGCACCAGGCGTTCGAAGAGTATGCCTATAGGCTGTCTCGGGACATGAGGGATGAATGGGCCAAGGTGCAGGGACGATTCATTGACCTGGCGATCAATGTAGACGCCGAAGAGCAATTGGGTCTTTTGGGTAGGGCTATCGAGGTCACGGGCGACTATGGAACACAGGGCCACCTGGCCGACCAAGCGGCAACCCTCTTACATCGGCGCCGTGCAGCTTCACTCCTGGAAGAATGCTGGCCCCTTCACCCCATTACGGCGTGCCTCTTGGGCCCGATTTCGAGGAGGAGGTTCGGGCAGAATCAACGTAGTTTGTTCAGTTTCCTCAATTCGAGTGAACCCTTCGGATTCCAAGACTTTCTAAAGACGGCAACCGGTGAAGAACTATACGCGCCGGACATGGTTTGGGACTATCTACGAGTAAACCTCGAGCCATCGATCATCGCATCTCCAGACGGGCACCGTTGGGCGATGGCCGTCGACGCACTAGAAAGGTGCCGGGCCGCTGGGGGCAGTGACCTGCAAATGAGGTTGCTTAAAGTGATAGCTCTAGTTGACCTCTTCAAAGAGCGTTCGGGACTGTCGGCAAACCTGGGCCTGCTCACACTGTCTATAGCCGATGCGAGGGAAGAGATTCGGGCCGCTGTGACGCGGCTGGAAGAGTCTTCAATCGTCATATTCCGCAAGTTCAGCGATAGCTACAGCATCTTCGAAGGGAGCGACTTCGATATCGAGTACGCCGTTGACGAGGCCTATGACTCAATAGATGAGGTCGACTTTGCCAGACTGTCCGAGCTCGCTGGCTTACAGGCAGTGGTAGCCAAGCGTCACTATCACGAAACAGGAGCGATACGGTGGTTCGACATGTCCATCGCACCCCTTCGAGACGTTGAAGATATAGTTGAGAACTATAAACCCGGACAAGGGTCGGTGGGAGCGTTCATCCTGGCACTGCCCGCGCAGGGAGATTCTCCCGAAACCGTTGAAAGAGTGGCAGGGCGGTTGAGGAGGCAACAGCGCTCCGGTGTAATCGTCGGAATTCCTCTGTGGACTACTTGGACTATCGAGAGCCTGGCCCGAGAGCTCTCAGCCTTGGAGCAGGTGCGGGACAATTCACCGGAGCTGAGGGGAGATCGGGTAGCTAGATTGGAAGTGGAGGCGCGCATTGCCGACGTACAAGACCGGATTGAAAGCGACCTGGCAACGGCCTTGAAGGGAGCCAAATGGCAGGCGAATGGGATGGAACCTCGAGAACTTGATGAGGCGGAGCTCAATAACTTGGCAACCGAAATTGCCAATTCTCGCTTCCACAAGTCTCCGAGGCTTCACAACGAATTGCTCAATAGGCTCAAGCCCTCCAGCAATGCGGTGGCTGCTCAAAACGCTCTTCTGAGACGCATGGTCCTGCACGAAGGTGAGAAACGTCTAGGAATTGATGGATTTCCCGCGGAAGGTGGTCTCTTCGTTTCCTTGCTGGACTCCACCTGGCTCTATAGAGAAACCCTGGAAGGCTGGAAGTTTGAGGCCCCGACGGCTGAAAACGACCCAAGCAAGCTATTCCCGGCGTGGCAGGAGGCCATCGAATTCCTCGAATCCCAGTCACATCGTCCGGTTTCCGTCGCCGAAATCTATGGTATCTGGCAGGAGGCCCCATTCGGCATCAAGGACGGTCTCATGCCCATATTGGCGACTGCCTTTGCTCTTTCGCATCGTGAAAACCTCGCCCTTTATAGGGAGGGAATATTCCAGGTCCGTATGACTGATCTGGATACCGAGTACCTAACAAGGGACCCGCGAGACATACAGTTCAGATGGATGAACTTCTCGAATGTGTCACGAATACTGCTTTCGGAGATGGCTGCAATTGTTCGGCAATTAGACCCCGCCAACACCCTGTCGGACCTAGTGCCGATAGATGTGGCAAGGGGACTTGTGTCAATATATGATGCCTTGCCAATCTGGACTAGGCGCACCCGGCAGCTCTCAAGCAACGCCAAGCGGATACGGCATCTCTTCAAACAGGCCAAAGATCCCAATAGACTGATCTTTGACGACATTCCACTGCTCTTCGGAGGTCAACATCCCACTGACGAAGAACATGGGATTGCGGCAATCGCACAAAGAGTAAGAGACGGTTTGGAGGAACTGCAACAGGCCTACCCTTCAATGCTTCGTCAACTAAAGGAGACTCTCCTAGGCGAGTTGGGTGTTCCAAATTCTTTTACGGAGTCACTAGGTGAACTGAGGACGAGGGCGGCGAACATAAGACAGCTAAGTGGCGACCACAGGCTTGAAGCTTTCGTCCTCCGAGTCTCTGTGTTTGAAGGGACAGAGTCTGATATGGAATCACTGGCAAGCATGGCAGCCAACAAGCCGGCGCGCCTTTGGACGGATTCGGACGTCGACCGAGCCAGGATCGAGCTAGCGGACATGGCCGGGAGCTTTGTGAGACACGAGGCGTATGCGCATGTAAAGGGAAGGCCGGACCGACGACACGCAATGGCGGTGGTGGTAGGTCTAGATGGCAGGCCGCTACACAACGCTTTCGCAATTAGCGAGCAAGAACAAGGCAAGGTGGACAGCTTAATGGCCCGAGTCCGGGCCGTGCTATCGGAGGGCGGCGAAGAAGAGCAGAACGTAATTCTTGCGGCTCTTGCGAGAGTATCTGCCGAGTATTTGGAAGCCAGGACCAGACAAACAATGGATAGAGCCGAAGAGGCTGCCTCTTGATGTCACGCAGGGAACATCATGTTCTAGGTCTCTCGGGTGGACGAGACAGCGCTGCTCTCGCGGTCTACATGCGAGAGAACCGTCCTGAGTTGGACATCGAATACTTCTTTACTGACACGGGAAAGGAGTTGCCTGAAGTCTATGAGTTTTTGGTCAAACTCGAGGGCTTCCTGGGCAAACCCATCCTTAGACTCAACCCCGACAGGGATTTTGACTTTTGGCTGAAGCAGTACGGAAACTTTCTACCTTCTCCACAGACTCGCTGGTGTACTCGGCAACTGAAGCTACGCCCCTTCGAGCAATGGGTCCGGCCAATGCTCGAAAGGGGCGACCTTGTGTATAGCTACGTTGCGATTCGCGCTGATGAGGAGTACAGGGAGGGCTACGCGTCCAAGCATGAGAACCTGATCGTCAAGCTCCCGCTGAAGGAAGCGGGCATCGAAAAGGCCGGTGTTCTAGAAATACTAGAGGGTGCTGGGCTGGGACTGCCACGATATTATGAGTGGAGGACTCGCAGTGGGTGTACCTTCTGCTTCTTCCAACAGAAGATAGAATGGGTACGCCTGATGGAGCGACACCCCGGATTTTTCGAGGAAGCTATGCGCTACGAGAAAAACGCCATCAATCATGGATCACCGTTCACCTGGAGCCAAGGAGAGTCGCTGGACGAGCTGGCACAACCTGAACGCGTAGCTCAGATCGAGGAGGAGCACCGTAGACGTCTGCAAAGAGTGCGAGCAAAGACAAAACTAAATCCGCTTCGTCCTGACGCGGAGCCACTCGACATGGACGATATGTATGGGCAGGCAAAGGTGTGTCTGGCCTGCCACAAATAGGATACTCGGAAGATGGCCACGGCTTCTGTCCTAGAGTCCCTGTCCCAAGCAAGACCCTTGTATATGCTTCCTGACGACCCTCTGGTAGAGGACGTACTAATCCCATGTTTCCAGAGCGCGTCTTCGGTGAACTGCATGGTGGGTTTCTTCGCAAGTACGATCTTGGCGGAGCTAGCCCCCGGGTTGGCTACGTTTGTCAACTCTTCCGAAGGAACCTTCAAGCTTATTGTCTGCCCGATTCTTAGTGAGGAGAACCGAAAGGCAATTGAGGATGGTATCGCCCAACCACGCGACCTGGCACAGAGGGTCCTTGAAGACCTCCTAATTACCGAAGATCGCATCCAAAAGCACGCACTCGACTGTCTTACGTGGCTGCTACGAGCTGGCCGAATTGAAATCAAGGTCGCACTGATGAGAGATGCACTGTTCCACCCCAAGGTGTGGCTCTTTCAGGGCTTGGAGGAGGTAGTGGCTGTACACGGTTCTAGCAACCTGACCCTCTCAGGCATACGCAAGAACGTGGAGCAGATCACAGTGTCAAAGTCTTGGGAAGACTCCAATCAACGATACATCACACAGAGACTGACAGACCAATTCTTGGCGCTGTGGGAAGATTCGGACGTTAACTGCATAGTTGTCGATTTGCCACGCTCCATTCGTGAGCGTCTGTTCAGCAGTCAAATGACGACAAGTCCTCCTTCTGAGGCCGATCTGAACGAGCTCTACAGACGAGCATCAATGTACGTTAGTGAGGGTTCTGCCACCGAAAAAGGCGAAACAAGGCGATTCGAAATACCACGATGGCTCCAATACGAGGAAGGGCCATTTGACCACCAAGGCAAAGCCGTTACTGCTTGGTGCGAGGCTGGCTACAATGGAATCTTGGAAATGGCTACTGGGTCAGGCAAGACGATCTCATCAATGATCTGCGCCCACAGGCTCTATGATAGTGCAAAGCCCCTCCTCATAGTGGTTGCCGCTCCTTACGTCCCTCTCATTCAGCAGTGGTGTAATGAAATAGCTGCCTTCGGCCTACGCCCCATCAACCTCACGGATGCAAATGGGCCCCGAGGTCGGGCACAGGCATTGGGACGACTCCGCCGCCAACTCCAGGGCGGAGCAAGTGACGCCGAGGCCGTGGTTGTGTCCCACCGGACCCTATCCGACACTCGATTTCAGTCCGAACTGGCGCGATTTGGATGCACCACGCTGCTCATCGCCGATGAGGCCCACAATCTAGGCAGCGAGGGATTCATAACCGACCCACCTACCTTTTTCGATCACAAACTTGGGCTCTCGGCCACTCCGGTTCGCCAGTATGATGAGGAGGGTACTGAGGCACTCTTCGACTTTCTTGGACCGGTTGTGTTTCGATTCAGTCTCGAAGACGCCGTAGGTAAGTGCCTTGTCGAGTATGACTATTTTGTCCATAGTGTGGATCTGACCAATGACGAAATGGATCGATGGTACGAGTTGACGGACCGTATAAGGTCAAATGTATGGAGGCAGGACAGAGACGGTAGGCCAGACGACTATCTGACAAAATTGCTAAGGGACCGGCGCGCCGTTCTTGAGACGGCAGAGAATAAGATTGCAGCATTGGAAGAGGCACTTGATCGTGAAGACCTAGCCGATCTTCGACATACTCTCATCTATGCATCCGACAAAGAGCCTAGGCAACTCGAGGCTGTCAACGGGTTGCTAAAGCAACGAAGCATTCTTTTTCACCAACTCACTCATGAAGAGACTGCCGACAGGGTACAAACCAGAAGGATACTCGAGGCGTTCCAAGAGGGAACTTTGAGAGTCCTCACCGCAAAGCGGGTGCTGGATGAGGGCGTCAACATCCCACAGATTCGAAAGGCCTTCATCCTCGCCAGCACCACGGTTGAGCGCCAGTGGATTCAAAGGCGTGGTCGACTCCTCCGCAAATGCGAAGAGATCGGAAAGACACATAGTGAGGTTCACGACTTCGTGGTGGTGCCACCGGACACAGACGACGATGCGAGAGATCTCGTCAGATCAGAACTTGACCGAGTGAAGGAATTTGCCAACCTAGCGCGGAATGCGGGTAGATCAAACGGTCCCCTGCATTCGATTGACAGGCTCGTTCAAGGCGCTTTCACCTAAGGAGAATTCAATGCCCGCCAACGACCAAAAGGTCATCCAGATCATTCTCGAGGAGATGAGTACGGTCGAAGAACGCTGTGACGGTTACAGAGAGGTGCTGACGGAAGCAGTGGCGGACATCATCACGTCAGAACGGCAGCACCGAGTGAAAGGGTCCAACATTCAGCAACAAGTGAACGACAAGTGCAATGCGGTAGGTCGGTTTCTTGCGCAGAAAAGGCCTACCGCTTAGGGTCACGGTAGGAGACTGTAGCTCATGAGGTTACTTCGTGCTGAGTTCACTAACTTCCGTCTGCTGCGTGATCTGATCTTGGATTTTCCGACAGGCACCGACAAGAGGTTGACTGTCATTCGCGCTGAGAATGAATCCGGCAAGACAACAATCCTGAACGGACTCCAGTGGGCTCTCTATGGGGATGACGCACTACCAGGGAAACGACGCGACTACAGAATGCACCCAATCGATTGGGATACGTCGGAAGGGAGTAGAGTACCGGTTACTGTTGAGGTCGACTTTGAGACTAAGACCGTCCGTCGCAGCCCTACACGCGGGCTGATCGAGTCGACTCAGTCGTATAGGATAATTCGCTCAACGTACGACGTAATACGCGACGACGGATGGCAGCCTGGACCGACTACCGTTAGGTTATTTGAGCTTACTGAGAGAGGTAGCGAACCAGTTGATCCTCCGGAGGCAAGCATTAGAGAGGAATTGCCTGAAGAGCTCCGTGAGATATTCTTCACCGATGGTGATAGGGCCCTCAGCTTTATTGAAGCTGATGTTTCAGCCTCGACGAAGCAAGATAGAGTACGAAGAGCGATCCGATCTCTGCTGGGCCTAGAAGTGATTGAAGGAGCATTGAGCCGTGTAAAGCGAACAGCATCTGACATCAACAAACAGGTTAAGGACACCGTCCCACACCTCGAGCTTGCTAAGGTCGCAGGCGATCTGACGGAGCTAGGTGAGGAGCAAGAGAAGATCGAACAGAGAATCCTTGATTCTGATCAACAATTCGCCTCCTTCGATGAGCGGTATGCGGCCATTGAGAAACAGATTGAGGTCTTGCTGACCAAAGGTAATAGAGATGATCTGAGTCGAGAGATCGGTCTAACTCGGCGGAGAATAGAACAACTGGATAGCGAGTTGACTGATGCCAGTAGACGGCATTCTTCCCTATTCAGGTCCTTGGCTTTGTCACGTGAACTCATGGCACCCGTTGTCGAGTCAAGTCTTGCCAAACTTGACGAGCTACGTGACCAAGGAAAGATCCCGAGTAGCACGATTCCGGTCCTTGAAGAACGTCTTGGCGCTTCAACCTGCTTTTGCGGAGAATCGATAGAGGGGCACGATCCTGCGCCGGCGCGCCGGCGACAACACATAGAGACGCTGATCGAGATGAGTCGCAGGGCCGACGCTCTCCAAAGTACCATCACCGACCTATACTATGCGTCGCGGGCCCTGCAGATGGATCAAGGCTCTCCCGAAGAGAGTTGGTCGTTTCAGTATGATGCGTTAGCTACTCATCGCGATAGTCTCTTGTCCGAGCGAGAGCAACTGGGTCTACAAGCGAAGGCGCTTGAGGCGAGAATCGCCCAGATTCCAGATCATGACATTCAGGGGCTTCAGCAAACAAGAAGCTACTACAGGGACCAGCGCGATCGCTTTAATGCGGAGAGGACGAGACACCGCGCCGACCTAGACAACGTCCGCCAGCAGCACGCAACCCTCCAAAGACAATACCACGACCTATTGAGGCAACAAGACAGGGGAGCCCGATTCATGGCCGACCTAGAAGTTGCGCAGGATATTCTGAACGTGCTCGGGCGCGCCTATGAACGGCTCACCACTGAGGAGTTGACCAAGGTCAGTACACGTATGAACGAGATCTTCTTGAAGATGATCGGTGCCGACCCATCTCAAGGAGCCATTATTCAGGGCGCCAGGATCACCGAACAGTTCGAAATCACGGTGTCTGGTCCTAGTGGGCGACTTCTCAATCCTGATCGTGATCTCAACGGCGCTTCACGTCGGGCCCTGACCCTTGCATTCATACTGGCACTGACTAAAGTGAGCGAAGTCGAAGCTCCCAACGTAATTGACACACCGCTCGGAATGATGAGTGGTTTCGTCAAGAGGTCGGTCTTGACTACCGCAATCCGAGAGAGCTCTCAGCTTATTCTCTTCCTAACACGGTCGGAGATCGCAGACTGCGAGGAGATTCTAGATACGGAAGCCGCTAACGTCATAACTCTTACCAATCCCTCACACTACCCGACGATGCTCGTCAACGACCCACAGGTGCATGAGCGCACAGTCCTCCAATGCGAATGCGATCATCGACGGGAGTGTACGATTTGTCAGCGAGTTTCCGCACCAAGCGTTGAATTGGCTACCGCCGTCTAGGAGAGAGGCCATGACCCAGAGATATTTCAACCACTTTGCTGGCATTAATCTGGTGTATCCAGCGGAGCAGCGGGAACACTATGAGAGATTCTGCCAAACCGGGGGCAGGTCTTCAATTGATCGAAGTCCGTTCCCACGCATGGTAGATCTCTGGTTTGCCGGCTTCTCAATCGCCGCCGGCCGAAGGATGAAGCCTGTGGATCTGTCGCGCCAGAACACTTCAAACTTCACACCTGGTGCAATCTTTGACAGGGATAGTTGGAGAGTCCAAGCTGTGATGCTGGCTGCGATTGCAGTCGATGACTCCGTTGAAGTGGTCGGAGACCCCAACCGCATGATGGCGATTGCTAATGGCTTGGCGGCAGCGGGCGTACCCATAATCGTGGAGATGCTCCAAGGGGGTGACCAAGATGCGATCTGGAATCTGTCTGATGCGCTGACTACCATCCTCTGAGATGTACTACTTGGAATCGCCCTCACTTTTGAGACCTCATGCCGACCTCAGCAGAGTTGCACTCCCATTCAGAGTGATAGCCGCCGCAGATCCTCCTACACGAACTATTCGAGGGTGACACTTTGACAGTGGTTCAAGATATTTTCAAGGCGAGGGCTGACAGTTTCGGGGAAACTATGATAGGAGGCTCAGGGACGGTAAGTTTCAAACTCCCGGACTATCAGCGACCATACGACTGGGACAAAAGAAACGTAGAAAGGCTTTTGCTAGATTGCCTAAATGGCCTAAAGGGGGCTGCTTCTGAGGCACCGGGCCATCCATATACTTTCCTGGGCACCATAATTCTCGCGGCGGACGAAGCTAGGGAACCCACATTCGACGGTGAGTCACTGTTGATTGTGGATGGTCAACAACGCCTCACAACACTGCTCTTGTTATCCTGCGCATTGTTCGTGGAAATTAAGAATCACAAACATGACCTTGCCGGTGTGTCTGATGCGAAGGTCCGGGAATGGCTCGAGGAAGAAGCTAATGAACAGCTGAATCGGCTCTATGGGTGTACCACTGGGCAGAGACAAAGCCTGTCACCTACAAGCCCTTTCCCTCGAATGGTTAGAGATAACGACAACAGAGGCCACCGCCAGAGTCAGTCGGAATACCGATCGTCGGTTGCGGACTTCTTGTCTCAATTTGGGCATTACTGCACAAGTCAAGCGAATGAATTTACTCCCACAATCGGCGACCCCGAGCCTCATCTCTTCGCGATGTTTCAACATCTAGGAGAACGTATTGAAGAGTTCGTGTATTTGGGGCAGCCAGCAACTGACGACCGGGACGATGACTTCGACCCGCCTGTGCTGGCGAGGAATGAATTTTCGTTGCAAGGTTGCCAGAATCTGTTTGCCAAACTCCTTGACGTTGGCCAGCAATCCGATGTGGCTGACGTGGCGTCGAAGGTTGCGAGCAGTCCTGAAGCCGAAGGTCTGGTGCGCTTGCTGCTGTTTGCGTCTTACCTGATGCGGTCAGTGGTCCTGACTGTAGTTCAGGCACCGAACGAAGACATTGGCTTTGACATCTTCGACGCACTGAACACTACAGGCGAACCGCTTACGGCTCTCGAAACTCTGAAACCTCACATCGTGCGCTTCGAGCGAAACCATGGTGACGAGTCCTCTCGTGCAGAATCTGAATCGTGGTGGAAGGTCTTGGAACAGAACGTCATGGAGCCACATGATTCACCCACAGAACGACAGAATGAGACGAAAGAGCTAGTCACTGGGTTTGCTCTCTATTACGCAGGGGAAAAAATAGGATCCGATCTCAACGTTCAGCGGAATGCGCTGAGGAACTACTTCATTCGCCGCGTTGAACAGCGCGACTATGAAACAGCTAGGGAGATCGTTCGCTCCCTAGGCCGTATGGCGCGATACCGACGACAGTTCTGGGATAAAGAGGGGATTGACAGACTAGTTGGTCAGCAGTTGGATTCGGAAGACTATGACATCCTAAAGCTCTGCCTCAGGTTCATCGCCGATACTAGCACTAGTACACTTATACCGATACTGGCAAGGTATTGGATAGAGTTCGGGGAAATGGACTCCGAACGGCATTTTCTTGATGCCGTAAGAGCTGTCACGGCTTTCCTGATACTGAGGCGCTCAATGACTGGTGGTACATCCGGGATCGACTCTGACTTTCGGAGTATCATGTCCCCAGACTCGGGGGCCAATGGCAATCCTCTTTGCCTAGGGTTGGGAATGACCAATCGGATACTTGAAGTTGACGAGCTCAAGGGTGGACTTCGCGCCTTGCTAGCTGTTCGCCGATTCCGTGTTACCGACAAGGAAACTTGGCTGAATCGGGCGAGAGAGGTCCCCTTTGGCAATGAGGCACCCCGCGCACTCTCTAGGATTCTCTTGTATGCCGCGTCTCACAACGCACGCGCCGATTTAAATCATCCCGGGTTGCTGACGAGTGAGGGGGTGATAGCCTCCGACGAACTGAGGTTTCTGTCTTACTCAATGTGGCTTGGCCAGCGGTATGCAACTGTTGAGCATGTAGCCCCGGATGCAGAAGCAGGTAGCGGATGGGACACTAGAATCTACCACCGATTATCAACGCGACACTCAATTGGGAATCTCGTGCTGCTTCCTGAGCCAGAGAATCAGAGTATTGGGAACGCGCCATGGGACAAGAAGAAACTTTTCTACTTGGCGTTGGTAGCCAAGACTGAAAAGGAAAGAGAGGATGCCATCAGACTAGCAGAGCAGCAGGGACTAAGGTTTGGCAATCGGACACTTTCCTTGATCAGGAGTCAGAACCGGCTTCACATGCTCGATCCATTAGCTGAAATCAACGACTGGACGACTGAACTTATTGAGGCGCGTACCGAGAATGTACTTGGTTTGGCATGGGACAACATCGCGCCCTGGTTGTTTGAGTGACGATGCCGAAGAAGTGATATGGGCCGGCATGCCCACTTTGTCCATTGGCGACGATCAATGCCATCTGCTGCTCTATGGCGCGCTAAGGACGAATAGGGAATCCTACAGGATCTATTGACAATCTGGCGCGATGGGCGACCTCGCACTGCAATCTTCTCGAGGACGTCTAGGCTAGAAAGCGCTTACCTGACCGGGAAGAGATGCAGAGCAATATTAGTGAAGACCTACTCAATAGGGTGCAAACGATACGCGTCGGCACACTGCATGGCCGGCGCTCCCCACACAAGCCGCTGCTGCTGTTGTTGGCCATTGGGCGACATTTCAACGGGTATGAGCGCCTTGCTGCATTTGGCGATTTAGAAGTTGACCTGAACAAGCTGATCCGGAATTTCGGACTGCCTGGCAGTAGGGAGAACGCCTATCACCCATTCTGGCATTTGCGCAACGATGGCCTTTGGGAGATTGACAGACCAGAACTGGTTAGGGAGACAACGGCAGGACATGCCTACATATCTGACCTGAGAGAACACGGCATCCGCGGAGGGCTCGCCAAGAGTGTCCTGAATATCCTCGACAAGAACCCCGTCCTTGCTTGGAGGGTGGTCCAGGGATTGCTTAACGAGTTCTTTCCTCCCTCCCTACATGAAGACGTATTGATGAATGTGGGTTTGCCCGGAAACATGAGCCTGGATGATCTGACTGGCACAAAATCAAGACTGGAGGGGAGCGACCGGCGTTTTCGTGAATTGGTGCTCCAAGCCTATGGCAGTCGGTGCGCCCTGTGCGGGTTGGACGTGCGGGTTGATGATCAGCCGATCGGTCTTGAAGCTGCCCACATAAGGTGGCACTCTGCCGGAGGGCCGGCGCAAGTCGCGAATGGCATGGCTCTGTGTGTGTTACATCATAAGTTCTTCGACGTGGGATTGTTTACGGTGTTGTCCGACCTCACTATTCTCGTAGGAAACGTAGCTGTGGGGGAAAGCGTAGAGGACTCGCTGAACAAGTACAGGGGTTTGAATCTTCAGACTATCCCGGATCGGCCTGCCGAGCGTCCAGCTTCCAAGTTCCTTGAGTGGCACGCGCGGGCGGTTTTCAAGGCCACGCAGCAGTCTAACGAGTCCAGGAATTGACTCAACACAACTCCCTCCATCTGACCCGTGTCGACTGATACGCTACTGGATTCGGAAGGTTCTGGTGCGGCGAAACACTACCAAGGCACATGTCGAATACGGTAGTATCTATCGTGTGCGGTGGTGGCCAAACCACATCTCGAAGATGGTGCAATCTATCGTCTCAATCGGCCCACCATTGCGGACTTGAACTCACCAGTAACTAATTGGCACTTGCCACTAGAGCAAAAGACTAAACGTCGCCGAAAAGGTTCTGTCTTTTATACGGTCGGGGTCCCCTGGCCGGATTCGAATCAAACAGGCTTTATCGATTATAGTGAGGGGGTTGCCTACATGGAATCCTCCCACCGACAGTTCGCAGTACAGTACGCTTCCGCCCACCACGCTTGACGAAATCAAGAGCTCCTGCTATGACCTTCAAGCTGGAGCTGAACCCCTGGTTTCGAAGGAAAAACATGGTTCGCGGATATACTAGTGCAATGGCGTGCGGTCGGCGATAATGCATAGAATTGCCTTCAGAAATGTAGTAGTGGTTCGGAGTTTGTGACATGCACCTCACAGGGATGCGTTTTGGCAGAATTCCGCCCTTCACCGAACCGGTTGAGTTCAGCTTCGACGAACGCGTGAACGTGTTCGTGGGGGCGAATGCAACCGGAAAAAGCAGACTGCTATCGGCAATCGACGGTCACTTCAACGAGCGGGAGGAGAAATCCGGTTGGCATGAGAATATGGAGGGAGGCTTGGCAGATTTCGGACCTTACCCTTTTGACCTGCTAAACCTGACTCTCTGCCGAAAGGAACACCTTCTTGCCGATTGGATGAAGGGTAAGAACGCGCTATGCGCGGACCGGGAGTTGACAGAGGCGGAGTTCTCCTCCCACGTCAAACCATCTCCACCTGTGATATACCTTGGCCCTACCAGAATTGGGCTTCCTGCCATTTCGGAGTTGGGCGAATCGGATTCCTGCGGTTCGACCGTGGAGGAGGTGCTGTCAGGGTCATTCAGCGGAGCCAGGCTGCAAGCAGCCATCGACTTAATGTATGAAAAGGCGCGCGAAATGTTCGAACGGGAAGGGATGGAGGATCTGCCTACCGATGAACTCAGGGCCTGGCATTTCTTGTACGTCGCTGAAATAACCCATTCCTGCGCCAAGTCTATCTGCAAGGAAGTGCTCGCCTCCGATAGGGCCCTGAACTATCCCACCGGTCTGGATGCTAGCTTCATTCGCGACCAACCCATGGCTGATCTGGAAAGCATCTCCATAAACCGCATGCTGGGCATCGCTACCACCGACACGCCCACGTTTGACCATATAAGACCTGCGGATAGACCCATCGGATGGGAAGGGAGCGACCCCGGGCGGATTTACATTGGGGACCTGAGCTCGGGGACTCAATCGATTCTCCTGTGGATACTGTGGCTGGGATTCAAGATGCTTAACCACTATGAATTCGCTTATGGATGGAATGAGAAGCCGGCCATCCTGCTAATTGATGAGATTGAGAATCACTTGCACCCCACCTGGCAACGGCGTGTGATTCCTGCTTTGCTGAAGCATTTTCCCGGAATTCAGATTCTCGCGACTTCTCACTCTCCATTTGTGGTGGCCGGGTTGAGGGCGGGGCAGGTGCATATGTTAAAGCGGGACGCGAATGGAGTGGTTTCCGCCAGCACCAACGAGCGAGACATCGTCGGATGGACAACGGATGAGATCCTGCGTACGTTCATGGATGTTGATGAACCAACCGATCAACTAACAGTTGACCGGGCGAATCGCTTACGTGAGTTGCGCGACAAAGAAGAGCTCAGCGACGATGAAGCTGAGGAAATTTCCTTCCTGCGTCGCCAGGTGAACGAGGACTTTGTCTCCAGCAACACACCCTTGGAAGCCCAAAGGGAGCGTTATGGGGACATGATGTTGGCGTTCCTACGGTCCCGTCAGTCCGACTTGTCACAGGATGGCAGTTAGGCGGCGGTGAGATGGATTGATCGGGGACGGGAGCCTGGTGAGGTCCAAGGGTACGCCCAAGACTTCACGCAGGGGTGGGTCAAGTATTTTCAAAGCAAGGTTGGGGGACGTCCCGATGACTCATATTGGCGGGAATTCCGAGGGGATTTAAGCGATCGCTCTGGTGGCAACTGCTGGTATTGCGAGCGACATTGCATGGGTGATGCGGACAATGGTGGAATGGCGCCCACAGTCGACCATTTCCGGCCGCTAAACCGCTTTCCTCATCTGGCCTACCAATGGTCCAACTGGGTCTTTAGTTGCCGGAGATGCAACGAGGATAACAAGGGAGGCAAATGGCCTGACACGGGATACGTGGACCCAGGTGCTGTCGACAAGAATGAGCGGCCAGAACGCCATTTCGACTACGACATCAGTACAGGAGAGATAATCCCGATGCACGGGTTGCCTTCCAAGGGGCGAAAGAGGGCTCTTCAGACTATAGATGACCTGGGGCTAAACAAGTTAGACGTGCGGTTCTACCGCTTCAATTGGACACGTCAATTCATCGAAGATTGGCAGGATCTCCCAATTGAGGAGAAGGCGGCATTTGCTGAATTCGCAACACGGACTGGTAATGAATTCGTCGGTATCATTCTAATGGCCGTTCGACAGCTATCGGACTACGAGAGTGTCTAGAGTCGTGTCTTTGAAGTTCGATTCAGGAGGTAGTTCACAGCTGCAGACTCGAACTTACCCGTAACCAATTGGCATTTGCCGCTATAGCAATAGACTAAACGTCGCCGAATTAGTTCTGTCTTTTGAACGGTCGGCGTCACCGTGCAGGATGCAAACCAAACGCAACGCAATCTATCTGTGCCACAGGTGCGAATTGGAACCACCCATTCGAAGTGGCGTGCATAGCAAGGTCAAGTATTTTTGAGGGAGCTCAAACTAACTACAATGGGAGTTGTCAATGTCAATAAGAGCTTCAAGTCCTTTAGCGTCGAGCCCGATGGGAAATTCATCCCAGAATAATGTGGTAATAGATGTGGGAACCCAACCGCATAACACCCTATTTCAGTTGTAAATGCTAATCCCACCCTCTCCGCCACCCGATAAACGCCCCAAGCTCCTCGGCCCCAGACCTCCGTACCTGAGTCAGTTCGCAGTGTAAGCCGCTAATGTCTTGAAAGGGGTATAGTGCCACCCATGCCCATAACTAGCTTGATTTCCGCGGACTCCCACGTAGTTGAGCCCCCTGACCTTTGGCAACTCCGCATCGATGACAAATTCAAAGACGCTGCCCCGAGGCTCGTGGAGTACGACGGCGTTCACCGCTGGGTCGTAGGTGAAGATGTAAACCTTGGTTCCCTGGGCGCTCCTTCCCAGGCGGGCCGCCGGTACTCGGGGCTTGAAGGCATCGGACTCGGCGCCCGTATGGAAGAAGTCCCCGATGCTTCGTATGACCCTGCCGCGAGATTGGAGGCTATGGCTGTAGATAGTGTCGAAGCTGAAGTGGTCTACTCCACCATCGGCACCCGAATCTATACGTCGACTGTCAGTGGAGAGTTGATGTCCGCCTGTTTCCGAGCGATGAACGATTGGTCGTCGGAGTTCACAGGGGCGTATCCTCGAAAGCTTGCCGGCACAGCCTTGACCAACGTCGAAGACGTGGATGACGCCATAACCGAGCTTGGGAGGTCCGCCCGACTCGGCCTGCGCGCAGCAGCCATACCCACTTACCCTGGCGACGACACTCCTTACCGCATGTCGTCCTACGACAAGTTTTGGGATGCCGCTCAGTGCCTGGGCATCCCTCTCGGAATGCACGCCGGCTCCGAGCGCCCGGGGCCCGGTAGGTTCAGCATCGGTGATTTTGTGATGCCGGAGCAGAAGTCCGGCGACGCCTCTTTCAGGTCCACCTATCACTATTGGGCCATGCGCTCCGTCGCAGACATGGTATTCGCAGGAGTCTTCGAGCGATACCCGGACCTCAGGCTTGCCGTTGTGGAGCACGATGTCGGCTGGGCGCCCCACTTCATACGCCGTATGGACATGACTTACGCCGAGCACCGCTACGTCACCGAGATCAGCTTCAGGAACGGCAAACTCCCCAGCGACTTTATAAGGCAGAATGTACTATTTACGTTTATGGAAGACCCGATATTTGTGCCGTTGCTTTCAATGGTAGGGGTGGATAGGGTAATGTGGGGTTCGGACTATCCGCACCGGGAGTCGACTTGGCCCAGGTCTCGGGAAGTGCTGGATCAGGTGCTCAAAGACCTTTCGGTTGAAGAGCGCAGACGAATAACTTACACCAATGCCGCAGAGCTCTATGGATTGGGATAACTGGACAGGAGATGACTGACATGCTCGAAGTGGAGAACATCGAAAAGACCTTTGGCAACAGGTTCACCCGACAGTTCGGATTTCCTAAAAAGAGGCCGGCCACCAAGGTCAAGGCATACATGTCGGACAAGGAAATGGAATTCGTCCGTGAATCTCCGTTCCTGGTGATGGCCACCAGCGGCGCCGACGGCACCTGCGATGCCTCACCCAAGGGTGGAAAGCCCGGCTTCGTAAAAGTCCTGGACGAGACCCGCCTCCTCATTCCCGACGTCGCCGGCAACCGTCTATTCCAGTCCTACCTCAACATGACCGACAATCCCCACGTCGGCCTCATCTTCTTCATACCCGGAACAACCGACACCGTCCGAGTCAACGGAAAGTCCGAATTCGTCACCAAGGAAGAACTGAACACCCTGGAAATCGAGCTGGAGGTCCACAACCCCGACGACAATTCCAAGGTCCAGCAGGGTATCCTGGTCACCGTGGAGGAGGCCTACGGTCACTGCCCCCGTGCCCTCAACTTTTCCAAGCTCTGGGGCTGAGTCATCCTCCCCCCTTGATCTCCAATCCCTATAGCGCTCGAGGACTCAAATGTCGTTTGCCGAAATTCTGGGTACCGTTGGCGTCAGCATGATTCTTGTCGGGTTCTCTCTAAACCTGTTTGGCCTGATGCAACGCCGCTCCTACAAGTACGTCGTACTGAATCTTGTCGGAGGTGCGCTTGCCTGTACGGCATCCATCCTCATCGAGTTCTTCCCTTTCATCATCCTGGAAGGCACCTGGACCGTGGTGGCCGTGGTCGGTCTTGTAAACCTGCTGCGGTCCCGCAATGCCGTGAAGCAAGCGTAAACCTTGGACCGACTCACCACTGTGTCTGTTTGCAGTAATACTGGGGCCACGAGTCGTCGTCTCCGCGTGGAAAGGGACCAGAGTTCGTGACTTCCACCTACGCCCCCACCCCCACCTACCCCCGCTACCGATGGGTCGTTCTAACGTCTTGGATGTTGCCCCATCTCTGGAGCTTTGTCTTCCTCTCCAGCCTCGGGCTCATGCTCCCCAGCATCCGGGAGGAGCTTGGACTTACTGGTATCCAGGAAGGCCTGTTGGGAGGCGCATCCCAGCTGGCCAACATCCTCCTTGCAGTCCCCTTCGGCTGGTTCCTCAGCCGATTCAACCCCAAGCACATCACCACTATCAGCCTGTTCTGCGCAGCCACCTTCATCTTCTTCCAGGCGTGGGCGCCCTTTTACATCCTGCTGCTCCTGGGCAGATTCCTATACGGCGTCACCGCCGTCGCCCGAGAACCGGCCTGGGTCATGCTCATTCGCCGCTGGGTGCCGCCTCGGGAGATAGTAATTGCCAACACCATGGGCAACTTCATGTGGGGCTTCGTGGCCCTCGGCATTATGGCCGTGCCCCTGCTAATCAGGATACTGGATGATAGCTGGCGCAACGCATCCTACGTTATTGGATTGAGTCTCCTGGTTCTGAACTTCGGATGGCTATTCCTAGGCCGGGACGGCAAGGACCTGGAAACCGCCGTAAAGGCCCCCGTAGAACGCATTAACCCATTCGCTATCGTCAAACGCTACAAGGAACTCTGGTTTCTTGCTTTCGGGATGTTCGGCCAGGGCATCAACTTCACCGGGTTCTCAACCTTCTGGCCCAGCTTCCGCCTCGACCACTTCGGCATGTCGGAGCTCGAGTCCTCCGTGGTGATGGGCATTGGAGGCCTTTTCACCTCCTTCACCGGCCTAACCGTGGGACTCTACGTGAGCCGAAAAGGCGGCAAGAGGACCGTGCTCATCCTTTCGGGGTTCATCCTTGTCGCTTCGTCAATGGGGCTGCTCTGGGTGGGCCCCTTGTGGATTCTGGTATTGCTGTTTATGGTGCAGAGCCTCGGTTGGACCTTCTTCCCTGCCGCCACCACCATCCCTTACGAACTCCCGGGCATTAAGCCCCGGGAAACCGTCGTTGCCATCTCCGCCCTTTTCATGTCCCTGTGGGGTGGCGCTTTCTTTGGCCCCATAATCTCGGGGGTCATCCAGGACATAACCTCGGACGTCCGACTCGCCATAACCATCACCAGCATGGCCCCTCTGTTCATGACCATTGCCGGTCTCCTGCTGTCCAGGAAGTGGGACCTGCCTCCCTCCGCCGAGCGCTCCTCCCCCACCCCCGACTAATCCCCCCGTTACCCCACCTTTGCCATCACATCCTTGGCGAAGGACTCCACCTGCTCCATCATCTCGGGTATCGAGTCCCCTGCGATGTGCAGCGCATTCACGTGGTCGATGCCATTGTCCTTTACACGGCTGATCTTCTCCCCCACCTCATCCACCGTCCCGATCCAGTTCTGCTCAACGATGGAATCCAAGGAGAACCCCTTGGCCAGACGGAACTGCCCCTGCAGGCTGTTGCGGTAATGCTCGACAGCCTCCTCGTGGGTCGCTCCTAGGCTCAGCTCACCCTCCGCGATGACGTGGACTTCATCCAGGCTCCTGCCTTGCTCTTCCAGCAAAGGCTCAAGCTCGTCAATCGCGCTTCGCCCCGCCGCCCCCGCGGTAAACAACCCGTTCCCCCACTTCGCTATCCGTTGCAGAGCGTCCGGGTTACGACCCGGCGCGTACATGGGCAGCGGGTTTTGCACCGGCTTCGGGTAGATTTCCACGTCACTGAACTCCACGTACTTCCCGGAGTAGCTGACCGTCCGCTGCGAATGGTCGAACAGGTGGTGCAGGGCCTCCATCTTCTCATCTAACATGCGGCCCCTGTGTACCTTCCGCATCCTGGGCTGGACCATCTCGAACTCCGCCCGGTTACCGAGCCCTATCCCGAATGCAACCCTTCCGTTGCTGAAGTGGTCCAGTGTAGTTATCTGCCGAGCCAATATCACCGGGTCCCGATAGGGAATCAGGATTACACCCGTGCCCAGGACTATCTTCTCTGTCACCGCCGCCAGGTAAGACAGAGACACGATAAGCTCGTACCAGTTGGGTGGATCGGGGTCTTCCAGGGGCGAAACTCCCGGGGCCAGGGTCATGAAGTCGGTGCCCCAGACGGTGTGATAGCCCAGCTTCTCTGCGTCCTGCACGATCTTGACTATCTCCTGCGGCCCGGCAAAGGGCACCGGAACGAACACTGCCTCTCGGCTGGTCGGGATTTCCATATCATATTTCATAGTACCGTTCCTCCAGGGTAATTGGCTGCTGGCCGTGGTCGTGGGGTGTATCGATTCTATTGTCGGGGTCGGGGGCCGTCAATCGTACTATAATGCACTCAATACACTCAGCCATTTCATCCCCGGAGGCATACCAGATGGCACAGATGAAAGTGATTTCCGGCGACTCCCATGTCCAGGAACCCAGGGACATGTACACGGAACGCTTGCCGGGAGAGTACCTGTCCCGACTCCCCCACTTCATAGAAGAGGACGGTGCCAAATACAGGGTCGTTGAGGGCCGAAAGCCCCGACGCCTGGACATCGCCGAGGCCCGGGAAACCGAGGAAGACCGAGTCCGCGAATTCCGGGACGACGACTCGGGAGGCAGGAACATTGAGCGCCGGCTCGCTGACCTGGAGCTGGACGGCATCTACGGCGAGATCATCTACCCCAACGAGACCCTCGGCGTCCACCAGTCCCCCGACCCTTCATACCAGTTCGCCGTCGCCCAGGCCTATAACGACTGGGCCATAGACCTCTTCCAGGGCCACCTGCACCGTTTCGTACCCGTTGGCGTAATTCCCATCACGGACATCCCCGCTGCAGTTAAGGAAGTGGAAAGAGTCGGCAAGCTGGGCTACAAAGCAGTGAAGATACCCATCGCAGTCAGGGGTCGGCCCTACAATCAGCCCGAGTACGAACCTCTCTGGCAGGCCGTCGACGACGCCGGCCTCGTCCTCAACCTCCACGCCTTCACAGATGCCAATGACAACTACCCCGAAGACTGGGGCCAGGAGGAGGGCTTCGGGGGGGCGCTCAATTTCATGGTTATGAGCATGGCCGCCGGACAGGAGCCCGCTTCCATGCTCATCAGTTCCGGGATGCTGGAGCGACACCCGAACATAAACCTCGGCGTCATCGAATGCGGCGCGGGGTGGCTGGCCTGGCTCCTCTACGCCCTGGACGAGCAGGCCGAGAAGAAGCACATGTGGATATCTCCCAAGCTGTCTATGAAGCCCAGCGAGTACTTCCGCCGCCAGGGCCATGTCACCTTCGGCGACGACCCCGTCGCCCTTCTCACCATCCCCGTCCTCGGCGACGACTGCCTCGTCTGGGGTAGCGACTACCCCCACGACGAGGGCACCTTCCCCAACTCCCAGGAGGTCATCGAAAGGACCTTCCAGGGCGTCAGCGAGGAATCCAAGCGCAAGATAGTCTACGGCAACGCCGCCCGCATCTACGGCTTCGGATAAGGTGGATGAGTTGCGGTTGGCGAGTGTTTGGCTTTACGTTGACAGTGGCTATAACGTAGGTAGAATCCGCAAACGAACAGGAGGCGGATAATGAGCTATTTGGTGCTGACCTTTCAATTCGAGCCGGAGGATAGCTGCTGGTTCGGTAAGTGCGTGGAGTTGGGTACGGCAACCTCGGCTGAATCATTGGAACAGTTGGAGGAAGAGCTGAGAGACCTGGTAGGCCTGCATTTGGTCACCTTAGAGGAGACAGGACGGCTGACACAGGTGCTTGAGGATTGGGGAGTAAGACTGTATTCGGACGTGCCCGCGGAAACTTCTATGAGCTTGCCGGTAAGCCCCTGGGACAATGGGCGAGAACTACGCCTTTTCCAGCCACAGATGTTCACTTTGCCGGCCGTGCAGGACACATCGCCAGTCGTAGCTTCTCTACATGGTTGACCTTCCCGCGCTGTCATCGAGAGAACTGATGACCCTTCTGAGATACGACGGTTGGGAGGAGGGACGAAACACCAGGCACGGAGTTGCGTTCAAGAAGTTGGTGGAGGGTGAGATAAGGACAACAATCGTACCCTATAATCGTAAGTCTCTAGGGACAAAGACTCTTCATCAGATACTGGGGAGACAGCAGACTGGAATGGGTAGGCAAGGATTGCTCGATCTAATAGAAAGGCGTAGGCGGGGCTGCTAGAGTCAAAAGTGCGGGATCAAAACATCACGCCAATATCCGAATACGGATGCAAGCACCGAACTGGGGGCAGATCAATACAGCAAACGAGGCCCTTCAGGCTCCACCAACACCGCCCCTTTCATACGGGACAGTTTGCGGTCGAAGGTGTGCAGGGGTCCGGCCCCCTCCCGCACCGCCGCCGTCAGAATCATCAGGTCCGCGAACTCAGCCCCTCCCTCCCCGTAACGGTACGCCGCTGCTGCCACTTCCTCCGAACGCTCAACCACAATGCTCTCTGACGCCGTCAGCTCCACCAGTGTCTCCGAAATTTGGGCGCGTGAGAACCGGTAGACCCGTTTCAGCACCCACGCTATCTCTACCATCGACTCCCGGCAGATGAAGCCCGGATTCTCGGGGGTAAACCCTTCCACCAGCGCTCGCGCCGCCTCTGCCTGCTCCGGGTTGTCCCGCACCAGGTAGCGTACGATCACGTTGGTGTCGAGTGCGACCATCTTTCGGCGGCCTCCTCGGCTATGGCCCTGTCCATGCTCTCAAGCGTCGCGGGCGGGCCATCGTACTGTAGTCTGCCGTATAGTTGGCTGATGGGCCTTACGGGCATAATCAGTACGCCATGGTCCAGGATGACGTAGCGCACTTTGTCTCCTGCCTTCACCTCCAGAGACTCCCTGATGGCTTTCGGCAGTGTAGTTTGCCCTTTCACGGTTATGCTGGATTCGAACATGGCGATCTCTCCACTTCAGATGACATCCCTGCTGTCGCCTTGGAATATACATCTTTGTAATGCCAACTGTCAATAGGTAAGGCGTTGCCTCTGCTGTTGACATTTACAGTATCATGTCCCCATTCAGCAATTGGACCTGATGGCGCCACCAATACTGTCATGCCGATATACGAATACGGGTGCAAACAGTGCGCGGGCCTGACCAGCTACTTCACCCGCAAGTACGAAATCCCCGACACCGTCCCCTGCGATAACTGCGGGAGCGGTGATACTTGGAAGCTCGTATCCCTGAGCAACTACCGGTTCCCGACCAAGCACAAGTACAGCGAGGACTTCGTGGAGAAGTCCATGCCCTTCCTAAAGAGCCGCAAGGAGCTAAAGGGCGTCTTCGAAAAGGAAACCGGTGAGTCCGACGAAGCCAAGGCCATGAAGATGAGTGACCAGATCGGCTCCCAGATTGACCGCGTCATCCACAAGCAGCTCTCAGACATGAACCGCTAACCCCCCACCCCCCTCTACCCGTCATTCCCGCCTCTTTAACCCGTCATTCCCACGGAGGTGGGAATCCATCCCTCCGAAACACTCACCCTACAACCCCGCAACTCATCCCTCCCCCCCGTCATCCCCGCCTCCTTTGCCGTCATTCCGGCCCCCGAGCCGGAATCTATCCCGCGGAGTGAGGTGTCCCCTCCCCCGTAGGGGTGCCCCTTGTGGGTACGCTGGGGTGGGGCCGCTCACCCTGAGCCTGTCGAAGGGTCGAGCGGGGGGGGCGGCCCACACCGGCCAACCCGTCGCGTATCCCCCCAAACCCGTACATTTGCTTGACACACCTGAGCAAAGGCGTTATCATACCCTGCGTCCGAACAAACAGTCTCGTTATCTAAGGAGGAACCGCACAACCCAGGGGAACCAACCCCGGCGCCCGAGAGGACTCAACGTCCAAGCCCATCCCAAGGGTCTTAACCCGGCCCGCGGCACAAGCGAAAACGCCATCTCCTCTCCTGGCGCCCGGAGGACTCAACGCCCTAGCCCATCCCAATGCCTATCCCCTCCCTCCCGTAGGAACGATCGGCCGGTCGCCCCCCTTTCGAGGAGAGAAGGTTGCGGCACAAGCGAACTGCGCCATCTCCTCCACCCCAGACCCGACCCATGCCCTTCCCCTGACCCCCAGGCGATGGAAAGACGCCCTGGAGCACGACCTAAGGAGCGGAACGGGGCAGCCCGTAGCCGAGGTCCGCTCGGCTCTCCGTCCGCTTCATCAAATCAAACTGGGCCGTCCGCCACTCCGGGTTCCTGGATACAGGCGGCGAACCGGAAACCCCATACTCCTGCGGGGGGATATGACTCTGGACATACCCCTTACTGCATGCCCATGCAGCGCAGCCAACCCGTTTATTGGAACCTGTGACGGATGACGGACCCGTATGTCCGCCTACACAGCCAGATCTAGGCAGCGGCGGAGGGACGTCCCCAGCCCTGGGACGCCTCCATGCCGACACTAAAGATAGGGGCTTCTGCCGGCCGCGGTCCCTTCCTGCCCCTGGGGCGGGAGTGGACTGGCTGACCCCGTACGGCCGGGCCAGCGACACCCTACGGGGTCACCGCTCCAGGTGCGTCTCCATCGCCGACCCAAAACCCAACAGACAGAACCAAAACCCCACCCCCCACAACTGAATACCCAAGCCCGACGGCTCCTGGCCGTGCCCGTATCAGGGAACAGGATCATCCCGCTGGAGACCTGAATCCCCTAGCCCCGGATTTACCGGCCTTTAGACCACCCCCTGCCCCGCCAGCTCCCCGACCTTCGCCTCGTCGTATCCCAGGATCTCAGCCAGAACCTCGGATGTGTGCTGGCCCAGCAATGGCGCAGCCGTAACCGTTGTCGGTGAGTCCGACATCTGGATCGGAGAGCCCAACGTCCTGAACTTCCCCAGCTTGGGATGGTCGATATCCACTATCATCCCCCGCTCAATCAGGTGTGGGTCCGTATGGATGTCCTGCGGGTTCAGGCAAGCCCCCACTATCACCCCCGCCCCTCCCAGGATCTTCATCACGTCATGCTTCGTATGCTGGGTAGTCCAAGCCTCGATCATCTCCGTGATCTCGTCGTTGTACGCCCACCGCTTCCTGGAATCCGAAAGCCGCTCATCCCCGATAAGGTCTTCCCTGCCGATGGTCTCCAGGATCGTCTCCCATGCGCCGGCGGGCCCTTCGTCGGCGTATATAAAGGCGTAATCGTCGGGGCCGCCCGGTGCACACTTGTATACCCAGGAAGGGGCTTTTCCCCTGTGGTATGAACCCCGTATATGGATGTCGGGGTCTTCGTAGTAGCGCATCATCCCCACCCTGGCGAAGTTCACCATCGCGTCCTGCATCGACACCTCAATGCTCTGCCCCCGACCCGTCCGCTCTCTCTGGTACAGCGCGGCAGTTATCCCGAGAGCCGCGTGGTACCCAGTCCCGATATCCCCGAATGACACGCTGATCGGAAGGGGAGGCCCGTCCGGATAGCCATTGGTCGCATAGCACCCGCCCGTGGCCTGAGCCACCATGTCGAAAGCCTTGAAGTGACTGTACGGCCCGTAGGTCCCGAAACCCTTCAACCTCATCAGTATCACCCTAGGGTTCACCCCCGAGAGAACCTCGTATCCCAGGCCCAACCTTTCCAATGTGCCGGGGCCCATGTTTTCCGCCACCACGTCCGACTGTTTCAGTAGGTCGAAGAATATCGCCTTGCCCTCTTCGCTTTTCAGGTTCAGCGTGATGCTCCGCTTGTTACAGTTGAGGATGATGAAATAGTAGCTGTCTACGTCTTCCTTCCTTGGAGTGCTCTGCCGACCGGGATCACCCCGCCCCGGTGCCTCCACCTTGATCACGTCCGCCCCAAGCCAGGCTAGAGCTTGGGTACAGGTAGTACCCGCTTCATATTGCGTGAGGTCCAGGATCCTAACGCCCTTGAGTGCCTGGTCCATGAGTCGCCTCCCAGTCGTGCTTTGGAGCCTGTCAACACTTTGCCAAGTATGTTATTGGCCTCGCTCGCGAGCGTCAATCTGGAGCGGTTATCATTGGGAGCGTGGACAATGCGCCCGTGACAACCCCTCCCGACCTACCCTCATGGCCCCCCCGACGCCAGCGGCGCCGCACCGACATGCTCTGGCTCGAAAAGCTCGAGTTCGTCGGGCTGACTCCCTATCGGCACGCCTTCCCCGACTCACCTCCCATCCACCTCACCAATGCCATCGACCAGTTCAATACCGGCCTCTTCTGGGACTGCCACGAGACCCTCGAAGACCTCTGGCGCTCGACACCATACCCGCTCCGCCACTTCTACCAGGCCATCATCAAGATAGCCGTCGGCCTTCACCACGCCGACAGACACAACGCCAAAGGCGCCCGTAACAAGCTCTCCGAGGGCCTGCGCCTCCTCAAACCCTTCACCCCTACATTCCTGGGCCTGAACACCGGCGCCCTGGCATATGACGTTCAAGACTGGCTCAATGTCCTTGAACAAGGCCCCCGACTAGACTGGATGGAGTTGGACAAGAGGAGAAGGCCCATCGCCAGGACCGAGGATTAACCCAGTCTTAAGGAAAAGACTCGACGCACCGCGTCGGGCCCTCTGCCTAAAGCCTTGCTAAACTACAACACCTGCCACAGCCTCCGCCCTTCCTTCCGTATCAACCGTCCGAAGCTCGGCATTGTATAGTGCCCCATCCCTATCACCGACCCGTCCTTTTCAAGCCGTTCCAGCACCCTTTCCCTGGTTTCTCGGGCTAGAGCGTGGTCGTTGTCGTAAATGATCTCCCAGTGCATTTCGTTCGTTTGAGAGGCGACGTTTATCACGTCCCCCAGGATGTAGCCCCTCTGCCCGTCCGACAGAATGCTCAGGCTCATGTGGCCCGGCGTGTGCCCTGGAGTCGACACCATTTTCACCTCGCTGGTCAGCGTAATATCTCCTTCGACCAGCTCCAGCGCCCCCAGCGATTCCAGCGGATTCACCTGCGACTTCATGTAGGAGTTGGTCTCCAGGTCCTCGTTGAAGAACTCGTAGTCGACCTTCGGGATAAAATACTTGGCGTTCGGGAAGGTGAGCCGCGACGACCCGTTCTCCTCCGTTATGTTCCACCCCACGTGGTCGATGTGCAGATGCGTGAACGCCACGATATCAACCTCATCGACCGGCACCCCCTTCTTGCTCAGCTCGTCCATCAACTTGCCGGGGTACTCCTTCCCCCACCCCGTATCGACTAGGATTGTCTTGCCTTGGGACCGGATTACAAAGCTCCCGAAATTGATGTCCAGCTTCCCATCATCCCCTACGAGACCCGGGTACGCATCCCACTCCGATGCCGCTACATTCGGGAACAGGGCGCTGGCCGGGGCTCGATCGGCCCCATCCGTGACCGATAGCACCTCCGCGTTTCCTACGCTGATCTTGTAGTCCGGCATCTGTGCCTCCTCTTGGAAGTATGCGCTGATGATACCACTTTGACCCGAGCGAGCGTGGGTATAATGTCCCCCGTGACCCGAGCCATCACCCACGGAGCCCGACTTGCGTTACCGTCTCGGAATTGACGTCGGCGGCACCTTCACCGACTACGCCCTCCAGGACCTCGAGACTGGGCGACTGACCGTCGGCAAGCACCCAACTCGCCCCTCTGACATAACAGCTGGCGTTTTTGAGGGTCTGGAGACGGTTCTGGAAGACCGCCCCATCTCCGAAATGCGACAGATCGTCCATGCCACCACCGTCGCCTCCAACCTCATGGTGGAACGCAAGGGAGCGGTCACGGGCCTTCTCACCACCCGAGGATTCAGAGACGTCCTGCTCATCCAGCGTCAGCTGCGGGTCAACATCTACGACCTGTTCCTGGACAAAGTCCAGCCCCTCCTCCTCCGCCGCTTCATCCGGGAGGTAGACGAGCGCATGACCCACTCCGGCGAAGTCTACAAACCTCTCAACGAAGACAGTGTTGCCCAGGCCGTAAACATCCTTATAGACATGGGAGTCAAGACCTTCGCCGTTGCCCTCCTCCACTCCTACGCCAACCCAGCCCACGAGCATAGCGTCCGAGACATCATCCTCGACATCGCTCCCAACTCCCTGGTGACCCTTTCCAGCGATATCTCCCCCCAGTGGCGAGAGTATGAACGCTCCAGTACAGCGGTTGCGAACGCTTACCTGATGCCCGCCGTGAGGGGCTACCTCGACAGCTTCGAGCATTCTCTCAACAGTGACGGATACGAAAAGCCCCTACAGGTGATGCAGGCCAACGGCGGCACGGCCAACGTAGAAGTGATAAACCGTGCCCCGGTTCGCCTCATCGAGTCAGGGCCCGCCGCCGGTGCCCTCATGGCCGCCAGCATGGCCCGAGCCCTCCATCTGGACCGCGTCATCTCCTTCGACATGGGTGGCACTACCGCTAAGGTATGTCTCATCGAAAACGGCTCTCCGTCCGCTGCATCCCAGATTGAAATCGATAGACTGAAGATGCAGCAGGGTAGTGGTCTGCCCATAAGCGTCCCGGGCATCGACCTTGTCGAGATCGGCGCTGGCGGCGGCAGTATCGCCAGGGTTGAGTTGGGCGCTATTGTCGTCGGCCCCGACAGCGCAGGTGCCAGCCCCGGCCCCATCTGCTACGACAATGGCGGCAGCGAGACCACCGTCACCGACGCCGACCTAGTCCTGGGCTATCTCAACCCCGACTACTTCCTGGGCGGACGCATGACCCTGGACAAACAGTCCTCCGAAAGAGGTATCTCCGAAAAGCTGGCCCAACCCCTCGGCCTGACTCTCGAGGAAGCCGCATGGGGTATCCACACCGTAGTTAATGCCAACATGCGGCGGGCACTCAGACTGGCAACCGTGGGGCGCGGCAAGGACCCCCGACGCTACACACTCGTCGGGTTCGGGGGTGCGGGGCCCGTCCATGCCTGCCGTCTCGCCTGGGAGCTTGGGATTGCCCACGTATTGCTTCCTTCAGGCGCGGGCGTCGGATCCGCCGCCGGCCTCCTCGCTGCCGACACTGTGTTCGACCTCGCCCGCACCTATGATACCCTCCTCGAAGACTCCATGCTCCCTGCCGTTAACGCTTTGTTCGAAGAACTTCGCTCTGGGTGCCGAAGCCTCATGCGGGACAACGGGATCACGGACAACATAGAGCTATCCCCCTCCGCGGACATGCACTACGAGGGCCAGGGCTTCGACATAGAAGTCCCCCTCCCCCGACTCCCCCTGGACGCCGAGGCCATCCATGAACTGGAAGATGCCTTCCACCTGAAATACGCCGACACCTTCGGCTACGCCCAGCCCGACCAACCCATAAGGGCCGCCGGCTGGAAACTGAGAGCCTCCCACTCTCGGGGCGAATTCCAGTGGCCTGAGCTTGAACCTAGTGACTCAACCCCCACCCCATCCTCCCGTCGCCCGGCCTACTTCCCGGAGACCGGCGGCTTCACCGACACCCCCGTCTATTCAAGGTCCACCCTCGGAGTAGGTGCTTCCATCAAGGGTCCTGCAATAGTCGAAGAAGCCGAGTCCACAGTTGTACTGCTTCCCGAATCTTGCGCCATTGTGGACAAGTACGGCAACATCCTGGTCGAGTTCCAATAGTAGAAAACATGCCATGAGCGATATTGATCCCGTAACCTTCAGCGTGGTCTGGAACGGCCTGGTATCCATCGCAGAGGAGATGGGTACGGCCCTCCGCCGCTCCGCCTACTCCCTTGGCGTCCGGGAGGGCCGGGACTTCTCCACCGCCCTTTTCGATGTCCATGGCAGACTCGTGGCCCAGGGCAATTTCAGCCCCGGGCACCTTGGCTCCATGCCCTTCGTAGTCAAGAACATCCTTCATGAGTACCCGCTGGATGAGCTTGAGGAGGGCGATTCCATCCTCCTGAATGATCCTTATCTCGGCTCCGGCCACCTCCCCGACTTCTTCCAGGTGAGCCCTATCTTCTTCGATGGCAACCTGCTAGGTTTCTCCGCCAACTGTGCTCATATGGTCGACGTCGGAGGCGCGGGCCCCGGGTCCCAGGCCGTCGACAGCCTGGATCTCTTCCAGGAGGGCCTCAGATTCCTGCCGACCCGCATCTACCACGCTGGTCGACCCAACCGTGAGGTGCTCCGTATGCTCGAATCCAACGTCCGCGTCCCAGACAAGGTCATGGGCGACGTCCGGGCCCAGAGAAACGCCAACCGCATCGGGGAGATGGGCCTTATCGCTCTCGCCGATACCTATGGCCCCAACACCCTCGCCGCCTGCATGGACCAAATCCTTGACCGCTCAGAGGAGTCCATGCGCAGCGCCATCCGCGATCTCCCGGAAGGCCGCTACGAAGCCGAGGACTATTTCGACGACTACGGCCCCGGCACCGAAATCCTCACCGTCAAAGTAGCCGTGACCATCAAGGATGGCGGTTTTACCATCGACTTCTCCGGCAGCAGCCCCCAGACCCGCTCCGGACTCAATTCCACCTTTAACTACACCCGTGCCTATTCCTACTTCACTCTGAAGGCATTGACAGTTCAGGACCGAGTCCCCCAGAACGAAGGCTGTATCCGCCCCATCGAAGTCATCGCCCCCGAGGGCAGCCTGTTCAACCCCCGACCCCCCGCCGCAGTCGGGCCCCGGGCCATTATGCAGCAGCGCATGGTCGACACCATCCTCTTCGCCATGTCCAAAGCCGCCCCCGACCGGGTCATCGCCAACAGCTCTCACTGGGCCAACCCCAACTACGGCGGTATAGACCCTACAACCGGCAAACCCTTCGTCTACTACGAGATGCTGATAGGGGGCGTCGGGGCCCGACCCACCAAGGATGGCGCCGACGGCCTGTGCTCCGCTTTCAACCTCGAAAACATCCCCGTCGAAGTGGTCGAGGCCACCTACCCTGTCCTTGTCGACCGACTCCAGTTTGTCACCGACAGCGCAGGCCCGGGTCGATTCCGAGGTGGCTCTGCCATGCGCAAGGACGTCCGCCTCCTCTCCAATGAGGTCGTATTTTCCAACCTGACCGATAGGCAAGTTACCCAGCCCCAGGGCCTGTTCGGCGGCCAGGGAGGCCCAGTTGGGAGCACCACCCGGAACCCCGACTCCCCGGGCACGGAACCCCTCCATTCCAAAGGATCCTACCGGCTCAGCAAGAGCGATGTGGTCAGCACAACCCTCTCAGGCTCCGGCGGCTACGGCTCCCCGAAACCCGAGACCCGCAAGCCGTTCTCCGTGATGTCCTGGACGACTACGTCTCCATAGATGCCGCGAGGAGCGTATACAAAGTAGCCATCAACCCCGACACCATGTCCATAGACTCATCGGAGACCAGCCTCCTCAGGGAAAACAAGGAACAGCATGACTAGCAAGCGAGAAACTAGGTTCGGCGTAGCCATCCCTCAAAAGTTCCCCGACGGCATAGTCGACACCAAGTACATATCTGATTTCCTCACCACCGTCGAAGCCCTCGGCTACGACAGCGCATGGGTTGGCGAGGGTGTGTTCGGCAAGGTGCCAAACCTGGAACCCATTCCCCTGCTCTCCTATGCCGCCGCTCTTACCTCCTGGATCAAGTTGGGAGTCTCCGCCCTGACCTTCCCCTTCTGGAACCCCATTTTCTTGGCCAAGGCCGTGGCAAGCCTGGACCAGCTTTCCAATGGCAGGTTCATCCTTGGACTCACCGTCGGGGTGCATCGGGAACAATATCCCGCCTTCGGAATCAGACCCGAGCACCGCCTCACCCGCTTCATCGAAGGCTTGGAACTGATGAAGCGGCTCTGGACCTCTGACAGCGTGACCTTCAAAGGGAAGTTCTGGGATATGGAAAATGTTTCCATCAGCCCCAGGCCCGCACAGAAGCCCCACCCCCCGGTCTGGTTCGGTTCCCGAGCCCTTCCCGCCCTTCGTCGCTCCGTCAAGTCGGGTGATGGCTGGATGGGCTCCGGCGCAACCTCCACCGCCGAGTTCCGGGAACACATGCACATCCTCCGCGGCTTCATGGCGGAGGAAGGCAAAACCCAGGACGAGTTCCCCCTGACCAAGCGGGTCTACGTCGCCCTGGACACGGACAAGGAAAAAGCCCTCCGTCACTTGGAGGATATGATGGGCTTTATCTACGGAGACCCGACCCTCGCGTCCAAAGTCTCCGTCTATGGAGACCGTGAAGAAGTAGCCGATGGATTACGAGAGGTGATGGCCGAGGGCGTCGACCTTATCCTTCTGGCCCCCGCCATCGACCCCAAGGGCCAGGCCGAGCTATTTGCCGACCAGGTGCTGCCCAGGCTCTAGCCCGAGTTTTCAAGCAGCGCCACTTCCGTCTGCTCCGGCATGCTGGATGCCGTAAGGTGCAGACGGCGTTGCCCCTCGGGGGCCGGAACGCCCATCTCCTTCAGGAACCTCGTCAGGGCCTCAGAGTCCGTTGCCTCGGGGCCCGGGTAGTCCATGGGAACAACCACCTTTGGCTCCACAAGCCGGGCCGTTTCTACGGATGCCTTTACGCTCTCCACAGATCCTATGGGCGCCACCATCACCCCCACGTCTCCCAGCCGCTCCACCTGCCCCGACTCCAATGGCTTTTGCAAGTCCCCCAGGTGGCATACCACTATCCCGTCTATCTCAATTGCGTATACCGTATTCCTCCCCGGCCCCCCGGCGCCATCCTCTCCGTCTGACGACCTGTGGACTGTCCCCACCCCGGTTATCAGCACCTCGGCAATCTCGTACTCCCCGGGTCCCCGGATCTCCCTTCGCCCATCCTCTTCCCGAGAACCGGGTCCGCTGTCCGAATCAAATAGAGAAGGTAGGCCGGTGGGTGGTCCACTCCATGTGACCGCCTTGACATACGGTGCCCGGGTCACCTTGCCGTGCACCTGCTCGTACGGGTCCGTGACCACCCCCAGGTCCCGAGACCTTATCGAAAAACACCTTCGCCCAAACCAGGTTATATCCAACTCATTGCTCTCCTTCTCTGTGAAGTATAGGAAAGCGTTTTAACCCGTGCAATACTGCTTCTCAACTTGACACGGACAACCCCTGTTGATAAATTCGACGTATCTGGCACTCTTGGCAACGGGGTGCCAAACCTTTATGTTGGTGCCTGGCTTCACTCCTGTTTAAGGAGGCCTTTTTGTTAACTGCAAGAAGAGAATCAGTGCTTAATGCCATAGTCGAAGGGCACATCGATACCGTCACGCCCGTCGGGTCCCGGCATATCGCCAGAAAGTGGGGTATGAAGCTCAGCCCCGCCACCGTCCGCTCCGAGATGGCCGGCCTAGAGCAGGACGGCTACATCACAAGACCCCACACTTCTGCCGGCGGCCTCCCCACCGACTTGGGCTACCGCACCTACGTGCGACAGTTCCTCGCCAATCCCACCCTTGACCCCAGCCGGCGCGGGACCATCCGCCGCCGACTCCTTGACGTCGCCATGGATCAGGAAGGTTGGGCCCGCTCCGCCGCCGAGGCCCTCTCACGCCTCACCGGCAGCCTTGCCGTTACCACCGCACCCAAGCCGGCCCAGGTCCGCCTGAAGCGCATAGAGTTGGTGCCTGTCCAGGACATGATGGTCATGACCTTGGTAGTCCTATGGGGTGCCAAGATTCTCCGCCAGATGCTTTCTCTTGAGAAATCCATCCCCATCGATGAGTTGACCCGGGCCAGCAATAAACTCAACCACCTTTTTGAAGGCGTTGCCCCTTCTGAGTTGGCCGACTCCGGCCTGGAGCTGTCTCCCTTGGAGGAGGATGTGGTCCGCCTTGTCAAGGGCCTGATGGAAGAAGAGGAGCAGCAGGACTTGGAAGACCCGCTCTTCGAGGGCATCCAGCACGTATTCGAACAACCCGAACTCGCCGAGGCCGAAATCCTCCGCGACATGATGGAGATCCTTGAAGAAAAGGGTCGCCTGAAAAACATTATGCAGCAGGTCTATTCAGGCCCCGGTCTGCGCGTCGCTATAGGCGGCGAGGTGCGTACCTCCAGCATGCGCCATTTCAGCATCATCGTCTCCGAATACGGCATCTCCGACCGAATAAAGGGCGTTATCGGCGTCTTCGGCCCCAAGCGCATGGCCTACCGGCGCAACATCCCCGCCGTCAACTACCTTGCCCACCTCATGAGCAACGCCGTCGAACAGAGTTTCCCCAACTAGTCAGGCATAACATGAGTGATCCCAACAACCCCGAGGACTCGGAACAACTCCCTTCAGAAGGCGTGAACAGGAGGAAACGGAGGGCCGCGAGTCTTCCGAGGACATAGCCTCGGCCCTTGAACAGGAAAAGGAGCGCGCCGACAAAAACCTCGCCAACTGGCAAAGGGCTCAGGCTGACCTTGCCAACTACAAGAAACGCGTGGAACAGGAAAAACAGGATCTGGCCAAGTTTGCCAACGCAGCCCTCATAGGCTCCCTGCTCACCCTTATCGACGATTTCGAACGGGCCCGAGCCACCGTCCCCGAAAGCATCCTCGGCATTACCTGGGTCGATGGCTTGTTCCTCATAGAACGCAAACTGCTCTCTACTCTGGAAGCCCTCGGCCTTTCGGAGATCAAGGCCCTCGACGAAGAATTCGATCCCAACCTTCACGAAGCCGTCATGCACGGCGAAGGCCCAGAAGGTAAAGTGGTAGAGCAGTTCCAGAAAGGCTACAAACTCCACGAACGGGTCATCCGACCCGCCATGGTCAAGGTTGGGCAGGGCACGACACCCGAAAGTCCCGAAGCCCCAGAAGAACAATTGGAGTCCTGAGAAAGCCCCAAATGGCATCTGCGCCCGACAGAAATTCTGGATAGCTACATATCATGACCACCAAGACCGATTATTACGAACTGCTGTCGGTGCCTAGGAGCGCCTCCCAGGAAGAGATTAAGAAGGCCTTCCGTCGCCAGGCCCTCAAGTACCATCCCGACAGGAACAAGAGCCCCGACGCAGAAGCTAAGTTCAAGCAGGTCAACGAGGCCTACGAGGTCCTCAGCGATCCCGACAAACGCGCCGCCTACGACAGGTTCGGACACACAGGTGCATCCGGCGGCCCCTACGGTCGAGGCTTTGAAGGCATGGGTGGCTTCGGCGGCTTCGGCGATATCTTCGAGGCTTTCTTCGGGTCCAACGCCAGCGCGAAGACCGGGCCCCAGCGCGGCGCCGATATCCACACCGGCGCAACCATCTCCTTCGAAGATGCCGTCTTTGGCGCCGAGCGAAACGTGGATGTCCAGAGGACCGAGGTCTGCAAGAACTGCCGAGGCTCCCGCGCAGAGCCCGGTACCGACGTTTCTACCTGCTCCACCTGCAACGGCAGCGGCAGCGTGCGTCGAGTACAGCAAAACCTCTTTGGCCAGTTCGTCAATGTCACCCCGTGTGCTCAGTGCCGCGGCGAAGGGCGCGTAGTATCGACTCCCTGCAGTCACTGTCGGGGCTCCGGCCGGATAAGGGCCAACAGAAAGATCGCCGTTCAGATACCCGCCGGAGTCGAGGAAGGCACCCAGGTTCGCCTAACCGGGGAAGGTGATGCCGGCACCCGAGGCGGCTCCTCCGGCAACCTTTACGTCACCGTAAAAGTCCAGCGCCACGAATACTTCAGCCGTGACGCCGATGACGTCCTGCTGGACTACTACGTCAATTTTGCCCAGGCCGCCTTGGGTGACGAGGTCGAAGTCCCGACCATAGACGGACCCGTGATGCTCAAGATTCCATCGGGAATCCAGACCGGCACCGCCCTCAGGCTCAGGGGCCGAGGGGCCTACAGGCTCAGGGGCGGAGGTCGCGGCGATCAGATAGTCTACGTGAACGTCCGCACCCCCGAGTCCCTCAACAAGGAAGAAGAAGACCTCTTCCGCCAGCTCACCCTTACCCTGGACAAACCGGGACTGTCGGGTCGCAACGGCAAGGGCATATTTGCCAAGATAAAGGAGGTTTTCCGATAGCCCGTTTTTCGGCTTGGACCTCCCCAGGACGCCCGACCCGCTGTCGCCGGTTCGGGCCTTTTTTCTACCTCCTCAATCCCCGTTCCCGATAGGCCAGGGCAGACAAATGGAGTTGGTAGAGTTCTCCGTAGAAGTGGACTCCGAGTCCACGGAACCCGTCTGCGAGGCTTTCCGCCGATACGGCTGTGAGAGGATAGTGGTCGAGGAGATCGACCCCTCAGGCCCCCACCCCCGACTCCTTGTCAAGGCCTACGCTCCTAACGACGACGCTCGGAACCAACTGACGGCCCACATGCAGGTGGTCGTTCGCCTTCTCAGCCTCCTCCGCCCCGTTGGAGACCTTCAAACCCGTTTGCTCCGGGAGGAGGACTGGGCGCTTGCCTGGCGCAACCATTACACCGTCCAGCACTTGGGCGAAAGACTGGTTGTCTGCCCGTCCTGGCTCTCTTACGAACCCAAGGGTGAAGAGGTCCTCGTCCGCCTCGACCCCGGCATGGCCTTCGGTACCGGCGTCCATCCGACCACCCGAATGTGCCTCCGAGCCCTCGATAACCTCGTGCAAAGCGGGATGCGCGTCGCAGACGTTGGCTCGGGTTCCGGCATACTCTCCATCGCCGCCGCCCGGCTCGGCGCCGCGGGAGTCCTCGCCTTGGACGTCGATTGCGTTGCAGTAAAAGTCGCTCTGGAAAACGTTGAGGCCAATGGCGTCTCGGATATCGTGGAAGTCGTAGAAGGCACCCTCTGGCACGATCCCGACCAACCCTCCCCCGACTATGACCTCATCGTCGCCAACATCACGCTCAACCCCATCGTTGACCTAGCACCCCACATCGTCAACTCCCTGGCGCATAACGGAATAATCATACTCAGCGGCCTTCTTCGGGACCAGCGCCCGACCGCCCTGAAGGCCTTTGAGTCCCTCGGCGCTTTCTTTGAATCACAGGCCGCCGCCGATGATTGGCTGACCCTCGTGCTCAGAAAGCCCTAGTCCGGGGCTCCCTACTCCTCCGGGTCGAACTCCAGCTTGTTCTCAGTGCCGTCGAGCAACCGTTGGAAGTTCTCCCGGTGCGCGTAAAAGATTATCGCCGTCGGAACTATCGCTTGAAGCAGGTAGGATGCGGGTTTCTTCCCGATAAGTACGGCGAACAAGAGGCAGAGGGCCCCCACCGCCGTCCCCGAAAGAGACCCCAGCGATGATATCCGGAACTTAGCCATCACCGATCCGCCGGTCAAAGCCGCAAGTAGCCCGGGAACGGGCGCCAACGCAAGCAGCGCCCCGAGGTTCGTCACCACTCCCTTGCCTCCCTTGAAACCCCGCAACGCAGGCCAGATGTGCCCCGCCACCACCGCAATCCCTACCAGCGCGTGCACCGTGCTGGATTTGCTGACCTTCCTCGCAATCAGGACGGGAAGCAACCCCTTGAAGGTATCAATGAGCAGAACGGCCGTCGAGGCATAAGGCCCTGCCACCCTATACACGTTCGCCGCCCCGATGTTTCCGCTGCCCCGGTTCTGGATGTCTACCCCCTTCGCCTGCTTCACGATGATCTTCCCTGTCGGGATCCCGCCCATCAGGTAGCCGAACAGTATCAGAAGTAACGTCATTCGCTCCGGCTCCTCCTCTGGAACCTGAGTTGGATCGGCGTACCCTCGAACCCGAACTCATCCCGCAGCCGATTCTCCAGGAAGCGTTGATACGAAAAATGCACCAGCGCCGGGTCGTTCACGAAGAACGTGAATGTCGGGGGATGGGACCCGGTCTGTGTCACATAGAAAAGTTTGAGCCGCCGACCCCGCGCCCGGGGCAGTGGACTGGCCGTCACCGCCCTGGTAAGCGTCCTGTTCAACGCCGACGTAGCTACCGTCTTCCCTCTTTCATCGAATATCTTGAGCGCCGCCGGCATCAGCTCCGATATCCCCTGTCCATACATCGCCGACGTGTACAGCACCGGCACGTACTCCCCCGCCCGAAGCCTGTCCTGGATATAAGGCTGGGCCTTCTCCATCCCCAGCCCGAGTTCCGGCGCCAAATCCCATTTGTTCACCACCACCGCCATCCCTTTGTAAGCGTCCTTGGCATAGCCCCAGATGTGCATGTCCTGCGCCGTCATCAGCTCCGAAGCGTCCACAACCAGTAGTACCACGTCCGAGCGGTATATCGCCTGCATTGTGCGAAGAACGCTGTATTTCTCAATGCCCTGTCCTATCTTCCCCCGACGCCTCACCCCTGCCGTGTCTATGAGCAAAATCCGCTCGCCCTCGTACTCCAATACGGTGTCGATGGCATCCCTTGTCGTCCCTGGCACATCACTGACTATGACTCTCTCCTCACCGAACAGCGTGTTGAGCAACATCGATTTGCCCACGTTCGGCCGACCCACGATCGCCACCTTCATCACCCCCGACTGCGGTTCGACCTCCGGCTCGTCCACGCTGGCATCTATCCAGCTCGTGAGTTGGTCAAGCCCCTTGCCGTGATACGCACTGATGGGCGTCGGGTCGCCCATACCCAGGCGGTAGAAGTCGTCCAGCGTCGCCTCCCGCCGGTTGTTGTCAATCTTGTTGACGACGAGCGAAACCGGCTTTTCCGATACCCGAAGAATGTCTGCCAGTTCCTCATCTCCCGCCGTCAGGCCGTCCTTCCCATCCACCATGAACAGGACTGCCGAAGCCTCCGTGAGGGCTATCTTCACCTGTTCCGTCACCCCGACGTGGATCTCATCTTCCCGGCCTAGGTCTAACCCGCCCGTGTCTACCAGCAGCACGCTCTTGCCGCCCACCGACACCTGCGCCGACACCCGGTCCCGCGTCGTCCCCGGCACGTCCGACACTATAGCCATCCGCCGCCCGACAAATTTGTTGAACAGCGTCGACTTGCCCACGTTCGGGCGGCCCACTATCGCTACAATAGACATCTAACGGAAAGTCCTGCTCTAAAGCTGTGGCGCTACGCCCCACCCAGGAGCCTCTCCAGCACCGCCTTCTGGGCATGCAAACGGTTCTCCGCCTGGTCGAACACCACCGACTTCACATGCTCCATCGCCTCATCGGACACCTCTTCACCACGGTGAGCCGGCAGTGGATGCATGAAGATCGCCTTCTCGTCTGAGTGGGATAGCAATTCCGCATCGACCTGGTATCCCGCAAAGTCCCGACGCCTCCTCTCCGACTCCGCTTCCTGTCCCATGCTCGTCCACACGTCGGTGTACACTACGTCCGCCCCAGATACCGCCTCCGTAGGCTCAGTCTGCACCGAGAAACTGGCCCCACTCTCCACTCCGAGCTTCTTTATCGTTTCCAGCATCTCCGGTAGCAGCAGGTAAGACTCGGGCGTCGCCATCACAAAGTTAGCCCCGACCAGCATCGCCCCCAGCGACAGGCTCGCCGCCATGTTGTTCCCATCCCCCACATATGCGATGTTCAATCCCTTCAATGCACCCTTGTGCTCGTATATCGTCAGCAGGTCCGCCAGCACCTGGCACGGGTGCTCCCCGTCCGAAAGCCCGTTTATCACAGGACATCTCGCGTACTTCGCCAGGTCAACAACCGTCTGGTGCCGACGAGTCCGCGCCACTATCCCGTCCGCATACCTGCTCAACACCCGGGCCACGTCCGACACCGGCTCCCGGGTCCCAAGCCCTATCTCCTGCGGCGACAGGTATACGCACTGACCGCCCAACTGCCTCATCCCAATATCGAAGCTCGCCCGAGTCCGCAGCGACGGCAACTCGAATACCAGCGCCAGCGCCTTCCCCTCCAGCACCCGGGACCCGCCCTCCCTCTTCAACTCCACCGCCCTCTCTATGAGTCCTAGTACCTCCGCCCCGGTCAGGTCGGCCATAGAAAGCAGGTCTTTGTCCATGATGCTCCTGGGGGAGTTGTCGGATTGGTAGGTCTTGGAGAATGGCGCCCGCGGCGACCCTTTGCCCGTTACGCGTCTGCGTGGACGTGCGCGCGGTCGGCGGAGAATAGGTGGGGTGCAAAGTTGGCGGGTCCTCCCAGCCGGGTCTGACAGGCCTTGCAGACTACGTATACCTCAATCCGGTGCCCGACCACGCTCCCCCTCCCCGACTCCTCCCACTGCGACAGCAGCTGCTCTATCTCCGACTCGTGGAACTCCGAGACCAGCCCGCAGGATACGCACACCATGTGGTGATGGTGCCCGCTCATCGTCAGCATGTACCGCGGCGACCCGTCAGGAAGGCTGATCTTGCACAGCAACCCCTGCTCCACCAGCAGCTTGATGGTTCGGTAGACCGTCGCCCTCCCGACACCCTTTAGCTCTAGGTGAAGCTCTTCCGCCGTGAAGTTCGTTTCCTTGCCGGCTATGCTTTCGATTACCTGCCGACGCGGGAGCGTTATCCGGTAACGTCGTCCGCCTATCGCATCAATTAGCGTTTGTGAGTCCATGAGAAAATGTGGGGTCTTCGCCCAATGTCTCCGTCCTGCCTAGCCTACCATTTTTCATCTTCGGGATAAACGCTGTTGCACACCGCAACCTCGTACGGCTTGGCAAACCAGTTCTCCGTAGCCTTTTCCCATCGCTGGAAGTGGGGCGTCTTGATGTGCTCATCCTCGGCGTTGGAGTCTAGGTACACCTCGTAAAGATAGAATCGGGTCGGATTGTCCGTGTCGACCAGCACCTCCCACCTCGTGCACCCCGGCTCTGTGACTGAGCCCTTCGCATTGAGTATAGTCTCCGCGATAAATTTCTCCCGGTACTCGGGCTTTACGTCTATGGTAACCACATCAACTCGCATGGCTCCTCCGGGCGAAGGGGGTATGTATCTCTATTGTACAACGTAATTGATACAAAGGGGCCTCCTCTCCACCCTGAAATATCATTATTGACGCGCAATTTCGGCCTAAGTATCATGTTTCCATCACTAAGGGCCCCTGCCACTGTCCCTCAACGAGGTGTCATCATGCAAGACATCCATCCCATGCCCGACAAATCAACCGCTCTCTCCCTCTATCAAGGCATGGTCACCATCCGCGAGTTTGAAGAACGGGCCCGACGCGAGGGCGACGCCGGAAAACCCGTGGGTGGGATCCACTCCTCCGTCGGCCAGGAGGCCGTCGCCGTCGGAATCTGCCGCTACCTTCGTAAAGACGACTACGTTCTCGGGAATCACCGCAGCCATCACCACTGCCTCGCCAAGGGCGTCGATATGAAAGAGATGATGGCCGAGCTCATGGGCAAGGCTACCGGCACCAATAAGGGCAAGGGTGGCACCATGCACATCGCCGACAAGAACGTCGGTATGCTTGGCGCTAACGGAGTCATCGGCTCCAACGTTCCCGTTGCCGCCGGAGCGGCCCTCAGCGCCAAGCTACGCGGTACGGACCAGGTCGCCGTCGTTTTCTTCGGCGATGGCGGCGCCAACCAGGGCGCCCTCCACGAGACCCTCAACCTCGCCGCCATCTGGAATCTCGGCGTCATTTTCGTCTGCGAAAACAACCGCTACGCAGAGTCCACACCTGTTGAATACTCCCTCGCTGGAGGCTCCGTCGCAAACCGTGCCTCAGCCTATGGAATTGTAGGGGAGACCGTGGACGGCCAAGATGTTCTGGATGTCTCGGCGGCAATGGAAAGGGCAGTCGATAGGGCCCGCGCCGGGGATGGCCCCTCTATCATTGAGGCCAAGACATACCGTTACTACGGTCACCACGGCGCCGATGACCCCCTCCGCTACCGAACTAGGGATGAGGAAGAGTTCTACCGCAACAGGGATTGCATCGCCACATTCAAGGCCAGGATCATCGAAGAGGAGCTGGGCACCGGCGAAGAGCTCCAGGAAATCGACGCCTCCATCCTCGAATCCCTTGACGAAGCCGTAAAATTTGCCGACGAAAGCCCTTGGCCCGACCCCCAAGAACTCGTCGCCGACGTTTACGTTACCTACTAGGCCCAGCAGCTTGGTTCCCTGATACCCTATGGAATTGCCATGACGACCACCGAATCCAAGGCAACCGAACGCAGCCGCATCAGCTTCGTCCAATCCATCAACGAGGCAATAACCCAGGAGATGGAACGGGATCCGACCGTCATCGTCATGGGCGAAGACGTGGCCGGTGCTCCCGGCAAGAAAGACCAGGGCTTCGAGGATGCCTGGGGTGGCGTCTTCAAGCTCACAAAAGGTCTGATCGGAAAGTTCGGCCCCCAGCGGGTCCTCGATACCCCCATCTCGGAAGCCGGGTTCATCGGCGCGGGCGTCGGCGCTGCAGCCACCGGCCTCCGACCCATCGTTGAGCTCATGTTCGTCGGCTTCTACGGCGTCTGCGCAGACCAGATAACCAACAATGCCGCCAAGATGCACTACATGTTCGGCGGCAAGGTGACGCTCCCCTTGACCATCATCACCAACACCGGCACCGGCGCTGGCGCCGCTGCCCAGCACTCGGAAACCCTCTACTCCATCTTCACCCACTTCCCCGGCCTCAAGTGTGTGGTGCCCTCCGACGCTTACACCGCCAAGGGCCTCATGACAGCCGCCATAAGAGACGACGATCCCGTCATCATCTTTCTCCACAAGCTCCTCCTGGGCCGTACCCGCGCCGGCCTCCGACCCTCCGAAGAATACGCTGTCCCAGAGGAGCCCTACATCGTGCCTATAGGCAAAGCCAACGTGGTCCGTGAAGGTGAAGACCTCACCATGATCGGCATCGGCTACACCACCGGCCTCTGCCTCCAGGCCGCCGAAGCCCTTCAGCAGCAGGGCGTCAACGCCGAAGTGATAGACCTCCTTTCCCTCTCTCCTATGGATGAAGAGACAATCCTTGAGTCCGTCAAGAAGACCCGTCGAGCCGTAATTGTCGATGAAGACTACCCCCGTTGCAGCGTCGCCTCTGACATCTCTGCTCTCATCGCCGAGCAGGCCTTCGACTACCTGGACGCCCCTCCGAAAAGGGTGACCCCGCCCCACTCCCCCGTCCCCTACAGCATCATGCTGGAGCGCCTCTTCGCCCCTACGAAGGAAAAGGTCATCCAGGCCGCATCCGAGGTCCTTGAGGCTTGATCACCGCAAAGCTGCCAAGAGGTTGATGGAATAGCTCATGGCAACCGCCATCCGAATGCCGCAACTTGGCATGATTATGACCGAGGGCACCCTCGCCAAGTGGCATAAAGAGCCCGGCGCCCTCGTCAAGCAGGGCGACCCCCTCGCCGAAATAACCACCGAAAAGATCTCCTACGAGCTAGAAGCCCCCGAGTCCGGCATCTTCCACCCAGCCGTCAGCGAAGGCGATATCGTCCCCATCGAAGAACTCATCGCTCACATCCTCCAGGAGGGCGAGCTTGTCCCTGAGACTCCTACCCCGAAGTCTGCCACCACATCCCAGCCAACTCCCGTAGTCTCCGCACCTCGTACAGCCCCCACCCAGCCCAGCGCGGAAGTCCGCGCCGCCCCCAGCGCCCGCAAACTTGCCGCCCAGCTTAACATCGATATTTCCCAGGTTCCCCCCGCCCGACCCGGTGGCCGTATTGTCGAGGCCGACGTTAAGGCCTTCGCCGAACGTCAATCATCCGCTTCTGCCGCCAAGCCCGACGATCGCGGCCTTCCACCCGGCCTCCCCGAGCCCTCAAAGGTCGAGCCCCTCGCCGGCATCAGGAAGGCCATAGCCAGCAACATGCGCCGCAGCGTGTCCAATGCCGCCCAGTTGTCCTTCCACATTGAAGTTGACATGACCGAGGCCGCGTCCCTGAGAAAAGACCGCTCCCGAGGCGAGGCAATCAGCCTCTCCGCCGCAGACATCGTTATGAAAGCCTGCGCCGAGGCTCTCCTCAAAAACCCCCGGCTTAACACCGTCCTATCCGACGCCAAGGTCCACTACTTTGACCAGGTCAACATGGGCCTCGCCGTCGCCCTCAACGACGGCCTCCTCGTACCCGTCATCAGAAACGCCGACTCCAAGTCCATCACTCAACTCGCCACCGAAAGAAAAGACCTCTCTGAACGCGCCCGGAGCAGCAAACTGAAGGCCGACGAGCTTACCGGGGGAACCTTCAGCCTCACCGTCCTCGGCACCGTCGATGGGTTCACCCCCCTCCTGTACCCGGGCCAGAGTGCCATCCTGGGAGTAGGGCGTATTGCAAAGAAGCCCGTAGTAGTCGGTGATGAAATCGTCATCAGGGAAATGGCGACCCTCAGCCTGACCGTAGACCACCAGGTCGTCGACGGCGTCCCTGCTTCGGCCTTCCTCCGCCGGGTGAAGCAGCTCCTCGAACACCCCGAGGGACTCTTCACCTAGCCCCTTACATTAACGTCAATAGAAAAGGGGCGGCGCCTTCGCGCCGCCCCTCTTTGCTTCTCTACCTGATGGGTGGTCTAGCCCCGTGGCCTCACCCAAGACTCGGACCAAGCCAGGCATGCCGTGGTCGAAGGCGTCCCGTCTCGCTGTGCAGGCTGCGCGTCCCCCGAGGCCTGATCGCCGTTTATCACAACCTGCGCATGCCGGGCCGGCGTCATTATGCTGTAGACACCGTGAGACCTGCCCCCCGTTCCCGGAGGTGCGTGGATCGCAAATGGCGTAATAGTGTCATACCACGTCAGTGCTATGTCTTGGTCCTCGGATAGCACCCTTTCCGTGGAAAATGATCTCACGTCTCCCTCCCTCTCAAACTCCGCCTCGACTATCCGAATTGAAGTGTCCGAGAACGGCGGGTTGATCATGGACTCGATCTCTTCCTGTAGCCACCGCGCCAGCGCAACGTTGTCCGAATACGCAACGACTTCGTTGTTTGTGAGGTCGGATCGCATGAACAGGGCATGCCCCGGGCCTGCTGGCGAAAAGAGCACCCGCCAGTGACTCGCCACCGTAGTGAAGTCCGCCCCTTCCGAAGGCGCCAGCCGGACGAATGAGTTCTCCCCCGTCACGCGTACCTCGTTCGGATCGACTATCGACGCCGCCCTTCCCCGCTTCGACTTGTCTAGCAGCTTCTCTTCACCCTTCGTTGTCAGGTATTTCACCGGAACGGGTATCAGGCGCCGCCCTTTGCGCTTGAAACTCCCGACTATCCGGTTCTCCCCCAGAAGCTTCGAGATTCTCGCTACGCTATACCCCGTGGCCTCAGCGGCCTGCTTGACGGTCATCGCACCCTTCGGGGGTACGAATCTGGATCTTCTCACTGCCATGTCCTGTCCTTTCTGTTGTCCTGCCGATTCCCTGTGGTCTGTCTCTCTTCTCTATCTACTGGACAAATCGATGTCTCGTAAATACTATTGTATCAGGTTGCAATACTAGATAGAAACGCGTTCTGTATTGCTCTTGTCGTTGCCCTGACATCACCCTTGCCCAATGCAGTCCCGGCCCTTGGAGTGTACAATTAACAGGTGTTGTGGACGCCGTGTCAACTAGTTTATCGGGAGGAATCTTATGGCGATAAGCGCTTATGACATAGACCAGTTCGTGAATGACATGAAAGAGCTTCAGGCCAAGGGTATGGACGACGCCCAGCTACTGGACCGAGGGTCCTCCTACCTGGAGAAGTTGATCAGTAACCCCGACTGCATCCCCCCAGAGTACCGAGTCCCCTCCCTCAAGGGCAGCAGCCGACTCCACGGTTCCTATCTCCTCCACCGCTCCGATGACCTCCTAGTCTCCGCCGAAGTCTGGGGCCCGGGTGACCACGTAGATCCCCATGACCACCTCATCTGGGGAATGATCGGCGTTCTGGACAACACCCTCAACGAGGTCAGGTTCCAATGGCACGAGGATGAGAATCGCCCCGGCTTCGGCCGCTTGGAGAAGTCCCGCGACGCAGTCTCCAAGCCCGGAGAAGTCAGCCTCCTGATTCCCAGCATCGACGAAATCCACCAGATTGACAACCACGACTCCCGCCCCACCGTTGAAATTCACGTCTACGGCTTGGACCTCGGGACCATCCAGCGCAACAGGTACGATGCCGAAGCCGGCACAAAGGTCAACTTCCGTATCAAGTCCAAGTACGACAACGAGTAGCAGTCAGCTACTTATTGCCCTCTGCTTAACTGCGATATGCCAGCTAATACTTCCTGCGATGAACTAGCCGCGTTACTCGAAGGAGACTCCTCTTTCGCGCTGCTGGACGTCCGTGAACTGGGGGAATACAACCAGGCCCACATACCCGGCGCCTGCCCCCTCCCCCGACGCCTCATCGAATACCGACTCCCCAGGCTCGTTCCCAATCAGTCAACAAACGTTGTCGTTTGCGATGACGATGGCAAACGCGCCGCCCTCGCCCTCGGGACTCTGCAAAAAATGGGCTATACCAACTCCTCCATCTTGGAGGGTGGAATCAACCGCTGGACCTCCCGGGGATACGGCTCTGAATGGGGCGTCAACGTACCCAGCAAAGACTACGGCGAACGCGTCCAGGTGGAGCGCGACATCCCCGAAGTCACCGCCGAAGAGCTTGAGGCCTGGATCTCCCGCAACGACAACTTCGTCCTCGTAGACTCCCGCACCCCCGAGGAGCACAACAGCTTCTGCATCCCCGGCAGCCGCAGTATGCCCGGCGGCGAGCTTGCCCTCCGAGTCTGGGACCTCATGGACACTGAGGACACGCCCGTCGTTGTTCACTGCGCTGGCCGCACCCGCAGCATCGTCGGTACTAGCATCCTTCACCGCATGGGCGTCAAGAACGTATACGGGTTGCGCAACGGCACCATGGGATGGCAGTTGGCCGGCTTCGACTTGGAACATGGCTCCACCCGACTAACCCTCGACACCCCATCCGAATCCGCCCTCCAAAAAGCCGAGACCCATGGCCGCAAAGTCGCCGCTGAGGACGGTGTCAAATATCTTCCCCCTGAAGACCTCGCATCTTTCGTCGCTGATCACAGCCAGCAAAACGTCTACTTAATAGATGTCCGCTCCATAGAAGAGTTCGATGCCGGTCACGTCCCCGGCTTCTGGTGGTATCCCGGCGGCCAGGCCGCCCAGGAAAGCGACAACGCAGTAGGCGTAAAGGCCGGCCAAATTATCTTCTGCTGCGATGGCGTGGCCCGAGCATCGGTCACCGCCTCCCTCTTCCGCCAGATCGGATACCCCAACGTCCACGTTCTGGACGGCGGCACGACCGCTTGGGCCCGAGCAGGCCTCTCCCTCCAAACCGGCCCCCACTCCCCCAACCCCGCCCTCCTAGACGAAGCCCGCTCCCGTATGGAATCACTATCCCCAAGCCAGGCCCGAAAGCTGTCCGAATCCTCCGACTCCACCACCCTCTTCGTAGGTACCAGCGCCGAGTTCGCCCACGGCCATCCCCCCGGCGCCCGATGGGTCCCCCGTGGCTCCCTCGAACTCACCATCAGAGAGATCACCCCTTCCCTCACCACCCCCGTCCTCCTCGTTACCCCAGAAGGTCGAGAATCCCTCCTGGCGGGTCTGTCCCTGCTGGATTCCGGCTACCCCAGCGTCTACTCCCTTGAGGGAGGCGTCCAAGCCTGGCATGCCGAAGGATACCCGCTGGAGACCGGCCTCGCAGGCGTCATGAGCCCCCCTAACGACCTCGTATCCACCGGCTCGGGCCGCAACTTCGCCGACGCGATAAACTACCTGCGGTGGGAAATAGAGCTCGGCCACAAGTACGAAAAGACCTAGCTAAAGCTCAGGTGATGGATCGTCGCCGCCCCCATCGCCTCCCAGTCCACCTCCAGCCCTAGCCCCGGCTTCTCCGGCCCGTATACGTACCCGTCCTCTTGCGTCCGCACCACGTCCACCATCCCGTATTCGTAAGGCTCATACGGCATCGTCTGCTCGAAGAAAGTGCAGTTGTCCGTCGCCAGCATCATGTGAAGGTTGGCCGTAGAGTTCAGGCTGAAACCCCATGACATGATCTCGCAGTTCATCCCCGCCCCCCGACTGATTTCCACAGCCTTCCTCAACGGCGTTACCCCTCCCATCGCCAGTGCATCCGTCCTCGCCGACCTCCAGCACCCCGACTTCACCGCCCCCTCGAACGTCGCCGGGTCCATTATCCAGTTCCCCGAAGGCAGAACGGGCATCTCGACTTCCCCCGCCAACATGCGGTAGCCCTCCAGGTCGTAGTCCGGCAGCGGCGCCTCGAACCACGTGAAGCCTAGATATTCCAGCTCCTTCGCCACCCTCACCGCCGACTCCCTGTCATAGTTGTTCTCCGCATCCAGCATAAACTCCACGTCCTTGGCTGGATGCTTCTGCCTTACCGCTCTTGCTAACGACGCGTCGTCCTCCGGGATACACCACGTGTGGAACTTCACCGCTGTGAAACCCTGCCCCAAGAGGGATTCCACGAACTCAAGGTACGCCGGGATGTCGTCCAGCATCGGAGTGCTTGCGTAGGACCGTATCCGCTCCCGCTCCGCCCCCATCAGCCTGAACAACGGTGCCCCGGCAACCTTCCCCGCCAAATCCCACAACGCAATGTCTATCGCCGCCAGCGCCTGCGGAGCAATCGGGAACACCCTCGGCCAGAGTTCCTTCCGAAGGCCTTCCCGGTCCAGGGGGTCCTTCCCGACCAATATCGGCCCGAGATGCCGCAGCGTTTCCGCGGTGTACCGGTCGTAATCGAAGGAGGTCGCATTCCAAACCCCACCCACCCCCTCCACCCCATCGTCCGTATAGATTCTCACAAGCGTATTGGTGGAAAACTGGTCTGGCAAATCATAAGACCATGCAAACCGCTCCACCTGCGGCGCCACCGCCCTTACCTCAATCCTCTCAATCTTCATTTCACCACCTTCATTACTATTCTGGCAGTCTAGTTTGGCGACAAACAGTGTAAATGTCCTCCATAACTTGCGCCATTAATCGCTGCACTTTAACCTTCAATGAAACCAGCGGTTTTCACCCACCGGAGGCCCGACACCATGACAGCCAACCCAACCTACCCCATGTTCTCCCGACAGGAGATGGAGCGACGCCTCTCCCGCGCCCGGGACCTAATGGCCGCAAGTGACCTCGATGCCCTCCTCATCACCGGCGAACACAACTTCCACTACTTTGTCGGTGCTGCTCCCAGCATCGGCCCCAACGAGTCCCTGGCCCGACCTTCTGCCTTCATCCTGCCGGCCGTCGGCAACCCCATTATCGTCTCCCAGGGCCGCGACAATATCCAGGAAGGCACCTACATCTCCGACATCCGGGACTATTTCGACGTTCTCCGGTTCCCCTACGATCTCGTGACCGAAGCCCTCCGTGATAGAGGGCTGAGTGCAGGCCGCATCGGCGCAGAGTTGGGACAGGAACAGAGGATGGGCCTGCCCGTCGGTGATTATCTCGCCATCACTAACTCCCTCCCCGAGGCCCGCTTCGTCGACGCCGCCGACGTCGTCATCAAGACCCGCATGGTCAAGTCCGACGAAGAGCTTGGCTACATGCGGGAAGCGGCCCGCATCACCGCCCGCGCCCGGCGCCGCCTCTACTCCGACTACCTCACCCCCGGCGTCACCGAGCGCCAGCTCGCCCGCCAGTTCCAGAAGCTCGTCCTCGACGAAGGCGCCGACGGCACTTCCTTTGTCCACTTCCAGTACGACATCCAGTCCCAGTTGCCCGGTGCCAAGCACGCCTTCCACTATGACCGACCCCTCAGGAAAGGCGTCATCCTCGGCATCGACACCGGCGCCCGGGTCGGAATGTACACCGTCGACTACCCACGCATGGTCTCCCTTGGCCCTCCCACCGACAGGCAGAAGCGACTCTACGAAAATCTCCTGGAAGTCAACCGGCGTATGACCGAAGCCCTCAAGCCCGGAGTAACAGCCGCCGAAATCCACGCCGCCGCCGTGCAGGCCATGAAAGACCTCGGCGTGGAGACCGATAACCCCGAAAGACTCTCGGGCGGCAGTCGCATGGGCCACGGCCAAGGCATCCAGTTCACCGAACCCCCCAGCGTCACCCCCACCGACCACACCGTCCTCGAGGTCGGCGCCGTAATCAGCACCGAACCCGGCATCGCCGATGGGGAACTCCACCTCCTCTGGGAAGACACCCACGTCATCACCCCCACCGGATCCGACCTGATCACCACCGAATCCGACACCCTTCGCCAAGTCCCCTTCTAACCCCACCCCCCGTCATTCCGGCCTCCGAGCCGGTCGAAGATGCGCCATTGGCGTGAATCCATCCCCGGTGTGGGGCCTCCCCCGCACCGAACGAGTCCAAGAGGCTCACCCACCCCTCCCAACGTGATAACCTACCCGCAGGAAGTCTGCGCAATGCAAGCAGACCGGAGGTGCAGCAATGACCACCACGAGACCATCCTTCCTCACCGATACCTACGCCGGTTACCACCACCGCGACGTCCCTTCCGAAGACGTATACCTCACCCACGTCGGCCCCGGCACCCCCGCTGGAGAATACCTCCGGCGCTTCTGGCAGCCCATCGCCCACTCCGAAGACCTGAAGGACCTGCCCGTTAGAATCCGCATCCTCGGCGAGGACCTCGTCGTCTTCCGGGACGGCGTCGGCCAAATCGGGCTGCTGGAGCTGCACTGCTGCCACAGGGGGACCTCCCTGGAATACGGCAAGATCGAGCCGGTCGGCATCCGGTGCTGCTACCACGGCTGGCTCTTCGACATTTCCGGCAAGATACTCGAAACCCCTGGCGAACCCGAGACCAGCACCCTGAAAGACCGTCTCTACCACGGCGCATACCCCGTCCACGAATACAACGGCCTCGTCTTCGCCTACATGGGCCCTCCTGACAAGATCTACCCCTTCCCCATCTACGACGCCTACACCGCCCCCGGCATGACCCTCGCCGTTGGGACCCGGAACGTGAAGGACTGCAACTGGCTCCAGGTCATGGACAACGTCGTCGACCCCGTCCACGAGGCCTTCCTCCACGCCCGCATCAGCAACGTCCAGTTCACCGATTCCGAAGGCCAGCCAATCGACGCCCTCCTCGACGTTGGCGCCTTCGACGTGCTCGAGTCCCCTATCGGCCTCATGTGCTGTGTCACCCGCCGCATCGACGGCCACATCTGGTCCCACAACGTCGAATACATTGCCCCCAACATCGCCCACATCCCCCTCCCTCCCGACCTCCCCCTCAAGTACAACGATGGCCAGGACCAGGTCTGCATTTACCCCACCCTTTTCCGGTGGCGCGTCCCCCAGGACGACACCACTACTCTGGAATTCACCTTCACCCGCACCCTGGAAGGTCAGGTGGACGAATACACCAACAACCCCGAGTTCGCCACCATGGCCCAGAACGCCGGCGCCTCTCGGCCCTACCAGGATAGGCAGCGCTACCCCGCCGACTACGACGCCCAGGTCGGCCAGCGCGAAATCGCCGTCCACGACCTCGAACACCTCGCCACCACCGACAAGGGCGTGATAATGATGCGCCGCATGATCCGCGACGGCATCCGCGCCATCGAACGCGGCGATGACCCCGTCGGTGTCTTCCGTGACCCCCCACCCAACCCCATCCCCACCTACGGCTACGAGACATCCGCCAAAGTCCCCCCAGCCCCCACCCCCGAACAGGATGAGAAGCTCATCCGGGAAACCGGTATAAGGTTCGCAGAGAACTACTTGGCACAACCACCGGCGCAATCTAGGTATCTGAGGGTCAAATAGAGGGTGATCAATGACTTCTGATCAAGAGAAAAAGGGGATTCTAGGGATTGAGAATCGAACGGAGAATTGGAAAACGGCACGGACATTTGCCCGAATGTATCCCGAGAATGTCGCGTCTCTAGCTAACAGTCTCCTGAAACCCTACGGAACTAGTTCCGACCTAAACTCACGAATTATCGAACCCGGCGAAGCGCGTTTGGAGTTGTTTTGGAAAGGTATACGGGACTATCTACACGCCCAGAAGGCAAAAAGGCGTGAGTTGATGGATCGGTTCGCCAGTTTATATAACCACGCATTTGAAGGTCTTTACGACCAGTTTAAGTCCTTCTGTGAAACATCAGATGATGCACCAGCTAAGCAAGCTTTGAGATTCTTGAGTTCCCAAAACTACTCCGTTTCTGACGGTGCTAGCAAGGAGGGTCTCTTCAATAATTTGAGGAATACCGAATTCGACATCATTATTGAGTCCCCTAACCACCTATTCATCGGAGAAGCCAAAGGCGAAATGGGGTTAGGGGCACAGGGGAATCTGGTATTAGTGCATCAACTCATCCGACAATTCGTGACAGCGAGGGTACTTCTTGATCATCTCAATGAGACAAAAACCATAGTGCCGTTCATAGTTTGGGACAGACCTGATTCCAAACGTCGCGATGTACAAGTTAGGTTTATGATCGATCAATGTTGGTTGAAAAAGGAAAACATTCTCTCTTGGTCAAGAGTCGAAAGGTCAGCTGGAGTCCATATTCAAAAACCACACGTTACACATGCCTGACACCCGATTCGACATCACCATCATCGGCGGAGGCATCATCGGCCTTGCCACCGCCCTCCAACTCTCCCGACGCTTCCCTTCCGCCAAATGCATCGTCCTCGAAAAGGAGGCGTCCCTAGGGCAGCACCAGACGGGCCACAACAACTGCTGCATCCACACCGGCATCTACTACCGCACCGGCTCCCTCAAGGCCCGAAACTGCGTACGCGGCGCCCGACTCCTCAAGGAGTTCTGCGACCAACACGGCGTCGACTACGAACCCTGCGGCAAGGTCATCGTCGCAACTTCCGAATCCGAAGTCCCGGCCCTTGAAGAACTCTACCGCCGAGGCACGGCCAACGGCGTCAATGGCCTCCAGGTCATCGGCCCCGAGCAGCTCCGAGAAATCGAGCCCCACACCAGCGGCGTCAAAGCCATCCACTCCCCCGAGACCGCCATCGTAGACTACAACGAAGTCACCGACGCCTACGCCCGGCTCTTCCAGGAGTCCGGCGGCCAGGTCCTCACCGGTGCCCGAGTCCTCTCCATCGCCTCCCGCCCCGACGGCTTGACCATCAACACCGCTCGAGGCCCGTTCTCCGCCCGCTACCTCGTCAACTGTGCCGGCCTCCACGCCGACCGCATCGCCGCTATGGCCGGCGTCCACACCAATGTCCGCCTAATCCCCTTCCGCGGCGAGTTCTACGCCCTCAAACCCCGGGCACGGGCACTCGTCCGCAACCTTATCTATCCCATCCCCGACCCTCGCTTCCCCTTCTTAGGAGCGACTTTCGGCAGGATCAAGGGCGGCGTTATCCGATGCGGCCCAAACGCCATGGTTGCCGGCTCCCGAGAAGGTTACTCCATCACGACCTTTGATACTTCCGAGGTCTGGGCCATTATTTCCCAGCCCTCCTTCTGGAGAATGGCCGCCCGCTACTGGCGCACAGGCTTCCAGGAAATCTACTTCTCCCTCAGCAAAGCCGCCTTCGTCCGATCCATGCAGAAGCTCGTCCCTGAGATCAAGTCCGGCGACCTGGAAAAGTGGGGCAGCGGGGTACGGGCCCAGGCCATCCTCCCCGACGGCGCCCTCGTCGACGATTTCGTCATCGAAGAGACCCCCAACGCCGTCCACGTCATCAACGCCCCGTCCCCCGGCGCCACCTCTTCGCTCTCCATAGGCCTTCACGTCACCGACCGCGTCGCCTCCATCTTCGATCTCCCCACCCCATAGCCACTACTCCTTCACCCCCCAGCACCACGCAGCCGGAGTACCGGCTCCCCTCACCCCCCCCACCCGTCCCCCCTGGCCCTCCACCCACGTCGAAACTTCCTCCTCGTCAATCGGAGCTCCGTCCCAAGTCTTTCCTGCCTCCCGGGTGTCTATTCCGAAAAGTCTGGGCAGCATTGGCACCCGCCACCTGTCCAGTACGCCCCAAATGGCCTTCTCCCTCCACTCGACCTTACGCTCAGTCTCTCCGTTGTACTGGAACAGGAATCCTCCCCCAGACCTCAATGTCCGCAGCATTTCTGCCACGTTCCTGAGAACTATCTCCTTTTGTGGCACATGCTGGAACACCAGAAAACTGAAGGCGAAGTCCAGGCTTCCATCTCCAATTGACGAAAGGTCGAACCCATTCGTGACCTCCCAATTCACATTCCCCAATTCAGGGCAATACCCTCGGGCCTGTTCAACCATCTCCCCCGACACGTCTGTTGCGTGGACAATGTCAAAGCGGGCCGCCAAGGCCTTTGTCATCCGTCCCACCCCACACCCCAGCTCCAGCATCTCCGACCTTTCCGCGTTCAATCCAAGCTCTCTAATGACCGGATCAACGAACAGCTCGCAGTCCCTCTCCCCCGACTCGAAGAACTCTTCCGGGTCCCACTTGTGCCCGACTTTCCACGTCGAGTAGTAGAACGCGTCCGCCCGCGCCCTCTCGTCCCAGTCCCGGCTCATCCTCGGGCCCCATTCGGTCCTAGTCCGTTCGTCCATCATCGCTTCAGTTGGAATGTTACCCCAACCCGACCTTCACCACGAACGCCTGTGACGGGCCCGCTTGTCGGAGGTTAGAATGAGTTTCGACAGCCTCACAGGACCTTAGACAACAAGAAAGTGAACTCTCAATGATTCGACGCGTAGCGATTATAGGCGCCGGTAGATTCGCAGAGGTGACGCTGGACGTCATGACCACCCCCGAAGAGCGAGCCACTGGCGTCGAAGTCGTCGCCTCCCACCGCCGACCCGAGCGCCGCGCCGAACTCCATCAACGTTTCAACATCACCGTCTATTCCGACAACCGAGAAGCCTGCCAATCCTCCGATGTCATATATCCGCTTGTCCGGCCCACCCAGATGGCCGCGCTCATGAAAGAAATTGGCCCCGTCATCACGGATGACCAGATACTCGCCGCCGGGGCCGCAACCCTCCCCATGTCCTTTTACAGGCCTTTCCTCCCCTCCAAATGCACCCTGTCCTGGGTCTTCCCCACACCATTCATGCGCCAGAAGTCGGGGTTCCTGGCCATCTGCCCCGAGCCTGGCTCCAACCCCGACCGCATTCGTGACCTTGAGGCCTATTGGGGCCGCTTTTGCGACCAGATCATCACCATCGACGAACGCGCCATGGACACCTTCGTCCTGCTCCACGCCGCAGGCCTGACCTTCCTATGGCCGATTATGAAAGCATACGTGGAATTCGGCGCCGCCAACGGTTTCACCCGAGAACAAGCCCAGGCCATAACCCTCAGCACATTTATAAATGGCGGCCACTGGATGGAACAAAACGACGCTAGCCCCATGGGCATCGAAGGCATGATGGAGGAATTCTCCGTTCCCGGAAGCCTGACTGCGGCCGGCTTGTCAGTCCTCCGCCGTAACTTCGTCGAGTCCCTCTATGCCCAGACCCTTGAAGCCGGCATGTCCCAGGCCCGCGCTAACAAGGAAGGTGTAAGTTAGTCGCCTTCCGCAAGGACAAACTCGTTGCCTTCCGGGTCCGTGAATATGGCGAAGGCGCCCCATTTCATCCTGGTGGGCGTCTGCGTGAAGTGCACCCCCAGCCCCGAGAGCCTTTGATATTCGGCCTCTATATCCCGGCACCCAAACACCACGGATGGCTTCCGCTTATCCCAGTCCTGCATCATAGCCTTCGGATAGATGACGATCCGGGACTGTGCCCCCAGCGGCGCTACTTCCAGCCATCTCCCCTGTCTTCCCATGGAGCGGTCAGCCCTCACCTCAAACTCCAGGACTTCAGTGTAGAAGCGGAGCGCAGCATCTTGGTCGGAAACGTACACCCCTACAGTTCTGATGTTGCTAATCATGCCCTGATTCTCCAGCCGGCAGCGACACAGGTCAAACTGTATCGTTCGGATGGGAAATCACACGGGTGGTTACCGGACCTTTTTCTGACATACCCTAGACGGCACGAGTTTGTTGCGCCACTGGAAGGCACATGCCGGTAAACGTTAGATCGAGGTTATTCTACGGCTGGTGGATCGTCATCGCAGCGGTCCCCGTATCCATCATCACCGGCGCATTTTTCTACGGCTTCTCCGCCCTCTTCGACCCCATCCTCGACGAGTTCGGATGGTCCAGGGCCGTCACCTCCGTGGCCTTCGCCCTTCAGCAGGGCGAAAGTGGCATCGCCGCGCCACTGGTCGGCGTCCTCGTGGACAGGCTGGGCCCGAGACGCGTCATCTTCGTCGGTGGCATCGTCTACGGCTTGGGCTTCCTTCTACTCGGTCGCATCGATAGCCTCTGGCTTTTCTACGCTACATTCCTCGTAATCTCCATAGGCAGTAGCGGTTGCAATCCCATTGTCATGTACATCGGTGCCGCCCAGTGGTTCCGCCGCAAGCGAGGCCGGGCCATGGCCCTGATCGCCAGTGGGTCGGCGTTCAGCGGCATCATGGTCTATCTGCTCGTCGTCTTGATCAATGCCTACGGCTGGCGGAACACGGTTTTCGTATTGGCCATAGCCTCATGGATCATCATCCTCCCCCTGGCCCTCGTATTCCGCCACCGACCCCAGCAATACGGCCTCTCCCCCGACGGCGAACCCCTCACAAGAACTCCCTCTTCAAGGCCTAGACCTCCTGAAGTCGACTTCCCTTTCCGAAGGGCCATAGCCACCCGCACATTCTGGTATCTGGGCGCCGTCTTCACCCTCTGGACCCTTGTCCACGGCGCCGTCATATCCCAGCTCATCTCCGCTCTCACCCTGGATGGCGAAGTTTCCAGGAACATAGCCGGTATTGCTGGTGCCGCCGTACCCCTCTTCAGCCTGATCGGTCGCCTCGGCTTCGGCACCCTCTCGGACTTCGTAGACAAGACCCTCGTCGTAGTCATCAGCCTTGCCATTCAGGCCGTGGGCCTCGTCCTCTTCGTCAACCCCGCTTCACCCTTCCTGGCCATAGCCGGGTCCTTCTTCTACGGTGTGGGGTCGGGTGGGGTCATACCCGTCCGCTCTGCCCTCCAGGCCGACCTTTTCGGGGCCCGAAACTTCGGCGCCATCCAGGGCGGCCTCCGCTTCCTTGCCACCGCTGGCGGCATCGCTGGCCCAATCCTCGCCGGCTTTATCGCCGACATCCGACACTCCTACGCCCTCTTCTACTTCATCTCCATCGGCACCCTTGCCCTGACCGCTGTCTTTGTCATCCTCCTCCGCCAACCCCGCCCCCCGAGGCGCGGTGCTTAGTTACTTCTTTCACCGTACCGTGGTGGTCTCGCCTAAAGAAATCTCCCTCCCCAACCCATACCTCCCCACCACCCCCGACTCCTCCCCTCTCCACACCCCCATCGCCACCGTCTGCCCCACTATTGCAGCCAGCGTGATTCCGCTGTGCATCACCGCGGCATATACCCCCTCCACCCCCGGCACCCGACCTATCAAGGGTAGCCCATCATCCGGCATCGGCCTCAACCCGATCCTGAACTCCTCGATATCCAGTTCCCCCAGACCCCTGATATCCCGTGCCGCAACATCTCTCAGTCCATACAGCCAGGAAGGCACGCGAGAAGTTTCCGTGTATTCGTCAGCAAGGACATCGAAATCATCACTGCCAATCTGCATGCCTCCGCTTTCCGTCGGCCTGCAGTGATAGATGCCTGGATAAACGACACCGCTCAACAAGGGCGTCTGTGGCCGAAACACCGCCAATACCCCTACCGTCCGACCTAGCGGCAGCCTGTACCCCAGCGGCGCCAGTAGCCCAACGCTCGAAACACCCGCCGCAACAATCACCTCGTCCCCTGCCACGAAAACCTCCGTAGTATCCACCCCCGTCGCCCGACCCCCGGACGTGGCAATCTCAACCACCGAGCAGGAACTCAAAACCGTCGCCCCCATCTCCACTGCCCTTTCACATAATGTCCGTGCCAAGGTCTCGCCCTCAACCCATCGCTCGTTCGGCAGGTATAGCACTGGCCCTCTGTGGTCGATCACCCGGACGTTTGGCTCTATCTCCGTGGCCTGCGCCGGATTCAGCACCTCATGCGGATATTCCCACTCCTCCAACTCCGCCAGCACCCTGTCGAACGTCTTCAGTCCGCCGACCATCGACGCCGGCCAGTGCAGCGCCCCCCGAGACCCGATCCCGCTTCCAGGCCCCAGCTCCTCCTCCAGCTGGTCGTACGCCTCAACGCCCAAACGGCTGAACCTGTGGTAATGTTCCGGCCGCTTTAGCACCGCGTTCACGTACGCAGTTGACGCCCCCGACGTCCCACCCCCCACCCTCCCCCGCTCCACTACCGTTACCCGTGCACCCTCTTTGCTGAGGTAGTAAGCTATGGCCGCGCCGATGACCCCGGCGCCTATTACAACTACGTTCAAGTTCAGACCTCGAAATCAGACCCCGGCCTCGGGTGCCGGGCGATTGGAACGGAATCATACACCAATGACCAGCGCACTCCTCACTCTCAAGGCAATCAATATAGCCCCCGTCAAATCCCTTGGCCTCTCCCACCCGACCGCCGTCCACGTCGGCGAGTCCGGCATCGTCGAAGACCGCCGCTTCCACGTTATCGACGAAAGGGGCAGACTGATGACCCAGCGTCAGATCGCCCGCATGGTACAGGTCAAGGCTGACTACCGCCTCGACCCCGAGACCCTATCCCTCACCTTCCCCGACGGCTCGACAGTCGAAGCGCCACCCGCCACCGAAGACAGCGTAACCACCTTCATATTCGGGCGCATGGTCAAGGGAAATGTTGTGAGCGGAGATTTCAACGAGGCCCTTTCCACCTTCTGCAACGCCGACCTTCGCCTCGTCAAGTCCGAGGAGCCCGGCCGGGCCCAGGACGCTTACGCAGTGTCAATCCTGTCACAGGGATCTCTTGACCAATTGGCAAGCCAGGCAGGGCTATCGTCCCCACTGGACAACCGGCGCTTCCGCCCCAATTTCCTCATAGACAACTCGACCCCGCATGAAGAAGACACATGGGTTGGAGGCGAGGTTGCAGTGGGCGAAGCAGTACGGATTAGCGTCGTATCCCGTGACCCGAGGTGCGCCATCACAACCCACGACCCCAACACCGGCCAGCGGGACATGAACACTCTGCGCGTAATCCTCAGCTACCGCCCCGACCCCCAGGCCGCCTACTTCGGCGTATACGGCAACGTGATAGCCCCCGGCCTCGTCTCCCTCGGAGACGAAGTCAAATCTCTGACTTAGGCGCTCTCCCCAGGCACCCACAACCCCTTCCGCCGACGGTCCTGGTCTATACGTTCCATCACCTGCTGGAACACTTCGTAAGGCTGTGCCCCCGATATGAGGTACCGGTCCATGATGAACGCCGGCACCCCCGATATCCCGTACGCCCGAGCCTGCATCAGTTGTTGGTCGATTGCCGGCCTGAATCGCCCCCCTCCCCCAGACTCCTCATACTCCTCCCAGTCCATCCCACACTCTTCGAACAGGCCCCGCAAAACGTCGTCGGTGCCGATGTTCCGACCCTCCTCCCAGAAGGCCCTGAACACCGCCTTGTGAAAGTCGTCGAACTTGTCCTTTTCTTTCGCGAACTCGGTCGCCTGGAAAGCCGGAATCGTGTAAGGCGTTACCTCCTGCCTCCGCATTTTCGTTAAGCCCGCTTCCTCGGCCGCATCCTTCATGTGCCCCCGCAGGTCCGAGGTCTCACCATCTTTGAACGGCCGGGGAGTTCCCTCGGGCGGAGTCCCAGGCACCAGCTCGAACGCCTTCCACTCAATGTCTACGTCGTACTCTTCCGCCAGCCTTTCGGTCCGCTCCAGGCCGATGTAGCACCACGGTCAGATGTAGTCGGAAAATACCTGTACTTTCACTGGGTCCATTTCAAATCACCTGCCTGTCGCGGGGTTTTCCAAGGGACACCTATCGAGTCTAGGTAGGGAGTACCCGGGTGTCAATCGACACCCCTACAGCTTCGGCAACACCTCTTCCACCAATATATGAGTATGCTCGTTGGGATCGTACACGGGGTTGAGCATAAGCATATCCAGGTCCTCCTCCACCACCCCCGACAGCTCCTCAATCACCTGCTCCACCGTCCCGAACACCGCCACCCGGTCTGCGAGATCGGCGTCGTGGTAGTACTCCCCGAACCATTGCCGCATCTTTACCCGCACCGACTCCCGGTCCTCCCCAATCCCTAGAAATATCCTCTTCGATATCGGAAAAGCACCCGGGTCCCGACCCTCCTCTTCCAGCAATCCCCGTACGAATTTGATTTGCCCCTTGAAGTCCGCAATCGTCGACGCCCCCGCCCCCATCCACCCATCCGCATACTTCACGGCCCTCACCAGCGCCGCTTCCGCATGACCCCCGATCCAGATCGGCGCCCGAGGCTCCTGCAAGGGCCTCGGCGCAACCGTCGCCCCATCCAGCCGCAGGAATCTGCCATCCAGGCCCACCGATTCTTGTGTCCACAGCGCCTTGATAACCTCTATCTGCTCCTCAAACCTTGTGACCCGGCCCTTAGGCGCCATCCCGAACGCCGGGTATACGTGAGTATCGCTCCCAATCCCCAGCCCCAGGATGAACCTACCCCCGCTTATCTGGTCCAGGCTCGCCCCCGACTTCGCAAGATGCACCGCGCTCCTGTATGGCGTTACAACTACCGATATCCCCAGCTTAACCTTGGTAGTGTACCGGGCTGCGCAGGCCAGCAGCACGAACGGGTCCAGCGTTTGGATCGTCCCAATCGCCTGGTCGTGGGTCCACACGCTGTCGAACCCCAGAGACTCCACCAACTTCAGATTCTCTTCGATTATCGAGATGTCGAATGGGCCGTCGGGGAAAGTCTGCGGCACGGCTATCCCAACTCTGGTCCGCTTGCCTATAACAATTCCGATTGTCCTGCTCCGCTCCTGGATTAGGCCCATTGTAGCAGTCCGGCCCCCGCCTGTGGACTCACCCCCCACTTGGCGTTAACCTTACTGTCATGGCCGAGACCTCCGCAGAGAGCCAAGATCCAGGCCTTCTCCAACGCCCGGACGTCCGGGCAATCGAAAAGCGACCTCGGGTATTCTACGGCTGGTACATGGTCGCCTGCGGATGGGTCGCCCTCACCCTAGGATACGGCGTCCTCTTCTCCGCTCCCCTCATCTTCTTCGAGTCTTGGTCCGACACTTTCGGCTGGGCCCGTGGCACCATCTCCAATGCATTCTCTCTGACTCTCCTTGTAGTCGCCCTTGCCTCCCCTGGTGTGGGCAAAATCACTGACAAGTACGGCGCCCAGCCCGTCATGTTCTTCGGCGGCATCACCATGGGATTGGGCATATTTCTGCTCCGTTGGATCGCCGAGCCCTGGCACCTCTACGGCGCACTGATGATCGCCGCCCTCGGTTTCGCCTCAGCCGTAGCGGTGCCCGTAAACGTCCTCATTGCCCGCTGGTTCGAACGCCGCAGGAGTTTCGCTATCGCAGTCACCTACACCGGAATCGGTGCGGGGGGCCTTGTCGGCATACCCATAGCCGCTGCCTTCATCAACTTTTACAGCTGGTATGTGACTAGCTCAATCCTAGCCATTTCCGTGTGGGCTTTCCTCATACCTCTCAGCCTCTTCGTAGTCCGCCGAGACCCCCAGTCCATGGGCCTCCGCCCCGACGGAGACCCCGAGCCCCTCGCCCTCCCCGAAGATCGACTCACACGCTCCTCCCTACCCCGAACCTTGCCAGGCGTCACCCTCAGCCAGGCCGCCCGCACCCTCAAATTCTGGGTCGTGGGCATACTCTTTTTCGTAGCCTTGTGCAGCTCCTTCGGCACTTTCACGCAAACCCAGCCCTTCCTCGGCGACCTGGGCTACGCCCCTGAGGTAGCCACTGCCCTTCTCAGCATCAACGGCGGTATTGTCATTTTCAGCAAGTTCATGTACGCATACCTTAGTGACAAGGTCCCCATCAAAGCCATCCTCGGCACTGCAACAATCGGCGCAATGATGGCACCGACATTCATGTTCAGCGTGGTATTCCTAGATGGCCCGACCTTCATGGGCCTGCTAATACCCCTTATCCTGGCCAGCGCTGGGACCGCCTTCAGCGCCATAGTGCCCATCGTCGCCGCCTCCTCTTTCGGGATCAGGCACGTCGGCGCTATTTCCGGCGCGCTGGGAAGCTTCGCCCTTTTCGGCATGGCCGCAGGCCCTACCGTAATCGGCAACCTCTACCAGTTGAACGACAGCTATTCCCTGCCCTCTGGCCTATTCATGAGCTGCATGTTCGCCGCCTTCCTGATGCTCATCTTGGGCCCGTCTCTCGGTGGCGGTAAATTCTGGGTCAAAAAGCCGTCATGACTCCCGACTTCGACATCGCCATAATCGGCGGCGGCATCCTCGGCCTGTCCTCCGCTCGAGAACTCCTCCTCCGCTTCCCCAACCTTTCCGTCCTTGTCCTCGAAAAGGAACCCGACCTCGCCCGTCACCAGACAGGCCACAACAGCGGCGTCATCCATTCCGGCATCTACTACCGCCCCGGCTCCTTGAAGGCCCGCAACTGTGTGGAAGGCGCCCGACTCCTCATCCAATACTGCAACGAACGCGGAATCCCCTACGAAAAGTGCGGCAAAGTCATCGTATCCGTTGACGAATCCGAGGTTCCTGCCCTTGAGGAACTCTACCGACGCGGTGTCGCGAACGGCGTCCCCGGCCTCAGGCGAATCGGCCCCGACGAACTCAACAAGCTCGAACCCTATGCCCGAGGCGTCGCCGCCCTCCACTCCCCCGAGACAGGCATTATCGACTACAAGCAAGTCACCCAGGCCTACGCCGCCGATTTCAAGGAGTCGGGCGGCCAAATATCTTTCTCGACCTCGCTCCAGGGCATTCGGGCCCTTTCCCACGGCATGGAGTTGCAGACCTCCCGCGGCGCAATCCGCGCCCGACACCTCATCAACTGCGCCGGCCTCTACGCCGACACAGTCGCCAATATGACCTCCCCCGACAATCAGGTCCGTATCATCCCCTTCCGCGGAGACTACTACACCCTCTCCCCCCGCGCCGAGTCCATGGTGAACGGCCTGATCTACCCTGTTCCCGACCCCGCCTTTCCATTCCTCGGAGTCCACTTCACCCGGACCGTTCACGGTTATACTGAAGCGGGCCCCAACGCCGTCCTCGCCTTCGCCCGGGAGGGTTACACCATCGGAAAGGTCAATCTTGGAGAGCTTACCAGGACATTTTTGTTTCCCGGTTTCTGGCGCCTCACCCTGCGCTATTGGCGCATGGGGTCCCAGGAGCTTTACCGGTCCGTCAGCAAGCGTGCCTTCCTGAAAGCCGCCCAAAGGCTCCTCCCCGACATCCGACTCGAAGACCTCGTCAACCGTGGCTCCGGCGTCAGGGCCCAGGCCGTAGACCGAAAGGGCCTGTTGCTTGACGATTTCGTCATTAGCAGGAGTAATAATGCAGTGCACGTCCGGAACGCCCCATCGCCCGGCGCCACCGCATCCCTTGCCATCGGAAGACATATCGCCGACGTTGCCCAGGAGACCTTTGGCCTAACTTAGAGTTGGAATAGGCGAGCAATCGTAGCTGCAACCATCCTCGGCTCGTAGGAATTCGACCCAAGGAAGCCCTAGTAAATTGACCACCCAGACCAACAAATCCGGCCCCCTGGTCCTGGTCATCGACTACGGAGCCAGCAACCTCCGAAGCGTCCAGAAAGCCTTCGCAAAGCTGGGCCACGACGCCCGTGTCTCCTCAAACTCTGCAGACCTGCACGCAGCCGACGCCCTCGTCCTCCCAGGCCAGGGCGCCGCTCCTCCAACAATGCAAGGTCTTAAGGATCGTGGAATCCTTGACCCCATGCTTACCGAAATCGCCAACGGCAAACCTTTTTTTGGCGTCTGCATGGGCCTCCAGGTCCTCTTTGACTTCTCCGCCGAAGGCCAACAGGACTGCCTCGGCATCCTTCCCGGCGTCGTAGACCGCCTCCCCGACACCGTAAAACAGCCCCACATAGGCTGGAACGAGGTCGCACAGTCCCGACCTAGCCCCCTCTTCGAAGGCATCGCCGACCGTTCTTATTTCTACTTCGTACACAGCTACTACCCCGTCCCACGAGACCCGGGCCTCACCCTAGCTACCACCGACTACGGCCGCACCTTCTGCTGCGCCGTATCCCGGGACAACGTCGTTGCAACCCTCTTCCATCCCGAGAAGAGCGGTACACTTGGCCTCAAGATGTACGAAAACTTCATGAATAACTGGGTGCTCGAACAGCTATGGAAGTGATTCCAGCCATAGACTTGAAGGACGGCCGCTGCGTCCGCCTCCTCCAGGGTGACTTCGACAAGGAGACCGTTTTCTCCACTGACCCCGCCGCCGTCGCCCGACGCTGGCAGGAAGCCGGCGCCCCAAGAATCCATGTAGTCGATCTGGATGGTGCAGCTTCCGGCAAACCCCGCAACCTTGATGCCGTCACCCGCATCCTCGAAGCCGTCAACATACCCATCCAGCTCGGCGGAGGTATCCGCAACATGAAAACGTTGGAAAGCTGGCTAGCCCGAGGCGTCCAGAGAGTCGTCCTGGGTACCGCCGCCGTCGAAACCCCCGACTTCCTCATAGAGGCCTGCACACGGTTCGGTGACTCAGTAATCGCCGGTATAGATGCTAGGAACGGCAAGGTGGCAGCTTCGGGCTGGACCAGGACCACAGAGGTAGACGCCATCTCCCTCGTCGGACGGGCAAAGGACCTTGGGGCCCGACGCATCATCTACACAGACATCGCCACCGACGGCATGCTCGCCGGCCCCAACCTGGAGTCCATCCGCGAGGTGACCTCCCACACCCGACTCCCCGTCATCGCCTCCGGCGGCGTCACCACTATTGACCACCTCGTTTCCCTAAATGCTTTAGGCGTAGAGGGTGCCATAATCGGCAGAGCCCTCTACACCGGAGACCTCGACCTCCGGGAAGCCATCAACACCATCAGTTAATCGGGAGTGCAAAAATGCCGACAGACCAAGCCAAACCAACCATCTTCATCGACAACGAAAGAGTGCGAGTCCTCGAATGGCGCTTCTCACCCGGTGCTGAGGTTGGCCATCACCGCCACGAACTGGACTACGTCGTAGTTCCCATCATGGAAGGCAAAATCCGCGTAGTCACTACGGAAGGTGAGTCCGTAAACCAACTGAGAATCGGCCAGCCCTACTTCCGAAACGCCGGAGTCGAACACAACGTCATCAATGCCAACCCCACCGAATTCGCGTTTATTGAGGTGGAGATTAAGTAGAACGTTCGGAACTCACCTCGACGAAAGATGCTTTCGCTATCAGTGCTCTGCAGAAAGGCTCTGACGTCCTGCTAGCCATCGCTTGAAGGAACGTTCGCTTTCCCCCGAGTGCCGTCCAGCAATCAAACCCTCGACACTAAGGTATTCGTCCAGGTCCGGCCAACGGATACCTTCTCCCTCGCCAATTAGCTCCCAATTGTCCCGCTCTTCCCTACTAGCGTGCGCTAGTCGAGGATACCAGTCTAGCGGAACGTATATAGCGCGGCCATCAGAGAAGCCAACGTTCAAAGCGGCGTCCGTAATCAACAGCCTTACCGCTTCCGGTCTACCTGGCATACGGATTCCGCTTCGCCTTACCTCCACCCCTCATCCGAGGGATAAACGTTGGTGCAAAGCGTTCGCGAGTAAGGCTTCGCCAGCCAGTCCTTAGTCGTGTCCCGCCACTTGACGAAGTGTGGGGCTTCCCGGTGCGCCGTAATTGCAGCCTCGTCTCTGTACACTTCGTACAGGTGCACCCTATTCGAGTCTTCGTTGTCCTGCAACACGTCGAACCGCAGGCACCCGGGCTCCACGTCGTTAGCCCCCTTGGCGTCAAGCATAAGCTCTTCCATGAACCTGTCTTTGTATTCAGGCTTGATATCTATTGTCACCAGCAGTGCAATCATGATTTATCTCCATTGGAGTCTTGTCGACAGTCGGCCCTACAGCGGCAGCGACACCGCTTCGTGCGATTGTGCGCTCCGCGTCACCGCCTCAGTGAACTCCATATACTTCACCCCGTCCTCAAAGGAGGTCAGCTTTATCTGCTCCTCGCCTCTAATCGCGCCGATGAACTCGTCCTCCACCCTCCACGCGCCTTTCTTCTCGGGCGCAATCCCAATCTCACCCAGCCCCGAATCCCCTTTCCGGCCCCCCATCAGCTTCTGCCCCGACTTGTCGATGTACAGGCTCCCCTCCGTCCCGTTTATCCACACCCCCGACTCCTGACCCAGCCCGATCACCGAGCTTATCCTTATTCTCGCCTGTGCCCCGATCGCCATCCGGCAGATCACGTCTATGTGGTCCGGCACGTCAATGTGTACCAGGTTCCCGTCGTCGTCCTTCCGCATCGGCACGTTCACCGTGGTCTGTGCCATAACCTCCGAAGCCGGCCCGACCCACCTCATCAGAGCCTCGTACCATATCCCCATGTGCAATATGTTCAGCCCGCTTAGCACCCTGTTCTGCCTCCAGGACATCGGCGCTTCCCTCTCCAGGAACTTGCCGTCGCTCACGTTCACGTCTATCGCCAGTATGTCCCCGAGATATCCGTCGGCTATCATCGATCGGACAGTCTCGTCAACGGTGAAAGTGAACGGAGACGGTACGATCTGGGTGACCAGCCCCGGGTGCTCCCTGGAGGCGTCCAGCATAATGTGGGCTTCCTCGGCGTTCATCGCCATTCGGGCCTCTGTCATCACGTGCTTCTCGTTCTCCAGAGCCGCAAGCGTCATCGTGCAGTGCAGGTATGGCCACGTCCCGATGCACACCGCGTCTATCTCATCGTCCTCCACCACGTCCCACCAGTTTTCGAACACCTTCGGAATCCCGAACTGGTCCGCCACTCTTTGCCCCGACTCCCGAGACCTGTTGCACACGCTCACCACCTCTACGCCTTCGATAGCCTGGAATCCGGGAATGTGCCGCTCCCGCGTGTTCTTCCCGGCCCCGATCAGGCCGATTCTTACCGAGCTTGCTCCCATGTCGACTTCCTCCAGGGGATCATTTCTTAGGGGTTCGCCCGCCTTCACGGGCCCGCCGATTATAGCACGCACCCCTCCCCACCCCGTTGTATGCCTCACCACCCCCGAATTGTTAGACTATGGCTGTTTACTGGCCCTTAGGTCTTTAGCAATTGCAGCAGGAGCGTAACCCACGAATGGACCTCGAATTCTCGACCACGCAGATAGAACCCCAGCCCATCCTCGGCATAAGGGCCCAGGCAAGGATGCAAGACCTGCCCAATTTAATGGGCCCCCTCTTTGGGGAGGTTTTTGGATATGTAAGCGAGAGCGGACAGCGGCCCACGGGTATGCCCTTCTCCCGGTACCACTCTATAGACGCCGAATCAGTCGACATGGAGTGTGGGCTGCCCGTCAACTCGGCCATTGACGGAACGGACCGCATCCAGTCCGGCGAGCTCCCCGGTGGCGCCGTAGCCACAGTCGTCCACAAGGGCCCCTATGAGGGTCTCCCCCAGACTTGGGCTGCCCTCGTGAAATGGATCGGCGCCGAGGGCCTCCGGCCCGCTGGCGCCCCGTGGGAGGTCTACCTCACCGACCCCGGTGCAGAACCCGACTCCTCCAAGTGGCGCACCCAGATTTTCTTCCCCGTGCAGTGACCTGGGCCTGCTCACGTTAACTATCCGCTGACCCACCCGCCATGTACATCACCCGAGGAGCCATTGCCCTCCTGGTCTTCTTCCTGACCTCGATTCTTTGCGGCATCATTGGGACCATCGGCGTGCTGGTAGTCCTCTACGGCGTCCTCTGGTGGGGCATAGGCTATCTGGTCGGGACACTCTTGATCGCCCTGGTGGGCTCGTTCTGGGCCTACAGGATAAACAAAGGCCCCGACTCTTAGCTCCATCCAGGCGTCGGGGAGAGCGTGTAAATGTCTTGCTCCATACGATTATTACGTTAACATGTATGTAGAAGGCCCCATCACTAAGAAGGAGCAAACCCATGGCAAACATCGAATGCGCAGCCTGCAAACGTAAATTCGAGACTCAGCTTCTCCAGCTCAACAACAAGCTCTACTGCGTCGACTGCTTCAACGTCGTAAAGGCCAAGGAGAAGTCCTAGTAGCGCTCACATAACAAACTTCTGTCTCTCCGCAGAAGCAGGCTCTCCACTGGCCGTCCGTGACCCTCCTCACTGGCGGCCTTCTCTTTTCCCAGACTCCCGACTTTTTGACAGCTTATTGACAATTTTTGAACAAAACATAAAATTGTCATAAGGTCTCATCGTAGTATCGGTTCCGAAAGGGGGTTTACGTTGGAAAAGATAGTAGACGTCGAAATCAACAAGGCCAATGCCCTCATCACCCTCGGCTCCATGTACCGCAGCGCCGCCGACGCCATTAAGGAGTACGTCAGCAATGCCCTTGACGAATGGGCCATGGCCCGCTCCCGAGGCGCCCCCGACCAGCAGTGCCGCGTCTCCTTCACCCTCGAAAAGAAGGCTATCACCATCGACTACAACGCCCCGGGCATGGACGCCGACTCCTTCGAAACCGCCCTGCGCCACGTCGTCGATTCCGCCAAGCGTGACTCTGCGGTCCCTCAGATTGGCCGTCTCGGCATAGGCCTCTGGGCCTTTAACCAGGTCGGCACGCAAGCGACCTTCCTCAGCAAGCGCACACCCGACTCACCAACCACAAAAGTCGTCCTCTCCCGGGACTCAGCCGAGGCCCGCTTCCTCACCCCCGACCCCTCCGAGGAGCGCTCAACCCCCGGCATGACCATCACCATCACTGGCCTCTTCCAGGACCCCACCCGGCGCTATGGGCCCCTCTCTCAGGCTCGCCTGAAACACGTTCTCGCCGATCGATTCGACACCTATCTTAGGACCGGCCAGCTTAAGATCACTGTCAAGTCAGGCAGCAATGAGACCGAGGTCACCCCCGTCCAACTGGACCTCCCCGAGATCGGCGCCCGGTTCCAGGACTCCCACATCCCCAACGAGCCCGACAAAACCTTCACCACCCGCTTCTGGTTCGACCCCTCCGGTCAGGGCCGTGTCTCCATGCGCCACACCGGTGTAGTGGTCATCGAAGACATCCGTGAACTCTTCGACTTCGAGCTTTCCGGCAGTATCCTCATCAGCGGCCTCATCAAGGGCTACGTCGACGCCGATTTCCTCTCCCCCCTCCCCGCCCGAGGACAATTCCTCGAAGACGACAACCTAGCCAAGCTCCTGGACGCCCTGAAAGCCATCGGCCAAGAGATCGATACCGAGGTCACTGGCTTCCGCGATGAGGTCGAGACTGAGCGTCTTCAGGCCCTCTTCCGTCGGGCCACCCGCGTCGCCCGGGAGATTCTGAGCCAGGAAGAGTTCATGGACCTGGAACTCATCGAAGGCTTGCGCCGAATCAGCAGGGTCAACGGCGACTCCCATCTCCCTAACGGATCAGAGTCCAACGGCCACGAGACCAACGGTCACCGGCAGAATGGCGCCAATGGCCGTCGCACACGCGGCGCCCGACGCCCCATCATCCGCCGCTCAGATTTCGGGGGAGACGTCCGCCACCGCAGCCGTCTCAACGACGGTGCCATCGAGATCAACATCAACAACCCCGACTTCCTCGCCCTCTCCCGCGTCCCCCGCTCCCACCAGGTCGCCTACGTCGCCATGCTCCTCGGCAAGGAGATCATCGCCTACAACGACTCCAGCCGCGCCAGTGACGAAGCCCTGGAAAAGATGGCCGCCTACGGCACCCGAGTCCTCTCCAACGTCCTGCGGTAGCCGTTTTCTAGCCCCTTCAAGACAAGCAAAAGGCCGGTCGGCAAGACCGACCGGCCTGATTGTTCAATTCGCGGCGCGGAAATCCGCCCTTAGCTACTTCCCTTTAGTCTGCGAAAGACTCGAAGCCCAGGACTCCACCTGGTCTAGGCGAGACTGTACTAGGTCGTGGTCCAACTCCCGCGCCACGTCCGCGTGCCCTGCCCTAACCAGCATCGGCACCATCCGGCTCCTGAGCTTGTCCATGGCCCAGGGAATCGGGGCTCCGTTAGACGTACAGTCTAGGAACAACCGCTCATCCTTGCCGTCAGGACCGTAGTGATAGTGCGGCGCATCATCGAAGCAGTCGAACCTCAGAAGCTCCGTCTTCTTCCCCTCCACGTCCGAATAAACGTGGATCGCCACGCCCTGGTCCCCGCCAAAGTGCCTGTAGTCAAGCCCGAAGTTAATGTTTCCCGCATCAATCGTCTCCATATCCCCCACAACTAGCTCGTGGTCCATGTGCCCCTGCATTTCTTCTGCCATTTGCCTTCCTCCCGAGTCTTGTTAATTCCCTTCACCGATATTCAAATATTCCACAATCGCCTTTTTCTCGTCAAGAACCCCAGCCCTAGTACCCTTTCCTTTTATCAATCACCCCGGTCAACGGCCTGCCATCCAGGTACCGCCGTAGGTTATCGCAGAACACGTCAACTATCCGAGCCACCCTTACTGGAGACCCGCCGGCCGTGTGCGGTGTCACCACCACGTTCTCCATATTCCACAGCGGATGGTCATCGTCCAACGGCTCTCCGGGAGACGTATCCAGCCCCGCCCCGCCGATCCCCCCCGACTCCAGCGCCTCCAGCAGCGACGGCCCATCGACAATATCCCCCCGAGTCACGTTTATCAGCAGCGCATGGTCCCGCATGTGCCTGAAAGCCTTCGCATCGAAAATCCCCCTAGTCTCATCCGTAAGCGGCAGGCAGATAACTACGACGTCCGACTCCTCCAGCAGGTCATAGAACCTGTCCGGCGTCCACACCTCCTCCACGAAGGGCGGCTTCTTCACCTCCTCCGTGTCCAACGCCAGAGTCCGCATCCCGAATCCCTGCGCCCTACGCGCCACCTCCACCCCCGTCCCCCCCAGCCCGAACACACCCAGCGTCATCCCCGCCAGTTCCCACGATCGGGCCCGTATCGGCATCCGCACCCGCCAGTTCTTCTCCCTCAATGCCGTATGAATCCCCCGGGTCAACGCCAGCAGCAGCGCCCACGCATGGTCCGCCAGATGATTCCCAACCGTCCCCTTAGCGCTCGTTAATATCACGTCGCTCTCGACAAACCCCTCGAACAGCATCCCATCTATCCCAGAGCCTATCGACTGCACCCACTTCAGCTCCCGTGCGGCATCGAACATCTCCCGGGAGAAGTCCCCGAAAACCACCTCCGTCTCGCGCATCTCTGCTCGGGTCTCCTCCTCCGATTGGGGCACCACTATGTCCATCTCCTCCGACACCGCCTGGATCTTGCTCAGGTGCTCCTGGGTGAAGCCTTCCGTAACTACGACATTCTCTTCCATGCGCACATTGATCATCAGCTTCATAGTCATCCCTCAATCAAATGTCACTGACCACCCGACACCCTAGAACAGCGCCGCCAGCTTGGCTATCCCTTCGCGTATCGTCTCCTCGTCCTGGTGCGCAAATGCCAGCCTCAAATAATTGCTCCCCTTCCCCGACGGCGAAAACACCGGCCCAGCCCCGAACCTGATCCCCTGCTCCTTTGCCTTCTCCAGGACCGGCAATACGTCAGTCCCCTCCGGGAACCGCAGCCACAGGAACATCCCGCCCGGCGGGTTGGAGCATTCCACCCCCGGCCCGAAATTCTCCCTTATTGCTGCCAGCATCACGTCCTTTCGAGACTTGTATAGCTGGATCATCTCCCCCACGTGCTCGTCCCGGTGCTTCTTCAGGTAATGGTAGGCCGCTAGTATCGAAAACTGGCTCGGCGAGGCCCCCTGCTGCAAAGTCCCGACCCTCTCCGTGATCTCCGGCGGTGCCACAATCCAACCCAGCCGCATCCCCGGCCCGATTATCTTCGACGACGACCCGCAGTACATCACCGACCCCGTGTCGTCCATCGAATGTATCGCCGGCTTCATCTCCCCCTCGAACCTCAGGTCCGCATAGCAGTCGTCCTCGAATATCGGGATCCCGTGCCTCCTCCCGACCTCCAATATCTCCTTCCGTCTTTCCGTTCCCACGTCAATCCCCGTCGGGTTCTGGAACGTTGGCACCGTGTAGATGTACTTGATCCGCTCCCCCGCCGCCTTCAGTTCGACTATCTTCTCCTCCAATAAATCCGGCCGCATGGCCTGTTCGTCTCCTCCTACCTCCACAATGTTCGCCTGGAACCGACGCATCACCCTGATCGTCCCGTTGTATATGAACTCGTCCGTCAAAACCGTGTCCCCTGGATCGACGAACAGCTCCGTCAGCAGTACCAGCGCCTGCATCGACCCTGCCGTCAGCGTAACGTCTTCCCCCGAGACCCTCATCCCCCTGTTCCGTCCCAAGTTCTCCGCCACCAGTTCCCGCATTCCCGGATGCCCTTGGGGATGCGGGTAGACCGCCAGCTTCTCCCCCTCCTCCTCCAGCCCCGACTGCAACGCCTCAATGAGGTCGTCTCCCGGAAACGTCTCCCCGTCCGCGAACGCTATCGCGAAATCGTACCTGAACTGCTGGGCCAACGGGTTCACGGCGTCCGGCTTCGGTGGCGTGGTGGACGCAAACAGGGACTCGTAGTCAAGCTGGGAAGGGGTCATCTCGGGCTCCTTGTCGGACGGGTGAATATCCTGGCTATAGTACCACCAATTCCTCTGTCCCCTTTCCCGTGTTTGACAACCGAAACCGCTAGCCATAGACTTTTCACCAAGCAAAGCCGAATAAGGGGAGCTTGGTGAGCCAGGCTGAGAGGGCGGCCCCGACAATGCCGCCGACCCCTAGCACCTGAACTGGGTAATGCCAGCGGAGGGACACCGACCACACCCGCATACCGCCTCCGCAAGGCGGTTTTTTGTTAGCGTTTCTCGCCGACCCAAGGACGGGAGGTTCCAGAAGTGAAATCAGACGACACCCTGACCATCGGTAACAGGACCTTCAAGTCCCGACTCATCCTGGGCACGGGGAAGTACCGCACCTACGATGAGATGAACGCCTCCTTCGAGGCCTCCGGCGCGGAGATGATTACCGTCGCCCTCCGCAGGCTAGACCTCGACGACCCTTCCAAGCGCACCCTGCTCGACTACATCGACTGGAACAAATACGTCATCCTCCCTAACACCGCCGGCGCCCGAACCGCCGAGGAAGCCATAAGGACCGCCCGCCTGGCAAGGGCCATGGGCCTCTCCGACCTCGTCAAGCTGGAGGTCATCCCCGACTCCAAGTACCTCCTCCCCGACCCCATCGGCACCCTTGAAGCCGCCCGCACCCTCGTCGACGAGGGATTCGTCGTCCTGCCCTATATCAACGCCGACCCCGCCCTCGCCATGCGCCTCCAGGAAATTGGTACAGCCACGGTTATGCCTCTAGCCTCTCCCATCGGCTCCGGTCAGGGCATGGTCTCCTTTGAACAGATCAAGATAATCATCGAACAAGCCACCGTCCCCGTGGTTGTGGACGCCGGTATAGGCGCCCCCTCCGACGCCGCCCTAGCCATGGAAATAGGTGCAGACGCCTGCCTAATCAACACCGCCGTCGCACAGGCCGGCAACCCCGCCATGATGGCCGACGCCATGGCCCAGGCCGTAAAGGCCGGCCGCAGCGCCTTCCTCGCCGGGCGCATCCCCAGGAAATCATACGCCTCCGCCAGTAGCCCCCTGGAAGGCGTGGTACGCTAGAGTCCCACCCCAATCTGCCGTCGAGCTTTCAGGACATCGACCGGGACCGTGGGGGATTAGGATGACTGGATAATGACCGTAGTCGCCTCTGTAAATTCAACCCGAAGATCCCATTGGCTGCTTCCACTCGTCATCGCGGCATTTATCGTCGTTATTTCCTGTGGAGGTGACAATGCAGATGTAGAGGTGTTGGAGGTCACGGTGGGCCCCGAGATGGTGGACTGTGTTGGCGTGGGTCCCATGAAGTGCCTCGTGGTGGATGGGGAACTTTTTTACGACCCCATAGACAGCTTCGACCATGAAGAGGGGTATACCTACCGCCTGAAGATTGAGCGATTCAATCAGTTCCCGGACGATGAGGAGCCGCCTCAGGACGCCTCCCTCTACGGTTACAGGCTGCTGGAAGTCATAAGCAAGACACCCCAATAGCGCCCCTATACGCCCGCCGACGGAATACGCTAATAGCGGGATTATCCGTGCTATCATAACCCGGCAAACTACTACCATACCCCGACGTTTCCCAATGGAGGTCTCCGTGCCCAATTCATCCGACGTTCTCATAGCCGGCGGCGGCATAATAGGCTGCTCCATCGCCTATCATCTCGCCCAGCTTGGCATCAGGAGCACCATCATCGAACGGGAGTCGATAGGCAGCCAGGCATCGGGCGCTGCAACCGGCCTGCTTGTCGCCCTGAAAGAGAGCGGTGCCCCCGAACCCTTCACCCGACTCATCGAAGAGAGTTGCAAGCGCCACAAGGAGATAATCCCCGAGATCGAAGAGCTATCCAAGATAGACGCCCGATACGGCGACTTCACCTGGACGGAAATCGCCTGCTCTGATGAGGAAGAGATGGAGCTTAAGGGGGCTTTCGCCGAGGTGCTGGACTCGCCGACCGCCCACTGGCTCACCGAAACCGACATACGGGAGATGGAACCCCGCGTGACCCGCGAAGCCATCGGAGGCGCCTACATCGGCGGGCAAGCCCAGGTCGACGCCTACCGACTCACACTCGCCTTCGCCCAGGCCGCCGAGGCCCTCGGCTGCACCATCCGATACGCCGAGGTCACCGGACTCCGCACCGAATCCGGCCATGTTACCGGCCTGGATACATCCCTCGGCCCTATGGAGTCAGATACCGTAGTTTTGGCCATCGGCTCCTGGAGCAAGCGCGTCGAGGAGTGGATCGGCATGGACGTGCCGGTTGAGCCTCTAAAGGGGCAGACCATCCACGTCGAAATCCCCGGCCCCGACCTCCCCTGCATGATCCACCATGTCGACCGTTACGTCGCCCCCAAGATCGGCGGCACCGTGATAACCGGCACCTACGACGGCTTCATGGGATTCGACACCTCCATCCACGATCAGGGCGTCGCCAAGATATCCGAGGGCGTCCAGAGCCTCTGCCCTGGCATCCTGGAAAGCAAGGTCGTCAGCCACGTCACCGGCCTCCGCCCCGCTTCCGCCGACTGGCTCCCGATACTCGGACCCGTCCCCTCCATCCAGGGCGCCTACATAGCTACCGGCCACCAGCGCCTCGGCATCACCCTCAGCGCCATCACCGGCGACCTAATGTCCCAGCTGATCAGTGGCGCAACCCCGAGGCTCGACCTCCACCCCTTCCGCCTGGACCGCTTTGAAGGCGTCGAATTTGAAATGTTGCAAGACCGCTTCGGCGCAGTCCACTAAGCACCAACCCTATGGCTACCCTCCTCGTAAACGGTAAACGCCGCGAAGTCCAGACCCCCGTCGCCCTCCTCCGCTATCTAGCGTCTCACAAGATCGAACCCCGCCTTATCGCCATCGAGTACAACGGCGAAATAGTGAAGCGGGACCGTTGGGAAGGCATCACCCTCCAGGACGGAGACAAGCTCGAAATCGTCCACATGGTCTCCGGCGGCTGAGAGTACCTCATGTCTGTACAATAGAACCAGGAAATGTTGGAACGTGAAACCCCGGTTTTTAGAGAACCTTTACCAGAAGGATGTCCCCCCTACGACGCTCAAGAAATCTCTGGGCCTCGCACGGTTTTCCGATTCGTGCGCAGAAATCCGCCCAATGATCTTGACTTCCGATCATATCGGGCTGAAAAGCCCGCCAACCAATTTGGTGTTTCTGAGTGCCAGGCCCGCGGATTGTCGGTTTTCACTGATTTGGATGTAGCCAGAAAGCAGTTGAAAAGACCCACCCTTAGGGGCAGGTTCGTATGTGCGGTTGATTTGGAGGTCGGCGCCGGATACGTATTGCAGACGGGCCGCTTGCAATCTCACTTCACTTGGTGGCCCTTGGCCACCTTCGATATACTGGGTTCCTGCGAAATAGTGTAGCCATGAAGACCATATTACCAACCGAGATACTCGTATATTACGACGGTGTGGCCGTTTTCGCCGGTATGGATCCGGTAGGTAATCATTACATCGGAATGATAATTGATGCGTCGGAATCCACTGACAGTTATCTCGTCGCCGGAGTTTCACCGGAGATGCTTCGAAGTTTCCGCTTGGGCGATGTCGACCTCCGTACCCTGTTTATCCAGTCCCCTGACGAAAACTGGTATATATCCCGGGCAGAATGCAGACCAGGCGACCCCCTGGTCCTGGAGCCCCAGACTGGTTCACTCCTGGACACTGGCTACCTGCCGGATGAAGGGTTCGTCTTGACGGATTACGTGGTCGGTGAACTTACCCTCCAGCAAGCCGGCGATAGAGGTAAAGCGGTCGACGAATAGACCCTATCCTTTCTCTATACTAGACTGAGATGACACCTTCCCCCGAAGTAGTAATAGTAGGCGGCGGCATAATGGGCGGCTCCGTCGCCTATCATCTGGCCAAGCTCGGCATAAAGCCCGTCATCCTCGAACGGGAGTCCATCGGCTGTGAGGCCTCCGGCGTCGCCACAGGCATGATCTCCGTCATGTCCATCGACTCCCCCGGCCCCTACCTGGACCTCGCGAGGCTCTCCTTCGAAAAGTACAAGACCCTCATCCCGGAGATGGAAGAAGCCTCCGGCGTCAACACCTTCTACGGCGACATCACCTGGCTAGATTTGGCCTTCGATGAGAACGACGAGGAAGACAACCGCCGCGCCATGGAGTGGCGCAAGACCCTCATGCCACGCGTATCCTGGGTCCAGCCCGACGACCTCCCCCACATCGACCCCCGTATAACCCCCGAGGCCATCAGCGGCCTCTACTTCGAAGACCTCAACCAGGCCGACGCCTATCGCCTCACCCTCGCCTACATCGGCGCCGCCGAGTCCCTCGGCGTCGAAGTCCGCTACACAGATGTAACCGGCCTCCGGAAAGAAGCCGACCGCGTAACCGGCGTCATTACCTCCGATGGCGTAATCCCCTGTGACGCAGTCGTCCTTGCCATGGGCGCCTGGACATCCAACGCCTCCGGCTGGATAGATACCCCAATTCCCGTCCGACCCTACAAAGGCCAGATGCTCGAACTTCAGGCACCCGGCCCGCCCCTCGGCGCCAACATCCACCACGGCCGCTCCTACGTCACCTCCAAGCTCAACGGCACCATCCTCTCCGGTAGTTACGATGGTTTCCGAGGCTACGACAAGTCCGTTTCCCAGGAAGGCATCCAGCATGTGCTGGAAGGTGCTCTGAAGGTCTGCCCGGCCATGGAAGAGGCCCACATCACCTGGCCCATCACCGGCCTCCGACCCGCCACACCCGACGAAGTCCCCATCATCGGCCCCGTCCCTGGCTTGGATGGCGCATACATCTCCGCCGGCCACCAGCGCAAGGGCATCACCATGTCCGCCATGACCGGCGAGATCATCGCAGACCTCATCGCAGGCAATGAGCCCCGCCTCCCCGCAGAGCCCTTCTCCCTTGCCCGCTTCGATGGCATCCCAGACCCCTGGGCCGACTCCTAGCCCTCCATCCTGTACAATACCCCCGACACCCTACCGGAGGCCCGCCACCATGCTCATCGCTGGCAAGAAGACCAGGGTCGGCATCGCCGTCCCCCAGATGTTCCCCTACGGCCCCGTCGATATGTCCCTCGTCGCTGAGCACCTGGCCCTCGTCGAGTCCCTCGGCTACGACAGCGTCTGGACCCAGGACTCCGTTCTCGGCACCATGGACACCCTTGACCCCTTCACCCTTCTCGCCTACGCCTCCACCGTAACCGAAAGGGTAGGGCTGGGCATCTCCGTCCTCGTTACGCCCTTCCAGAACCCCATCCATCTCGCCAAGATTTCCGCCAGCCTCGACCAGCTGTCCAGGGGCCGGCTCATCCTCGGCGTCGGCATAGGCGGCCACGAAGAAAAATACCCCGCCTTCGGCTTCGATGCCAGCCACCGCGTCACCCGCTTCGAACACACCCTTGAGCTTGTCAAACGCCTCTGGACCGAGACCTCCGTCACCTTCAAGGACCGCTTCTGGGACCTGCAGAACGTCAGCATCAACCCCAAGCCCCTCCGGTCCCCCCGACCCCCCATCTGGTTCGGCGCCCACGCCGAGCCTGCCCTGGAGCGAGCCGTCAGGGTAGGCGACGGGTGGATGGGCGCTGGCTCCTCCTCTACCAACGCCTTCAAGCGTGCCATCGGATACACCCGTTCCTATATGGCGGAGGTGGGTAGAGACCCGTCAACCTTCCCCCTCGGTAAGCGCGTATACGTCGCCATCGACAACGATAGGGAAAGAGCAGCCCGTCGCCTGGAAGAGTGGTTCGACGGCTACTACCACGACGCCGCAAGGGCCCGCAAGGTCGCCGTATTCGGCTCCCAGGAAGAGGTGATTGACGGCCTTGGCCGCGTAATGGAAGAAGACCCCGACATGATCATGTTCAATCCCGTCTTTGACCTCATGGATCACGCCGAGCGCCTTGCCGCCGACATCGTGCCCAAGCTCTAGTTACTATGTAAACAGATAGCAGGTAAGTGGTTCTATCCGTTCGCCCTGAGCTTGTCGAAGGGTCAACCGAACGGATGGAAGCACGGTTCCCGCAAGTCACATCGCAAACACACAGGCCGCATGCGCATCATAGACTTCCGCAGCGACACCGTAACCCACCCCACCCCCGAGATGTACCAGGCCATGCTCCACGCCGAGCTCGGCGACGATGAGTACGGCGACGACCCCACCGTCAACCGACTCGAAGCCCTCGCCGCCGACATGCTCGGCAAAGAGGCCGCCCTCTTCACCGTCTCCGGCACCATGAGCAACCTCGTCGCCATCCTCACCCACTGCCGCAGGGGCGACGAGCTTCTCGTCGGCGACAAGTCCCACATCTTCCTCGAAGAGGGTGGCGGGGCATCCGCCCTTGGTGGCGTCCACGTCCAGGCCCTCCCCAACGACTCCCGCGGCATGCTCGACCCCGACCTCGTCCGGCAATCCATCCGCCCCGACGACCCCCACGACCCCCGCACCGGCCTCATCGCCCTCGAAAACACCCATACCTTCTGCGGCGGGTCCGTCCTCACCCAGGATGAAATCGCTTCGGTAGCCTCCGTTGCCCACTCCCACGACCTCCCCCTCCACGTCGACGGCGCCCGGATCTTCAACGCCGCCGTCTACCTGGAGACCCCCGTCTCCGAGCTCGTCAAGGACGCCGACACCGTCAGCTTCTGCCTCTCCAAAGGCCTGAGCTGTCCCATCGGCTCCATGCTCTGCGGCCCCGCCGACTTCATAGACCGCGCCCGATACTGGCGTGAGACCGTAGGTGGTGGCCTCCGTCAGGTCGGCGTAATCGCCGCCGCCGGCATAGTTGGCCTGGAAAGCATGGTCGACCGCCTCGCCGAGGACCACTCCAACGCCCGACGCCTCGCCCTCGGCCTCTCCCACATCCCCGGCATCCAGATCAACCCCGACCTCTACCCCACCAACCAGGTCTACTTCGACGTAGCCGCCGGCCCCCCCGCCGAGCTCGCCGCAAAACTGGAGTCTCTAGGCATCAAGGGCGGCACTGGAGACAAGAATTGGCGCTTCGTCACCCACCACCCCCTCACCCCCGACGACATAGACTACGCCCTCGACGTCGTGGAATCCGTCTTCCGGCAGTACGCCTCCTAACCCTGCAAAAGGCACAGTTCATTCCCGTCCGGGTCTGCCACCACCGTCCACCCCTCCCCGCTCTCCAGGAATGACCCCAGCCGCTTGCCCCCCAGCCCCTCCACCCGCGCCAGCGACCCTTCCATGTCCTTCACCGTCACATCCAGATGCACCCGGGTCTTGCTCGTCTTCTCCTCGGGCACCTTTTGCAGATACACTGTCAACCCGCCCGGCAGAGGCTCGAAGTTCAGGTAGTTGTCATGGGCAGCGAAACGCTTGACCCCCAGCAACGCTGAATAGAAAGCCTCCGCCCTGCCCAGATCTGATACATCTATCCCCACCTGCGTCAAGATTCCTATCGCCTGGCTCTGTCCTGTCATCGATTCAACTCCTGGTGATTCTGCACTTTTGAAGGTACTAGCAGTCCACTGGCACGGCATCCAGGTCAAAGTTCAGCAGGCAAAACTCGTTCCCGTCTGGATCTGCAAATACGGCGAGCCCGTCCGTCGGTTCACCGTACTCTTCGACCAGCAGCCTGGCCCCGAGCGCCTGGACCTTGGGCACCGTTGCCTTGACGTCGGATACCGTCAAATCAACATGCACCCGAGTCTTGCTCGTCTTCTTATCCGGCACCTGCTGAAGAAAGACGATCATCCCGTTGGGAAGCGGCTCTAAGGCTACGTATTCGTCCCACGCCCGATACCTCTTGACTCCCAACAGCGCCGAATAAAACGCCTCCGCCCGACCCAAATCCGACACGTCAATCCCCACGTGCGTCAGCGCCGCAATCCCCCCCGATTCATCTCCCATAATCTATCCCTCCAAAATTCTAAATCGCCCCCACCCATTCTATACCGTCATCCCCGACTCTTTTAACTCGTCATTCCCGACCCCGATCGGACTGAAAGTGCGCCATTGGCGTAAATCCATCCCGCGGGGTGGGGGTTCCGTTCGCCCTGAGCGGAGTCGAAGGGTCGACCGAACGGAACGGGTGGGGCCGCTCGTGCTGAGGCTCTCGAAGCGCGAGCGAGGAGGCGGCCCACGCCCCGCCAACCCGTCAGGCCCGCCCCCCCACCCCCTACCTAATCCGAATCATCAACCTGTCCCCCGACTCCCACGGCCGCTCATCCACGCCCCACGCAACAGTCCCCGCCGTGCTGTCCACCGACCCATCGTCAAAGGCAAGTGCCAGCGAAACCGTACCGTCAAGCTCGATGACATCCAGTGTCTTGCCCCCAAGTGATACGTAGGGCGAAAGGGCAAGTGTGACCTTGCCCTTCTCCCACCCGAGGCTGGCAATGGAGGATGAGGCGTCGGCGAGGGAAAAGGCAACAGGGTGAAGGGTGCCGTTGTCGGAATCCGCACCCAGGGCGTTGCCGATGGTCACAGGATCAAAGAAGGCTTCGTGAACCGTACCCGTGGGCGCGGTTACTGTGACCTGTAGTTCCATGCGTTGGTGAGGAGACCTGAAGTTACAAGGTACGTGGCGGTACGCTTGGTAATGTTCAAAGAACCTATAGACGCCAGAGGGCAAGGGACGTGCGGTTATTACTCGGACGGTGTACCCGTTGGATGCGGTGGTGTCGTCATCGATGATTGTAGAGTGGAAGAGGCCTGCATCCGTGCCTGAGAGCCAGAACACATTGTAGGCCGGTTCCGTGAGAAATTCGTCCCCTCCGTAGTCGTAAACTATGGCGCTCGTTCCCGAAGATATTTGCACCGGCTCCAGATGCAGCGCTATGGGACTCTGGTAATACACTTCCAGATCTCGGAAATGCCGTTCGTATTTCAGGCCTTTGAGGACGCATTCAGCGTATCCTGCTATGCCTTTCCCTCCCCCTATCCAGGCTATCTTGGTGCGCAGGTCCGCCAGGGAGATAGAGGGTTGTGAGACGCCCGCGGGAGATGTCGACTCGGTGATGTAAGCGGAGGTGGTGGACCCCGATGTCCCACCGGCGCCCCCCGACTGCGCCGGCATCCACACCGGGTTCCGGGAGTCTATTGTGTGGCCTGCCGGCAGTGCACCCGTATAGCTCACGGCTTCCCCATAATTCCAGGTAGTGGTGTCGGCAAACTCGAACAAGCTCGCGGTGGAATCCGAGGACCCGGATCCACCTCCGCTCTTCGGCAGGGCTAGGAAGAGCACCGCTTCCTGTCCATCCCATGCCGTATTCCGGTTCGCAGTGGTGGCGCTTACCGTAAACTCCGTAGCCCCGGAGCCCCTGAGATACTCAACGGCCCTGAAGCGCAGCAGGTCATCCGAAGCGGATAAAAGGGTCGCTCGCACCACCACGTCCGAGGCGTATATCCGCTCGGCCACCGAAGCGGTGGCGGCCCCGTAGTATGAGGTGTCCTCGACTGAGTGGGTGGTGGGCACCGGCGTGGCTGCGGTTGGGGTAGGTCGAGCCGACGTGTCAGCGTTGGAGGAACACGCCGCGACCCCAACCACCAACCCCATCACCAAGGCTACCACCCCCATCCCTCTAATAACCGTCTTCACTTCTCTCCTCTCCCCTTGACTTCCATATCACCCCCCTCCCGTACATTCTAAACGCACCATACAACCAAAAAGCTCCTCCCTCCTTTTTTCGTCATTCCCACGGAGGTGGGAATCCATCCCTCCGAAACACTCACCCCCGCCGAGCCCGTCACCCTTCCCCCTCCCCCGTAGGGGTGCCCCTCGTGGGTACCCTGCGCGCCGGGAGCGCAGTCGACGCGGAAGACCGTACCCGCAAAACCGCGACGGGTCCGGTAAAGCCGGCTCAGCCGAAGGCTCGTTGCCGCGTCTGGCCCCCGAGGGCCGGGGCTTCGAGCAGGAGATCATTCTCCTCCGTTCCATGATCAACCGTCTCTTGAGCAGGCGCCCCCTGAACCACACCTACATATCCCGCTACATGCGGCTCCTCATACAGGCCATCACCGCCGACGCCCGTATCCCCAAACAGACCACGGACGAACAGGAAGTGGACTCCCTCATCAAGAAGCACTTCCACAAGGAGGTGGATGATGGCAAGACCTCCTACTATGACCTCCTCCCCGTCCGCACCGCCAGGCCGGGTGAGAAATGGTGGCCCTGGAGACAGCTGGTGTCCATCGATGAGCGGCGCCGGGACGGCCTCATCGATAAAGAGGACTCCGCCATGATGGATGCCTTGGATGAGGCCGAGTCCAGCTACTACGGCGACCCCGACGATGATCTCTACCGCACCCCCTACTTCCTCAATAACCTGGAAGAAGATGAAGAAGACGAAGATGAAGACGACAACGACCCCGACGACGATGACGACTATGATCCCGATGATGACGAAGACCCGGAAGATGATCCCGACCCTGGCGGTGGGGCCGCTCGTGCTGAGCCTGTCGAAGTGCGAGCGGGGGGAGGCACGCGTCCCGCCCATCCGCCACCCGACGACGAAGACCTACCCCTTGAACTATCCGTCATTCCTGCGGAGGTCGCAGATGTCGAAGATGCGCCTAGGCGTGCGCCGAGGCGTGCAGGAATCCATCCCTCCGAAACAATCACCCAGGACCTCGCAACTCACCCCGCCCCCTCCCCCGTAGGCGCGCCCGACCCGTCCCCCGATTGGCCCGACCCCAATCCGCACTCCAAACCCCGCATCACCCGCGGCCGCCCCCCTCCCTGACCCCAACGACCCGCGCCCCAAAAACCGAATAACCGCCACCGTTCAATCAAAAACCCGCAACACATCCTGGCCGCCTCCCCCCGCTTGACCTCGACGCCCAACGCGGTAACAATGGCGCCCACAGGCCGGCCTTTACCCAATCGACTACACGCAGGGGGTGAACGGGATGGGATACCGGATTATTTCAGCGGACAGCCACCTCGACTTGCAATGGCTTCCCCACGACGCCTTTACTTCCAGGGCCCCGGCTGACTGGAAGGACAAGGTCCCGTACGTCGAGGCTAGGCCCGACGGCAACTATTGGATGGTCGAAGGCCGCACCATGACCCGCGCCGGCTGGTACGGCCCGGGCGTCAACGGCGGCAAACGCGGCGAGATGCTCGAAAGAGAGGGCTTCACCATCGGCGACCTCCGCTGCTCCGACTACACCCTCAGAAGGGCCGACCAGCAGCGTGACGGCGTCGACGCCGAGGTCATATACGGCATTCTCACCACCGACCGCAGCTTCGACGACAAGGAAGCCCTCGCCGCTACCTACCGAGCCTATAACGACTACATCTCCGAATGGCAGCAGTACGACCCCGACTGGCTCGTCCCCCTCGGCGAGATCCCCAATCACGACGGCCAAGCCGCTGGTGCAGAGCTATCCCGCCTCGCCGACATCGGCGTCCGCGGCGCCGAGTTCGCCCCCGCCACCATGACCCACCCCTTCTGGAGTGATGAATGGGAGCCCCTCTGGGATGCCGGCGAGGAGACCCAGCTCCCCGTCTCATTCCATGCCTTCAACATCTCCACCACATTCTCCGACAAGGACCACCCATCCGCCGCCGCCGTCAGCCTCTGCCTTGCCCCCTCCCGCGCCGACGAAGTCCTCTGCGCCCTCATCTTCTCCGGCGTCCTCGAACGCCACCCGAGACTCAACGCCATCCTCGGCGAGAGCGGCATAGGCTGGCTTCCTTTCATGCTTGAGCGCATGGACTACTCCTACGACCGCCGCCTCACCGACCTCGAACTCCCCCTCCTCCCCTCCGAGTACTTCAAGCGCCAGGTCTACGCCAGCTTCATCATCGACTACTGGGGCACCAAGGCCATGTGGGAACTCGGCTACCTCAAGAACATCATGTGGTCCACCGACTACCCCCACCGCGACGGCTCCTGGCCCGACTCCCAGGAAGTCATCGACCGCACCTTCAAAGACCTCCCGGAGGACGTGAAGAAGGCCTGCGTCCACGACAACGTCGTCCGCCTCTTCAACCTCAACGACTGACCTCTCTGACTTCGCGAACCAAAAATCGGCGGGTGCGACATCGCACCCGCCGATTCATTTGTTGAACTTGTCGAAGCTTGAGGCTATCCGATTGCCGGCGCCGCCTCCCGTGCCAGTACGCCCAGGTCGCTCATCAACCCCTCCAGCCTGGACTCCTGCTCCGCGGTCAGCGCTCTGAAGGGCGACCTCGGAATTCCGATGTCCACTCCGGCCATTGCCGTGGCAGCCTTTGCCGTGGCGGCATACCCTTCCGTCTCGAAGAAGTGGTTCAGGCGGTAGAGCGGCCTCCAGAGTTCTCGGGCGGCGTGCCAGTCCTTGCGCTCGACCACCAGCTCGAAGAGCTCCACACAGCGCCCGGGAGTTGCGTTGGCGACACCCCACACACAACCCTTGGCCCCATGAAGCAGTCCGGCCAGCGACCCGGTGTCTGAGCCGTTGAAGATGATCAGGTCCTCTGACCTCTCCTCCAGCACCCTCTGGAACTGGACCAGGTCGCCTGTGGAGTCCTTGATCATCTGGACGTTGGGGATCTCGACCAGACGGGCCAGGACCTCGGGGGTGAGGTTGACCTTGGAGTGGGCGGGGATGTTGTACACCATGATGGGCAGGGGCACGGCGTCGTTGACGGCCTGGTAGTGGTCGACCAGCTCCTGGGTGGTGGGCACCTCGTAGAAGGGCGGGACGATCATCAGGGCATCGCAGCCTGCGGCCTCGGCGTGCTTGCTCAGCTCTATGACTTCCCAGGTGCTGCATGCGCCCGTGTGGGCCATTACCGGCGCCCGGCCCGCCACCTGGTCGATGGTCATCTCCGTCACCCGCTTCCGCTCTTCGAAGCTCAGGCTCGCGAACTCGCCGGTGCCGCCGCACGGGATGATGCCATGAACGCCGTTCTCCAACTGGAACTCGATGAGCCTTCTCAAGCTCCCCTCATCAATGCTCTGGTCTCCCCGGGAGAATGGGGTACAGATAGGGGTGAAGATACCTCTGAATTTGCTCAAATTGCTCCTCCTTACTTGGTACAGGCTTGTGCACCTGCTTTTGCTGTCCCTATGAGTGAATGCTAGCAAAGCCCGACACCCCTGACAACTCCGCAATCCGCCATGCTAGAATCCCCCCGAAAGGCCCACATAACTCATCGTCCATTGGAGGAACAGCGTGAAGATAGAACAGAAACTGCAAGAACTGGGCATCACCCTGCCCGAAGTCCGAAATCCGGTCGGCAACTACGTCCCGACCGTCCGAACCGGAAACCTTCTATACGTCTCGGGTCACATTGGAGACTTGAAGGAGGCTCTTGGGCAGCTGGGAACGGACGTGACCGTGGAGCAAGGCTACGAAGCCGCCCGTAAGACGGCAATCGCGCTTCTTGGGTCGGTGAAAGGCGCCATTGGCGATCTGGACAAGGTCAAGAGGGTGGTCAAGCTGCTGTGCATGGTCAATGCCGCAGTCGGGTTTACGCAGCACCCTTCGGTAGCCAACGGCTGCTCGGACCTGCTGGTCGAGGTGTTCGGGGAGAAGGGCCGACACGCAAGGTCGGCCATCGGGTTTTCGGGGCTACCCGGGAACGGGTGCATAGAGATCGAAATGATCCTGGAAATAGAGGATGAAGGCGGCGTGACGTACTAGGACATCCGCAACTCAACCAGGATTGACCCTCAATAGTGGCCACTCACCTCGTGAGTGGCCACTATCTAGTTTTGGAGCAAGGAATAGGTTTAGGAAGGCGTTATGCAAGACGGAAGGATATAACCCTTTACGTTATTAACGCTTAAGGTTATCATTGCTGATAGTGAGACGGTTCAAAGGAAAAGACGCTGAGAGACTCTTCTTTGGCCGAGTTGTACGGAGTCTGCCTGAGAATCTTCAGCGAAGAGCACGTATGCGGATACAAAGAGTGCTTGCGGCCGGTAGTCTGAGTGACTTGAGGACTCCCCCTTCTCACCGTCTCGAGTCCTTGAAGGGTGACCGGCACGGCCAACATAGCATCCGAATCAACCATCAATGGCGGGTATGCTTTCAATGGACAGAAAATGGGGCGATGGAAATCGAGATCATTGACTATCACTGAGGAGTGCAGCATGGATATCAGTGCCCCGATACATCCCGGAGAACACCTGGCTGAGATCATAGAAGAGCTGGATATAAGTCAATATCGCCTTGCCGTCACTATTGGAGTGCCGCCCAGACGAATCAACGAGATTGTGCATGGCAGGCGCTCCATAACTGCCGATACCGCTCTGCGGATTGGCAAGGCCCTTGACATGACTCCCGAGTTTTGGCTCAACCTCCAGCGGATGTTTGATCTGGAGGTCGCTAGTGCGGCAACGGATGTTTCCGGGATTGATACGCTCGTCCCGAGCCCGAAAGACTTGGCCTGAATTCGGCGGCTTTCTCGATTGGCCCTAGCTAGCAGGGCCCATCAATTGCCGCAGAACGTATTGCAACACACCCCCGTGCCGGTAGTATTCCAACTCGACGGGGACGTCTATACGGGCGATTACGGTGAAGGATTTTGCGATCCCGTCATCAGATGTCGCAGTAACCGTTAGCTCCTTGCCCACCGATAGGCCATCCGAGATGCCTTCTATGTCGTAGAGCTCTTCGCCGGTGAGGCCGAGGCTTTCGGCGTTGTCTCCGGGCTTGTACTGGAGGGGCAGGACGCCCATGCCGACCAGGTTGCTGCGGTGGATTCTCTCGTAGCTTTCCGCAAGCGTGGCCTTTATGCCCAACAGGTAGGGCCCCTTGGCCGCCCAATCTCGGGAGCTGCCCGAGCCGTACTCCTTGCCCGCCAGCACTAGGGTCGGCACTCCTTCCCGTTTGTACTCCTCCGATGCCTCGAAGATGTTCATATCCATGCCGTCGGGGAGGTGACGGGTCCAGCCGCCCTCGGTTTCGGGAGCGAGCTGGTTCCGAAGCCTGACGTTCGCGAAGGTGCCCCGCATCATGACCTCATGGTTGCCGCGTCGAGCGCCGTAGGCATTGAACTGAGGGACGGGAACGTTCTTGTCGGTGAGGTAGTATCCGGCAGGGCTCTTGGCCTGGATCCGACCGGCGGGCGAGATGTGGTCGGTAGTGATAGAGTCGCCTACTTTGACCAGCACCCTAGCCTTTCGAATGTCCTCTACCTCGGATGGGGAGTCTGGCAGGTTTCGGAAGATGGGAAGCTCCTTGACGTAGGTCGAGTCCCGGTCCCACTGGTAGATGGCGCCCTCCGGGATGTCCAGTTCCTGCCATTTCACATCGCCTTCGAAGACCTTGCCGTAGCGCTCCCGGAAGACGTCGGGGCGGAGGGCGGCGGCGAGGGTTTCGCGGACTTCGTGCTGAGAGGGCCAGAGGTCTTTTAGGTAGACGGGTTGTCCTTCGGAATCGGCGCCGAGGGGCTCGGTGGTCAGGTCGATGTCGACGCGGCCGGCAAGTGCAAAGGCGACGACAAGCATGGGCGAGGCCAGATAGTTGGCCTTTACCACGGGGTGCACCCGGCCTTCGAAGTTGCGGTTGCCGCTCAGGACGGAGGCGGCCACGAGGTCGTCCTTCCCTATGTCATCCAGCACTGAATCGGACAAGGGGCCGCTGTTTCCTATACAGGTAGTGCATCCGTATCCGACGATATGGAACCGCAGGTCTTCCAGGTATCTGAGCACCCCCGAGGCTGTGAGATAGTCCTCGACGACTCGGGAGCCGGGGGCCATGCTGGTCTTGACCCAGGGCTTGGTTTCAAGGCCGCGCTCTACGGCTTTCTTGGCCAAAAGCCCAGCGCCTATCATTACCGAAGGATTGGAGGTATTGGTGCAACTGGTTATGGCAGCTATGACGACCGACCCGTGTTCCAGCCCGTTTTCTGAACCCCCACCATTGGACTGGGCGTTGTCCTTGCCGTAGACCTCCTTCAAGTTGTTGACGAATACTTCTTTCATGTCCTGCAGGCGCACCTTGTCCTGGGGACGCTTGGGCCCTGCAAGGCTGGGCTCGACCTGGGAAAGGTCTAGTTCAAGGAGGTCGGAGAAGAGAGGGTCCGGGGATGAGTCCATGCGGAAGAGGCCCTGGGCCCGAGAGTAGTCTTCCACCAACTTGACCTGTGCCTCGTCCCTTCCAGTGCCTGAAAGATAGGCGATGGCCTCAGAATCTACGGGGAAGAAGCCGACGGTGGCGCCGTATTCGGGGGCCATGTTAGCGATGGTGGCGCGGTCGGGCAACGACAGGTTGGACAAGCCGGGGCCGCAGAACTCCACGAACTTCCCGACGACGCCCTTCTGCCTGAGCATCTGGACCACGGTGAGGACGAGATCGGTGGCGGTTGCGCCTTCCGGAAGAGCCCCGGTCAGCCTGAAGCCCACGACGTCGGGCAAGAGCATGTAGTAGGGCTGACCAAGCAAAACCGCTTCTGCTTCGATGCCGCCGACACCCCAGCCAACAACTCCGAGGCCGTTGATCATGGTGGTATGGGAGTCGGTGCCGATGAGGGTGTCGGGGAAGGCAACGGACTCGCCATCGGCCCCTCGGGAGGCGACGACGGTGGCCAGGTATTCGAGGTTGACCTGGTGGACGATGCCCGCGCCCGGAGGTACGACGCGCAGATTGTCGAAGGCTGACTGGGCCCAACGGAGGAGGCCGTAGCGTTCGCCGTTACGCTCGTATTCGCGGTCGACGTTCTGGGCCAAGGCCGTGGAAACGCCGGCGAAGTCGACCTGCACCGAGTGGTCGATGACGAGGTCTACGGGCACTACGGGGTTAATCTTCTGGGGGTCGCCGCCACGCCTGGCTACTTCGGAGCGCATTGCCGTAAGGTCGACTATGGCTGGGACGCCGGTGAAGTCCTGCATGAGGACGCGGGAGGGCATGAAGGGGATATCGGCCCTGGAGGCATCCCGAGGCGCCCACCGTGCTACCGTCTCCACGTCTTTTTCGGTAACGGTGCCATTGCCGGAGTGGCGTAGCACGTTTTCCAATAAGACCCGTATGGTGAAAGGGAGGGTGGTAAGGTTGACGCCGAGTTGCTCGGCGGCGGCGTTCAGGTCGTAGTAGGCGATGGGTCCGGTAGGGGTGGGGAGGGTCTTTTGTGCCTGGATCAGATCGCGGTTAGCTGTCATAGGTCTCTCAATCAAGAGGGTTGCCGGGGGGCCCTGAGGGCGGGCTCACGGTCGGGAGTATATCACGGGAGTCTGGCTCGACTAGGTTAACTCCCGCTCCACGTCGGAGAGTACTTTGTCCACCTGGTCGACCACGTAGTCGATCTCATCTCGGGTGACGATCAGGGGTGGGATGAGGAATATGATGTCGCCCCTTTGTCGGGCGAGGAGGCCGTGGCGCAGGAAGGCGGCTGTTATCTTCCGGCCCAGGCTCGCATCTGCGGGGAAGCGCTCGCGGGTGGCGCGGTCTTTGACCAACTCTATGCCGCATAGGAGGCCCAAGCCACCACGAACGTCGCCGACTATGGGGTGTTCGTAGAGGGTCTGGAGCTGGTCGTAGAGGTAAGCGCCCATGCTGGCGGAGTTCTCGACGAGGCCCTCGCGGTCCAGGATGTCCAGGTTTGCGAGGGCTGCGGCGCAGGCGGCGGGGTGTCCGCCGAAGGTGAAGATGTGACGGAACATCTCGCGGTCGCCGCCGATGAAGGTGTCGGCGACTTTCCTGGTGGCGATGGCGGCGCCGATGGGCTGGTATCCGCTGGAAAGGCCCTTGGCCCCGACCAGGATGTCGGGGACGAGGCCCCAGTGGTCGGAGGCGAACATCTTGCCGGTCCGTCCGAAGCCGGTGACCACTTCGTCGGCGATGATGAGGACGCCGTAGCGGTCGCAGATGGAGCGGACGGTGGGCCAGTAGTCGGGGTGGGGGACGGTGCAGGTGGCGGCGGAAAGGGGCTCGGCGACGAAGGCGGCGACAAGCTCGGGGCCTTCGTCGAGGATGGCTCTCTCCACGTCCTGGCCGCATTGCAGGGTGCATTCGCCCATCTGGCTGCAATAGAGGCAGCGGTAGGGGTTGGGCATGGAGACGTGGACGTTGCCCGGCATCAAGGGGCCAAAGTCCTTATCTCCTGCCCCGGCACCACCGCCGAGGCTGATGGTGGCGAGGGTGCCGCCGTGGTAGGAGCCGGTCCTGCTGATGACCTTGTAACGGCCCGGCTCGCCGCGGAGCTTGTGGTACTTCTTGGCCATTTTGAGGGCGGTCTCGATGCCTTCGGAGCCGCCGCTGACCAGGAAGACCCGGGACTCCTTGTCGGGGGCGAGGGCAGCTAGCCTTTCGACGAGGCGGAGGGCCGGTTCGCTGGTGGTGTGCTCGGGGGCGTAGTTGATCTTCACGAGCTGGTCGGCCACGGCGTCGGCGATTTCCCGGCGGCCGTAGCCCACATTCTGGAGTTGCATGCCGGATATCAGGTCGAAGTAGCGGTTGCCGTGGATGTCCTCGACCCAACACCCCTCACCCCTCTCGACGATGTTGAGGCCGCCGGGTTGGGAAAGCTCGGCGACCTGCTGGGAGTGGGGCCAGAAGTGGTCGGCGGCGATCTGCTGGAGGTGGTCGAAGCGTTCGGATGAGGTCGGGGAGGACATGCGAGGCTCCTTACATGCTGGGAGTTCCGCAAAGGAAAAAGGCACCCGGCAGCGACCTATTTTCCGCGGAGAGTTGCCCCTCTAGTATCGTCGGCGCAGAGGTGTTTCACTTCCGTGTTCGGAATGAGAACGGGTGGGCCCACCTCGCTATAGCCACCGCAGTGCCTTTATTCAGGGTGGAATGCTAGCATGTTGCGCTTAAGTGGTCAAGGCGACAGGTGATTTTCGTACTCGGTCGGGCAGAGGGGAGCGTGCCATAATTTGAACAGTCCGATTGGTTCTTTCTGAACGCTGTATCAGGAAGATGGTACATTCTAAAGTACCACAAGAAGAGCTGGGTTAAGGCTTATGCCCAATGTAGTCGAGTGTGACAAGGGAACACATGGATGACCGACAATTGTGAAGGACGGAAAGGTCTGCTCAACTTGGCGGAGTTTCCTCGTTCGGCAAAGTATGATCCAGAATGGGTACTGGAGAACATGATGGGGCCAAACGCCCTGTGGTTGACGGAGTCTTTGGCAGGATGCATGAATCTCGAACCCAATATGCGGGTCCTGGATATGGGTTGCGGCAAGGGGCTCAGCTCCATATTTCTAGCGAAAGAATACGGGGTGGAGGTCTGGGCAACGGACTTATGGATAGATGCGAGCGATAACTTTCGGCGCTTTTGTGCTGCAGGTGTTGAAGACAGGGTGTTTCCCATCCATGCAGAAGCACACGCGCTGCCATACGCCGACGGCTTCTTCGATGCCATGGTGAGCGTGGACGCCTATCACTACTTCGGAACGGATGACCTTTACCTGCAGACCCACATGGCGAAGCTGATCAAGCCCGGCGGTCAAATGGGGATCGTGGTACCAGGATTGGTGAGAGAATTAACATCGAACGAGCCCCCGGAACACCTACGGAACTATTGGGAGCCCGCCTTATTCAGCCTGCATAGCCCGACCTGGTGGAATCGTCACTGGGAACGAAGCGGCCTCGTGACCGTCGAGCTTGCCGACCTGATCCCGGATGGATGGAGGCTCTGGATGGTGTCGGACCAAGTCTGGTCTGAACGGCTGGGCAAGCCCAGCGAAGAGGCCGATATGCTTGCCCTGGATGGGGGTCGTGCCCTGGGGTTCACGCGCATGGTTGGGTGCAGGAATGAGCGGCCAGCGGCGCGGCTGGATGCGCTGTAGCAGGGAGGGGGCGAGGGTTGGCGGTAGAGGTATGCCAAGAACTGAAAACGCGTGGGCCTACCCCCCACTCACACTTCGACTAGGCTCAGGGTGAGCGGCCCCACCGCCCGGGGATGGATTCACGCCATAGGCGCATCTTCGACCCGATCGGGGTCGGGAATGACGGGTTAAGGAGGTTGGGGATGATGGGGGTGGGTGGTGGGCTGGCGCGCTAGATTCACGTCCGAGGCGCACGCCTAGGCGCATCTTCGACACCTTAGACCTCGCGGGGCATCGGAGTGGGAGAGGGGAGGAGGGAGTGAGGGCACGCGTGTATGTGAGCTGGATAGCTCTTTGCCAATTATGTTTGTGGGGTGTTAATCTGAGGCTATTCCCACGAGTTGATTATGGCTGAAAGCACCAGCACACCGACCGACAAGCTCCCGCAGCCCGCTTTTCTACGGGTGGCTCATCGTGGGTGTGTGCCTGCTAATCAACTTCGTATCCTTGGGGGGTCGGAGCAGCTTTACCGTTTTCATTTGCCGATGGAGGCGGACTTTGGGTGGGACCGGGGAGCGATCTCGCTGGCGGCTTCGATAGGGCTGCTGGTCAACGGGTTCACGCAGCCGTTCCTGGGTCGGGTCTATGACCGATACGGGGCCCGGAAAGTAGTGATACCCAGCCTGCTTGTTCTGGGCGTATCGATGGTGCTGCTGATGCAGACCTTCCACCTGGTATTCCTGATCGCGATGTACGGCATCGTGCAAGCCGTGGCGACGAGCGGGGCAGGAGACCCGATAACGGGGGCGATGCTGGCGAAGTGGTTCCGGAGGCATCGGGCGACGGTGCTGGGGATCAGCATGGCGGGCGCATCCATTGGCGGGATGCTGCTGGTGCCGTTCACGAAGTACTTGATAGATGCGACTCACTGGCGGACCGCTTGGGTAGTTCTTGGCGTATTGGTGCTGGCATTTGCCTTGCCGGCGGCTTTCTTCATTTTCAGGGAGAGCCCCGATAAGATGGGCCTCCAACCCGACGGAGATGCGGAGCCGGTGCGGGAGGTCGGGCGGAGCAGGAAGGCATCGGGGGATCAGGCCAAGGGGCCACTGGAGACGGAGTCCTGGAGGAGGGCGCTAAGGTCGGCGCCGATCTGGCAGATGTGCGGGGCGTATTTCGTGTGTGGGGCGACCACGGCGATCATGGGGACTCACTTCGTGCCATACGCGGTTGACAAGGGAGTCACCGAATCCACAGCGGCGCTGGCCTTCGGAATAATGAACGGGTTGAACATATTCGGGCTGGTGGGGATAAGCCTGATCTCGGACAAGATGGGTCGGAAGAACCTGCTGGCGTTGGTATATGCGACGAGGGGGCTGGGTTACGCAGCACTGCTGTTGCTGCCGGGAGGATGGGGGATCTGGACGTTCGTGGGGATTGGGGGCTTTTCATGGTGGGCGACCGCACCGCTGACGACTTCACTGACCGCAGACGTTTACGGGCTGAGGAGCCTGGGAACCATGAACAGCATCGCTTTCCTGGCCCACCAGATAGGCAGTGCGGCGGCGGTGCAGTTTGGTGGAGAGATGAGGGATCTGACCGGAAGCTATTTCATCCCCTTCGCAATGGTCGGGCTGATGCTGATTCCAGCGGCACTGTCCTCCTTCACAATACGGGAAAAGAAGTACTCGATCAGGTACCAGGAGCCCGAGCCAGCGCTGGCCTCCTAACGGAAAGACTCGACCTTGATTCCAATCATCACGGCCCACCATGAAGGGGCCATAGACCCTGACCTTCTGGACGCCATCATGCATCGAATCGACACGATGTTCGGTGTTGACGGGTGGGCGGCGGTGCTGATACTGGGGGCGTTGATCCTGCTTATCCCTGTATCCCTGTTGACCGTTTACGTTTACTACCGGTACAGGCTGGGGGGTCGGGGGTAGGGCCTGTCAGAAGAGACTGTTGTAGAATAGCCATCCGGCAAATCACCCGGAAAGGGAATGGAAAACCATGGATTTGAGCGCACTTCAACCCGGCCAGAGCGCCGAGCAAATAGTGACTGTGACCAAAGACTTGACCACCAACCGCACTGGCAAGGAAGGCGCGGATGTTCTTTCGACGCCGGCAATGCTGGGGTTGATGGAAGACACGAGCATCAAGGCCACGGACCACCTGCTGCCCAACGGGTTCACCACCGTGGGGTTCGCGGTGGACAGGCTCAGGCACATTGCGCCCACTTCCGTCGGGGGGAAGGTGACGGTGAAATCGGAGTTGACGGAGGTGGACAATAACAAGCTGACGTATTCGATAGAGGCGTACGAGGGAGACAAGAAGATCGGGGTTGCTTCGCACCGTCGGGCGGTCATATCCGCAGACTAGGGCACAGGGCGAATAGGGAAACCATGACCACTAGCGAAAAGACCCTAACCCCGACCTCGATCCTGGATGAGCTGAAGAAGCTGGGGGTGAGCCACATAGTGTGGCTTCCCGACACGGAGAGCCGATTCCTCTACGATGCGGTGGCGTCGGACCCGGACATAAAGTTGGTTCCGGTCTGCCGCGAGGGTGAGGCGATTCCCATAGCGATGGGCCTGATCCTGGCGGGGCAGAAGCCGGTGTGCATGATCCAGAGCACGGGGTTTTACGAATCGGGGGATGCGGTGAGGGGGCTGGCGCTGGACGTGGGGCTTCCGCTGCTGATATTCATCGGGTACCGGGGGTTCAAGCGGGAGGGGCCGATTGTTGACACGGCGGCGACGTACCTGGAACCAATCCTCGGGGCGTGGGGGATGGAGTACCACCTGGTGGAGACTGATGAGGATGTGGATAGAATATCGTTGGCGTACGCCGAGACGCAGGAGGAGTCGAAGCCCGTGGCAGTATTGATTGGAGCGGAGTACCAGCAAGGATGATACCCGGAATAGAAGCGCTCAAGGTGATTTCCCGGAACCAGGGGGACTCGGTGGTAATAACCACGGAGACTCCCTACACGGTCTGGGACTCGATATCGGACAGGCAGGAATTTCACCTGCCGTTGATAAATTCGATGAGCAAGGCGTCGTCGATAGGGCTCGGGTTGGCGTTGGGCAGGCCGGACCTGAAGGTGCAGGTTGTGGACTCGGACGGGAGCCTGCTGATGAATCTCGGGTCCCTGGTGACGATAGCGAACATGGCGCCGGAGAACTTCATCCACTTCGTATACCAGAACAATGTTTACGGATTGAGCGGCGCTCAGCCTTTGCCGGGTGTGGGGAAGTTCTCATTCACCGGAATGGCAAAGGCGGCGGGATACGCCAATGTGTTTGAGTTTGACGAGTTGGAAGAGTTTGCCCTGGGACTGCCGGAAATCCTGGAGAAGCCGGGCCCGACGCTGGTCTGCCTTATGGTGGAAGACTCGGGGCCCAAGCCGAAAATAACGGCCCGAATGACCAAGCATGCCTATCCCGAGGTGCGGGACGCCATTGCCCGCACTCCCAAGGGGTAGGTACGAACAGGGAGTCGGGGGAGATTGGAAGTATTTGCGTAGGTGCTGTTGAGCATATCGTGGCGTGATGCTTTCAACGTATCTTGCAAATCAAGGTCCTACGGTGGTATATTTGAGCTTAGCCACTTTGTAAAAAAATTAACAATGTGGAGGGGAGCGAGAGGTGTCTGAATCATTTCCCACATGCCAGGCCTGCAACAGCGGAGACTTGCTGCCGCTATCGGACTTCGGTGGCCAGGGGGCCTCGATAAGATACAAGGCTTGGGTGTGCAGTAACCCAAAGTGCGGCTATAACCTGAAGATCCGAAACGGCGACGTTTTCATAAACGAGCCAATCGGGAGCGGCGTGGGCCACATGCCCAGAGTCCGCTAGATCTTCTTTCACCACAGCGAGAAACGAAACCCCCAGCTGTCGGGGGTCGGTGTGGCGGGGACGGGGACCCGGTTGGCAGGATATTCCTAACACCCAGGCCTCGGTACTATCGCGCTGTAAAGGCCGTTTGGTACGGACTCGGGCGAATGCCAGCGAGCGAGACGAAAGGCGCCTGGTCCGGTTGGCGGTGAGAGAAGGCGTGTGCTAACATCTCGCCGAACTTTAGGAGGAAAAGGCCGTTGGACCTGCTTGTCATAGGAACTATCAGGGACATAGTCCTAATAGTCTTCTTCGGGCTTGGGACGCTGCTGGTAGTAATCCTGATCCTGATAGCCTTCCTGCTGTACCGCAAGATGGGGGGGCTGTTAGACGCCCTGAAGGGAAACTTGGAAAATACCCGGGTGACCCTGGGAAACGTCGCCGCGTCGTCGACGATGATAACGGATGCGCTGATCAGGCCCCTCATCAAGGCGTGGGGTGTGGCTGCCGGGGCCAAGAAGGCGATATCTTTCCTCAGTAAATTCTCCGACAAGTAGAATCAAGCCGGGGCGCTGGCGGCCTATAGGTCGGGCGAGAGATTCCGGTGATACCCCCAATGGAGAAGGAGTTGCAGCCGTGTTTGCATTTATTCTCGGGTTTCTGATGGGAGGGGCGGCGGGAGCGGCGATAGTGCTGGCCACGTCACCTCAATTCCAATACCAGGGAGGGACCGAGCAGTCCAACGGCTCTTCGGGGGAGGACGCCCAGACGGAATTCAAAGACAAGCTCGAAGAAGCATTCGAGGAAGGGCAAAGGGCGGCGGAAGAGAAGATTGCAGAGCTTGACGAGATGGTGAAACGGCTGAGGGGCCCCGGGGCGAAACAAGAGGAATGAGACGGGACGGGAGAAGGGCTGCGGATGGTCAGGATGTCGGGTTATGAGACGAAACGGGGGTAGGACCCGAATACTCTGAGCATGGACGATATTTCGGCTATCCGGTCAAGGGCTTCACTCACGGGCGGATCGTGGCGGTGGCCGAATAGGTCGACGAGGAAGATGTAGCGGCCGAGGATGTCCTTGGAGGGTCGGGACTCAATTTTCCCGAGGTTGATGTTTCGGCTGGCAAATTCTCCGAGGACCTCGACCAGGATCCCAGGCCTATCGTCATCGAAGGAGAAGCATAGGGAAGTGCGGTCGGCGCCGGTGGGTGGGTGATCCTCGGCGGCAAGGACGACGAATCGGGTGACGTTGGTCGTTGTCTCCTGAATGTCTGAAGCAAGGACGTGGACGCCGTAGAGGTCGGCGGCGCGCCTGGTGGCCACGGCAGCGACAGAGCCATCGCTCTTCTTGACTTCCTCCACGCCCGCGGCGGTACTGAGGGCGGCCTCCATCTGGGCCTTTGGGAAGCACCTTTCGAGGAAACGGCGGCTCTGGGCTAGGGCCTGGGGATGGGAATAGACGACCTTGATGTCGTTTGCCTGGGCGCCGGGCTGGACGAGGAGGCAGTGGCGGATGGGGAGTACGACCTCGTACTTGATGGCGAGGTCCGAGCCGTGGATGAGGAGGTCGAGGGTGTCGGTTACAGAGCCTTCAATGCTGTTCTCTATGGCGACGACGCCCTCTTCCACCATGCCGGATATGACGCCGGAGCCCACGGCGGAGACGGAGGGAAGCGGCACCAGCTTAGCATTAGAGTCGTAGAGGAGGGCGGCTTCCTCGGTGAAGGTACCGGGGGGGCCGAGGAAGCCGAGGCGCTTAGTCATTGGAATCAGTGGAGGGTTCGCCGGTAAAGATGGAACGAAGGGCCTCCGTTTCATTCTCCGGGGATAGGGCGATAATATTGTCGTCCTCGCTAAGGATGATGTCCGGCGCGGGCGCCCTGGCGGCGCCATTCTTGGCGATTACCAGAGTGATAAGCGCTCCGTCCGGGAGTTGCATTTCGTCCAAGCGTTTCCCTTCGATCCCGCTGTCGGGGGGGATTTTGATGGAGACTAGTTCGGCACCCGACTCCTCGACCTCAAGGAGAGGCATGACGGAGCGTTCCGGGATTTGGTGTTCTATGTTGGAGAGAACGATGTCGGTGACGCTGATGGTAACGTCCACGCCGAGCTTCTTGAAAAGGGGCTCGTTGCGGGGGTCGTTGATGGTGGAAATGGTACGGGGAACACGGAATCTGGATTTGGCTATCTGGCAGGCGGTTAAGTTGTCCTTGTCGGCGCGTGTGGTGGCGATGAGGGTGTCGGCGCGGCCTGCGCCGGCTAATTCAAGGACTGTTGCCTCGCAGCCGTCGCCACGAAGAATTACGTCTCCCAGCAGCCTTGAGAGTTCCTCTCCGCGCTCCCTGTCCCGTTCCACGATCAAGACTTCATGGGAGCGCAGCAAAAGGTCCTTGGCGAGGTTGAAGGACAGGGTGCCTCCGCCTACCAACAGAATGTACAAACTGCTCTATCCTATCTCTCTATGGCGTCTTTCAGGAGTTCCACCGTAACGGTTGTGGGTGTGACGGTCTCCACCCCCAAATCCCGGAACAAGTCTTTCTGGACGGGGTCATAGACGCGACATACGACCTTTGGGACCCTGAACTGCACTTTGGCTTTCTGTGCGGCGAGGAGATTACAGGCGTCATCTTCGGTGGCGGCGATGAAGACATCTGTATCATCAATGTCAGAGCGGACGAGGTCGTCGTCGTCCGTCCCGTCGCCGATAATAGCCTCGCCGCGAAAGCTAGGGCCAAGGAAGCGGAAGCTGTCCTCATCAATATCCAAAATAGTCACCTTGTGCCCCTCGGCGTCCAGCACGGTGCCGAGCCTTCCACCGACTCTGCCACACCCAACAATGACTATGTTCATGGTGTAGTCCTAGTGTCTTCCCAGATATTCAATAGGTAGCTCCAAGGGTCGGGAGACAAGGCTAACCGGCACCGTTCATGGGGCCGCGGTAGAGCCAAACGTGACATCTTGCGTTTTCCAAGACGTAGGGCGCTGCACTGCCCAGAGTAAACTCACCGTATTTTCTCTCGTATAGAGTGTTCATGACGATGAGGTCGATGCGGCGGTCTGCGGCGGCCTTTACGACGCCGAGCCCGGAATGGCGGGCCTGGACTACCTCGGTCTGGACTGAGGTGTGCTGGCCCTTAGCGAGGCTTTCCATATAGTCAAGGACGGCTTCCGCCTTTCGGACTTCAAGACCCATCTCCGCATCCAAGGGCAAGGAGCGCGGCACCTCTATTACATAGAGGACGAAGACGGTACCCTTGCTTTCCTGGGCGAACCTGCAAGCGAGGGCTACGGCTTCTTCGTCGGCGGTATTGCCATCCACGGCCACCATAATACGTCTGTAGATCATTGCTTAGTATTTTAACTCGGGATTGGGGACAGGAGACTTTTCAATCATCTGTTAGAGTTGCGCATTTTGATCTGCTCTATTCGGAGCGCAACGAGGTTACTGGTGGACTCCCTGAGGAGTTCCAATTCCTCCAGAGAAAGGTTGTCCAGGTCATCCAAGTTCCGCTTGATTGTGGTGATCAATTCGACCTCTGTGCGTTCGCGTCTGCGCATGAAGAAGACGGTGACGCTGGCGATTATGGCACCGTAAAACATAATGGTGCCGATAATGGACCAGCCTCCACCGACGATGCCGCCCCAGAGGGTCTCGGGCCGCCAGCTATTACCGGCGGTCTGCATGGTGAAGATGGCCCACCACAGGGCATCCACGAAGTTTTCTACGTTGGGGTTGGCGGCCCTTTCCAAAAAATAGATTAGGGTGGCTACGATGCCGGCCGTGAAGGCCACAACGGACAGCGAAATGAGGAGCGGGGTCTCGGTGAAAATCACCTTTCCAAAATTCAATATACCTGGAAGCCTGGGTCTCAGGCGAAGCTGAGGATTGGAACGGACTCTTCGGCGAAGAACATCCTCGCCGGGTCTTTCTGAGCCAAGGCGCTCGAATTGGTTATCCCTGGGGCGGGTTCGATTCACAGAATCCTCTCTTCCGGGGGGATGTCATTATAGGCTTGCGATATTTTGTCACGCAATGCGGAGGGGAACATTGACCGGCGATGTATGGGTAGCAGGCCTTTGCCACTTGGGAACCTCCCGGTAGACTAGCCGGATGAGCGATTCCGTAAAACTTACGGCGGTGGTCAGGGGCCGGGTGCAGGGAGTGTACTTCAGGTATTTCGTGCAGAACGAGGCCAGGGAGAGGGGACTGACCGGGTACGCGTACAACCGGGCGGACGGCAGTTCCGTGGAGGTAGTTGCGGAGGGGTCAAGAACGGAGTTGGAAGGTTTGTTGGCCCGGCTCCACGCAGGGCCTCCGGCTGCGAGGGTGGAAGCTGTGGAGGTTTGCTGGTCGGAGGCGGAGGGGCGGTATGTCGGGTTCAGGGTGGGCTAGGGAGTCGGCGCTAGACTCCCCAGTCAAGCATCTGGACTTGGACCGTATCGCCCGCACTCACGGAGTCTACGTCCTCAGGGACGATGGCCAGGCCGTTAGCCAGAGACATGGAGGTCAGTATACCCGAGCCCTGGGGACCGGTCGTGCGGGCGTAATACTTACCGTTTCGCTTGGTGACTACGGCTCGGGCGAAGATGCGGCGTGCATCCGTGTTGATGATAGAGTCTTCCATGACGGCCTCTACGGTGGGTTTGGCCAGATCTTTCTTGCCCTGCATTTTAAGCAAGGCGGGACGCCCGAACTGCTCAAAAGCGATCATGGAGCTGACGGGGTTGCCGGGCAGTCCCAGGTGGGGCACCTCGCGCATCAGCCCTGAAGTATCCCGGGTCTTGAGGAGGCCAAAGGCGAGGGGTCGGGCGGGCTTCATCTTGACCATCCAGAAGGCGATTTCACCTTCCTGGGCGAGGACGTCCTTGACGATGTCGTAGTCGCCCTTGGACACGCCTGCAGAGGTAATCACCATGTCGGCGTCTACGCCTTCGGCAATCTTTGCCTGGAGGGAGTCCATGTTGTCCCGGGCGATGCCGAGTACCTTGGGGATGCCGCCGTAGCGCAATACGAGGCCGGCGACGCTGTAGTTGTTGCTGTTGTAGATCTTGCCCGGGGCGAGGGCCTCCCCGACCTCCAGAAGCTCGTCACCGGTGGCGAGAACGGAGACGACGGGCTTGCGGTAGACCTTCACGGTCGGTTTGCCGAGGGAGGCGAGGACTCCGACCTCGGCGGGGCGAAGAACAGTGCCGGCCTTGATGATGACCGTTCCGGGGACAACGTCCTCTCCAGCGCGGCGGATGTTGGAGCCGATCTTCCAGGCCTTGCGGATGCCGATTTCGCTGATGTTGCCGGGGCCGGGTCTTGGACTGCGGTCCAGTTCGTCGGTGTCTTCGAAGGGGACAATGGTGTCGGCACCGTCGGGCATGGGGGCGCCGGTCATAATCCTGATGGCGACGCCTTCGGACACGGCCTTGACGGCGATTTTGCCTGCGGGAAGCTCCTCGATGACCTTGAGGTTGACCGGGGAGTGGGGGGAGGCGGACAGGATGTCGTCCCAGCGGACGGCGTATCCGTCCATGGCGGTGTTGTCGCGGGGAGGGATGGAGAATTCTGAGACTGCATCTTCAGCCAAGACCTGCCCAAGGGAATCCAAGAGGGGTTTCTCCTCGACGCTAAGCCTGTCAACGTAACCCAGGATCTTCTCCAGGGCCTCCTCCACCGTAAGCCAGCCCAAGACCATTTTCATTAACCTCCAGCGGGAATGACGGGAACCGGAGATATGATATCACGAGCAAATTATGCCTGAGACTTTTGACACCCGACCCAGGCATTAAATATAATCCCCGCGCGGTCACCCCCAGATGAAACCGCCGCATTTTCCCTTACAGGAGGAGCCATTGCCTCGATATGACGTAGTAGTAGTTGGCGGAGGCTTCGCCGGTATGAGCGCCGCGCTGTCGGCTCGGGAGCAGGGTGCGAGCGTCTGCATAGTCACCAAGCAGCATCCTTTACGCAGCCATTCGTCGGGTGCGCAGAGCGGGATAAATGCGGGGCTGAGGGGGGCGGATGCGTGGGAGTCTCACGGGATGGATACGGTGAAGGCGGGGGCTTACTTGTCCGATCAGGATGTAGTTGAGAATATCTGCCAGGAGGCGGCTGCCCGAGTCATTGCCCTTGAGCACATGGGTGTGCCCTTCGACCGGAATGGGGATGGCAGGATCGACCAGATAAAATTCCCGGCATCTTCCGAAGCTCGCACCTGCTATTGCAGCGACGCCACGGGGCACAACATTCTGCAGACCCTCTACGAGCAGGTGTTGAGGATGCAAATTCCCGTACACCACGACTGCTCGGCGGTATCTCTGATCATGATGGACGATGGGACTTGCCAAGGGGTGTTTGCACGGAGCCTGAGGGACGGTTCGCTGATTGCGTTTTCCTCGGGGTCGGTGGTGCTGGCAACAGGTGGAATGGGTCGCATGTACCTGGACAACACGGCATCCACGGCTTCTACCGGCGACGGCATGGCGATGGCATACCGAGCTGGCGCGGCATTGCGGGACATGGAGATGGTGCAGTTTGCTCCCACTGCCCTCGCTCCCAACGGCATCCTGATAACCGCGGCAGCAAGGGGTGAAGGTGCCGTGTTAGTTGGGTCCAACGATGCACAACTGGACTCTCTCGCCGGTTCCGACGCAGTGTCGCAGGCCGTTGCCAGAGAGCTTGCGAACGGGGATGTCCGTTTGGACTTCAAGGGGGTAGACTCGGAACGGCTCTCCGAGACTCGTTTACTAATCAAAGACCTCGCCGGTATTGACATAAGCAAAGATTCAGTCTCCGTGAGATCGGTGATGCATCGGCCCATTGGTGGGATCAAGATAGACGGTTCCGGGTCGACAGGGGTGGCAGGCCTATATGCCGCCGGTGAGTGTGCGAACTCGGGACTAAACGGTGCAAACCGGCTTGGCGGCAATGCCCTGTTGGAAAGTGTTGTGGTGGGTCGTAAGGCAGGAGAGTCGGCGGCGGGGCACGCGGGGTCTGTCGGGCCAGCACCCGACTTGGTCTCCCATCAGGCTGATGAGGAGAGGAAAGTAGCAGCAATCGTAGCCCGGGGTAAGAACGGCGAGTCCTCAGGTCTCATCCGGCGAGAACTCGCTTCTCTGATGCAGGAGAGTGTGGGCATTTTCCGAAACGGCTCTGGACTCAGTGAGGCCGCGGCAAAACTGGCGACGCTGAAGGTGAGGTGCGGTGCGGTTGGAGTGAATGGGCCTGCCTCTGGTTACAGCACGGAAATCGATTCAATAATCGAACTAGGGAACATGCTGGACGTTGCGGAGGTGATTGCAGCCTCGGCGCTGGCGCGGGAGGAAAGCCGTGGGTCACACGCCCGGACGGACTTCCCCAACAGGGACGATGAGAACTGGTTGAAACACACCGTGGCCCGGGGTTCGGGCGACGGGGTTAAACTGGACTACGAACCCGTAACGGTCACCAGATGGAAACCGGAAGGGAGCAGCTAGATGCAGGTGAATCTGAATGTAAGGCGTTACGATCCCGTGTCGAACGGGAACGGGAGTCGGCAGACGTACTCGGTGGAAGTGGAAGAGCAGAGCACGGTGCTAGATGTGCTAATCCAGGTGCGGGATGAACAGGACGCGACGCTGTCGTTTCGGGGCTCGTGTCGGACGGGTTTCTGCGGCGACTGCACGATGAGGGTCAACGGCAAGGCTAAATGGGCATGCCGGATGCCGGTCTCCAAGGCGCAGGTGGACGGGGAGATAACCCTTGATCCCCCTCGCCTCGTTAAGGGCTTGAAGGACCTGGTCTATGATCAGGAGGAGTTCCTGTTCGACAAATATGCGGCTACCAAGCCGTGGATAGAGCCGTCACCGCCTGGACCAACAGAAGAGCACATTGTCTCCCAGGAGAAGATCAAGGAACTCCAGGAGGCCTCCAGCTGCACCCTGTGCGGGATGTGCGACGAAGGTTGCACGGTGCTGATTATAGACAAATCGTTCCTCGGGCCGGCGGCGTTGACGCGGGCCTTCAAGCCGGTGGCCGACCCCCGTGACAAGGTAATCGAGAGGCGGCTATCGGAACTGAGCGAGAAGAGGGGGATGTGGGACTGCGTGCACTGTTTCGAGGCGACGGAGCACTGTCCCAAGGGGATCGACCCGACGGACAGGATCCTGTCGTTGAGGGACGAGGCGATAAAGAGGGGAATCGGCACCCCGAGGGTGGTGCGACACAATGACAGCTTCGCCAAGTCGATTAAGTCGAGCGGGTGGCTGGACGAAGCCCGCCTTGCCATCGAGAGTGAAGGCCTGACCAACATCGGAGGGCTGATGCATCTAGTCCCGACGGCCGCGAAGGCTATGGCCCACCGCAAGGCGCCTTTGCCCTATCTGCACAAGAAGAGACCGGGTTCCAAGCACATCAAGCGGATCTTTGAGAAGTGGGAGAAAGACAGCAAATGAGATATGCATTTTACCCGGGCTGCGTAGCCAAAGGCGGTTGCCCCGAGCTCTACCCGGCTGCGATTAAGGTAGCCGAAAAGCTGGGAATTGAATTATTCGAGATGAAGGATGTCGGGTGTACGGGGGCGGGGGTGCTGAGCAGGGAGGTGTCGGACCCGATTAACGCCCGGACGCTGGCGAAGGCCGAGGCCATGGGCCTTCCGATAATGACGATCTGCAGCACCTGCCAGGGGTGTCTAATGCAGGCTAACCATCGCTTGGTTATTGACCCAGAGTACCGAGCCAAGATCAACCGCGAATACCTGGCTGAGGAAGGTCTCGAATACAGGGGCACAACGGACGTGAAGCACTTCCTGTGGGTCCTGGACGAAGACTACGGGCTGGACAAGCTGCAGGAGATGGTGGTGAATCCGCTCGAGGAGCTCAATGTCGCTGCCTTCTACGGCTGCTACCTGCGTCGTCCACCGGAGGTTGTGGTGCCAAAGGGCAAGGAGAGCAGGAAGGTGTCGTTGGAGAACGCAATCAAGGCTCTCGGGGGCAATGTTGTCGCGACAAAGGGCAAAGGGAAGTGCTGTGGGTTCCCGATCCTGTATCCCAACGAGCGCAACAGCCTGGAGATGTGCGGGACTCACACACTGGAGGCCAAGGACAAGGGCGCCGACGCAATGGTTACCCCCTGCCCGCTATGCCACCTGGAACTGGATGGGACGCAGAGTCGGGCGGAGCAGCATAAGGGGAAGAAGATAAACTTGCCGGTGCTGCATCTGCCACAGCTCGTCGGGCTGGCGCTCGGGTTCAGCCCGAAGGAGATGGAGATGCAGAGGCACCTGGTGTCGACTGCGCCGGTGGAGGAGAAGGCGAAGAGGAAGGCAGAGGTCTAGGGAAATCCAGAAAACTGAGCTAACCAGGAGGGGGTCGCCACGGGCGGCCCCTTCGCTTGTTAGCGGAGTTTGGGGCGTGCTACACTCGCGGCCCGGTTTCTGCTCGTACATCCCCTTCAGGAGACACAAAAAACATGGTGCCACCAGGCGAGATTTTTGGATTCATTCCGTTGTGGATCGGGGTGTTTGCGTTTGCGGCGCTCGGGTTCGGGTTTGCGGGCTATGTGGTGTATACGCGGGTGTTCAGACTTGTCATGTTGGGCAAGATGGAGAACCGGTTCGACCACCCGATCCAGAGAAGCATGAACGCCCTCGTGGTGGTGCTGGGACAACGGAAGGTTCTCCAAAGAGTCTCGATGAAGGACAAAGCAGGTTTAGGCCACGTGGCCGTGTTCTGGGGATTCCTATGCTTCGCCCTGAGCTACGTCCTCTTCGTGTTTCTGGACTCGATCAATCCCCACATTTCAGAGACGATATTGACAGACACCGGGGTGAAGGTCTATGTGTTCGTCCTGGACGCACTAGGACTGGCAATTCTGACGGCGCTGACCTGGGCCCTGGTGCGTCGGTGGCTGGCCAAGCCCCGACGTCTGAGCTTCGACCTGACCCGGAGCTCGGACGCGGTGATCATCGTGGCGGCGATAGCCAACCTGATGATTCTCACCTTCCTGGTTGAAGGGTTCTACAACGCGATGGTCAACCAGGACGCGGTGGCGGAGGTCAGTCCCCACGCGGCTTCGCCGGTAGGTACGCTGCTAGGGAAGCTGTTCGACGGAGCGAGCTTCGAGGTAGTGAACACGCTTCATGGAATCTTCTGGTGGGCGCACCTGGCGTTGATCATCGGGTTCAGCATGTACATCCCATTCTCCAAGCACATGCACATGATCGGGGCGCCGATCAACGCATTCCTGCACGACGTGAACCCGAGAGGCACCCTGCACCCGATCAAGGACATCGAGACGGCGGAGAGCTTCGGGGCCAACATGGTCAACGAGTTCACGTGGAAAGAGCTACTGGATGGGTACGCCTGCGCGGTGTGCGGCAGATGCTCAGACGCTTGCCCGGCCAACCTGACGGGCAAGGTGCTATCTCCGATGCACGTGGTGGAGGGGATCAAGGACCACCTGCTGGAGGTCGGGCCCGGGGTCATAAAGGCCAAGGGAGAGAACGGGAATGGGTCGTCGATACCGGTTATCGGGCATGCCGTGTCCGAGGAAGCGATCTGGGACTGTGTGACCTGCGGGGCTTGCGAACAGGAATGCCCAGTGGCTATCGAGCACATAGACAGCATAGTGGACATGCGCCGGCACCTGGTGCTTGAAGAGGGCAAGATGCCAGAGACGGGGCAGACGGCGCTTCGCAGCATGGAGACCCGAGGCCACCCCTGGTCCGGCACAAAATTCACCCGCACGGACTGGACCGAGGGTGTGGACGTTAAGCTGATCTCGGACAACCCGCATCCGGACGTGTTGTTCTGGGTCGGGTGCACACCGGCGCTGGAGGAGAGGAGCCAGGGTATAGCGAAGTCGTTGGCGTCGGTGATGAATACGGCGGGGGTGAACTTCTCGATACTCGGGGATGAGGAGACTTGCAACGGGGACCCGGCCCGCCGGATGGGGAACGAGTACCTGTTCCAGCTGATGGCAGAGCAGAACATCGAGACGCTGAAGAAGCACGGCATCAATCGGATAGTGACGGCATGCCCCCACTGCTTCAACACGTTGAAGAACGAGTACCCGCAGTTCGGGGGCGAGTTCGAGGTGCTGCACCACAACCAGTTCATAGACCAGCTTATGGAGCAGGGGAAGATAAAGGCGAAGAAGCCGTTTGAAAAGAAGGTTGCTTACCACGATTCCTGCTACCTGGGTCGGCACAACGGGGTCTATGAAGAGCCCCGGCGGATGATGAAGAAGATCCCGGGGATCAAGACGCTGGAGATGGCGAGGAACAGGAGTCGGGGGTTCTGCTGCGGGGCGGGGGGCGGACACATGTGGATCGAGGAGTCGACGAAGGGGAAGAGGATCAACCACGTGAGGACGGAGCATGCCCTGGACACCGGGGCGGAGGTGGTAGGTACGTCGTGTCCGTTCTGTCTGCAGATGTTCGAGGACGGGATCCGGGTGAAGGAGCAGGAAGGGAAGCTGGAGGCGAAGGACCTGGTGGAGATACTGGCGGAGTCTCTGGAGGGGTAGAGGGCAGTGGAAACTACCGAAAAGATAGGAGAGGCTTATGTTCGCTACATCAAAAGATGGGCAACAATCCCTAACATAAAGTGTAAGGGACAGCGTGAAATTGACTTGTTGGCAGTAGATCCAAAGGACGAAAGCCGGTATCACATTGAAGTTGGGGTGTCCATATCAGGGGGATTTAGCGAATTGACCAATAAACCCTACGACCCCGAAAAGCTCAAAATTAGAGGCCAAACGCCTAGTCAACGTCGTACGTTCGGGTTCTTTAAGGATAAGAAATTCGCGTCCCCCGAAGTAGTAGAGAAACTGTCTGAATACGGATTTCATGACGGAAACTATCGTAAAATCATAGTGACATGGGGGTGGCAAAATGGAGTTAGAGAAAAGGCCGACACAGAAGGTATAGAACTCTGGGACTTTCGGAACTTGGTTAAAGAAATAATCGAAGATTTACGGGGTAGGCGTACATACTTTACAGACGATACGATGCGCACTCTTCACTTATATGCCCGCGCTGCCAAGTTATAGCAAATCCTAAGGGTTCACTCTATACTCTCAAACTACAGACTGAAACTTGTCACGGCTGAGACCAGCCTGACGAAGGATAGAGGCCATGATGCCCGGATGCATGTCTTTAGCTCCCATCTTGACTATGCCCGTTCGGGTAGTGCCTTGGGATTCGAGTCTCAACTTCAGATGGCTTCCACGCTGAGAGACCCGTCGGAACCCGATGCGTTCCAATGCCCGGACCACCTCCCGACTGCTATAGGACCTCAACGCTGACGGTTTCCACCTTGGCCCCGGTGACTTTAATAACGTCTACATCCGAGGCGTCTTCGAAGTAGAGCTCAAGGGCCTCCTGGATGGCGGCGCGGGCATCTTCGCGAGTGTCTCCGAAGGATGCGACGTCCACGTTCAAGGCTTGGGCGATCCATACGTCGGCGTCCCTGTAGAATACGACTTCGATGTTGCGCATATCAGCCTCCCTTGGGCCAGTTTAGCACGCCAATGTCCGGACTGCTAAGCAAAAAAGAGGGGGTCGGCATCGCCGACCCCCGTGTTTTTACCTGAGCGACCTTAGCAACTCAATAGTGAAAGGAAGCCGGGTCCCTCCCTGTGGGAGGGGAAAGCTCTCCGGCTGGGCCGGAGAGACCGACCTAGGAGCTGTCTCTGCACCCTGTGGGTGGGAGAGTTACTCCCTAGAAAGGAGGTGATCCAGCCGCACCTTCCGGTACAGCTACCTTGTTACGACTTAGTCCCAATCATCAGCCCCACCCTAGGCGACTACCTCCCCGAAGGGTTGGCCCATCGACTTTAGGTGTTGCCGACTTTCATGACTTGACGGGCGGTGTGTACAAGGCCCGGGAACGTATTCACCGCAGTGTGCTGACCTGCGGTTACTAGCAACTCCGCGTTCATGGAGGCGAATTTCAGCCTCCAATTCCAACTGGGGCCGGCTTTGATGGGATTAGCTCCGGATCGCTCCTTGGCAACCCTTTGTACCGACCATTGTAGCGTGTGTGTAGCCCTGGGCGTAAGAGCCGTGCTGACTTGACGTCATCCCCACCTTCCTCTGCGTTCTGCGCAGCAGTCTCGCCAGAGAGATCCAACTGACGACGAGGGTTGCGCTCGTTGTGGGACTTAACCCAACACCTCACGGCACGAGCTGACGACAGCCATGCAGCATCTGTGTCGGCTACTGACTTAACAGTTGGTTGCCCTTTCGGGTTTCTACTTCCGACATGTCAAGCCCAGGTAAGGTTCTTCGCTTAGCATCGAATTAAACCACACGCTCCGCTGCTTGTGCGGGCCCCCGTCAATTCCTTTGAGTTTTAGCCTTGCGGCCGTACTCCCCAGGCGGGACACTTAACGCGTTAGCTTCGGCACAGAGGGGGTCGATACCCCCTGTACCCAGTGTCCATAGTTTACGGCGTGGACTACCCGGGTATCTAATCCGGTTTGCTCCCCACGCTTTCGCGCCTCAGCGTCAGGAAGAGCCCAGAGAACCGCCTTCGCCACAAGTGTTCCTCCCGATATCTATGCATTTCACCGCTACACCGGGAATTCCGTTCTCCTCTGCTCCCCTCAAGCCTGATAGTTTCCTCTGACCGCTCCCAGTTAAGCCGGGAGATTTCACAAAGGACTTTCCAGGCCGCCTACGCGCCCTTTACGCCCAATAAATCCGGGCAACGCTCGCCTCCTACGTATTACCGCTGCTGCTGGCACGTAGTTAGCCGAGGCTTATTCGTTTGGTACCGTCAGAACTTCGCCCCAAACAAAAGGGGTTTACAACCCGAAGGCATTCATCCCCCACGCGACGTCGCTGCGTCAGGCTTTCGCCCATTGCGCAAGATTCCCTGCTGCTGCCTCCCGTAGGAGTTGGGGCCGTGTCTCAGTCCCCATCTGGCTGATCATCCTCTCAGACCAGCTATCCGTCGTAGGCTTGGTGAGCCGTTACCTCACCAACTACCTGATAGAACGCAACCCCCTCCCTATGCGACCGGAGCCTTTGATGATCCACCCTTCAGTGGACCATGTCATGCGGTATTAGCCACGATTTCTCGAGGTTGTCCCCCACACCGGGACAGGTTGGTTACGCGTTACTCAGCCGTTTGCCACTAACCTCTGTGATCCGATCCAATCCGTTCAGTAGACCGGTTCCTCGCCTTGGCCCGACGAATCGGGCTTCCGGTTTGTTGCCGGGTTCCATCCGGGAGCTTCACGGAGAGATCCGTTCGACTTGCATGCATAAAGCGCGCCGCCAGCGTTCGCCCTGAGCCAGGATCAAACTCGCCATGTACTTTTCTTTTGCTTACCTAGCTGCTGGCTTCCTTCCACTATTCAGTTGTTAAGGTGCGGACAGGTGAATGAGAATTTACCACGCGGCGGGGACGTAGTCAATACGTCACTACGCCGCCATTTGCCAATCAAAGGGCAATCCCGAACGGCGCTCCGGGTTTGACGCCTTGTATTCGAAAGGCCCGAACCGCGCCCCTAACTCCCGCGGGCAGGGGCCATGGCCGGGGCTGCTATCGTATTCATAAATGTGCGGATTTCAGGCAGATCCTGAAGGGAAAACACTTGGTATACGGCCTGTTCCACCTGACCGGGATCCAATGTCCTGAGGGCGCAGGAGGTGAATTTCTCGGTGAGCTCTTCGTCGGAGAGGGGGTATTCGGGGGTGCCGCGGGCTTTGTCTATGCGTCGGGTGAAGGAGTTGCCGTCCTTCATGTTGACGGTGACGTCGATGTAGCCGCCGGCGTTGACGACGACGGGGGCCTGGGTGTCATCGTATTCGAGCTTGACCAAGCCAGAGAGGCGTTGGACCTCGGGCCTGTCGACGTGGTCCTGCCGGAAGGTGTCGAGGGTGACTTTGCTGTCGAGGATGGCGGAGGCGACGCAGTACTGCATGCAGAACTTGCCTTCGAGGCCGGTGGTGGCCCGGCTGTATATGAGAGGGATGTCCTCGCCGGGGGGCATGGAGATGACGACGTTTTCGATGGAGTCGGGGGAGGGGGTGTGCTCGTGGGCGAGGGCTAGGGTGGCATCGATGGTGCGGTGGGTGCTGTTGCAGCAGGGGAATTTCTTGACTACGAGGCCCGGGGAGACGATGTCCCAGGGGTTGCCGAGGGTTCCGACTATGCGGGAGGAGTCGGCTTCATCCTTGTCGGCGAAGACGCGGGTGTAGTCGATGGGATGGTCAAGGATGTCGGCGGAGGCGGTGAAGCCGTTGGAGGCGAGCAGGGCCGCCATGAGGCCGGCCCGGGCGGCCTGGCCGACGTGGAAGGGCTTGGTCATGGTGCCGAAGTTGATTCTCATGCCGGCGGAGGAAGAGGCGGCGATGCCGAGGGCCATACCTATATTGTCGGGGCTGAGGCCCAGGAGCTTGGCGCATGCGGCGGCGGCGGCCATGGTGCCGGTGGTGGCGGTGGCGTGCCAGCCCTTGGCGTAGTGGGCGTTGCCGATGGCAAGGCCGAGCTTACATTCGAGCTCGAAGCCGATGAGGAAGGCCTCTAGGACCTGGGCGCCGGAGGAGTCAAGCTCTTCGCCGAGGGCGAGGACGGCGGGGACGAGGGGGGCGCTGGGGTGGCCCATGCAGGAGTCGTTGACGTCATCGTAATCCAGGGCGTGGGCCATGACGCCGTTGACTAGGGCGGCGGAGAGGGCGTCGGAGCGGTGGTTGCGGCCGATGACGGTAGCCGTGGGGTTGCCGCTGCGTCCGGCGAGGGTCTCGGAGAGGATGGCGACGGCCTCGTCCCTGGCGGCGGCGAGGGATACGCCGACGGTGTCCAGGATGGCGCGCTTGCCGAGGTGTTGCACCTCGGGGGGCATGTCATTGAGCGTGGTGTTGTGGATGAATTCGATAGCGGCGTCGGTGGCCCTCATGGTGGTCCTCCTCCCAAGGGTTCAACTGTCCGATTGGGGGGAGTATACACCCGTTTCGGTTGTGGGGGGTGGGGAGGGCGGGGGGCCGGTTTGATTGAACGTTGATTGAACGTTGATTGAACATTGATTGAACTCGTAGCTGTTTTGATTGAACGACGCCTAGAGGGATTTTCTGGGGATTTCGCGTGGTGCAGGGGTGTGGGTTTTTGATTGTTTAAGGGACTGGGGAAAAACCCACACCCCATTGATCCCCCTCTCCCTTAGGGCCTTCAAGGGAGAGGGGGATAAAAGAACAGAGGCAGAGGTTGGCGCTTCTGCGCCAACCTCTGCCTCTAGTTCAGTACTAGGGAGAAGGGAGGGGAAGGTCGGGTTGTTCTGTTGTGGGGTTTGGGTTTGCATTGTGTCTGGTTTGTTGGAGGTCGGCGATGGAAGACGCTGGCTGGACGCTGCCCCTGTTCCTATCCATGCAGCTTGTTAGGTGTCCTGGGGTCGGGGGACACCTGCCGCCAGCAATTTGCTGCGCCTCACGTACCAAGTACGGGCTGTGCAAGGCCACACAGGCCGCGAGCAATCGCCGTGCTTCCTCGTACGCCAGGTACGGGCCGCAAGCCCCATATATGCCGGTGAATTCAACCGGCCGGGGCCAAGCTCCCTGAGGGAGCGGCAGCATTGGGCAGCCGACTAAACGGCATTGTCATGCCCTGCCGCCAGAGCGCCTTGTGACGCTCGGCCCGCCTCAAACGAAGTCGATAAGACTCGCAGGGGGGCCAGCCCGGCCCTCACTAATAGGAGGGGTAGGCCAAGGCCTCGACCCTCGTATATGGGAGGGGGAGGCCGGACGGGAACGGTGTAGACCAGGGCGTCTATCCATCGCCTGGGTAGGGAAGGGGCACGGGACCCGGTGGGGTCGGGTGGGCTTCCCTGGGTGTTGGGTTCCTCCTTAGATTATTGAGGGTGTTTGGTCGACCGTTGGATATGATAACGCCTTTGCTCAGGTGTGTCAAGCAAATGTACGGGTTTGGAGGGGAATGCAAGTCTTGGCGTGGGTGGTGGGCAGGGTACCCACGAGGGGCACCCCTACAGGGGAGGGGACGCCCCGCGGGATGGATTCCGGCTCTCGGCGGCCGGAATGACGGCAAAGGGTGGGTGGGGATGAGGGGAGGGGTGATGAGAGAGTGGGGTTAGGTGGCGGAGAAGAAGTTGCGGGGGTTGTGGACCATGATTTGGTCGATGGCGGCCTGGGAGATTCCCATTTCTTGGAGGAGAGGGATGACGTGGCGGTGGATGAAGAGGTATCCGTCTGCGTTGCGGGCTTCGCGCTTGGCGACCTCTTCCTCGCTGGGTCGGGAGATGGGGATGGACCAGTCGTGGCTGAGCATAATCTTGTGGCCGTAGCCGGCCTCGATTAGGCGGACGGCGGTGCGGGTGCGGTCGCGCCAGTCGGGGGTGTCGGCGCCTTCGGAGGCCCATCCGGGGTAGCGGTCGAGGCCGATCCAGGCGCCTTTTTCGAGCAGCTCGATCAAGTAGGCGTGGTTGGTGGTGTCGTTGCTGTGGCCGACGTAGACGCGATTGAGGTCGACACCTTCTTCTTCGAAGATGACGGCCTGCTGGAGGCCGACCCTTTCGGGCGCCCAGGTGTGGGTGGATATGGGGACGCCGGTGGCCTTGTGGGCGCGGGCGGCGGCGCGGAGGATGATCTCGCCCTGGGGCGTGACGCCACCCTTGTCGTTGGCGACCTTGATGACGCCGGCCTTGATGTCGGTGCCCTCGATGCCCTGCTGGATTTCACGGATGTAGAGGGCGGCGATGGAGTCGGGGGAGGCTTCCCAGAAGACGCGGGGGATGTCCCGCCAGGTGCCGGTGGCGGCGACGATGTTGACGCCCGAACCCCGGGACACGTCTTCCAACATGCGGATGTCGCGGCCGAGGTCGATGGTTGTGACGTCGATGATGGTCTGGACGCCTTCGGCTTTGGCGGCGGCGAGGTCCCGGATGCCCCGCTCAATGATCGGGTTTCGGGGGATGAATTCGGGGTAGATTTGCTGGATGCCGGCGGAGGATACGAGGACGTGCTCGTGGGAGAGGGTGAAGCCCATGTCGGCGGTGTCCAGGGGTCCGAGGACGGAATTGACTTTAGGCATGGTTTGAATGGGGGCTACTCCCCACCTCCCTTTAAGAGATTAGTGTGATTGTACATCAGGGTTGAATGCTCACCGGGGACATCCTCGGATTATTCCACTGGGAGGGCTCTGCGTAACCGCGAGCTTGGAGGGCCGGGACACCCCACCCATTCCGCTCGGTTGACCCTTCGACTCCGCTCAGGGCGAGCGAAATTCCCCACCCCTAAGGGGATGGATTCCGGCTCTCGGCGGCCGGAATGACGGATAGGCAATCGAGTCAGGAAACGAGGACCTGGCGGAGGCCCTGGGCGACGAGCTGTTCTTCGCCGGGGTTGAGGGTGATGACGGCTACGGAGAGGGCGTCACCATCGGGTCGGGTCCAGATGGAGGGTTCGAGGGCTTTGAGGGCGTCGGAGGCCTGGTCGACTGTCATGCCGAGGGCCTGTTCGTCGAGGACTACTCGGAGCTGCATCCAGGGGATCTGGCCGAACCAGCCCTGCTGGAGGGTGACGTTGGGTATTTCTCCGAGGAGCTCGACGAGGACCTGGAAGCGGCGTTCCTGGTCCCGAATGCGCTCGTCGTGGTCGAGGGTGAACCACTCACGCATGGCGGCGACGGCGGCGACGGTCTCGCCGCGGTCGACCTTGTAACCTCGACCAAAGGCGCGGTTGTCCTCCAACTCGAAGGCGGTGAAGCCGTGGAGTCGGGCGGCGTCCACAAGTTCCTTCTTGCCGACCATGAAGCCGACGGAGTTGGGGCCGCCCATGTACTTGAGGCTGAAGCAGATGGAGTCGGCGCCGCAGGCGGCGATGTCCTTCATGCGCCGGACGGGATAGACCTGGAAGGCGGCGTCGACAATGACGGCTATGTCCCGGGAGTGGGCGATGGAGATCACATCAGCAAGGGAGACAGTCCCTTCCTCGCCGTCCATGTGGGCGGGATAGAGGACTCCGACGGTCCGTGGGCCGATGGCGTCTTCGAACTGGGAACGGGTCACCCCGTTTTCGTCGCCTACCTCGACGAGCTTGCCGCCTGGGACCTGGATGGAGCGGTCGTAGTGGTAGCGGTGGCGGTTCTGTATGAGGAACTGGTCTCGGAGGCCGGTGGTGTCGGGGAGCTGGGCGATGAGGTCGGGGTCGGGGCCGGTCATTGCGGCGGCGGCGCTGAGGGCGAGGGCGGCAAAACAGCCAGCGGTGACAAAGGCGGACTCGACGCCGAGGTCGGCGGCGATGGCCTCGCCAGCGCGGGTCACGACCTCGTCCATGCCGGCGAAGGACTGACTGGCCTGGTCCATAGCTTCCTGGACCCGAGGGCTCAGGACTGCGCCGCCTACCACGGTGGCGGTGCCGACGGCGTTTACGATGCGGCGGATGCCTAGCTCGGCGTATATGTCTGTCATTGGATGAAGCTCCGTAATGGGGTAGGGGCTAGTTGAGGTTGATGCCGTAGAGTCGGGCGGCGTTGCGGCCTACGATCTTCTCCTTGTCCTCCTGGGAGATACCGGAGAAGGTGCGCTCGATGACTTCTCGGGAGTGGGGGAAGGTGCCTTCGTCGTGGGGGTAGTCGCTGCCCCACATCAGGCCGTCAACGCCGGTGTAATCAAGGTTATTGAGGCCTATGGGGTCGTCGCCGAAGGTGATGAATCCGTTGGTCTTGAAGTACTCGCTGGGCATCCTGTCGAGGTTGGGGTACTGCCACATGTGCCGGGCCTTGTACACGTCGTCCATGGCGTAGAGGGCCCAGGCGAGCCAGCCGATGCCGCATTCGACGAGGACGATGCGGAGGTCGGGGTAGCGGTCGAAGACGCCGGCGGCGGTGAGGGCGGTGAGGGGGGCCATTGCTTCGGCCATGCCGAGCACCATGCCAACGAGGTCTCTGCCGTGGGTCTCCTCCTTTGTGAGATACCTGCGGGATTTTTCGTCCGGGACGGTATCGGAGGTGGTGAATACGTGGAAGCTCAGGGGCAGGCCCAGCTCAGCTACCGTGGCCCAGAGGGGTTCGTAAACGGGGAGGTTGTAGGGGGTAGCGGCATAGTTGACCGGGACGGAGAGGGAGCGGTAGCCCTTGGCGGCGATGCGCTTGACCTCGGTGACGGCGGCGTCCACGTCAATTACGGGGATGGTGGCGGAGGGGATGCAGACATCGGAGTGGGAGGAGAAAACGTCCCAGTAGAAATCGTTGTAGAGGGAGCAGACGGCGAGCTGGTATCGGGGCTCGGGGGAGGAGAAGGCCTCGAAGATGCCGTTGGGGTATATGACCTCAGCGGATACACCGTCCTCGACCTGGTCCTTGAGGCGGAGGTCTACGTCCGTGCCCCACTCACGGTTGACCCCAACGCCCACGTCCTCGCCGCCCCGGAACTCCTTGCGGAGGTCGGTCTCGTTGAGGGGGTTTGGCGTATCGAGGAGGATGGGATGCTGGCCGTCGAGAATCTGGTACCTGTGTCCCTCCACAACCTCGATGTGGGGTTTACGGTGACGGAGGTCCTCGGGGAGCTTTTCGTAGATTGTGCCCGGTTCCTCGGCGTGGGAGTCGGCGGAAATGACTTTATAATCTGCCACAGGTGACCTCCCTTTCCTGGTGAGCGTTGGATGTGGGTGATTATAGAGGATTTGCACACAGGTTAAAGGGTGCGATGATATAGAAACATCGAAGAGCCATGGAACAGCTACTGGGAATAATACTGCCGCTGGGTGCGGTGGCTGATCAATCGGAGACGGAGCACTTTGCGCTTCTGCGTGACTTCGCCATCGTAATGGCGGTGGGGGGTGGGGCGGTGGTGTTGTTCCGCCTGGTGAAGCAGCCACCGATTCTCGGGTACTTGCTGGGCGGGCTGCTCATCGGGCCGTACACGCTGGCGAATCCGCCGGTGGAAAACCTGGGGCTGATAACAGCGCTGGCGGACCTGGGGCTGATCATCCTGTTGTTTGCGCTAGGCCTTGACCTGGGGTGGAAGAGATTGAGGAGCGTCGGGTTCCGGGTGGTGGTTATCGGAGTCCTTGAGATCTCGTTGATGATGTCGCTGGGTTACGAGATCGGGACTTTGCTGGGCTGGACGGGGACGGATTCGATTTTCCTCGGGGCGGCGCTTTCGATATCCAGTACGGCGATCCTGTACAAGATGCTGAAAGACACGGGGCAACTGCACCACGTGCAGGGGCGAATAATCGTGGGAATCCTGGTTATAGAGGACATAGCGGCGGTTATTTTGCTCACGGTGCTGTCGGGGGTGGCGACGACGGGCGCGGTGGAGCCGGCGACGGTAGGTTCGCTGGCGTTGAAGCTGTTGATATTCGGATTTGCCGCGCTGGCAATCGGGGCGTTGGTGGCGCCCTGGGCCGTCCGTTTCATAGCGAGATACAAATCGGAAGAGATCATGCTACTGGCGTCTCTTGCCATGTGCTTCGGGCTGGCACTGGTAGCGCAGGAGTTGGACGTGTCTCCGGCGGCGGGGGCGTTCCTGATCGGGGCGGTGCTGGGAGACACGAACCAGTCCGAGAGGCTGGTGAAGATCGTATCGCCGGTCAAGGACTTCTTCGCTGCATTGTTCTTCATTTCGATTGGGATGCTGGTCAACCTATCAGACATGGCGGACCACATCGGGCCTGCGTTGATCGTGTCCGCGGTGTTCATAGGGGGAAAGCTGGTGGCGGACACGGTGGCGACATTCGCTACGGGAGAGGATGGGCGGACTGCGTTGAAGGTCGGGACTGGGATGACCCAGATAGGGGAGTTCTCCCTGGCTATAGTGAGCGTCGGTGCGCTGCACGGGGCGGTCTCCCCATTCCTGTATCCGGTAGTTGCGGTAGCCACGGGGATCACGTCGCTCTTCTATCCGTTCATATTCAGGAGTGCAGACCCGCTGGCGAACATTCTGGAGAAGTTGTCACCGAGGGTTGTGCGTCAATATCTGAACTACACGACCGAGTGGATCAGGTCGACGAGGAGCTTGCTACGTCTTAGAAGTGAAAACGCGATGAGGGTACAGCGCTACTGGCGGTTAACCCTACTGAACGCGGGCGTGATAATACTCCTGCTTATCGTCGGGAGCGTGGTGATGCGCTTCAACGAAGGCATATCGGAGGTTATCAACGTTAGCGAGCAGACAGTGGGGCTAGTGATAGGCGGCGCCGTCATAGTCCTTGGATTGCCTGCATCAATCGGGATCTGGTGGTCGTTGCGGAAAGTAGCGGACGGGGTGGGCACTTACATAAACGACAGCATAGCCGAACGGGTCCCGAGGGCCAGCGTGCCGCCTAACAGCATTTACCGAAGAGGGTTTGCCCTGATTATGCGCGACGGCCTCCTGCTGCTGCTAATGGTGGTCCTGTTCATCTGGAGCATTCCACTAGTCTCCCAGCTGCTTTTCCTGGGAAGCATAACTACACCCGTGACTATTGCCATAATTGTACTCATCTCCATTGCAGGGTTGTACGTATCGAGGAAGATATACAAGGTGATTACCAGGGGGCTGATAAGGACGTTCTTGCCTGAGATAGAAGAAGAGGAAGACAGAGACCAGGGCTGAAATGCAATTTATGTTGTAGGGTAAGGCCCCAGGCAGCTTACCGCCGCCAGCTTTTGCGGAAGAACTCGTGGCCGTCTACGGTGATGCGGACGTTGAGGGACATAGCCATGTGGGATGACCATGTGTCAGCATGAAGCTCTATGGTTCCCGAGATTGGCGATTCGAACCTGAACTTGGATTCCGATGTCACGCTGGCGCCGTCAGGATGGTACCGGCCGGTGCTGGCGGTGGCAACGTGGTCGTAAACGAACCGGCCACGATCTTCCAACTGCAACTCGGAGTGTTTCCCAGAGCGGACGCTTACGGAGTCTTTGGCCAAGTCTCTTTCGATTGTGCGATAGGGGACTGAAGCAGTTTCCAATATGCAGTGCTCAAGGGTGGTCTCGGGGCGGACGATGTTGGGTTGGGGTAGGTCGGAACTTCCACGTGCGACGGGCAAGAACACCCGAGAGCCGGCAGTGTTCACATGGATGGTGGGATTTGAGGGAGCGGGCCAAATTCGCGGGAAATCGGAGCAAGAAAGGCTGAGACGCAGCCTGTGGCCTTCAGGCAGTAGGTAGGCGGTGGCCCATAGAGGTACGCGGAATTGGTATGCGCGGTCGGGTCCGAGGCGTTCAGCTTCTTCATGGGATGCGTGATGGCTTCCCTTGAGCCAACCGGTAGTGATGAGGGACGACCTGCCGTCTTTGTCCACATCACAGAGCTTGGCTACGATGTTTACGTCTTCGCCGCCCTCGACGGTGGCACGTACCAAAACCTCGGGGGAACCGCGAATTTCCAGCGATTCTGCCAAAGGCTCGGAGGTGTAGGTTAGGGAGAAGAGGTCATCGGCGCCCTGGTCGAGGGGCCTGCCAATGCCCAGAGACTTGGGGTCCCATAAGGAAGACGCCGTGCCAACTGTTGGGTCGACCTGATAGGCGTCAATCGCCTGGGATGATGACTCTACCGTAGACAGCCTGCCATTGCCGGAAAGGTACAGTTCAGCCGGCTTGACGGCAGAGCCGGGCCAATCGTCTTCGTGATTCCAGCCCTTGCCCTGGGTGTAGAAGGTTATCGGCGGTTCGTCCATGATGCCGGTGTCGATGCCCTTCAGCCAGTAGTCCCACCAGCGGAGCAGATCCCGGTAGTGGTCCAGGGGCTCGATGTCCGCTGCAGAGGGAGAACCGTGCATCCAAGGCCCCATCAGCAGTTTCTTAGGGCCGGTGATTTTTTCGTACAAGGAAACCATGGCCTGTGGAAAGATATCCCACCATCCTCCCATGACGTAGGTCGGGATGGAGATGCCGGAGACGTCGATGATGCGAGAGCGCCAATACTCGTCCTTTTCGGGGTGGGAGGGCCAGGGGAGCATAAACGGTCGGTTGGCCTCCAGCCTATCCTTCCAGACCTCGTACCACCGGCCGTCGGGGTCCTGGAGGGTGGGGGGCATGAGATTGAGGCCGAGCATGAAGGAGCCCCACATCCCGGGCGCACCCAGCATGTTGGCGCAGCCGCCCGGGTAAAACCAGTCGTCGTAGATATCGAAGGCGCCCTGGTTAGGAGCAATGGCATTCAGATGGGGTGGATTCAGAGAAGCGGCCTCTATGGATGTAATGGCTTCGTAGGAGGTACCCCACATCCCCACCCCTCCATCGCACCAGGGCTGAGCAGCAATCCACTCTACAATCTCGGCGGCGTCCTGAGCCTCGTGCGGCGAGTCCATGGCATCCCAAGCGATGCCTTCCGAGTTGCCGAGGCCCCGGAAGTCGGCCAGAACGCATGCGTATCCGTGGCGGGCGAAAGAAGCGACACTCGTGGGCCGCGAAGGAGCCACCCAAGTCATCCTTTCGATATGGCGTGTAGGCGAATAGAGCGGGAAAAGGGCCCGCGCCTTGAGGAATGTAAACGTCCGCTGCGATGTGGACTCCGTCGCTGAGTCGAACCAGTTGATTCCTGTCGATATGTATGCTGTTTTCGGACATGCCACAATCCTTTGCCGGGTACGATAAGGACCGGACTCGGATACCCACCCTACCACACCAGGTGAACACGTGAGAGGCAGTTCAGTGGACAGAGTATGGCCAGTGGCTTATTATCAGCCTTCGCGTTCAAGGGAACCCTTCGGCCCAGTGCGCGCAAAATTTCAGGAAGCGTGAGACAGAGATCCCAATGACACAGCAAGACGAATTGCTATTCAACAAAAGCGTACTCGACGAGGAGTACAACCTGGGCAATTTCGAGGTGACGGGTGAGATGATACGGGACTTCAACGAGGGTACGGGGTCGGGGGACGGGTCGGAAGCCCCGGCGCTGATAGCGACCCTGTTTGCCAACTTTGAAGGGCCGGACGACCTGAACCTAGACTTCGAGGGATTCGACTACATGGCAGGACAGTACCTCGAACCCGGCACCTCCGTGAGGGCGGGGGACGTGCTGACGTGCGTTGCGAGGGTGAAGTCGGTGTACAAGAAGACGGGGAGGTCGGGGCCGATGGCCTTCGTGGTGAGGGAGCATACATTCACCAACCAGCATGGCGAGACCGTGGCTCGGGTTGGAATGTCCACAATAAGGAGAAAGTAGAAAGTAATGAGTGAGCAGAGCGGAGCGGTCTATTTCGAACAGATAGACGTGGGGGATGAGATAGGTCCGCTGACCAAGAAGCCGACGCTGGAACAGGTGGAAGCGTTTTGTCGGGCGTACGGGCTGGAGGAGAAGTCGCGATTCACGGACCTTGAGACGGCGAAGAGCGAGGGTGTAGACCAGCTTATCATCCCGGGAATAATGAGCATGGCGTACCTGTCACAGCTGATAACGGACTGGGCCCCGAATATCACGTTGAAGAAGCTGGACATAATCTTCCGGGCGCCGGTTAAGCACGAAGAGGCGATCCAGTGCGTCGGGGTGGTGACGGACAAAGAGGTGCGGGAGGGCGAGAACTGCATAGACGTGGACGTGTACATCGAGAACCCGGAGGGGCGGAGGGCGGTCACGGGGCAGGCCCTGGTTGTTGCTCCTTTGGAGTAGAGGCAAGAAAAAACTGACGGATTGGGAGGAGTCATGGGCAGCGTAGTAGTCAATGGGAGCAAAGTTAACTTCCAGGCGCCGGAGGGGTTTGCGGAGGAAAACAGGAAGGGACATACAGTCCTGATGGTCCATGGGGCCACGAATAATCACAGGGCCTGGCATCACCAGGTGGAGGCGCTGTCCAAGGACCACAGTCCAATTGCCGTGGACCTTCCCGGACACCTGCACTCCGGTGGTAAAGGAATAGACAACGCGGAAGATTACAGGGCGTTCGTAAAGGCGCTGGCCGAGGCATTAGACCTGACGCCATTCGTGTTCGCAGGACACTCGATGGGGGGCTCCATGGCCCTGGACTTTGCGGTGCACCACGGGGACATGCTCAAGGGCGCGGTAATGGTGGGGTCGAGTCCCAGTTGGGAGATTAGCGAAGACGAGTTGAGGCCATGGAGGGAAGACCCGGATAAGGCAAGAGTTGAATTGGGAGAAGGCTTCGCAGAGGGGACATCGAAGGAAATCAGGGAGTGGGCTGCGAGGGAACTGGCAGGGACCCCGGGGGATGTGTGCTATTCGGACCTTGCGGCCTGTGGCACGTTCGACCCGAACCCAGACTTCAGTAAAGTAACGGTGCCGATGATGGTGGTAGTGGGGGACGAGGACGAGATGTCGATTCCGGGGTCGCAGATGGTGGCGGAGAGGGTGTCGGGGGCGCAGTACGACCTGATCTCAGGCTGCGGACATCCCATAATGATCGAACACCCGGACATTCTGAATGACCTGATGCTGAGGTTTCTCGACAGGTTGCAATAGGGGCGTCTCATCGGGATTCAAGGCAAGGGAATGGGCGCTATGCAAGCAATTGAGCGCTTCTTCAACAACTACTTCGCCAACTGGGAGATTTGCCTGCCCGCCTCGGAACTAACGGTCGGGGATAGGGGCCAGATAGTGAAGAAGGGCTGGACGATCTGGATTCTGTACGATTCCGACGAAAAGGGCGAATACCTGGATTTCTATGCTTCTCATCGCATGACCAATGATAGGCATGTGCGAATACGGTCTGACGGGAGCCATGAGTCCCTGGAGACCATATCCGAGTTTTACGTTACCCCAGAGGACCCCACCGAGGCCGAGGCTGCAAAGAAGGAGTTCTATGAGCGCAACCGAGCGGTAGATAAGATGCTTCGGGAAAAGGGGTTTGGGATGACGGGCAAAGAGCATGGGAGCGCCCGCGTCAATCGCTGGCTGCTGACCACACCGGAAGAGGAGCGGTGAGGGGGCGTGGAGTCGGGGCTTGAGGGCGGACGTGAATTCCATCGCGCGCCTCCTGGCCCCTGTCTACTACTCTCCGCATTGTGCTAACATCGGCTTGTTCACGATGCCTAGAGGCATCGTAATTCCCTAGTTAATGACCAGGGCGTTTAACGCCCCGGAGGTGCAATCTTGAAGGTATCCATGTTCCACCTGATGCCCCACAGGGAGCTTCCCGACGATTTCGAGGACAGGTATCACTCCGTGTGGGTGGACCCTCCGTGGTCGGAGTTGGCGGACCCGGAGAGGGTGGGCCAGTACTACAACTGGACGCTGGACGAGCTTATCTACGCCGACAAGATGGGGATGGACGGGATATGCGTTAACGAGCACCACCAGAACGCATACGGGTTCATGCCCAACCCGAACGTGATGGGCTCGGTGCTGGCTAGGTCGACGGATAATGCGGCGCTGGTGCAGATGGGGGCCACACTGCCGACTACTCATCCGCCTGTGAGAATCGCAGAAGAGTACGCGATGCTGGACTGCATAAGCGGGGGTCGGCTGATAGCGGGGATGCCGCTGGGGACATCGGCGGACGCCAATTTCAGCTACGGAATACCACCGATTGTGCAGAGGGAGAGGTACCGGGAAGCGCACGATCTGATTGTGGATGCGTGGACTCGGGACGAGGTGTTTGCGTTCAACGGCAAGTACACTCAACTCCGGTACGTCAACGTGTGGCCGAAGCCGATTCAGAAGCCCCATCCGCCGATCTGGGTCCCGGGCGGGGGCAGCAGCAGCACGTGGGACTTCGTCTGCGAAAAGAACTATTGCTACTGCTACCTGAGCTACTACGGGAATATCTTCGCAACGAAGATCATGGAGCGGTTCTGGGAGAGAGTCGAGCAGAACGGCCTGGACGCCAACCCCTATCGGGCCGGGTTCCTCCAGCTGGTTGCGGTGTCTGAGACCGACGCGCAGGCGGAGAAAGACTACGAAAAGCACATCCAGTATTTCTTCAACAAGTGCATGGCCGTGGCCCCCGAGTTCCAGGCAGCGCCGGGCTACCAGGACTACAAGAGCCTTGTGAACCGGGTCAAGCAGTTGAGCGGAGGTCGGGCGGAACAGACGGGCCAGTGGAAAGAGTGGAAATTCAAGGAATTCGTGGACAGACAATACGTGATAAGCGGGGGGCCGGCTTCGGTGGTGGACCAGTTGAAGGATGCGGTGAAGAGGCTGAGGGTCGGGAACCTGATGGTGCTGCTGCATATCGGGTCCATGCCGCACGAACTTACGCTGAAGAACATCGAGCTGTTTTCGAAGGAAGTGCTGCCGCACGTTCACGATATGTGGGACGACGAGTGGGAGAACCACTGGTGGCCCGAGAAACTGAAGGCGAAGGCCCCGGCGGCGGTGGTGGGATAGGGACAAGTTAGGGAGTTCAGCATCCCTTACAGGAGAAAAGAATGGTCACGGTGGAAGAAAAGTTTCCCAAGATCCGGGATGGGTTGCTCAACCCGAAAGTCCTGACTGCCGGTGAGGGGCCGCCTGTGGTCTTTCTACACGGGGCGGGGGGCTTGAGGTGGGGTGGGTTTCTGGATGACTTGGCGTCGGAATTTTCTGTCTATGCGCCTCTTCACCCGGGCCTGCATGACCCGGACGACATCCGAAAAATCGATACGCTGTGGGACCTGGTGCTTTACCACTACGACTTGTTCGAGTCATTGGGTCTGGAGTCGCCGGCGGTTATCGGGCACTCGTATGGCGGGATGCTGGCGGCGGAGATAGCTGCGACGAATCCGAAGAGCGTGAGTAAGCTGGTGCTTATGAATCCGGTCGGGTTCTGGGTGGACGAGCACCCGGTGCTCGACTGGACTGCCATGAGCCCCGACGCACTGGTCAATGCGATATTCGCAGATCCGGAGGGTGAAGTCGCCCGGGCATATCTGCAAGTGCCGGAAGATGAGGAGGAATTCAAGGACTTCACCATTGCCCGGACGTGGGCAATCGCCTGTACATCCAAGTTCACGTGGCCGATACCCGACAAGGGTCTGAAGAACCGGATATACCGGGTGTCGGCGCCTTCGTTGATCGTATGGGGGAAACAGGATGCGTTGGTGCCGCCTGAGTATGCCAAAGAGTTTTCGGACAGGATGGTGAATACGACGGTGCGGACGGAGATGCTGGATGGTGCGGGGCATATGCCGCAGTTTGAGCAACGGAAGAAGGTGTCGGGGCTGGTGGGGGAGTTTTTGCGGAGTTGAGGAGGTTCGCTCCCCCCCCCCGGGGAAAGACGCTGCGGTGATATGCTGGATGTTCGTTGTGGTCTGATGCTTGAGATTCCTCGCGGGGCATCGGAATGACAGAGATTTACCTGGGAGGTGAAGGATGAGTAAGCCGGTTACGGTGAGGGTGGAGCAGGACGTTCCGGCCCGGATGCGGGACGGGACGATTTTGTATAGTGACATCTACCGACCCGACACGCCGGGTCGGTATCCTGTGATATTGTGCCGGACTCCCTATAACAAAGATGCGTTCGGGACTCGGGTGAACAGCCTCGACCCGATCCGGGCGGCAAGAGAGGGATACGCGTTCGTCATGCAGAACGTGCGGGGTCGATACAACTCCCAGGGGACGTTTTACACGTTCAAGAATGAGATAAACGACGGGTACGACACGGTGGAATGGGCGGCGTCCCAGGCGTGGTCGTCGGGGGCGGTGGGGATGCATGGGGGGTCGTATGTCGGGGCTACGCAGTGGCTGGCGGCGATATCCAGACCACCCCATTTGAAGTGCATAATCCCGTCGATAACCAGCGACGATTACTACGAGGGATGGACGTACCAGGGCGGGGCTTATCAGCTCTTCTTCACGCTGAGCTGGGCTGTCTCGCTGGCGATGGCGAATATCGAACACATCGAACGGGAACACGGGGACGTATCGGCGGACTCAGCACGAATGATGGAAGCCCTGAATGACATGGACAGCGCCCTGGCAATGCTGAACTTTGCGGAACACCCACTGTTCAAGAACCCGGCCATGGCGCCTTACTTCAACGACTGGGTGCGGCATTCGGAGGATGATTCATACTGGAAAACGGTGAACATTCGAGAGCGACATTCGACAATCGAGGTACCTGCCTACAGCATGAGCGGGTGGTTTGATATTTTCCTGGGTGGAGCTCTCAGAAACTTCACGGGGATGCGGAAGAACGGGGCGACAGAGGCGGCAAGAAATGGGCAACGGTTGTTGGTCGGGCCGTGGTTTCACGATGATTCACCAGGGAGCGTGGGCGGTGAAGTGAATTTCGGGCCGAATGCCGATTCAGTCTCCTTTGATTTTCATGGGACGAAACTTCGCTGGTACGACTACTGGCTGAAGGGCGAGGACAACGGCGTGGGGGAGGAGGACCCGGTTCGGATATTCGTGATGGGGGCCAACGAGTGGCGGAGCGAGAAGGAGTGGCCGCTGGCCCGGACACGGTATACCGACTACTACCTGCACAGTGGGGGTCGGGCGAACAGTGTGAGGGGTGATGGGAGCCTGAGCACCGAGGCCCCTGGTGACGAGCCCTACGACGCGTACCTCTACAACCCGAATAACCCGGTGCCAACCCGGGGCGGAGGTCTGTGCTGCGATGCGGCGTCGTCTCCACCCGGTTCGTTTGATCAAAGCGCTATTGAGGCTCGGGAGGATGTGCTGGTGTACTCGACGGGGCCGCTGGAGAGTCCCGTAGAGGTGACGGGGCCTCTCACGGTGACACTGTATGCTGCATCGTCGGCGGTGGATACGGATTTCACTGCCAAGCTGGTGGACGCCTGCCCGTGCGGCGGGGCGATAAATCTGACGGACGGGATTATCCGGGCGCGGTACCGGGAGTCGACGGAAGAGGCGAAGCTGATCACGCCGGGCGAGGTGTACGAATACAAGATAGACCTGTGGGCGACGAGCAACCTATTCAAGTCGGGGCACAGGATCCGGGTGGAGATATCGAGCAGCAACTTCCCGCGGTTCGACAGGAACCCCAATACGGGGGGTGTGCTGGGTGGGGGGACGGAATCCAAGCCCGCGTCGCAGACTATACTTCACAATGGCATGTACCCGTCTCGGGTGACTTTGCCTCTTATCCCCGCTTAACTGCAATGGATACGCTAAACAGGATGTCCTTACACTAAAGAGCATGTAAATGAGGTTAATAAAGACGCTATTGGTTGCCTCAATTACCCTAATGGCCGTATTAGCATGCTCTAACGGAACACCCCAAGAAGTGATAGTGGTAACGGCGACCCCCACAGAGACCGTAGAGACCTCAGAAACACCTACACCGCACCCCAGTGCAACACCCCGTCCTTGGCCATTCAGTGATGCGGAAGGAGATTGGAATGTGGGAGTTGCAAGCGATCCTCTTACTGGCAGGGATAGCATTGTTGCTAGACTCGAAGGTGAACTCCGTAGCTTCTTACTCGTCGGCTGTTGGTATGCTGGCAGCGAAGGAGTTGAAGTAGTTGTTGGATTCGACTCCGAGATAGAGGAGGATCGTTTAATCGAGGTTCAATATAGCTTTGATGAAGGTTCTATCGAAACCGAGCGTTGGCCGCATTGGTCGGCTTCCACGGATAAGAGCGACCTGTTCGCATACTCACAATCGGCAAATGAGTTCATCTATGGAATAATGAATTCCAAGAAACTATCGATACGTGAAGAAGGGGGACAAACCCTCATCTTTCATGTAGACGGTCTTGCAAACGCGCTTTTCCCGCATCGAGACAAGTGCAACTGGATAGGGTCTGATACGAGATCAGAAAAAGTTATTCTCCCGACGCCAACTTCGCAACCTATTACAGTTCCACTTCCCACCACACGTACTTGGCCCGGCAGTGATTTCCAAGGAGATTGGATTGTAGAGGTTGAACACGACCCAATTACCAATATAGATAAGGTCATCGCTTGGCTCCCCACAACAATAAGGTACTCCTCGGGCCCCAATCTCTCAGGACTCTTAATTGCTCGCTGTGGATACGTTGGAAGCGAAGATGTTGAAGTAGCTGTCGGCTTCGAAGATGAGCTAAATAGATCCTTTTCAGGCGAAGTTCAATATCGTTTTGATCAACGTTCAATTGAAACTGAACAATGGCTTTCTTCCACGACGTACAGGGCACTATTCTCACCCTCGCCTGAAGATTTCATTTGGCAGATTATGAACTCCTCAAAACTAGTGATACGAGAACCAAATAGACGAACTCTTGAGTTCGATGATGTTAGCGGCCTAGCGAATGCACTTTATCCGCATCGCGATAAGTGCGACTGGATAGGCAGTGGTAGACCTTTAACGAAAGTTGATAGCACACCTGTGCCCATCCTGCCCACTGCAACCGTATCGGCAACTAACACTCCTGTACCCGTAAGCATTGGTGGAGCCCCCCTCCCCGAGGAATGGGATGGCAGCGAAGGAATCGCAGTCACTGAGAGCAGCGCCGAAATGATCGGTCACGGCGCAGAGGGCCTTGGCGGGACCCTCCACCTGATACAGATTGAACGCAAGACCAAGGTCAGGATCAACCTGGATGGCGTAGGTTCGGGCCCCTACTCCGCTGCCGTACGTAGAGGCGGCTGCCCCGACGATGGCGCACCGCCTATCGGCCAGTTCGACTACCTCCTTTTTGATGTAGTCGACGGCGAATCCACCAGCATGGTCAACACCCCTGCCCAGTTCTTCCATTTCAGCCTGGCCTACGTCGTCGTAGTCAATGGCACCGACTTGGAGAACGACCCGGTGATCTCTTGCGGCAACATCCCTAGCCCTCTGAGATAAATCTTATACCCGACGCATCTAAAACTTAAGGAGAGAACTTAATGGCCAAGCACCTGCATTTCAGTGAGGAGGAGTTGGCGGAGCGGAGGAGGAAGACGTGTGAGTCGATGGCAGAGAAGGGGTTGGACGGGCTGCTGATCTTCCGGCAGGAGACGATGTACTACCTGACGGGATACGACACTATGGGGTATTCGCAGTTCCAGTGCCTGTACATGGGCGCGGATGGGGACATGACCCTGATAACGAGGTCGGCGGACCTGCGGCAGTCGGCGTTTACGTCTGTAATCGAGGACGTGCGGATCTGGATGGATAGCGGGGATGCGAACCCGGGTCTGGACGTGAAGAAGGTGCTGGAAGAGAAGAGGTGCAGGGGGAAGAAGCTGGGGGCAGAACTGGAAGCATGGACGCTTACAGGGCGTCGGTGGGAGATGATGAAAGCTGCGCTGGATGGGTTTTGCGAATGGGAGGACGCATCGCACCTGGTGAGCGAGATAAGGCTCACTAAGAGCCCGCAGGAGATTGAGTACGTCAGGAAAGCGGCCTCACTTGCGGATGATGCGCTTGAAGTGGCCTACGACCTGATCGCACCCGGTGTGCCTGAACTTGAACTATTCGCGGGGATGCACGCGGCCATTTTCCGTGGGGGCGGAGACTACCCGGCGGGTAGGTGGATAATCGGGTCGGGGGAGAGGGCGTTGATGGTGAGGCACATCACGGGCCACGGGGACATTGGAGAGAACGACCAGGTACAGCTGGAGTTCGGGGCGGCCTACCGGCACTATCACTCGTGCCTCATGCGAACGGCGCTTACAGGGAAATATGACCCGCAGTATGAAAGAATGCACGAGGCCGGTGTGAATGCTCTGCAGGCAACTCAGGCGGCGGCCAAGCCGGGCAATACCTTTGGCGACGTGTTCGATGCCCATGCCAAGGCTTTCGATGAAGCGGGTTTCAGGGAGCATCGTCTGAATGCTTGCGGTTACAGTCTCGGGGCTTTGTACCCGCCGACGTGGATGGACTACCCAATGCTGTTTACAGGAAATCCGGTGGTGATCCAGCCGAACATGGTGATATTCATGCACATGATCCTGTTGGATAGCACAAGAGGTATTACGATGTCGCCGGGAGAGACGGTCCTGGTAACGGAGTCGGGGGCCGAGAGGCTTTCGAGGATGCCGTTGGACTTGGTAGTCAAGTAGAGTTCCGAAGAATCAACAATCTGGAAAGTTCTCAGGAGGCGTATCGATGACCCAGGCGTTCACATGGGAAAAGGCTAGAGAAGAACTCAGGTACCGTCGGGAGAGGGCGCTGACCCACGGCGGAGATATAGCCGTACAGAAACAGAGGGCTCGGGGTGGGGGGCTGGTGAGGGAGCGGATAGGGATGCTGGCCGACCCCGATAGCTTCCTGGAAGTGGGGACGATGGCCATCGATCACCGCTACGACTCCCAGGGCAAAGAGCTGGAGCCGACTCCCGCCAGCTACATCATGGGGCTGGCTGAGGTGGATGGTCGGCCGGTGGCTCTCGGGGGTGAGGACTTCACGGTGAGCGCGGGCCATACAATTGGGCTGGACCGGAAGAAGGGCGGCATGGGTGGCTTCCTGGAAGACCTGGCCCACGAGTACCGGATCCCGCTGATGATATTCGTGGAAGGGGTCGGAGGTGGTGTGGGGATGCAGCAGACCACGGGCCACGCGCCGATTGTTAGCTCGGCGAGCTTTGGCAGGTGTTATCAGTTGCTGGGCGAGGTGCCGGTGATCGCGGCGGGGATGGGGGCCTGTGCGGGGGGTTCGGCGGGGCGGTTGGTTGTCTCTCACTTTTCGATAATGACCCGGGAAACGGCCTGTGTGTTTGCAGGCGGGCCGCCAGTGGTCGAAAGGGCGCTGGGGCACAGGGTAAATAAGTTCGACCTCGGGGGAGCGCAGGTCCACACACAGATATCGGGAACCGTCGATAACGTGGCGGAGGACGAGGCGGACGCGGTCAGGCAGATGAAGCGATTCCTGAGCTATTTCCCGCAGAACGTTTGGGAGATGCCTCCGTTTGTCGAGACGGGGGACCCGCCGGACAGGCAGGACGACATCCTGTTAAAACTGATACCGGAAGACCGTCGCCAAGCGTACGACTCCCATGACCTGATTGACGTGATATTCGACAGGGGGTCTTTCTTCGAGATCGGGCCGGACTGGGGAAGGTCGCTGATTGTCGGGCCGGCGAGGATTGGGGGTTATTCCGTGGGGGTTCTGGCAAGCAACCCCATGTACATAGGTGGTGCGCTGGATGCCCAGGCGTCCATGAAACAGGCCCGGTTCATTGAGCTGTGCGACACGTTCAACCTTCCCATCGTTTACCTCGTGGATGTGCCGGGATTCATGATCGGGCCGGCGGCGGAGAGGGAAGGAACTCTGCGGAAGGGGATGAGGGCGCTACAGGCGATGATGGAGTCGACGGTGCCGATGGTGACGGTGCACATGAGAAAGGCCTTCGGGATGGCATGCAACTCGACAGCGAACCCCGACCGGCTGCACCTGCGCATAGGCTGGGCCACGGGAGAGTTCGGGGACATGCCGGTTGAGGGCGGTGTGTTCGCGGCGTTCCGCCGGGAGATAGAAGCGGCGGACGACCCCGATGCCAAACGCAGCCAGATCGAGGCGAAGCTGCTTGAAGATTCGTCGCCCTGGAAGACGGCCGAGGCCTTTGGGCTGGAGGAGATGATCGACCCGGTGGAAACGCGGTACTACGTCTACCGGTTCGTGAAAGCTTCACAGGGGGCTATTCAGAGCGGCCTGCGGCAGGGGCCCAAGCCGAGATTCGGGACTCGGGTGTAGGGGCGAGGATAGGTTCCAGCTCGGGGGCCGGAATGGCAACGGCAAACTCTAAAGAGCGCGGAGAGCCTTGTCTGCGGCGGCCAGCGTCTGCTCTACGTCCTGCTCTGTGTGGGCGGTGGATAGGAACCACTTACCGTGCATGTTGGCTCTGACGCCGTTCTCCAGGAGATTCTGGCGGAATCTGACGTACCGTTCGTGGTCTACTTTCTCGTAGAAGGAGCGGTAGTCGGGCAGGGAGGACTCTGGGGTGAAGGCCATGGTGAAGATGGGGGACGGGCCCTGGACCAGGACGTCTTCCTCGTGCTTCCGGGCCAAGTCTCGGAGGCCGTCCATCAGCAGATCGCCGATGTGGTGCATGTGACAAATAAGCTCGGCGTCATTGGCCCTGAGGCTGTTGATGGTGGTCTCGGAGGCAGCAAGGGAGACGAGGTTGCCGCTGGCGGTCCCGGCGTGCATGACCTGACCCTCGGAGACGGGCTGCATGACCTCCCGCTTGCCGGCGACTGCGGAGAAGGGGAATCCTCCTGCCGCAGCCTTGGCCAGCGTTGTTAAGTCGGGGGTGACTCCGAGGAGCTCCTGAGCGCCGCCGACGGAGAGGCGGAAGCCGGTGATTACCTCGTCGAAGATCAGCAAGATACCGTTTTCGTCGCAGAGCTTGCGAACGCCTTCCAGATAGCCGGGCTTGGGAAAGGCGCTGTTGGTGTTGACGGGGACGGCCTCCATGATGATGGCGGCGATCTCGTCGGGGTGCTGGCGGATTGCATTGGCTACTACATCCAGGTTATTCCAGGGGAGGACGATTACCTCTTCGGCGGAGCCTGGGGACTGGCCCAGGGACTCGGGGACGGGGAGGGGGGAGTCGTAGGGGCCTGCGTCGTGGACGTTGGGGGCGACGCTGTAGAGGACGGGGTCGGCCCAGCCGTGATAGTGGCCCTCGAACTTGATTATCAGGGACCGGCCGGTGTAGGCCCGGGCGATCCTGACTGCGGCCAGGACTGCCTCGGTACCCGAGCTGCCGTAGCGCACCATCTCGGCTGAAGGCACTGTTTCGGCGATTAGCTCAGCTACCTTGATTTCCAGATCGTGCTGGCCGGCAAACATCTGCCCGCGGTCGAGCACATCACGGACGGAGTCGAGGAGGAAGTCGGGGGAGTGGCCGAAGATGGCAGCACCATTGCCCATGAAGTAGTCGATGAACTCGTTGCCGTCCACGTCGTAGAGCCGGGAGCCCTTGCCATGGTCAAAGAACAGGGGGACGGGGAGTTCTCCGCGGCGGTGGTGGCTGCTGACGCCTCCTGCGAGGGACTGGCTGGACCGCTTGTGGAGCTCGACGGACTTCTGGAAATTCATACCTGTTCACTCCTCAACACTTGATGCCTGACAAGCCAATTCTTCGGCGAGGACGAGGGCCCCGATCAATGATACATCGTCGCCGAGGTTGCTGATGGTCAAGCGCAAGGATTTTTCATGGAGGGGGAAGATGTGATCGCGGCAGGTACTGAAGGCGGGGTCCAGGAGACGGGGGCCCATTTGGGTGAGGCCACCACCTACTATCACAATTTCGGGGTTGAGGACGTCGACTACTGCGGCCAAGCCGATGCCGGTGAAGTAGGCGGCATTGTCGAGTATTCGGTTGGCAAGGGAGTCGCCGGACTGGGCCGCCCGGAAAACGACCTCTGCATCCAGGGCGGAAGGTTGTAAGTTAGACAGGGTGGTATGTTGATCATGGTGGATGAGGCGAAGAGCCTCCTTGCGTATTGCAGAACCGGAAGCCAAAGCTTCCCAGCAGCCCTTTCGACCGCAGCCGCAAAGGGGGCCATCGGCTATCAATTTGATATGCCCCACTTCTCCAGCGGCACCCCGGGCGCCGCGAACCAGTCGATCATCGGATATGATTCCAGCGCCGATGCCCGTGCTAAGGGTGACGTATGCCAAGTGCTTCGTGCCCTTCCCTAGGCCAACCCTGTGTTCGGCGATGGCTGCTGCGTTGGCGTCATTTTCGAGAATCACGGGTACGCCCAAGGCATTTTGAAGCATGTCTCGAAGGGGTACAGTGTTGTATAGAGGCAAGTTGGGTGGGTCGACGAGAGCACCTGCGACGGTGTCTACGGGACCGGGAGAGGAGACGCCAATAGCAATAGCGGAACTGACAGCGACCTGGGAGAGCAGGTCGCTATACATGTCTTTAATGGCATGGACCATGGCATCGGGGGGTTGGTTGGCAGGGGAGGGGCGTCGGGTCTTGGCGAGGATAGAGGTCGGGGAGTTGGCCAAAGCGGCGCGGAGAGCTGTGCCGCCGATGTCGACACCGAGAATGAGGCGACTACGGTTGTATTCGTGGGAAGTCATGGGTAAGGAGGGGGGTGGGGGCGGGCGGGGGCGAGGATGGCGCATTATATCATTGAGGCCGAGACAAAGAAGAAAGGGAGCGGGGCATGGAATGTCCTACCGTCCGCCTGGAAATCTTCAGAGACCAGATTGATGAGGGAGACCCTGACGCAAACTTCAAGGAGGACGTGGCATTGTACAGCCGCATCGATCCGATGCCGACCCTGGAGGGAATGAGCCGAAACCTGGGCCTGCCCGTAGGCGTTATCGCCCGGTATGTGCTGGTGAAGTGGGCGACTTCCGGGAGTGAGGGGGCGATGGAGCTAGGGCCTCGGGTGGTGAAGCAGATGTCGGCAATAGTGAAGGAGGCGGAGGAGTCGGGAGAGGACGGGGCGAGGCTGGAGGCGTATGAGAAGTTGGCGGGGGTAGTGTCGTGGCTGGAGACTATCGGGGAAGGGGGATGGGAGGGGAATGCTGAGCAAGATAAGTAATCCAGAATTGGTTCACCTAAGCGAGGGGTCGGTGCGGGTGTGTTATCTTGGCGTGCGATGACTGATCTATGTATGAAGCCCAAACTCAGGGCGCTGGATATCAAGAGGGTGAGGCGGGGCGGTCGGGAATACTTGCATTTGCGGGACCCGATATCGCTGTCGGGGGAGGAGTTGCTTGCGCCCGTGCAGTTAATTCCGCTACTGGCCTTGAGCGACGGACAGCGGGACCTGGGAAGCATCCGGGCAGCGGCGATGCTGATGCACGGCCTCTCGGTTACACAGGAGCAGGTGAATGCGTTCTTTGGGCGGCTGGACGAGGCGCTGCTGTTGGAGGGATCTCGGTTTGAGGAGGCTCGGGTAAGGGTGTTGGAGGCTTATCGGGAGCTGGAGTATCGGACGCCTGCTCTAGCGGGGCTGAGCTATCCGGAAGACCCGACGGAGTTGGAGAGGACGCTGGACGGGTATATGGAAGGTGTGGGGGATGGGACGGGTTCCGGGTCGGGGGGCGGGATGACGGGGGTTAGGGAAGGGAGAGATGGAGAGGTGGTAGGGGTGCTAAGTCCGCATATTGACTACCAACGGGGGCATCGGAGCTATGCGAAGACGTGGCGGCATGTCGAAGAGGCTGCGCGGGAGTGCGAACTGGCGATAATCCTGGGCACGGACCATGCCGGGGGAGACTGCAAGATAACGCCGACGTTGCAGAACTACGCGACGCCGTGGGGGCCGATTCCAACGGATAAAGACCTGGTTGTGTCCCTGGCGGCGGGGTTGGGTGGGGATTCGGCGTTTGACGAGGAGGAACATCACATAAAGGAGCACTCGGTTGAGCTAGCGCTGGTGTGGCTGCACTACCTGGTAAGGAAGGCGAATCGCAATGGGAAAGGGCCTCGGGTCCTGCCAATACTCTGCGGGCACATGGGTAGCTACGTACACGGCGTTGGGGAGACGGAGGGAAGAGCAAGACTAGATTTTGTGGCAGGAGAGATAAAGAGAGTGACGGAGAGTCGGAGGACGCTGGTGGTAGCGGCAGGGGATCTGGCACACGTAGGCCCGGCTTTCGGGGACCCTGAGCCTTGGGGCCGGAACGAGAAGGCCAGCCTAAAGAGAGCCGACGAACTTTCGCTTGAGGCTGTGTGCAGGGGTGATGCTGAGGGTTTTCTGGACGGGATCAGGATTGAGAGGGACAAGCGACGTATTTGCGGATTGACGCCGGTTTACCTCGCCCTGAAGGCACTGGGGAGAGGCGTGTCGGGCCGGGTAACTGCGTATGATCAGTGTCCAGCGGACCCTATGGGCGGGTCATTGGTCTCGGTGGCGGGCGTAATCTGGCAAAGTTAGGGTGACGACCATTGAATACATCACCTTTGGATGCTTAGGACGTTATCTTGATGGGAAACCAATGGTCCGCCAGACGGAGCTTACAAAGCTCGACGAGCTAATGAAAGGATGAGATGAAGAAGCGATTTCGGTGGAAGAGCATAGCCCTAGCGCTGGTTGGTGTGCTGCTGATAGCCGGGCTTACTGTTATAGCTTGTGGCGGAGGGGGTGGCCAAGATGTGTCAGGTGAGGGAGAACCCGTCGCTGCAAGTGGAGGGCAGGCATCAGACCCAACGGCAACGACTGCCCCGACAGAGACACCTTCGGGGCCCGTGCCGACAGCTACGCCTAAAGTCTATTCGGAAATGGCGGGCGAGGTCGGGAGCATAGCGCCGGACCTGTCGGGCATATCGGGATGGATAAACACGGATGAGTTCACCCTGGGCAGTCTCCGGGGCGAGGTGGTGCTCATAGACTTCTGGACTTACACGTGCGTGAACTGCCTCAGGACGCTGCCATACCTGAGGGACTGGCACGAAAAGTATGACGACCTAGGGTTGAACATAGTCGGGGTGCACACGCCGGAGTTTGAGTTTGAGAAGGACTATGACAACGTGGTGGCGGCGGTACAGCAGCACGACCTCGGGTGGCGGATGGCGCAGGACAATGACTTCAGGACGTGGCGTTCCTACAACAACCGGTACTGGCCAGCGAAGTACCTGATCGACCAGGACGGCGTGATCCGGTACAGGCACTTCGGTGAGGGGCGATATGACGAGACCGAGGAGTGGATCCGTACGCTCCTAATGGAAATCGGAGCGGATGTGTCAGATATCCAGGTGAATGCGGACACGGGCCCCGAGTTCGATGAGGGCGCTTTTGACGATGATGGCAGGATAGTGCAGACCCGAGAACTGTATGCGGGCACTCACAGGAATCTTGGGGCGCAGATACCGTATCACGGCAACAACGAATACTATTTCACGCCGTTGAATACGTCGGCGGTGTATTCGGACCCGGGCAACCACACAAACCACTTCCTGTACCTGGAAGGTGTGTGGGTGAACGGCCCTGAGAGCATCGAACATGATAGGGACACCGAGAACCTGGAAGACTATATTGCACTGAAGTTCTTCGGAACATCGGTGAATGTGGTAATAAACTCGGCGGACGTGGACCCGTACGACGTGGTAATAACGCTGGACGACCAGCCCGTGCCCTTGGACGCATGGGGGGACGATCTACAGTTGAACGGCCAAGAGATGACAGTGATCACGGTAGACGAACCGAGGATGTACCGCTTGATACGTCTGCCCGCCTACGGCAGCCACGAGCTCAAGCTCAGCTCCAATTCGGAGGACTTTAATGTATACGCCTTCACCTTCGGGTCCTACTCGACGGGGTTCTAGCCGGGGGTGGAGGACTCTAATGTCTCTGCGAAGCGCCGCGGTTGCCCTGTTCCTGGTTTCAGTTTTGTTGTTCCTTATGGCATGCGGCAGTGGTGAAACCCCGGGAACGGCTGTACCAACCGCCGCGCCGACCGAGGCGCCGGCTGAAGAGTCCACGGATGAGCCCGTCGGGCAGCCGGCCGAGACCCCAGCCGCAATGAGCGCGGCCTCGTTCACCGACCTGGAGGGGCTGCTGGGGACGAAGGACCTGGGCGTGGGCGCAAACAGGGTATCATTCGTGCTGCAGACCTCGGAGGGTCTAGTGTCGCTGCCCCAGATCCAGGTGCGGAGCCTGTTTGGTGGGGAAGAAGTTGAAAGGGTAAGTGGCAGGTTCCACCTGTGGCCCTTCGGGACGAGGGGCAACTACGTTTCCGAGATGACTTTTGACAAGGTAGGTGATTGGCAGATCGAAGCAGTTATAGCGAGGGGTGAAGAGACACTAGCATCGGCGGTCATGGATATAGAGGTGAAGGAAGAGGGCTTCACGCCGGCCATAGGAGCCGCGCCGCCCCTGACGGTGAACAAGACGGCTACCGATGAAGCGGGGCTGGCGGAGATAACCACGTGGCCTCGGGCGGACATTGGTCTTTACCAGAAAACGATTCCGGAGGCTTTGGAGTCGGGGATGCCACTGGTAGTGGTGATGTCGAGCCCCGGGTTCTGCACTTCGCCGACATGCGGTCCCCAGGTGGATACGGTCACGGAGCTGAAGAACCTCTACGCAGACAGGGCGAACTTCATCCACGTGGAAATATACGACAACCCGATTGAGATCCAGTCCAGCCTGGATATGGGGGTCTACTCTCCGGTGGTGGTGGACTGGGGTCTGACGAAGTCGGAGGAGTATCTAAACGAGAGCTGGGTGTTCATCATTGACGCAAATGGCCTGATTGCCGCCAAGTACGAGGGTTATGCTTCTCTGGATGAGCTGGAGTCGGGGCTGAAGGAGGTGTTGTAGGGGAGAAGGCACTCTCGTCTAATCCTTCCGCCAAGTGTGAATAATGGGGACTGCCACGTGGCAGTCCCTACTGTCATTCGATTGATGGAGGATGGGGTTAGGTTGATGGGTTGCCGGTTAGCCAGGCGGCGACGGCGTCTGAGTTGAGTTCGAGCCAGCGGGCGTTCAGGCGGATACTTTCCAGGGCCTGCTGGACGGTGCGCTGAGCGCCTGCTACGGGGTTGGCTTCGAAGAAGGCCTCGACTTCATCGGCTCTTTCGAGGGTAGTGAAATCCTCCGTGATGGAGACCAGACGCATTATCATGAAACCGCCCTTCCCGTATCGGCGGTCGAACTCTGCCCAGTTTTCCTTGACGAAGTCCCAGGCCAGGTCCCGACCAAACCGGTTGGCGGCAACGCTGATTATGACCAGCGGCGCGTCCTGGGCGCGAACCCGATCCGACAGGGAGCGTTCGAGGGTCTCCTGGAGGAGGTCCGGGTCCCGGGGCCGTGAGACGGCACCGAGGAGGCGACGCTTTTCTTCCTGGAGGGTAGCCCTGTCCTCAAGTTCCCAGAGGGTCTCGTAGAGGTCCCGGTCGGCGTCCAGGGCAACGAGGGAATAAGCGACGCCGCGGATGTCGGGGCGGAGGGAGGTGGGGTCCTGGAGGAAGCGTTGGAAGCGGTCTCGGGCCTCTTCCAGAACGGACTCGCTGCCGAGTCCTCCGGCCCGGGCCAGCACAGTGGTGCGCAAAAGAGCGTCAAGATGGCCTTCGCCGGGGGACTCCTCCCATCCGAGCCGCTTGACTATGTTTTCGTAGACTGTCTTGTTGAAGGCGCGTAATTGGTCAAGGCTGGGATGGTCAGCGAGGAGGACTTCCAGTTCGCGGAGGTTGGTGGAGAGGTCGGTCCAGACTGTGGCGTCGGTCTCACTCTTGTAGGCGCCGACGAGGTCAAGGTACCGGGTGGCGGGCTCCAGGCCGGCTTTGACCAAGGCGAACAAGTCTGACTGGAGGCCGAGGCGGTCGGTGGGTGGGAGGTCGAATGAGGAGGCGGCGGTGAGGAGGGGTGGCAGCATGTCGAGGGCGTAGCGGACGCGATAGAAGCCGTTCTGGCCGGAGTTGACCTTGGTCCAACCTTTGGCGGCGCCGGTAGACAGCTCGAGGCTTGGGCCTTCCATGAGAGTGGGTGGGGTGGCAGAGCCATCGGAACGGGCAATGCTGACGGGAACTTTCCAGATGGTGTCGCCGGGGTCTTCGCCCAAGAGCTGGTCGTAGAGGAAGCGCTTCTGGGACAGGGTTAGGGATTTGCTGTCGGGGGAGGGCTCTACGGTGAGGGCGGGAAAGCCGGTCTGCTTAATCCAGGAGTCCATGAGGGAGATGACGGGCCGCCCTGACTCCTCCTCCATCGCCCTCCAAAGATCTGCGCCCTGGGCGTTGCCGTACTTATGGCGGGATAGGTAAACACGGAGCCCGTCTCGGAAGGTATCCTCGCCAAGGTACTGCTCCAGCATCCAGAGGATGGACGCCCCCTTGTTGTAGGAGATTGCGTCGAAGATTTCACGTATTTCGCCGGGGTCCTTGACGTTGGCTTCGATAGGATGGGAGTTGCGCAGGGCATCGATCCGGAGGCCTTCGCCGACATCCTGGTAAAGAAACTGGGTCCACATGGACCACTCGGGGAACAGGGCGTCGGTGGCCTTGTTGCCCATCCAGGACGCGAAGCTTTCGTTGAGCCAGAGGTCGTCCCACCACTCCATAGTCACCAGGTCGCCGAACCACATGTGGGCCATCTCGTGGGCGATGATCTCGACGATGCGCTGTCGGGTGGGGGCGGCGGAGTTTTCGGGGTCGAATAGGAGGGCCACCTCCCGGTAGGTGATGGCGCCCCAGTTTTCCATGGCGCCCGCGGCGAAGTCGGGGATGGCGAAGTGGTCGAGCTTTTCGAGGGGATAGGGGATTCCGAAGTAGTCGTTGTAGTACTCCAGGAGCCTGATTGCGGTGTTGAGGGCGAACTGTCCCAGGTGTTCGTTGCCTCGGGTGGCGAAGACACGCATCAGGGTGCCGTTGGGCGCTGTCTCTTCGACACAGGCCAGGTCCCCGACAACAAAGGCGAGGAGGTAGGTGGACATGCGGGGGGTCTCGGCGAACTGGACGGTCTTCAGGTCATTGCCTGCGATAGACTCGCCTACGATGGGGGTGTTGGATACGGCGGCGAGTTGGGAGGGGACGGTCATGGAGACCTGGAACGTGGCCTTGAGGGCGGGTTCGTCCCAGCAGGGGAGGGCCCGACGGGCGTCCGTCGCTTCAAACTGGGTGGTAGCGAGATATTGCTCGTTGCCTTCGGCGTCCTGATAGCGGCTGCGGTAGAAGCCCTTGAGCTGATCGTTGAGGACGCCCTGATAGGAGATGGCAAGGGTGGCGGGGCCGGGGGCGGCCTCCGACGACAGAGTGATGGTTGCGGTCTCGGCGTCTTCGTCAGTGCCAATGGATGCGGCAGAGATTTCGGAGCCGTCCTGGGACAGGGAAGCCTCATGGAATGCGAGTTCGGCGGCGTTCAGGACTATTTCAGAAGTGGGTGTGTTGACTCGAATATCGATTTCGACATGACCATCAAAGGTGAAGTTCTGCAGGTCGGGGGTGAGGGAGAGGCGGTATCTTTCGGGAATGACGGTATTGGGGAGCTGTCGGGCGGGGCTGGTTTCCATGATGGCTCCTTGGTGGGTGGTGATTGGTGAGGGGTCGGGCTTACAGGCCACCTTAGCGGCTGATATAGTTTTCTCACATTTTTGGTGGAAATGAAAGACGGGTGATTTCGAAGAGATGGAGAGACTAAGGGCGATATTGAGGCAGATCGACGGCCGAGGCTATGGAGCCTACAAGGAGTTGAGCGGTCAGCGGTTCGCGTTTGACGTGTTCACGTTGAATATCGACCACGTGCAGGGTGACCCGTATGCCTCTTCGAGTCGGGTACACGTCACAATTCCTCAGCGGGCTGCGCGATTCCCCAAGCAGCTTTTCCAGAATCGTTCACGTGAAATAGCTCTCCGAGACTGGCTATTGAGGTCGTGGATAGGGGTATTGAGGAAGGTGGCGACTCGGGATGGAGGGATGAGACCGGCAACACTGCCAGGGCAGGAGATGCTGGAGCGCAGCGCGGTGATGGTCAACGAGGAGTCGGTGGAAGTGCGGTTCCTTGTGCATCTGCCTGCGGCTGGGAGGAGGGTTTTGGGTCGGGAGGCGGAGGATATCCTTGTGAGACGGTTGCCCATAGCGGTGCATGCGTCCCTGCTCTTCGAAAGAATCGACGCTAACACAGTTACCAACCACGTACTTACAGCGGAGGATGCTGACAGCCTCCGGGGAATGCTTGACGAGGCCGGGCTTGTGGCCTTCGTGGCGGATGGGAGCATCCTGCCAAGGAAAAGCGGCGTGGAGCCCGGGCCCCTCGTAGGCGGTATCCCGTTCAAGTCACCCGAGAGCCTGATGAGGGAGTTCATGCTTCCGAACAGGGGTAGGGTGATGGGGATGGGTGTGCCGAAGGGTGTGACGTTGATAGTCGGGGGAGGGTTTCACGGCAAGTCGACGCTGCTGAGAGCCCTCGAGAGAGGGGTATACAACCATGTGCCGGGGGACGGTCGGGAGCTTGTGGTTACGGACCCGACGGCGGTGAAGATCAGGGCGGAGGATGGGAGGGGGGTGGCGGGAGTGGATATATCTCCGTTCATCTCGGGGCTGCCAGGAGGGCTGGACACGAAAGCGTTCAGCACTCCGAATGCCAGCGGGGCGACTTCCCAAGCGGCGAATATCATCGAGGCGCTAGAGTCGGGGTGCAGGACGTTGCTACTGGACGAGGACTCCTCGGCGACGAACTTTATGATCAGAGATCGGAGGATGGAGGCGCTGATTGCCAAACAGTACGAGCCGATTACCCCATTTCTCGACAGGGTGCGGCAGATGTACGAGGAGAAAGGGGTGTCGACGGTGCTGGTGATGGGTGGGGCGGGGGACTACTTCGACGTGGCGGACACGGTGATCTCGATGGTCGAGTATGTCCCGGTTGACTCTACGGGGAGGCAAGGGAGGTGGCCCGAAAATATCCCACGGGACGGAAAGGGGCACAGGTGGCGGCTTTCGCACCCTCATTGGGAAGGAGACCAGTGCCCGGGTCCCTTGACCCGGCAAAGGGCCGGAGGTCTTCATACACGCGGCCCCGAGGGTTGAGGACGCTTACTTATGGGGAGAACGACATTGATCTGACCGCAGTGGAACAACTGGTGGAGCACGGGCAGGTTGAGGCTATCGGACAGGCGATGGCGGAGCGGGTACGCGTGGTGAGTGGAGATATCAAAGGTATTATCGATGAAGTGGAGAGAGTGATTGGAGAGTCGGGGCTGGACGCGCTGGCGTCGAGGCCTCATCCGGGGAACTTGGCGTACTTCAGGCCACAGGAGCTTGCCGCTGCCATTAACAGACTAAGGACTCTTCGCATTGCCGGATAATTCCCGTTATCCGGTGACCTGGAATACCCAGACCTCGTAGTAGAAGTCGGGGGCTTTCTTGGGCATGGGGGCGAAGGGTAGAGTCTTCTCAAGGAACTTCAATTGGCCTCGGGCCATGAGATTGTCCTGGACGGCTTTGAAGCCCATGTGGGCGTAGACGACGGGCCTAAGCGTGTAGGCGATGTGGCCTCCAGGTCGGGTGACGCGGACCAGCTCTTCAAGGCAATTGGCCGGTGCGTGGCCCATTGCCATGGTGCCGACTGAAATTACGGCGTCGAACTGGTTGGAACGGAAGGGCAGGGGTTTTCCCAACTCGACCCGGTAGAGGCCCTGGTAGGCCTTCTTGGGCAAGGCTTGTTTCATCATTCCGTGGGCCATGTCTATACCAAAAAGGTCCCGGTAGCCGCGCCTGAAAAGGCACTCTGCGACGAGGCCGGTGCCTGCGCCCGCGTCGAGGATCCGGGCGTTGAGGGTGGTGTATCGGGAGAGGACCTCTGCGGTGTACTCCGGCGAGGTCCAGCCCCATTCTCCGGCGAGGGACTCGTCGTACTTTTCCGCCATCTGGTCGTAGCGTTCGGAGAGCTCAGTTACGTCACGCGCTGTGTGGATGCGCTGGAGGTCGAAGCGGGTCGGGTCCACGCTCACGGGAGATCCCCAATCGGAAGCGGAAAGATCATGCGACGAGGGGCTTGATGTCAGAGGCGAACCGTTCCATGGACTCCAGGGCTTCGCTTATGGAGCCCGACCTGTAGGAGAAGAGGAAGTAGTCGACGCCCACGTTGGCGTAGCGGTGGATGTCCTCGGCGATTTGTTCGGGAGAGCCGGAGAGGGTGCGGCGTTCGGAGGTATCACCGCCGCAGTCAAACCCGAGGTCGGTGCTGAAGCAGACGGATATGGAGGCCGGGTCCCGGCCTGCCTTCTCGGCCAGAGAGCCAAGAAGCTGGATTTTCTGCTTGAGTTCGTCCGGTTCCAGGCCCGCGGTGCCGCGTAGGCCAATGGGCAGCCAGGCGTCGCCCAGTTTCGCAGTACGCCTTATGGCCGGGCCACTGTGCCCACCGACCCATATGGGGATGCTGTCCCTCTGTACGGGCCTGGGGGAGAAGTTGTAGCCGGAAGCGTGAGTGAACTGGCCCTTGAACTCGGGGAAGGGATTAGTCCAGAGCTCTCGGAAGAGGGCGATATATTCATCGGTGACACGACCTCGTTCTGCAAAGGGAGGGGAGTCGAGGGCTTCAAACTCCTCCTCCATCCAACCGGCGCCGATGCCGAGGATCACCCGTCCGCCGGTCAGGAAGTCCAACGTCGAGACCATCTTGGCTGCTAGGACGGGGTTGCGGTAAGGAAGGACGAGGACATGGGTCCCCAGCCGGACAGAATTGGTTACGCCGCCAAGATATGCGAGGGTTGTAAGGGGTTCGCAGTAGGGTGTGTCTCCATCAAAAGGCATTTCACCGGAATCGCTATAGGGGTAGAGGGGGGCGATGTCGGTGGGGATTACGATGTGATCGCTGACCCAGACGGAATCGTAGCCGCTCTTCTCGGCGGTCTGGGCCATCAACTTCAGGTTCTCGGCAGAGGTGAGTTCACCACGATTAGGAAGGGTGCATCCGAACTGCATGAGTGGGTCCTCCGTGAGGGCAAGTGGGGACGGGGAGATTATATCGCAAGGTATAAAGGTATATAGGTGACGGGGGTCAGGACTCGTCTTCATCCAGGCGGAGGAGAGGGAGTTGGCCGAAATCCTGGAACCCGGAGACGCCGACGCCCAGGAGTCGGAACTCGAGGCCGGGTTGCATTTCACGGCGGAGCAGGACTCGGGCGTGACGGAAGATATCGTCAGTGTCGTCTATGGCAGCCGTTAGTGTATGCTGTCGGGTGAAGGTGGTGAAGTTGGCGAGTCTGAGCTTGATGGAGACGGTCTTGCCTCGGAGACCTTCTTTCCTAAGCCGGTTACCGACTTCCCGAGACAGGTCAGCCAAGACTGATTCCATGTAGTCACGATCGCCCACGTCGTTGGGAAATGTAGTCTCCGAGCTAATGGACTTGGTCTCTCGGGAAGGGACGACTGGTTCGTTGTCAATGCCAAGGGCGCGGGCTTTGAGCTCGGGGCCGCGCTTGCCGAAAGTGTTGCCCAGCCAGGCGTCTTCACGGTCGGCGAGATCGCCAATAGTATCTATGCCGTATCTTTGGAGAAGCTCGGCGGACTTTTCTCCGACTCCCCAGAGGAGGCCGACGTTCAGAGGCCTCAGAAAGTCCTGTTCATCGCCGGGCCTGACCAGAAGCAGGCCGTCGGGCTTACCCAACTGGGAGGCGATCTTGGCAACGGTTTTGGACGTGCCGCCACCGATCGTGACGGGAAGGCCGGCGGTGATTCGGACTTCCGCCTTCAGCTGGGCCGCCGTGCGCTGGACGAAGCCTCGGGGGACCGACCAGCTGATGTCGAGGTAGGCTTCGTCGAGGGAGAGGGGCTCGACGAGGGGGGTCAGGTCCCGGTAGACAGCCATGACTTTTTCGGAGAGCTCCCGATAGCGGTTGAAGCGAGGTGAGACCCGAATCACGGTAGGATGCAGTCGTACGGCGGTGCGCATGGGCATGGCGGAGCGTATGCCGAACTCCCGGGCCTCGTAGGAGGCAGCGGCTACAACGCCTCGAACGGTGGGGGAGCCGCCGACTACAAGTGGTTTGCCCCTGTAGTTGGGGTTGTCCATCTGCTCGACGGAGGCATAGAAAGCATCAAGGTCTGCATGAAGGATGTAGCGCCAGGAATCGGGAGTCATGGGGGGATTTTAGCGGATGAAGGAAAGAGTGTTTTGTCGATATCCGATTCGAGAGATGCTAGCAATTGAACATGATATGGGGACTGGACTATACTGACTTATGTTGAATTGCCGTAGGCACAAGAGATGAGCATAGAGAAACTAATTTCGAGCCTGGGAAAGTATCTGCCGGAGGACCGGGTCGGGTTTGTGGCGGAGGCGTATAACTTTGCCGAAGTCAGTCATGCGGGACAGGTGAGAAAGTCGGGGGAGGCGTACATTCAACACCCGCTTTCTACTGCGCTGCATCTTGCCGACCTGAAGCTGGACGCGAACTGCATTGCGGCTGCGTTGCTACATGATGTGCTGGAGGACTGCGACGTCTCGCCGGAGGAGTTGGACCATAAGTTCGGGCCGGAGGTGACGCGGCTGGTTGACGGGGTATCCAAGCTGACCAGACTGGAACTCCTTGCGATACGCAGGGAGAACGGGCACGGGATAGATGCCTCGGCGACACAGGCCGAAAACCTGCGCAAGATGCTGGTGGCGATGGCACAGGACATCCGGGTTGTGCTAATCAAGCTGGCTGACAGGCTACACAACATGAACACCCTCAGAGCATTACCCAGGCAACGGCAACTGAATATAGCCCGGGAAACGCTGGACATATATGCTCCGCTGGCACACCGGCTCGGCATGGCGGACTTGAAGTGGAAGCTGGAAGACCTGGCGTTCCGCGTACTGCAACCCGACAGGTACCGCGAGATCTCTCGTTTGCTCACCCAAAAGCGTGCAAAGCGGGAACGCTTCATAGCGCAGGTAACGCATCTGCTCAAGGCGGCCTTGGAAGAGTCCGGCATCGAGGCAGAGGTTACCGGGAGACCGAAACACATTTACAGCATCCACCGAAAGATGACGCGGTATACGGCGCAGGGCAAGGAGTTCGACCAGATACACGATCTGTTCGCCTTGCGGGTACTGGTAGATAGGGTTGTGGACTGCTACGCGGCACTGGGCATTACCCACGGGCTCTGGCACCCGATCCCCGGGCAATTCGACGACTACATAGCAAGCCCAAGGGAGAACAGCTACCAGTCCCTGCATACCAGCGTCAAAGCAGAGGGCGGAGTGCCCATGGAGATCCAGATTCGCACCTTCGAGATGCACCAGGTTTCAGAGTTCGGGATTGCGGCACACTGGCGATACAAGGAAGGCGCCAAGGGCACCAGCCATTTCGAGGACAGGATGACGTGGGTGAGGCAGCTGCTAGAGTGGCAGAGGGAGGTGTCGGGGGCGGAGGAGTTCCTGGAATCAGTGAAGACGGACCTGCTTCCGAACCAGGTGTTCGTATACACGCCCAAAGGAGAGGTCAAGGAACTACCCTCGGGGGCGACACCGATAGACTTTGCGTACCGGATTCACACGGATATAGGGCACAAGTGCAGCGGTGCGAAGGTAAACGGCAAGCTGACCTCGCTTGACTATCAGCTTGAGAACGGAGATACGGTACAGATACTCACGAGCAACAAGGTTCCGGGCCCGAGGCTTGACTGGCTGAACCCGGACCTAGGGTATGTGAATACGGCCGGGGCCCGGCAAGCGATCCGCCTGTGGTTCAGGAAGCAGGAGCGGGAAGAGAATATACAGCGGGGCCAGGAGCTGATCGAGAAGGAGCGAAGACGGCTGGCGCTGGACTATACGGTGGACGAGATTGCAGACAAGCTGAGCTTCACGACCAGGGAAGACCTGTATGCGGCAGTAGGCTCGGGAGCGATCAGCATCCACCAGATCACTACGAGGCTGTCCGGAACGGAAAAGCAGGCACCCGACACCGGCTCCCTAGTGCAGACAGACTCGGGGTTCAACGCCGGGGTGACGGTGCTGGGGGTGGATGACGTATTAACCCGTCTGGCGAGGTGCTGCCAACCGCTGCCCGGTAACGAAATCATGGGGTTCATAACTCGGGCGCAGGGGGTGAGCGTACATCGGAAGTCCTGCCACAATATCAAGAACGTAACGGAACCTGAGAGACTGATAGAGGTGGACTGGGGTTCGACTGCAAGGCTGTATCCTGTTAGAATCGAGATAGAAGGCAAAGACAGGGTAGGTTTGCTGAGAGACATAACGACGGTCGTCTCGGCAGAGAAAGTGAACATATCGGGAGTAATATCGGAGACACACGAGGACGGCACGGTGACCGAGCATCTGAGCCTAGGGACAAACGGCATCAGGCAGTTGAGTAGGATTTTCAACAGGCTTGAGAAAGTGCAGGGAGTGTTGCGGGTCAGGAGAAGCGATCAGCACACGCAGGCTGTGGTTACGGGAAGCTAGTCCACGGTCCGGGAGGAAAACAGAACAGTGGCCAATTCAAGATCGGCAGAGAAATCAGCTAGGGTATCGGCGCGGAAGGCGGCTATCAATCGTCGGGTGACGAGCCCACTCAGGACTCAAGTCAAAACTGCTAGGAAGTCGATGGAGAGTGGAGACATAGCAGAGGCACAGAAGTCGACGCGTACAGCAGTCTCCTTACTGGACAGGGCAGGGTCTCGGGGTTACATACACCGGAACAAGGCTTCCAGGCTGGCGTCGAGGTTGACGAAGGGGCTCAACAGGATGATTAGCGAGCCCAGTCAGGATGCAAAACCGAGAAGCGGGTCTGCAAGGCGGGGGGCTTCGAAGAAGAAGTAGTAGAACCACCTCAACTCGTATCCCCAGGCTTTACTTTAATGGATTGGCCGGGTTGTTGGTTTAGCCGGCAACCCGGTTTTTCTTTTAGGGAGGGGATCACTCTCACCCTAACCTTCCCCTCAAGAGATATGAAGTAGAACCCAGCCACACCAAGGGGATGGATTCTGGCTTGAAGTCGGAATGACAGGGGAAGAAACGGCTATAGTGTCAGGGTTTGGAGAATCGAGAGGGGAGGAGGCCCGAGTAGTCTATTTCCGAGTGGCCGTCTGTTATGAGGTCGGCGATGACTTTGCCCATGCCGGGGCCGAGCAGGATGCCCTTGCGGCCCCCACCGGCGCAGAGGTAGGCACCTTCCCAGCCCGGGACCTCGCCGATGATGGGAATGAGGTCCGAGGCCATAGGTCGTAGGCATGCGGTCTGTAGGGCGACGCGGGCGTCGGCGAGGGATGGGATCATCTTGACGGCGTCGGACATGACGCTGTTCATGGCTTCGACGTTTGTGGACACGTCGAAGCCGGCTTCTTCCTCGGTGGTGCCGCACCAGGTGAGGCCATCGGCCTTGGTGCCGCAATAGCTGTCGTGGTAGCCGAACCAGCACCGCAGCGGTTCGCCAGGCATCTCCAGCCTTACTATCTGGCCTTTAAGGGGCCAAATGGGGACGGGGAAATCGATCCATGAAGCGGCCTCGGGGCTCCAGGGGCCCATGGCGATCACAACGGTATCGCAGGGGATTTCGTCACCGCTTTCGGTGATGACGGATTTGGGTCGGGCGCCGTCACGGTTGATGCCGACTACGTTCCCGTGCCTGAGGACTGCGCCCAGCTTTTCGGCTGCCTGCATGACGGCTACGGAGAGCCGGTAGGCTTCGACGGCGGCGGACTCTTCGATATATCGGAAGCGTATGGCATCGGGGTTTACACGGGGCTCGATTTCCTGCACCTGGGTAAGGTCAAGGATGCGTGAGTCTATGCCCAGTTCGGTCTGCCATGCGACCTCTTCATCAAGCTCTCTGGCCTCCTCATTGGTAAAAGCCATCTTGACGTTTGCCCCCTTGCGATAATGGGTGTCGACGCCCGTAGCTTCAAGTAGTTCGCCGTACAGGTCACGATGAAGAAAGTAGCCCGCCTTGGCTAGCGGAAAGACCGGGCCGGGGATACCGGAGCCGCTGTGGTAGCTGAGCCCGCCAAAGGCATATCCCGAAGCGTGGCTCCCAATGGCCTCTCGCTCTACAACTGTGGCCTTCACGCCAGCTTTGCCAAGATAGTAAGCGGTGAGACAACCGGCGATTCCTCCACCCAATATGACTACGTCAGATGATTGCATGATTTTCTCCTGGTGACGGGAAGGCTAGCCCATGGACATGCGGGAGTGGGCCTCACAGGGGAAACGCCTGAACTGAGAGGCCTGGTTATCGAGGGCCTTGGCAAGATGAGGGACCATTTCAAGGGTGCGCTCTTCGGAGGCGTCCTCCGGGGTGTCGACGGAGAGCATGGCGGTTACGCCGCAGTGGCAGGTTATCTTGAACATGAGGGCTCTGGCGGTGGACCTGCCGAGACCGACGGGGACTCTGCCTTTGAAAGATGCAATACCGGAGTCCTCGACGGAATCCAATATCAACTGCTGCAACTGATCTCGCTCCATGGTCTGGGGCATGTTAGCAGGGTCTCGGGGGAGGGGGAAGGGGTGGGGAGCCGTCGGGGTGCTATACTTCATTACCGGGCCGCGACCCTTACATACCCGACTCTAGAGAGCGCATTTTGAACCCGCTTAACGTAGGAATCCTGGAAATCCTGGTCATACTGGTGTTGGCGCTGGTGCTGTTCGGGCCTTCCAAGCTGATCTCCGTGGTGTCGTCACTCAGGGGCGCATTGCAGGAATTTCAGCGGGCTGCGCAAGGGATGGCTTCTTCGGCGGTAGAGGAGGTCAAGGCGGAGACGGAATCGCCTGCGGAGCAACCGGTGGACTTCCGGGTGGAGGAGGAGCAGCAGGGGACCGCAAGGTCCAAAACTTCGTCTGCCGAGCCCCATAATCGATCGAGGCCCGTGGAGTAATGGGCGCGTCGCAGAAGATATCGGTACTGGAGCACCTGAGGGAGCTCAGGAACCGGTTCATAAAGTCGCTGCTCGCGCTAGCTGTGGGGACGGGAATAGCGGCAATCTTCACCTTCCGCGTTCTGGAGTTCCTCAAGGGGCCTGCGGGTGACACCCCACTGGTCTATATAGACCCAACGGAGTTCATCACCACATATTTCAAGGTGGCGCTCCTCGGTGGGCTAATCCTGGCCATGCCGGTAATTCTCTACCAGATGATCATGTTTGCCGCCCCGGGCCTCACGCCCAGGGAGAAGCGATACCTTCTGGTATCACTACCGGGCATATTTTTATCATTCGCTGCGGGAATTGTGTTCGCATGGTTCGTACTGCTGCCACCGGCGATCAACTTCCTCTTCAACTTCGGGGGGGACGTGGCAGAGCCTCAGATAAGGATTGGCCGCTACATAAATTTGATCTTGGCGTTGAGCTTGTGGGTCGGGCTTTCATTCCAGACGCCACTGGTGATGACCTTGATGGCGAGGTTGGGTGTCGTTAAACCGGCCAGCTTTGCAAAGAGAAGGAAGGTAGCGGTGCTGGGGGCTTTCATAGCGGCGGCGATTTTCACACCCACCTTTGATCCTGTTAACCAGACGCTTCTGGCGAGCCCGATAATCGTGCTATATGAAATCGGGATATGGCTTGCGAAGCTTGCGAATAGGCGGAGGTTGAAGGCGGCTGAACGGCGGATGCTGGAATTGGAGCGGTGAGGGGTACATAATCCTCTCCCATCAAGAGGGCTTTGCGTAGCTGCGCGATATGGGAGCGGCACACCCCACCCATTCTGCTTTTGAGACCCCCTTAGACAGGCTTAGGGCGAGCGGAATATCCTATCTAGCGGGGGTGGGTTCTGGATCTGAGGCCGGAATGACAGTTGTGCAAAGGTCTCGTCAAGGGAGAGGGGACTGGACCCCGCCACCCGCTCAGACGTCGAGAGCCTCAGCATGAGCGGCCCAATCCCGAGGAGCATACCAGACGGAGTCGGAGGACTGTATGAGGGTTGAGAGGGCTTCTTATTTACGAGAGGTGTATAGGACGCTGGGGCGGGGGTTTGGGGCTTCTGAAGAGGAGGGGAGGCTGTTTGCGGAGCCGTTTGTGCAGGCGGACCTGTTCGGGAAGGATACGCAGGGGATTGCGTGCATTGACTTGGTCTATCCGTGGGTGAGGAGCGGTGCGCTCCGGTTTGGCACTCCGATGGCGACGGTAAGCGAGGGGCCTTCCTATGCGTTGTTGGACGGAAACAGGGGGCCAGGACAGATAACGGCTACGAGGGCGATGGACGTGGCGATAGAGAAGGCGAGGGAGTCGACGGTTGGGCTGGTATGGGTGCGAAACACCAATGATTTCACGATGGCCTCGGCGTATGCGGTGAGAGCGTTGGAGCACGACTTCATAGGATTGGCGATGAGCAACGGGGTGCCGCTGGTGTCTGCGTGGGGAGGCCGGGAGTCTATATTCAACACTAATCCCTTGGCCTTTGTCGTACCGGCCGGGAACGAGAGGCCGATCATCTTCGACGGGGCGATGAGTTCGGTGTCGCACGGTCGGGTGGTGCTATCTGCGAGGGACAGGGTGTCTATGTCGGACGACCCCCTCGTCGGGACGGATGGCGTCCGGACGGGCGACCCAATCCCGTTGATAGTGGACCCGATGAGCCGGAACTCGGAGCAGCTTGGGGCGATACTGCCGCTGGGGCCGAAGGGCATGGGCTGGTTGTTATTCGTGGACGTGCTGGCCGGAATAGCGTCGGGTGGTACGACGGGAAAGAGCGTCCCCCATGACCCCACACCCGACGAACCCTGGACAGGCGGGTTCTTCCTGATGGCGGTGAATGTCGGGAGTCTTCAGCCGCTGGATGAATTCAAAGCCAAGGTCGATGAGATGATCAGGAACGTGAAGGAGTCGAAGACTGCAGAAGGGTTCCATGAGATCGTGCTTCCGGGGGAGCGGGCGCAACTGGAATATGAGCGGAGGTCTCGGGACGGGGTTCCGGTGCGGGGGGAATACTGGGAGCAGGTGGTTAGGATAGGCAGGGAGGTCGGGGTGGATGTGGAGGAGCTAAGGACGCGTGTCTCTGAAGGGTGAGATACGGGACCCCGAGATCAGTGAGAGATTACTCGGGGATGTGGGGCTTGCGGTCGGGCTTGGGGGAGTCGGAACGCAGAGGCTCCTTGGCATCCTGGACCACTTTCTCGACTTCTGAGGAAGACTTCTTGAACTCGCGGATGCCCTTGCCCAAGGCACCACCGATTTCCGGCAGCTTGCCAACGCCAAAGATGATAATGACGATGACGAGGATGACGAGGATCTCGGGCAACCCTATTCCCGGGCCTCCGATGAAGGCGCTCAAGGGCATATTTTTGTCCCCCTAGAGGAGAGAAGTGTGAATCAATGATAATAGGGGCGCGTATGAGAGTCAACTAAAGCCTTTCAGCATATAGTAGGAACGAGATGGATTGGCTATCAGCCAAGGTGTCATTGATGAACAAAAATGTGATAGCCCTGGACTTCGACGGTGTGATATGCGACAGCGCGGCGGAGTGCGTGGTGTCTGCGTATGGGGCTTATGTTCAGGCCAAAGGGGAAGCCTTCGATCCTATGGAGTCGGTAGTGCCGGACTACTTCAGAGATGGGTTCTACCGGCTCAGGCCGTTGATCAGAGACGGTCGGGACTACGTGATGATCTTGTACCTACTGGACCGGGGGGTGGCAATAAAGGATCAGGATGACTTCGACCACGAACTGGAAACCCGATTGCCGGACCTGCTGAACATCTTCGGGGTAGAGGACGGGCCGGGGCTGGAGGCAGCGTTCCAGAAGTATCGTGCAGGGTTCAGGGTTCGGGACGAGGGGGGCTGGATGGATCGGAACCCTCTGTATGACGGCATGAAAGAAGCTCTGGGACAGCGCAATGGAAGCCTGGATGGGGTATTCGTAACTACGTCCAAGCCGAGCATGGTCGCCAAATCGATTTTGGAGCACAACGGGTTCTCTTTGCCCGAGGGACACGTGCTGGGGAAGGACATGGTTGGGAGGTCACCGGACAAGAACGTGCACATGCGGCTGGTGATGGAGGGGCGAGGGGTGAGTTACGAGGACATTCACTTCGTGGACGACCAGGTAGCGCACCTGGAGTCGGCGATGGGGTTGGGCGTGAACTGCTACCTGGCGTCGTATGGATATACGACGGATAAGCAGGTGGAGAAGGCCCGGGGGCTAGGGATCAGAGTGTTGGAGGAGGGTGAGTTGGCGGGGTGGATGGGTGGGGTGTTGGGTGGGGGGTAGGGCGTTTTATTGGAGGCCCATGATTCGGGCGGCGGTGTTGCCTAGGATGTCGGCCCTTTCGGAGTCTGAGAGGAAGTTGCAGTGAAGCTTGTACTGGTTGAGGGCCTGCTTGTAGGTGCAGTACCGCCCGACCATCGGCCAGTCCGAGCCCCACATGAGCCTGTTGGCGCCGATACGCTTGACGCATTCCTCAATGGTGGGCTCGGCCTCTTTCCAGGGGTATTCCCATATTGCGCCCATTTGAATAGTTAACATAAGCTCCATGTGGCACTGAGGGGACTGGAAGGCGGACCAGATGTCTTCGGGGAACCGGATGCGGTCGCCGTCGAGGAAGGCGCGCCAAGGGAGGCCGTGGGTGATTACTACCTTGACGTCGGGGTAGCGTTCCATCCATCGGATGAGGACCCGGAGCTCGTCCATGTACTCTTCGAGAAGGGCCGAGCCGTAGGGACTCGGGCCCGCGAGCCCCTTGCCGATCATGGTGAAGAAGACGGGGATTCCCAGCTTTGTGACCGCGTCCCAGAAGGGCCCCATGGGGCCGTCGTCCCATGGGTCTCGGTGGCCCTTCTGGTCGCGCAGGGGTGGACTATAGTAGTAGCGGGGGATGAACTGGAGGCCGGATGGGCTCCTGGAATTGGCGACCTCCCGAGCCACCTCTTCTGCGGCCTTTTCGGGATCTGCGGGGACGGAGTGGGCCTCGACCATCACGAGGCGCATGAGCCTGTCGGGGTAGCGGTTTACGACGTTGCGCTGGAACTCGTTCTGGAAGGTGTATCTGCCCTTATGGGGGTGGGTGTGGAGGATGCCGGCGTCGATGCCAGCGTAGTCCATCTCGGCGATCATGAGCTCGGGCGGGCACTCCATGTTGTGGAGCATGGGCGGGAAGTACTGTTTCACGTAGGTCTCGCCTTCGTACTCCCAGGCGAGCTGGCCCATGTGTCGGGTCCAGCGGGCGTTGGTGAGGTCTCCGGTGTCGGAGTTGATGAGGGATGAGTTGTCGACGAGGGTGCGGTCCCGGGCGCGCCAGGCGGGCTGATGATGGGTGGCCAACTCCCGGTGGATGACCTCCATCTTCTCGGCCTTGGACTTGTATCCAGCGGCGGAGTCCCACTGGGCGAAGGAACTGGGGTAGCAGTCTATGATCAAAGTTGGGCCCGGTCTACTTCTCGTCGGCGACGTAGTTGCGGAGGACTCCGACACCTTCGACCTCGACTTCCACGATGTCACCGTCCTTGGTAGAGCCGGGGATGCCGGGTGTGCCGGTGTAGATGACATCGCCGGGTTCAAGGGTCATGGAAGCGGAGATGAAGCTAACGATAGTGGGGACGTCGAAGATGAGGTCGGAGGTGTTGCCTTCCTGGGCTGTCTCGCCGTTGATGCGTACTGCGAGGTTTGTGTTGAAGGGGTAGATTTCGGTGTTGATAAAAGGCCCCAAGGGGCCGAAGGTGTCAGAACCCTTGGCGCGCCACCACTGGAGGTCGCCTCGCTGCCAGGGTCGACAGCTGACGTCGTTGCCGGCGGTGTAGCCGAGAACGTAGTCGAGGGCTTCTTCTTTGGATACGGACTTGGCGCGCCTGCCGATTACGATGACGAGTTCACCTTCGTGCTCGATGAGGCCGGCGTCCTTGGGGAGAATGATGGTGCCCTCGGGGTCGAGGAGGGAAGTAAGGGTCTTGAAGAAAATGCCGGGGACCTCGGGCTGTTTTCTGCCGCCGAGATGGCTGGCGTAGTTGAGCCCTACGGCGAGGACCTTAGTGGGTTCACAGGGCGTGAACAGCTTTACGTCGGCGAGGTTATGCCGGGTGGAGGTCTGCTTCACATCACCGTAGATGCTGCCCTCTATTTCAGTGACGGCACCGTCTTCGACTACGCCGTAGGAAGTTCGGCCGTCGGCCTGGAATCTTGCGAATTTCATGGATGTGTCTCCGGGGTGTCGTGGGATGGAGTTGGGGGGCTGAGACATATTACATGGGTGGGGTGGGGTGGACAATCCCCGGCGAGCAAACCCAGCCCCGATTCACATCCTGGACGCATCTGCCACTTCGCGGGGCCTCTGCATTGCATGGAAGAAGGTGTCTTGGGATAGCGGAGGTAAATAAGGGGCTTCCGCCGAGGATATTTCTCAGGGCGAGAACGATATCCGGGCAAGAATTGCTTGCGACAGCAGCTTTGCACCTAATAGAGTGTAGCGGGACCAATCTGCCGTGGGGTTGAAGGGCCTTGTACCTGGAAAGTCTGTCGCTTACGAACTTCAGGAATTATGTTTCCCTGGAACTGTCCATGGGGCCGGGGACGTTCATTCTGTGGGGTGATAATGCGCAAGGAAAGTCGAACCTTCTGGAGGCGGTGTATTTGCTGGCTACTACGAAGTCGGCGAGGGCTTCCAATGAGCGGGAGTTGATCGGGTGGGGGGCGATGGAAGATCCGTTGCCAGCAGCGCGGGTTGCGGGGGAGTTGAGCAGGGAAGGAGAGAGGACTAGGCTGGATGTCGGGCTGGTGGCGGAGAGGGCGGAGGGAGCCGCGGAGGTCTCGTACAGCTTGCGGAAACAGACTCGGGTTAACGGGGTGCCGAGACGGGCGTCGGATGTGATGGGGACGTTGAATGCGGTGATGTTCGACCCGCAGGACGTGGATCTGGTGACCGGACCACCTTCTTCGAGAAGGCGATACCTGGACGTCACGATTTCACAGATGAACAGGGACTATCTTAAGGCGCTGCAGAGGTACACGAGGATTCTGACGCAGCGCAATCACCTACTGAGGGCGATCAGGGAAGGTACGAGCCAGAGCAGCCAACTGAGGGTATGGGACGCTCCCTTAATTGAGGAGGCGGTACATATCCACTGTACCCGCAGGCGAATGCTGGAGGAAATGTCTCAGGCCAGCGCGGTAATTTACGGGGAGCTTGTGGAGAGTGGGGAGTCGTTTGCGTTGACGTACTTGCCGAATCCAAAGGAACTCAGCGAAATTGGGGTTGAAGAAGGGAGCGCGGTGGGGGAGGTCATCCGGGCGCGACTTTCGGCGAATATGAACAGGGAGATTGGGCAGGGGGTGACGGTGGTCGGACCTCACAGGGACGACTTGCGGTTTGATGTACGAGGTCGGGACGCGAACCTGTACGGGTCCCGGGGACAGCAGCGCACGGTGGTAGTTGCTCTGAAGCTGGCGGAGGTCGAGATGCTCAAGGCGAACACGGGTGAGGACCCAATACTGTTGTTAGATGATATTCTTTCGGAATTGGATGAGACGAGGCGGCGGCGGGTGCTGGAGACTGTGCTCGGGAGTGAGCAGGCGATCTTGACGACAACTGACCTGGACAGGATTGATGAGGAAGTGAGATCTCGGGCGCGGTTGATCAGGGTGGAGGGGGGGAGGTTGGTGTTTTGACTCGGGATCACCTGCATCTATTCAAGGGACTAAGGGGCGTGCTCTAGCCCTCTTCCCTCGCAGGCCATGGGATCGGAGCCCCCGCCCCAGCTTCCTTGCGTGGCATAGGAAAGACAATGACAGAACCTCTTACTAGTTGAATTAGAAGGAGAAAGGCTGTGAACGAGGTTGAGTTGCAGGCTGGGGTAAACAGGGCTGCAGAGTTGATAGTGGGGTCTGAATATATGACTGCGCTGGTGGGTGCGGGGATGTCGGTGGAGAGCGGGATACCTCCGTTCAGAGGGCCGGGGGGCATCTGGACTAAGTATGGGGAACCTCCGATGGACGGCTACCAGAAGGTGCTGCAGGATCCCGAGGGCTACTGGCTGGAACGCAACAGCGACGAAGGGCCGATGGCGGCATTTCGGAGCACTTTCGAGCAGGCCCGGCCGAATCCCGGACACTTGGCGATGGCGGAGATGGAGGAGATGGGTTACCTGAGGTGGATAATCACGCAGAATGTCGACAACCTCCATCAGCAGGCGGGCAGCAGGAACGTGGCGGAGATACACGGCAATTCGACAAAGCTGAGGTGTGTCGGGTGCAATAGCCGGTGGGCGGCGGAGGAATACGAGGTCACGGACTATCCTCCGCTGTGCGACGACTGTGGGGGCATCATCAAGGCTGACACAGTGATGTTCGGCGAGCCGATACCGTTTGACGTGCTGGTGAAGTGCGACCAGGAGTCGAAGAAGTCTGACTGCATGATGCTGGTCGGGACTACGGCGGAGGTATATCCGGCGGCGAGCTTTCCGCACATGATTAAACAATCGGGTGGGGTGCTGATCGAGATAAATCCCTACGATACGGTGATCTCATCTTTGTGCGACGTGGTGCTGCGGGGGCCGTCGGGGGAGGTGTTGCCGAGGTTGGTGGAGCGGGTGAAGGGGCTGAGGCCGGGCGGGTCAGGGTGAGGGCATTTCGGCGACGCGGAAGGGGAGGGTGCAGACCTCGATGCCGTCGATGAGCCAGCTTACCTGGTAGTCGCCAAACTTCTGGAAGCGAAGGCCGTAGAGGCCGTTGACATTGCGGTATGTGCGGTAGGTTAGCCCCTTGCCGGGAGCGGGGATGTCTCGGTTGGAGGTAACAGGCGGGATAATATCGTTGGCATCGGCATCCTGGACGCGCATTTCGAAGGCCTTGGTGCGTCGGGTCTCGTTGGAGGTGAACTTGAGGCCGAGGACGGCGAAGAGCTGCTGGTGCGCCACGGGGACGGTCTTGGCGTAGATGGTATCTATGCCGATGCCGACGGCCGTGAGCTTATTGGAGGAGTCGGCGTAGTCGCAGAGGAAAGCGTATTCTACGTTCATGGTGTGGTGTCTCAGGCGGTGAGGGTACTATTCAATGGTCACGGGTCGAGGGAGTCTTTGTCAAGGCGGCTGGTATAATTCTCTGCCAGGAAGGGTTGGGGAGGTGGAGAAAGAAGAGATTGAAGATATGTTGCCTTTAGAGGGCGTGAAGGTCGTGGAGCTGGCAATCTGGCTGGCGGGTCCTGCGTGCGGCGTGATTATGGCCGACTGCGGCGCAGATGTCATAAAGGTCGAGCACCTGGAGACGGGCGGGGACCCGGCTCGCGGGTGGACGCCGACGGATGCGACGGTAAAGCAGGACCCCAACTACGTGTTCGAGACGATGAACCGAGGCAAGAGGGGCATTGCACTGGACTTGTCCCGGGACAAGGGTCGGGACGTCCTGTACACATTGTGCAAGCAGGCTGACGTGTTTGTTACCAACCTACGGCTTTCGACGCTGGATAAGCTGAAGGTGAACTACGACTCAATCAGCGCAGTAAATCCCGGAATAGTGTACGTAAGGGGTACGGGGTACGGGCCACGGGGACCGGAGAAGGACAAGATGGGGTTCGACTCCATCGGGTTCTGGGCGAGATCGGGGATCATGGCGTCGATAGGGGACCCGGGGTCGGTGCCGACGAGGATGAGGGGGTCGCTGGGTGACGTCTCGACGGGTACGTGCATGTTTGCGGGGGCGATGGCGGCCCTGTACAGGAAGGAAAGGACGGGAGAAGGGGGGCTGGTGGACGGGTCGCTGCTGGGGACTGGGGCGTGGATTGCGGCGGAGAACCTCTGGGCGCCACTCAGGATGGGGCAGACGCCTCCCCGGTATTCCAGAAAGAGCCCACCGAATCCGCTGGTCAACATCTACAACACGTCGGATGACCGGTGGGTATATATGACGATCCTGCAGGCGGACCGGTTCTGGCCAAACTTGTGCCGGGCTGTCGAAAGGGAAGACCTAATAGGGGATGACCGGTTTGCAAAGATCGATGCGCGAAGGGTGAACAGCGCGGCATTGGTAGCGATATTGGACGACCAGTTCAGGAAAAGGACGCTGTGGGAGTGGGGTAAGCGGTTGGATGCGGAACACATCGCATGGGGCTTGGTGACGGAACCCGAGGAGGTGATTTCCGGGGAGCAGGTGGAGGCTAATGAATACGTAATAGGGGTATATCACCCGGTCCTCGGACATTTGAGGGAAACAGCGATCCCGTTCCAGATTGATGGGGTGGCGCTGACGCCTCGGGCGCCGAGCCCAGAGTTCGGGGGATCCACGGAGGAGGTGTTGCTAGAGGCGGGGTATACGTGGGAGGAGATTGGGGAAATGAAAGAGGAAAAAGTGGTGATTTAGGGGGTGGTTTGGATGGTGAGCCCCCACTCCTCATTCCGTTCTTGAGACCCTTCGACTCCGCTCAGGGCGAACGGAATGCCCCACCCCCAGAGCTATAGGAGTGACTCTAGGGAAGGCTTCAGGATGACATGGAAACGGGAGGTGGGTAGAGATTTCGGCAGGAATGGCTAATGAAGTGATGCCGGGGCCGGTTGAAGGGCTGCGGGTAGTTGACTTTACGCGGGGGCTTCCGGGTGCTCTGACGACGATGCTGCTGTCCGACTACGGTGCGGAGGTGGTTAAGGTTGAGGAGCCAGAAGGAGACCCTTTAGGCAACAACCCGGCGTTCCGGGTGTGGAACAGGGGGAAGAGAAAGCTGACTCTGAACTTGAGGACGAGGGAGGGGGTGGAGACGGCGCTGGAGTTGGCATCCCGGGCGGACGTGATGATTGAGAGCTGGCGGGCCGGGGTGGCGGATGGGGTTGGGATCGGGTACGGGGCGGTTAGAAAGAGAAATCCGAAAGTGATTTACTGCTCGATATCGTCGTTCGGTGAGAAGGGGCCGTTGAAGGGTCTCCCAGGATATGAGGGGATAGCTGCTGCGGCGTCCGGGATAATGACGGAGCAGGCGGGGGTGAGGCCCGGGCCCGTGTTCGTGTCGTCTCCAGTGGCGAGCTACGGGACGGTGATGCTGGCGCTGCAGGGTATTTTGTCGGCGCTGCACATTCGGAATGAGACGGGGATCGGGCAGCGGGTCTGGACGAGCATGTACGAAGGGGCCGTCGCAATTCGGTACCCGGTCCTTCCCATAGCCAACGAGTTACCGCCTTTCATAGTGAATAACGTGCATCCCCACGGGGGAATGCCGGCCTATCGGATGTACCCGTGTGCCGACGACAAATGGATACACATCGGTTGCCTGACGCGCTGGTTTTGGGACAAACTCTCGATCGCTCTGGACCTGCCGGAACTGGTGATAGACCCGCGATTCGAGACCGCGCCAACGGGGTGGGAAAGGGACGAGGACCGGCTGGCAGCCATCAAGCTCATAGGGAACAGGGTGAGGGAGAGGCCTCGGGCGGAGTGGTTGCAGATCCTGGAGGAGGGGGACGTGCCTACGGCGCCGGTGCTATCGACGCAGGAGTACATGGACGTGCCGCAGGTGCATGAAAACGGGCTGGTGGTAGACGTGAAGGACCCACAGCTTGGAGAGATGAAGCAGGTCGGGCATCCAATCCTGTTTTCGGAGACACCGGGTCGGGTGAAGGGACCTGCGCCCGTGGACGGGGATGACAGTATGGAATCAGTGGATGATCTATTCCCTCTTAAGGGGCGAAAGAAGAGGCATCGGAAGTGGGGAGGAGAGTTGTGCAGGACGCCGTTGGAGGGGCTGAGGGTACTGGACCTTTCGGCGTACATTGCGGGGCCGCTGGGGCCGATGGCGCTGTGCGATCTCGGGGCGGATGTGGTGAAGGTGGAGCCGTTGCACGGGGAGGGTGGGCACAGCGTTCCGATGCTCATATTGGGGTCAAACCGGGGGAAGAAAGACCTGGCGATTGACCTGAAGGCACCGGAGTCGAAGGAGGTGATGAGGAGGCTCATCGAGAGGAGTGACGTGCTGGTGCACAACATGAGGGTCGGGGTGGCGGAGCGGCTGGGCATCGACTATGAATCGGCGCGTAAGATTCGGCCGGACATAATCTACGTCCATAGCACGGCGTACGGCCCGACCGGCCGGGAGGCTAAAAAACCGGGGTTCGACCCCCTCTTCCAGTCTATGTCGGGGCTGACGGCGTGGAACGGGGGGAGGTCGGGGGGACCGATATTCCTCAGAACGGCGATCTGCGATGACACGAATGCCCTTATGTTGGCCGTGGCGGTGCTGATGGCGCTGAACCACCGGGACAGGACGGGACAGGGGCAAAAAGTCGACCTGAGCCTGATGAAAACGGGTGCATTGGCAACCTCTGACGATTTCATGCGGTACGAAGGCAAGAAAGAGAGACCGCTGGCGGATGCGGGGGTGCACGGGCTGTCGGCGGTGTACAGGTTGTATGAGACGGGGGAGGGTTGGGTGTTCCTAGGGTGTGTGCAGGATAAGGAATGGGAGAGGTTGAAGGGTGCCCTGAGTGATGAATGGGAAGATCCACAGATGTCTTTCGCAGAGGCGGCTAAGATGGACCCGTGGAACGAGGATCTATGCGAGGCCCTGGGGTTGGTGTTTGCGAAAGGGACCGCCCGGGAATGGGAGTCGAGGCTTGTTGAGAAAGGTGTCCCGTGCGTCAGGGTGGCGGAGGGCAACTTCGAGGGGTTCTACGAGAACGAACACGCACTTGTGGAGGGGATGGTCTATGAAGGCGAACACCGGACTTTCACGGGCCTAAGGCAACCGGGGGTGCTGGTGCATTTCTCAGAGACTCCGACGCTGGATAACGCCGCCGCAGCGGTCTTGGGCCAACACTCGGTGGAAGTGCTGGAAGAAGTGGGGTACTCATCGGAAGAGATAGAAGGGATGATTGGTGCGGGGATAGTGGCTGTCCCCGACTAGCTCGGCTACCCAAAGCCTCGCCCCAAGGACCCGACCGAGCGCCCAGGCCATAGGGTAGACTTACCCCCATGGCCCAGACGACGTATGCAGCGCCCAGCGGTCCGTGGGCGGCTTTTAGCTTTCGGGACTTCCGCTTTCTCTGGGGTGGAGGCGTGTTTCATGCGCTGAGCTGGGGCATGGAGATGGTGGCCCTGGGATGGCTGGTCTTCGAAATGACGGACGACCCGTTTCTTGTCGGGGTAGCGTTCGCGGCGGGGATGGCGCCGTTCTTCTTTCTGGGGATAGTGTCGGGGTCTGTGGCGGACAGGGTGAACAGGCGCATGTTTCTGCGATTCATATACGTCGGGGCGGCGGTCTGGGCCGGGACAATGTCGGCGCTGATGTTCCTGGAAGTGAGCCAGGTGTGGCCGATTATCCTGCTGGCGGGGGTGTCGGGGTGTCTGAAGGCGTTTTTCGGGACGACGAGCCAGGCCTATGCCTACGACATAGTGGGGCCGGAGAGGAGCTTGAACGGGCTTGCGCTGATGTCGTCGAGCCACCGGGTCGGGGCCCTGCTGGGATCGCTGAGTTCGGGGTTCATGATCCGGGAGGTTGGCATCGGGGGGGCGTACGTATTGATAGGCGCCACATATCTGGTGGGTCTGACTGTGCTGTTGGGAACACGGGATGTAGGACAGGCTGCGCCGGCCCTTCGCCAACCTGTATTCGAAAACCTGGTGGGTTGGGTGCGGCTCATACGGCAAAACCGGGTGCTGTTGGCCCTGATGTACCTGGCGGCGATAACTGAGATATTGGGGTTCACGCACCAGAGCGTTCTTCCGGTGTTTGCGAAAGATGTGCTGGGGGTGGGGTCGGTGGGGCTGGGGGTGATGGCGGCGACGAGCCAGATTGGGGGGCTGTTGGGGTTGCTAAGCCTGGCAAGGCTGAGAAACTCCGGCAGGAAGGGATTGTACGCGTTCATCACGGCTGGAGGATTTGGCATCTCTCTCATGGCGTTCTCCTTATACGATAACTTCATGTTCTACCTGTTTGTAATACTGGTGGTGAATGCGTGTGCGACTGCGGCGGATACCCTGTACAAGACGCTGATGCAGGAGAATGTTCCGAACGAACAGCGGGGTCGGGCGATGGGGTCCTGGGTGCTGGCGATCGGTACGGCGCCGACGGGACACCTGGAAGTGGGCTGGGTGGCGGGGATGCTGGGGGCGCCACGGGCGTTGTTGATCAATGGGGGTATATTGGCGGTGGCGAATCTGGTGTCGGGGGTGGGCATGCCGAGGATTCGGAAGTTGCCTTGAAGGGTATGATGCATCCTCACCCCAACCTTCTTCCGTCAAGGGAGGCAGGTATTGAGGAAAGGAGAACAAGATGAGCAGCAATGGAGTACCGACGATTATCAAGGTGGGGAGGTTGGCGGATGGTGTGAATGGAGAGGTGAAGGAAGCGATGGCTGTGAGGGTGTCGGGAGGAGGGGTGGAGTGGGTGGCCCGGCAGTCGGACCTGTCACAGAGCGGAGACATGGAGGGAGTGGTGCTGGACTTTCCGGGGGCGACGTTGATGCCGGGGCTGATCGACTGTCACACGCACACGAACATGCCGGGGACAGGATTGTCAGTGGACGAAGTGCATGAAGATGGGGACGACATCCACCTGATGGAGGCGGTAAAGAGCGCCCGGATGGCTCTGGAGAGTGGCGTGACGACTATGAGGGACAACGGCGGATGGAACAAGGTGGTGTTTTCGTTGATGGAGGGGATCCGCCGGGACATAGTGCCCGGGCCCCGGATTGTGGCCTGTGGCAACCCGGTTACTGTAACCGGCGGGCACTGCTGGATGATGGGCGCCGAGGCGGATGGCATAGACGGGGTGAGGGCAGCGGTACGCCGGATGGTTAAGAACGGGGCTGGGTTCATCAAGGTGATGACTAGCGGGGGCACGACCCGAGGGAGCATGCCGGAGCGGGCGGCGTACACGCTGGAAGAGTTGAAGGTGATTGTGGAGGAGGCGCATTACAGGGGTCGGCTGGTGGCAGGACATGCGATTTCGACGCAATCGATCGTCAATTGCCTGGACGCTGGGGTGGACATGATCATCCACTGTAATTTCCTGGACGAGGATGGAGTTAGCAGGTGGGACCCGAGAATCGGGGAGAGGATTGCGGATACGGGGGTCTGGGTGAACCCGACCATCCACATACGTCGCGCGGCGACGCTGGCGCTGGAGGCCAAGAGAGAGGAAGGGACGATAACGGAGAAGGAGAGACGGGAACTGGAGGGGAATGAGGAGACCATACGGCAGCGGGGAGTTGTCTTCAGGGAGTTGGTGTCGGCGGGGGCGAGGATGATTGGGGGTTCGGACTGCGGTTGGGGGGCCTACCCGTTCGGGCAGTTCCACAGGGAGCTGGAGTCGATGGTGGAGGTAGGGATGCCGACGGAGCAGGCGTTTTTGTCCGGGACGAGGGAGGCCGCGAAGGCGCTGGGTTTGGGTGGGGAGGTTGGGACGGTGGAGGCGGGCAAGGGGGCGGACCTGCTGCTGGTAGAGGGAGACCCAACACAAGACCTCAAAGCACTGGAGAAGGTGGTAGCGGTGTTCATGGCCGGGGAAAGGGTGCGCTAGCCTCTCAGGAGATGGAGGCCCGGAGGCTGGCGAGCTCTGCCGAATCGGGGTCATGGTTGGAGGCGATCCAGTCCTGGTTGGCTTGGCGGAAGTTGCTCTGTGCGGCGTCATTGTTGCCGAGAGCGGCTTCGGATTTAGCGAGCCAGAAGAGGTCTCGGGTGGAAGGGCGGCGGGAAAGGCGGGTGCGGAGCATGGACTCGGCCTGTTCGAAGCGGCCGGTCTCGATGTAGCAAGCCACGAGGGTGTCCTCCAGGATCTCTCGCTGGGCGTGGCTGCCGCCGATGCGGGCGAGCCGGTCGAGGACTGAAGGGCCAAATAGGGGGTCGAGGAGTTCGAGGGCTTCCTCGGCTTTCTCTGCGGCGAAGCGTTCGAGCCCCTTGAGGAGTGGGACCATGATCTCTGAGGCGAGGGCGTCGCCGTCTGCGGCGCGGGACTGCATACGGGCAAGGAGGCCGGTCATCCTGTCCCAGTGGTTGGCGCCTGCGAGGGCAAGGGCGGCGTGGACATCCCGGTAGGCGGTACCCTCGGTGCGGAGGGCGGGCTCGGCCAGGTCTGAGAGGGCCTGCCAGTCGATATCCGGGACGGTGTTGGAATAGAGCATATATCTCCAGGCGAGGGCTGCGGCGTCGGCGAGGGCGCCTCCATCGCCGGCGGCAACAGCGGGCTGGATGCGGCGGTCGTAGAGGTCGAGGACCTTGCCGTAGTGGCCCTGAGAGAGCTCGAAGAGGGCGTAGTGCCATGCGAGGTGGACGTAGAAGGGGGCGCGGCTGTCGTAGTCTTCGGTCCACTCGTCGAGGAACTGGGCACCGTCATGGGCCTCGCCTCTTTCGAAGAGGACATGGGCGACGGAGTGGGAGGCGTCGGCGTTGTCTGGACGGGTCTTGAGGGAGGCCTCGGCGAGGCGGAGGGACTCGTCGAGGATGCCGGACTCGTGGTGGGCGAAGGCATAGCGGCTCTGGAAGGCCCAGTCGTCGTCGTAGTGGGGAGCGACCTCGCCGCACAGGGCCATCTGGTCTGCGGGGAAGCTCTTCGATCCGCCGCCGCTGCAACCGTAGAAGAGGAGGTTGTTGGCGATATAGAGGATGAGGATGTCCCGGGGGAACTCCCGGAGGTACTCTTTCATTAGGGAGAGGGCCTCGTGGCCGGGGCTGTGAATGTAGGCGTGGATTACGGCGACGTAGAGTCGCTCCCGGCGGGTGAGGCCCTCGGCGCGGGCTGCGGCGCGCTTGATGCTCTTTCGGGCGTCCTCGACCTTGCCTTCGAACATGAAACGGTAGGCAAGGGTGGCGTGGGCGACGGCGAAGGAGTCGTCGGCTTCGATGGCCTGGGCGATGCGCTCGGGGGCGCCGTGATTCATGGATAGGAGGATATCGAGTCCGTCCACGAAGAGATCGGCGGCGCGGGAGGAACCGGTGGTGATAGGTAGTCCGTATCTGTCCTGCATGGGCACGTTCAAGTTTAGGGGGTGGGGGTGCGCGGGGGCAAGGGGTTGCACCCGCCGGGCAGGTTGGCGATACGCCGGGTTTCTGTTCAGTCCTCCTGAGGTGGGTCTTCGATTGTGGGGTTTGGAGTTTTGGGTTTGTCTGTTGGGTTTTGGGTCGGCGATGGAGGTCCGGGACTCGGATGCAGGGCCTCTATGGCACCTACGCCGACGCTTATGGTCCGCCATAGCGGATGTATCACATCAGCGGCGTCCTGCCTAATCCCCACGCATGCCTTGGGGGACTTGCCGGTGTCGAGGGCGTCCCTGGGTGGGGCACATCCGTCCTGCATCAGCGCTCGACCGCTGAGCGGGACGGCATATCGGCTCGAAGCCGCCGTGGGCGGATGGAGCCGCATAAGGGCACTAAGGCCCTGCATAACGAGCCAATAGACTCGCGGAAATCCTCGGCGAGGGTTAAGTCGGCGAGGCGTGTACGCCCGGGTGAGGGGCGTCGTATCGGCAAGGGCGTCGACAGAGAGGCCTGATGCCGCATAGAGTCGATGGACCATCCATCGCCTGGGGGTTAGGGAAGGGACACGGGACCCGTGGTGAGGGGACGGCGTTCCCGACCCCCGACGTCTCGGGGGCGACATCCTCTCTAGTGGGTCGGGTGGGCTTCCCTGGGTTTCTGGTACCTCCTTGTGTTACTGAATTAGTGTTCGCGAACGGAGGGTATGATAGCGCCATTGCTCAGGTGTGTCAAGCAAATGTACGGGTTTGGGGGGAATTCCCTCCGATTCCTCGCGGGGCATGGGAATGACAGTGATTTGGTGTGTAGGGCTAGGCAAGGGTGGGGGGGTGAGTTGCTAGGATGTAGATGAGTGTTCCGGAGGGATGGATTCCCGACTACTCGGGAATGACGGAGTAGGGGGTGGGCATGACGGAGGGGAGGGAACGCCCCGCCGTGCCCCGCGGGATGGATTCACGCCAATGGCGCATCTTCGACCCGTGTCGGAGCACGGGAATGACGAAAAAATAGGGGGAATGACGGGTTAAAGGGGCGGAATGACGGGATAGGGGGGTGGGGTGGCGGGGGTGTAAAGCGAGATTGTAGAATGTCGCAATACATTTGGCGGAGGGTTCCGATGGCTAAACCGAAGATCTACGTTACGAGGCAGATATTCGACGAGGCGGTGGAGAGGCTGAGGGATGCGACGGAGATGAAGTACTGGGATTCGGAGATGCCGCCGCCCCGGGACATGCTCCTGAAGGAGGTGCAGGACATCGACGGGCTGTACTGCCTGCTGACGGAGAAGATAGACGCGGAGCTTTTCGATGCGGCGCCTAACCTGCGGGTGGTGAGCAACATGGCGGTGGGGTTCGACAACATCGACATTGCGGAGGCGACGAAGAGGGGGATACCGGTCGGGAATACGCCGGGGGTGCTGACGGAGACGACGGCGGACTTCGCATTTGCGCTTCTTATGGCGGCGGGTAGAAGGGTGTCGGAGGGCGACCGGTATACGAGGGCGGGCAAGTGGAAGACGTGGGGCCCGAAGGTGCTGCTGGGGCAGGATATCCACGGGTCTACGCTGGGGATCATCGGGTTTGGGAGAATCGGGATAGAGATGGCGAAGCGGGCGAGGGGATTCGGGATGAACATCGCCTACTACGACATATTCAGGAATGAGGCGGCGGAGAAGGAATTCAACGCGACGTATTGCGCGGACCTGAAGGACCTGCTGGGACAGTCGGATTTCGTGAGCGTTCACGTTAACCTGACGCCCGAGACGCGGCACCTGATAAACAGCGACACGCTGGGGGCGATGAAGTCTACGGCGGTGCTAGTGAACACTTCTCGGGGGCCGGTGGTGGACCAGACGGCGTTGTACCACGCGTTGAAGGACGGGACGATAGCGGCGGCGGGGCTGGACGTGACGGAGGTGGAGCCGATATCGATGGATGATCCGCTGCTGACGCTGGAGAACGTGATTATTGCGCCACACATAGCCAGCGGCAGCGTGGTGACCAGGACCAAGATGTCGTTGATGGCGGTGGACAACCTGATGGCGGGTCTGAATGGTGAGCCTTTGCCGAACACACCGAACCCCGAGGCCCGGGACGTAAGGGCGAAGATGGGTTGACCGGGGGCCGCGGCCGCCGTGTTGGGTCGGGGGGTGGGGAGTGGTTGATTGTCGGGTTGGCGGTGTTGATCCTAGTGTTGCCGGGAATACTGACCTCTTGCAGCGCTCCGGTGGAGGCGACGGAAGATGAACGGGGCTGGGTGGAGGCGCGGCTGGAGGCCTATGCCACACTGTTCAACATAACGCCTGAGGGTCGGGAGCTTATACATTCGCTGGACGTAAGGAGGATGGAGAGTCGGCCGGCGTGGTTCGGGAGTACGGGGTATCGGGGGTTCACGGGTGTGGGGCAGGCGAGGATGGGGGGACTGGCGCACGAGCTGGGCCATTCGTACTGGGGCGCGTTTCCGGTGACGGGATACCCGGAGCTATCGTGGGAGAGGTCGGGTGGGGAGGGGGTGTCGACGGCGATGGCGCAGTACCATGCAGACCTACGGCAATTCATGGCCCAACCCCCGGACAGGTACGAGCCGCTGCGAGAGCGCTTCAGGAATTTCCCTAACCTGGACATAGCCGGCTACTCGGACCTTTTACATGCCGGAGAGGCGGATATCCCGCGTCTCACGGCGGGCGACCTGGGGCTCGTGCCCCCGATCCTACGCAAGTATTTCGATCAGTTTATGACTGACGGGGAGTATGAGTCGTGGGCGGAGTTGCTGGGGTGGTACTCGGGGCTGGGGGGTGAGGACAGGCGGCTTGCGGACTCGTATTTGCAGCTTTCGCATGTGCCGAGGGATGCGTACTCGGGGGTGGGGGCGGGTGGGAAGACGGGACTGGACGACGAGGTGAGAGACATCCTTGTGAGGGAGGAGAGACAACGGCTAGTCGACTTCGTGGAGCAGTTCGAGCAGGTGCTAAACGATAGCGGCAGCTTGAGGGATGCGGCCAACGTGGACCGAGGATTCCCGTACTGGCGGGGATACCTGAGGGAGATGTTTGCGCTGCACAAGAAGTATCCGGGGATTGTGGAAGACTACGGACTGGGTGAGGGTGTAGGGACGATAGCTTCGGCGTTTGAGGCGCTGGAGTCGGTAGAGGGGAGGGGGGTGGAGGAAGCATCGGTCATCTTGAAGGGCAAGCTCGACGGGGACCCATTTCTCTTCAATTTCCTGCCAATCGTAGACAATCGACTCCTATTGGCAGTCCTAGAGCCAGGGGACGATGACCACGGAGCTTACTCGTTGCCGAAGGGAGCGTCGGCATTTGTGGAGGAGTTGCGGCACTTTGTGGCGGACGTGGAGACTATTTTGGAGTCGGGGGAGGGGGACTCGGGTGAGGGGGCGCGGGTGTTGGAGCAACACGTCAGGGCCTACGGCACCGGAGACCCCACAAAGCTGCAACAGAACGTCGATACGCTACTAGAGCTGCTTTTCAGCACGGACCGGGAAGCCGCGGCGGCGATAATGGATGAGATAAGCGGGGAGTCGGCGGTGGATTTGCTGAAGCTAAGCCCCGTGCAGGCGCGGACAAGGCTGAAGCCAGCAAAGATGGTGGATGCGCTGGGGATCACGGAGGATGCGAGTGCGGAGACCTTCAGAGAAGGGATGAGGACGCTGTTTGATAACAGGTCGGGGAACTTTGCGATAGACAGGTGGACGAACGAGGAGGCGTACAGTCGGGTGCTGGCGCGAGGGCATCGGGACCCGGTGGGTACGCTGAAGATCATAAGGGAGGTGAGTCCGAGAGTACCGCAGTTCATTGCGTACGACCCCGAGTGGGCGCTGGAGATAATGGGGTCGGACATGGAGTTGACGCTGGACCTGGTGCTTGAGTCGGAGGCGGTGCGAACGCCACCGGCGCGGCTGATATACCAGATTATGTATTTCGATGCGGACTTTGCGGCGGAGATTGTGTCGGGGCTGGGGAGGAGGGGGGAGGAAGAGGTGGTGAAGGAGAGTTTGGCGTATTTTGCGTTTGATTTGGAGAGGTCTCGGGAGTACTCGCAGCAGAGGATCTCGCTGGAGCGGGACGGGGAGTTTTTGTCGGGGCTGGTGGAGAGGAACGGGGCATGGTGGGTTAGCATTATGCTAGCAGGAGCGGTGGAAACGTACGCGCGTGAGGTGGCCATGGGGAATGTAGACGGCGATTTTCTTGATTCCTACCGAGATACACTGGAAGCGGCTGCGGAGACGATTGAAGGGACTCGGGAGAAGGGGGTGGTGGGTCGGGCGGTTGGGGAGGGGTTGGGGGTGGGGAGGCCGCACCTTTAGTCGAGGATAGGGTACCTTACCCGTATATAATTGCTGTAGTCGTGGGGAACCTAGAAGGGAAAACAGTGAGCAACAGCAACGGCAGATCGTACGTTAAGTACACGTTTTTCAAGGCGGACAAGGCCTGGCGGGGGCTTTCGGGAGATGAGAAGGCTGAGGGCCGGGGGCAGTTTGCGGCGATCCTGGACGAATATTCGGACAGGTTGATGGTGCGGAGCTACAGCACGGTCGGGACCCGAGGGGATACCGACCTGCTTATCTGGAATGCCTGCGATGAACTCGAGCCGATACAGCAGCTAACGGCGGCGCTTTTGGGGTCGGGGCTGGGTAAATACCTGGACATCCCGTATTCGTACCTGGCGATGACCCGGAAGTCGATATACACCGAGAAGCACCGTCACGCGGGGCAGGAGGGGAGCAGGCTGAAGATCACCCCGACGGGCGCGAGGTACCTTTTCGTCTACCCGTTTGTGAAGACCCGGGCATGGTACATGCTGGACAAGGCGGAGCGGCAGCGAATGATGGATGCGCACATCACCACGGGCCACAAATACCCGTCAGTGAAGATCAACACCAGCTATTCCTTCGGGCTGGACGACCAGGAGTTCATGGTGTCGTTCGAGACGGACAGCCCGTCGGACTTCCTGGACCTGGTGATGGAGCTGCGGGGGACGGAGGCGAGCAGCTACACGCTGCGGGACACGCCGATATTCACGTGCGTATCCATGAGCCCGATGGAGGCGCTGGAGATGCTGGGCTAGCCGATTGCCGGCTGGCGCTCTTCGACTAACGGCATAACCTTCTCGGCGAAGAGTTCGATGGAGCGCATGACGTGGCGGTGTTCGAGGCCCGGCATGGCCATGAGGGTCAGCAGGCTCTCAAGCTGATATTCTCGCCTGATGCCTCGTATCTTCTCGGCGACGAATTCGGGGTCGCCGATAAAGATGTGGTCTTTCTCCATGAGGAAGTCAAACCAGGACTTGGCGTTGTCTTCTTCGGTCAATTCCTCGCCGGGGTCGAGGTAGATGGAGCGGGCGCGGACGCCGCCGACGTATTTGCACAGGTGGTTGAGGGGCTCCTCGGCAATGCGGCGGGCCTCCTCCATGGTCTCGGCGACGAAGGTGGTGCGGAGGAGGGCGCAGTCTTCGCCGAGGGCCATAGGTCTGCCGTTGACACGGGTCGCGGCATCCTGGTAGGTCGAGAAGGCCTCCCTGAGGCCGTTGCGGGCGCGGAGCCAGGTCATGGGCTTGAGCCCATGCTCGGCGGCGACGACGAAGCCGGGGGTCTTGTCGACTACGTTCCAGAGAGGGGGGTGGGGGGACTGGAAGGGCTTAGGCTGGATGGACATGCCGATGTATTCACCGGACTCGGAGCGGTAGCGGGGGTCTCGGGGGTGCCAGGCGTGGCTGTCCTGAACGCCGGGATGGGGGAATTTGTGGAACTCGCCGTCCCAGGTGAAGGGGTCCTCGGTCCAGGCCTTTTTCATGATTTCGACGGTCTCTAGGAAGACGCGCCAGTTCTTGTCCTCGTTGCGGCGGTCGGCTTCAATGTTCAGGTTTGTAAGTTCTCGGGGGAAGATGCCGCGGCCGACGCCGCACTCGACACGTCCGCCGCTTAGCTGGTCGAGCATGGCTACATCCTCGGCGATACGCAGGGGGTGCCATTGCGGGACGATTAAGGCTGCGAGTCCCAGCCGGATGGTCGTGGTCTGGGCGGCAAGGTGGGAGAGGATCATAAGTGGGTTGGGGATGCAGTCGAACCCTTCTCCGCCGAAGTGGTGCTCGCCGAGCCAGATGCCGTCGAAACCGGCCTGCTCGACGGCTCGGGTCTGCTCAGACAGCTCGTTCAGGATCTGGTGGTAGGGGATTTGGAGTTCGGGATTGTCTAAGACGGAGAAGAATCCGAATTTCAAGATTAGGCTCCTGTCACCTTGTGGAATTAAGCCTCAGATTAGCATAGGGGTATGGAATCGTCCATGCGGGGGGTGGGGTGGACGTGGGGCTGTGCTAAAATCGGCGAATCCGGGCATTTTAAGACGCCTCTGCACGCCATGTTGAAGAGCCACATTGACCTTGAGATGGAAGGCCGGTTTGCCATTGTCACTCTCCAGGGTGAGAACAGGGACAATCGCGTTACTTCAACTATGTGTGAAGAATTGGGCGCGGCGGTTGAATCGATAGTGGACGATGGGCACATAAGCGTGGTAGTGGTGACGGGGGAGGGGCCGGTATTTTCGGGGGGGACTGGGGAAGCTGTGAAGGAAGCAAGGAAGATGGGAGCTGATGGCCTAATCGGCGCCTCTGGGCACTTGAGCCGGCTGCCGATGCCGTTGATTGCGGCGATAAACGGGGATGCGTGGGGGTTGGGGTTGGAGCTGGCGTTGGCTTGCGACCTTCGGGTTGCCAGCGAGGAAGCGGTATTTGCGATGGACCAGATCAGGTACGGGATGATGCCCTGGGACGGGGGAACGCAGCGTTTGCCGAGGCTGGTCGGTCGGGGGAGGGGTGCGGCCATGGTGTTAACGGGGATGAAGGTGGGGGCTGGGGATGCGCTGGCGATGGGACTGGTGCACGCGGTGTTCCCCAAAGAAGATCTGCTGAATGAGGCCATTGCGCTGGCACGCAGGATTGCCAAGCATGCGCCGGTGGCGTTGGAGTACGCCAAGGAGACCGTCAACAAGGGGATGGACATGACACTGGACCAGGGGCTAAGGCTGGAGCAGGACCTGACGGTGATATTGCAATCGACGGCGGATAGGGCGGAGGGGATCAGTTCCTTCCTGGAGAAGCGCAGGCCGAAATTCTGGGGCGAATAGGGGTCGGATGCACAGCTTCGAGACAGTAATCTTCGAGGTGCGGGGCTCGGTGGCGTGGATCACGCTGAACAGGCCGCGGGTGCTGAATGCGTACAACATCCAGATGCGGGACGATCTGTACGAGGCGTTGACCGCCGTGTCATGGGATTCAGAGGTCGGGGCGGTGGTGATCTCGGGGGCGGGGGGCCGGGCGTTTTGTGCAGGGGCGGACCTGACGGAATTCGGGACCGCGCCATCGCAGAGGATTGCGAGACAGGTGAGGTGGGAGCGGGACGTGTGGGGCCTGCTGATGGACTTGCCCATCCCGACGATTGCGGCGATGCACGGGTACGTATTCGGGTCGGGGCTGGAAATTGCGCTGTGCTGCGATATCAGGATTGCAACTGCGAACGCGATCTTTGGCCTGCCTGAGACTTCCTTAGGGTTTATTCCGGCGGCGGGGGCGACGCAGACGTTTCCTAGGGCCGTTGGCGTGGGCCCGGCCCTGTGGACGTTGCTGACTGCTGAACGGATGGACGCGAGTCGGGCGCTTTCGATGGGGCTGATAAGCGAGATAGCGCCGCAGGGTGGGTTGATGGAACGGTGCGAGGCGCTGGTGAAGGGATTCCAGGAGTCGGGGGGAGAGGCGTTGGCGGCGACAAAGGCGGCGATGCGAAGGGGTTTGGACCTGCCTTTGGGGGAGGGGCTGGGGGTGGAGTCGGGGCTGGCGCGAGAGCTTCTCCGGGTCGGCAATAGATAAACGTTGAAGGGCGCGATAGAATAGTGGCCCAAAGCCTAGAAACAGGGGAACGGTGAATGAACACGCCTGAATTTCTTCTTATCTCCAGCTCAATATGTCCCGACCGGGAGGCGATCATATTCGAGGGGCACCGGTGGACTTTCGCGGACCTAGCGGAGCGGTCGAACCGGCTGGCGAATGCGCTGGCGGGGATGGGGGTGGGGCAGGGAGATAAGGTGGGAATGCTGCAGGTCAACTGCAACGAGTGCATTGAAGTCTATTTCGCTGCGGCAAAGCTGGGGGCGACGTACGTGCCGCTGAACTTCAGGGCGAAGTCGGACGAGCTGGCGTACATGGTGAACTTTTCGGAGTCATCGGTGATCTTTATCGGTGGCAGGTACGTGAACCTGGTGAATTCGTTAAGGGACGAGATGCCGGGGCTGAAGCACGTGGTGTCGGTGGAGGGGCCTGTGGAGGGGATGCTGGAGTATGAGTCGATAATCGCGGAGTCGGACCCCGAGGAGGTGTTTACGGACATAGACGACAACGACACGTCGATACTGATGTTCACCGCAGGGACCACGGGCCAGCCCAAGGGTGTGATGCTGACGCATGACAACCTGGCTACTTACGTGCTCAACAACGTGAGCCCTGCGGACCCGGAGATAGAAGAGAAGAACATCCTGACGGTGCCGCTGTACCACATCGCAGGGATGCAGGCGGTGCTGGCGGCGGTGTACGGGGGTCGGACGCTGGTGGTGCAGAGGCAGTTCGAGGCGAGCGACTGGATGAAGCTGGTGGAGACGGAGCGGGTGACGAGGGCGATGATGGTGCCGACGATGCTGAAGGGGCTGATGGAGCACGAGGAGTTCCACGACAGGGACCTGAGCAGCCTTCAGGTCATCACGTACGGAGCGGCCCCGATGCCGGTGGAGGTAATAACCAAGGCGATCGAGGAGCTGCCCGGGACCCGGTTCATAAACGCATTCGGGCAGACTGAGTCGGCGTCTACGATTACGATGCTTACGCCGGAGGACCACGTTATCGAAGGGACGCCTGCTGAGAGAGCGGTGAAGCTGAAGAGGCTGGGGTCGATAGGTCGGGCGCTGGGAGACACGGAGGTGAAGATCTTCGACGAGGACGGGAACGAAGCTCCTACTGACGAGGTCGGAGAGATCGTGGCCCGGGGGCCGAGGGTGATGAAGGGCTACTGGAAGGCGGACGAGGCGACGAACACGACCATCCGGAACGGCTGGCTTTACACGGGGGACATGGGGTACATGGACGAGGCGGGGTACATCTTCCTTTCGGGTCGGGCGAAGGACATCATCATCCGGGCTGGAGAGAACATCTCGCCGGAGCAGGTGGAGGCGACGCTGCATTCGCACCCGGCCATCGACGAGGCGGCAGTTATCGGGGTGCCGGACCCGCAGTGGGGCGAGACGGTGCGGGCGATTGTGGCGTTGAAGGATGGGGCACAGGCATCGGAGGACGACATAATCGAGCATTGCCGGAGACAGCTGGCGAGCTTCAAGAAGCCGGAGTCGGTCATTTTCGTGGAGTCGCTGCCGAGGAACCAGATGGGGAAGGTGCTGAAGAGGGTGCTGAGGGAGGAGTACGGGGAGGCGTAGGGTAAGGGTACCCGCTAGTCCTTGTGGTTGAGGTCCCGGGCGCGGGCTAGGTCAGCCCTGGCGTTTTCGGTTTCGCCCAGTTTGTTGTACAGGTTGGCGCGGTCTTCGTAAGCTTCGGCGTAGTACCCGTCAAGCTTGATGGCGTAGGAGAGGTCTTCGAGGGCCTCGGGGAGGCGGTCCTGGGCGGCGAGGAGCAAAGCCCTGTGATGGTATGCCTCGGGAAGGCGGCTGTCTTGTAGCAGGGCCTTATCCAGGGACTCCAGTGCGCGGGCGGCGAGTCGGGGCTTGGAGCGGGGTGGGGCCGACTCGGACTGTTTGGCGTAGACGATTCCGACGTTTAGGAGGGCGCGGGCGTCGCGGGGATTCATTTTGAGGGCTTGCTTGTACTGCTTGAGTGCGGCGGCAAGCTGTCCTTTCCTGAGGTAGCAAGTGCCGAGATTACTGAGCAGGGCGCTGTCTACAGGGCCGAACTTCCTGGCGGAGTTCAGGTCTCGGATGGCGGCGTTGAGGTTGCCGAGGCCGCCGTGGGCGAGGCCCCGGTAGAAGTAGGCATGGGCGTCCTTCGGGTTCTGGGCGAGGGCCTCGTCGAGGTGGACGAGGGCGTCTTCCCAGCGGCCTTCCTTGACGGCCTTTTCGCCTTTTCGGGAGCCGACTACCCAGCCCAGGCCGCGGAGTTTATCGAGGATTCCCATGGGGGTGTAGTTTAACCGAAGGTGGAGGGCCCCGACGCGGGGAGGGCACCCACTAGGGATTGCTCCTACTAGGGAGGGATGGGAGAGAGTTAGGGGCGGCGGGGGAAGGGGAGCCTGGGGCGGAGGGCGCTCCAGGCCATGGCTACGATGAAGAGGGCAGCGGCGAAGAGGACTATGGTGGCACCGGAGGATACGTCGACCCAGTAGCTGATATATATGCCGAAGAAGCCGCATAAGGTGCCGATGGCGGTGGAGAGGAGGAGCATGTGGGAGAACTTGTTGGTGATGAGTCGGGCGACGACGGGGGGGATGACGATGGCGGCGGCGATCATGGTGACGCCGAGGACCTGCATGGATACGACGATGACGCCGGCGAGAACGAGGGAGAAGGCAGTGTCGACCCAGGGTGTGGGGACGCCGTAGAAGCGGGCGACCTCTGGGTCGAAGGTGGTGAAGAGGATTAGCTTGTAGCCGACGAGGACGAGAAGGGTCGTGCCAAGGGAGACGGCGATGAGGGCTATGAGGTCGCCGCGTTGGACGCCGAGGATATCGCCGATGAGGGCGGCTTCGAAGCTGCGGGTGAAGGTGCGCTGGGTGCTGATGATGGCGATGCCGAGGGCGAAGCTGGCTGTGGTTATGATGCCTATAGCGGCGTCGGCGCCTATGACGCGTTTCCGGGTCGTCAGGGAGATGAGGAGGGCGGAGAGGAAACCCCAGAGGCTTGCGCCGACGAAGAAGTTGATAGACATAATGTAACTGACGACGGCGCCGCCGAAGACGGCGTGGGACAGGCCGTGGCCGATGTAGGCCATGCCGCGGAGGACGATGTAGACGCCGATGAGGCCGCAGAGGCCACCGGCGAGGGTGGCCGCTACCAGGCCCTTAATGAAGAATTCAAACTGGAAGGGTTCAAGCATCGGGGGTGGGGGTGGGGAGGTGGGGTTCTTTCATGGTGTGCTCTTCCGTGGTGGCGCCGTAGGCGTGGGGGCGTTCGGCGACGAGGGTGAGGCCCTGGTGTCGGATGACGGGCATGTCGGCGCCGTAGGTGCGGCTGAGGATGTCGGGGGTGAAGACCTCGGAGGGAGGGCCCTGGGCGACGATGCCGCCATTGAGGCAGACGACGCGGGGTAGGTGGGCGGCGACGGAGTTGATCTCATGGGTGGTCATGAGGATAGTTACGCCCTGGTGGTTGAGCTCGTGGAGGAGGTGCATGACCTCGTCACGGGTCTTGATGTCGACGCCGGCGGCGGGTTCGTCGAGGAGGAGGAGCCTGGGGTTGCTGATGAGGGCTCGGGCTAGGAAGGCGCGTTGCTGCTCGCCGCCAGAGAGCTGCCTGATGTGCCTACCGGCGAGGTGGAGGATGCCGAGTCGGGACATGATTTCTTCGGCGTGGCCGACCTGTCGGGGGGAGTGCCAGGGGAGGAGGGGTTTGCGCATGGAAGCGCCCATGAGCACGACTTCGCGGACGGTGACGGGGAAGTCCCAGTTGATGGTCTCCAGCTGGGGGACGTAGCCGACGCTAGGGCGTCTCGGGCCAAGGGGGACGCCGTCGATCAGGACATTGCCAGAGAAGAGTCGGACTGCGCCGAGGATGACTCGGAGGACGGTGCTCTTGCCGGTACCGCTGGGGCCGAGGAAGCCGACGAAGTCGCCGGGCATGATCCGGAGGTCCATCCCGGAGAGGACGGGCTGACCGTCGTAGCCGCAGGTCACGTTGTCCAGAGCCACGATGGGTGTGCCGGAAGCAGGGCGTGGGGCGCCGGGGTGAAGCAAGCAGCCTCCTATTGGGGGTAGACAGCAGTGGAAGGGCCTTCGTAGACGGGGGACGGGTCCAAGTCGTGGAAGGGTAGCACGTCGCCGCCGAGGGCTCCAACCATGACGGTCATGTTCTGAATCATGAGGCCGAGATAGGAGTGGTCGGGGTCTCCGGGGGCGCCGGGGAGGTCGTCGTCGGCGAGTTCGTTGCTGTATCGGGCGCCGGACTCCCGGGCGATCTGTTCAAGGGCGTCGCTGGGGAAGACCTCGGAGCCGAATACGGCGGGTATATCGAGGTCCCGGATGTGGAGGATTATGCGGCCCATCTCCTGGGGCGAGGGATCGCTGAAGTCGGAGGGCTGGATGGCGCCGATGACCTTGAAGCCGTAGGTGCGGGCGAAGTAGGCCCAGGAGTCGTGGTAGGTGAGGAGGCGACGGTTGTCGGGGGGGATGGTCTCGACGGCCTGCCGGATGGCAGTGTCAAGGTCATCTATGCGGGTGGTGAAGGCGGCGAGATTGGCGTCGTAGTAGGTCTCGTTGGAGGGGTCCAAGTCTACGAGGGCATCGCGGGAGAGCTGGGCGTAGCGGAGGGCGAGGGTGGGGTCGGGCCATAGGTGGGGGTTTGGGTGGCCTTCGGACTCGGGGAAGGAGAAGTCGAAGGCCCACCGGTCGGGGGAGATGGTGTTGTCGCCGAGGAGGAGGACGGGAGTGTCGTCCTTCTTCGCGCTGTCGGCGAGGTTGAGGGTGGGTTCTTCGAGGAAGAGGCCGTTGGCGATGATGAGGTCGGCCTGGGCGAGGGTGACGGCGACGGACGGAGAGGGCGCAAAGGTGTGGGAATTGGTGCCCTCGGGAACGATGCCCTGGAGGCGGATGCGGTCCCCGCCGATGTTCTCGACGATGCTGGTGATGGGTGCGACAGTGGTGACGACGTTGAGCCGGGGGGAGCCGGGGGGAGGGGTGGGGGTGGAGGCGCAGGCGAAGATGAGGAATGGGAGGATGGCGAGGGCGGATATGGGTGCGAAGAGTCTCGGCGTACGGTGGGTTGCTTGATGCGACATATTGCTGTTGCGAATGGTTGCGAGAGTGAATGGTAGCCATGGGGGTGTCGGGTGTCAAATGGGGGGTGCCTCTCCCTGCCACCCAGGGATGAATTGGAGTCCCGCCCACCCGCCCGGTTTTGCTTATACGTATTTCTCAAGGGTAAGAGGTTCGGGTGATATAATGGTAAACGAACATCTCCGGTGCGGGGACTTATCTCAGACCATGACCAAAGTAGTTTCGTTCATAAACTATAAAGGGGGAGTAGGGAAGACGACGACTACCTATCACGTAGGATGCTCTTTGGTTCAACACTACGGTCAGAGGGTTCTGATGATAGACATTGATCCTCAGACGAATTTGACTTTTCTGTGTGCAGAGATTGAGAAGTGGGGGCGACGAAAGAGAAACAGGACAACTATTAAGAATCTGTATGACCGATATGTGTCCAAACAGCCGCTCGAAGTAAATAGGTTCATTTGGCATGATGCGGTTAGCGTAGGGAGACATCCGATAACAGGGCTGGACTTGATTCCATGCGATATCGACCTCCTTGGCGAGGATGTAGGGGGAGGACAAGTCATTGGGACGTTTTCCACCGCACAAGCCCTTAAAAAGAATGCCCAGCGGTATGTGCGTGAGTTGTCATTTCTGAAGGCGGTTATTAGAGAAACCGAAGAGATGTACGACTGGATTCTCATAGACTGCCCCCCAAACTTGTACTTGATGACTCAGAACGCCCTACATGCAAGCGACTATTACGTTGTAACAGCTATTCCAGACCATTTATCAACAATCGGTTTGAACATCTTGACGGAGAAGGTTCGTAAAATAGGCGAGAACATGTCGGCGGCCTACACGTTTGCAGGGAGAGAAGAGATCCGATACATAGCAGAATTGGGAGCTATAGTGTTCGTCAAAGTTCGGATAGGTGGTGACATGATAACCACTACTCACCAAGACACAATGAACGCTATCCGCGAGCGTTATGGCACCGAAGTGGTTACCACTTATACTAACGATTTGATTGGCTATAGCGAGGCAGCCCAGAACAGGGTTCCTGTGTGGGAACACAACTCACAGAATGCCCGTAGAGCCACTCAAAAGAATCAATATCCTGAAATTGCCTATTCGCTGATGAATAGGCTCTCGTGACGGTTGAGGAGACAGACATGGAACGTGTCAACGGCTATTCAGTAGAGACTCTGTTCAAGGGGTTGAGGAATTTGCTGGCCTCACTTCCGAGTGAAGAAGAACAACGAGAGCTTCTTCAGACATTGAGTGAGACACGGGATTTCTTGGATGAAATGAAAGGTTTGATAGAGGCTTTCCCTACTATCGAATCGAGTCGGGAGTTGTCTCAAGGGATGTCACGCTTAGATATTCTGGCTGACCGGGCGTCGAATCATGGCCCATTGAGAAAGCTGATGGGACTAAAAGGGTCGAATATCAGTAGGCAAAAGAGCGTAAATGGCGAATTGGATGTGCTGTCCCGCGCTCTAAAGCTAGAGGACCTGTTAAAGCAAGCTGACAGTTCTGAGGTAATCGGATTGCTGGAAAGGTCGGGGGAACCGGTCTCGGTGTTGATCGAAGTAGCAAGACACTTGGGGTTGCGGACTCGCAAGAAAGAGCGCAAGGCTGAACTGATCAATCGAATCGAGTCTCGTATAACGAATCAACGTGGATACGACATACTCAGAGGGACGCCTTCCCATGCCGGTGAAAAGGAAGCTTTATCCACAGCAGTTGGGTAACTTTAGCGTCCGTCAGTTAGCAACGACTTCAGCCTTGCCCATTTCCTGTCTATAGCCAATATCCTATGTCGGCTTCCAGCAAGGCCTACGCTCGACTCTACAGCCCTGTATGAACTCATGGCGTGGTAGAATTTGAGGGTTGTTTCGCCCTAGTACGACGGATGCGAAATTTAGCGAGGTTTATCAGATGACGACGACCGCAGAGCCGGAATACAAAGTCATAGGTACGAGGCCCATTCGGCACGACGGGGTGGACAAGGTTATCGGGAGGGCGATGTACGGGGCGGACCTGAAGCTGCCGGGGATGCTGTACGGGAAGGTGCTGAGGAGCCCTCATCCCCACGCCCGGATTATTTCGATTGACACGTCGAAGGCCGAGGCGCATCCGGACGTTCGTGCGGTGGCGACGTCGGCGGACCTGCCGGACCCGGGCCTGGTGACCCGGGAGAACGTGTTTCCGAAGCCGGTTTCGGACAACATACTGGCCCGGGGGAAGGCGCTGTACAAGGGGCACCCGGTGGCGGCGGTGGCGGCAACGAGCGCGCTGGCGGCGGAAGAGGCGCTGGCTCTGATAGAGGTGGAATACGAACAACTTCCGTGGGTAACGAACGTGGAAGAGGCTTTGAAGGCGGACGCTCCGGTTCTCCATGAACACTGGCCGAAGAACGGAACCGGCCAAGATGGCATCGACGGGCCGAACGTGGCGGACCACGTCCAGCACGCATTCGGTGACCTAGAGAAAGGCTTCGCGGAGGCGGACGTAGTCATCGAGCGCGAGTACAAGAACAAGTCGGTACACCAGGGATACATCGAGCCTCAGAATGCGACGGCATCGTGGTCGGCGGACGGTCGGGTGACGATCTGGTGCAGCAGTCAGGGGCACTTCCTGATCCAGTCGCAGGTAGCGCAAATTCTCGGGCTTCCACTATCGCAGATCAAGATAGTGCCGATGGAGATCGGCGGGGGATTCGGGGGTAAGCTGAGCGCGTACCTGGAGCCGGTGGCGGCGGTGCTTTCGAAGAAGTCGGGGCACCCGGTACAGATGACGATGAGTCGGGCGGAAGTATTCGAGAGCACGGGCCCAAGCTGCGGCGGGAATGTTTCGTTGAGGCTGGGCTTTACGAAAGAGGGTCGGATAACGGCGGCCAAGGCGACGTATATGTTCGAGGCGGGGGCGTTTCCCGGGGCACCGCTGGCTGCTGCTGCGGCGGCGATTTTTTCGCCGTACTACATCGAGAACCTGCTGGTGGACGCCTACGACATTGTAGACAACAAGCCGAAGACGGCGGCGTATCGGGCGCCGGGGGCACCGAACGTTGTGTGGGCGGTGGAGAACCTGATGGACGAGATATCGGAGCAGCTGGCGATGGACCCGATGGAGCTACGGCTGCTGAACGTGGCGACGGAAGGGACCCGTAGGGCGGACGGAGTGAAGAACCTGGTGATCGGGGCGAAGGAGATCATGGAGGCGGTGATGGCCCACCCCCACTACAGCGAGCCGTTGGAGGGGGAGAACCGGGGCAGGGGGGTGAGCATGGGTTTCTGCCGTAACAACACGGGGCCTGCGTGTGCTATCGCCAACGTGCTGGCGGACGGCACGGTGAGCCTGGTGGAGGGGTCTGTGGATATTGGGGGGTCTCGGGCGTCGATTGCGCAGCAACTTGCGGAAGTGCTGGGGATACCGGTGACAGACGTGAACCCGAGCATTGGGGATACGGATGAGGTGGGGCAGACTTCTCCCACGGGAGGAAGTGGCGTCACTTACAAGTCGGGGATTGCGGCTTACGAAGCAGGGATGGACGTTCGGAGACAGATGATTTCCAGGGCTGCGATATTGTGGGAGGTGGAGGAAGAGCAGGTGGAGTATGTCGATGGGTTGGTGCGGCACAAGTCGGACCCGGAACTGCGGCTGACGTTCAAGGAGATGGCGTCGAAGCTGGGTCAGACGGGCGGGCCAGTGGTGGGTCGGGGGAACGTGAGCCCGACGAGGTCGGGGGCTTCGTATGCGGCGAACATCATCGACGTGGAGGTAGACCCGGAGACGGGTAAGGTGGATATCCTGAAGTTCACGGCTTTCCAGGATGTCGGCAAGGCGATACACCCAAGCTACGTGGAGGGTCAGATCCAGGGCGGCAGCACGCAGGGAGTCGGGTGGGCGTTGAGCGAAGAGTACTTCATGGGCGATGACGGCAAGATGGCGAACTTCACGCTGCTGGACTACCGAATGCCGACGGCGCTGGATATGCCGATGATCGATCCGGTGATCGTGGAGAAGGGGAATCCGGGGCACCCGTTCGGGGTGAGGGGGGCGGGGGAGTCGAACATCGTGCCGGCGCTGGCGGCGCTGGCGAATGCGATCCACAAGGCGACGGGTGTGAGGTTCCGGGAGCTGCCGATGTCGCCGGGTGCGGTGTTGAAGGGGATCAAGGGGAAGAACGGGGGTTAGGTTTCGGGTTTCACATAGGGACGTTTAGGGGCGGATGCGTAACGCGCATCCGCCCTCTTATTTTTTGGGGCATTGATGGGCGCACGCGGCTGCTGGGATAAGGGAAGTACGGGACTTTCTTCAGGTGGATGCGAATGGTAGAGAGGGGCTTGAGATCCCTCGCTGGGCCTCGGGATGACATGAGGGGAAGTGGTTGGGGGTGGAGGTACGCGAGGAAAGGCAAGGGCGTGGTGCCCCCCGCTCGACCTTTCGACAGGGTTGGAGGTGAGAGGCGCCGTACCGGGGAAGGGGATGAATGTGGACGGTGGGGATGGATGCAGCGTGCGGGCTGGCGCTGGAGATTCCTCGCGGGGCATCGGAATGGGATAGGGGGAGGGGTTAGAGGGGTGGGTGTTGTTTGTGGAGGGGGTTGGACTGCTGGTAGGCGTAGGCGGCGTTGAGGACGGTGGGCTCGGCGAGGTGGCGTCCGGCGAGCTGGAGGCCGATGGGCAAGCCAGCGCTGTCAAAGCCACAGGGGACGGATATGGAAGGGCAGCCAGCCAGGTTGAAGACGACGTGGGAGTCGCCGCGGGAGGCATCCAGGAGGGACATGGCATCGAATTCGGCGAGGGATACAGCGGTGCGGTTTGTGGCAGGGCCTGCTATGAGGTCCACATGGTCGAAAACTTCGGCGACCTCTCTCTTCAGGCGGCTGCGCATACGCTGGGCCTGGACGTAGTCGCTGGCGGTGAAGAGGGCGCCGGCGAGGAGGAAGGACTTGACTACTTCGCCGAACCGGTCCGGGCGGTCTTTGAAGTCATTCTGGAAGATGTTGTAGCCCTCGGCGATGTATATGGGGGCACCAGCGGCGCTGGTGTATTCGAGGTGAGGGATTTCGACGTCAATGACTTCGGCTCCCATTTCGGCGAGGTCGAGGATGGCCTTGTCTACGGCGGTGCTGGTGTCGCCTTGGACGGCATCGGGGTGGTGGTCGAAGTAGCTGCGGAGGATGCCAATCTTGAGGCCGCGTACGTCTCCGGTGAGGAGGGAACGGTAGTCGGGGACGGGGGCCTGGGAGGCGGTGGGATCACGGGGGTCGGCGCCGGCGACAGCCTTGAGCATAATGGCGGTGTCTTCGACGGTGCGGCACATGGGGCCGATGTTGTCCATTGTCCAGCTCAGGGGCATGACACCGGCGCGGCTGACCCTGCCGTAGGAGGGAAGGATGCCGGTGATGCCGTTCCATGATGCGGGGAAGCGGATGGAGCCACCGGTGTCGGAGCCGAGGGCGCCGAAGCAAAGTCCGGCGGAGACGCCGACGCCCGATCCACTGCTGGACCCGGCGGGGGCGTGGGCCGTGTTCCAGGGGTTTCGGGCCTCGGGGCCGTTGCTGGGCGGGCCCATCATGGCGAGCTCGCTCATGGTGAGCTTGCCGAGCATGGTTGTTCCGGCTTCTCGGAGGCGCTCGGTGACGGTGGCGTCGGAGTCGGGGATGCGGTCGTTGAATCCGAGGCTGCCATAGGTGGTGCGTATGCCCCTGGTGTCGCAGAGGTCTTTGAGGGCAATGGGGATGCCGTGGAGGGGGCCGCGGGAGTTGCCATCGGCGAGCTCACGGTCTGCGTTTTTGGCCTGCCGGAGGGCGTGGTCGGGGGTGGGGGTGAGGAAGGCGTGGAGGGTATCGTTGAGGGCGTCGATGCGGTCGATATGGGCCTGGGTCAGCTCGACGGAGGAGAGTTCACGGTTGTGAATGAGCCCGGAGGCCTCTTCGATGGTGAGATAGTGAAGCTCGGTGGAAGGCATGGGGGCAAGACTCCTTAGTCGGCGTCGTAGAAATGCTGGTATGCGGTCTGGACTTCCTCGCCGCTGAGATCAACATCGTGGAGAGAGTCCAGCTGTTGCCGGTAGCTGACGTAGACCTGCTCGACGAGCTTTAAGGTGTCGCCGAACTTGTCCAGGCCGGCGGAACGGGCGAGGGCTTCAAAGTTGGGGTTGGATGGCATGAATATCTGCCTTTCTGGAAAGGGACTAGTTAGAAGAATAGGCGCCGAGGGACTCGGCGGATTCGAAGGGGAGAGAGAGTGAGTCGGCGACTGCCTCGTTGGTGACCTGGCCTTCGAAGGTGTTGAGGCCCCTGGCGAGGACTGGGTCTCGGCCGAGGGACCCGGAGAGGCCGTAGTTGGCGATTGCCTCGATATAGGGGAGAGAAACGTTGCAGAGGGCCTCGGTAGAAGTGCGGGGCACGGCACCGGGGATGTTGGTGACGCAGTAGTGGACGACGCCGTCGACGAGGTAGGTCGGGTCTGAGTGGGTGGTGGGCTTGCAAGTCTCGATGCAGCCGCCCTGGTCGACGGCGACATCAATGACTACGGCGCCGGGGGTCATGTTGGAGACCATGTCCCGGGTGACGACTTTCGGAGCCTTGGCGCCGGGGATTAGGACTCCGCCGATGACGAGGTCCGATTCGGCGACGGCCTGGGAGGTGGCGTCGACGCCGGCGGCTACGGTGACGAGATGGCCGGAAAGGACATGCTCCATCTCGCGGAGCCGCCCGATGTTGGTGTCGATGAGAATGACCTTAGCCCCGAAGCCGAGGGCCATCTGAGCGGCGTTGGATCCCACCATGCCAGCGCCGATGATGGTCACGGTGCCCGGCGGGACTCCGGGGACGCCTGCCAGGAGCTTGCCGATGCCGCCGTGCTGCTTTTCGAGGTAGTGGGCGCCGATCTGGACGGAAATCCTCCCGGCGATTTCGCTCATGGGGGCGAGGAGAGGGAGGCCACGGTACTCATCCTGGACCGTCTCGTAGGCGAGGGATGTGACGCGGTGATCGAGAAGGGATTTGGTGAGCTCGGCGTCGGCGGCGAGGTGGAGGTAGGTAAATAGGATGACGCCGGGACGGAGCATGTCGTACTCAGGTTCGAGGGGCTCCTTGACCTTGACGACCATGTCGGAGGACCAATAGATATCCTGAGGGTCATTGACGATGGTCGCACCACGGCTCACATATTCGTCGTCGGTAAAGCCGCTGCCCATGCCGGCGTTGTGCTCGACGAGCACGCGGTGGGAGTGTTGGGAGAGGGCGGTAACCCCGGCAGGGGTGAGGGCGACGCGGTTCTCCTGGTCCTTGGTCTCTTTAGGCACTCCAATGATCATTATTCCCCCATCAACGTCTTCGATTAGGGGAGGCGGGGGGGTTACATCGGGCCCCGGCCTCGACCTGTTACAAGGTAATCACCCAGCGTCCTGCATGATCTGAAGCAGGCTCCGCAACGGACCAGCGGAATCTCTACAATGATACCGCGTGGGGTTGGGGTGGGGTCAAATGCCTGGGGAGGGGGGTTAGAGGGAGCTTACCGGTTCACGGGGGCGGATACTGTCGATTTGGTCGGCCTCCTCGCGTAGGGCATGGTAAAGGTCCCAGCGGAGTTGGAGGTTCAGCCAGAAGTCAGGGGAGGTGCCGAAGAACTTGGAAAGCCGCAAAGCGGTGCTGGGGGTGACGCTGCGCTTCCTGCGAATAACCTGGTTGACGCGTTGGAAAGGGACGTGGATCGCGGTGGCGAGGTCACGCTGAGTCAAGCCGAGAGGAATCAGGAATTCCTGAAGGAGCATTTCGCCCGGATGGGTGGGTTCTCGGTGGGTGGGGATGCACATCAACATTATTCTACTGGGGCCGGGCTGGCAGTGGGCGCAGGCGTTGGACAGGGGGTACCTTCCGGTGGGCATGGGCGGAGTTGGATTTCTGGATAGAGCAATGTATAGGTCAGGACTCGCTTGCCGTTTGGGAGGTCAGCTACCCTAAAGGTTATCGTGGGTACTGATGGGTCTACTTTGGGATTGGAATAAGTATTTATTCTACCTTGGCATTCGAGTGCATAGTCTGTCCTATAAGCCTCTTCTGCGTTCCTTATCCTGATGAGCCTGCCACTCGGATTCTCGGCCTCTTGCTCGACTAGCTTTATGACCTCTGGCACTAGACCGGCGCAGGTTAGTTCTGATATGGCTCTCAATGTAGGGCTGGGTTCTGGGGTTGGAGAGAGTGTCGGGCTTGGAACCGCAGTTACTGTTGTGTCAGAAGTGGGCACGGCAGAGCGGGTCACGGTTGACTCTCGCTCTGAGCTACATGCCCAGGCCAAGGCCAAGGTAGTAATCAGAAGAACCATAAATGATACGTTAGGAATAACCATTGGACCTATTCTCGGTCTTGAGTTCCCTGCGCGTCATCTTCATCATGATCTGGGAGTTATCAAGGCGTGTTTATCAACGTTCTTGAATAGCGTCTTGACGTTAAGGGTCCTACACCCTTGCAGACATTCTACATACGTTGAATCACCCATTGTGTAGGACACCCGTCCATGGTCATTTTGGGCCAGAAGGTTGGTCGGACGCTATAGATTCACAGCTAAAGGGCGTTGGCGCGTTCGCGGAGGGCGAATTTCTGGATTTTGCCGGTGGAGGTCTTGGGCAGAGGGCCGAGGACCACTTTGCGGGGGGCTTTGAAGTGGGCCAGGTTGTCGCGGCACCAGGCGATGAGCTCGTCTTCGGTGATGTCCGGGGTGTCGGGGCGGGGGGTGACGAAGGCGCAGGGGGTCTCACCCCATTTCTCGTCGTGCTTGGCGACGACGGCGGCTTCCATGACCTTGGGGTGCCGGTAGAGGACTTCCTCGACTTCCAGAGAGGAGATGTTTTCGCCGCCGGAGATGATGATGTCCTTGGAGCGGTCCTTGATTTCGATGTAGTGGTCGGGGTGGACGACGGCGAGATCGCCGGAGTGGAACCAGCCACCGGCGAAGGCCTCGTCGGTGGCGGAGGGGTTCTTGAGGTAGCCCTTCATGACGGTGTTGCCGCGCATGATAATCTCGCCGATGGTCTGGCCGTCTTCGGGGACTGGGGCGAGGGTGTCGGAATTGGCGACGGTGAGGTAGGAGAGGGTGGGGTAGCGGACGCCCTGTCGGGCGAGCATGGATGCTTTTTCGTCGGTGGGCATGTCAAGCCAGTCGTCCTGCCAGGCGCAGATACTGGCGGGGCCGTAGGTCTCGGTGAGGCCGTAGAGGTGGGTGACTCGGAAGCCCATGCCCTCCATGGCTGCGATGACGGGGCTGGGTGGGGCTGCTCCACCCGTAGCGATCTCGACGACATGGTCCCATTTCTGCTTGGCTTCCTCGGGGGCGTGGATGAGCATACTCAGGACCACGGGAGCGCCGCACATGTGAGTAATGCGGTGGTCTTTGATCAGGGAAAAGATGGTTGCGGGGTCTATGCGTCGGAGGCAGACGTGGGTACCGGCGACGGCGGTGACGGCCCAGGTGTAGGTCCAGCCGTTGCAGTGGAACATGGGCAGGGTCCAGAGGTAGACGCTGTCCTTGTTCATACCGAACATCATGGCATTGCCCATTGCATTCAGGAATGCTCCGCGATGGTGGAATACGGCGCCCTTGGGGTTGCCGGTGGTGCCGGAGGTGTAGTTGAGGGCGATGGCCTGCCATTCGTCGGTGACAGGTCCGGGCGTGAAGTCTTCGTCGCCTTCTGAGAGGAGGGATTCGTAGTCAGTTTCGCCAATGAGGTCGTTGGGAGGGGCGAGGGAATCGTCGATGTCGATAATGGTGATGGGGTGTTTGACCTGAGAGAGGGCTTCCTTGATGACAGGGGAGAATTCCCGGTCGGTGAGGAGGACTTTGGCCTCGCCGTGTTCGAGGATGAAGGCGATGGCAGGGGCGTCGAGGCGGATGTTGATGCCGTTGAGGACAGCGCCGATCATGGGGACGCCGAAATGGGCCTCGAGCATCGGGGGGGTGTTGGGGGCCATGATGGCGACGGTGTCGCCGAGGCCGATGCCTCGTTTGGAGAGGGCGGAGGCTAGGAGGCGGCAGCGTTGGGCGAACTGGAGGTAGGTGTATCGGGTGTCGCCGTGGATTACAGCGGCCTTGTGGGGGTAAACGGTCTCGGCCCATTCCAGGAAGGTGAGGGGGGTGAGGGGCTGGTGGTTGGCGGTGGTGGGGTCGAGGTTTTGGTTGAAGATGGAGGGGGTGTTGGTCATGGTGTCGGGCTCCGTTGTGGGGGTGGGAGGGACTTGGTCTCTTGAAACTAGAGCAGTGACCGATAACTAGGTTGCCAAATCAAAAGGCAAGTCACTGATATCACGCAGGCGTCGGCCAGCAACCAACGTATTCAATAAGTCGGCTTCGGAATCACTATCGGAGGCGGCATCCGCTAACTCCCTTAAGGCGAAGTGGTAGACACAATCAATATCGCCCGTGCCATAGGCAAGGGACGCAATACGTCCGGGCAGCGGCTCTCCGACAACCACGACTATATGGGGTGTTTTGCCTTTCCGGTTGCGAACAAGGTTCAGGCCCTCGGTGCGAGCATTTTGCGAGCGGTCGCTGCGAATCGTCCATTTGCAGGAGACACTGGCGTGCATAATGTTTGCCTGCGAATTCGCTTGTCGGAGAGGAGTATGGGTTGCAGTTGCATCATCCGTGAGCAGGATTTGGTTCGCGTTGATTGCCGAGTCAGCAACCGGCTTTCTACAGACTACGATGTCGGGCTTGACGATATAGTCTCCGAAGATGACCCGCAGCTCCTCATGTTCATCGACTACGCGTCGCAGGTCAGAAAGGTGTAGGTATTGCTCGTAGTCTCGAATGTTCCCTCCCAGCGAGAACTCCCATTCACCGGGGCGCAGGTGAGATAGGAGGCTAAATGCGTCACTCAAAAAATCCCGTGTTGCCTCCTCGAATCGATGGCCCGCCGTCTGGCCTGCCAGCGTTCCTTTACCTATCCGAAGCCCGATGTTGTCAATGATGCCCTTCCCAAGCCTGATGCTTGCAGAGCTTCCGCCATCGGTGTTGTTAGGAATGCCGGATGCGTTCTGCCGCAATACGTCGCGGCAAATGCGACGGTGATAAGCTCGTCGAAGCGCTTCGATTTTGCCGGGCATTACGGCTTTACCAAACCGATCACGTATTCGTCGTGCATACGCGCTTCGATCTGAGAATCTGACTGAACGCTCCAACGCGCAGGCATCATGCGCTTGTCTCTGTCCAGGCGGCGAACTCCGATGTCGACTAGGTTGAAACCGGAGCTTTCACCTATGGAGGCAAGCGCTCTATGCGTCTGTACATCTATGCCCCGCAAGTTCGACGTGCCGACCACGATAACTGCCGCTCCGCCAGATTTCAGGACGCGCCGCATTTCGGAGATAACGGCATCCATCTCGCCAAAATAACGACGTAGGGTTTTTGCCTTCTTGACATCGTGCTTTGCCAAGCTTGCCAGCGTGTTTTCACACTGGTCGGGGAGGTCAACATACAGTAAATCGGACGCGGAGTCGTGCCCCAGGAACCGAGAGCGGATTCTGGCAAGATCGGATATCTTCCAACCAAACCAGACCAATGAGAACTTGTGAGCCCGCATGTAGTCAATGGCGTTGTTGGCGTAAGGCGGAGATGTAACAATCAAATCTATGCTGTCGGACGGGAAACCGGTGTCGGATGCGCTCACCGCATGAATTTCCGCATGGCAGCCGCGATTCTCAGGAGTAGACGTGCCATTCCGGGTAAGAAAAGGGGATCCGTCGGCGTTATGCGACATGTTCTTGCCGATAACAGCCACATTACGCTCGAGACGCTTGGCAAACTCCACGAACGCTGAGACCGGCTCCTTCCTGATGTCCCTGTGCGGACGGGTGTGAGCAAGGTCACGCGCCAGTGAGACCCCACCCGACTTGGCGATGATGGCTGAAGAGAACACTACTTTGAGGAAGGCTCGGGTGCCGCTTTGGGGCAATGCTTCAATGCGCTGAATGAGAGAAAGCAGCTCGAGCCGGTGGCGCGGCAGAAACCAGTAGTCGATGAATGCTGAGGTCTTCGCATCAAACCGCAGTTCAAGGTTCCGTTGGAGTCTATCACTGTCCTCCCAATAGTCGGTTCTGGCGGCGCTCAGGATTGCTTTCCCCGTTTGCAGTGCGTCCAAAGGGTCTACGGGCGTCAGCTTGGCTGTTGCGATCATTCTAGCGAGGGGGTCTATGTCGCAGCCGACAGCACGGCGACCCAGTCGGACGGCCTCTATGAGGGTGGTCCCTGAGCCAAGCATGGGGTCTAGAACGAGATCATTCGGGTCGGAAAGTTGAGTTATTAGGAATTCCGGCAGTTGAGGTGGGAATTTTGCTGGAAAAGGGTGCCAGGCATGAGGGCCATAGGCTCCGTCGGCTCCGTGAAAGTCCAAATCGGCTCTTAGAGCCGTTCGTAGAGCGTTAAAGCGATTGGTGGCACTCACGCGTTGTTTGGCAAGCATCCACATCCTCCGCTGAGGTCAATAGCAGGGACATAAACTAGCGTAGGCGCGTGCATCGGGCTACACTTCCCACTCGAGGCAGTGGTTTCACTATATTTGCGTGACGAACGTCGGTCAAGTGCGAGCTTTGGGCGTCGGATGTTGGAGAGAGTATCGACCCTCGTGCAATGTCGGCACAGGATAGCAACACACTAGAGGCAGTTAGGGAAAGGAGGAGGGGATTGAGGAAGCAGAAGCAGGAAGAGTACAAGGGGTATCGGACGGCGGGGATCCGGTTGATGGAGCCGATGCTGGAAGGTCTGCCATCGTTTGCGGAAGAGCAGGATGCGGCGGCGCTTTACCCGTATCACCTGTTCGACAAGGCCCACCTGGTAATGCTGGCGGAGGAGAGCCTAATCCCGAGAGACGACGTGGCGGCGATGTTGAAGGTGCTTCGGGGGACGGAGCCGGACAGGATAGTGGAGTCGAGGCTGGAGGCTGGGGGTGCGATGCACTCGGGGGAATACCTGCTGATACGACGGCTGGGGGAGGATGTGGGGGGACGGATGCATTTGGGTCGGAGCTCGGGGGACCTGCATGCTGTGTGGCGGAGGTGCCGACAGAGGGACTCTCTGCTGACGCTGATGAAGGAGATAAACCGGCTCAGGACAGTGTTCCTGCAAGTCGCGGCGGAGAACTTTGAGTCTGTGATGCCTGCGTATACGCACAGCCAGCATGCGCAGCCTACGACTCTCGGGCACCAGCTTTTGGCCTGGACGTCGAGTTTGGAGAGATGCTTCGGTCGGGCGGCGTTTGCGTATAGCTGGGCGAACCAGAGCCCTGCGGGGTCGGCGATTATGACGGGGTCGGACTTTCCGTTGAATCGGCACCGGACTGCGGAGCTGATGGGTTTCGACGGGGTGCTGCCGAATACCTACGATGCAATCCTAAACGAGGACACGCCATTGGACAGCTTCATGACGGTGGCGTCGGTGCATCTGAACCTTTCGAGGTGGGCGTCGGACCTGAATTTCTGGTTTACGTCGGAGGCGGGATACATCGACGTGCCGGACCGGTTCTGCGGGACGAGCAGCATAATGATGCAGAAGAAGAACCCGGACAGCCTGGAGTACGTCCGTGGGGCGGTGGCGGATGCGATGGGCGGGCTTGTAGCTTCTTTCGCGGTGCAGAAGGCTGCGAGCGGTGACCCGACGATGGACCTTCGCTACATGGACGACGCGCTGTTCCGTTCTTTCGACATGGCGATCCGGAACCTGGGATGGTTCATCGAGCTGATGCCTGCGCTGGAGGTGAAGTGTGACCGGATGAGGCAGATGGCGGGCGAGCACTGGGCGCAAGCGACGGACGTGGCGGGGGCGCTGGTCAGGGAGAAGGGTTTGCCGTGGAGGACGGCGCACCAGATTGTGGGGATACTGGTGCGGTTCACGGAGGCTCGAAAGATCAGGCCTAGGGATGTGACGCCAGAGCTGTTGGATGAGGCGTCGGTGGAGTACATGGGGGAAACGGTCGGGTTGAGCGAGGAGACACTGGCCCGGGCGCTGGACCCGATGGCGTTTGTGGAGCGTCGGACGTTATACGGAGGCCCAGCACCTGAGGAGTGCAGGCGTCGGATGGCGGAGTACGAGGCACGGCTGAGGGAGGATGAGGCGTCGGTGGCGGATAGGGAGGGGAGGTTGGGGGAGGCGGCGAGAAAGTTGGAGGCGGCGATTGATGGGATTTTGGGGTGAGGGGGGTGCGACGTGATGGAGTGCCCCGTCGCTGGGATAACCACGAGGGATTGCCCCTACGAGGAAGGGGGCAGGCCACGCCGCCCAAGGGATGGGCGACCCACCGGTCGCCCCTACAAAGTTAAGCAAACAGCAGGAGCGGGAAGATGATTATTGATGTGCACCGGCATATGTGGTCGGCGGACCAGAGGCACCCGGAGACTTTTGCAGGGGACCCGCGGTGGGAGGGGTCTGAAGCTTCGGACTTTGACTGGCGTCGGGCGGCGAGGGAGATCGTGGAAGAGATGGATGGGGCGTCGGTGGACGTGAGCGTGATCATCGTGGCCGACTTTGCGAAAAGGTTCGGGGAGCCCAGTGTTTCGATAGAGGAAGAGAACGAGATGCTGGTGTCGGCGCAGGAGATGTACCCGGAGCGGCTGATAGCGTTTTACGGGATAGATCCGCAGAGGCCCGGGTCGGCGGATAAGTTCGAGACGGCAGTGAAGGCGGGGAAGGTGTCGGGGATCAAGCTGCACCCGACTACTGGGTATTACCCGGGGGACAGGTCCTGCTACGAGCTGTACGAGGTCTGCGCGGCTTACGGGCTGCCGGTGCTGTTTCACTCGGGGCCGGGGTTTCATCCGCTGCTTATCGGGAAGTCGGCGCATCCGCTGGAGTTCGATCGGGTGGCGGCGGATTTCCCAAAGGTGGACATGATCCTAGGGCATGCCGGTGGGGACTGGTGGGAGGACTGCATTGTGGTGGCGAAGGCACACCCGAACCTGTACCTGGAGATAAGCGAGTGGCAGGCGAAGTTCAAGGCGGATGAGGAGGGGACGGTGCGGGCAGTGGACAAGATGATCAAAGCAGTCGGGGCGGAGAGGGTAATGTGGGCGAGCGATTTCCCGGGGATCAGGAAGGAGATGTCGCTTAAGGCGTACGTGGAGTTGTGCCAAGACTTGCCTTCGATGGGGAAGAGGTACGGGTGCGAGATATCGGAGCCGGCGGTAGGGCTGATGATGGGGGGTAATGCGGGTCGGGTGCTGGGGGTGGGGTGATTGAAGGTCGATTAAACGTGATTGAGGAATGATTGAACGTGATTGAAAGCTGATTGATCTTGATTGAAGGTTGATTGAACATTGATTGAATGCGTAGCTGTTTTGATTGAACGACGCCTAAAGCGGTTGGGAAAAGTTTTTCGGATCGTTGGGGGTTGCATGTCTTGGGAGATTTGGGTTGTCATTTTCTCGGGGTTGGCCCGGCGCGAGGGTCGGGGTCTGGGGATATGATAGCATTGAAGTTCTAAAATAGTCAAGCTTTTTAACGTGACAGATTGGAGAACGGCGCTGCGACGGGGAGGGCGACCAGCCGGTCGCCCCTACGGGAGAAGGCCCCACCCCAGGGCAACCACGAGGGATTGCCCCTACGGGGGAGGGGATGCACAACCCCTCCCCGGGGGTGGATTTCCGATCAGGGTCGGTAATGACGGAAGGGGGAAGATTGTCTTTATGTGGAATGGGAAGAAGAATGAGAAGGAGAAGAATAGGTGAAAGTTGAGTGGATGAATCATACGGGGTTTGTGGTGTCGGATATGGGGAGGGCGTTGGAGTTTTATCGGGATGTGCTGGGGTTAAGGGTGCAGAGGGACCTAGTGTTGGAGGGGGACGTGGTGACGCAACTGACGGGTTTCGAGAATGCGAAGGTGCATATCATCTACTTGGGCAATGATCTGAAGCACGCAGTCGAGTTGGTGCAATTCCTGGAGCCGCCGGTGACTGCGTGGTCTAGGCCGCCGAGGAACAGGGTGGGGACGGCGCACCTGGGGTTGATTGTGGATGACGTGGACGCGATGTATGAGGAGTTGTCGGGGCGGGGGTACGAGTTTGTGAACCCTCCGGCGCAGCGACCGGATGCGGTGTACCCGTGGGCCCGGAAGGTGTGCTATCTGTATGACCCGGATGGGAATATGCTGGAGTTGCTGGAAAGGGATGCACCGCCGGAGGGAGCGACGACGGTGTGAGGGTGAGGTAATAAAACCCAACCCATTCCGCTCTTTAGACCCTTCGACTTAGCTCAGGGCGAGCGGAATGCCCCACCCCAGATTACTCGCGGGGCCTCCGATTGACAGGGGAAAAGTATTTGCATAGTTGATAGTTGGGAATACAATATGCCGGTTTACTGGGAAAAATCGGTAAAGGGCATCGGGTTGCGGCACAAATTAGCTCTAAAGGGAAGGAGGGTCCGGTGGTGGAAGAGAAGGTAATCTCTGCGGATACACACATGGACATAGTGTGGCTGCCGGAGGACCTATTCGTGGCCAATGCACCGGACTCGCTGAAGGCGCAGATGCCGCGGGTAGTGGAAACGGACGAGGGGAAGATATGGGAGGCCGAAGGGACGAGCTTCGGGTTTGTGGCGGCGGGGGCATTGACCGGCTCCTACGAACCCTACCAGCCGGGGAAGTCCAAGCGGCTGGACAGGATGGAGGAGATGGGGTTCTTCTCGGATGCGGATGCCGGCAAGTTTCACCCCAGCACTCCTGAACTGAGACTGAAAGACCAGGATGCGGACGGGATAGAGGCGGAGGTGATATATGGCATTCTGGGGGTTTCCACCGGATTTTCGGATGCCGAGGGGGGACTGTCCAGCCCGGAGGCACTTACCTGTGTCTACGACATATACAACGAATGGGCCGCCGACTTCTGCAAAGCGAACCCGGACAGGCTCGCGGCGCTGGCGTGCATATCGAGCCACAGACCTTCGGTAGCGGCAAAGCAGCTGAGGAAGGCAGCAGAGCTCGGGCTGAAGGGCGCCGAGATGAACGTGTCCAGCGCGTCATCGCCGATTTACCAGGAGGAGTGGAACGAGCTGTGGGAGACGTCGGGGGAGTGCGGCATGCCGATTTCGTTCCACACGGTTGGACTGAACTATAGGCAGCCGGAGTCGGGAGCGGATGAGAGGTACGAGACGATTTCGCTGGGGCTGATGTATACGCTGTTCCAGCTGTCGGGGCCGGAATTTATGACGAGCGTGCTGCTGTCAGGGGCGTGCGACAAGTTCCCACACTTCAAGTTCGTACTGGGTGAGTGTGGGATCGGGTGGCTGCCTTACGTGCTACACCGGATTGATGTGGAGTATGAAGACAGGCTGTTCCCTCTGGGTCTGAGCGCGATGCCAAGCGAGCTATGGAGCAAGCATGGGTATTCGACGTTCCAGGATGAGCCTCTGACGGCTCATGCGATAGAGACGGTGGGGACGGGGAACGTGCTCTGGGGGTCGGACTATCCGCATGCAGACAGCGTATGGCCGGACTCCAGGGAGACGATCGAACGCAATTTGGGCAAGCTGGACGCAGAGATGAGACGCAAGCTGGTCTACGAAAATGCCGGGAAGCTATACGGGTTCCTGAACTGAGGGCCGGCGCCTGGACGCCCGGACATTCTACGGTCTTTCGAGGCCGGGAGGACTGGTCAAATGCTGCGATTGAAGAAGCGAACTCTGCCACTGAACATGAGGCAGAGCGGCGACGTGGACGCGAAGATCAAGATAACTACTCGCTTGCGAAAGGGGCCGTACTGGCACCTGGCGGTGAAGGCCGGGGCATGGGCCTTCGCCACGTATAACCACACGTACCACCCTCGGGCGTACGTGAAGCCCGAGGACGGCGGGTTGATGAAGGAGTACGAGTACATCACCCAGCACGTGACGATGTGGGATGTGGCGGTGGAGAGGCAGATACAGGTGAAGGGGCCGGATGCAGCGGCGTTCGTGGACAGGGTCATCACCAGGGATGTCTACTCGAAGCTGCCTGTGAACAAGGCCCGATATGTCATCCTCTGCAACCAGAAGGGCGGGATCATCAACGACCCGGTCTTGCTAAGGACGGCGGAGGACGAGTTCAGGTTCAGCATCTCGGACTCGGATGTGTTGCTTTGGTGTCAGGGAGTGAACTGTAAGGGCGAGTTCAACGTGGACATCAGCGAGGTGGACATCTCGCCGGTGCAGATCCAGGGTCCGAAGTCGGTGCAGCTTATGCAGAAACTGTTCGGGCCCGGAATCCTGGACATGAAGTACTACACGATCTGGCAGACGGACCTGAACGGGCTACGGGTGGACATATCGAGGACGGGGTTCTCGGCGGAGGTGGGGTTTGAAATCTACCTGCACGATGCGGTGGACAACTCGGACGAGATGTGGAACACGATCCTGGATGCGGGCGAGGAGTTCAACTTGCATGTCATTGCGCCGAGCCATGTGCGTCGGCTGGAGGCGGCGATCCTGTCCTACGGCCAGGACATGGACATCGAGACTAACCCCTTTGAGGTGAACCTGGACTGGCAGGTGGACTTTAAGAAGGATGGCTACATCGGCAAGGAAGCCCTGGTGAAGATCAAGGAGGAGGGGATAGAGCAGAGGATGGTGGGTCTGGCGATGGGCGGGACACCGATAACGTGGTACAACCCGGACTACTTCATAGTGAAGGATGAGTCGGGGGAGGACGAGGTGGGGTACATTACGAGCGCGTTCTTCTCGCCAAGGCTGGACTGTAACATAGCGCTGGCGATGATGCCGATAGACAAGACGGCGGACGGAACCAAGCTGAAGGCGGTGCTGCCGGGCGACGGCCCCGTGGACGCTGCGATCGTGCCGATCCCGTTTGTAGACCCGAAGAAGGCGATTCCTTCGCAGACTCTCGGCAGTTAGCCGCTCTCACCGAACTGTTTACCACGCGCGTCAGGGGCATTGCGTATAATGCCCTTCCATTCCCGAACGCGCCTAAATATAGATGTCTAGAAACGGATTTCTTGTAGCCGACAGCGACCTCCACGTCATGGAGCCGCCCGACCTGTACGAGAGGTATCTCGAACCCAGGTATCGGGAGCAGGCTCCGGTGTGGATGGCACGTCCTGACAGTGGGCACAAGGACTTCGTGGTGAAAACGGATGCTCCCATCACCGAGGAGTGGATGAAGAAGGAGATGGTGTCCCGGAAACACCTCGATGATCGGAAGGCGGAGGTGTATGCGGAAGAGCTTGAACACGGATACACGCCGGAGCTTACCTTGAAAGCAATGGACGTGGAAGGGATCGATGTGGCGATCCTGTTCCGGACGTTTGCGCAGATGGCTATCCAGGTGGACGGGCAGGACCCGGACTACACGTTTGCTATCTGCCGGGCATTCAATAACTGGCTATCGGAGTTTGCGTCGGTGGACGGTGAGCGGTTGAAGGGGTCGGGGATACTGGCGCTGAACGACATCCCGGCGGCGGTGAGGGAGGCGGGGAGGTGTGTAAGCGAACTGGGTATGGCGGCGGTGACACTTTTGCCGACATTCGTGGACAACCGGATGTTTCACGACCTGGAATGTGATCCGGTGTGGGGATGTTTACAGGAGATGGATGTTCCGGTGACGTTCCATGATACGTCACAGGGGTACGCGGCTCGGAACCCGGGCAACTGGTTTCGGGACCATCCGAACAATCTTGTGCTGGTGCACGCGTTTTCGTTCCCCATCCCCTTAATGCTGGCAATCGGGAGTGTTACGGCCGGGGGTCTGCTGCACAGGTTTCCACAGTTGAGGATGGCATTCCTGGAGGGGAATTGCTCGTGGGTGCCCTGGGTCCTGTACCGGCTGGACGATCAATGGGAAACCTACGGGGACAGCCAGGAGATACAACTGGACATGATGCCCAGCGAGTATTTTGTGAGGCAGTGCTATGTTTCGACGGAGACCGACGGGGAGCTGCTTCATCACTTAGTGGACGCCATTGGCGACGATAATGTAGTGTTGTCGACCGACTATCCCCACACCGACTCCAGCTATCCTCACGCGGTCGAGTCGTTCCTAGCATACGACAGGGTGAGCGACGGAACGAAGAGGAAGGTGCTGTGGGAGAACTGCGCGAAATTATATAACCTGGCGGCGGGGTAGGGTGGGAGTGCTACAAATAAACTGCTAATAAAGAGGAGAATTGGATGGCTGAAATGACGGGGGGCCAGGCGCTGGTCCGCTCGATATATAACGAAGGGGTGAGAGTGGTCTTCGGGTTGCCGGGGGTGCAGCTTTACCACGCAATGGATGCGCTGTACGACACCCCGGAAATCAGGTTCATCACGACCCGTCACGAACAGGGAACGACCTACATGGCAGACGGCTATGCAAGGGCGGGAGGCACTATCGGGACGGCGATGGTGGTGCCGGGGCCCGGGCTCCAGAACGCAGGTGCAGGGCTGGGGAATGCGTATGCTTGCTCGTCGCCGGTGCTGCTGATCTCGGGGCAGATAAACAAGAAGAACATTGGTAGGGACGTGGGGATTCTTCACGAGGTGAACGATCAGCTGGACATAATCGATCCCGTCACCAAGTGGAACGCCCGCATCATGAACGCTGCGGAGGTGCCAAGCACGGTGCAGGAGGCGTTCAGGCAGCTGAAGAACGGGCGCCCGCGCCCGGTGGAGATAGAGATACCGCCGGAGACGCTGGCGGAGGTGGCGGACATAGAGCTGTGCAAGCCCGCGGAGAGTGAGGCGTCGGCGCCCGAGAAGGACGAGGTGGAGGATGCGGTAACGGTCTTGATGCACGCAGAGAGGCCGATAATCTGGGCGGGGGGTGGGGTGATCTCCTCGGGGGCAAGCAAGGAGCTGCTGGAGCTGGCTGAGTACCTGCAAGCTCCGGTAATAACGACGCCTGAGGGCAAGGGTGCGATCTCCGACAGGCACTATCTGTCGGTTGGGGTGACCAGGGGTCGGTCCACGGGGCAGACCCGGGACGCACTGAGGATGTACTTCTGGGAGAGAGACGTGATCCTGGCAGTCGGGACTAGATTTGCGGGTGTGGAGGCATTGGCAGAGCAGAAAGTGGTGCAGATAGATATCGACGAGCAGGAACTCGGACGGAACCATTCGGATACGGTGGGGGTAGCGGGGGATGCGAAGCTGGCGTTGAAGAAGATATTGGCGGGGTGTCGGGAGGCGGGGCCCCAGGCGGACTCACGGCGAGAAGAGTGCGAGACGTTGAGGGGGCTGAGATACGATCCGGCGAACCAGATAGAGCCTCTTGGCGGGTTTGTGCGGACGATTCGGGAGTGCATGCCCGAGGACGGGATACTGGTACCGGACATGACACAGGTTGGATACTATTCTCGGGCGTATTTCCAGGCATACGAGCCGAGGACGTATTTCACATCATCGTATGCGGGGAATCTCGGGTTTGCGTACCCGACTGCGCTCGGGGCTAAGGTGGCGCAACCAGACAAGGTAGTGATATCGCCGTGCGGCGACGGGGGATTCCTATACAACTCGCAGGAACTAGCTACTGCTGCGCAATTTGGGATCAACGTAATTGCAATAGTCTTCAACGATGGTGCATACGGGAATGTACTGCGGGACCAGCAGGAGATGTTCAACGGAAGAGTACTCGGGTCTGAGTTGCAGAACCCGGACTTTGTGAAGCTGGCGGAGGCGTACGGGGTGGTGGGGATGAAGGCGGAGTCGCCTGAGGAGCTAGGGGTGACGTTGAGGAAGGCTGTCGATCTGGATAAGCCGGTGTTGATAGAGGTGCCGCTCGGGCAGATGCCCGCGCCGTTTTAGGCTTGGCCAGTAAGCTCCCGAACGTCCTGCACCTGATCCAGCTTTTCCGTGCATTCAACCAGGCGGGTGACGCGGTCGGGGCCCAGGATGTCGTCGCAAAGGAAGTGGATTTTATCCAGGAGTTGGGAGCGCGGGGCCCGGTTGCCGTAGTCTCCCCATAGGGTGCCGGTCTCGCCGTGGACCGTGGTGCCGTCTTTGAGAAGGATGGAGGCCCGGGCGAGGGTTGAGCCGTCGGGGGCGGCGGCAAGGTCAGGGTCGAACTGCACGTTGACCCGGGAGGCGAATTCCTGGATATTGGGGTTGGATATTACGTCTGGGTGGAAGACGGTAATGTCGGTCCTGCTTTCGACGAGAGTAACGGCGATGGCGTAGGGGACATGGAACTTGGAGGCGAGGACGTTGTCGGGGTAGGGGCCGAGCATTCCGTCGAGCATGCGGTGGGCGCGGAGGTCGATGCGTTCGATGGAGTCAGCGTCGAGGTTGTTGCGGGAGCGGGCGTCGAGGACGGCCTCTATGGAGGCGTGGTTGATGCGGCAGCAGGCGTGGAATTTGAAGTAGTTTTGCTGGATGCGGAGCTTTCCTCCGAGGCCCTGAACTGCGGCCTCGGGGCTGAAGGAGTCGCCGAGGATGGTGCCGAAGACGTCGGATGGGGCGTCGTCGAGGCCGGTGAAGCCGCAATCATACAGGTGGGCGGCCAGGATGCCCTGGAAAGATGAGCGGCCGGGGTAGAGATTTCGGATAGTGGCGCCTCGGAAGGCGGTGGTCCAGGTATTGGCGGGGCTCATGGAGGCGGCCAGGTTGATAACGTCACGCACCTGCTGAGCATTGTAGTCTCGCAGCTTGGCAATGGCGGCGGCGGTACCGACCGTTCCCCAATGGCCGTGGGAGTGGACATTGTCGCGGGGCCTGGTTGCACCGCCAAGGCGGGACTCGACTTCGTAGCCGACCACTACGCTTTCGATGAACTTCTTGCCGTAGACACCCATCTCTTCGCCGACGGCGAGGGCGCCGGGGATAGTATGGATGGCGGGATGGCCGCCGCCGAAGCGGTTGCCTTCATCCATTTCCAGCGCAACGCCCGCGGTGGAGTTGGCGAGGGCTGCGAACATGGGCTCGGCCTTGAGATTGTGCCCGATAAGGGTGGCTGCGGGGGGTTGGGAGCGCTTCGAGGCGAGGTTGGCGAGAGCACGGTTTTCCGGGAGCTGGGCCCCGGCGATGATTGCGCCGAAGGTGTCCATGATAACGTCTTTGGCGGCGGCCCGGGCGTCGGGGGAGAGGGTGTCGTAGGTGGTGTCGGAGACGAACTGGGAAAGCTGATCAAGGTAGTCGGTCATGGTCAGGCTCCTCGCGGGTGTGTGGGTGCAAGGTAACACGGGGCACGGGGGAGGGCAATTGGGGGTGTATACTCACCGAATCTGAGGAGAGAATTGTGACCGAGGAAAGCCCGGTATTGGTCGAACTGAAGAAGATGGTCGGGAGGGAGATGAAGATTACGTCTCCTGATGAGATAGGGAGATCAGGGATACGGGCCTTTGCACAGGCGCAGGGGGATATGAACCCGCTGTACCTCGATGAGGAATATGCGTTTGGGACACGGCATGGAGGGATAATCGCTCCGCCGACGCTGGTTTGTGAGACGCTTCAGTACATGGTGGGCGAGGTGGATGATACGGGAGGGGCGGCGGGGCGATTCGGGTTGCCGGTCGGGATGGAGATCCGTGCGGCGAATGACTACGAGTTCTTCCAGCCCCTGAGACCCGACGACGTGCTGACAGCGCACTGGAAGGTGATGGACGTGCGGGAGAAACAAGGTAGGACGGGAACGTTGTATTTCCTGGAGTACGACATTAGCTATACTAACCAGCGGGGCGAGCTGCTGGCGGTGAACCATGAGACGATGATATTTCGGGATGAGGGGGGTGGGGATGGGTAAGAACGGCGTCCGGTTTGAGGACGTTGAGGTTGGGGATGAGATTCCGGCATTGGTCAAGGAGATAACCACGGTAAGCATGGTGATGTATGCGGCGTCAACGTGGGACTTTCATCGGTATCACCACGACATGGACTACGCGAAGGGGAAGGGGATGAGGGAGCAGTTCCTGGACGGGCAACAGATGGGAGGATACCTGGCGCAGCTTGTCGTGGACTGGGCGGGGGTGGAGGCAACGCTTAAACGGCTTTCGTTCAGGTATGGGGACTTCGTATTTCCGGGGGATAGGTTGACTTGCAGGGGAAGCGTGGTGGAGAAGAGGAGTAAGGGGGTTGTTGAGTGCGAGCTTTGGATTGATAACCAGCACGGGACAAGGGTTTTGAAGAACGGCAGGGCAGTGGTGCAGCTTCCCACCCGAGACTCCTAATTCGCTTGGGTCAGTGTGATATTATTTCCTGCAATAGTTGACGAGTATCGGGAGGGCGTATGGGCAAAGCGCTCGAAGGCATCAGGGTCATAGATTTAACACAGTTCGAGGCTGGGACCACTTGCACCCAGGCCTTGGCGTGGCTCGGCGCTGATGTCATCAAAATCGAGGCCCCAGGGAAGGGAGACCCCGGACGAAGGGCATCCATGGATGTACCGGGGCTGGACAGCTACTATTTCCTGCTTCTGAACGCGAACAAGCGTAGCATGACCCTGGACGTCAAGACCGAGGATGGTAAGCGGTTGTTCCTGGAACTGGTGAAGAATGCGGACGTGGTGGCGGAGAACCTGGGACCGGGAACTCTGGAGCGGCTGGGGCTGACATTCGACGTGCTTTCGGAGGTGAACCCGAAGATAATCCTGGCCCGGGTGAAGGGATTCGGGACCTACGGGCCGTACAGCGGGTTCAAGAGTTTTGACATGATCGCCCAGATGGTGGGCGGTGCCGCAGCGACTACGGGACACCCCGGCGGCTCACCGACGTTGATGGGCATAACAGCCGGTGACATCGGGACGGGCTACCACACGGCGCTGGGGATCATGGCGGCACTATGGCAGAGGCAGGCCACGGGGGTGGGGCAGGAACTCGAAGTTTCGATGCAAGACGCGGTGGTAAACCTGGGTCGGGTGATCATGATGACCTACAACATGACGGGCAAGGCGCCCGACCGTCGGGGGACGACGACCGCTGGCGTGTACCCCGGTGACATCTTCCGGTGCGCACCGGGGGGATTTGACGACTACGCTTTCATATATGTGAGCTCGGTTATCGGGGACAAGATGTGGCCGGCATTGTTGAGAGTGATGGGTAGGGAGGACCTGATAGGCGATCCAAGGTACAGCACTCCCCAGGCTCGCAAAGAGAACGGCATGGAAGTGAACATGATCGTCGAAGAGTGGACGATGCAGCACACCAAGTACGAGGTGATGGAGAAGATAGGCGGTGCAGGTATACCGTGCGGGGCAATGCTGAACGCCGAGGACATTCACACGGACAAGCACCTGATAGAGCGGGGCATGATAGTGGACATGGACCACCCCCAGCGGGGCAAGTTCAAAATTATTGCCGATCCGATCAAGCTTTCCCATTCATCTTTCGATATGGAGCCGGCACCACTGCTGGGACAACACACGGCGGAGGTATTAAACGAGGTGTTGGGGATAAATGGCAGCAAGTACGAAGAGCTAAAGACTGCGGGCGTAATCTAGACGTTATTTCGGCCAAGGGCCGAGGCTCGATAGGAGGACCTGATGTTCAGGGGAATCGCATTTAGAGATGAAGTAGAAGAGCTGGTCCAGTTCGTAGAAGAGACGGACCCGAGCGAGATTATTGAGCGAACGCTGGACAAGCTGAGGACTGGTACGCCGGCGGTAGACCTGCTAAGGGCAGGAGCCCTGGCGGTATGCCGTTCAACGGAGCTTCCTCCAGAACATCATGGTGGCCCCGTGCATCCGATTTGCGGAATCCCCGGCGTCTATAACACCTCGCGCAGGCTGAGTGGTGAGATGGCGTTCATGCCGATAGTTCAGCACGTGACGCTGTGCAACAACCACGTACACTCGCCGCAGATGGGGCCCTATATCATGCCGGCAATGGAGGCGTTGGAGGGGACGGGTGCGATGATTGGGTCCTACCATCTTTCTGACGGAACTGAGGCCTCCGATGATCCCGACATCATGGGGTCTACGGAGGAGGCGCTTCTGAGGTCGATACAGGTGAGGAAACCCAGCCTAGCTGAACAGTACTACCTGTGGCTGGAGCAGAACCGCACACCGGGGGAGACGCTGGACCTGCTGCTCCCGGCGTCGGTGTCGCGGAACAGTATAGACGACCACTACTTCGTATACCCGATGTTCACGTTCAAGGCGCTGGACGTAATCGGCTGGGAGTGGGCGCCGGTGCTGATGAGGGTGGTGGTGCGCTACCAGGCGCGGAACCCGTTCAGCCTGACGCGGACGCAGGAGTCGGTGTTCGAGGACGTGACTAAGCTCATTGAGAAGTACGGGCTCATGGACAGGGAGATACCTGTGCAGACAGGTGAGAGGGAGTCGGAGGCTATAGGGGCGCTGGGAGAGGCGATCGGCGGGTGCACTAACTACATGGACGGCATGGAGCCGATGGCAAAGGCCCTGGCAGAAGGGCTGTCGCTGGAAGGGGCCGGGGAGGGGTTGTCGGTGGGGGCGTCGAAAGCGTACCTGAAGTCGAGCTACGGCAACCCTATGGACTCGCACCTGCACACGGGTACGAACGGGCGTCGGTACCTGGTGAACATGGAAGGGGTGAGCCGGAGGCACAAGATCGAGGCGTTAATCACCGGGCTGACGGGGCCGGAGTGCCTGAACGGGGCCCGGATGCAGTGGGAGAAGCCGTTTGATCCCGCGAAGGCGGAGTCCCTGCCGGAGATGGGACAGGCCGAGCTGCTGGACGCGATAGCCGATAGCATAGAAGGGCAGCCGTGGGCGAACTGGCGGGAGATCGGGGTGGACAACCTGGAGCTCGGGGGCGAGGTGCAGGAGGCGATGCTGCTGGCACAACGCTACGCGGACCGTCGGTACAGCCCCGAGGCCCTGTTCCGGAAGATCGGCGAGCTAATCTCCAGGGACGACTTCACGGAGCTGCACGGGATCAAGCACCATCAGGCATTGGTAGATGAGTTCTATGCGACGCGTGAGCCGTACCGGTGGAACCACCTCGTGGCGGCTGTGAAGTCTGTGGCGGTGGTGGAGGGAGGGAAGGAGCGGACGATTTTCGACCGGACGCTGGAGATGCTGAAGGTCTAGGGGTTCTGGGTTCCAGCCAGGGACTTTAGAAGAGTTCGGCGTCTTCGTCGAACCACTTGCGGATGAGGTCGTTGAGGGAGCCGTCTTCCTTCATGGCGCTGATGGCGTCATTTAGCCTGTCTTTCAGGTCTGTGTCGCTCTCCCTGATCCCTGCGCCAATACCCTCTTCCAGCAAGACGGGTTGGCCAAGAACAGCGAGCCTGCCGCCGCTTTCGGCGACGACTGTGTGAGCGAACTCCCGGTCGAAGAGGGCGGAGTCTACATCACCGTTGAGTATGGCTGAGACAACGTCTTCGCCAGTATCGAATTCCATGAAGTTAGCGCCGGTCTCGGCGAGATAGGCGGAGTGAACGGTGGCGACCCCTGCGGCGATGATGCCGTCGAGGGCGTCTTCGGAGGCGTCCGTCAGGGCGATGTAGACGGAGGGAGTCGGGGGCAGGTAGGGCTGGGTGAAGTCGATGATCTGGTCTCTTTCGTCATTGATGCTCATGCCAGAGACAATTACGTCGAATTTCTCGGCGGTGAGGTCTTCGATGATAGAGTCCCAAGGGGTGATGATCCATTCGCACGCCAGGTTGGCCCGCTGGCAGACTTCGTCCATCAAGTCAGCTTCGAATCCGTCAATCTCTCCTGCGTCGTTGACGAAGTTGTAGGGGGGATATTCGCCATCGGTGCCGATGCGAACCGGGGTCGGGTCTTGGGCGCAGGACAGGGGGATGGGTAGGAGCAGAAGCAGGGAGAAAGCTAGAATCAGACCGAACTTGCACATTGTAAACTCTGGCTATTTGTCCAGGAACTGGGGCATGACTTTGTCGGCGAAGAGATAGAGGGAGCGCATGACTTCGGAGAAGGTGAGATGGGGGAGGGGCCAGTACATAGTGACGTGCTGACACCCTAGCTCTTCGCGCCACTTTTCGATGCCCTCGGCGACGAATTCCGGGGTGCCGACGAGGGTGTGGCCGCGCTTGGTGAGGAAGTCGAGCCAGTCGTCGGCCTGGTCTTCGTCGGTAAGGGGTTCGGACTTGCCGATCATGGTGGGTCGGGCCCACTTTCCTGCGCCGTAGGTCATGGCGGTCTCGATAACGGGGCGCATGATACGTCGGGCCTCTTCCATGGTCGGGGCGACGAAGATGGGTCGCATCATGGCGACGCCTTCCCCCATGGGCACGTCGCGACCCTGGGAGTCGGAGGCGGCGTTCTTGTAGGCGGTCCATGCTTCCCGGGTGCCTTCCAGGGTGCGGCCCCAGGACATGGTGCCGAACCCTCGGCTGGCGGCGAAGGCGTGGGAAGAAGCGGAGTCGGCCATTTGCCAGATTGGGGGGTGGGGTTGCTGATAGGGCTTGGGGTGGACTCCCAGGGCAATTAACTCACCGTTCTCGTTGTTGTAGCGGCGGTCCTGGGCAATATCAGGCACGGTCTCTTGCCAGCCGGGGACTGGGAGGGTGTAGAACTCGCCGGTGTGGGTGAAGGCGTCTTCGGTCCAGCACTTGAGAATGATGTCGAGGGACTCTTCGAAAAGAGCGTAGTTCTTTTTCTGGTCCCGGCGGTCAGCATTGCGGTTAAAGTTGGCGTTGACGCGGTTGTTGATGCCGCGGATGACGCCGAAGTCGACGCGCCCCTGGCTCATGTGGTCGAGCATGGCGATGTCTTCGGCAACGTGGACGGGATGACGGTCCGTAATGGAGACGCCGCACTGGCCGAGGCGGAGGGTGGAGGTCTGACCTGCGAGGTCGGCACAGGCGAGGACGGGATTGGAGGGGGTGGGGGTGACCCAGCCGTCCCAGAAGAAGTGGTGCTCGGCGACCCAGACGGTAGTGAAGCCGGCCTGTTCATAGAGACGGGCCTCGGCGCGCCATTCCTCAATCCAGGGGTAGCCATCTATCTGGCCGCCGTGGGCGTAGAGACCGCTATCGAATCTCATGCTGGGCACCTCTGTGGGGGTAGGTGTATCGGGTGTCACAGTAGGGGGGAGGGGGGTGCTTGTCAAGGAAAGAGGCCACTCCGACGGATTGGATTAAGACAGATCGGTAGACAGTAGTTCCGATGGTATAATTGACTGGTTAAAACAACAGGTTAGGTAATGTTCAATGCGGATGATTCAAGCAACTGAAGCCAAAACCCATCTGGCCGAACTTCTTCGCAATGTCGAGCGGGGGGAGACTATAGCCATCACGCGGCATGGCAAGGCGATAGCTCACCTGATTCCAGCTGAGGCACAGGAGAAAATACAGCGAAAACGGGCTGTAGAGGAGTTTCTGCGTCGGAGAGATGAAGGAGAGAAGATTAAAGCAACCCTGGAGGAGATGCTTGAATGGCGTCGCGAGGGGCTCCGCTCTTGAGCGAACTCGTCGTCGATGCCTCCATTATTGTTGCTGCGTTACTTGATGACGAGCACCAGCCGATTGCCGACAGGGTACTGAGGCACGTTGGAGAAGCAGGGGGACTCGCGCCACGGCTGTGGCAGCTGGAAACTCGTAGCGCACTGATATCTGCAGAGCATAGAGGGCGTGCAACGGAAGCACGAGTTGATGAACTCCTGGTTGTGCTTAAAGGCCTGCCTGTGAAAATTGACGGAGGGCAAAGCCTTGAGGAAACTCTTGCCCTAGCCAGGACTCACAAGTTGTCATTTTACGATGCAACCTACTTGGAATTGGCCAGGAGAAGTCATGCCATCCTTGCAACATTAGACTCAGAGTTGGCCCAAGCAGCTCTTGGTGAAGGTCTGCAAGTCTTATAACTCCAATTGCCTTCAATTAGAGACCTCAAAGTATATCCGTGGAAATAGGAATCATCGGGCTGCCGCAGAGCGGTAAGACGACCATATTCAATGCGCTGACGGGCCTGGGGGATGAGGGGCAGGGGGGCCACGGGGGCAGGGTGGTGGTGGGTGTGGCGAAGGTTCCCGATGCCCGGCTGCAACCCCTTTCGGAGCTGTTTAACTCACGAAGGATAGTGCAGGCGGAGGTGAAGTACTTCGACGTGCCGTTGACGCCGAGGGGATTGGGGAAGAGCGCGGGTTTCGGGGGGAAGCTACTGAACGTGTTGTCGCAGGCGGATGCTCTGTTGCACGTGGTGAGGGCTTTCGATGAGGAGTCGATTCCCTGCATGGAGGGGAGCGTCGACCCGATACGGGATATAGAGGTGCTGGACCTTGAGTTGACGTATTCTGACCTGACGATTCTGGAACGAAAGCGGGAACGGCTGGAGGATGCGTTGAAGGGGGCACGGGCGCAGGAGAGGGACAAGCTGCTTGGCGAGCAGGCGTTGATCGACAGGGTGAAGGGGAACCTGGAAGAGGGGGCGCCGCTGCGTTCGCAGGAGTTGAGCACCGATGAGCAGAAGGCGCTGAGCGGATACCAGTTTCTGACAGCAAAGCCCGAACTGATTCTGCTGAACGTGGGAGAATTCGGGTTGCGCAACACAGGAGCGCTTGAAGGGGAGGTTATGGAGAGGTTTGGGGGAGAGTCGGTGGGTGTTGCATCCGTTTGTGGGAGGTTAGAGGAGGAGTTGTCGCAGCTGGACTTCAAGGAGGCGGCGGAGTTCCGGGTCTCGATGAACGGGGGAGAGCCCGCGCTGGACAAGGTGCTGCGGGTGTCTTATGAGCTGTTGGGGTTGGTGTCGTTTCTCACCTGTGGCCCCGATGAGGCTCGAGCGTGGCCAGTGGGTCGGGGCACGGCGGCGGTTAAGGCGGCGGGGAAGATACATTCGGACATCGAGCGGGGGTTCATAAGGGCGGAAGTGATCGAATACGAGAATGTGATGGAGTGCCAGGGCCTTGTTGAGGCGCGCAAAAAGGGGTTGATCCGTCAGGAGGGTAAGGGGTACCGGATACAGGACGGCGACGTAATCAACTTTCTATTCAATGTCTAGCCAGCCTCGTCAGGTCGCCCTGTACCTGCACATCCCGTTCTGCGTTACGAAGTGCAACTACTGCGACTTCAATACGTATGCGGGAATAGAAGACCTGATGCCGGAGTACGTGTCGGCGTTAGTGGAGGAGATTGGTATGTGGGGAGAGGGGTTGGAAGACGAGACTCGGGTGCCGACGATATTCTTCGGGGGTGGGACGCCGTCTTTGCTACCGATAGAGGACGTGGAGAAGATTCTGGGCGCATGCAGGGACAGCTTCAGGTGCGAGACGGAGATGGAGGTGACGTTGGAGTCGAATCCCGGGGACTTGTCGGTAGAGCACCTGGAGGGGCTGAGAGGGGTGGGGGTGAACCGGCTGAGCATCGGGGTGCAGAGCTTCAGTGATGCGCACCTTTTAGCATTGACGCGGAGGCACTCGGCGGCAGAGGCGGCGCGGGCTTTTGGGATGGCCCGGGAGGCAGGGTTGGACAATGTGAACCTAGATTTGATGTTCGGGCTGCCGAGACAGACGTTGGCTGACTGGAAGGAAAGCGTAGACCGGATGATCAGCTTGGGCCCTGAGCACTTATCGTTGTATGCGCTGACGCTGGAAGAGGGGACACCCCTGCACAGAGACGTATATCGGGGCGCGATGCCGGAACCGGACGCGGACCTGGCGGCGGAGATGTACCTGTATGCGATAGAGAGACTGGGCGAGTCGGGGTATGGGCAGTACGAGATATCCAGCTGGGCGAAGGTGAATCGGGAATGCCGGCACAACATGGTGTATTGGCGTAACAAGGAATACCTGGGGATCGGGGCAGGGGCGCACTCGTTTCTAGGCGGGTGCAGGTTCGCCGAAGAGCGGAGGCCCCGGCGATACGTAGGTCGGGTGAGGGAGTTGAGGGCTAAGGGGGGCTGGGGTCGGTTACCTATGGAAAACGGTGAAGAGATGGAGGCGGCGCTGACCGGGCGGGGGCCAGTTTCGGAGGTGGAGGTGATTTCGGAGATGGTGGAGATGGGAGAGACGATGATGATGGGGCTGCGTTTGATGGAGGGGGTGTCGGGAGAGGGGTTCAACAGGCGATTTGGGCGGTCATTGGAGTCGGTGTTCGGGGCGGACCTGAGGGAGTTGGAGGGACTAGGTCTGTTGGAGGAGGCTGGGGATATATGGAGGCTGACAGGTCGAGGGAAGTTGCTGGGGAACGAAGTGTTTCAGAGGTTCGTGTCGGTTAGGGCGTAGGGGCGGTAGGGTGCGTTGTCGGTGGGGAATTTAGGGTGCTATTCTAGTTTCAGATTGTGGAGTCTGAGGGGGTAGATGTACGTAATCGGAACGGCGGGGCACGTCGACCACGGGAAGTCGGCGCTGGTGCGCGCGCTGAGCGGGACAGACCCGGACAGGTTGCGGGAGGAGAAGGAACGGGGGCTGACGATAGACCTCGGGTTTGCGTGGTTGACGCTACCGAGCGGGCGGGAGGTGAGCATTGTAGACGTGCCGGGGCACGAGCGGTTTATCAGGAACATGCTGGCCGGGGTGGGGGGAATTGACGTAGCCCTGCTGGTTGTAGCGGCGGACGAGGGGGTGATGCCCCAGACGATGGAGCACTTGGCGATCATCGATCTGCTGAGAATCGATCGGGGGCTGGTGGCGGTGACCAAGAAGGACCTGGTGGACGACGACTGGATGGAACTGGTGTCGTCAGACATTAGTGATGCGTTGAAGGGGACTACGCTGGAATATGCGCGAATGATCGGGGTGTCTTCGGTCTCGGGGGAGGGGTTGGGGGAGTTGCAAGAAGCCCTAGATTCTATACTGGACGGGGTGGAGGCTAGGACAGCTGATGGGCATCCGCGTTTGCCAATCGACAGGGCATTCACGATATCTGGGTTTGGGACAGTGGTGACGGGAACGCTGGTCGGGGGGGAATTGGCGGTGGGCCAAGAAGTCGAACTTGTGCCGGGAGGGCAAAGGGGTCGGGTAAGGGGGATCCAGACGCACAAGCAGAGTGCGAAGGTGGGGATGCCCGGCACCCGGGTGGCGGCGAACATATCGGGGATCAATCACGAAAGTATTGAGAGAGGTCAAATCCTGACCGTTCGGGGTTGGTTGAGGGAGAGCCGGGCGTTGGACGTTAGGCTCCGGGTCGTGCAGGACTCTCCTGTGTCGGTGAAGCACCGGGCCTCGGTGACGCTGCACTTGGGGACGAGCGAGACGCTGGCGAGGGTGAGGCTGCTGGACCAGGAAGGGTTGGAGCCAGGGGAGTCGGGGTGGGCACAGCTGTACCTGCAATACCCGGTTGCGGCGGTGAAAGGCGACCTGTTTGTAATCAGGTCACACCAAGGGACGCTGGGGGGCGGGGAGGTGGTGGAGACGCTGGCCCGACGGCACAAGAGGTTCGATGTCCCGGTGGTGGACCGACTGAGTGTGCTGGTCGAGGGTCGGCCGGAGGAGGTGCTGCTGAAGTCTCTAGAGGCCATCGAACCAAACTCATGGAAGAAAGTTGTAGAGGAGAGCGGAGTATCGGGAGAGGAGGCGGAGGAGGCGTTAAAGGGTCTGTTGGAACGGAGAGAGGTGAAGGTCCTGGGAGACGGGCAGGTGACGGGTGGCACGGTATTGTACTCGGGGCGGGGGTGGGCGAGAGTTATGGAGCGGTCTAGGGAAACGGTGGATTCGTATCACAAGCAGTTCCCGTTGAGGGTGGGTTTGCCCAAGGAGGAGCTGAGAAGCAGGTTAGGGCTTGGGGGGCAGGTGTTCGGGAGGGTTGTCGGCAAACTCGTGGAAGAAGGTGTGCTGGTGGAAGAAGGGTCGGTGGTAAGGTTACCTGGGCACAGCCGGGTGCTGAGTGCGAAGCAGCAGGCGGAGGTCGACTGGTATTTGTCGGCGCTGCAGGCGCAACCTTATTCGCCGCCGACAGATCTGGGAATCAACGGAGAACTGATAGCAGGGCTGGTGGACGAGGGAAAAGTGGTGAAGGTGAACCAGGACGTAGTGTTCAGTGCCGGTGTATACGAGGAGATGAGAGATAGGATTGTTGAAGAGGCGAGGGCCGAGGGCAAGATCAACGTGGGTCGGGTGCGGGATATGTTCTACACGAGCAGGAAATACGCTCTGGCGCTGATGGAGTACCTGGATCAGCAGAGGATTACGCGTCGGGTGGGGGATGACAGGGTGCTGAGGTAAGTCTTTAGACAGACGGACACAGGTCTTCCAAGGGCCTCACTCTGGGGTAAGCAGACAGAATATCCCGTGGGCGTCGACAGTCATGGTTGGATGAAGGAAGATGCCCGCGAGGGCCCAGTTTTGCCATGCTACAATCGCAGAGGTGGACCGAACTTCGGAGGGCAGTGGGTGTCGGGTGGGGGGACGTGGTGAAGTAAATACTCGACTGCCTGGCGATGAGCCTGAGCGCGGACGATCTGTGGGGGCGGTTGAATAGGGGTCGGGGTATAGATACAGGGAGATTGACGTAATGAAAGTGGGATTTATTGGATTGGGCAACATGGGTGGTCCGATGGCCCTGAACGTGGCGAGGGCCGGATTCGAGATGACGGTACTGGACCTGGTACAGGAGCGGATGACGCCGTTGCTGGAGATGGGGGCGTCGGGGGCGGGTTCAGCTGCTGAGGTTGCTGCGGCGAGTGACGTTACATTCACATCGCTGCCTGGGCCGCTAGAGATGGAAACTGTGGCTATAGGCAAGGGTGGGATTTTGGAGGGGATAAGGGAGGGGTCGGTGTACGTTGACTTGACCACGAACCGGCCTTCGCTGGTGCGGAGAATTGAGCCGATGTTTCGGGAGAAGGGCTGTGTGATGCTGGATGCGCCGGTAAGCGGTGGGGTGCCCGGCGCGGTGGCGGGCAGGCTGGCAGTGATGGTGAGCGGTGATGAAGAAACCTATGAGCGGTGCAAACCGGTGTTGGACGCTATAGGGGACAAAGCGCAGTATTGTGGCTCTATCGGGTGCGGGACGATCTGCAAGCTTGCACACAACGCGATCAACTATGCGTTTATGGAGGCAGTGGGCGAATGCTTCACGGTGGCGGTGAAGGCGGGAGTTAAGCCGGAAGTTGTATGGAAAGCCGTAAGGGACGGGGCGGTGGGGAGGGGGGTGGCCCTACACGGTAGCATTCCGCGGAAGGTTCTGAAGGGAGATTTCTCGGCGGACTTTGCGCTGAAGCTGGCGATGAAGGACGTAACGCTGGCCGCGGAACTGGGCCACGAATACGGGGTGCCAATGCCGGCGATTGAGATGGCGTTGAAGGATATCCAGGAAGCGGTGGGGCGGGGGTGGGGGGAGGATGACTCAAGGGGAGTCATCAGGCTGCACGAAGAGCGGGCAGGGGTAGAACTCAGGGCGGAGATTTAGGGCGCGGGGGTCTAACGGATACGGGTCATAGCTACATCCGCTTCCTGTACGAGGGTCTTGACCACCTCAGCGGCGCTCATGATCTCGTTAACAACACCGGCACCGGCGCCACAGTAGACCACCTCCTCATCGATTGCACCATCGAGCAGAGAGATCCGGTCCTGCCGGAGGCCATTTGTGCGGGCAGGCTGGGAGCCGTTGTTGGAATCTCGCAGGTGGTCGAAAGCGGTGTTTCTGAGGAGTCGAATTGGTTGGGATGAGACGGTGGCGATGGCGGTGCTGGTGTCCACGGCGTTGATGATAGCGTCCTTGAAGTTGGGATGGGCGACACATTCGTGGGTGGCGATGAAGCGGGTGCCGATATAGGCGGCACTGGCACCAAGGCCGATTGCCGCGGCGAGGCCTCGTCCATCAGAGATTCCCCCGGCTGCGATTACGGGGATTTCAATGGCATCAACGACTTGGGGAACGAGGGTGAGGAGGGAGAGGTTGTCGGGGCTTCCAGGGCCGGCGGCCTCGATACCGGTGGCGATGACTCCATCGGCGCCGCGGGCCTCGGCACTGCGGGCTTGATGGACGGAACCCACTACGTGGAAGACTGTAATACCGGCGTCCTTCAGGTGGCCGGTGTGGTTGGAGGCGTCGCCTCCGGCGGTTACGACAATGGGGACGGCCTGCTCAGTTGTGATGCTTACCAGGACGTCCAACAAGGGATGGTCGGTGAAGAGGCAAACGCCGTAGGGGCGGGGGGTGAGGGCCTTGATCTTTCTCAGTTGGGACTGATAGTTTTCAATCTCGTCAGCATCCTCGGGGAGGGCGGCGTTGGGGGTGATCATGCCCAGGGCGCCGGAATTGGATACGGTGGCGGCCAATTCAGCATTGGACACCCAAGGCATACCGGCCTGGATAATGGGGGACTGGATGTTGAGCTGCTTGGTTAAGCGAGTCGCTTTCATTGTGCCTCTGCGGGAGACCGGTCTATAGAAGTTGAATAGCGTTTGGGCAACGCTTCAACACGCACAGGGTGCAACGGTGAAGGTTTGCCTCATCGGTATAATATAACTCAACGGAGGGCTAAAGGTTAGAGAGAGCCCTGGGGACGGGGATGATGCCGTCCGGCAGGTCCGGAGCTTCCAAAATGAAAAGAGACTTAATGGACATCCTTGCGTGCCCGGAATGCAAGGGTGAACTGAGATTAGTTGCCGAAACTGAGGTCGACGGGGAAGTGATGACCGGGTCTTTGCTGTGTTCGAAGTGCCCGCACACGTACCCCATCATAGATTCGATACCGAACTTCCTGCCGCAGGAGATGCGCCAATAGGGGACAGAGGCGCGGTCTAGGCATCGTCCTCTTTATTCTCTATTAGCGTACCCCTCGGGGTGGAGGCGAGGCCCGAGCCGTACAGGGCGCTCCACCGGCGCTTCTTGACCCGTTCGGGCCTGTTTAAGGCGGAGAGCATTTGAGCCACAGTGCGGGACTCTACGGGGTGGAGGAGGAGAGGGTTGAGCTCCGAAAGAGGGTGGAGGACGAAGGCCCGTTCTGCGATGCGGGGGTGGGGAATGGTGAGGTCAGGGGTGTCGATTATCTGGTCGCCGTAGAAGAGGATATCGATATCGATGATGCGTGGGCCGTCCTTGAAGCTCATAATTCGGCCCATCTGGCCCTCTATGTGCTTGAGGTAGGCAAGGAGTTCCTGGGGGGAGAGGTCCGTATAGGCTGCGCAGACGATGTTGACGAACCAGGGCTGGTCCTTCAGGCCGACGGGCTCGCTTTCGTAGATCGACGAAACTTCGCTGACAGTGACGAGGTCAGGGAGGAGCTTGAGGGCGCGGGCAACATTGGATTCCTTGATGCCGATGTTGGAGCCAAGGCTGAGGTAGACCCGTGACTTACGGCCTATGCTAGTTTCGGACACGGCTATGAACCTTCCCGACCGTTGAGAGCAGGCCTGACTATGGCGTCGGCCATGCGGCAGACTCGAATCATGGCCTGGACATCATGGACCCGGGCGATATCGGCGCCGTTGGCTATACAGAGGGCCACGACGGCGGCGGTGCCTTCGACTCTCTGATCAACTGGCAGGTCCAGCGTACGCCCGATCATTGACTTTCGGGAAGGGCCAACGAGGATTGCCGGGGCGATGCCCTTGAGCTCCGAAAGCCGACGTACGACCTCCAGATTGTGTTCGAGGGTTTTTCCGAAGCCGAGGCCTGGGTCGATGATGATGTTATCGGGTCGGACGCCTGCTTTAACTGCCATTTCCACACTGGAGGCCAGGCTGTACCTGATGTCGGGGATCAAGTCCCGGTAATCTGTTCCCTGCTGGTTGTGCATCAGGACAACAGGGACCCTGGCGTCTGCGACGAGGGAGGCCATGTCGGGGTCACGGCGTAGGGCCCACTGGTCGTTGATTATAGATGCGCCGGCGGAGAGGGCCTCGGCGGCGACGCGTGCAAAAAAGGTGTCGATGCTGATGGGCAGGTTAGTGCGGGAGGCCAGGGACTTGACGACGGGAAGGACGCGGGCCAACTCATCCTCCTCGGAGACCGGGGTGTGGTCGGGACGGGTGGACTGGCCTCCCACGTCCAGTATGTCGGCGCCGAGGGCTTCGAAGCCGAGGCCCCGGGCTACGGCAGCGTCCACATCGTCGGCGAGGCCGTCACTGGAGAAAGAGTCGGGGGTGACGTTGATTATGCCCATGACGAAGGTGCGCGTTCCCCAGGCGAAGGGGGTGGGGTGGGGACGTGTCGAGGTATCTTTGGGAGCGGTCGTCATGGCTAAATGTCACCTTAAATCCATTTTAGCACCTCGGGTGGAAGAGAGCATTCAGGTTGTGTGGGTAGGGGTAATCTGGTAGCATTCGGCGGGCCGAAGGGATAGGTAATCATCTTCCGGCTTGCCCCAACACTTTTGCCACTTTCTAATACTACGTGGCGGGCTCTTCAAGAGGAATGACACCCAACGACAAGCTGGAAAAGCTGGTTAAGCTGAGAGACCAGGGTCGGCTTGGCGGCGGGCTGCAATCCATTGAGCGCCAGCATGCGAAGGGCAAGCTTACGGCCCGAGAGCGGATAGACCTGCTGCTAGATCCCGGGACTTTCAATGAGCTCGACCCGTTCGTTACGCATCGGGCTACGGAGTTCGGGCTCAAGGACAGAGTGTTCATAGGGGATGCGGTCGTCACGGGGTACGGCAAGGTTGACGGCCGCACCGTTTTCGTGTGTTCGCAGGACTTCACTGTGTTAGGTGGGTCGATATCGGAAGTGGTGGGGGAGAAGACGTGCAAGGCGATGGACCTGGCTATAAATACCGGGGCGCCTCTGATAGCGATCAACGACTCGGGAGGGGCGCGGATTCAAGAAGGGGTGGTGAGCCTTAAGGCGGTGGGCGACATCCTTTACAAAACGACGCAGGCCTCGGGGGTGATACCGCAGATATCGGTGATAGCGGGGCCGGCAGCGGGAGGGGCAGTGTATTCGCCGGCTATAACCGATTTCACCTTTATGGTTGAGGGTATCGGGCAGATGTACATCACGGGCCCCGACGTGGTGAAAACGGTAACAGGGGAAGTGGTTACCCACGAAGAGCTCGGCGGCGCTTACAGCAATGCAGCGAAGAGCGGGGTGGCGCAGTTCATGTACGGGAACGAGAAGGAGTGCATGGACGGTGTGAGAAAGCTTATAGGGTTTTTGCCATCCAGTGCGAAAGACAAGCCGCCAATGGCAGAATTCGATGCCGCCCAGGATGAGACGGATGAATCACTGCGAGGGATTGTTCCGGAGGACCCCAGCAAACCCTATGACATCAAGGAAGTGATTGGCCGGGTAGTGGATGCCGGTGAATTTCTGGAAGTGTCCCAGCTGTACGCGCGGAACATTGTGGTCGGGTTTGGACGGATTGGGGGCGGGGTGGTGGGGGTGGTGGCGCAGCAGCCGTCTCATCTGTCGGGTGTGATAGACATAGAGGCATCTCAGAAGGGGGCGCGTTTCGTGCGGTTCTGCGACGCGTTTTCGATCCCGATAGTCACATTTGTGGACGTGCCTGGGTTCATGCCGGGAATCGAGCAGGAGCACGGCGGGATAATAAGGCACGGGGCAAAGCTGATCTTCGCATACTCCGAGGCCACGGTGCCGAAAATCACCGTAATCACCCGAAAGGCGTATGGCGGGGCATACATAGTGATGAGCAGCAAGCACGTGGGCGGGGACATCAACTACGCGTGGCCGTCGGCGGAGATAGCGGTGATGGGTGCGAGCGGGGCGGTGAACATAATTTCGCGGAGGGAGATCCGGGCTTCGGACACTCCGGAGGAAACCCGGGCACAGTTGATCAGGGACTATGAGGAGAATTTCAACAACCCGTACCAAGCCTCTTCGCGGGGGTTTGTCGACGAGGTGATAGATCCTGCGGAGACAAGAAGCAAAGTAATTGCGGCACTGCGGATGCTGGAAAATAAGAAAGTCACGCCCCCTGCGAGGAAGCACGGCAACATCCCACTATGACCCGTGCACTTGATCGCTGAATGTCAGAAGAAGCCACGCATAACGGCAAGACACGTTTACGCATAACCGACGTCACTCTGCGTGACGGTCACCAGTCGATACTGGCCACAAGGCTGCGGACCGAAGATATGACGCCGGTAGTGGGTAAGCTGGACAACATGGGTTTCCATTCCCTGGAGGTGTGGGGCGGGGCAACGTTCGACGTGGCGCACAGGTTCCTGAACGAGGACCCGTGGGAGCGGCTGAATGCCTTCAAGAGGCTGGCGACCAAGACGCCGCTACAGATGCTGTTGAGGGGTCAGAACCTGGTCGGGTACAGGAACTATCCGGACGACGTAGTGAGAACGTTCATCCTGGCTGCGGCGGAGGCGGGGATAGACATATTCCGCGTTTTCGATGCGTTGAACGACGAGCGGAACATGGAGGCTTCCTTTTCGGCGATAAAGGAGGCGGGAAAACACGTCCAGGGAGCACTGAGCTACACGATTACGGAGTCGAGGCTCGGGGGGCCGGTATATACCCTGGACTACTACGTGGGAAAGGCGAAAAAGCTGCGGGAGATGGGGGCGGACAGCATCTGCATCAAAGATATGAGCGGGCTGTTGGGGCCATACGATGCGTACGACCTGGTCAAGGCGCTGAAAGCCAACCTAGACGTGCCCGTTCAACTGCACAGCCATCACACCAGCGGCATGGCTTCCATGACTGCATTGAAGGCGATAGAGGCAGGGGTAGACGTCTTGGACACCTCTCTTTCTCCGTTGGCGATGAGGTCATCGCACCCGTCAATGGAGTCGATGCTGGTTGCCCTTCACGGCACCGAGCGGCACCCTGAGCTGGACATCACGGAGGCACAGGAGGTCTGCGACCACCTGGAGTCCGTGTTTCCGAAATACCGGGAATACCTGCGCACCGACAGGTTAACACTGGCGGACACTTCGGTGATCCGCCACCAGGTGCCTGGAGGAATGTTGAGCAACCTAGTGTCTCAACTCAGGCAGGCGGATGCACTGGACAGGCTGGGAGAGGTCCAGGAAGAGTTGGCCCGGACAAGGGCAGACCTTGGATATCCTCCGCTGGTTACGCCGACGAGCCAGATAATTGGGACTCAGGCTGTGCAGAATGTGCTTTTCGGTCGGTACAAGACGATCTCCAACCAGGTAAAGGACTACGTGTACGGGCTTTACGGAAGACCGCCCGCCCCGATTGCGCCGGAACTGGTTGCGCTGATATTGAAGGACTATCCGAATGGCCAGACCCCCGTGACCCGACGTCCGGCTGATGGGATGAAGGGTGAAATGGAGGAAGCGAGGCGGGGTGTGGGGGAGCTAGCAAAGTGCGAAGAGGATATACTTACATACGCGCTGTTTCCCTCCACGGGAATGCAGTTCCTGAAGTGGAAGTACGGGGTGGAAGAAGCGCCAGACTCGATGAGGCCGAGGACGTTGGAAGAAGTGGAAGCGGAGGATAGACTAATAGAGGAAGTCAAGGAGGGAAAGTTGGCACCGCAAGGCAGCGATGTCGGGCCCCGGGTAGGGGGCCGGCGATCATTCACCGTATGGGTGGACGACGAGCAGTTCAGTGTCGTGATAGAACCGTCGTCGAGGGACGCCTCGGTTGCGTCCGCGATGCCGTCGACGCCTAGCAGGTTGAGGCCCCGGGCCCCGGCGCCTCCGCCCATGCCGGCGCGAGCACCAAGTCCACCCAGACCTGCTGCGGTAGCCCCTCCGCCGCCCAGGCAGACGCCTGCACCACCGGTTTCAACGGGGGGTTCGGGGACTATAGTGTCGCCGATGCCTGGGACGGTAATCAGGTACCTGGTGGAGGAAGGGCAGGAGGTGAAGGCGGGCGAAGCCGTGGTACTCATCGAGACGATGAAGATGGAGAACTCCCTACCGGCCCCTGTGGACGGCAAGGTGTTGTCGCTTCCGTGTCAGCCGGGGCAGGCTGTGGGGAAGGGTGAAGTGCTAGTGGAGATAGAAGGATCTGTCCAGGAGAGCGCTCCTGCACCCGCCCAGACAGCAACACCGGCGGCTCCACCGCCTCCGACACCGACGGCTTCAGCAACTCCTGCAAGTCCGCCGCCTGCTAGTGCGGCGGCTCCAGCGGATGGGGAGTCGGGGGAGGGGACGGCGATTGTGGCGCCTATGCCAGGCACGGTGATCAGGAACCTCGTTGAGGAGGGCGCGGAAGTGAAGGCAGGAGAAGCGGTGATACTCATAGAGACGATGAAGATGGAAAACTCGCTTCCTGCACCGATGGACGGGAAAGTACTGTCGTTGCCATGCAGTGCGGGACAGGTGGTAAGCAAGGGCGAGGTTCTGGCGCGGATTGGGTAGGCATAGACTCAAAGCTATACAGATTATCAAGTAAGCTAAACCAGAGGGTGTGATCCAACAAAAGAAGGGGGATTGAACGTTGCCGGACTCAAAGGTTATAGAGAAGGCGCAGGCACAGTTTGCGACGATGCTGGAGCAGCAGCTCGCGAGGGTAGAGCGGATCAAAAATGGATCTGCTCGCACGGACTATACGAAGCTGGACAAGGTGATTATAGGGATACTGGGGGGAGACGGGATCGGGCCGTTCATAGCCGAGGAAGCACAGATAGTCCTGGAGAAGCTACTTTCGGATGCGGTCTCGGCTGGCAAGGTCGAGTTTCGGGTGCTGGAAGGGCTGACGATCGAGAACAGGGCGGCCCATCTGAAGGCAATACCCGACGACGTATTGGCAGCGATCAAGGAATGCCACGTAACCCTGAAGGGTCCGACCACCACCCCGGAAAAGGGCGACGAATGGCCCAATATCGAGAGCTGCAACGTTGCGATGAGGAAGGAGCTGGACCTCTACGCCAACATCCGACCCGTGCGCATCCCCAAGGAGGGCATCGACTGGACGTTTTTCCGGGAGAACACGGAGGACATGTACGCTGTGGGGACGATGGGGGTGAACGTGACGGACGACCTGGCGGTAGACTTCAAAGTGATTACGAGCCCCGGGTCGCGGCGGATAATCGACGCTGCGTTCAGGTATGCGAAGGACAACGGCAAGAACAGCGTAACGGTGGTTACGAAGGCCAACGTGGTAAAGACCACGGACGGCAAATTCCTGGACATGGCCCGGGAAGTGGCAAAGGACTACCCGGACATTGACTGGGAAGGCTGGTACATCGACATCATGACGGCCAAGCTGATCGACCCGAAGCGTCGGCAGAACTTCCAAGTGCTGGTGCTTCCGAACCTGTACGGCGACATTCTTACGGACGAGGCGGCGGAGATGCAGGGAGGCGTCGGGACGGCGGGGAGCGCGAACGTCGGGGACGAGTATGCGATGTTTGAGGCGATCCACGGGAGCGCGCCGAGGATGGTGAAGACGGGTCGGGCGAAATACGCAGACCCGAGTTCGATGATCAGGGCCGGGGCGATGCTGATGGAGCACATCGGGTACCGGGAACTGGGACAGAAGCTGAACAAGGCCCTGGATGTATGCGGACAGTACGAGCGCCGGCTGGTGATGACGGGTCGGGACACGGGGGCCACGGGCAAGGAGTTCGGGGAATACCTGGTTTCTACGGTGAACGACCCGGACCTGGAAGCGAAGTGGGAGAAGCTGGTCTACGCGTAGTTGCGGGCGTCGTTCCTGATTGAGAATGAGGAAGAGTAACCTTGGTCAATCGCGCTCTCAGAGATGGGTGCACATCAAACCAGATAGAGAAGGTCGGAAAGGGTAAATGAGAAAGAAGATAACGGTAGTCGGGGCGGGGAACGTCGGGGCGACGACGGCACAGAGACTCCTGGAGAAGGGCTACGCCGACATAGTATTGGTGGACATCATCGAAGGTCTGCCGCAGGGCAAGGCGCTGGACATGCTGCAAGCGGGCCCGGTGGTCGGATACGACTCGCAGATAGTCGGGACGAACTCATACGAAGAGACTGCGGGCTCGGATATCGTGGTCATCACGGCGGGGATACCGAGGAAGCCGGGGATGAGTCGGGACGACCTGCTGTTCACGAATATGAAGATAGTCGGGGAGGTTACGCGGAGCGTCGTGGAGCAGTCTCCGGACAGCATCCTGATCATAGTGAGCAACCCGCTGGATGCGATGGCACATTTGGCGTTCAGGCGGAGCGGTTTGCCTCGGGAGCGGGTAATAGGGATGGCGGGGATCCTGGATACGGCCCGGTTCCGGACGTTTCTGGCGCGGGAGCTGGATGCCTCGGTGGAGGACGTTTCGGCGTATGTGCTCGGGGGTCATGGGGACACGATGGTGCCGCTGGTGCGGCTGACCACGGTGGCCGGGATACCGATTACCGAACTGCTTTCTGCGGAACGGATTGCAGAGATAGTGCAGCGGACCCAGGACGGGGGCGCCGAGATAGTGAAGCTGTTGAAGGCGGGGAGTGCGTTCTACGCCCCTTCGGCGTCAATTGTGCAGATGGTGGATTCGATAGTGCTGGACCAGAAGCGGATTCTGCCTTGTGCAGCGTTCCTGGAGGGGGAGTTCGGGATTGACGGGCTGTATGTCGGGGTGCCGGTGAAGCTGGGGGCGAAGGGGATAGAGGAGATCGTGGAGGTGGATCTGGCAGAGGATGAGAAGGCCGGGTTGGACCACTCGGCGGAGGCGGTGAGGCAGCTGGTGGAGACGATGAGGACGCAGGACGCTTCCTTGTAACTGACCACGGCTTCCTTTAGTAGAGAGTACATAAGCCGCACGAAGGGCCTGGCCTTTCGTGCGGCTTCGTATTTGGGAGGCGCCTCCAGGGCTTCAAGTGGGTGAGTGGATAGAGGGGTGCTGGAGATTCACGCCACAGGCGCATCTTCGACCTCGCGGGGCATCGGAATGGGAATAGAAAGATGGTGTCAGGAGGGGAAGTGGGATGTGAGGCGGGACTGGAACTCTTGGGGGGTGAAGGTGTATTCCTGGGTGCCCTGGACTTCGATGGCGAAGGAGGCGCAGGTTGTGCCAATGCGGCAGGCCCTCTCCAGGGTCCGGCCATTGACGAGACCCTTGATGAGGCCGCCGCGGTAGGCGTCTCCGGCGCCGGTGGGGTCGACGAGGGTGTCGGGGCGGGGGATGGCGGGGACGTGGGTCTCGCCTTCGTCGGTGACGATGACGGAGCCGTGCTCGCCCTTGGTGGTGATGATGGCGTCGGTGAGGCGGAGGAGGGCGTGGTCCGACAAGCCAGTTATCTCCTTGATCAGGGCCAACTCGTAATCGTTGGCAATCAGAATATGGCAGCCTCTAATGGCATTGGCCAGGGAGCCGGAGTCCCATAAGGGCAGCGACTGGCCGGGGTCGAAGATGAACCTGATGTCCAGGGAGCGGAACTGCTGTGAATAGCTGACCATATCATCGAGGTTGCCGGGGCCGATGATGGCGATGGAATCACCGGCGCGGGCGTTTCCGACGGGGAGGGGGGAGGGGTGTTTCATGGCGCCCGGGTTGAAGGCTGTGATCTGGTTGTCGGCCATGTCGGTGATAATGTGGGCGCAGGCGGTGGCTTCCTCCTCCACGATATGGATGGCATTGCGGTCTATGCCCTTCGAGTCGAACCACTGGAAGTAGGGCTGGTAGTCCCGGCCGATGGAGGCGACGATGGTAGGGTCTTCGCCGAGGAGCCGGAGGGCGTAAGCGATGTTGCCGGCGGTGCCGCCGGGCCTTTCGACGATGCCGCTGACGGTGAAGCTGATGTTAATCACGTGGAGCTTGTCGGGCATGATGTGGTCGGCGAAACGGCCCGGGAAGTCCATGATGCGGTCGTAGGCGAGGGAGCCGGAGACGAAGATCTTCATGACAGAATCAGGAGGCGGGGACGGGTTGGGGGGCGGCTTTCTTGAAGCGGGGCATGACTTTTTCGGCGAAGAGCTGGATGCTGCGCATAACCTTGGAGTGGGGGATGTAGGGCATGGCCATGTAGGTCATAAGCTCCCGGAGGCCGATGCTCTCCTGAAGCTCCTCCAGCTTTTCGATGACGTGCTCGGGGGAGCCGATGAGGAGATTGCGGTCAAAGAGGAGGTCCCAGTCGAGGGTCATGTCGGGGCGGACTTCTTCGCCGGGGTTCATGAAGTTGTTGAGGGGGCGCCGGTTCTGGGTCCAGCGGAAGGTCATCAGAACACCAGCCTCGGCATCGCGGCGGGCCTCTTCCATGGTGGGTGCGACGTAGGTGGTGCGCATGAGGGCGATGTCCTCACCGGAGGCGAAGGTGCGGCCCTCGGCGCGGGAGCGGGTGTCGGCGTATAGCCGGAACTTCTTCTTGAGGAGGGCAGGGGTAGGCTGCCAGTTGATGACCTTCATGCCGCGCTCGGCGGCGAATTGGATGGAGCGGTCGGTGTCGGTGACCTGCCAGAGGGGCGGGTGGGGCTTCTGGTAGGGTTTGGGAATCATTTGCAGTTTGGTCACGAGGTCGCCCTCAGACCAGCGGGGATCGGGGGGGCTGAGGGGGTGGCTCCAACGGATGCCGGGGGCGGGAAAGGTGTAGTTGGGACCTTGGTGGGAGAAGTATTCGTTGGTCCAGGAGTTGATTAGGATGTCGAGGGTCTCTTCGAAAAGCTCACGGTTGGCGTCGGGGTTTGAGGGGTCGGACTTGGGGTGGAAGGCGGAGCCCTCCCGGGAGCGGACGCCCCGGCCGACGGCGACGTCGATGCGACCCTTCGTCATCTGGTCGAGCATGGCGATGTCCTCGGCGAGGCGGATGGGGTGCCAGTAGGGGAGGAGGTTGGCGCCCTGGCCGAGGCGGATGCGGGAGGTGCGGCAGGCGAGGTCGGCGCACATGAGGACGGGGTTGGGAAGCTGGTCCATGCCCTCGGGGCCCATGTGGTGCTCGCCGACCCAGGCGGAGTGGAAACCGGCCTGCTCGCAGAGGACGACCTCTTCGCGGAGGTCGTCGATTAGCTGGTGGTAGGGTCGGTGTCCGTTGGGGTCAACGCGGGTGTCGAAGTAGCCGAATTTCATGGTGTGTGGAGTATAGCAGAGGTGGGCGCTATAGCTCTTCAGAGAAGTAGTTTTCGTCAAGGGACTGGATTTTGTAGGTATACGTTGTGATAACTCCGACGTCGTGGTTGAGCATCAGTTTTGCTAACTCCGGGCCATCAATTAGACGGATGAACTTGTTGCCGGCAGAGATGGTTTTGGCGGTCTGAATGGCGCTGTTGCTAAAGGTGGAAGTGGTGACGAATACACCCTTACTCGCTCCTTTGGCATCCAGGCTGCCTGAGAAGTTGCGGATTTCGGGATCGCCGATTTGGTTTTGCCATCGCTTAGCTTGGATATAGACCTTTTCTAGGCCCAAGGCGTCTTGGTCGATTATGCCATCTATACCGCCGTCTCGACTTCTGCCGACTGCCTGTCCTTTTCCGTAGCCCATCTTCTCAAGCAAGTCAATGACTAACCGCTCGAATGCATCCGGTAAAATTCGAGAAATGCTATCCAGTAGATCATAGGCTAGTTGGTCTTGCAGTTGACGATAGCCGCTATCGATTCTGTCCTGAGGTGATATATCGCTATCATTCAGTGCACTGGGGAGGCTTGGTGGGGTGGAAGAAATGGCTGAGGGGTATTCTGTTCTCCCAGATTCTTGGCGTGGTGCCACATTTTTTACCTCGGCAATTGTGATAGGGCCGATATGCTCACTAAGATACTCACGGCCCGCAGTAGTGATTTGGTAACGCCCCCTAGAGGGCGTATCGAGCAAATTCGAGTTCCTTAATATGAAAATGACCCAAGCTACATTCTTCTCAAATCGCGATGCCCCTGCTGGAGTAGTTTCCCGTAGATCTTCTTGAGTCAACGAAAGCCGGTTAGCAACCATTTCTACATAGGCTTTAGCAGGTAAAGCCCTCTTTGCCTCTAGAGCTATTTCTAAGATAGGTCTAGGTAAATCGCCTTGGGACGGTATGGCCATGTCGCATTCTCCTAACCTTGGCGAGGCTAGAGGCAATCGTACTTGGCGTTGAGTTTGGGTTCAAGGGGGGAATGAGGGGTGAGTTGTGGGCGGGCGCTTGAGATTCCTCGCGGGGCATCGGAATGGGAGGGGGAGGGGGTGGCGTTGACATGGGATTAAGGGGGTTGATAGGGTAGCGCGGCCCCGGCCCGGGGAAGGGGCGATGAAAGAGAGGAAACAGTAGATGAGATTCGACTTTAGTGTGGGGATGGGGCGGACTTTGACGCTGGACGAGGTGGCGACGCATGCACAGGTGGCGGAGGAGTGCGGGTTCAAGCAGATGACGCTGATAGATTCGCAGAACCTGTGTCGGGACGTGTATTCGATGATGACGGTGGCGGCGGTGAACACGCATAGGATCCACATCGGGCACGGGGTGACTAATCCCTTCACTCGGCACCCATCGGTGACTGCTAATGGGACGGCTACGATCAATGAACTGTCCGGGGGTCGGGCGTTTTTGGGGATCGGGGCGGGGTTCAGTTCGGTGATGACGATGGGGATGAAGGCGCGGTCGATGGAGGAGTTTCGGAACGTAATCGAGTTCTTCAAGGGGTACACGGCGGGGAAAGAGGTGGAGTACGACGGGGCGCTGATGCACTCGGAGTGGAGCCGGAGACAGATCCCGGTGTACATGGCGACGGTCGGGCCGAGGTCGCTGCGGATGACGGGGGAGCTGGCGGAGGGGGCGATCATGATAGGGGTGAACCCGACGATCCTGAAGTGGAGCCTGGAGGTGATGGAGAAGGGGGCGGAGAAGGCGGGTCGGTCATTGGACGACATCGACAAGTGGGCGCGGACGATGATCTACGTTGCGCCTTCCAAGGAGGCGGCACGTCGGGAGGTGGCGTCTTACGCGGCGACGTGTGCGTGCGAGATGTACAGGTCGTTATTGAGGCGGGAGACGCCGGAAGTGGAGGACCTGCGTAACCGGATGGAGGAGGTGCAGCCGGGAATAGTTGAGGAGATCAAGGCGGTGTACGACGCGTTCGAGCCGTACGAGCACGAGCGGACGGATGCGACTCACTCCGCGGCGGTGTCGCAGAGGGTGATAGACACGTTCATGCTGACGGGGACGCCGGACGATATCGGGGAGGAGATCGAGAAGCTGCACCCGCTGGGGATAGACAACGTGTCGACGGTGCTGTTTTCGATTATCGACAAGAAGGGGATGATGCGGGAGATTTCCGATAAGGTGATGCCTTACTTCAGGAATTGAGGTGCAACGGCCTGACCTTCGAGGGCGACCACCCCGCCGCGGGATGGATTCCCCCCCGACTTCTCGGGGGCAGGCTCTACTCGGGAATGACGGAGGGAGGGGGGCGGTTAACGGGTGATTGTCTCGCTAGATTCAGTTGTGGGGGTGGGGGCGGGGTTTTGGGGTGGTTGGCGGGTCCTTTCTCCGGTTGAACTTAGGAGGGGTTGAGGGTGTTGAGGGGGAGTGCCAGCGCCCCCTCTGCGGCGGTTGCCGGGGCGTCGGGGGCCGGAGCGTGGGAAATTGCCAGGGCCTTGGTACAGGCAATCGTCGCACCGCCGGTTAGGGCAGTGCGGAAAAAATACATCCGCGCCAAGGCGCGGGCATCCACAGCGGAGGGGGTAGCTCGCAGTTGGGTTAGCTGTGGGTCTTCATCTGCGGCGAGCCTGGGCAGGCATCCACGGCGGAGGGTGGCACTCGCGGGGGTTAGCCGTGGGAACATCTGCAGCGAGTCAAAACAGGCATCCATCCGCACGCCTCGTGGGGCGCAGGTGGGGTCCTTCCGCGCCGGGGCGCGGGCATCCACGGTCCGGGGGAGGCGCAAGGGTACTTGCTTCTCCGGGATGACGCCGGACGGGGTTAGTCGAGAGGGGGCGCTGGGCTTGGTTGTCTTCCCATGAGGGAAGGGTGAAGGGCCAGGGGACACGGTAGTGGGCTGAGGAAAGGGTGAGGGGAGGAGGCGCGTGTCGGTGGCCGGTCGGTCCCATTCCGACCGGGTGCGACGGGCCAGTATGCAGGCCGTGCGACTCATGGGACTCCTTTAGTTCACCTTTTCCAGTGTTGGACCGGACGTACGACATCCGGTCTGGGGGAATGATAGCGTGCATATTTGTTTGAGTCAAGCGTTCAGGCGGGGCAATTTTCGATGTGAGGTTCCCAGGGGGGAGGGTGCGGGACTCCCCACGTCCGGGGATGGATTCACGACTACTCGGGAATGACGGAAGGAAAGGGCGGGAGTTAGGCGGGGACTTTGGCGACGAAGCTCTTGGTGTTGACGATGTGGCGGTTGAGGCCGAGCTTCTTGGGGGGGATGCCGAAGGAGAGGCCGAGCATCTGGGGGAGGTGGATGACGGGTAGGCCGATCTGGACCTTCTTCTGCCGGGCGGCTTTGGGCTGGGCGGCGTCCAGGTTGAGGTGGCAGAGGGGGCAAGGGGTGACCATGACGTCGGCGCCCTCCTCTTTTGCCTCGATGAGGTGGTCGCCGGACATGGCGTAGGAGGCCTTTTCGTTCATGGTGAGGATGGGGAAGCCGCAGCAGCGGGTCTTGCCTGAGTAGTCGACGGCGATGCCGCCGAGGGTGGTGGTAATCTGCTCGATGTAGGTGTCGCGCTCGGGGTGGCCTTCGAAGTCGAGGAACATGGTGGGGCGTAGGATGTAGCAGCCGTAGAAGGGAGCGATCTTGACGCCGGTGAGGGGTCGGGTGACGAGGGGTTCGACCTTGTCGAGGCCGATGTCCTCGACGATTATCCAGAGGAGGTGGCTGACTTTGGTCGTGCCTTTGTATTCCAAGCCTTCTAGGGCTAGGGTCTCGTTGACTTTGGCGAGGTAGTCGGGGTCGTTACGGAGCTTGAAGTTGGCCTGACTCATGACGCCCTGGCAGGTGCTGCAGATAGTCATGATGGGGAGGCCGAGTTTCTCGGCCATGGCGAAGGTGCGTGCGTTGAGGGTGTCGGAGAGCTCGGGGTTGCGTTCGCTGAGGATGCCTGCGCCGGTACAGGCGGCTTCCTTCAATTCGACCAACTCGATTTCCAGTTTATCGGCGACGGCCAGTGTGGCCTTGAAGAGCTCGGGGCAGGCGCCCTGGGAGACGCAACCGGGATACCAGGCGTACTTCATTACTTGCTTTCCAGCTTTTCAAATATGCGCTTGACTTTGTCTGCGCCGGGGCGCTTGTGGTGGAAGAGGGGCGGCATCTTACGGGCGAGGAGGGAGCGGAGGGCGGTGGGGATGAGGCCCAGGAGGGCGCCTACGTTCCTGAAGCCGTAGGACTCGACGATGAGGCGCTTTTCGTCGAGCCAGCTGCTGCGCTTGACGGAGTTGGCGAGGGACTCGGCGTGTCGGGCGCCGTTGTTGTTGACGAAGCCCTGTTCAACGGCCTTGCGCCGGAGCTCGAGGATCTGGTCCATGGGGGCGACGCCCTTGGGACAGACCTGGACGCATTCGAAGCAGTGGGTGCAGTCCCAGATGCCGCCGGGCTGGCCGAGGGTCTGGAGCCTTTCGGCCTGGATGCCGTCCCGCGGGTCTCCGGCGAAGCGGAGGGCCTTGGCGAGGGCGGCGGGGCCGAGGAATCGTTTATCTACCTCAAGGACAGTGCAGTCGGAGACGCAGGCTCCGCACATGATGCAGCCCATGACCTGGTTGAGGGCGAGCATGTCTGCGTTATCGACGATGTATTCGTGGTCGGGGGTGGGGCCGACGGGGGAGAGCCAGGGCTGGACCTTGCCGATCTTCTCCCAGAAGGGCTTGGCGTCTACGACGAGGTCTTTGACGACGGTGGTGTTGCCTGCGGGTTCGACGACGATGGTGTCGGAGCGGGCTAGGGCGTCGGTTATCTTGGTGTTGCAGGCGAGGCCGGCGTGGCCGTTGACGCGCATGGCGCAGGAGCCGCAGATGGCGCTGCGGCAGGAGCATCGGAGGGCGAGGGACTGGTCCTGGTACTCGCGGATCTTGATGAGGGCGTCGAGGACCATCTCGTGCTCGTCACACTCGACCTTGAAGTCCTCATAGTAGGGCCCAGAGCCCGATTCCCGGTTGAAGCGTTTAATTTTTACGGCTACTTCCATAGTCTCTGCTTATGAGGTCTGCTAGTAGGTTCGAGCCTGAGGCTGCCAACGGGTGATGGTAACAGGGAGGAAATCCATCCGGGGCTCGCCGTCCTTGAGGGTTACGAGGGTGTGGCGGAGCCAGTTTTCGTCGTCTCTTTCGGGGTAGTCGGTGCGGGTGTGGGCGCCTCTGCTTTCCTTGCGTTCGATGGCACCGGCGACGATGGTCTCGGCGCAGTCGAGCATGAAGCCCAACTCCAGATATGATATCAGGTTGTAGTTGAATACTTTGCCCTTGTCGCTGATGGAGGCTTGGGCGTAACGTTCCTTGAGCTGGGCGATATCCTCACGGGACCTTTTGAGGCCACCTTCGTAGCGGAATACGGCGACGTTGTTGTGCATGGACTGGCCCATGGCGAGTCGGATGGCGGCGGGGGGATCGGAGGTCGGGTCCCGGTTGAGGATGGACTGGATGCGGTTTTCTTCGTCGGACTTGACGGCGTTGGAGATGACGGGCTGAGTCACTGAGGAGGCATACTGACCGGCATTGAGGCCGGCACGCCTGCCAAATACGACGGTTTCCAACAGGGAGTTGGCACCCAGCCGGTTACCGCCGTGGAGGCTTATGCAGGCGCACTCTCCGGCGGCGTAAAGGCCTTCGATGGAGGTTGCGCCGTCGACGTCGGTCTTGATGCCGCCCATCTGGTAGTGCATACCGGGGACGATGCGGATGGGCTCCTCGACGATGTCAACGCCTGCGAACTGGATGCCGAGCTCGCGGATCTGGGAGAGGCGTTCGAGGATCTTCTGTTTGCCGAGGTGGCGGCAGTCAAGGAGGATTGCGCCGTCTACGCCCCGGCCGGCGTCGATTTCGACGCGTTCGGCGCGGGAGACGACGTCTCGGGAGGCGAGCTCCATCTTGTTGGGGGCGTAGTAGGGGTTTCGGGGGTTGCCCATGAAACGCTCGCCCTCGTTGTTGATGAGGTAAGCGCCTTCGCCTCGGGCGGCCTCGGAGAGGAGGGCGCCGTTGGCGGGGAGGGTGGTGGGGTGGTACTGGACCATCTCCATGTCCATTAGGGGGGCGCCGGCGTTGTAGGCAAGGGCGATGCCGTCGCCGGTGCAGATCATGGCATTGGTGGAGGGTTCGTAGACCCGGCCGAGGCCACCGCTGGCCATGATTACGGCCTTGGCCTGGATGGGCTCGATGCGGCCGGAGAGCATGTCCATAGCCACTGCGCCCCGGCAGACGCCGTCGAGCATGATGAGGGAGGTGACGAACCACTCCTCGTAGACGAATATGCCGGCCTTCATGAGCTGTTCGTACATGACGTGGAGGATGGCCTGGCCGGTGATGTCGGCGACGAAGAAGGTGCGGGCGAAGGATGCGCCGCCGAAGCTGCGGGCACCCAATCTGCCGCGCTCGTCGCGGTTGAAGATGACGCCCATGTGCTCGAGCTCGATGATGTCGCTGGGGGCTTCACGGGCCATGATCTCGATGGCGTCCTGGTCGCCGAGGTAGTCGGATCCCTTGACGGTATCGAAGGCGTGGGACTCCCAGTCGTCCTCGCGGCCTTCCTCGGGCATGGCCGCGTTGATGCCGCCCTGAGCGGCGTTGGAATGGCTTCGGACGGGGTGGACCTTGGAGACTACGGCGACGTTAGCGCCGTGCCGGTGGGCCTCTATGGCGGCGCGCATCCCTGCGAGGCCCGCGCCTATAACTAAAACGTCGTGTTGTGGCAAGTGAAGACCTGTAATTCGGACGGGTCTGTGAATTTTATCATTTGCGGAGGTAGAGTGACAATAAGGGGGCGGGGGTCGATGGGGAAGGGAGGGACTCAAGGAGAGGAAGCAGCAGGTCAAATCCTAGATCCATCGCGGAACACCGGGATGGCATGTAATCAGGCGTCGGGTCTTTCGGTTGGGTGGGATTGGGCCTATCATTCAGCCATATCGACAGGGCGCCCTGATAAAGGACTTTTTGGGAAATGGGATGCTTAGACTCCTAAGTGTTACCAACTTTGCGACGATTGAGCAGCTAGAGATAGAGCTGGCGGCGGACTTCAACGTGTTGACGGGGGAGACGGGGGCTGGGAAGTCGATCATCGTGGATGCGGTTAGTCTGCTGCTGGGGGGTCGGGCGGATGCGGGGATGGTGAGGTCGGGGGCTCGGCAGGCGAGAGTGGAGGGTGTTTTCCTTCTGGGAGAAGACTTGATGCAGGCGGTCGGGGGTGGATTGGACGAGTACGGCATTGAGTCGGGTGACGAAGAGCTGATAGTGGCCCGGGAGGTTAACCTTGATGGCCGCAACACGTGTCGAGTCAATGGTCGGATAGTACCGCTTCGGCTGTTGAACGGTCTGGCCGAGCGCCTGGTGGATATCCACGGGCAAAATGAGCACCTGTCGTTGCTACGGGTGCGGGAACACATGGACATACTGGACAAGTACGGGGGGTTGGAGGAGCTGCGTTCAGAAGTAGGGGAGCGGGTGCGGCAACTGATGGAGGTGCGGCGGGAACTGGAGGAGTTGGGTCGGGCGGAAAGGGAGTTTGCACAGCGGGTGGACTTCCTGAGGTACCAGGTGGATGAGGTCAGTGCCGCCGACCTACACCCTGGGGAAGACGAGGAACTGACGGTGGAGCGGGACAGGGTGGCGAATGCGGAGCGGATTATCAGTTTGTCGGACCATGCGTATCGAGTGTTGTACGAGGGTTTCGAGCAGCAGCAATCGGCGGCGGATCTGATGGGTCAGGCGGCCAGGGACCTGGGTCACCTAGAACAGCTGGACCCGTCACTCAGGGCGAGCGTTGAATCGGCGGAGGCATTGAACAGCCAGATAGAGGAGCTGGCGCGCATGCTGAGGGAGTATCGGGACGGCGTAGTGTATAGCCCTGAGCGGCTGCAGGAGTTGGAGGAGCGGTTGGAGGTAATCAGGGCTTTGAAGAGGAAGTACGGCGGCACGATAGAAGAGGTGCTGGCATTTGGTGAGAATGCGGCATCGGAGCTGGAGAAGCTGTATCACAGTGAGGAGCGGAAGGAGGAGCTGGAGGGTCGGGAGTTAGAGTTGCGGGAAAAGGTGGGGGAATCGGCTGGACGATTGTCGGAGGCGAGGAGGGAGGCGGGGGAGCGGTTGGCGGAGGCAATCAAGGAGGAGGCGGCCGGGCTGGCGATGGAGCATGCGCAGGTGGTGGTGGATATAAGACAGTCGGAGGCGGAGGACGGGGCGCCGGTATCGCAAAATGGTGAAGGGGCGAAGATGCTGGCGTTCAGCGGCACGGGTGTGGACTCAGTGGAGTTTTTGATCTCGTTGAATCCGGGGGAGCCGCCCCGGCCCCTGGCGAGGGTTGCTTCCGGGGGAGAGGCGTCGAGGCTGATGCTGGCGATCAAGACTATTTTGTCGACGGCTGATCAGATTCCGATACTGGTGTTTGACGAGGTGGATGCGGGAATCGGGGGTCGGGTGGGGGGGGTGGTGGGGCAGAAGCTGTGGGGTCTGTCCAAGGACCACCAGGTGCTGTGTGTGACGCATCTGCCACAGATTGCGTGTTATGCGGACAGTCACGTTAGGGTGGCGAAGACGATGTCCCGGGATAGGACTGTGACGTCGGTGGAGGCGCTGGATGGGGAGGGGAGGGTGGCGGAGGTGAGCCAGATGCTGGGGTCGGGGGGCGGGGCGGCTCGGGTGAACGCGGTGGAGATGTTGGAGGAGGCGGGGAGGTGGAAGGAGAGTCGGTGATGATGAACAAGGAGGATGGTGCGGCAAGGGTGTGCCTCCCAGCCCCCCGCTCATACTTCGAGGGCCTCAGCATGAGCGGCCCCGCCCGGGGATGGATTCACGCCTGAAGCGCACCTACGGCCCGATCGGAGTCGGGGGTGACAGGAGAAAGGCATCGGATGACATAGTTAGAGGAGGGGCTTAGAATCGTGGGATGAGGGTAATTGCGGGAGAGGCCAAGGGTCGGAGGTTGAAGGCGCCATCGGGGGCGGCTTTTCGGCCAAGTGCCGAGAGGGTGAGGGCGGCTTTGTTTTCGATGCTGGAGGCTTCGGGTGTGGAGATGGGTCGGGTGCTGGACCTGTATGCGGGGACGGGGGCGATAGGGATAGAGGCGCTGAGTCGGGGGGCGGGGTGGGTGGACTTCGTGGAGAGAGATAAAGCGATGGCGCGTGCTATCGCCGAGAACCTGACGAACACTCGTCTGGAGAAGCGGGGACAGGTGCACGTGATGGATGCGGGGAAGGCCCTGGATGCGTTGTCGGGGCCGTATGACGTGATATTTTTGGACCCTCCGTATGCGGATGAGTCGGTTGATCGGGTGGTGGACCGGATAGGGGAGAGGGGATTGTGTGGGGAGGATGGGGTGGTGATAGTGGAGCACGCGAGGCGTCGGCCGCTAGAAGGAAGGTACGGGGGATTAGTGCTGAAAAAAGAGAAAAGCTACGGTGATACAATGTTGTCGATCTTTCAGATGGAGGAAAGTCTTTGACCACCGCCCTATATCCCGGCAGCTTCGATCCCGTAACGAACGGCCACCTGGACATTGCAAAGCGGGCCGCCAAGCTCTTCGACGAGGTAGTTATGGCGGTCTATTCAATTCCGGACAACAAGAAACTGCTATTTTCTACCGATGAGCGGATAGCCCTGGTCAAGGAGTCGCTGAACGGCTATTCCAACATCAGGGTTGTGGGATATTCCGGGTTGACGGTGGACTTCGCCCGGGAGATCAATGCCCAGGTCATGATCCGGGGGCTGCGCATGGTCTCGGACTTCGAGCGGGAGTTCGAGATGGCGCTGATGAACAAGAAGCTGGCCCCGGACATCGAGCTGGTGACGCTGATGAGCAGCCTGGAGCACCAGTTCCTGAGCTCCTCACTGCTGAAAGAGGCGGTGAAACTGGGTGGGGACCCGGACTCGTTTGTGCCCTCTCATGTTGGGGAAGCGCTGATCAAGAGGTTGAGGTAGGGAGAGGGGGACACCCCTCCCATTCCGCTCTTGAGACCCTTCGACTCAGCTCAGGGCGAGCGGAATGCCCATCCCCAAGGGATGGACTCCCGATCGGAGTCGGGAATGAGAGGAGAGATGGACCTTAGGGTGGGGGGTTATTGGAAGGCGGGCATTACTTCTTCTATGAAGGACTGGACGGCGTCGAAGTCGAAGGGTGCGCGGAAGGCGATGTTGAGGTCGGTGGTGCCGATGTCTACGTATTGGCCGATGCGTTCTTTCACTTGATCGGCGGTGCCGAAAAGCATTCCTCCGGGCTTGTAGGCGGGGTCGTGGGCCCAGGCTGACTCCACGTCTTCCTTCTTCTTGCGGGCGTCTGCTTCGCTGGTGCCCATGTAGAAGCCGAGGTTGACGCTGCGGGTTATGGATCCCGGGTCCCGACCTTCCTTTTCACACCAATTGTCCAGGACCTGGTTCTTGGCGGAGTAGACCTCGGGGGCGATGTAGGCGGCGTTCCAGCCGTCGGCGTAGCGGGCGGCGATGCGGAGGGTGCGCTTCTCGCCGAGGCCTCCGATCCAGAGTCGGGGGTGGGGCTGGATGGGGCGGGGGAAGAGGTAGGCGTTGTCTACGGAGAAGTGGTCGCCGTGGAAGGTCGTGGACTCGTTGTGGAGCATGGAGCGGATGATCCGGGCGCCCTCTTCGAGTTGGTCGAGTCGGGTCTTGATGGGAGGGAAGGGGTAGCCGTAGGCGAGGAACTCCATCTCGTACCAGCCGCCGCCTATGCCCATTTCGACGCGGCCGTTGCTGATGTGGTCGATGGTGACTGTGGCCTTGGCGAGGAGGGCGGGGTTGCGGTATCCGATAGCCATAACTAGACAGCCGATGCGGACGTTTTGGGTCTCGGCGGCGATGGCGGCCATGGTGGTAGTGGCCTCGAAGCAGGGGCTTCTGCCGTCGTGGGTGGGGTTTTCGTAGAAGTGGTCCCAGACGGAGACCCAGTAGAAGCCGTTGGAGTCGGCGATCTGCCAGAGCTTGCGGAGGTCGGGGTAGGAAACGTCCTGGACGCCGGTGTGCATGCCGATGCGAAGGGCCATGGGAGCCTCCCATTGGATCAGGGTGATGGGCCTATATTAGCAGGAAGGGGGAGGGGGGTGGGGTGCTATAATCGGGCTTGTTTCCAGGAGGAAGGGTTGGCTATGAATCGCGTGGTCGCGCAAGTCCTAGATTCCTCGCGGGGCCTCGGAATGACAGTCACCGAGGAGGCTTCGGAATGGTGAAAGCTGGAGATGGAAATAGACTGAGGTAGGCTAGGGAGTAATGGCGAGTCAGCAGACATCCATGTTGGAGCGGAAGCCACTCTTCTTATTGATGGACGGGCACGCGCTGGTGCACCGGGCGTTTCACGCGCTGCCACCGCTAACCGTTAACAAGACAGGGGAGCCCATCGGGGCGGTGTACGGATTTACGAGCGCACTGCTGAAGGCACTGGATGAGATAGACCCGACTCATTGCGCAATCGTCTTCGACAGGCCGACTCCCACGTTCAGGCACATGCAGTACGAGGAATACAAGGCGCACCGGGCATCGACGCCGGATGATTTGCGGGTGCAGTTCAAGAGGATTCGGGAGCTGGTGTCGGCGTTCGGGATTCCGGCATATGAAATGGACGGATTCGAGGGCGATGACGTGCTCGGTACGCTTTCCAGGCAGGCCTCGGAGCAGGGCATTGACACGGTGATCTTGACCGGAGACACGGACACCGTGCAGCTGGTGACTCCCTACGTGAAGGCCCTGCTCCCGAGGGGCATGTTCAAGGACACGGTGCTCTATGACGAGAATAAGGTGGTGGAGAGATACGGCGTGCCTCCGGAGTTGATCCCGGACTATAAGGGGCTGGTGGGTGACTCCTCGGACAACATACCAGGGGTGCCGGGGATCGGGGGGAAGACGGCAGCCAAGCTGGTGCAGGAATTCGGGGACATCAAGAGCATATACGAGCACATTGACGAGGTGAAACCGCCGCGAATCCAGGGTCTGCTTAAAGAGCACCAGTCGCAGGCGATGATGTCGGTGGAGCTGGCAAGGATAGTGGTGCGGGTGCCGCTGGACCTAGACTTTGATGCATGCGCGAGGTCGGGGTTCAACAGGGAGGCTGTGGTGGCGCTGTTTCGGGAGATGGAGTTCTCGAGCCTGCTGGCCCGGCTGCCGGGTGGGGATGGAGAGGAGAGCGCTGAGGGAGAAGAGACGAGGGCCTCGGGGGGAGGGGAGGTTGAATACCACACTGTGCAGGACGAGGATGCACTAGACAGGATGATCGCGGAGGTGCGGGAGGCGGGATACTTTGCATTCGACACGGAGACGACTAGCCTGAATGCGATGATGGCGGGGTTGGTGGGGGTGTCGATATCAGCGAAGCCAGGGGTGTCGTACTACGTGCCGGTAGGGCATATAGTCGGGCAGCAGCTGCCTAAGGAATTGGTGGTCGAGAGGCTGAAGCCGTTATTCGAAGACGAGGCTTTGCCGAAAACGGCACACAACGCCAACTACGACATGATGGTGCTGGCGAACTACGGGATCGAGGTGAAGGGGCTGGCGAACGACAGCATGATAGCGGCTTTCCTGGTTGGGGAGAAGGCGCTGGGGTTGAAGGGGCTGTCTTTCGACCGCTTGGGTGTCGAGATGACGCCGATCACCGAGCTAATCGGTACGGGGTCGAAGCAGATCACGATGGACAAGGTAAGCGTGGATGCGGCGAGCCCGTACGCTGCGGCGGACGCCGACATGACGCTCAGGCTGTCGACGATGCTGGAGAAGGAAGCTCGGGGGGAGGGGCTGTGGGGGATGATGGAGGACGTGGAGCTTCTGCTGGTGCCGATAATCGTGCGGATGCAACGGGCGGGGATAGCACTGGACGCGAAGCTGCTCACAGGGATGTCGATGGAGCTTACGGAGCGGTTGGCGGTGCTGGAGGCGGGTATATACGATGACGTCGGGCATCGGTTTACGATCAACTCGCCGAAGCAGTTGGGTGACGTACTCTTCAAGGAACTGGCTCTGCCCAGTGCGAAAAGGACGAAAAGCGGTTTTTCAACCGATGCCCGGGTTCTGGAAGGGTTGAAGGGTGCGCACCCTATTGTGGAGAAGGTGCTGGAGTTCCGCCAGCTTTCGAAGTTGAAGTCGACGTACCTGGATGCGCTGCCCGACATGGTGAACCCTAGGACGGGTCGGGTGCATACGACGTTCAACCAGACGGGGTCGGTGACGGGGCGGGTTTCGAGCAATGACCCGAACCTGCAGAACATACCGATCAGGACGGAACTCGGGGGGCAGATACGGCACGCATTCATAGCGCAGGACCACCCGGAGTGGGTGCTGCTGGCGGCGGACTATTCGCAGATAGACCTCCGGGTGCTGGCGCACATATCGGAGGACCCGGGTCTGATTAAGGCGTTCCACGACGGGGCGGATATTCACGCATCAACGGCGGCTTACGTGTTCGACGTGCCTATGGACGAAGTGACGGCTGAGATGAGGCGGATTGCGAAGACGATAAACTTCGGGATTATCTACGGGATCAGCGGGTTTGGCCTGGCGAACCGGACCGGGCTGTCCAACGAAGAGGCGCAGACTTTCATAAACCAGTACTTCGAGCGGTACCCGGGCGTGAAGGAGTACATGGAGGTGACCAAGCACAAGGCTAAGGCCCAGGGGTACGTGCAGACAGTGCTTGGCAGGAGGCGGCACTTCCCGGAGTTCAACTCCCGGAACCACAACCTGAGGATGGCGGCGGAAAGGATGGCGATCAACATGCCGATCCAGGGCACGTCGGCGGAGATAACCAAGCTGGCGATGATTGGTGTGCAGAACCGGATGGACGAGGCCCACATGCAGAGCAGAATGCTGCTGCAGGTCCACGACGAGCTGATCTTTGAGGCACCGAGGGATGAGGTGGAGGAGATGTCGGGGCTGGCGAGGGAGGTGATGGCATCGGCGCTGGATCTGAGCGTGCCGCTGAAGGTGGACGTGAAGATGGGCCCCAACTGGGGAGACATGGCTTAGGCGATGCCGGAGCTGCCGGACGTTGAGGTGATGCGCCGGGTGATTGCGCCCGGTGTGAGGGGTCGGACTTTTTCAAAGGTGACGCTTAACTGGAACAACGCGGTGAAGGCGCCTTCGCCGGGGGAGTTCCGGGAGGGGCTGATAGGAGCGACGATAGAGGATGTCGGGCGGAGGGCGAAGTACTTCCTGTTTCAGCTAAGGGACTCGCGTACGCTCATTGTTCACTTGAGGATGACGGGTTCGCTGAGGGTGGTTGAGGCATCGGAGGAGATGCACAAGTACACGCAGACTGTGTTCCACTTCGAGGGCGGGTATGACTTGCGGTTCGTGGACCCGAGGAAGTTTGGGGCGGTGTGGCTGGTGGATGATCCGGCGTCGGTGGTCGGAGACCTGGGGCCTGAGCCGCTGGAGCCCTCCTTCACGGCCGAAGTATTGGGCGGGATATTGGAGGGTCGGGGGACGGCGATAAAGTCGCTGCTGATGGACCAGAGGCGCATTGCGGGGATAGGGAATATTTACGCAGACGACATTTTGTTCAGGTCCGGGGTTCATCCGATGACCCGGGCGAGGGATGTGGGGATGGAGGTGGTGGAGTCGATCCACGAATCGATAGTGTGGGTGCTAAGTCGGGCGATTGACATCCTAGAGAAGAACATGCCGGTAGATGCGCCGCCGACGGAGGACCTGGGGCCCATGATATTCCTAGTGCCTCGGGAGAAGGGGGTGGGGTGTCCGAGGTGCTCAGGAGAGATTGAGAGGATGGTGGTTGGGGGGAGGGGGACGTATTTTTGCCCCGAATGCCAACCGAAGCCGCTAGACTAGCTGCCCCCCGGTAGAGGCCCGAACCCCTTCTGTAAGAGTTCGACGAAGACGCCGTGGGAGGAGCTGGGGTGGACCCAGACGTAGTCGGTGCTTGGGGTGGGGTCTACGTCCTCAGGGATGCCGGTGATGCGGCCACCCTGGGCGCGGACGTTTTTGACTGTGCCTACAAGGTCGTCGAGTTCGAGGGTGATCAGGTAGACGCCTTCGCCGCGGGCTTCGAGGAACTTGCGGACGTGACTGTCGTCGCCGAGGGGTTCAAGGAGCTCTATGAGTGCCCGTTGCCCGTTGCCGAGGAAGGTGTTGCGGTAGCCGAACTGGGTGTTGTCGTTAGGAGGCTGCATGACCTGCAGGTTGTATAGGCTGCAGAACCTGTCGGTGGCCTCCTGAAGGTCGTATACGGCGATACAGACGAAGCTGAGGTCGGTATCCATGATTTTCTCCCGTGAGACTGTGTTCCGGGTCTTGGCGCGATATCGGCGTGGTGTAGAATGTAACGGCCCTGGTTGGAACCATTTTGGTGGATTATATACACTCTTTACGCAGTCGTGGTAAGCAAAGAAGGGGGTTGAACATGGAAAAGGCGCTGGAAGGCTACAGGGTTGTTGATCTGACACAATGGGAGGCGGGGACTTCTTTTACTCAGGCGCTGGCCTGGCTGGGGGCGGATGTAATCAAGGTGGAAGCGCCCGGGAGAGGGGACCCGGGGCGAAAGGCCCCGCAGGACGTTGCCGGGCTGGACAGTCCCTATTTCCTGATCCTCAACTCCAATAAGCGGAGCATCACCCTCAACTTGAAGTCGGAGGAGGGCAAGAAGGTCTTCTTTGACCTCGTCAGGAATGCTGACGTCGTGGCGGAAAACCAGGGCCCCGGGACCCTCGAGAGGCTTGGATTGGGCTACGACGTTCTTTCCGAGGTGAACCCGAAGATTGTCCTGGGCCGGATCAAGGGGTTCGGTACCTACGGGCCCTACAGCCACTACAAGTGCTTCGACATGATTGCGCAGTGCACGGGCGGATCCTATTCAACCAACGGGTTCAAGGACGGGCCGCCTATTGCGATGGGGACGTCCATCGGGGATATAGGGACGGGGTACCACGCGGCGTTAGGGGTGGTGTCGGCGCTGCTGCAGAGGGAGAGGACGGGCAAAGGGCAGGTGGTAGAGGTGTCTATGCAGGAGTCAGTGTTCAACTTCAGTCGGGTGGCGATGATGTGGTACTACCACGATGCGGAAATGATCATGAGGAAGGGCGACGACGGCTGGAACACCGCTCCATCGCGAATGTATAAGTGCAAGCCGGGCGGACCCGACGACTACTGCTACATCTATGCTACGGAGAGCATCTCCGATTCGTGGAACCAACTGCTGCGAATAATGGGGAGGGAAGACCTGATCGGGGATGAGCGGTATGCGACCTCAGAGCTGCGTTTCCAGAGGAAGGAAGAGGTGGACAGGCTGGTCGGGGACTGGGCGATGCAGCACACCAAGTACGAGGTGATGAACACGTGCGCAAGCCAGGGTGTCGTGGCTGGGGCGGTGCTTAACGCCAAGGACCTGTTCGAGGACCCGCACATCCGGGAGCGGGGGATGATAGCTACTATGGAGCATCCACAGAGAGGTGATTGGGAGATGATAGGCAACCCGATCAACCTGTCCGACTCCCCGACGGAGTACAGGGGAGCTCCGCTGCTGGGGCAGGACACGGACGATGTGCTGTCGGGGGTGCTGGGCTATTCGGAAGAACGCATCGAGAAACTGCATCAGGAAAGCGTAGTTTAGCGGTCTCCATCAATGGAATGCTAAGACTGGCGGCGGCCATCGCCATTGCGCTGGTGATGGCCGGGTGTGGGGGTGGAGCCTCGGCGGCGGGGACGGAGTTGGAGGCTGCGTTGGCCCATTTCCGGGAGGGGGAGGAGCTGCTGGAGATGGGCCAGTTGGGGGCGTCGATAGCCGCTTTTACGAGGGCCATACGCGTCGACCCTGACTTCATCGACGCCTATAACAAGCGGGGCGAGGTTTCCATGGTGATCAGGCGTTGGCCCGACGCGATATCCAACTTCGGCCAAGTGATCCGGATGGACCCGGACAACGTGCCCGCCTACTACAACAGGGCATTTGCCTACTCCCAGCTGGACAGACCGCAGGATGCTATAGCTGACTATTCGGAGGTAATTGAACGGGATGCAGAGCACGCGGAGGCATACTCAAACCGGGGAGGCCAGTACATCAAGATGGGGCTGCCGGCACTAGCCCTGGAGGATTTCAACAGTGCGATCGAGATAGATGGGGAACTGAGTCGGGCGTACGTTGGGAGGGCGATAGCTTATTCGATGCTGGACATGCCGGAGGAAGCGAAGTCGGCGATCGATGAGTCGGTGGAGTGGGGGTATATCGAATACAACGTGAAGAGAGTTATCGAGAGGGCGCTAGTTGAATACCGGATGACGGAAGAATATCAATAGCAAAGCCGAAGTTGACGGGTGGAGGGCGCCCCGCTAGACTGAGTAATGAACAGACTGGTCGGTCTAGTAAAGGGAGATACCCATCTTGGCCACGAGGACAGAGGCTCGGACCGCAAAGGAACGCATCCTGGATGCGGCGGCGAGCCTCTTTGCGCGTCGGGGATACTACAACGCCAACGTAGACGAGATCATCCAGCAGTCGGGAACGTCCAAGGGCAGCTTCTATTTTCACTTTCCCAGCAAGGAGCAAATGGCCCTGGGGCTGGTTGATCAACTAAGCGACAAGCTGGTGAGGAGGCTGGAGCGGTCGATAGAGGCGGAGTCGGACCCACTGAAGCGAATCCTGCTGGCGATAGATGCCGTGCTTTTGACATTTTCCAAGCAGAGGAAGCTGGCGCAGATACTGATAGTAAACATTGTCGGGCAAGGGAAGTCGATGGACCGGAAGTTCCTGCCGATCAGGGACAAGTTCGCAGGGCTGATAAAGAGGGAGTTGGACGGGGCGGTGGAGTCGGGGGCGATCAGGCCGGTTGACACGAACCTGGTGTCCCGATTGTGGCTGGGGGCACTGAGCGAGATGATCCTGCGGTGGCTGCTCCAGGAGAAGCCGAGACCCTTGATGGAGAGCGCGCCCGAAGTGCGGGACCTGCTGATGAATGGGGTTGTTATGAGCAGGGGCGGAGAGTCTTGGTGAAGTCATTAAGTACAGAAGTAAAGGCGGCGCCCGGCGTTGCCAGGCTCGTTAGTCGGTCACGTCGCCTCGAAGAAGATATGACTCCGACGGCAATCTACGGGAAGGCCGAGCCGCTAGAGGAATTCCGGGTGTTTTGGTCGCAGCGGGACAGGCAAATGACGTTGGTGGGGTTGGGGGTGGCGTGGGGTGTAAGGGTATCGGGGGAAGGGCGGTTTCGCGAGGCGAGGGAGTGGTACCGGGACATAGTGACTCGGGCCGAGGTGGAAGGGCCGGGGGTGGTGGGGACGGGGCCGTTGGCCGTTGGAGGATTCCGGTTTGATATTGAAGCTGAGACATCACCGGAGTGGGACGGGTTTGGCGACGGGATCATGGTCGTGCCACGGGTCTGCTACGCGTGGACGCCCGACGGGAACTGGGTTACGGAGAACCAACTATATCCAGCCAATGGAGCGAGTTGCCTCTTACAGTTAGGGGATGAGCCGCGAGCTCATGCAGGATTGGAACTGCGTTTGGGGGAAGGCGAAGGGTGGATGCGTGCGGTGCCACGGGCGTTGGAGGCGGTGGGGAGTGGGGAGGTGGAAAAGGTGGTGATGGCGCGGAGGCTGGGGGTGGAGAGGAGGAGAGGGGTGGAGGTGGGAGAAGCACTGGAGAGGTTGATTGAAAGCGAGTCCAGATGCTCAGTGTTTGCGATCGGGGTTGGTGGTGAGACATTCATGGGTGCGACACCGGAGCCACTGGTCAGTTTGTCGGGGGGGAGGGTGGAGTGCATATGCCATGCGGGGTCGGCGGCGCGAGGTTCGACGCCTGAAGAGGACAGGTTGCTGGGTGAGGCGCTGCTTGGAGATGCGAAAGAGCAGCGTGAACATGATTTCGCTGCAAGGCCCGTCGAGCGGGCGTTGAGAGAGCTGTGTGACGGGCTGGTGTGGGACTCGACACCGAAGTTGTCCAAGTTCAAGAACGTACAGCACCTTTCGACGGTGTTTCGGGGGATAAACCGGGAGGGTCGGGACATCCTGGAGTTTGTGGAAGCACTACACCCGACGCCGGCGGTGGCAGGAGTGCCGACCGAAAGGGCGGTGGAGCTTATCAGGGAACTGGAAGGGATGGACCGGGGGTGGTATTCGGGGCCGGTGGGGTGGATGGACCACAGGGGTCGTGGAGAGTTTGCGATTGCGATCAGGTCGGGTCTGGTGACGGAAAGTAGGGCCTACCTGTATGGGGGGGCGGGGATAGTGGAGGGGTCGGATGTTGAGAAGGAGTATGCGGAGACGGAGTTGAAGATGCGAGGACTAAGGAATGCGCTGGGGTTGGGTGGGGGATGAAGGCGGAGAACCGGAACTATGCGATGGCCGGGGCGCTTGTGGAGGGGCTGGCGGATGTGGGGTTGAGGGATGTGGTGATTTGTCCGGGATCTAGATCTGGCCCGCTGGCGGTCAGTTTTGCGCGGTGCAGTGCGGTCAAAACGCGGGTGCATTTGGATGAGAGGTCGGCGGGGTATTTTGCGCTGGGGATGGCGAAGGGGAGTAGGGGGCCAGTTGCCGTATTGACGACTTCCGGGACAGCTACGGCTAACTTGTTGCCAGCGGTGATAGAGGCGCAGCTCACTGGGGTGCCACTGATTGTGATTACGGCAGACCGACCCCCGGAACTAATTGGCTGGGGGGCAAATCAGACGATTGAGCAGACGGGGATATATGGGACGCACGTTAAGTGGTCAGTCGATCTGCCTGTGCCGGAGGCGGGAATGGATCTGGTGGGATATGCGTCGGCGGTGGGGAGGAGGGCTTATGCGACGGCGTCGGGATATCCATCTGGACCGGTGCATTTGAACGTGCCGTTTCGGGAGCCACTTGCACCGGTGGTTGTCGAAGGGGAGGAAGTGGAGTTGTCGGCGCGTGTTGGAATGCTGGATGGTGTGGTGTCGGCGACGGCGCCGGATGGGTGGGAGGCGGGGCGGGAGCTGGGGGCACGGGTGAAGGGTATAGGGCGGGGCATCATTGTTTGTGGGCCGCAGGACAAGGTTGGGCTGACGGAGGTGGTGTCGAGGGTGGGGAGAAGTCTCGGGTATCCGATACTGGCTGATCCCTTGTCGCAGGTCAGGTTTGGTAAGCACGATAGATCGCAAGTTGTGGACTGTTACGACCTGATACTGAGGTATGAAGGTCTATGGGAGCGGCTAGAGCCGGAAGTGGTGATCAGGTTTGGGGCGTGGCCAACATCGAAATCGCTGGGGAGATTTCTGGCGAAGGCAAAGGGGGCCCGGCAGGTGCTGGTTACGGACAACGGTTGGGCAGACCCGAGCCACTTGGCTGCTGACGTAGTGCAGGGAGAGTCGGTCTCCTTTTGCCGGGGAGTGGTGTCGGGGGCAGACGGGACTAGAAAGGAGTCTTCTTGGCTTAGACGGTGGGTGAGTCTAGACCAATCCATCAATACAGGCATTGAGGGCCATTTGGCGGATGTAGACGAGCTTTTCGAGGGTAAAGTATTTAGCGAACTACGGCAGCACCTGCCGGAGGGAGTGATTCTGTTTGCGGGAAATAGTACGCCGGTGCGAGACATGGACACATTCATGCCCGGCTCTTGCAAGTCGATCAGAGTTATGGGAAACCGAGGTGTGAGTGGGATTGATGGTGTGGTGTCGACGGCGCTGGGGTCGGGGGCCGGGGCGGAGGTGCCGGTGGTTGCGGTGGTCGGGGACCTGTCGTTCTTCCACGACATGACGGGTCTGCTGATGGCGAAGCACCCTGAGATAAACGCGACCATTGTCGTCGTGAACAATGACGGTGGCGGAATTTTTTCATTTCTGCCACAGGCAAAGTACGGCGACCATTTCGAAGAGGTCTATGGGACGCCCCACGGGCTGACATTTGAATCGGTGGCGGAGTTATATGGGCTGGATTACACACGGGTCGGGGATTGGGGGGAGTTTGGGGAGGCGGCCGGGCGGGGTGTGGGGACGAGGGGGACGTCCATAATTGAGGTACCTGGGTCCCGGGAGAGGAACGTTGTGTTGCACCGGGAGGCAACAGCGGCCGCTATGGAAGCTCTGCGAAGCGGAGACAGGAGCTAGCCGTGGCCCTGGTACCTGTGAATGGAATCGAGCTGAACGTCGAGGTGCAGGGGCAGGGAATGCCAGTATTCATGCTGCATGGATTTACTGGAGACATTACGACTTGGCAGCCTTTGGCGGACACTCTATCCAAGCAATACATGACCGTGCTCGTGGACCTGATCGGGCATGGGAGGTCGGATGCGCCGCAAGACCCGGAACGGTATTCAATGAAGCAGTGTGTGGAGGACATGCTGACACTGGCAGACCGGCTTGGTATTGAGGAGGCGGTGTGGATAGGATATTCGATGGGGGGCCGGGTTAGCCTATGCCTGGGAGTAACGGCGCCGGGGAAGTGCCGTGCGTTGGTGCTGGAGGGGGCGTCGGGGGGGATTGAGGACGAAGTTGAGAGGGAGGCCAGGGTACTGGCTGACAGAACGTTGGCGAAACGGATAGAGGAGGAGGGGGTGGGGTGGTTTGTCGACTACTGGGAGTATCAGGAAATGTTTGCAAGCCAGACGAGGCTGGATGACGAGACGAGATTAAGATTGCGAAGGCAGAGGCTCGGGAATCGGGTGACGGGGCTGGCGAACAGCCTGAGGGGGATGGGGACGGGAGTCCAGCCGAGCGTTTATGGCAAATTATCGAGTTTTGACAGACCTGCATTGTTCCTGGCAGGGGAGGAAGACAGGAAGTTTGTGGAGGTGGGTAGGTGGATGAGCGAGTTGACGCCAAAGGGGAAGTTCGAGTCGATCAGCGATGCGGGGCACTGCGCGCACCTAGAGAACCCTCAGCAGTTTCGCGAAAAGGTCTTCGATTTCTTGGAGGCACTGGAATCCGCGCCTAGACGTGAGCCCGTCCGCGGGGCCCGAGGGAGAAGCGTTGTATAGCGTCGGGGTCAAGCGAGATGCCGAGGCCGGGGGAGTTGGGGGTGGGGAGGAAGCCGTTGGTCGGTGTGATAGGAGTCTGGAGGAGGTCGTGGGTGAGTAGGGAGCCTGTGGCAAGGCCGCAGGCATGGGGAAGGTCCAGCGCGGCGGAGAGATGGGTCGCGGCGGCCAAGCCAACGCCGGCCTCCAGTGAGGATGTAAGGACGACGCTGAGACCTTTGGTGCGGGCGTGGTCGATGATGGAACGGGCGACTAAGATACCGCCTACTCTTGCAAGCTTTAGTACAAGGAGGTCTACGGAGTTAGAGTCGACGAGGGCTTGGGCGCGCTGTGGATTTTCGACGGACTCATCGGCAGCGATGGGGATAGGGGAAGTGCTGCGAATACGGAAGAGGGTTTCAGGGTCGGCGGGGGTCACTGGCTCTTCGATGAACTCGGGGAGTACTTGGCGAGGCGTTGGAGAGCGAGGGCGGCCCGGGGCTCGGGCCAGGCCTGGTTGGCGTCGAGGCGGAGCTTGACGGAGCGGCCGACGTTTTGGCGGACGCGGGAGATGGCTTCTTCGTCGAGACCCGGGTCTCGACCCCCTACCTTGAGCTTGATTGTGCGAAAACCTTGCTCGGCAGCTTTGATAGCGAGGTTCTCTGTTTCAGCGGGCGTCGCCTCGCCGATGACTGCGTTGACCTCGACGGGCTTGGGGACGCCGCCCAGGAACTCTGCCAGCGACTTGCCTTCGGACTGGGCAAGGCAGTCAAAGGCGGCAGTTTCGAGGGCGAAGGCGAGGGGTGGGGGAGGTACTGCCGACAGTGGTGCGGAAGCAAGGGGTCGATTCAGCAGGGCCGGGGCGACGGTCTCAAGGGCTGTGGCGATGAACCGCAGCGAAGAGTGGCCGCGGACCAGGGCGGCAGGGGCTTCCCCTATGCCAACGAGTCCATTGTCAGTCTCAAGCCGTACGATGAGGCTGTAACGGGTGTCGATGTGAGAAGTGGACGTACGGAAGGGTATCTTGAACGGGACGCCTACGGTCTGCCATTCGATGGCACTGATTAACATTACCGGAAGGCGAGGCTGTCCGGCACGCTGATGCGTCGGGGCTCAAATGGAAGGAATTTCGGAGGGAGCATGAGTTCGACCTACACGGACATCATATACGAAAAGGGTGATGGAATCGCCAAGATCACCATCAACAGGCCGGAGGTCCTGAACGCGTTCCGGCCTCGCACGATAGACGAGATGGTGGACGCGTTCAAGGATGCGTGGTTCGACGAGCAGGTGGGGGTGGCAGTGTTGACGGGGGTCGGGGACCGAGCGTTTTGCTCTGGGGGCGACCAGAGGTTGAAGGGGCCGGGCGGGTATCGGGACGACTCGGGATCGACGAGGATGCAGGTACTGGAACTGCACCGGACGATGCGGTCCATTCCGAAACCCGTGATCGCGATGGTGAACGGTTATGCCATCGGCGGGGGTCACGTGCTTCACGTGCTATGCGATCTGACGATAGCGAGCGAGAACGCGATATTCGGGCAGACGGGGCCGAAGGTCGGGAGCTTTGACGGGGGTTTCGGTGCGGTGTATTTGGCGCAGATCATCGGGGAGAAGAAAGCGCGGGAATTCTGGTTCATGTGCCAGCAATACTCGGCCAAAGAGGCGGAGGCGATGGGACTGGTGAACAAGGTCGTGCCCCGGGAGGAGTTGGAGGCCGAGACGGTACGATGGTGCAAGGAAATGCTAAAGAAAAGCCCGACCGCCCTGAGGATGCTGAAGGCGTCCTTCAATGCCGCTACGGACTGGGTATACGGGCTTCAGGCGGTGGCCCACGGCGCCAACAGCCTCTTCTATGGCACGGAAGAAGCGCTGGAGGGGAGCAACGCATTTCTTGAGAAACGGCCACCGGACTTTTCGCTGTACAGGCACATGCCCTGGTAGCAGGTGAGTAAATGGCATGGTAAATCGGACTGTTAACTACGGTCGGGCGTGGTTCTGGGCGTCGAGGCCGTTTTCGCTGAGTGCGGCGGTGGTGCCGGTGCTGGTCGGGAGTGCGGTGGCAGCAGAGCAGGTAAACATGGATTGGCTTCTGTTCGCCTTTGCGCTGGTGGGGTCGCTGGCGATCCAGATCGGGACGAACCTGACGGACGAATATGCAGACCACCGTCGGGAGGGGGGGCAAGCGAAGTTTCCTGCGCCGCACAAGGTGCTGGCCCGGGGGTTGCTGACAGAGAAAGAAGTGCTGGCCGGGTGCATCGTGACGTTTGCAATCGGGATAGGGATGGGATTGTACATAGTCACGGAGGTCGGGTGGCCGATACTGGCTGTGGGTCTGGGGAGCGTGTTCGTGGCGGTGTTCTACAGCGCGGGTCCCAAGCCCCTGGGGGACACGGGTTTGGGTGAGGCAACCGTATTCTTCTTCATGGGACCGTTGATGGTGGTGGCGGCATACTACGTTCAGACGCAGGAGCTGGCGTGGACGCCGTTTTGGGCGTCGATGCCGGTGGCGTTCCTGGTGACGGCGATCCTACACTGCAATAACCTGCGGGACGTGGATGAGGATAGAGAGAGCGGAAAGAGGACATTCGTTACGATGCTGGGGCCGGGGGCGGGGCAGGTGATATACGTCGGGTTCCTGGCGGCGTCATATGGGAGTATGGTGATACTGTCGGTGATTGGGGTGGTGTCGATATGGGGTTTGGTGGGATTGGCATCTCTGGTTTGGGCTTACCTGGCGATCAGAAGGGTGTTGACAGGAAAGGACCGCCGAGAGATGAGCATGGGGCTTGTGAAGACGGCGAAGCTGCACGGACAGTCGGGGATGCTGTATGCAGCGGGGTTGGGCGGGGCGGTGGTGTTCGGGTAGGTTCAGCCACCCCGGGCTAGTTGTTTCAGGTTGGTGGACTCGTCGGAGAGGGAGGAGGCGTCGACGGGGGTCTTCTGGCCGATGAGGGTGCGGGTGGGCCTGATGTCGCGGAAGTTGTTGACGACGAGGGCACCGTGGACCGAGCCGTCCTTCAGGTAGAAGGCGGTAAACTTCTCCTCATCGGGGTTGCCACGGATGGCGATTTCGTCCCATTCAGCAGCGTGGCCGAGGTACTGGATGTTGAGATCGTATTGGTCCGACCAGAAGTAGAGAGTGGGGGCGTAGGGCTCGGGGGCGCCGAGCATGGACTTTGCCGCAGCAGCACCCTGGTTGAGAGCGTTGTCCCAGTGTTCAACACGGAGTCGGTGGCCGAGACCCGGGTGGTACCAGTTGGCGATGTCTCCGGCAGCATAGATGTCGGGGTGGGATGTCTGACAGGACTCGTTGATCAGGATGCCGCCGTCGACCTGGAGGCCGGCGGACTGGGCGAGGGAGGTGTCGGGTGCGATACCTACACCGATTACAACGAAATCACAGTCGATTGCATTGCCGTGGTCGGTGATGACCTGCTCAGCGTGGGCATTACCACGGATTTCGGAAATGCCTTCGCGCAGCCACAGGTCAATGCCCCGGCTGGTGTGGAGGTTAGCATAGACGGCGCCCATCTCTTCGCCAAGAATGTGGGCCATGGGCTGGGGTTGGATTTCGAGCACGGTGACCTCAAGGCCGGCGGTCTTGCAGACGGCGGCGACCTCGGAGCCGATGAATCCGGCTCCTACAATGACAACCTTGGAGGCGCCGTTCATGGCTTGGGCGATGGCCCGGGAGTCATCGATGGTGCGGAGGTAGTGGACACCTTCAAGGTCCGAGCCGGGGATGGGGAGAGTTTTGACTCGAGAGCCGGTGGCTAGGAGGAGCTTGTCGAAGCGGAGGGATTCTCCGTTGGCGAGAGTCACGGTTTTGGAGGACGGGTCCAGGGCGGTGGCTTCGGTGCCGAGGTGAAGTTCAATGGACTGCTCGGCGTAGAAGTCCTCGGGCTTGAAAAATAGCTTCTCTTCCTCTTTCGCGCCGCTGAGGAATTCCTTGGATAGGGGAGGCCGATCATAGGGGCGGTGGGGTTCGGCCCCGACGAGGTGGACTTCGCCATCGAAACCCTGCTTTCGGAGGGTCTCGGCGGCTGTGCCGCCCGCTATTCCTGCGCCGACGATCACATAGGACTTCTGTTGTGCCATTTCACTATTCTCGTAACTGGATTTAGCATCGGAAGTATAGCATTGAGCGCTGACGATTCCGCGGTGCGCCCGTGCAAGGGATGACGACAACGTATAAAGTATGGCGCGCAGTCCGAGCAGATGGATAAGGAACCGTTTGAGGTATGGAATTCAAGAGCATTTTGAGATTAGGCACGGCGGTGGCGATTGTTGCGCTGGTGGGCGTGGGGTGCCTGCCACAGGCGGCGACGCCCACGCCGCTGCCGGTAGTGATTCCGGGAGAAACGCCACCGATGGTAGTGAAACTAGAGATGGAGGTGCTTGCGCCCACGCATTTGGAGTCGGATGGAGAGAATGTATGGGTGTCGAGTGTCGGCACGCCTGGGCAGTTGAACACAATGGTACAAAGGTTTGGACTGGACGGTACGGATCTGGGGAGCGTTGAAATCGGAAGTACGCCCGGGCCGATACTCTTTGATGGAGAGAACGTTTGGGTGGCGGAACTGGGTACACCCAATGAGCCGGGAAGTTCGGTGTTCAAGCTGTCGGGGGAGGGGGTGGAGCTGGGGGTATACGAGGCGGGCACTTTGCCGTTTGCAATGACGTACGACGGCGAATCTCTGTGGGTTGTGAATCCTACAGAGGATACGGTAACGAAGATATCAAGCGAGGGGGTGAAGCTGGCGAGCTTTGGGGTAGGGGACGGACCATCTGCGGTGACGTACGACGGAGAGCATGTGTGGGTTACGAATATGGGGTCTCCGGAGTCTGAGGGAAGCACGGTGCAGAAGTTAGACGAAGAAGGCAGGATAGTGGCGGAGTACGAGGTCGGGCTCAGGCCGATTGCTATGGCCTTCGACGGGAACAGCATGTGGATTGCCAACAGCGGGCCACTGGAGGACGATCAGGCGGACTCGGTGACGCGGTTGGGGTTGGACGGGCGTCGGTTGGGAGAGTTCAGGGTCGGGAACGGGCCGGTGGACATACTGTATGACGGGGAGAGCGTCTGGGTTGCGAATGCGGGGAGCAGCACGGTTATGAGGTTGTCCACTACGGGCTTGACGCTGGGGGTGTTCGACGTGGAGTCGGGGCCGGTGTCGCTGGCTTTTGACGGGAAGGACGTGTGGGTGGCGAGCCTGGAGGGGAATAGACTGTCGAAAGTTGTGTTGTCGGGTGGGGGGTAGTCCGCTACAGGGTGAGTGATACAATGAGTACACCGATTGCAATAACGGAGGCTCTTTTATGGCGACATCCATTCGTTTGTCCGCCGAAACTGAAGAGAGGCTAGCATTTCTTGCCTCTCAGACAGGGCGCACCAAGGCGTTCTATCTGTGAGAGCTAATTAAGCGCGGATTAGAAGATATAGAAGATTACTATCTGGCTGTTGACGTTCTCGAGCGCATTCGCAAAGGTGAGGTGCGCGTGTATTCTTACGCCAAAGTCAGGAGAGATCTTGGCTTGGACGATTGAATATTCTGACATTGCAGAAGATCAACTCAAGAAACTTGATAGACAAATTGCCCACCGTATCGTTGATTATATGGAGCGGCGAGTGGCCCATTCAGGCGACCCACGTTCAGTGGGCCATGCCCTAAGTGGTCCTTTGGTGGGTGTGTGGTGCTATAGGGTCGGAAGTATCGGGTACTATGTGATCTCCAGGACAATGTCCTTCGCATCCTGATATTGAGAGTGGCGAGGCGGGACGAAGCGTATCAGTAAGTCGGCTAAATTCCCCTGTCGGCGACTAGTTTGTGGTAGCCGTATTGGGTTGTGAGGGGCTTGGTGAAGCGGTCGGGTTTGAGCTGTTCGATGTTGGTGGGGAGGGGGCGGTCGAAGACGAGGTCGGCGATTATCTTGCCGAGGTAGGCGCTGCAGAGGATGCCGGGGAGAGTAACGGCAGCGTAGAGGCCGCCCCATCCAGGCACTTCACCGAGGACGGTTATGCCATCGGCGGGGTTTGGCCGGGGGCCGGCGAGGTGTTCGACTAATTCCGCATCTTCGATGAAGGGCATCATGCGGGAGGCGCGTTCTAGGATACCCTGTCGGGCCTCAGCGGTGGCGATGTTGTCGAACTTGTCCGGTTCCGCGGTTGTGCCGGCGTAGATGAGGCCATTGGCCCGGCGGTGGAGGTAGACGGGGAGCTCCTCTCCGTCTTCGGAGGTCTCGTAACTGGCGACCCAATAGGGCCAGTAGTCCTCATCATCCTTGCGAAGGGTGAGGAGGTCGCCCTTCATACCTCCAATTTCAAGGGGGAAGCCGGTCCATTCTTTGGCCTTGCCGGTCCAGGCGCCCATGGCGAGGACTGCGCCATCGCAGCCTATGGTCCCGACTGAAGACTCGACGCCCGTGATCTTACCACCAGACTGGACGAGACCCGTAGCCTGACCGATTACGACTTCCCCGCCCCGGTTCTCTGCGGCCTTGGCGTAGGCGAGGGTGGTGCGATAGGCGTCGAGCTGGCCTGCAGCTTCTTCAAGCATACCACCTAAGATGGGCTCGGCGAGACGGGGCTCGATGCGGCGGATGTCTTCGGCGGTGAGCATGGCCTGGCCAGATGTCGGGCCCCATTCGAGCATGTAGTCCCAGGTGGGCTGGCTTCGGGCGACCTCCATCCAGGGCATCTCACGCATCATGATGTCGATGCCGGACTGCTCAGCGACATCAGGGACGACGTATTTCAGGAACCGGACGGCGCGGCGCATGAAGTCGGCGTGGAATGGGGGCTCGATCCAGTGAAGGGGGACTCCAAAGGCCCCCGCCCCGTGCCCCGAGGCCCCGCTGCCCAGGGCATCGCGCTCCAGTATGATGACTTTGGCCCCGGCCTCGGCGAGGAAATGTGCGCATGACGCGCCTACGATTCCCCCGCCTATGACTACGATGTCCGCTTTGTGTGGCAATTTGGGCTCCTTGTTGCTTGTGGTCTGATTTTCTTGCCCCTTGTTCCTGCGCTATTCCATCATCCAATTTTCTTCCGGGATTATATACCTGTACACGACAAAGCTAACGGCAGGCGGTCCGATAGGGTTGGGTCTTGCAAGCCGGGACGAAACGGAACCGATCAGTCCTCTCCCATGACGCTTAGCCTACCTCTTAAATTCCATGGATAAACGGAGACGCCATAAGTATCCTCACATCCTCGTCGGTAAGGTACATATCGGGGTAGTCATAGAATATCCCAGTTGTCATCAAAGCACTCCAATCGCAGGAGTCCGGGTCTTCATTGCAGCATGGCGGATGTGACAAGCCAAAAGCGTGGCCTATTTCATGGGCCAAGCTACCGAGTCAGCCCCACTCGCCCTGCTCATGCCCACGTTGAATAGTCCCGTCAACAAGGCTCTCAAGATCCGAAGTGTGGAGAATGATCACTCCCGACCCCCAGCGCCCCAACCCCACCTACAAAAGACTTTGAGGGTTTAAATTCCTCTGTTGGCGGCCAGTTTGTGGTAGCCGTACTGGGTTGTTAGAGATTTGGTGAAGCGGTCGGGTTTGAGCTGCTCTATGTCGCAGGGAAGTGGACGGTCGAATACGAGGTCGGCGATTATTTTACCCAGGTAGGCGCTGCAGAGGATGCCAGGCAGGGTGACGGCCGCGAACAATCCTTGCCAGCCAGGGACACCACCGAGAACGGTGATGCCGTCGGAGGGGTTGGGGCGGGGGCCTGCCAGGTGCTCCACAAGCTCTGCGTCTTCTATGCAGGGCATCATGCGGGAAACGCGCTCTAGGATGGCCTGGCGGCCCTCGGCGGTGGGTATGTTGTCGAACTTGCCGGGCTGTATGGTGGCGCCGGCATAGATGAGGCCGTTGGCCCGGCGGTGCAGGTGGACGGGGAGCTCTTCCCCGTCTTCGGAGGTCTCGAAACTGGCGACCCAATAAGGCCAATAGTCTTCATCATCTTTGCGAAGTGTGAGCAGGTCGCCCTTCATACCATCAATTTCAAGGGGGAAACCGGTCCATTCCTTGGCCTTGCCGGTCCAGGCACCCATGGCAAGGACTGCACTATCACACTCTATGGTTCCCACAGAGGACTCTACTCCGGTAATTTTGCCTCCACTTTGAGAAAGGCCGGTGGCTTCGCCTATGACGACCTCTGCGCCACGGTTCTCGGCGACCTTGGCGTAGGCGAGAGTGGTCCGATAGGCGTCGAGCTGTCCGGCGCCCTCCTCCAGTATTCCTCCAAGTATGGGTTCGGCGATGCGGGGTTCGATGCGGTGAATGTCTTCAGGCGTGAGCATGACATGGCCGGATTTAGGGCCCTGTTCGAGCATGTAGTCCCAGGTGGGCTGGGTTCGTGCGACCTCCAGCCAGGGCATCTCCCGCATCATGATATCGATGCCTGCCTGTTCTGCTATGTCGGGAACGATGTATTTGAGGAACCGGACGGAGCGGCGCATGAAATCGGCGTGAAACTGGGGCTCGACGTAGTGAAGAGGGAGAGTGAAGGCTCCGGCTCCGTGACCCGAGGCCCCGCTGCCAAGGGCGTCGCGCTCCAGGACGATGACCTTGGCGCCCGCCTCGGTGAGGAAGTAGGCGCAGGCTGTGCCTACGATGCCGCCGCCTATTACCACGATGTCTGCTTTGTGTGGCAATTTAGGCTCCTTGTTTTGAGTGGTCAGCTTTTCCTCACCCTCACCCTAGCCCTCTCCTCTCAAGGGAGAGGGGACAGGACACCACCCAACACACCCATGGATTCCCGACTTCTCGGGAATGACTAGGCCAGTTAGACAGATAGGGAGTAGAGTTTGGCACAGTTGTCCCACATTACTTTCTTTTTGGCTTCTTCGGACAGGGGTAGCTTGAGGAAGCTGTCGGTGGCGAAGGGGTAGATGGAGTCGGGGTGGGGGTAGTCGGTTGAGAATACGAAGTTGTCAGTGCCGACCCAGTCGATGGCGTATTTGGATGGCTCTTCGTCGGGGTCAATGACGGCGTAGCATTGTCGCTTGAAGTACTCGCTGGGGGCCATGGAGAGGTACTTGGAGGCCTGCTCCTGCCGGTGTTCGTAATGTTCGTCCATACGCCAGAGCCAGAAGGGGAGCCAACCGGCGTTGCATTCGAGGTGAGCTACCCGGATCCCGGGGAACTTCTCCAGGACGCCACCGGCGCACATGCAGAGGGCGGCGTACATCTGCTCGACGGGGTGACAGGCGACGTGGCCCATGGTCCATATGCGGTCGGGTTCGTCGTAGAAGCGGTCGGCAATGGCCTGGGGGAGGTTGCACTTGAAGGTCTCGTGGAAGGTGACGGCCATGTCCAGTTCCTGGCAGACGGCCCAAAGGCGGTCGTACTCGTCGCTGTGCCAGTTTCGTCCTCGTATGGGGTTTGGGTGGAGGTAGATGCCGACGAAATCCAGCTCTTCACGGGTGCGCCGGACCTCGGCGACGGCGTTGTCGATGTTGGAGACGAGGATCATGGCGATGCCCTTGAGCCGGGAGGGGCTTTCGGAGCAGAAGTCGGCGAGCCAGTTGTTGTAGGCCTTGGCGACGGCGTCGGCGAAGGGTTCGTCTTCGTAATCGACACCTGCGACGACCATGCCTCGAGAGGGATAAAGGTTGGCAACGTCCAAACCCTCGACCTCCATGGCGTTGACCTGGGAGACGGGGTCGAAGCGGCTGTCTATGGCTTCCTGCATGTATTCGTTGCTTCGGGAGTGAGAGATGTTGAGCCGGGCCTTTTCCTCCTCGTGCTCCAGGTGTTTCTGGTTGGAGAGGAAAGCGCCAAGAATGTCACCTTCAATGGTGGTGTTCATGTCGACGGGGTCTTTGCTGGTGCCGACGGGGGCCCGGTCCTTGTAGGCGGTGTCGATGTAGTTGAGCCAGAGATCCCAAGGCTCGTGGGTGTGCATGTCACTGTCCATGACTTTGAAACCGTTCTTTGCCATTGGGGGCTCCTTTCAGCTAATTGGCGATGCCGTATAGCCTGGCGCAATTGTCCCAGAGGACTTTCCTCTTGGATTCTTCAGATAGGGGAAGTTTCAGGAATTCGTCGATGGCGAAGGGGTACTTGCCGTCGGCGTGGGGGTAGTCGGTGGAGAAGACGAAGTTGTCGTCGCCGATCCAGTCTACGGCATATTCGGCGGGGCCTTCGTCGGGGTCTATGGCGAGGTAGCACTGGCGCTTGAAGGTCTCGCTGGGGAGGACGGACTGGTAGCGGGAGGCCTGTTCCTGGCGGTGCTCGTAGTGCTCGTCCATGCGCCAGAGCCAGAAGGGGAGCCAGCCCGTGTTGCACTCGAGGAAGGCGACCCGGAGTTCCGCGTATTTGTCCAGGATGCCGCCGGCGCAGAAGCAGAGACAGGCGTACATCTGCTCGATGGGGTGGCAGGCGACGTGGCCCATAGTCCAGATATGGTCGGGCTCATCGTAGAAGCGGTCGGCGATGGCCTGGGGAAGGCTGCACTTGAAGGTCTCGTGGAAGGTTACGGGGACGTCCAGGTCCTGGCACTCCTGCCATAGGGGGTCGTAGACGGGGTTGTGCCAGTTGCGGCCCTGCACGGGATTCGGGTGGAGGTATGCGGAGAGGAAGCCCATTTCGTTGTGGGTGCGGCGCACCTCGGTGACGGCTTCCTCAACGTCGGTGGCGAGGACCATGGCGGCGGGACGCATCTTGTCGGGGTCCTGGCTGCAAAAGTCGTGAATCCAGTCGTTGTAGGCCCGGGCCACGGCACCCGCGTAACGGCCGTCCTGGTAGGGGACGCCTGCGACCGACATGCCCCGGGTGGGGAAGATAATGGCCAGGTCGAGCCCCTCGGTGTCCATGGCATGAAGCTGGGACACGGGGTCGAAGCCGCGGTCTACGGCAGGCTTCAGGTACTTGTTCCCGTGCTCGGCCTCTACTTTCCGGCGGCTTGTTTCCTCCTCGTTGCTTTGGATGTCAGCATCGGCGAGGAAGGCGGCGATGGGCTTTCCCTGAATGGCCATGTTCATGACCAACTGGTTTTCGGTCATCCCGACGGGCGCGAGGTCACGGTACTCGGGGTCGATGTTATTGAGCCACACATCCCAGGTCTCGTTGACGTGCATATCGCTGTCCATGACCTTGAAGCCGTTCTTGGTCATAGCAAGAGTCCTTTCGGTGTGGATTGGGGTCTCGGGGGTCTGGATGGGGTCATGATACTCCGAGGGTTGGGGGTAATCAAACCTGTGCATTCGTCCGGTAGATTGGCGGCACACCGGGCTTTTATTCGGTTGTGGGGTTTCGTTTTCTGTTTTGTCTGTTGGGTTTTGGGTAGGCGATGGAGGTCCGGGACTCTGATGCAGGATGACTATGGCACCTATGCCGACGCTTCCAGTCCGCCATAGCGGATGTATCACATCGGCGTCTGTACTGCCTAATCCCCACACATGCCATTGGGGACTTGCCTGTGTCGAGGGCGTCCCTGGGTGGGGCAATCCGTCCTGCATCAGCGCTCGACCGCTGAGCGGGACAGCATTCGGCTCGAAGCCGTCACGGGCGGAACGGAGTCCTCCGATGATTACGACGGCGGAGCCGCGTAGGGGCACTGAGGCCCTGATCCCGGTAACGCCGGGCCGTAAGATTTCGCCGGCGAGTCAATGCCAGCGACATAGGCGTCCCAAGATAGGGAGCACCGATTCGGCAGAGGCCCCTTAGCGGGGCATACCGCGTAGAGCAGATGGACCTTCCATCGCCTGGATGGTTAGGGAAGGGGCACGGGACCCTTGTAGTGAGGGGGTGACATCCCTGACGTCTGTGGGATGACATCCTCGGATGGGTCGGGTGGGCTTCCCTGGGTTTTTGGTTCCTCCTTAAGTTATTGGATTAGTGTTCGCGAACGGAGGGTATGATAACGCCTTTGCTCAGACGTGTCAAGCAAATGTGCGGGTTTGGAGGGAATTCCCTCCGGCCCCTTGGGGAACCCTCACCTTCTGGCCCCCTCTCACGCCATAGGCGCATCTTCGACCCTTAGGGCCTCTAGTTCAGTACTGGGGAGAAAGGGAGGGAACGGAGGTGGATTGCGAGGATGAAGGTGATTATTCCGGAGGGATGGATTCCCGACTACTCGGGAATGACGAAAAGAGGTGGGTGGGGATGATGGGGGTGAGCGGTGGGCTGGCGCAACAGATTCACGCCATAGGCGCACGCCCAGGCGCATCTTCGACATCTCCGACCTAGCGGGGCATCGGAATGGGAAGGGGAGGGGTGAGTTGCGGTGGTGTAGGTGAGTGTTTCGGAGGGATGGATTCACGCCACAGGCGCATCTTCGACCTGCCTCCGCAGGAATGACGAAGGAGGAAGGGGACGATAGACTTTAGATCGAGAGCATGGATTGGGCTTCGGGGACGGCGTTGGAGAGGGGCGCCATGCGTTTTTCTAAGGTGGAGCGGTCGGTGATTTCTACGGCGTCCTGCTTGAGGTTTCGGGGGCTTACGGTGAGGCGCACGGGAATGCCTAGGAGGTCGGCGTCGTTGAACTTGACGCCGGGGGACTCGTCGCGGTCGTCGTAGAGGACTTCGATGCCGGCGGCCTGGAGGGAGTCGTAGAGCTGGTCTGCGGCCTCGGCGACACCGGGCCGGTCGAGGGATAGGGCGCAGATGTGGACGTGGTAGGGGGCGATGGGGTGGGGCCAGACGATGCCGTGCTCGTCGTGGTTCTGCTCCATGGCGGCGGCCATGAGCCTGCCGACACCGATGCCGTAGCATCCCATGACGATGGGCTTTTGCCGGCCGTCCTGGTCGGAATAGTAGGCGCCGAGGGACTCGCTGAAGAAGGTGCCGAGCTTGAAGACGTGGCCAACCTCTATTCCACGGGTGATGCTGAGGGGTTGGCCACAGTTAGTGCAGCCCTGGCCGGCTTCGACCTCGGCGATATCAGTGATGGCGTCGGCGCGAAAGTCTCGGGGGTAGTTGGCGTTGAGGAGGTGGGTGTCGGGCTTGTTTGCGCCGACCACGAAGTTGTCGCCGAGCTCGATGGAGTCATCTGCAATGCACTTCAGGTCGCCGCGGCCGATGGGGGAGGCGGAACCTGCTACAAGGCCCGCGGCCTTGACCTCTTCGTCGGTGGCGAGCCGGAGGTCGGTGGCGTGGAGGAGGTTCTTGAGCTTGACGTCGTTGACTTCCAGGTCGCCGCGGATGACTACAAAGACCATTTCGCCGTCGGCGGTGTAGAAGACGGCTTTCAAGGTTTTGGACTCGGGGACGCCGACGAATTCGGCGAGACCCTTGATGGTCTTGACGCCGGGTGTTGCAACTTCTTCAAGGGGCAAGGGGCCGGTCCTGGGCTGGTCGGACTTCACGCCCGAGGCCCGCTCCATGTTGGCGGCGAACCCGCAACCAGGACACTGAACTATCTGGTCCTCGCCGCTCTCGGCGATGAGGATGAACTCGTGGGAGTCCTTGCCGCCGATGGCTCCACTGTCTGCCTCGACGGCGAGGGCAGGTAGGCCGCAGCGCCGGTAGATGTTCCGGTAGGCCTGGACCATCTTGTCGTAGCTGACATCGAGGCCGGCCTGGTCTACGTCCATGCTGTAGAGGTCTTTCATGTCGAACTCACGGACACGCATGAGACCGGCGCGGGGCCGGGGCTCATCACGGAGCTTGGTCTGTATCTGGTAGGGCATGCGGGGCATGTCCTTGTAGCTGTGGATGTGCTGGACGGCCATCTGGGTGATGACCTCCTCGTGGGTCGGGGCTAGGCAGAGGGGTCTGCCGCGTCGGTCCTGCAGCTTGAAGAGGTTATCCCCGAAGGCGGAGGCCCGGCCGCTGGTCTCCCAGAGCTCAAGGGGCTGGATGACGGGCATTTTGACTTCCTGCCCGCCTGCTGCATTCATCTCTTCCCGGATGATGCTTTCGATCTTGCGAAGGACCCTCCATGCTATGGGCATGTAGCTGTATACGCCGGCGGAGACCTGGTGGACCATACCGGCCTTGAGCATTAGCCGATGGCTTATGGACTCGGCCTCGGCGGGCTCGCTCCTGAGGGTCTTTCCGAACATCCGGGAGAGGCGCATGGGTGGCTCCTGTTTGCCGCGTTGTCAAATAGGTGTAGATTGTAGCACCGAGGGCTGTCAGAGAGGCCGGAATGCTAAACATCGCACATCGGGGATATACGAGGGAGTGGCCGGGAAATACTCTGGAGGCGATCGAGGCGGCGATCATGTTGGGTGTAGATGCGGTGGAGGTAGATGTACAGGAGACGGGAGATGGATGCTTTGTGTTGGCGCACGATGTGACAATTAAGGGCAGAAACATTGGCGAGATGGCACTTTCGGAGGTGATGGGATTTGGCATGGGGCAGGGGTGTCGGGTGGCGACGCTAGAGGAGGCGCTGGATGTGTGTCGTGGGGAGGTGGGGGTGGTACTGGAGTTGAAGGATGTGAGGTCGATAGGACGGTTTATGGAGATTGTTAAGGGGTCGGGGGAGGAGGGGAGGGTGGGGATTTGCTCGTTTGACGCGGGGCTTTTGAGGAGAGTCAGGAAGGCGGAGTCGGATCTGCGCATGGGGTTGATTGTGGATGTGCCGCCTCGGGAGCCGGTGAGGGCGTTGGAGGGGCTTGGGTGCGAGGTTGTCGGGGTGCGGGCGCCTCTTATTGCGGAGTCGTTGGTGGAGAGTATTCACGCGGCAGGCAGGATGGTGTTCGGGTGGGGGGTGGAGGATGTGTCGGGTGTGGACAGGTTGATGTGGCTGGGGGTGGATGGGTTGGTTACGGACATTCCGGATGTGGTGAGGGGGAGGGTGGGGGTAAGCATGGACATTTAGTCAGACGTGGCCCCACCCCGCTCATACTTCGAGAGCCTCAGCATGAGCGGCCCAAGTCCGAGGATGGATTCACGCCAATGGCGTACTTACAGCCGGCTCGGGGGCCGGAATGACGGATGTTAGTTGAGGGAGTTAGGGCCCCAGCGGGTTTCCACGTAGTCTTCGACCATCTGGACGAAGTCGTTGGCTATGGTCGGGCCTTCAAGGAATTTGAGGCGCTTGCCGTCGACGAAGACGGGGGCGCGAGGAGATTCGCCGGTGCCGGGGAGGGAGATGCCGATGTCGGCGACTCGGGACTCGCCGGGGCCGTTGACCACGCAACCCATTACGGCGACTTTGAGGGTCTCGGCGCCGTCATAGCGGGACTTCCATTCGGGCATCTTGTTGTCGAGGTGCTGCTGGATGTCCCGGGCGAGCTCCCGGAAAAGGGTGGAGGTGGTGCGGCCGCAGCCGGGGCAGGCGGTTACGGCGGGTCGGAAGGAGCGAAGACCGAGGGATTGAAGGACCTCCTGGCAGAGGCGCACCTCCCGGGCGCGATCTCCGCCGGGCTCGGGGGTTAGGCTGGAGCGGATGGTGTCGCCGATGCCCTCGTAGAGGAGGATGGAGAGGGCGGAGGTGGTGGCGACTATGCCCTTGGTTCCCATACCGGCCTCGGTGAGGCCGAGATGGAGGGGAAAATCGCACTGCCGCGAGATTTCCCGGTAGGCTTCTACCATCTGGTTGAGGCGGGAGACCTTGCAGGAGATGATTATCTTGTCTTCGGGGAGGCCGAGTTCAACCGCGGCGGAGGCGCTGGATATGGCACTTTCGACCAGGGCTTCCCGCTCGACCTCGTCACCGGAGATGGGGTCGGGCCTGCGGGAGTTTTCGTCCATCTTACGGGCGAGGATGTCGGGGTCGAGGCTGCCGGCATTGACGCCGATGCGGACCGGCTTATCAAGATCACGGGCCACTTCGATGAAGGTGGTGAAGTTCTGGTCGTGGCGGGGGCCTCTGCCTACGTTGCCGGGGTTGATCCTGAACTTGTCAAGGGTCCGGGCGCAGTCGGGGTGGGTGCGGAGGAGGCGGTGGCCTATGAAGTGGAAATCGCCAATCAGCGGAACAGTGCAGCCGATGTCATCGAGGCGTTGGCGGATGTGGGGCACGGCGGCGGCGGCGGCATCATTGTTGACGGTTACGCGCACGAGCTCGGAACCGGCGTCGGCAAGAAGCTTAACCTGGGATACGGTGGCCTCGATATCGGCGGTGTCGGTGTCGGTCATGGACTGGACGACTATCCGGCTGCCGCCGCCGATGGGAACACCGCCTACGGATACTTGCTTGGTGAGACGTCGGTTAGTCATGAAGATAGTTTAACAGTCGGGGCTACTGGGCGGTAATGCCACCATCCACTACGAGTTCCGAGCCGGTTACGAATGAGGATTCGTCGGAGGCGAGGAAGAGGATGACGTTGGCGACTTCCTCGGGTTCCCCGAAGCGGCCCATGGGGACCCGGGCGAGATTGTCGGCAAGCTTGTCCGGGAATTCCATCACCTCGTGCATCATGGGGGCGTTGATGGGGCCCGGGTGGACGGAGTTGGCCCGAACGCCGAGCTTGGCGTTCTGGATGGCGGTTGACTTGGTGAAGATGCGCACCGCGGCCTTGGACGCGCCGTAGGATGCGGTATTGGGCCCGGCGACGATGCCGGCGGTGGAGGAGAGGTTGACTATGGAGCCGTTGCTGTGGCGTTTCATCTCGGAGAGGACGGCCTTGGTGCCTAGAAAGACGCCCTTGGCGTTGACGGCCATGGTGCGGTCCCAGAGGTCTGCGGTCTCGTCCTCTATGCGGTCACGCTTGATGACCCCGGCGTTGTTAACGAGAATGTCGAGCTTGCCGTAGCGGTCGATGGCGAGGGCCACGGCGTCCGCCCAGGCGGACTCGGAGGTGACATCGAGGGGGGTGAAGGCGATTTCACCCCCTGCTTCCCGGACCTCGCTGGCGAGGAGCTGGCCCTCTTCGAGGAGAACGTCGCCGACTACCACGGAAGCACCCTCGGCGGCGAAGCGTCGGGCGACGGCGGCACCGATGCCTCGGGCCCCGCCGGAAATGAGAGCCACTTTTCCTTCAAGCCTCATGTTGGTTGCTCCTTAGGCGAGACTCTATTGCTGTTTGCAAGCATAGGCAGTTCAGGTTGTGGAAAGAGTCTACCGGGCGTTGATGCCGCCGTCGATGATGAGTTCGGAGCCGGTCATGAAAGAAGACTCGTTGGAGGCGAGGAAGAGGACGGCGCTGGCTACTTCGTCGGGTTGGCCGAGCCTCTCCATGGGGACCATCGATTCGAGCATTTTGATCTTTTCGGGAAACGGGAGGAATTCCTCGATTAGTGGGGCATTGACGGGCCCCGGGTGGACGGAGTTGGCCCGAACCCCGAATGAAGCGTTCTGTATGGCTGTGGACTTGGTGAAGAGCCGCACGGCGGCCTTGGAAGCGCCGTATATGGCGGAGTTGGGGCTGCCTATATTCCCGTAAGAGGAGGACATGTTGACTATTGCCCCACTGCCGTGGCGCTTCATTTCATCCAGAACAGCCTTGGTGCCGAGGAAGACGCCCTTGGCGTTTATCTCGAAGATGTGATCCCAGCTTTCGGCGGTCTCGTTTTCTATGAGTTCACGTTTTGTGACGCCAGCGTTGTTGACGAGGATGTCGAGCTTGCCGTAGCGGTCGATGGTGAGGGCTACGGCGTCAGCCCAAGAAGATTCGGAGGTGACGTCCAAGGGTGTGAAGATTATGTCGGCGCCGGACTGCTCAAGTTCGGCGGCGAAGGTTTGGCCTCGTTCGACAAGGATATCGCCGACTACTACGGATGCGCCTTCGACGATAAAGCGTCGGGCGATGGCGGCGCCGATACCTCGGGCGCCGCCGGAGATGAGGGCTACCTTTTCCGGGAGTCTCAAACCGACTCCTTCGGCTGAACTAGGATGGCTGTGGCGGAGGGACCGGGATGTGGTTCACGAAGCGATCGTCGAAGGGGGCGTGGGAGAGGACCTCGGGGCCGTTCCTGGTGATAAGGATCTCCTCTTCAAGCTTGACGCTCTCCCGGGCGCCGCGCTTGCTGGCGAGACCTTCGAGGGAGAGGACCATGTTTTCCTGAAGGACCTCGTCGTCGTTGCCGAAGCCGCTCCATGACTGGTCGGGCCAGTAGATGCAGGGCCATTCGTCGGACATGCCGTCGCCGTGGGCGATCATGGGGTAGCGCTGGTACTTGTACTCCTCGGGGTATTCGGGGCATTTTTCGGCGATTTCCTGGAAGTGGGCCCCGACCTGGAAATGTTCCAAGGATTCGTAGATGAAGTTGTAGCCGAGCTTGTAGGCCTCCAGCTGTTCGTCGTTGGGGGGGCCGTCACCGCAGAGGTAGGTGCGGGAGAAGTCGGCGAAGTAGCCCATGGGGCCGGCCATATCGGTGTCGTAGCCGACGAGGTCGCCGGGGCGTACGATGCGGTCGGTGGAGCCTTGGCCCCAGGGGTTGGTGTTGCCTCCGGCGGAGAGGAGTCGGGCATCCATATGCTCGCCACCGTGCTTGAGGTTGGTGTAAGTCATTACGGCGAAGAGCTCCTGCTCGGTGACGCCGGGCTTGATGGCATCACGGACTGCGCAGATGGAGATGTCGGCGACGGCGCAGGCCTGGCGGATGAGGGAGACTTCATCCTCGGTCTTGATGGAGCGGGCGCGTTCGAAGGGGATGCGGGCGTCGGCGAGGGGAATCTCGTGGTTACGGAGGGACTCCATGGAGTTAAAGTCGAGCCTGTCGAAGCCGAGGCGCTGGCCGAGGATGCCCATGTCCTTGAGCTTGGAGGTGATGCGGTCGCCCCAGAGTCGGGCGGCGTCCTCTGCGTACTGACCCGCGGGGAAGAACTCGAAGAGGGTGCCTTTTTCAAGGGCCCAGGAGCCGTCATCGGCGTATTCGGAGAGCCAGGGTTCGCCTTCCTGGGGGACGATGGCGTACTGGCCGAAGGTCCTCATTCCGAAAACCCCAGCATGGCGGTGACCGGTGGCGTAGCGGATGTTGACGGGGTCGAAGATAAGGATGCCGCCGAGGTCGGCCTTGGCCATTTCTGCCTTGAGTCGGGCGAGGCGCTCTCTTTTGAGTCGGGCGACGTCTACTCGTTCGTCAAAGTCGACAGTTTCCTGTCCGAGCAGGTCACGATTGGAACCGAAACGCACCATGGGGGCACCTCCGTTAGTTGGTAGGGCAGCAGACGGGGGTGATTATACTACCGGTCGGGGTGGAGGGATACGGGGGTGGGGGCTAGGGGAGAAATTGTTCGCCGCGGACCAGGCGGCCGATGTCGTTGAAGCTGATGATGACTATGACGGCAATGAGGAACATGAAGCCCATGAGGTGGACCAGTGCTTCGCGTTTAGGGGCTATTCGGCGGCCGCCGCGGAGGGCTTCGATGATGACGAAAAGGAGCCGACCCCCATCGAGGGCGGGAATGGGCAGGAGGTTGAAGAGGGCAAGGTTCAGGCTGAGGATGGCGACGAATCCGACGAAGGGCAATACCCCGGTCCTGGCAACCTCTCCGGTGACCTGGGCAATTCCGATAGGCCCGGCGAGACCCTCACGGCCTTCGGAGGAGGTGAAGATGTTGCCTATGGACTCGCCGATGGTGGTGACGAACCGGTAGACCTGGACGAAGGACTCGGGGATGACGCTGAGGCTGGGGCTGAAGCGGGTGACGACCTCCCCGCCGGACACGCCGACACCGATGCCCATAGGCCCCTGGGAGGGGGGAGGGTTAGCGCGGGGGATGAGCCTGACGATGACGGGGGTGTTGCCTCGGGCCATGAGGAAGGAGACCTGCTGGCCGAGGTTGTCCTGGGTGTAGTCGGTCACTTCACGGAGGGACTGGATTTCCGTGCCTCCGTAGGGGTCGGCGTCCTCGGGCTGGTCGAGGAGCTGCAGGGTTGAACCTTCGAAGGAAATATCCCTGCGGAGGAAGACGTCGCCGGGGAGCATGCCGGCGCTCTGGGCAGGGGAGCCGGGTTCGACGCGGGCGACGATGACCTGGGTGCCGACGACCTCGGGCGGGAAGGTGAAGAAGACGGCGAAGAGGACAAGGGTAAGGGCAAGGTTCATGAAGATGCCCCCCAGGAGGATGGTGATGCGCACGCGGATGCTGCGGGTGGCGAGGCTGCGGGGGTCGGTGGGGTCTTCCTCGCCGGTCAGCTTGACGTATCCGCCTATGGGGATGGCGTTGATGCTGTAGCGGGTCTCACCACGCACTACGGAGGCGATGCGGGGAGGGAAGCCGAGGGCGAACTCCTCCACGCGGACACCGAAAGCGCGGGCGGCGATGAAGTGCCCGAATTCGTGGATGACGATGAGGACGCTGATGACGATGAAGAAAAGGAGGACGGTGGTCATCGGGGCTGGGCGCTTAGCCGGAAGCCATGTCTCGGGCCCAGCGGTCGGCGGCGAGGATATCTTCGAAGGAGGGCTCGAAGACGGGGTCGTGGCGTTCCAGGACCTTCTCGACTACACGGAAGATGTCGTTAAAGCCGATACGCCGGTCGAGGAATAGACGGACGGCTACTTCGTCGGCGGCGCTGAGGACTGCGGGGTAGGTGCCGCCCTTCTTGCCGGCCTCGACGGCGAGGCTGAAGCAGGGGTATCGGTTGGTGTCGAGCTCCTGGAAGGTGAGTTCCAGAGTGGACAAAGAGCCCATGCGTGGGGTATGGCCGTTGTGCCAGCGCTCGGGGTGGGAGAGGGCGTACTGGATGGGGAGTCGCATGTCGGTGGGGCCGATCTGGGCCTTGACGGAGCCGTCGGAGAATTCGACGAAGGAGTGGACGATACTCTGAGGGTGGACGACGACTTCGATCTTTTCGTAGGGCATGTCAAAGAGCCAGTGGGACTCGATGACCTCGAAGCCCTTGTTCATGAGGGTTGAGGAGTCGATGGTTATCTTGTTGCCCATCTTCCAGGTTGGGTGGCGGAGGGCCTCGTCGGGGGTGACGTCTTGCAGCTCATCAATGGGGCGCTGCCGAAAGGGGCCGCCGGAGGCGGTGAGAACGAGGCGGGAGACTTCACCTTCGCCCTGGAGGCATTGCCAGATTGCGCTGGGCTCACTGTCGACTGGAATAATTTCCGCGCCGGACGCTTTGGCCTCTTTGATCACCAGCTCACCGGCAGAGACTATGACTTCCTTGTTGGACAGAACAACCCGCTTGCCGGCGCGCAGGGCGGCGAGGGTTGACTCGAGGCCTATGCGTCCGAAGGTGGCAATTACTACGATGTCTACGTCGGGGTGGGAGGCGATTTCCTCGGGGGTGGACCACTGGGATGTGTCGGCGATTAGGGAGCGGGTGTCGGGGGAGGGGTCCAGGGAGCAGGCGAGGTCGGGGGAGAACTCTGCAACCTGCTTGTTGAAGAGGGAGGTGTTGCGCCCGGCGGTGAGGCCTACGACCTTGAACCTCTCCGGGAATGCGCGCACGACGTCCAGGGTCTGGGTGCCGATGGAGCCTGTGGAGCCGAGGACGGCAAGGCCTTTTAACCCGTCAGTCATGCTACGTAATAGTATACAAGGGGTACGGTGAAGACAACGCTATCCAGGCGGTCCAGAAGGCCGCCGTGGCCCGGGAGCAGCTTCCCGGACTCCTTGGCGCCGACTCGGCGCTTGACGTAGGACTCGGCGAGGTCTCCGACCATAGATACGAGGGCGACCAGGGCGGAGAGGGCGGCGACCTGGGGGAGGGCGCCGGGAAGGTCTACAACATAGTGAGCGAGCGTGCCCAATATAACGGCAGCGGCGATCCCACCGCCGGCGCCCTCCATGGTCTTGTTGGGGCTGATGCGGGGAGCGAGCTTGCGCTGACCGAAGGCTTTGCCGATGAAGTAGGCGCCGGAGTCGGCGGCGAAGACGGTCACGAGGGTGTAGAAGACCCAGTCCCGGCCCTGGAGGAGGTCTCGGAGAAGGACGAAGTGAGCGAGAGGCCAGGCTATAAGGTATACACCGACGCCGCCCCACATGAGGGAATCTACGAAGCCGACACGTTGTTGCGGCTTGAGGGACAGGACGGCGAGGCAGAGGACAGCCAGGGCTATGGCCAACACCGGCTGCATAAGTTCGCCAAAGAACGCTGCTTCTACCAGGAGCGGCGCCGTCAATGCCATACCGATGAGGGTACCGGGAGAACGCCAACGCATCCCGAGGAGGAAGTAGAACTCCAGGGCAGCTGCCACGATTATGATGGAGACTGCGACGGAGACCAGGGGGTTGCCGAGCCAGACTACGGCGAAAACGACCGGAAGGCCGACCGCTGCGGTGAGGATGCGCAGGAGGAGGTTGGGGGTGCGGGAAGGAGGGGTGCTCTCAGGCTTATGTTCACCCTCACCCCCTCGAGGGTCTCGGGGTAGGCTCTGATCCTCTCCCGTCGAGGGAGAGGGGACGGAGGGGTCAGGACTCGATGCCACCGAACCGTCTTTGACGCTGGGAATAGGCCTGGAGGGAGTTGCGGACTTCTTCCTGGTCGAACTCGGGCCAGGCTTTTGGGGTGAAATAGTACTCGCTGTAGGCGGACTGCCAGATAAGGAAGTTGCTGAGGCGCATTTCGCCGGCGGTGCGGATAATGAGGTCGGGGTCGGGGATGTTTCGGGTGTAAAGGTAGTCGGAGACTAGCTGTTCGTCGACGGAGGTCGGGTCTACGCCGTCCCGGATCATTTGCCTGATGGCGGTGAGAATCTCAGCGCGGCCACCGTAGTCGAAAGCTATGCAGACGGTCATGTTTGTGTTGTTTCTGGTAAGTTCAACGGCTTCGTGAATGGAGGTCTGGAGGCCCGGGGATAGGCGGTCGATGCGGCCGAGGTGGACGAGGCGGACGCCTCTTTCGTGGAAGTATTGGGTCTCGTCCCTGATGGCGGCGGCGAGGAAGTCGAGGAGGCCCTGGACCTCTTCCTGGGGTCGGGCCCAGTTCTCTGTGGAGAAGGCGTAAAGGGTGAGGTACTCGACGCCGTGCTTTGAGAAATCTTCGATGACGGGGCGGATGTTGGATATGCCGGCGCTGTGGCCTTTAAGGCGAGGCAAGTTGCGGCGCTGGGCCCACCTGCCGTTGCCGTCCATGATAATGGCGACGTGCCTGGGGACGGGGGAGATTTTGGGTGCACTTACCCGGATTGGGCTGACGGCGGAGTGTTCCAAAAGGGTCCTCTGGAGCTTGCTTCCACGACGGACAGGGTGCACGGTATGCGGACTACCCTTCCATCAACTCCTGCTCTTTAGCCTCGCCGAGCTCTGTGACCTTTTTGATGAAGGAGTCGGTGAGCTTTTGGATCTGGTCGGTGGCGCGGCGCTCCTCGTCCTCGGAGATATCCTTGGCTTTCTTCATGGAACGGGCCTGCTCCACCGACTCCCTGCGGGCATTGCGAACGCTGACCCGACCTTCTTCGACTCGTCGGCTTACCAACTTGGCAAGCTCTCTGCGGCGTTCATCGGTGAGGGGTGGGATGGGAATGCGGATGATTGCGCCATCGGAGGCGGGGTTGAGGCCGAGGTCGGCCTGGAGGATGGACTTTTCGACGGCGGGGATGGAGCTTTTGTCCCAGGGCTGGACGGTGAGGAGGCGGGCGTCGGGGACGGCGATAGAAGCCAGCTGGTTGAGCGGGGTGGAGGCGCCGTAATAGTCGATGAGGAGGTTTTCGATGAGGCCGGGGCTGGCCCGGCCGGTCCTGACGGAGGCAAGGCTTCTTACAAGGGCGTCGACGGAATCCTCCATCTTGAGTTCGGCTTCGGCAAGGAGGTCATCGGTTTCCGGCATGGCAAAGGTCCTCCGGGCTGGGAGGTGGTGGGGGCAAGTGTAATAGCGGGAGGGGGTGGTGGGCAAGGGGAGGGGGTCAGGAGATGAGGGTGCCGACGTGTTCGCCGCGGAGGATGCGGTTCAGGGAGTCGGGGGCCTGGAAGTTGAAGACGATGATGGGGATCCGGTTGTCCAGGCAGAGGGAGAGGGCGGTGCTGTCCATTACGCCGAGGCGGAGGTTGAGGGCCTCCAGGTACTTGAGGTTGGGGAGTTTCCTGGCGTCGGGGTGGGACTTGGGGTCGGCTTCGTATACACCGTCGACGCCGTTCTTTGCCATAAGCACCACGTCGGCGGCGATTTCGACGGCGCGGAGGGCGGCGGTGGTGTCGGTGGTGAGGTAGGGGTTGCCGGTGCCTGCGGCAAAGATGACGACGCGACCCTTTTCGAGGTGGCGCATGGCGCGGCGGCGGATGTAGGGCTCGGCGACGGACTGGATGGGGAGGGCGGTCTGGACGCGGGTATCGATGCCCTGCTTTTCGAGGGCGTCTTGCATGACGAGGGAGTTGATTACGGTGGCGAGCATACCGGCGTAGTCGGCGGTGGCGCGGTCCATGCCGTTGGATGCGGCCTCTGCGCCGCGCCAGATGTTACCGCCGCCGACGACCATGGCGATCTGGCAGTCCGTATTCTTGGCTTCTTTGATCTGGCGCGCGACTAGGGCTACGGTGTCGTCGTCGATGCCAAAACCCCGATTGCCTGACAGGGCCTCGCCGCTAATCTTGATGAGGAGGCGGCGGTACTTGGGGTTGGGGGCAGGGGTCACTTACCGATCTCGAACCTGGTGAAGCGACGAACCTGGATATTCTCGCGGAGCTGGCCGATAGCCTCGTTGACGAGGTTCTGGATGGACTTGGAGGGGTCCTTGATGAAAGCCTGGGACAGGAGGGCCACTTCCTCGGCGGGGCGGGGGGAGTCCTCGGGGACTTCGTCGGGGCGGACGTAGAGAGGCTCCATGGCGGCGACCTGCATGGCGAGGTCGTGGGCGAGGGCCTTGAACTGGTCTGTCCTGGCTACAAAGTCGGTCTCACAGTTGACCTCGATCATGGCGCCGAGACGGCCGCCTGAGTGGACGTAGAAGTCAACGACACCTTGGTCGGCGGTGCGGCCGGCCTTCTTTGAAGCGAGGGCGAGGCCCTTCTGGGCGAGGAGCTTTTCGGCCTCTTCAATCACGCCGTCGGCGGCTTCGAGGGCGCGCTTGCAGTCCATGATGCCGGCGCCGGACCGGTCGCGTAGTTCCTTAATGGAGTCGGTAGTTACTGGCATGGTTATTCCTGGGCGGGTTCGGGCGTTACCTGTTCTTCGGATTCGGGCGTGAAGGTCTCGGAGACCTCTTCTTCGGGCTCGATCATGGCCTCTTCGTAGGCCTTCTGCTGCTCTTCGGCGAGGCGCTGGCGAAGCTGGACGCCTTCGTTAACGGAGTCGGCGATCTTGCCGCTGATGAGCTTGATGGAGCGGATGGCGTCGTCGTTGCCGGGGATGGGGTGATCGATGAGGTTGGGGTCGCAGTCGGTGTCGACTATGGCTACGAGGGGTACGTCCACCCGATGGGACTCCTTGACGGCGATGTCCTCCTTGCCGGGGTCGACGATGAATACGGCGTCGGGGAGCTTTTCCATCTTCTTGATGCCGCCGAGGAGGCGGTTCATGCGGACGATTTTATCCTCGAGTTTCTGGGCTTCCTTCTTGGGGAGGGTTTCGAAGACACCCTTTTCCTTCTGGTCTTCGAGGCGTACGAGGTGGTCGATGCGGGACTGGATGGTGCCGAAGTTGGTGAGGGTGCCGCCGAGCCAGCGGATGTTGACGTAGTGCATGCCGCAGCGGGTGGCCGCTTCGTGGATTACGTCTTGGGCCTGCTTCTTGGTGCCGACGAAGAGGATCTCGCCGCCCTGCATGACGAGGTTCCGGACGAAGTCGCAAGCCTCGTCGAGCTTGGTGATGGTCTGCTGGAGGTCGACGATGTGGATGCCGTTGCGCTGGGTGAAGATGTAGCGCTTCATCTTGGGGTGCCAGCGTCGGGTCTGGTGGCCGAAGTGGACACCGGATTCAAGGAGGAGCTTCATGGTTACGGGTTCGGGGAGCTGCTCTTCCCGGGTCTCGACGACGGGCTCTTCAGCCGGGGGACGGGGTTCCGTTACGGTCTCTTGTACCATGCTCGAGTTGCTCTATTCCTTCCTGTATAGCCTGGAAAATATGCGCGAGGGAGTATAGCACAGGGCAGGAATGGGGGACAATCCGATGCGGCCGTGGGGGCCGTGGAAGGGGCGGGGTTTTGATTGAACGTTGATTGAACATTGATTGAACTCGTAGCTGTTTTGATTGAACGACGCCTGAAGGGGATTTCTGGGGATTTCGCGTGGTGCAGGGGTGCGGATTTTTGATTGTTTTGCGGTTTCAGGCACGGCTTTGATTGTTTAAGAAACGGGGAGGGAATCCCCACCCATCCCCGCATCCGGGATGGATTCCCGACTTCTCGGGAATGACGGAAGTAAGGGCGGGGAGGGCGCCCACGAGGGACGCCCCTACGGGGGAGGAAGAGAGAGGGGCCGGGTTGTTTGGTTGTGGGGTTTGGGTTTGCATTTTGTGTGTTTGGGAGGGGGTTGGCGATGGAGGTCCAGACTGCGCAGCCCCGCTGTTTGGTGGGTCAGGGTCGAGTAAGTCTCGGTGTGGGGCATACCTGTCCACCGGCGGCGCCCGGTCATAGTGAGGGCGGGGGGCGCCAACCCGCCACCGTCGGCCATGGTGTGGAATGCACCGATGGCAAGGACGGTGGAGTCCCTGGAGGGCCCTACGGCCCGGTTCCCGCCGTGGGCGGGGTGTTGTGCTTCGCCGGCAAGTTGAAAGCCGGTTACGTAGTGCATCCTGTTAGGGAGCACCGAGGGTGCAGGGTCTCTATAAGAGACGGCCTGCAGGTGTTAAGTCGATGGACCATCCATCGCCTGGGGGGTTAGGGAAGGGGCACGGGGACCCGGGTGGGGCCGGGTGGGCTTCCCTGGGTTTCTGGTTTCCTCCTTGTGTTACTGGGTTAATGTTCGCGAACGGAGGGTATGATAACGCCTTTGCTCAGGTGTGTCAAGCAAATGTACGGGTTTGGGGGAAAGTTGGAGGTGAGTGGGGATGATGGGGGTGGGTTTAGGCAAGGGGGAGGGGGTGAGTTGCGGGGTTGTAGGAGGTTGTTTCGGAGGGATGGATTCCCACGGAGGTGGGAATGACGGGTAAAAAGGGTGGGAATGATCCGCCATAGGCGGACAGGCTGGGGTGGGGGGTTGGGGTGATATACTCGCGGGCACTTTATTCGTGGGACTGGATAGTGGCTGGCAGTACATTCCCGAGTGTCGGAATAGACATAACGGAGATACCCCGGATCAGGGCGGCGTTGGAGCGGTGGGGGGAGAAGTTCCTGGACAGGGTGTATACGCCGAAAGAGATTGCGCGGTACCGGCACCGGGCGCCGGACCTGGCGGCGCGGTTTGCGGGAAAAGAGGCGGTGATGAAGGTGCTGGGTACGGGAAACCGGGGCGTAGCGTGGCGGGAGATCGAGATTCTGCCGATGCCAAGCGGGAAGCCGACGGTGAAGCTGTATGGTCGGGCGGAGGCGCGGGCGCGGAAGCTGGGTATGGGGGAAGTGGCGATCAGCCTTTCACATTCGGATGAGTTTGCGGTGGCGTCGGCGGTGGCGATGGTGGAGAGGCTGGAGTGAGGAGGCGCCGGGTAGGGTGAAGATAGTCAGCAGCGCGGAGATGCGCGAAATCGAGGACAGATGTGAGGCGGAGGGGATAGCTACGTCGCGGCTGATGGAGAATGCGGGTCGGGCATTTGCCGAGGAGGTGAAGGAGTGGATGGAAGGGGTGGCGGGGAAGAACGTGGTGGTGCTAGTCGGGCCGGGAAATAACGGAGGTGACGGGCTGGTGGCGGCGCGATATTTCCACGACTGGGTTGCGAATGTGGACGTTTGCTTGAGCACACCGAGGTCGGAGTCGGACGGGAATCTGTCGCTGCTCACAAAGAGGGGGCTACAGCCGATCGCCGCGTACAAGGAGAGCGGGTTGACGTCGTTGGGGGAAGCGCTGAGGTCGGCGGAACTAGTTGTAGATGCCGTGCTGGGGACGGGAAGGTCCAGGCCGATTTCGGGAATTATTGAACGGGTCTTCGGGGAACTAAGGAAAGCGAAGGAAGCGAATGTGCATTTACGGGTGGCGGCGATGGACCTGCCGTCGGGGGTGGATGCGGACTCGGGGCAGGGGGACCCGTCGGGGCCAACGGCGGACATGACGGTGGCCCTTGGTTATCCGAAGATTGGGATGTTTGCGTTTCCGGGGGCGTCGAGAGTCGGGGAGCTGCGGGTTGCGGACATCGGGATACCGGATGGGATGGCGGATGAGATTTCGCTGGAGATGCTGACGGGGCCGATGGTGAAAGCGCTGCTGCCGAGGAGGCCGGCGGATGCGCACAAGGGCACCTTCGGTCGGCTGGTAGCGGTGGCGGGGTCGGGGCAGTACGTTGGGGCGGCATACCTGGCGTGTGCGGCGGCTACGAGAGTCGGGGCCGGATTGGTGACGCTGGCGTGCTCACCGGTGGTCAGGTCGATAGTCGGGGCCCGGGCGGCGGAGGTGACGTACATTCCATTGGAGGATGGGGTGGGGGTGGAGGGTTGGAGGGCGGCGATAGAGGAGGGTGTAGAGCAGGCGGATGCGCTGTTGGTCGGGTGCGGGCTGGGGAGGGAGCCTGAGGTATGGGAGCTGGTCAAGGGGCTGCTCCTGGATGCGGGCGAGGACGCGACGCCCGCGGTGGTTGATGCGGATGGGCTGAATGCCCTGGCGTCGGAGGAGGGGTGGTGGGAGAGGCTGGGTCGGGAAGCGGTGTTGACGCCGCATCCGGGGGAGATGTCGAGGCTGATGGGGGCGTCTACGAAGGAGATCCAGGGTGACAGGATCGGGACGGCCCGGGAGGCGGCGGGGAGGTGGGGCAAGACGGTAGTATTGAAGGGGGCGCACACGGTGGTGGCGCGGGCCGACGGTCGGGCGGTGGTGAGCCCGTTTGCGAACCCGGGGTTGGCGTCGGCGGGGACGGGGGACGTGCTGGCGGGGGCGATCGCGGGGCTGATGGCGCAGGGGCTGGGGGTGTGGGAGGCGGCGTTGGCCGGGGTGTACCTGCACGGTGTGGCGGGGGAGATGGGTCGGGAGGAGGTCGGGGAGGCGGGGTTGGTGGCGAGTGACCTGTTGCCGAGGCTGCCGGGGGCGGTGCGGGGGGTGGGGGGTGCGGGGTGAATGCTCGGCATGTGGAATTGATGTGAGTCACGTTATGATGCATAATGACTCATCAGGTGACTCGCGGGGAGTGAGTGGATTATGAACCAACTAACTATCAGGGGATTCGATGATGAACTTAAAGAGCACATTCGCAAGTTAGCCAAACGCGAAGGCATCTCTTTGAATCGGGCGGCTTTGAAGTTGCTCCGGAGAGGTGCGGGTATATCGGATGGCAGGTATGGGGAAAACACAATAGGGTCGGCACTGGACCATTTCTTCGGAACTATGAGCAAGGAGGAAGCTGATGAACTGGATGCCATAATCGAGGAGGAGTTTGAGAAGATTGATGAGTCGATGTGGAAATGAGAATTCTACTGGACACGAATGCGTATTCTCGGCTTGTAAGAGGAGAACGGGAAGTGGTGGATCTCGCACGGCGTGCTCAATGGGTGCTGTTCTCTCCTATTGTGTACGGCGAACTGGTATTTGGATTTCGGCTCGGACGTAATTTGGAGCAGAATTTGTCCACCCTCAACGCATTTATCGGAGCTCCCTATGTTTCATTCCTGAGCATTACAGTGACGACCGCTGACAGATACTCGAGAATTGCTGCGTCTCAAAGGTCCAAGGGCCGGCTGATACCGACCAATGACATGTGGATAGCAGCACATGCGATGGAGACGGGGGCAGATTTAGTTTCGGCGGACAGACACTTCAAGTATGTGGACGGGATCGCGCTGGTGTCCATAGAGGCTAACTGAGTCCAGGTGCCATGCTTCTGGCCATAGACATAGGGAATACGAACATAACCCTGGGGGTGTATGACGGGGAGTCGTTGGCGGCGACATGGCGGATATCGACGGACGTTAACAAGCAGGCCGACGAGTACGCCGTGCTGTTCAACGGGCTGCTGCAGACGCGTGATATGGCAAACTCCATGATCACGGAGATTGCTGTGTGCAGCGTCGTACCGCCTCTGACTGGGGTATTCGAAGAGTTCTGCCAGAAGCAGTTCGGATTGAGGCCGCTGGTGGTGGGGATGGGGGTGAAGACGGGGATGCGCATCTTGTACGAGAACCCGAGGGATGTGGGCGCGGACCGGGTAGCCGATGCGGTGGCGGCATACCAGAAGTATGGCGGACCGGTGATAGTGGTGGACCTGGGAACGGCGACGGTGTTTGACGCTATTTCCAAGGACGGGGAGTACCTGGGAGGGGCGATTGCACCGGGGCTCGGGGTGGCTGCGGAAGCCCTGGTTGCGAGGGCGTCAAAGCTGACGAGGGTTGAATTGGAGGCGCCGCCGAACGCGATAGGCCGGACATCGCCGGCGAGCATGCAGTCGGGGCTGATTTACGGGTACGTGGGACTGATAGAGGGGTTGGTGGCGAGGTTCAAGAAGGAGCTCGGGGGTAGGGCGAGGGTGGTGGGGACGGGGGGGCTTGCATCGATAATGGCGGGTGAGACGGACGTGCTGGACGAAGTGGACCCGGACCTGACGTTGGAAGGCCTGAAGCTGATCCACGAGATGAACCCGAGATGAGCAACGTGATGCAAAGTCGGGGGAGGGGGCTGGGGGGGAGGCGTATCGTGCTGGGGGTGACGGGAAGCATCGCGGCGTACAAGGCAGCGGATTTGACGAGCAAGCTGGTACAACAGGGGGCAGTGGTGGACGTGGTGATGAGCGAAGGGGCGACACAGTTCGTATCGCCGTTGACGTTTCGAAGCCTGACGCACAGGCCGGTACTGCATCAGCTTTTCGACCCGGCATCCGACGCGGGGATAGAGCACGTGGCCCTGGCGGAGGGATGTGATGCAATTCTGGTTGCTCCTGCCACAGCAAACTTGATCGCAAAGGCGGCAAATGGGTTGGCGGACGACCTGCTGACCTGCATGTTGCTGGCCACGCGGAGGCCCGTCGTACTTGCCCCTGCAATGGACGGGTACATGTTCGAAAACCCGGCGACACAGGAGAATGTTGCAAGGCTGGCGGGACGGGGGTGGGCGTTTGTGGGGCCGGGGGAGGGGAGGCTGGCGTCGGGGCTGGTAGGTCGGGGGAGGATGGCGGACGTGGAGGACATAGTCGGGGGGCTGAAGCAGGTGTTGGGTCGGGAGGGGGACCTGGCGGGGAAGTCTGTGGTTGTAACGGCGGGGGGGACGCAGGAGCCGCTTGACCCGGTGAGACATATCGGGAACAGGTCGTCGGGGAAGATGGGGTATGCGTTGGCGGAAGCGGCTCGGGACAGGGGGGCGGCGGTAACTTTGGTGTCGGCGCAGACGGCTTTAGGGCCGCCCTATGGTGTGGAATTTATCCAGGCGGATACAGCGGAGGAGATGTGGAAGGCGGTGGTAGCCCAGGCTTCGGAGGCAGACATACTGGTTATGGCGGCTGCTATTGCCGACTTTCGGCCCGCGGCGGAGGCGGAGCACAAGATCAAGAAGTCGGGTGGGGGGCTGATGTTGGAGCTGGCACAGACGGCGGACGTGCTGGCGGAGGCGTCTGGGGAAAAGCTGGTGAAGGTGGGGTTTGCGGCGGAGAGCCAGGACCTGGAATCCAACGCCAGGGATAAGATGCTGAGGAAGGGTGTCGACCTGATGGTGGCCAACGACATAACGGGTGAGGGGAGCGGGTTCGGGTCGGACACGAACCGGGTGGTGCTCATTGACAGGGATGGCGGGAAAGAGGAGCTGCCGTTGCTTCCCAAGGAGGAGGTGGCGCACATAGTGCTGGACCGGGCGGCGGAGATAAGGAAGGGATAGGGGGTCAGGCCTCGGTGGAGGTGGGGGGTGGGGCGGGTCTGGGGACACGGATTCCTTTGAAGATTCCGAATATGGACGCGCCTGCCACGGCGAGGACGATGGACTCGACGAGGAAGACGCGTCGGTGGCCGATGCTCCAGGCCAGTGCGCCTCCGGTCAAGGGGCCCAGGCCCCAGGCCATAGCGGAGGCGGAGTTGAGGATTCCAAAGGCCGCGCCCAGGTGCTTTCTCGGAAGCATGAGGCCGACTATCGAGCTTAGGGAAGTCATCATCGCCCCGTTAAACAGACCCGACAGGGCAAAGAGCAGGACGAATAGGTAGAACTGGTGGTTGAAGAACTGGGGCAAAAGGGCTAGAGAAGCGCCGAGGCAGGAGACGATGAGGACGATTCGGAGGTTTAACTTCGATGCCATCCTGCCAATGAAAATGGCGCTGACGCCCGAGCAGAACCCGAGAACTCCGAAGGCCAGGCCCGTGTCGAAGACGGCCCGGTTTGCCTCCGTGATGGACTGGATGAAGCCGGGGGCGACGGGAGCTAGGACGGTCGGGGCGCCCTGGATGATGGGGACGAAGAGGAGGGCTGGTAGGAGGCCCTTGGTGGCTAGGACCTGTCGGGTCTCCGAGAAGAGTGCCAGAGGAGAGCCGCTCTTGTCGCTGGACCGCTGGAAGGACTCCTTGACGAAAAACAGGATCATCAGGCCGGCAGCAAATACGAATCCGGACGAAATGAAATAGGTTGTCCTGAACCCGAAGGCCTGGGCAAGCTGGCCTCCTATGAATGGCGAGATGGTGATGGAGAAGTAGCTGGTGAACTGGAGGAGTCCGACCACGAGGGGAAGGCGGTTGCTGGGGACGAAGGAACCGGCGAGGGCCATAGCTGCGCCGACGCTGCCTGAAACTCCGCCGTGAAGGATTCGGATGCCGATGAGCTGGGGGATGTTAGTGATGAGGCCGGAGAACATGAGGACGAGGGTCCCGGCAGCGTAGGCGCGGACGAGCATGGGCTTGCGGCCATAGGTGTCGGCGAGGTGGCCCCAGAAGGGGCCGGCGAGACCCATAAAGAGGGCGAAGACACCGGAAGACGCACCGGCCCAGAAGGCCGCGTCGGCAACGGACTTTACTCCCAACTCCTGCTCGATGAAGAGGGGGTAGAAGGGCTGCATGAAGGACCAGCCGATAGAGGCAATGCCCTGGGCGAGGCAGACCATGGCCACCTGCCTCTTCCATCCTTCAAGGTTGTACAACAGAAGGAAGGGGACGAGGGGGGCTCGGGGGAGGGAACGCACTAGGCGGGGCCCGGGGACCCGGGGTTGGACTCGGAAGCCTTGATACCTGAAATTTGCATTAGCCGGGGAATGTCGCTCTCCCATCCCATTGGCATGATGTGGACGCCTCGGGTGAGGGGTGCGACCTGGGAGATGATCCGGGAGGCTATTTCGATTCCCTTCTCCCGTTTGTTTTCGGCGGCGTCCATTTCGTCGATCAAGGCCTGGGGTACGACGATGCCGGGAACGTTGCTATTGAGATAGCGGGCCATGCGGCCGGAGTGGAGAACGAGGATGCCGGCCAGGATGGGGACGTCCAAGGGGCGGGCCATTTCCATAAATCGGGCGAACTGCTCGGGGTCGTAGACGGCCTGGGTCTGGAAGAAACGGACACCGGCCTCGACTTTCTGCTCCATCCGGCCAACTTCGATGTCGATGTCCGAGGCTCCGGGGTTGGCGGCTGCGCCGAGGCAGAAACTGGGAACTCCGTTCAGGTCGTTGCCGGCCAGATCTTGCCCGGACTCCATTTGCGAGGCTGCCCGAATCAAGTCTATTACGGAGAGGTCGAAGACGGGTTTGGCGTCAGGGTGGTCACCCGTGCCGGTGGGGTCTCCGGTCAGGCACAGGATGTTCCGGATGCCAAGAACGTGGGCACCGAGGAGGTCGGACTGGAGGGCGATGCGGTTGCGGTCTCGACAGGTGAATTGGCAGATGGGCTCGATCCCCTTTTCGAGAAGGACCTTGCCAAGGGGCAGGGGGCCAAGGCGCATTACGGATGCGTTCTGGTCCGTGACGTTGACTGCGTCCACGGAGGACAGGGGGTCGAGGAGTGAAAGGGCAGGCCCGAGATTGACGCCCTTGGGGGGCGTGATCTCGGCGGTGACCAGAAAGGAACCTGACTTGAGCTTTTCTCCAAATCCGGGCACAGACCTGTCCTCAATTATCTATTGAGGGAGCCGTTTCGGCTCCCCCTGCACATATAGTAAACCCACAGGCCTAATTTCGTCATCCAAAGGGGGTTGCGGTTATTTGTGAAATTTGGTACATTGAGCCTGTTCCATATTTCACAAAGGCGCTGCCGGTATGACTGCTGAACTAATCGACGGACGAGGGATAGCTGGAAAAGTGCGGGACGAGGTACGGAGTGGGGTGGAAGAGTTGAAAAGGAAGACCGGGGTAGTCCCCAAACTGGCAGTGGTGATGGTAGGGAACGATCCTGCCTCAGACGTGTACGTGAAGACGAAAGAGAAGGCTGCGAAGTCGGTGGGGATCGAGACACGGACGGTTAGGCTTGGGGCGGACGTATCCGAAAAAGAAGTGATCAGCCTGCTGGACTGCCTGAACGACGATGAATCGATCCACGGAGTACTGGTTCAGCTGCCGTTGCCAGAGCACGTGGACCCGTTGAGGGTTGCCAGTGCGGTCGACCCGATGAAAGACGTGGATGGACTGCACCCAGACAACGTCGGGCTTCTGCTTATCGGTGCGCCGAGGTTTGTGCCGTGCACGCCGGCGGGGATCCAGAGGATGTTGGTGGAGTCGGGGGTTACGACGGAGGGGAAGCACGTGGTCATATGCGGGAGAAGCATGATAGTGGGCAGGCCACTGGCTGCGCTAATGATGCAGAAGCATGCTGCGGCCAACGCAACGGTCACGGTCGCCCACACCGGAACAAAGCACTTAGCCGACGTGACAAGGCGAGCCGACATCCTAGTGGCGGCTATCGATCAGCCTGAAGGGATCAAGGCGGAAATGGTGAAGCCCGGGGCGGTGGCGATAGACGTCGGGGTGCACAGGCTGGAAGACGGGTCTAGAAAAAAGGGATACCGGCTTGTGGGAGACGTCGATTTCGAGGAGGTGAAAGGGAAGGCGAGCGTTATTAGTCCCGTGCCGGGCGGCGTGGGACCGATGACCGTGGCGATGCTCCTGGTGAACACGCTCAAGGCTGCGACCATGGCGGTGAGGCCTGATGAGTACATTGACCGGGAACCCGTGGATATTCAGTTGCTTTCGGTGGGATAAAGGGGTATAACTTCCTATCCTGCCAGACGTTACATACAAGAGAGGGCCAAAGGACATACGACTAGAAAGGACAGGTAGTAAGGAGGGATGCACAAGGAGTTTGTGCTATTGTTATATAAAACAATTGACAAATTATGCAAATGAGCGTATCCTAAGCGTGAATAACCCCGGATAACGGGTTTGCAATGGAGTGCAAGCATAAAGTCATGAACAAGGAAATGGTAACCACATACAACATAGAGTCGGTTCTGGAGAGCCTGGACGAAGAAGAGGGCCTCGGTCTGGTAAGCACGGCGGTAGTCGAGGAGACCGAGGACAAGCAGGCCCAGCAGGAGCTGGTAGACGAGCCTCTGAAGGCTTACCTGAAGGAGATAGGCGCCTCGGAGCTTTTGACCTTCGAAGAAGAGAAGGCACTGGCGAGGGCCATTGAATTCGGCGCCGAGGCGAAGGCGAAGCTGGAAGGCGGCGCGTCGGACGTCGAGGGCCGGTTGTCGTTGCAGCAGGCGGTGAAGGTAGGGGAGTCGGCGAGGCGGCGGATGACGGAGTCGAACCTCCGGCTGGTGGTAAGCATCGCCAAGAAGTACCAGGGCAAAGGGCTGCCGCTGCTGGACCTGATACAGGAAGGCAACCTCGGGCTCTTGAGGGCGGTGGACAAGTACGACTACCGTCGGGGGTTCCGGTTCAGCACGTACGCGACCTGGTGGATACGCCAGGGCGTAATGCGGGCACTGACGGACAAGGGCCACACCATACGGCTGCCCGTGCACCTGAGCGAGACGGCGTCCAAGGTAGAGAAGGCCACCCAGGCCTTGACCCAGGAGCTGGGCAGGCGCCCGCAGGGTGAAGAGATATCCGAGGCAACCGGCATAGACCAGGCCAAGATCAAACGGATCATGCGGGCATGGCAGCAGCCGGCCTCGCTGGACCAGCCGCAGGGAAGCGCGGGTCTGCTCCTCGGGAGCACGCTTACGGACAACGAAGCCCCCACCCCCGAGGAAACCCTGTCCCAGACCATGCTGAGAGGGCACCTAGACACGATGTTGAGTGAGCTGAACCCTCGGGAGAGGGAAGTGCTGGAGATGAGGTTCGGCCTCAGGGACGGCATGGAGCACACGCTGAAAGACATCGGGGAGGTGCTGGGGGTAACCCGGGAACGGGTGCGGCAGATCCAGAGCGCGGCCGTGGCGAAGCTGAACAGGGAGTCGACGAGGGAAATGCTGGAGGGTTACCTGTAGGAACCGTGCGGCGATCCCGGACTCGCGTCCCTGTGACAAGAGACGAGGGGTGAAGGCGCTGAGCGCTTTCACCCTATTCTTTTGCAAAGGCAGAAAGGAAAAGGAGCAAGGTATTCGCTGTGAACAATAGCCCGACAATTGCTCGTCCGACGTGGGTGTCGGCCGAGATGTTTCCGTTCGAGAGTCGGTTCTTCACCACAAGAGATGGCCATTCGATGCACTACGTGGACGAAGGGTCGGGGAGCCCTATTGTCTTCGTGCATGGAAATCCGACATGGTCATTCGAGTTTCGACACCTGATAGCCGGGCTTCGGTCCGAGTTCAGGTGCATTGCGGCGGACCACGTGGGATTCGGGTTGTCGTCACGCAGTAACCGTAGAGAGAACCACCATCCAGCGGCCCATGCGGATAGATTCAGTGAGCTGATGGAGAGTCTGGACGTTCGGGATGTGACGCTCTTCATGTCGGACTGGGGTGGACCTATCGGGCTGGAGTTCGCGCGCAGGCACCCCGACCGGGTAAGCCGGATTGTGATTGCCAACACGTGGTGTTGGCCGGTGTCCCGGGACTTTCACTTTATCCAATTCAGCTGCGCGATGCGGAGCTGGCTGGGACAGTTGCTTATCAAGAGGTTCAATTTCTTCGTTAACAAGGTCATGCCCAAGGCGGTCGGAAGTAAGGAGATTCTTACAGCGGAGGTGATGGAACACTACCGGAAAGCTCAGCCGAAGGGTGGGAGGTCAGCATGCGCTGCATTGCCGGGGCACATAGTCGGGGCCTCGGACTTTCTTGGATCAATTTGGGAGGAACGGCAAAAATTCGTCAACAAGCCGGCCCTGATATTTTGGGGATTCCGTGACATAGCGTTTCGTAGAAAAGAGCTTGAACGTTGGAAGCGGGAGCTTTCGAATTATACGGTAGAGGAGTTGGAGGATTGTGGCCATTTCATCGCGGAAGAGGCCCCGGAAAGAGTTTTGCCGATTCTTCGAGAATTCATGTTGAAGTAATCGGTCCGTGGTGGGTCGGGTGAACTAAGGCAGATTGATATGGGTTCGGGGCTTAACCTATAATTCCCCGCCGTGGGTGCTGGAAATTGCTAAAGACAATAGGGTGCGGTGAGCTTCGGGCAGCGGACGCCGGCAAAGACGTTACGCTGGCCGGATGGGTGCATCGCCGAAGAGACCACGGAGGGTTGATATTCATTGACCTAAGGGACAGGTCTGGGGTGGCGCAGGTGGTACTGAACCCGAAGGAGTCCCCTGAGGCCCACGAAACCGGAACGCAGTTCCGCAACGAGTGGGTGGTGCAGGTGGAGGGAAGGGTAGGGGCGCGGCCGGCGGGGACGGAGAACCCGGACCTGGTGACGGGGGAGATAGAGGTCGGGGCGCGGGTGGTCAAGGTGCTGAATCCGTCACGGACGCCGCCGTTCTACGTTAATGAAGAGGTGGAAGTGGAGGAAGGGCTCAGGCTAAAGCACCGCTACGTGGACCTGCGGCGTCAGAGGCTCCAGCGAAACATCGCCCTGCGGCATCGGGTGGTGAAGTACATGCGGGACTTCCTGGACGGCGAGGGTTTCCTGGAGATCGAGACGCCGGTGCTGATAAAGAGCACGCCGGAAGGGGCCCGGGACTACCTGGTGCCGAGCCGGGTGCATCCGGGTAGCTTTTATGCGCTGCCGCAGTCGCCGCAGCAGTTGAAGCAGTTGCTGATGGTTTCGGGGTTCGAGAGGTATTTCCAGATTGCGCGGTGTTTCCGGGACGAGGACCAGAGGGCCGACAGGCAGCCGGAGTTCACTCAACTGGACCTAGAGATGAGCTTCGTGGACGACGAGGACGTGCTGGATTTGACCGAGTCGCTTTTTACAGGGTTGGTGGAATCGGTGACGCCGAAGATGGGTCTGACCAAGCCATTTCCGAGGTTGAGCTACGATGAGGTGATGAGGCGGTTCGGGACGGATAAGCCGGACTTGCGTTTTGGGCTGGAGTTGGAAGAGATCACGGATGTGGTGAGGGAGTCGGGGTTCAAGGTGTTTCATTCGGTGGCGGAGAGTGGTGGGGTGATAAAGGGGATGCGGGCGCCGGGGTGCTCGGGGTACAGCCGGAGGCAACTGGACGAACTTACGGAGTTTGCGAAGGAGAGGGGAGCCAAGGGGCTAGTGACGATAGCCCTTCAAGGCGAACCGGACTCGACGGGGCGATGGGAAGCGGAGCAGGTACGGTCGGCGGTTTCGCGCTTCCTTAGCGAGGATGAACTGAATAGCATCATTGGCCGTCTCGGGGCAGAGGCGGGTGACCTACTTCTGATAGTGGCGGGAGATGAGAAGACGACGAATGCGGCCCTGGCGGCGTTGAGGAATGAGATGGGGCAGAGACTCGGGCTGGCGGACCCAGAGAAGCTGTCGTTCCTGTTTGTGGTGGACTTCCCGCTGGTGGAGTGGAACGAAGATGAGGGGAGATGGGACTCGACGCATCACCCGTTTACATCGCCTCGGGAGGGAGATATCGGGTTGATGGAGACGGAGCCGGGTCGGGTGCGGGCGCGTTGCTATGACATGGTCTGCAACGGGCAGGAGCTGGCAAGCGGCAGCATCCGAATTCACGACAGGGAGCTGCAGCAGAAGGTGTTCAAACTGCTGGACTACAACGAAGAAGAGGCACAGGCGCGGTTCGGACACCTGCTGGAGGCGTTCGAATACGGGGCGCCGCCTCACGGGGGCATAGCGCCGGGAATCGACCGGCTGGTTGCGATCCTTGCGGGAGAAGAGAGCATCCGGGAGGTCATAGCGTTTCCAAAGAACCAGAGCGCAGTCGATGTGATGACGGATGCACCCGCGGCGGTGAGCCCGAACCAGCTTAGAGACTTGCACCTGAGGATAGTGTCGGAGTGATGGGAGTCGGGGGGAGGGGCGTTGTCGGGGGTGGGCTGTGCTATAATTTTCACGAACGGGAACTTAGCATTTCCGTAACCAAGGGAGTTCTCCACCTTTGAAAGTCACCAGCGAAAAGTTACCCGAAAGCCGCGTGCTTCTCACCATCGAGGTGGAAGGGGACGAGCTTGAAGGCACGTTAAAGAAGACGTACAAGAGCCTGGCGCAGCGGGTGAGGGTGCCGGGGTTCAGGCCGGGCAAGGCCCCGAGGGCCATAATCCAGAACTTCGTGGGCAAGGAAGCGGTAATTAACGAAGCGCTGCAAGACCTGGCGCCCGAGCTGGTCCAGAAAGCCATCGAAGAACAGGGGTTGGAGGCGATTGATACGCCGGACGTGGAATTCGAACCACGGGAGCCTGCAGTAATCAAGGCCACGGTGCCCCTGAAGCCAACGGTGGAATTGGGCGACTACAAATCGATAAGGGTGAAGCCCGACCCCGTAGAGGTAACTGCGGAGCAGTTGGACGAGGCTATGGAATCGGTGAGGGAGAGGAATGCGCCGTGGGAGCAAGTAGACAGGGCGGCGGCTTTCGGGGACCTGCTGACGATAGACGTGGATGGCCGGGTGGACGGGGAGTCGGTGATCAGTGAGTCGGGGTCTCCGTACCAGCCGAACCCGGACATGGACTTCCCGGTGCCGGGATTCTCCCAACAACTGGAGGGTATGGGGAAGGGGGAGTCGAAAGAGTTTACCCTGACCCTGCCGGATGATTTTAGACAGGAAGAGATCGCCGGAAAAGAGTGTGAGTTCAAAGTCACGGTTCAGGAAGTCAAGGCCAAGCTGCCGGGCGAGGTTGACGAAGAATTCGTGAAGGGACTGGACGGCGACTACGAGGACCTGGCCGACTTCCGGGCGAAGACCGCCGAGGCGCTGGAAGAGCAGACAAAGCAGCTATCTGACCGCAAGTTTGAAGAAGAGCTGATGCAGGCCCTCAAGGAAAAGGCCAGCATAGAGGCACCGCCCAACCTCACCGAGCGGGAAATCGACCACATGATAGTGGACGAGGCGCGGGCGATAGCGCAGGCGGGGCTGGAGTTCGGGAACTATTTGCGGGCCATCGGCCAGACACCGGAAGGGCTGAGGGATGCGAGGCGGGAGTCGGCGGAGAGCCGGGTGACGACATCGCTTATTCTCAACAAGCTGGCGGAAGAGGAAGGGATTGAGGCGAGTGAAGAAGAGATAGACGAGGAGATAAAAGAGGCCGAGGCGCAGGCCGACCCTGCCGACCCGGAGATTCTCGAACGGCTGCACAGCGATGAAGTACGGGGCAACCTCGGGAACCGGATCAGGCTGAGAAAAGCCGTTGAACGCATGAAAGAGATAGCCCAGCAGGGCCCGGCACTTGCGGTGCCGGGTGGCGGGGCAGTGAACGAAAACGAGGAGAAAGATGCGACCGGATAACGTGATACCGATGATAATCGAGAGCGGCGCCCGGGGGGACAGGGCGTTCGACATCTATTCGCTGCTGCTGAAGGAGCGGATCGTATTTCTGGGCACGCCGATCACGGACCACGTGGCTAACCTGATCGTCGCGCAGCTTCTGTACCTGGAGCGGGAAGACCCGGACAAGGACATCAACCTGTACATAAATTCTCCGGGAGGGGTGATCAGCGCAGGGCTAGCGATTTACGACACCATGCGGCTGGTACAATGCGACGTGTCCACGATATGCGTCGGGATGACGGCTAGCATGGGCACGGTTCTGCTGAGCGGGGGCAAGGCGGGGAAGAGGTTCGCATTGCCCAACTCGACCATACACATGCACCAGCCTATGGGAGGGGCGCAGGGACAGGCATCGGACATCGAGATTGCGGCCAAAGAGATACTGCGCCTGCAAGACAAGCTGAGGAATATCCTAGCGGACAACACAGGCCAGGACTACGAAAAGATAGCCAGGGACACGGACCGGGACATATACCTGAGCGCGGACGAAGCGAGAGACTACGGCCTAGTGGACAAGGTAGTGGGTTCGGTAGAAGAGGCGAAAGAAGAAGCTAAGGAAGATAGCGCCGAGTAACTTGGGCCTCGGGGCCCGGGCTGAGACTAAATGCCCGACGAAAGAGACGGAAAACCGAGCTACGCCTGCTCCTTCTGCTCCAAGAGTCCTCCCGACGTCAAGAAGCTGATAGGCGGGCAGGCCGAGACTTACATCTGTGACAACTGCGTGGCGCTATGCCAGCAGCTGATAGACGAAGATCGTAGTTCGGCGGGCAAGGACCTGGGGCCAGAGCAGCTACCGACTCCCCGGGAGCTCTACGAAAAGCTTAGCGAATACGTTATCGGTCAGTCCCGGGCTAAGAAGGTCCTGAGCGTAGCGGTATACAACCACTACAAGCGGATAAATAACAGGGGGTCGGGCGGAGAGGTGGAACTGGACAAGACCAACATCCTGCTGGTGGGACCCACGGGATGTGGGAAGACCCTACTGGCCCAGACCCTGGCCAAGATTCTCCAGGTTCCTTTCGCTATTGCCGATGCTACTACGCTTACAGAAGCCGGGTATGTTGGTGAAGACGTCGAGAATATTCTGCTGCGGATAATTCAGGCGGCGAACTATGACGTAGGGAAGGCGCAGCGGGGCATTATCTATATCGATGAGATAGACAAGATATCCCGTAAGAGCGAGAATCCTTCGATCACGAGGGACGTGTCGGGGGAGGGGGTTCAGCAGGCGCTCTTGAAGGTTATCGAAGGGTGTATTGCCAACGTCCCACCACAGGGAGGCCGAAAGCATCCTCACCAGGAATACATTCAGCTGGACACGTCCAACATTCTGTTCATCTGCGGCGGGGCCTTCGATGGGCTGGAGGAGCTGATAGAGCAGCGGGTGAAAAGAGACGTGATAAACATGGGGTTTACGTCGGCGGTGCGAGGGCATAGGGGCTCACAGGAATTATTGAACCAGTTGGAGCCCGAGGACCTGCTGAAGTTCGGACTGATCCCCGAGCTCATAGGTCGGTTGCCGGTGATGGCGGCGGTTGGGGCTTTGGACAAGGAGTCGCTGGTAACTGTATTGACTCAGCCGAAGAATGCCCTGGTAAAGCAGTACGAGCGGATATTCGAACTGGACGGGGTGGAGTTGGAGTTCAGTGAAGCGGCACTGGAACATGCCGCAGACATGGCGATAAGGCTGAAGACCGGGGCACGAGGATTGAGGTCGATACTGGAAGAGGCGCTGATGGAGGCGATGTACCACTCTCCTTCGATCCCCGACGTTGTGAAGTGCTATGTGGATGAACAGGCGATGACGGGAAAGAGGTCGGCCACGCTGATTACGTCGGATGGGAGGGCGATGGAAGCGAGGGCCGATATGGATGACGTGGGGTCAGGGCTGAGGCTGGACACGGGGCTCGAGGAAGAGAAGACTGCCTGAAGCAAAGGGGGGAGGGGTTATGAGCGAAGATATCAGGTCTCATCTTTTGGTCGAAAAGAAGGGCCGCATAGCTTACGTGACGTTGAACCGGCCCGAGAGGTTGAACGCGCTGACGGATGCACACTGGCAACAGTTGGCCGATGCATGGAGGGACCTGGATGACGATCCCGACGTATGGGTGATCATCATCACCGGGTCGGGGGAGCGGGCTTTCTGCACGGGCCAGGACCTCAAGGACGTGGCGGCCACGGGACCCGAGGCCTGGGCGGGTGAATACTCGGTGAACAACCCTCCCGGCCTGCCGCACGTCTACGAGATGTATATCTCCACGCCGGCCATAGCTGCAATCAACGGCTTCTGCATAGCCGGCGGGCTGGAAATAGCGTTGAGCTGCGACATAAGGGTGGCGGCGGAACATGCACAGTTCGGGTTGCAGGAGGTGAGATGGGGGATAATTCCCAGCGGCGGCGGCGTGGACAGGCTACCCAGGGCGATGCCTATGTGCATAGCCATGGAGTTGCTGTTGACGGGATCAAGGATAGACGCACAGGAAGCGTACAGGACCGGGCTGATAAACCGGGTGGTGCCTGCCGATCAGGTAATGTCTACAGTGGAGGAGATCGCCGAGAAGATCTGCCAAAACGGACCGCTGGCCGTGCGGGCGATAAAGGAAGCAGTCCTGCGGGGCTACAACCTGACAATGCCCCAGGCATTTCAGTTCGAAAAAGTCTTCAGCAGCATCCTCAACACCACCGAAGACTCGGTGGAAGGGCCGCTGGCTTTTTCTGAAAAACGACAGCCGCAATTCAAAGGCCGGTAAATCGGGGGCCGAAGCAGAAAAGGCCAAGCATCAAGGACGTTCGTCTCGGAGAGAGCTATGCCACAGGTGATTTTCGAAAAGAAGGGCCGGATAGCATACGTCACGATAAACCGGCCGGAAAAAATGAACGCCCTGAACAACGAGGTGGTGACGGGCCTGAACTCGGCGTGGCACGAGATCGAGAACGACACCGAGATCTGGTGCACGATAGTAACGGGCGCGGGGGGGCGGGCGTTTTCGGCGGGGGCGGACTTGAAAGAGATGTCCGACCGTAGGAAGGGGGATGGCAAAGGCGAAGGGATTCTGGCCGAGGTGCGTGCCTCGGGGTTCTGGCGCACGAGCGATCTGACCAAGCCGGTAATAGCGGCGGTAGACGGTTACTGCCTGGCTGGGGGGCTTGAGCTGGCGATGGCGTGCGATTTCATCATTGCGTCGGACAGGTCCCATTTCGGGTTGTCGGAAGTTCTGAGGGCGATCATCCCGGGGGGCGGGGGGACGCAGAGGCTGCCCCGCTCGATACCGTTCCGACGGGCGTTGGAAGTGCTGCTAACCGGCGACCGGCTTAACGCACAGCAGGCTTATGACTTGGGTCTAGTGAACAGGGTTGTCAAGCCCGAGGAAGTGATGTCGACCGCCGAGGAGTTAGCTAACAAGATCAATGCAAATGGTCCGTTGGCGGTGCGGGCGATCAAGCAACTGGCGTACCAGGGAATAGACATGCCGTTGGAGCAAGGGCTTCGGCTGGAGGAGCTGGTGTCGCAGAGGATCCACAAAACGGAGGACTCGAAGGAAGGGCCCCTGGCGTTTGTGGAGAAGAGGCAGCCGAACTACAAGGGGCGGTGAAGAGGAGGAGGGTAGGCACGAGACCTGCCCCTATGCGGGATGAGTGAGAGCGTTAGGCGGTTCTAAACGAGCCCTCTATTTTTGAGGTGAGGTCTTGGGGTGGGGAGTCGGGTGATAGAGAGATTGCACCTTGGGAGAGGGCGGCGAGGGTCTCGACGAGGAGGGGAAGTTCACGCTTGACTCCCTCAGCGCGGATGGCCTGGAAGAGGGGTAGGTCTTCGCCTAGGGTGTTTTGGAGGTCGGTCACAGAGGCTTCACCGATTGCATTCCAATGATGGTCAAAGTCTTTGCCGCGGATGGAGTATTGGCAGTAGGTGATGGTCGGGCCACGGTCCAGTTCCTTGGTGACGAGGTGGATTTTGACGCCGCTGTGGGTCGCTCGCTGATCGATTAGCTGCCAGATTACGTCTTGCCATGTGCCGTCGGGGCCGTGGGGGGCAGCGGGGTGGAGGTTGATCATGGAGAACTTGCGGCATATTTCGGGGCTGACAATAAGCATGTAGCCGGCGAGGACGCAGAGGTCGGGGGAGAAGGGAGCAATGAGGTCAGAAACCTCGGCATCGTAGGCTGAGCGCCACTGGGACGGCGCCCCTGTCCATTGTCGTCGGAAGGTTCTGGAGGAGTGGTGGACGACGGTGAAGCCGAGGGAGTTGGCGAGGGCGAAAAACCGATCGCTGCCTTCGTGTTCGCCCGGGGCCCGGTTAGAGAAAACGAAACTGATCCTGGCCTTAATGCGGCCGTCGGCTATGGCCTGATGAACGGTGGATAGGAGGGCACGGGAGCCAAGGCCCCGGCCCGTGGAGAACCAGCCGAGGTTGAGCATGGGGGGGTGGGGAGGGCGGTCGGGTTAGCCTTCTACGACTTCGCTGATGATTGCTGTGGGCATGCCGGGGGAATAGTAGTTGGGCACGTCCCCTATGACCTTGGGGACGGTGGTGTCGTTCATTCCGGCGGCGCGCTTCTCTTCGTTCTCGAAGTAGAGGTAGCCGATGCAGTGGATGGGAGAGTCGCCGCCGGCGGCGTCGCTGACTACGTTGTCGACGTCCCACTTGAAGGCGCCGAACTCGGCGGCGGCCATGGGCATGTGGGATTTGAGGTAGTAGTCGAGGTCGAAGGTGCTGTCCTCGGTCTTGTTGTAGATGATGGCCATGCGGATCATATCAGCCGCCTTTCGCTACTCCCATATTTCTACTTTGAGGCGCTTGTTGCCCTGTTCGTCTCCTTCACCGTTGACAAAGGAGACGTCCCCGGCGGGGCAAGCGGAAAGCCCGACGAGGCAGTCCATTTCGGCGCGCATGTCGATGTAGCCGCCCTTGCCCGCTACCGGGCCGTGGATGTGGTAGCGGCCATCGTCGTCGTAGGAGACGTTCATGAACATGTTGAATACGTCGGGAACATCATCGGGGGTGATGCCGTGGGGTTCAAGGGCCTCGACGAGGTTCATGAAACAGCTGCGGTGACCACCCTCGATATTCCAGACCTTGTAGCGCTGGGGGGTACACTTGGCTCCGCACAGCATCCAGTGGGTGCCCACCGTGTCTTCAACGGTGGTGAACATTACGTTCATGTTAGGGGGTCGGGAGTAGAAGTCGCGTACGGCCTTGGCGCCGCCGGTGCCCTGAGCGCTGTTCATGATGAAGGTGTGGGAGGAGTCGTAGTGCTCCTTGAAGTTGTTGGCGTTGAAAGCCGTCCAGTCGCCGACCTGGGGGCCGTCTATCATGATGACCCTCTGAATCTGGCCCTTCTTGACGTAGTAGGCTGCGCCGTATTCGGCCTCGATCATTATTTCCTGTACCAGCTTGCGGCCTTCCATGACTATCCTCCTCGGCTGGGCGTTTAGTCCGGCCTATACCCGCTCCATGTAATCGCCGGAGCGGGTGTCTACCCTTATGGTGTCATCTTCATTGACGAACATCGGGACGGTAACGGTAAGGCCTGTTTCCACAGTTGCGGGCTTGGTGCCGCCCTGGGCTGTGTCGCCCTTGAAGCCGGGTTCCGTCTGGGTGACGCGTAGGTCGACGGTGGTGGGGAGCTCGATGCCGATGGGGACATCGCCGTGGAGGATGACGTCGAGGGTCATGCCCTCGAGAAGATAGCCGATCATGTCCTCAACGAGCTCCGAGGAGACGGGGTTCTGCTCAAAGGTGTCGGTGAACATAAAGTAGAAGAGATCGCCGTCGCGGTAGAGGAACTGGGCCTCGCGGCGTTCGAGTCGGGCGACGGCGAATCGCTCACCGGCCTGGAAGGTCTTCTCGATGGTGTGGCCCTCGGTGACGTTCCGGAGCTTCATCCTGACCTGGGCCGAGCCCCGGGCGATCTTAATGTGCTTCAGCATCAGTATCTTGAAGAGGCTGCCATCGATCTCGATGGTCATGCCTTTTCTTATATCTCCGGTCTCGATCATAAGCGTTCCTCACTCAAGCCTTGCTGTCAACGGATGCAGCCGTGGCTGAAGTTCTTCAATTGCTGGCCAAGTCTATGCCCTTGGCAGTCTGGGTGATGACCCGGACCTTGCCGTTTTCCAAGACTACCATGTCTTCGATACGGACGCCGCCCCAGCCGGGGATGTAGATGCCGGGCTCAATGGTAAAGACCATGTTCTTGCCCAGGACGCTACCGCCTCGGGGTCCGACTACGGGAACTTCGTGGACGGCGAGACCTATGCCGTGGCCGAGGGAGTGACCGAAGCGTTCGCCATAACCGGCGTCGTCGATTATTGTGCGGGCCAGGGAGTCGGCGTCATGGCCGGTCATGCCGGAACGGACTTCTTCAATGGCGTTTAGCTGGGCGTCGAGGACGGTGTGGTAGACCTTATCGAGCTGGGCGTCGGGCTTGCCTACTACGATGGTACGGGTGATGTCGCTGCAATAGCCGTTTATCCTTGCGCCCATGTCAATAACCACGGGCTCACCGTCCTGGATTTGCTTATCGGAGGGGCGGTGGTGGGGGAGGGCGCCGTTAGGCCCGGAGGCTACGATGGTGTCGAAGCTGATAGAGTCGGCGCCGGCGTCACGCATGGCCTTTTCAAGCTCCCAGGCAACATGTCTTTCGGTCATGCCGGGTTCTATGGCCGGGACGACCTTTGCGAGGGCGGCGTCGGCGAAGGAGGCGGCCCGATCGATTTCGGAGATTTCGGCGGCGTCCTTGACCTCACGGAGGGCCTCGACGAGGTTGCGGGTGGACATGAGCCGGGGGCGTTCATCGGATGGGAGTTCGGAGAGGGAGCGCTTTATTGCTGAGTAGAAGGCGAAGGACACGTCGGAGGCTTCGAAGCCCAGGCGTTTGGGTTTGATCTCAGCGAGGGCCTCGTGGAACCAGCCCAGGGGCTTGCCGCCGGTCATCTTGATCAGGGTGTAGTCGGGGCACTGTCGAGCGGACTGCTCGAAGTAGCGGAAGTCGGTGGCGATGAAGGCGTGGTCCCGGGAGATAATCAAGAAACCGGATGAGCCGCTGAACCCGGAGAGGTAGAGGCGGTTCTCGGGCTGGGAGATGAGTATGGCATCGAGGCCCGAGTCATCCAGCCCCTTTCTAAGTCTTTGCGTCCTGTCCAATGTGCTCATGATGTTTCTATCCTAGCGGCTTTCCTTGAGGGAGTCGACGATGAGATCAAGGGCAGAGATGTAGCCCTTCCAGCCCTGGCCGGCAATCTGGCCGCGGGCGATTGGAGCGATGACGGAGACCGAGCGGAACTTTTCCCGGGCGTGGATGTTTGAAAGGTGGATTTCGATGATCGGGAGGGAGGTGTCGGCGAGGGCGTCGCGGAGGGAGAGTCCGTAGTGGGTGAGGGCGCCGGGGTTTATGACTATGCCATCGGCGGATTCGGACTCGTCCTGGAGGAAGTCGATGATGGCGCCTTCGTGGTTGGACTGGAAGAAGGAGACTTCGACGCCGAGGTCGGCAGCCCGGGCAGAGACGGCAGCTTCGACATCGGCGAGGGTCTGGGTGCCGTACTGGGTCGGGTCACGCTTGCCGAGGCGGTTCAGATTGGGCCCATTGACTACCAGGACTCTCATTGGGACTCCGCGGAGGCTCGGGCCCGGGGGTGGGCCTTTTCGTAGGTCTTGCGGGTCTCTGCGGTGGTCATGTGGGTGTATATCTGTGTGGTGCCGAGACTTTCATGTCCAAGGAGTTCCTGGACGACGCGGAGGTCGGCACCGCCGTCAAGGAGGTGAGTTGCGAAGGAGTGGCGAAGGGTGTGGGGGTGGGCGGGGTCGTGGAGGCCCTGTTCAAGGGAGTACTTGCGGACAAGGGTCTGGATGCTGCGGGCGGATAACCGACCGCCTCGATCATTTAGGAAGAGGGCGCGGTTTTTTGGGTCTGTAGAGAGGTTGGGTCTGCTCTGCGAAAGGTAGAGGGCTATGGCGCGTAGGGCCTTCTGTCCAACGACTACGTCCCGCTCCTTGGATCCCTTGCCCAGAATCCGTATCTCGCGGTTGCCGTCAATGACGTCGTCGATGTCGAGGGTGACGACTTCGCTGACCCGGAGACCGGTGGCGTACATGAGCTCCAAGAGTGCACTGTCGCGAAGGTGAAAAGGCTCTTCGACGAGGGAGGCCGCTTCCTGTGGGGAAAGGAACTTAGGGAACTTCTTGTCCAGCTTAGGGAGGCGGAGCCCAGCCACTGGGTTGGTTTCAAGCCAGTCTTCTCGGATGAGATATTTGTAAAAGGAACGCAATACGCTTATCTTGCGAGAAACGCTGCGTATGTCATGGCCGTGCTTGGCCATGCCGTTGGTAATAGGTATCCGGCGCTCGGTCAATAGCCAAGCGACGTACTGTCGGAGAATTTTGCGCTCCACGATGCCTAGATAACGGATTCCCCTGTCGTCCAGAAAATCAAAGCAGGGTAGAAGGTCTGTACGGTAATTGCGTACAGTATAAGGCGAGAGGTTTCTTTCGCCTTTCAGATAAGTCATGAACTTGACTAGTGGCCGGATGAACTCAGCAATGAAATGTTTCAACTTGGAGGGGCTAAGCCAGGCGACAGGGTTGGTATTGATATGTCCCTCGCGCACCAGAAAGTCATAGAAGGCGCGCAAACTTCTAATCTTGCGTAGGATGGTTCGCTCGTCGTGGCCGTTGTCTGTCAGGTTGTTGGTGCCTTGAATGATAGGCTCGGTGGCCAGCCCGGCGACATAATGCCGCAGCACAGTACGGTTCACCGCTACGAGGTCGTGGATTCCCCTGTGCTTCAGAAATTCTGAAAAGGGCTCAAGGTCCGTGCGGTACTTGTGGATGTCATTAGGCGAAAAGTCGGGATCGCCTTCCAGGTACTCTATGAAGTTGTCTATGTGGTGTTCCAAAGTTATGGCTCGGGGCTAGGCAGGTACGGGCTCCTTGGCCTTTTTGGAAATGAGAGACCTGGCGTTCTTGCACTTCGGGTAGCCGGTGCAGGCGATAAATTTACCCCTCCGCCCGACTTTTATGGCCAACGGTTTACCGCATTTTTCGCAGGCTTCATCGATTAGTTCCGGCTCCGGGCGAGCGGTCTCGCCGGGTAGGGGCCGGGTGTTCTTGCACTTGGGGTAGGTGGTACAGGCGAGGAACTTGCCCCTGCGTCCGGACCTGATGACCATGGGGCTATCGCACTTGTCACAGACCTCTGAGGTCTCCTCGGGGATTTCGCGCTCTTCACCGGGAAGGGGTCGGGTGTTTTTGCACTTGGGGTAGGCGGTGCAAGCGAGGAACTTGCCTCGGCGTCCGGATCTGATGACCATAGGGCTATCGCACTTGTCACAGACCTCGTCAGTCTCCTCAGGGGCTTCGCGTTCTTCGCCTGGGAGGGGTCGGGCGTTCTTGCATTCGGGGTAGCCGGAGCAGGAGAGGAACTTGCCATAACGTCCGACCTTGATGAGCATGGGGCGTTCGCATTTCTCGCAGAAGATGTCGGTTTCCTGGGGCTCCTCACCGGGTATCGGTTTGGCGTTCTTGCACTTTGGGTAAGAGCTGCATGAAAGGAACCGGCCGGTCCGCCCCGACTTGACTTCCATGGGTTCGCCGCACAGATCGCAGGCAATACCGGTAGCCTCGTCGGGGATGGCGTCGCCGGCCTTGTCCAGGGCCTGCTGGAAGGACTCATAGAAGTCCCGGATGACCGGGACCCACTCTCGTTCCCCGCGGGAGATCTCATCGAGTTCCTGCTCCATCTCGGCGGTGAAGCCGAGATTTACGATGTCGGGGAAATGGTCGCTGAGTAGGGAGTTGACTCGAAGCCCGAGTTCCGTCGGGTGGATGCGGCTCTTTTCCTTGTGGATGTACTTGCGGTCCTGGATGGTAGAGAGGGTGGGAGCGTAGGTGCTAGGCCGACCGATGCCGTTCTCCTCCAATGCCTTGATAAGGGAGGCCTCGGTATAGCGAGGGGGAGGCTGGGTGAAGTGCTGTTTCTGCTCAAGCCCGAGGAAGTCCAATACCTCTCCGGGGGAGAGGTCGGGGAGGGGGGGCTGCTTGTCGTCGGACCGGTCGTCGGCGTCTTCCTGGTAGAGGGTGAGGAAGCCGGGGAAGACGGTGACGGAGCCCGTGGCGCGGAACAGGTAAATGGGCGATGCAGATGTGGAGGTCTTGTTTTCGGCCTCTATGTGGACCGTGGTCTGGTCGATGAGGGCTGCGCTCATCTGGCTGGCAAGCATGCGCTTCCAGATAAGCTCATATAGCTTCATCTGATCCTTGTCCAGGTAGACCTGCAGGTAGTCGGGGTCACGGAAGCAGGAGGTGGGGCGGATGGCCTCGTGGGCTTCTTGGGCACCTTTAGCCCGAGCCTTGTAGGCGCGGGGGGAGGAGGGGACGAACTTGTCGCCGAACTTTTCGGAGATATAGCGCCGGGCCTCGTTGCGGGCCTCGTTGGAGACGGCGGGGGAGTCGGTACGCATGTAGGTTATGAGACCGATCTGACCCTCGCTTCCAACTGATAAGCCTTCGTAGAGCTGCTGGGCCACTGCCATGGTCCTTTTGGCGGTGAAGCGGAGCTTACGGCCGGCTTCCTGTTGGAGGGTGCTGGTGGTGAAGGGAGGGGCGGGCTGTCGCTTGGCTTGCTTACTATCAATCCTGGCGACGGAGTAGTGGGCGCCGTCCAGGGCTGTGGCTATCTCACTGCTGGTTTTTTCATCGGGTATGGTGAGCTTGCCGCGTTTTCCTTTCTGGTTGTGTAAAACGGCACGGAAGGCGGTTTTCCTGGGGGACTTCTGCTTCTTCAGGTCGGCTTCGATAGACCAGTACTCGGTGGGGACGAAGGCGGTGATTTCGGCTTCTCGGTCCGACACCATTCGGAGGGCAGCGGACTGGACCCTGCCGGCGGAGAGGCCTTTTTCGAGTTTGCGCCAGAGAAGGGGGCTGAGCCGGTATCCGACCACGCGATCCAGGATGCGTCGGGCCTGCTGGGCGTCGACGAGGTCCATGTCGATTTCCCGGGGATTGTTGAAGGCCTCGGTGATTGCGCTCTTAGTGATTTCGTGGAAAACGACGCGTCGTATGGGAATGTTCTTGATCTTGGAGGCTTCGAGGAGGTGCCAAGATATGGCTTCGCCTTCGCGGTCTGGGTCTGTGGCCAAATATACGGCGCTGGCGCTCCTGGCGGCCTTGGCCAGGTCCTGAACGGTCTTTTTCTTGTCCTTGGGAACCTCGTATGCAGGTTCGAAGTCGCTGGCTACGTTAACTCCGAAGCGGTATTGAGGAAGGTCCCGGACGTGTCCGAGGGACGCCTTGACGTTGAAGTCCTTGCCCAGGATCTTGCCGATGGTGCGGGCCTTGGCGGGGGATTCTACGATTACCAGTTTTTCAGTCATTGAATTCACACTTGGGCGGGGTATGCGGGTCTCGTTTCTCGGATTTTAACGTAGGTCATGGCGCCGACCTGCTTGACGATGCCTTTCAACTCCATCATAGCCAGAGCGCTGCTCACAGTCGAGACCGGCAGGGAGCTTTGTCGGGTGACTTCGTCGATGTGGACGGGTTCCCTTGACAGGAAGGGGAGGAGGTCGGACTCGGGGGTGGAGACTTCAATAAGCTCCTGCATCACGAGCTGCTCAGGCACTAGCTTCAGGTTGAGCTCCTCCAACACGTCCTCTATACCGGTGACGAGCTTGGCGCCTTCCTGAATCAGCCGGTTAGCGCCCTGGCTCATGGGAGAGGTGATGTTGCCGGGGACGGCAAAGACCTCCCGGTTATGCTCCAGGGCGTAGCCGGCCGTAATCAAAGCTCCGCTCTTTTCATCGGCTTCGACGACGAGGGTGCCGAGGGTGAGACCGCTCATAATACGGTTCCGACGAGGAAAGTAGTCGGGGCGGGGGCGGGTGTCCAGGGGATAGTCGCTAATGATGGCGCCGCGTTCGGCAATCTCATCGGCGAGGTGCCGGTGCTCGGGCGGGTAGACCATGTCGAGGCCGCAGGCCTGAATTGCGATTGTCCGCCCTCCGGCATCAAGGGCGGCATGGTGAGCGACGGAGTCGATACCCCGGGCCAGGCCGCTGACCACCGTTATCCCGTTGCGTACAAGCTCCGTGGATATAAGGTGGGCCATCTCCCGACCGTAGGAGGTGGGCTTCCGGGTCCCGACCACAGCGACGGCCCAGTCATCCTGCTCCCTGATTTCGCCGAGGACGTAGATGACAGCGGGCCTGTCATAGATCTGCTTGAGGCGGTCGGGATAGCTGGGGTCGTGCCAGGTGAGAGGGAGGATTTGCCGTGCCTGGAGGTCCGACATCACTTTGTCAGGATCTATGTCGGGGCGCCGGGACTGGATGGAGGAGATGGTGCGCTTGTCGAGGCCCGCCCTATGGAGTTCGGCTGGGCCGGCCTTCCAGGCCGTCTCCAGGGAGCCGAAATAGGCCTCCAGTGCGGCGTAGCGGGCCCTGCCTACTCCGGGGATTCTGTTGAAGGCGACCCAGTACTTGATGTCCTGCATAGGGAAAGATTCTAGCACAGGGAGTCAGGCCTCAAAAAATGGGGTGGTGGCGGAGAGGGTGGGATTCGAACCCACGAGAGAGCTTCCGCCCCCTACGCGATTTCCAGTCGCGCCTGTTCGGCCACTCCAGCACCTCTCCGGGACGCGGGGCCCGGGCGACGGCCCGGACATTCGAGGGTAAATGATAGCATTGAGCGGGCGGAATGATAAGGTGTCGGGGGTGGGTGTGATGAGATGCAACTGCTGGCAATAGCAAGGGGTTGCACCTATAATCCCGTCCAACTATGCCGCACACAACTGACCGTCCGGCGATTTCAGACCCGACTTGAACCCCGAGGCTTGACGATGGCACATCACCACGGTTCCCCATTCGACCACGCCGAAAAGGATACGCCCGTCAGAAGAACGGCGAGCTTCATCCTGGCGGGGTTGAGCGGGGGACACGGGATTTTCCACTGGTTCAACCAGAGCTTCCTGGTGATGCTGCCGGACATACAGGAAGCATTCGGGCTGAGCAAGGTCCAGGTCGGGGTCATAGCGGCGACGCGGGAGATAGCCGGGGGGCTGGTGATGCTGCCCAGCGGGATAATCCTGGACGTCCTGCGTCCCTATTGGGGAGTTGTGCTGAGCCTGTGCATGCTGGCTTTCGGTCTGGGGTGGATTCTCACGGGACTTTCGCCGATCTACCCGGTGATTCTTGTTGGGATGGTCATAGTGTCGGTGGCGAGCTCCATCTGGCACCTGCCGGCGATGGGGGCGTTGTCGCACCATTTCGAGCATAGGAAGGGAACGGCGCTTTCCTTTCACGGGATAGGCGGCAGCCTGGGCGACTTCATCGGGCCCCTGGCCACGGGTGCGATCCTGACGGTGATGAGCTGGCGGGGGATCATCAGCGTCTATGCCGTGGTGCCGTTGACGCTGACGTTCATCGTGTTCTGGGCGTTCCGGGACATCGGGACGAAGGGCGTGCCGAGGCATCGGGAGAGGGGGGTGGGGGAGCAGCTGCAGATGACCAAGCGTCTGCTGAGGAGTGTCACGCTGTGGATAGTGATGTTCGTGGCGGGACTGCGAGGAATGGCCTACCTGGCGGTAGTGACCTTTCTGCCGATATATATGGACGAGAGCCTGGAGTTCGGGACGTTCAGGGTCGGGTTCTATATCGGGATGCTGGTGTTCATAGGAATACTGGCCACGCCGACCCTGGGATACCTGTCGGACCGCATAGGCAGGAAGGTGGTGATAGTCCCGTCGCTGCTGGCGATGACGGCGGTCTCCTTCCTGTTGGCGCCCTACGGGGAAGGTTGGCAGTTCACCACACTGATTGCGTTGCTGGGCCTATTCCTCTACAGCGACCAGCCGATTTTGACGGCGGCGGCGCTGGACATGGTCGACCGCGAAAGCCAGGGGTCGATGCTGGGGATACTGTCCTTTGAGCGGATAGCGCTGGGAGGCCTGTCACCGATATTCGCGGGGCTGATTTACGACCACTGGGGCATGGACTACGTGTTCTATTACGCGGCGGGCCTGCTGATGGCATCGGCGGCGCTGCTGATGACGGTGAAGCTGGGGGGTCGGGAGCGGTTTGTGGGGGGTAGTCATCACAATGATCACGATCACGGACATGGGCACGATCATGACGACGATGATGAGAGCGGGCATGGGCATAGGCACTAGAAGTCGGAGCCATTTCCCGGTGTAGCCGCCGTCGGGCACCTTCCCCGGGAGAAGAGAAGGGCGTCGACGGCGCCCATGCCTTGGGTTGCGCCGGCGATGAAAGCGCCTTTTCCGTCCGCCCTGTCCAGGATCAGTCCCCCATCGCTCGCAGTGGCAACCCTCGGATGCATGGGGTAGTGTACACGATGGGGTTAGGCCATATAATCAGGGCATATAGGGTCGGGCGGCGTAAGCCTTGTCAGAGGAGTCGAATAGCTACGGAGGATAAGAACGATGGCCGGAATGAAAGCGATATCGGCGGACTCCCACGTGCAGGAAGCACCGGAATTGTTCGAGACGCGGGTCCCGGAGGAGTTCAGGGCGAGACTGCCGCATACGGAGGAAGGGGAGGACGGGGCAGTATACCGGGTGGTGGAGGGCAGAAAGAAGAGGCGCTTCGACATTGCGGCAGAGAACATCAACGAGGACGACCTGGAGAGAGAGTTTCGACAGGACCCGTCGGGTGGGAGGGACATCCCGTACAGGCTGAAGGACCAGGACCGGGACGGTGTCGTAGCGGAAGTGTTGTACCCAAACTCGTTGCTGGCGCTATACGCTTCGCCGGACCCCAAATACCAGATGGGGGTGGCAAGGGCCTATAACGATTGGGCGATAGAGCTGTTCGGGAGTCACCCGGACAGGTTTGCGCCGGCGGGGCTCGTGCCGGTGGTCGACGTGGAGATGGCGGTCGGGGAGGTAAAGCGCGTTGCCGGACTCGGGTACAAACTGATAAGCGCTCCGATACATCTGAAGCACCAGCCCTACAGCCTGCCCACATACGAGCCGCTGTGGAACGTACTGGAGGAAACGGGGTTGCCGATAAGCCTTCACTTCATCTCGGGCAGCGAGGACCATCTGCCCGAAGACGCCGGCGAAGAGCAGTACGGTGGGTTCCTCACCTACATGGTGACGGCGATGGCTGAAGGGATAGTCCCGGCCACTGTGTTCGTAAGCTCGGGGGTGATGGCCCGGCACCCTAGTCTGCACACCGTCATCGTGGAGTGCGGGGCGGGGTGGCTGCCCTGGGTGCTCTACACTATGGACGACCAGTACGAGCGCAAGCACATGTGGATCGAGCCGAAGTTGGATATGAAGCCAAGCGAATACTTCAAACGGCAGGGCCATACGACCTTCAGCGACGACCTTGCGGCACTTCGGATGCTGGACTTTATCGGGCCCGAGGCCCTTCTGTGGGGCAGCGACTATCCCCACGACGAGGGCACGTTCCCCCACTCACAGGAAGTGATAGACAGGACTTTCGTGGACGTATCGGAGGAGGACAAGAGGAAGATCGTCTATGGGAATGCGGCGTCGCTGTACGGGATCGGAGGGAATGGAGCGTAGACTCGGGAGCATTAACGGAGGAGGTGACAACATGGCAGGACTGAAAGCTATATCGGCGGACTCCCACGTGCAGGAATCTCCCGAGTTGTTCGAGACCCGGGTCCCGGAGCAATTTCGGGCCAGGCTGCCTCGAATTGTTGAAGAGGAAGACGGCGCCCAGTACTTCATCGCCGAGGGAAGGAACAAGAGGCGGTTCGACCTCGCAGAGGCGAACATTGGCGAAGACGACTTGAACCGGGAGTTCAGGTCAGACCCCTCGGGAGGGACGGATATCCCGTATCGACTGAAAGACCAGGACCGGGATGGCATTGCAGCGGAGGTGCTGTACCCGAATTCTCTGCTAACGCTCTTTGCGTCGCCGGACCCGGATTATCAGGTCGGCGTGGCACGGGCCTACAACGACTGGGCAATCGAGCTGTTCGGCGAATATCCGGACAGGTTTGCTCCGGCCTCGATAGTCCCGGTGATAGATGTCGATACGGCGGTGGAAGAGGTAAGACGTGTGGCGGGGCTCGGGTACAAGCTGGTCAGCGCGCCCATACACCTGAAATACCAGCCATACAGTCTTCCGATTTACGAGCCTCTTTGGAATGCCCTGGAAGAGACCGGCCTCCCTATCAATCTGCATTTCGTCACGGGCAGCGAGGACCACTCGCCGGAGGGGATGGGGGAAGAGAAGGAGGGTGGATTCCTGACCTACATGGTCACTGCAATGGCCGAAGGTATAGTCCCGGCTACGGTGTTCGTTAGCTCGGGGGTACTGGCCCGGCACCCGAGCCTGCACACGGTAATAGTGGAGTGTGGGGCGGGGTGGCTGCCCTGGGTCCTCTACACCATGGACGACCAGTACGAACGGAAGCACATGTGGATTGAGCCCAAACTGGACATGAAGCCCAGCGAGTATTTCAGGCGGCAGGGCCATACAACTTTCAGTGACGACCTGGCGGCTCTGAGGATGCTCGATTTCATAGGTGCAGAGGCCCTACTGTGGGGCAGCGATTACCCCCACGACGAGGGCACATTCCCCCATTCCCAGGAAGTCATCGAGAGGACGTTTGCCGACCTATCGGAAGAGGATAAGAGGAAGATAGTGTACGGGAATGCGGCGTCGCTGTACGGGTTCGGGGGGAACGGGGGTTAATGGGTTGAATTTCGGCGCCTTCCTGTTGATGCCCTCGCCCCGGGCATTGCCTCATGTGGAGATTTATGCAAGAGGCCTGGAGATAGCCCAGGTCGCAGAGGCCCTGGGCTACGACGGTCTCTGGCTCGCCGAGCACCATTTCTCCAACTACGGGTACCTCTCCCAGCCCTTGATAATGGCGACCCATCTGGCGGCCAAGACGAAGCGCATACGCATCGGTACGGCGGTGGTGGTGCTGCCACTGCACAACCCGCTGATGGTAGCGGAAGAAGCGGCGACTATAGACCTGCTCAGCGAGGGCCGGTTCGACCTTGGACTCGGGCGGGGGTATCAGCAGTACGAGTTCCAACGGCTGGGACTCGACCTGAAGGATAGCCGCTCCCGCTGGGAGGAGGCTATAGAGATCGTGACCAGGGCGTTCACCGAAGACTCATTCAGCTTCCAGGGTGAGCATTTCAGCTTCCCGGAGACCACCGTCCTACCCAAGCCCTACCATAAGCCCCACCCCCCGATCTGGGTAGTCGGCCAAAGCCCCGAGTCCATAGACGGAGCGGTGCGTCGGGGGTTCAACGTAGTCACGGGAGGGGCGGCCTTTCCCATCGGGAGGATAGAGGAACGTCGGGAGCAATTCGACGATGCGGTTCGCCGTCACGGTCGAGAGGGGCAGTTGCAGTTCGGGATCCAGCAAAAGATCTACGTGACGGAGTCGGAGGAAGAAGCGGTGAAGATGGCGGAGCATGGTCTGTGGAACATGCGGGTGTCTTTGAGCCTGAGGTTGGGCCGGGAGCAGGTGGAGAGGGGTCGGGTTACGGACGTGCCGATCGAGAATGAGCCATCTATAGAAGAGCTTGTGGACAGACACTTCCTTTTTGGGACTCCGGATACCGTATCCGAAAAGTTGATGCGCCTAGAGGACAAATTGCGGCTGGACCACCTGAACTGCGATTTCTGGCTTGGGGATATGCCGCAGGACAAGGTGCTCCGTTCGATGGAGTTGTTTGCCAGGTACGTAATGCCGAAATTCCAGGATGCACCAAAAGCGGAAACCCTTACCCCGGCCGGGTGATGGCATGGACACGAAGCAGGAAAGACGGGAGGAGAAACGGCGTAACCGGCGGAAGATGCGCGTCTCGGGGCGGGGGTTGAAGAAGCTGGTGCAGGAGATTGGAAGGCGGGCAAAGGAGAAGGCCTTGCCCAAGCAAGGGACTTAGCGCTCGGGGGGTTGGGGTGGGGGAACTATCTCGTCAACTGCCTTCAAGTCATCAGGCGTAAGGGCCCAGTCCGCGGCTGCGACGTTCTTGACGACCTGCTCGGGTCTCGTGGCCCCGGATATGACACTGCAAACAGCCGGGTTGGCCAGAAGCCAAGCGATAGCCAGTTCACCCACTGTATGGCCTCTGTCCTTAGCAAAAGATGACAGCTTGTCCACTTTGTCGAAATTCTCATCGGTCAAGGAGCGGCGGTAGAACTCCCCGGAGGCCATGCGGGTGCCCTCGGGAATCGGTGCGTTGCGGCGGTACTTGCCGGTCAGCAACCCAGATTCCAACGGAAAGTACGGGATTACACTCAGTCCATTGGCTGCGCAGTAGGGCACGACTTCCAGTTCGACCCTCCTGTGGAGCAGATTGTAGTAGCACTGCTCGGAGACGGACCTGTTCAGGTTGTGATACCTGGAAGTCCAAAGGGTCTCGGAGAGCAGCATAGCCGAGAAGTTTGACGTTCCAAAGTAGCGGACCTTTCCCTGCTTCACCAGGTCGTCCAGGCCGCGGAGGGTCTCTTCTATTGGGGTGTCGGGGTCGTGCCAGTGGACCTGGTAAAGGTCTATGTGGTCGGTCTGGAGCCGTCTCAGGCTGTCCTCCACGGCGTTGAACATGTGATAACGGGAGGCGCCCCCGCTGTTCGGGCCTTCGTCCATGTCCATTTCGAACTTGGTTGCCAGGACAACTCGGTCCCTGTGGCCCTTCAGCCACTTGCCGATTATTTCCTCGGACTTGCCCATGTTGTAGAAGTTGGCCGTGTCGATGAAATTCACGCCTATGTCCAGGGCCTGATCCATCACCTTGTGCGAGCTTGCCTCGTCGTTGGGATCCCCAAAATTGTTAGCACCGAGCCCGACCACTGAAACCTTGACTCCCGTATTTCCAAGGAACCGGTATTGCATGTGTTTTGTCCCCAATCCTGGCAGATGTGGTGGAGACGATAGCACAGAAGCCGCGCCGGGTCGATTAGACGGTGGGGTATGATGGTGGGCATGGCGAGCGAACAGCCGGGGCAGGGAGCGTCCATAGCGGACGTGGGGTTCAGGAAGTGGCAGGCATTCGTCGCCATTGCCATAGGGATGTTCCTGTCGGTGGCCGAGCAGACCGGCGTAGCCATTGCCCTCCCGGAGATCGCCGAGGATTTCGACGTCAATATCCCGGTGGTGCAGTGGGTGACGCTGGGATACGTCCTAAGCACCAGCGTGGCCTTCATGCCGCTGGGCAGGCTGGCCGACATGGTAGGTCGGCACAGGGTCTATACCCTGGGTTTCGTGGGGTTCATAGGCATGGCCGTAGTAGCGGGCCTGTCCCCGACATACTGGGTTCTGCTCGGGGCGAAGGTGGTGCAGGGGGTGTTCTCGGCGGGGGTGCAAGCCAACGCGATGGCCATAATGACCGAGGCCTTTCCCAAGCGGGAGCGAGGCCGGGCCATTGGGCTGTACACGACGATGGTCGGGGTGGGGGCCACGGGAGGGCCGTTCCTGGGTGGGCTGCTGGTCAACGAATTCGGATGGAGGTGGCTCTTCTACGCCAGCGTGCCCCTGGGCGTTGCCGCCATCATAGCGGCGGTCTGGGCGTTGCGGGGCTGGCCTTCCCACGTCCCTTCCGGCGAGTCCCGAGGCCGCTTCGACTGGGTCGGTGCGGGGACGTCATCCGGGACGCTGGTGGTGCTGCTCCTGGCCCTCTCGAACTCTCACAGCCTGGGTTGGGGGTCGGGGCCGGTAGTGGGCGGGCTGGCAATGGCCGGGGGCCTGTTCATATTCTTCGTGTGGTGGGAGCTTCGCAGTCCTTATCCAATGATAGATCTCCGGTACTTCGCCAGCCGGTATTTCTCCCTGGGGGTGGCTACGAGATTTCTGCTGTTCCTCTCCAGCTCTCCCCGCGTAATACTCATGCCGTTCTACCTGATACAGGTACTAGGCTACGATCCGCATGTCGCGGGGCTAATTACGGCGTCTGCCTCTCTGTCCATGGCGGTATGGGGGGCGGTGAGTGGCGTGCTTTCGGAGAGGCTGGGTGCAAGGTGGCTAATGCTGGCAGGGTTGGTGATGGCCGCCTCGGCGATGTATACGTTTTCCACCCTGGACGTAGACTCGTCGCCATTGCACGCGGTGATAGCCCTTGCACTGTCGGGGGCGGGGATGGGGACGTTCTATGCGCCCAACACCAGCGATATTCTGAGTACGCAGTCGGGCAGGAACTATGGGATTATTGCCGCGCTGCTGAATCTGACCCGGACCACGGGCAACGTAACGGGGATAGCAGTCTCGACGACGGTGGTGGCGGTGTTCATGGCCTCGGCTGGGTACGAGCCCAGTCTTTCAGCTGTCACGGAGACGACAGGTCAAGGGGTCAAGGAAGCGTTTGTATCGGGGTTGTCTATGAGCTTCCTTGTGTCGCTGGCAATGACGGGATTCGCGTTCACGATATCGGTGGTGCAGGGTCGGGTAGGGAGGGGGGATTCATCCTCACCATAGCCTACTCCCATCGAGAGAGATAGGATTGCTGCTTACCCGCCAGTAATCGCGCCCGAGTCCTGGAGCCGGGTGATGTCTTCCCAGGAGTAGCCCATTTCGAGCAACACCTCTTCGGTGTGCTGGCCGAGCTCGGGGGAGGGGGACTTGGGACCGATGTCGGTGTCCTCCAGATGGACGGGAGTGTTCAGGACTTTGTAGGGTCCGTGCTCCGGGTGGTCGAGGGTGCGGAGCATGTCGTTGAGCTCTACCTGGGGGTCGCTGAGGGCATCGAGCATTGCCCTGACCGGCGCGAATATGACCTGGCCGGCTTCCAAAATGGGGGACCATTCGTCCATAGTTTTCTCGGCAAAAATGGTGTCGAGGGTGGCGATGGCCTGGGTGGCGTTGGCCTTCCTGTCCTCGATTGAGGCAAATCGGGGGTCGACAATCAGTTCAGGGTGTCCGATGGCCTTGCAGAGCTTGTCCCAGTTGGTCCCGTTGTCCGGCATTACCATCAGGAACCAATTGCCATCTGAAGCGGAATAGGTGTTGATCAGTGCGTCTACCGCGTCAACGCGGGAGCGTCGAATCAGTGGACGGTTGGAAGCCAGGGCTTCCTGTACGTCGGCGCCTATAACCCACAGGCCCATGTTCATCAATGAGGTGGTTACCAGGCGTCCCTTTCCCGTACGCTGGCGTTCCAGTATGGCGGCCAGCACGCCTGCCAGGAGGGTGGGGGCGGTGGTGTGGTCTCCCATGCCGTTCAGTATGTCGATGGGCTCAGGGGAGAGCTGGCTGTAGAGGTGCATCAGGCCGGAGCTGGCCCAGAAAGTCGTGTGATCGAATCCGAGCTTGTCCTTCTTGGGTCCCCTGGGTCCAAATCCGCTCAGTGCGAGGTAGATGAGCCGGGGGTTTTCGGAGGCGAGCTGTTCGTAGGTGAGGCCAAATTTCTCCATTCGCCTGGGGAGAAGGTTGGTTACGAAGACATCTGCCTCACTGGCCAATCTCTGTACGATTTCGGAGGCTTCGGGTTTGTTGAGGTCCAGGGAGATTCCCCGTTTGCCGCGGTTGTCCATTTCGAAGGCGTAGTTTATGGGGAACTCGACGCCGTAGGTGCCGTCGGAGGACAACCACCTGTAGGGGTCGCCGCCGAGGGGTTCGACCTTTATGACGTCGGCGCCCATGTCGGCCATGAGGGCGGCGCAGCAGGGCACCGCGAGGAAATTGGCAACTTCGACGACTTTGATTCCGGTGAGGGGGCCAGCCATTCCGTCCTCCGACTCGGGTGCAGGACCAATCAATGGAGACCGGCACCACACTAGGTTTGGGAGATTTTACGGATGAGGCGGAAGTTTGCACAAGTTACCGTTCCGGTCCGGCGGGATGACGGGACGCGGGTTTTTCTTGATTTGTGGGGGTGGTTTTTTGATTGAACGTTGATTGAAGTTTGATTGAACTCGTAGCTGTTTTGATTGAACGACGCCTGAAGGGATTTCCGGGGAATTCGCGTGTCGCAGAGGGCAAGGGGATGGGGTGGGTTTTTGATTGTTTTGCGATTTCAGGCACGACTTTGATTGTTTAAGGGACTGGGGAAAAACCCTCACCCCCTTTATCCCAATCTCCCTTAGGGTCATTAAGGGATATGGGGAGAGAAGAACAGAGGCAGAGGTTGGCGCTTTTGCGCCAACCTCTGCCTCTAGTTCAGTACTGGGGAGAGGGGACGGGGCCACGCCCCACCCGACACCCGGGAGGGCAGGTCTCGTGCCTGCCTCTACAGAGGAGGACGGGAGAGGGGAGGGGATGGAGTGAGTTGCGGGGTTGTAGGTGATCGTTTCGGAGGGATGGATTCCCCACGACTTCTCGGGGGCAGGCTCTGCCTCCGCAGGAATGACGGTGGGAAGGGCGAGTATGACGAAGAAGGAAGGGAGGGGGTGGAAGGTCCCGGACGGTTTGTGCAGGAAGTCGGCGACGCCTGTACCGATGCGGGGTGTCCGCCCCTGGGGACGGTCCACACCAGCGTCGAATCTGCGACAGCCCCATACTTCCGAGAGGGTGTGGACGAGACGCGAGAAATTCTCGCTCTGGGGCAGCCTCGCCCACCGGAAGTGCTCTACCACCCTGAGGGATGGGAGCGGAGACCCGTGACCGCCGTTCGTAGTCGGAAGCTCTCCGGTTGTGACGACGGTGGAATCCTTGCCCCATACTTCCGATAGGGTATGGACGAGACGCGAGAAACTCTCGCTCTGGGGCAGCCTCGCCCACCGGAAGTGCTCTACCATCCTGAGGGATGGGAGCGGAGACCCGTGACCGGCGTTCATAGACCGGAACATGCCGATGGTGACGACGGTGGAATCCGAGAAGGGTTCTGTGGCCCGATGGAGCAGCTTAACACCGTGCTCCTGAGCGTCGCCTGACGGGGCGAAACCGTTGCGACCTATGAGTGGGGCGCTCACCTGGCAGTTGCCCTTGAAGAGGGTCTGCCTTGATTTGTCCGGGGACATTCCATGTGAGGGGCGGGACGGTGATTGATCGCTGCGAAGGACGAGGCGTTGGGCCTTTGGGCAGCGCTTGTAGTGGGTGTTGGGATGCAGGATGTGAGGTGGAAAGAGAGTGAAGAGGAGGCGCGTGTCGTGGGCCGGGCGTTGGGGTGCCGCTCGGGTGAGACGGGGCCTATGTAGGCCGGTGCGGCTCATGGGACTCCTTTGTTCCTTTTCCTTTCCTGTGATGGGCACCGAGGTATGGGATCGGCGTCCTGGTGGGTAGTATAGCACGAGGGTTCAGATAGTGCAAATGTTCAATTTAGAAGGGCTGGAGGGGGAGGCGTGAGCGGGCGGGGTTGTAGGTGAGTGTTTCGGAGGGATGGATTCACGCCAATGGCGCATCTTCGACCCACCTCCGTGGGAATGACGGGTTAAAGGGGCGGGAATGACGGGGGAAGGGAGTCGGGGTGAGTGGCGAGGTCAGGGGCGAGTGTTTCGGAGGGATGGATTCCGGCTCTGGGGCCGGAATGACGGAGTAAGGTGGGTGGGGATGGCCGTGAGGGATGAAGGCTCTAGGTCCTTGCGGCGATGTCTGAGTGGAGCATTTCTATGATGGCGGGGAGGGGCGTGGGGCCGAGGTTTTCGCCGCTGCGTTTTCGGACGGAGAGGGTATCGGCGGCGATTTCTTTGTCGCCTACGATCATCATGTAGGGGACCTTGTTGAGCTGGGCGTCGCGGATCTTGCGGTTCATACGCTCGCTTCGGTCGTCGACCTCCACCCGGAGCCCTGATGCGGACATTTTCGCGGCGGCGGCCTGGCAGTAATCGACGTGGCGGTCGGTGATGGGGACTATAGAGGCCTGGACGGGGGCAAGCCAGACGGGGAATGCTCCGCCGTAGTGCTCGATGAGCACGCCCATGAAGCGTTCCATGGAGCCCAGGATGGCCCGGTGCACCATGTATGGCCTGTGCTCCCGACCGTCCTCGCCGATGTAGGAGAGGTCGAAGCGGCGGGGGAGGTTGAAGTCGAACTGGACGGTGGTGCACTGCCAGTCCCGACCGATGGCATCCTCTATTTTCACGTCGATCTTCGGGCCGTAGAAGGCTCCCCCTCCCGAGTCGACCTTGTAGTCCAGGCCCATCTCTTCAAGGGTGTTGCGGAGGGCGCTGGTGGCGGTATCCCATTCGGAAAGGTCGCCGACGTACTTTTCGGGTCGGTCTGAGAGGTAGATCTGGTAGTCGCTGAAGCCGAAGGCCCCGAGGAGGCGGAAGGTGAGGTCCAGGACGCCTCGGACTTCGTCTTCAAGCTGGTCCGGGCGGCAGAAGATATGGGCGTCGTCCTGGGTGAAACCCCTGACCCGGAGCAGGCCGTGGAGGACGCCCGTCCGTTCGTAGCGGTAGACGGTGCCCAGCTCTGCCAGCCGCATGGGCAGCTCCCGGTAGCTTCGGAGCGATGAGCGGTACATGAGGATGTGGAAGGGGCAGTTCATGGGTTTCAGGTAGTAGTCCTGGTCGTCTATCTCCAGGGGGGCGTACATGTTTTCGCTGTAGAACTGGAGGTGGCCGCTGGTCTCCCAGAGCCGGGACTTGCCGATGTGGGGCGAATAGACCAGGGAGTAGCCGGAGTCCAGGTGAAGCTCCCGCCAGAAGTCTTCGACGAGGCTACGGACCCGGGCGCCCTTCGGGTGCCAGCAGATCAGGCCGGCCCCGAGCTCGTTGTGGACGGTGAAGAGGCCGAGGTCTCTGCCCAGCTTGCGATGGTCTCGCTTGGCGGCCTCTTCGAGGCGGTTCAGGTAAGTGTCGAGGGCGTCCTGTGACTCGAAGGCGGTGCCGTAGATGCGCTGGAGCATGGGGCGGTTTTCATCGCCGCGCCAGTAGGCGCCGGCGACGTTCAAGAGCTTGAAGGCGGGCACCCGGCCGGTTGACTCTACGTGGGGGCCGTTGCAGAGGTCCGAAAAGTCGCCGTGGGTGTAGACGCCGAGGGTGTCGTCCTGGATGGCTTCGATGATTTCGAGCTTGAAGGGCTGGTCGTTGAAGAGTTTATTGGCCTCGGGGCGGGGGACCTGGGTGCGGTGGAAGGGAAGGTCGGCGGCGATGGTGTCGGCCATCTTCTTCTCGATGGCGGGGAGGTCTTCGTCAGTGAGGGCGCGCGGCAGGTCAAAGTCGTAGTAGAAGCCATCCTCGGTGGGGGGGCCGATGGCGAACTTGGCCTCGGGGAAGATGGAGCGGACGGCGTCGGCCATGATATGGGAGGCGGAGTGTCGGATGGACTCGCGGCGAAGGGCGAGGGGGTTTTCCTCGGCGGGGGTTTTGCGGGACTCTAAGGCATATTCGATGCCGCTGGGGTCTGTGATGTCGGCGGGCACTGGGGGTTACTCCTGGGGGGTTGGGGTTTTGGGGTCGGGGGGTAATGATACACGATGGGGGACTCAGCCTGGAGGACGGGGGGCATTGCCCGTCTCTTTCATCATAGTAATCCATGAATCGCTTATAGGGGGGCCGGGGTTACGGGGAATGCCTATGGCACAGATGAGGGACGTCAGACCCATAAGGCCTATCGCTAAGAGCTTGGCATGAGGCAAGGAGATGGCGGTCTGAATCCATGCTATGAAGACTCCGAGCATGATAAGAAGCATGAATATAAGCACTGGCCCCACCACTCTCCACTGTCTCAATTGATGCCAGTACGCCACGACTGGCAACACGGCAACACTGCAGGCGAGGATAATTAAAATCCACTGTGCCGCCTGGTAAAGCTCGGGGTATCCTTGGTATGTGACACTCCACTGAGATCCATTGTGTATGACTAAGATTCCGAATGGGATAATCGCTAAGGAACTCGTTCCCACGGATAATACAGCAACCGCTATGGCACACACGCTTCTGACAGGTGCAGATAATGCGAGAGTGAACAAAGTGAAAGACAACGCCAGAAGGAACATCAATATCCAAAAGGCGGGATCGCTCAGAAGGGTCAGGGTTTTGGCTAGGGGAGAGAAGTCAGCCGGCAGATATTCTCCGACTCCTGCAGGGATCCACTGTCCGTCGGGCGTCCCGACCACCACCCCTCGAACGCCGACAGCCAGGATGAGGTTGCCACTCTGTTCGTGATACGCTATTCCATAGGGCTCCGCCACAAATAAGTACTCGGCATTCATAAGTTTGCCCTGGAGCCAAAGGTGAGCGTCGTGGGTCCAATTGGCGGTTGAATAGACAATCTCCCGGTCCCCGGTTTGCGGATTCAATACCAAGTCCGCACCCTCGAGATAGTATGTGCCACGCGGAGTATCGACTGACTCGGTGCTCTCCCATAAGAATCCGTGAGTTGGGATATCTTTGAATTCCCAAGTCCAGCCTCCATCTGTACTCGCATATAATTTGGTGGCCGAAGAATGGCCACGGAAAGCCTCGGTAAGGGAAAGCAACGTTCCGTCCGTTTCAACGGCATTATCAGTAACCCCGTAGTAAGCTGAGCCGCCGCACGCGGTTACAGCAACGAACGCAATCATAGCCACTAACGTCAGGCTCAAATGTCGACGTCTAATCATCCGGTGGCGGTGAAATATTGACGGCGTTGCGAGATACGTAATATCCCGCCTACGCTACTCCCTTTTCCACAGGTAGCGAGCGGCGTCCAGTGCGACGATGGCGTAGAGGGCGTCTACGAGGGGGAAGTAGATTACGTGGGACGTTGCGGCGTCTCCGGTCTCGTTTTCGGGGAACTGTACCCAGAGGTACTGCCAGAAGAAGAGCATCGCCAGGGCTATGGACGCGTAGAAAAAGACGTTGGCCCACATGGTATCCGCGTCGGTGGCGTAGGGGTCAGCGGCGGCCTTCCTTCTGACGAATGCGACGAACAGGGCCAACAAGACGCCGGCCGCCATGAAGTAGTTGATGTATTCCCAGACGGGGTAGTCGGGTGAGCCGTCGTGGTAAACAGGGGTGAGAATGAAGTTGAAGAAGACGGCGAGGGCGGTCAGGGCAAGGTAGATGGCTACGATCCGCTTCAAGAATTCCATGTTTGCCTATGCCTCCTTGCTCTTTGGCAGTTCATCAGGGTCAAGGGGGAAGCCTCGGGTGCGGCTTCATTATACGGCTAATATGAGGCATCCCGCTTAATGACACGCCGGCATTGCCTCGCTTGTCCGTAAACCTGCAATTTCCTATACTTGCGGCCGGGAACACTTTAAGAGATGGAGTACCGGAAAATCATGATAGTTTCAATGCTCGGCAGGCGGTGGCTGTGGGTCGTCTCTCTGACAGCTTTGCTGATCCTGGCAGTCGCCGCGTGCGGGTCCGGTCCTACGGCTACGCCGGAACCGACGGCCACTCCAGCGCCACCCCCGACGCCTACACCGGTTCCCCCTGCCCCAACCAACACGCCGGAGCCGGAGGAAGAGCCTGCGGCGATGAACCCGCTGGAGAAGCTGGTAATCACCCCGGCGACCACGGGAAGGGACCTGTTTGGCGTGCTCTCCGAGGAGGAGACGGCCTGCATCGAGGCGGCGATTGGGGAAGCGTTCTTCGGGATGATGATGGATGCGCCGTTGATGCAGGCGACTGCGAACGTGGGAACGGCGGCGCCCATATTCGGGTGCATAGAGGAAGACAATCTGATACTGCTCGGGGTGGCGTTCATGGAAGCGCAGGGAGGCGGATGGGAAGAATCGACGCGACAGTGCATCACGGAGTGGGGAAGGGAGCACCCGGACGCCATATTCCTGAGGCTCGGGCTGTCCTACCAGGGAGAGACTACTATCGACCCGAGTGAAACGAACGAATACAGCATAGCAATCTACCAGTGCAAGACGAACGAGGAGAAAAGGGACTTTACGTTGAGCCTGTGGGTCGGGGTGGACAGGAACGCCACGGCCACGGGGGCGGACATCGTGGGTCTCTTATCGGAGGCCGAGCTGGCCTGCGTGATGGAAGACCTGTCCGATGAGGAGATGGCGGCGGTAGCCGCTGCCCAGCCGCTGGAGGCGGTAACTATCGCCAACAGGGTGCAGCACTGCATAGAGCCGGAGACCGATGTCGAGATCTTCGTGAAGGGGCTTGAGTGGGGTCTCGGGGAGTTCAGCGAGAACTCGAAGGACTGTCTCAAGGCATTTGTCATAGAGAATCCGCAGTACATGGAGCTTGTCCGGTCGGGTATAGAGAACATGAGCACAATGGATGCGGACGAGTTCGTTGCGATCACGGACGCGGGCCTGGGGCCGTACGGCTGCATGACGGATGACGAGATACAGAGGATGCAGATGGCCTTTAACGAAGCGGTTGCCACTGCCGCGCAGTAGAAGCTCCGCGTTCAAGCGGACATTCGATATCGAAACAGGAGAATCCGGCCTCCCCGGGGGCCGGATTCTCGCGAGGCGAATGCAGGGGTAGAATCATAAACGGGGTACGGGGCAAGGAATTACGGTCCCATCCAAGGAGGGAACATGGCCAGCGATAGAGTCAAAGAGACCATAGAGGTGGCGAAGAGGGAGTTTGCACGGCTGGAGGGCCGGCTGCGGGGGTTGTCCGCCGAGGACTTCAACCGGGGGAGCGCGTGTGACAAGTGGCAGGTGGGGGACGTGGTGGCACACGTAGTGTTCGTGGTGCAGTTCCAGAAGAACATGACGACACGGGGTTTGAAGGGGGAGGCTGATGCGCCGGAAGGGGCGCGACGCCCGGAGAATGCGGATGTGCCCGCGGACGTGAGGATAGCCCAAGGCGCTATCAGGCTGAGGGAAAAGCTCGGGGGTGGGCTGCTGGATGCTCTTCGGAAGAACTACCAGGAAGGGTTTGAACTACTGGACTCGCTGACGCCCGAGGATTACGAGAAGCCGTGCTGGCACCCGTGGGGGCCTATGACGGTGGCGGACTTCGTGGACCTGGTGGTGAATGAGCTGGCCCTTCACGGGTGGGACGCGTTTTCCACGCTGGACCCCGACTACCGCATGGCGCCGGAGTCGCTGCCGGCGGCGCTGGCTATCGGGAACATGACGCTGGCACGGATGGCGTCGACGGGGCCTGCCCGGTTCAGGTTCGAGCTTACTGATGGGAACGAGGCGCCGGACCTGGTAGTCGGGGGTGACGCGGCTCCCGCTGTGCCGAGTGCGACACTACGGTGTGACGGAGAGGCGTTGGTGTTAATCAGCAGTGGCCGGCTGGGGATGGAGGATGCGGTGGAGTCGGGGCGGGTGGAGGTGTCGGGGGACGAGGGATTGGTGAGGGAGCTGGGTCGGGGGTTGGGGGGGTTGTAGTCGGGGGTGGGGTTAGTTTGCTTGCAGGTCCTTTGGGGTAAGCCCATACAGAGCCTTGTTGGCCGCGCAATGCTCCCTTACTTTATCAATCCACAGATCATACCAATACCAAGCTTTCTCGACCTTCACACCGTATCCTCTTCCGGGATTTTTCGCATCTAACTCCTTCCAGAGAAGAGTGTGTTGATAAATACCAAAGTCCTTATAGCCTTCTTCTTGCATTAGCTCAACCACTCTAGTTGGTAGGTATTTCTTACGCTCAACCTCCTTCTGCACCCAGTAGTCCTTGTCTATTTTTTGAGCAAGGTCAGTGTCAGAGCCGATGAACTCAATGGCCTTGTCCGCTTTGGAAGCTTTAGAAGTCAGCTTCCTTACGAAAAGAAGACGATACGAGAAATGAGGGTGCTGAAAATCTTCCGGACTTAGCTCAGCGTCGAATTGTCTAATGTATCTCGCTACATTTGAAGGCAGCGATGTAAAGGTATCGTCCGTGCCAGTTGGCGAGGTCAAGTCCCGTAGTTGAAGCGAATATGTCATGTTCTTCGCAATGCTATAGCGGTTACCAAAAAGACGTTTAATCTCCCGATCATAGTTCAGAATACAAGCCAGATATCTGCCGGTAAACGCTTCATCTACACCAGCTGAGCGATGATGTTCGATCTCATCTCTCAGTCCGATTAGGAAATGTAGATTGCTTTTGGTTGGCCCATCAAGGGGACAGGATTTCTCGTTTAGGCATCTCCTCAATTCCCAATATTTGAACGTCCCAGATTTTGTCCGACTAAATTTACGCCTCTGTGGACCCTCAACATAGTATCTGTACTCGACTCCCTTTTGCCTGTAATGGGCATGCAACAAATATGTCCATGCAATCGTCATCAAGACAATGAATGTTTCTGTTTTGAATGTTGTTAGTGGATTGTTGAACGTTTGGACAGCATTAAGGGCCGCTTCCCGAGACTTAGAAAGCAGTGCCCTTTTCACCCAAGGGCCACGAGTTTTTTGCACAGTTCTCTAAACCTCCCTGCCTCAAACAACCTTGATTTGAACAGCTGCTGAATTTTCCTTGAGATATTGTAACTGCTAATAATACGCGACAGTTTCCGAGTGGAGTCCCAATGTAGGAGTATGACTTCCGGTCAGAAGCGTGTGTCAGTTGGCGTGGGCCATGGAGACGGGGGCGGGGCCGATTTTGTTGTAGCAGTCCAGGGCGGCGACTTTGTAGCACTCGGCGAGGGTGGGGTAGTTGAAGACGGTGTTGACGAAGTAGTCCAGGGTGCCGCCGAAGGCGAGGACGGCCTGGCCGATGTGGATGAGCTCGGCGGCTTCGGCGCCGATGATGTGGATGCCCAGCAGTTTCCGGTTGTCCCTGTGGAAGAGCAGTTTCAGCATGCCGGAGTCGTCGCCGAGGATGTTGCCACGGGCTATTTCACGGTACCTGGCAAGGCCCACCTCGTAGGGGACGCCGGCCTCGGTCAAGGTTTGCTCGGTGCCTCCGACCATGGACAGCTCGGGGACGGAGTAGATGCCGAAAGGGAATTGGTCGGGGGAGGAGTGGTACTCGATGCCAAAAGCGTGGCAGGCGGCGGTCCGGCCCTGCTCCATGGAGGTAGAGGCCAGGGATGGGAACCCGACAACGTCGCCGACGGCGTAGACGTGGGGCTGGGCGGTCCGGTAATTTTCATCTACGGGTATGCGGCCTTTCTTGTCGGTGGTGATACCCGCGGACTCGAGATTGAGGGCGGCTGTCGCGCCCACCCGCCCGACGGAATACATAAGCAGGTCCGACGCTATGGTCTTTCCAGACTTGAGGTAGGCGACGGCCCTTCCGTTGGCCGATTCCACGCGCTCCACTTCCTCGCCGAATCGGAAGATGCAGCCCATGTCCCGCATGTGATAGACGAGGGACTCCGTCAGTTCATTGTCTACAAACTCGAGGATGCCGGAGCGCTTTTCGACGACGGTGACGTCAGTGCCGAGGGCGGCGAAAATGGAGGCGTATTCGATGCCTATTACACCGGCGCCGACGACGGTCATGGTGCGGGGGATGGCGTCCAGGGCGAGGATGCCGTCGGAGTCAACGATTACCCGGTCGTCGACGTCGAAGCCGGGGAGGGGGGCGGGGTTGGTGCCGGTGGCTATGACGATCTTGTCGGCCTCGACGCGGACGGCACCTCGCCTGCTGGTGACGAGGAGGGCGTTGGGAGATTCGAAGACTGCCTCGCCCTGGAAGACCTTCACGCGATTGCGCCGCATCTGGTGACGGATGACCTCGGTCTCCTGGACGATGACGTGGTTGCAACGGAAGAGGAGGTCTTCGGACATGGATATGTCTTCCTTGACGGTGAAGGAAGAGCCGTAGATGCCGCGTTGTCGGAAGCCGGTGAGGTAGAGGACGGCCTCACGGAAGGTCTTGGAAGGGATGGTGCCGGTGTTGATGCATACCCCGCCGACCACCTCTCTGCGTTCGCAGATTCCAACCCTCTTGCCCAGCTTGGCGGCCTGGATGGCGGCGCGCTGACCGGCGGGACCGGTGCCGATGACGAACATGTCGTAGCGCCCGCTGTCGGTCAAATTGCTCAAGAAAACCCCTTGAGTAAAGCCCCTGGAACGCACAGGGAGTGTAGTTGGGGTCGGGTGGGGGTGTCAATGGAGGGGTGGTGGGCCGCCAGGGACTCGAACCCTGAACCTACTGATTAAGAGTCAGTTGCTCTGCCAAATTGAGCTAGCGGCCCGGGAGCGGGGTGATTTTAACAGAAGAGAACGCGCGCCGATACATTGTATGGACGCTGCTCTCCAAATGGGCGTCTCCCTTGACGGGAGGGGAGGTCGGGAGCTATCTGTCGGAGGCGAGGACACCGCCGAAGGACCAGCTTTCCTGGGACACGTCGTTGAAGACGATGTCCACGGCCTCGGCCTGGGTCTTGGCGATGGTGACCATGGCGTCGGTGATGACTCGGGCGAGCTCGGCCTTCTGGGCCTTGGTCCTGCCGGGGTACATGTCAATGGTGACTCTGGGCATCTCTTTCTCCTTACGGAATAGGGGCTAGTAGCCCGCTTTCTTGTCTACCAGGTTGATAAGGTCTTCGCCCTTGATGTAGCGCTCGACGTTCCGGGTGAAGAGGTCGGCGACGCGGTCGTCGTATCCGAAAACGTCGCCGGCCTTGTGCGAGGCGAATATCACGTTGTCCAAGTCCCAGAGCTCGCTGTCCTGGGGGAGGGGCTCGGTGGCGAAAACGTCGAGGCCTGCGCCGGCAATGCGGTTCTCTTTGAGGGCCCTGGTCAGGGCATCCTCATCAACCACGCTACCGCGAGCGATGTTGATGAGGAAGGAAGTCGGGCCCATGAGGTCCAGCTCCCGTTCAGTGATGAGTTGTCGGGTGCCGGGTGTGCCGGGTACGCAGAGGGCTACGTAGTCGCTGCGCTTCAGCAGGTCGTCTAGGTCAGAGGCGGGCATTACCTCATCCACGTCGCCCACGTTGTACTGCCGGCCGGTTACGGTCCTGCGGGTGGCGAGAACGGTCATGCCGAAGGCCTTGGAGAGTCGGGCGACGTCTCCGCCGATGGCGCCCAGGCCCACGACTCCGACGGTCTGACCTTCTAACTCGATCTGGTCGTAGAAATCGCCGCTCCAGACCTTGTCACGTCTTTCGGCGATGAGACGGGGTTGCTTCTTGCTGAACATCAAGATGCACATCATCACCCACTCGGCGATGTTGCGGTTGGACAGCTGGCGGGCGTTGGTGATGACGATGGGAGATTCGAGGATGTCTGGGCCGACGTCCAGATCGATGCCGTCCCAGACGTACTGGAGCCACTTGAGGTTCGGGGCACGCTTCGGCAGGCCTCCGGGGAGGGAGGCGGAGTAATAGATCTCGATTTGGCCGATGACGTCGTCAACATTCTGTCGGGCGGCGGTTGCTTCGGGGGAGTCGGGGCCGTGCTCGGAAGCGGTGTCTTTCTCCGCCTTGAGCAGGCCGACAAGGTCGAAGAGTTCCACCCCGGGGAGTGCGTTGAGCCTGTCGACGTGAGTCTGGGAAATGGGATAGCCGTAGGCGACCTTGAGCGCTGCCAATGGAACCTCCTGCCCCGGCGTGGGGACTTTGGGGTGATGGGCGGATTATAGCAACCGACAAGGGCTGCCACAACGGGAAACGGAATGGGCTAGACGCCGCGGCTGAGGCGGGTTATCAGGGGCTCGGGGAGGTTGGCCCGGCGCATCTTTTCCTGGGTAGCAGGTATGTCGTAAGGGACGCGGTAGTGGCAGATGGAGTTGAGGTCGCTGTCGTAGATCGCGTAGTTTGAGGTGGGGTTGCGGTCTCGGGGCTGGCCGACGCCTCCGGGGTTGATGAAGAGCGGCCCCTTATCCAATTCGATGGGTACGTTGGTGGGGAATTCCAGGAACTCGCAGGTGAGGGCGTCGGGGTCGACGCGGCAAAAGAATGGGATGTGGGAATGGCCGACGAGGCAATGGCCGGTTTTCAGGTGTTCAAGGCTGGCGAGGGCGGAGGTATCGGAGACGAGATATTCCCAGATAGGGTCTCGGGGGGTGCCGTGGACGAGGGTGAAGTCACCTCTCTCGAGGATCAGGGGAAGGCTGGCCAGGTAATCGGTATGCTCTTTGGACAGGTGGGTCTGAGTCCATTGGGCGGCGGCTTTGGCATAGGGGTTGAAGTCCCGGGTGTCGATCTTGCCGATGGCGGCCCAGTCGTGGTTTCCGGCCACGGAGACGTGATCGTAATCTCTCAACAGGTCGATGACTTCGGTCGGGTTGGGGCCGTAGCCGACGATGTCACCGAGGGACCAGAGTTGGTCGATGGTGCCACGGGAATGGGCGTCGTTGAGGACGGCGTGAAAGGCCTCGAGGTTGGCGTGGATGTCGGCGAGGATTAGGGAGCGCATGGGTTTCGGGCCCCGTTTGGTCGGGGGTTCAACTATAGCAAGCGGGGTGTCGGGGCGCCACAGGCCACGGTCTTATGGCCCGCGAGAGAATCCGATTATAATTTTGGGCATGAAGATTTCGGAGTTGGGGGAGTTCGGGCTGGTGGAGATGATCGCCGATGTTCTGGGAGCAAGGGAGCAGGATGGGCGGGGCGGGGTGCTTTTGGATATCGGGGATGATACGGCGGCCTGGCGCACGGGGTCGGGGGTCGAGTTGGCTACGACCGACACGATGGTGCAGGACGTGCACTTCCGGTTGGAGACTACATCGTATCGGGAGCTGGGGTGGAAGGCGCTGGCCATCAACTTGAGCGACATTGCGGCGATGGGAGGGGCGCCCAGGTATGCGTTGGTCTCGCTGGGGCTGCATCCTGATACCGACGTGGAGGAAGTTGCCGAACTGTACCGGGGGATGAAGGAGATCGGGGATGAGTTCGGGTGCAGGGTGGTTGGGGGCGATACGGTCGGGGCACCGTGCATGATGATAAACGTGTCGCTGATTGGCGAGACGTTGGACCCCGGGTGCTTTATGCGGAGGGATGCGGCCAAGGCGGGCGATTTGATAGCGGTGACGGGGTGGCTAGGGGGCTCGGGGGGCGGGTTCAGGGTGCTGAACGATGGGATTGAGGTCGCTACCGACGTGAAAGGCCGTTTGAAGGACGCGCACAACAGGCCCGTGCCACGGGTCAAGGAAGGGCAGACCCTCCTAAAGGCCGGGGTAAGGGCGGCGATGGACTTGAGTGACGGATTGATGTCTGACCTGCCGAAGATGGGTAGGATGAGCAGGTTGACAGCGCGGGTGTCGGTGGAAGACCTACCTATCTCCGCAGATGTGAGGGAGGTCTTCGGGCCTGAGGCCGTGGGGCTCGCATTGACTGCCGGGGAGGACTATGAACTGCTGGTGGCCGGGTCTCGGGAGGTGCTGGAACGGGCCTCGGGGGAGATGGCGACTCCACTCACTATCATAGGGGAGATGGTGGAAGGCGAGGCCGGGGCGGTTATCCTGGTAGACGAGAAGGGAAAGGCGATGGCCGCTCCGGAATCCGGATGGGAGCATTTTTCGAGCCGTTGAGTAACTTGAAGCAACTAAGAATTACGACGCATGGGCCGGAAGAGACGCAGGCGCTGGGTAGGCGGTTGGGGGAGGTGATGGGGGGTGGCGAACTGGTGCTGATGTCGGGGGACCTGGGGGCAGGAAAGACGTGCATGACCCAGGGAATAGCGTGGGGCCTGGGCGTTAATGAACATGCCCGGAGCCCGACCTTCGTGCTGGTCTCCGAGTACGAGGGGAGACACACCCTGTTCCACGCGGACCTGTACCGAGTGGATGATCCACTGGAGGCTGAAGATCTGGGGCTAGACGAGACATATGGCAATGGCGGGGTGTGCGTTGTGGAGTGGGCTGAGAAAGCAGATTCGATTTTTCCGGAAGACCACCTTCGGGTGAACTTTACGGTAACCGGGCCAGATGAGCGGATTGTCGAGCTTCGGGCGGGGGGTGACAAGCACGAGGCGCTGCTCGGGAAGTTGAGGGAGGACGTCGGCCATGCGTGTCCTCAGGGGACGGAGGCATAGGTGTACCTGGTTATTGACACGGCGACGAGGGACCTGGGCGTCGCGTTGATGGATGATGCAGAGGTGGCGGGGCAGTTTCACTGGCGCACGCGGCAGAACCATACAAAGGAGCTGGTCCCTGCGATCCGGCATTTGCTGGACAAGGCTGGAATAGGTTTAAGCGACCTTAAGGGTATTGTGGTGAGCCTGGGGCCGGGCGGGTTCTCGGGGCTGCGGGTGGGGATGACGACGGCAAAGGGGTTGGCGGTGGGTACCGGCGCGCCGCTGGTCGCCGTGCACGCGCTGGATGCGGCTGCGTACCCGATGTTGGGGCTGGGGGCGCCGGTGTGCGCGCTGATGCCGGCGGGGAGGGGGGAGGTGGCGGCGGCGATGTACGGGACTAGCGGCTCGGAGATGGATAAGACAGTCGATGAGCACCTGACCACTATCGAGACCTTGGGCGAATCGATACAGGAGCAGACCATATTCTGCGGGCCGATAACGGAGGAGATGGAGAGGGAGTTGAGAGAGAGGATGGGTGAGCGGGGGTTGGTGCCTCTGGGGGTGGGGCGGGCGTCTCGAGTTGTGGCTATGGGGGAATTAGGCATCCGGAAGATCGGGAGGGGGGAGGCGGATGATCCGGTGACGTTGCAACCCCTGTATATCCGGCGACCGTCGATTACGAAGCCGACTCGGGCGCCGGGGGGATGAGGGTTGGTCTGCTAATATGGGCCCGGCTCTTACAATGGCCGATATTTGACAAGGGAAACTATCGAAAAGGAGGACTGCGTCGCCCTCGGGCGGCGCGTCGAATATATGAGCACCGAAAGAACATTGGTACTTCTTAAGCCCGATGCTGTTCAGAGGGGGCTATCCGGCCAGGTGATATCCCGGTTTGAGGGGAAGGGGCTGAAGATTGTCGGGATGAAGATGATCCACATGGACAGGGCGCTGGCGGGCCGGCACTACGGGGTGCATGAGGGGAAGCCGTTCTTCGAGGGGCTGGTGAACTTCATAACATCGAGCCCGATTGTGGCCATCGGTCTAGAAGGGCCAAAGGCGGTGGAAGTGGTCCGGAATATGATGGGCGTCACTGACCCCAAGAAGGCGGCGCCTGGCACCATACGCGGGGACTTCGGGATGGACATTGGCCGGAACCTAGTGCACGGGTCTGATTCGCCGGAGAACGCGGTGTCGGAGCTGGCGTTATTCTTCCAAGACGGGGAATTGGTGGACTACGAGCGGAACGTGGAGCCGTGGATACTGGAGTAGGGGGCGGTTACTGGATGCGGACGATGGTGTTGCCCTGCTGCCAGAGGCTTTCCAGGCGGTAGTACTCACGCTCTCCGGCGGAGAAGATGTGGACGACTATGTCGCCGTAGTCGAGGAGGACCCAGCCGGACCCCGCCGAGCCCTCACGGTGAAGCATGGGAATGTCCGAGTCTTTGAGGCCCGACTCTATTTCCTGGCGAAGGGCCTCGGTGTGGCGTGGGGTGAGGGAGCTCATAATCACAAAGTAGTCGGCGAATCCGCAGATTTCTGCGACATCGAGCAGCAGGATATCGGCTGCCTGCCTTTCGGATGCGAGCTCGGTGATTTTTCTTGCCTGTTCGAGGGTCTCCAGGCTTGCCTCCCGCCGGTTCGGTATACGTCATTTTAGCATTCGACTGTCGGGGGTCAACGACCGATTGTCACAACGTTGGCACCTCCAGAATCGGCGTGATATCCTCCAATAGCTTTGAGGCGTGAAATGGACATAAAGAAGGACGTAGTTGTAGCGGCGATGAGCGGGGGCGTGGACTCCGCGGTGTCGGCTTATCTATTGAAGGAAGCGGGCTACGATGTGATTGGGGTGACGATGCGGCTGTCGGCGCCGCAGCCGGCGTCGGGGAGCCGGGAGAATAAGCGCTGCTGCACGGCGGAAGACACGACGGACGCGCGTCGGGTGTGCAGGATTCTGGGGATTCCCCACTACGTGCAGAACTTCGAAAAGGAGTTCCGGGCCAAGGTCATCGAATACTTCCTAGACGAATATCGAAAGGGGCGGACGCCGAACCCTTGCATAGCGTGCAACGAGCAGGTGAAGTTCAGGTTCCTAATGGAGCGGTCTCGGGCGCTGGGCGCCGAGAAGCTGGCCACGGGACATTACGCGCGCATTGAGTATTCGGATGGGCGGTACAGGTTGCTGAAGGCTCGGGACCCGGGGAAGGACCAGAGCTATGTGCTCTACGGGCTGGGGCAAGAGGAGCTTTCGAGGCTGGTGTTTCCCGTCGGGGACTACCCGAAGGCCCAGATAAGGGAGATGGCGAGGTCTTTGGATTTGCCTGTAGCGGACAAGCCGGACAGCCAGGACATCTGCTTTATACCAGATGGTAACTACAGGGGTTTCCTGCGCAAGAGCATGGATCCCAGGCCCGGAGACGTAGTGGACACGGAGGGGAACCGGATCGGGGGGCACCAGGGGGTCGAGGAGTTCACGGTGGGACAGAGGAAGGGGCTGGGGGTGGCGTCGTCGGAGAAGCGGTACGTGGTGGCGCTGGACGCGGGTCGGAACGAAGTGGTAGTGGGAAAGGAAGGCGATCTTTGGTCGGAGGGGTTGACGGCGTCCAAGGTGAGCTTTGTGTCAGGCGAACATCCGATTGGGCCGACGAGGATGAAGGTGAAGATAAGGCATCGGGCGCCGGAGGTGTTGGCGACGCTGGAGTCGGATGGGGAGACGGCGGTAGCGAGGTTTGACGAGCCGCAGAGGGCGGTGACTCCGGGGCAGGCGGTGGTGTTCTATGATGGGGATGAGGTGGTGGGGGGTGGGGTGATCGAGGGGGCTTTGGGGTCGGGGGCTGGTGGGGCTTCGGTGGGGGAATCCCGAAGGGCTGTGACGGTGGGTTCCTGATCACGGACTAATTGGAAACGAAACAGGGTCCGATGGAGAAATCTACGTAACGTAGCTGCCATGCGGAACCTCTCCCATTCCGCTCTTGAGACTCCCTCGAGGGACTCGGGACAGGCTCTTCGACGGTATTCAGGGCCGAGCGGAATACCTGCTCCCCGGAACAAGGGTGCCTTTGGAATTCGGAAGTCTGAAGTCCAGGTTATGTGGGGGTATGTAAAGGGGACATGTTAGTCAGGCAGCTAGTTGCATGACGAAAGCCGATACTCGGGCGCCGGGATTTGAAATGGAGAAGGCTTTCAGGGAGCGGGGACTGAGGTACATAGCTGGGGTAGACGAGGTGGGTCGGGGGCCGCTGGCAGGGCCAGTGACGGCGGCTGCGGTGATATTCCCTCCTGATATTGACGAAGAGACATTGCTCGGGATCCGGGACTCGAAAGAGCTGTCGGCGGGAGCGAGGGAGAGGTTGGCGGCAGTGGTGTTGCAGAGGGCGCTGGATGTGAAGGTGGGGTGGGCCCCGTCCAGGGAGGTGGATGCGGTGGGGATAGTCGGGGCGACCAGACGGGCGATGATGAGGGCGATCAACAAGCTGGAGCCTCGGCCGGAAGGGCTGCTTATCGATGCGGTGTCGCTTCCGGGGATTTCGTTGCCGCAACGGTGTCCCGTAAAGGGGGATAGGGTGTCACTGTCGATAGCGGCGGCGTCGATAGTGGCAAAGGTGGCACGGGACAGGCTGATGGAAGAGGCCGACCGCAGATATCCCGGGTACGGATTTTGTCGGAACAAGGGATACGGGACCCGGGAGCACATGGGGGCGTTGGAGCGCCAAGGGCCGTGCCGGATTCACAGAGTCAGCTTTGCTCCCGTGGCGCGGTGCAACGGCCTCGGGATGCTTGTCTAATGCCACATGAGAGAAGACGGTTCGGGGACTGGGGAGAGGGGTACGCGCGTCGGTTCCTGGAGGGGAGGGGTTATTCCGTACTGGAGTCGAACTACCGGAGCAAGTACGGGGAGATAGACCTAGTGGCTCGGGAAGGGGAATGCCTGGTGTTCGTGGAGGTGAAGAGCCGGAGGACGGGGGTTTTTGGGAGGCCGGAGGAGTCGGTGACGGAGGCGAAGCAGCAAAAGCTGGTGCAGGCTGCCTTGGAGTATATGCAGGAGAAGGAGATCGAAGAGGGTGAGTGGCGGATAGACGTGGTGGGTATAGAGGCAGGAGGGGCCAGGCCACGGGTGCGGTTGGTTCGGAATGCGGTGGGGTGGGGGGATGGAATGGACTTCGGAGGGGAGATGTGAGGATTCGGCATGTGTTGACCCGACACTGCTCATACCTCGATTACGCTCAGCACGAGCGGCCTAATCTCATGGGGGGGTAGATGGGTGGTGTGCTAGAATTCGGGGCTGGTAGGGGAGTTGGTATGCCCATCTATGAATATCGGTGTGGGGGATGCAGGCGTCGGGTGAGCCTCTTGGTGAGGGGGTTTGTTGACCCGCCTAACAAGGCCTGTCCGGAATGCGGGTCGGGGGAGCTATTGAGGCTAGTGTCACGGGTGGCGGTGCTGAAGTCGGGGGAGAGCCAGCTAGAGGAGCTTTCGGACCCGTCGGCGTGGGGCGGAATCGATGAGAACGACCCGAGGGGGATGGCGGAGATGATGCGGCGGATGGGGGACTCGATGGGCGAAGACATGGGCCCCGAGTTTGGGGAGATGGTCGATCGGCTGGAGTCGGGGGAGATACCTGACGACTCGTACGACGATGGAGACCTCGACTGACATGCCAATCTACGAATACAGGTGCTCCCAGTGTAGCCGGACAACCAGCGTGTTTCTTCGGAGCATTGGGTCGGCGGCCAATCCGGTGTGCGAGTCTTGTGGGAGCACTGAGCTGAGCCGAATTATCTCCAGGGTGGCGTATCACAGGTCGATGCAGGACAAGTGGGATGCGTCGGGGCCGCCGCAGATGAACCCGACGGACGATTACTACAAGGACCCGAGCAATATCGGGCGGTGGGCCGAGAAGAGGCTGGGCGACATGGGGGTGGAGATGCCGGAGCAGGCACGGGAGATGATAGATGCGGCCCGGGAGGGGGAGATGCCCCCGGCGATCAAGGATATCTAGGCGGTGGGAGTCGACGCTTCGAATCGCACGAATGCCGAAGTCCGAGGGCTCTACGTAATACTCGATCCGAGCTTTCTGAAGGGGATGTCGGAGGTGGATGCGGCGGAGGCGATCATTCGTGGAGGAGCGAAGGTTATCCAGTGGCGGGACAAGGGTCGGGACAAGGGGGAGCAGCTGCCGGTAGTTCGGGAAGTGAACCGGCTGTGCGCGGAGTCGGGGGTGGTGTCGATAGTGAATGATCACGTGGACCTGGCGCTGGCGTCGGGGGCGGCGGGGGTGCACCTGGGGCAGAAGGACCTGCCGTTGTCGGAAGCGAGGAGGCTGATGCCTTCGGATGCGGTAATCGGGGTGTCTACGGCGACGGTGGAAGAGGCGCTGCTGGCGGAGCGGGATGGCGCTTCGTACATTGCGGTGGGGGCGATATACCCGACCAGCTCGAAGGCGGTGACCCGGCCGGCGGGGCTTGGGACGTTGGAGGCGGTGGCGAAGTCGGTCGCTGTGCCGGTGGTGGCGATAGGGGGGATCAACGCGGGGAACGTCGGGGCGGTGATGGAGGCGGGCGCGGACTCGGCGTGCGTTATCAGCGCGGTGCTGTCGGCGGGGGATGTCGAGGAGGCGGCGCGAGAACTGAGCCTTCGAATCGAGGGGTCGTTGCGAGGTAAGAATGGCTAACAAGGGGTCGGGGCCGGTGGAGAACCTGGGGGAGATCATCGAGAAGGTGAGGGCGCAGCTTTCGGAGAAGCACGGGGCGAGGGAGACGGGGCTGCGGCTGTCCCGGGACGCTATCCGGCACTGCGCCAACTCGATACGGGCCACGCACAGGGGTGAATTCGGTGAGGCTGAGTCGTTGTTGGGGAAGGCGCGGGCGATTCTGGACGAGGCGGAGGAGTCGTTGGAGGGGCATCCGTCCATGTACCATGCGGGGTTCCTTCATGATGCACAGAAGGAGTACGCGGAGGGGCAGTTGACGCTGGCGTTGGCATCGGAGCGGCGTTTGCCGGACCCGGATGAGTTGAGGGTCGGGTATCCGGCGTACCTGAACGGGATGGGGGAGGCGGTGGGGGAGATGCGCCGGCACATCCTGGACACTCTGCGTAAGGGCGACGTGGAAGGGTGCGAGCGGAAGCTGGAGCACATCGATGCGATATACACGGCGCTGACGACCATCGATTTTCCGGATGGGATCACGTCGGGGCTGAGGAGGACGACGGACATGGTGCGGGGGGTGGTGGAGCGGACGAGGGGGGACCTGACGGTGGCTTTCCGGCAGCACCAGCTGGAGAAGTCGCTGCGTCGGATGGAGGAGAGGTTGAAGGGGTAGGGGGACGGAAGCATCGAATGGGTTTGATTGAAGATTGATTGAACGTTGATTGAAGTTTGATTGAACTCGTAGCTGTTTTGATTGAACGACGCCTGAAAGGGATTTCTGGGGAATTCGCGTGGTGCGGGGGTGTGGGTTTTTGATTGTTTTGCGATTTCAGGCACGGCTTTGATTGTTTAGGGAATGGGGAGGGAACCCCACCCACCCCCCGCACCGGGGATGGATTCCGGCTCGGGGGCCGGAATGACGGATAAGGAAGGGTGGGGATGTTTGGTTGTGGGGTTTGGGTTTGCATTTTGTCTGTTGGGTTCTGGGTCGGCGATGGAAGACGCTGGCCAGAGGCTGTGCCCCTGTTCCCATTCGGGCAGATTTACTACATGCGCCCAGGGGTAGGGCGCACCGGCCCAATGGCCGTAGGAATGAAATGCTATAAGCCGTGTTCAATTGGGTCACGGCCATACCTGCTCCCGTGGTGAGGAGGAGCCACAACTTCACTGCCGCCGGTCGCCACATCGGCGCCGACCCACTTGGCGCGCCACCAACGCGCCGGGGGCAAAGCCCGTGCCCGCTAATGCGGGGTTAGGCCTGACGGGAACGGCTTAGGCCAGAACGTCTATCCATCGCCTGGGGGTTAGGGAAGGGGCACGGGACCCGTGTAGGTGATAAGGTGACTCCCTGACGTCTGAGGGGCGACATCCTCGGGGTCGGGTGGGCTTCCCTGGGTGTTGGGTACCTCCTTGTGTTAGTGAATTAGTGTTCGCGAACGGAGGGTATGATAACGCCTTTGCTCAGGTGTGTCAAGCAAATGTGCGTGTTTGGGGGGGAATTCCCCCCGGCCTCACCCGGGGATCACCCTCACCCTAGCCCTCTCCCCTCAAGGGAGAGGGGACAGGACGCCGCCCCGCCGCGCCCCGCGGGATGGATTCCCGACTACTCGGGAATGACGGGTTAAAAGGGGCGGGAATGGTCCGTCATAGGCGGACAGGTTCCCCTCGGGGGTGGGGGTGGGTCGGGGGGGATTCTTGACGCTTGGGTGGGGGGGCCGATACAATCCGTTGCCGACAGGGGCGTGAAGGCCTCAACCTCTTCGAGTCAGGAGACCTCTTCGAATGACTTCAATTGTAATTAGCTTTGCGGCCGGCGCGACGGCGCTGGTGTTCGCCATTGCCCTGGTGATGTACATCCTCCGGCAGGACGAGGGGAACGAGACGATGCGGGAGATAGGGAAGGCGATCCAGGAGGGGGCGATGGCCTTCCTCAAGCGGGAGTACGCCGTGCTGGGGGCGTTCAGCCTGATCATCTTCGTGATTCTGTGGGTGTTCATAGATGCGGACGTGCTGGACCGGATAGCGGGCGATGCGCGGTCTTTGCCGGCGACGGCGATTTCGTACCTGGCGGGGGCGGTGGCGTCGGGGCTGGCGGGGTTCATCGGGATGAACGTGGCGGTGAGGTCAAACACGAGGACGACGGCGAAGGCGCAGGTAGGGCTTGGCCCGGCGCTGCGGGTGGCGTTCTCGGGCGGGGCGGTGATGGGGATCACTGTGGTGGGGATCGGGTTGATCGGAGTTACGGCGCTGTACTGGACTTTCAAAGACCCGTTCATAGTGGCGGGATTCGGGTTTGGGGCGTCGTCGGTGGCGCTGTTTGCGAGGGTGGGCGGTGGCATATACACGAAGGCGGCGGATGTCGGGGCGGACCTGGTGGGGAAGGTTGAGGCGGGGATACCGGAGGACGACCCCCGGAACCCGGCGACCATTGCGGACAACGTGGGCGACAACGTCGGGGACGTGGCGGGGATGGGGGCGGACCTTTTCGAGTCGTACGTCGGGTCGTTGATAGCGACGTTGTCGCTGGCGACGGTAGCAGTGGCGGCGGCGGAGCTTACAGGACTCGGAGATGCAAATATCTTCGACTCTAACGTATTCATGCTGCCATTGCTGGTGGCAGGCATGGGCATATTTGCCTCGGTGCTGGGGACGTTCCTGGTGCGAACCGGGGAGGGCGCGGGGATGGGGAGGCTGTTGTGGGCGTTGAGGATGGGGATATTCACGTCGGGCGGGCTGGTACTGGTGGGCACCTGGCTTGCGGTTTGGCAGCTAGGTATGGACTTCAACCTGTTCTGGGTGGTGCTGGTGGGGCTGGTGACGGGCCAGGTAATAGGTACGGCCACGGAGTACTTCACATCATACGAGTATCCGTTTACCAGGAACCTTTCGAAGCAGGCGCTGACGGGGCCGGCGACGGTGATAATCGGCGGGATGGGGCTGGGGATGCTGAGCGCGGTTATTCCGATAGTCTCGATAGTAGTGGCGATCTGGCTGGCCCACTGGCTTGCCGGGGTGTACGGAATAGCGCTGGCGGCCGTGGGTATGCTCTCGACGCTTGGGATAACGCTGGCGACGGATGCCTACGGGCCGGTGGCAGACAACGCGGGCGGCATAGCCGAGCAGGCTGGCCTGCCGCCGGAGGTGAGGGAGCGGACGGACTCGTTGGACTCGCTGGGGAACACGACGGCGGCGACGGGCAAGGGATTCGCAATCGGGTCGGCGGTGCTGACATCGCTGGCGTTGATGGTGACCTATGCGACGGCTGTGGAAATAGACGTAGTCGATCTGCTGGACGTGAGCTCGCTGATCGGGCTGATAGTCGGGGGGTTGATGCCGTTCCTGTTCTCGGCGCTGACGCTGCAGGCGGTGGGTCGGGCGGCGGATGCGATGGTGAACGAGGTGAGGAGGCAGTTCCGGGAAATTGCCGGAATCATGGAAGGGACGGCTAGGCCGGAATACGGCAGGGCGGTGGCGATAAGCACGCAGGGAGCGATCAGAGAGATGATCGTGCCTGGTCTGCTGGCAATCGTGACGCCAATCATCGTGGGCATCGTGCTGGGGCCGGAGGCCCTGGGCGGGCTGCTGATTGGGTCGATAGCCTCGGGAGTCCTGCTGGCAATAACGATGGCGAACGCGGGCGGGTCCTGGGACAACGCGAAGAAGTTCATCGAGCAGGGCGAGCACGGGGGCAAGGGGTCGGAGGCGCACAAGGCGGCGGTGGTGGGAGACACGGTCGGGGACCCGTTCAAGGACACGTCGGGGCCTTCGCTGAACATCCTGCTGAAGCTGATGGCGATAGTGGCGGTGGTGTTCGGGCCGCTGTTTGTGTAGAGAGGATCGCAGTATGCGGCCTTGCCAGTGTTGACCTTTGCAAACCTATAAGAGATGCCGCCTCGGCGTAAATAGGCAGTCCAATCTCTGTCCAAATTGCGGGGCTTCAGACATCTTTGGAAGGTTTCCGAGGCAAGGTTGGGTTTAATTGGCTTTGTTGCAAAGAAGCGTATTCATCGTTGAGGTGGGCTGATGATAGTCGTGGAAATAATGCAATTGACCCTATAGGTCATTGTGACTTTGGGGGTAATGATAATGATTACTGGATGGGGTTGGCGGAAGGCCCGTGCGCTACTTTGCAACAAAACCGTTTAATCTATTGTCACCCACTTGTAAACGCTAATGAAATGGTACTTGAGGATTTGCAGGAATTGCCGCTGTAGGACGGATAAACGACTGTTATTCTGCAGTCAATGCTGTATTAGAAACCCTATTAGGTATGACCCTGACATAGAAATAGGGTGGTTTAAGAGCCTTAAACGGCGCCTTTTCAGATCAGCTATAGACAAAGCGTTTGATAATATGACGCCGTACGGCAGCTTGGAGACTGAAAGGAAACTGGAACAACTTCATTACGAGAGTGCGACCCGAACAGGACGAGAGAAAGCGGGTTCATCGCTGGCTTTAGCTTATGGAATAAGGGCGCAGGTCTCGGAGTTTCAATTGGGCGATCCTGAGGAAGCGATATTATTATATTGGAAGGCTAGCGATGCTGCTCCTAATGAGGCTAGATGGCTTGAAAGGGCGGCAGCATCTACTTATCACTTGGCGCGAGCCCTAGATTTTTATCAAAAGTACTATATATCACTATCCATCGGAACCAGCATTGTCAAACTTCAGGAGATGGTCGATAGAAAAGAATCTCCGAGTGATTTATACCAAGGAGCACTAATCAGTTATATACTTGCCTTACACTGCGATCCGTATCATGTCCCAGCGCTTATTGGAAGAGCGAGAACTTTTGCTGAGCTAGGTAAAGAAGCCGAAGCAAGTAAAGATTGGGAAGAAGCCGTTAAGGTTTTAAATCGTGCTTTAACTGTTGATCCGAATGACTTGACTAGCCGGAATGAACGTGCAGAAGCGTTTGAGGCACTTGGCCAATTAGAAAAGGCAATTGAAGACCTAAAGTACACCGTTGCTCTGGAAAAAGATGAAGAGGTAGAGAAACGCATTGAGAAACTAGAGGAAAAATTGCAGAGCGATGCTAAAGGTCAGAACATTGATTGAACTGACGGCGGTGGTGTTCGGGCCGTTGTTTGTGTAGTCGGCTCGTTTCATAGAGAAGATAGGAAATCGGGGCCCGGCGTGTGTCGGGCCCCGATTGTTTTTGGGTAGAGGGGTGTGACGGTTTGGAAATGTGTGAGCCACCCCCTCGACCCCCTGCCTTCGCAGGAGCAGGCTCTTCAAGTAACCTCCCGCCGAGGCGGATCTTCGACAGGGTGAGCGGCCCCACCCCAGGGCAACCACAAGGGATTACCCCTACAGGGAAAAGGAGGGAGGAAGGGCGACCCGCCGGTAGCCCCTACGGGGGAGGGAGGGCGAAAAAGGAGCCGGAGAACCCCACCCCAGATCCCTCGCGGGGCATCGGGATGACATAAAGAGAAATCGGGATGACATACAGAGAAGGGGGTTAGGAGATGTAGCCCTGGGAGGTGAGGAAGTCTTTGGCGGCTTCTATGGTGGGGAAGACGCGGGAGCCTATGGCGTCGATGGCGTCGATTACGTCATCGGAGGCGAGGTCTGCATCTGCGAGGTCCATGACGTCCCGGCGTTCGACGCGGCCCTTGAGGGGGAAGGCGTCTTCGAAATACTTGGCGACCTCGCTCCATGAAACAGCTGCCATTGGGGGTTGCTCCTTCTGGGGGATATTGTTTGTGGGGTCGGGGGTTGGGCGTGGGACATTATAGTGCAAGATGAAGTGTGGTGGGTGCGGGGTGGGGGTTTATGGGGAGTCGGCGGGGTGGTAACGTAAGGGCGTGTCGTTGCAGAAATCTTGTCAGTCTGTTCGCCCGGTAGCGGGATAAAGGTAGAATAGGCGTGGACCCATCCGAAGTCGACAGGTCGAAGGCTCCAAGTAGTGTTGAGAGTCAAGGGTCGGGGAGGACTCGGGACTCAGCGGTTGGGAAGGGCATAAGCAGGCGTCGATTCTTGCAGTTGACGGCGGCGGGGGGTGGGGTTGCTGCACTGGCAGCTTGTGGCGTTATGCCGACGGCGACTCCAATGGCAACGCCTGAGCCAACGTCGCCTCCGACTCCCAGCACTCCTGGGGAGGTGGAAGAGGCTCGGAGGTGGTTCAAAGATCCTGGGCCGTTCATACGGCACAATGGCAGCCTTGAGGCGCGGCTGGAGAACGTCCAAGGGGTGACTACGCCGAATCGTTACTTCTTCGTGCGGAACAACTCGGAGAGCGTGGACGTGGACGTGACGGGGTGGAGGCTGAGTTTAGAAGGAGATGGGGTGTCGGAGGCGGTGGAATTCAGCTATGAGGACATTCGAAGGATGCCGTCTCGGACGGTAGTATCTTACCTCGAGTGTGCGGGAAATCATCGGTCGATGTTTGAGAAGTTGCATGGTCAGCAAACGAGCGGGACGCAGTGGGGGTTGGGGGCGGTGGGGAGCGGGGAGTGGACGGGGGTGCCGTTGCGGGATGTGCTGGCGGCCGCCGGAATCAAGGCGGATGCGCGAAGCGTGCTGTTGGTCGGGATGGATGCGAAGTCGCCGGAGGGTGGTTTCAGGCGGGTGATTCCAGTGGAGAAGGCGATGCATCCGGATACGCTACTGGCATACAGCCTGAATGGAGAGGCTTTGCCTCGGGACCACGGGTATCCACTAAGGGCCCTAGTGCCGGGTTGGGTGGGGTCGTCTTCAATCAAGTGGCTGCGGAGCATTGTGGTATCCAGAGAGATGATTTGGACACGGAACAACACGACGCATTACGTGCTAGTTGGGGATGAGTATCCGAGGGAGGGGCTGGCGGATGGGCAGATCATTACTACGCAGGTAGTGAACAGCGCGCTGGCGCTGCCCTGGCCAGCAAGACTGTCCTCGGGCGAGTACCGGCTGTACGGGTTTGCGCATTCTCCTCATGGGCAGATTGCCAAGGTTGAATGGAGTGAGGACTCGGGGGGTACGTGGCATGAAGCGGATATATCCAGGGCGCAGGTACAATACTCTTGGGTGCGGTTTGAGTTCACGTGGGATGCGAGGCCGGGGGAGTACGAGATAATGATTCGGGCGACGGACTCGGAGGGGAACAGGCAGCCGGAAAGGGTGTCGTTCAATGCCAAAGGGTACCTGTTCAACCAGCCGATTCCACATCCGATCCGGGTGTCTTGAAGGGGGTGTTACCGATGAGGAGGTTGGACACTGTCCTAGATTCACGCCCAAGGCGCACGCCCTGGCGCATCTTCGACATCTACGACCTCACGGGGTTTCGGGATTACATTTGGACAGTTCGGTCTTTGGGTCGGTGATACGGCAAGGAGATAAGAGATGAATGTGATTTGGATAGTTGCGGATACGTTCAGGTGGGACCGGATGGGGGCGTATGGGAACGACTGGATCAGGACACCAGCGCTGGACTCGCTGGCTGAGAAGTCGGTGAGGTTTGATGCGCACTACGTGTCTTCGTTTCCGACGGTGCCGGCTCGGGCGGACCACCAGACTGGTCAGTGGACGATGTCGTTTATGGGTTGGGAGCCACTGCCTTCGCATTCCATAACGCTAGCGGACATACTGTCGGAGAAGGGATACGTGACGGCGGCGGTGGTGGATACACCGTACTACATCAGGGACGGGATGAACTTCGACAGGGGGTTCCAGGGGTTTTTCTTCAACCCCAGCCAGGATGCGACTTTAATCCCGGGCAGGTTCAGGACTGAATCAGGGGACCTGAGGTCAGGGTGGAGGACGGAGGCGGACCATGCTGCGCCGCAAACCTTTACGTGGGCAGCGCAGTGGCTCCAGCGACATTACAAGGAGAATTTCTTCCTTTACATCGATACGTGGGACCCGCACGAGCCGTGGGATGCGCCGAACTACTACACCGAGCTGTACATGCCGGACTACGACGGAGAGGTGATAGACCCGCCGTATAACAGGTGGCAGGACGTGCCGGGGTTCACGGAGGCGAAGGTGAAGAAGGCCCACGCTTCGTATTGCGGAGAGGTGACGATGGTGGACACGTGGGTCGGGTACCTGCTGCGGTGCGTCGAGAACATGGGACTAATGGACAAAACAGCGATCATCTTCACCACGGACCACGGGTTCCTGTTCGGGGAGCACGGGGGGCATTTCGGGAAGTCGGTGTATACGAACGAGGAGGGAACGGCGGCAGCGGGATGGATGCAGGCCGGGGCGGGGTGGGGCCACGATCCGCTGTACGATGAGATTATCCGCATACCGCTCCTGATGTACGTACCAGGCGTAAAAACCGGGGTGTACGACAAGCTGACGGCGGCCGTGGACGTGATGCCTACGGTGATGCAGATCCTGGAGCAGCCAATTCCCGAGCACGTGGAAGGGGACAGCTTACTGGAGAGGATGCACGATTTGTCGATGCCGGGACGGGAGTTTGTGATTAGCGGAAAGCCCTTCGCAAATCCGGGGGCGGAGGTTAGGCACGTGGACAACTTCCTGCGTCGGGCGAAGGTGCACTCGAACACTGTGGTGACGACTGACGAGTGGTCGCTGCTATATGCGGCGGAGGCTGGAAAGTCGGAGCTGTATCACCGGGTGTCGGACCCCGGGCAGGAGCGTAACGTGGTGAACGACCGGGAGGACGTGGCAAGGGACTTGCACCAATACCTGGTGAAGTTCATGGGGGACACGGGCCTGGAGGAGCGGTTGAGGGGGCCTAGGCTGGAGTATCGGGGGTAGGGAGTGAAATCCGGTTGACTCACCGCTGACTTAGCCATATAGTTAGCTAAGTTAATGCAAGGGACCGGAAATGACTACTGTAAACGTGCATGAGGCGAAGACAAACCTGTCGCGACTATTGGCGCAAGTGGAAGCGGGAGAAGAAATCGTTATCGCCCGTAGGGGCAAGCCGGTGGCGAGGCTAGTTGGCTGCGATCCCAAAGGGAAGCCACAGCCCGATGTTCTGAAGGGCCTGATAAATATCGAGGACAGCTTTTTCTTCGACCCGTTGCCGGAGGAAGAGCTTAAACTTTGGGAGGGGAGCTAGTGCGGCTTGTTTTGGATACCAACGGATTGATTAGATGAGTTGGGCGGAATGCTCGGTTGCAGCCTAGCGCGCGCTCGATTGTTTGGGGTAACCCGGTTGACTGGTTACTGTATTAGCTATTGGGTTAGCTAATACAGTAAAAGGAACGAATATGACAACTGTGAACGTGCATGAGGCAAAGACAAACCTGTCGCGACTATTGGTGCAAGTGGAAAACGGTGAAGAGGTTGTGATAGCACGCAACGGCAAGCCGGTGGCCCGGCTGGTGAAGTGTAAACCTAAGGGAAGGCCACAATTTGGCGTATTGAAGGGAAAGATAAAGATACACGACAGCTTTTACGATCCAATGACGGAAGAAGAACTGAAGCTGTGGGAGGGCGGATAGCTGCAGCTCCTACTGGATACCCACTCTTTCCTTTGGTGGCTGGAGGGAAACTCGCGATTGCCGATTTCTGCTCGCCGTGCTATCTCTGACCCCACGAATGATAAGTGGGTTAGCGCTGCCTCCGTATGGGAGATCGCCATCAAGCACAATGCAGGCAAGTTGGAAGAAGTAGGGCGGTATGTATTAGATATGCCGGCTGTGTTGGAGGGAGAGGGATTTGAGGAGTTGCCTGTAACGGTTAGTGATGGGGTTCGGGCGGGGATGCTTCCGGTACATCATCGTGACCCGTTCGACAGGATGCTAATTGCACAGGCACTGGGACGGAACCTGATGTTAGTATCCGTGGAGCAGTTTTTTGACCGGAGGGTGCGGCGGTTGTGGTGAATCAAATCGGTACCTACTGACTATCCCATGCAGCCTGTAAAGGCGAGACGGATGGGTGGGTGTGGGCATCCCCCCGCTCGACCCCCTGCCTTCGCAGGGGAAGGCTCTTCGAGGGCCTCAGGATGAGCGGTCCCGCCCCCTAAGACGATTATTGTCGAGGTCCAGAAACTGTTGGCAATTCAGTCAGCGGGCGGTCATGCCGCCGTCTATGGGGACGACGGCGCCGGTGACGAAGGAGGCCTCGTCGGAGGAGAGCCAGACGATGGCCTCGGCGATCTCCTCGGGGTTGCCCATGCGGCCGGTGGGCGTTTTGGTGATCATCCAGTCTTCTAAGCCGGGGTTTACGTCGATGACTCGGCGGACCATGGAGGTGTCGGTGTAGCCGGGGCCGACGGCGTTGACCCGTATGCCTTCCTGGGCGTATTCGAGGGCGGCGACCCTGGTCAGGCCCGACACACCATGCTTGCTGGCGGTGTAGGCGGCGGTATTGGGTGCGCCGACGATGCCATAGATGGAGGCGAGGTTTACTATCGAGCCGCGGCCTTGTTCGAGCATTACGGGTATTTCGTATTTCATGGAGAGCCAGACGCCGCGCAGGTTCACGTCGATGATGCGGTCCCAGTCATCTTCGGAGTAGAGGTGGGTGGGGTTGCGGGAGGCGACGTTGACGCCGGCGTTGTTGACGGCGCAGTCGAGGCTGCCAAACCGGGCGACGGTGCGCTGGACAAGGGCTTCGACCTGGGACGTGAGGGTGACGTTGGCGGGGATGAATATGGCTTCTCCGCCGGTTTCGAGGATGAGCTTTACTGTCTCGAGGCCGCCCGGGCCGTTCATGTCGGAGACGACTACTTTGCAGCCGCGTCGGGCGAAGGCCAGGGAGGTGGCGCGGCCGATGCCGGAGCCGCCGCCGGTGACGAGGGCGACTTTTCCGTTAAGGCTTTCGTACATAGCGTTGCTCCTAAGGAAGGGTGGCTATTTGGTCTGTTTGCCGGTGGGTGGGGAGGGGCGGAGGAGTCGGCCCTGGCCGTCCCGCCATTCGTTGCCCCAGAGGATAGTGATGCCTTCGTAGATGCCCCAGAGGGCGCCGACGATGGTGAGGGTGAGCAGTATCTGGACGATGCCGTGGATGGGATAGCCGAGGTAGAAGCGGTGGGCGCCTATGGGGCCGAAGACGACGCCGAGGTTGCCGGCCATGGAGCGGTCCTTGGGGGAGTATTCTTCCTGTGGGGGTTTTCGTTTTCTTTTGCTCATGTGCAGCCTCGCGTGTCGGGTCTGAGGATATCTACCTTTGCGGAGGGATGGCCTATAATGGGGCCCGGCCAACAACAATTTTGGAGATTGTAAGCGATATGTCGGATTTCGAGGACAGGGTAAACCGAGGGGAAGCCAGCTATCAAGAGCTTAGCCTGGGAGGCAGGACGGCGGCGGGGCTTCCGCAGTACGACCTGGTGCCGGGAATGGGAGACTGGGTGACGGCATCGCTGTTTGGGGAAGTGTGGGGGAGGCCGGGTCTGCCGAAGAAGATGAGAAGCATTGCCACCATGACGGCTTTGACAGTTACGGGCAAGGAGCCCCAGCTGAAAGGACACATAGGTTATGCTCTGAACCTGGGGTGGACGAAGGAAGAGCTAGGCGAACTTTTCATGCACCTGGTGTTCTATGCGGGGCTACCTTCGACGCTGAATGCGTTGTCTGTGGCTCGGGCGGTGTTCGAGGAACGGGGGCTCATGGATGAAGAGGCCGGAGAGTCGGAGGTGGGAGAGTCTACGGCGGAGCGCGTGGCCAAGGGCAATGAGGTGTTAAGTGAACTCAGCCTCGGGCATCCGGAAGTTGCGTCGGGGCCGGAGTATGGACTGGTGTCGGGGATGGAGGAGTGGGTGACGGCCAGTCTGTTCGGGGACGTGTGGGGGAGGCCGGGTCTGGAGAAGAAGGTGCGGAGCCTGGCCACTATGTCGGCGCTGTGTGTGCTCGGACGGTTGCCACAGTTAAAGGGACACGTGGACTGGGCGCTGAACCTGGGGTGGAGTCGGGAGGAGGTCGGGAGAGCTGTTCATGCACCTGGTGTACTACTGCGGGCTTCCCGCTTGCCTCAACGCGCTGGGGGTGGCGAAGGAAGTGTTCGACGAGCGGGATGCCGCGAACTAGACGTCAACGTCGATAATCAGGAGGAAGAGATGAGTTTCTACACAACAAGGCCGTCGGTCGTGGCGCAGCATGGGATGGTGGCTACCAGCGAGACGCAGGCGGCGATGGCAGGGCTTCGGGTGCTGGAGGAAGGGGGGAATGCGGTTGATGCGGCGATCGCGACCTCGGCGGCGCTGTGCGTAACGGAGCCGATGTCCACGGGGCTGGGTGGGGACATGTTCGCTCTGACGTGGATGGCCAAGGACCGGAAGGTGACGGCGCTGAACGGGAGTGGGAGGTCGGGGAGGGGGGCGTCGCTGGAGGAACTCAGGAGGGAAGGGCACAGGGAGATGCCGCAGCTGGGGGCGCAGTCGGTGACGGTTCCGGGCATCGTGGATGGGTGGGATACGCTGTTGAAGAGACATGGGACGATGCCACTGTCCCGTCTGCTGGAGCCGGCCATCGGGTATGCGAGCGAGGGGTTCGTGGTGCAGAAGGTGCTCGGCCGGTCGTGGAAGAACAATGAGGCCAAGCTGGCGAGATGCCCGTCGGGTGGGGAGCTACTGGTGAACGGTCGGGCGCCGAGGGCGGGGGAAGTGATGAAGGTCCCGGAGATGGCGGAGGTGTTGAAATCGATTGCGAAGCTCGGGCCGAGGGCATTTTACAAGGGGAAGCTCGCGGAGAAGATTGCCGACTACGTGCAAAAGATGGGCGGGTGGCTTGATAAGGAAGACCTGGAGAACCACGAGTCCACCTGGGATGAACCGATCCACACGGACTATAGAGGGGTGCGGGTGTGGGAATGCCCGCCCAACGGTCACGGGATTGCGGCGTTGATGGCGATGAACATAGCGGAGGGTTCGATATCCGGGGGATGGGATTTCAATCGGCGGACACGTATCACCACCTGATCGAATCGATGAGGCTGGCGTACGCGGACGCGCTGCAGTACGTGGCGGACCCGGCGAAGGTTGACGTGCCGATGAAGGCGCTGCTGGACAAGGGGTATGCGGCGGAGCGTCGGGGGCAGATTTCATGCGACGGGGTGATACAGCACCCGAAGCCCGGCAACGTTTATGCGACGGCCAACACGGCCTACCTGACGGTGGTGGACGGGGAGGGGAACGCCTGCTCTTTCATTAACAGCCTGTACGAAAGCTTTGGGACCGGGCTGGTGGTGCCGGGCACCGGGATTGCGTTACATAACCGAGGGGCGCTGTTCTCGTTGGACCCGGAGCACCCGAATGCACTGGCGCCGGGGAAGAGGCCGTATCACACGATAATCCCGGCGATGGCTACGCGCGGGGACAATGTGTGGTTATCCTTCGGGGTGATGGGGGGATTCCAGCAGCCTCAAGGGCAGCTTCAGGTCATGGCGAATATGGTCGACTTCGACCTTGAGCCGCAGGAGGCACTGGACGCGCTGCGGTTCAGTGCGCTTATAGGGGATGGGGTGGCCCTGGAGGATGAGGTGGATGCGGGGACCCGGGAAGAGCTAATCAGGAGAGGTCATTCGGTGGTGACGTACGGTGATGAGAACAGGAGCCTGTTCGGTGGAGGGCAGATAATCGAGCGGGATGCGGAGACGGGGGTGTTGAGGGGTGGGTCTGAACCTCGGAAGGATGGGTGTGCTATCGGGTGGTAGGGGGGAGGGCGACTCACCGGTCGCCTCTGCGTGGAGGGGGATTAAGGAAGAATGCGGATGGACAGGCCCCAGATCCCTCGCGGGACCTCGGGATGGGAGAGGGGTGGGGTCGGGGATGTATAATTGCTTGAGCCGAGAGGCGAAACCAGAAAGGGGACTGCAACGTTGGAGGTATTTCTCGCGACACCGAGGGGGTTCTGTGCGGGGGTGGTGCGGGCAATCGATATTGTGGAGTTGGCCCTGGAGAAGTATGGGCCCCCGGTATACGTGAAGCACGAGATAGTGCACAACCCGTACGTGGTGGAGTCCCTGGAGGCGAAGGGCGCCATTACGGTGGAGGACGTGGACGAGGTACCCGAGGATGCGGTGGTGGTGTTTTCGGCGCACGGGTCTCCGCCCGAGGACTTCGAGAGGGCCCGGGAGAAGGGGCACAGGGTAATCGATGCCACCTGTCCCCTGGTCACGAAGGTGCACAATGAGGCGCGGAAGTATGCCAAAGAGGGCCGGAAGGTTGTCCTCATCGGGCATCCGGGTCACCAGGAAGTGATAGGAACCATGGGACAGACGCCCATGGAACTGATAGATGAAAGGGAGGAAATCAACCTCCCGGAGTGGGAAGAGGACAGCCCACTGGTAGTGCTGACGCAAACGACACTTTCGGTGATGGACACGTCCAAGGCAGTGAATGAAGTGAAGGATCGTTTTCCAAATTCGCTGGTTAGAAATGACATCTGCTATGCGACGACAAACCGGCAGGATGCGGTGCAGCAGCTAGCGGAAACATCAGACCTGGTGCTGGTAATCGGGGCCCAGCAGAGCTCCAACTGCAACAGGTTAAGGGACGTGGCAGAGGCGTTAGGGGTGCCAGCTTATCTGATCAGCGGGGCGCAGGACCTGGACGGGCTAGAGATAGGCTCGGACGTGAAGAGGGTGGGGATAATCTCCGGGGCGTCGACGCCGGAGCTTCTGGTAGAGCAGGTTGTAGATGCGCTAAAACCGGACAGGGTAAGCACACTGGGCGGCACGGAAGAGAACATCACTTTTGTCCTCCCGCGCGAGTTTCGGGACGGGGCAGAGAAGCGGTAAGTGCAATGACCGGGGGATGGATGGGAGGACCCGCCCATTGTTCCCGGTTGCAGCCTCTGTGAAGCATGAGTTCCCTTAGAGTTGTCATAAGCCTGATACTGGGGCTGATGATTTTCCTAGGGGCGCTGAGCTACCTTACCACCCACGCACTTCACTCCCATTTCCTTTCCGAGGAGTTCTACTTCGAGCATTTATCGGAGAATGACGCCTACAACAGGGTGTATGACGCCATATTGGTGCCTGAAGTAATAAGCCAGATCCAAGAGGATGAGCGGGCGACATTCCTGGGAAACATACAACTGAAAGAGGAGGACGTGGAGACCCTGATAAAGGGCATTTTCCCGCCGCCGGAGCTACGGAGGCAGGTTGAGTCGGTGGTGAGGGGGGCGGTGGAGTATTTGAACGAGGAGACCGACCCGACCACCGGAGAGCCTATAGAAGTACCGAATGTATACGTCGAGTTCCGGCCGATAATCGGGACAAGGGTTCCCACGCCCGAGGGAGTCGAGGCGGTGGAGGGCACGGCCAAACCGATGCTAATACTCTTCCTCGCACAAGAAATAGAGAACAACCTGACCGTCTTGCCTCCACAGGAAGGCACTGACGACGAAAGGGCAATGGCCTTGAGCGGGGAGCTAGCGGAAACACTGCTCCAGCTGCAGGACCCGCGGTTTCCGATTACTGCGCCGTCGCTGGTCGGGGTGGCTGCGGAGGCTCGGCCTGCGGCCTATGCGGAGGCGAAAGCGCTGGCTCGGGAGCGGGGCCTTTCCCCCGAAATTCTAGGGTATCTGGACGAGCTGGATGAGGAGATAAATGATGCACTGGCACTGCCCGACTCTCGGGAGGCGGTGACCACGGTCCTGATTGTAGCGATGGACCCATTGGCCAGCCCTTTAATTCAAGCCGGGCTGGACGAATTCCGTGACAACCAGCTGGACAGGCATGACAGATTCGACCCGTTGGGGAAGATAGCCAAGAACAGGGGGGTAGGCAAGGACGAGGTACTGCGAGACGTGGATGGGATTCGCGGATGGTTGATCTGGGGCAAGACCGCCGGGTCCTGGGTGGGCATATTGGCGATTGTAGGGTTCAGCGTTCTGTTGGGGCTCTTCCAGTTACCTGGATTGAAAGGATTCATGGGATGGCCCGGGCTGGCGATATTGCTGTCGGGAGCGGCGTTCCTGGCGTTGGCGCTGATATTAAAGAGCCAACTGACGGGGATGTTTGCATCTTTCCTGGAGGTGGGACACGTCGGATGTGACGGGTTAGTCGGGAGGGCGGCGGAAGTGGAGCCAGCCCTGTGCCAGCTGGCCGTGGACGTAGGTACATCAATGATAACGGACGTGACGAACAGCCTTATTATGCCGACGATAGTGATAATGATCATAGGTGGGGCACTGATAGTAGCATCGCTATTCAAGAGGGCACCTGCGCGTTAGAAGAAAGGGTGTGACGACGCATGAAGAATTTGCCGAGAATCAGGAACAAGGAAGATATGCCCGAAGAGGGATGGGCTGCGTATGACGAGATTGTTGGGAGTAGGGGAGAGGTGTCGGGGCCGTTTTCGGTGCTATTGAACAGCCCGGAGGTGGGGCGTCGGGTGGGGCACCTGGGGGCTTACATCAGGTTTGAGTCGAGCTTGCCGGAAGAAGTTACGGAACTGGCTATTCTGGTTACGGCACGGGAGTGGGACTGCCAGTACGAGTGGACGTACCATGAGCCTCTGGCGCGGGAGGCGGGTGTCAGGGATGAGGTGATTGCTGCGGTGAGGGACCGCACTGCTCCGTCGGGGCTGGATGAAAGGGAGGGGATGGTCGTCAGGTACGTGCAGGAGACGATACGGGAGCACAGGGCGTCGAATGAGGCCCGAGGAGCGATACTGGAGAAATTCGGGGCACGGGGAGCGGTTGATCTCACGGCGACGACCGGATATTACGCGATGCTTGCCGGGGCGCTGAACACGTTCGAGGTGCCGCTGGAGTCGGGGGACAGGCCGCTGCTGCCCTTATAGGCAGGTCCTGGAAGAGGTCCCGCAATTCTATGCGGCGGTGCCCGAACTGGTTCTGAGGAATGATGGAATAGTGGGGATCAGAGAGATTGTACGGCTTGCTCTATGGCAGTAGTTGCGGATTGGTAGTCGGTGTCGGGTGGGAAGGTGAAGGGTGGTCCGAAGCGGATTTGCACATGTCCACGTCGGAGGAATGGGAACCACGATGGGCTGCCGAAGCGTGCAACTTCCAGACGCACAGGGACAACAGGGACTCGTCCCTCTACCGCAATAAGCCCGACGCCCTGCATAAAGGGTTTCATGGGTCCTCCTATCGTAAGCACGCCTTCCGGATAAAGCAGGATGGACCACCCGCGTTCCATGATGCCTCCCAGGTTTTCCAGGCTGGGTCTGACCGGACCTTCCCGGGCGATGGGGAATCCATTGCCCAGAAGAGGGTTCAGGACCCACCAGACAGGGTTTCGCCATAGCTCAGCCGCGGCGGCTACGGCCAATCGTCTCCTCCACTGTCGGGTGACGGCCTTGAAAATGAGGGGGTTGTCGAGGCCCAGGTGGTGATTGGCCGCGAAGAGTACGGGCCCCGAGAGCCCGGCCAGGTTCTCCCTGCCGGACACCTTCAGTCCGTAGACCAAGGTCATCACCGGAAAGATGAAGGCCCGTTGGAGGAATCCGCGCGCGATGCGGGCCCACAATCGCATGCCCCAGGCGGGAAATCTGACCATAGGCGGACGACGGGAGCCTTGTTCGACCAGATAAGACACCTGACTGACTGTTGTCTCGGGGGAGATTTGGGACTCGTCGAGATAGACTCCCAACTCGGCCTCTACGGCGGATAGAAGTTCTATCCGCCCAAGGGAATCGAGATCCAGGTCGTTGCCTAGAGTTGCTGATTCGAGGACCGACTCAGGGTCTCGACGGCTGATCTCGGCGATGATCTGAATCAGGTTGCGGGAGCCGGTGGAAGGCGCGGACGTGTATTGAGAAGAGGAAGCAGGAGACTGATCAGCGCCGCGAAGAATGGCATCGATAACCAGCTGATTCTTGACCTTAAGGGTATGGGTACGGGGGAAGTCTTCATAAGGCCATACGGTGAAGCCGCGGACCCGCTGATGCTCGGCGAGCTGGGAGTTTGCCCAGTCCACAGCCTGGCCGGCGGAGTCGGGAGACTCCAGGATAAGAGCGGCGTGGACCTCCACGGAGGTTCCCCTGGGCAGACCGAGCACCACGGCGTCCCTGACGCTGGGGTGTTTGACCAGAATGTTCTGGATGTCCTGGGGGAAGACGTTCTGGCCGCTGGGAAGGACGATCATATCCTTGACCCTACCCTGGATGTGGAGGAAACCTTCATCGTCGAAAAAGCCCAGGTCGCCGGTCTTGTACCAACCATCTTCAAAGGCCCTCGCTGTCTCTTCGGGCGCGTTGTAGTATCCGGGAGTTACGTTGTCGCCTTTGACCAGGATTTCGCCCCGGTCGCTGATCTTTACGCAGACGTTGGGCAAAGGTAGACCTGTAGAGTCGGGGCGGCGAACGTCCATGGTGTGATTGCTGATGACAGGCGAGGCCTCGGTAGCCCCGTAGCCCTGTAGGACCTTGACGCCCAGGAGTTCCCATTTGCGGCCCAGGTCCCGGTCCAATGGTGCGCCGCCGGATACTATCAGGTCCAGCTTGCCCCCGAACTGCTTGTGGACGCTGCGGAAAAGGTGTCGGCGGAGAGAGAACGGAGTGCGGCCGGCCGCTTTGAGCAGTGTATTCCAGAGTCGTTCCTTACCCCGACGGCTGACCTCGCGTTCGATGCCGTTCATCAGGAGTTCCAAGGCTTGAGGGACGAGGAGCATGGTGGTTATCCTGCGCTCCCGCATCGTGCGAGAGAGGACCGTTGGCTGTCTGCTGACAGGGTAAGTGACGCTCGCCCCCGAGTGAAGGGCAAAGAACAGCCCACCCATCTGCTCGTACATGTGGCTGAGCGGCAACAAGGACAGGAGCCGGCTGGAGGATTTAACGTTGATGTAGTGGGAGATGCCTTCTATATTGGCGGTAAGGTTGCGGTGAGTCAGCATCACACCCTTGGGATCGCCGGTTGTGCCCGACGTGAACATGATTTCCACCAGGTCGTCCTTGTGGATGGGGACGGGGTCCGGATTGGTGAGACCCGCAATGGCCGACTCCAAATCTTCGAAAGTGATTTCAGGAACACCGAGGTCAACGTCGCCCTTAGGGGTTAGGCGGGAGGTGAAAGCGAGTCTTGGTTCTGTGCGCGAGATGACCCGGGCCACATAGTCGGGGGCGCTGCGCAGGTCCAGGGGGACCAGGACGACTCCCGCTCTAATGGCGCCGAAGAAGGCAATGACCCATTGGGGACAGTTCGGGCCCCATAAGATTGCCTGGTCTCCCTTTTTGAGGCCTCGGCTTTGGAGGAGGGAGGCAACACGTCCGGAGTCTTCCCAGAGCTGCTCATAAGACCATCGTAGGTATCGGAATGCCGGTTTGATAAGGAGGGCATCGCGGGAACCGTGTCGGGCCACGGTTTGATGCAGGAATTCGACTATGGTATCTGGGACGGCAGCCGACGGCATGATCAGTTTCTCTGGGACACCCTCACAAGGTTGACTCTCGATCGTTCGGCGTTGCGGTCTATGAGGCGTTTGAGGGAGTCTTTCGCATCCTTGTTTAGAGGAGGGAAGTGGCTGAAGCAGATGGTGTGGAACTCAAGGGGAAGCAGCTTTTCCAAGGAGCACATAGCCTGTTCCGGGGATTGTGTGACGCCGCGGGCCGGTGGAGATAGTCTCCACCCGAACTTGTACTGCAGGGCGTCGCCAATGATGATAATCCCTTTGTCCGGTAGAAAAAGGGCAATGCTGCCTTGGGTATGGCCGGGAAGGTGAATGACCCTTAGCTCAGAAGGGAAGGGGATGAGGTCTCCGTCTTTGAGACGGAGGTCGACTGGTACGGGGCTACCGGTGAGCTTGGCCAGGGCGGGATGGGCGACTGAGCCGAGGAACTGAGAGCGCAGGGGGTTTGGGGCGGGTGCTATGCCTTCGATGATGTCCGCCTCCGAGTTGTGTACTGCGACGGAGATGTTGTTTCCGGATACAAGCTCACCCAGGCCGCCCGAGTGATCCGGATGGGCGTGAGTGATGACGATGCGTTCGATAGATTCAAGGGATAGGCCGCATTTGGAAAGGCCCCTGATGATCGCTCGGGAGCTTCCTCGAAAACCGGCATCTATGAGGATAGCTTCTTCGCCCTCGGTAATAAGGGTGACGCGGGCACCAATAGCCCTAAGCTGGAAAACGCCGTCCGTAATTTTTATGGGATGACCGAACATATGAGACGCCTGTCGGGGAAGGATAGACGGGAAACGGAGTCGGGGCAAGGGATGGTAGTTGATTGGACTGAGCGGGACCGTTGCCGGTTCAAGGAGAGAGAGATATACTCTCCGCTCTCTAACGAAGTCAGGAGTATGGAGATGGCAAAGAGACCCCCGCCCCGGGAGGGGCACCCGTATTACATGCACGATTGCATTCAGGACCAGCCCGAGGCGATAAGTCAGATCCTGAAAACACAAGGTTCGGCGGCGGATGAAGTTGCGGGTCTGGCGTCGAGGGCGAGGAGGGTGCATGTGTGCGGGATTGGGACATCCTGGCATGCGTCGCTGGTGGGTGAGCATCTTTTTAGGTCTGTTGGCTTGTCGGAGGCCCGGGCGTGGCATTCGTTTGAGTTCGCTTCCTATCCACCACCACTCAGCAGCGATGACCTGGTGATAATGATGGCGCACAGTGGGACGAAGCACTATTCGGGGGAGGCGCTGGCGATGGCAAAGGCGTCGGGGGCTTCTACGGCGCTCGTGACGTGCCAGACCTCGGAGGCGAAGCTGGATGAGGCGGACGTGGTGGTGAGAACGACGTACCGGGACAGATCTTCGGCGTTTACGATCAGCCACACGGGGGCGATGACGGCACTGGCGATGATTGCTGCTCGGGTCAAGGGTAGGGAAGGGTTGGGTCGGGAGTTAGAGGGGTTGCCGGACGCTGTAGCCTCGGCGCTGGGGACGGAGGAGGAAGTGAAGGAGCTGGTTGGAAGGGTGCGGGACTTCGGGTGGTACTGCTTTGCGGGTTGGGGACCAAATGCGTCGACGGCATACGAGGTGGCGCTGAAGATAAACGAGGCTACCTACGACGTGACTACGGCCTTTCAACTGGAACAATTCCTGCACGGGCCGTTCGTGGCGACCGGGCCCAAGTGTTCGGTGACGCTGATATCACCCCCGGGGCCCGGGTACGAGAGGTCGGTGGAGATAGGGAAGGCGGCAAAGGCAACGGGTGCAGGGTTGATGGCGCTGGTGTCGGAGGGGGATGAGGATTTGGCGTTGGTGGCGGACAATGTTGTGAGACTGCCGGGGGTTGTGGAGGCGTTGTCTCCGATTGTGTATCTCGTGCCGTTGCAGCTGTTCACGTACTGGCTGGCGCTGGAGAGGGGTCAGAACCCGGATACTTTTCGGCTGGATGATCCGACCCATTTGGCGGCTCGGGAGCATTATTCGTTGTAGGGATGGGTATAACCCTCACCCCAGCTCTTTCACACCAGATGCGCATCTGCGACCCGTCGAGGCAGATGGGGTAATACCTTCCCGCCTAATACCTTCAGATTGGCTAACGGGAGTCGGGGGTGACGAGGAAGTCGGGGTCCTGGGTGATGTCCTGGGTAGCCCAGCGACCTTCTTCGACGGCGTTGATGAACATCTGGACGGAGTGGTTGAAGAGCATGGGCTCTTCGAGGTTCATGGTGTGGCCGGTCTGGGGGAAGACGAGGAGACCGGAGGGACCGATGTTGCGCTTCATGAAAATGGAGGGTTCGATGCAGGGGGCGTCTTCATCGCCGACCATGATCATGGCAGGGACCGTGAGTTGGCGGCATTGTTCAGTGAGTTCGAAAATGGACGGTCTCTTGCCCTGGACGCCGCGGAAGGTGAGGGCGGAGCCTATGGCGGAGTGGGCAAGGAAGAGCCGGTTGAACTCCTCCCAGGCGTCGGGGTCTTTGCGGAGGAGCTGAGTCCGGGTCTGGGTCTTCGTATAGAAGGCCATGGAGTCCATGCCCTGGGTCTCCATCCTGGTGGCGAGGTCGTCTATTTGGTGACCCCACCGGGAGGAGTCGGTGCTGCCGGAGCCGGTGCCCGCAACGACGATGCCTCGAGCCATTTCCGGATGTTGGAAGGCGAAGTGGAGGGCTACGTTGCCGCCCATGGAGAGGCCGCAAATATAGGCCTCCTTGATATCGAGGTGGCGGAGGAGACCGTAGAGGTCATCGACGGCGTGCTGCTGGGAGTAGGAGTCGGGATCGGTGGGGACGTCGGAGGGTGGGTAGCCGCGTGCGTTGTAGGCGACGGTAGAGTAGCTGCGAGAGAAGAACTCGACCTGTTGATTCCAGCTCTCCCAGCTGCCGGCGTATTCGTGGACGAAGACGATGGGGAAACCTTGGCCGCAGGTCTCGTAGTGGAGGTTGATGCCGTTGACGTTGGCTTTGGGCATGAGGGCTCCTTGTGGGGATTAGTTGAGGATGATGGTATCGGGGAAGGGGGTGGGGGGCAAGGGGTGGGGATGCCTCGCCCCAGCAACTGTGTTGAGGGATGGGAAGAGCATTGGAATGGATTTGAGGCACATCGAGGGAAAGGGGAGCGGCAGGGGTTAGAATGAGGCGTCAAAAACTTTCGGATGAGGAGTTGGGAATGGCGCCCAAAGATATAAAGACCGAATTCTTGTTTGAAGTGCGGATCCCGCAGGGACCGCACCACTTGATTGGGGATGGGCCGCTGGGGAACCGGAGGATAACGTATCCACTGGAAGGGGCCATAGTAGAGGGGCCGACGTTGAATGGGACGGTCCTGGCAGGGGGTGGGGACCCGCTGCTCATGCGGCACGACGGGGTGGGGTTGGTGGATGCAAGGATCACGATTCTGTCGGATGCCGGTGATCTGATAATGATGACTTACAAGGGTGTTCTCCGGTACACAGAGGAGTTCAGTGAGGCATACAACCGGGGGGAACTAGTATCGCAGGACGGTAATTACTTCTATGTGTCGGTGCTTTTTGAGACAGCGTCCGAGAGGTTCAGGTGGCTCAATGGAATCCTGGGCGTGGCTTGGGGGTTCATACCGGAGGACCTGCCGAGGCCGTGCATCGGGTACCAGGTGTTTGCGGTGAGGTAGGAGATGGGGGAGGCGCTAGGAGTAGCTACCGGGGAGGGACTTTAGGAGGTTGGCCATTTCTATGGCGCCGGCGGCGGCGTCGAAACCCTTATTGCCCTTCTTGCCGCCGGAGCGTGCCATGGCCTGTTCCACATCGTCGGTGGTCAGGACTCCGAACATAATGGGGACGCCTGTTTCGAGAGCGGCCTGAACTAGGCCCTGTTGAGCACCAGCGGATACGTAGTCGAAGTGGGCGGTCTCGCCTCTTATGACCGCGCCGACGCAGACGATTGCGTCGTAGCGGCCGCTGGCTGCCATCTGCTTGGCAACGATGGGGAGTTCGAGGGCGCCGGGAGTCCAGGCTACGTCTATTTCCTGCCTGGAAACGCCGTTGGCGGTCAGGCCCTCGATGGCGCCGTCTAGGAGTTTAGTTGTGACAGACTCGTTGAAGCGAGAGACGGCGATGCCGATGCGGAGGCCCCGGCCGAGGGTGTCGCCTTTATAGGTCCTGCCCATTACACAATCGCCCTACGGGGCTAGATCAGGTGGCCCAACTTCTGCTTCTTGGTCTCGAGGTAGTGCTTGTTGTGCTCGTTGACTGTGGGTTGGATCGGGACTCTTTCGACGACATGGAGGTTGTAGCCTTCGAGACCTGCGCGCTTGGCGGGGTTGTTGGTGAGGAGGCGCATCTCCCGGACGCCGAGGTCGACGAGGATTTGCATGCCGATGCCGTAGTCCCTGCGATCGGCGGGGAAGCCGAGGGCCTCGTTGGCTTCGACGGTGTCCATGCCGTGGTCCTGGAGGGCGTAGGCCCTGATCTTGTTGTGAAGACCTATGCCTCGACCCTCTTGCCGCATGTACAGGAAGACTCCGCGTCCTTCTTCCTCAATGGCCTTCAGCGCAAGGCCCATCTGTTCGCCGCAGTCGCAGCGGGAACTGGAGAAGACGTCGCCAGTGAGACACTGACTGTGGACTCGGACGAGGACGGGCTCTTCACCGGAGATTTCGCCTTTGACCAGGGCAATGTGTTCGTCCTGGTTGATGGAGGTGGAGTATGCGATGGCCTGGAACTCTCCGTAGTCGGTGGGGAGGCGGGACTCGGCGAAGCGTTTGACCAGTTTGTCGTTACGCATGCGGAAGGAGATGAGGTCTGCGACGGTGATTATCTTCAAGTCGTGTTCGCTGGCGAACTTTCTGAGGTTGGGGAGTCGGGCCATGGAGCCATCTGTGTTCATGATCTCGCAGATGACGCCTGCGGGGTAGAGTCCTGAGAGCTTGGCGAGGTCGACTGCGGCTTCGGTCTGGCCAGCGCGGACGAGGACGCCGCCTTCCCTTGCGCGCAGGGGGAACATGTGGCCGGGCTTGGTCAGGTCTTCGGGGCGAGCGTCGGGGTCAATGAGGGTAGCGACTGTGCGGGCGCGATCAAAGGCGGAGATGCCTGTGGTAACTTGGCGTCGGGCCTCAACGGAGACGGTGAAGGCAGTCTCGAAGGGGGCGGTATTGTCCTGGACCATCATGGGGATGCGGAGCTCTTCCAGGCGCTCGGCGGTCATGGATATGCAGATGAGGCCTCGGCCATGGGTGGCCATGAAGTTGATAATCTCGGGGGTGCATTTATCGGCGGCAACGGTGAGGTCACCTTCATTCTCCCGGTCCTCGTCATCAACGATGATGACCATCTTGCCTTCCTGGAAGTCGGCGATGGCTTCAGGGATGGTGGCGAATTGCATCCGGTATCCTCCGGTAATCGGGGGCTCAGGGCTGGGGACTCGCTATGGCGGAGAGGGGGGAGGTGGAAAGGTCACCGCTCTTTACCAGCTGTTCGACGTACTTGGCCAGGATGTCGACCTCAAGGTTAACGGATTGACCAACGGCGCGCTGGCTGAGGGTCGTGTGCTCCCAAGTATAGATTACCAGGGAGACGGTGAAGGTATCCGGAAGGCGCTCTGCGACTGTGAGGCTAGCGCCATCGACGCCGATGAAGCCCTTGGCGACGATGTAGGGGAGGAGGTCGGCGGGGGGCCGGATTTCCATAATCCAGGCGTCCTGGTCGGGGGTGACTGAGACGACAGTGCCGCGTCCATCAACATGGCCCTGCATGACGTGGCCGCCGAGCCGAGCGCTGAGCGTGAGGGCCCTTTCCAGGTTGACGGCAGAGCCCGGATGCAGGTCGCCGAGATTGGTGCGGCGGAGGGTCTCGGGCATGACGTCGAAGGAGATGCAGCCATCGTCAAATTCGGTGATGGTAAGGCAGGCGCCGTTGACGGAAATGCTGTCGCCGATGCGGGAGTCGTCCAGCACAGTTGATGCGGAAATGGAGAGCCTGGAACCCTCCATGGAGACGGTTTGGCCGAGCTCTTCGACTATGCCAGTAAACAATGGTCCAGCTTGTCTAGCTATTCGGCTGCCTTTTGATGTATCCGGTGACGATGATATCGGGTTTTAGGGTCTCTACATGAACTTCGCTGAGCTTGAAAGCTTCTGCGACGGCGTTGGGCCCCGTGCCGCCTACCGCCCCGACGCTGTCCATTCCGCCTATTATAACCGGAGCAATGAAGGCAACAACTTTTTCGACTAGGCGGGAATCGAAGAAGGAGCCGAGGAGAGCGCCTCCCCCCTCTACGAGGACGGTGGTGATCTCCCGGCGGCCGAGGAGCCTGAGGAGAGCTTCGAGGTCCACACCATTATCCGATGGGGGAACTTTGAGCATCTCGACGTTCTTACGTTCCAAGCTCGAACACAGTTCTTTGGGGACATGGGGAGCTGCGAGTATGACGCGACCCGGTTTGTCGAAGACGTGGGAATCGGGGGAGATGGGTCGGGCACCGGCGACGATGATGCGGGCGGGCTGGCGGTTCAAGAGCGCGCCGTTCGGGTCTCGGGCAGTGAGCCTGGGATTGTCCGCGTTGACGGTGCCTGCACCGACGATGATGCCGTCGACGCTGCTGCGGACCTGATGGGCGCGGGCGCGGGCCGCGGGGCCAGTGATCCACCTGGAATCGCCGGAGCGGGTGGCAATCTTGCCGTCGAGGCTTGCAGCGAACTTAGCTGTGACAAAGGGTCTACCGGTGGATATGTACTTGGCATAGCCTTCTACAATGCGGTCGGCGGCCTTTCGACACTCTCCGACCACCACATTGATACCGGCATTTTGAAGTTCCTTGACACCTTTGCCGGAAACCCTGGGGTTGGGGTCCAGGGTGGCGACGTGGACTCTGGTGATGCCGCTGTTGATAATGGCTGTGGTGCAAGGTGGGGTCCGGCCGGCGAAACAGCATGGCTCCAGGGTGACGTAGACCTCGGCGCCACGGGCGGCGGCTCCGGCCTGCTGCAATGCAACTATCTCGGCGTGGGACTGGCCAGGGGGACGGGTGTTGCCTTCGCCGATGACCTCGCCGTCCTTGACAATGATGGCTCCAACTGCGGGGTTGGGTGAGGAGAGGCCAAGGGAGCGACGAGCGAGGGAGAGGCAATGCTCCATGAAGCTCCGGTGGGGGAGGGGGGAGGACGAGGGACTCAACCGGGCCTGTCTCCCGAAGAGCGGGACTTGAAGTTCAGGTGAATCCTGCTGGCGGTGGGCTGGGTCTGGCCCTGGTACTTGCTGCCAAGGCCCTTGGAACCGTAGGGATTTTCGACTGGGCTGGAAAGGCGTAGGAAGGAGATCTGGCCTATCTTCATACCGGAATAGAGGGTCACGGGGAGGTTGGCGACATTACTGAGTTCGAGGGTGAGATGGCCTTTCCAACCCGGGTCCACGTATCCGGCGGTGGAGTGGATTAGAAGGCCGATGCGGCCCAGGGAGCTCTTGCCCTCAAGCCGGGCAACGATGTCATCGGGGATTTCTATGTGCTCGGAGGTGCTGGCGAGGACGAACTCGCCGGGGTGGAGAATGAAGGGGTGAACGTCGGAGATCTGCTCCATCTCGGTGAGGTCGGAGGTGTCCTGGCGGACGTCAATGTAGGGTTTGCGGGAGTTACGGAATACGAGGACGGTGTCGTCTAGGTGGACATCGACACTGGCGGGCTGGATATCGGAAGGGTCAAGGGGGTCGATGACTATGCGCCCTTGGGTGATTTCTTCCCTTATTGTTCTGTCGCTCAGTACCACGCTGATATCCTGTGTTCGTATGCGGTAGGTGTTGGGATTGGAAGGACTATATTAGCAATACGCGGGTGCATATTCCAGAGGCATGGGGGACAGGAAGAAAGAGTGAGAGTAGGAGCCTTCAATGTTTTGCTAAATGAGGCCGTTTATCCAATGCGGATTACCCCAACCCCAGATTCCTCGCGATGCCTTGGAACGACAGTAGTTTTAAGGTCTGAAAGACGGTGGAAGCCTGGACGAAGGGATAACCATCGCCCAGGCCTCTTGAGGTAGGTAGGGTCAGGCTATTCTATGGCGAAGATGATGCTGACGGTTATGGAGGTCTCTATTTCGCCGGGGCTGATTGAGGTATCGAAGGCCGCGGATTCAGCCATTGCAAACCTGGGTGAGTCGTCAAAAATGGGATAGGGAGAGCCACTTCCGTAGGTGATCGAGATGGGCTTGCCGAGGGTCACCCCGGTAAGGTCGGCGAGGTGTTGGGCCTTGTCGGTGGCGTCCTTGACGGCATCCTCGACCAACTGTTTCTCATATGGGGAGGTGTCGTCCACCGAGAAGTATATAGATTGGACGCGTGTGAGGTCACCGCCGGCAGCAACGGACTGGTCGATGACAGTGCCCACGACACCAATGTCCCGCACGGTGACGTTGACTATGTTGCTCACGCTAAATCCTATGAGTTTTCGGGTCTCGGTGCTGTAGTCATACTGGGGCTGAATGGAAAGATGCGTGGTCTGAATGTCCTCATCGGCGATGCCGGAGGTGTTCAGGACGTCCACAATTCCGGCCATGGCCTCGGCGGCATCTGCGCGGGCCTGGGCGACGGTTTCATCGATGGCCTCGACGCCAAGGACGAGGGTAGCGATGTCGGGTGTGAGGGATAGGGAGGCGGTCCCGGCCACGGAAATCCCACCCTGGGCGGGACCATCATCCCTATCTTTTGAATCCCCGCAAGCCAATGCGCCAATCATCACAAAGAGGAGTCCGGCGATCAGGACTGTGAGGCTTCCGAGCTTTTTCATTTAAGACCTCCTTGGGAACTGAGGGCTACGTGTTGGTGAAGGAGACGATATACGTTCCCTTCTCTTGTTTATAACGTAGAACTTAACTGATTTGTTCCGTCCGGGGCTCGGGGGCGGGACGGAAGCGGGCTCGGATATAATTGGTGTCGGGAGTTGGGGCCTCCAAGCGGGCTTGCAGCAGCATGACGAAGACATTAGTGGACATAATCAAGGCACTGGCCCTGGCGGCATTTTTCTTTTTTGTAGTGCAGGCGGTGCTCCAGAACTACCAGGTGCTGGGGCAGAGCATGGAACCTAACCTGCATTCGGGTCAGCACGTGATAGTGAACAAGGCGGCCTATATGTCGGTGGACTTGGACAGCCTGTCCAAGTTTATCCCATTTTATGAAGTTGATGGGGAGTCCGAGCTTCAACTGTTCGGCGAACCTCAGAGGGGAGACGTGGTGGTCGTCAGGTCTCCCCAAGAATCAGGGAAGAGACTTGTAAAGCGAATAGTGGCGCTGCCGGGGGACTCGCTAGAGATAGAGGACGGCGTATTGAGCATAAACGACCGGGCGATCGACGAGCCGTATGTGCTGGGGAAGACGCGGAGCAGGGAAAGAATGACTATCCCGGATGACCATTACTTTGTACTGGGGGACAACAGACCCCAGAGCAACGATTCGAATAATTTCGGGCCTATACACAGGAGCCAGATAGTCGGGAAGGCCTGGCTGGCATATTGGCCGTTGGAGAACTTTGGTACGGTGGACAGCTATGTGATCGAATTGGGGTCAGAGGAATGAGTGGAGACAGCGATTTTCAAGGGATGAGCGTGGGGGAGATGTTGATAAAGGCCGAGGTGGTGCTGGATGGGCATTTCCTCCTGACCTCGGGGCTGCATTCGCCGAGATACCTGGAAAAGTTCCGGCTGCTACAGCACCCGGAGTATACGGGACGTATGTGCAGAATGGTGGCTGAGCATTTCAAGGAGATGGGGGTGGAGGTAGTGGCCGGGCCGGCGCTGGGCGGAGTGATTCTCGCTTACGAGGTGGCACGATTGCTGGGCGCAAGGGCGGTCTATGCGGAGAGGGTGGGGGACGGTAGGGGCTTCCGAAGAGGATTGAGGATAGAGGCCGGTGAAAGAACGCTGGTGGTTGACGATATCCTGACCACCGGCGGCTCGGTGGTGGATGTAATAGATGCCGTTCGGGCGGAGGGTGGAAATGTGCTGGGTGTGGGGGTGTTGATTGACAGGTCGGGCGGAGGGGTGGACGTGGGGGCACCGCTGTATACATGCCATCGGGTGGAGGTGCCTACGTACAGGCCGGAAGAGTGCCCGGAGTGCGGCGACGGAGTGGCCCTGGCGCGTCCGGGCGGGGGGTAGCGGGCTTAGGTTCGGGGGCAGATTGACAGGCAAAAGGGCGGGTGCCAATATGGGGTTCGGGAGCCGTTAGCTCAGCGGAAGAGCACCGGACTTTTAATCCGGGTGTCGTGGGTTCGAATCCCACACGGCTCACCAGATAGTGTTTAATGGTCTGGCTGTTAAGGACGGCGTCGACTATCCTCTTTTGAAATTGCAGTCCGGCGCGGTAATGGGATAGCAGATGTCCACTCCGCGGACCATATTAGCGTTGCTACCTACCGACTAAAGGCAAGACCTCGCGTGCGAATTGATCGTACTGGTCCATAACGCTTTCAGGAGGGACGGCAGCGTTGAGCACGAGGTGGGTAACGCCTGCATCTGCGTACTCCTGAACCGCTTCAACACAGTCACCTGCCCGGCCCGAGACATTGGCCTGTCCTCGAACGGTGGGCCTGTCTCGCTCCCAGCGGTTGGACTCGGTTTCCAGAATCTTCCACGCGCGCTCCCGGTCATCGTCCAAGCAGAACCAGAGGACGGCCGCGAACTCTATAGTGTCTGGGTCACGGCCTGCTTCCTCCGCGTAAGCTCGCACTTTCTCTCGCACCTCTGCGTATCGGGACGCCGGCACGGAGGATGGTATGAACCCGTCCCCCAGCCTTCCGGTCCTCCTGAGAGTCGCTTCCACGAGGCCGTCTTTCCAGAGCGGCCCAAGCCAGATAGGAGGGCGTGGTCTCTGGATAGATCTGGGGCCTACGTTCACGTCTTCCAAGTGATGAAATTCTCCCTCGTAGGTCACCGATTCGCTCGAAAGCAGTCGACGCAGTAAGACCAGCTTCTCGTCTGTCATCCTCCCGCGTTGGTGGATATCGAGGCCCAAGGCGTCGAATTCTCTCTGGTTGCTCCCGACGCCGAGCCCCAAGATCAGTCGTCCTTTCGATAGTGCATCCACGGTAGCTGCCGACTTTGCAAGAAGGACCGGGTGACGGTAGGGCAACACCATCACTGCGGTGCCGAGGGTAATTCGCTCAGTCTCCTGGGATGCGGCAGCCAGCAGGGCCATCGAGTCGGGGTGGGGGCCCAGGGCGAAGTCGGTGTTCCAGAAGGAGTCGTATCCCGCGGCCTCGGCGCGTACGGCCAACTGTACCGCCCTGAGAGGGTCGACGAAGTGAGAGTTCATCACGCCGAATTTCATGTCGTTGATCGGTTGATATTGTGAGAAGATAGCGCCCGTCGGCAAGGCACGCGGTGCGTTGCAATACTATCAAACTGACAGTACGGCCAAGCCAGAGCGTCGGGCAAGTTGGAGGGAGGAAAGTTATTAATGGGCACTTATCGACTGTATACCGGGGAAGACGACCAATCCCATATTGAGTCCATAAGCTTATCGGAGGCACCTGCCTGGACCCAGGGTGTAGAGGCTACGAAGATCAGCTTCCAGGTACAGCCTACCGGAAACTATCTGGACTGGCATCCTGCGCCAAGGCGGCAGTTCGTGATCATTCTCTCAGGGCGGCTGGAGATCGGGTTAGGGGACGGTAGCAAGCACGTCTTCGGCCCCGGCGACGCCCGGCTGGTGGAGGACACCACGGGCCAGGGGCACACGACGGGGGTGTACGGCGACGAGGCGTGCGTCACGGCCACGATTCCGCTCAGAGAGCAGTGAAGGCAGGGACGGGATAACGGATATGTCTGCTGGACGACATGTCCTTGACGCAACGAATGGGCGGCGGCGCAAACCTGCGCCGCCGCCCAAATTGCAGACTACTTATGGAGCAGTCAAAGGCTTTCGGCAGCCGGCTGCTTAAACGCCCGACGTCTTACTGGGTCGCTATGATGTACTGCTCTTCAGCCCAGGTGAGGTTCTGTCCGAGGTAGACCTCGTCGAGGACGATGCCGTAGGGGGCGTTGGCCCCGGAAGTGGGCAGATGGTCCCGTACATCGTCGAATTCGGGGCCGTCCAGTATCGCAATGGACTTCCGGTTCACCGGCCCGTAGGAGATGTACTTGGACAGCTGCGCGTTGATTTCGGGGAAGGTTACCCAGGCCAGGTACAGGTTGGCCAGTTCGTACCTTTCGGGATACAGCTCTTTCATGCCTCTGGGCAGGGCGTGTCCGCTCACGTTGATGATGTGGCCGCATTCCCAGCAGACCCGGATGGGTGCGCCTTCCTTGGCCGCATCGTATATCCGGCCGTTATAGGCGCTGCACATTTCCACTTCCCCGCTTATGAGCATCTCGGGGCATTGCGAACCGGAGTTCCAGTAGATGATGTCGCCGCCGGCGTTGTCGGTCCACTCGTCAAACCAGGCGAAGTCTTCTTCCATCTGCTCACGGCTGGGGGTGTTGGCGGCCTGCCGACCCTCGGCAGTGTGCAGCAGTTCGGGTTCACGGGCCAGCCTGGTGAACTGGACGTGTCCGCCCCAGGCCACGCCGTGGCGGAGGGCCCGGCGGCCGGGGAACTTCTCCAGGTCGTAGAAGTCGGCCCAGGACTCGGGGCCTGTGCCCTCGGGGTACTTGTCGGTGTTGTAGGCCATGACGATGGACCAGGTAACGTCTCCGCCAGCCATGTAGGGAGAGAGGTTCTGAATGATGTCCAGCACGTCCCGGATGTCGATCACGCTCAAGTCCAGCTCGTCCAGGGAGTTGGTCTCTATGAGAGCCGTGGCGTCCGCAACGCCGAGGGTGGTCGCGTCCCAACCTATGTTGCCCGTTTCCGCAGCGGCCACCCATTTGGCCAGATTCGGGGTGGGGGTATCCTCGATCACTTCGATGCCGAACTGTTCGGTGAAGGGCATGTAGTAGGCCTGCCTGACTGCGGCCGTGAAGGCGCCTCCCGGCCCGAGGGCGATGATGCTCTTGCCCCGGTGCTTCTCCAATTCCGCTTCTATTTCGGCAAGGGTTGCGGGATTGTCCACCGTCCACTGATCCCTCGGCCTCAACGTCGATTCGGGCTCGGGCTCCGGCGCAGGTTCAGTTGGCTCCGGTTGCGGCTCGGGCTCCGGTTCGGTCGGTTCTTCCGTTGCGGTCACCACCTGGCCGGGCACTGCTGTGGCCGTGGGCTGGGGGGCCTCGGTGGGTTCAGGGGCGGTGGTGGGGGCGGCAGGCTCAGGTGTGGCGGTGGCTGACTCCCCGCAAGCTGCCACTACAAGCATGCCAATCAAAAGAAGGGGCAGGATGCCAAAGACCAATCTCTTTGCCTTCCCAATCCGCTTCAGTCCATAGGCGTCGATCATTTAAGTCCTCCGTTCTGTCCAGCTATTAGCGCTGTTACTCTTCGCGGCGTGTTTGGATATTCGATTCACCGTGGTTGAAATGCTGTTTCCATTCCTCCTTCAGTCGATTGGGCTATCTTGATAGGGGTGGTGTTGTGCGTGGTTGTGAGCGCCGTGGCTAAAATCTCCTGTGGCAGACTAGCTGACCATGTTGTAGCTGCGGAGCAGTTTGCCCGGCAGGGCGCCGGTGCATTCGGCACCTTCGAAAGTGACCGTGCCGTTGACGATGGTGTAGCGAAGGCCGGTGGGCTTTTGGATTAGCCGGCGCTCGCCGCCGGGGAAGTCGTTGGAGAAGATGGGCTTGTCGTAGACGAAGCCGAGCTCGTCCAGGTTGTAGACGATGATGTCAGCCCAGTTCCCCACTCGGAGCATGCCTCGGTCCTTGAAGTCGGTAATCCAGGCCGGCAGGGCGCTCATCTTGTAGTGGGCCTGCTCAAGAGTCATGAGGTTCCGGTCTCGGATCCAGAAGGTGAGCCAGTATATGGGCCATGTGCTGTGGGTGTTGAATATGGTGTGGGCGCCGCCATCGGAGACTGAGATATGGGAAATGGGATCGAGAAGCGCGGGTCTGCGAACTTCCACGTCCTCGGGGGTGTCCTGGGGGGGAAGGATGAACTCGGTATCGAGGTTTTCGTCGAGGGCGAGGTCGAGAAAGGCGTCCAGGGGGTCTTTGCCCTGAATGTCGGCAACCTGCTGAACGGTCATTCCTTCGTACTGTTCATTCCGTTCCTCCGACACCTGCAACACGAGCATGTTCGCCCAGTTCGTCATGCGAAAGGCCGGCGACAGTGCAGTCTCCGACCGTTTGGCCTCTTCAACATCCTGCCTCATCGCGGATCGGGTGGCGGGGTCCCTTAACTTGGCGGAGCGCTCCTCGACGGTTCCGACGAGAGGCTGAATCCAGTTGGGCATGAAGTCGTAGAGGTTGAATTCCGACAGCCTGAACTCCATGGCAGGGGCGGTACTGGTCTGCTGCATGACCAGGGGAAGGCCCTCCCGTCGGCATGCCTCCATCCAATCCGTACCATCATCGTTGGCATTGAGCAGGCTGAAGGGTCGGCCGCTCAATCTCATCATTTCGGCGGTCATGTCTAGGACGGAGGCGCGTTCCTCGGGGCTGAGGCCCAGGCCCATGGTGAGTCCCATGTGTCCTACGCCGAATTCACCTAAGACTTCCGAAAGGCCGAGAAACTCTTCCGTCGATGCGACGTGACTGGGAAGGGAGCCTCCATCCTCGGGCCGGTCTTCAAGGTTCTTGTTGAAGGAGAAGCCGAATGCACCGGCCTTCATGGCCTCGTGGAAGATCTGTTTCATCCGGTTAAGCTCGGCGTCCGTTACGGAGGTCCTCTCCCGGGCTTCCATCATGCCGAGGACGTAGCCGCGCATGGGTGAGAAGGGGAAGACGGGCCCCACGTTAACGCCCAACCCCTGGCGGTCCAGGCTGTCCATGTATTCCGGGAAGGTCTCCCAGTCCCAGCGCAGCCCTAGGCGCATGGACTTCAGGGGGATGGCCTCGATGCGGTTCATCATGCGCATGTTGAGGTCTCGGTCTTCGGGCTTGGTGGGGGCGAAGCCAAAGCCGCATTCGCCGATGGTCAGGGAGGTGACTCCGAACCAGCCGGAAAGCGAGGCGTAGGGGTCCCAGTTGAGCTGAGCGTCGTAATGGGTGTGCATGTCGATGGCGCCGGGGGCGACGATGCAGTCTTGGGCGTCAATCTCTTTAGCGCTTCCAGAATTGATCTTGCCGCTGATCCTGGCTATTCGGCCGTTCTTGACCGCCAGATCAGCCCGGTACCGGGGAATGCCTGACCCGTCCACGATGGTTCCACCACGTACCACGAGGTCATATTCAGCCATTGAGCATTCCTATTGCCTCATTCCAATATAAGGGCTGCCGGTAGGCGCTCGGGAATGAGAGGAGCTTATCATAAGCAATTGGGCATCACAACAATTCAACTCTGGGACGTAGCGTGCCCTACGTAGAATGTTGTCTGAGACGATATACTAATGTTGCCAAAATTTTGCAACGGGATGACAATCTTCAGACTACATTGATGTAACGCAGATGCAATTGAAGCTGCCATTCGGATGTTTGAATCTGTAGTCGAGGATAGAGGCTAATGATGCAGACCGGAAGTGGATACTCGCTAGAAGGCGGTACTATGGAGCCCAAGTACGGCAAGGGAGAGAGATTCCCGCGACAGGAGCCTGTAGCGATCATCGGCATGGCATGTCGATTCCCGGGCAGCAGGGACCTGTCTGAGTTCTGGCAGCAACTGATTAAAGGGGAGAATGCGGTGATCGAGGGCCCGCCGAAGTCGGTCATAGGGCGGGCAGGCCAGCACTTCCCGGAGTCCAGTGGCAAGGTCGGCGCTCTGCGCTACGGCGCATTTGTGGAAGACCTGGACCAGTTCGATGCGGAGTTCTTCCGCATTTCACCTATCGAAGCCCAGATGCTCGACCCCCAACAGCGCATGATGCTTGAGGTGAGCTGGCAAGCCCTGGAAGACGCGGCCATAGACCCCGAGAGCCTGAAGGGCAGCCGCACCGGAGTCTATGCAGGCATCAGCAACTATGACTACCGAGAGATGGCGATCTATTCCCCAGAGACCGCAGAAGTGGCAGGGGGCCTCTATTCCGTGACGGGTACCGCGCTCAATACGGCCATAGGCCGGGTGTCGTTTGCGCTGGGGCTGGAAGGCCCTGCGATGGCGATAGACACCGCCTGCTCATCTTCGCTGGTTGCCATTCACCAGGCGGTGGTTGGACTCCATCGTAATGAGACCGATCTCGCCATTGCCGGCGGCGTACACATTGTCCTGTCGGGACATTCGTGGGAATTACGTGCTAACGCGGGAATGTTGTCCCCCACCGGCCAATGCTGGACTTTCGATGCGTCGGCTGACGGTTTCGTCTGCGGGGAAGGGTGCGGCCTCTTAGTGCTGAAGCTTCTCAGTCAGGCGGAAGCCGACGGCGACCGCATTTGGGGTGTCATCCGTGGTTCATCGGTCAATCAGGATGGGGCCAGCCAGGGCTTGACGGTGCCCAGTGCACCCTCCCAGGAGAAGGCAATCGAGGAAGCCCTCGATCGCGCGGGCATTCACCCCTCTGACATGGACTACCTGGAGGCGCATGGCACGGGAACAGTGGTCGGTGACCCGATCGAACTGAATGCCGCAACGGCGGTATATGGAAAGGGGCGTGGGGAAGAGAGCCCGCTTCTGATCGGCTCCGTAAAGACGAACATCGGGCACTTGGGGCCAGCGGCGGGGGTCGCAGGCCTGATCAAGTCCGTTCTGGCCATGAGGCACGGGGTAATTCCCAAGCACCTTAATTTCAACGATCCCAACCCGCGCATTGACTGGGATAACCTGCCCGTTCGAGTGACCGACTCGAACACGGCTTGGCCTGCTCGGCGCGGGAAGAGGCCGCTGGCGGGTGTGAATTCATTTGGATGGTCGGGAACGAACTCCCATGTCGTCGTGGAAGGTTATGAAGAGCCGGTAACCAGCGTTGTCCCGACATCCATATCTCCACCCTCGGGCCCCGGGGTCCCAGTCAGGATAGACCTCCCGGAGTTTGACGTACATTCTGCGGAAGGCGCGCCAGGGCTTGAAAAACGCGAGACTCGATTCCTGCCTCTTTCCGGCAAGTCCCCCGATGCTCTGCGTGATATGGCATCCCAGTACCTGGAATGGCTTGCAGACGACAGCGGTGCAGTCTCACTTGATGCAACTGCCTCTCATCCTGCACTTGCCGACATGACATGGACGGCCGGGGTCGGGAGAAGCCATTTCCCTCACCGCAAAGGCATAGTTTTCAGTGACGTTGGACAGCTTCAAGAGAAACTGAAAGAACTATCGGGCGGCGGAGGCGAGGCCGAGGGCCGGAAGACACTGGAAGCGAAGAAGGTAGCTTTTGTCTTCACGGGCCAAGGGAGCCAGTGGGTCGGGATGGGCAAGGCTCTGTATGAGAGGGAGCCTGTGTTCCGTGCGGTCCTGGACGAGTGCGACCGGCTGCTCTATGAAGAGCGGGGGGTGTCGCTACTGGACGTGATGTTCGGACGGAACGGGACCGAGGGCCTGTTGGACGAACCCAAGTGGACTCAACCGGCAATCTACTCACTGGAAGCCGCCCTGACGGCGCTTTGGGCGAGCGTGGGCATAAAGCCCGACGTGGTGGTGGGACACAGCCTGGGGGAGATAGCGGCATCGCAGGCGGCGGGGGTGTTCACCCTGGAACAGGGGCTGCGCTTTGCCTCGGCGCGGGGCACGTTGCTGGGGTCAACGAGGGGAGACGGGGCGATGGCCGCTGTATTCGCGCCTGCCGCGCGGGTGGCTTCCGTAGTCGAAGAGCACAACGCAACGTCTGATGACGTGGGGCTGAGCGTAGCCGTGGACAACGGACTGCAGCAGGTGGTGAGCGGCCCGGCCAAGGACGTAGATGCGCTAATCGAGATTTTTGAAGCGGAAGACGTCAAGGTGAGGCTCCTGAGGCGAAGTCCCGCCTATCACAGCGCACTAATGGAACCTGCGCTGGACGACCTGGAAGCCGCCGTCAGAGACATTGCCGGCACGTCGCCGACACCATCGGTGCCATTGATCAGCGACCTGAATGGAAAGCTAATTTCGGAAAACGAGCGAATGGACGCGGCTTACTGGCGACGTCATGCTCGGGAGCCCGTGGCATTCCGAAGCTGTGTAGAAATGCTGGCGGAGATGGGTGTGGATGCAGTGGTTGAGCTGGGGCCGCATGCGATCCTGGGGCCGGTGGTATCTATGATCTGGCCGGAGTCGGGTTCGGCGGAGACCCCGGTGGTATTGCAGAGCCTGCGGCGCCCACCGCGAGACCCGAATGAACCCGTGACGGACACCAGCGGAGGCTTTGTGGAAGCGGCAGCGGGAGCTTACGAAGCGGGGCTGGACATAAAGTTCGAGGGGCTGTTCGCCGGAGAGGCGCGACGAAAGATATCCATTCCGACCTATGCGTTCCAGCGCAAACACCATTGGGTCTCCACGTCAAAACGCAAGCGACAGGAGTCCGGACACGCTCTGCTGGGGACTCGGCATGAGTCACCGCGCGGTGAGGTGATGTTTGAAACGGAGATGTTTCCGTCCGACCCGACGTGGATGGTCGACCACCTCGTCTACGAACGAATAGTGGCTCCCGGAGGTACGTACGGCGCTATGGCGGTGTGTGTTTTTCTCGGCGACGGCAATGGCCCGGCAGTCGTCGATGAGATGCAGACCTACAATCCCTTAATTTTCGAAGATGAAGTCCCCGAAAACGCCTCGAGGAACTTGGGGCGCAAAATTCAATTCGTTCTGGACGGTTCGACCGATGCCAGAGGCCGCCAATTCGAGATTTTCAGTAAAGGGGAAAATGAAGACGGCTGGACTATTCATGCGGCGGGCAGACTTGCCTTGGGAGCGGAGGTGCCCGCGCAGAGTGAACCCATACAAATTGAAGACCTCAAGGCCAGGCTGTCTCCCCGGGACCCGGGAGAGTTCTACCGAAAGACGGCAACCGAGCAGATCTATCTCGGCCCGTCTTACCAGACCCTCAAAGCAGCATGGGCCCGCGAAGGTGAGTCTCTTAGCGAACTGGACCTTCGTGACTTTGTGGATTCCACCGGCATGGAAATGCACCCCCTTTTGCTGGACGGTTGCTTCCAGACATTTTCAGTTGGCCGCCGACAGTCCGCCTTCGGCGATGGCACCGTTTACATGCCCTTTGGATGGAGACGCCTTTGGGTGAACGGTCCCATGCCGAGACGGATGTACTGCCACGCCGTTCTCAATCAAATTGCCTCGCCAGGCCAGGGAAGGGGTGCACCGTCTGCACCGCCTGAAGTGGTTACCGGTGACCTCAGGTTCTATTCCCTGGATGGGGTGCTCATTGGCGGTCTCAACGGATATACCGTCAAGAAAGCCACACGGACGGCTCTGCTTTCCGGCCAGTCCAGGGTTAAAGACCTGCTTCATGAAGTCGTATGGCGGGAGAAGCCACTGAAAGGGACCAAGTCTCCTGCCGACTTCCTCGCCAATCCTAAAACCGTAGCCAGCAACTCCCGACCCCTGGCCGCTTATTTCGCAGAAGAGGGCATCGAAGCATCCTCCAGGGCCGCCCTCTTGCAAGATTTGGAACGGCTATCCCAGGCATACGCCCTGGCTGCATTCGAATCCTTGGGCTGGGTTCGCAAGGCAGGTGAAAGGGTCTACCCCGACGGCCTCTGCAGCAGTCTAAATATCATTGACGATCATCGGCGTCTTGTGCGCCGGCTTCTGGACTTGCTTTCTGAAGGGGGAATCCTTACCCCTTCGGAGGAGGGATTCGTGGTCAAGGTCGGGGCAGGAGACCCCTTCCCCGACGATGCCCTTGCAGGCCCTGAATCGCTGGCCGAGCAAATCTTGGCCAACCATCCTCATGGATTCAGTGAGCTGGGACTCCTGCGGCGTTGCGGTCGGTCCCTTGCCAAGGTTCTGCAGGGCGCCGAGGATCCCCTGGGCCTCCTATTCGGCGATGAAGAGCCCAGTGCAGCCGACCACTACCTGAAGTCGCCCTCGTCCCGCACGGCTAACCTCATGCTGGCCGACGCGGTCTCCGCCGCAGTCTCCAACCTACCAGAGGATCGACGCCTCCGTATTCTGGAGGTTGGAGCGGGGACGGGGTCGGCAACGGCGGAGATTCTTCCTCTTCTGCCTTCCGGGAGATTTGAATACACCTTTACGGATATCTCGGCGGGCTTCTTTACCGAAGCCGAAAATCGTCTGTCTGCAACGGACGTGCCAATCGAATACAAGGCTCTAAACATAGAGAACAACCCCGCGGCCCAGGGCTTCGAGCCTCACGACTACGACCTAGTTATTGCTGGAAACGTTTTGCACGCAACCCGAGATCTGGGAGTGAGCCTTGGCCACTGCCGAGACCTGCTGGCGCCCTCGGGGCAGCTTGTTGCTCTTGAGGGATTGCGGCGTAGGGCGTGGCAGGACCTGACCTTCGGGATGCTGGACGGCTGGTGGCGCTTCGCTGATTCCTACCGGCCCGACCATGCCCTGGCGACGCCCCCCGCTTGGGAACAAGCCTTGGAGGACGCCGGATTCTCCCATGTCGAGTTCATCGGCACCGCCGATCCGTACAACGATGAGCCCCTCGGTTCGTCGGTCATCCTGGCCCGTTGCCCCACCCGAATGACCCTGTCTCCGGGGGCATGGGTCCTTGCAGCCGACGAATCCGGCACAGCCCTGGCTTTGGCCACCGAGTTGACTGCCCGGGGACAAACCGTAGTGTTGGCCAGCAAAGACGGAGGGAAGGCAAGCGGCTCCGGGGCAGGAGTTGCAATATCCACGCCTACAATCGATTTCATGCAGCGCAATGCATGGCGCTCAGTGCTGGCGGAATTGCCAAAGGACCTGCCGCTAAAGGGAGTCGTGCATTTGTCGGCCCTTGATGGACACGGGGCGTTGGCCGCCACCGGCGAAATGGCTGAGGACATTACCAGGGTCACTGGCAGCGCCTTGGCCCTGGTGCAGGGCATGATCGATGCCGGGGCCATGCCGACACAGGGCGTATGGTTCGTAACGCAGGGTGCCCAGGTTCTGGAGCAGGACTTTATCGACAGGGCATCCGGACAGCTTGCCGGAGCAGCTCTGTGGGGCTTGGGCAAGGTTATCGCCGGAGAAGCCGCCCACCTGCACCCGAGAATGATCGATCTGGACAACCAGCCGCGGGATTCCGTGGCCCGTCTCCTAGAAGAGGTGCTCTACCCGGATGCGGAAACCCACGTCGCTCACCGCCGCGGCAGTCGACTCGCAGCGCGGCTGGTCCGGGGTGTCGACGAAAGGCGTCTGCCCTTGCCTGAAGACATCGAATGGGCAATAGGGCCCGAGGATCCGCAGGCCGGCCTCACCGACCTCCGGACAAAGCGCAAGACGAGGCAAGCTCTCGAACCTGGCGAAGTTCGCATTGCCGTGGAGACAATGGGCCTCAACTTCGCCGATATAGTCGTTAGCATGGGTGCGGTTGAGGATCGTCGGGAGATAGGCCGGGAAGTTTACGGGCGCATCCTTGAAACAGCTGAAGGAGTGGAAGGCCTTTCGGTTGGGGATAGCGTAGTCGGAATTGGATTCGGCGGCTTCGCCCCGGAAATGGTGGTCGGGTCTATCTTGGTGGCGCCCGTTCCGGAGGGGTTTTCTCCAACTGCCTTGGCCTCCATGCCTATCTGCTTTGTCACCGCCGACGTCGCCTTTCAGCTTTCGGATCTGAAAGCCGGGGAACGTGTGCTTATCCACGCCGGCGCCGGCGGAGTCGGCCTCGCGGCCATTCAGCTGGCCCGAGCGTTGGGCGCTGAAGTATTCGCAACCGCCAGCTCCCCAAAACAGTCCTATCTCAGGGCCCTGGGCGTAAAGCATGTCTTCGACAGCAGGCAGACAGAATTCGCAGAAGAGGTACTGCAGGCCACCGGGGGCGCAGGAGTCCACGTAGTCCTGAATAGCCTGACCGGAGAGGGGTTCATCGAAGCTAGCCTCTCTTGCCTGGCTCGAGGAGGCAGATTCGTCGAGATCGCCAAGAGGAACATCCACAGCAAAGAGCAGATGTCCGCCGCGCGCCCAGATGTCGATTACCAAGTACTGGCCATAGATGACCTCAAAAGGACCGCTCCCACCATCCCGGGAGCCTCGCTGAACGGTGTGATGAAGCGTTTGTCTTCCGGAGAATTGAACTCCTTGCCCCTAACCGTCTGGCCTCTCCCGGAGCTCCGGACCGCAATGGACGTAATGCGGGATGCGCGGCACATCGGCAAAAATGTTCTGAGGATGCCGCCCCTCGCCGCGGGCCCCCTGCGAAAAGATCGCACCTACCTGGTCACGGGCGGGATGGGGGGCATCGGCTGCGAGGTTGCCCGGTGGCTGGCCGATAACGGAGCAGAGACCATCGTCCTCAACGGCCGCCGGGAACCCGATCCCACCGCCGAGCTTGTGATCAACGAGCTACGGGAGAATGGTGTCGACATCCGCATCGAAATCGTTGATGTCACTGACTTCTCCGCAGTCGATGACATGCTCGCCCGCATCGACGAAGCCCTGCCTCCCCTGGGGGGCATCATACACAGTGTCGGGGTCCTCTCTGATGGCGCTATCGAGAACCAGACATGGGAGCGTTTCGAGCAGGTCATGTGGCCCAAAGTGCTGGGGGCATGGCATCTACACAAAGCCACCATTGATAAAGAACTGGACATGTTCATCCTCTTCTCCAGCGTCACAGGGGTAATCGGGAACTCCGGACAGTCCAACCACGCCGCCGCCAACGCATTCCTGGACCAGCTTGCCGCCCATCGGAGGACGCTGGGCCTGCCCGCTCAGTCCATTGCGTGGGGCGCCTGGTCCGGCATCGGGGAAGCTGAAGAGCAAAGGGAAAGGATTGAAAGGCAACTGGCATCCATGGGCGCGGGTTGGATTACCCCGCAGCAGGGCATTGAGGCCCTTGACTGGCTGGTCAGGCACGACGTGACCACCCCTACGTTGACCACGGTCGACTGGTCCGTCTTGACCGAGGAAGGAAAGGAGCTTCCCCCATTCTTTGAAGACCTCCTGGAGACAAGGAAAACCCGGGACCGGAAGCCTGAAGCGGTTTCGCCTTCCTCCGGGTTGATGTCCCAGCTACGCAACGCCCCCGACGAAGAGCGACAAACCCTGATAACTGCCTTTATCCAGGAGGAGCTGAAAGGTGTGATGAGGCTGGCCTCCCCGCCTTCCGCAACGGTCAGCTTTTTCGACTTGGGGATGGACTCTCTTATGGCCGTGGAACTCAGGAACCGGATAAACCGTGCCCTGGCCGGTGAGTATACGGCGTCCAATACCGTCGTTTTCGACTATCCAAACGCCTCAACTTTGGCCGATCACCTTGCGAAGGAGCTTGGAGCGATTTCGGGCTCAGCTCCCGCCCCGACGAAGATCGCCCCACCCTCCCGCCCGAAAATTGCCAGAGAGCAGGAAGCCATCGCTATCGTTGGGATGGCTTGCCGGTTCCCTGGCGCCCCGGATATCGACTCCTTCTGGCATCTATTGGAAGAAGGCAGGACCGCAATTGCGGAAGGACGTCGTGATGACCGCACCTGGAGAGGCGTCCTCGGAGACCCGCAAGCCAGTGAACCACTGCATCGCCTCGGCGCCTTCGTCGATGAGATCGACCTGTTCGATTCAAGGTTCTTCAAGATCTCACCCATCGAGGCCCGGCTGATGGATCCCCAGCAGAGAATGCTTTTGGAGACCAGTTGGCACGCCCTTGAGGATGCCGGCATCGACCCAGAAAGGTTGAAGGGCAGCCGAACAGGCGTATTTGCGGGAGTCGGCATTAGCGAATACCGAGACCTGATTGCATCGCTGGGTATGGGCTACAGCTATTCCGGGACCAACGAAGGTGTGACCGTCGGAAGAGTCTCATTTGCCCTCGGCCTAGAAGGCCCGGCGCTGCCGTCGGACCTGGCATGTGCCTCGGCCCTGGCTTCCGTGCACCAGGCGGTTGTGAGTTTGCAGCGGGGAGAAGTAGATATGGCCCTGGCGGGCGGTGTGAATTCCATCCTCTCTCCCGAGATTACCAACTACCTCAACGAAATGGGCATCCTCTCCGGCAATGGACAGTGCAGGGCCTTTGACGCAGCGGCTGACGGCTTCGTGCGCGGGGAGGGGTGCGGCATGGTGGTCCTAAAGCGTCTAAGCGATGCAGAGGCAGACGGCGACCGCATCTGGGGCGTCGTTCTGAGCTCGGCGGTTAATCAGAATGGAATGAGCGCCGCCCTAATGGCGCCCAATGGACCTGCCCAGGAGCGGGTCATGGAAGAGGCCTTGGCCCGGTCCGGAATCAATGCCACGGAAATCGATTATCTGGAAGCCCAGGGAGTCGGGAGCCGGTTCGGTGATCCCATAGAGCTGAACGCCATCGCTGAAGTCTACGGGAAGGGCCGAGACGCAACCCATCCCTTGCTTGTCGGCTCGGTCAAAACGAATATCGGACACTTGGAATGGGCCTCCGGTATCGCAAGCCTAATCAAAATACTGCTCGCGATGAAAAAAGGAGTAATTCCCAAGCACCTCCACTTCGAAGGCCCGAGTCCCCATTTCGACTGGGACCGCAGGGCCGTCCAGGTAACATCCGAGCCCACCCCCTGGCCATCCACTCCCGGCCGGCAACCCCTGGCGGCTGTGAACGCTTTTGGACTAACCGGAACGAATGCCCATTTGATTGTTGAAGGATATGAGGAATCCGAAGCCCACAATGGGGCGGTCTGGCCGGTTGGACCAGCAGCCGTGGTTGCCAACGGTAGACAAGGTCCCGAATTGTTCCCCGTACAAGGCAGCCCGGAAAAGCGCAAGACCCGGGTGCTTCCAATTTCCGGCAAGACGCCGAAGGCCCTTGAGGACCTGTCCACCAAGTACTTGTCAATGCTGAACGGCCTCGATGTACACCTCCCGTCAGACATAGCAGGAGAATATCTGGCCGATATGGCCTGGACGGCCGGCGTCGGACGAAGCCACTTCCCCCACCGTGCCGGAGTGGTGTTCAGCAATGTAGCCGAACTCGGGGAACGGCTGCAATCCTTGGTAAATGGCGCCTCCGGGCTCGACGATCGTGATCCCCCTGGACCTGCAAAGACGGCCTTCATGTTCACTGGGCATGACGGTGACTGGCTTGCTTTGGGTCAACATCTTTATGACACCGAACCCGTGGCCCGAGAAATCCTTGATCGCTGCGACCAAGCGCTTCTCAGGGAAAATGGACTTTCGCTACTGTACGTGATCCGTGGAGAAGAAAGTGCGGAAAACCCGGCCTCGAAACAGACAGCAATCTACGCCTTGGAATGTGCCCTCATGGCGCTGTGGAAAAGCGTAGGAATAAGCCCGAGCGTCGTCCTCGGTAGCGGCTTGGGCCTCCTGTCCGCTGCACAGGCCGCCGGAGCCCTGGATTTGGAGCACGGCCTGATGGTTGCCGCTGCTGTTAACATCGCCGGCTCAGGCGCCGATGCCCAGCCGTTCACAAGCCTGAGGTTGGACCCTCCCGCCGCGCCAATAGTCAACGGGTCCAACGGCCGAGTCATCCAATCTCACAGGGCGCCTGAAACATCAAGTCTGGAAATTTACTCCCAGGCCCAAATCGCCCCCTCCGCTTCTGCCTCAGCTCTCGCCGCATTGGGTGTAGATGCCATTGTGGAGATCGGGGTCGGTTCAGGCCTTGCGCAGGATATTCGAGCCTCTTGGCCGGCAACGGACAAGGATGAGGAAATGCCCCGTGTGCCTGCTGTTTTGGCGGGTCTGCAGATCCCGTCCGGGGACCCAAGCCTGGTTGATGGTGATTCAGGATTCCAGAATGCAGTTGCCAGGGCCTACGAGGTGGGGCTGGACATCGCATTCCCCGGTCTTTTCATCGGAGAAACGCGCCGCCGCGTGGCACTTCCCGGATATCCGTTCCAAAGGCGTCGACACTGGGTGGGCCTCCCTGAATAAATGGTTACACCGTACAACACCGGGTGAGACCCTGGACCTTGAGCCTGAAATTAAGTTGACTGTATTGTGTTGGCAAGCTAATCTAGGAACCGCATTCAACTGATGCGCAAGGAAATGGAGGCCAAAATGGCATCAACCGCAGAACGACTGAGGAAGCTGGTAAGCGATAATATCGAGCTGGACGGCAAGTCACTCGATATCCCCGAAGACATGGATATTAACCTCTCCGAGGCCGGGGTGCCCTCTACCGACTTGCTCGCTCTCGGCAAGTTGATAGCTCAGGACTTCAACGTCCCCTTGACTCCCGAAGATGCCGCCACCTTTGACAACCTGAAGAAGGTTGTCGAGTATATAGACAGCAAAGCTGCCTAACCGGCATCTGCAAAATAAAAGGAGCACGGGCTCCTCGCCTGATCTGGAACTGCTATAGGGCCGGATGTGACTCGTCGCCTGCTGTCGTGAAACGCGGCTGCCCGAGGCATTGGACGGAAGCATAATCGTTGGCCATGACATCCCCGTCCCTCACAAAGAAATGGTGGAGCCCCAGGGTTCAATTGGGTAACGTCACGGTATTCGATGTGGACCTGACTCCCGACCCCGCCGCAGAGGCCCAGGCTCTGGCCTGTCTTGATGAGCGGGAGCAAGCGCGTGCATTCAGGTTCATTGGACCGGCTCCAGTGCGACGATTTGTGTTCTGCCGTGCCGCTCTGCGCTCTATTCTTTGCAGTCATCTCGGATGCTCTAATGAACAACTGACTATAGGGTCTTCCTATTACGAAAAACCTTATGCCATTGTTCAGGGCAAACCCCACCCCATAGGCTTTAACGTGAGTCACAGCCGTGAGCGTGGCCTTATCGCATTGGGTGAGAGTGGTCGTGTGGGCGCAGACATCGAGGATTTGCACCCCCAGCGCAATATGGGGCTGCTCATAGATACGGCGTTCACGCCTGCCGAACGGTCCGATATGGAATCTGCCGATGTATTCGGGAAAAAGCGCCTGTTTTTCAAGCTGTGGACCATTAAGGAGGCGCTGGTCAAGGCGGTTGGCATGGGATTGGCTTTGGACATGTCCAGCTTTGAAGTGCCGTTGGCCATGCGTCGCGGGGCCGGCAACGCCGAGTTCCACTTTCCTCAGGCCCCTTCGGTCCCTTGGCGACTGGACAGCATAGAAAACGGTGGTTCTTATGCTGCCGTCGCCCAAGAACTCCGCCGACCCCACTGCACTGCGACACTTTGATGAATCCATTTGATCCGGTTTGGCAAATACCCGAACCGCTGTCCACCCTTGACGTCCGCGTTGACGACGACACAGTCGTGAAGCTTCGTCGCCACGGCAACCCCGATGGCCCGAGGCTTCTCCTCACCCACGGTAACGGCCTCGCCATAGATCTTTACGTCCCCTACTGGTCCCTCCTAACCGAAGAGTTCGACCTCATCATCCACGATCTGAGAAATCATGGCTGGAACCGGGTTAGCCAGCTAGATGGTCACAACGTTCCCACCCTGGCAGCGGACCAAGATCGCATTCTGGAAGCTGCCAACTCGCACTATGGCGAGAAGCCCGCTGTTGGAATTTTTCATTCCCTTGCAGCATTGATATCTCTTATGTCCCCAGCCAAAGGCAGCGGATATGCGGGACTACTTCTGTTTGACCCCCCGCTCTGCAAGCCCACCCGCACATCCTATGAGGACTTCGACGCTTCGGCGTCCCGCACTGCGGCCGCGGCCCGACGCCGCACCGAACGATTCACATCTATGGAGCAGCTAATTGAAGTCGTGTCATTTGTCCCGCTTTTCGCGCGCGTCGTGCCCGGCGTCTTTGAACTGGTCGCCAGGACTACACTGCGTAGACACGGTAGCGGGGAAGGTTATGAACTGCGATGCCCTAAGGAATATGAAGCCCAGATGATAGACTATGCCTCCGCATTCGCCGTGGGCATCAACTTCGATGCGTTCAGGTGTCCGATAAAGGTAGTAGGGGCTGACCCGATGCTGCCTTTTTCCTTCTTGCCGACCCTAGACCTGAGCGACGTGCTGAGTGTGGATTACGATTTCCTGCCGGATGCAACCCACTTTCTCCAACTGGAGCAGCCGCAAGAATGTGCGGCTTTGACTCGGGAGTTCCTGGGGATGCTCCAGCTTATTTGACGGAAGCCTTTATCGGCTTCGACTGTAGCAGGATCAAGGTCGATAGTACGGCGGGGTGGGCGATTGTCGTTGTGAATGGCCAGCTGATCTGCGAACTATGACGCCTCGGGACCAAGCTGGAGCGGCGCGACCCAGTAGATGGCGGTTTCTTTACCGGGTGCGGGTATCCGATCCGCATCTTTTCTTTCCGGTGACGCGGGAGTCAGTGGCTTCATGGAAGTGGACCGAGAGTCGGGGGTAAACCGGGCCCAGATTGACCGTCCAGAAGGGTGATGCTAGCCTACGCTGCCAAGCCATGACGAGTAAGCAACCAGAACAGGCTGAAGTGGTAATTGTCGGGGCGGGCATAGTGGGGTGCAGTGTCGCGTACCACCTTGCGAAGATGGGTTGGAAGGATGTGGTGGTGCTGGAACGGGGCGCCATTGTGAGCGGTACTACAGCGCATTCCGCGGGGCTGGTAACCCAACTGCGACATACGCGTTCATTGACGGACATTTCTCGTTATGGTGTTCAGCTTTACGAGGAACTCAAGGATGAAACCGGACTGGATACCGGGTTTCGGCAGACCGGAAGCATAAGCGTGGCGCGCACCCAGGGCCGCATGGATGAACTCAGGCGCATGATATCCATGGCCAAGAGCTTCGGGGTGGAGATGAACGAGGTAAGCCTGGAGGAGGCGAAGCAGATATGGACGCTACTAAGCACTGAAGGCCTGGTGGGAGCGGTGCATCTGCCCAAGGACGGGGAAACGGTGCCCGACAGCACGGCGAATGCGCTGGCAACGGGGGCAACAAGCCGGGGTGTGCGGATCATCGAAAACACGCCCGTGACCAGGATTTTGACGATTGGGGGAGAGGTGTCGGGTGTGGCCACGGGCCGGGGGGACATAAGATGCCGGATAGTGGTGAACTGCGCGGGTATGTGGGCGCGGGGGCTGGGGCTGACTTGCGGAGTGCCCATTCCGCTGCACGCTGCCGACCATGCGTACTTTGTCACGGAGCCGGTAAGCGGGGTAACGGAGGAGATGCCTTCGATTCGAGATCCTGACGGTTACATATACATAAGGAGGTACCCATTTGAAGGCGGGGGCATAATGGTCGGGGGCTTTGAGCCGTTGGGGGTGCCGTGGGGCATGGACGGGATACCGGATGACTTTTCGCTGCACATGCTGAACCGGGACTGGCGCCACTACGAAGTGTTCATAGAAAGCGCCCTGGAACGGGTGCCGGCGATAGCCGAGGCGGGGGTGCGGATCAGGCTGGTCGGGCCGGAGAGCTTTACACCCGATACCCGCTACATTATGGGAGAAGCGCCCGGGCTTCGGAACTTCTACGTGGCCGCGGGCTTCAACTCCAGCGGGGTGGCGTCGGCGGCGGGGGCGGGGAAGGCCATAGCGGAGTGGATCACGGAGGGAGAGATGACGATGGATCTCTCCGAGGTGGACATCAGCCGCTTTCAGAGCTGGTCCAACAATCCGACCTATCTGAGGGACCGCACGGGAGAGGCGCTGGGGCTGCTTTACGCTATGCACTGGCCCCACAGGCAACCGGAATCTGCGCGCAACGTGCGTCGGTCTCCCCTGCACGACCGGCTGGCAGAGCGGGGCGCGTGCTTCGGCGCTGTTGCCGGATGGGAGCGGCCCAACTGGTATGCGCCCAAAGGAGTGGCCCCCGTTTACGAATACTCCTGGGGAAGACAGAACTGGTTCCCTCACTCCGCCAAGGAACACATGGCGGTCAGGGAGGCCGTGGGGCTGTTCGACCAGACCTCCTTTGCCAAGTTCCTGTTACAGGGACCGGATGCCGAGACGCTCCTTCAACGCATGATGGCGAACGACGTGGCCGTGGAGCCCGGCAGGCTGGTGTACACTGCCATGCTGAATGCTCGGGGAGGAATCGTCTCAGACTTGACGGTGAACCGGTTGTCGGAAGATGCGTACATGATTGTCACGTCGGCGGGGTCGGTTACCCGGGACTACTCATGGATCAATAGGCACATTCCCGAGGGTTCCAGGGCTACGTTGACGGATGTCTCTTCGGCATATGCCGTGTTGAGCGTGATGGGGCCGAGGTCTCGGGAAATTCTGTCCCGTCTAACCAGCGATGACCTATCGAACGAGGCTTTTCCGTTTCTGACTTCGAAAGAGATCTATCTCGGGTATGGGCCTGTAAGGGCATCGAGAATCACATACGTGGGGGAACTTGGCTGGGAGCTCTATATCCCCAGCGAGTTCGCCCTCGGTGTATATGAAGCCATAGTGCAGGATGGGAGCGATTTCGGGCTTACTCATGCTGGCTACCATGCCCTGGACTCGCTGAGGCTGGAAAAGGGATATCGAAGCTGGGGACACGACATCACCAGTGTGGACACGCCACTTGAAGCGGGGATCGGGTTTGCGGTGGCGTTCGACAAGGGTGTCGATTTCGTCGGGAGGGATGCCCTGCTGCGGCAAAGGGAGTCGGGAGTGGAGAAGCGGCTGGCTATTCTGGTACTGGAAGACCCGGAGCCGCTCCTGTTGGGCGAAGAGCCGATCTACCGAGACGGCGTCATGGTGGGTCGGACTACTTCTGGGAACTATGGCCACGCGCTCGGGCGTTCGTTGGCGATGGGGTATCTTGAAAATACAGAGGGTGCGACACCCGCCTGGATACGCTCGGGGTCTTATGAGATCGAAGTGGCGACCGAGCGTTTTCCGGCCAAGGTCAGGCTGAGTCCTCCATACGACCCCAAGAGTGAGAGAGTCAAGGCCTAGGGGCAAAGGCCGACGGTCAGGCAGCGCTCAATAGGGTCACTCCGGCCACCACCGAGATAACCCCAACAACCTGGATGGAACGCATACGTTCGCGGAGGAGGATGATGGCGCCGATGACGGGGACCAGGGTGTAGGCAGACGAAACGGCGGCGACGATAGCTACTACTCCGACCTGGGCACCCCGGGCGTAGGCGAACATGGCGCCGATCTCGATGGCGCCGATGGCCAGGATGGACAGTGTTATCTTCGGAGTTAGGGGCTGGTGGTCGGGCGCCGGGGCCGGTCTAATCGCCAGGGGCGCTGACAGGAAGGCCGTGAACATCCTTGTGATGTAAACCGGCAGGAACCAGCCGAGATCTCTTGAAAGGACGGCGATAGAGTAGTAGAAGACGCCGAAGGCGATCATTGCCAGTAGTCCAAAAATCACGCCTCTGCCGATGACGATACGCCCGCCTTTCAACTCCGCCAAGTTTATGGAGGCGAGGAAGACACCCAGCAGGGCGGCAACAGCACCCATGGACTGTCCAGGGGACATCCGCTCGGCGAGGACCAGGACGGCGAGGATGATTACGACGCCCTTGTAGACGGACATGATGGGGCTGACGAGGGACACGGGCCCGCGCTTCAGAGCGGCGTAGTACAGGGCATAGGTGATGGTATAGAGAACACCGAGACCCGCGGCGGTTATCCACTGCTGTGCGGTAGCGTTGACAATGCCGCCGTCGAAGGGGGCGTAGGCGGTGGCGGCGAGGACCGAGGCTATATTGACTCCGAATATCAGCCGGACATGGCTAGTCTTGCGGGCAAGCAGGGCGCTGGCGAACTCTGCGAGTCCGAAGCCCAGGGCGGCCAGGAGACCCATAGTCACGCTGTCAGCTATCATGTCGCTGTCTCTTTGGGGAGACGGGAACGGGAGCCATACTCGGCTGGTTGGCGAATGCCCATAAAGGGCACTATACGCACATTAGAGGTTGCTTAGCACATATTGGAGTGCCATTCGACGAAACTCTTGGAGAGAGGTAGGAGTGTAGAGCAATGGAGAAGAACAAGTGTGACGTCCTTATTCGCAATGGGCTAGTCGTTACTATGGACTCGGGGCGTCGTATATACCGCTGTGGGGCGGTAGCGGTGTCGGGGAGGCGAATAGTGGAGGTGGGAGCCGATGCGGAAATGGCGGAACGGTTTGAGGCGGGAGAAACGATAGACGCCGGGGGCGGCATAGTTCACCCCGGATTCATAGATGCTCACAATCACGTGGTGCACACATCCTGTCGGGGGGTGAGAGATGTTCGAAGCCACAATCCGTCCTCGGTGAATTTTGCGACATGGAAGGCAGGGGTTACGGAGGAGGATGAAGCCGCGGCGACGGAAATGGCGAGCCTGGAGATGCTAAGGACGGGGTTTACGATGTTCATTGAGCCGGGCTCGTTGTTCTCGACGGAGGCCGGGGCGGATGCGGTGGGTCGGGTGGGGATAAGGGCACTATTTGCGCCACTATACCTGTGGGACAGGCAGGAGTGCTTCGATGCGGTGCCCTCGCTGATGAGTCCGAGCTTGGCAGCTCGGGCGCCGATCAATCACGAGCGGTCGATGGCGCAGATAGGGTCGGAGCTACATCGCAACAAGGACCCGGAGGCGCTGGTACGCGGTTACGTATTCGTATACGGAGCGGGGACGGCCTCTCCCGAGCTATTGCAGACGGCGCACAAGTCGGCTCGGGACAACGGCGTTCCTTTTCACCTGCACGCGGGTTTCGTGCCGGGAGAAGGGCCAATCTATCGAAGCATCAACGGAAAGAGCCACATCGTGCATCTGCGAGAACTAGGTGTACTGGACGAAAACACCGTCATTGTTCATGCGAACGTGGTGGACGAAGAAGAGGAGGATGCGATACGTGAATCGGGGTGCAAAATCGTGTGGTGCCCGGCGGCGTTCTTTGCTCTTGGCTTCGGTCGGAGTGCGGACTTCAAAATGGCGGAGCGATACCGAAACGGGACCCGGGTCTCGTTGGGGACTGACGGTGCGGTCGCCTGTACACCGGGGCATGTCATGCTTGCCGGGCATTTGGCCGGACAGACGTATTCGGACCCCGTTTCGCCGGGTGCGTTGCTGGAGATGCAGACGATCAACGCAGCCGCGGCCGCAGGACTGGAAGCAGAACTGGGAAGCCTGGAAGCCGGAAAGCGGGCGGACATAGTAGTAAGAGCGGCGGGGGCGGCCGAGGCCCATCCATCCAACAACCCGATTCACTTGCTGGCATTAACAATGGGCGCAGGGAGTGTTGATATCGTGATGGTGAACGGTGAGGTCGTCTTCAAGGATGGGCACTCGACGCGGGTGGATGAGGAGGAAGTCTACAGGAGGGTGTCCGAATCGGTGGCTGCGCGGGCGAAGAGGACCGGGATTGATCCGGGGCCGGAATGGCCGGTGGTGGGGTGATGGATGGGGGTTGTCGGGAAAGCAAGTCAATACTTGACATGAACGCTGAAACCACTACAATGGCACTCTGATATAGACCACCCATCACAGGATTGCATAACGCCGCAGAAACGATTGAGACACTGCGACGTTATCTGTCTACAGCCCTTCTCGGCTCCGCTGGGGCCGGCTCACCGCTTGTAAACCCTGTGGTGGACCTTAGCATTTCGGATATAGCGCAAGACTTTTGGGGGTGAGTCTTTAGACAAAGCTTATCCGACATTTTCAAGCTACCGAGATAGTTCGAGTCCATTAGCTGAGCAGGTCCAAGGAGAAACAAGGAGCAAGAAATATGAAACTTGGATATAGGTCCAAAAGACTAACGAGACGGAGGGGAGTGCTTGCCGGGCTGAGCATTCTTCTAGTAGCACTAATGGTCCTTGCGGCGTGCGGCGAAGCTGCAACGGCTACGCCGGAACCGACAGCAGCCCCGGAACCGACAGCGGTACCGGACGAGCCCGATGATGCGGCTCCGGCGCCGACGGCGGCGCCAGACGAGCCCGATGATGCGGCTCCAGACCCCACCGCTACGCCGGTAGCGATGGATGACGACGAGGAAGAAGACACCGGCACGGGCCTAAGGCCCAGGTCCGAGTGGACGGAAGAGAACCCGGCTACCTTCGAGGAGCTGGAAGCCGAGATCGAGAAATACAGGGGCGCAAGCTTCGTGTTCACGTCCTGGGGCGGCGCGTACCAGGCTGCCCAGCGGCAGGCTTACATCGAGCCGTTCGTGGCGAAGTTCGGAATCGAGATAGTAGAAGAGAGCCCGATGTCCTACGCGCGGATTCCCGCGATGGTAGAGACGGGCAACTACAGCTGGCACGTGATGGACGTGGGCGGCCGCGAACTGTGGGCGCAGATCGGGCTTGGCAACCTGGAAGAGCTCGACATGAGCGTAGTTGACAACCGCAACCACGTAGAGACCGTCCGGACCCGCTACGGCGGCGGCGGCGGAATCACCTGGTCGACGGTGCTGGCCTACAACACCGACGCGTTCCCAGAGGGAGAAATCACGGGCTGGGATGCTTTCTTCGACAGGGACAGCTACCCTGGCCCGCGGAGCGTGAGAGACGCCTACAGGGGCAGCTGGTTCTCGGCCCTTCTGGACATAGACCCGAGCAGACTGGAAACGCAAGAAGGCAGGACCGGCCTGGGAGCGCCGACAGATGAGGACGTACAGGCGGCCCTGGCCCACTGGAGCCAGTTCCCTCCAGACAACTTCTGGACGACGGGTTCGGACTGCCCGCAGTTCCTGATTTCGGGCGAGAACGTGATGTGCACGGCCTGGAACGGCAGGATATTCAACGCTCAGCAGGAAGGCGAGCCCCTCGGCATGTGCTGGGAGTGCGGACACCTAGTCGGCACGGGCGCGTTGGTATTGGCGGACGGCTTCAAAGAGGCCAACCCGGAGGCATTTGAAATTGCACAGCTGTGGATAGCCTGGACAGGGCACCCGCACATCAATGCCGCGCAGTCGAAGTACATCTCCTACGGCCCCCTGAACCTGAAGTCCGCGGAGTTCCTCACGGGCCCCGAATTCGAGCACGTGCTTCCCGAACTGCCGGTATCGCCGGCCAACGTGCCCTACGCCATCTTCGAGAACGAGAAGTACTCGGGTGAGAAGAACAGCGAATGGAACGACCTCTGGCTGGGATACCTCCAGAGCGTGGGCAGCTAGAAGACCGGATAGCCTGATCAGAACGTAGACAAGCGGAAGAAATGGAGAGGCCCGGCGTCAACAGGCGCCGGGCCTCTTGCTTTTGAGGCAAGTTGTGGACTAAAGGCCGATGAAGTGGGCGGCGTTGCTTCCCAGCATCAAGTCAAGTTGAGTTGAAGTGATAGGAAGGGAGTCGAGGTACTCGGCGTCTGCGGTTTGGGAGGCGAAGGGATAGTCGGTGCCGAAGGTGATTTTGTCCGCGCCGTGGTTGTTGACAATGCTGAGGAGGGTGTCGGGGGCGATTTCCTTGATGGTCGGAGGCCAGGAGGTGTCGATGAGGACGTTAGGGAGGCCGACGAGGTGCTTCTCGGCCTCGTCGAGCATGTAGAAGCCGCCGAGGTGGAAGGCGATGATCTTGAGTCTGGGGAACCGGCGGGCGACGGCGGCTATGCGGTGGGGTGCGGCGAAGTCGGGGCGCTGATGCTTGAGGTGGGGCATGGAGCCGCAGTGGATGGCGACTACCATGGAGTCGGCGATTTCTTCGTAGAGGGGGAACATGGAGGGGTGGTCGGGGTGGAAGCGGTTGAGGACAGGGTGGAGCTTGATGCCCTTGAGGCCTCGGGAGCGGATGCGTCGGATTTCGGCGGGCTTGTCTTCCAGGAGGGGGTGAATGGCGCCGAAGGAGACGATGGATGAGTCCTGGATACCGATGAGCCAGTCGTTGACGCCCTGCACCTGGCCGGGGCGTTCGGCGATGCCCACGACGACGGACTTGTCCCAGCCCGAGTCCTGCATGTGAGCTTTCAGCCCAGATACCGTGTTGGGCAAAGGCATGTCCAGCTTCAGGTCGCAGGTGGCGTGCTTTTCCACGATTGGGGCGATGGTGTCGGGCCAGACATGGGTGTGGACGTCAACTCTCAAGGCTATCCCCTCGGCTAGGGGTACATTATAGTTGGCCCGATGGCCCGGAGGCTTATAGAGAGGGTACAGCTTGGCGATGAACATCAGAGACCTAGAGGGTAAAGTGGCGATAGTAACGGGAGGAGCGCAGGGCATCGGGAGGGCGACGGTTGAGGAATTGCTGGGGCGGGGGTGCCGGGTGTGCGCGTCGGACGTGCAGGGGGACAAGGTGCGGGCCTCGACAGCGGAGTTGGACCCTGGGGGAGAGGCATCAATGGCAATAGAGGTGGACGTGACCTCGACCGAGCAGGTTGAGGAGATGGTGGCGCGAACCGTGGAACGTTTCGGGGGTCTGGATATCCTGGTGAACAACGCTGGCGGGAGCGGGCACATTGGCATCGACCATATCGAGGACGTGACGGATGAGATCTTTGAAAGGGTGGTGGATGGGAACCTGAAGAGTGCGTTCCTGTGCAGTCGGGCGGCGGCGCCGGTGATGAAGGAGCGGCGGTACGGGAGGATAGTGAACCTGTCGTCGATATCGGCGAAGGGGGCGTTCGGGGCGAGGGGGCCGTCGGCGGCGAGGCTGCCATACGCGGGGGCGAAGGCGGGCATCATCGGGCTGACTAACCAGTTGGCGAAGGACCTGGGGCCGTGGGGGATCACGGTGAATGCGGTGATGCCAGGGGTGATAGTGACGGAGCCCGGGGCGCGGGTGTCGGAGCGGTTCAGGGCGCTGTCCGAGGAGGAGCAGGAGAGGATAGTCGGGTCGATACCGCTGGGGAGGGCGGGAAGGGCGGAGGAGGTGGCGTCGGTGATCGGGTTCCTGTGCTCGGAGGGGGCGAGCTTTGTGTCGGGGGCGACGATAGAGGTGACGGGAGGGGGGTAGGGGGCCCTTGAACGGCTACGCGTGTTGTAGCTAGCTGAGGGCTATGCTACGCTTTTTTGCAATGGACCCGGAATATATCCGCAATTTCTGCATCATCGCCCATATCGACCATGGGAAGTCTACGCTGGCGGACCGGCTGTTGGAGTATACGGGCACGATATCCGAGCGGGAGATGAAGGAGCAGCTCCTGGACGATATGGACCTGGAGCGGGAGCGGGGCATCACGATCAAGGCGAAGGCGGTACGCCTGCACTACGGGTATGAGGATGGAGATACCTACGAGCTGAACCTCATCGACACGCCGGGGCACGTAGACTTCACGTACGAGGTGTCCCGCAGCCTGAGCGCCTGCGAAGGGGCGGTGCTGGTGGTGGATGCTTCGCAGGGGATACAGGCGCAGACGCTGGCGAACGTGTACATGGCGCTGGACCAGGACCTGGAACTGATCCCGGTAGTCAACAAGATTGACCTGCCGAACGCGGAGCCGGATAGGGTGATTGGGGAGATGTGCGATGCGCTGGGTTTCCGACCATCGGAGGTGGTGAGGGTGTCGGCGAAGGAGGGGCTGGGGACGAAGGAAGTGCTGGATGCGATAGTGGAACGGGTGCCGCCGCCGAGCAGGGACGGGTCGGGGCCGCTGAGGGCGCTGATATTCGACTCGAAGTACGACTCTTACAAGGGCGTCATCGCATACGTGAGGGTGTTCGACGGGGAGGTGAAGAGTGGGGAGGACCTGAAGCTGATGTCGAACGGGGTGGGGTTCGAGGGGCAGGAGGTGACGGTGTTCACGCCGTGGCCCAAGGCGGTCGAACGGCTGGGGAGCGGGGAGGTGGGGGGCATAGCGACGGGGCTGAAGCAGGTGAGCAGGTGCAGGGTCGGGGACACGCTGACAAGTGCGGGGCAATCAGCCTCAGAGCCGCTGCCGGGGTACAGGCCGTTGAAGCCGATGGTGTTCTCGGGGCTGTACCCGGTGGATACGCGGGAGTATACGTCGTTGAGGGACGCGTTGGAGAAGCTGACGCTGAACGACGCCTCTTTGGCGTATGAGCCAGAGGAGAGCGCGGCGCTGGGGCCCGGGTTCCGGTGCGGGTTCCTGGGGCTGCTGCACATGGACATCGTGCAGGAACGGCTGGAGAGGGAGTACGGCCTGGACCTGATCACCACCTCGCCGAGCGTGGAGTACAGGGTGAACCTGAGGAACGGAGACTTGGCACTGGTCGAGAGGCCGACAGACCTGCCGCACGGCGGCGAGATCGAGTCGATAGAGGAGCCGTGGCTGGACCTGACGATCATCTCGCCGGACACGTTCATCGGGGCGGTGATGGAGTTGGTGACAGAGCATCGAGGGAAGTATTCGAAGATGGAATACCTGAACTCGGGGCAGGGGAACGGGGCGTCGGGGGGGCATGGAAGGGTGTCGCTGGAGTTCCAGATGCCGCTGGCGGAGATGCTGGTGGAGTTCTACGACCAGCTCAAGTCGAGGACGAAGGGATATGCGTCGCTGGACTATGCATTGACGGGTTACGAGGCTGCGCCGTTGGTGAAGCTGGACCTGCTGGTGAACGAGCAACCAGTGGATGCGCTGTCGCTGATAGTGCATTCGGACCATGCGTACCGGAGGGGTCGGGCGCTGGTGCAGTCGTTGAGGGGGATCATACCGAGGCAGCTGTTCGACGTGCCGATACAGGCGGCAATCGGGAGTCGGGTTATTGCGAGGGAGACGATCAAGGCGCTGCGGAAGAACGTGCTGGCGAAGTGCTATGGCGGCGATGTGACACGGAAGAGGAAGCTGCTGCAAAAGCAGGCGGAGGGTAAGCGGCGGATGAAGCGGGTGGGTAACGTGGAGATCCCCCAGGAAGCGTTCATGGCTGTGTTGAAGGCGGGGAAGTCGGGGAACGGGGCTAGCCGGTAGAGAGGTCAAGGTTGGAGAGGTAGGTGCGGAGGGTGGGGCTGAGGTCGGGGTGGGTGAGGGCGATGGATATGGAGGCCTGGATGAGACCCAAGGGATTGCCGGCGTCGTGGCGGTAGCCTTCTAATTCCAGGGCGTAGACGGACTGGGATTCGAGGAGGTTGGCGATGGCGTCGGTGAGTTGGATTTCGCCTAGGGCGCCGGGTCGGGTGTGGTCTAGGGCCTGAAGGATGGCGGGGGTGAGGACGTAGCGACCGACGATGCCGAGGTCGGAGGGGGCGTCATCAGGATTGGGTTTCTCTACCAGGGACTTGACGCGGTGGAGGCGCGGGCCGACCTGTTCGCTGTCGATGACTCCGTAGCCGGAGATACGGTCCTTGGGGACTCTTTGCACGGCTAGGACTGAGGCTTGTCGGGAGTCGTAGACGTCAAGGAGCTGGCGGAGGGCCGGGGTGTCGGACGCGATGACGTCGTCGGGGAGGAGGACGGCGAAGGACTCGGGGGCGAGGGCTGGTCGGGCGGTGAGGACGGCATGGCCGAGGCCAAGCTGTCGGCGCTGGGTGACATAAGAGATATCCAGGCCATCGGTGATGCGGTCGACGCCGGAGAGGACACCGGACTTGCCCTTGTCGGCGAGAAAGTCGTCCAGTTCGGGTCGGGGTCGAAAGTAGTCTTCCAGGGCGGCCTTACCGGGGGAGGTTACGATGACGGCGCGGGTGAGGCCGGAGTTCAAGGCCTCCTCCAGGCCGTAGTGGATGACGGGCTTGTCGATGAGGGGGAGAAGCTCCTTGGGGACGGCCTTAGTGGCGGGGAGGAAGCGGGTGCCCCAGCCGGCGGCGGGGACGACGACGGTCCTGACGGGAGGCATGGCTAGGGCCAGGACTGGCCGAAGAGGTCGGTCTGGACGATGCGGCCGGTGAAGGAGGTGTCGGGGAGGGAGGCGAGGTAGGCGGCGGAGGGGACGACGGCGGCAGGCTCCTTCCAGGTCGACCAGTCGGTATCAGGGGGGTAGGTGAAGAGGGCGCCCTCGGTCTTGACCTGGCCGGGGTCGAGGCTGTTTACGGCTACGTTGTGGGCCTTCATTTCGAGGGCGAGGCCCTGAGTGAAGCGGTCGAGGGCGGCGTCGGTTGCGCCATAGAGGGTGAGGGTGTCGGGGTCATGGGCGGCGGAGGAGCTGATGTTGATGATGGCGCCGGACTTCTGCTTCATCATGTGCCGGATGGCCAGCATGCAGAGCTCGATGGGGGCACGGATGTTGATTTCGGCCATGAGGCCCCAGCGCTTGAGGGTAGTGTCGGCGACGTTGGTGTGAAGGATGATGGCGGCGTTGTTGACGAGGACGTCGATGCGGCCGTAGGCGTCGATGACCTGCTGGATGAGGGAGGCGCGGTCGTCGGGGCTGGTGAGGTCGCATCGGATGGGGAGGCACTCGCCGCCTTCGGAGCGGATCCGGTCGGCGGTCTCGTGGATGGTGCCGGGGAGTCGGCTCTGGCCGGGGGCGTCGGTGCGGGCCATGACGACGACCTTTGCGCCCTCTCTGGCGAAGCCGATGGCGAGGCCCTTGCCGATGCCCCTGCTGCTGCCGGTGATGATGGCGACCTTGTCTTTGAGCTTCATGGGCGTCTCCTGACGGGGGGTGTCAGGGGTCAAGGTACACCATTGAGGGGTTGGATTACCAGTCCCGGCCCATCTGCGGGGGACGGGCCGGTGGGCCCTACGGGGGAGGGGGTGGGTGGGGAGACCCTGGATTCCCGTGTCGGGGCACGGGAATGACGGAAAGGTTAGGGAGGGGGGCGGCCGCGGGCGATGCGGGGTGGGGGGTTGGGGTCGGCCCAATCGGGGGAGGGGGCGGTATCGGCGTGGGCGGCGGTCAGGGTACCCACGAGGGGCACCCCTGCGGGGGAGGGGAGGGTATCGGCGCGGACGGCGTCCAGGGTACCCACGAGGGGCACCCCTACGGAGTAAGGAAACCCGACCCCGCCGCCGGGGACGTCATCGGGGTCATCATCTTCGTCTTCGTCATCGGAATCGTCATCTTCGGATAGGTAGTCTTCGTCATTGGAGTCGTCATCATCATCGTCTTCCAAGTCATTGAAGAAGTCGGGGTTGTTGTAGGCTTCGGCGATGAACTTCTGCATGGCCTCGATCTCGGCGAGCTTTTCGTTTTCTTCGTGGGGCCAGGGTTCGTCGGGGTCGATGAGGCCGTAGCGCCAGCGGTCCCTCAGGGGGAGGAGCATTCTCCATGGCCACCACTTGTCGCCGGGTCGGGCCATGCGGACGGGGACGAGGTCCCGGAAGTTCAAGTCTCCATTCTTCACGTTGTCGTGGAAGACCTTCTTGATGAGGTTGTCGATCTGTTCCTGGTCGGTGAGCTGCTTGGGGGCCTTGGCCTGGGCGGAGAAGGCCCGGATGATGAGTCGGAGGCAACGGTTGATCTGGGTGTAGTCGAGGGGGCGCGTGCTCAAGAGGCGGTTGGTCAGGGAGCGGAGGAGGGCTATTTCGCCGTCGATGCCTGGGCTGTCGGGTGACAGGCGGGGCAGGGAGGGGCGAACGTAGTTCAGGGAGCGGCGACGGTTGGGGCGACGGCCCCTGGGTCTTCTACCGCGCCCGACGGGGCGGGAAGTCTTCCGCGGCGCAATGCCGCAGGCATCCGCATCGACGCCCGGTAAGACGGAGCGGGGATTCATCCGCGGCGCAATGCCGCAGGCATCCGCTTCAACGCCCGGTAAGGCGGAGCGGGGATTCATCCGCGGCGCAGTGCCGCAGGCATCCGCTTCAACGCCCGGTAAGGCGGAGCGGGGATTCATCCGCGGCGCAGTGCCGCAGGCATCCGCTTCAACGCCCGGTAAGGCGGAGCGGGGATTCATCCGCGGCGCAGTGCCGCAGGCATCCGCTTCAACGCCCGGTAAGGCGGAGCGGGGATTCATCCGCGGCGCAGTGCCGCGGGCATCCGCGAGGGAGTCACCCTTCGACAAACTCAGGGCGATACGGAATCCCCACTACTCGGGGAATGGATGGGCAGGATGTAGGTGGGGAGACCAACCGCCTCTTGAGCAGGCGCCCCGGTGGAGGGGCGTCGTCGATGTTTTGACAGGTTTTTGTTGTGAGATTCGGGTGTATACATCGGGTCTAAACTTTAGTGTAGAATGTAAATCAGAGAAGTCAATAGGTAAAAGACGCAATTTGGGGGGAATTTTTTGGGGTGGTGGGATGCCCCCCCACCCTGCCCAGCCGCGGGATGGATTCCCGACTACTCGGGAATGACGGCATTAGGTGGGTGGGGATGATGGGGGTGGGGGGTTGGAGAGGCGTGGGCCGCCCCCATTCCGTTCTAGCGACCCTTCGACAAACTCAGGGCGAACGGAATCCCCACACCGGGGAAGGGATGGATTGCTAGGATGTAGGTGGTTGTTCAGGAGGGATGGATTCCTGCCTCCGCAGGAATGACGATAGAGAGGGGCGGGAATGATCCGCCATAGGCGGACAGGCTCCCCTCGGGGGTGGGCTGAGGGGGGTGGGTGGTGGGCAGGGTACCCACAAGGGGCACCCCTACGGGGGAGGGGGAGGGTGATGGGGGGTGATGGGGGTAGTAAGCGGTGGGGTTAGGGGGAGGGGGTGATGTTGAAGATGCGGGGGGCGACGTGGGCAAGGAGGAGGTCGGTGGACATGATCATGGAGCGGCCGGAGGGGTCGATGCGGGGGGAGACTTCGACGAAGTCCATGGCTCCGATGGGGTAGCCGGAGAGGATGCGGAGGATTGCGGCCATGATGTCGGGGGTGATGGCGTCGTTGACGACGGAGCCGGTGGCGGGGAAGAAGCCGGTATCGATGAAGTCGATATCGACGGACATGTAGATGAAATCGCAGCCTGCGGAGGCGCGCTCGCCGGCCTGTCGGGCGACCTCCTCGGGGCCGATGCGGAGGACGTCGGCGGCCGTGAAGATGAGGCCGTTGTTGGAATCGATAGCGCTGACGGGTTCCTCGTCGGACCAGCCCTGGATGCCGATCCAGACCATGTTGGAAGGGCTGACGAGGTCAAGCTCGGAGATGCGACGGGCGTTGGTGCCGTGGTTGTACTTGCCCCATACGGGGGTGTCGTCCCGGAAGTCGAGATGGCCGTCGATGTGGATGTAGCCGATCTTCGGCCTGGGGGAAAGCTCAGTGACGGCGCGGGTGTAGCCGAGGCAGGAGGGGTAGCCGACATAGTGGTCGCCGCCGAGGCAGACGGAGAATCCGCCGCGCTTTACGACCTCTTCGACGCCGCCGGCGATGCCCTCGGTGGACTTCATAACGTCGGAGGGGTAAACGTTGTAGTCGCCTACGTCGACGAGGCGGTTGGAGTCGGGGAGGGTGAGGCGGTCGCCGGAGGCTAGGTCGAGGATGCCGTCGGGGCCGGAGTCACGGATGCGTTGGGCCAGGGGGAGGGAGCCGTCCCTGATGCCCCGGGGGCCCATGCGGGTGCCGAAACGGCTGGTGTGGGTGCTGTCGTGGGGTGCGCCGCCGATGACGACCATGCCGCGCTCGACCTTGTCCAGGGCCACGTGGGGCGAGCCGAGGAAGGTGGATGCACCTATGTCTTCCAACTGTCGGGCTTGGTCGCTCACTTGTAGCTCCCGGCGAGCCTGATTTTTTCGTCTATGAACCGGATGAGCATTTCGACGCCGCAGCGCTGGCCGGTCTTGACGAGGCTCATGGTTTCGATGAGGGGGTTGAGGCCGCAGAGGCTGATGCCGCCGACCGGGCCACGGGCCAGGAGGGGCATGGCCTCGAAGAGGTCGACGTTGCGGAGTCCGTCGAAGCGGGGGGTTCCGGTCATGGCGACGTAACCGCCGTCCATAACGTCGATGTCGATGCCTACGAAGACGGCGGAGCAGTTGTGGGAGGCGCGGTGAAGGGCCTCGGAGATAACGTCGGGGATGCCTCGGGTGCGGACTTGTTCGGCGGTTATGACGGTCGAAGGGAGGCGTTCGGCCATTTGCCACTGTTCAAGGGGGACGTAGCCGTTGGCGCCGATGAAGACCATGTTCTCGGGGCAGACGGTCTCGGAGTCGAGGAGGCGTCTGGCTGTGGCGCCGCGCCATACGTCACCCCAGACCGGGTCACGGGCGCCGAGGTCTAATCGGCTGGAAAACTGGATGTAGCCGACGGAGCCTTCGCCGGACTCGCGCAGGGCCTGCAGGCAGCCCTGTACTAGGGGGTAGGTGATGAAATGGTCACCGCCGAGGGCGACGGGGGTTGCGCCCCGGGAGGCAATGTCATGCGCGGTATTTCGGAGGGTAGAGGACATGATGTCCCAGTCGACGTGGGAGACGGGGAGGTCTCCGAGGTCACGGACAAGGTTGCGGACGACGTTGGTGTCGGTGGTGAGCCGGGAGTTGATCTCGACGAGGGTGGCGTCCCGGGCGGTCATCATCTGGAAGTAGGTGGAGGTCTCCCGGTAAGCCCTGGGGGCGACGCGGGGGCCGATCTGGTCGGGGCTGGAGACGTCGTAGGGTACGCCGAAGACGCCGAACATGCCGGGGGAGAGTTCGTCGATGACGCCTGTGGGCGCACCGATGAAGGTCATCAGGCCGCCGGTCTTGGGTATGGGGCCTCGGCGGATGGGCATATCAGATGCCTGCTTCCCTAGAAGAGTCAACAAGGGTGCCACTTGCAGTGTCGGGCTTGGGCTCTCGCTTTCGTGCTTTGCCGCCTATTTTGACGGCTTTGGCAAAGGCAGATGTCAGAGAAACTACGAGTGCGTACAGCAAGTCTGTGAAGGACTTAAAGAGCATCACCAGAATAGTTATCAGAAAAGCCACGATAGTAACAGCGAGGGACGCGAACAAGAGGTAGTCACCCAAGGTGTAGGGGAGTGAACGATAAACATCCGTTGTACCCGGCACCAATTCGAGCCTGTCAATCCTCAGGGCGACAGTTATAGCCAATATGACGTTCAGGACAACTATGAAGCCAAGAACCAGAAATAAGATATTCCAGCTAACGAACTGTGGTCGGGCCAAGGGGTAACTCCTCTTCTGAATGTCCTTTAGACTTTCCGCTCACCAGGGGCCGGGAATTGAAGCGAATTATCAGGTCTTTCGCCAAATCAGCTTGAAGAATTTGAGGGCCATAAGCAGGACGGTAAGGAAGAATGCGAGCATGGAGAGAACGGAGAGGAGCAGCAGCGAGACGCCGACGCTGTCGTGGAGCAGGACGTGGAGAATCCAGAGGACGATACTGGCGACCAGGAATAAGACCAGGGCTGCGAGGAGCTTGGGCCAGGTGATGACGCTCGGCTTCATATCGACTCACGGGTGATCTCAATAGACCTCGAAGATTTTGGGGGTGATGAGCTTGATGAGGGCCTCGGCGGCGAAGCGGGGGGTACGGCTGCCGGGGTCGAGGGGTGGGGAGGTCTCGACGAGGTCCATGGATCCGATGGGGAACTGGGACAGGGGCCCGAGGATGCGGAAGAGGGTGGAGGCGGTCATGGCGCCCATAGTGACAGAGCCGGTGCCATCGGAGAATCCGGCGTCTATGACATCGATGTCGAAGCTCATGTAGATGGTGTCGCAGCCGCGGAGGGCAAGCTCGCCGGCGCGGTAGCCGACGGTCTCGGGGCCCATTTCCTCTACGTCCTCGCTGGTGAAGATAGTGCCGCCGTATCGGCGGATAAGCTCGACCTGGTCGAGGTAGCAGGGGCCCTGGATGCCGATGAAGACGAAGTTGGCGGGTTCCATGGCGTCGAGCTCGGAGATGCGTCGGGCGTTGGTGCCGTTCATGTACTTGCCGTAGGGGCCGTAGGAGTCGGCGAAGTCCAGGTGGCCGTCGATGTGGATGTAGCCGACGCGGGCGTTGGGGCGGAGGCGGCCCAGGGCCCGGGTGTAGCCGAGGCAGGAAGGATAGCCCACGTAGTGGTCGCCGCCGAGGCAAACCGAGAAGCCGCCCCGCATCACCACCTCTGAAACACCACCGGCGATGCCCTCGGTGGCTTTCATCACGTCGGAGGGGTAGGAGTTGAAGTCTCCTACGTCGACGAGGGGGAAGTCGTCGGGGCGGATGAGGGTGCGGCCGGTGGAGATGTCGATCAGGCCGTCGGGGGAGTGGTCGAATTTTTGGGAGACGTGGAGGGAGTGGCGGCGGATGCCTCGGGGGCCGTAGCGTTCGCCGAAGCGGTCCCGGAGGCTGTGGGGAGCGCCACTTATGACGGTCATGCCGGGCTGCACGTCGGAGAGGCCGACGAGGGGGGCGCCCATGAAAGTCGGGGCTGAGGTGTGTGCGTAGTCTGTCATTGAATTCTAGGGATAGGCGAGGGCGTCTCCGGCGAGGAAACGGATAATGATCCAGGCCCCGAGTCGGGGGCCGGTAGCGGATACCATGTTGACGGTCGGGTTCATGCCGACGAGGTCAAGGGCCCCGGCTTTCTTTCGGCGAAGGATGTCGACGGCCTTGAGAAGCTCGACGTTGGTGAGGCCATCGAAGCAGGGGTCTGCGGTGGCGGCGACGATGCCGCCGTCCATCACGTCGAAGTCGATGCTGACGTAGACGGACTCGCAGCCGTCACCGGCGGTGGACATAGCCTCTTCGATGACGGGTTGGAGGCCCTGTTGCCGGATGTCGGCGAGGGTGAAGACGGCAAGGTTGTTGTCTCGGGCGTAGTCCCATTCCTCCCGGCGGACGTAGCCGTTAACGCCGACCCAGACCATGTTCTTCGGGGAAAGGGCGCTGGAGTCCAGGATGCGCCGGGCGGTAGCGCCTCGCCAGACGTCTCCCCAGACGGGGTCGCTGGTACCGAGGTCAAGGCGGCTGGAGAACTGGATATAGCCGATGCTGCGGCCCGAGCGTTCTCGGACGGCGTCGGCGTAGCCGAGGCAGAGGGGGTAGGAGATGAAATGGTCGCCGCCGAGGACGACGGGGGTTGCGCCTGTTGCCGTGACCTCGTGCATGGAGCGACGGAGTTCCTTTTCGGTGCGGGGCCAGTCGAGGGGGTAGGCGTTAAAGTCGCCGAGGTCGAGGATCTGGGAGCGTCGGGCGCCGCTCATGCGGTCTCCGGTGGTTATTTCGACGAGGTCGTTGCGGGAGAAGGCGCCGGCGTAGTAGGAGGCGCTGTCGCGTATGGCGCGGGCTCCGAACCGGGAGCCGATGCGGGAAGTGCAGGAGAGGTCGTAGGAGACGCCGCAGATGGCGACCATGCCATCCCTGAGGTGCTCAAGGTCGCCGCGGGGCAGGTCCATGAATGTGGTGATGCCCGGGGTGGATACGGGTGGGGATTGCGTTGTCATAGGGGTGTCGGGGGTCAGGCGCCGAAGACTCGTGGTGCTATGAGTTCGATTATTGCTTGTGCGGCGAGGCGCTCTGAGCGGCCACGGACGTCGAGGCCCGGGGCGACCTCAACCACGTCAAGGGCGGCGATCCTGGAGGAAGCGGACAGGGCGCGCATGAGGTTCAACAGGTCTCGGGGGACGACTCCGCCGACTACGATGTCGGCGGTGCCGGAGGCGTAGCCGGAATCCACGACGCCGATGTCAAGGCTGACGTATATGGCGTCACAGCCGTCGCCGGCGAGTTCCAGGGCGCGGCGGGCGGATGCCTCGGGGCCGTGGTCTTTTAGGGCGTCGGCGGTGATGACGGTCACGCCGTGATCTCGGGCGTAGTCCCATTCACGGTAGGGTATGTAGCCCTGGACTCCGATGCAGACTGCGTTCCTAGCCTGTACGTGATCGGCGTCCAGGATGCGGCGGAGGGAAGCGCCGGTCCAGTCGGGGCCGTGGGGGGAGTCGGGGTCGGCGAGGGAAAGCTGGCCGGAGATGCGGATGAGGCCGACGTTTTGGCCTACACCTTCGGCAAGGCCGCCGACGAGGGGGAATGTGATGAATCGGTCGCCGCCTAGGGCGACGGGGAATCCGCCTGACTTCGAGATTCGTGAGAAGGCGTCGGTGCAGGCGTCCATAGCGCCCTGCAGGTCCAGCGGCGAGGATTGGAGGTCGCCGAGATCAACCAGGGCGGAGGGGCGGGGGGTGTTGAGGACCCGGCCGGAGATTACGTCTACAAGGGCGCCTGATTCGGAGGCCTGGAGGTCATAAATGAAGTCGGCGCTGGCTTCCCGGATGGACCTAGGGCCCTGGCGGACGCCCTGCCGGGAGGTGGATGCGCCGTCGTGGGGGATGCCGAGGACGGCGACTGTGCCTTGGCGGATGTCGTCGAATGCGGCTCTCGGGGCACGGGCGAAGGAGTTGATGCCGGCGAAGGAGGGGAGAAGGTCTCGCTGGTAGGGCACTGGGGCCTCCTTTCAGGGGGTTGGATTATAGCATGGGGGAGGGGAAGTGTTTGATTGTTTAAGGGGTGGGGGGAGGGAAGAACAGAGGCCCACATGCGTGCAAATCACCCACGTGGGCCTCTAGTTTCGGGTGGGGGGGAGGTGCATTGCTAGGATATAGGGGATTATTCAGGAGGGATGGATTCCTGCCTCCGCAGGAATGACGGCATAAGGTGGGTGGGGATGATGTGGGATGAGTGTGGGTTTGCGCGGCAGATTCACGCCCGAGGCGCATATTCGACCTGCCTCCACAGGAATGACGGTGTAAAGGGCGGGAATGGTGGAGAGGGGGTGGGCTTAGGGAGGGGTGCTGGAGATTCCTCGCGGGGCATTGGAATGGGAAAGAGAGGGTGGGGGTTAGTCTATGATGAGGTAGCGGCGGAACTGGTCCATGGTCATGTCTTCTCTGAGGTAGGGGTGGGTGTAGAGTTTGAGGAGCTCCACTTCCTTGGATGTGAGGGTGTGGGTCTGGGAGGGGTCGGGGGGCCGGACGCTCATGAGGTAGTTGCCTTCGGGGAGGTGGCCCATGGGGAGGAGGGCGTGGAGAAGCTCGTGCTTGAGGACCTGGCCGAAGAACTCGGGGGGAGCGGATATGTAGATGGTGGAGAATCTCCGGTCTTCGCTCTCGGTGTAGATGTTGCAGCCATAGCGTTCGGGGCAATTTTCGGCGGGAGACTGGACGCCGAGGTGAAGGAAGAGGTTGGCTTCCCGGGAGGACTGGGCCCGAGAGACGCGGACCTTGAGCTTCTCCTCTATCCAGGGGATGTAGGTGGTGCGGAATTCATCCGCGAGGGACTCGCCCTCTTCGATGTAGTAGAGGACCTGTTGGGGGAGCCACTTTACGTGCCTGTCGAGGAAGGTGAAGCGTCCTGCGCAAGATATGTCGCTAGAGTGCCGGATGTCGGCGCTTTGGATGAAGCAGTCCCAGATGTCGCTTTCGACTTTCATTCTTTCTGCATGGGGGACTATGTGGTAGGTTACGACCTTGAGGCCGCATTCCGATCCCTGGTCGCTCAAGGACAGGGAGATGGCATCCAGGTCTTCTCCCGAAAGCTCGGGGTATTCTTCAAGGGAGGCGTAGCAGCCGACGAGGAGATCCTCCTGGACGGAGATGAAAGAGTCGTCGTCTTCAATGGCCAGGACGAAGGGGTCGAGGCCGAGACTCTGGCGTTGGAGGTTGAACCTCTCGAAAGCCTCCTGGGGGATGGTGGTAGGGTCGGGGGTAGGGGAAGGTTCGGGCGTGGGTTCAGTTGTAGGTTCGGGGGTGGGTCCTGCGGTCGGGGCTGTGCGGTAGGTAACGACCCTGAGGCCACATTCTGAGCCTTCGGAGCTCAAGGACAGGCTGATGGCGTCGATATCTTCCTGCAAAAGCTCTTCGTATTCTTCCACGGAGGCCTGGCAGCCGACAACGAATTCCTGGACGGGTGCAAAGGAGTCGTCGCCTGGGACGGCCAACGCGAAAGGCGCAAGGCCGAGGGTCTGACGTTGGAGGTTGAACCTAGTGAAGGCGGCCTGGGAAGGGTCGGTGGGTTCGGATACAGCGGTAGGCTCCGCAGTGGGTCCGGTAGCGGGTTCCGGCTCGGGAGTGGGGACGGGGGAGGGAGACGGGGGGATGGTTTGCGCGGGCGTGGGCGGGGCGGCGGTCTCGGATGGGGGCTGGGACGTGGGGGTGGGGTCGGCGGTCGGGGCGGGAGGGGGTGTAGAGACGGGGTCGGCGCTACTGCATGCGCTTGCCAGGACAAGGGCCACAACTGCGAGGGCGGCTATGCCAACCAACTTTGTCCTGGGCACTCCGTGTCTCCCGACGGCGAATGTCGATTGAAATCTGGATTAGTATAAGGCATTACGGGGAGTCGGGTTCCGTTGACTGGGGTAGGGGGTTTGCCTACACTACAATCTTGAAACAGTCCAAAAGGGCGCGGGTGGAGGCAGATGGGAGTCGGGCAGGAGAAAGGGGAGACTTGAAGAGCGATGAGCTAAGGCGGGATTTCCTGTCTTTCTATGAATCGAAGGGGCACCTGGTGATACCCAGCTCGTCCCTCATACCCATCGGGGACCCGACGCTGCTGCTTACGAGCGCGGGTGTCGTGCAGATCAAGCCGTTCTTCACAGGAGAGGCTAAAGCGCCCGCGCCCCGGATTGCGTCGTGTCAGAAGTGTTTCCGTACCACGGATATAGACTCGGTGGGGGATGCGGACCACCTGACTTTCTTCGAGATGCTGGGGAACTTCAGCGTGGCGGACTATTTCAAGAAGGAAGCGATCGAGTGGGCGTGGGAGCTGGTAACGGAGCGGTTCAAGCTGCCGCCTGAGAAGTTGTGGGTGAGCGTATTCCTGGATGATGATGAATCGTATGGATTCTGGCGGGAGCTTGGGGTGCCGGAGCAGAGGCTGGTCAGGTACGACGAGAGCGAGAACTGGTGGGGGCCGCCGGGGGACTCGGGGCCTTGCGGGCCGTGCACGGAGATATACTACGACTTCGGGGAGGAGCTATCCTGCGGGAAGCCCGACTGCGGCCCGGCCTGCGACTGCAACCGGTTCACGGAGTTCTACAACCTGGTGCTGACGGAGTACTACCAGGACGTCGACGGGAACCGGACGCCGCTGCCCAGCGGGAACATCGACACGGGGATGGGGTTGGAGAGGACGGCGGCGATCTTGCAGGGGGTGACGAACGTCTACGAGACGGACGGGTTCCAGGCGATCATGGAGAAAGTGTCGGGGGTGACGGGTCGGGAGTACGGGGCGGACAAGGAGACGGACGTTGCGATGCGGGTGCTGGCAGAGCATGCTCGGGGCACGACGTTCCTGATAAGCGACGGCGTGGTGCCTGCGAACGAGGGTCGGGGGTACGTGCTGAGGAGGATACTGCGTCGGGCGGTCACGTTTGCGAGGAAGCTCGGGGTTCGGGAGCCGGTACTGGTGACGATAGCGGAGACGGTCATCGAGAACATGAAGGAAGCCTACCCGGACCTGGAGAGGAATCGGGAGTTCGTGTTGAGAGTAATCGAGCAGGAGGAGGCGCGGTTCCACGATACACTGGACGCGGGGATGACGCACCTGGAGGCGATTGTGTCGGGGGGGAACGGGAGTCGGGTGATAGGGGCGGCGGACGTTTTCAGGCTGTACGACACCTACGGGTTCCCGCCGGAGCTGACGGAGGAGGTGGCCGCGGGGCACGGGTTCGGGGTGGACATGGAAGGGTTCGAGCGGGAGATGGAAGCGCAGAGGGCGAGGAGCAGGTCCGCCAAGGCGTTCGGGAAGGACAAGATGGCGGAGGCTTATGCGGCGGCGGGGCTGGGGGCGACGCGGTTCACGGGGTATGAGTCGCTGGTCGGGGAGTCGGTGGTGGTGGGGTTGTTGAGGGAGGGGGTGTCGGTGCAGGGGGTGGGGGAGGGGGAGGAAGTGGAAGTGGTGACGATGGAGACGCCGTTCTACGCCGAGGGAGGGGGGCAGGTCGGGGATAGAGGGGAGATAACGGGCGTGAGCGGGCGGTTCATGGTGGAGGACACGCAGGCGACGATGCTGGGGTTTTACGTGCACCGGGGCCGAGTTGTTGATGGGGAGATGGGGGTGGGGGATGCGGTGAAGATGACGGTGGACTCGGGGCACAGGAGGGAGGCGACGCGCAACCATACGGCAACCCATTTGTTGCACGCGGCGTTGCGAGAGGTGCTGGGCCAGCACGTTCGGCAGGCGGGGTCGCTGGTAGCGCCGGACAGGTTGAGGTTCGACTTCACGCATCCGGTCGGGCTCGGGCAGGCAGATTTACATGAGATTCGCAACCTGGTGAATGACAAGATACGCTCTGATTTGGCGGTGTCCAACGACTCTGCGCCTTATTCGGAGGCGATCAACCGGGGGGCGCTGGCGTTCTTCGGGGACAAGTACCCGGACGTGGTGAGGCTGGTGTCGATGGGCGAAGGTGGCGATAGGTTCAGCTTCGAGGTGTGCGGGGGGACGCACGTGGGCCGGACGGGGGAGGTGTGGAACTTCCAGGTTACGGATGAGGGGAGCATAGGGTCGGGGCTGAGGCGGATTGAAGCGGTTACAGGGGTGTCGGTGCAGGACTTGTTGGCCAAGCGGTATGACCTTGTGGACGAGATATCGGCGCAATTAAAGTCGGCGCCCGAGGATATATCGGAGAAGATAACGGGGCTGATGGAAGAGCTGGACGCGCAGCGGAGGAGGGCGGACCGGCTGGAGAGGGATGCGGGGCGTCGGGAGGCGGAGGACCTGCTGTCGCAGGTGCAGGATGTGGATGGGGCCAAGGTGGTCGCGGCACGGGTGGAGGCACCGAACGTAGAGACGATGCGGGAGATGGGGGACCTGCTGAAGGCAAAGCTGGGGAGCGTGTTCGTGGTGCTGGGGTCGGTTATCAATGACCGGCCGGCGTTTATTGCGATGTCCACACCCGACCTGGCTGCAAGGGGTCTGCACGCCGGGAACATCGTGAAGCAGGTGGCCAAGGTTGCGGGTGGGGGTGGGGGTGGAAGCGCGGAGATGGCGCAGGCGGGTGGGAAGGACAAGGGCAAGGTGTCAGCGGCGTTGGAGGAGGTGGCGAAGTTGGTGAGAGAGGGTGGGGGGTAATATGTTGGTTGGGCAATTCACCGTCGCCCCACCCATTCCGTTCTTGAGACCCTTCGACTCCGCTCAGGGCGAACGGAATACCCTGCCACGGGATGGATTCCCGATCGGAGTCGGGAATGACGGTAAAGAAGGTCGGGAATGACGAATAAGAGGGCGGAATGCGGTTGATGGGGCTAGACGTGGGGGATGTGAGAATTGGGGTGGCGGTGAGCGATCCGACGGGGACGGTGGTCGAGCCGCGAGAGGCGGTTAGTGCAGGGACCCGGGCGGGAGCCATCGAACAGATTGCAGAGTTGGTGGATCGCGAGGAGATCGGGGAGGTGGTTGTGGGGATGCCGGTCTCGCTGGACGGGGGCATAGGGAGGCAGGGGGGGAAGACGGGGGTGTTCGCGGAGTTGCTGGCGGAGCAGATTTCGGCACCGGTGCGGACCTGGGATGAGAGCTATTCCTCGCGGGCGGCGGATGGGATTATGAGGGAGTCAGGGACTAAGAGAGGAAGGAAGAAGGGGAGGCGGGACTCGGTGGCGGCGGCGGTTATCCTGCGGGAATATCTTGAAGCGAGGCGGAGTGGGGTCGGAACTCCAGCTAACGGCTGAAATTCAATGGGTAAGTCTCTTGGCATTATCGGATACCCTTTGGGGCATTCTATATCGCCGATTTTTCAGCAGGTAGCGCTGGATGCCGTGGGCATAGATGCCACCTATGAGGGATGGGAGACGGCGCCCGAGGACCTGGAGAGCCGGCTGGAGAGCTTTCGGGTGGAGGGGTTTGTCGGGGCGAGCGTGACGATTCCTCACAAGGAGTCGGTTATGCATTTGCTGGACGACGTGAGTGAGACGGCAAGATTGATAGGGAGTGTCAACACGATAGTCCGGCAAGGCGGCAAGCTGACGGGGCACAATACGGATGCGCCGGGCTTTCTGAGGGGGCTGAAGGAGCAGGGCGGGTTTGATTCGCGGGGAAAGAGAGTGGTTGTGGTAGGGACGGGAGGGGCGGGTCGGGCGGTGGTGTTCGGGCTGGCGGGGGAGGGGGTGTCGTCGATGATGCTGGTGAACCGGACGGTGAGCCGGGCGGAGAGGCTGGGGAGGGAGGTGAACAGGGCTTATCCGGAGTTGGAGGTCTCGGTGGAAGGGGAGATCCCGATAGGGATCGAGTACGATTTGCTGGTGAACGGAACGTCGGTGGGGATGAAGCACACGGCGGTGGAGGATGCGTCGCCCGTGCCCCGGGATCGGATCGTGGCGGGGTCGCTGGTCTACGACCTGATATATAATCCTGAAGAGACCGTTCTGTTGAAACTGGCGAGGGAGGTCGGGGCGAAGACCCTGGGAGGGCTGCCGATGCTGGTGTTCCAGGGGGCGGAGGCTTTTACTTTGTGGTTCGGGGATCGGGCGCCGGTGGAGGCGATGTTCAAGGCGGCGCGAGAAGCGATGGCAAATAGATGAGCAATATCAGGTTCCTGACCAGCGGAGAGTCCCACGGACAGGGACTCTCAATCATTATTGAGGGAGTACCGGCGGGGATAGCCGTGGGCGAAGAGTACATCAGGGTTGACCTGGCGCGGCGGCAGAAGGGGTACGGGCGGGGGGGCCGGATGAAAATAGAGAAGGACCGGGCGCTAATCAAGTCGGGGGTGAGGCACGGGGCGACGCTGGGGAGTCCCATAGGGATGTGGATCCAGAACAGGGACTGGGAGAACTGGCAGGAAGTGATGGCGGTGGAGGAAGTGAACGGGCAGGTGAAGAAGGTGACGAGGCTGAGGCCCGGCCACGCCGACATGCCCGGCATCCTGAAGTACAAGCAGGACGACGTGCGGAACATCCTAGAAAGGGCAAGTGCGCGGGAGACGGCGGCACGGGTGGCGGTGGGGGCGGTGTGCAGAAAGCTGCTTAGCAAGCTGGGCATTCAGATACATAGCAATACGCTTTCCATCGGGGGGCACGAGGTGAATCACCCGATGCCGGGGGACTGGGGGGTGGTGGAAGAGTCGGTGGTGCGGTGCCATGAGCCGGAAGTCGAGGCGAAGATGATTGCGGCGATAGATGCGGCGAAGGAGTCGGGGGACACGGTGGGCGGGGTGTTCCAGGTTGTGGCGTCGGGGGTGCCGATTGGCATCGGGAGCCACGTTCACTGGGACCGAAAGCTGGATGCAAACCTGGCGCAGGCGATGATGAGCATAAACGCGGTGAAGGGAGTGGAAATCGGGCCGGGTTTCGAGCAGGCGCAGATGCTGGGGTCCCAGGTGCACGACGTAATAGAGCCGTTCGACGGGAGCCGTGGGCGGACTTGGAAGCGGATATCGAATCGGGCGGGGGGAATTGAGGGAGGGATGAGCAATGGGGAGGATATCGTAGTTCGCGTTGCTATTAAACCGATATCGACGCTGGCGAAGCCTCTGCCATCGGTGGACCTGGCCACGGGAGAGAAGATACAGGCGCACTACGAACGGAGCGACGTGTGTCAGGCGCCACCGGGAGGCATCGTGGGGGAGGCGATGATGGCGATAGTGCTCGCGGATGCGGTGATGGAGAAGTTCGGGGGGGACCACATCGAGGAGACGGTGCGGAATATGAAGTCGTACCTGGAGACGGTTGAGGGGCCCGTAGAAGCGGGAGCCTCAGTCGACTCCTAGATCGGCCCCTGGCTGGAGATATGGCCCATCCCGACTGTGAGCTTTGTTGATTCTGGTTGTAATCGCGTATGAATAACCGGCAACATACAAGGATCGGGGACTGGAACGTCTACCTGGTCGGGTTTTCGGGTAGCGGGAAGTCGGCTATAGGGCGTCGGTTGGCGAGGAGGCTGCGGAGACAACACCTTGACATGGACGATGAGATAGCGGCTCGGGCCGGTTCGCCGATCCCGGAGATATTCAGGCAGGAGGGGGAGCAGGGATTCAGGGCTCGGGAGAGGGCGTTGATGGAGGAGATCAGCGGGAGGAAGCGGTTGATTGTCTCGACGGGGGGCGGGGTGCCGCTGGACCCCGACAACAGGACGGCGATGGCAAGGAGCGGGGTGGTGGTGTGCCTGGAAGCCAAGCCAGAGTTCCTGTTCGGGAGGCTGAAGAGGCACCTGGGGAACGAGTCCAAAGGGCAGGTCCGGCCACTGCTGGAGGGGGAGGAGCCCAAGAAGAGGATAGAGGCGCTTAAAGAGTACAGGCAGCGCTTCTATGCAACCGCAGACTGGACAGTACACACCGATGACCTGACTTCCGACGAGGTGGTGAGGGAAGTGATCAGGGGGGTGAGGTACGGACAGCGCAGATTTGAGCGGAGAAGAGTGGCGACGGCGGTGTTTCCGCCGGTGCGGACGAGGGGGAGAGAGGCGGACGCACCTTACTGCCGGGACATGGGAGCGTCGTTCGTTGTGGAGACGCCCGGGGGTCGGTACCCTGTGTTTGTCGGGTGGGGGACCCTGTCGGAGCTTGGTCAGCGGATGAAAAACCTGGGACTTTCCGGGAAGGCGGCGCTGATTGCGGATGCGGGGGTGTTTGACATACACGGCGAGAAGACGTTGGCCTCTCTAAGCTCGGTGGGGTTCGAGGTGTCGGCGTATTCGGTGCCGTCGGGGGAGCGGAGCAAGTCAGGGGAAGCGCTGACGGAGATTTACGACTGGATGGTGGAGCAAAGGCTGGAGCGGGGGAGCTCGGTGATGGCGCTGGGGGGTGGGGTGGCCGGGGACCTGGCGGGCTACGCGGCGGCGACATTCCTGAGGGGCGTTCCGCTGGTTCACGCGCCGACTAGCTTGCTGGCGATGACGGACTCGGCTATCGGGGGGAAGGTGGCGATAAACCATCCTCGGGCGAAGAATCTGATCGGGGCGTTCTACCAGCCGAAGCTGGTGCTTTCGGACGTGGAGACGCTGGGGACGCTGCCGCCTCGAGAGCTGGCGTCGGGGTGGGCGGAGACGATAAAGCACGGGATGATCATGGACCCGGACTTGCTCGATGTTCTGGAGCGGGACATTGACAGGGTGCTGGCCCTGGACCCGGAGATGACCACGGAGATAGTGAAACGGAGCTCGGGGTTGAAGGGGAGGGTGGTTGGAGGGGACGAGAAGGAAGCCGGGTGGAGGATGATATTGAACTTCGGGCACACGATAGGGCACGCACTGGAGGCGGCCACCGAGTACGGCGAACTTCTGCACGGTGAGGCGGTTTCGATTGGGATGATGGGGGCGGCGCGGCTGAGCCAGAAACACGCGGGCCTGGGGGAAGAAGTCGTGGCCTGGATGTCGGGTTTGCTGAGGGGTTTCGGGTTGCCGACCTCGATGCCTGAACTAGACCCGGAGAGGTTGATAGAAGCGATGTTCCTGGACAAGAAGGTGCGGGGAAAGGCGATCCGCTGGGTGTTGCTGGAGGATGTCGGGAAGCCGGTGATCCGGGACGATGTTCCTATGGAGTCGGTGAGGGAAGTGTTGGCAGGGCTCGCGACAAGAGACAATTCCTAGGAGGCCAGACTCAATGTCACTGAGCAGCAAATTAAGGGTAAGCAAGGACGAAGTGGTCGCGGAGAACGGCGTTGTGGCAGCGAACCATGCGCTGTCCTCGGAGGCGGGGGTGGAGATGTTGAAGGCGGGTGGGAACGCCGTGGATGCGGCAGTAGCGACGGGGGTGGTGGCCTGCGTCGTGGAGCCAATGATGACGAGCATCGGCGGGTGCGGGTTCATGCTGATTCACCTGGCGAGTGAAGGGAAGTCGACGGTGATCGAGTTCAGCCCCCGGGCCCCGGGGGCGGCGACTCCCGAAATGTACAGGGTGACGGAGTCGGCGATCATGGACATAGGACTGCAGAGCGTAGCCAACGGCGAGAACATAATCGGGGCGAAGTCGGCAACGGTACCCGGATCGATTGCGGGGTTCTGCATGGCGCACAGCAGGTACGGGTCTCTACCGCTGGCGCAGGTGCTGGAACCGGCCATCCACCTGGCTGAGCAGGGTTTCGAGGTGGACTGGTACACAGCGGCGTCGATATCCGACGAAATGGAGCGGCTGGTCAGGTATCCGGGCATATCGGGGCTGCTGTTGAACAGGGGATTCCCTCCGACTGTCGGGTCAGGGCTGGTGCAGAGGGACCTGGGCCAAACATTGAGGGCGGTGGCCAAGTCCGGGCCGGATGCGTTCTACAGGGGTGAGATAGCAGAGGCGATTGTGAAGGAGGTGCAGTCGGGTGGGGGAGTTCTGTCGATGGAAGACATGGAGAGGTATGAGGCGGAAGAGGTTGAGCCGGTTTCCATCACTTACAGGGGGCACACGGTGCTCGGGGCGAGGGCTGTGAACGGCGGGACTACGGGCATGGAGACGCTTTCGATATTGAACAACATCGATCTCGGGGCACGGGGGCACAACAGTGTGGAAGCGCTGCACCTGTTTATAGAGGCTACCCGACACGCGTTTGCGGACAGGTACCGGTTCCTGGGTGACCCGGAGTTTGTGTCGGTCCCAGTGAAGGGCCTGCTTTCCACGGGATACGGGGCTGCCCTGGCGGCGGAGATGGACAGGGTGAACGCCCGACTGGAGCCGGAAGGAGACACTCCGCCCTGGCTGACATACGCGGACACGGCTATCCATGATCCCTGGTCATTCGACCCGGAGTCGAAGGGCGGGGAGTATGCGATGTCGGGTTCTTCGCCGAAGTCGAGTACGACACACTTGAGCGTTATCGATAAGGACCGGAACATGGTGTCGTGTACGCATACCATGGTGAACAGCTTCGGGTCGATGATCGGGTGTCGGGGGACGGGGGTGATACTGGCGGACGGGATGCTGTGGTTCAACCCGAGTCCCGGGCGTGCGAACTCGATAGCGGGATGGAAGAGGCCACTGGTGAATATGTCGCCGATGCTGGTTTTAAGGGATGGTAAGCCGCTGATGACTGTCGGGGCTCCGGGTGGACGGAAGATTATCAATGCGGTTTCTCAAGTGATTATGAACGTGGTGGACTTTGGGATGGGGATGCAGGATGCGATAGCGGCGCCGAGGGTCGACGCGAGCGGCCTGGATACGGCTTACCATGAGGCCATTGATCCCGATACGGTGGACGGCCTGAAGGCGCGAGGACACAGGATGGTTATCGGGCCCGAAGACTACGCGAACCATAGCTTTGCGCGGCCTACAGGGGTATTGGTAGACGAGGAATCGGGGAGGTTGGGGGGAGGGGTGGACCTGCTGCGCCGAGCGGAGGCGAAGGGGTACTAGACCAGCGATAACGGGAGTCTGATATAGTAGCGGGCCGAGGGGCCAGTCCCTGAAAAACCTGAATGACGGAGAGACGACATGCGTTTCGACAGCAACATCTACTACCACGAAGTAGAGCAGTACCCGGCGGATAAGCTGACGCAGGAGTGGAAGGAGACCGCTCTGCTGTATGACCAGACGGACTTCACGGGCGTCTGGGTTGGGGAGCACCACTTCTGGTATAGCGGATGGCCGGTTGCGGCGCCAAATCCGGTCCAGGTGTGCACTTTCTTTGCGGGGCTGACGGAGCGGATCCGAGTCGGGCAAACGGCGTGCATTCTGCCGGACTGGAACCCGATCAGGTTGGCTGAAGAGCTGGCAATGCTGGACAACATGTGCAAGGGTCGGCTGGACGTGGGGATAGCTCGGGGGACGGACAGCACGGCGAGTATCCAGTTCAATGTGAATGCCAACAGGCGGGACAGGGAGACAAACTACGCCCTGTTCAGCGAGACCCTGGACATATTGTTGAAGGCATGGGGCGAAGGTGCGTTCAGCCACCAAGGCAGGTTCTACACGTACCCGGTGCCCGGGTGGAAAGAGAAGGACCCGGAGATATACTCCGGGGACCCGACGCACTTCGCGGAGGATGGAGAGCTTATTGGGCTGCACGTGATGCCGAAGCCCTACCAGAAGCCTCGGCCGCCGATTTACCAGGCTGCGGACAGCACGAGTTCGTACACGTTTGCCGGGAACCGGGGGATATGCACGACGACGGTGGGTCGGTCCTTTGAAGGGGCGAGGGAAGCATGGAACGCCTACCAGGCGGCAGCGTCCGAGGCGACAGGTCGGGATATACAGTTTGCACGGACGCCAGACGGGTTGAGCCTTAACGTTATGAGGCTTACGCACGTGGCGGAGACGCAGGAGCAGGCGGAGAAGGAGGCGAGGGCAGGGGTAAATGCGTTCTTCAAAGCAGCGGTGGGGGTGAACGACCGATGGGGGCGGAAGGGGTCGGTGGCGGAGGGTGAGGAGCTAACGGATGACGACCTGAACATGGACTGGTTCGACTTTGCGCAGAAGAAGGAGATCATCTGGGTCGGGTCTGCGGACTACGTGGCGGAGAAGATAGCGCACCTGCAGGAAGAGCTGGACTGCCAGCACGTGACGCTGTGGCCGAACCCGGGTTTCGTGCCTTTCTCGACGGTGTACCACAGCCTGGAATTGTTCAATGAGAGGGTGATACCGCAGTTTGCGCGGGTGGGGAGTCGGGCGCCGGTGGCGGCTTCGTAGGGTCTTTCACTAACAAAGCATGGATTCGAGTGCCGTATACGTTTTGCGCATGCGGCACTTTCTTTTTGACGACGGGGTGATGTTGTGGCCGCTTGAACGGTCGTGGGCCTCCCCTTGCTTTGAGTGGCCTCAGCATGAGCGGCCCAACTGCCCTGGGGAGGGCGACCAGCCGGTCGGCCCTACGGGAGCCATGCCCCGCACTGGGGGATGGATTCACGCCATAGGCGCATCTTCGACCCGATGGGGGTCGGGAATGATAATACAGGATGGAGAGAGGGTGAGGACTAGCCGCCGGCTACGGCGGGAACTATGCTTACTTCGTCGCCGCTGTTGACGGCGGTTGTGATGCCGTCTTTGAAGCGGATGTCCTCGCCGTTGACGTAGACGTTTACGAAGCGGTGGAGCTCCCCGCTGTCTGCGACGAGTCGGGCCTTGATCCCGGGGTGCTGCGCATCGAGCGAGTCGATACACTCCCTGATGTTCGTCCCTTCAACGGTGGCGCTGCTTTCTCCGTTGGTCATGCGACGAAGGGGGGTAGGGATCTTAAGGCTGACGCTCATTTAGGGGACCTCCTAAGTTCTGTTCCGCAGGTCTGATATGGAATTCTAACCTTCTACAATATCGCCGACTATGGGGTCGACGCGGACTCCTGATTCGGAGACCCAGGCGAGGCCGCTGTTGATTTGCTCTTCCTCACCTTCGAGTTCAAGGATAACCCAGCCCTGGGTGGCGGTTACGTCGGCCCGGCGGATGTTGGTTACGACGTCAAAGTTCTTGCCGAGGCCGTAGATCACGGGTTCGGTGACCAGCTCGGTGGGGAAGGTGAACTTGGCTTTCATCTTGACCATCTCTCGGTCCTCCCGGGTGCGGCTAGGCCATGGCAGTGGCTCGAATGCCGTTCCCACGGGCCTCCAGGGCGTCTTCGAAAGAGCTGATGGTGGGTTCAACCATGACGGGGTCTACGATGTCGCTGACGGGCTCCTGGGTCTTGAGGCCCGAGCCCGTAATGTAGGCGACGGTGAGGTCGTTGCGCTTGATTACGCCCGCATCGGCGAGCTTCTTCAGGCCGGCGATGGTCACGCCACCTGCGGTCTCGGCGAAGATGCCTTCGGTGCGGCCTAATAGAGTCATGCCTTCAACGACTTCGGGATCGGTGGCTGCGACGCCTGCACCGTCGGTCTCCTTGATGGTCTTCAGGGCGTAGTAGCCGTCGGCGGGGTTACCAATAGCCAGGGACTTGGCGAGGGTGTTGGGCCGAACGGGTTTGATGTCCATACGGCCGTCTTCGTAGGCGGTGATTATGGGAGAGCAGCCTCGGGCCTGGGCGACAGCCATCTTGGTATGGGGCACGTCGGAGAGGCCGACCTGGGCGAGTTCGTTCATGCCCTTCCAGATCTTGGTGTAGAGGGAGCCAGAAGCAGCTGGAACGACTGCCCAGTCGGGGCAGCGCCAGCCCAGTTGCTCCACGACCTCGAAGCCGAGGGTCTTGGAGCCTTCGGAGTAGTAAGGGCGCATGTTTATGTTGGCGAAGGCCCAGTGGTACTTGTCTGCGAGCTCGCTGCAGAGGCGGTTGACCTCGTCGTAGTTGCCCTTCACCGCCACGAGGGTCGGGCCATAGACAGCGGCGGAAAGCACCTTGCCGCGCTCAAGGTCGGCGGGGATGAAAACGTAGGCTTTGAGGCCGGCCCGGGCGGCGTGGGCTGCGACGCTGCCTGCAAGGTTGCCGGTGGAGGCGCAGGCGAAGGTGTCGAAGCCGAACTCCCGGGCCTTGGTGGAAGCAACGCCTACGACCCTGTCCTTGAAGGAGTGGGAGGGGTTGCCGCAGTCGTTCTTGATATAGAGGTTGTCGAGGCCAAGCTCCCGGCCAAGGTTGTCGGCTTTCAGGAGGGGGGTAAGACCGGTGCCGAGGTCGACGACGTTGCCGTTGACGGGGAGGAGGTCCTTGTAGCGCCACATGGTTAGGGGCCCGGCCTCCACGCTCTCTCGGTTGAAGGTGCGAGCCACGGCGGCATAGTCGTAGACGACTTCGACGGGGCCGAAACACCATTCGCAGACGTTCATGGGGTCAAGGGGGTATTCCTTGCCGCATTCCTTGCAGCGAAGCGCGATAGCGTTAGACATGCTGGCTTACCGGCGGACCTGGTGAGTAGAGGGCGTTAAAAGGAAACGTTTCCCGGACGGTCTTTGAATTACAGGCTGAAATCCGTGCTAGATGCTAGCAAGGGGCAGGGGCAGTGTCAAGGAAAAGCAGTCACGGGCAGGCGTGAAGCCTGCCCGTGACGGGTGGTAGGGACTGAGGGTCCGGGGTTAGCCGGCCTTGATCTCGATGGTCCTGGCCTGGGGCTTGACTTCCGGAACCCGGGGCAGGGTGAGGGTGAGGACGCCGTTTTCGAATCGGGCCTCTACGCTGTCATCCTGCAAGTCCTTAGGAAGGGCGAGACTGCGGTAGAAAGAGCCTGAGTGGCGCTCGCGGATTACGTACCTGTCCTTCTCGGTCTCCTCAACGGAGTTGACCTGTCCCTCGATGGTGAGGCGGTTGTCCTCTATGGTTACGTTCACGTCCTCGGGCTTGACTCCGGGGAGAGAGGCCTGGATGACGACCTGATTTTCATCGGACGTGACATCGATGGGCATGGGGTTGTCGCGCTTCAGCTGGGAAGTGTAGCCGTGGAACCCCCAGAAGGGGTCGTCCCAAAAGCGGTCCATGAGCTTTCTCATGCCGTTGAATCCTGCGAACGGGTCTCGCTTCACTATTGCGTTCATATCGAACCTCCTTGTGTGAGTTTCCTGATGCTTGTCCGGGACTCGCGGCCTATGGGCCCTGGGCCGGGTTGCCTAGAAGTACCTGATGCCGATGCCCGTGACCCGGGCCACGTCCCCGAGGATGCTCATGAGCGTCTGGAGGGGCTGCCGGCGGACGGGTGGTCGGGCTGTCCTGTTGATGGCCATCTGGACTCTCCTTTCTACAACGACGTTGTCAACTATGGTGATATCATAAGACTTAACTAAAGCATTGTCAAGGATATTAGGCATAGAATTGATAGTCGTTTCATCAAAGATATGATAACGACGTTGACATATCCGACGTTAGAGCTTAATATAGGTCTGCACCAGCGAATCTGAGAAACAAATCAAATGGCGAGTCGAAGCTATTACGATGTCCTGGGCGTCAAGAAAGACGCCACGCAAGACGAGCTCCGGCGCGCCTTCAGGAAGCTGGCCCGGGAGTATCATCCCGACGTGAACCCGGGGATGGCCGACGCGTCCGAGAAGTTCAAGGAGATCAACGAGGCTTACCAGACGCTTTCAGATGAGGATTCACGACGCGAATATGATGAAGGGGGTCGGGTGTTCCGGGGAGGGGAGTGGAACGGAGGGGATGGATTTACGCGAACGTGGTCTTTTTCCACCGGAGAGGGTGGGCCGTCGGGGTTTGGGTTTGGGGGTGAGCCGCTGGACGATATCCTGCAGGGGATTCTCGGGCGGAGGGGTGGAAGTGCGGGCCACTTCGCCGGGCCGAGGCGTGCGCCGCGCGAGCACACGCTGGACGTCAGCCTGGAGGAGGCCTATCAGGGGACGACACGGCTGGTGGAGGTGTCGGGGGTGGATGGGAGGAAGCGGAGGCTGGAGGTCAAGGTGCCGGCAGGGGTGTGGACTGGGTTCAGGATGTCGGTGGACCCGGACAAGGGTCGGCCCGAGGCGGGGCAAGGCGAGATTATCTTTTCGATCAACGTGTTGCCCCACGACCGGTACAAGAGAGTGGGGAATGACATACACGTCGAGGTCCCGGTGTCGCTGTATGAAGCGATGCTGGGAGGGGAGGCGCCGGTGGAGACGTTGAAGGGCTCGGTGGCGCTGAAGCTGCCGAAGGGGACTCAGAACGGGCAGAGCTTCCGGCTGAAGGGCCGGGGGATGCCGATGTACGGGGGGTCGGGGGTGGGGGATGCGTATGCGACGGTGAAGGTGACACTGCCGACGGACCTGTCCGATGAGGAGTCGGAACTGGTGAGGAAACTGAAGGAAATCGGAGACCGGAAGGGGGCCGCGTGAGTCTATACGACGAATCGGAGCCGCGCTACGTGATAAGCGTGGCCGCAAGGATGGTGGGGGTGCACGTGCAGACGCTGCGCTACTACGAAAGAGCGGGGTTGATCAAACCTTCCCGGTCGGGTGGGAACACGCGCTTCTACTCTGCGAGGGACGTGGCGCACCTGCAGAGGATAAGGTCGCTAATCGAGGACCTGGGGGTGAACCTGGCAGGGGTGGACGTGATCATGAGGATGTCGGAGCGGATGCTGGAGATGCAAAGGGAGCTAAACACGGTGAAGGAAGAGCTAAACCGGCTGATGTCCGGGTCTCGGGGCCCGGGATTCAGGGAGTAAAGAAATGGTAATGAGACCAGAGCAATACACGGACCAAGCGAGGGAAGTGCTGAGCGCCTCCCAGGCGTTGCTGCGCGAGATGAGGCACGCGCAATGGGACGTGGAGCATCTCGTGTTGGCGATGCTGGAGCAAGAGGAAGGTCGGGTGCCGGAGATTCTCGGGATACTGGGGGTGGATGCCGCCGCGCTGGCAGGCAAATTCAGGCAGGCGTTGACCAAAACTCCGACGGTGGCGTACCAGGAGCAGAATATTTACATAACTCCTCGGATATCTCAATTGATGGAACGGGCATTGGCGGAGATGAAACGGTTGAGGGACGAGCTCATAAGCGTTGACCACCTGCTGGTCGCGGCCGTCGAGGAGAGGGAGGGCGACACGCCGGCCATCTTCAAGGAGTTCGGGGTAGAGAAGGAGAAGGTGTACCAGGCGCTGCAGGAGGTGAGGGGGACGTACAGGGTGACGGATGCGCAGGCAGAGAGCCGATACCAGTCCCTTCAGAAGTACAGCCGGGACCTGACGGCGCTGGCCGGAGAAGGGACGCTGGACCCGGTTATCGGGCGGGAGGCGGAGATCAGGAGGGTGATACAGATCCTTACGCGCAGGACGAAGAACAACCCGGTGGTCATTGGTGAGGCCGGGGTTGGGAAGACGGCGATAGCCGAGGGCCTGGCCCAACGCATCGTTGCCGATGACGTGCCGGACTCTATCAAGAGGAGGAAGGTGATATCCCTGGACATGGGGTCGATGGTGGCGGGAAGCAAGTTCCGCGGCGAGTTCGAAGAGCGGTTGAAGGCGGTAATGGAGGAGATCCGGAAGGCAAAGGGAGAGATCATCCTATTCATAGATGAGATTCACCAGGTTGTCGGGGCGGGGGCGGCGGAGGGGGCGATAGACGCCAGCACCATGCTAAAGCCGGCGCTGGCCCGGGGTGAACTTCAGTGCATAGGAGCAACCACGCCGGAGGAGTACCGGAAATACATAGAGAAGAATGCAGCCCTGGAACGTCGTTTCCAGCCGGTATACACGGAAGAGCCGTCCGTGGAGGACACGATCGAAATCCTCAGAGGGCTGAAGCCGAGGTACGAGGCCCATCACAGGATCACTATTGCGGACTCTGCGTTGACGGCGGCTGCCAGACTGGGACAGCGGTACATTTCGGACCGCTTCCTGCCGGATAAGGCGATAGACCTGGTGGACGAAGCTTCGAGCAAACTGAGAATCGAAATGGAAGGGGCGCCACCGGAACTGAAGGAGATTGAAAAGGAAGTGCAATACCTGGCCGATCAGGGAGAGAGCGCATCCCAGCGTGAAGACTTCCAGAGGGCTGCGGAATTGAAGGCCCAACGCCTGAGCCTGGAAGAGAAGTGCCAGAGGATCAGAAACGATTGGCTTGCCAAGGAGAAGCTGGACGGGACCGTAGACGAAGAGGACATTGCCGAAGTGGTGGCAGTGATGACGGGCATACCCGTGTCCCGGATGCTGGAGGGTGAGGCTGAGAGGCTGCTTCACATGGATGAGAGCCTTAAGGAGAGGGTAATCGGGCAGGACGAGGCGATCGGGGCGGTGTCCGAGGCGATCAGAAGGGCGCGCGCGGGGTTGAAGGACCCGAAGAGGCCCATAGGGAGCTTCATATTCCTGGGGCCCACGGGGGTCGGGAAGACGGAGCTGGCCCGGGCGCTGACCGAATTCCTCTTCGACGATGAGGAGGCGATGGTGCGGATTGACATGTCCGAATACATGGAGAAGCACTCAGTGTCACGGATGATAGGGGCACCTCCCGGATATGTCGGATACGACGATGCGGGTCAGCTGATCGAAGCCGTGCGGAGACGCCCCTACAGGGTGCTGCTGTTCGACGAGATTGAGAAGGCACACCCGGACGTATTCAACGTGCTGCTGCAGTTGCTGGAAGACGGCAGGCTGACGGACGGGCACGGGCGGACGGTCAACTTCGCCAACACAGTGGTGATAATGACAAGCAACCTGGGGACGTCTCGTTTCCAGGAGGACCCGGTCGGGTTCTTGAGGCAGGACTCTGCGGAGGCCGGGGATGCAGACATCAGACGCAACGTGGAACGGTCGCTGAGGCAAGCCTTCAGGCCTGAGTTCCTGAACAGAATCGACGAGACGGTGATATTCAAGTCGCTGGGCAGGGAGGAGATGGTCCAGATAGTGGACTTGCTGGTGGGAGAGGTGCAAGAAAGGCTGGCCGACCGGGAGATCACGATCGAGCTGACGGAGCAGGCCAAGGAGTGGATTGCGGACAAAGGGTTCGATCCGGCGTTCGGAGCACGGCCCCTGAGGAGGACCGTCCAGAGGTACATCGAGACGCCGCTGGCGAGGAGAGTGTTGGCCGGCGAGATCGGTAAGGGCGGCAGCGTCAGAATCGACGAGAGGGGCGGCGAGATAGTGTTCGACAGGTCGACGGTGCAGGCGGAGCTGCTGGTGTAGGTCTACAAGGCCGAAAGGCTATGGGCCCGGCGGAGGCAACATCCGCCGGGCCTTTAATTTGTCTGTGATATCATCAGTTCCGCTACACATAGGGAGGATATGCAGTTGACGGTGATTGAAGCCGCGCAGTTGCTGACCAGCAAGGCGGTTGAAGCCGGATATGAGACTAAAACCACACCCTCACCCGCGTCAGACACCATCTATCTCACAATCAGCCATCCAATTTTGCGGTGGTCTGTCCGCGTAAGGGTTTCCGACCATGACCTGTCGGGGCGCGAGCGCTACCCATTGGAAATAAGGACAATTGAACCGGAATCAGCATTCGACGACGTGATAGCGCGTCTCACGGAGAGATAAGGCGCATCGATGCCCGGCGATGGCCGACGTAGGTGTTACATACAGGAGCGCATGAAGAGATGAAAACCAGGAACGATACATCGGGGGTGTACGGGGCTCTCGGGATCAGGACGATTATCAACGCTACGGGTACAACCACGCTCTATGGCGGGACCAAGACGAGGCCCGAGGCGATAGATGCGATGGTTCAATCGGCTAGGGTGATGGTTAACCTGGATGACCTGAATCGGGAGGCCGGAAAGGTCATTGCGGAGATTACGGGTGCGGAGGCGGGGCTGGTGACGAATGGAGCGGCGGCGGGTCTGGTGCTTCAGGCTGCGGCGTGTCTCGCGGGGTCGGACCCGGTGAAGATGGCGCAGCTGCCGGATACGAGCGGGATGAAAAACGAGTTCATCATTCAGAGGTGCCACAGGTTCCCTTACGACCAGGCATATCGGGTGGCGGGTGCAAAGCTGGTGGAAATAGGGGACGGGCGTCGGTGTGCGCCGTGGCAGCTGGAAGCGGCGTTTACGGAGAACACGGCGGCGGTGGCCTACCTTCACGCCAACTTCGTGTCGAAGAGGGCGATACCCCTGGGCCAGGTCTGCGAGATAGCCCACGCCCGAGGGGTGCCGGTGATAGTAGACGGGGCGTCGATGCTGCCGCCGCGGGAGAACCTGCGGAAGTACATCGCCGAGGGCGCGGACATGGTGATATTCAGCGGGGGCAAGGGGGTGAAGGGGCCTCAGGGGTCGGGGATACTGGCGGGTCGGGCGGACCTGATAGAGGCGGCCTTCGGGCATGCCAGCCCTCACCAGTTCATCGGCAGGCCGATGAAGGTGGCCAAGGAAGAGGTTATGGGCCTGCTGGCGGCGCTGCAGATATTCGTGGAGGAGGATGAAGAGGAGGAGAACGAAAGGTACCGGGTGATGATGCAGAGGGTGGTGGATGCGCTGATAGAGGCGCCGGGGCTGCACGTCCAGCTGGAGCATGACGGGTACGACTTCACGGTGCCGTCGGCGCGGATCAACTTCACGGAGGACTGGACAGGCCCGACTCCCAGGGAGGTCTTCGACGCGATGGCGTCGGGGCCGGAGCCGATTTACCTGAGCGATCTGGGTGACCCCGACGACCTGACGGTGGTGCCGACAAACCTGGATGACGCGGAGGTCGAGAGGGTGATTGTGAAGCTCCGGGAGGTGCTGATGGGGGGTTTGATTGAACATTGATTGAACGTTGATTGAACTCGTAGCTGTTTTGATTGAACGACGCCTGAAAGGAATTTCTGGGGATTTCGCGTGGCGTGGGGGGTAGGTTTTTGATTGTTTTGCAGATTCAGGCACGGCTTTGATTGTTTAAGGAAAAAACCGTTTTTTCTCCGGCGCTGGGGGTTTCGTGCGGGGGACGGGGTGACGGAAGGGCGTCAGGGTGAGTTGCTAGGTTCTGGGTGGTTGTTCCGGAGGGATGGATTCACGCCACAGGCGCATCTTCGACCTGCCTCCGCAGGAATGACAGCATTAGGTGGGTGGGGATGATGGGGGGAGGGGTTGTTTGGTTGTGGGGTTTGGGGTTGCATTGTGTCTGTTGGGAGGGGGGCGGCGATGGAAGACGCCCTATGGACGCTGCCCCCGTTCATGTGCTGCGGGTGTTCCGACGCCCCGGGGCAAGGGTATCGGCCCGCCTGCGGCCTAAGCCGCCCGCCGCTGATGCGGCCCGTGGCCCTGCACACGCTGGACATAGGCAGGGACCACCACGCCCGGCTGAATTAAGCGGTCGAAATACCGAGAGAACCTCGGCGCCGGGCCTATCCGACCGCGCTACTCCGCTACAAAGGGCGGCTGCTCCGTAAGGAGCCTCACATGGAACGATAGCGACCAGGGCGTCTATCCATCGCCTGGGGGGACAGGGAAGGGGCACGGGACCCGAGTGGGGTCTGGTGGGCTTCCCTGGGTTTCCGGTTCCTCCTTGTGTTACTGAATTAGTGTTCGCGAACGGAGGGTATGATAACGCCGTTGCTCAGGTGTGTCAAGCAAATGTACGTGTTTGGGGGGGATTCTCCCCAAAACCCTCCCCAGATTCACGCTCCGCCAAAGGCGGACTTTCAGCACGGCGCACGCCTAGGCGCATCTTCGACATCTTCGACCTCGCGGGGCATCGGAATGGGAAGGTGGGAGTCGGGGGTGGGGGGCAATTTGAGATGTGCGGCGTTGGCCTGCGGTGTTACTCCATGGCCTGTACGACGACTCGACCGCCGTTGGATACTTCCATGTATAAGCTGTGGGCATCGAGCAACAGCATACCCGCGAGGGGCTGCATGCCCACGGCGTCGGCTTCGATGATTCTCGGTTGGCCGTCCCAGATCACGGTAACGCCGTAAACGTCAAACATTTCTTCGCTCCCGTTGGCCAGAACCGCCCGGCCGCGAAAGCGAAAGGGCAATCCGAGTTCTTCGACCAGGGGCATCGGGAGGGTGAGAAAGCCGTCGTATCCGGTGTCGATGACAGCATCCGTTGCGCGTACCTGCCCCGATGGGCCGCGTAGTGATAGGGTGAGGATGGCCTCCCGAGCGGCGTTAACCACACCCTCGATCACTCGGGGTTCCGCAAGGACCGGCCGCCGAAGTGGCGCAGCACGCCGTATCCGACTCGAAGGCACCATGTATCGGCATCGGGATGCCGTTCTCTCAGGCTGTCCGAGGCGGCCAGAGCTGTATCGGCGATGGCATAGCTGCCGCTGTCCACGTCGATGGCGACGAACTGGCCGTGATGGTCGGCCTCGACGAGGGGACGGATGTGGCTCTGATATATGCGGTCGCCGAGTCGGCCGGTCTCCTCGGGGGTCCGGCGGGTTGGGGTTGTCATGGGTGGATGATAGCACGGGCAAGGGGGCTTGGCGAAGTAGGGCGGGGCGCCTCGCCCCAGGGCAACCACGAGGGATTGCCCCTACGGAGGAGGGGATGGATTCACGCTCCGCCAAAGGCGGACTTCCAGCACGGCGCACGCCCAGGCGCATCTTCGACACTTTCAGCCCGATCGGGGTTGGGAATGATCCGCCATAGGCGGACAGGCTCCCCAGGGAGGTGGGGGGGCTATGCTATAATCGGGGGGACAGGCGGGGGCCATTTTCCACAGGCGCGGTCCTCTTTTCCCGCTTTTCAGGCGATAACTTAATCTGTTTTGAGGGAGTGACGGGGTGAGAGATGAACTCAAAATCTTCACCGGCAATGCCCACCCGCAACTAGCCGAGGATATCTGCAATTACCTCGGCATCAACCTCGGACAGATAGAAGTATTCGAATTCAGGAACGAGAACATATTCGTCCGTATCCAGGAGAACATCCGGGAGAGGGACGTTTTCCTGGTCCAGCCCGTAGTATCCCCGGTCAACAACAACCTGATGGAGTTGTTGATCATGATAGATGCGGCGAAACGGGCGTCGGCGGGGCGGATTACGGCGGTGGTGCCGTATTACGGGTACGGGCGGACGGACAAGAAGGACCAGCCCCGGGTGCCGATAACGGCGAGGCTAGTTGCAGACCTGATAACGGTGGCGGGCGCCGACCGCCTGCTGACGGTTGACTTGCACGCGGGCCAGATACAGGGGTTTTTCAACATACCCGTAGATGAGTTGACCGCGCTTCCGATAATCACGGGGTATTTCGAGGAGAAGGCGTTGGATGACGTGGTTGTGGTGGCGACGGATGTCGGGATTGCGAAGAAGGCGCGGGATATGGCGGAGCGGCTGGATGCGCCGCTGGCGATAATCGAGAAGAGGCGGGTCGGGAATGGGGACTCGGCGGAGAGCATGAACGTGATAGGAGAGGTCCGGGGCAAAACGGCGATAACTTTCGACGACGAGATAGACACGGGGGGGTCCCTGGTCTCGGCGATAGACGCACTGAAGGCTATGGGTGCCGAGGACGTATATTCAAGCTGCACTCACCCGATTTTCTCCGGGAACGCGACAACAGCTCTTGCGGACACCATCGTCAAGGAATTCGTAGTGACCGATACGGTGCCCGTCCCGCAGGGCAAGAGGAACGGAAAGGTAACCTGCCTGTCCATGGCCCCGTTGCTGGGAGAGGCAATAAGGCGGATCCACGGCGGGGAGTCGGTGGGGGCCTTGTTCGGGTGAAGGCCGGTAGATGCTTAAATGGTTGTCAAAACTGGCAGGGGACAGCAACGAGGCGGACTTACGAAGATTTCAGCCGGTGGTGGAGGCGATCAACGGGCTTGAGCCCGAGCTAGAGAGTCTGCAGGACCACCAACTGAAGACCAAGACCGAGGAGTTCAGGGCCCGCCTTGAAGAAGGGGAGTCCCTGGACTTTTTGCTTCCCGAGGCCTTTGCGCTGGTGAGGGAAGCGGCCAAGCGCACATTGGGACAGCGTCATTTCGACGTTCAGCTGATGGGCGGGATGGCGCTGCACGCCGGCAAGATCGCCGAGATGAAGACGGGTGAGGGTAAGACGCTGGTCTCGACGCTGGCGGCGTACCTGAACGCACTGGAGGGGAGGGGGGTCCACCTAGTCACGGTGAACGACTACCTGGCGCGTCGGGACTGCCAGTGGATGGGGCCGATTTACCACCTACTAGGGCTGACGGTGTGCTGCCTCCAGCATGAGAATGCCTTCCAGTTTTCGCCGGGCTCGGGGGAAGGGGCGTACGAGAGTCTGGAGTCGGTAGCAAGGCGAGATGCCTACGGCGCCGACATAACGTACGGGACCAACAACGAATTCGGGTTTGACTATCTGCGGGACAACATGGCCGGCGACCTGTCGAGGACTGTGCAAGGGGAGCGGGCCTACGCGATTGTAGACGAGGTGGACAACATCCTGATAGACGAGGCCCGGACGCCGTTAATCATAAGCGGGCAGGCGGACGAGTCGACGAAGCTGTACACGACATTTGCGCAGCTTGCGCCGCGGCTCAAGCGGGAGTCGGACTATACGGTTGACGAGCAGCACAAGACGGTGGCGCTCACGCCGGTCGGGTATGCCAAGGTAGAGAGGGCGCTAAACATCGACAACCTGTACGATCCGAAGTACTACGCCCTGACTCACTACCTGGACAACGCGCTGAAGGCGCACGTGTTCTTCGTGCGGGACAAGGACTACGTGGTCAGGGATGGAGAGGCGACGATAGTCGATGAGTTCACGGGCAGGATGATGCCAGGGAGACGGTACTCGGACGGGCTTCACCAGGCGATAGAAGCCAAGGAGAAGCTGGAGATCCGCCGGGAGAGCGTGACCCTGGCCAGCATTACTTTGCAGAACTACTTCCGGTTGTACGAAAAGCTCTCGGGGATGACGGGAACGGCGATCACGGAGGCGGAGGAGTTCTACAAGATATACAAGCTGGACGTGGTGGTAATTCCGACCCACATGGAGATGATCAGGGACGACATGCCCGACCTGATCTTCAAGTCTGAACAGGGTAAGTTCGATGCGCTGGTGGCGGACTTGAAGGAGCTCAACGAGTCGGGGAAGCCGGTGCTGGTGGGAACTACATCGGTGGAGAAGTCGGAAGGTCTGAGCCGGAAGCTGATGAGGTCGGGTATCCGGCACGAGGTGTTGAACGCCAAGCACCACGAGCGAGAGGCGGGCATAGTGTCGCAGGCGGGGCGGATCGGGGCGGTGACGGTGGCGACGAATATGGCGGGCCGAGGGACTGACATCATTCTCGGGGGGAACCCGGAGGGTCGGGACGAAGGTGAGTGGGAGGAAGAGCACCAGAGAGTGGTGGAGATGGGCGGGCTGCACATTATCGGGACGGACCGGCACGAGTCCAGGAGGATAGACAACCAGCTGAGGGGTCGGGCGGGGAGGCAAGGTGACCCGGGAAGCAGCCGGTTCTACATTTCGGTGGAAGACGAACTGATGCGCAGGTTCGGGGGAGACAAGATAAAGACGGTGATGGGCTGGGCGGGGATGGATGAGTCGACGCCGATGGAGCACTCCTGGATCACGAAGTCGGTGGAGAATGCCCAGAAGAAGGTGGAGGGAATCAACTTCGACATCCGAAAAAGGCTTGTCGAATACGACGACGTGGCAAATAACCAGAGGGACGTCATTTACGAACAAAGACGGAAAGTGCTGGAGGGAGAGGATGTAAACGAGGTTATACGGGGCATGGTGGAGGCAGAGATCACGGAGACGGTGTACCGCCACCTGAAGGATGAGCATGGGGACGAATGGGACCTGGACGGCTTGCTGCCGGCGATGGAACTGTTGCTGCCCCTGCCGACGGATGCAGACACCGAGGAACTGGGACAACTCCACCGGGACGAGGTGTCGGAGTATTTCCTCGAACATGCCGACAGGCGATACAAGGACATTGCGGACAAGCTGGGAGAGCAGGGGATGCGGGCCCTGGAGCGGCACGTGATGCTCAGGACTATCGACACGCACTGGATGGACCACCTGACGGCGATGGAGAATTCCCGGCAGAGCATAGGGCTGGAGGCCTACGGGCAGAGGGACCCGCTGGTGGCGTACAAGCGGCGCAGCCACCTGATGTTCGAAGAGCTTACGGCGAGGATACGGATGGGGATAGTGCGGACGCTGTTCCGGGTCGACGTTCGGGAGCGGGCGAGGGCGCAAGTTACCGCTGCACCTGCGACGTCTAACGGCCAAGGTCAGGCGAATGGAGCCACTGCAAGTGCATCAAGGGCCGCGGGCCAAGGGAAGGTGAGGTCTCGGGACAAGGCAAAGGCGGTGGTGGGGAAGGTCGGGCGGAATGCGCCGTGCCCGTGCGGAAGCGGCCGAAAGTACAAGCGGTGTCACGGAGCCTGAGGGAACATGGACAACGGCCAGATAGCGACAGTCTTCAACAACATCGGCGACCTTCTTGATCTGAAGGGCGAGGTGGTGTTCAAGACGCGCGCCTACAAGAAGGCGGCGAGGGCGATAGAGCACCACCCGACGGAGCTTTCGCAGATCTTCCGGGAAGACGGGGAGGAGGGGCTGAGCAAGGTCCCGAGCGTTGGGTCGGCGATTAACAAGAAGGTGCAGGAGCTCCTTACAACGGGAGGGCTGGAGTACTACGAGAAGCTGAAGGCGGAGTTCCCGGAAGGCGTGGTTGAGCTTAAGGACGTGCCGGGGGTCGGGCCGAAGACGGCGTTGAAGATAAGTCGGGACCTGGGGGTGCGGGACCTGGAGGCACTGGAAGCGGCGTTGAAGGAGGGGGCAGTGGCGGCATTACCGGGCCTAGGGGAGAAGGCGGCGGCAAACATCCTACGGCACCTGCAGACGCTGAGGACGAAGGACAGGCGGATTTCGCTGGGTCGGGCTTTGTCGGTGTACATGGATGTGGCGTCGGCGCTGAGGGGGGTGCCGGGACTGCACAGGCTGGAGGCGGCGGGGAGTTTGAGGAGGCGCCGGGAGACGATTGGGGACATAGACCTGATGGGGACGGCGGAGGACCCGGAGCCCGTGCTTCGGGCGCTTACGGAGCTGCCGCAGGTGGCGGAGGTGCTGGTGCACGGGCCAAAGAAGGTAAGCGTTCTGCTGGATAGGGGAATACAGGTCGACCTGCGGATAGTCGAAGAGAAGGTGTACGGGTCGCTAATCCAGTACTTCACGGGGAGCCAGCAGCACAACGTCCTGCTCCGTGAGCGCGCCCGACGCCAGGGGCTGAGCATCAACGAATACGGGATTACGAACCTGGAGTCCGGGGAGGTGGAAGAGTTTGCGGATGAGGAGTCGCTGTATGAGCGGCTCGGCTTGCAGTACATTCCGCCGGAACTGAGGGAAGGCCAGCACGAGATAGAAAGGGCGGCGGAGGGCTCGATTCCGGCACTGGTGGATACTGGCAACATCCGGGGAGACCTGCACGCGCACACCAACGAGAGCGACGGTCGGGACACGCTGGTGGAAATGGCGCTGGCGGCACGGGAGGCGGGGCTGGAGTACCTGGCGATCACCGACCACTCGTCGGGGCGGGGGATTGCAAACGGGTTGAGCAACGAACGTCTGCTGGAGCACATTGCCAATATCAGGGCTTTGAACGAGGACCTGGACGGGATCGAGTTGCTGGCGGGTTCGGAGGTGGACATAAGGTCGGATGGTAGCCTCGATTACCCGGACGAACTGCTGGAACAGCTGGACGTGGTGGTGGCGTCGGTGCATTCGGCGATGGGGCAGGCCGAGGATGTTATGACGGAGCGGATTATCAAGGCTATACGGAACCCGAGGGTACATGTTATCGGGCACCCGACCTGCCGGTTGATTGGGGAGCGGGAGCCGGTGCAGATGGACGTGGAGGCGATACTCCAGGCGGCGCGGGAGACGGGGACGGTGATGGAGATAGATGCTCAGCCGGGGCGGCTGGACTTGAAGGACAAGCATATTCACAGGGCACGGGAATTGGGGGTGGGGCTGGTCATTGACTCGGACTCCCATGCGACGGAGCAGTTCGGAAATCTCGGGCTTGGGGTGTCGATGGCGAGGCGGGGGTGGTGCGAGGCGAAGGATATTCTGAACACGTTGCCTCTGGAAGAGTTCAGGGCTGCGTTGAAGAGCAGAAAGACAGCGAGGGTCGGGTGACGACGGTAGAGGACAACGGGCGGGTGAAGGCCGACGACGCTGTGGGCGAGGACATTGGGTCGGGGATGTCAGAGGAGGGGGCACTGGCAGCGGAGGGTGCTATAGCGCATCTGCGGGAGTCGATAGAAGGAGGCAAGCACTGGTACCCGTCGTTGCTGGAAGCGATAGGGATGTGGGCGGCACCCGAGGAGGTGTACCAGGGTGAGCCACTTTGCTATTTGATAGCTGGGGAGGCCTTTGACTGGCTGCTCCTGGCACGGCGTCTTTGCAACGCTGCCAATGGGCTGATTCCCCAGGGGGAGATGGAGCGGCTGCTGGAAGATGGGAAGCCGCCTATAGATATCAGCGATGAAGAGTTCAAGAGGCTGGTGGGCGGGCAGAAGCATGGGGCGCTGCTGAACTACTGGTATGGCGTCGAGGTGGAGGGGGCGCTGGTAGAGGCGCTGGGTCAGTCGATCAGGAAGGAGAGGACGGCGGCGGGGCTGGCTTCGAAGAAGGATGTTTCGCCGATAGCCTTTCGGAGGGCCTATGGGAGCAGCAGGGAGGCTCTGCTGGAGGAGTTCAGGAGGGGTCGGGAGGGGGGTGTCGGGCAGAAGCCCTCGGAGACGGAAGCCAAGGAGTTCATCTACTGGCTGTTCAAGTACAGGCTGGCGAACCACGACAAAGCGAAGGTGGCGAGTGATACGAAGCGGGGGTTGCAATACCTGAACAGGATGGCTGCGAGTAAGCAGCGGGTGGCTTCGGGCGGAAGACGTTAAATATGGGGGGAGGCCTATACCCAAAGCCCATACAATAAATCTGAAAAATCAAAGTCATTAGAGAAGTGTAATGAACCTCACAACATACGGTATTGAGAAGGAATCACTGGATGGGATGCTCAGGGAGGCAGCGGACGGGAGTGCACAATTGCCAGACTTCCAGCGGGATTGGGTCTGGGACGACGATGACATCCGAAGCTTACTCGCGAGTATTTCCCTAGACTACCCGATCGGATCTGTGATGATGCTCAGGGCAGGAGGTGAGACCGTCCGCTTCAAGCAACGTCCCCTAGAGGGTGCGCCAGCGTCGAGGGGTCGGGATGCTGATCGTCTTATCCTAGACGGACAACAACGCCTTACATCGCTTTTCCAGTCTCTGCGTCTTGACCGACCTGTAATTACCCGTGACCAACGTAAGAAAACCATCAAGCGGTGGTACTACATCGACATGAGACGGGCACTAAACGAAAGTGGTGATCGCGAAGAGGCAATCATATCACTGCCTGAGGGTAAACAGATCAAGAGATTTGGAAGGGACGTTCTGGAAGACTATTCTACAGCTGAGCGTGAGTACGAAGCGATGCTCTTTCCCCTCAGCAAAGTGTTCGATGCTGACGAGTGGATGGAAGGTTTCCAAGAATTCTGGGACTTTGATAAGGAAAAGACCAGATTCTGGAACACCTTTAATCGCAAGGTCATAAAGCGATTCGAGCAATACCAGGTACCGGTCATAGAGCTCGGCAAGGACACGCCAAAAGAGGCGGTCTGCCAAATCTTCGAGAAGGTGAATACCGGTGGCGTGAAGCTAACGGTGTTCGAGATTCTGACAGCGACTTTCGCTGCGGACGACTTTCAGTTGAGACCAGATTGGGAACAGCGGGAGCGTAGAATCCACTCCCAGTCGATCCTCTCAGGTGTGTCCAATACAGATTTTCTTCAGGCTGTGACTCTGCTTACCACCCTGGAGCGCCGGGATGTTGCCCTTCGCAATGGAACCGACGAGGAGAGGACGCCAGGCATAGGTTGTAAGCGCCCGGACATGCTGCGGCTAAGGCTAGAGGAGTACCAGCGATGGGCTAATCCGTTGGTGCAGGGCTTTGAGAGAGCGGCCAGATTCCTCCATTCACAGCACTTGTATGATGCAAGATTCCTGCCGTACGGCAGCCAACTGATCCCGCTGGCAGCGATCCTTACAGTCCTAGGCCGAGATTGGGAGCCGCACCTTGCGAGAGAGAAGCTCGCGAGGTGGTACTGGTGTGGTGTACTCGGAGAGCTCTATGGTGGCGCCATTGAGACGCGGTTTAGCCGCGATCTTCCCGAAGTCCTCAGCTGGATACGGGACGCTGGGCCAGAGCCAAGTACCATCTATGATGCGGAATTTGCTCCCGCCCGGTTGCTAACCCTACGCACGCGAAACAGTGCCGCATACAAGGGCGTATACGCGCTCCTACTCCGCGAAGGCGCAAGTGATTGGATGACTGGCGAAGAGTCGTCCATACAAAACTATTTCGACGAGAGTATCGACGTTCACCACGTCTTTCCACAGAAGTGGTGCCGAGATCATGGGATTGAACCGGGACGCTGCGACTCGATCATAAACAAGACACCACTTACAGCGCGAACCAATCGGAGCATCGGTGGAGATGCTCCTAGCGAGTATCTCGCGCGTATTGAGTCGGGCAAGGATAGAGTTCCGAGAGATGTTCTGGACGGCTACCTTGGATCGCACTTTATCAACCCTGCTCACCTCAGGTCAGACGATTTCGGTGAGTACTTCAGCAATCGGCAGTCGGCGCTCCTCGACAGGATTCGGGCAGTGATGGGCAAACAACTTGGTTGGGATGAGATAGAGGAACCGGAAGAGGCCCCTACGGAGTACGAGCAGATACAGGAAGATAGTCAGGTGTCGGGAGACGATGGCAACTAGTGTGCTGACTCTGAAAGTCGCCACTGTCACCCTTGGAACACATCAACACCTATCCACAACCCTTTAGGTACCTTGCTCATGCTTCCCTCAAAGACACGGAAGAGACATTGCGGATCTTTTCGGCGTTTTTGAGGGCTTCGCGGCGGGAGAGGGGGCTGATTTTGTCTTCGTTGCGGGCTATGTAGGCCTCGACGGTGTCGAGGTCTGTCCAGGCTAGGGAGCGGAGGGCCCAGCCGATGCCCTTGCGGATGAAGAAGTCGGGGTCGGTGAGGTTGGGGTCGATGCAGTCGAAGAGGAGAGAGAGGTCGGTCTGCTCCTTGCGGTTTAGCTGGCAGATGATTGCCGAGCGGCGCTTCCACTTGTCGGGGTCACGGCTCCAGGAGCGCATTTCGCGGGTCATTTCGTCAGGGTGTTTCTCTAACAGTTCGCAGAGGCGGTGGGAAGCGATGCCGTCTACGTAGTCCCACCAGGCTCCGGTGACGACCAACTCTTCGAAGAGGGGGAGGGTGTCTAGGGTGCGGAAGGGGGCATAGGGTCGGGCGCCGGCGAGTTCGAGGGCGGCGTAGCGCTCCTCCCGGTACTGGGCGTTTCTCCATAAGTCCAGGACGGCATTCTGCCAGACGCCCTTGTCGTCGATGGGGTGTTTGCGGAAGAGGTCTTTGCAGATGCGTCGCAGCGTGGGGGTCTGGACGCCGCGGTAGGGCATCTCCGATTTCATGTAGCGTTTCATGCCCTCGGCCTTGGTGGGGTCTGCGTTGTCGGCGAGGGACTGGCGGAGGTGGGTGGGGAGGGGGTGGGGCATGGGGGTTAATTCGCGGAGGGGAGGCCGTACATGCGGCGGGTGTTGTCTGCGAGGATGGCCTTCTTAGCGCTGTATGAGAGGTCTTCGCGGGTCCAGAACTGGTTGACGTTGTCGGGGTATTCGTTGTCCCAGTGGGGCCAGTCGGAGGCGTAGAAGAGGGCGTTTTCGCCGAGGATCTCGACGACCTGGGGGACGAGGTCTTCGGAGGGCTCGGCGTGGAAGAAGACGTTGTCGGACTTGATGTATTCGCTGGGCGGGTTTTTGCAGTCCATCGCTTCCCGGTGGCCGCGTTTCTCCCACTCCTCGTCCATACGGTTCATGAAGAAGGGCACCCAGGTGCAGCCCGTTTCCAGGTAGCCGATCCGGAGGTTGGGGAACCTTTCGAAGATGCCTTCGTAGGTCATGTGGACAAGCTGGAGCATGTTGGACACGGGGAAGGAGGCGGTGTGCTTCTGGATGAACTTGTTGAAGCGCATGTACTCAGGGGTGCTGCCGTGGACGGCGACCAGGCAGTCGAGGCCCTGGGCCTCTTCGTAGAAGGGGTCGTACATCCTGGCCCCGAGACCACCGAAACCGTGGGCAGGCACTGTCACGCCTGAGAACCCAAGCTCGGTGATGGTTCGCTTCATCTCCTTGATCGACGAGTCTACGTCGAGCAAAGGCATCAGGGAGACGGCCCTTAGGCGAGGGCTTACTGAAAGCCACTCGTCGGCGAGGTAGGAGTTGTAGGCGCGACAGAGGGCGGACATGTAGTCGGGGTCGAAGATGTCGCCGTAGCCGAGAAGGTTGGTCGGGAACAGGACGGTAGTGTCCATGTTGCCCCATTCCAGGGCCTCGAGCCAGTCGTTGGGGAATGGGTAGCCCGCAGGTCCGACGCTGCCCTTCGTCCCGCCCATGGTGGTATCTACGAAGCTCTGCCCGCTGAGGCTGCTGGCGTGGCCCACCCGGCCCTGCTTGTCGGGGATTCCCTGCCAGAGGTTGGCGTTATATGGCGGCTCCATGTAGTCGCGGATGCGGGAAGTGTCCTCCGCGATGTGACCATCGGCGTCCATGACCTTAAACGGCAGTTCCATGATCGTCCTCCTCCACTAGGGTCACCTATGGCCTATTCAGAGCGATGGGATATGCAGGGAAGAGCAATCAGGTTAGTGGGCGCCGTTGCTGCCGTTGACTCGGACTATGGAGGTGGGGGGGGACTTGTGGAAGGAGATGGAGGCGTCCTTGCCAAGGCGGTTTTCGGCTTCGGCGATGGCGTCCTCGACGGTGTGGAAGGGTTCGAAGCCGAGCTGACGGGCGACATCGAAGTCGGTGGCGCCGGCGAGGAACATGCCGGAGAGGTGTCGGGATGGGGCGCCTCGGGTGTTCCACATGAAGAAGGGGTGGGCGCCGTGGAAGCCGTAGCCATAGCGGTACTTGTGGATGAACTCGGGGCGGTGGGCGAAGTCGTCGGAGAAGAGGTTCCAGAGCTCGTAGGGGTCCAGGGTCACGGGTAGGAGGCGTTCGTAGAACTCCCGGTAGGAGGGGTGGTGGATATCGTCGAACTGGTTCTTGCAGGGATGGCTGAGGATGATGATGCCGCCCGGCCGGATCAGGGGCTGGTTCTGGAACATGCTGTAGGTGTATTCGAAGCCCTGGTCGGTGACTAGGAGGGGGTTGATGAAGGAGTTGTGGGCGTAGCCGGTCTTGCTGGTGACGCCGTAGAGGCCGATGTCGCTCTGGCCGTCGACGTTCAGGACCTGGAGGGAGCTTAGGGCGTCGAGGGTGTAGTTGTGGACGTCGGGGGTGTGGCCTGCGAAGACGGCGGTGACCTCGGCGGGGTGGGTGTTGGTGACGGCGGTCTCGATGCTGAAGATGCGGCGGCCCTTTTTGGCGAGGTGGTCTTCGATGATCTTGCCCTGCTCCCAGACGAGCTTGTGGAAGGAGGAGATTTTGGGGTCCATGACGGACTTGCCGGAGGCGAAGGGGAAGGGGCGGTGGTGGTGGCGGATGCTGCGGAAGGTGCCGAGGCCGACGGCGACGGACTTCCAGCCACCGCCGAAGGGGATGTGGGTGACGTTGAGGTAGATGAGGAGGTCGGAATCGGTGACGGCGCGGTTGACCTCGACCTCAAAGCCGCGGTGGGTCTCGCCGAGGAAGACCAGTTCGTCGGGGTTTTCAGCGTCGTGGCAGCGGAGCCGTTGGGCGGGCCACAGGACGCTGATGCGTTCGCCGACGATGGGGGCGAGTTCAGATCGGGTCCACTTGCGGTGAAGGGCGTTGGCGCAGAGGAGGAGGATGTCGGAAAGCTCGACGCCTGCCTTCTGAAGCTCTTCGAGGAGGACGCTGATGGCGACCTGCCGGAAGTCGACGCCCCTGGTCTGGACGCCGCCGGGGTCGTCGAAGGCGATGGTGACCCTGGCACCCTTGCCCACGAGCTTGTGAATCGGGTCATGGGCGATGGGGTTGGCGATGGCCTGCCTGATGGCGGCTTCGAGGTCGGGGACGGGCTTGGCGGTGGAGTTACCGTTGGCCCTGATGACCCGGGTGCGTTCGGGGAGGTCTACGTCGATCCAGTGGTCGCCGTACCAGAGCTGTTCCTTGATGGTGGATGGCATTGCGGTCTCCTTGGGTGGGGGGTGTCGTGTTGGGGGGAGTATACAACACGGGGGGGCTGTCACCCTCACCCCGCCCCTCTCCTGTCAAAGAAGAGGGGGCTGAAGGGAAAACTGCTATGCCACGTGGGGCATCACTTGTTCGGCGAAGTATTCGATGGTTTCGTCGACGGTGGGGCCGGGGACTTCGGGGATGTGCTGCGGGGCGAGGATGATTTCGTCGAGCCCCTCAACGGTGGAAAGCTGCTTTATGCAGGCGATGGCGTCTTCCTTGTCGCCGCCTAGGGCGAAGCGGTCGATGTACTTGTCGGGGATGCGGAACTCCTTGGAGACGTAGGAGCGGGAGTGCTTCGAAGGGTTGTAGTTGGCCTTAAGCTTGTTTATCAAGGGGAGGTCTTCCTCATCGAATAGATCGGGGTTGGACATGTTGATGATGACGCCGACGGGGCCGTTGAGCTTCCACCGGGCGACATCGCGGTCGGGGCCGAGGCTGGTCTGTAGCCAGCATGAGAGGCTTGTATCTTCGGGTCGTTTGCCCACCTCGGCGGCGGCTTCCTTGAACATGTTGACACCGGCCGACATGCTGGCCGGGTCTCGTTCTCTGAGGATGATAGCGCCGTCGGCCATGCGGCCAGAGGCCCGGGTGAGTCGGGGGCCGGTGGCGGCGACGTAGATGGGGACGTTGGTAGGCTTGCTTAGCCAGCTCAACTTGCCCCTGCCGCCTTCGTCGAACTGTACCTCCTTATTCTGAAGGAGGCCCTTGACCTGGCCGATGTAGGTTTCCAGTCGGGCAATGGATGTCGGGCGGCGACCTATGGAACGGACGCCGCTGTCGCCAGTGCTGATGCCGGCGCGGATGCGGCCGGGGGCGATTTCGTTGAGGGAGGCGAAGGCGCTGGCGGTGACGCTGGCGTGTCGGGTGGAGGGCATGGTGACGCCGACGCCCAGGCTGATGCGGGAGGTGCTGAGGGCGCAGGCGGTCATCTCGACGTAGACCTCCCGGCAGATGCGCTGGAGGTCGCCGCACCAAACGGCGTCGAAGCCGAGGGACTCGATCTTCTGGACACGCTCGACAATCCGGGGCATGGGCTGGTTGCCGAAGACGCTTACGGCGAATTTCATGGGTTAAACCTTAATGGGATGCCTACACTTTCGCAACGGCGCACCTTGGCACTCATTTCACTGCGATGACGGAGGATATGGACATGGGGGCCTGATTAAACACATCAATCATGGAAGTGCTAAACTTGGAATAAAGAGGCAAGAAATCACGGAAGAGGTTTCGCTAGCCCTAATCAGGGCCAGCGGGGACGGAGAGCAACCCGATAGAGAAAATGGACGGCGTATTCATATACTGGGACAATTCAAATATCTTTCATGAGGCGCAACGGCTGGCGGAAGAGCGGAACGAAGGGCCTGAGGCCAGATATCGAGTTCGCATCAACTTCGATGCGCTGCTACAACTGGCACAGGCAGGGAGACCGTTAAGACACGCAGTTGCCGCCGGGTCTGTGCCGCCAGAGATGCGTCATTTATGGAACCGGTTGGAGGGCATGGGGGTGGAGGTAAAGTTGTACGATCGGGGTGACCCCAACCGTGGAGAACAAGACATTCCAGACCGAGTCTTACAGTTACGAATGTTAGAAGATGCGTTGGACAACAACGGCGACCCGGGCACGGTAGCACTGCTGACCGGAGACGGTGCGGGTTACTATGAAGGCGCCGGTTTTCACAGTACGCTGGAAAGGATGCACAAGCGGGGTTGGCGGGTTGAGATATTGTCCTGGGCACATTCCTGCAACCAGCGGATGCGCCGGTGGGCTGAGGAGAACGGCGTCTTTGTTCCTCTGGATGAGTTCTATGAGTCGGTTACGTATACGGAGCCGTCTCGTCCGGGGTTTGCCTTTGCGTCGGGAAGGCCCTCGATTCCATTGGACTTGTCCAAACGGGTCACTGCCTAGAGCTTCCCGAATTCTTTATCTGAGTTCTGCGAGGCGGTGGAGGAGGTTGGACTCTTCTTCCTGCCAGCTGGAGAGGCGGGAGCGTTCTTTTTCTACGACGTTGGGAGGGGCCTTGGAGAGGAACTGTTCGTTGGAGAGTCGGGACTGGACCTGACCTATGCGTTTGCGCAGGTCTTCCAGGGAAGATTCCAGGCGCTGGCGCTCTCCGGCGAAGTCGAAGAGGCCGGTGAGGGGTAGGAAGATGCGGGTGGCCTTTTCGACGACCATGACGGAGTTTTCGGGTTGGGGGGCGTCGGCGGGACGGGCCTCGACGGAGCATAGGGCGAGATTTTCGAGGAAGGAGCGGCCACCGGGGCCGAGGGTCTCGCAGTCCAGTAGGACGGCGGGGACTTTCTTGCCGGCCTCGACTTTGCGCTCGGCGCGGACGTTACGGACGCCGCGGACGAGGGACATAAGGAGGTTGGCCCACTCCTCGGCCTCGGGGTCTATGGCGGAAGGGTCGGGGGTGGGGTAGGGGGCGATCATTATGGAGTCGGGGCGGCCTGGGGAGTCGGGGATGCGCCGGACGAGGCTTTGCCAGATTTCCTCGGTGATGAAGGGCATGAAGGGGTGGAGGAGTCGGAGGGAGGACTCCAGTACGTGGGCGAGGACCGGGGCGGGGGAGGGGGCGGAGGGGTCCCGGAGGCGGACCTTGGCGATTTCGATGTACCAGTCGCAGAACTCGTTCCAGATGAAGTCGTGGACGTACTCCTGGGCGTCACCGAGTCGGAAGGAGGTGAGGGCCCGGGTTACGTCTTCGATTGTGCGGTTGAGACGGCTGAGGATCCAGCGGTCTTCGATGGGGAGGGGATGGATTTCCGCCTTCGCGGGAATGACGGAAGGGGAGTTGGGGAGGGGGATGGATTCCGGCTCGGGGGCCGGAATGACGGTGTCAGATTGGTCGAGGATGGAGATGACGTAGCGGGAGGCGTTCCAGAGCTTGTTGGTGAAGTTGCGGCTGGCTCGGATTTTGGCCGGGCTGAGGCGGCTGTCGTTGCCGGGGGCGGTGCCGACGGTGAGGGCGAAACGGAGGGCGTCGGCGCCGTGTTCGTCGATGATGTCGAGAGGGTTGAGGACATTGCCCTTGACCTTGCTCATCTTTTCGCCGTGCTCGTCCTGGATGAGGCCGTGAAGGTAGACGGTGTGGAAGGGGATGTCGTCCATGTTCTGGATGCCCATCATGATCATGCGGGCGACCCAGAAGAAGAGGATGTCATAGCCGGTCTCAAGGACGGAGCCGGGGTAGAAGTAGCGGAGGTCTTCGGTGTCGTCGGGCCAACCGAGGGTAGAGTGGGGCCATAGGCCGGAGCTGAACCAGGTATCAAGGACGTCGGGGTCCTGGCGGATGTTGGTGGAGGGGCAGGCTTCACAGGTGGTCGGGTCTTCAAGAGAGACGATCAGGTGGTCGCAGCCGTCGCAGTACCAGACGGGGATGCGGTGTCCCCACCAGAGCTGGCGGCTGATGCACCAGTCCCGGATGTTGTCCATCCAGTTGAGGTAGACCTTGGTGAAGCGGTCTGGGACTATGCGGATGCGGCCCTCGGTGACGGCCTTGGCGGCGGCGTCGGCCATGGGCCCGACCTTGACGAACCACTGCTTGCCGGCGAGGGGCTCGACGACGGTGTTGCAGCGCTGGCAGTGACCGACGGAGTGGGTGAGGGGCTCGGCTTTTTCGAGGAGGGTGTCGGCTTTGAGGTCTTCGAGGATCCGGGTGCGGCAGTCGGCGGCGGTCATGCCCTGGTATTGGGGGCCTGCAGCCTCGGTCATGGTGGACTGGGGGCCAATGACGGTGATCAGGGGCAAATCGTGGCGCTGGGCGATATCGAAGTCGTTGGGGTCGTGGGCGGGAGTTACCTTTACGGCGCCGGTTCCGAACTCGGTATCGACGGCGGAGTCGGCTACGACGGGGATGGGGCGGTTGAGTCGGGGTAGGGTAACGTTCTGGCCGATGAAGTCGGAGAAGCGTTCGTCGTCGGGGTTGACGGCGACCGCGGTGTCGCCGAGGAGGGTCTCGGGGCGTGTAGTGGCAACGGTGAGATGGCGGGTCGGGTCTAGGGAGTGGGGATAGCGGATGTAGTAGAGCCTGCTATCGACCTCCTGGTGGATGACTTCGAGGTCGGAGAGGGCGGTGGAGCAGCGGGGGCACCAGTTGATGATGCGCTCGCCGCGGTAGATGAGGCCCTCGTTGTAGAGGTTTACGAAGGTGGTGCGGACGGCGCGGCTGGGGCCCTCGTCCAGGGTGAAGCGTTCCCGGGACCAGTCACAGGAGGCGCCGAGTCGCTTGTGCTGCTCGGCGATGGTGCGTCCGTACTGATGGACCCACTCCCAGACTCTTCCGACGAAGGCGTCGCGGCCGATTTCCTGCCTGGTCTTGCCTTCCTTGACTAGCTGGCGTTCGACGACGACCTGGGTGGCGATGCCTGCGTGGTCGGAGCCCGGGAGCCAGAGGGTGGGGTCGCCCATCATGCGATGCCAGCGGATGAGGGCGTCCTCGGCGGCGGCGGTGAGGGCGTGGCCGAGGTGAAGCTCGCCGGTGACGTTGGGCGGGGGCATGATGATGACGAAGGGCTGCTTACCCTCCTGGATGCGGGGTTGGAAGTAGCCGTTGTCCATCCAGGATTTGTAGATGCGGCCTTCGACCTCGGAGGGGTTGTAGACCTTGGGGATGCGGGCGAGGTTTTCAGTGCGCGTGGTCATGGTTGGGGTGTCGGGGGGAGATGGAGCTTTTCGGGACTTGCAAGCACGGTGTGGGCGGATTCTAACTTTGGGGGGAATGGGGAGTCAATTGGGGGGGTGGATTCCCGATCAGAGTCGGAAATGACGAGGCAGGAGGGCAGTCAAGAGTGATTACATCCAGGGAGTATGGGTGGGGTGTGGGAGCGAGGAGGCGCGCTCAGGCAGGCAGTTCCCGCTGGACCGTTCGGCGGTCTGGGTTGTCAAAATAGACACATTCGGATAGAAGGTCGCCGTCCTGCGCGCCGGCTTCTGCGATTTCGATATGCTGACGGGTAAACGACTTGTACGGGAACGCCCCCTTCCCATACTGCTCTTCACCGAACTCAAGGGTCTTTGCCCGCTGCAGGTCGTAGTGTGATGCCAGATCAACAAAACGCATTACGTAAGCAGCACGCCTGGGAAGGGGTCCCTCGCCGAGCATTACGCTTCGATGAATCACGTTTTTGTTGAACAGGAGCGCATCGCCGGGTTGGAAATCGTCTTCGACCTGATGACTTTCGAGTATATCCATGGTCGGGTGCGCATTGAAGATTGACCCGCGCATCTTGAAGTAGTCGGTCACGCTCGTACTGATTCCGGCTCGCTCTTTGGCCTTCAAAGTAGAGACGATGGCCGGATCGAACTGGTAGGCGTAATTGCCTGATAGAACGTTTTCGGATACATAAGCCATCCCGCCCCGCTGCCCCTTCGCATCCACAGGTTGCAGCGGCACCCATAACGTGCATGCGAATTCTTCCGCGACTTGGAACCCGAAACTCTGTATGCCGACATGCCAGGAAAGTCCCTTGTCGACGTTCTTGCTGAGTTCAAAGCATATTTCGAAGGTCAGAAAGAGGTCATGGTCGACGATATCCGTGAGAGAACGACGGAAAAAGGGCCTTTCCATCAATTGATATACGTGTTCCTTTTCAGTCTCAAAGTCATACTTCGATCGAGTAAACCTCGAAGTGACCTGTATGTTGCTGACCACCCCTCGATCCATTTCGGCATCTACACGATTGAGTAAGAAGTCGACCGCGGCAGGGTTGAAAAACCCTTCCAACTTGATGAAGCCGTCGCGCCGGAATTGCTCTTTGTGCTCCCGGGTGACAGTAAATTCATTATCGAAGGGATGGCTGCTCATAGATACTTTCTCCCAACTCATGATTTTGGGGAGTTTAACGGGGCTGTTTGTCCAATACGATTGTAGCAATAGAAGGCCCCACGGTCTAACAAGAATTGCCATAAATTGGTAGATGGGGGAATTTGCCCAACAGGTACAGAGTCGGCTGAGGACGATGTGGGAACGGAGGCGGGGATGATGGGGGTGAGTGGGGAGCTTGCGCTGCAGATTCCTCGCGGGGCATCGGAATGGGAAGGGGGAGTCGGGGGTGGGGGGATACTCTAAATTCACAAACGAAGTGCAACACCTGGTTGAAGGGTTGGTTTGACCGGGTAGAGGGGGGAGTATAGAATCGGGCGTGGAGGCCGCGGGCGGCGGGACTAGCGGCTCGGGCTTCGTAATCTCAGTGGATGTTCCGTAAAGGAGTTGTGCTATGGCAGCCACCCAGACCCCGACCGCCGATGAACTGAAGGAGATGGCCCTTAACTACTTCTGGCCGCATTCCCAGCAAGTAGCGGACTTCGAGAAGGAGGACGGGCTTCACGTGATGGCTGACGGGGAGGGGTGCTGGGTGGAGGACACGGAGGGCAGGAAGTACATAGACGTGCTTTCGGGGATGTGGTTGAAGAACATCGGGTACGGGCGGAAGGAGATTGGGGAGGCGGTGTACCAGCAGATGCAGACCATAACGTATTCGCCGGAGAACACGACGAACGTACCTGCGCTGAAGCTGGCCAAGCGGTTGGCGGGCCTGTCCCGGGACAAGGAGTCCAGGGTGTTTCTGGTGAGCGGGGGGTCGGAGGCTGTGGAGTCGGCGCTGAAGATGGCGAAGGCGTACCACAAGAACAGGGGGGAGGCGGGGCGGTACAAGATAATCAGCAGGCAGAATTCCTATCACGGAGCTACGTTCGCACTTATGGGCCTGGGAGGATACCCGGGGACCCAGGGGTTCGGGCCCCTGGTGCCGGGGAACATCCATGTGCCGACGCCCAACCACTACCGATGCCAGTTCTGCAGCCTGGCGTCCGAGTGCAACGTGGAGTGCGCCAATGAAATCGAACGGGCGATCCTGCATGAAGGGCCGGAGACGGTGGCCGCGGTAATCGGCGAGCCGATTTCAACGTCTGCGATGATGGTGCCGCATCCCGAATACTGGCCGACGGTCAGGCGGATATGCGACAAGTACGGGGTGCTGTTGATAGTAGACGAGGTGATCACGGGATTCGGGCGGACGGGGAAGATGTTCGCGTCTGAGCACTGGGACCTGCAGCCGGACATAATGACGATGGCGAAGGGGCTATCGAGCGGGTACCTGCCGATTGGAGCGGCGGTAGCCCGGAAGTCGGTGGCGGACGAATTCATCGGCGGGGAGGACAAGACGTTCAAGCACCTGTTCACGTTCGGCGGGAACCCGGTTTCCTGTGCGGCGTCCATGGCGAACCTGGACATCCTGGAGAACGAGGGGCTTGTAGAGAACTCGGCGGCGATGGGGACGTACATGTACGAGCAGCTTCAGACGCTGTACGAACACCCGATTGTGGGGGAGGTGAGGGGAGGTCTCGGGCTCCTGGCGGCGGTGGAGATAGTGAAGGACCGGGACACGAAGGAGAAGTTCGCCGAGGAGGCGGTGCTGGGGGAGAAGCTCACGAAAGGCTTCCTAGAGCACAGAATCCTGACCCGTCAGCGGGGCAACCTGATCTTCCTGAGCCCGCCCCTGTGCGTCACTAAAGACGAAGTCGACTATATAGTGAGCAACCTGAACGAGATACTTCAGCAGGTCAGCGCAGAGATGGGCTAGCGGGTCGGGGCGGCGATGAAGTTCGGGATTACGCTCAAGGAGAGCGGGGGTGACGCCGCGGCGCAAGCGAAGGAGGCGGAAGAGCTGGGTTTCGATTCGCTGTGGGCGGGGGAGCACGTGGTCTGGCGGCACCCGATCCACGACAGCCTTATGCAGATGGCCGCTGCGGCGGCGGTTACCGAACGCATCAGGCTGGGCACGGCGATAGTGCTGATTCCCCTAAAGCACCCGATCCTCATGTGCAAAGCGGTGACTACGCTTGACCACGTCTCCGGGGGAAGGGTGGACTTCGGGGTCGGGATTGGGGGGGAGTACCCGAAGGAGTTCGAGGCGATGGGAGTGCCTGTGAATGAGCGCGGGCCAAGGGCCAACGAGATACTCCGGCTGATGAAGAGGCTGTGGACTGAGGAGTCGGTGACGTTTTCGGGGCGGTTCTACGAGACGGAGGACATCGGGCTGGAGCCGCACCCGGTGCAAAAGCCGCACCCGCCGATCTACGTGGGCGGTCGGAGGAAGTCGGTGCGGAGGACAGGGTTGTACGGGGATGGGTGGATTCCTTACATGTATTCACCAGAGTTGTTCAAGGAGGGGTGGGAGCAGATAACGCAGATAGCGGAGGAGGCGGGTCGGGACCCGGGGGGGATAGACCCGACGGTGTGGGCGCCGATTTGTATTGCGGATGACTATGATGAAGCGGCCCGAATGTCGAGCCAGGCATTAGGCGGGGACTACGGGCAGTCCTTCGATGCGATTGTGCGGAAGTATGCGCTTCTCGGGACACCGGAGCAGATCGTGGCTAGGATGGGCGAGTATCAGGAGGCTGGGGTGGAGCATTTCATATTCAGTCCGTCGGGGCCGGAGGAGGTGACGGCGGGGATGCCGGAGCGGGTTGCGCGGGAAGTGATTCCGCTGTTTGGTCGGGGGTAAGGGGCCCCCGGCCTCACCCCAGGGCAACCATAAGGGATTGCCCCTACGGGGGATGGATTCCCAATCGGAGTTGGGAATGACGATGGTGTGTGCGGCGTCGGGGAACTAGGAGATATTGTAGAGGCGGGCGCAGTTGTTCCAGAGGATTTCACGCTGGCTGGACTCGGGGACGCCTTCAAGGGAGAGGAAGGTCTCGATGGCGTGGGGGTAGGCGGAGTCGTTGTGGGGCCAGTCGGTGGAGATGACGAGGTTCTTGGAGCCGATGGCCTGGATGGTGTACTTGACGAGGGCCTCGTCGGGGTCTACTGAGACGAAACAGCGCTCCTGGAAATACTCGCTCGGGGGGCGGGTGAGGCCGAATCGCTCCTTGTCACCCATCATCTCTTCGTGCTCGTCCAGGCAGTAGAGCCACCAGGGAACCCAGCTGCTGTGGCCTTCGAGGAAGGCGGCTTTGAGGGTCGGGGTCCTTTCGAGGACGCCGCCAGCGAGCATGTTGCCGAGGGTGCACATGAGCTCTACGGGGTGGGCGACGGAGTGGCCGAGGGCGTGGTTGTCCATGTAGCGTCGGGCGAGGTGGTCCTGGTAGGCCATCTGGATTCCGTGGAAGGATACGGGAACGCCGAGGGACTGGGCGGCGTTCCAGAAGGGGTCATAGCAGGGGTCGTACCAGGGGCGTTGGCGGACAGGGTTGCTGGGGAGGACGAGGGTCACGGCGCCGAGGTTGTTGACGGCGAACTCGGCCTCCTGAATGGCGAGATTGACATCGTGCATGGGGACTAGGGCGCCGAGCTTGAGGATGGTCGGGTCTGCGTCGCAGTAGTCACGGAGCCAGAGGTTGAAGGCACGGCAGATGGCGGCGGCGAGCTTGGGGTCCATGTCGTCGTAGCCGATGACGTGGGCGCCCATGGTGCGGAAGCAGATGGCGATGTCCAGGCCTTCCACCTTGACGGCTTCGAGCATGTGCTCGGGGCGGGAGCCTTCCTCCTCGCCAGGGCCGAGGCTGCCGGAGAGGTGCTTGTCGGGTTGATAGGTGCCTTCGGATTCCGCCTTTTGCCGGGCGATCTCGTTGCGGATATCGAGGCCGCGCTGGCGTTCGGGGAGGTCGATGAAGGCGGGGAGGGGTCTGCCGTTGCAGTGCCAGGTCTCGCCTCGGCCGTTCATGGATATCTTGCAGGGGGCGAGGTCTTTGAAGGCGGGCTCTATGTAGTCGAGCCACAGGTTGGGGGGTTCGGAGACGTGGATATCGCTGTCCATGACTTTGAAGCCGTTGTTCATGCTTATGCTCCCGAGAATGAGAAACGGATGGCTCTACAGATTGTGAATCCTGGCGACGGTTGCGCCGAGGATGTTAGAGCGGGCTTCCTCGGAGAGGAAGGGGCAGTGGGCGCGGTACTGGTCGAAGCACTGGCGGTAGTTCCAGAACCGGAGGACCATGGGTATATCGGTGCCGACTATGACATGGTCGGAGCCGATGCGGTTGACGATTTCTTCGACGGTAGGCTCGACGTTTTTGAATGGGTATTGCCAGATGCCGCCGAGCTGGATGGGAAAGAGAAGCTGGAGATTGCACTTGTCGGACTCGAAGACACGCCAGATTTCTTCGGGGAGCATGATGCGGTCGTCCTGGCGGAAGTTTCCCCAAGAGAGACCGTGGGTTAGGACAACGGGGGTGTCGGGGTGGTCCTGCATCCAGCTGTAGACGGTGTCGAGCTCCTGGAGGTAGCTGGCCGTGCCCGACTTTGCGAAGGCCTGACCCGCCCTGGGTTGAACGGTGAAGTAGACGGGGAGACCGAGGGTCGAAATGCCATGCCAGAATTCGCGCATGGGGCCGGCATTCCAGCTTTCTGCAAAGCCGCCAGTCGAGTAGGGGCGGGTGAAGAACTGGTAGCCGCACACGCCCCCGGCGTTCATCCAATGCTCGACTTCCCGGAGGGCGGCGGCGGGGTCTGAGGGGATGTCGGTTTCGGGTATGTGTACGAGGCTCTTGATGCGGTCGGGGTGACGGGCGGCGGCCTCGGAATGGAACTTGTTGTTGCGGCCGAGGTGGGAGGCGTTGTGGAGGATGGCGATATCGACCCGGGCGTAGTCCATTTCGGCGATGAGGCGGTCGGCGGGCATTTCAAGGTTGTGGAGCAGGGGCGGGAGGTACTGCTTGGTGTAGGTCTCGCCCTGGTAAGTCCAGGTTAGCCGGTCCTTGTCCCGTCCCCAGGTGACGTCGTGGAGGGCGCCGGTTTCGGGGTCGGCGAGGACGGAGTTGTCGGCGAAGGCGCGGTCGCGGACTCGCCAGACGGGTTGGTGGTGGATGGACAGCTCCGTTTGGACAGCCCGCATTTTCTGCTCGAGTGTCGGGTACCCGGCGGGGGAGTCCATGGGCTCGAAGATGTAGGCGTGGCCGTCAATAAGCATGGTAAGTCATCCTAAGTTTAACGCGTTGCTGCCCCTTCGGAGGGGACATTATACTTGACTGACACTGCCCCCCGACATGGAAGGCTGATGAGCAGAATACTTGACGGGATTCGGGTCCTGGAGATAGCCAACTGGCTGGCTGCACCGGCGTCGGCGGCCTTGCTCTGCGATTTGGGGGCCGACGTGATCAAGGTCGAGCCGCACCGTGGAGACCCGTGGCGCGGGTACCGTCTGGGGGACCCCGAGAACTACGCCTTTGAGCAGGACAACCGTGGCAAGAGGGGGATAGCGCTGGACCTGAGCAAGCCCGGATCCCGGGAGATAGTGCACAAGATTGCAGAGAGTGTGGATGTGTTTGTGACGAACCTGCTACCGAGGCGCAGGGAGAGGTTTGGGGTGACGTACGACGACCTGAAGGGTCTCAACTCCAGGCTGATTTACCTGTCATTCACGGGGTATGGAGAGAAGGGGCCGATGTACGACAGGCTGGGGATGGACTTCGGGGCGTTCTGGTCGAGGTCGGGGATAATGAACCTGATGGGGTGGCCTGACGAGCCGCCCATTCTTCAACGGGGAGGCATGGGGGACCACTCAACGTCACTGGGGCTGCTGGCGGGCGTGCTTGGTGCGTTGTATCACAGGGAGAGGACGGGGGAGGGGCAGGAGATATGGGGGTCGCTGTTCGGGACGGGGGTGTGGGTTATCGGGACGGATTTGCAGAGGACGCTGGTGAGTGGTCGGGATGCAGTACGCAGGCCGTATCGTCACGAGAACCTGAGCCCGATCACGAACTGGTACCAGGCGAAGGACGGGAAGTGGCTGATTTTGGAAAATCCCAATCCCAACCCGTACTGGCAGCGGGCGTGTCGGGCGCTGGGGCTTCCAGACTTGGAGAACGTGCCGGAGTACTCGACGGTGGAGGGGTTGGAGGCTAACTGCGTGGAGTTGAATGCTCTTTTTGACAAGATATTCGCAACGAAGACCCGGGACGAATGGGCACCGCTGTTGACTGAGAACGAGGTGATATGGGCGCCGATACAGAACCTGCTAGAGGTGTCGGGGGACGCGCAGGCGGAGGCCATCGAAGCCTTTGAGACTGTGGAGCACCCGGAGTACGGGGAGTACAGAGTTATCAATTTTCCGGTGAAGTTCGGCGCGACGGATAACGGGGCCCGGGGGCCGGCGCCATTGGTCGGGCAGCATACTGAGGAGGTGCTGCTCGAGTACGGGTATTCGTGGGAGGAGATTGAGGGGTTGAAGGGGGAGGGGGTTATTCCGTAGGCCCCGCTCATGCTGAGCCTCACGGAGAATGAACAACCCCACCCAAGAATAAAATTGAAACATCAAAAAGGCAGGTCTTTTTTTGATGTTTCTTTACCCAGGGAGGAGAGGATGGGAAGAGAAGGAGGGTTAGAGGAGAGCGGAGGCTTGGCCTACGATGACTTTTTTGGTGTTCTGGTCTTCGGCCCAGATGTTGAGGCGGACGGACCGGCTATCAACTTCGGAGACTTCGGCGTGGTAGGTTAGGGTGTCGCCGTACCAGACGGGGGCGATGAACTTGGTGGTGAGGGTCCCGCCTTCTATCCAGCCCTTGGGGTCGGGGAGCCAACGGGAGATGAGGACGGAGAAGAAGGCCTCGGTGAGGACTCCCTGGGCGATGGGCTCTTGATACATGGTCTGGGCGGCAGCTTCGCGGTCGGCGTGGAAGCTGGCTTTCCAATCGCTGCGGGCGGCGATTCTTTCGAAGAGCTCTTCGTAGGCGATGACCATCTCCTCGGTGATGGTACGGGTGAGGGTGGGGAGGGAGTCGCCCTTCTTGATGTCTATCGATGTGGCTTGGGGCACAGGAAATCTCCTCGGGGCTAGGGGGAGGGGCGGACGGTGGCCTCGCTGGGCCAGACGCTGGCGTGGTACTTTTCGGCGACGAGTTGACCGTGCTGGTTGCGACTTTCGATATTGAAGGCTACGTACTGGTGATCTCGCTTCACCCATTTGTCTACGATCTTCATCTTGCTGGTTATGGTGTCGCCGGCGTAGACGGGGGCGATGAACTTGAAGCCGGAGCGGGAGTGGAAGGACTCGCCGGGGCGTCGGTAGCCGGCGGAGTCGAGGATGGCGATGAAGTGGGCGTAGCAGTTCACCAGTACGGGAATGGAGACGATGTCGGAGTAGCCGGCTTCTCTGGCTGATGCCGGGTCCCGGAAGACGGGGAGGTCTTCCTGGAGGAGGTCGGCGAGGCGGTCGATGAGGTCTCGGGTGACGTGGAAGACGTAGGGGGCGAACTCGAAGCCGATTTGGGCGTCTTCGTAGGTGAGGGGGGTTGGGGCGTTGTTCATGTTGGTTTGCTGAAGAGGTGGGGAATGATTCTTACCTTCACCCTCACCCTAGCCCTCTCCCCTCAAGGGAGAGGGGACTGGACACCCCTCCACACCCCGGAACGGACTGGAGAGGGGACTTGATTCACCCTTCGCCATGTTTGGGGGGTTAGCCGCCGGCGATGGCGTTTAGGAAGTGGACTTCGCTGTCTTCCCGGACTTTTTCGAGGGCACCAAGCTGGGAGACTTCGCCGTCCACGGCGACCGAGAAGATGGGTTTCAGGCGGCCGTTCTCCATGAGTCGGTCCTGCATGCCGGGGAACATTTCGTCGAGGTTCTTGACAATTTGACGAACGGTAGCCCCCTTGATTTCGACGCGGTCCTTGCCCCCGGACAGGGTGCGCATCAGGGAAGGTATGAAGACCGTGGCCACGAATCAGGCCTCGGAATTGCCATTGCCAAGAGCGGCTAGGACTGCCGGAGGATTCATGGGCAGGTTTTCCATGCGGATACCCATGGCGTCGTAGATGGCGTTGGCGATGGCTGCTGGGGGAGAGATAATGCTGGCCTCTCCGACGCCGCGAACGCCGTAAGGGTGGCCGGGGTTGGCCACTTCGACGATAACGGTGTCTATCATGGGAAGGTCAAGGGAGGTGGGCATACGGTAGTCGAGGAGGGTGAAGTTGTCCATACCGCCCTCAGAGTTCATGAAGTACTCCTCGTTGATGCCCCAGCCGATGCCCTGGACGCTGCCGCCCTGCATCTGGCCCTCCACGTATGACGGGTGGACGGCTTTCCCAACGTCCTGTACACAGGTGAAGCGTAGCACGGTGACCTTTCCGGTCTCCGGGTCCACCTCCACGTCGGCGATAGCGCCGGCGAAGGAGACACCGACGCCCTTGGGATCGACCGAGGACTTGCCGACGATGCCCCCGCCTGTGTCCCGCGAGTTGCGGGCGAGCTGTTTGAAGGTCATCGAGAGCTCGGGGTCGGACTTGGACCTAAATACACCCTTAACGAACTCGATGTTCTCTGGCTCGATGTCCCACATCATGGCTGCGCGCTGAATCATCTCGTTGACAACGTCTTTGGCGGCCTCGTGGGCGGCCCAGCCCGTGGCGAAGGTTGTGCGGCTTCCGCCGGTTAACTCGGTGTAGCCGATGGAGTCGGTGTCAACGACGGTAGGGTTCACGTCCTCGGCGGGGATGCAGAGGACCTCGGCGGCCTGCATGGCGACGGAGGCGCGGGTGCCGCCGATGTCGGTAGAGCCAGTCAGAAGGTTAATTGTGCCGTCATGGTTTACGCTAATGGAGCAAGCGGACTTCCACCCAATGTTCCTCCAGAATCCAACCGCAACGCCGCGACCCCGGTACGGCCCTTCGAGCTTGGAGGTGTAGTGGGGATGGGACTTCATAGCATCTAAGACTTCGGTGCTGCCAACGACCCCGAATGGCGTACCGTCGGCTCGCCGAGTGCCTTCTTTGGAGGAGTTGAGCATTCGGAAGTCCAAGGGGTCCATGCCAACATTTTCGGCGAGCATGTCTACGACGGTCTCGGCGGCGAAGCCGGCATTTGTAGCACCGGGGGCCCTGTAAGCGGCGGTCTTGGGCTTGTTCACGACAACGTCGTAGCCGTCAATGAGCACATTGGGGATGTTGTAGCAGGCGAATATACCGGTTGCGCCCGCAGCCACCGGGGAGCCGGGGAAGGCACCGGCCTCGTAGGCCATGTGGGCTTGGGCAGCGACAATCTTGCCGTCCCTAGTGGCGCCCATCTTTATCTTTATGTGGGAACCGGGGGTGGGACCTGTGCCCTCGAAGACTTCTTTTCGGGACATTTGCATCTTGACAGGTCGGCCAGTCTTTTTGGATAGGACCGCGGCCACCGGCTCCAAGTAGATGGGAATCTTGCCGCCGAAACCTCCGCCAATCTCCATGGGGGTAACCCTTATCTTGGAAACGGGTATGCCCAAGATCTGGGACAGGGAGTTCCTGACGGGAAACGCACCCTGAGTGCTGGTCCAGACGTGGACCCGTCCGTCGCTATTCCAGAAGGCTGCGGCGTTCTGGGGCTCAATGTATCCCTGGTGAACGGTAGCGGTGTCGAAGTCTTTTTCTATGATGAAGTCGGCGTCTCTGAAGCCTTCATCGATATCGCCGAGGACCTGCTGTAAATGGGTGGCAACATTACTGGGTTCCGTTCCCTGGGTACCGGACTCGTCCGTACGCATTTCCTCGTGGAGGACCGGCGCGTTGGGGGCCATGCCCTGGGGTGCGCTGGTGACTGGAGGAAGGACCTCGTAATCGACTTCAATGAGGGCGATGGCCTCTTCGGCGACGTGATCGTTGACTGCGGCGACGGCGGCGATGGCGTGACCGACGTAAAGAGCTTTATCCCCAGCGAGGATATTGTTGCTCTGGTAACGTCTTGACGTTCTTTCGGCGTATGTGTTGGGGAAGTCGCTGGAAGTTGCTACGGCGCGGACACCTTCGAGGGCTTCGGCCTTGGAGGTGTCGATAGACTTGATGCGGGCATGCGCATGAGGGCTTCGCAGGACTTTGCCGTAAAGGAGGTCTGCGCTCTGGAAGTCGGCCCCGTAGCGGGCCCTGCCCGTGACCTTGTCAGCGCCGTCATGGCGGATAGGCCGGGTGCCGACAACATCGAATTCCTGATTCACGAGGACGACGTTGGAGTCGGTGCCCTGCCTGGTTGTCAACTCTTGACCTCCTGCATCTTCTGGGCGGCATCCATCACGGCCCGGACGATCTTGTCGTAGCCGGTGCAGCGGCACAGGTTGTTGGCGAGCCAGAAGCGAATGCGGTCCTCGGAGGGGTCGGGCTCCCGTTCGAGGAGGGCCTTGGCTGCGACAATGAATCCGGGGGTGCAGATACCGCACTGGAGGGCGGCGTTTTCGAGGAAGGCCTGCTGGATGGGGTGGAGGTCATTGCCTTCGGCGACGCCTTCGATGGTCTCGATGTTGCTGCCTTCGGCTTCGACGGCGAGGACGAGGCAGGAGGTAACGATGCGGCCGTCCATATTGACGGTGCAGGCACCACAGTTGCCGTCATTGCAGCCTTCTTTGGAGCCGGTCAGGCCAATGACGTCACGCAGGCTTTCGAGGAGGCTTTGTCGGGGTTCGCAGAGGAACTCGACGTTTTCACCGTTGATGGTTGTCTGTACGTAAGTTTTCCTGGGCATCTAAGACGCCTCCTTGGCCCGCTCGATGGCGGTGTTTAGTGCTCTACGGGTCAGAACTTCGCAGAGGTGGGTACGGAACTCGATGGTTCCTCTCATGTCGGTGATGGGCTTGGCGGCTGCCTGGGCGAGGCCCGAGGCTTTTCGGATAGCTTCGTCGCTGATGGCCTGGCCGGCGAGGGCGTCGCCCGCCTCTGTGACGAAGAGGGGGGTGGGTGCGACGGAGGCGAGGGAGACTCGGGCGGACTTTATGGTGTCGCCATCCAGTTCCACTGAAACGCCAGCGCCGACGACGGCGATGTCCATCTCGTTGCGGGGGATGAAGCGGATGTACCGAGCGCCCGAGTTGGCCGCCGGGGCGGGGACGCTGACGGAGACCAGGAGCTCATCTGCCCCGAGGATGGTCTGTCCGGGCCTCGTGCATACGTCCTCAACGGGGACGCTGCGGGTGCCCTTAGGTCCGGCGATGTTGGCCGTAGCGCCATAGGCGATTAGGGCGGGTATGGAGTCGGCGCTGGGGGCGGCGTTGCAGAGGTTACCGCCCACGGAGGCCCGGCCCTGTATCTGGATGCCTCCGATGATGGAGGTGCAGTCCACGAGGGCTGCGTAGTGTTCTTTAACGGCGGCGTCTTCGTAGATTTTGTAGCACTCCACTGCAGCGCCGATAGTCAGTCCCGAGGAAGCGTCATACGAGAGCTCGTTGAGCTCAGGGATAGACTTGACGTTCAGCAGGATGTCGGGCTGGCGACGCCTAGCGCGAAGCTGGACGAGGATGTCGGTGCCACCGGCGAGGGCGCGGGTGCGGTCGCCGTCCTTGGCGAGGATATCCAGTGCCTCGCTAAGGGACGTGGGGCTAGCGTAATCGATCCATTTCAATGGCGGGCCTCTTTTCCCTCTCCAACGAGAGACAGATTGAGTCATTGGCTGAGGGCCACGGGGTAACTTCTAAAGGAAGCCGTTCCAAGATAACGATAGGCCCATGTTGTGTCAAGCCTGTTCGATGAAGGGAAGCGGGCTTCAAAAGGGTGTCGGGGGGTACAAGAGGAGATGAAATACTGGGCCGTATCACGCCTATTTGTTGAAAGGGGGGTAGTCGGGTGTTAGTATTCATCGTCTATAGCTATGTGAAGTTTGGAACAGACGGACTTCCATAACCGGGCCACGAGGTTTAATAAGCAGTTGAGCCGTTTATCCGATACGTTCGAGCGTGCCAGGGAAGATGGAAGGCCGGTAATTGCGACATTCCTCACTGTCGGGTATCCGGAAAGAAGCAGCACGGGCGCGCTGATCGGGGCGATGGTGGATGGAGGAGTCGACATTATCGAACTGGGGGCTCCTTTCAGCGACCCCCTGGCGGAGGGGCCGACGATCCAGAAGTCCAGCCAGATAGCGCTGGACCAGAACGTAACGCTTTCCGACTGCCTTGACTGCTCCAGAGAAACTCGGGCCCGATTCCCGGAAACGCCGATTGTGGTTATGGGGTATTACAATCCGGTGCTCAGCTACGGGTTGGAACGGTTCGCGCGGGATGCGGGAGAGTCGGGAGTAGATGGGCTGATCGTGGTGGACCTGCCTTTGGAGGAGGCCGGGCCTCTGCAAAGGGCGCTCGGGGCGCGGGGCATCGACTTGATATTCCTGCTGGCGCCGACGAGCACGGTGGAACGGATAAGAGGGGTGGCCCAAACAGGGAGCGGTTTCATATATTGCGTGAGCGTGACAGGGGTCACGGGAGCGAGGCGAGACCTGAGGGGTGATCTCTCAGAGTTTTTGGACAGGGTAAAGGCGGAGACAGATCTCCCACTGATAGTCGGGTTCGGGATATCGAAGAAGGAGCACGTAGACAGGGCATTTACGATGGCGGACGGTGTCGCAGTGGGGAGCGCCCTGATAAACTTGATCGAGCAGTCGGAGGTCGGGTCACGGGAGGAGAAGGTGAGGGAGTTCGTGCGCGGGCTTCGTGGCTGCGTAGAGGCAGTGATTTAGGAGTTAACGCGTTTTGTGGTGTAGAGGAATAAGAGGAGCGACAATCGCGGAAGAGAATACCGAGGAGGCAATTCTCGAGGCTACAACGGAGCTATTGGAACACCTGATAAAGGCTAACGACATACAGCCGGAGAACATAGCCGCGGCAACGTTCACCACGACTGTCGACCTGAATGCTGAGTATCCGGCAGTGGCGGCCCGACACCTGGGGTGGGTAGACAATGCGTTGCTCTGCGGCCATGAGATGAACGTACCCAAAGGTTTGAAGAAGGTGATCCGGGTGCTGGTGCTAGTGAATACAGACAAGGAATTAAAGGACATAAGGCACGTATACATGAAGGAGGCCAGACAACTTAGGCCAGGCTTTGCGGGGTCTGCGTACATAGAAAACGCAGAAAGCGCCTAGCCGGCCCAGGTCCGGGAGAGTCAGATGATAGTGGTCATGAATGCAAACTGCTCGGAAGAGAACATCGATGCCGTGAAGAACCGGCTTACGACGCTGGGGCTTGCGGCGCACCTGTCCCGGGGCGAGGACAGGGTAATAGTGGGGGTGGTGGGGAAGACTTATCCCGACCTGAAGTCCAACCTGGAATATATGGAAGGTGTAATTGAGGTAGTAACGGTTTCGAGTCCCTTCAAGCTGCCGAGCCGGGACTTCCACCCGGAGGACACGGTGATAAGGGTCGGGGACGTGGAGATCGGGGGTGAAGAGCCGGTGGTGATGGCCGGGCCCTGCGCCGTGGAGAGCTGGGACCAGCTGCTGGAGACGGCGCTGGGTGTGAAAGACGCCGGTGCAAACGTGTTGAGGGGAGGGGCGTACAAGCCTCGGACGTCGCCGTACAGCTTCCGGGGGCTGGGGGAGGCGGGGCTGGAGATGCTGGCCCGGGCGCGGGAGGAGACGGGGATGCCGGTCATTACAGAGGTGATGACCACGACCGACGTTGAGATCGTGGCGCAGTATGCGGACATACTGCAAATAGGGGCGCGGAACATGCAGAACTTCAACCTGCTGGACGAGGTCGGGAAGTGCAACAGGGCGGTGATGCTGAAGCGAGGCCTTTCGGCGACGATCGAGGAGTGGCTGCTGGCCGCGGAGTACATCCTGGCACAGGGCAACCCCGACGTGATGCTGTGCGAGCGGGGCATCAGGACTTTCGAGAAGTACACGCGGAATACGCTGGACCTGAGTGCGATCCCGGTTATCAAAAGGCTGAGCCACCTGCCGATAATCGCTGATCCGAGCCATGCGACGGGGAAGTGGTACCTGGTGACGCCGATGGCGCTGGCGGCGGCGGCGGCTGGGGCGGACGGGCTGATGGTTGAGGTGCACCCCAGGCCGGAGGAGGCGCTCTGCGACGGGGCGCAGGCCCTGCGGCTGGACAACTTTGCGCTGATGATGGATCGCATGAAGGCGATCACCAGGCCATTGCAGGGCGTGTATACGTAGCCGCTCGGGGGTGAGATGAGAGTCCTGGGGGCGATGGCGGTCGGTCTCGCGCTGATATTGAGTGCGTGCGGGGGGTCGGGAGAGCCGGCGCCGGATGTCGGGGCGGAGGTGTAGATGCCACGGTAGACCTTTTGCCAATCACGGCTAAAAACCGTGGGTGAGGCAATGCAATGCTCGGGCTCCACGGCGTCGTGTTCTCTTGACCCTTTGAAAAGTGGGTGGCTATAATTGCCGGAAATCTCGTTGGGCGCGGGCTAGGGGCCCGGGCCTGATTTTCCAAGAGGCGCTACGTGGCAAATCAGACTGGTAAGCGGTACAAATGCGATAGCTGTGGGTCGGAGTTCATAGTGACCCGGGGCGGGAACGGCTCGATCTCGTGCTGCGGGAACGAGATGGGTTTGAAGAAGTAGGGGTCGGGGCCCGGGTGGGACGACTCATTACAACATGACGGAGAGGACTTAGCGGAATGCCAAACTTGCTGGGCAAACGATTCGTGTGTGAGAACTGCGGGAGCCAGGTGCTGTGCACGAAGGCGGGGGAAGGCGCAGTGCATTGCTGCAGCCAGGAGATGACGTTGCAGCAGCCCAAGCCTCTTCCCTCGGCGGACTAGGCTCTTCTTTTAATTCTTTCAGGTCTGCTCGCCAGACGCGTGAGCGCGCCCACGTCAGATTATCCTGTGCCGTTGTGGGATGACGGATAGGGGGGTGGAGGGCGAGCAGGCATTGCAGGCTCCTCGCGGAGCCTCGGAATGGCTGGTAGCAGCCATCACCTCAACCCTCCGCCACCCCTTCGGTCATATACCTCGACAAGCTCAGGACAAGCTTCGCTAGCTTCAGCCCAAGCGGCCCGTCCACCCAGAGGACAGGTTATGTGAAAGTCCCGTGAAGGAAGGGTGGGTCAGGACAGTTTGCGGATGACTCCTATGACCCGGCCTTTGACGGATAGGTTGGAGGGGTCCACGTATATGGGATCCATCTGGGAGTTGGCGGGCTGGAGCCTTATCTTGTCCTGCTCGTGGTAGAGGCGTTTAAGGGTTACCTCTTCCTCGGATTCGAGCCAGGCGGCGACCATGTCACCATCGTCGGCGGTGGTGGAGTGCTGGAGGAGGACGATGTCCCCGTCGTCGATTAGTGCGTCGATCATGGAAGTACCCTTGACCTTAAGGGCGTAGACGTTTTCGCGTCCGCTGATGAGGTCTTCGGGGACGTCCAGGGTCTCGAGGGAGTCCCAGGGCTCGGCGGTGGGGACTGGGAGGGGTTCGCCGGCGGCGATGGCGCCGAGGAGGGGGGCCTTGAAGGCCTTGGCCTCCTTGCGGTCGTAGCCGATAACCTCTATGCCCCGCGACACGCCGGAATCCCGGCGGATGTAGCCCTCCCGTTCCAGGGCCTTGAGATGGTAGTCGGCTACCGAAGTTGAACTCATGCTACACATCTGCACCACGTCGCGGACGCTGGGCGGGTACTTGTGACGGTCCATGAAATCGATAACGGCATCTAGAACTTGTTTGCGTCTTTTAGACAGCGGTCTCATCGAGCACCTCTTTTCTGAACTGGGGTTCTATCACATATTAACCGAGTATCAAGGATGTGTCAAGGGGGGCAGCGGAGATTGCGCGTAGAGCGCTTCGGGGAGCGTGCTGACGTAGAACGGCAAGGATGACCGGGGATGATGCGCCAGGTCCCGGTGAAGGCGAACAGCTAGGAGGTCTGTGTTTCGGAGGAGGCCTCGGCGGCTGCCTCTTCTGTCGGGGCTTCGGCATCGGCTTCTGCGGCAGTTCCCTCGGCCTCCTCGGCTGCGGCGTCAGCGGCGGATATACGGCCCTGGGCGGCGCGGACTACCATCTGGTCGGCGTCCGTAAGGACCTCGACACCTTCGGGGAGGACGAGGTCGCTGACGTGAATTGACTGGTCGACCTCAACCAGGACTGAAATGTCGGCCTCCACGGAACTCGGGATGTCCATAGGCAGGCCCGACACCTGGATGGAAGCCAAGGTCTGGGAGATTACGGTTGAAGTCTTGGGAAGAGGCGACTCACCGACCAGTATGACGGGCACCTCGGAGGTAATGGCGCGGGTGATGTCGACCTGCAGGAAGTCTACGTGAACGATCCGGTCGGTTACAGGGTGGCGTTGGACATTACGGATAACTGCGGGTCTCGGCTTCTTTTCGCCCTTCACGTTGACCGACAATACTGCGTTGCGGCCAGCCTGGACGAGGGCGTGCACGAGGTCGGCGGATTGAAGCTGAAGGGCGACGGAATCGAGGTTTCGGCCGTAAATGTTAGCGGGGGTTATACCCTCGCGGCGGAGGAATCGGGCCTTCTTGCCCAAGGCTTCACGAACATCTACGGCCAACTCTATGGTGTCCATGGGACCGGTGTCTCCCGTATGTGATTTCCAGTTTTCGCGGGGCTGCAAAATTGAAGCCCGGCGCTAGCTATGTTATCATACATCGTCCTCAGGGAGAGAAGAAGGGAAACAGCCCGAGCCCCGCGGAGGAATTGTCTTAATGGCAACACCGCTAGCATTCAACAAGGAACAAGTCCAGAGGTACAGCAGGCACCTTATTCTGCCGCAGGTAGGCAGCAAGGGGCAAAGAAAGCTCCTGGAGTCCAAGGTGCTGCTGATCGGGGCGGGGGGGCTGGGTTCGCCGACGGCGCTCTACCTGGGAGCGGCGGGTGTCGGGACGCTGGGCATCGTCGACTTCGACGTAGTGGACCTGACCAATCTGCAGAGGCAGATCCTGCACCGAAACAGTGACGTGGGAAGGCCGAAGGTAGACTCGGCGACGGACACACTTAAGGGCATAAACCCGGACGTGAACGTGGTATCCCACCCAGTGAGGCTGAGCTCCGAGAACATCTTCGACATCATGGAAGACTACGACGTAATCGTAGACGGCACGGACAACTTCCCGACGCGTTACCTGGTGAACGATGCCTGCGTAATGAGCAAGAAGCCGAACGTTCACGGCAGCATATTCCTGTTCGAGGGTCAAGCCTCGGTGTTCACGCATGACAAGGGCTGCTACCGGTGCCTGTACCCGGACCCGCCGCCGCCCGGCATGGTGCCAAGCTGTGCAGAGGCGGGAGTTCTAGGGGTGCTCCCGGGGATAGTCGGGACTATCCAGGCAATTGAGACGATAAAGTTACTGCTAGGGCTTGGGGACTCGTTGGCGGGCAGGCTCCTGATTTTTGATGCGCTGGACATGGACTTCAGGCAGGTGAAGGTGCGTCGGGACACGGAGTGCCCAGTGTGCGGGGACAACCCGACGGTGACTGAGCTAATAGACTACGAAGCCTTCTGTGGCGTTCTGGCCCACGCTTGATAATCAGAGACGCAGAAAGAAATGGAACTGCCTTATACAGGGCGCCCTTCACATCCGGGGGGCGCCCTCTCTAATTTAAGGTCCGGTGGAGGGGTGGGAGGCGAGTGGGAGTGGTGAAAGGGCTACCCAGTTTGAAGGGTAGTCGGGGGAGGGGTCTCCAGAGATTACCCCGGAAAGTATGGATCTGAGGTTACCTTTGCTTAGATAGGGAAAAAGGCTAGAGAACCAAAAGAGGATCAAAGGAGGCACAATGGCGGCCAGCGGCGCAAAAGACATAATCAAGAGGCTAGCAGACGAAGAAATCGAGTTTGTGGACCTGAAGTTCACAGACCTGTTTGGGCGACTTCAGCACTTCTCGGTCCCGTCAGTCGAAGTAGATGAAGCGCTCTTTGAAGATGGAATGGGGTTTGACGGCTCCAGCATCAGGGGATTCCAGGCGATCAACGAAAGCGACATGTTGATCGTGCCCGACCCCTCGACGGGGTTTATCGACACGGTGTTCGAGCGGAAAACCCTGAGCCTGATCGGGGACATTCGGGACCCTGTTTTGGGCAACGAGTACTCTCGGGACCCGAGATACGTGGCGAAAAAGGCGGAAGCGTACCTTACGAGCACGGGCATCGCCGACACCAGTGCGTGGGGCCCCGAGTTGGAGTTCTTCATCCTGGACGACATCCGGTACGACAACCAGACAAACGCAGCTTACTACTACATAGACTCCAAGGAGGCGGTGTGGAATAGAGGGTCGGGCAAGGCCATGGGAGACAGGGGAAAGGACACTCCGAACCTGGGGCATAGGCCACCTGGGAAGATGGGGTATTCGCCGGCGCCGCCCTTGGACTCCATCACCGACATACGGAACGAAATAGCCATAGAGCTAATGGCGGCTGGGATCCGGGTGGAGATGCACCACCACGAGGTTGCCACGGGCGGACAGAGCGAGATCAGCATAAGGTTCGACACCCTCAGGAACATGGGGGACAAGGCACTGCTGTACAAGTACATCGCCAAGAACGTTGCCAAGCGACACGGCAAGTCCGTGACTTTCATGCCGAAGCCGATATTCGGGGACAACGGCTCGGGCATGCACGTGCACCAGAGCCTGAGGAAAGACGACACGAACCTTTTCTATGGCGACGGCTACGGTTCTACGAGCGAGATGTGCCGCCACTATATAGCCGGTCTGTTGAAGCATGGGCGCGCACTGATGGCCTTCTGCGCACCCGGAACCAATTCCTACAAGCGGCTGGTGCCCGGGTACGAGGCCCCGGTAAACCTGATCTACTCACACCGGAACCGGAGCGCCTGCATCAGGATTCCGGCCTATTCGAATGCGCCGAATGCGGTGCGGGTAGAGTTCCGACCTCCGGACCCGTCCTCCAACCCATACCTGGCCTTTTCGGCGATGCTGATGGCGGGGCTGGATGGGATCCAGAACAAACTCGACCCCGGAGAACCGATGGACGTGGACCTCTACGAGCTTTCGGCGGAAGAGGCCAAGGACATTCCCCAGGTGCCGGGAAGTCTGGACGAATCCCTGAATGCATTGAAGGAAGACCACGAATTCCTTCTGAAGGGGGACGTGTTCACGCCGGACCTGATAGATACCTGGATAGAGTACAAGCAGCTCAACGAAGCAGACCCTGTGAGGATGAGGCCGCATCCGTACGAGTACGCACTGTACTACCACACCTAGGAAGAGAAGTAGAAACGGCGGCCTGCGCACCCCGCAGGCCGCCGTTTCGCGTAAAACAGGGAGGACTAAAGATGATAGAGAAGCTGTTTGACCTTACGGATCGCGTGGCGATAGTGACGGGGGCGTCGTCGGGGTTTGGGGTTGTGTTTGCACATGCGCTGGCGGAGGCGGGGGCCGACGTGGTTGTGGCGGCGAGACGGAGGGAACGGCTGGAGCAGACGGCGGAAGGGGTGCGTGAGCGGGGGCGTAGGTGCCTGGTGATGCAGACCGACATATCGCAGGAGGACCAGGTGGATGACCTGGTGGCCAAGACGATGGAGGAGTTCGGGAGGATAGACATAGTAGTGAACAACGCGGCGCGGGGCGGGATGGCGATGTGGACGGAGACGACGACACTGGAGGAGTACCGGACGATCCTGGACACCAACCTGATAGGCGTATTCATGCTGACGCAGAAGGCGGGTCGGGTGATGCTGGAGCGGGGTTGGGGACGAGTAATCAACATCTCGTCGGTGGAAGGGGTGCAGGCAGCGCCGGAGAATGACCCGAGCCTTGGATATTGCACGGCCAAACACGGGATGGCGGGGCTGACGCGGGAGACAGCCAAGCAGTGGGCAAAGCGTGGCGTGACGGTCAACCAGATTGGGCCTGGGTTCTTCCACACGGAGCTAACGGACCGGTTCCTGAGTGTACCGGAGGTGAAGGCAGAACTCTCCGCGCTTTCGCCGATGAACAGGGTCGGGCAGCCGGAGGAGCTGGTGGGGCTGCTGCTACTTCTGGCGTCGGAGAACTCCAGCTACATCACTGGGCAGACGATCATGGTGGATGGAGGGTGGAGTATCTGGTAGGGGCACCCGCTTAGTTGTAGCGGGACATGGCTGAGTCCAGTCCTGAGGTTAGGATGCAGGCTATGGCGTCGGATACGGTGGCAACTGCGCTGTCAATAGTCTCCTGTTCTTCGTTGGAGAAGGGGCCGAGTACACGGGCGATGCCCGAGTACACGGGCGATGGCGCCGGTCCGGCCGGTGGGGTCTCTGCCGATGCCTACCCTGATGCGGGGTATTTCCTCGGTGCCGAGGGCGCGGATAATGGACTTGATGCCGTTGTGGCCTCCGGCGCTGCCCTTGATGCGAATGCGGACCACGCCGAGTGGCAGGTCCATGTCGTCGTAGATGATGAGGAGTTTATCCTCCGGGACATGCCAGCGGGAGGTGATGTAGTGGATGGCCTCGCCGCTGAGGTTCATGAAGGTGCGGGGCTTGCCGAGGAGGACTCGATGGGCTTTCCCTTCAATGTTTACCCGACCCTCGGCCCATTTGAGCGGGCCACGTCGGCCGTCCCATTTCAAGCCGTGGTCGGCGGCGAACTTGTCTGCGCATTCGAAGCCGACGTTATGCCGGGTGCCGACGTACTCGGGGCCGGGATTGCCGAGGCCGACTACGACGAGGTCAAAGGGGTTGGAGGTCCACTGTTTTCTCTTGAAGGGCCACATTTAGGCGTCGGGTTGGCCTGAGGGGGTGGTAGCAGAGTTGCGGGCCTCGGCGACCATTTGGGTGAAGGTGGCCTCGTCGATGATGGGGATGTCCAGGGACTGGGCCTTGGCGAGCTTGGAGCCGGCGTTTGCCCCGGCGAGGAGGTAGGTGGTCTTCTTGCTGACGCTGGACACGGCTGAGCCACCAAGCTCTTTGATGAGGGAGTGGGCCTGGTCCCGGGAGTAGTTGTCCAGCGTGCCCGTAACCACGAAGGTCGTGCCGACCCAGGGCCCTGCGCCCGATATCTTGACCTGGTCTGATTTCAGATTGACGCCGGCGGCCCGGAGCTTTTCGATAATGGCGAGACTGGTCTCGTTTTTTAAGAACTCGGCTACGCTCTTGGCGATGATGGGGCCGATGGCGTTGATCTCGACGAGCTCTTCTTCGGTGGCCTGGGCGAGGGCGTCGATGTCGGGGTAGCGTTCTGCCAGTAGCTCTGCGGTCTCGCCGCCTACGTGAGGGATGCCGAGGGCGATAAGTACTCGGGGGAGGGGTCGGGAGCGGCTGGCGTCGATGGCGGTGAGGATGTTGGAGGCGCTCTTGTCGGCCATGCGCTCCAGGGTGAGGAGCTGGTCTTTAGTGAGGGAGTATAGGTCAGCGGGGTCTTTGACGAAGCCGGAATCCAGGAGGGCCTCGCAGAGGGACTCCCCGATACCCTCCATGTCCATGGCGCCACGGGAGACGAAGTGCTTCAGGGCTTCGTAGGACTGGGCGGGGCAGAGGGGGTTGGGACAACGGTGCATGGCCTCGCCCTCGGGGCGGACGACGGTTGTGTTGCAGATAGGGCACTCGGTGGGCATCTGGAAGACCTGTTCATTGCCGGTACGCAGTGAGGCCACGGGCGCGAGGACCTGGGGTATGACTTCTCCGGCTCGCTGAACGATGACAGTGTCACCGATACGGATGTCGCGGCGATGGATGTCGTCCTCGTTGTGGAGGGAGGCTTGTTTGACGGTTGCGCCGCCGACGACCACGGGTTCAAGTTCGGCGAAGGGGTTGAGGGAGCCTGTGCGCCCGACGTTGATGCCGATGTTGAGGAGCTTGGTGGTGGCCTGTTCGGCGGGGAACTTGTAGGCGATGGCCCATCTCGGCTCCCGACCGACGTAGCCCAACTGCTCCTGGAGGGCGATATCGTTCACTTTTACTACCACGCCGTCGGCGGCGTAGTCCAAGTCCTCCATCCCTTCTTCCCAGCGCTTGAAGAAGGCTTCCACCTGATCAACGTCATGGACGAGTTCGGAGAGGGGGCTAATTCTGAATCCCAGAGACTTGAAATACTGGAGCATTTCCCAATGGGTGTCGGGGACGTGGCCCTCTGCGTAGCCCAGGCCGTAGATGAAGATATCGAGGGGTCGTTGGGCGGTGATGCGGGGGTCTAGCTGGCGGACGGTGCCGGCGGCCGTGTTACGGGGGTTGACGTATAGGGGCTCGCCTGCCTCTGCGCGTTGCCGGTTCAGCTCTTCGAAGCCGCTCAGGGACATGTATACCTCACCGCGCACTTCGAAGCGGGCGGGGCTGTCTGAAGGGACGGTCAGGGGAATGGAGCGTATTGTGCGAAGGTTCAGGGTAACATCCTCGCCGCGGAGGCCGTCGCCGCGGGTTGCGCCACGAACAAGGGAGCCGTTTTCGTAGGTAAGGGCTACGGCGAGGCCATCGAACTTTAGCTCGCAGACCATGTCGAATGTAGCCTGGTCGAGGAGGCCGGAAACACGGGTACGCCAGGCGACCAGGTCCTCGTTGGAAAAGGCGTTGGCGAGGCTGAGCATGGGACGGGGGTGCTGGACGGATACGAAGGAGTCGAGGGGCTCGGCGCCGACACGCTGGGTTGGAGAGTCGGAGGTGATGAGGTCAGGGCGCTGCTCTTCCAGGGCGCGAATTTCGCGCATGAGGGCGTCGTACTCGTGGTCGGTGATGACGGGGTCGTCGAGGACGTAGTAGCGGTGGTTGTGTTCGTGAAGAACGCGCGAAAGCTCGGCGTGGCGCTGGTCGGGGCTGGGTGCGGCGCTCATGGCTGGTTGGGCCTAGTTGCTTGAACCCTTGAACCCGAGGCGTTGAAGGACTTCACGCAGGGTGTCGATTACTACGTCGATGTCGTCCTCTGTGACGTGGCCGAGGTGGCCGATGCGGAAGACCTTGCCTGCAAGGGGCCCCGGGCCTCCGGCGAGGACAACTCCGTATTCTTCGCGGCAGATCTTGAGGAGTTGGGCCAGGTCTACACCATCGGGGGCGTTGATTGCGGTGACGGTGTTGGAGGCGAACTCTTCCTCAGCGAGTAGGGAGAGGCCGAGGGAGCGAGCGCCGTCCCTGGCGCGTCGGGCGACGGAGGCGTGGCGTTCGAAGACGTTGGCGAGGCCCTCCCGGGCGATGGCCTCGAGGCCGACGTCCAGGGCGTAGAAGGTGGAAACGGCTGGGGTCCAGGGGGTCTGGCCTCGCTCAAAGTAAGACTGGAGCTGGCCGAAGTCCCAGTGGAACCGGGGCATGGTTGAGGACTTCCATGCGTCCCAGGCACGCTGGCTGACGCTGATCATGGAGAGGCCGGGCGGGGACATCCATCCCTTCTGGGAGGCGGTGGAAACTACGTCGCATTCCCAGGCGTCGACGGGGAGGTCAATGGAGCCGATGCTGCTAATGGCGTCTACCAGGAGGAGCCTATCGTGGGAGCGGGTGATATCGGCGATGGAGCGGAGAGGGTTTGTCACGCCGGTGGAAGTCTCGTTATGGGTTACCAGGACGGCTTTAATAGAAGGGTCGTCGGCAAGGTGTTTGTCCACGTCATCCGGGTTGATGGCCTTGCCGTAGGGGGCTTCCAGCTTTACTACGTCCGCGCCGAAGGCGTCGGCGATCTGGCAGTAGCGCTGTCCGAAAGAGCCGATGGTGAGGGCCAGGACTCGGTCTCCGGGTGAGAGGGTGTTTACCACGGATGCTTCCATAGCCCCGGTGCCGGAGCTTGTCATAACGTACAGGTCGTTCTCGGTCTGGAAGAACTCCTTGAGGCGGACGGTGACGCGCTCCAGGATGTCCTTGAATGCCGGGCCGCGGTGGTTGATCATCTGCGCGGTCATGGCGTCCAGGACTTCGTCGGGGACGGGGGTGGGGCCGGGTATACGGAGGTGGATTTTCTTGTCAGACATGGTTTGTGCTCAAATAGATTTTAGCTGATAAAGGGAAGAGGAAAAGGGCGTTATTTGTCCACAAAGACAAGAGTGCGGCGCTTGCCGACTTTCATGCGGGCGCCGGGCACGAGCCTGGACCGGTCAACGGCGTATTCGGAGAGTTTAGTGCCTTCCAGTTCGACGCCGCCGCCGTCTATGAGGCGTCGGGCTTCGCCGGAGGAAGAAGAGGCCTTGAATTCGACGAGGAGCCTGGGGATGAAGGTGGTGTCTTCGGCGTTGAGGGAAGCCAGGGGAATCTCGGTGACGATATCGTCGGCTTCTTTGCGCTGGACGATGCGCTCGAACTCGGTCTCGGCGGCGGAGGCGGCCTGGGGGGAGTGGAACTGAGCGACGATCTCCCGGGCGAGGCGTTTTTTGAGTTCAAGGGGGTTTATGGTGCGGGAGGCGAGGGCCTGGGTCATTTCGGAGATGTCGGGGTCGGGGAGGTTGGTGACGAGTTCGAGGTAGTTGGGGATCAGGTCGTCGTTGAGGCGCATGACCTTGAAGTAGGTGTCCTTCGGGGGTTCGGCGACGCCGATGTAGTTGTCGAGGCTCTTGCTCATGCGCTGGACGCCGTCGGTGCCGACGAGGATGGGAACGAGGAGACATTGCTGGGGCTTCTGGCCCACCATGCCCTGGAGCTCGCGCCCGAGGAGCAGGTTGAACTTCTGGTCGGTGCCGCCGAACTCTACGTCTGCTTCGATCACTGTCGAGTCGTAGGCCTGGAGGAGGGGGTAGAGAAGCTCGGTGATGGCGATGGGCCGGTTGGCCTTGAAGCGGTTGGAGAAGTCCTCCCGGGCAAGGATCTGGGCGACGGTGAAGCGGCTGGTGAGGGATATGACCTCGGTGAGGGTGAAATTGCCGAACCAGTCGCTCTGCCATCGGACCTCGGTGCGGTCCTTGTCGACGACTTTGAAGAACTGCTCCATGTAGGTGCGGGCGTTCTCCTGGACCTGCTCGGCGGAGAGCATCTGCCGGGTGGCGGACTGGCCGCTGGGGTCGCCGATCTGGGCGGTCCAGTCGCCGACGATGAGGATGACCCGGTGACCGAGCTCCTGGAACTGGCGCAGCTTTCGCAGGCCCACGGTGTGTCCGAGGTGGATGTCGGCGCGGGAGGGGTCGAAGCCCATCTTGAGGCGGAGGGGCCGGCCAGAATCCAGAAGGTCTTCGAGCTCCTGCTGCCGGATGACCTCGGCGACGCCGCGGGTGAAAAGGTGAGCGTATTTTTGATTGGTCATCGGCTGGGGCTCGCGGCGAGGACTTTGCGGGCTACTTTCACATCGTTGGTCATCTGCTCTATCAGCTCCGGGACGCCGGAAAAGCGCATATCGCTGCGGACTAAGGCGAGGAAGTCTACGGTGAGGTGCCGGCCGTAGATGTCTTCGTCGAAGTCGAAGATGAAGACCTCCGTGGCGCGGGTCTCGCCTTCGAAAGTGGGTTTACTTCCTACGTAGGTTATGGAGTCGAGGCACCGGTTGTCCAGAAGGGCGCGGGTGGCGTAGATGCCGTCGGCGAGGAGGGCGCGGTCGGGTGGGACTTCGATGTTGGCGGTGGGGAAGCCGAGGAGGCGGCCACGCTTGTCACCTACGATGACGGGCCCCGATAGGCGGAAGGGCCGGGACATGAGTTGCATTGCAAGCTCGACGTTGCCGGTGGAGAGGGCTTCGCGGATGGCGGTGCTGCTGACGGTGAGGTCGCCTTCGCGGATTACGTCCTGGCAGACGACTTCGTAGCCGTATTCGGTTCCGAGTCGAGTCAGGGTGGGCACGTCTCCCTCGCGGCCTTTGCCGAGGGCGAAGTCCTGGCCGCAGACGAGGGCTTTCATGTTCAGCTTCGAGGAGAGATGTTGGACGAACTCCGAGGCGCTGAGTTGGGACACTTCACGGGTGAAGTTTATGGCTACGACGTGGTCGATGCCGACGGCCTTGATGGCTTCGAGGCGGGAGTCCAGGTCCATGAGGTAGCGGGGCCGGAAGGCCGGGGCGAGGACGGTGAGGGGGTGATTGCGGAAGGTGACGACGGCGGAGTCCAGGCCGCGACGGTTGGCTTCTTCGATGGTGCGCCGGAAGAGGGTGCGGTGGCCGAGGTGGACGCCGTCGAACACGCCGATGGCTACGGCGGTGCGGGTGTCGGGCGGGGGGCCGGCGAGCTCTTCCAGCAAGGGGTGGACCTATATCCGAGTGCGACCCCTACCAGGCGATAGGGGTCACCGGTGGGGATGGTAGCACAGGGAGTGGGACAAGTCTACCAGGGGGGCCGGTTCGGGTGGGTCGGCGACCCGGCGGGTTATCCGGTCCTCCTGGGGGCGGCTATTCGGTTGTGGGGTTTCGTTTTCGGGTTTTCTGTTTTGGAGGGGTCGGCGATGGGAGACGCCCAGTGGGACAAGGCCCCTGTTCCTGTCGGAGCAGTTTTTCGGGCGCCCAGGGTCGGGCGCAGGTTCAAGCGCCTGCCACGGGGCCCGGAGTGTCAATGGCTATGACAGCCAAGGCGCTCCCAGGGTGAGGGGAAAAGGGACAAAACGTGATGTTATGGAACAGGACGGGACAAAGATGGGATCCAGGGCGTCTATCCATCGCCTAGATGGTCAGGGAAGGGCCACGGGCGCCCCGATGGTGAGGGGACAACGTCCCTGTCCGCCTGAGGCGGATGTACCAGCTTGTGCCTAGGGCCTGCGCGTGGGCCTTTGGGATGGGCTGGGGCGTTGAGTCCTCGGGGTCGGGTCTCGGGGACTTCCCTGGGTTTCTGGTTCCTCCTTGTGTTACTGAATTAGTGTTCGCGAACGCAGGGTATGATAACGCCTTTGCTCAGGTGTGTCAAGCAAATGTACGTGTATTGGGGGATACGCGAGGGGTTGGCCGGCGTGGGCCGCCCCCCGCCCCAGGGTACCCACGAGGGGCACCCCTACGGGGGAGGGGACACCCCACCGCGCCCCGCGGGATGGATTTACGCCAATGGCGCATCTTCGACCCGATCGGGGCCGGAATGACGGCAAGGGATGGGTGGGGATGATGGGGGGGTGTCTGAACTGTGATGCATGGGATTGAGGGATTGGTTTGATTTGTTGGGAGTGGTGGGGGTGGGTTGACGGTTAATCTAAACTTGGCGGTACGCCGGAGGTGCATCAAGGACATTTACGACCCTCCAAAGGCGGGTCTTTGACATGGCTGAAGCGAATTTTGTGGACAAGACGATCTGGACGGGGGACAACCTCGATATTTTGAGGGGGTTGAACTCCGATTGCGTGGACATGATATATCTCGATCCGCCGTTCAATTCCAACCGGAACTACGCTGCTCCGGTCGGGTCACGGGCGGCGGGGGCGGCGTTCAAGGATACGTGGACGCTGTCCGACCTGGACACGGCATGGATGGGGTTGATTGCGGACGAACAGCCGGCGATGTACAAGGTGATAGAGACGGCGGGGCTGACGCACGGAAAGGGGATGCAGTCTTACCTGTGCATGATGGCGGTGCGGCTGGTTGAGATGCGGCGGGTGCTGAGGGACACAGGGTCAATATATCTGCACTGTGACCCGACGGCATCGCACTATCTGAAGATGCTGATGGACTCGATATTTGGAGCGGGACTATTCAAGGCAGAGATCAATTGGCAAAGGACATCCGCTCATAGTGACTCGCGCACCTTTGGTAATGTGAGTGACAAGCTTTTGTTTTACAGTGCGACCTCCATAAATGCAGATGCAATTCGTACTCCCTTAAATCCTGATTACGTAAAAAGTCACTACCGATATACCGATAAACGTGGGCGCTATCAAGACGATAATTTGACTGGCCCTAGCCACGGGTCTCCACCTGGCAGTCCTGGTACACAACCTTGGCGTGAGTACGATCCGACTTCTATCAACCGCATTTGGTCGGTTCCAAAAACAGGAAGATACGCCACCTGGATTGACCACAACATCATTCCGGGATATCTGAAAATGGAGAGCATATTTGATCGCTTAGATGCTTTGGAGCAAGCCGACATGCTCATCCATACTGAAAGAGGTCTCGTACCACGACTTAAACGGTATTCGCAGGCTAGTCTTGGTCAAGTTCCTAGCAACAACTGGACTGACATTTCCCCAATCAACTCCCAAGCTAAAGAGCGCACAGGCTATCCCACCCAAAAGCCCCTTGCCCTGTTAGAGCGGATTATCTCGGCGTCTTCCAATCCGAGCGATGTGGTGCTGGACCCGTTTTGCGGGTGCGCAACAGCCTGTGTGGCGGCGGAGAAACTGGGAAGGAAATGGGTGGGGATAGACATTTCGCCAAAGGCCGTCGAATTGGTGAATATGCGGTTGCGGAAGTTCATGGGGGACTTGTTCCACGAACGGTTGGTGACGGCCCGGACAGACATACCGCGTCGGACGGACATATTGGTCCCGATTCCGTATCGGAAGCAGAAGCACGTACTGTTTGGTCGGCAGGAGGGGAGGTGTGCGGGGTGCAAGTATGAGTTCCCGTTCAGGATTTTAGAGGTGGACCACGTGATACCGAGGAGTAGGGGAGGGTCGGACCACCTGGACAATTTGCAACTGCTGTGTCCTAACTGCAATCGGATCAAAGGTGATAGGGAGATGTCGTACCTGATGGCTCGGTTGAAGGAGAGGGTGGGGTAGGGGGAGGAGGTTACGAGCCTGGACCTTCACCTATACGGGCGATAATCCTGTTCTTCAATTCACTACGCAGGTCCTCTGGGGTATCCCAAACGATGTGTGCATATTGGCGTGTGTCAAAGTGTAGCTTGTCTATCATGTCATTGCGGCAAGTGTATATGACTGGAATGCCTAGACCATGAGCAAAACCCGCCTCAAAATAAACTCCACCTCTAGCACCGCCTTCCCCGTGGGTAAAGTCAGCAACCAAAAATCGGGAGCGTCGAATTTCAGCAATTATTTCATCATCAATCTTGTCTATGTCCGGCTTCTGGTCAATTCTAAGTGGATTATATCCTGCGTCCTTAATGGCTAGTCTGACACCATTGTCAAATGCCTCGTCCATACTGTCATCAAGCCACATGGCAACAAAGGCTTGAGCAGAATCCAGATTTATCTTTTGCTCTGCAATGCGGCGGTACCCGGATACCGTGAGCCCGCCATGGAACAACCCATTCACAAGCCTCTGTCCCCGTATCCATCTCATCTCCTCCAAATAGTCGAGCAAATATACGACCTCACCCCATTCAACCGATTCTGACCACGCAAACGCTCCATAGGATTCCTGCTGAATCTCTACAACAGTTGCTATTGTTGTTGCGTGTCTTTCGATGAATCGAAGGAGTCTATCGGCACGTTGCTCAACTGGTATGGGAGGCTCCTTTCTAGCTTGTTCTACGAGCTGCGTATCGACAAGTGGCCATCTTACTCCTTGTTCTAGTTGATCAAGAATGATAGTAGTTATCTTCGCTCTTAGTTTCCCGTTAACGGTACTGCCTTTGAGATCAAATTCTGCCCCAACAGCAACTGCGTAAGGCCCTCCAACGCGAGGGGAGTCCTCGATAAGTGTCCGACGTCTCCGGAAGTCGTATGAAACTGTGGCTTGAAAGTCTGGCCATATCTGACATTGGTCTTGCGGCACTTTAAACCTCGTTATTGCTTCTCTCAGAAATCTTGAGCTATCTGCAGCTTGACCTTTCAAATGGTCACAACCTACATTAGTAAATTATATCCTCGAACTCTTGAGAACCTAAGCGTGGTTACATGTGGGCCAGCCCCGCCCCGTCACCGGGGATGGATTCCCGACTACTCGGGAATGACGGAGTAACGGGAGTGGGGATGATGGGGGTGGGGGGTGGGGGGAGGTTGTTGGGGTAGGGGTGAGGGTTATTCTACGGTGTGTATGTTAGGATACGCGCAGGTTTGAGCCATAGCGGAGGCCAGAGATTACTACGACAACGCAGGCGGTGATTTCGGGGGAGGCGGGTGAGCCGACCCGGCGGGCTATCTGAAAACCCTCCAACAAGTGCACTCTCAGTTGGCCGAGGGTGAATTCGTCTTTTCTCGCCACGCCCTAATCCGAATGGCTGACAGGAACATTTCTGATCTGGAGATCAGGCAGGCCGGAAGACAGGCCACCGTTATAGAAGAGTATCCTGCCGACAAATACTCGCCAAGCTGTCTTCTCCTAGGGTTCACTGATGCCGGCAGACCGCTTCATATTCAAGTTTCTCTGGCCGATACAAAGAACGTGAGAATAGTTACACTCTATGAACCAAACCCCGAAGAATGGGTTGGGCTTTCCATGAGGAGGTAAAGATGTCCGAATGCTCTGTGTGCAACGCCCGGGAAATCCGCGAAGAGCCGGTTGATGAGGTGTTCCACGTCGATGGGCGGTGGGTGTTGGTCGGGGGGATTCCGGCTTTGGTGTGCGGCAGGTGTGGGGAACAGTCATTCAGCCGGGAGGCCGCGGAGAAAGTCCGGCTGATGGTGCACGGGGAAGCCAAGGCGACAACATCGGTTTCGATGCAGGTGTACGATTTTGCATCATCAGCGTCGTGACGCGTATGGCGCCGAATGGCACAACAGCACACTTCGAGAATTGAGGGGAGTAGAAGTATGTCGCAGTTGAGGGTTGTACATTACCTGAACCAGTTTTTTGCGGGGATCGGCGGGGAGGATAAGGCGGATACGGCCCCGGGGTCGGAGGGCCGACCGCTGGGGCCGGGGAATGCCCTTAATCAGGCGCTGACTTCTTCGGAGGAAGGGGAGGTGGTGGCGACGGTGTATTGCGGGGACACGTATTTCACCGAGAACCAGGAGGAAGCGCTGGGCCGGATCGTGGAGCTGGTGCGGGAGTCGGGGGCGGAGGTGCTGGTGGCGGGGCCGGCGTTTGGGTCGGGTCGGTACGGGCTGGCGTGCGCGCAGGTGTGCCAGAGGGTCGGGTCTGCGCTGGGGATTCCGGTTGTTACGGGGATGCACCCTGCAAACCCGGGGGCGGAGCAGTACAGGGGACAGGTGTACATGGCTTCGACTTCGGATACGGCAGTGGGGATGGGGGCGGCGATCGAGGTGATGGCTAAGCTGGCAGTGAAGCTGGGTCGGGGGGAGGAGCTGGGGCCTGCGGACGAGGACGGGTATATTCCGACGGGTCGGGTGAAGACGCAGGTACACGAGAAGACGATGGCGCAGAGGCTTGTCGACATGGTGCTGAAGAAGGTGAACGGAGAGCCCTTCGAGACGGAATGGCCGCTGCCTTCGATGGAGAAGATAGAACCGGCACCGGCGATAGGGTCGGTGGCCGGGGCGAGGATAGCGCTGGTGACGGAGGGGGGAGTGGTGCCTCGGGGGAACCCGGACAAGATCCCGAGCGGTTGGGCGAAGCACTGGGCGCGTTATGACATCGGCGAGGTGTCGGACTTCACCCCCGATAAGTGGCAATCCGTACACGGCGGCTTCGACACCACCAAGCTGAATGAAGATCCCGACAGGGTCCTTCCCCTCGATGTGATGCGGGAACTGGAGGAGGAGAAGGCCATAGGCAAGATCCACGAGTACATGTATTCCACCGTAGGGAATATTGGCTACGTGGCGGACATGAAGCGGTTCGGAGAGGACATAGCGGCGGAACTGCAGGCGGCGGGGGTGCAGGGGGTGATCCTGACGGGGACCTGAGGCACGGGCACGCGTAGCGGGGCTACGCTGGCGAAGGAGCTGGAGAGGGCAGGGCTGCCGACGGCATTTATCACGGCGATGGTGCCACTGGCGCAGAGCATCGGGGCGAACCGGATTGTGCAGGGGAAAGCGGTGACGACGACGACGGGTGATCCTGCGCTGCCGCCGGATGAGGAGAAGGCCTTCAGGCGTCGGCTGGTGGAACGGGCGCTAAAGTCGCTGGAGTCGACACCCGAGGGGCAGGAGGTGGTGTGGGGGGAGGACCGGGGCTAGACGGCGACGCGCTCCAGGTCTTTCAGAATCGCCTTTGCGGCGTTGTGACCCGGAGCGCCTGTGATCTCGCCGCCGGGGTGGGTGCCTGAGCCGCACATGTAGAAGCGGTCGATGGTCGAGCGGTAGGGCATGCGGCCGGAGAATATCTGCTTACTGGTGATGTCTATGTGGCGGATGTTGCCGTCGGTGAGGAACTGACGGATTTCAATGTCCTCGGGGGTCTGGAGGGTCCAGTCGACGATGGACTCACGGAAGTTGGGGGCGTAGGTTGTGAGGATGTCGATCAGCTTTTCTCCAACTTTCGGTCCCTCGACATCCCACGAACCTTCCTTGAGCTCGGCGGGAGCGTAGAGGGTCCACGCGGAGAGGACGTGATGGCCGGGTGGGGTCAACGACTTGTCGTAGATTGAGGGCATCTGGACGTTCATCACGGGGCAGCTGGATGGGTAGCCGTTCTTGGCGTCGTCCCAACTCTGCTGGAAGTACTCGACGGAGGGGCAGATGCGGAAGTAGGCGGTGAGCCGGGGGTCGTAGCCTTCGCCGAGGTAGCTGCTGAAGTCGGGGAGCTCACGGAGGGCGACGAGGAGCTTGACGCAGTTGGCACGGGTGGTGAGGCCGTCGACCTTGGACCTGGTGGCGGGGTCGACGTCTGCGGAGTCGACGAGGTCATTGTAGGTGCGCTTGGGGTCGGCGTTGGAGACGACCATGAAGCTCCTGATCTCCTCGCCGTTTTCGAGTCGGACGCCGACGGCCGCGCCGTTCTCGACGATCAACTTGTCGACGACGGTGTTGAGTCGGATCTCGACGCCGAGGGACTCGGCGTAGCGGGCCATGGAGAAGGGGAGCTGGCTCATGCCGCCGCGGGGGATGCCGTAGTTCTCGGGCTTGGTGAAGGCGTTGACCCGGAGGTAGGCGAGGCTGAGGATGCTGCCGGGGGCGCTCGGGTCACCGGCGTCCTGGGCGTCGATGAAGTGGGCCTTGACCTGGGGGTGCTCGAAATGCTGGTCGACGAGGTCCCTCATGCTGACGGTGAGCATGGTCTCCCAAACTTCCTCGTCGCTGGTGCCTCGGACGTCCTGGTAGACCTCGGCGATGGTCGGGGGTTCGCGGAACCAGTACCTGTGGAGGATAGCGGAGGCCCGCTCCCAGAAGCTGGCCCACTCCGGGAAGGCCTGGGCGTCCTTTTCGGAGAAGCGGGCCAACTCCCGGGCGTTCTTGTGGTTTTCCCGGTAGGTCATGATGTAGTTGCCGTCCGGGAAGGGGTCGAAGCGGAAGGTGGTGAAGGGGATGATGTCGAGGCCGTTGTCACGCAGCTTGAGGTCGTCGATGACCCGGCCCTGCATGATGTGGAGGATGTAGGCGCAGTACGGAATGTTGAAGCCGGGGGCGAGTTCGTCGGTCACCACGGCTCCGCCGACCATCTCAAGGCGCTCCAATACGAGGACCTTCAGGCCCTCCTGGGCGAGGTAACCGGCGGTGACGAGGCCGTTGTGCCCGGCCCCGATGATGATGGCGTCGTACTGGTGCTGCTGCATTTGGCGTGGTCTCCGGGGGTCGGGGCTAGTTGAACATGATGACGCTTCGGGCGATGTGGGCGTCCCGCATGTCCTCGAAGGCCTGGTTGATGTCCTCCAGCTGGATACGCTTGGAGATGATCTCGTCGAGCTTCAGGCGGCCCTGGCGGTAGAGCTCCATGTACTGGGGCATGTCGACGCGGAAGTGGTTGGAGCCCATGTTGCTGCCCTGGAGTCGGCGGCCGTCCAGCAAGGCAGGCCCGTCAATCGTGACCTTCGTGCCCTGGGGGATCATGCCGATGACGGTTGCGGTGCCGCCCTTGTCGAGCATGTCATAGCACTGCTCGGCGGTTACGGCCTTGCCTATGGCTTCGAAGGAGTAGTCGACACCCAAGCCTCCAGTCAGCCCTTTTACCCTGTCGACAACATCGCCCTTCGACGCGTCTATTACGTGGGTAGCGCCGACTCTCTGTGCGAATCCCAGCTTGTCTTCGACGGCGTCGATAGCGATGACCTTTGCGGCCCCGGCGATGAGAGCGCCGTTGATCGCGCTTAGTCCGACGCCGCCACAGCCGACAACTGCCACGGTACTGCCGGGCCTAACCCTGGCCGTTCTCATGGCGGCCCCGACGCCGGTGGTCACGCCGCAGCCGATGAGGGCCTGAACCTCGATAGGCACGTCCTCTTCGACTACGACCGCAGCGTTTTCATGGACGAGCATGTACTCAGCGAAGGATGAGAGGTTCATGGCCTGGTGGATCACCTCGTCGTCCTTGTGCAGGCGAGGGGACTCGTCACGGCTTCTCTTCAGGCCTACGCCCCTGCAGTTCACCATCTCGCCCTGGATGCACTTGTCGCAGGTGCCGCAGAAGACGGAAAGGCAGGTTATGACACGGTCGCCGGGCTGATGGTAGGTGACCTGGGAGCCGACAGCGGCGACCGTTCCTGCTGCCTCGTGGCCGAGGATGGTCGGGAGGGGGCACTTGTAGAGGCCGTCGACGTAGTGGAGGTCGCTGTGGCAAACGCCGGATGCGCCGGTCTTAATGAGGATTTCTCGGGGGCCGGGTTCGCCGACGTCGACATCTTCAATGCTTACTTCCTCGTAGGGTGCTCTCATCACGGCTGCTTTCATCTTCATGTCGGGTTTCCTCCTTGGGGGTGTGGGGCGGGCGGCCTTTGTGGATCCGTATGTGGACTTAGTTAGTTGAAAGTCAATACGCTGCGGGCCACGTGGCCTTCCTTCATGTCATCGAAGGCCCTGTTCACGTCTTCAAGGGGCATTTGCTGGGAGATCATCTCCTTGAGCTTCAACCGACCCTGAAGGTAAAGCTCAATGTAGCGGGGCATGTCTATGCGGAACCGGTTGGAGCCCATGCTGCTGCCGCCGATCTTGCGTTCGCTGAGGAGGGATGGGCCGTCGATATGTATCTCGGTGCCCTCGGGGATCATGCCTATGACGGTGGCCGTTCCACCGGTGTCGAGCATGTAGTAGGCCTGCTCGGCGGTCTTCTTCAGGCCTATGGCTTCGAATGAGTAGTCGACGCCTCGGGGGGAAATGGCATGCACTTTTTCCACTGCATCCCCGGTAGAAGCATCCACGACGTCCGTTGCACCGAGTTCCCTTGCCAAACCGAGCTTCGTTTCTACGGTGTCGATGGCTATGATCTTCTCCGCGCCTGCCAGGACTGCTCCCTGCAATGCGCTGAGCCCGATGCCACCCAGTCCAAGGACTGCCACAGTGCTGCCCGGGGCCACCTTTGCAGTGTTCAGCGCTGCCCCGACTCCGGTCGTGACCGCGCAGCCGATCAATGCCACCTCTTCAAGGGGCACGTCCTCACGGATCTTGCAGGTGGCGTTTTCGTGGACGAGCATGTATTCGGCAAAGGTGGAGAGATAGGAGAACTGGTGAATTCTGTCGCCGTTCTGTCTGAGTCGAGGTGGTGCGCTAGGAGAGCGCTCCATGCCCTTGCGTCGGCAGAGATGGGGGTTCCCGCTAAGGCATTTGTCGCACATGCCGCAGAAGACGGACAGGCACGTAATGACGTGGTCGCCCGGTTTGACGTAGTCCACCATAGACCCCACGGCCTCGATGACGCCTGCGGCCTCGTCACCCAGGATGGTTGGCATGGGGAAGGAGTATTTGCCCTCCATATAGTGGAGATTGCTGTGGCAGACACCGGAGGCCACGGTACGGATCACCACCTCGTTGGGGCCCGGGTCGTCGATCTGGACGTCCTCGATGGTCAGGGGGGCGTCGACTTCGCGCAGTACGGCTGCTCGCATGGGTTACCTCCTAAATAAAGGGCGGTAAGCTGTGTGGAATCAGGTCGGGTATTAGGAAAGTTTATTATCCCGTGTCGGGCGGCGTCAACACGGTTGAGGCTAGCTTCAGGCTTCAGCCGATTGCGGAGCTTTCATGTAAGATATACAGGCCAGTTCTCCGAAAACCAAACGAGCACCTTTGAGGAGCATGTCAATGACCAGTGAATCGGGTTCCAAAGTTATCAGGGGAGCGGAGTTCGACGAGCGCTACAAAGGGTATATCCGCATCCTGGGGTGCCTGTACCTGGTTATCACAGTGGTCGGGATCCTGTTGATTCCGTTCTGGCTGATTTTCAGTCTCTGGTTCGCGCCTGAGTCGCTGCGTCGGCTTTCGGCCCGGGTGACTGCCAACAGCGTTGAAATCAAGAAGGGGGTCTATTTCCGCAAGGAAATTACGATCCCCCTGAACCGCATCACCGACGTGCGGCTGCACGACGGGCCTCTGATGCGCTATTACGGCATCCGGGGGATCAGGGTGGAGACTGCGGGGCAGGCGGGACAGAACGCGGGCAGCGAGGGCGACCTGGTTGGAGTTGTTGATGCCGTCGCGTTCCGGGATGCCGTCCTGCGGCAACGGGAGATCATGGTAGAGGGCGGTCAGGCCGCTGTTCCTGCACCCGCCGCCGGGGCGCCGACCGACAGCGCCTCGGTGCTGGCCGAGATACGGGACATACTGGCCCGTATAGAGTCAAAGGGTGGAATGACCGGCTAGATGGGATGCATTGCGCCCCTCATGGCTACATCACCAAGAAAGAATCGGGGGATGCGCCAAGCGCATCCCCCGATTGCCGTCCAATTCAAATTGCGGTTTTACCCTACTCAGTAGTTACCCTTTCTCCCTCACCCAGCAACGCCGCCTTCAGTGTGTGCCAGGGCAGGGTGGCGCACTTGACGCGCATGGGGAACTCGCTGACGCCCGACAGGGCGGCCAGCTTGCCCAACTTGTCTATGGCCTCCATCATGTCCATGTTGATTTCGCCGGTAACGGACTGATGGAAGGTCTCTAACAGTTCCTCGGTGGCCTTCCTGTCGAGGCCCTTGACCAGCTCGGTCATCATCGAGGCGGAGGCCTTGGAAATGGCGCACCCCTCCCCCTGGAAGCCGACCTCCCTGACAGTGTCGCCGTCCATGAGGACTTCCACGTTTATCATGTCGCCGCATAGGGGGTTGTAGCCGTTGGCCGAACCATTGGCGTTGGGCAGCCGCCCGAAATTTCTCGGGCGGTTGTTGTGGTCCAGCACCGCCTGCTGGTAGAGGTCTGAAAGCTCGCTCATGGGTTGAAGACCTCGATGACCTTGTCCAGGCCTTTGACGAGGGCGTCGATGTCCGACCTGGTATTGTAAAACGCCAGGGAAGCCCTGGCGGTGGCCGGTATGCCGAAGTGCTGCATGACGGGCTGGGCGCAGTGGTGGCCGGTGCGGATGGCGACGCCCTCGGTGTCGAGGATGGTGCCGACGTCGTGGGCGTGGATGCCGTCAAGCAGGAAGGAGACCACGCCCGCCTTTTCGCGGGCTGTGCCGAGGATGCGGACTCTTTCGATGGAAGAGAGGGCTTCGTGGGCGTAGTGAAGGAGGCTTTTCTCGTAGTCGAAGATGCGGGCCATGCCCACGGATTCCACGTAGTCGATGGCCGCTCCCAGTCCTATGGCGCCTGCGATGTTCGGGGTGCCGGCCTCGAACTTGTAGGGGAGGTCGTTGTAAATGGTCTTTTCGAAGGTCACGGACTTGATCATATCGCCGCCGCCCTGATAAGGGGGCATGGCATCAAGAATCTCCGCCTTGCCGTAGAGGACGCCCATGCCCGTGGGGCCGAAGACCTTATGGGAGGAGAAGGTAAAGAAATCGCAGTCCAGGTCCTGCATGTCGACCGGGCCATGGGGCACGGCCTGGGCGCCGTCTATGAGAACGGGAATGTCTCGGGCGTGGGCCATCTCGACGATGGTCTTGACGGGATTTATGGTGCCGAGGGCGTTGGAAGTGTGGGCCATTGCGACGAGCTTGGTCCGGGGCCCGAGAATGCGCTCGTATTCATCAATGAGGAGCTCGCCGTCTTCGTTGAAGGGGACGACCTTGAGCTCGGCGCCGGTCTGCTCGCAGAGCATTTGCCAGGGGACGATGTTGGAATGGTGCTCCATTTCGGAGATGACGATCTCGTCACCCGGGCCTACGTTGGCGGGGCCGTAGCTACCTGCCACGAGATTGATGCCGTCCGTGGTGCCTCTTACGAAGATGATCTCCCGGTCTTCGGAGGCGTTAATGAAGCTGCGCACCTTGGCCCGGGCGCCTTCGTATTCGGCGGTGGCCATTTCGCTGAGGGCGTGGAGGCCCCTGTGGACGTTGGCGTTGTATCGGGCGTAGTAGTCGGAGATGGCGTCAATGACGGACTGGGGCTTCTGGCTGGTGGCGGCGTTGTCGAGGTAGACGAGGGGCTTGCCCCTCACCTCCTGATTGATGGCCGGGAACTGGCTCCTGAGCCGCCTGGCTTCAGCATCGTCAATGGGGCGGGCGCCGTCGGGGCTCATGCGTTGGCCTCGAAGGCGCCTGAATCGGCGCAGCGGGTCAGTTTTTCCCGAACGAGGGCCGACATATATTCGCGAATCCGGGTGTCGGGGGCGAGGGAGAGGACGGCCTCTGCGAAGCCGTAGGTCAGGATGCGTCGGGACTGGGCAGGGCCGATTCCACGGCTGGCGAGGTAGAAGATGGCCTCTTCGTCCAGCTGGCCTACGGTGGCCCCGTGGGAGCATTTGAGGTCGTCGGCGAAGATTTCAAGCTGGGGCTTGGTGTCGACCATGGAGCGATCGGAGAGGAGGAGGTTGTTGTTGGTCTGATGGGCGTCGACCTGGTGGGTGCCGCGTCGGGCGATGATCTTGCCGTTGAAGACGGCTCTTGCATTGTCGGTGAGTACGCCCTTGTAGAGCTGCCGGCTGGGTGTGAAGGATGCGGTGTGGTCGACGGAAGTGTGGTTGTCGACGTGGCCGTTAGCCGAGGCGACGTAGAGGCCGTTCATGGTGCACTCGGCGCCCTCGCCTTCAAGAGTAACCGACAGGTCGTTGCGGGCGATTCTTGCACCGAGGTCGAGGGTGAAGGAGGTGAAGGCGCTGTCTCGGGCGAGGGTGACGTTTGTCGTGGATACGTGGTAGGCCTCGGGGCCTTCTTCCTGGACCTTGTACCAGGCGAGCCGGGCACCCTCTTCAATGCACGATGTTGGTTACGGCGTTGGTCAGGCAGACACCTTCGCCGCCGGCGTAGTGCTCGAGAACCGTTGCGGTGGCGCCCTTTTCGATGATGATGAGGTTGCGGGGTGGGCCATGGAGGGGGTGGGGGCTTGTTCAGCGAGGAAGGAGAGGAGCATCGGGGTTGAGACGTTAGCGCCAGCGGGAACCCTGATGAAGCCGCCGTCCTCAAGGAAAGCCCTGTTCAGGGCCACGAAGCCGTTGGAGACGTGGGCAGGATTGCCCGACAGATGGGCTTCTATTGCCTTTGGGAAAACGCGAATGGCGCGGGCGAGGCTCGTTACTTCGAACGGACCGGCATCGTCTTCCAAACCGACGCTGGAAGCGTACTTCCCGCCGACGAACCGGAGCCCGGGAAGGTCCAGTGAAGATATCGAAGAACCAGCGTAATCTCCGGCCCGGGCCAGGGTGAAGCGCTGCCTGGCTATGGGGGCGACGTTGGTGTATTTCCAGTCCTCGTCGCGGGTGGTAGGGAAGCCGAGGGACTCGAACTCCCGGAAGGGCGTCGCGCCTGAGGGATTGCAGCCAATCGGGTGCGGAGCCCTCATCCCGAGCCTGGAGGGCTTCGAACTCGCTAACGAAGGAGTGTTCGCTGCTGCGGACTTGTACCAATTTGGAGGCTCTTTGCGGGTATGGTTGTGGATGTCAGGCCGTGGCGACCTGATCGCGGACCCAGTCGTAGCCGTGCTCTTCCAGGTGCTGGGCGAGGCTGCCGTCTCCCGACTCCACAATCCGTCCGTCCATCAAAACGTGGACATAGTCGGGACCGACGTACTCGAGGATTCTCTGGTAGTGGGTGATCAGCAGGACGGCCTTTGAAGGGCTTCTCAAGCGGTTAATGCCTTCGGAGACGATTCTGAGGGCGTCGATGTCCAGGCCGGAGTCGGTCTCGTCCAGGACGGCGAGGTCGGGTTCCAGGACGGCCATCTGGAGTATCTCGTTGCGCTTCTTTTCGCCGCCGGAGAAGCCGTCGTTGAGGGGTCGGTTCAGGTAGGAGGGGTCCATCTCCACCACCTGAAGCTTGTCCTTGAGGAAGCGGTAGAACTCCACGGCATCCAGTTCCGTTTGCCCTCTGTGCTCCCTGAGGGAGTTGTAGGCAGTCTTCAGGAATTCCTGGGTGGAGACTCCAGGGATCTCGTAGGGGTACTGGAAGGCCATGAAAATGCCTTCGCGGGCGCGTTCCTCGGGGGGGAGTTCAAGGATGGACTTTCCTTTGTAAAGTACATCGCCCCGGGTGCAGGTGTAGGAGTGGTGGCCGGAGAGGACTCGGGCGAGGGTGCTTTTGCCGGAGCCGTTGGGTCCCATGATGGCGTGGAACTCGCCGGCTTTGACGGTCAGGTTGATTCCCTTGAGGATTTCAACGTCGCCGACTCCGGCGTGAAGGTCCCTGATTTCAAGCAATTGAGAGTTCTCCCTTATCCGGTGGAGCCTTCCAGGCTGACACCCAGTAGCCTGCTAGCCTCCACTGCGAATTCGAAGGGTAGCTTCTTTACTACTTCTCGACAGAAGCCGCTGACTATAAGGCCGACGGCGTTCTCGGGGGAGATGCCTCTCTGCTGGCAGTAGAAGAGCTGCTCTTCGTTAATCTTGGAGGTGGTGGCCTCGTGCTCCATGTTGGAGGTGCTGTTCTTGACCTCCACGTAGGGGAAGGTGTGGGCGCCGCACTGGTCTCCGATGAGCAGGGAATCGCACTGGGTGTAGTTCTTGGCCCGAGCGGCCCTGGGTCCGATTCTGACGAGGCCCCGGTAGGTATTGTTGCCGTGACCCGCGGAGATTGCCTTGGAGACGATGGTGCTGCGGGTGTCGCGGCCGAGGTGGATCATCTTGGTGCCGGTGTCGGCCTGCTGATAGTTGTTGGTCAGGGCGATGGAATAGAACTCCCCAACGGAGCGGTCACCCTGGAGTATGACGCCGGGGTATTTCCAGGTTATGGAAGAGCCGGTCTCGACCTGGGTCCAGGAGATGCGGGAGTCGTCCCCGACACATTTGCCCCGCTTGGTCACGAAGTTGTAGATGCCGCCCTTGCCGTCCTTGTCACCGGGGTACCAGTTCTGGACGGTGGCGTACTTTATCTCGGCGTTGCCGAGGGCGACGAGTTCGACCACGGCGGCGTGAAGCTGGTTTTCGTCGCGCATGGGGGCGGTGCAGCCCTCCAGGTAGCTGACGTAGCTGCCTTCGTCGGCGACTATCAGGGTGCGTTCGAACTGGCCCGTGTCCCGGGCGTTAATCCTGAAGTAAGTGGAGAGCTCCACCGGACAGCGCACGCCCTTGGGGATGTAACAAAAGGAGCCGTCGCTGAAGACCGCTGAATTGAGGGTGGCGTAGAAGTTGTCTGTGTAGGGCACAACGGAGCCCAGGTATTTCTTAATCAGGTCAGGGTGATTCTTCACGGCCTCCGAGAAGGAGCAGAAGATTATGCCCATTTCGGCGAGGCGTTCCTGGTGGGTTGTGGCCACGGACACGCTGTCGAACACTGCGTCGACGGCGACGCCCGCAAGCCACTTCTGCTCTTCCAGGGGGATGCCCAGCTTTTCGTAGGTCTCGAGGATTTCGGGGTCTACTTCGTCAAGGGACTCGGGGCCCTGCTTGGGGGCGGCGTAGTAGACGATGTCCTGGTAGTCGATGGGGGGGTAGTAAACGTTCTGCCAGGTGGGCTCCTTCATGGTGAGCCAGTGACGGTAGGCCCGGAGGCGCCACTGGAGCATGAAGTCGGGCTCGCCCTTCTTCTCGGAGATGAGGCGGATAACGTCTTCGTTGAGGCCGGGAGCTACCTTGTCCTGGTCGATCTCGGTAACGAAGCCGTACTGGTATTCCTGGTCGGCTATGGCCTGGATTGTGGCCTTGTCTGCCATGTTAACTCCCCGCCTGGACTGGAGATTCGGGTAACAGAACGGAGGATTTTACATCAAAAACCGGGGCCTTCCAAAAAAGCGGACGCCCCGGTGAGCCGCCTAATCTGTGGTCTGGAGGAATTATAATCGCTTTTGTTATAAAAATCCATACGAAAAAGGTCTCGGGAGGGGTATTCTGCTTCTATGCGCTTTGAAAGATCGAGTGAGCAATACGGCTGAGCTTGTTCGGTTGACGCCTCCCAATCCCCTCTTTACAGTTGTCCCCCGAGACGCGAATCCAAGGAGAATATACCTTGACCGACGACAAACCGACCCGAATCGAAAAAGACTCCATGGGCCCGATGGAAGTTCCCGCCGACGCCTACTATGGCGCCTCGACCATGCGGGCCGTACTGAATTTTCCCATCAGCGACCTCCGGTTTCCCCGCTCGTTTATCCGGGCCTTGGGACTGATAAAGTTGGCGGCCGCCGAGGTGAACTGTGAGCTTAGCCTGCTGGACTCCGACAAGAAAGATGGAATCGTGCGGGCCGCTCAAGAAGTGGTGGACGGGAAGCTGGACGAGCATTTCGTGCTGGACATATTCCAGACGGGCTCCGGCACTTCGACGAACATGAATGCCAACGAGGTTATCGCGAACCGGGCGTCGGAGATCATGGGAGGGGGAATCGGGTCACGGGCGGTGCATCCGAACGACCACGTGAACAAGGGGCAGTCTTCCAACGACGTTATTCCCACCACCATGCATCTGGCTGCTCTTAACGAGATCGAGACCGACCTTGTCCCGGCGCTACAGAGAACCCAGGCGGCGCTTGAATCGAAATCTCGGGAGTTCTGGGACATCATCAAGACGGGGCGCACCCATTTACAGGACGCGACCCCCGTGCGGTTGGGACAGGAGTTCAAGGGGTATGCGAGTCAGATAGAGCTTGGGATCAAGCGGTTGGAGCATGCCCGTGAGGAGCTTTCGCAGGTTGCGCTGGGGGGCACGGCGGTGGGGACGGGGGTGAACACGCATCCCGAGTTCGCAGCAAGGGTCACGGCTCGGGTGTCGGAGTTGGAAGGGGTGACGATACGGGAGACAGAACACCATTTCCAGGCACAGAACTCCCTGGATGGTGCAGTGGAGGCGAGCGCAGTTCTGCGCACAATCGCTATCAGTCTGACGAAGATAGCGAATGACATACGTTGGATGGGGTCGGGGCCGAGGGCGGGGATCGGGGAGTTGGCGTTGCCGGAAGTCCAGCCCGGAAGCTCGATAATGCCGGGGAAGGTAAACCCGGTTATCCCGGAGTCGGTGATCCAGGTATGTGCCCAGGTCAAGGGCAATGATGCGACCATAGCGGCCGCGGGGCAGGACGGCTATTTCGAGATCAACTTGATGATGCCGGTGGCGGCCTACAACTTACTGCAGTCGGTTTCCATTCTAGCCGCTGCCGCGGACAACTTGACAAAGCAGTGCATAGAAGGGCTCCGGGCGACGGACCAGGGCCCGAGCACGGTGGAGCGAGGGCTGATGATCGGGACTGCCCTGGCCCCGGTAGTCGGGTACGACCTTTCCGCCCAGATCGCCAAGGAAGCTGCGAAGAGTGACCGCACGATCCGTGAGGTTGCGCGGGAAATGGCCGACCTATCCGAGGAAGATCTGTCTCGAATCCTGGACCCGGAGAAGATGGTCGAGCCCCGGGCGTAGGCCTTAGGCGAAAGAAAGGCGTCGGCGGAATACGCCGACGCCTTTGCTATCCGGGATTGGTCTCGCCTCTAGTCCGGGAACTGGATAACTGAGCGTAGAACTTCGCCGCGCTCCATTTCCTCGAAGGCTTCTTCCACGTCGTCGAGCTTAATCAGCTTAGTGACGGCCCTGTCCAGGTCCAACTTGCCCTGGAGGTACCAGTTGGCAAACATGGGGAAGTCCCTCGATGGTAGGTTGTCGCCGTACCAGCTGACCCTGAGGGAGCCTCCGAGTCCGAAGAACTGAAGCATGGGGAGCTCCATGACCATGGTCGGATCGGGAACACCGATAAGGGTGCACGTTCCGGCGAGGTCTCGGGACCAGAGGGCCTGGAGGAGGGTGGCAGGGGTGCCGACGGCTTCGAAGGAGTGGTCTACGCCGTTGCCGCCGGTAATTTCCTTGATGGCTTCTACGGGGTCGGTCTTGGTGGCGTCGACGGTGTGGGTGGCGCCGAACTCTTTTGCCCAGGCGAGCTTGTTGTCGGCGATGTCCACGCCAATGATGGTCTTGGCGTTGGCCAGCTTAGCGCCCATGATGACGCTGCACCCCACGCCGCCACACCCGTAGACTGCGACTGTGCTTCCACGGCGGACACCGCCGGTATAAAGCGCTGCCCCAATGCCTGTGGTCACACCGCAGCCTAGGAGGCACGCCTGGGCGGGAGGGCACTCTCGGGGGACGGGGACGGCCTGTTTGGCCGATACAACTGTGTGGGTGCAGAAGCCACCGATGCCAAGGGCGGGAGAAAGCTGCTTGCCGTCGCTCTTAGCGGTCATTCGGGGCTGGGCGTTGAGGCTTGCGGAGCAAAGGTGGGGCTGGCCGATGGCGCAGAAACGACAGTTGCCGCAGGGAGCTCTCCAGGCGATTACAACGTAGTCGCCGACAGCGGGGGACTCGACGCCCTCGCCCGCCGCCTCAACGATGCCCGCGACTTCGTGGCCGAGGAGGAAGGGGAATTCGTCGGTGATTTTGCCGAGCTTGTAATGGAGGTCGGTGTGGCAGACGCCGCTGGCCTGGACTCTTACTAGGACTTCGCCGGGCCCCGGGTCTTCGACGACCATATCCTCGACGCGTGTCGGGGCTCCGGCCTCCCTGGAAATAACGGCTTGAGCAATAGTAGCCATGAACAGCCTCCGTTAGGTGTGATGTTAAGGAGTAATGGTAGCATACGGGTCGGGGCTGGGAGGAGGCAAAACTACAGAGTTATATGGGTCGGGGCTGTGACCAACGGGCTTCGCCTTGACACTCAAATGGGCCATTCATATAATCGGAAGCCGTTTGTTCAAAGACCGAGTATGAAAAACAGGGGGAGGCTGCCAAGTTGTCCGAGGTAAGGTTGGGGCGAGACGAGAATTTCGAGAGCCTGCTGAAGCGGTTTAATAAGAAAGTTCAGCAGAACGGGATATTGTCCGAGGCCAGGCGTCGGGAGTACTACGAGAAGCCGAGCATCAAGCGAAAGAAGAAGGCCGCAGCGGCAGCACGCAAGCGTCGGAATGCTCGGCGGTAGGAACATAACAGAGGCCGGATTGGCTAATGTCACTACGCGAACAGCTGGATGCAGACCTGCTGGAGGCGGTGCGCAGCAAGGATGGACTGAAGCGCTCCGCCTTACGTCTTATTAAGGCCAGTGTGCAGTCGGAGGAGAAATCCCGGGGCAAAGAGCTGGGGGACGACGATGTGGTGCAGGTGTTGTCCCGGGAGGCGAAGCGGCGCAGGGAGAGCATTACTGCGTTCCGGGACGGCAACAGGCCCGACCTGGTGGAGAAAGAGGAGGCTGAGCTAGCGATCCTTACAAAGTACCTGCCTCAACAGCTAACTGAAGATGAAGTGAGGGAGATAGCGCGGTTGGTGATTGAGGAAGTTGGTGCGTCGGGGCCCGGGGAGCGGGGCAAGGTGATGGGGCGGCTCATGCCTCAGGTCAAGGGTAAGGCGGATGGGAAGATGGTGAACCAGATAGTGGGGGAGTTGCTGGCTGGTAAGTCGGGTTGAGAAATATGAATTCGGGTGAAGGGGCCCGGGCCTGGGTTATGACTGACTCGGGGCCCGGGTCTTGTTTTTTGTTGGAAGGGCAGCTTCAAAAGGAACGTCGATGAAATTCGGAGTAGTTGTATTTCCAGGGACGTGGAGCGACGTGGACTGCTATCACGTTCTGGAGGAGGTCATGGGGCAGGAGGTGAGCTACGTCTGGCACAAGGAAACGGACCTTTCTTCCTACGATTGCGTCGTCCTGCCGGGCGGGTTTTCGTACGGGGACTACTTGAGGTGTGGGGCCATTGCGCGGTTCTCGCCAGTGATGGAGGCGGTGGTGGACTTTGCGGGGCGGGGAGGGGCGGTGATAGGGATATGCAACGGTTTCCAGGTGCTGTGCGAGTCGGGGCTGCTGCCGGGGGCCTTGTTGAGGAACGAGAGCCTGGAGTTCCGGTGCCAGTGGGTGAACCTGCGGGTCGACAATACGGACACGACGTTTACAAGGAATTGCGGGTCGGGGCAGGTGATCCGGGTGCCGATATCTCATGGTGAGGGGCGGTACTACGCGGACGATTCGACGCTCCGGACCTTGGAGGAAGAGGGTCGGGTGCTTTTCCGGTATTGCACTGATGATGGTGAGGTGACGCCGGATTCGAATCCCAACGGTTCCCTGAATGGGATAGCGGGCATAGCGAACCGGGAGGGAAATGTACTGGGGATGATGCCGCACCCGGAGAGATGCTGCGAGCCTTTGCTCGGGGGGACGGACGGTTTGTATGTGTTCGAGTCGATTGTCGACTCATTCACCAAAACGTGATTGCTTTTCCGCGCTAAACTCTCTGCATGAATCCCGAAGAAAACCTTCCCAATGCATCCGGCTGACGCGCCATTGAGGGAAGGTGACCCTCCAGGCTTCTGCCGGGTTTGTGGTCTTCAATTGTTCCCTAGTTGGCGTTTTTGCACGCGCTGCGGATCGTTGGTACATCCAGGGGTGGCTCATTCTCAAGAGGGAGGGGTAGACGAAGCGGCTCTGGTTTGGCGGGATGGGGTGGGGTGGGGGGTGCGGGATGTGGCGCTGGGGACGGGTTTCTATGTAATCCAGGCGATATCGATACTGGCGATTGTCCTAGTCGTGGCCCGGGTGGTGGATGTTGAGTACACGGGTGTTCCGCTACTTGTGGGTATGTTGCTGGTCCAGCTTGCTCTCCCGTTGACTGTGTGGATTTTCGTTGTGCTGAGGCGCAAGGTCCGTTGGAGCGCTCTAGGGTTGTGGAGATGGCCGGCGTGGAGGGATGTGGGGTGGGGGGATTGTGGTGCTGATAGCGGAAATAGCAGTGCAGGTGGCCTACTACGTAGTTCTGGAGAGGGCGGGTGTAGACACGGAAGACCTATCGCCGACGCCTTTCGTTGAGGCGGGCAGCGAATACCTGATAGGGCTGGCTATTCTGGCGGTTGTGGTGGCACCCATTGCAGAGGAGCTGTTCTTCAGGGCGTTTGTGTTTCGGGGGCTGGCGGGGAGGTGGGGATTCTGGTGGGCGGGGGGTGTCAGTTCCCTGCTTTTCATGGCGGCGCACCTGGAACCGCTCAGTTTCCCGCCGCTCTTCGTATTGGGGTTGCTGCTGGCCTGGCTTTATCATAGAACCCGAGCATTGTGGGCACCGATGCTGGTGCACTTTGGGAACAATGCGATAGCGGTTGGTGTGCTACTTGCCGATGTCTACTAACGAAACTACAAGACAAGAACGACGTTTTATCCAAGGAGCGACATGCCAATAAACAGGGAAGCCTTGGACCAATTGGCTGTCTCCGATGAGGAGTACTCTCTGGCCGTGGACAAGCTCGGGCGGGAGCCGAACCTGGTGGAGCTGGGGATAATCGGGTCCCTGTGGAGCGAACATTGCAGCTATAAGCACTCCAAGCCGTTGTTGAGGATGTTCCCATCGGATGGTGAGCGGGTACTGGTGGAGCCCGGTGCAGAAAATGCCGGGGCTGTGGACATTGGGGATGGGTTGGCGGCGGTAATGAAAATCGAGTCGCACAACCACCCGTCGGCGATTGAGCCGTACCAGGGGGCGGCGACAGGGGTGGGGGGGATAGTGCGGGATATTTTCACGATGGGTGCGAGACCCATTGCCTTGCTAAACTCGCTGAGGTTCGGGCCGCCGGACACGGCGCGTAACCGCTACCTGTTCAACGGGGTAGTGGGGGGCATAAGCGGATATGGGAACTGCCTCGGGATACCGAACGTCGGGGGGGAGGTTGTGTTTTCGCCGACGTATTCGGGGAACCCGCTAGTGAATGCGATGTGCGTCGGGCTGGTGAAGATTGATGGACTGCTAAAGGCGCGGGCGGAGGGGACTGGCAACCTGATCTTGCTGGTGGGCGCCGACACGGGTAGAGATGGTATTCACGGGGCCTCGGGGCTGGCTTCCCGGACGTTCGAGGAGGAGAGAGAGTTGAGGCCGACGGTGCAGGTCGGGAACCCATTCCTGGAGAAGGTGCTTATCGAGGCCTGCCTCGAATTATCGGATTCTGGTTTGCTGGTGGGGCTGGCCGACTTGGGGGCGGCGGGCCTGACGAGTGCGGTCGTGGAAAGTGCGGGTCGGGCGGGGAGCGGGGTGGATATAGACGTAGGTCGGGTGCCGCGTCGGGAGGAGGGGATGACGCCTTACGAGGTCATGCTCTCCGAGTCCCAGGAACGGATGTTGCTAATCGTTGCGCCTGAGAATAAGCCGTCAGTCGATGAGATAACCAAGAAATGGGACTTGCACTCGGATGTGATTGGTCGGGTGACGGATGACGGCCGGGTGAGAATTCGAGACGACGAGGAACTGGTGGCCGATCTGCCTGTGAGTGTGCTGACAGATGCACCACAGTACAGAATTGACGGGAAGAAGCCTGAGGCTCTTTCGGAATTGCAGGACTTTGACTTCGATACGCTGCCGTTGCCTGAGGAGGGGGCGGAGTCGGTGCTGTTAAGACTCCTGGCTTCGCCGAATGTGGCGAGCAAGGAGTCGGTGTTCAGGCAATATGATCACCAAGTGATGACGAACACCGTGATACCGCCGGGGAACGACGCAGCGCTGATAAGGGTGAAGGGGACCAAGAAGGCAATATCACTCTCGACGGATGGGAATGGCCGGTTCTGCTACCTGAACCCGTTTGCGGGGGGTGCGATTGCGGTGGCGGAGGCATCCCGGAATGCTGCGTGTGTCGGGGCACGAGGGATAGCGGTGACCGACTGCCTGAACTTCGGCAACCCTGAGAAGCCGGAGGTGTACTACCAGTTAGAGGAGTGCATACGGGGGATGACGGAGGCCTGCAAGGCCTTTGGCATGCCGGTGATAAGCGGGAACGTCAGCCTGTACAACGAAACGATGGATGAACCCGTATACCCGACTCCCGTGGCGGGGGTGTTGGGCCTCCTGGAGGACGTATCCCAAGCTTGCGGTATGGGGTTCAGGAATGAAGGTGACGTGGTGCTGCTCCTGGGGCCCGCGCCCAGTGCTACGGGGCTGGGCGGGAGTGAATACTTGGAAGCAGTCCACGAGAAAGTGGCGGGGAAGCCCTCGATAGACCTGGACATGGAAAAACGGGTGCAGGAGTTGTGCGTAACGCTAATAGAGGGAGGGATGCTGAATTCGGCGCACGACTGCTCGATGGGGGGGCTTACCGTTGCGCTAGCGCTTTGTGCGATCAAGGGAGAAATCGGGGTAGAGTGCGAGATTGGAGCGGAGGGGCGGTGGGATGCGGTGCTGTTTGGGGAGGTGCAGTCGCGGATCGTGGTCTCGGTTAGGCCTGGAAATGTTGAGAGGGTCAAAGAGTTGGCCGAGGAGGCTCGGGTGCCGGTGACAGGGCTGGGGGTGGTGGGGGGAGAACGGTTCAGGGTCGGACTCGACATCGATCTGTCCTTGAATCAAATCACAGAGAGATGGAGAAACGGGCTGGCTGACGCCATGAAACAGTGATGTTTTCATCGGGCGCCGTCCTTGTCCCATTCCTCCAGCGTTATATAATTGCCCTTGGGGTGGAAGCCCTACAGACATCGCCAAAATTGAACGTCTACAGAAAGGTTCGTGGCCGAAGTGAGAGTGATATTCCTTGAAGAAGTTGAGAATGTCGCCAAGGCCGGCGACGTAAGAGAAGTCAAGAACGGATACGCCCGAAACTACCTTTTCCCGAAGCAGCTGGCAGTGTTAGCCACGCAGGACCAGATGCGTCGGGTGGAGGCGTTGAAGCGAGCTGAGGCACTGAGACAGAACAATGCCGAGGCCCGCGCCGCGCTGCTGGGGCCCAAGCTAGAAGGGCTGTCTGTTTCCCTGGAGGCTCGGAGCGGTCCGACGGGACGGCTTTATGGGTCCATCAATGCGTCGGCGGTGGCGAAGGCGATTTCGGAGGCGGTGAGTGAGGATGTCGGGGCTCGGGATGTGCTGCTGGAAGAGCCTATCAAGGCTGTCGGGAGTTACGAGGTGACTATGGGGCTTGGTGCGGAGGTTGAGCCGGTGATCAGGGTGGAGGTTGTCGAGGCTGAGCCGGCCAAGCCGACGACCAAGCGCAAGGCGAGGGGGTCGAAGGTGCGGGAGGTAGTAGCAGAGGCGGAAGCGGTAGTTGAAGAGGCCGCCGTAACTGAGGCGGTTGAAGAAACCGCTGTCGTCGATGAAGTGGAAGAGGCTCCTGCTTCGGAGGTGGTCGAAGAGGCAGTTGCTGCCGAATCAACAGAAGCATCCGCTGAGGTAGAGGAGGCTCCCATCGCCGAAGATGAAGCAACGGCCGAGTCTGGGGTTGTTGAAGAGGTCCCTGTTGTTGAGGTAGAAGAAGAGACCGTTATTGCGGAAGCGGAAGGAGCGGTTGCCGAAGCGGAGGAGGTGGACGACACAACTGCCGAAGAGGAAGCACCGGAGGCAGTGGCCGTTGCGGAGACTCCGGAAGAGGCCCCTGTTGCCGAAGAAGAGTCCGTGGCCGAAGCTGAGGTAGTAGAAGACGCATCTCCTGCTGAAGAAGCAGTTGAGGAAACCGTTGCTGAAGTAGCGGAGGAGGCCCCGACTGCCGAGGTAGTAGAAGAAGCCGCGGTCAGTGATGAGGTGGAAGAGGAGACCGAAGCAGCGGAGGAAGAGGCCCCTATAGAGGAGACTGCCGAGGCGGAGGCAGTGGTGGATGAGGAAACGGGTGAGGAGGAGGCTGCTTCGGCTGAGGGGAAGGCGCAGTCGGCGAGGGAGTCGGCGGCGGCTGCGGCGGTGCGGCGGGCGAAACGCAGACAGCAACAGGCCGAGCAGTAGTTAAACGCCAAGTAGTCGGGGGAGGCGTCCGGTTGGGTGTCGGGGGATGAATGTACGCGGAAAAGCTGCCGCCACATGATATAGATGCAGAGGACTCGGTATTGGGGTCGCTACTCATCAACGGAGAAGCGATAACCGAAGTCGCGCCGGACCTTGACGCCGACGATTTCTACCGGGAGTCGAACCGGTGGTGCTACGAGGCCTGCGTAGACCTCTACAACAGGGGTGTGCCGATAGACCAGGTCTCTGTTGAGAATGAGCTAAACCGAAGGGAGCGCCTGGCCAATATGGGCGGAGGTGCTTACCTGAGCCACCTCGTCACGGTGGTGCCTACGTCAGTGCACATAAAGGCGTATGCAGGCATTGTGCGAAGGTTGGCGACGATGCGGCGCATCATTGAGTCGGCAGGGCAGATATCGAAGATCGGGTATGATGCGGGCCCCGACGAGGACGCTGCGCTTAGCCGGGCCGAAGACATCCTGTTCAAACTGAGGAGCGGGCAGAGGTCCCGGGACTTCGTACATATACAGGAGATCCTAGACGAATACCTGGAAGAGGGTGGTACGTTCAGTAGAGATGAAGGAGAAGGGCCCCTTTCGGTTGCATTAACGGGGTTTCACAATCTGGACACTCTGCTGGGGGGACTGCACCGGTCAGACCTGATCATATTGGCGGCAAGGCCGAGCTTGGGGAAGAGCAGCTTGGCGTTAAACATTACACGGACTGCGGCTTTGGACCAGGGGGCACGGGTGGCAGTGTTCAGTCTAGAGATGAACAGAGAGCAAGTGGTGCAGCGCTTGCTTTCCAGCGAGTCGGGAGTGGATACAAGGAATTTTAGACTTGATGAATCAGGACTTCAGAAGTTCACGGAGGAAGAATCTGCTAGAGTCGTAGACGCAACCGGTAAGTTGGGTGGTGCGCAAATCTATATAGATGACTCTCCTAACCTTAATATAGTCGAGCTTCGGAGCAAGGCAAGAAGGCTTCACCTGGAACAGCCCGTCGACCTGATAATCGTGGACTACATGGGGCTGATGCTTCAACGGGGAGATAACAATGTCGCGGAGATGAGCGAGATATCGAGGTCACTGAAGCTGTTGGCCAGAGACTTAAATGTTCCTCTTCTGGCGTTGTCGCAGCTGAGTCGTGCGCCGGAGCTCAGGCAAGACCACAAGCCGATGCTCTCGGACTTGAGGGAAAGCGGTAGCATCGAGCAGGATGCGGACGTGGTGATGTTCATCTACAAGGCAGACCGTTACTACACGGAGCAGCAATGGGGGAAGCTGTACCCCGACGAGATGTACCCCAAGGGAATAGCGGACATCATCGTCGGGAAGCACCGGAACGGGCCTACGGGGACGATACAGTTGCGGTTCGTTGACCATTTGGCGAAGTTCGAGCCGCTGCCGGTGGGCGTGGCTTAGGGGCCGGATGTCGGGGTTTGAGGGTTTCAGGGCGAACTCTCAGAAGACGGCTATTCCCAACGTCTTCTTCACCCAACTGATGCCGCAAATCAAGGACGCGGCGGAGCTTCGGATTGTGCTTCACGTGTTCTGGGCGGTGCAGCAGAAGAAGGGGTCGCCGCGGTTCGTGACATTCAGGGAACTGCTGGGTGACAAAACCCTGGCCCCGAGCCTGGGCCAGGACTTGCCGGAGCGGGTGGAGGCGCTAGAGTCGGGGCTGCGGGGGGCGGTGGAGAGGGGGGTGTTGATTACGACGGAGATGGAGGCCAAAGGGCTTAGAAATAGGCTTTACATGCTGAATACGGAGGCAGAGCGTAGGGCTTTGGAGCGGATTGAGGGTCAAGGGGTTGGGATGAGTGGGGTGGCGGTATCCGTCCTTGGGGCTGAATCAGAGGAACGGCCCGACGCATTTGCGGTGTATGAGAACAACATTGAGCCCTTAAACCCCACTATTGTGGAATGGCTCAAGGAAGCAGTGTCGGTGTATTCGGAGGAGTGGGTAGTGGAAGCGATAGAAGAGGCGGTGAGAAATTCAGTTCGAAAATGGACGTACATAGAGGCAATCCTCAAGAATAGAAGGCTGGAAGGCAAGACAGGTGGAATGGCTCGGCGACATTCTGAAACAGGACAGAATACAGACAGGTACTTCAAGGGGAAATACGGGCATCTCGTCCAGCGAAGGTTTGACTGAAGAGACTGCCGGCCATCCCGAGTGCGAGATTTGCGAGGGTGTCGGGTGGGTGATGCCCGACGTGCCGTTCGGCCACCCCGAATTTGGGAAAGCGACGCCCTGTAGTTGCATGAAGGTGGAATGGGAAGAGCGGATTCCGGAACGGCTGGAGCAGTACAGCAACCTGGGCCCACTGTCTCGCCTTACCTTTGACAACGTGATACCGCAGGGTCGGAGCCCGGATGAGGACAACCGAAGGCTTTTTCAGGCCGCGTATGATGCAGCGAAACGGTATGCGTCCGAGCCTCGGGGGTGGCTGGTTCTTACGGGGAACAGCGGAAGCGGCAAAACTCACCTTGCGGCGGCGGTGGCCAATCACTGCATCGGACTAAGAGTCAGAACATTTTTCATGGTCGTGCCGGACCTGCTGGACCATCTGAGGGGGACCTTCGGGCCGAATAGTGAGGTCACGTACGATGAGCTGTTCGAGCAGGTGCGCAATGTTCCGCTGCTAATACTTGATGACCTAGGGTCTCAAACCAGTAGTCCGTGGGCTAGGGAGAAGCTCTTTCAGCTTCTCAATCACCGGTTCAACACTCAACTTCCGACGGTGATTACGACGAACGTCCCCTTGGAACGGCTGGACGAAAGTCTGCAAAGCCGCCTGACAGACCCGGTGCTTTCGACCGTGATCGAGGTTGAGAGAAGGTCGTCAGTGCTGAGTTCTATGGACAGCCTGAAGCTCGCACTTCCCGCGAATATGACGTTCGAGTCGTTCAAGCCAGGGGGGAGGGGACTGAAGGGGGAGGTGAAGCTGAACCTGGAAGGGGCATACAGAGCCGCGATTAACTTTGCGGAGTCGCTGGACGGGTGGATGGTGCTGATGGGGCCGCCGGGTCGAGGGAAGACGCATTTAGCGGCGTCGATTGCTCACTGTCACAGGAGTCGGGGGAGGGATGGGCTGTTCATTGTTGTGCCGGACCTGCTGGATTACCTGAGAGCAACATACGCATTGGACGCTAGAATCACTTACGACGAGCTATTCAACAAGGTCAGGACGGTGTCGCTGTTGGTGCTGGATGATTATGGAGAGCAGGCGGCAACCCCCTGGGCCAAGGAAAAGCTGTACCAGATTATCAACTACCGCTACAACAGCAGGCTCCCGACCGTGATTACCACGGCTCTTCCCCTGGATGAGATGGACGAGAGGATAAGCTCAAGGCTGGCGGACCCGGGGCTGACGATGTTCTATGCGATCACGGCGCCGGACTACCGGAGTGGGGACGTGAGGGTTGGATGGCCGCGGCGGGGGGAGGGGATGAGGGGGCGTCGGTAGCGGGAATGTCTGCCGAATCCTGAATTGTCCACATTAAGGCGAAGCAACTGTGTCCTGCGTATTTTGTGACATCATCTCGGGGGTGGAGGGGGCGAATGTGCGGTACGAAGATGAGGAGTTTATTGTCTTCGACAACAAGCTTACATGGGCGCCGGTGATGCTGCTGGTGGTGAGGAAGCGACACACAGACCAGGAGGAGTACTGGCAGGACATGTCGGAGGCAGGACGGATTGCGGTGGAGATGGGGAAGCGCTACTGTCCCGACGGCTTCCGGCTGGTGTCGAATTTCGGGGATGACGCCATGCAGAGCCAGGAACATGGGCATCTGCACGTGATCGGGGGGAGGTTTCTGGGGCCTTACGTGTAGCCCGAGGTGGGGGCCTAGCTCTCTGAGCCGCGTTGCTGGCGGTGACGCAGATATTCTTCCAGGCTCTTGATGATTTCGTCGGAGCGAAGGGGCTCCTCGTCCTCCCGGGCCCCCAGGTTGCTTTCGAGCTGACGTACGTAGCGCTTCAATTTTGGGTTCTGCTCCAAAGCCTGCTCCACCTGTTTGTCCAGTCGGTCTCCGCGCCGGACGAGGTCACGGATGTCCAACTCCAGGTCCAGAATCGGGAGGAGACGACGCAGAACAGCGCGCCATGCCTTGGGGTTGGCGGTGGGGAGGTAGTGGGGGGTGCCGGTCCAGAGGCTGATGCTGGGTATGCCCAGTTCTGCGCAGGCGTGCTCGAGGACGGCGTGGATGGAGGTTGGGCCTTCGTAGTCGGTGAACTGGAGGTCGTAGACGGCGAGGTCGTCACGGGCGCCACTGTCATTTACGGCGGCGGAGACGATGGGTTCCCGGGTGTGGGGTGTGGAGTCGTAGAAGCTGCCGAGGAGGATCAGCTCATCGGGGTCATGGTCCTGGAAGGCGGCGAAGAAGTCATCGGTGAAGCTGCGCCACTTGAGTTGGGGTTCGGTGCCCAAGAAGAGGATTAAATCATGCTCGCCGTACAGGTTTTCCCAGTAATAGAACTCGTTAGTGACGAAATCCAGGCTCTTGATGACGCCCTCGGATATCTTGCCGTAGGGTCGGGTGTTGGTGAAGTCGTAGAAGGGGTCGGGGTCCAGTTCGGCGAACTTGGTTGGGTTCAGCTTGCTTTTCAGGTAGGACACCGCTCCCGAGGATACCTCACCGGCGTTGGCCCAACCCGAGAACCCGGCCAGCACCTTGGGCTTCCTGAGTTCGGGGGTTTCCAGCATGATGAGGTTGCTCATGGAGAATACCTGTCAGCCTGCACAAGTAGGAATGGTACTGACGATGGTGCGCAAGACCAGATAGCACAATCAGTATACCAGCAAGCAGGCGGTCGGGGCTATTTTGAGATGCTTTAGGGCTGAGACGCGGTTAGAATCCGTCTGATCCAAACCCGAAGTACAACATGAATGAATACACGAGATTTGACGCCGGTGACCTTCACAAACTGGCTCGTTCGATACTGATGGGGTGCGGGATGGGCCATGACGATGCGGATGTGGCCTCGGGGGTGCTGCTCTATGCAGACCTGCGGGGAATAGACTCCCATGGGGTGGCCCATCTTTCGGCGCACCAGTCTTACGTGAAGGGAATGAAGAACGGGAACGTAAACCCCCGTCCCGACGTCCAGACGGCGAACGATAACGGTACGCTGGCGCTGGTAGACGGAGATGGGGGCCTGGGGCCGGTTGTTGGACACAGGGCGATGGAGTTAGCCATTGAGAAGGCACGGGTCTCAGGAGTGGGGTTGGTGGGGGCGTCTAACAGCAGGCACTACGGTTCGGCGGGGTACTACGCGGAGATGGCGTTGGCTCACGACATGATAGGAATATCGATGACACAGGCGTCGCCGGCGGTGCTGCCGACGCACGGGGCGAAGCGGAAGCTGGGGACGAATGCAATCAGCTTTGCGATTCCCGCGGGTGAAGAGCCGGCGTACGTTCTTGACATGGCCACGAGTGCCGTTGCGGTTGGGAAGCTGGAACTGGCGCGACGGAAGTCGGAGGCCATACCGGTTGGGTGGGCGGTGGACTCGGAGGGTCAGGAGACGACGGACCCCAACGACTATTGGGACGGGGGAGCATTGGTCCCACTCGGTTCTTCGCCGGAGTTGAGCAGTCACAAGGGATTCGGGCTGGGGATGCTGGTGGACATATTGTCGGGGGTGCTGACGGGTGTGGGGTTCGGGGCGACGATGTCTCGGGAGAAGAGGGTAGTGGGTCACTTCTTCGGGGCGTTCCGGGTGGACGGGTTCCGGCCGGTGGAAGAGTTCAAGGAAATGATGGACGAGATGATCCGGGACATGAGGTCGACGCCGCGGGTTCGAGAGGACCAACCCGTGCTAATCCCCGGACAGATTGAGCACGAGACCCGCCTGGAAAGACTGGAGAACGGTGTGCCTCTGCATGAAGAGGTGGTGGAGGCGTTGCAGGAATATGCCAAGGAATTCGGCATTGAGTTTCCAAGTCCGAAGTCGGCAGGATAGAAGGGAAACCGTCGGTGGGGGAAATAAAGCGGATCGCGATACTGGGGGCAGGTCTCTACTCCGAAATCCTGTTGGAGGTGATGACTTCAGATAAAGAGAGGGACCGGGGAGTCGAGGTCATTGCCACGCACAGGAGGGCGGGGCGTCGGGCGGAGGTTGCGGAAAGGTTTGGGATACGGGTGCTAGAGTCGAACAGGGAGGCGTGCGAGGGCGCGGACATGATCATCCCGCTGGTGAGGCCGGAGCAGATGGGTGTGTTGATGGGGGAGGTCGGGCCGGTGATCCGGGAAGGGCAGATAGTTGCGACGGGTGCTGCATCGTTGCCCCTTAGCTGGTACAGGAGGTACCTGAAGGCGCCGTGCACTCTTGCCTGGGTGTTCACACCGGTGTTCATGGGGAAGGGGGAGGGGTACATTGGCATGGCCTTTGAGCCTGGGATACCGGACGAGCGGGTGCAGGAACTGAAGGACTACTGGGGCAGGTTCGGTAACGAGATTATGGTAGTGGAGGATGGCAACCAGGACGCATTTACCATACTGCAAGCATGCAGCCAGTTCTTCCTGTACCCGGTGGTGAAGGCGATGGTGGGGTATGGTCGGGAGGCGGGGTTGCCCGTTGAGGTTGCGAAGGCTGCTTCGCTGGCGGCGCTGAGATGTGCATCGAGGGAGTTGGAAGGCGTGGACTGCACCCCGGAAGGGCTGGAGGCGTTCATGGACTACGCCCGGGTCCCGGGGAACATGACCTTCGCAGGAATAAAGGCGCTGGAGCGTCTGGGGGTGGAGGCGGCATTCAAGGAGTGCCTGATCGCGGCGCAACGGCAGTCGGAGGTGAACAGGTCGGGGTTATAGGGAGTTGTTGGGTCGGGGTCGGGACATGAGCTCCTGAAGCTTGTCGAGGTTGAAGTCGGGGGACTTGCAGAATTCGATGATGGGTCGCTCCCAGTCCTCCATCTGAACTGAGGCGTCGGCGATTCGGCCGGCGATGCCGGCGGGGATGGTGATTACACCGTGCTTGTCACCGTGGATTACGTCTCCGGGTCGGACCTCGACTCCTCCCACAGTTACCGGACACCCGACGGCCTCCAGGTGGACGTAGGCGTGGGAGACAAGCACGTCGGAGGCGAAGAAGTGGAAGCCGAGGTCTTCAACCTCGTCCAGATCGCGCACACCGCCGTCGGTGACTGTTCCGACACAGCCGAGGGCCTTATGGATGTTGCCGTTGACCTCGCCCCAGAAGGATCCGATGGCGTTGGGATAGTCCAGGTCTTTGATAACGACGACACGGGGCCCGGGGACGCTCTGCACGTGCTCCCAGAGGTCTCTGGGTTTGGGGCCCTGGCCTTTGAAGGCGGGGGCACGGGCGCTGATGACCGCGGTGCAGGCGTAGCCGACCATATTGCCGAGGCTCGGGAGCTGGCACTTGATCTCGGGGCCCATGAAGCCGACGCTTCTTGACTGGATGTCAAAGGTCTCGATGGCGTTGGCGATGGTGGGTGAAGTGATCTGCCTAAGGGCTTCCAACTGGGAAGGTGTCAATGGGGTGGACATAATGTCTCCGTATCTCGGCTGTTGGATTAGGCGGGGTCCTTGAGGCTGACTTTTTCTCTGACGGCGGGATTAACGAGGTTCAGGGGCCAGTGGCCGGTGAGAACCCGCACCATCTCTTCGCCGACGCGTCTATGAAGAAGGTCGAAGGCGTTGTCGGAGTAGGAGGCGGTGTGGGGGAGGATGGCGACATTGTCCATTTTCAGGAGGGGGTTGTTCGGGTCGATAGGCTCCTGCTCAAAGACGTCCAGGCCGGCGCCTGCGATCTCACCGTTTTGGAGGGCTTCGATGAGGGCCGGCTCGTCAACAACTGGACCGCGGGACGTGTTGATCAGGAAGGCGGAATTCTTCATTTGCCGGAACTGCTCGGCGCTCATGAGGTGATGGGTGTCGGGGGTGAGGGGGGTGTGGAGGGAGACGTAGTCGGACCTTTCGAGGAGTTCATCGAAGGATACGAGCTTGATGCCGACCTCGTCGGCCTGCTCCCGGGATATGAAGGGGTCGTAGCCGATGACCTCGAGGCCGAAGACGTGGGCTTTTCGGGCCACGGCGCGGGCGATGTTGCCGCAGGCGACCAGTCCGAGGGTCTGGCCGTAGATGGAGCCCATGGGGTAGAGCAGTTCCCGGCCCCAGTTGCCGGCGCGGGTCCAGCCGTCCAGCTTGATCAGCTTCTTGGCGGAGGCCAGGAGGAGCATGAGGGCGTGGTTGGAGACTTCTTCCCAGCAGAAATCGGGGACGTTGGCTATGACTATGGAATGGTCGGTGAGGGCCTGGGGGTCAAGGGTGTCGATGCCGACGCCGTAGCGGACGACGACCTTGCAGTTGGGCAGGGCCGCGGCGGCTTTTGCGCGAATCGGGGCGCGGATGTTGAGGATGCCGTCTGCATCCTGACCGGCTTCTATGATGTCATCTTCCGTCCTGCAATCCACGGATATAAGCTCTGCGCCAATTTGGGCGAGGGTGTTGGTCTCGACGTCCAGGGGGGCGCCGAGGTTGTCGGGGTCGGTGTGAAGGACTCTAAATCTGGCTTGGGTCATTTCGCGTACCCTCCGTTCGGCGTATATGGTAGCCGTGCCGTGGTGGACGGGCAACTAATCGAGTGGATGTGCGCTCATCGGGCGGGTTACTCATACGCCGGGTTTCTATTCAGTTGTGGGGTCTCGGTTTTCGTTCTGTCTGTTGGGTTTTGGGTCGGCGATGGAAGGTCCGGGACTCTGGTGCAGGATGACTATGGCACCTATGCCGATGCTGGCAGCATCGGCGGCGTCCTGCCTAATCCCCACTCATGTCATTGGGGACTTGCCGGTGTCGAGGGCGTCCCTGGGTGGGGCATTCCGTCCTGCATCAGCGCTCGACCGCTGAGCGGGACAGCATTCGGCTCGAAGCCGTCATGGGCGGAACGGAGTCCTCCGATGATGACGACGGCGGAGCCGCGTAGGGGCTGTGAGGCCCTGATCCCGGTAACGCCGGGCCGTAAATTTCACCAGCAACTACGTTGTCGGCGACATAGGTGTCCCAAGAAAGGGAGCACCGATTCGGTATAGCCCCCTGAAGGGGATGTACCGCTTAGAGCAGATGGACCTTCCATCGCCTGGGTAGGGAAGGGGCACGGGACCCGTGGTGAGGAGATGACGCCCTTGGCTTGAGTCTCGGACCTGCGCAAGGGCCGTTGGGGTGGGCTTAGGCGTTGAGTCCTCGGTGTCGGGTCTGGTGGGCTTCCCTGGGTTTTTGGTTCCTCCTTGTGTTATTGAGGCTATTTGGTCGACCGTAGGATATGATAGCGCCGTTGCTCAGGTGTGTCAAGCAAATGTGCAGGTTTTTGGGGCAGTAGGAGGGGAATGGGTGGGTTGTAGGTGATTATTTCGGAGGGATGGATTCCCGACTACTCGGGAATGACGGGTTAAAGGGGCGGGAATGGCGGGTTAAAAGGGTCGGGAATGACGGTGTAGGGTGGGTGGGGATGAGGGGGTGGGTGAGGTGCAGGGTACCCACAAGGTGCACCCCTACGGGGGAAGGGACACCCTACCGCGCCCCGCGGGATGGATTCCGGCTCGGAGGCCGGAATGACGGGTTAAAAGAGGGGGGGATGACGGAGGGGGTCGGGGTGAGTTGCGGGGTTGGGGGTGATCGTTCAGGAAGGTGGATTCACGCTTGGGGCGTACGCCTAGGCGCATCTTCGACATCTTCGACCTGCCTCCGCAGGAATGACGGGTAGAGGGATGGGTTGGGTATTGAGGGACGCGACGGTTGGGCAAGGTGTGGGCCACCCCCCCGCTCGATACTTCGACTACGCTCAACATGAGCAACCCCACACCGGGGAGGGGACCGCCCTCACCCCTACCACAGATTCCTCGCGGGGCATCGGAATGACATGGTATTAAGTGGGTGGGGATGATGGGGGTGAGCGGTGGACTGGCGTGGTAGATTCCTCGCGGGGCATCGGAATGGGATGGGGACGGGGGTGGTGTTACCCGATTAGCGGACGAGATCGGATGCCAGATCAGGGGGTTGTGTTGCTAAAGGGGCGGGAACATCAATATAATTGAAAGCGCCGGGGCCGTGACATTCTCCGGTCCCGGACTATCGGGGAAAGAGGTATCTGAGATGAAGAAGAAATTCATCATAATTGCGCTGATAGCGGCAGTGATTGGCGCCGCGGCCAAGATACTGAGGGGTCGCATGGCCAACAAGGAGGCGGAGGCCGACTAGCAGAGTCCGGTCTGCCGACAAGCTTTCGGGGCCATGAAGAGTCCCGGAGCAAGTTTCTTAACCGTATAACCGGCTACGGGACGGGTATTAGACGAAGTACCTGACCCTCTCTTTCTTGTACTCCTTTGTACTGAAGAGGATCTCGTAGTCGGTTATTCCTGTCTTCTCGGAAATCTGCTCGGCTATGCGGCGGCACTTTTCGTCGGTGCGGGAGTGGACCATGCTGAAGAGGCTGTAGGGCCAGTCCGGGTAGGTGGGCCGCTGGTAGCAGTGGCTGACCTGGGGGAAAGAGGCGGCCATCTCTCCCACTTCCCTAATCCGCTCTTCGGGGACCTTCCAGCAGACCATGCCGTTGGAAGTGAACCCGGCGTTCTGGTGGCGGAGAACCGCGGCAAACCGACGCATCAGCCCGGACTCCTGGAACCAGGTTATCTTCGCCAGCAGCTCGGGGACGGACATGCCAAGTCTTTGGGCCATGCCGTCGAAGGGGCGAGGGGTCAATGGAACGTCTTCCTGGAGCTCCCGCACGAAGGCACGGTCGTCTTCCGTCAGGGGGCCGGCTGCGGGTCGGGGCTTCTTTTTGGATCGGGCTTCGGGCTCCAGCTTTTCCTCGTCTTTGGTCATGTCCAGCTTGACGCCGATCTTGAATAGGTGCTTGGTCGGGAGGAGGCGGTACTTTTCGGCCCCGGCGCGGTTGGCGAGGAAGTCGAGCTCAGTTTCGAGTTCAGCTTCCGGGGGGACGGCGAGGGTGAACCAGATGTTGAAATAGTGGTCACGCTTGTAGTTGTGGCTGACGCCCGGGTGCTCGCTGATGACGTCGGCGACCTGGTCGACGCGGTCCTCGGGGGCGCGGACGGCGACGAGGGAGCTCTTGTAGCCGAGGCGTCGGGTGTCGAAAATGGCATTGAGCTCGCGGATTATGGCGTCGTCCTTCAGCTTGGCGATGAGGGAGATGACCTCGTCCTCCGTCATGCCGAGCCGCGTCCCGATCTCTGCGAAGGGGGTCTCGACGAGGGGGAAGTCCCACTGGAGGATGTTGAGGAGCTCTTTTTCGGTGGCGGTGAGGTCGGGGGTGGTTTTGGCGACCATGCTCAATCCTGACGATAAAGGGATCGGGAAGGGGTGGAGTCAGCCTGCGGCGGCGGGTGCTGGCTTTATGCCGAAGTTGTCCTTGTATAGCTCGTAGACCCGGTCAAGGTGTTCCTGGGGGAGGTCGGGGAGGTCGGGGGCCCGGGCGTAGTCCTCCAGCTGGGCCGTATCTGTGACAGTTAGGAGGACGGAGGAAACGGTCTGCTGGCCGAGGCAGTACTTCAAGGCTGCCTGTCCAAGGTTGAGACCCGTGTCCTCGGTGAGGAAGCCGATCTGGTCGACCTTGTCCATGCTTTCGTCGAGCCATTCGCGCTTGCGGTAGCTGCGGTGGTCGGTCTCGGGGAAAACGGTGTCCCGGTTGACCGTGCCGTCCAGGAGGCCGCTGGCGTGGGGAACGCGTACGAAGAGGCCGGTGCCGCAATCCCTGGCGATGGGGAAGAAGTCCTGGGCCGGGTCCTGCTCCAGGATGCTGTAGATAATTTGGAGGGTGGAAACCGAGCGCTCCTTCATTGAGGCTTCGCCTTCTTCGAACCAGCCGATGTCGGGGCCGAGGGCTACGCCGTAGTAGCGGATCTTGCCCTCTTTCTTGAGGTCTTCGAGGGTCTCGAAAACGTCGTCCCGCTCAATGACGTTAATGCGGGGGTTGTGGAGCTGGTATACGTCAATCCAGTCGGTATCCAGGCGTCGGAGGCTCTTTTCACAGGCCTCGCGGATGAACTGGGGATCGAAGTTCTGAGGTTTTTCCTTGTGTCGGACTCGGGCCGTGAAAGTATAGAAATCGTAGCCGACCTTGGTGCAGAGGACGACATCGTTGCGCTGGCCCTTGAGGGCCTTGGCGACGACCTCCTCGTTGGCGCCGGAGCTGTACTGGTCTGCGGTGTCGAAGAGGTTGATACCGAGGTCAATGGCCTTGTGGACGAGCTTGATGGACTGCTCTTCGTTTACGTTGCCCCACCAGTTGCTGACAAGGGTCCATGTGCCGAATCCGCATTCAGAGACGGATAGGTCGGTGTTGGGGACGGTGCGGTATTTCATACGGGGACGGCCGTGCTGACGGCCTCCTTGATGCGGTTGATCTCCGAGCGGAGGGTCTCATCGGGGACGACGGCCTGGGCGCCGGTGACGTTGATGGGCTCCTCAAGCTCAACCCAGGAGACACAGCCTCCATATCGGGGCAGGACTGGGACTGAGTAGGCCCGTTTCAGCTTCATGGCGCGAAGAAGGATGATGGACAGGGGGTGCCTAGGTCGCCACTTGAGGCGGTACTGGGCGTAGTCGTTGGTGCAGATATAGAAGTCTTCGAGGGCGGAGACTCGCTCGGGTTCCGAGACTTCCAGGATTTCAACGACCTCGGCGAGGGTGTCGATGATGACGGTGTCGGGAGGGGGGGCCTGGGTCTCGGTGAGGGCAAGGGCGTCGTGCCACTGGGGTTTGAGGAGGTCGGGGCTCTGGTGCTCGTAGGTCGGGTAGAGGAGGAAGCGGTTGCCCTCCAGGACGAAGCGCTTCTGTTGCTCACGGATGCCGCCTTTGCGGAGGACGAGGAACTGTTCGCCGCGGGCCAAGGCACGGGCGATTACGGCCCATTCCTTCAGTGCGAGGGATACGAAACTCATGGGTCGTGTCTAGGCCTGGTCCCTGAGCCAGCGGGAGACTTCCTTGGCGTGGTAGCTGAGGATGATGTCGGCGCCGGCGCGCTTGATGCCGGTGAGGATTTCCATGGTGACTTTCTTTTCGTCGAGCCAGCCATTACGGCCGGCGGCCTTGACCATGGCGTATTCACCGCTGACGTTGTAGGCGCCCAGGGGTTGACGGAAGGCGTCTCGGGCCTTGGATATGACGTCCAGAAAGGCGAGGGCGGGCTTGACCATGATTATGTCGGCGCCTTCCTGGATATCCAGTTCGATTTCGAGGAGGGCCTCACGGGCATTGCGGGTGTCCATCTGGTAAGAGCGCCGGTCGCCGAAAGATGGGGTGGACTGGGCGGCGTCCCGGAAGGGTCCGTAGAAGGAGGAGGCGTACTTGGCGGAGTAGGCCATGATGGGGGTGAGGTCGAGGTCATTGTGGTCAAGCATGTCCCGGATTGCACCGACGACGCCATCCATCATGTTGGAAGGGGCGACGATGTCGGCGCCGGCCTCGGCGTGGGAGAGGGCGGTCCTGCTGAGGAGATTGAGGGTTTGATCGTTATCGACGTATTCGTCGACGATTATGCCGCAGTGGCCGTGGTCGGTGTATTCGCAGAGGCATACATCGGTGATGACGATGGTCTCGGGGCAGGCGTCCTTGATGCGTGCCACGGCTTCCTGGATAACGCCGTTGGGGTCGTAAGCCCCAGTCCCCACCCCGTCCTTTTCATTGGGAATGCCGAATAGGAGGACCGCCTTTACACCGAGGGCGGCAACTTCCTCGGTCTCCCTGGCTGCGAGGTCGGGGGAGAGCTGGAAGACGCCGGGCATGGAGTCCACCGGCCTTTTCTGGCCCGAGTCCTGGGTGACAAACATGGGGTAGATGAAGTCGCTGGGGCTTAGGGTGGTCTCCCTGGTGAGGTCGCGCATGGCCTGGCTGCGGCGCAGGCGTCGGAGGCGCTGGGTGGGGAAGCCCGTGCCCCGGGTTGTCGCAATTTGTTCAAGCAAAGTGGTCATTGCCGAGCTCCTACTTGCTTAAGTATAGCGTCAATCAGGCCGGGTATGGTGTGTTCCCGGGCCACGATTGTAACATCGAGGCCTAGTTCTCGGGCTGTGGAGGCCGTGACAGGGCCAATGCAGGCTATGCAGGTGTTTCTCAAAGGCTTAACGTCGCCTTCCAAGATGGTGACCAGGTTCTTGACCGTGGACGAACTGGCGAAGGTGGCAATGTCGACCTCACCGGACCTGAGGCGTTGGATTGCACGCTCAGGAGTTTCGCTGGGGCCTGCGGCTGCGTAGGTGCAGAATTCGTCGACGGTGGCACCCATTTGGGAGAGGCCGTCGGGGAGGACGGGGCGGGAACCTTCGGCCCGCGCAAGCATGACGCGAGCGCCCTGCAAGTTCATGGGTTGGAGGGAGTCCAGAAGTCCTTCGGCGGTGTAGGTTGAGGCGGTGACGGAAACTGCAAAGCCATAGGCTGAGATGGCCCTCGCAGTTTCGGGGCCGATGGCGGTGATGTTGAGGCCGTGGAGGGATTCGGGTCGGGTGCCGAGGGCCTGGAGGCGGTCGAAGAAGAGGTTCGCACCGTTGACGCTGGTCAGGACTAGCCAGTCGTATTTGGTGATGCTAGTTACCGCGGTTTCCAGGGCCTGTTTGTGTTCCGAAGTTTGGGTAATCTCGATGGCGGGGAGCTCAATTATCTCTGCGCCGAGGGCGGCGAGCCGAAAGGAGAGGGCGCTGGCCTGCTTGCGGGCGCGGGTGACTAGGATGCGTTTGCCTGAGAGGGGCCGGGTATCGAACCACGAAAGTTGCTTGCTGAGGCGTGCCACTTCTCCGATGACGGCGACAGCCGGGGGTCGGAGGTCGGCCTCTGAGGCCCTTTGCACGATGTCGGAGAGGGCACCGGTGACGGTCTTCTGGTTGGGGGTGGTGGCGTCCTGGATTAGCGTGACGGGGGTGTCGGGGGGCTTACCGGCGTTGATGAGGCGGTCGGTGATAGGTGCGAGGTTTCCCAGGCCCATAAGAACGACGATGGTGTCGGGGCCTTGGGCAAGGGCGTCCCAGTCTACGGAGGCACGAGTCTTTTCAGGGTCTTCGTGGCCGGTGACGATGACCACGGAGGAGGAAAGGCCTCGGTGGGTGACAGGGATGCCAGTGTAGGCGGGGGCGGCGATGGCGGATGTGACGCCGGGGACGACTTCGAATGGGATTCTGTTGTCGGCGAGGAATTCGGCTTCCTCTCCGCCTCGGCCGAATAGGAAGGGGTCGCCGCCCTTGAGCCTGACCACGAGCTTTCCCTTTTGGGCCTCGGCGACCAAGATATCGTTAATCTCGTCCTGGGTTTTGGTGTGGTGTTTCGGGGTCTTGCCGACGTAGACCTGCTCGCAGGCGTCGGGGGCGTGGTTCAGGAGGTCGGGGTTGACGAGGCGGTCGTAGACGATAACGTCGGCGCGCTTGATGTATTCAAGGGCCTTGACGGTGATGAGGCCCGGGTCGCCGGGCCCGGCGCCGACGAGGGCTACCATGCCGACCCCGCTCATCCTGTGACTCCTGCCAGCAACTCTGTAGCACCTTTAGCCTTTAGTTGCTCGGCGAGTTGGATGCCGAGGGATTCTGCGTTTTCGGGGCAGCCCTGGATGGAACCGGTGATGATTTCAAAGGTGTCGGGGTGGCCGACCAGGCCGGATAGGGTGAGAGAATCGCCGTTGACGACAGCGTGGGCCGTGACGGGGGCCAGACACCCGCTGCCGAGCTCCCGCAGGAATGATCTTTCGGCGTCGACGGCCTGTCTGGTGGGGGTGTGTTGAATGGGGGAGAAGAGAGCGTTGATTTCGGAGTTGGCGGCGAGGGTCTCGATGGCGAGGGCGCCCTGACCCATGGCTGGGAGGCAGGTCTCGGGGGGGAGGTATTCGGAGATTCTGTGCTGCCAGCCCATGCGGATGAGGCCCGCGGCGGCGAGGACTATTGCATCGTAGTCGCCGTTGTCGAGTTTGCGGATGCGAGTGTCGATATTGCCACGGATATGGGTGATCTGGAGGTCGGGGCGGGTGGCCTTAATCTGGACGGCGCGCCTGGGGCTTCCGGTGCCGATGCGGGCGCCGGGAGGGAGGTCTTTCAAGCCTGCGCCCGTGGATGCAATGAGTACGTCCCGGGGGTCGAGGCGTTCCAGGACGGCGGTGAGGGTGAAGTCTTCGTCTACGTCGGTGGGCATGTCCTTGAGGCTATGGGTTGCGGCATCGATCTCTCCGGAGCGGAGCTTGTCTTCAAGGGTGGAAACAAATACGCCTCGGGCATTGAGCCTGGCTATGGGGGAGACTTTGTCGTGGTCTCCGACAGCGTGGATTGGGACTATTTCGACCTGGAGGTCAGGGTACGTGTGAACTATGGCGTCGGAGGCTTCTCGGGCCTGGGCGAGGGCGAGTTCGCTGGCCCGCGTCCCGAGCTTGATTATGCCTTTCACAGCGAGGACCCGATCACTTACCTGTTTTGCCGTTGCCGGTGAGGGATGCGAAGAGGTAGCGGCGGGCGTCGGCGAGGCGGCGCTGCTTGACGAGAGAGAGGAAGCTGTCGTCGATGGACTTCTGCCACCGGGTGGGGCTGACGTTGTGGCCTTCACCGCGGACCTGGAGGCGGACCCTGGACATGACCTTGGCAAGGCCACTGTACTCGGGGGGGAAGTGCTGCTCGACCTGATGGCGAAGCCAGCGGGCCAAGGCGGGGCTGGCGCCCCCTGTGGATATGGCGAAAGTGATGTCTCCGCGACGGACGATGGACGGGGCGATGAAGTCGCAGTAGGGGGTGTCATCGACGACGTTTACGATCAATCCGAGGCTTCGGCCCTCAATGCCGACCTTGCGGTTGAGGGGCATGTCGTCGGTGGCGGCAATGAGGAGGTAGAAGCCGTTCAGATCAGAAGACTGGAATTCCCTGGGGATATGGGTAACGAGGCCCTTGTCAATGCGGCGCTGGAGCCTGGGGGTGACGGCGGGGCTGACGACGGTGACGCGGGCATGGGCGTCCAAGAGGCCCTTCACTTTGCGTTCGGCGATCTGGCCGCCGCCGACGACGAGGCAGGGCCGATCTTCGATGCTGAGGAAAGCGGGGTAGTAGCTAGGCATGGAATGAGCGAATTCGGCTAAACAGAACTAACGGATAGCTTTTCCAGGAAATTTTACACGAATTGCGCAGGTAGGGCAGGGAGGGGAGGTCGGGTCAGGAGAGGACGCGGTCGACAATACCGGAGAACCAGCCCCAGGTCTGGCTTCCCAAGAATGCCCCAACGATGGCCTGGATGGTCTTGCCTGCCCAGACGATGGCCAGAAACCTTTTGAGGGGGAACTTGATGGCCCCGGCGGCGAGGCCTGCGGCGTCGAAGGCGGGATTGGGAACGATGGAAAGGACAAAGAGGGTTATGCTACCGCGTCGTTCCATCCAGTTCTTGGCTCGGGCGAAGAGCCTGCTACGTTTCTCCAGGAGCTCGCCGCCCTCATAGCCTATGGCGTAGCCAGTGATCTCACCCAAGGTGGCGGCGACCCCGGCGACGATGCCGACTAGGAAGGGGTTAAGCCAGGCCCCGGCGCCGATGACCACGAGACTGCTGGCGCTGGGCAGAAAAATGGTGGCAGCCCCCAGGAAGGTGAATATGAAAACACCGACATAGCCCAGGGAGATGAGGTTCTGTTCGTCGAAGAGGTAGTCGTGGAGAAAGAATGCGCCAATGCTGAAGCCGATGGCGGCAATGGCTGCCCCGGCAATCAGGTGTTGGCGCCTGATGCCGGCCCTTTCCAGGAGGAGCCGCATGCCCGAGAGCATGCCGTGGCTCGGTGGGGGCGGCTGGCTTACGCCTAAGTCAAGGCCCTGGGGTTCGGGAAGGTCATTCGCGGGGCAACTGGGAGACACAGAACACCTTCCAGGCCGGGGAATGAAGACAGGTGGGAAAGTACATTCAAATTATACCGGAAAGGTCTGGAGAGAAACAGGAATTGCAGTAGGCGAATCCGGGTTTACGTGAATCATTTAGAATAGCTGGTATTTTGATGCTATTGGGTGAACCGCGGCAAAGATGAGGGAGGCTGTCGTAGAGTCGGGGGTTGGGGGATATCCCAAGTTCAGGTTTGTGGTGCTGGCCTTTCTTGGCCTGTCCAACATCCTGAACTCCCTAATCATGCTCTCGCTGGGCATAATGCTGCCCAACATCTCGGACGATCTTGGGCTGTCGTCATCACAGCAGGGGTTTCTGGGCTCGTCCATGTTCATCGGGACGATGCTGATGTCGATGCCTGCGGGGCTGTGGTTGTCCAAGCCCAATGCCAGCAGGGTGCTGCTGGGTGCGCTGGCCTTCGGGACGACCTTCGTAATTGTTCAAGCCTGGGCCCCGAACTATACGGTGCTGCTTCTGGCGCGACTTGCCTTCGGGGTGGCGATCGTGGCACGGCAGCCGGCTCGGGCAGTGCTGACCGCACAGTGGTTTCCCAAGCGTGAGATTGTGCTGGTCAACGGACTGGTCAATACCACATACGGCGCTTCCGCAGTCATTGCGCTGCTGTTGACGCCCTTTTTGCAGGTTTGGTTGAACGACAGCTGGCGGTGGACGCTCACGATCTACGGCATCATATTCATGGTCGTGACCCTGGTCTGGGCGATTATTGGGAAAGAGCGGAGGACGGAGGAGCCGATAAACGTTCCCGGGCTGAGGGATGGAAAAGAGGCCGAAGATGCATCCCCCTGGGGGGTGCTAAGGGACCGGGACGTTTGGATGGTGAGCATGGGGATGATCGGGATGCTAGTCATGGAGTTTCCACTGCTCACCCTCTGGCCAACGCTGATGCTGAGGGAGCGGGGGATTGAGGAGACGGTGTCGGGGGGGATGCTGCTGGCGGCGGCGATATCCGAGGGCATCGGGAACATAATTCTGTCGGCCATGTTTATGAGGAGGGGGTCGAGAGGGATGCGACGGCTGGCAGTGGCGGGCCTCGTGGTGCTTTTGGTCGGGACGGCTGTGGGGATGAACATGTCTACATCCGTACCCCTCCTGTGGACATATGCGGTGTTTCACGGGGTGGGGTTCTCGTTCATCGGGCTGATATGGACGGTGCCTTTCGAGATACCTAACATTACCCACCGTCAGATAGCGGTGGCATCGGGGTTCATTGAGGGTGTGGGGAGGTTGGGAGGGGTATTGGGGCCGGCGTTCGTCGGGATTGCATGGGATGCGACGGGAGACCGGGTGTGGCCGATGGTGATAAGCTCATTCTTCGGGCTTACAATGGCCGCCGCCGGGCTGATGCTGTTCAGAGACAGGTCGGGGCCGAAATAGAACGAGGAATTGATTAGCTCTCCCGCAGAAGCACTAAGGCCGTCACGCTACCGATGGGTAGTGATGATGACGTTCAACGTGGCGCATGCCTCGGCGATAGTGGGTGCACTGGTCCTGGGCGTGCTCCTGCCCACGATGTCGGAAGATCTGGGGTTGTCGCCGCTGCAACAGGGGTGGCTTGGATCGTCGGCGATCATTGGCAGCCTGATACTCTCAATTCCCTTCGGGCTGTGGTTTTCTCGCTACAGGCCGATGATCCTGACGGCGATAACGCTGTTCCTGGGGGCAGGGTTCGTATTCATGCAGGCGGCGGCGAGCAACTTTGCGATATTGCTCCTGGGTCGGCTGCTTTTCGGGATCACGCCCGTGGCCCGGGAGGCGTCTCGGGTGCTGCTGGTACGGCAGTGGCTCCCGGCCAGGGAGATACAGCTCTCGAGCGGGATTCTCAACGCAGTTTTCGGGATATCCCTCACGGTCAGCTTTGTCGTCGCTCCCCTTATGCTGGAAGCGTTCGACAACAACTGGCGAACAACGCTGTACGCATGGGGCTACTTCAGCATCGGGATGGCGGTGGCGTGGGTGCTGCTGGGTCGGGAGAACCGGACGGTGGAGTACGAGCAGGACGCGGGGTCCCAGGAAGGCTCTCCGATGAAGAGCCTGTTCAAGTACAAGGAGCCGTGGCTGCTGGGGGTGGCGATACTGGGCTATGCGATTGCCCAGATGTCCCAGTTCACGTTCTGGCCGACATTCATGAAGGACGAGTACGGGATGTCGGAGGTGAGGGCCGGAATGGTAATCGGGGTGGTGGGGGTGGTTGTGGCCGCCGGTGGGCTGGTGATGCTGCCGGTGATAAAGAGGTTCGGGGGTTACCGGATACCTCTTATAGGCATAGGGATACTGATAGCAGCCACCAACCTGGCCGTGCTGTTCACGGGGTCGATGCCCATCCTGGTGGGGGCTTTCATAATCAACGGGCTGGCCAGAGGGGGGTTCTGGATCCCCTTCACGTCGCTGCCTTTCGAGCTGCCGGGCATTCTTCCACGGGAAGCAGCGGTGGTGCAGGGGATGATGTTCTCGATGCTGTGGCTGGGTAGTTTCGTGGGGCCGCTGCTGGTAGCCGTAATTCAAACGGCAACCGGAAGCCTGCAACTGGCGATGATCATATCCGCCTTGTGCCCGATAGCGGTTTCCGTGACGGGGCTCTTTATCTCGGCGCGGACAGGGGTCGGGGAGTCAGGCAGCACCCGCAGATGACACGAAACCGCACGAATGCTACAGCTACATTAGAGACCCGCGAAGGGGCAGCGGTGGCTGATGCAAGCGGAAGCGACGTCCAGGTCGACCAGGGGCGGAAACCCGACCTGCCTTAGCATCTCCGACGCCGCACAGAGAGGCAGTCCGACGACGTTGAAGTAGCAGCCATTAACGGGGGCGGCGGGGTGGAAGTCGGTATCCTGGATTCCGTAGGCGCCCGCCTTGTCCATGGGTGAGCCGGTGGCTATATAGGCTTCTATTTCGGAGTCGGTGTAGGGGCGCATTAGGACGGAGGTGTTAACGTGGGCGACTATGGGGTCGGAGGGGCGGGGAGGTAGGAGGGCGATGCCCGTGACCACCCGGTGGGGTCTCCCTCGTAGGGCTATCAGTATATCCCTGGCCTCGTGATCATCGGCGGGTTTGCCAAAGATACGACTCCCGAGGCAGACGATGGTGTCGGCGGCGAGAACATGGGCGTCGGGGCGGAGCTTGGCGATGGCCTCGGCTTTGGCGAGGGCGATCCTGTGGACGATATCCTCGGGTCTGGCTGACGAAGTAAGAAGGGAGGCCTCGTCGATATCGGCGGGGCAGACCTCGTAGGGGATGCCGAGGGCGTCCATGATTTGAGTTCGCCTCGGGGAGCGGGAGGCGAGAACTAAAGTTGGTGATGGGTTGGAGGAAATGGTTAATTCCTTTCGAGGATGGATATGGACTCGACGTGGTGGGTCTGGGGGAACATGTCGATGGGAACGGCCTCCCTGAGCCTGTACCCGCCGTTGATAAGAATGCGCAGGTCACGGGCGAGGGTGTTCGGGGCGCAGGAGACGTAAGCTATCTTACGAGGGGCGAGATTGTTCAGGAAGTCGAGGACGGTCAGGTGGCAGCCAGTGCGAGGGGGGTCGAGGATGACGGCGTCGGGGCGGGCGTCCAGGGTTGGGAGTACGTCTTCGGACTTGCCCTTCACGACGGTGACGTTGGGGAAGGGTCGGCAGTTGATGAAGGCGTCTTCGATAGCGGAGAGAGACTCTTCTAGGGTGATTATCCGGCGGTAGTAGGGGGCGAGGAGGACGGCAAAGGTTCCGACGCCTCCGTAGGCGTCGGCGAGGAGTTCGTCGCCGGTGGGATGGAGGCGGTCGCGGAGCTCGGAGGCCATGCGTTCGGCCTGAGGGGTGTTCACCTGAAAGAAGGAGGGGCTGGATACCCGGAAGGGGTAGCCGAACAGGGACTCGGTGAAGTGGGCCTGACCAGACTCAAAGCCCAAGCCGGGTACGTCGAGTGAGGGTTGCACGAGGAGGTCGCCGGTGGCGACACCGCACCTGACGGATACTTGACGCAGGCCCTTGCCCCTGCCTTGTAAGCCGGAGAGGACGGAGTTGATAGGGTGGTGCATGAGGAGGCAGCGGTCGATTTGGAGATGGCGTCGGGTGCCGGCGCGGGTGAAGCCGAGCTTTCCCTCGCGGTTGACGGAGAAGCGGGCGTGGTTCCTGTAGGCGGTTGTCGAAGGGGAAGGGATGGTGTCGGCGACGTAGGGTTCGGAGATGCCTCCTGTCTCCTGCAGATGACGCTTCAGGATGTTCCGCTTCATTTCAAGCTGTCTGGAATAGGAGACATGTTGCCACTGGCAACCTCCGCATTCTCCGAAGTAAGGGCACGGGGGCTGGACTCGGTGGGGGGAGGGGTGGATGACGCGGGTGAGCGTGATGGACTTCGTGCCCTTCTTACCTTCAGTAACCTCGACTTCTACGGTCTCTCCGGGGATGGCGAATGGGATGGGTAAGGACTCGCCGTTGAGGGGGGCGAGGGCTTCGCCGTCGGAGGAGAGGGTGTGGGGGGTGAGGGTCACGGGTGACATGGTGGAAGCGTACATACGGAGGGGTAATATCGCAAGGCGGGGCGTATTTGACATAGGGGAGGGGGGTTTGGGAATATGGGCGGCGTTGTTTGGGGGAACGGGTCCTCAGGGAGGGAGTGGTGGCGCAAGTCCTAGATTCCTCGTGGGGCCTCGGAATGGAAATGGGAGAGGGGTTGAGGAACGGGCGAATCTTTCGAAGGTGGAATTTATGTTGAAACCGGGTACTGTAGGAGAGCTTAGGGAGTCGGGGTACGAGGCATTGCCGATAAAGGCGGAGGTAAGGCGCAACCTGATTCACAAGCTGGAGTCGGGGGAGGGGCTTTTCGACGGGATCCTGGGGTACGAGGACACGGTATTGCCCCAGATGGTGAATGCGCTACTGGCCGGGCAGGACATCATCCTTCTCGGAGAGCGGGGGCAGGCGAAGAGCCGGATGATAAGGGGCCTGGTGAGCCTGCTGGACGAAGAGGTGCCGGTGGTGGAAGGGTGCGAGATCAACGATAATCCGTATGCTCCCGTGTGTCGGGCGTGCAGGGACAGAGTTGAGGAGCTGGGGGACAGGGCGCCGGTGGCCTGGCTGAACCGGGAAGACCGGTACGCCGAGAAGCTGGCGACTCCGGACGTGACCATGGCGGACCTGATAGGGGACATCGACCCGATCAAGGTGACCGAGGGTCGATACCTCTCCGATGAGCTAACGGTTCACTACGGACTGGTGCCGAGAACCAACCGGGGCATTTTCTGCATCAACGAACTCCCGGACCTCGTGGAAAGGCTACAGGTCGGTTTATTCAACCTGATGCAGGAGAGGGACATCCAGGTGAAGGGATACCAGATCAGGCTGCCATTGGACATCCTGGTGGTGGCGAGCGCGAACCCGGAGGACTATACCAACCGGGGCCGGATCATCACACCGCTGAAGGACCGGTATGGGGCACAGATTCGCACCCACTATCCGAAAACGCCGGAAGTCGAAATCGAGATAATGGAGTCGGAGGCGAGGCGGTTCGAAGACGGCAGGAAGACGGTGACGCCGCACTTCATGAAGGAGATCGTGGCGCAGGTATCGGCGCTGGCGAGGCAGAGCCCGGACGTGAACCAGAGGTCGGGGGTGAGCGTGAGGATAACGACGGCGAACTACGAGAGCATGTTGGGGAATGCGCTGCGTCGGGCTTTAAGCACGGGAGAAAAGACGGCTGCGCCGAGGATTTCGGACCTGACGTATCTCAAGGCGTCGACGCTGGGGAAGCTGGAGCTTGAGACCGTCGAGGACGAGCGGAGCGAGCAGGTGCTGAACGGTCTGGTGGACAGGGCGGTGGCTAACGTGTTTGCCCGGTACTTCGAGGTGGCCGACTTTGCGGCGCTGCTGACCCAGTTCCAGGAGGGCGCCAGCGTGGTGTTCACGGACATGTCTAATTCCCGTGCCCACGGGCGGCTGGTCAAGAAGCTGGGCGGATTCGACAAGGGGCTGAAAAAGCTGGGCTGTGACAAGCCTGCCACTACGGCGTCGGGGGTGGAGTTTATTCTGGAGGGGCTGCACCTGAACCGGAAGCTGAACAAGGTGTCGGCGCAATCGGGGGAGATAAGCTACGGGGCGTGATCGCGGGCCACGGCCATGATCATGTCGGCGAGGGTGCGGGAGTCATGCCTGATCTGGGGCCCGGGCCCGACCAGCGGGCCGCATACTATGCGCCCGACCGACCCGGCGCACTCCTCGTAGTCCAACTCCACGGGATATGCGTTGCTTGAGCCGTATCGCTCCACGGCTTCCGGGGGCAGGGGCCCGCTATTGACCAGCAGGTAGTCGATGCCGGCGTTCGGGCCCATGTATCTCTTCATCTCCCTGGCGAAGTCGGAGACCTTGAAGCCGTCGGACTCACCGGGTTTGGTCATGATGTTGGAGGTGTAGAGGACCGGGGCCCGGGTGCGGGCAATGGCGTCGCCGACACCTTCGACCATGAGGTTGGGGATGATGCTGGTGTAGAGGTCGCCGGGGCCCATGACCACGAGGTCGGCTTCGAGGATGGCTTCGACCACGGGTGGGTAGACTTGGGCAGGCGGATCGAGGTAGACGTAGTCAATGTGGACGCCGGGGTTGACACTGCGGACGTCAATGCTGGCTTCTCCGGAGACGACGGTGCCGTCAACGAGGCGGGCTTTCAGGTTGGTGTCGGTGAGGGTCACGGGGAGGACTCGGCCGGTGATCTGGAGCATGCGGCCCGCTTCGATGATGGCGAGGGCCATGCTGCCGGTAATCTCGGTGAGGGCGGCGAGCATGAGGTTGCCGAAGCTGTGGCCCCGGAGGTCCCGGCCGCGGTCGAAGCGGTAGTCGAGGAGGCGGCGGAGGATGGAGTCGTTGGGGTTGTCGGGGCTGAGGCCGAGGAGGCACTGGCGGACATCGCCGGGGGGGAGCTGGCCGAGCTGGTCTCGCAGGCGACCGGAGGAGCCTCCGCTGTCGGACATGGAGACGATGGCGGTGAGGTTTGGGGTGTGGTGCTTGAGGCCGTTGAGGACGACGAAGTTGCCGGTGCCGCCGCCGATGACGACGATTCTGGCAGCGTTGGGGTCGGGGGGTTGGGGCATAGCGGGTGGGATGATACGGGGGCGGGGCGGGGGGGTGCAAGGGTGGGTATCATCCGGTGGGTTGTCGGCGCGCCGGGTTTTTGATTGAACGTTGATTGAAGTTTGATTGAACTCGTAGCTGTTTTGATTGAACGACGCCTAGAGGGATTTCCGGGGAATTCGCGTGGTGCAGGGGGTGGGTTTTTGATTGTTTTGCAATTTCAGGCACGGCTTTGATTGTTTAAGGAACGGGGGAAAAACCCTCACCCCCTTGATCCCCCTCTCCCTTAGGGCCTTCAAGGGAGAGGGGGAGAAAAGAACAGAGGCAGAGGTTGGCGCAGAAGCGCCAACCTCTGCCTCTAGTTCAGTACTAGGGAGAAGGGAGGGGAAGGTCGGGTTGTTTGGTTGGGGGGTCTGGGTCTGCATTGTATTCTGTCTGGTTTGTTGGGTTTTGGGTGGGCGACGGAAGGTCCGGGACTCGGATGCAGGATCTCTTTGGCACCTACGCCGACGCCACAAGCATCGGCGGCTGTCCTGCCTAATCCCCACATATGCCATTGGGGACTTGCCGGTGTCGAGGGCGTCCCTGGGTGGGGCACATCCGTCCTGCATCAGCGCTCGACCGCTGTGCGGGACGGCATATCGGCTCGAAGCCGCCGTGGGCGGAGGGAGCCGCATAAGGGCGCTAAGGCCCTGCATAACGAGCCAATAGACTCGCGGAAATCCTCGGCGAGGGTTAAGTCGGCGAGGCGTATACGCCCGGGTAAGGGGCGTCGTATCGGCAAGGGCGTCGATATAGAGGCCTGATGCCGCATATAGTCGATGGACCATCCATCGCCTGGGGGGACAGGGAAGGGACACGGGACCCGGTGTTGAGGGGGTGACATCCCTGACGTCTGTGGGATGACATCCTCGGTCGAGGGTCGGGTGGGCTTCCCTGGGGTTTCTGGTTTCCTCCTTGTGTTACTGGGTTAATGTTCGCGAACGGAGGGTATGATAACGCCTTTGCTCAGGTGTGTCAAGCAAATGTACGGGTATTGGGGGAATTCCCCCCGATCTCCACACCAGATTCACGCCTTGGGCGTATCTTCGACCTCTTCGACCTCGTGGGGCATGGGGATGATCCACCATAGGCGGACAGGCTCCCCGCGGGGGTGGGGAGGGGGTGAGTTGCAGAGTCAGGGGTGATTATTCAGGAGGGATGGATTCTTGCCTCCGCAGGAATGACGGAGGGGATGCTGGGTGGTGAAGAACCTCACGCCACTTATCCCACTCACCCTTTGCATGGTATTTACACCGATTGGTATTCTGGTTAGAATCTAACTTGACAAGGCTCAAATGTTCATGTTTCATATTGATCTGTTTGCAAGTCTATTGCCAGCAAGGATAAACATTGTCTGATAGCTCCGCGATTGAATGGACCGACGCGACCTGGAATCCGGTGACGGGTTGTACAAAAGTAAGCCCAGGTTGTGCATATTGCTACGCCGAAGCTTTCACTCTCAGGTTTAAACGAGGAGGCCCTTTCCTGCCAGGAAAGACCACCGTGCGCCTCCATCCAGAAAGGCTCGATGTGCCCGGAAGTTGGCGTACTCCGCGCAGAGTGTTTGTAAACAGTATGAGTGATCTCTTTCATGAAAACGTTCCATTTGATTACGTGCGCCGAGTGTTCGACAAAATGCAAACCTACGATATTCATATATATCAATTGCTAACTAAACGCCCTGAGAGAATGCTAGAGTATGTTGAGTGGGATGTTCAGCTACTTAAATGGCCGGATCATGTTTGGGTGGGTACCTCAGTTGAAAACCAATATTGGGCAGATCAACGGATACCAAAACTCCAGCAAATTCCAGCTAGAGTGCGCTTTTTGTCGGTTGAGCCCTTACTCAAGGCGGTAGATTTGAGCGCCTACTTGTCCAAAATACACTGGGTGATTGTGGGCGGTGAGAGTGGTCGCAAGGCAAGGCAGATGAAAGAAGAATGGGCGCGGCGAATCAGGGACGACTGCGAGAAAGCAGGTGTTCCTTTCTTTTTCAAACAATGGGGAGGAAGAAATAGCAAATCGGGAGGTCGTGAACTGGACGGGGAAATTTGGGATGGGATGCCTGATCAGTATCTAAGCATAAAGGAATCTGAGATTGGCAGGCCAAGAAACTGAATGTGGTAGCGACGGGCTACCTGTGCTGGTACAAGGATCCTGGAGCCAAGATAAGCTTTATTTCCTTCGATACTTTAGTTCCTTATTTAATCGCGGAATGAAAAATCTCTGGGCAAAACGCGCCTACGTTGATTTGTTTGCTGGCCCAGGTATTTGCAAGGAAAGGGGCAATGGGGATGAATTTAGTGGCTCTCCACTCTTGGCTATGGAGGGAGATCTGCCATTCACTCACTTTTACTTTAACGATATTAACAAAGACTTCGTGGATGCTTTGGCAATTCGCCAGCAAAAGCGTCATCCATCAGCTCTCGTACAGTACTTCAATAAAGATTGCAATGAGGCAGCACGAATAATTGCTAGGCAGTTACCGCAGGGAGCATTAACTTTAGCCTTCATAGACCCCTGGAATTATGAACTAGAATTCGATAGCTTGGCTCAGTTAGGCTCCAGATCGGGAACCGACCTAATAGTTACGTTCCACACGTTTGCCATCAGGAGAAACGCTCACCAGGAGTTAGAAAAGGTAGACGCATTTCTTGATGACCAAAACTGGAGGAGTCGATATAGAGCTTCACTAAGCGACACGTCTAAGCCGCCTACTACAGTCCTGATTGACACATATCGGAGTCGTTTAAGAAGTAGACTAGAATATACTCATTTTGGCAATCCGATGCCTATAAGAAACTCGCATGGCAAAACGATTTTTTATCTATTGTTTGCATCCAAACACCCTAGGGGCCTAGACTTTTGGGAGAAATCTTCCAACAGACTCAGATCCGGTCAAAAGACATTGTTATAGCAACATTTACGCGCTGTGCTTGAGGGCCGTAAGGGTGCGCGGCGCATTAGCTTCCTCGCGAGGCATCGAAATGGGAAAGGGGGTTGGGAGATGGGGTTTGGTCTCCGACCAAAAAGGTGTACGTCTTACCTCGGATTCCCGCGTCGGGGCACGGGGATTATGGTGTAAGGTGGGTGGGGATGATAGGGGTGAGTGGTGGGCTTGCGCTGTAGATTCCTCGCGGGGCATCGGAATGGGAAGGGGGTGAGTTGCGGGATTGTAGGTGGTTGTTTCGGAGGGATGGATTCCTGCCTCCGCAGGAATGACGGGTTAAAAGAGGCGGGAATGACGGATAGAGGGGAGGTCGGGGGTGGGGGGCAAATTGCTATCGGGTCTTATCGTGTATACTTTTTTGACTCCATCCCGGAGGGGCCTTTTCATGGTTGAAGCTAAGACGACTCTCACTTACCAGGACTACCTAAATACCCCCGACGACGAGCGATACGAGCTCCTGAACGGAGAGCTTATAGTGATAGCTGCGCCCAACACCATCCACCAGAGGACCACCTTCAACCTGGCCTTCTTACTGCGTATCTTCGTCGAGAAGAATGACCTGGGGGAGGTGTTCGTCTCTCCCTACGACATCGTGCTGTCCGAGAGCAACGTGCTCCAACCCGACGTCACATTCGTGTCCAAGGCACGGCAGTCCATAGTTACCGATAAGAACATCCAAGGCGTACCCGACCTCGTGGTAGAGGTGATATCCCCGTCCACTGACGCACGGGACAGGGAGACGAAGGGCGGCATCTATGCCCGGCACGGCGTCCCAGAATACTGGCTGGCAGACCCCGAGGAGCACACGGTGTCGGTGATGACGCTGGGGGACGAGGGGTTCCGGGAGTCGGGGGTGTATGCTGTTGGTGACGTGTTGTTCTCGCCGGTTATTCCGGGCTTATCGCTTCCTCTCGCCGACGTATTCCCGTCCTCCTAGCGCCCCTGCCTCCGGGGTCGGGGGTGGGGTGTTACAATGTCGGGCGAGGGGAGAAGCGTAGATGAGAAGGTTGAAGTTCGGGGCGTGCATATTTGCGCAGAAGCCGCTGCCGGAGGTTGTTCGTTCGGCGCAACTGGCGGAGGAGTTGGGGTTTGACAGCTTCTGGATTGCGGACTCACAACTGCTGTGCAGGGAGCTTTACGTAACGCTTACGGCCTGCGCGCTGGGGACGAGCACGATAAAGCTGGGGGCGGGGGTGACGGCGCCCTATACTCGACACGTTAGCGTCACTGCGGGGGCGTTTGCCTCGCTGAATGAACTGGCGCCGGGTCGGGTGATCCTGGGTGTGAGCACGGGGAACAGCCTTGTGAGGACGATAGGACGGAGGCCGGCGCGGATTGCGGAGATGGAGGAGTATGTCGGGAAGCTGACGGAGCTGCTGGACAACAGGGACGCGGAGTTCGACGGGGGGGTGCGGGGAGGGATTTCGTGGCTGGAGAGGCCCACGGGAATACCGATTTACGTGGCGGCCACGGGGCCGAAGATGATAAAGGCGGCGGCGAGGTCGACTTCGAACCTGATATTGATGGCGGGGTCGGGGCCGGGGTTCGTGCAGGAGGGGATGGACAAGGCCGTTGCGGGGTTGGGGGAGGCGGGGAGGGACCCTTCGCAGGCGGACGTAATCATGTGGGTGCCCTTTGCCATCTCAGAGGAGGGCATCGTGGCCCGGGAGCAGGTGTCGAAGCATGTTGCCAGCCTGCTTTCTCGGGTGAATGCGGACCTGTTCGACCCGGAGGACAGGGAAGCTATCGAGCGAATCAGGAAGGGGTTTTCGCCTTACCCTCACGACCCGAATGCCCCGAAGAACGCCGGCGGGGTGCCGGACAAGTTCACTAATCAACTGGCGCTGGCGGGCACACCCGATGAGGTGCGGGGACAGGTGGAGAGGATGGCGGGGGTGTCGGGGTTCGACACGGTGGTGCTGAACACGCAGGCGGGCGCAGACCTGGATGAATCTTTGAGGTTGTTTGCGGAAGGGGTGATCGGGCCAATGTCGGGGGACGGGTAGAGGGCGGTATGGCAGACAAGGTGCTGGTGACGGGTGGGGCGGGATTTATAGGGTCGCACGTGGTGGATGCGATGCTGGGGGAGGGGTACGAGGTAGTGGTGGTGGACAACCTGGAGTCGGGGGGGAGGGAGAATGTACACCCGGACGTTCCCGTGGTGGAGATGGACCTTCGGGACCCGGCGCTGAGCCAGATTTTTCAGGAGCATAAACCGAGGTATGTTTGCCACCTGGCGGCGCAGGCGAGCATTACCAAGTCGATACGCGGGCCCCTGGTGGATGCGGATGCGAATATCATCGGGTCTCTGAACGTGCTGGAGGAGTGTCGAAAGAACGGGGTGGAAAAGGTATTGTTTTCGTCGAGCGGGGGGGCCATGTACGGTGAGCCGGTCACGCTGCCGTGTGACGAAGACCACCCCGTTCGACCCTTGTCGCCGTACGGTGCGGCAAAAGCGGCTTTGGAGTTGTACCTGCCGATATATCGGGGCCTGTACGGCTTGAAGTACAGTGCGTTGAGATATGCCAACGTATACGGGCCTCGACAGAATCCTGATGGCGAGGCGGGTGTGGTGGCGATATTCGCGGGTCGGATGCTGGATGGGGCGCCGGTGTTCGTCAATGGGTCGGGGGAGCAGGAGAGGGACTTCGTTTACGTGGAGGACATCGCACGGGCGAACGTTTTGGCATTGAGTGCAGGAGACGATGAGGCGTTTAACCTGGGGTCGGGGGTGGGGACATCGGTGAACGAGATATTCAGTCGACTAAGCAGGTTGACAGGCTATGGCCTGGAGCCGGAACACAGGGCACAGGCCGAGGGAGAGGTGTTCAAGATAGTCCTGAACAAGGAAAAGGCGCACAATGTGCTGGGGTGGGGGCCTAGGGTGTCCTTTGAGGAGGGGCTAAGCAGGACCGTGGAATCGCTGCGGGAAAGCAGGCAGAGGGTGAAGAGTTGAGCATCAGGTACAGGTATTCCAAGTGGGACGGGACGCAGGAGCCGTTCAGGGCGTCGGCGGAGGAGCTGCTGGATGAACTGACCAAGGACATTCTTGCCTATGGAGACCTGCAGTCGGCGATGCAACGGCTGGTGGAGAGGGGCATGCAGACGAGGCAGGGGATGAGGATGCAGGGGCTACGGGACCTGATAGACCAGCTGCGTCGGGAGAAAGAGAAACAGCTCAAGCAGTACGACCTCGAGTCGATGATGGACGACCTGAAGGAGACGCTTGACCGTATTGTAGGAATGGAAAGGGAGGAGCTTGAGAGGCGGTTGGAGGAGGCCCGGGGGTCGGGGGAGGGGGAAGACTCTCCAGAAGAGATGAGGGAGATGCTGGAGAGGATGGTCCAGAAAAAGATGGACCAGCTGGACAACCTTCCGGAGAGCGTTGGCGGAACGTTCAAGGAGTTGATGGACTACGAGTTCTTCGACGATGGGGCGCGGGAGGAATTCCAGAAGCTACTGGACATGCTCAGGCAGAAGATGCTCGATCCGTACGCCCGGGACCTGGCGGAGCGGATGCAGAACATGGGCCCCGGGGAGATGGATGCGATAAAGCAGATGCTCTCCGACCTGAACGAAATGCTGGAACGGCAAAGGATGGGGCTCGACCCCGGCTATGACGAGTTCAAGCAGAGGTATCAAGGTGCATTCCCTAACATGCCCGACACCCTGGAGGAGTTCATCGAGGAGCTGCAGAGGCGGATATCGCAGATGCGGTCCTTGATGAACAGCCTATCGGATGAGGCACGGGAGTCGCTGGAGCAGATGATGCAGTCCCAGATGTCGGACCCCGAGCTGGCTGAGCTGATGGCCAACCTCGCTGAAAACCTGGAGGCGTTGCACCCGACGCGACGGAGAATGAGCGGTTACCCTTTCGAGGGTGAGGAGGAGTTGAGCTGGGACGAAGCCATGCAGCTGATGTCGAAGATGCAGGACATGGAGGAACTGGAGGCGCAGATACGTCGCGCGCAGGCGAGTCGGGGGCTGGAGGGGATAGACATGGAGAAGCTGCGGGAGGTGCTGGGGGAGGAAGCGGAAGAGGACGTGGAGGCGCTAAGGCAGCTAGTTCGGGAGATGGAGGAAGCGGGGTACCTGCGGTTCAAGGACGGTCGGATGGAGCTTACGCCCAAGGGTCACCGGCGGATAGGGCAGAAGGCGCTGAGGGACATATTTGGGCACATGAAGAAGGACCGTCGGGCGGCGCATGAGGTGAGGAGGACCGGTATAGGTGTGGAGGACGTGCAGGAGAGCAAGCGGTACGAGTTCGGAGACCCGTTCAGGTTGAACATTCCCAGGACAGTGCTGAACGCGGTGGAGAGGTCGGGAGTGGGGACGCCGGTGCGGATGATTCCCGATGACCTGGAGATCTACAAGCCCGAACACCAGACCCGGAGCGCGACCGTGCTGCTGCTGGACCAGAGCCGGTCGATGGACATGAGCGGCGACTTCTTCGGGGCCAAGAAGGTGGCCCTGGCGCTGCACAGCCTGATCTCGGGGCAGTTCCCGAAGGACGACCTGCACATAATCGGGTTTTCGCTGATGGCGGAGGAGATAAAGGCTCGGGACCTGCCGGAGGCGGGCGCCAGCGACAGCGCGCCGGGCACCAACATGCACCACGGTTTGCAGCTGGCCCGGGAGTACCTGGCCAAGCGCAAATGCGAGAACAAGCAGATCATCATGATCACGGACGGGGAGCCTACGGCCCACATGGAGCAGGACTATCCCTATTTCGCCTGGCCCCCGAGTATGGCCACCGTACAGGCTACTCTTCAGGAGGTAAAGCGTTGCACCAAGGACGGGATCATCATCAACGTCTTCATGCTGGACACGAGCTACTACCTGATCGACTTCATGGAGCACGTGACGAAGATAAACCGGGGTCGGGCGTTCTTCACTACGGCGGACAGGCTGGGGGAGTACATCCTGGTTGACTATATCAACCACAAGAGGACGCGGATCAGGCCGTAAGAGGAGGGGTTAGGGGATGCCTCGGGCCTGGGCTGTGGCGCGGAGTTTACGGTCAAAGGTTGCCAAAGGCATGCCGAGGGTCTGGGCGAGGTAAAGGTAGCTGGCGTCATAGGCGGTGAGGCCGGTTTCCAGGGCCAGTTTAAGGGTCTCGTTGAAGTCGATGGCAGTCCAGTTAATAGGCGTATTCAAAGCGGCAGTCAGGCCTTCAAGTATTTCGAGACGTTGGGAAGGGTCCCGATTTACCTTCTTCCAAGCAATATTCGTAACCTCAAATGCCATTAGAAATGGGGCATAGAATTCGTAGCCTTTCACAAGTGACAGGGCTTCGCGTGCCTCCAGTTCATCAAATGCAATGGCCGCGAACACGGATGAGTCAACGACTATGCCCGCCATCTCTATCTTCTCTAATCATTTGAGTTGCTTCACTGACTGGGCGAATGTTCAAGCGCCTTATCTTTTGATAAGCCTCTTCGATCGTTAACTGTCTAGGCGACAAAGTCTCCTCGAGAATTGAAAGCAATTCGCCTTGAAGAGAGCGGTGGTTGCGCTTTGCCCGGTCTCTCAATCTTTGCGCCAAGGGTTCAGGGACATTTCGAATGGAGAGATTTATAGCCATAACTACTCCGTATTGCATCTAGTATGAATGTATAATAGCATCACTATTGGATCAAATGAAAGGGCCCGCCAACCGGCGGGCCCCAAATCGTTGCAACTAAATTGAGTGAATTCGGGGGTTAGCCGCCCCGACCGCAGGCGCAGTTCCCGCCGCAGCCTCCACCACCGCCCTGGAAGTTCGGGTTGTTGACGGTGAAACCCGACCGTTCGAGGGTCTCTATGTAGTCGATCTGGGAGCCTTCGAGCATGGGAGCGCTCTCGGGGTCGAATACGACGGTGAGGCCGTCCTGCTCGACGGTCATGTCCTCGGCGGAGATATCGTTGTCCAGGGACATCATGTACTGTGGGCCACCGCAACCCATGCCGGCGATCATCACCCGGAGGGAGATTTCCTCCTCTTCCTGCTCGGCGATGAATTCCTTGACCTTTTCGAGAGCGATGGGAGTTAGGCTTACCATGTGGTTCTCCTGGCGGGTGTCCTATACGGGCTTTGGGATAGGTTACCGCGAGGGGGGTTGGGGGTCAAGTGGACGGCGGCAATGCTGGAAGGGCGGGCAGCGTTGATATAGTATCCGGGATACTTCCCGGGCCCCGACGCCCGGGCTGAACTGGGGGACTCAATGGCTGTACAGCTGGACACGGAATTCGACAGGGTCTTGTCGCAGATGGTGGCGATCCGCAGGGACATACACAGCCATCCCGAGCTGTCCTTTGAAGAGACTCGAACGGCGGGGATAGTGGCGGAAGGGTTAAGGGATCTGGGATTGGAGGTGAAGACGAGTGTCGGGGGGACGGGGGTCACGGGTCTGCTGAGGGGCAGCTCTCATGGAAAGACGTTGCTTATCAGGGCCGACATGGATGCCTTGCCAGTTGAAGAATCCAATGGCTTGGACTTCCGGTCACGGGAGCCGGGTGTGATGCATGCCTGAGGTCACGATGGACACGTAGCCGTGGCTATGTCAGTTGCGTCGGTCCTGGCGGGGATGAAAGATGAGATTAAGGGCAACGTGAAGTTTGCCTTCCAGCCTGCAGAGGAGACCGCGGGCGGTGCGCTAGGCATGATCGAGGTGGGGGCATTGGAGGACCCGAAAGTAGATGCTGCCCTCGCTCTGCATATTATCAACACGCTGGAAGTCGGAAAGGTGGGGGTGCGGGTGGGCGGGATGTTCGCCAGCGTGGACGAATTCACTATCAGGATCAAGGGGCGCGGGGGTCATGCGGCACACCCGGAGTCGTTGGTGGATCCGATTCTGGTAGCAGGGCAGGCGGTGAATGCGCTGCATCACATAGTGGGGCGGAATGTCGGGGCGCAGGAATCTGCGGTGCTGAGCATCGGGATGATAAGGGGCGGGATCGCGTTCAATATCATTCCCGACGAGGTGGAAATGAAGGGAACGGTGCGTGCTTTCGACGACGGTATCCGGGACAGGGTGATGGGTCGAATTGAGGAGGTGATGACAGGGATAACTGCTGCGGCGGGTGCGACCTTCGAGCTTGAGGATATCTACCAGAGCCCCGTGGTAATGAACAATGCCGCAATCACGTCCTTGTTGCGTCGGGCGGCGGAACGGGCGATCGGCGCCGAGAACGTGATTGAATGCGAACCGACTATGGGCGGCGACGACCAGGCGTATTTCCAGAGGGAAGTGCCGGGCTGTTACTTCATAGTCGGGGGTGGGGATGAAGGGGCGGGGTACGGGCCGCATCACAGCGCGACGTTCGGGTTCGATGAGCGGGCGCTGGAAGTCGGGTTACGGGTGATGACGGAGGCGGCGTTGGAGTATCTGGGTCGGGGGTAGGGGGCAGTGCAATGCAGAATCTAGTAACGGGTAAGGGGTTAACTCGCTGGCGCTAGAAGGATAATTTAACCCTTCCTAAGCGCACACTCATTACAATCGATTCGAGGAGCCTACAATGAATGAGAACTTGGATGCAGAGGAGCTAGACATCCTCGAAAGATTCGAACGGGGTGAGTTTAGGTCCGTACCAGATGTGGCGCAGGAGATAGAAAGGGCGCGGCAGGCGGCTCGGAACACTTTGAAGAAGACCAAACGGGTGAATCTTCGGGTAACGGAGCGTGACTTCAACCTGGCCCATGCCCGGGCCAGGGAAGAAGGGATACCGTACCAGACACTGCTTTCCAGCGTGATACACAAATATTTGAGTGGTCGCCTGGTTGAGAAGGCGAGGCCAGAAGTCGGGGCGAGGGAGATGATGTGAGATGCAATACCCGCCATAAGGCTGCCGTTGGCTTGATAGCCCTACGCCTAACGCTTATAGTTGAGCTTTGGAATACGAATGGGACGAGGCCAAGCGACTAGCTAACCTCAAAAAACACAAGGTTGATTTCTATGCCGTCTACGACTTTGAGTGGAGTACGGCGTTCATCAAACCGAGCTCAGGCCATATCGAGCCTAGATTGGTCGCCTTGGGATATTGGAAAGAACGCCTCTACCAGGTGGTATACGTCATCCGGGTAAAGAAAAGGCGCATCATAAGTTTTCGTATTGCTAATCCCAGGGAGCGCAGAGAATATGCTGAGCAGTGAACGAAAGAATGCAATATCGGCACCAAGTCAAGTTGGAATCGACAAGGAGCTAGTGGAAAAACTGGCCGCGTTGGAAATGGACTTTGAAGAGGTGGAAGCGTTGTATGGCGAGGAAATGGCCATTGAAGTCGGCATTGCCCGGGACCCGGACTGCCCCGAGTTGACAGCCGAAGAGATCGCACAGATGCGGCCTGCGATTGAGGTTGATCCAGATTTAGTGATGGCATACCAGCGCGGCGAGATGAGAATCCGACCGGACCTATTGGCGAAAAGAGACAATGGACGAATGGAAGCCGGACAGCCAACAGGAGGTGAGGCATGACTAAGAAGCTGCTAGTTGGCACTGAAACAGGCTTGTTGGTCCTGGAGAAGCACAACGGCTCCTGGATTAAAGCCGCCGAGTCCCTGGAGGGGAAGTGGGTGCAGAAACTGGAAATAGATGACTCTGGGAGGCTGTATGCGGGGATTACGCATGACGGGGTGTACTGGGCCGACTCCGCGTCGGGCTCTTGGACCCAGGGCCTGGAGGGGGACATAAGGGGTTTGGGTGTATCTCCCCATCAATTGGGAACAGTGTTCGCGGGGACGGAGCCTGCGGCAGTGTTCAGGAGCCGGGACGGGGGAGAAAGCTGGCTCGAAATGGAGGCGGTGAAGGAACTGCCCAACTACTCGACTTGGTCGTTCCCTGCCCCTCCCTTCATTTCCCATGTACGGACCTTCGACTTTGCGCCCAATGAGCCGGACACGGTGTATGCGGGTGTGGAGGTCGGGGGATTGATCCGAAGTAGCGACGGCGGAGAGACGTGGGAACACTACGGGGAGGGCATATACGAAGACATCCACTATCTGCTATCCCACCCCAGCGATTCTAAAGTCATGTACTCGACCACCGGCGACGGGTTCTACCGCTCGATGGACGGGGCCCGGAACTGGGAACACATACAAGAAGGCATGGAGAACCCCTACACCCACCCCATCATCTTCGACGGCCGGGACCCGAGTGTGCTGTACATTGGGTCGGCGATAGACAACCCGAGCACCTTCGGGCGGCCGGAGGGTGCAGCGGCGAGGATTTACAGGAGCCGTGATGCGGGTTCGACGTGGGAGAGGCTCGGGAACGGATTGCCGGACAGGCTGCACGGGATGGTGAGGGGTCTGGCGTCGGACCCCCAGGTGTCGGGCGGGCTGTATGCAGGGACGACGGATGGTGAACTGTTCGCCAGCGAGGACGGGGGAGACAGCTGGGAGTTGATCGCAGACGGGCTTCCGGCAGTGTGGGTAATCAGGGCGCCCTTTAACTGAGCTAAAGATTCAGAGGATACGTTCGGAAAGTTGAGGAGTAAGCCGAAATGGCACAACAGGCACTGGTAGGCAGCATAAGGGCCCCCGACTTCCCCAGGGACATCGACTGGCTGAACGTCGGGCGTCCTTTGAGCATGGAGGACTTAAAGGGCAAGGTAGTCATCCTGGACTTCTGGACTTACTGCTGAGTCAACTGCATGCACGTATTTCCGCAGTTGCGGAAACTGGAAGAGAAATACCGGGACGAGCTGGTGGTGGTCGGGGTGCATTCGGCGAAGTTCACCACCGAGAAGGAAACGGCGAACATCGAGAAGGCCATAAGGCGATTCGAGCTTGAACACCCGGTGGTCAACGACAAGGACTTCCGGGTGTGGAGCCAGTACTCTGCACGGGCTTGGCCGACCCTCTACGTGATCGACCCCGAGGGCAACATCCTCGGGCGGCATGAGGGCGAGATAACCTTTGGGGCCTTCGACAGAGTTATCGGGGACATGATCACCGAATTCGAGGCCCGGGGTACTCTGGACCGGACGCCTATTCCCGGTCTCTACGAACACAAGGAAGAAGGGGGCATCCTCTCCTTCCCCAGCAAGATTATCGCGGATGAAGTTGGGTCTCGCCTTTTCGTCTCGGACTCCAATCACAACCGGGTGCTGTCCGTCTCTATGGACGGACAGATCCTGGATGTCATCGGAGGAGAGGAATCCGGGCTGGCGGATGGCAGTTTTGCAGACGCAAAGTTCAACCATCCGCATGGGCTGGCTCTTTCGGGAGACAACCTATATGTCGCGGATACGGAGAACCACTGCATCCGACGCATAAACTTGCAGAGCCGAACTGTCGAGACGATAGCCGGCACGGGAGAGCAGGCGCGGATGTTTCATGACGGAGGAGTCGGGGAAGTCGCCCTGAATTCGCCCTGGGATCTGACCTGCCAGAATGGGATGCTCTACGTCGCCATGGCCGGTTTCCATCAGCTTTGGGTGATGCACCTGGAGTCCGGGTACGTGGGGCCGTTTGCGGGGAGCGGACGGGAGGGGATACGGGACGGTTCCTTGCGCAACTCCATGCTGGCCCAGCCGACGGGAATCGACACGGACGGCGATACGATCTACTTCGCGGACAGCGAGACCAGCGCGGTGCGCACGGCGACGAGAGGGGAGTCGGGGCAGGTGAGCACACTGGTGGGAATGGGCCTGTTCGACTTCGGAGACAGGGACGGAGTCGGGGACCGGGCGCTTTTGCAGCACGTGCAGGGAATTTGCTGGCATGAGGGCATGCTCTACGTCACGGACACCTACAACAACAAGGTTAAACGGATCGACCCCCTGACCCGAGCAGTTGTCAGCTTTACGGGGTTGGGGGACACGGGATTCGAGGACGGCCTGGCCAGGGATGCCCTGTTCTATGAACCCGAGGGCCTCGCGATAGCCGACGGCAAGATGTACATCGCCGACACCAACAACCACGCCATCAGGGTTGCGGCCCTGTCCACGGGCACGGTGTCGACCCTAGAAATTAAAGACTAGGATTCGGTAACCTTGGAGAATGTCTACGACTCAGAGGAAATGCTTCATTAAAGAGAAATCAAACGAAATGCCGAAAGAGTTTCTGGGATACCAGCGATGGTTTCAGTCCTGGTGGTGTCACTGAAAAAATGAACTGCGAGGTACTGGGTAGCCAAGATGGACAGTGAACTAAAGCCAATTTTTAGTCAAATAGCGAAGGACCTTACAGAACTCTCTGAGGCAAATAATCATAATGTTGAAGTGATGGCAGAACATGGAGAGGCCATTTCCTCAATCGTTGAGATGGTTAATCGCCATGAAGATGTTTTAGGGCAGGTTGTCGAAAAAGTTAATAACCATAACGAGTTAATAGGCGATTTTATTAATATGATGAAAGGAATACATGAGAGTCAACAGACTACTAATGACTTACTAGAGAGCATGCACAATAGAATAAACGCGATCGACGACTACCTTTCAAGTGCATAGACTCATGGATATGTTAAGGCTACGGGCTGTGGATACCGATGTTAGTAGTTTAGGATGAGACAGAACTACCTAGAATCGATCAGGAAACCGCGGGTCTATTGACCCGCCGAAGGAGGAGCCAATGGCGGCCAAGACTAGAAAGCTGGGGAGGGGCGTGAGCATCATAGGCGGAGGCATGTCCAAGTTCGGGGCCTTTGCCGACAAGACGACCCGAGACCTCTTCGGGGAGGCCTACTCGGAGGCCGTTGGTTCCGTGAGCAAGGGCCTGGACCCCGAGGCAATAGAGGCATTGTACGTGGGCAACTTCTCGGCGGACCTTTTCGAGAGGCAAGGGCACCTGGGCCACCTGATGGCTGACTGGGTCGGGCTGGCTCCGAGACCCGCGACCCGGGTGGAGGGGGCCTGTGCGAGCAGTGGACTGGCTTTTCGTGAGGGGATCATGGCCGTTGCGTCGGGGATGTATGACATGGTGCTGGTCGGGGGTGTGGAGAAGATGACCTCTCTCGCCACCGAGGAGGTGCAGGACGCCCTGGCCGCCGCCAGCGACGTGCCTATGGAGCTGGACCAGGCGCAGTTCACCTTTCCGGGCCTGTACGCGGCGATGGGGTCGGCGTACTTGGACAGGCACGGAGCGACGCGTGAGCACATGATGCACGTGGCAATTAAGAACCACCGAAACGGCGCCCTCAACCCGAAAGCACAGTTCAACGTGTCGATAGCCGACTTCATGGAGCGGCGCAAGGCCAGCGCGGCCAAGCGAGGCAAGCCCGTTCCCGAGTGGGAAGACGAGTTCGACTTCCTGAACGACGCCCGGGCCAACCCCCAGGTGGCGTGGCCCCTTCACCTTTTCGACTGCTCCCCGGTTACCGACGGTGCCAGCTGCATAATACTGGCCGCGGAGGACGTGGCTCGGGAGTACACGGATGACGTGGTGAATGTGGTGGCGAGCGCCCAGGCCAGCGCAGGCCCAATCGCAACCTGGGCCGGGGACATAACTTCGATACCGTCGGCGAGGATTGCTGCGCATCAGGCGTACGAGATGGCGGGCATAAAGCCAAGCGACCTGGATATGGCGGAAGTGCACGACTGCTTCACCATCGCGGAGATCATAGGAATTGAAGACCTAGGGTTGTTCGAGCCGGGCAAAGGCGCATTCGCCGCGGCGGAGGGCCAGACCTCAAGGGAAGCTCCGGTCTCGGTGAATGTGTCGGGCGGGCTGAAGTCCAAGGGGCACCCAGTCGGGGCTACGGGGACAGGGCAGATACTGGAGGTCTGGACGCAGCTCACGGAGCGGGCCGGAGAGAGGCAGCTGAAGGACAAGGACCTGAGCCTGGGCCTGACGCATAACGTCGGGGGGACGGGCGGGACCTGTGCTATCCACATCCTGGAGCGGAGGTAGGGTCATGGAGCAGACCGACTTCACGATTTCCACCTACAAGCAGAACATTTCGGAAGGAAAGCTGGTAGCCGGCCGGTGCGAAAAGTGTGACGTCCTGTATCTCCCCCCGAGGCCCGTTTGCCCGCAGTGCCACGGCACCGACATGGGCTGGCAGGAGTTGAGTGGCAAGGGGAAGGTGGTCGGGTATACGTCTATCACCATCGTCCCGACGGGCATGGCTGCAAAGGGATACGGGAGGGACAAACCGTACTGGTCGGCGGTTGTCCAGACGGAAGAAGGGCCCGGCATCACGGCGATGCTGGAGGGCGTCGACGCTTCGGACCCGAGCGCGGTGTCTGTCGGAATGCCTGTAGTCGCCGGGTTCAACCAGGAAGGGGAAGGCGAGGATGCCAGCGTGAGCCTGGTCTTCCGGCCCGCCTGAGGAAGTTCTTAACTAGACATAAGCAAGCATAAATTTGACCACAGTGGAGGCGCTCGCTGCACAGGCGAGCGCCTCGTCTTGTGAGGGAGACTGTCGGAGACATAGATGAGTGAAGGAAGCAGGAAGACAAGCCTGCCTTTGAGGGAGGTGGGGGAGAGGAAGCTGGAGGACTACGCGGAGGTGGCGGGGCGGGGAGCGGTGGAAGAGATACGCGAGCTGGCCTCGGGGCTAAAGGATAAGACGGTCCTGCACCTGAACTCCTCGGCGAGCGGCGGGGGTGTCGCGGATATTTTCGAGGCGCTGATACCGCTCTTGAACGACGTGGGTGTCGAGGCGGAGTGGCGGACAATCAGGGGTGAAGTGCCGTTTTTCGACGTGACCAAGAGCATGCACAACAGCTTACAGGGGAAACGAGTTGAATGGACGGCGGAGATGTGGGATACGTGGCTGGAATACAACCGGAGTAATGCGCACGAGATATTCACCGACTACGACATTATCTTCGTACATGATCCGCAACCGGCGCCACTTCTGCACTTCGTGGATGGTCGATCCGGCGAGGCAACCAAGTGGATATGGCGATGCCACATAGACCTCACTGACGCCCAACCCGACGTCTGGGCCAATTTGCAGAAGTACATCAACCTGTATGACGCGGCCGAGTTCAGCATGGAGGGGTTCATCATCAATGGATACCAGGGTCCTACCCCTTGGGTGTCGGCGCCGGGCATAGACCCGTTGGACGAGAAGAATGTGCCCCTGAGCATGGATGAGGCGGCTCGGGTATTGGGGCGGTTTGGGGTGGACGGGGAGAGGCCCGTAATGGCGCAGGTATCGAGGTTTGACCCGTGGAAGGACCCGTTGGGCGTAGTTGACGCGTACCGGATGGTCAAGGAGCAGGTGCCGGAAATCCAGCTAATCATGATCGGCCCGACCGCCGCGGATGACCCCGAGGGCCTGGGTTACTTCGAAAAGACCGCTCGACGGGCGGGTGAAGACCCAGATGTACACCTGATTACGAATTTCAAGGGGATGACAGACCTGGAGGTGAATGCAGTTCAAACCATCGCTAGCGTGATGGTGCAGAAATCAAGCAGGGAAGGGTTTGGGCTGAGCGCCACCGGGTCGCTGTGGCATGGGAAGCCGGTGATAGCGGGTCGGGCCGGGGGGCTGACGCTCCAGGTCCTGGACGGGGAGACGGGATTCCTGGTCGATTCGACGGAGGAGTGTGCGGAGAGGGCGTTATTGCTATTACGGAATCCCGGACTGGCAGAGGAGATGGGATGCAGGGCCCGGGAGCACGTCAGGGAGAATTTCCTGATAACCCGCGTGCTCAGGGATAATCTTCTGCTGTACAGAAGGGTGATGGGCTTCGACTAAGGGACGAGTCGCGAGAGGGAGTTTCGAGTGAACCCAGGAAAGCGGTCGGTGGAGTCCATTTGCGCGTCGGCGGGGAGGGACGTGGACTCGACGACGAAGCCCCTGATGGCGCCCATCTACCAGGGCTCGGTGTTTGAGGTCGAGAGCCTGGAGAAGCTGGACGACATCTACGCAGGCCGGGAGGACGGGTTCATCTACACCCGGGACGGTAACCCGAATGTCGAAATTCTTGAGGGTATCGTGGCTGAACTGGAAAATGCGGATGATGCCGTGGCCTTCGCGTCGGGGATGGGGGCCATCGGGAACACTCTGCTCTCGATGGTCGAGGCGGGGGACACGGTGCTGGCTGGTGACGTGCTGTACGGTGGGACGAACCTGCTCCTGAGGAAGCATTTGTCGAAGTTCGGGGTGGGGGTGGAGTTCGTGGACGTGACTGACCTCGGGCTTGTGGAGAAGGCCTTGGAGTCGAGGCCCGAGGTGATGCTGGTGGAGTCGATAACCAACCCCCTGCTCCGGGTCACGGACATTGAAGGGATATCGAGGCGGGCTTCTGCAAAGGGAACTCGACCCGTGGTGGACAACACACTGGCGACACCCTTGCTGATGCGGCCCCTGGACCTGGGCGCCGACGTGACCATACACAGCGCTACGAAGCTGCTGGGTGGACATTCCGACGTGATGGGCGGGGTGGGGGCGGGTCGATTCGAGGCCATGGCGGCGGTGCGCGAGTCGAACCGCGTGTGGGGAAGCACCCTGGACCCATTTGCAGCGTGGCTCATCGTCAGGGGAATACGGACATTGCCGCTGCGCGTGGCCCGGGTCTGCGAAAACGCCATACGTGTCGCCGAGTTTCTGTCCGAGAATAGGGCGGTTGTGGCAGTGCATTACCCGGGTCTGCCAAGCCACCCGGAGCACGAGCTGGCGAAGTCGACGCTGGCGGGCGGATTCGGGGGCATGGTGTCGTTTGAGGTGAGGGGTGGGGAGGAGGGAGCCTCGAAGTTCGTACGTTCGCTGGAGATGATCAGGTTTGCGGCCAGCTTGGGGGAGACCTGCACTACGGTGTCGCACCCGGCGAAGACCTCGCACAGGGCGTTGTCGGAGGGGGAGCGGGAGGAGGTGGGGATTTACGGGGGGCTAATACGGATGTCTTGCGGGATAGAGTCGGGGGAGGACATCGAGAGGGACCTGGGGCAGGCGCTGTCGAAGCTGTAGGTGGAGCGGGAGACGGGACTCGAACCCGCGACAACCTGCTTGGAAGGCAGGGGCTCTACCACTGAGCTACTCCCGCAACGTGGAGATATTAGAAGGGGTCAGGGGATGGGGTCAAGGGAAGGCCATGGTGGGTTAGATGGCTCGGGCGGTGCGGTGGCCGTCTACTACAGCGACTTCAATGTCCCTGGGTTGGAGGGCGTCTCCTATGGTGTGTAGGTTTGGGGCGCGGCCTTTGAGGTCCCGGTAGAGGGTGTCGACGGCTCGGCCGCCGGCGGCTATGACCACGGTGTCGACGCCCGTGATGTAGCGAGGCTCCCAGGTGACGACGTCATAGACGTAGAGGGAGTCTTCCAGGATTTCGAAGACGCCGGTGAAGGGGGTCATCTTGACGCCCTTGCGCAGCAGGCTTTCGTAGAGGTGCTGCCATAGGGGAGGCGTTATCTCCCGGCCCACGTACTGCAGGCCCGTGATGATCTCGACGGACTTGCCGTTGGAGACCAGGTAATCGGCGACGGTGGAGGCCTCGGGGAGGCCCTGGGTGTCGATAACAACGACTCGCTCACCCAGTTCCGGCGACCCATTCAATACGTCCCAGGTTGTGAGCACGTTCCGGCCCTCCGCGCCGGGGATTTCGGGGGTGTAGGCGGTGGAGCCCGTGGCGACAACTACAGAGTCTGGGGATTCGGAGAGAACGAGGTCAGGAGTAGCCTCGGCGTTGAGCCGGATTTCGACGCCCAGCCTGCCGAGCTGGCGTTCGAAGAACAGGATAATCTCCTCGAAATGATCCCGATGCGGTGTCTTCATTATCAGGTTGAGCTGGCCCCCGAGCCTCGGGCCTTTTTCGAAGAGGACAACGTCGTGGCCTCTCATGGCAGCGGTGCGGGCGGCCTCCATGCCGGCCGGGCCTCCGCCTGCGATGACGACCTTTTTCTTCTCGGGCGCCGAGGGCAGGGTGCTCCAATCCTTCTCCCGACCGGTGACGGGGTTGTAGATGCACCCGACGCCCAGGCCGATGAGGATGTGGCCTGCGCAGCTCTGGTTGGTGCCGATGCAGTAGCGGATCTCGTCCGAGCGTCCATCTTTGGCCTTGTTGGGGAGATGTGGGTCGGCGATGAGGGCGCGGACCATGCCGACCATGTCCACTACGCCATCGGCGACGAGCCGCTCGGCCAGGGCAGGAGAGTCGATGCGGCCGGCGCCGATGATGGGCAACCCGACGGTCTGCTTGATCTCGTTGGCCTTGTAGATGTACTGGCCGGGCTCCCGGTAGTAGCTGGGCCAGTGGTCTGCGAAGGACTTGGGGTCGGGAATTGCGCCCTGCCAGACGTTCAAATAGTCGATGGCACCGGTGCGCTCCAGCAGGGGGGCGATGGCCTTTAGCTCCGACATGCCGACGCTGTAGTCGACCATATCGTCGTACATCCGTATGCCCAGGAGGAGGTCGGGGCCGAGGGCCTTGCGGCAGCTTTCGACGATCTCGTAGAGGAAGGTCATGCGCTCTTCGATGGTTGAGCCGCCGTATTTGTCGGTTCGGCGGTTAGAGTCGGGGCTCAGGAACCCGGCGACCAGGTAGCCCAGCCCAACCAGGAGTTCGACGCCGTCCAAACCGCCTTCGCGGACTCGGGTGGCGGCATCGAAGAACTGCTGGACGGATTCCTCGACCTCCTCGGTGGACATCTCGTGGGGCATGTACTGGGGGCTGGCGAAGTGGGGTGGGGGGACGGCGGAGGGGGCCATGAGGGGTCGGCCTAGGACTCCCGCGGAATCGACGACAGCCCTGCCTCTGTGGCCGAGTTGTGCCAGGAGGGGGGTGTCGAACTCGTGGGTGGCGGCGGACATGCGTCTGTAAACGGGGATGACACGGTCGTCGTAGTTGGCCATGGAGAGGGGAATCTCGCCGTCGTTGTAGACGACACTATGACCGATGACGACCATGGCCGCTCCGCCCTTGGCCCGTTCCCGGACGTAGTGGACGTACCGGTCGTCGGGGAGGCCCCCTTCGCCCTGGTAGTGGGCGGCGTGGCCCGCGTTCACTATACGGTTCCTAAGGGTGTACTTGCCAACCCTTATGGGTTCGAACAGGTGAGGAAAGGGAGTCGCCACCTTCCGCTCCTTTACCGTACTGCGGCTTTGGCCTCGTTGGTGAGCTCGTAGGTGACGGGTTTCCGGTTGGGGTTGGGTATCTTCACGCTTAGCTTTTCGAGCTCGGGCCAGATGCTCTTCTTGAACTCGGTGCCGAAGGCGGCGCCTCCCACCCTTGCCAGCCGGTGGCCGGGCCAGCGACGCCGGATGATGTCCTGGCAATCGGTGCTCTTGAAGGCGCCGAGGGGACGCTCGCGGACTATGGTACGGGCCATGTCCGCCCACGAATTGCCTTGAGCGGCGAGAGGGGCGGGGGCGAGGGGTGGGGGAGTCGGGGGCGCCTGTGAGATGGATGGTTGGGGCGAAGGCGTCGACACGGGACGTGCGGGCCGCCTGGAGACGCCGGAGCGGGGCCTGAGAGGAGGGTGAGCCCGACGGGAGCGGGAGTCCGCGGAAACCACATGCAGTAGATTTCGGGGGAAGAACTGCTTGACGTTGGCGGATAGGGACTTGTGCCGGTCGGTGACTGCCCAGAGGAAGGGTATCGGGTCCCGGGAGCCATCCACCTCGTCGCGGATGGCGCCATAGAGGGAAATGAAGTCGCTGTCGTCGCTGAAGACGACGATATGAGCAATCCTGCCGCGCACGAAGTCTGCGATGGCGTTGGTGGCGATGGCGATGTCGGCGGAGTTCTTGGACGAGTCGCGGCTGAAGTGCTGGATGCCCTTGACGATGACCTGGACGCCGCCGAACTGGTCGACCGTCCACAGGCGCCAGAGCTCGGCCTGGTCAGCTCGGACGTAGAGGGTCATGCGGGACGGGGATGGAGCGGCTTCAGGCCAGTTGTGCATGAGTGAGGATATGAGGGTTTGGGCGTCTTCCTGGAGGTTCTCGACGTCGATATATACGCCGGACCCCTTGGAGCCTTTGTTAGTTCTATAGTTCAGAGTTTTGCCTCCGGGATTGGTTTGTCTGGGATTCTCGGGAGATGTCGAGATCACGCGGATCTGGCTTTTGTGTCGAGACCTGGAAAAGGGAGAGGCGAGAATGCGTCCCAGGCCCCTCAGACCCGATTTCCGGCCACTGTCATTCGAGGGAGAGAGAGAAGAATTGTCCACTATTGCTTCCGTCCATTTCTTTGACTTGGGTTTCGGGTGAGAATTTGTACGACTTGAGGAAGGGCGAATTTGGCTCGCTCCATAAGGCCGTCGTCATTCAGGCTGCCGATGGGATGCGGGACCTGGGCGTAGGGGTAGTCGGGGATGCCTCTCATACGGGCAATGGTCCTGGCGGGAATTTCAAACTCATCGGTGATGATGACTGCGGTGGGTGTTCCATTCAGTTCCAATTCTATACCGTCATGCAAACTGCACTGGCTGCAGGAGCCTCAGTCCCCGATGGCGAGCACGGCGCCGTCACATTCATCGGCGATTTGAGCTATAAGGGAGGGAGGTGCGGGGCGGGTGGCATCGGTCTTGGAATAACGCACGATCCGTGCGGGCTCCACCTCTGCCGTCAGCAGGGACGATAGCCTGTCCAGAAGATTGCCAGCGTTGATCTTGGTGTTGTCTACGAGGGCAATGATCTTTCCATCCAGTCCCGAGGGGCGTGGCGCCATTGACCTGCTGGCGGCTGGGGTCTCGCCTCTGGGATCCATTACGGGAATGCCTGTGGAACTCTTATTGGGCATGATTCACCTCTTGGTTTTCGGGTCAGGGTAGTCCTATGGGTCGGGTGACGCTGCGGCTGTAGTCAACCTCGCTGCCCCATGATACGAGGAAAGCTGAGAACCCGCCCGCGCTGCCGCCGGCGGGAACAATCAGGAAGTCATCCGGTGTTGTCGCAACCCCTGATAACCCGACGCCCTCCCGGAACTCGTTCTTGCCGCTGTCCGGACGTGACCTCCAGTAGTCCATCGACCTCTGCGTGGACTGATGGAGGAACTGCTGCACGTCTTTCTTGCTCCACCCGGCGCACAGGACGTGATTTAAGTGTTCGGGAACGAGGATAACCATGATCTCGCAGCCGCGGGCGTAGTAGGGATATGCGACTATGGCATCGGCGATGCGAGTCAGGACTTCTTCGGCGCTGTTGCTGCGGTGGTCCGAGACCTGCACGGGGGCGTAGCAGGCGAAGGCGGTCACTGCGTCCCGGGATTCGGGGATGCCGTAGTCGGTGCGGAGGGGAGGCCAGGAGGTTAGGGACTCATCCTCGGCGATGCAGGCGGTGAACTTGCCGGGGTTCCCGAGCGTCGACTTGTCCAACACGTCGGGCAAGGCCCCACACACGTTCATCAGGATAAGCCGAATGGCTCTGCCTATCGTCGCGTTGGCCCGGGTCCCGGGGCCCAGCATGTTAAGGCCGCAATTGATGCCCAGATCATCCACAACCTCGCCACCGACCACCAGCATGTGAGAAGCGCCCGACGTACTGGCCGCGGTAGCGTTAAGGCTGAACTCATCGTCGACCATGGCTTGTATACCAGTGACTATTACGGGCATGTATTCGGGGAGGCAACCGGCCATGATGGCGTTGAGTGCGACCTTCTCGGCGGTGATCGGGATCGCGCCCACGGAGACCACGCCCATTACGTCATCGGGTTTCAGGTTCGCGGCATCAAGGAATTGGGCCAGGTGGTCGGGGGTGGGGGGAACCACGGGCAGGCCGTCTGTGAGGCCTTGCTCAAAATAGAATTCGACAGCTTCGAAGTAGTCGAGAGTCCGCTGGGGATTGGATGACAAGCCGTTCTTCTTCCACACACGCCACGGGAGCGCCGAACTGATTATAACACTGTCTAGTCGGGTGGCTGATAGAATAGGCGCGGAGGTCGAGCCAGAATGGACGCTTTGATACAAAATGCGGTGGTGATCACTTGTGACGCTGACGGGTCGGTGATCGAGAATGGATCTGTTGCGGTGCTGGGCAAGAGGATAGAGGAGGTTGGGGAGTCGGGGGAGATGGAGAGGAAGTACGAGAGCCTGGAGCGGATCGACGCCTCGGGCCAAGCTGTACTTCCGGGTTTCGTCAATGCTCACACCCACTCCGTGCTGACCGTTCTTCGGGGCACGGTAGAGGACATGGGGGGAGATGCGATTTACGGGTACATGTCGCCCATCTCTTTTGCCATGACCGCCGAGGACCGGCAGGCCATGAACGCCCTCGGGTGCCTGGAGGCGATCAGGTCGGGAACAACGACGATGGTCGATCCCTTCCGGCACGTCTACCAATATGCACAGACCATGGCCGACTCGGGCGTAAGACTATTCCTGAGCGAAAGCTGTGCGGACGCCCTCAACCTGAAAATCCGCTACGGCATATACGAATACTCGGAAGAGTGGGGACAGGAGTTCCTGGACCGAGCGGAGCGGCTCATCGAGGAGTTTCACGGGATGGACGGGGGTCGGGTGCAGTGCCAGGTGGCGGCCCATGCCCCGGACAACTGCTCTCCGTGGATGCTGAGGAAGCTGCTCGACCTGTCGGAGAAGCACGGTCTGCGTCGGACGGTGCACCTGGCGCAGAGCCAGAAGGAACTTGACCAGGTGAGGTCGGTGAGCGGGAAATCCTCGGCGGCGTACCTGCGGGACAACGGGTGGCTGGGTCGGGACGTGCTGGCGGCCCACTGGTTCTTCTGCGACGAGGCCGATGTTGAAATCCTCGCCGAGACCGGGACCCACATGGCCCACTGCCCGTCGCCCAGCGCCCGGACGGGCCGGTACCCGATCGCGAAAATGCCCAAGATCACGGACTCGGGGGTGAACGTAACCCTCGGCACGGACAACATGACGGAGAACATGTTTCACGCCCTGAACTTCGGGCTTGTGCTGAACCGTAGCCTGCGGGACGACTCGCCACCCAAGCCGATGCCCCAGGACCTGCTGAACTGGGCGACGCTGAACGGGGCGAAGTCCGTGGGGATGGAGGAGGAGCTCGGATCCATAGAGGCCGGGAAGTTAGCTGATTTGACTTTCGTGGACTTGGGTCGAGCCCACCTTGTACCGGCTATCAGCCCGGTGTCGAACCTGGTGCACTACGGGGATACGGGTGACGTTGACTCGGTGATGGTGGGTGGAGAGTTCGTGATGCGCGAGGGCAAGGTGTTGACGATGGATGAGGGCGAGGTAATCGAGAAGGCCCGGGAGTCGACGCTCAGAGTATGGAGGAGGTTCAAGGAGGAGTACGAGGATATCTATGTGCCCGCCTACCCGGGCCCCGACTTTCCGAAGGGCTAGCAGAGTTGCCCCGGAACCTGAAGAGAATCTAAGGAGACAACATGGCGGAACGAAGGCTCATTAACCCGGCCAACTGGCCCTACTTCGACTATTCAAAGATGCCGTATTCATTGGGGGCGGAGAAGAACGGCATCCTCTATCTGTCGGGGCAGACGGCGGAGCGGGAGAACCCGCAAACGGGCAAAATCGAGTGCCTGGGCGATGCGGTAGAGCAGATGGACGTGATCATGGAGAAGCACAAGCTCCTGATCGAGGCCTGCGGGGGGACGCCATACGACATGACCAACCGCACGGTCTTCACGTCGGCGGCGGGAAGTCCTCCACTGTCGCATTACAAGCGGGCCTTCCGGTCGTCGCCCACTGTTTCCCCGGACACGTGGCGGAGCAATTTCGGGCCGAACTATGCTCCGGGCACTGGCCTTTACATGCAGGGCAACCTGAACCTGAACGCCATCTGGAGCGTCGACCTGGTGCTGGACATCAGCCCCGGCGAGAAGAAGTACATCAACCCCGGCTACCCTCCCTATCCGGAGAAGACCATTGCGTCCTACGAGAGCGGCACCAACCGGCCCGGCGTTCTGAAGAACGACATCCTGTGGAGCGCGGGGCAGGCGCCGTGGTACATCGACGAGAACGATGAGCGAGCCTGCCCATGGTCGCTGTACGACCAGACGAAATACCTGTTCGAGAAGTTCGACATGATACTGGCCGAGGGCGGCGCCACCCGCGAAGACGTGATAATGACCCGGGACTACATCATCCCTGCCGCCCGACCCTTCTACCGCCAAACGGCAGACCTGCGTCGGGAGTTCTTTGGCGATGACTTTCCGGCGTCCACGGGCGTAGTGTGCCTGGCCCTCAACGCCCCCGAGTGGATGATTGAGATCAACCTTGTCGCCGTTAAGGGAGGCAAGAAGGAGACGGTGCTGGCGGAAAGGGCCCATGCACAGGGGATAACCTTTCTGCCCGGCGTGAAGAAGGGCAACCTGTTTTTCGTGTCGGGGACTACGGGGCATCACCCGGAGACCGGGGCCCTGGCCATCGGCGACATGGAGGCCCAGACCCGACAGACCTACCTCAACATCGCTGAGGTGCTGGAGGCAGGCGGCGCCGGCTTCAAGGACGTGCTCAAGGTCACCGACTACATAGACGAAGCGGCACTGCCCAACTACCACAAGGCTATAGACGTGCGTCGGGAGTTCTTTGGGTCGGAGCTTCCGGCGGCGTCCACTACCGTTGTGAACCGGCTCCTCGACCCCCAAGCCCTGATCGAAGTAGAGGCGATAGCGGTAGTCGACTGAACGGGGGTCGGGCGTGAAGATTGAAAACATAAAGTCGTACCTCGTCTACTCCAAGGGCCATCGAGCGGGGATGATCGGTGGGAAGAACTGGCTCTTCGTCAAGGTCGAGACGGACGGGGACATCCACGGCTGGGGCGAATGCTACACGCAGCTTGACCGGGACCGCGCCATCCAGGCCCACGTTGAGGAGTTGGGCCGGTATCTGGTCGGCAGGGACCCGTTCAACATCAAGCACACCACGCAGACGGCCTACGATGACTTCGCCGGGCGTCGGGGGTCAATGGAGTTCTACTGTGCGCTGAGCGGGATAGAGCAGGCGATGTGGGACGTGGTCGGGAAGAAGCTGGGTGTGCCGGTCTACCAGCTATTGGGTGGAGCGTGCCGGAACAGGATCCGGGTCTACGCCAACGGCTGGTATGGCGGAGCGAAAGACCCGGAGGACTACGCAACCATGGCTCGTGAAGTGGTGGAGCAAGGCTTCACTGCGTTGAAATTCGATCCGTTCCCTGGCCCGTGGCGTCTGTACGTGGACAAGGAGGTCGAAGAGGCGGCAGTGGAGAACATCGCGGCGGTGCGGGGGACGGTGGGGGAGAAGGTAGACATCCTGATTGAAGTGCACAGGCGCCTTTCGCCGATGAACGCCGTGCGGGTGGCAAAGCAGGTCGAGCGGTTCAGGCCCTTCTGGTATGAGGAGCCCGTTCCGTCCGAGAACCTGAAAGCTATGGCCGAGGTGAGGAGCCAGATAGATATCCCCGTGGTAACCGGCGAGGCCCTTTACGGCAAGGCTGCTTTCCGAGAGGTCTTCGACAACCGGGCCGTTGACATAATCAATCCCGACGTCGCCAACTGCGGCGGCATCCTGGAACTGAAAGAGATAGCGGCGATGGCCGAGCCCCATTACGTGGCCGTATCTCCGCACAACTACAACAGCACGTCGGTGGCCCTGGCCTCGACGGTGCAGGTCTCGGCGAGTATCCCGAACTTCCTGATCACGGAGTACTTCATCAACTTTGCCGAAAAGGCCAACGACATCACGATAGACCCAATCCAGGTGAAGGACGGCTACATTGAGTTGCCCCAAACGCCCGGGCTGGGCATCGAGTTGGATGAGGCGAAGCTGGAGACGGAAGGCTATGTACAGCCGCCTCCAAGGGCTTTGAGGACGTTCGACCAGGAGGGGCCTTAAAGGGTTAGAACTCCCCCTCGGGCTCCATGCCGAGGAAGTGCTGGCCCGCCTTTTCGTAGTGCTCGAAGCGGCCCTGGATCTGCTGGGTGATGACGTGGGAGTCCTGGAACCGACGCTGGATCGGGTTGCGTTCGAAGATGGCGTCGGAACCGCACAGGTTGTAGGCCATGTCGGTGACTTGCGCCCCGACCCGTATCGCATGAGTGCTGGCCAGCCGTAGCTTAATACGCTCATCGAGGCTCAAAGATCCCTTCGAGCACACCGACTCCCACGCCGTCTCCGCAGCATCGAAAAGGAAGGCCCTGGCGGAGCGCCACGTGGCCTCGGCCTGCCCTATGCCCCGCTGGAAGGTGGACTTGTCCCTGAGCAAGGAACCTTCACGCTCGGCGCGTTTGCGGATTCCAAGCTCGATGGCGGCGTCCAGGCCGGCTCTCGCGACCCCCAAGGCCACGCACCCGAACCCCGAGGAGAAGATAAGGGTCATGGGCATCGCGTAGAGGGGGCCGTCATCCCAGGGCTTCTGGCTCCAGAAGAAGGTGTGGGACTCGGGGACGAAGAGGTCGTCTATTTCGAAGTTGAAGCTGCCCGTGCCCCGGAGGCCGTTCACGTCCCATACGTCGACCAGCTTCACCTGTTCCTTCGGCATGACCAGGAGGAGATCGTCGGGGCTGCGAGAGCGCATCCGGGCCCCGATCTTATTCTTCGAGACGAGGGCGATCATCCAGTTGGCGTGATGGCAGCCGCTGCTGAAGCGCCAGCTTCCGGTGAGCCTGTAACCACCTTCCACGGGGATTACGTCGGCCTGAATTGGCGGGCCGTTGGCGAGGACGGCTCGCTCGTCGCTCCAGATCTGTCGGGCGGTGAGTTCCGGGAGTTTGGGTGCCTGCAAGGGGAGGACGGAGTTCTGGTTCATGCACCAACCCGTCGAGCCGTCGGCCTCGGCGAAGGTCTGGACTACTCTCAGGTAATCGGGGTACTCGATTTCGTAGCCCCCCAGGGCCCGGGGCACGAGCATCCGGAAGAACCCGCCGTCGATGATCGCTTCGGCGACCTCTTTCGACAGCTCCCGGTCGATGTTGCCCTCGCCCGCCGACTCCCGGACCAGGGGTTGCAGGCCGCGTGCCGCCTCCAGGAACGTATCCGTCTTTGCCAGAGTCGCACCCATCCTAGATCTGGCTGTACCCGGAGCCGGGTTCGCTCACTCCCACGCCCTGCCCTTCGCCCATCAGCCCGTACTCTTTCAGGATCTCCTGGGTGTAGGTGACCCGGCCGGTTATCTTCTCGAGGGGTTCGGTGGCGAGAAGGAGGGTGGCCTTGGCCATGAGCTCCGGGTGCTCGCCGCGGGGGTCATCCATGCTGTCAACCAGCTTGTGGTAGAGGGTGCCGGGGGTCGGGACTACGACGGAGGGAGAGAGGCAGGTGACGGAAATCCCATACTCGAAGACCTCAAGGGCAAGGCCCTGGGTGAAGCGCTCAAGAGCCGCCTTCTCGGCGCCATAGCAGGTGTCCCCGATGTCCTCCCTGGATTTTTCATCGTACGGGCCTCGGCCCGGGCCAATGGCGGAACTGGACGAGATGTTGACTATGCTGCCGCTCTTTCTCTCGATCATGTCGGGGAGTACGAGCTGGCTCAGCAGGAAAGGAGCGTGGATGTTTACCGACCAGGTCCTCAGCCACCGGTTCAGGGGATAGTCTTTGATGGGGATGAAATAGGTGAGGGCGGCGTTGTTGACCAGGATGTCGGCGGGACCGTAGGCGGACTTAGTCTCCTCAATCAAACGTTCGCAGTCCTCCGGGAGGGAGATGTTGGCTGCGATTGGCGTTGCCTCGCCCCCCGACTCCTGTATCTGAGCGCAGGTCATCTCCAGCGAACCTTCCAGGATGTGGTCCCCTTCCTTCAGCGTGCGGGCCACGCAGACGACTCGGGCGCCTTCCTGGGCGAATAACTGGCTGATCCACGCCCCGATGCCCCTGCTGGCGCCCGTGACAATCGCAACTTTTCCGTCGAGTTTTCCCATTGAATTCTCCTCGGGCCGAGGGGCCCGGCCCATATTATCACGTCTTTCCTACTGCCTATCGATAACGCCCGGCCATTGGGGTAATATGTCCACACCTCAAGCAGGACTAAAGAGAGGGCGAAGATGGCGAAATACAACTACAAGACCGGGCTGCAGGAAATTGGGGATGGGGTGTTTGCGTACATCCGCGAAGGGATCGGGTGGGACATTTGCAATTCGGGGCTGATCGTTGGGGAGGAGGAGTGCCTAGTTGTGGATGCGATGATGGTGGAGAGCATGGTCACGGCCTTCATGGAGGATGTCCGAAAGGTCACTGACAAGCCCGTCCGATACGTAGTCGACACCCATCATCACGCCGACCATGCCTTCGGGAACCAGTTCTACCGGCCCGACGCCAATGTGGTCGGGCACGATGGTTGTCGGGAGTCGCTGCTCCGCCGTGGTGCCGACCCCGACGTTCTCACCGACCGCTGGCCCCAATATGAAGAAGACTGGCGTCAACTTGAGTTGACCCCTCCCAACGTCACCTACGCCGATACCATGACCGTTCATCTCGGGGGCCGGAGCGTTGAGCTTATACACCCGGGCCCCGCGCACACCTTCGGCGACACACTCATCTACCTGCCCAATGAGAAGATTCTCTTCACAGGCGACGTGGCCTTCCAGTACCTGGTCCCCCTGGCTGCCGACGGCCACGTGTCCAATTGGATAAAGGTCACTCGCGGCCTGCGAAACAAGATGGACGTCGAGACCCTCGTCACGGGACACGGGCCCGTGGCCAACAAGGATGCCATTGGCTGGACGCATCGCTACTTCAGGAGATTGAAGAAGCACTGCAAGAAGTACTTCCGCGTGGGCAAAGGCCCCGATGACGCTGCCGCTTCCTTCTCCCTGGGCGAACTGGAAGGCTGGGAAGAGCCGGAGAGGAACTACATCAACTGCCGGCGCATGTTCATCGAGCTAAGGGGCGGCTCTTTCGAGGAGCGCACGTCGTGACGCAGGTGAAGGCGCCCTTCTTCCGCGCCCGACGGCTTGGGCACGCAAACCTCTTCGTCACCGACGTTGAGAGATCGCTGGAGTTCTACAACCGGGTCGTGGGCCTGGAGGTTGTGTATAAGAAGGCAGCGATGGACGACCTCGATGGCCCGGCGGTCGGGGGGTTCCTGAGCAACGGGAACACCCACCACGACATTGCTGTGTTCAGGCATCCCGACGCCCCAAAACTCAACCACCTGGCCTTCGAGCTGGAGTGTGAGGCCGACCTGGTTGAGGGGTACCGGGTGGCGGCTGACGCCGATTTTGAGTTCCGCGTGGCTGACCACGACATAACCCGCAGCCTCTACACCCGGGACCCGGACGACAATGGCATCGAAATCTACTCCGACTCCACGAAGGAATGGCGCAAGATACGCGGCGACGGCCGCACCGTCCGCTACGGAGAGCCCGACTGGACCCCCGGAGACCCGCCCCGGTTCACGGCAATCGGCTCCCGCAACTACCACGAGGACCCGGAACTTCGTCGGGTGGATGGGGCGGTGTTCCATTCCAAGCGCATTACCCATGCTGCACTGAGCGTGAATGATATTGAAGCGTCTCTACGTTTCTATACCGAAGTGCTCGGGTTCCGGGTGCTGTATGGGAGCGTCGCCGAAGACTGCGTAGAACTTGGCGGGACCACTGAGAACGGGCACATTATTCTCATATCGGCCCCCGAAGCGGGAAACACGGGTCTGCACCATGCAGGGTTTGAGGTGTGGAATGATGCAGAGCTTGAAGAGAGCAGACACAAGCTGGAAGCGTCTGGCGCGATGCTGGACAAGGAGTTGGATGGAGACGGGAGTCGAGAGGTGGCAATTCGGGACCCGGATGGATTTTTGTTGGAGTTTTGGGCGGGAGAGGCGCCGAGGCTGAGCGCTGCGTCGTCGAGGCCGGTTGCGCAGACAGACGCTTGATTGCCCTGGGTGTTAACGACTTCCCTTCACCCGACTCGGCGGGTTGTCAATAAACCCTTCCGCCAGCTTCAACCCCATCTCCCGCACTAACTCCCTGTCCCCATCCTCCGAACCCTCATAGGCGACCTTCAGTACGGTGTCGTTCCCGTAGGTTGGGATGGGGTCGTGTCCTGACATTTCCAGGCCCTTGGGGTCTTCGCCCCGGGCGACGGCGCGGATGCCTTCCCGCATCATCCTGCGCATGCGGATGACGCCCTTGTCGGTGGTTGCCAGGTGCTCCAGGGCGTGCCTGGCAATCAACCTCTGCCCGACTTGTGCGTCATAGTCCGCGGGGTAGCGCTGACGCTCTTCGTAGGATCGGGCCCGGCCCGCCAGCTGAGCGGCGACCGCAAAGCCAGGGTTCTTTGTGTACTCGTCCTCCTCGCCCTCCGGCACCCGTACGAAGGTGAATTCCAGGGTTTCGGTGTCGTTTTTGGGGACACGCCAGCGGAAAATCCGGGGGAGAGCGCAGATCATCTCTTGCCCATTCGCGTATTCTGGCGGAAGGATACGAGGATCGGGGATCTGGGCGATGTTGGGGATGACCCACTCGATGGTGCGAGACCAGATGTCGGGCCCGGCGCGCCGGGTCTGGAAGCAGTTCAGCCCGACCGGCGTCTCCATTACGTCGAACTCTCCCACGTCCTTCAGGCCTTCCATCGGCCGGCCCTCCGCATCCGTGAACTGGACGTTACTGACCCGGGCATGGAGGAAGCTCTCGTGGACGGGGTCGACCACGTTGTCCATGATCTGGAGCCAGTTGCAGTGCTTCACGTTGTAGGTCCCAACCTCCAGCCGGAACCCAGGTCTGTCGAAAACGTCGTAGACGGGGAACGGGGGCTTTTTCTCTGGAGGACCCATATAGGCGAAGACCAGGCCCCGGTACTCATGGACGGGGTAGGAGCCCTGTCGCAGCCTGTCTTTGAGGGTTGAGGTCGGGGGTTCGCCGGGGGTGTCGAGGATCGAGCCGTCCACGTCGAACTGCCAGCCGTGGTAGCAGCACCTGATCCCGTGGTCCTCGATTACGCCGAATTCCAGGGAAGTGCCCCGGTGGGCGCAGTGCATCTCCAGCAGGCCCACTTTCCCGCTCTTGTCCCGAAACGCGACCAGGTCCTCGCCCATGATGGTGAGTGGTACCGGGAGGTCTTTGAGGTCGGCGGAGTGCGCTACGGGTTGCCAGAATCGGCGCAGGTACTCGCCGCAGGGGGTCCCGGGGCCCGTGTGGGTGAGTTCCGGGTCTTCGTCAGGCACCTCGCGGTGGTAGTAGGCGGCGAAGGGCTCGGTCAGAAAGGCGGCTCTGGTCGTGGTCATGCCGACCCCTATCGGAACTGGGGCATGATGCTGTTGGAAATCTCCTGCATGTTGCTCTTCTGGTCGATGATTGCGTACTGGACGCAGGAGACGCCACTAAGGCCCAGTTCGTGAAGATCGTAAATCTTCTCGTCGATGTCCTCCACGGGCCCCGACAGGTTTATTGTGTCGATCACCCTCTGGGAAGCGAGGTGCTTGTGCTTGGCGTGGAGGGATTCATGTTCGTAAGGGTTGAAGTTCTCATGGATGTTGCGAAACTCGTCGACGATGCCAGGGCTTTTCTTTTCCAGCCTGCGGTAGAGTTCCTGGGCCTCCGGGGTGTTGCGTTTGAATATGGACCGGTAGAGGCCGTTGGCGCATGAAGAGGCGTAGGAGGCGACCTCGTGTCTGGCTTCCTCCTTGGAACCGGTCACATAAACTTCAGTGCGAGCCCATGTCTTTATCTTGGAAGGGTCTCGACCCGCCCGCTCTGCGCCCGTGGCGATCTGCTCCAGGTTCCACTTGATTATCTCCGGCTCCCCCGCCCCGAACATGAGGATTTCGTCGGCGATCTCACCGGCCAACTGCATGGCCCTCGGGCCGAGGGGCCCCATGATCACGGGAATGGACTGGCCGTTGAATCCCGTGTTCCTAATCCACTCGGAGTGCCAAGTCTCCCCCCAGAGCTCGGCGTCTCGCCCCGCCGTATAGTCCTTCAGGAAGTTGACCGTCTCCCGCTGCATCTTCAGGCTCACAGGGCCCCGGGTCGCTTTTCCTGCCTCCCGGGCCCCGGCGCCCAGACCAACGAAGGCCCTGCCGCCGGTAAGCTCCCTCAGGCTGGCCGTGAAGTTTGCGATTACAGCCGGGTGGTACATGAACGGGTCCACGACTCCATGCCCGATGTGGATGCGTCGGGTGTTCATGGCGGCGATTGTCATCATGCCGAAGCATTCGCGGGACACGTTGCTCTGGTCCACGAAGGTCAGATGGGTGAAGCCGCCTTCGTCGGCGACCCTGGCATGGTCGGCGATCTCATCGAACCTCAGCTCCGCCCCGAGCCCTATCCCGAAGTCCATTCTGGCCATTGATTTGCTCCTGCTGCGTATTCCTGACTGTCTGGTGAAGTCGACGCCACGATTATCGGAACTGGGGCATGATGCTGTTGGAAATCTCCTTCATATTGCTCTTCTGGTCGATGATGGCGTACTGGACGCAGGAGACGCCGTTCAAGCCCAGTTCGTGCAGGTCGTAGATCTTCTCGTCAATATCCTCCACCCGACCCGTCAGGTTCATGGAGTCGATGACCCTCTGGGTTGCCAGGTGCTTGTGCTCGGCGTGGAGAGACTCGTGCTCGTAGGGGTTGAAACCCTCGTAGATCTTCCTGTATTCGTCCACCAGGCCGGGGTTTTTCTTCTCCAGCCTCGCATAAAGGTCGTGGGCCATGGGGGTGTCGCGGGTGAAGACTACTCGGTAGAGCTCACTGGCGCAGGAAGCGGCGTAGGAGGCTACTTCGTGCCTGGCCTCTTCCTTGGAGCCGGTCACGTATACCTCTGTCCGTGCCCAGGTCTTGATTTTGGACGGGTCCCGACCCGCTCGCTCAGCGCCGGTGGCAATCTGCTCCAGGTTCCACCTTATTATTTCCGGTTCCCCGGCCCCGAACATGAGTATTTCGTCGGCGACCTCACCTGCGAGTTGCATGGCCCTCGGGCCGAGGGGGCCCATAATCACCGGAATGGACTGGCCGTTGAAGGGCGTGTTCCTGATCCACTCGGAGTGCCACGTCTCTCCCCAGAGCTCGGCATCTGCGCCGGATGTGTAGTCCTTCAGGAAATTAGCGGTTTCTCGCTGCATCTTAAGGCTGACGGAGCGCCCGATAGCCTTGCCGGCTTGCCTGCTCCCCGCCCCCAGGCCAATGAATGCCCTCCCACCCGTGAGCTCCCGTATGCTGGCCGTGAAGTTGGCGATAACCGCCGGGTGGTACATGAAGGGATCGCAGACTCCCTGCCCGATGTGGATGCGTCGGGTGTTCATGGCCGCTATGGTCATCATCCCGAAACATTCCCTGGACACGTTGCTCTGATCGACGAAGGTGAGGTGGCTGTATCCTGCTTCGTCGGCGACCCTTGAGTGCTCTGCGATCTCGTCGAACCTGAGCTCCGCCCCCAGCCCCACCCCGAATTCCATTCTAGCCATGTCAATCCTCCTACCCTGCTGCACTTACGGGAACCTGGTTCACCGAAAAATATCTTTACGCCGCCTCCATGTCAAACCCGACCCTAATCACCCATCGGCACAAAGAGCGAAAGCCGGGCCTCGGGGCCGACTTCCCGGGTGTAGTGGCCCTCACCTGTCAAATCTTCGGCGATAAGCACGTCCCCCGGGCCAATAGCGCGCTTGTCCCCATCGCCGACCTCTATCTCCACCGAGCCCGTTACCGTGAACACGGCGACCTTGCCGGGGGCATGGTGCCAGGGGTTGGATCGCTCGGGGTCGAAACGCTGGACGACTATCCCGCCGTGGATAACGGCCCGGGCGTCCTGGGGCCAGGCATCGGACAGAGGCTCCAGGTCGGGCTCAATGTCCTCGAAGTGGGACCGACCGTCTTCCCCAGTGTACAAGCGAACGATAGCCATGATGTCCTCCTGGTGTGTGCGGAAAGAACAGAATCCAGATACTTCCCGGCCGTAGTATCATACCCTCTCGTGCGCTACATCTTCAGCTTCGACATAGACGGCACACTGGAAGTCGGGGATCCGCCGGGACCCGTCACCCTTGAACTCGTTAGGCGGGTCAAGGCCTTGGGACACGTCATCGGCAGCTGCTCCGACCGCACACTATCGGAGCAGGCCAACATGTGGACGCGCAACGGAATCGAGGCGGACTTCACGTCGCTAAAATACCAGTTGCCGGATATCCTGGAACGCTTTCCCTGCGAGCGGGCCATCCACGTTGGCGACTCCCACGTGGACAAGATGTACGCCGAGAAGGCGGGATTCATCTACCTCCCCCCGGACCCCGACGCGGTTACTGCTCTACTAGGCCACGTGCAAGGCTAACGCAGCCGTCTATTGAAGTCTTGCCCCCTGTAACGCAATGCAATCCTGACGACTCGGAATCATTCGGCGCCTACCACGCGAACGCCCTCTTCGGATTCTCGACGGTGACCTGATGGATCGTCTCCTCCGAGACACCCGCCTCTCGTAGCCACGGCAGGAACGTGCGCTGGATGTGGCCGTAGTCCGGGGCGTGGTCTTCCTCAGCCACGGGCCCCGACTTCGCAGGTCTGCCGATCTCTTTCATGTACAGGTCGTGGGACAGCAATATCCGGTCCTGGTAGCCGAGGCCCAGCAGCCCTGCCACCATCGCCGCATTTGTCCTATCCGAGACTACCGTCTGGATGCCTATGGTGTCGAAAGCCACGTAGCAGCCCCGCTCTAGGACTTCGAGAACGTGCCCGACGTTGGTCGTCTGGGAAACGTGCCCGATGACGCATTTCTCGGGGTCTGCGCCGGCGTTAATTAGCGTATCGATGTGGGCCAGTCCGACGTTTCCGAAGGGCCAGTCATGGGAGTCGGTGTGGGTCCCGATGGGCACTCCCAGCCGGGCCTGAACGTGCGCTGCGGCCTCGAGGACCGGGCGGTCGCGCTCGGAAATGAGTTGGTCTAGGGGGGCGTCGGGGGCGGTAGGGTGCTCGTGGGGTTGGAGCCGGGTCCCGACCTTTATAATCCCGCACCTGACGCCTTCGTCCACCGCCCCTTCCTCAATCTCACGCGTGAAGAAATCCTCTATAGCATCCAGGCTCTGGGCCTCCCAGTAGGCGGGATATCCCCACGCCCCGAATATTCCCGTACACGCAACAATGTCCCACCCCGAAACCCGGGACAGCTCCACCATCAGGCCCATGTCCCGACCGAGGTCGTATGGCGCCCAGTCGACGAGGCCGGATATGCCGAACTCGTCCCCTATGGCTTTGAACTGGGTCGCCCCCTCCTCGACCGCCTTCTCCCGGTCGAAGACAGCTGCGGGGTCGGACGGAGCCCCGAGAAGATGGAAGAAGGTGTGCTCATGAGGGAGGATGTGCCCCATGTCGGCGGGGTCTTTGTCGCCGAGGACGGTCCTGATCTTGACCATGACTACGCTCCGTTTATCACCAATTTCTTAAGTGGGGTCTGGGCTCTTACCAGGCCAGCACTCTCTTTGGATTTTCGACAGTAATCTGCCGTATGGCTTCCTCCGATACCCCACCCTCTCTCAGCCATTGCACGAAGACCCGCTGTATGTAGCCATAGTCGGGGGCGAAGCGGATCCCGACGGTCGGGCCGGACTCCGGCTCCCTCCCGATTTCCTTCACGTGCAGATCGTGAGAAAGCAATATCTGCTTTTCATAACCTAAACCTATCAAGCCGATTACCATCGCCGCCTTGGCCCGGTCGGTCACCACAACCTCGATGCCTATGGTGTCGAAGGCGACGTAGCAGCCTTGCTCAAGAACCTCGATGATGTAGCCCAGGTTCGAGGTGTGGGAAGCGTGCCCGATAATGCAGCGTTGAGGGTCGGCGCCGGCTGTAATCAGCGTCTCTATCTGCTCCAGGCCCACGTTTCCCAGCCGCCAGTCCCGACGGTCGGTGTGCGTGGTGATTGGGACACCGAGCTTGGCCTGCACGCGGGCGGCGGCTCGCAAAACTCGGCTGTCCTGATCGGAGAGAAGCTGGTCTCGGGAGGCTACGAAACCCGAGGGCTTTTCGTGGGGTCGGAGTCGCGTGGCTATCTTGATGATGCCGCACTTCACACCCTCGTCAACCGCTCCCTCCTCGATCTCCCGGGTGAAGAATTCCTCTATGGACGCATCGCTCTGCCCTTCCCAGTAGGCGGGATAGCCCCACGCCCCGAATATGCCCGTCGAAGCGACGATGTCCCACCCCGAGGCCCGAGAAAGCCCCACCAGCAAGCCCATGTCCCGTCCAAGGTCGTAAGGGGCGCAGTCCACCAGGCCCGACACGCCCTGCTCGGCGGTGACGGCCTTGAGCATGGCGGCGCCTTCTTCAACAGCCTGCTCCCTATCGAACCGCGAAGCGTGATCGGACTCGGCGGCGATGAGGCGGACGTAAGTGTGCTCGTGGGGGAGGATGTGGCCCACTTCGGCGGGGTCTTTGTCGCCCAGGACTGTCCTGATCTTAGGCATGCGCGTTCATCCGTTAATGGGTTGGCCGGGTGTCTATGCGATTATATCCCACCCCGCCCCCGACTTTCCCACACCGGCCAATCCCTTTACACTAACGGCCAGTCGAACTCTCGGGGGTGCGTTATGCCGGAAACGGGAATAATCGAAAGGTTGAAGTCGGGCAGGCCCATACTCATGGACGGGGGTACAGGCTCCGAGATCCAGCGCCGGGGAGTGAACGTACTGGTCAGCGCCTCTGCCGAGTCCGAACTTCTCGCCTGGTCTGCCACGGCCAACGTAGACTACGCTGACGTGGTCCAGCAGGTGCACCAGGACTACCTACGAGTCGGGGCGGAGATAATCATCAGCAACAATTTCTGGGCGACCCGCAGCCGACTCTCCCTGATAGGCCAGCAAGACCAGTGGGAACGCCTGGCAACCGCCGCCGGCGAGAACGCCATCCGCGCCCGGGACGCCATCAACCCCGACGCCTACGTCTTCGGCGGCATTGCTGCGCCCTACACCCAGGACTACCGCAAGCCCTACACCCAATCGGACGTGAAGACTCTGGGCACGGAGCGGTACGCCGAGGAGTTCACGGGGCCCGGGAGGGTGTTGGCTAACCTGGGCGTCGACGCCCTTCTCGCGGAGTACGTCGGCTACATCGAGGACTGCGTCGCGGCGGTGGATGCGCTGGCTACCATCGGGCTTCCCGTATTCCTCGGGGTGCGGCACATCACAGACTACGGGTGGATGCAGTATGGGGAGACGCTGGCCGACCTTGCCAAGGCGCTAAAGGGTCACCCGGTGGAGGGAGTCATGCTCATGTGCAGCCGCCCGGAGTGCATTTCCGTAGGGCTGATGGCCCTGAACCAGAGCTTCGACGGAGTGACCGGGGCCTACGCCAATGTCGGGTACAACCCGATGGCGCCGGTAAGCGGCCGGGTGCACAAAGGCGGTGACCTGCTGTCGGGCTACAGCCCCCTGCGGCTGGCCGACTTTGGCCAGGACTGGCTGGACATGGGCTCTCAGATAATCGGCGGATGCTGTGCCACGGGCCCCGAGCACATCATCGCGCTGAACAACGTGGTCAACCCTTCTCCACCTATGGTCGAGGACCATGTCGGGTATCACCTGCAACCGGCTGGGTGAGGGAGGTATGCAGAGTGCCTCACTGTCCCCCGAGCCCCAGGCCACCGCCCCCGACGGCTCCGCCATCCGCTTCCTGCTCAAGCTAAACCGGGGCGAGGTGAACCATTTCACCCTGCTGCCCGGCCGGACTTCAACCGCGGTCGTGCACCGCACAATCGAGGAGATATGGTACGTCCTGGAGGGTCAGGGGCAGATGTGGCGTCAGGAACGGGATGAAGAAGAGATATTGGACTTGCGGCCGGGGGTCAGCTTTGATATTCCGCTCGGCACGAGGTTCCAGTTCCGGAACACGGGCGACGCGCCCCTGTCAGTGTTGATAGCGACGATGCCACCCTGGCCCGGAGATGATGAAGCTATTGCAGTCGATGGGCCTTGGGCGCCCACCCCTTAGCCTTGAGCCCTCCTTCTTCAGCACAGCGTAGCAATCTCCTCCATTCCAGCCCTTCTCCCGGCGTGTTACCATATCTTTGAGCAAGATCCTGATGACTACCACCGAAGCCAATCCCGCCCGTATATTCGCCGACGCCCGTCGGATGCACGAGGCCGCCCTTGCCCGTATGACCGACGACGACATCCGCGACGCCGCCGAGAAGGCTTGGTGCGCCGCCAAGCGCGCCATTGACGGGCTGATATTCGTTCGTACGGGTGAGGAACCAAGAACCTCCGCGGGGACCAGCAAAGGACTTCGAATAATGGTTGCCACGGACCCCGCAATGCGCGCCATGCGGCAGAGGTACATGGACATGCAGGCCATTCTCCACGGTGAGTGTTTCTACTATGGGTTTTGCGACCCCACCGACGAAACCGAACGCCTAATCCGCGAGGCTGCCGCCTTCATCCGGGACGCCGAGACCCTAGCCCAAAACTAATCATCCCTCCTGCCTCAAACCGGCAATCCATCCCTGTCTCTAACTACTTCATTCCAGCCCCCGAACCGGAATCCATCCTCTCTCTGCCCTTCGGTACACGCCCCGGCCACAAAATGAAAAGGCTATTCCGCTCGAAGGGCCGTGGCTCCCCTCTCAGGCCTGAACCCCAACTGGGTCGATTTCCTTACGACGGCTCAATCACCCCGCAGGCCAGCCGACTGCCCGTATCCGACTCCTCTTCTCCATAGGCATCAGGCATTTCGTGCACGATTATGGCGGAGCCGTCATCGTCGAAGATTGAATGGCGCTCTCCCCGGTCCAGGGTGATGCCAACTGTAAAGAAGTCGGCGCGGGCGGAACTGTCGGAGGCGGCGTAGATATTGGGCAGGTCACCCCCGTGGCCGCCACCCGACTCGCCGCGCTTCCAGGAAGCATGTACGAAGCCATGTTCCACATCCTCGGGGTTGAAGTGATCGCCGGCGGCGGTGAAGTCGGGCGTACAGGCGCCGACCTCGTGGATGATGAACGCGTGTCCGCCGGGGGCCAACCCCTTCACATCGGCCATAATCAAAACGCCGGAAGCTGCTTGCCGGAACGTGACGGTCCCTATCGAAGTGCCGTTCGGTGACCTGAGCGTGGCCTCCGCCGTCAGGCCGACCGTATATTCATCCTCTTCACCCGATCCTCCGCCCAGCAAGAGGAAGCCAACGACTATCAAGATGATGATAATCGCTGCGGGAGCAATGAGTATGAGGAGTTCAGGCCTCCGAGTCATTGTCGGTCATCTCCTTGGTCACTCGGCATTGCTTCAGCAGATTACCCTTCACCCCGGTACGGAATTGGCGCGTGGTTTTCCCAAGTCCTGCACATACGGAGGATTACGATATGTCGAATGATATCATATGTCATCATACCTGGTGCGGCAGGCTGTCTCCTACGCACTCATGCAAACGTAAAGGGGCGTGGCCTCGGTATTGTCATTTAGTAACGCTTGATGTTGCTCTGATTCGCGCCTGGGCCAACTCATTTTGATACATAATCGCTTTAAGTGAGTCGCACAGTGCTCTCCGGACATCTTGTTGCTAGGTCAAACACTTGCTAGGATTCCTTCACAGTTTGCGATGAAGGGAAAGCATACTTATTACGACACGGGTACATGAATAACTAGACCGTGTTAGGGGGTATTAAATATGAAACCGGCTGACGAAGGACAAATCGGTGCGAGTGTGCACCTCACAAAAACAGGAGACCTTTTGGTATTTCGCTCCGTGTTTAGCCGAGGTCGATACAGAGACGACGCCGCAACCATCAAGGGCGTGAAAGCATGGGATGATGAAGGGCTGGTAAAGGCGATTCGAGAGGCCCTAGAACTCGAACAATCTCACAGCAACTGATTACCGAGATGACTTACAAATCGAGATTGGAACAAGGGCCGACGGCGGATGACTCCATTAGATAGCTCCCACTACCAGACGCCATAATATCTCCCTATTGATTCCGCGCTCTCGCCCGTTTCGCCTCCGGAACATCCGCCGTATCCATCTTTGTTACTTACTCCTCTTCTGCTGGGTCGTAGAATTGTATGAGCAACACCACTCCCAAGCTTGTTCACGTACCTCGATTGGGTCCAGCAACTCCGCATCGGGATCAGTTCTGCCTGGTCCCGCAACAGTGAAGTGAAAGAGAAGCGCTTCTCCTCTACGATCCTCCAGGAATACTGTTGGGTCGGTCCACCACATGTATAGATCGAAGCGTCCAACGTAACCCGAGTCATCCGATAGGTAATGCGTACCGAACCCGAACTCTAATTGGAGATCGTCCGGTACAGTTTCTCTTGGTTCGAGTCTCACCATCACTTCGGGTTGAAGAACTTCTAGACAGGATCCCGCTTCTTGGTAGTACCCTTCTTCTTCTAGCCATCGAGATCCTTTAGGATCGAAAGTGCGTCCAATATCGGTGGGTTCATCCGGCAAGTACGTTTGCTTTCCTGTACCACTCCATCGTCTGCGATCACCATCCGAACTCAGAGTAGTAGACGCTCCAACTGTCCACAATTCGCATTGAGCGATATACCCATAGAGTTGTCTTTCCCCGGGAGAGCGATCCGGATACACGTCCCTCGCGAATGGTGAGGACGTTTCACCTCCTCGCCGGAAGCTCTCTATCCCTCTGCCCCACACACCGGATGTCCAAGTGCTTGGTATCGGTTTCAACTCGGGTGTTGGAGTCGGTTTGGGTGTTGGAGTCGGCCACGGTCTTGGGGTAGGAATGGGAGTCGCCGTTGGGGTTGGTCTCGGAATCCGCGTCGGTGGTGGGGGTGCAATCTTATCGAGGTGCCCAACCGAAACCGGTTCCGGTCGAGGGGTCGCTGTTGGAGTTGGTTCCGGCGTTGGGATTGGAGTAGGTGTATCCTCAACGCTGCAACTGAGCAAGGTGACTACCAGAATGCCAATCAGCCATAAAGACGCTGTCCCGACCACACGTTGATTCATTGTTTGCTCCCTTGTCACGGGACAACAGCATAGGGCTTATGCCCACTCAGTCCCACTTCCTCCACTTACCCGACCACCTCCCCCCTCACCACCCGGGCCCCCTCTACCAGCGCCTTCAGCTTCAGGTATGAAATCCACCGAGGCAGTTGGAAGAAACCGCAGTCGGGGTTGAGGTGAAGCTTGTCGGCTGGGACGTGCTGCAACACCGTCCGTATCCTCTCCGCCACGTCCTCCGCCGTCTCCAGGTAGAAGGACTTGATGTCCACCACGCCGGCACCCAACTCCTTTTCGCCGTCGAACTTCTTCCAGATGTCGGCCTCACTCATCTCCCGGTTGGCGAATTCCAGGACGAGTTGGTCTGCGTTGACGTTGTTCAGGGCGGGGAACATCCAGCCGTAGGACCGTTTGCCTCGCGGCCTGCTCATAAGGTTGCCGAAGCAGATATGGAGGGCGTGCTTCGCCTCCACCCCCTCGATGCAGGCGTTGTAAAGCCTCACCCATTCATCCACCTCACCGGGAATAACGGCATAGGAAGGCTCGTCCAACTGGATGTACCGGGCCCCCTCCGAGACCAGGGCCTTCAACTCCGCGTTTATCACCTCGGCCAATTGCCAACAGATCTCCAGCTGGTTCTTGTATGCGGTCCCGGGCCTGATGTGGATCGTCATCGTCAGTGGCCCGGGGCACGTGACCTTGATCGGCTTGCTAGTGTTCGCCTTGGTGAACTTGAACTCCTCCACAATCCCCAGCCCCGAGGGCAGCGTGACTTTCTCGACGGCGCGGTAGCGGGGCGGGGTGTCGTAGCCGTATAGGCCCGTCCTGCGCAAGGGCGGCTCGACCACGAGACCCGTCATCCTCTTCGGAAAGCTCTGCACGAAGTACCATCGCCTCATCTCCCCGTCCGACACCATATCGATACCTGCCCGCTCCTGGTCCAGGATGGCCATTCTGCAGGCGTCGTCGTAGAGCTCCTTGATGTCGGTCTCTCCGTATTCGCCCTGGTCTATCTTTTCCAGGGCCGTGAGCATCCAGCCGGGATACGCGTAGCTGCCGATCACGCTGGTGGGCAGTATGGGTAGAGAGTCGCCGTTCATGTTCTTCTCCCTTTCGGTAGTGGCCCAAGATTATAGGTACGGCTTGACCATGGCAAAACCCCTCGTGACAACATGCGCTATAATCACTCCGGTCAATCTATCGGAAATCCCATATAGACGCGACGGAAGAGCTTATGCCTAACGATAAATTGTTCCCAGTTTCGGTAGTCGGGAGTTGGTCCCGGCCCCCGTGGGTCGTGCAGGCCCTGCGCAGGAAGCAGAACGGCGAAATCACCGAGGAACAATTCGCCGAAATCGCTGACCAGGCGGTCCTTCTTGCCATCAAGTACCAGGAGGATGCGGGAGTAGACATAATCTCGGACGGAGAGATGCGCCGGGACAACTTCTACTCCTTTGCCGTGGACAAGCTCAACGGCATGAAGCTGATGAAGGTGTCCGACCTCATGGACTACATGAAGGACCGGGCCTCCTTCGAAGAGATCCTGAGGGCGCTGGACGTGCCCGCTTTCGCCATCAAAAGCCCCATAGCAATCGACAAGCTGTCGGCTCGAAAGTCCCTGGCCCTTGACGAAGCCGACTTCCTGATGGACCACACCCACAAGGGAACCAAGGTCCCCATACCGGGGCCCTACCTGCTGACAAAGTCCGCCTGGTTCGAGGGGTTGTCCGACACCGCCTACCCTGACCAGGAAGAGCTTTCACGGGATGTGATACAAATTCTGAGAGAAGAGGTGCTGACACTGAAGGAACGAGGGGTCGACTTCATCCAGTTCGACGAACCGACCCTCTCCCAGGTCGTCTATGGCGACGAGAGCGCCGAGACCTTCATGTGCGCCGCCATGGCAACCCGCAAAGACCCCAGGGACGAGCTCGAATCCGCCGTCCGCATGATGAACGAGACCGTCGAGGGGATCGACGGAGTGAAGTTCGGGGTGCACGTATGTCGGGGTAACTGGAGCCGGAAGGAAGACGTGCTGCTCAAAGGCAACTACGGCCCCCTTCTTCCCTACCTCATGGCCATGAACATCCACCAGCTCGTCTTGGAGTACGCCACCCCGAGGGCCGGTGAGATGGAGGTATTCAAGGAGTACAAGAACGAGAAGGAGATAGGGCTGGGAGTCGTGAACCCGAGGACCGACGAAATCGAAAGCCCCGACCAGATCGTGGGTCGGGTCCACGAGGCCTTGGACTACTTCGCACCCGAGCAGGTCTATCTCAACCCCGACTGCGGTTTCGGCACCTTCGCCGAGCGCAACGTGAACACCGACCCCATCGCCTACCAGAAGCTACAGTCGATAACCGCGGCCGCAGAGAAGCTCAGGGTGGAATTCGGTTAGAAGTCAACGCGACCCGCCTTTGGAGGAGTAGAACAATGACAGAAGAGCTTAACGGGCTCAGGCCCGAGAAACTGAACGAGATCCTGGAATCCCTGAAAGACCCCGAGGTCAAGAAGGCCGTCAGCGGCCCCTGGCGCTCCCGCGTCAGGTGGGAAAGTGGGTTCAAGGGCAAGGCCTACACCCGCACCCACACCGTCGACCTTGACGAGCCCGAGGGTCTGGACGCCACCGACACCGCAGCCTCCGCCCACGAGCACATCCTCTCAGCGGTGGGTGGTTGCATGATGGTCGGGTTCGTGCTCAATGCCACCAAGCGCGGCATCAAGCTCAACGACCTGGAGATCGCCCTGGAAGGCCACTTCGACAACATCCTGAAGTGGGCGGGCCTGGACGACGGAAACCCGGGCTACGGCAAGATCAACGCCAAGGTCTACGTCTCCGCCGACGCCGATGAAGATGCACTCCGGGAGATCTGGAAGCTGGCCGTCGAAGGCTCACCGGTTGCCAACACCGTGGCCCGGGCCACGGAGATCGTCCCTGAGTTCGAGAAGGTCTAGCGGCTTGCACCTTTCGTCCCCTTGGCAAGATGGAGTTGCCGGAGTAACCAGCGCGTTCTCTGGCAACTCAAGCGTTAACGGGGGCAGACTACCTTGAGTCCCGTGACCTGGGTCTCCCCCGACTGGGTCCGCGAACACATGTCGGACCCCGACGTTATTCTCCTTGACCCGCGGCGGCCGATGAAGTACATGTCGGGGCACCTGGAAGGGGCGGTGAATCTTCCCGTCTACACGGCTTTCGACGAGCAGGCCCGGCTCATGGACCCCGATGCCCTCGCCCGCTGGGCCGCGGACGCCGGCTTGTCCAACAACCGGACTCCCCTTCTTTACGACTCCGTAGATGGACAGAACGGGGCAATGCTCTCGTGGATTCTCCAGTATCTCGGCTGCCCCGAGGTCCTGCTCATGGACACCTTCTTCGAAGGCTGGAAGGCCTCGGATAACGCCGTCTTCTACCGCCCCGTCCCCCCGACCGCCGGAGAGTTCCTGCCCACGGTAAACGAGAGCATCAGGGCCAAGTGGGAAGATTTGTCAAACAGTACAACAGCGTCGCTCATTGATTTCCGAAGCAAGGCTGAATACACGGGTGAGGACGACAAGACCGGCAGCGACGGGCACATCCCCAACGCCCGACACCTGGAATGGCGATCATTGGTAGGTGAAGACAACGCCTACCTGTTGCCTGACGATAAGTTGGCCTCAATGCTGAAGCCTCTGACGTCGGACTCAGGTGAGGCGATAGCCTACTGCCGGACCGGGCCCCGGGCTTCCCTCGGGTTCCTGGCCCTGTCCAGGTTGGGCTACTCTCCCAGGCTCTACGACGGATCAATGACTGACTGGCTGCGCCGCGGCGGGCCGCTGGAAACCTAGTTAGGCGCGAACCCGTACAACTCCGCCGCGTTCTCCTTCACTATCTTCCTCTTCGTATCCTCGCCGAAACCCGCGAACTGCTTTTCTATCACCTCTCGGGAGTTGGGCCAGGTGCCCTCGTGGTGGGGATAGTCGTTGCCCCATAGCAGGCGGTCGGCGCCGTAATAGTCTAGTGTGGTGAGCGCCACGGGGTCGTCGCCGAATGTCACGTAGCCCTGCCTCTTGAAATACTCGCTGGGCAGCATGTCCAGCTTGGGCCGGGTGAACATGTGGTGCTTCTGGTAGGCCTCGTCCATGGCGTGGAGCTCCCAGGCCAGCCACCCCGCCCCCGACTCCACTATCACGAATTTCATGCTCGGATGGTCCATCAGCACCCCCGACGAACACAGGTAAACCAGCAGCTCAATCCCGTCGACCAGGGCGCCCATGATGTAGTTAATGACGGCGCCGCCCGGGCCTCGTTCAACCCTCGGGTCACGGCCGCTGCTGATGTGAAAGTTCAGCGGTACGCCCGTCTCCTCCACCGTCTCCCAGATGGGCTTGTACTCGGGGCGGTTGTAGGGGGGGTCAACGACACTGGGCAGGAAGAAGGACCCCATGTCCAGCCCCGCCACCCGACGCATCTCTCCACACGCCCACGGGATGTCGATTACCGGGATAAGGGCGGCCATGGCGAACCTGTCACGGCGGTCTCCGAATAGCTCCATCGCCCAGTCGTTGTAGACCCGGGCAACCTCTGCTTGGAACTCGGAGTCCGGTGAGCACGCCATCTCCAGGCCGAAGGTACCTGGATAGACAACCTCCGCTCCCACTCCGTCTACGTCCTGGGCGTTCAACCGGTACTCGACGTCCCACCCCTGCACCCGGCCCTGCTCCCTCAGTTTGTCCTCATCGGTCTTTTCGTCCAAGCCCATGGCCATCTTCTTCGGCCTCATCCCGTCTTGGATCATGAGCCGCTTGCCGTCCCGCACTTCAATGTGCGGCGCCTTGTGGCGCAGGTGCACGGGGAGGCGCTCCTGCCACAGTGACAGGGGCTCATCCACGTGGGAGTCTGCGGATATGAGCTTGCCGTCAAACATGTCTCGATTATCCTTTTCGCCTATTTCTCCACCGCTCCAGGCCCAAAGTTGGGCGAGAATCCGTGAGGTGAGGTATCTCCCACTTTGACCTTGGGCATCCTGCGGGGACCGCCCTTATGCTGTGGGCGGCCCAGCTGATTCATCCGGTCTCTGTCATCGGTAGTTTCAATGTTAAACATGCCGGGATGCCGTTTCAGATCTTGCTTTAGCATTTCGATGAATGCTTCGGAACTCCTTTGTGCCGCTCTGATGTTGGTCCAGCCAACCCTGTTCTCATAGAAATTGGTGTGCATGGACTCAGCGAGGGCATAGTATCTGGCATATTCGTCATCCATTCCCCTCTCACGTCCCATCTGTTCGGACACATACCCCAACAGAGGATGAGAATTGTGCGTCCACCCTCGTCTTTCGGCGATAGCCTTTAGAATGTGCGCCACAGACGCCCATATCTTCTCCGACGCCTGCAGGCGGTTCCCCTTGCCAATCTCGATTTTCGTATGGCCCTGGAAACGCTCGCTCATCTGCACGTGGTCGGCGGTTCCGTTGTGCCCGACCGGCGGCAAGGGTGTATCAGGGGATTTGTCCTTGGTTGTCAACTTCGCTCTCCGTCTCCTGTGTATACCATGACGGCCCACTGCAATCAATAATTGCCAGGCCGTTGCCCGCCCACCACCCAACCCTTATCATCCCCCGCATGGCTTGGAAGGAAGTCTACGAGTCGCGTGTTACAACTGCGGAGGAGGCCGCCCGGGTGGTCAAGTCCGGCGACCTCGTCTACGTGCCCGCCCCTCCCCACCCCCAGGTTGTCTTGCAGGCCCTCGCCGACCGTCGGGACGAACTGCGGAACGTGAAGGTCTGCATCGATAGTCACGTTTTCGACCCCGGCTGGCTGCAGCCGGGCTGGGACGATTCCTTCCACATCGTGACCGAGCAGTTCCTGGGCTTAGGAATTGAGGCCTACAACGACCGGCTAATCGACTACTCACCTCTCCTAAATACCACCCGAATCCCTAGTATCGAAGCCCTGGGTGGAACGAAGCCGATAGATGTGCTGATGGTCCTCGTGTCTGGGCCGGACGAAAACGGCTTTTGCAGCTTCGGGTACGCACCTTGGGACAAAGCCCGGCTTGCCGGCCTCTCGAAAGTGGTTATTGCCCAGGTCGACGAGAGCCAGATACGCACCCACGGCCAGAACTACATCCACGTTAACAACATCAACATGTTCGTGGAATATACCGCGCCGCTCCTAACGGACAAAGAAGTCAGTCAGACCATCGAGTCTTCTTCTGATACGGAGGTGCGGTACCTTCTCACGGACTTACTCCCCAAGATAAGCCCCGAAGAACAGGCCCGCTACCTCCCCGAGCTAGCGCCACTAACACCAAAACAGGTGCGGGCTTTCGCCTCCCGGATGGGGTGGACAGACCCACCCGAAGAGGCCATAGATGTAGCTAACTACGTTGCAGAGCTGATACCCGACGGCGCAACCCTCCAGACCGGCATAGGCACGCCCGGCGGCTACCTGCCGATTCTCGGGACTTTTGACGGCAAGAAGGATCTGGGATGGCACTCGGAATTGGTCGCCCCGGGAGCTCTTTCGTTGATAGAAAAGGGCATCTTCACCGGGGCCCGAAAGACGATTCATAGGGACAAGGCAATATTCACCTGCCTCCACGGCGCAACGGAGGCCGAGCTAAGGTTCACCCACAACAACCCCGCCATAGAGCTACTCCCTTCCGACTACGTGGTCAGCGCCCGCACTGTCGCCCGACACGACAATATGATCTCCATCAACAATGCTTTGTCGGTAGACCTCACGGGCCAGATTAACGCTGAGACCGTGTTCGGAGGCAGGCAGATCAGCGGGACGGGCGGCCAGCTGGACTTCCAGCTTGGGGCCATCATGTCCAATGGAGGTCGGGCCTTGACCCTGCTTTGGTCTACTGCGCTTGATGGGGCGGTATCGAGAATCGTGCCGCAGTTGGAGGAGAGGAGCGTGGTCACCGTGCCTCGCACCTTCGCCGACACCATAGTTACGGAATACGGCGTGGCCCGGCTGCTGGGCAAGTCCAACCGGGAGCGAGCCCGTGAGCTGATCAACGTCTCCCATCCCCACTTCCGCCCCGAGCTCAAAAAGGCCGCCGAGCGGCTCTTCTACCCCTAGGCCGTCTCCCGACCCCAAACTACTCACGCCTTTCCCTCGGTGTTAACATTTAGATCACGTAATTCTTCTCACGAGGCATAGCGAGAACACTCAAATGCACGTTGAACTGGCCTACGGCACGTCAGGGCTCACGGTCGAGCTACCAGCCGACCGAACGACGGTCATTGAACCCGACTATCCCCCACCCCTCCCCGACCCCCAGTCCGCCATCCTCAATGCCCTCCGTAATCCAATTGATTCGCCACCGCTCCGTTCCATCGTCGACAAGGACCAATCCGTCGCCATCTCCCTCTGCGATGTGACCCGACCCATACCCACCGCCGAGATCCTTCCGGTGTTGCTAAGCGAGTTGGACCACCTTCCCAAAGACCGAATAACCATTCTGATAGCTACCGGCACCCACAGGTCTAACTCCCATGAAGAGCTTGAGCGGATGCTCGGCCCCAAGGTTATCAGGGACTACAACGTGGTCTGTCACAACGCCTTTGCTCCGGGCTCCCTGGTCCCGATTGGCCCGGACATTGCAGATACTCGTGTCTTGCTCAACCGGCACTGGGTGGATGCCGACGTGCGCGTTACCCTCGGCCTGGTCGAACCCCACTTCTTCGCCGGGTTCAGCGGTGGCCCGAAAATGGTTGCGCCAGGCCTGGCGGGTGTCGACACCATAATGAAACTCCATTCCGCACCCCTCATCGCCCACCCCGACGCCACCTGGGCGGTCACCGAGGGCAATCCCGTCCACGATGCCATACGCCGGATAGCTCGGGAAACGAGGGTGAACTTTGGCATTGATGTCACGGTTGATGATGAACACCGGATCACCAGCGTCCACGCCGGGGAGCTCTTCGCTGAACACTCCGAGGCCTGTGATTTCGCCCGACGCGTAACCATGCGCCCCACACCCGAACCCTTCGACATTGTCATAACCACCAACAGCGGCTACCCCCTTGACCTGAACCTGTACCAGGCTGTGAAGGGCCTCTCCGCTGCCGCCCGAGTGGTCAAGCCCGGAGGCACGATAATCTGCGCCGCCGAGTGCCGGGACGGCATCCCCGAGCATGGCGACTACAAGTCGCTGCTGACTTCCCGCAAAACGCCCCAGGATCTATTGTCGATGGTCGAAGCGCCCGGTTTCTCCCGGCAGGACCAATGGCAGGTGCAGGTCCAGGCGCAAATCCAGCTCAAAGCTAACGTGTATCTCAAATCAGACTACCTGACCCCCGACCAGATTCGATCCGCTCATATCCAACCAGTTACCGACCTCCAGGCCACTATAGATGAGGTCATTGATTTATACGGCCCCGAGGCCACGGTCTGCGTATTACCCCAGGGCCCCCAGACAATAGCCTATGTAGACGAACCACTCCTGGCCGGAGTGGGCACATGAGGTTTCAGCCATGACCAACGTTTACCGTTTCATCGACGAGTGCGAAGACAAGGCCCTTCTCGGGAATAAGGGGGCCAACCTGGTCACAATGACCAGGCTCGGATTGCCCGTGCCCCCCGGTTTCGTCGTCTCCATCGACGCCTTCAAGGAGTACCGTAGCAGCAATACGCTCCCCATGGACGAGATCGACGATGCCCTGGCCTGGCTCGGTGAATCCCTGGGCCGCGACTTTGACGACGGGCTCATGGTCTCCGTTCGCTCATCCGCACCCGTCTCAATGCCCGGCATGATGGACACCGTCCTCAACGTCTCCAGCCGGGATCAGATGGTGGAATGCCTTAAGACCGTCTTCGGCTCCTGGGACAACCCTCGCGCCAACGAGTACCGACGCCTCCACGACATCTCCGCAGACATCGGCACGTCAGCCGTCGTCCAGTCTATGGTCATGGGCAACCATGATGAGATGTCCGGCACGGGCGTAGTTTTCAGCCGGAACCCGAGCACCGGTGCCCGAGGCCTCTTCGGAGAGTACCTTCCCGTAGCCCAGGGCGAAGACCTGGTGTCGGGGGTAAGGACCCCGCAGAGCATCGACGCCCTCAAAAATCAGATGCCCGAGGTCTACGAAGAGCTTGAGAACCTCTCCCGAGACCTCGAAAACCACTTCCACGACATGCAGGACGTGGAGTTCACCGTGGAGTCGGGCACGCTCTACATGCTCCAGACCCGTTCCGGCAAGCGCAGCGGTGAGGCCGCCGTCAAGATCGCCGTGGACATGGTCGAAGACGGCTTATTGACACAGAACGAGGCCCTCCTCCGCATCACCCCCGACGACATCCGCGCCCTCCTACACAACCGCATCCAGTTCCCCGAGCGTCACCAGCCCATAGCCCGGGGCCTCAACGCCGCCCCCGGCGCCGTTTCCGGCAGGGTTGTATTCGACCCTCTGGAGGCCGTGTCGGTTGCGAAGGCCTCGGGCGGCGTCATTCTCGTCCGCCCCGAAACCAGCCCCGACGACATCCAGGGTATCGCCGCCGCCGGCGGTGTCCTCACCTCACGCGGGGGCCTGACCTCCCATGCTGCCATCGTGACCCGGGCCATGGGCAAACCCTGCGTATGTGGCGCTGAGGAAGTCACCGTAGACCTTGAGAACGAGTCCTTCAGGGTGGGAGCCGTGGTAGTGCGCAAAGGTGACGTCATAACCGTGGACGGCTCCAGCGGCAGTGTATACCAGGGCGCCTTGGCCCTCCTGGAAGCCGAGGCTACCCCCGAGCTCGCCAAGCTCCTCAGCTGGGCCGACGAGACCAAGCAGATCGGGGTCTGGGGCAACGCCGACACCGCAGAAGGCGTAGCCCTGGCCAAGAAGCACGGCGCCGAGGGCATTGGCCTCTGCCGCACCGAGCGCCAGTTCACCGGCCAGCTGCGCCTCAACGCCATAAGGGACTTCATCCTTAGCGATTCCGAGGACGAGGAAGAGCGAGCCCTCGCCAACCTCCGGGACCTCCAGAAGGCCGACTTCCTAACCCTCTTCCGCGCCCTTGAAGATACCCCAATCATAATTCGCCTCCTCGACCTTCCCCTCCACGAATTCCTTCCAACGGAACTTGATATCGAAGACCCCAGACTGAGGCAACGCCTCGAGGACCTGCAAGAGGTCAACCCGATGCTCGGGCACCGGGGCGTCCGGCTTGCCGTGACCACCCCCCGGGTGTACGCCATGCAGGTGGAAGCCATCGCTGAGGCCCAGGCCGAGACCGGCGCCCGAGTCTCGATAATGGTCCCTCAGGTAATCACCCTCCAGGAGCTGCTCTGGGTCAAGAGCCATATCGAGGGCAAGGGCTTTCGCATAGGCATCATGATGGAGACCGTCCGCGCTTGCATGAGGGCCGCGCCCCTCGCTGAGGAGGCCGGCTTCTTCTCATTCGGCACCAACGACCTTACTCAGGCCGTCTATTCTTTCTCCCGGGAGGACGCCGAGAAGAAGTTCCTGACCACCTACCTGGACAACAGCCTCTTGGACGACAACCCCTTCGAGATAATCGACGTCAAGGGCGTGGGTCGGCTGATGGAGACCGCCATAACCTGGGCCCGAGAAGAAAAGCCAACCCTGGAAATCGGCGTGTGCGGAGAGCACGCCGGCGAGCCCCGCTCCATCCGCTTCTTCCACGATGCCGGAGTCAGCTACGTCAGCTGCAGCCCCTATCGAATACCCATCGCCAAGCTGACTGCAGCCCAGGGCGCCATCCTCAACCCGCGAGCTTAGATTTTCGAGGATCAGATCCTCGCTGCTGCCCTCCCCGGCCGACACATACTCTTACACCATATTGAGCATGTGGTAACATGCTCCTTGACTCCTCGTCCCCACTATGCCGAAAGTGAGAGAAGCCATACGCATCGTCGAGAGAGACGGTTGGCGTTTCAAACGGATGAAGGGCAGCCACCGGCAATACAAGCATCCGGTCAAGTCTGGAAAGGTCACCATTCCAGGCCATCCCCGTGATGACTTGAATATAAAGACCTGGCTAAGCATCTTACGCCAGGCCGGTCTTAGGAGGTGAAGACGATGAAGATTACTTATGTGGTGGTCTTTGAACAGACTCCCAACAACTACTGCGCCTACATCCCCGATTTGCCGGGCTGTGTTAGTACGGGCCGTACATGGGAGGAGATGCAGCGCATGATCAAAGAGGCCATCGAATTCCACATTGAGGGCATCCAACTCGACGACGAACCCGTGCCCCCTCCGCAAATGTCCGTGGAAGACGCCCTGGCCTACCACCGCTCCCTCCCCAACGACTACGGCGGCTACTTCCCAGCCCCCGACAACCCGGAAGAAGACCCCGTCGCTATCCTGGAGGTTGAGGTGGAAGTCAACCTGGAGAACGTTTCCGCTACTGCCGCGGGCGGTTAGGACCCCGCCCAGTCCTGGGGTGCCGGTGAGGCTTCATTCCATCTAATGCATGCCATGACCAACCCCATCTTCGGCATGTCCTTCCACGAGACCTACCGGTACTCCCGGCAGGGCGTCATCGACTACGCCCAAACCATCGAATCCCTCGGCTTCGACACCCTCTGGATCACCGAAAACGTCCACTCCGGCGCTGACGCCCTCGAACCCCTCACCACACTCTCCTTCATGGCCGCCCACACGGAGCGCATCACCCTCGGCCCCTCCGTAATCATCCTGCCCTTGCGTAACGCCGTCGGCATCGCCTACGCCCTCGCCACCCTTGACCGGCTCTCGGATGGGAGGCTTATCTTTGGGGTCGGGACTGGCGGGACCGTCCCCGGCTCCTTCGAAGCATACGGCGCATCCGCCCGCACCCGAGGCCGCTACTGCGACGAAGCCCTGGAAGTCATCAAATCCCTGTGGACGGGCGATCCGGTGTCCTTCTCCGGTAAGCTGCTGGAGTTGGACGATTACGTCCTCGGAGGCCGGCCGATTCAAAATCCCCATCCGCCCATCTGGATAGGCGGCGCCGCGCCGGGTGTGCTCAAACGAACGGCCCGACTCGCCGACGGCTTCATCCCCCACAGCATCAGCCCCGACCTCTACCGGAAGCTATGGAGCAAAATCGAGGAGCATTGCGACACCATAGGCCGGGACCCGACCGCCATAACTAAAGCCATCCAGTTCTACTTCTGCATCGCCGACAACCAAGCCGAAGCCCGGCACGTCGCCGAAAAAGCCCTCGAACACCGCTACCAGCGCAAAATGTCCCTCGCCCCTTCTCCCGACACCCACTACGCCGTCGGCGCCCCTGATGACATCGCCCGCACCATCCACACCTTCGCCGGCATCGGCGTCACCCACTTCGCCTTCTCCAACGCCCGCCCCCCACACCAGGTCATGCCCCAAATCCAGACCTTGGCCGCCACAATCATCCCAAATTTCCGCTAACATCCCTCCCCATCATCCCCCCCTCCCCTCCGTCATTCCCGCCTCTTTACACCGTCATTCCCGAGTAGTCGGGAATCCATCCCTCCTGAATAATCACCTGCATCCTAGCACTACACCCTCTCCCGCTTGCCTAGCCCCACACCCCCAACCCCTATGTCATTCCGATGCCCTGCGAGGAATCTTGTGTGACGAAGCAGTGGTAGAGTTAAGGAGTCGGGGTGCGGTAGGCCGCAGGAATCATGGTCTTTGGAGGCCGAGCCCCAGCGAGGGCCACCGCACCCCTCTCTCATTTAAGCCCGTACAGTTGCCCGGGTCAACAACCCGTACCTGCAAGAAAGGGATAACATGAGTCAAGACTCCGTAATGGGAATCGATGTCAGCAGTGAGTTCCTGGACCTGCACGTCCTGCCACAAGGCCGGGCCACAAGGCACACCAACGATGCTGAAGGCATCAGAGAGGTCCTTCAAGTGGCCAAGGACTTCGATGTCGGCCTCATCGTCATGGAGTCCACCGGTGGCCTGGAGAGGCCCCTGGCCCTGGAGTGTGGGATCCACCAGATACCCACGGCGGTTATGAACCCCAGGCAGATCAGGGACTTCGCACGCTCCATAGGCAAGCTGGCCAAGACCGACGCCATCGACGCCTACAGCATCGCCCGCTTCGCCTTCACCATCAGACCCGATGCCCGTCCCCTCCCAGACCCTCAGGCCGCCCACCTGAAGGCCCTCCTGGCCCGCAGAAAGCAGCTCATAGACATGAGGGCCGCCGAGTCCCTTCGCCTCAAGCGGGCCCTCGGCCCTCTTCACCCCAGTCTGCGTAAGCACATCCAGTTCCTCTCCCAGGAACTGAACGACCTGGACAGGGAGATAGACGACCTCATTAAGTCCAACTCCCTCTGGAAGGCCAAATACGACCTCCTCAAGGATGTCCCCGGCATAGGCTCCGTATGCTCCTTCACCCTGGTGGGCGCCCTCCCCGAACTGGGCGCCCTCAACCGCAAGGAGATCGCCGCCCTGGTGGGGGTAGCCCCCTTGAACAGGGACAGTGGAGTCCATAGGGGAAGACGTATCATCTGGGGCGGCCGGGCCAACGTCAGAAGAGCCCTCTACATGGCCGCCATGAGCGCCAGGAAGCACAATCCCCCCATCAAAGCCTTCTACGAGCAACTGCTCGCAGCCGGCAAACCCGGCAAGGTCGCCCTCGTCGCCTGCATGCGCAAGCTCCTCACCATCCTCAACGCCATGCTTAGAGACAATGCCCCCTGGAATCCCCTCCCAAAAACCTCTCCTCCACCCCGCCCCCAACACAGTTGCTGGGGCGGCATCCCCTCCCCGGTGGGAATCGGGAGGAATTCCCCCCCCAAGACCCGTACATCTGCTTGACACACCTGAGCAAAGGCGTTATCATACCCTCCGTTCGCGAACACTAATCCAGTAACACAAGGAGGTACCCAACACCCAGGGAAGCCCACCCGACCCCACCACGGGTCCCGTGCCCCTTCCCTACCCAGGCGATGGATGGTCCATCGACTCAATAGGGGCAGGCCACCTTTCAAAGAGACCCTGTCCCTTAGGTGCCCCTGACAGGGTGCACTACGTAACCGGCATTCAACTTGCCGGCGAAGCACAACGCCCCGCCTATGGCGGGAACCGGGCCGTAGGGCCCTCCAGGGACTCCACCGTCCTTGCCACCGGTGCATTCCACACCATGGCCGACGGTGGCGGGTTAGCGCCCCCCGCCCTCACTATGACCGGGCGCCGCCGGTGGACAGGTATGCCCCACACCGAGACTTACTCGACCCTGACCCACCAAACATCGGGGCTGAAGCAGGCTGGCAACCCGCCCCCTGCGCCCGGGTCTTGGACCTTCCATCGCCCACCCCCTCCAAAACAGACAAAACAGAATGCAAACCCAAACCCCACAACCGGACAACCCCTCCCCTCTCCCTTCCTCCCTCGTAGGGGCGTCCCTCGTGGGCGTCCTCCCCGGTGTGGGGTGGGAGGTTCCTTCCCCGTTCCTTAAACAATCAAAGCCGTGCCTGAAATCGCAAAACAATCAAAAACCCACACCCCTGCACCACACGAATCCCCCAGAAATCCCCTTCAGGCGTCGTTCAATCAAAACAGCTACGAGTTCAATCAACGTTCAATCAATGTTCAATCAAAACCTCCCCCCACCCACGACCCGAAAGGCGAAGACCACCATACGCTATAATGCCCCGAGACACCTTCCCCCACCGGAGAACCCGACCATGAGAATGGACTTCAGCGTCGCCTGGGGCCGAGCCCTCGCCTCCTACGAAATCGCCGACCACGCCGCCGCCGCAGAGCAGGCCGGCTTCGATATGCTCGGCATCATCGACACCCAGAACCTCGCCCGTGACCCCTACCCCGCCATGACCATCGCCGCCCTCAACACCAACCGGGTCCGCATCGGCCCTTCCGTCACCAACACCTTCACCCGGCACCCCGCCGTTACCGCCAACGCCATGGCCACCATCGACGAAATATCCGGGGGCCGGGCCTGGGTGGGCCTGGGGTCGGGGTTCAGTGCCGCCCGCACCATGGACATCAATGTCCGTCCCATGGCCCTGCTTGAGAACGTAATAAATTTCATCCACACCTATACGTCGGGCCGGGAGGCCGAGTTCAACGGCGCCAGGATGCACAACGAATGGATCCGGCGTCGACTCCCCGTATATGTCCACGCCGCCGGCCCCAAGACCTGCGAGATCGCTGGACGGCTCGGCGATGGCGTTCTCCTCTGCTCCAAGGGAAGCCCCATAGTCGCCAAGTGGTGTCTGGACCTGGTCCACCGGGCCGCGGAGAAGGCAGGCCGTGACCCCAGCGACATCGACATCCGCGTCTGCCTCCCCCTCTACGTCGAGGAGGACGGAGACAGGGGGTGGGACGAAATGGCGGCCTCCGTCGCCACCATGTGTACCGGTTTCTACCTCTCCATATTCCGCCACGACTCCAACCCCGACGTTCAGAGCCTGATCAGCCAAATCGACTCAGACCTGCTCCAGGAACTCAAGCGCGTCCACGACGCCTACGACTACTATCAGCACGAACGCGTCGATGCGGACCACGCCAGGCTCGTCACCCGACAACTCATCGACTTCGTCGGCATGTACGGCCCCGCCGACGAGATATGTGAGCGCATCTACGGACTCCAACAGGCCGGCGTTAAGGCCCTGGACTGCCACATGTGGACCTTCATCGACAAGAAGAAGCAGATGCGCCTCATCGGCGAAAGGATCATGCCCTATTTCAGGAACTAGCCCCGCGCCTGACACGGAGGACAACCATGACCGACAATTCCAACAGAGGCATCACTGACTGGCACACCCACTGCTACCTCCCTGAGCACCGCAGTAAGGAGGCCATGGCCGAGCGTATCAAGTACGGCGTCCGCGGCGGCGAGGCCTGGCCCGACGAACACCGTGCCGCCATGGACAACGCCAACGCCACCCAGTTCGCTGTCATCAACGTCCCTCGGCGCCCGGGCCACGACGTCCCCAACGAGTTCATCTCCGAGTATTGTGCTCAGTACCCGGGTCGGGCTATTGGCTTTGCTTCCGTGCACCCCAACGACCCCACCGCCTTCGATGATTTCGAAAACAGTGTCAAGAATCTCGGGCTCAAGGGGCTAAAGCTTTCTCCCGTCTACCAGGGCTTCGACCCCTGGTCCCCCGAGGCCTGGCGCCTCTACTACATGGCCCAGGACTTCGGCGTGCCCGTCATGTTTCACATGGGCGGCATGTACGACCCGAAGGGCACCCTGGAATGGGGTGACGTTCTGACGCTGGACAAGGTCGCCAGGGCCTGCCGTAACTTGAACATCATCGTGGCCCACTTCGGTCAGCCCCAGATGCAGGAAACCGTCATGCTCCTGCGTAAGAACCTCAACGTCTTCACCGACCTCTCCGCCCGGTTCCACCGCAAGTGGCAGCTCTACAACGGCCTCCAGGTCGCCATCGAGTACAAGGTCACCGACCGCATCCTTTTCGGCTCCGACTTCCCCGTCATGCCTCCTGCCCAGGCCGCCGACATCTTCCGCAACTTCAACGACTGGGGAGACGGCATCAAGCTCCCCCCCATCCCCCCCGACTTCATCGACGAAGTCCTCTACAACCGCCCCTTCTCCCTCCTCGGCATCGAGGCCTAGCTGCAAGGAATTGTCACCATGCTCGACCTTCTAATAACCAACGGCCTGATAATCGACGGCGCCGGAGGCCCCGGCTTCTACGCCTCGGTTGGTATCAGAGGGGAGGAGGTCGAAATCCTCCGCGGCGATGTGTCCCACGTCGAAGCTGCCCGTGTCATCGACGCCACCGGGCACGTCGTCTCCCCTGGATTCATCGACGTCCACTCCCACGGCGGCTTCACCATCCTCAAGGAGCCCCTCCACGAGCCCAAAGTCCGGCAGGGCGTCACCACCGAGCTCATCGGCATCGATGGCAACTCCGCCGCCCCATTCAAGACCCAGGAGGACCTCCACCGATTCATCGAGATGGACGCGGGCCTCAACGACAGGCCCCCCATGCCCACCGACTGGTCCTCCGTCGCCGACTTCCTCGCCCTCTATAACAACAACGTCTCCGTCAATATCTGCTACATCCTCGGAAACTCCCCCGTCCGAATCTGGTCCGTCGGCTGGGACGACAGGCCCGCCACCGGCGCCGAGATCGAGGACATGAAGTCGGTGATACGGGAGGCGATGGAGGACGGGGCCTTCGGCCTGTCCACGGGCCTGGACTACCCGCCCGGCGGCTACGCGGACACCAATGAACTGATAGAGCTTTCCAAGACCACCAACGCAATGGGAGGCTTCTACCACACCCACACCCGAGCCAGCCTCAAATCCCAGGGCCTCCTGGCCCCGTGGCACGAGGCTATCGAGATAGGCCGCAAGAGCGGCATTCCCGTCCACCTCACCCACTACCGACAAAGCGCCCAGGGCGTCGGGTCTCACCTGGACTACATCGGCCTCGTGGAAGACGCCCGAGACGACGGTATGGACGTCACCTTCGACTGCTACCCCTACGTCTACTCCAGCACCCGGGCAACCATCGAGCTTCCCCTCTGGACCATGGATGGCGGCCCCGAGCGCATCTTCGAAGTCCTCTCCAACCCCGACGACCGAGCCCGCTTGGTCGCCGAGATGAAGGCCGGGGGCCGGGATGCGACTGCCAACTGGCTCACCAACCTGCAAAAAGAGCATAACAAGCAGTACGAGGGCCTTTCGGTGAAGGAGATCGGGCGAATGCGTGGCCAGGACCCGCTGGACGCCTTCCTGGACATCCTCCAGGACGACGGCCTTGACCTGTGCATCGTTGGGGTAGGTACCAACGCCCACACCCTGCCGGAATTCGTCTCTCACCCATGCGGGATGGTCGGGAGCGACGCCGTCCTGATGGGCGAGTTCCCCAGCCCCCGCACCTACGGCTGCTTCCCCGTTATCCTCGCCGAAAACGTCCGCGCCGAAAAGCAACTCCAGCTCCCGGAGGCCATACGCAAGATGACCTCGTTCCCGGCTCAGCGCTTGGGCCTAAAATCTCGGGGCCTGTTGCGTGACGGCTACAAGGCCGACATAGTCATCTTCAACCCCGAGACCGTAAAAGCCCCCGCCACCCGGGAAACCCCCAAGCAGTTCCCCCTCGGCATCCCCTACGTCATCGTCAACGGCAAAGTCGTCGTGGACGAAGGCCAGCACTCCGGTGCCCTCCCGGGTCGAGCGCTACGCTTCGGCCAGGACTAGCTGACGCCAACTATCATTCCGGCCCCCGAGCCGGAATCCAGGGGGGGTGGAGTGAAGGTGTTTCTCTTACTTGAGAAGGCAATTGGTGTTTGTTGCCTTTAGTGATAGCGCAGCTGCCTCTTACGTCATCCCAAAATCTGATTAGCAATTTGCTTGCGCGTCCATACGCTCCGGGGAATACATTCAGCGTCGAATTTTCGAAAGGACTCCATTAAGCTGGGACACTAGCGGACATAGGAAGTTATGTTACACATGGAGCCTGTGCCCCTTTATCTGTGCCTCTGCACCTAATGCACATACATGCCTGTATAAGAGTCTGTGCCAATGTCCCGGTGCACATACTTGACATACGAATAATGCGGTCGTAAAATGAATCGAGAATACAACTTGGAGGTTGATGATGGACGACTTAAGTAGAGAGCAGCTCTTTCAGTTTCTGGATTATGTTGCAGACAAGGGCTTGATGAAGAAGACTACGGCGGCCTCCCTTAGGAGTGCATGCACTGCTGTATTGGAAGTTTTGGAAGAAGATGAGGGCAAAGACTTATCAAAACTCGACATTGACTCAGCCCTCCGACGCTATGGCAATCTCAATGGCTATAAGGTTACACCTGCGACTCTTCAAACGTATGGCCAACGTGTCAGGTATGCCATTAGTGAGTTCAGAGAGTTCGTGGCGGACAGGGCAAGTTGGAAGCCATCCGGGGGACAAAGGACTAGAACTTCACCCAAAGCATCTAGCAAGAAAAACGATTCTCGGAAAACGCGGAAAAGAGAGGAAGTTGACCCTTCAGAAGAGCTTCAAGAAAGCATCGACGCCGCAAACATTACGCATCGATTTCCCCTCCGAAGGGACGCGGTAGTTACCATCAAAGGAATTCCGTTTGATGTTAAGAAATCTGAAATGGCACGGCTAAACGGATTCTTGGCTAATCTTGTGTCTGTCCCTGAAGAGCCAGAGCCACAGCAACTTATGCTCGGGTCTCCACCGAATGGCCAACAGGAAGGCGCTTAATCTCTACTGCTATATCCCTTGCAGACATGAGAACTCCGGGTTTAGTCGCGTGGATAAATATCCGAATAAGAATGATTAGCAAAATGAAAGGCCCCCGCCTGAAGGAAAGGTCCCGGTATTGCGAAGTCGGGGGAACGGGTTCGAACCCCGTCGGGGGCTCCATATTTCAGGCGAGGGCTACTTAATATTGTACCTAATCCGTCAAGTCTCGGGTTCGATCATGCCCTAAAACGCATCCCCACCCCGCACATATGCCCCCAGGTTCTGGCCCGTGTTTCGGTTCACCAAGTTCCGGCCGTACATCGGGTGCTTCATCCCCCGGACCTCATGCTCGATTTCGAATAGGATGTCTCCCGACTCTGGGTCCACTATCTTCTGGAAGCGGAACTGGTGATTGCGAATCTCCTCGGTTATCAGGCCTCGTTTCTCCAGCGCGTTGAACGGCCCCGAGAACCCCGCCACGTATATGGCGATGTGGTGGCCGTCGTACTCCGCAATATCCCCGTTTGACTCTGTAAACCGCAGCTCCTGGTCCGTCCCCACACTCACCTTCGCCATCCTCTCAGACACCGACGCCGGCGCCCCCATGATCTCTCGGTAAAACTTGGCTATTCCCTCCGCCGTGCCTGACGGAACGTCGAACTCCACGTACGGAATCCCCAGCGACATCTCGCCGAACTTGTCCGAGCTGCCGTCGTAGCAGTGGAACGTGTTTCCCCAAGGGCCCGTGACAACGACGCAGCAGTGCTTGTCCTCCCAGGCAAACTCCGTCCCCCCCAACCGCCCCTCAACCCCCGATAGCTGCTCCCTCAACTGGTCCAGGCTGGGTACCACTAGCCCGACGTGGCCGCGTAATTGTTGGGCATCGTTCGTGGGTAGGTGGAACTGCTGGTTGCCCAGGTTCACCCACATGTTATCCAGGCCCACCATCAGGTACGGGTCCCGGGTCCCACCCAGCGCCCCAATGTAGAAGGCCGTGGCCGTCGACTGGTCTGGGACGGTCAGGTTCACGTGTTCCAGCCCGACTATGTTCCCTACATCCTCCAGTTCCGGTGTGTAAGCTTGCTCGCTCATATCGTCCCCCTACCCGGTGTTCTTGGCTACTATCCGTGCTGTGTCTAACCAGCTTGGTCTAACGCTTCACCCCGCCCGGGTTCAGGATCTCCCTTGCGATCAACATCTTGTTCACTTCCTGCGCCCCCTCCCCTATGCGCCGCACCCGGGCTTCCCGGTACCATCGTTCCAGCGGCATTTCCTGGGTGACGCCGTAGCCGCCGTGCACCTGCAGCGACCTGTCCACGACCCGGGCCAGCACGTCCGCCGAGTGCAGCTTGGCAATCGACGCCTCCTGCCTGAAGTCTTCGCCCGCGTCGAATTTCCAGGCGGCTTCCCAGATTAGCCACCGGCAGGTGCGGATTTCCACCTCGGAGTCGACCAGCATCCACTGTATCGCCTGTCGGGTGGAAAGGGGCGCCCCGAATGTCTCTCGGGTTTTCGAATATTCCACCGCCATCCTGTGCGCCGCCACCGAGACCCCCAAATTTGCCGCCGAATAGGGTATCCGGCTCCGTGCCAGCAGCTTGTTGGCCAACAGGTCCCACCCCCCATCCACCTCCCCTAGGACGTTGCGAGAAGGCACGCGCAGGTCCTGGAAGAATAGCTGGGCGGGTGTGTAGGCTCGGATCACGGGTATGGGCGTAAGGTCGAAGCCCGGCCACGAGTTCTCCACCACGAACGCCGTCACCCCCCTGCGCGTCTCCGGGTTGGTACGGGCAAACACCACCCCCCAGTCACCCCACAGCGCCCCCGATATGAACACCTTGCTGCCGTTTATGATCCAGTCGTCGCCGTCCCGGACGGCCCGGGTCTGTATGGCGCGGGCGGGGTCGGAGCCGCCGCTGGGCTCCGTGATAGCGAACCATGCCTTGCGCTGGCCCTGGACGGTCGGGATTCCGTATGTGTCCCGCAGGTAGTCATTGCCCGCGAAGATTATCTCGGGCGGCGGTTCTCCCATGGTGCCGTAGACCGGGCAGTAGAGCCCCGCGGCGTGCTGCACCATCTCCTCATCCAAAACAACCTGCGAGAAGATCGATAGCCCCCCGCCCCCAAACTCCGGCGGCACCCCCGTGCACCACATCCCCATGTCTTTGGCCACGGGGACCAACCGCTTGTACTCTTCCTGGGGCAGGTGGATTGAGTCGTGGGGGATCTGCTGTTCCAGGGGCACGATTTCGTTGCGGACGTAGTCCCTGACTGCGCCCGCGGCCATCCTGAGCTGTTCGGGAAGCTGGTAGCGTTCTGTGGAGTCGGGCATTTCGATACTCCCGGTCGAATTAGCGGCCCTTGAAATCTGCGGGTCGTTTTTCGGCAAAGGCCCGAGGCCCTTCCTTCGCATCCTCCGTGGTCATCAGCACCTGCTGGATCGCCTCTTCCAGCCGGAGTCCGTGGTCCAGGGGCAAGTATTGCGAGCGCACGGCCAGCTCCTTGATCGCCCTTACCGCGAGCGGCCCGTTCTTGCATACCACGTCGGCCATCCGCTCCGCTTCCTCCATGAGGTTGGCAATGGGCACGACCTTGTTCACAAGACCGTACTGGTGCGCCTCCTGGGCGCTAAGCCACTCCCCGGACAGCAGAAGCCACATCGCCACGGGATACGGAAGCTGACGCAGCGTCCTCTGGGTACCGCCATTTCCTGGCAAAATCCCCCGCTTCACCTCCGACAGTCCGAACTTCGCATGCTCCGCGGCCACCCGGAGGTCCGTGGCAAGCAGCAGGGTCATACCCCCGGCCAGGCAATATCCGTTCACCGCCGCGATAACTGGCTTCCACACCTCTAGCCCCCGATTCAGGATCTGCTCATCCTGCGTCTGCCAGAACTCCCACTTCTCCGGCACCCGGGGGATTGTCTTCTTCAAGTCCGCGCCCGCTGTGAAAGCCCGCTCCCCGGCGCCCGTGATGACAGCGCACCAGACGTCGGGGTCGTCCCGGACGTCTATCCACGCCTCGGATAGTGCCCGGTACATCTCCGGGTCCATGGCGTTCATTGCTTCGGGCCGGTTGAGCGTGATGTAAGCGATTTTGCCTTTCTTCTCGTAGTCCAGGGCCATGTCGAGGCTCCTTGCGTGGTGTCGGGGCTAAGGGGTGGGGCGGAACTTGGGCAGGGTGATCTCTTCCGTAACGTCGTCCCAGGTGACCTCTACGGCTAGGCCTGGTCGAATATCGTCATTTTCAATTCCCACGATGTTCGACAGCAGCCGTGGCCCTTCCTCCAACTCTACAATCGCCACGTTGTAAGGCAAATCATCTTCGAAGGCCCTGCTGTAACGCTGGTGCACCACAATCCACGAGTACACGCTCCCCCGCCCCGACGCCTCCACCCACTCATGCTCCCCCGACAGGCACTCGGGGCAGGCGGGGCTCGCGTCTCTCTGGTGGCCGCACCTGGAGCAGCGCTGGAGCAGAAGCTTGTGCTCCCTGCACCCGTCCCAGAAGGGCTGGTTGTCCTCGGTGATTTCCGGCAGGGGTTTGGAGTAGTCGGTGGTCATGAACTACCTCCGCAGGATCGCCGTGGCGTGGGTGTGCATGATCCCGCCCTGGCCGCTGACCAGTGCCGTTTCAGCGCCCTGTACCTGCCTGTCGCCGCATTCGCCGCGCAGCTGTCGCACCCCCTCCACCAGGAGCTGCATCCCGGCCATTCCGCTTTCGGAAAGGAGCCCTCCGCCCGTGTTCATGGGCAGCGACCCGTCGGGGCCCGTGCGCCCGTCCGCCACGAACGCCCCGCCCTCGCCCTTGGCGCAGAACCCGTAGTCTTCCAGGGTGATGATGGGGACGATGGTGAAGCAGTCGTAGATCTCGCAGACGTCTATGTCCCCAGGCCCGACGCCCGCCATAGCAAACGCCTTTTCTCCCGAAATCTTGGCCCCGCTGGTGGTCAGGGTGGGCCGGTGTGGCAGGTCCCACGCTATTTGGTGCTGCCCTACCCCCATGACGTAGACGGGAGGCTTCCTCAGGTGTTTGGCCCGGTCCGCCGAGGTGACGACTACCGCGGCCCCGCCGTCGGAGACCAGGCAGCAGTCCAGGAGGTGAAGAGGCCAGGTGACATAACGCGATGCTTGGTGGTCTTCCAAAGTGATCGGGTCCCGCTTGTGAGCATTGGGGTTTTTCGATGCCCACGCCCGAGTCGAAACCGCCACTTCACCCAGCTGCTCGCTTGTCGTGCCGAACTCGGTCATGTGCCGCTGGGCGATCATCGAATATCCCGCCGGCGCCCCGATGAACCCGTACGCGGCGTCTGTCCCCACCGGCCTCCCGTAGGTCCCAGGCTTCCCCGAAAGCGGGTTGTCGCCGTAGCAGCAGACTGCCGTGGTTATCAGACCCGCCTCAATGGCCATCATCGCGTACTGCACCAGACCCAGGTTCGTCGCCCCCGCCTGGTCTATGGTCGCGGCGATGACCGGCTGGATCCCGAGTGCTTGCGATACCTTGTGCGCCCACAGGCTCTTGAAACCGGTCGGGGGGTATTTGCAAAGCACCGCGTCAACGTCGTCCTTCTCCAGCCCCGCGTCCTCAATGGCAAGCCTGGCCGCTTCCACGGTGAACTGGAGGGGCGAGACCCCCGGCACCCGGCCAAACTTCGTCGTCGCCGCCCCGACTATGCAGTACTTGTCCTTCAGTGACATTCGCTTTGACCTCCATTCCGGAGAGGTATGCGTTGTGATGTGGCCTATTGTGCCATCAGAGGGGCCTGTTGGCTATTTCCGGACGACCGGTACCAGAGGCGCGACCCCCTCGCCGTGAAGGGTTTCCACATCCGACGAAGAATGTCCCAACAGTTCGCCGATAGCCCAGTCGCTGTGCTCCGCAAACAACGGCGCCCGACGCCCCAGCGACGTCATAGGCCCCGATGACTTGAACGACACCCCCGGATGCTTGAATTCTCCGCCCTCTGGGTGATGAGTGTGGTCGACAAAGCCTCGGGCCCGGTATTGGAGGTCGGCAAGGGCCTCCGGGGCCTTCAGCACTGCCCCGGCCCTTACCCCCGACGCCTGCAAACAGTGCATCGCTTCCTGCGGAGTGCGCTGTAACGTCCATTCTTGGATGCGGGCGTCGAGGTTGTCCTGGTTCCGCAGTCGTGATGCCATCGAGGCAAATCGGTCATCCGTTTTCCAATTGGGATTACCAGTGGTGTCCGCAAGCTTGGCAAACTCTTCGTCCGATGCCACTGCGATAGCCACCCACGCATCATCCCCCTTGCACCTGTAAACGTTGTGCGGCGCCATCCCGTGATGCCGGTTCCCGACCCGCCCCGGCCCCCGATCCGTCAGCTGGTACTCCAGGAACTTCTCACCGATCACGGCCATCGTTACGTCTCGGAGCACGATTTCCAGCCGTTTCCCCCGCCCTGTGCGCCTGCGCTTCCATATAGCCGACATGATTGCCGTGGCTACGTGGAACGCCGAGGTCTGGTCGCTGTAGAAGTTGCCCGGCTTGCTTGGAGGCCCGTCCTCGTATCCCGTTACGTGACACATTCCCCCCAGCCCCTCCGTCCCCGGCCCGAACGAAATGTAGTCGCTCCACGGCCCCGGTCTCCCGAGAGCCGGCATCGCAACCATTATCAGGTCGGGGCGCAGGGTGCGCAGGTGCTCATAGGTGAGCCCCAGATTCGGCATAACCCGCGGGCTATAATTCTCTATAACTACGTCGCTGACCGACACCAATTCTTCGAAGATGCCCTTGCCCCGTGGATCGGCCAGGTCCAGCGCCAGGCTCTTCTTGGCCCGGTTTACCTCGTTAAATCCGGCGTTCTTGTTGTAGGGCCTCTCCACGCTCTTGTCAGACGTGAAGATTGCCATGTTCCCCACGCTTCGCCCCCACGGTAATTCGATCTTGATAACCTCCGCCCCGAGATGTGACAGCATCCGTGTCGCCACCGGCCCCGCAATCACGTTGGTCAGGTCCAGCACCCGGACCCCGGTGAGCGGAAGTGGCTTCTTGGAACTCGAAGTCACGGCTGGATGACCCCCTCGGCCCTTAGGTGTTCGACCTCTTCGTCGGACATGCCCAGCGAATCGCGTAGCACCTCATTAGTGTGTTCGCCGAGCAGCGGCGCCCGACTCGGCAATCCCCCTTCCTCCCATGGGGCGAGAGGAGTGCCCGGATACTTCAGTGTTCCGGCCACCGGATGTTCCGCTTCCCTGAAGAAAGCTCGGGCCTCGTTCTGGGGGTCGGACATCACCTCCGGGATGGACTGTACCTTTGTAAAGGGTATGCGCAACTCCTGGGAGCGCTGGAATACCTCCTCCCGTGTCAGGTCCTTCATCCAGTCAATGACCCTTTCGTCTATCTCGTCAGCATGGCCCGCCATGGCCGTCATAACTTCATTCTCTGCCAGCCGTCCATTGCCCGTGAGCGTCGCCAGCCCGTCCGGGAATGATGGGGAATAGTGCACGTGCACCCAACCGTCCTTGCACGGGAGAAGGGTTGAGGGGTACGGCGCCCGACTGCTGGTGTGGATGAGCCGGGTCCCCTTGCGCCTCGGCAGCACCCCCTCTCGCTCCAGCAATGAGTAGTACGACACCCCTTCAAATGTGGACGCTATCGCCTCCACCGTCGACACGTCGATGTACTGCCCCTCACCCGTCAGGTCCCGGTAGTTCAGCGCCGCCACCACAGCCATTGCCGCCGATATGCCCCCGTGATACTCCGACTGGTATCCCCCGGCCTTCAGCGGCTCGCGGTCGGGGTCGCCCGTGATGTACATGTACCCGCTGAAGGCATACGCCACGATCTCCGACCCCTCGTACCGGCTGTAAGGCCCCTCCTGTCCGAAATACGAGATGGAGGCCATAATCAACGTCGGGTTGACCTCCGAGAGGCTTTCATAGTCCAAACCCACCCCCGACAAGTAACCCGGCTTGAACGACTCTACCAACACGTCTGACTCGGCGGCCAGCCGTTTGACGATATGTCCGGCCTCAGGATGGCTGATGTCCAGGGTCACACTCTTCTTCCCCTGATTCAGGTAGAGAAACGGCGCGGAGGTCTCGATATTCGGCTCGTCGTTCAGGAAAGGCCCGATGGAGCGGGTGTCGTCTCCCGTGCCCCGGGGCTCGACCTTGACAACCTCTGCCCCCAGTTCCCGCAGCATCTTCGTGCAGTAGCCCCCGGAGAGCCCCAGACTCAGGTCCAGGACTTTGACGCCGTCGAGAGGTCTTTCGATAGGGTCGGAGGCACTCATGGGCTGCGTGGGAGGATAGGCGATAGGCAAGGCTTCTGCAACCGACATACGATTGAACATTACGCCCGAGAGTATTACCCTTGCCCCGCGCCTTAATCTTCGGACGGAGGGCTTGGTATGGACAACGTGATTTACTCGTCTGCCAGGACGCTGGCCGGACTCGTCAAGAAGGGTGAGGTGTCGGCCTCCGAGCTTGTCGACAGTTGCTTGGCCCGCATTGAAGAGGTGAACGGCAAGCTCAACGCCGTCGTCCAGTTCTGTGCCGACCGTGCAAGAGGCGAGGCCCGGTCCGCAGACGAAGCCCGCGCCCGAGGCGACTCCCTCGGCCCCCTCCACGGCGTCCCCATGACCATCAAGGACTCCTTGGATACCGAAGGCGTTATCAGTACCGGCGGTACCCTGGGCAGGGCCAACTTCGTGCCCGATGAGGACGCTACAGTCGTCAAGCGACTCCGGGAAGCGGGTGCCATCCTCCTCGGCAAGACCAACACTCCCGAGCTGACCCTACATGGCGAGACCGACAACCTCGTCTACGGCCGTACCAACAACCCCTACGACCTGGACAAGAGTCCAAACGGGAGTTCTGGCGGCGCGGCTGCCATAGTCTCCTCGGGAGGCGTGCCCTTCGACCTGGGCAGCGACACCGGAGGCAGTATCCGGGCCCCGGCCCACGTCTGCGGAATAGCCGGCATCAAGCCCACATCGGGTCGAGTCTCCAGGACAGGCCACATCGTTCCTTGGGGCATGGGCGCCCTGGACTCGTTGACGACGATTGGTCCAATGACCCGGTACGTTGAAGACTTGGATTTAGTCTTGCGGGTCATCGCCGGCCCCGACGGCCGGGACCCGGGCCTCGTACCCATGTCCCTCCTCGACCCCGCCGACGTTCAACTCAAGGGCCTTAGGGCGGCCTTCCACTCCAACAACGGCAACATCGAACCGACCGCGGAGACGACGGCCATGGTCCACGCCGTGGCCTCCGCACTGGAAGAAGCGGGTGTACAGGTCGAAGAGTCGGTGCCCGAGGCACTTAAGCAGGCCACCCCGCTCTACGAGAGCATAGAATATGCCGACGGCGGCGCCTGGATTCAGAGGATGCTGGATGCCGCGGGCACAACGCAGGTTAGCGAGGAGATCGGACGTAGGCAGGGCACCGTCGAGCCCGTGTCAAGCGCCCGACTCATGGAACTCCTGGAGCAGCTTGACGACTACCGCTCCGATATGCTGGCCTACATTCAGGACTACGACATCATCGTCTGCCCCGCCGCTGCCTTCCCCGCCCTGCCCCACGGCACTTGGAAACTGGGTGGAGTCTACCGAGAGTACAGCCACACCTCGGCGTACAACCTCACCGGCTGGCCGGGCGGTGTAGTCCGCGCCGGCGCCTCCCCCGAGGGTCTGCCCATCGACATCCAGATCGTCGCCCGACCCTGGCGCGAAGATGTAATCCTCGCCGTCCTGGCTTACGTGGAACAGAGATTCGGCGGCTGGGTCATGCCCCAGTTTTAGCTAACGGAATAGGAGAACTTAGCTTGGAATACGGAGAACAGTTCGGCCAGACCTTTCCCAGAGAGGAATTCGAAGCCCGACTGGCCAAGGTACGGGCTGGAATGGCGGACAAAGGCCTCGACGCCCTCCTCCAGTTCTCCCCATCCAACCTCTTCTACCTCACCGGCTACAACACGGCAGGCTTCAACAACTGGCAATGCCTTGTCGTCCCCATGTACGGCAACCCCGTCCTCGTCCTGCGCCTCCTTGAGCGGCCCATCGCCCTCGCCACCTCCTGGACCGACTCCATCGAGACCTACCAGGACCACGAAGAGCCCGAGGCCGCCGTAGCCCGCACCCTCAGCGACCTCGGCCTCTCCAACTCAAACCTCGGGGTGGAGCAGACCAGCCCCTTCCTGACGGTCGGCTCCTACAACAAGCTCAACGGACTGGTCGGAGGTAGATTGGTGGATGGCACGGGAATCGTGGAGTCGGTCCGGCTGATCAAGTCCGACCTGGAACTCGACTACTTTCGCAGGGCCGCCCGCAGCACCGAGGCTGGTATGCAGGCCGCTGTCGACGCCATCGCCGAAGGCAAAACGGAGAACGACGTTGCCGCAGCCTCCTACGAAGCCATGACCGCCACCGGTGGTGAGTTCTTCTGCAACAGCCCCATCGTCACCACCGGGTACAAGTCGGGGCTCGCGCACACTACCTACCACCGCAGGACCCTGGAGTGCGGCGATCCCGTGGCCATAGAGATCGGCGCCACCTTCAACCGCTACACCTCCCCCCTCTTCCGCACTGCCGCCGTCGGGGAGGCCAGCCCCGACCTCCGCCGCATGTACGAGGCTTGCACCGAGGCCCTTGAAGCCGCCATCGAAGCCATCAAGCCCGGCGCCCGTTCCCGCGACGTCCAGGAGGCCTGCCAGAAGGTCATCGACGCCCGCGGCTACGAGCCTCACTTCAGGAAGCGTGTGGGCTACGGCCTCGGCGTCGGGTACCCGCCCACCTGGGGCGAGGGACACATCATCGACCTCAAGCACCACGACGAACGGGTGCTCCAACCCAACATGGTTTTCCATGTCGTACCCGCTCTCAGGGAGAATGGCGAGTACGGTGTCGGGATGAGCGAGACCGTCGCCGTGACCGACTCCGGCCACGAGGTCATCACCAGTTTTTCGAGGGAATTATTCGTCAAAGGATAGACAACTAGACGTTACATAACGGGAAAGGCAGGCGCACAGAGTATGGCATACGACATCATATCGGCAGACACACACCTCGACATAACATGGCTTCCTGGCGACATGTTTGTCGAAGGAGCGCCCGCGGCCATGAAGGACCGCATGCCCCGCATCAAGGACACCGACAACGGGTCCCGCTGGATGGTCGGCGACATTGATGTCGCTGGCGTCGGGGGTGGGGGGCTGACGGGAAACTTCAGCAAATACGTCAGGGGCCAGTCCAAGCTCCTCGACAAAATGGACGACGTAGGTTTCTTCTCCGGCATCGACGATGGCATCTACCACCCCTCCGACGTTGACCTCCGCATCAAGGACCAGGACATAGACGGTATAGACGCCGAGGTGATGTACGGCATCCTCGCCATCGGCGGTGGCGCTTTCTCCATCCCCGGCTTCGAAGACCCGAAGGTCCTGGCCATGGTCTACGATGTCTACAACGCTTGGGTTGGCGATTTCGTCAAGGCCAACCCGCAGCGGCTCGCCGCGTTGGGTTGTCTCAGCGTCCACGACCCCCAGGACGCCGCCCGACAACTCCGCCTCGCCGCCGACTCCGGCCTGCGCGGTGCCGAGATCAACGTGAAGAAGATGACCAAGCCCATGTACCATAGCGCTTGGGACCCGCTATGGGAGACCTCCCAGGAGTTGGGCATGCCCGTATCTTTCCACACTTTGGGTCTCGAATTGCGCGCTCCCGACCCCGAGGATGAGGCCGCATTCGGCCCGATTTACCACGGCATGACCACAGTGACCTTCCAGCTCTCGGGCGCTGAGATAGTGTCGGGTGTGGTGCTATCCGGTGCATGTGAGAGGTACCCGGGATTCAAGTTCGTCCTCGGGGAGTGCGGCATCGGCTGGATCCCCTACGTCATCGAACGCCTCGATATGGAATACGACGACAAATTCTTCAGGCTGGGCCTCAACCTCAAGCCCAGTGAGTACTGGCGCAGGCAGGGCTACTCAACCTTCCAGTACGAGTACGTCTCCATGGACCAGGTCAACAGAATCGGCGTGGACAGCATCATGTGGGGCTCCGACTACCCCCACCCCGACGGCGTCTTCCCCGAGTCCCGCAAGGTCATCCAGGAGACCCTCGGCCACCTGGAGCCCGACGTCTACCGCAAGATAGTCTGCGAAAACGCCGCCAACCTCTACGGCTTCAACTAGGCAAGCCTGCAACCGGATAAAGAAAGGCCCCGACGCTTGCGTCGGGGCCTTCTGCGTTTGCCTCTAAGGATGTCAGGTCAGGGGCTGCCTGAGCCCCGTTGCGATGCGTGCTCCAATCTCAGGTCTTGCGGTTGTGCTGATGTAGGCCGATGTACCCGACTATCACCTTGCCGGCCCGCTTATCCCAGTTGAAGGCTATGCGGATGGTGTTGCTTGGATTTCTGTCTATTCCCGCGCCCATGTGTTCCTTCAGGGGCGTCTTGTGGCCGTTTATCTGCGTATAGTACGAGTCCGGGTACATCCCTATGGTGTTGTCCGACTGGAAGGGGGTGTAGTGGAACCGGGAGACCTCGCGCAGGGAGTCGTCCAGGTTCGGGACGCTGTTGATGCCCGCCCGCGAATCATAGTAGGTGGTGGCCAGCCATTCCAGGGCGCTCCACACGTCCGCAGGATAATCGTAGGGGTGGCCGGTGTCCGAGGCCGAGTTGAATTTGAATAGCAGCCTGTCCGCGAACCGCTTCTCTGCAACTTCCAGAACGTGGGCTACGTCGGCGAACTCTGCGGGAATAGGGTCGGGCTCCGAGTCGTCCTTGCTTCTCCGTTCCGCCTCATAGCTGCTGCGCCATAGCGTGACTTCCCTTTGAAGGCGCCGCACCTCGTCATCCAGTTCCCGGTTTTCGTCCTCCAACTCCCGGTTTTCCCTTTCCAGTTGCGCTGTCCGCTCTTCCATTGCGCTTTGCTCTTCGGCGTCGACCTCCGCCACCTCTTTGTCGGAGGAGTCTTTCCTTTCCTCGCCCGGCTCTTCCCCGATGACCTCTTCTATCATCGCGTCCATCTTCTCGATGAAGGCCTGGAGGGTCAGGGAGCTAAGCGACTCGTCAGGGACCCTCGCTTCCCGGAGCATCTCATTTATCCGCTTGACGCGGGACTCTACCGCCTTCTCCAGACCCTCCCTCTGCTCCCGCAGCCTGCGCTCCTCGGCGAGATTGGCGCCGGGGTCTCTGGCCTGCTCGTATTCCTCCAACGCCTGCTTCAGAGACCTGGCCTGCTGCGAGAGGTCGTCCCGGGATTCGACCCAGCCGGGCCTGGGCCCCGACCACTCAGAGGTGTCGGCCTGGAAGAAGCTCAAGGTCTCCGAGTGGGCGTCCCGGACGTTGGTGAGCATGGTCGACGCCTCGACGAATTCCGAACGCTCCCGTTCCTTCTCGGAGATCATCTCGTCCAGGTCTTTCACCATGGCAGGCACCATCTCTTCCCACTCCTCCGACTCCGGCGAGAGCCTTTCCATCCACATGAGGAACTGCATCATTCCCAGGCCGGTCGCGCCGTGATACTTGTGCTTCCTCTCATCGGCCTCGTCGCGGGACAGAGGGGTCTCCATAGCGCAGAAGTGGAGCATGACCAGAATGTCTTCCCTGTCGTATCGACCGTTCTTTCCGGCAAGAGCCTCTGCCTGCTCATTGCAATATCTGTCCAGGGCCTCCCGGTCGCAATCGGGCATAGGGGGCGTCGCCTGCATGTGGTCGGCCGTCAGCTTGACCAGTTCGGGGTTGGCTTCCATCCAGACGGGCATGATCACTTGGGAGAAGAAGTCGGCAAATTGCCGGGCCAGCTTCTGAGCCTCGCTCTTCAGAAGGCCCTTGGGCGCCGGCCTGCTGGGCCTGAACCCGTCTATGGGTCCCACGGCATCCTTGATGGAGTCCCGGGCCTCTTTCGAAAGGCTGTCCCAGCCCCCGAACACCGACTCCACGATCCTCTTCCTCAAATCGGGAGTGGTAAAGTCCTCGAATTCAGCAAGGGTTGTCATGGCGTATGCTGGGTGCCTACCTTTCAGGTCGGAGAGTGCGGTCAGCTCGAAGCTCCGTTCTGACGCCCCACGAACTCCCGCTCCGGTGGCTGCTTCTCGCACCCCACCGCCCCGCCCAGCCGACGGAAGTCCCGAGACCTTCTCGCCAGGTGGTTCCGGAACCGTATCACCCCAATATCCAGCCCCGACAGCTTCTGAGGCAGGTCCAGGTTCAGCCGCTCCTTCTTGAACACCACCAGGTCTTCTTTCTCGTTGATGGCGATAACCGCCGCCGGTTTTCGCCAGAAGTAGTACCACACGTCCTGCCAGAACCGGCCCAGGAACGTCTTTGGCGTCTTGCACAGCGTGAACGTCCACATCCGGGTGTTGTGCTCGTCCAGCGGTACTCCCCAGCGCAGGTGCACAAAGCTCCCGACACACACCCTCACCTTGCTCGGCAGCTCGTAGTTGTGGTTGTACGTCGCCCACGCGTCTTCGCCCTTGGCCGCAGGCATAGACCCCGACACCGGCGCCTCCGGCGATTTCAACTTCCGCCACCACGTCCTCTTCGGCCATTTCCCCAGGCCCGGATACTCCGCCTGCCCGAACACAACATTCTTCTGATGCAGGGTGATGAAGTTGTCTCCCTCCTCCACGATCTTAACGCCGCCCGTGTAGACGGGCTTGGGCCTCCAGAACGGGAGCCGCCAGTCGATTAGTCGCCAGAAATTCAGATTCCGGTGCAGGTAGAACTCGTGGTAGTCGATGCCCTGGTTGACGGGCTCCGTCCAGTTGACCTCCCAGTCCTTCACCCGGGTGTACCGCCGGTCGTTTATCGTGGCGTCCTTGAACTCCCAGGGGAAGTCCTCCTCCAGGGGCACGGGCTCCGTCTGGCCCATCCAGATGAATACGATGCCCTTCCACTCGGCGGTGGGGTACTTGCGGGATCGCATCTTCCCGATCAACGGCGACTTGGTGTTCTCGATAAGCCCCGCCACACACTTGCCCGTCTCGTCGAAAGTGTAGCCGTGATAGGGGCAGGTGACCGTGCCCTCGAACTCGCAGAACCCCCGAGACAGCCGAGCCCCGCGGTGGGGACACCACTCGTTCAGCGCCACCACGTTCCCGTCCTTTCCCCGGAACAGCACCAGCTCGTCCCCGAGCATCTTCAGGTTGACCGGCTTCCGACCCACCTTCTTCGACCAGATTCCCGGGTACCAGTACTCCCGGAACCCGACCCTCGGCACGTAATCAAAGGGCCCGACCTGCGCCGCCCCGAAGGACTCGTCCCCTTGGTCGAGGCGCACCTCCGCGATGCCTACGGTCTCTTCTGTTCTCGGTGCGGTGCTTACCATGCTTCCCTGCTTTCCTTTAGCCTGCCGCGGCGGCAACCGGGGCCCTGGCCACCATCATGCACTTGGATGAGTTGAAGATATGCGTCTGGATGAAGTCCACGATCTCGGCCTTGTAGCCGGTCTCCGTCAGGGCCCCGGCCAGGCACACCCAGTTCAAAAGCTCCTGTTGCCCGGACTCCTCGATCTGGTCCAGCGAAAGATCGGCCCACAGGTGCTGCCTCCCGTCCCGCAATTCCTCGAAACGGGCGTAGTCGGCATCGTTGTCGGGCCAGAGAAGGTGGTTCTTGGGCGTGAGAAATGCGTGAGACCAGCTCGACGAGCCGATCAGCACGGCCCTATACGGGCTGTCCATCAACGCCCTCGCCGTCGCCGCCCCGACATCGAAGCACAACTTGGGAGACGGCGCCGGTGGGTCGGGCTCCGATCCCTCCTCGGCGTTCAGATAGCTCCCACCCCGGTTCCTCACCACGCTCGACCCATAGCAGTTGACGTGGAACGGCACGACGGGATAGTCGAAACCCTTCCTGTCGTAGTCAAGGAACAGCAGCGTGTTCATGAAGGCGTGGGGCAGGCCGTTGAAATGCAGGTTCCTGTAGGAATAGGGCATCGGGTAGCCGTACTCCAGCAGCTTGGTTGTCAGGAACTTGGCGGCATCCGGGTGCCCACGATGCACGAACGTCTTGTCGATGTCCTCGTCCCAAACGTTGAATACCTGGGTGCCGTCGGGCTTGAACCACTTCCGGTGAAATGGCTGGGTCTCGAACTTGTCGCTGATGTAGATTGAGAAGGGAGGGACGAGGTCCTCGCGGAAGTTCTCGTACTGGTCGTCGCCCCAGATCAGGACGAAGTCGGGGTTGAAATCGTCGATCTCCTTGCGCAGCGCCAGGAACGCTGACACCAGCCTCTCCCGGTGCTCCGCCGCCGACGCCCGAGCATTCGCCCCATTCGGCCCGTACTCCTCCTGCATCGCCTCCGGCCAGTTCGCCTCGACCTTCATGTCCGCGGGCGTGCGGTCGCTCTCCACGTGCTTCCGAAGCTGCGAGTACATCCCCTCGTCCGGATAGATCAGGGGCGGGTAGTGTGTGGTGCCGACCAACAGAAGCTCAGCCATAAGACCTCCGAGAGACCAATGAGGGGTGACCCAAGTGATGGGTTGAGTTTGTAGTATAGGCCACAGCCTTTGTCAACCGCCCTGTCATGTCCCCTCTCCCTCGAGGGGAGAGGGCTAGGGTGAGGGTAAAGCGTTGTCAAAGTACTGGTTAGGCGAAGCTCTTGGGCGTTGTAAAAGCCTACGGCCTCAACAGCAGCTTCCCCACCGTCCCCCGACTCGCCAACCTGATATGAGTCTCCGCCGCCTCCACCAGCAGCGTCACCGAGTCTATCGTCACCTTCAGCTCCCCCGACGCCACCCACCCGAGAACGTCATTCAATCGCCACTCCATCTCCTCCCGTGTCGCCGAGTAATCAATCCCCGAGGGTCGGGTGAGATAAAGAGACCCCAGCGAGTTCAGCACCCGTGGGTTGAACGGCGGCACCGGCCCGGCCGACTGCCCGCACAACACCATGTACCCCCGACGCCTCAGGCACCGCAAGCTCTGGTCGAAGGTGGTCTTCCCGACGCTGTCATAGACCACGTGTACCCCTTCTCCATCCGTAATCCGCTTCACCTCCGCCTCGAAGTCCTGCTCGGTGTAGATAATCACCTCGTCGGCCCCCGCCGCCCGTGCAGCCTCCGCCTTCGCCTCCGTCGATGTCGTGCCTATCACCCTCGCCCCAATCCTCTTAGCCATCTGCACCATGAGTAGACCCAGACCCCCCGCCGCTGCGTGTACTAGGCACGTTTCCCCCGACTTCAACGCGTAGCAACTGTGCACCAGGTAGTGGGCCGTCGTCCCTTGTCCCATCACCGCCGCCGCCCGCTCGAACGAGCAATCGTCAGGAAGCCTGACCACCCGACGCGTGGGTACGTTGCTCATCTCCGCATATGCCCCCAGCGCCCCGTAGTACCCCACCCGGTCCCCGACCCCGAATCCCTTAACCTCTTGCCCCACAGCCGTAACAGTCCCTGCCCCCTCCGTCCCCGGCGTGTAGGGCAGATTCATCGGGTACTCGCCGCTGCGCTGGTACAGGTCACGGAAATTCACCCCGATCGCTTCCAGCTTGACCTGCACCTGGTCGGGGCCCGGGTCCGGTAGCTCAAAGTCTTGATAGACCATCACCTCGGGCCCGCCCTGCTCTTCGACTCGGATTGCTTTCATGGCGGTATTTTATCATCAGCCCTCGCCCTTGATTCTTGGTCGGTGGTAGGATGGACTTGAGGAAGCCGGCGAAATAGGTGATAAGGAGGACCGTTATGGCTGACGACATGAAAGGCAAGGTCGCTCTCGTGACAGGCGGAGGTTCGGGTATTGGCAGGGCGACCGTGCTGGCCTTTGCGAAGAGAGGCGCTGCCGTCGCAACCGTCGACGTGAATGAAGACGGATGCGCCGAGACCGCACGCCTCGCCGCCGAGCTTGGAGCCAACGTCGATTACTGGCGCGCCGATGTATCCCAGGCCAGCGAGGTCGAGGCCATGGTCTCCCGCGTCGTCGAGACCCACGGACGCCTCGACTACGCCTACAACAACGCCGGCATCGAAGGCCCGACCGGTAGCCTGATCGATTGCTCGGAAGCCGACTTCGACCGCCTGACCGCCATCAATTTCAAGGGCGTCTGGCTCTGCATGAAATACGAATTCCCGGCCATGCTGGCGTCGGGGGGAGGTGCGATTGTCAACACCTCCTCAATTAGCGGCTTAAAGGGGAGCGCAAGCTTGGGCCCTTATACCGGCACCAAGTTCGGCGTTGCAGGACTCACCAGGTCGGCAGCTCTGGAGTTCGGCGAGCAGGGAGTCCGGGTCAACGCCGTCTGCCCGGGTACTATAGACACCCCCATGGTCGAGCGCCTTTGGGGCGCCGACCCCAAGAAGAACCGCCAACTCCTTGAAGGCACGCCCCTCCACCGCCAGGGAGACCCCTCCGAAGTCGCCGAGGTCGTAGTCTGGCTCTGCTCTGACTCCGCATCCTACGTCAACGGCAACCTCATGAAAGTAGACGGCGGCTACCTGGCTTAGACCGACCTCCGCCCCTTTGTCATTCCGATGCCCCGCGAAGAATCTGGGGCAGGGCAGGAACCTCCGACTTCTAATGTTGATGTGGTGGATATGAAGGGGAATTGGATCCCCCGAGCCTCACACTACAAGGCTAATCGAGACCGTAGCAATCCCTAGGTAGAGCAAGAACCCAATGACGTCCGTAAACGTCGTAACCAGCACCGCCGACGCCACAGCGGGGTCGACCCCAATCCTTCGCATGAACAGGGGCACGCCCGCACCCACCGACCCCGCGATAACCATATTGCCCAGCATCGCCAGCCCGAGCACGAAACCCAAACCTGGGTTCTGCTTCCATAGGATTGCGATTAGAGCTACGAGGATTCCAAGCCACACTCCATGCAGTAGTCCGAGAATGGCCTCCCTGACCAGGAGCCGCCTCGCGCTCAGACCGACAAGCTCTCCCAGCGCAACTCCCCGTACTATTAGGGTCAGGGTCTGAGTACCGCCAATTCCGCCTTGGCCTGCAACTACGGGTAGAAACGCAGCCAGCACTACGGCCTGTGCCAGCGTCGACTCGAATAGCGTTATCGTGGCCGCTGCAATGAAAGTTGTCCCCAGGTTTACGGTCAGCCACGGGAGTCGTGCCCGAATCGAAGACAATATCGGGCCGTCTACTGCTTCGCCCGCTACGCTGGCTACACGCTGCATCTGACGCGTATCATGCTCGACCGTTGCGCTCAAGAGAGCCTCTCCCAGGATTACGCCTATCAGGCGTCCATGTTCGACTACAGGCAACTGGGACAAATTGTAGTGCTGTTGCAGACGTGCACACTCTCTGGCAGGAGTGTCCGCTGTCACCGTCGCCACGATTGTCGTGGCTAGGCTCTGTACTGGCATATCGCTTTCTGCAATCGCAAGGTCAACCATGCTCACTTCCCCGGCAAGGTCACCATCCCCCTGAAGTAAAAATGCATGGGTGAACTTCAGCCTTTCTTCACCTATGACCCTGACGCTATCCCTCAAATCCTCGACCCGTCCCCCGATGTCGGCCGCGGGAAAGTGCGAGACCATTAGCGCCCCCGCCGTGTCGGGCTCGCGTTCAAGAATCTCTGCGGCCACATGGGGCTGTTCTAGTTCCTTGGCCACCTCATGGGCTCGCAAAATCGGCAATCTGCGAAGTGTGCTCAGCGCCTGATGAGGATGGATCTGGCGCAGCACCCCCGACAGCATACGGGACCCCAGCCGCGCCCCGACCCGTCCCGCCTCCACTGGATTCATCTGTCTCAGGATCAGGGCGACGGTCTCCGGGGACATTGTCTGGACCATCGCGTCCCTGCTCGTACGCGGCAGCCCCGCTACGATGCTTCCTATGTCTGCCGGGTGCAGATGCCGCATACGCTCCCACGCAGTGCGGGCATATCCAGCCTTGATGAGATCGTGGACTTCATCCGCAATCTCCTCAGCCCGGTCCAGCGATATCGCCTGTGGGCTTCCGCCTACGTCCTCCACCGTTACTGCTTCCTCCCAATCGCCGTGCACATTCTTCATGTTTCGAACTCCTGGCTTCAAACTACGTGTTCAAATAAGGAAACCGAGACAACATGGCCCGCGCCTCCGCGCAGTTATTAAGGGCGCAAGACGTTTACTCGATACGGATAACAGGTCAGCTGTCCAGTGTCTTCTCGTAGAACAAGCTCAGCGGATCATCCCAGTAGTCCCCGAAAGCCGGGATCTTGCAGTACCCCGTCCGTTCATACAACCCCAGGGCCTCTGGCTGCGAAATCCCGACCTCCAGCCGCACCTTCGAATACCCTTTAGCCGAGGCAACCCCCTCCAGGTGCTCCAGCATCCTCTTCGCATACCCCCGACCCCTGAACCCCGGCCGCACGTACATCCGCTTGATCTCACCGTAGCTATCCCCGCCCTCCGACGGCTCCCCGAAGAGCTGCACCCCGCCACACCCTGCCGCCGTCCCATCCTCGTACAGCACGAAAAACTCGACGCCCTGCGCAATCAGCTTGTCAACGTCATACCCGTGCTGGCTCTCCGCCGGATAAAGAGGGTCCAGGTAAGCGTCCAACTCCCTTATAAGGGAGCGCGCAGTGTCGGTGCCAGGGTCTTCCCTTCGAATGACAAAAGGCTTACCGGTCACCATGCGGTTCAGGCCCGACTAAGCCTAAACCCCCCTCCCCGCCCGGGTCCCCTCCAATATCGCATCGTGAATCCGGCGCGGCGCCCTCGCATCCCCAACCAGCCTTACATCGGCAACCTTGCCTTTTAGTGACTTGTATAGGCCATCCTGTGCCTCACGCAGACCCGCATGGACGATGGTCGTGACCCCGTCCACCGTGCGCTCCTCGTCGTTGTAGATGTTCCGAAGCACCACCTGCTCTTCCCGAATCTCCTTCACTTCCGTGTGCGGAGTCAAAGTGACGCCGTTGGTGAACATACGCTGGTAGACCAGTGGCTTGGTGCTGATGTCTATGTCCTCACCGACGGTGAACAGGTCCGATACCACCTCCACGCTGCTGCCCTTCAACGCCAGCTGCTCCGCCACCGCCGGCCCCTTGTGATGGCCGTCCTGGTCGATTACCAGCACCTTCTCGCCCCAGTCCACCTCCCGAGTCAACGCCTCCTCGGTAGTCACCACCGGCCCCGACTTCGCTCCCGGTATATCCGGCGGCAGCTGCTCCGACCCCGTCGCGATTATCACCGCATCCGGTGACTCCGCAAGCACCGTGTCTGCGTTGGCCTCAGCGCCCAGCCGGATATCTACCCCCAGCTTCCGCGCCTGCTCCTCCAGCCAGATTGTTATCGCCCCGAAGTCCTCCCGTCCTGCGGCCTTCGTATAGGGCGTAATCTGACCTCCCAGCACCGCCCTCTTTTCAAACAGCACCACGTCGTGGCCCCGCTCCGCCGAGACCCGCGCCGCCTCCAGCCCCCCGGGCCCACCCCCGACCACCACAACCTTCTTCTTGCTCTCCGTCGGCTTGACGATGGCCAACTCCGCCTCCCGGCTGATGACTGGGTTGTGTATGCAAGTAACGGGCTTGCCATGGAACAGCCGCCCGATGCATCCCTGGTTGCTCCCGATGCACGGCCTTATGTCCTCGACCCTGCCCTCCTTTGCCTTATTGGCTAGGTGAGGGTCTGCGATCATGGCCCGGGTCATGGCTACTAGGTCGGCCTTTCCTTCAGAGACAATCCATTCTCCTTGCATGGGGTCGGTTATCCGACCCGCAATCAGGATGGCGAGACTGCTGTTCCGCTTCACCTCAGTCGCGTAATCCACCCACAGCCCCGTCTTGAACCACATCGCAGGTACCGCTTCCGACTGGCCCATCATGTACTCCGGCGTCGCCCCCGTGATGCTCAGGTAGTCCACCTGCCCCGTGGCCTCGAGTATTTCGAATATCTTCAGTTGGTCCGCCCGACTCAACCCGCCCTTGGTTCTCTCGTCCTCGCCCCCCACCCGGATCCCGACCACGAAGTCCTCTCCCACCCGCTCCCTCGCCGCTTCGATGACCTCCAGTGCGAAGCGCATCCGGTTCTCCAGCGACCCGCCGTAGGCGTCGGTCCGCTTGTTCGAGAAGGGAGACAGGAACTGCTCCGGCAGGTGCCCCGACCCAATCATGATCTCCACCCCGTCAAAGCCCCCTGCCTTCAGCCGACCTGCGGCCTTCCCATATCCCTCTACAACATCCTGAATCTCCTCTATCTCCATGGCGTGAGGAGTCTCCCGGTGCACCCGCTCCGGCAGACCCGACGGCGCAAACAACGGGTGCCACGAAATGTCCGAATTCCCCCGCCGACCCCTGTGTGTAATCTGCGAAAAAATCTTAGCCCCGTGCTGGTGTACTGCCGCCGAGGCGTCCTTCAGGTAGGGAATTACCTTGTCCTCAAACAGTTCGACCCCACCCCAGTCCACCGCCGGCGATGAGTGGTGCACGGACGCCGAGCCATAGCAGATTATCAACCCCGCCCCACCCCGCGCCTTCTCCGCTTGGTATGCATTGATTTTGGGCCCGGGCATCCCGTTGTCGGCGAGAACGGTGGCGTGCGCAGTGCTCACGATTCGGTTCCGTATAGTCACGTTGCGCATAGTCAGGGGGCTGAACAGGTTGGGGAACTGCGTGCTTGCCATTTCTAGTTTTCCTCGGATTACTTTGGTTGGATTCCTATACTAGGGCCACCGGATTCCACGGCGTCCCCGACGCCTCCGTCAAAGGCAACGGCGCCCCCACGAACATGAATTCATACACTTCGTCCCGCGCTATCTCCTCCAGGTTCATGTTCTCCAGCAGGTAGACGCCCAGGTCCCGCAATGCGTAGCGGTGGAGCAGGCTGTATCCCTCTCCCCCATCCGGGCTGTTCACCTCGACCGTCGGCTGGTCAGCCCCGATTGCACACACGTCTCTTTCCTTTAGCCAAGGCGCTAGGGACCCGTCCGGCCCCGGCACCCCCGAGCGCCACAGGTCGTAGTCCTTGTAGAAGACGGTGTGCCAGCCCGTGCGGAACAGCAGCACGTCGCCCGGTTGGATCTCGACCCCCTGCGACGCCGCCACCGCATCCAACTCCTCCCCCGTCACTACCTCCGCAGCGTCCATGTGCTCTATCCCTCGATACCGAGGTATGTCCAGCATCACCCCCCGCCCGACTATCGCCTTCACCTGGTCAATACCTATCTTCCTCACCCCCGACTTGAAAACCTGCTCCTCGGAGTAGCCGTTGTAGAACTGCCCCTCCGCCCAGGAGTGCCCCAGGGAGTCGATGTGCGTCCCGGAATGAGTGTCGATGGTCAGGACGTCCTCGGTGAAGTTGACGTTGGGCGTCGGCGTGGTGAAGGTGACCTTCCAGGTCTTGTGAAAGGGAGCGTGCTGGTGCCCGTTCCGCTCTAGCGGCACGGCCAGGCTGTAGACCTTGCCCTTTTTGATTAGCCCCGCGGCCCTTAGGATGACCTCGGGAGTAATCAGATTCAGGGCGCCTATGTGGTCCTCGGTACCCCACCGACCCCAATTAGAAACTGCTGCTTGCGTCACAGGATTACCCTCCATTGCTGTTCAGTGGCGGCTTTGGCGCTCATTTTACCATCGCCCGCCCCCCGACTAAGGGAAAATACACCTACCCCAGAGACCCTCCCAGGTTGGCCTTCAGCGTCATATGCGCCACCGGCATCAGTGTCACGGCCACAACGTGATAAACCTTGCGCCTGCTCAGGTAGAAGGTCATGTCCGAAAACGACCGAAGCAGGAAAGATATAAACGTGTAGGCGAAAAACCAGATGAATATCGTGTGAGGAACCGACCACACGCCCGCATACGTCTCAGACGCCAGTATGCTGAATGCCGCCGTGGCCCCCGCCGCTATGCCCGCAATCACCCCGCTCCCGACCGCAATCCTCATCCCCCACTCCGACGGCATTTCCAGCGACGCCGACCGGTAGTAAGCTGCAATAAGCGCCCCGCACATTGGTAACAAGACCAGGTCCCCGACCATGAACGCCGGGTTTCTCAGGAAGTCGCTTTCGATGACTTCCAGCCGCCATGCAATGAGCAGCAGCGTCCCCCACCCGAACGCAATGAAGACGAGTGCAACCAGGACTGGGTGCAGGCTAATCACACGCCCGAGAGGGTCGCCCGTAAGGAGAATCCAGCGGTTGGCTCGGATAGTATGGCGGGATGGTCCGGTGGTCATGGGACCCGGGTCAGACCACGGCCTTGATCATGTCCATGTCCCGCTCCTCGAAGCGGCTGTGGCGCAAGGCATTGATGTCCACGGAAGCTTCACCGTCGGCGATTAGCTCCGCCGTGACCTTGCCCGCCACCGGCCCGATCCCTATCCCCCGACCGCTGAACCCCGTGCAGAAATAAAGCCCCTTCGGTGACTTCGCCTCTCCAATGACGGGAAGGGCATCGGGTGTCGCATCTATCCGCCCCGACCAGTAGTGCTCTATCTGCAAGCCCTGCTGGTCAGGGAACAGCGACTTGAATGTGCCCAACGCCCGGTCGATGACCTTCCTGTTGGGCTCGGGCGCCTTCCTCACCGTGTGCGCAAACGGATGCCGGCGAGCCGGCGAGCCCGGCAGGCTCCTCAGAATGTCCATCACCAGCGCACTGCCGATGTGCACCTTGAACATCTCCCGGTTCCGGCGGAAATTCGGCATGAAAAGCCGGATGTGCTTGAAACTGTCCAGGTCGACGTCATAGTCCGTGCCCCCAGGCCCGGGCGCGATGTAGAACTCCCCCGTCGGCCTCTGCCTGAACGCTATCCGCGGCCCGATTACCGCCATGTCCGTCACGTGCCCCGTCGGGTTCGTCTGCCCCACGCTCGCCCTCACCATCCGGTACGGCAGCGTCAGCCCCACCATCTTCGCCACCTTGTGAGACCACGCACCCGCCGCACACACCACGTTCTCCGTCACGATCCGGCCCTTATCCGTCACCACCGCAGACACCCGACCATCCTTCACCTCTATCTTCTCCACCGCCTCCCCGGTACGAAACTGCGCCCCGTTCTCCCTCGCCCCGATGGATATCGCGTTGGTGGCCTTGTCTGGCTGGGCGTGGCCGTCGCTCGGCGTGTACATCGCCCCCAACCACTCTCCCTTCATCGACGGAATAAGCTCCTTCACGTCATCGTTCGTCAGGAACCGGGTCTCGATACCGAACTGCTCTCCAACCTTCAACCACGCTTTAATTCTGCCCAATATCTCCTCGTCCCCGGCCAGGGTCAGCGCTCCGCCCTGGTTCCACTCCACGTCCGCTCCCAGGTCCCGCTCCATCTCCTGCCACACGATTGCCCCGGCCATCATCAGCGGCAGCTCCCGCGCCGTCCGAGCCTGCTGCCTCACAAAACCCCACGCCCGACTCGACTGCTCATCCCCCACCTCCCCCTTCTCCACCACCACAACGTTCAGCCCCCTCTTCGAGAGGTAATACGCCGTAGCACACCCGGCAATCCCGGCCCCTATGACCACTGCATCAGCGTTACGGACATTCATATCTGATCAAGCCTCTCCTGTTGCTTTTGTATGAACTCACGCTACTGATTGCAGAAATCCAATGGTGGGGCCGCTCACCCTGAGCGGGGTCGAAGGGTCGAGCGGGGGGTGGTCCGCGCTTTGCCAACCCGCCACGCCTGCTGGCACTGCCACTCCCGATTCACCTGTCATTCCGATGCCCCGCGAGGTCGAAGATGCGCCTTTGGCGTGAATCTGGGGTGGGGGTCCCTCCCCGGCATGCCCGAATCACTCTCGCGGCTTCGACCTCGGCCCGAAAGGCTCCGGTATAAACGGCCCGTCCCGCAGCTTCAGGAACGCCCTCAGGCCCCCCTCGCGCTGCGCCTCGTCCAATGGCTTGAAGAAATCCTTGCTGCGCGACAGATGGGCCAGCGCCTTCATCTCGTCATTCAGCAGCAGGGCATTGCGCAGACCCATCATGTTCAGCCCCTTGGTCGCCACCTGTAGGTTGATCTTAACCGTCTCGGGCGCGTTCATCGCTATCCGCTCGACAATGTCGAAGCACCGGTCGATGAGTTGGTCATGCGGCACCACCTCGTTGATAAGCCCGATGCGCAGGGCCTCGTGGGCATCTATGTGGTCGCCAGTGAGTGCGTATCGTAGGGCGTGCTTGTAACCGGCGTTCAGGACCCAGAAGAAGTTGGTGTCGTCTCCCATCCGCACCTCGGGCTGTCCGAAAACCGCCTGGTCCGACGCAAAAGTCATGTGGCACGCCAGCGCGTACCAGGAGGCCCCTGCCAGGCACCAGCCGTTCACCGCCGCAATTACTGGAGTTCCCATGTCCCAGATCTGCAGCAAGTTGGCCTGCTCGCCCTTGTCATGGTTCCGCTGAAACTCTATCTGCTCGGCGATGTTCGCCCCTTCCGGAAGCCCCGACGGCCATTCCATCGGCCGTCCCGCCCTGATGTCGTACCCCGACGAAAACGCCCGACCCGCCCCCGTAATCACAACCGCCCGGATCTCGGGGTCCGCATCCGCCGCGTACAGGGCATGACTCAACTCGTCCGCCACCTCCTGCGAGATCGCGTTCAGGGTCTCGGGGCGGTTCAGCGTAATGAGCACTCCCTTGCGCTGCTTTTCATAGAGAATCGTGTTGTACTCGGTCATCTTCTACTCCTTGCCGAAAGGCTTACAAACCGTCCCTATCCTGTCCCATTTCCCTCGCTTCTGCAACACCCCCACTCCCCTGTCATTCCCGACCCCGATCGGGCTGAAAGTGCGCCATTGGCGTGAATCCATCTCGCGGGGCGTGGTGGGGTGTCCCATCCCCCGTAGGGATGCCTCTTGTGGGTACCCTGCGCGCCACTCACCCCCACCACCCCCACCCACCCTTTAACCCGTCATTCCCACGGAGGTGGGAATCCATCCCTCCTGAATAATCACCTGCATCCTAGCACTACACCCCCTCCCGCTTGCCTAGCCCACCCACCCCCAACCCCCATGTCATCCCCATGCCCCGCGAGGTCAAAGATGCGCCTATGGCGTGAATCTGGGGTGGGCATGGGGGGGAATTTCCCCCCGAACCCGTACATTTGCTTGACACACCTGAGCAAAGGCGTTATCATACCCTCCGTTCGCGAACACTAATCCGGTAACACAGGAGGAAACCAAAAACCCAGGGAAGCCCACCCGACCCACTAGAGAGGATGTCACCCCCGAGACAAGCTTGCCCCCGAGACGTCGGGGGTCGGGAACGCCGTCCCCTCACCACGGGTCCCGTGCCCCTTCCCTGTCCCCCAGGCGATGGATAGACGCCCTGGACGCTACGTTCCATTGTGAAGCCCCTCTAAGACGCCCTCTTGGCCTCTTTCAGGGGAAGCCTCCCTCGGGAGGAAGCCGCTCTTTGCAGCGGAAGTGCGGTCGGATACGCCCGGCGCCGAGGCCCGCTCGGTATCCGACCGCTCAATCAAGCCGGGAGCCGGTCGTCCCCGCACTCCGGGTCGCACCGGCAAACTTGGAAACCTTTACGCCTGCAAGAGGCTCAATGCCGGACGCTGGACGAGCCTCCCAGCCGCCCTCAGGCGGTTGCAGCCAACCCCAGGAGTCGGGCTCGGACTCGTTTGGCCTGTCGGTCCCTGCCCATGTCCAGCGTATACAGGGATAAAGGCCGCGATAGCGGCAGGCGGGCCGGCGCCCTTGCCCCTGGGTGTCGGAGTGCCCCGAAGCACAGGAACGGGGGCAGCGTCCAGCCAGCGTCTTCCATCGCCAACCTCCTCCCCAACAGACAAAATGCAAACCCAACCCCCACAACCAAACATCCCCTCACCCCCCCGAAACCCACCCCCGAGGGGAGCCTGTCCGCCTATGGCGGATCATTCCGGCCCCCGAGCCGGAATCCATCCCGGATGCGGGGATGGGTGGGGGTTCCCTCCCCGTCCCTTAAACAATCAAGCCCGTGCCTGAAATCGCAAAACAATCAAAACCCCACACCTCTGCGCCACGCGAAATCCCCAAAAATCCCTTTAGGCGTCGTTCAATCAAAACAGCTACGAGTTCAATCAAACTTCAATCAACGTTCAATCAAAACCCCACCCTGCTACACGAACCGCCAGTCGTACGACGCCGTGGAGATGATCTCCGGCCCGTCCGCGGTGATGATCATCTGCTCGCCCAGCTTCGCCGCCTCCACCGCCCCGACTTCGCCCACGTAGCATTCCAGGGTCATCACCATATTCTCTTCCAGCACGCCCGGCTCGTGCCCGAACCCGTGCGGCGTCTTGTCGGGATAGGCGATGGCCGGCCACTCGTCGGACATCCCCGCCCCGTGGGACATCACCGGATATCGTTGCGCCTTGTACTTCTCCGGGAACTGATACGCCTTCTCGGCTATCTCCTGGTAGCTGTTCCCGGGCCGGAACAGGTCCATCGACTGCTGGATGAACTCGTACCCGGTCTTGTACACGTCCATCTGGGCCTCGCTGGGGTTCCCATCGCCGCACAGGTACGTCCGGGAAACGCACAGGAAGTAGCCCATCGGCCCCGCCATGTCGATGTCGAAACCGACCAAATCCCTCGGCCTCACCAGCCTCTGCGACGTGTCCTTGAACCAGGGGTTCATGTTACCCCCGGCCGCCAGCAGCTTGCCGTCGGTGTGTTCGCCGCCGTACTTCAGGTTCGTCCCCGCCAGGATCGACCACAGCTCATCCTCGCTGACCCCCGGCCTGATCGCCTGCCGGGTGTTCTCTATGGCAATGTCAGACACCGCCGCCGCCTGCCGCATCAAGGTGAGTTCGTCGGGAGTCTTGATCGCCCGGGCCCGCTCTATGGCCTCCCACCCATCGACCAGCCGGATCCCGTGGCCCTTGGCTGTCTCGAATCCCAGCGCATCCAGCTTGTCCAACCCTATCCGCTCCGACGCCAATCCCAGCTCGTCCAGCACGTCCTTGACTCCCGCGGCCCAAAGCTCAACGGCCTCATTCATGTACGGGCCGCATGGGAAGAAGTCCCACACCTGTCCGGGCCTGAGGCGAAGTTCCGCAGTGTCCTGGGCGCTGGACATATCCCCGAAGAGCACCGGCGCGCCCTCCCGGGGAATCAACGCATAACGCTGGAATCGCCGCAGGTTGTACGCCCCCGACGACCGCGACCCCGTCGCATAACGCACGTTCACGGGATCGAACATCAGGATGCCGCCCAAATCCTGCAAGTCCATCTGCCCCTGGAGCCGAGCCAGGCGGTCCCTCTTCAGCCTCGCAACATCGACCCGCTCCTCGAAGTCGACAATTTGCTGCCCCACCAGGTCCTTCTCATGCGCGACTTTCGCCATTGCGTTCCTCCCCTTGATCGGCCCTACGTGTTGTACGCCCCCGCCTCCCAGCCCCACCTCTTCCTCCAGCCCCGAGGCACATTGCGGAACCTGTCAAACCTGAACGCCGAGATATCCACCGCACATTCCCCGTCGACGATAAGCTCCTTCACCGCCAGCCCCGTCGCCGGAGACAGCCCGAACCCGTTCCCCGACACGCAGACCACCACGAAACCCTCGGGCTCATTTATCTTGTCGATGATCGGAATGCTGTCCGGCGTCTGCTCCACCACCCCCGCCCACGACCTCAGCACCCGGGTGTCTTCAAGAACGGGGAAAAGCTCCGCCAGCCGCCGAGAGATGTTTCGGATCAACGGTGTGTTGGGCTTGGGCGGGTAGTCCTGGAGGGTCACGTCAATCCACTCGTGCGGCCCACCCCCGAATACCAGGTTGCCCCGCAGCGTCTGCCTTCCGTACAGCCCGTTCCCCGCGATATAGGTTGTGAATCTCGGCTCCAGCGGCACTGTGGCGATGATTTCCACCCGACCCGGCGCCACCGGCACGTGCAGACCGACCATATCCCCAATCAACCCCGACTGCGGCCCCGCCGCACTCACAACCACATCCACGGAGACCGAGCCGCGGCTGGTCTGCACCCCCCTCACCCGGCCCCCCGCAACATCGATTCCAGTCACCGCAGTGTCCTGGTAGATGCGCCCACCCCGGTCCTGGCATGCCCATGCGTAGGCTTGCACGGCCCGCTGAGGGTTGGAGTGCCCGGCGTTTGGAAAGTACATCCCCCCCAGCGCCTTGTCCGTCAGTTCCGGGACAATAGACCTCATCTCCTCCGGGTCCACCTCCCGTGCCTCGACCCCGAACTTGGGTGCGTTGACGGCCATAGCCCTGACCAGGTCCACTTCCTCCTCCCGCATGGCAACTTGCAGCCGGCCATCGTGGATGAACTCCGTCGGGTAGCCCAGTTCCTCGTCCAGGGTCTTCCACGTCTCTCGGGCTCGAGTCGCCATGGGTATGGCAAAGGGCTCGTCGGCCCGAGGACTCATGCTGCCCCCGTTCCGCGCCGACGCCTCTCCCCCGATCAACCCCTTTTCAAGCACAACGACATTCACTCCTGCATTGGCCAGAAAATACGCAGAACTCAGCCCTGATACCCCACCCCCGATTATCGCTACCTCGGCGCTGTCCAGCTTCACCTACCCGCCTCCGCCCAGGGCATCGAGTTTGATAGCGGGCTTTTTGAACCACTTCGGCCAGTTAACCCTGACCTCTTCCGACTCCTCACCGTCCCACATGGAGCGCAGTGGCAACGGACGGACAGGCGCACGAAAGGTCGCAATTGGCACCTCCGAAGGCTCCACCCCCGACACCTCAGCAGAAATCAGCGCCACCTCCTCCCTGCACCGACGCCCCTGGCAGTACCCCATCCCGGCCCGTGTCAACCGTTTCAGCCTGTCCAGATTCACCGGCGCCTCCTGGAACAGGGTCGCCAGCGACCGGTCCCCCATCGTCCGAGAAGGCCATCCCAGGTATCGGGGCGGAGACACGGCCTGGATGTCCGCCCGACTTACCTCTTCACACAGACAGACGGTCACGTCTCCCGCATCCCCATCCGCCAACGACCTTCGCCACGACTCCCAGTATTCAACCTCGGATTGGTCTCCATTCTGGTGTGTAGCGACCGGGGACTCGGCTGCAACGTCGACCTCCCCCGCCGCCCCTCTCCCCGCCCTAACCCCCTGTCTCTTCGCCGTCTCCTCGTCGGCAATGCCGCAAACATCCCCCGCCACAAACACCCCTTCTATGCTCGTCTGCATATGAGAGTTGAATGCAGGAACATACCCGCCGGCACTTGCGTCAAAGCGAAGCTCGCAGCCTGTCAGATAAGGCAACTCCACCGAAGGCACGACTCCCAGGGCCAGACAAACCGTATCGCAGGCTATTTCGAGAGAATCGTCTCCGGAGGAAATCACGAGGGCTTCCACCTCCCGCTGCCCCTTGGCCTCGACCACCCTGTGGCCTGTGTAATAGGGAATACCGCTCTCTTTCAGTATATCGGCAAGCGGCCCACCCGACCTTATCGCCGAGCCCTGCTCCACGATGCCCGCAACTTCAATGCCGTAATCAATTGCCAGCTTCGCAGTAGCCAGAGCCACCTCTCCAGACCCGAGAACCACCACCCGGCTCCCGCTGAATGCCCGATATTTCTCGATAAGCGAACCCATCCCCCGCGCCCCGACGACGCCCACCAACTCCCGACCCGGAAAGCTCAGCGACAAGTCTCGGGCGCCCGTGGCCAGCACCAGCCGGTCGTACTCCAGCATCCACGTCTCCCGGTCGTTGCCGAGGCCCAGCACAGGCTTAGGGACATGCCGGCTGTTCTCACGTTCACGGAAGCTCCCCCAGACGTACACTCTAGGCAGCACGTCGACTCCGGCCTCCTGCGCCCGCCCGATGCCCGGATTCGCATCGATGTTCCGCTGCAACATCAGCCCCTCGTCCCGCACCGTCGGCGTCATCCGCTGCCCGAACAGGTAAGGTATGTCCAACCCCATCATCGAGGAGTCTATGGGATGCTCATCGATCAAAGTCACCCGGCCCCCGGCCTCCGCAGCCGCAACCGCAGCTGCTACTCCGGCTGGCCCCGCCCCAACTACCCCGACATGTACGTCAGCCATATTCCTTTACCTTGGACTGGTGGTTATCGGCGCGGGTAATCCTAGGTTGGGGGTGGCATGGGGTCAAGGGGCCCGACGACCGGAGCATTGAGTCTAGGTGCTGGCATCGGTATCATTTGATAGACGTGACCGATGCTCCGGGTAGTGGCCTCACATGCAGCCAATTCACCAAACAGACGACAAAGAAATAGCGCCAAGCGACCCCAACGTGGCTAAGGTGGTCTTCAGCGAGTCTGTAAGAGCTTCCAACGTGGCCTTTGCCTTCGTTGGCGCGGTATATGTGGCGCTTATAGCTCTATTCATCGGCGTGCCAATCGTCAACGGAATGGAAGATTCGAGGGCTTGGGCCTTTTATGCGGCTATGGGTACGGTCATAGCCGTGTTGAGCTTCTTCCTGGTGAACTTCATGGTCCTGAGAAACACCGTAAGCGCCGACGGCCTGGAGTTCCGCTTCGGCATCCTTGCCCGACGCTTTGCCTGGTCCCAGTTGCTGGAGGCCGAGACTAGGCGGTACCGCTGGCTCGACTATGGAGGATGGGGTATTCGCTGGGTTCCAGGCGGCCGACGTGCCTGGAGCCTGTTCGGCGTACCTGAAGGCGTCGTAGTACAGGTCGTAAACGACAAGGGCAACCGGTTGAGCTACTTCATCTCCTCCGCCCGACCCCACGAGCTCTCCGAGACCCTCCAGCGAGGCATTGAAAGAACCCGATATCCCTAGTACAACACCCCTGCTTCCGCCAGCTCACCAATCTCCTCGTCGGTCATCCCCAGCACCTCCTTAAGCACATACTCGTTGTGCTGGCCCAGCATCGGCGACGGAGTCTTGTAAAGGGTCGGCGTTGCCGAGCAGATGAACTCTGTCCCGTCAAACGGATGCTGACCCATTTCAGGATGGTCCATCCAGACATAGTGGCCCCGATGGGCAAGCTGTTTGTCGGAGAAGAGGTTTTCACAGCTGTTCACAGCCCCCGCCGGCACCCCTGCCCCCTGAAGCATCTCCATCAATGGTACGGGTTCGAAATTGAGTGTCCACTTGGCAATGTGGGCGTCCAACTCCTCTTCCCACTCTTTCCGACCGCTTGCGGTGTCAAATCTCGGTTCAAGGGCCCATTCAGGATTGCCCATTGCCTCAACCAGCGTCCGCCACTGCTCATCGGTCTCCACAACTATGGCGCACCATGTGTCTGTTTCTTTGCAAGGGTAAACGGCATGGGGTGCGGCGGTGGGTGACCGGTTCCCGTTCCTCTCCTGCTCCCGACCATTCACCGAGTAGTCCAGCAGGGCGGGCGCCAGAACCTGGAGCGCCCCTTCCAGCTGCGAAAAATCGAGGTACTGCCCTCGCCCCGTGCGCTCCCGGTAGTCTAATGCCGCTATGAGCGCCGAAGCTCCGAATCTTGCCAGGAAGAAGTCCGTGTAGGCGCCGTAAGGGGGCACCGGCGTACGGTCCGGCCACCCGCAGTGATGGACGAACCCGGCCAGAGACCCGAGCATCGGGCCAAACCCCGCCTGCCTGTCGTAAGGCCCCCCTCTTCCAAGCATCGACGCGCTGTACATCACGATATCCGGCTTTACTTTCCTGATGTCCTCATAGCCCAGTCCATAGCGTTCCAGGGTACCCGGGGAAAAATTCTCGGTGACGACATCTGCCCAGCGCACAAGCCGGTGCAAAACATCGCGGGCCTCAGGATTGGAGAAATCAATGCTTACACCCAGCTTGTTGGCGTTGTAGTTCGCAAAATATCCGCTCCGGTTTATCCCCGGAACGCCGTCCGCAAAGGGCGATGCTGTCCTCAACACTTCCACCCGCCTGAGGGACTCCACCCTGACTACCGTTGCGCCGTGATCGGACAGATAGCGCGTGGTTAGAGGCCCGATCCCGACCCAGCAGAAGTCCAGCACCTTCAACCCTTCGAACGGTTGCGCATTCTTGCTCTGCCCCGCATAGGACTCGGTATTGCGGCTGCCGCCGCTCTTCCCCAAAACTTCACCATTGTTCTCACCCAAAAGAGGAGCCCGACGCCTCGGGCCCATGTAGGCTGCCGTCGATTTAACGAAGGCGCCCGGATAGCGAAAAGAGCGATCTTCCCCAAGGTGGTCTATCTCGATAAAGAAATCACGCGCCGAAAGCTGAGGATCGCAATACGTATCCTCGGAGTTCCCGACCGGGAACATAAGAATGCCCCTCTCGAAAGCGCCCTTGTACAGTTCCCGCTTCGTATGGGTGAGAAAGAACGTGGCCATCGTACTCTCGATGTGTCTGAGCACCTCGTCGGACAGCTTTCCGGCGTCGATTTCGTGCCAGTCAAACCGGGCGTCGGGTCTGGGCTCGAATCCCTCGTCGGCCATCCACTCAAATAGGGCATTGGTGCGCGCACCCAGGACCCCTCCGGTTACGAAAAACGATACGAATCCATCCCTGCAGGTCCACGTATTCCTTAGCCGACGTTCGCCTCCCATCCCCCGATAAATCCCCCGACGCACTACGTTGACGTGGTTCAACCCCCAGGTGATCGCAGCTTCCGAAAGCACCCGCGCCACGGCCTGCTGCCCTGACACATCGACGTGCTGCCCCTGTCCCGTCTTGAGTCTGTGGAAGTGGGCCACCATCGCCCCAATCGCCCCCGAGGCCCCCGCCAGCGCCCCGAACTGCGGCTGCGTCACCCGCACCGGAGGTCTGTCCGCATCTCCTGTAAGGAAAGTGAGGCCCCCCATGGCCATGCCCACCAGGTCGGGGCCTTGGAATTGGGAGTAAGGACCCGTCTGCCCGAAGGGTGACATGGACACCATGACGAGGGATGGATTGATGGCTCGAAGGATGCTGTATCCAAGCCCGACCCTCTCCATGTATCCCGGGGCAAAGCCTTCTAGCAGGAAGTCGGAGTCTGCGACCAGGTCTTTGAGCTTTTCCGCCCCCGACTCGGTGGTGATGTCTAGTGTGATACTGCGCTTGCCCGCAGCCCATGCCCACCAGACCAGGCTGCGTTCAGGATCAGGATTGTCCTTGTAGAACGGCCCCAGGCGTCGTGCCGGACTCCCCTCCGGCGGTTCAATCGCGACAACCTCCGCCCCCATATCGGCCAGGATTTTTCCGGCAAGGATGCCCATCTCTCCGCAGAGGTCCAGGACCCGATAAGGAGAGAGGAGACCCGGGCCGTCGCTTCCAAGTTGGCTTGTGGGCACGGTTTCCACCGCCTAACTAGGGTTAGAGGGAGAGGGCGTCGCCGAGCCTGCGTTTGTGGTGCTTGGGGTCTCCCAGGTAGCTATACAGGGTGCGGGACATTTGAGTGTGCAGGGTAAGGCCGTAACCCTTGTCAATCCCAATTCCCGCCAGCACTTCATGGGCAGCGTCACAGGCTTTGACATAAGCTTCCGCGGTGACGGCTTTTGCCATGTGGATGGAGGTCTCGGCGTCTCGGCCCGTGTCCAGCTTCCAAAGGGCCTCATAGGTGGTCCACCGGGCCGAGTCAAGGTGATTGACCAGCCGGACAATGTGGTCTTGCACCCTCTGGAACCGGCCAATCGGCCTCCCGAACTGCACCCGCGTCCGGCTGTGCTCTACTGCCATGTCAAACACGGTCTGCATTCCCCCGACCTGGTAGGCGCACAAAACCGGCAAGGATTTCAATACAGCCCGCTCAAATGCCGGCCAGCCTTCGGCCAGCACCGCCGACATCGGTACTTCCACTCCATCGAAGCTGACCTCGTACATGGACGTCATGAACCCGTCCAACGCCCGCACCCTGACCCCCGGACCCCCTGCCTCGACAATCGCAAACACCACTTCCGATCCCTGCCTCACCGCACATATGAAGTGCGTAGCAGACTGGGCATCCTGCACAAACAGCTTGGTGCCGGAGACGCTGTAGGCCCCGTTCTGAGAACTTAACGCCATACCGACCGACTCCGGCGTCCATCCGTAATCAGGCTCGGTAATGGCGACACCGAACGCATGCTCCCCCGAAGCTATGCCGGATAAGAACTGGCGCTTCTGCCCTTCAGTACCCGCTTCCTGTAGAAGTAGGGCAGCAATGACACCCGACGAGAAGAAAGGCCCGGGCACCGGCCCCCGACCCAACTCTTCGAATACCACCGCCGCATCAGTAAACGAGTTCCCCGATCCCCCGTATTCAACGGGAGTCAGCATCCCGAGCCAACCCATCTCCCGGGCGCGGTCCCACAACTCTGGTGTGGTCTCTTGCCCCGTCTCTCCCAGGTGGAGAATCGTCTCCTTGGGAAACTCCCGCTGGACAAAGTCGCGGGTAACCCGACGTAGAAGTTCCTGCTCTTCGGTGAGAGATAGGTCCATGAGAGTGTAGAGCGCCTCAGGCCAACGCCCCGGCCTTTTCTCTGACGGAGCGGCCTATGCCGATGCGTCGGGCCATGATCACCCGCTGGATGTCGGCGGTGCCTGCGGGATGCAAGTTGACGATCGAGTTGCGCTGGTCAAGCTCGACAGCCGTCCTCAAGACGGTCCAGTGATCGTCTTTGACAAGGGCGTATGGCCCGAGTATCTCCAGCATGGCTTCCGCATTTTCCAACCCTGCGATTTTGTCGTAATAGGAAAGCTGGGAGCCTTCGTAGGAGCGAGGCTGCTTGGCGTTGGCCAGCCAGAAGTTCCGCACCCCGAAAAGCCGCACTATCTCGGAGCGAATGTAAATCTCGGCCAGTTGCATGCGTATCTCGGGATCGTCGCTCAGGCTTGCGCCGCCGCGTCGGGTCTCCTTGCAGTATTCGATGAACCTCTCAACCAGGGTGTTGGGCTGGATTACACCGCCGCCACCGTGCTCAAGCTCCAGGTGCGTCGTAGCCACCTGCCACCCGTTGTTTTCACCCCCGACCAGGTTGAACGCCGGGACCCGAACGTTTTCGAAGTGAATGGTGTTCTTCCTGCCGGTGCCCGCCCCACCCTCATTGCCCGTGCCCAGGAGGTCCATGGGCAGAATCGAGACGCCCGGTGCGTCCATGGGCACTATGAACCAGGACAGGTTCTCATGCCGGGGTGCCGACGGGTTGGTCTCGCAAATCACCCAGGCCTGCTCTGCCCCGTGGTCAGACCCCACGAAAATCTTCCCACCGTTGATGACGTACTCGTCCCCGTCCCGACTTGCATTCGTCTTCACCCCTGCCAGATCGGACCCGGCCTCGGGCTCCGTGAGGAGCTGCCATGTACGCACCTCACCCTTGAATATGGGCGGCAGGAAGTGGGCCTTCTGCTCCTCGCTGCCCCACACCAGTATCGACGCACCCCCCAACTGCCCCCCCGAGTCGTAGTAAGGCGGCAGCGTCAGCCCGGCTTTGCCCAGCTCTTCCTCGATGATGATTGCATGGTCGATAGTTAGCCCGGCGCCACCGTACTGGGTCGGCGCAGTAGGCCACAGCCAACCCTTCTCCCCCAGCGCCCGACCTATCCTCCTACGCTTCAAATACTGGTCGTAGGACAGGTCATGGGAGTCGACGGGAAACTCCAGCTCATCGAGACCGCAGCCCTCCAGTAGAGACCGCACTTCCTTCCGAAATGCTTCCTGCTCGGGCGTGTATTCCAACTCAAAATTCATAGCGAGGCGAGGGCTATTATTGTGGGTGGGGGGTGGGAGTGTCAATTGGCGGTTATAGGTTGCCGCCTTGGTCTGAGAAATACTTCGGTTAGAGGTTCGGCAAGCCCACGGATTGTGATAACATTCTGATAGCACCACATATGAAAGAGAGAAGAGAAAGGACAATGGCCACCCTCAACGTAAGAAGGCTGGATGAGGAAGTAGTGGCAAAACTCAAGCGTAAGGCCACTGAGAACAACAGGTCTCTGGAAAGCGAGGCTCGCCACATCTTGGAAAAGGCCGCGCAGGACGACATGGCTGAAAGAATGAAGGCCTTCAGGGCGAGGGCCAGGGAATTGCGGAAGTTGACCCGAGGCACGGACCAGGTACCCTCTGAAATCATCATCAGGGAAGCCCGAGATTCCGAGAGCAGGCCCGAGTGAGCCGGTTAGTAGTCGATGCAAGCGTCGCAGCAAAGTGGCTTATGGACGAAGAAGATTCCGAAGCCGCTGATCAACTTCTAACAGGTGACCATCAGTTGTTCGCTCCCCGACTTATGGCCACCGAAGTAGGCCATGCTTTGAGACGCAAGGCCCGTATGGGGAAGTTGGAACGTAGCAAGGCAGGACAATTGGCCGCTTCCATTCCCACCCTGACAGTTACTTGGGCCGATGACAAGGAAGTCATTGCTGATGCCGTCCGTCTGGCCCTTGGGATGGAATGCTCAGTATACGACTGCGTCTATTTGGCCCTTGCTCATCGGATCAGCGGAACGCTGGTAACCGCAGACCAACGCTTCGTCAATGCGCTTGCTAACACCGAGCACGGAGGGATTGTCATCACTCTATCAGAATTCGCAAACGCGTGAGGGAAGGCTTCAGTTCTCTGCTAGAATTGCCTTTCACAGCCTTGTAAACTAACCCAAAGACTTGTTAGGGAGACCACCCACCCATGCGCTTCGCCGCCGTTAGTACCATGATCGACCCCAAGAAACGCCTCACCCAGGCGCAGCTGCTCGATACCCTGCGCGAACAGGTGGTCATGGCGGAGGACATGGGTTTCGAGGCGTTCTGGCTTGGCGAACACCATTTCGGACCCCACGGCATGGGCAACATCCCCAACCCCATCCTGGTCGGCGCCGACCTAGCGGCCCGCACCAAGCGCATACGCATAGGCCAGCTTGCCAACATCGCCGTCTGGTGGCACCCCCTCAGGCTCGCTGAGGACGTGGCTGTCCTGGATAACCTGACCAAGGGCCGACTGGAGGTCGGGTTTGGACGAGGCATCTGGCCCTACGAAGGTCCCCAATTCCACCCCCACGCCGACCCCCGAAAATCCGACGAAAACCGCGAACTCTTCGAAGAAGTCATTGAAGTCGTGAAAAAAGCCTGGACCGAAGAATTCTTCGAACACGGGGGCGCCAACTTCAAGTTCCCCGCCGACGACACCAGCTTTTCCCACCCGAGATTCGCGTCCGATCCCACCTGGCAGGACGGCGACCGTGTCCTCAAGCTCAACGTCACACCCAAGCCCTATGAAAAACCCCATCCGCCTCTTTGGATGACCGTCTCGACCGACAGGTCGGTGACCACGGCGGCCCGCTTGGGCCTAAAGGCATGCTACTGGCAGCCCCCGCCCCTCCGACTGCGGGAGAGATTCAAGCTCTACGCTCAGACCCGGTCGGAGCTTGAGGGTCGGGAGTTCAGGCTCGGTGAAGACCAGGCTGTGATGAGGCACACCTTCGTAGCCCGTGACCGTGAAGAGGCCCGGCGCATCGCCGGCGAGGGCATAATGTTCACCTTCACCTACAACGACCCCTTCCGCGGGTTGCAGGTGTTCATGAACCCCGGCGAAGAGGTCACCCCCGACATGAAGATGGACTGGGACTTCCTCAGCGGGCGCCACCTGCTGGTCGGGAGTCCCGAGGAGGTCACCGAAAAGATCCACGAGCTCCAGGAGGTCTGCGGGCTGGAATACCTGGTTATCAACTACGGCCATGGCTGGCTCCCGAAAGAAGACGCCATAGGCAATTTGGAGAATTTCGCCGCCAAGGTAATGCCCAAATTCAAGGAGACTCCGAAAGCAGTGCCTGTAGCGGCATCCTGAAAGACACAGATTCCACAATGACTACGAACGGTACAGCATCAACTTTTCAGAAGACCCGCGCCGAGATTGATCTCGGTGCCCTTGCGCATAATTTTCACTACCTGAAGAGCCGGGTAACCGAGGGCGTAAAAGTCATCGCAGTCGTGAAGGCCGACGCCTATGGCCACGGCGCAGTGACGGTCGCAAAGGCCCTGGAAAGCCTGGGCGTCGACGCCCTCGCCGTAGCCCTCATGGATGAGGCCGTAGCCCTCCGCAAGGACGGAATCGATAGCCCCATAATCGTTTTCGGCGGTGCCTTGCCCGGTGAAGAGGCCGCCGCCATCCACTACGACCTTCTGCCCGCAGTCCACAGCATCGAGGCACTAGGCAGACTTTCTCAATCTGCTGCCTCCCTGGGTATGGAAGCTCGATACCACCTGAAGGTGGACACTGGAATGGGTAGGGTAGGCATTGACTACCGGCACCTTGGCATGTTCCTTGACCACGCCTTGGAACTCCCCGCGGTGAATCTGAAGGGCGTCTTCACCCACCTCTCCTCTGCCGACGAAGACTCCAGCGATTATTCTTCGCTCCAGCTGGAAAGATTCCGGTCCGCTCTGACTGAAATGGAAGAGCGAAAAGTAAAAGTTGACATGGTCCATGCCGCCAACAGTGCCGGTGTCCTCTTCCATCCCGAGTCTTGGTTCGACGCTGTAAGGCCCGGCGTGGCCCTCTACGGCATCAACCCCAGTTCTCTGTCCCAGGACCCGGAGCTCAAGCCGGTCCTCTCCTTCAAGAGCAGTGTATCGCTCCTGAAGAACGTGCCTGCTGGCAGCCCTCTCAGCTATGGCAGAACATTCATCACGGAGAGGGACAGCGTAATCGCTAGCGTGCCCGTCGGGTATGCTGACGGCCTGAGCTTCCTCCTATCCAACCGGGGATCAGTCATCGTTCGTGACCGGATTGCGCCCATAGTCGGGCGGATTACTATGGACACAACCCTCGTGGACGTGACCGACATTCCCGACGTAAGCTTCGGAGACGAGGTCATGCTTATAGGCGAAGCGCCTTCAGTGTCCATAACCGCCGAGGACATCGCCGAGACTATCGGCACCATCCCTTACGAAGTCCTCTGCAACATCAGCAAGCGTGTCCCGAGGGTCACGGTGGGCTCACCTCTTACCACCGGTCCCACCAAAGAAGAAGCGGCCACACCGGCGGGATAACCGAGAAGGGAGAAGGAACCATGAGGTTTGCGGCTTTTACTACCGTGGCTGAGTCCGCAGGCGATGCCACCAACGCAGCCGACCTGCTGGATAATCTGAGACAGGAGACCCTTCTCGCCGAGGAACTCGGTTTCGAGACCATGTGGCTTGGCGAGCACCACTTCGGGCCGTACCAGGCAGGAGACATTCCCAACCCAATCCTCCTTGGCGCCGACCTCGCCGCCCGCACCTCCCGCATCCGCATAGGGCAGATGGCCAACATCGCCCCCTGGTGGCACCCCATCCGACTCGCTGAGGACGTGGCAATTCTCGATAACCTGACACGAGGAAGGATCGAAGTCGGTTTTGGCAGAGGCATCTGGCCTTACGAAGGGCCCCAGTTCCACCCTAACGCCGACCCCCGAAAAGACAAAGAAAACCGTACCCTCTTCCGCGAGATTATCGAGGTCGCACGGGAAGTTTGGACCAACGAGTTTTTCTCCTACAAGGGTGAGAACTTCACCTTCCCCGCCGAAGGCACCCGCTTCTCTCATCCTCTGTACCCTCCCGACCCCAAGTGGCTCGAAGGCGACCGTGTCACCAGGCTCCGCGTCACCCCCCGCCCATACCAGCAACCGCACCCACCTCTCTGGATGACCGTATCAACCGACCGTTCCGTGACGACCGCGGCGGAGCTTGGGTTGAAAGCCTGTTATTGGCAGCCCCCGGCCTTGAGGCTTAAGCAACGGATGGAGCGGTACGCAGAGGTGAGGTCGCATAGGGATGGTCGACCCTTCACCCTCGGGGAGGACCAAGCGGTAATGCGCACTACCTACGTCTCCACATCCATGGAGCAGGCCCGACGCGAAGGCGAAGCAGGCGTGATGTCGGGATTCATCTACAATGACCCGTTTCGCGGCCGTGAAGTATTCGCTGATCCCGGCGAAGAGCTCGACCCCGGCACAAAGATGGACTGGGACTTCCTGGAGCCCCGGGCGTTGCTGGTCGGGTCTCCGGACAACGTCATAGAAAAAATCCACGAAATGCAGGAGGTCTGTAACCTGGACTACCTGATAGTGGCCTATTCTCACTCTGGCATCCCTTTGGACAAGACGCTGAAGAACATGGAGACCTTTGCAACCAAAGTTATGCCCTGGTTCGCTAGGAAGGATGCTCAGAAGGAAGCCCGAGCCCCCGTGGTCGCGTCCTAGAAGCCCCCACCATTGTTCCGGGAGTTGACATGACTTCTCACCGACAACTCATCGACTGGCACACCCACGTCTGGAAGCCCGACCACATGACGGCTCAAGCCCACGCCGACATGCAAAATCACGGCGTGGTTGTAAGTGGCGCGGCTGCTCCTGAAGACCATAAGAGAGAGGTCGCCGATGGCGGCGCGGACAAGTTTGCAGTCATCAATGCGCCGGTACGGTCTTACAAGAAGGTCCCCAACGACTTCATAGCCGACTACGTGGCCCAGTATCCCGGAAGGGCAGTCGGCTTTGCATCCGTTGACCCCAACGACCCTACGTCGGCGGAAGACTTCGAGCGAAGCGTGACCGACCTGGGGCTGCAGGGTCTGAAGCTATCACCCGTGTATCAGGCCTTCGACCCCTGGTGCCCTCGGGCGTGGGAGCTGTACCACCTCGCCAACAAATACGACGTGCCTGTGATGTTCCACATGGGCGGCATGTACGACCCCAACGGCACGCTGGAATGGGGCCACGTTTTTCGGCTCGACAAGGTGGGCAGGACATTCCCGGACTTGCGGATCATAGTCGCCCACTTCGGCCAGCCGAACATGCAGGAAACTGCACTGTTGATGAGGAAGAACAAGAACGTTTTCACAGACCTCTCGGCCAGGTTCCGGCGCAAGTGGCAGCTTTACAACGGGCTGTTGGTTGCAATGGAGTACAAGGTGACCGACCGCATCCTTTTCGGCTCCGACTTTCCCGTGATGACCACCATGGAAGCCGCCGAGGCCTTCAAGAACATAAACGACTGGGGCGAAGGCATCAATCTCCCCAAGATCCCCCCCGACCTCATCGACGAGATCATCTACAACCGCCCCTTCGACCTGCTGCGCTTCTAAAGGAGTCTTTGATGGCCGACAACAACCTCGAACCCAAGGACTGGGCCTTTTCGGAAGAAGAATTCCGAGGCCGCGTGGCCCGAGCCAAAGAGGCCCTCAAACAGGCCGGTATCGACTGTGCCGTCTGCGTCGGCCCGGAACTGCTTTACTACTACGCGGGCTACGATGCCCACACCTTCTTCCAGTTCCAGGCCCTTGTCTTCGGCCCGGATGATGACGAGCCTACTCTGGTAATGCGAGACGTCGACCTAGGTCGGGCTGAAGTAACCTCCTGGGTCTCGGATGTCAGGCTATACCGGCACGGGGCGGATGATCCGGTCGAAATGGCGGCCAATGCCGTCAAGGAGCGGCTGGGTCGTGGCTCAAGGGTCGGTGCAGATTTGAAGGCCTATGCCTTCACCGGACTCCACGCTATCCGTCTTAAGGAGGCCCTTACCCCGGCAACCCTGGAAGACTTCACCAAGGGCCTGGATGGTGTCCGCCTGTCCAAGTCAGATGCGGAGATGGTCTACGTCCGCAAGGCGGCAGAAATCGCAACCGTAGGCTTGGACCGGGCCAAGGCCATCGCCCGACCCGGCATCACCGAGATCGCCCTCGCCGGCGAGATTGAGACCGCCATGCGCCACGCCGGCACCGAGTACCCGGGCATGCCTACATGGATTCACTCCGGGTCCAGACGCATAGGCCACAAGACTCCCGACCACCGGGTACTGCAAAGCGGCGACCTCATTTCGATGGAGTTCGCCGGTGTTCACCGCCGATACCACGCCGCCACCATGCAGACCTTCGCCGTGGGAGAACCGAGTCAGGACGCCCGGGACGCCTACAACATAGCGTTACGTGCCATAAGGGCCGGATGCAAGAACATCGAGATAGGCAGAAAGGTGGCGGACGCCGAGCAGGCCGTGGTGGATTCCTTGGTCTCGGACGGCTTCGACCCTTCGGTGCGTGCGAGGTTCGGCTACGGCGTCGGGATCGCCTACCCGCTCACCTGGCTGGAAAGCCTGGACATAACATTGGAATCAGACCAGGTCTTCGAACGCAACATGACCTTCGTGCTGCACACTAGCTCCATCGACCCGGACAAACGCCAGCACATCCTGGTTGGCGGCGCTTACGCCGTCACGGACAGTGGTCTGGAGGCCATGAGCGGGGGAGACTTCGAGCTCCAGGTCGTCTAGGCCTTAGTTGCCTGCCCAGCGTTCGATCCCCGTGGCATCGCTAACCGTCTGCATGATCGACTCCACCTTGGCATGGTCTGCCGTGGTGTCGGTCAACCGGTAGACGATCAGGGGTCTGTTGGGGATACGGCATTCCAGCTCGACGCACTGGTCGGCCTGCTGGCCGTACCTTCCCAGCCGCAGGGAAAGCTGCTCGAACGGGTGGCTCTTCTTGGAACCCATAATGAACCATTTCTTGTCGGAGATGGTCACCATCTGGCGGTTCCGGTCGAAGACGTATTCGCGCCGCGAAAAAATGCCGTGAGGTGGAGTGACGGTGAGCATGTCGCCACTGCCGGAAATTGTGCCAATGGACTCCACCATGTTTACGGAAGAGGAATCTGCCATGACGGCCTCCTTCTGGGTGAAGAAGCTGACGCTTCGTTTGAAACCGATTCTAAAGGCAAGCGAGGATTGAGGGCAAGGGTGGAGTAGAATAACCCTTGGAGGATACTTTTTGAGCTTCGCGGCAAAGCGTTAGATGAACAACTCAGAGCTTTCGGGCATCGAAAGGGTCGAGGCAGCGCTGGCTGAGTTGGACCACGGCTACAAGCCCGTTGTCCTGCCCAAGTCCGCCGGTACCTCCGCCCAGGCCGCCGACGCCCTCGGCTGCGACGTAGCCCAGATCGCCAAATCCCTAGTCTTTCGGGGCAGCGAGTCGGGACGCGCGATCCTGGTTGTTGCCAGCGGCGTCAACCGTGTAGATGAAAAGCGCTTGGGCCGCACCGTCGGTGAAAAGGTTCGCAAACCCGACGCCGACTTCGTAAGGCAAGTCACCGGCTTCTCCATAGGCGGTGTGCCGCCGGTAGGCCTTGCCCAACCCCTCGAGACCATCATCGACGAAGACCTGCTTCAATACGATGTTGTCTGGGCCGCCGCAGGCAACCCCAAGGCGGTCTTCTCCCTTGACCCGAGCGACCTGGCATCCATGACCGGGGGCCGGGTGATGAGAGTCAAGTAATGAGGCTGGTGACTCCGTGAAAAAGCTGAAGCTTATAGCGACTGGCGGCACAATCGCTTACAAGTATGACGAGTCGGTAGGCGCCTCCGTGCCCGCTGTCACCGGCGCCGGGCTGATCGAGGCTGTACCACAACTTGCTGGCCTGGCCGAAATCGATGTACTCCAACTATCCAACGTCGCCAGTCCGGTGCTTACCCCGGCTGACTTCCTCCACTATGCCAGGGAATGCGCCCGTATCGCTCAGGCAGGCGAGGCCGACGGCATAGTCCTTACTATGGGCACCGCCACCCTCGCAGAATGTGCCTATATGCTCCACCTGCTCCTCGACCAGGAAATTCTGGTGGTCGTCACGGGCGCCATGCGCGTCCACTCCCACCCCAGCCCCGACGGCCCAGGCAACCTCCTCGATTCCGGGATAGCGGCGATCTCTGACCAAACCCAGGGGTGGGGTGTCCTCGTCTGCGCCAACGGCGAGCTCCACGATCCCCGGGAGGCCGTCAAGAGCAACTCCATAGACCTTGCAGCATTCAGCTCTCCCGGGTTTGGCCCCGTGGGCTTTGTGCGGAACGGTCGGGCGCAGATGTTCCGACGCCCGACCATCAGGGATCACATCCCGGTCGATGATATTCGCGCCAGGGTGTCCATAGTGCAGGCGGTGGAGGGTGATGACGGTAAGCTGGTGGACGCCGCCGCAGATTTCTCCGACGGTATAGTACTGGTCGGCTTCGCCCCCGGATGCGTCCCCCCGACCATGATGCCCGCCATAGAGCGCGCGGCAGCCAAAGGCATTGCCATGGTGCTCGTGACCCGTTCCTACGGCGGCTCCCTTGGCGTCGGGGTGTATGAGAGGAGCGATGGGGGAATCGAGCACCTGATGGACCTCGGCGTTCTGCTAGGAGGAAGCCTCCGCGCAGCCAAGGCCCAGATAAAGCTGATGCTGGCCCTGAGTCAAACAAGAGACCCGAAACGTCTTGCCGAGTTGTTCCCAAACATCTAGACCCCGAACCCGAGGAGGCCGTAAATGAGCATGGACTTGGTAATCAGAAACGGCAACATCGTCACCGCCGATGCGAACTACACTGCCGACATCGGTGTGAGGGGTGGCGTCATAGCCCAGGTTGGCGGTGTGATGAATGGCGCCCGGGAGATCAACGCCTCAGGCAAGCTCGTCACACCCGGAGGCGTGGACGTCCACGTCCACTTCGAACCCGACGAAGAGCTCGGCCCCGACTGGCGAGGCATGGTCGACGGCTACTACGAGGGCTCCGCAGGCGCCGCCATCGGTGGCATTACCACCTTCGGAAACATGGTTGCTCCCTTAGGTGACGAGGGTGAGGGGAACGGGGAGGAAGGGTTGCTGGAGATGCTCAACCGGTCGGAGGCCAGCGCCCTTGCCAACTCTGTGCTGGACTTCACCCTTCACCCGATAATCTACCACCCCACCCCCGAGATCATCGCCGAAATCCCCAGGCTCGCCGAAAATGGCTACTTCAGCATCAAGATTTTCACCCTCTTCCAGTTCGACAGGCGGGTCAAGGACTTCATCAAGGCCATCGACGCCGCTCACCAGAACGGAATGATCACCATGATGCACTGCGAGGACCAGCCCATAAACGGATACCTGGCCCGACGCCTCATCGGCGAAGGAAAGTCCGGCATCAAGTACTACAACAACAGCCGCCCCGACTACGCCGAGGCCATAGCCACCGCCAGGGCGGTTGCCATCGGACGGGCTACGGGCGCCACCATCTACGTTGTTCACCTGTCGTCGAAAGCGGCGCTGGACGTAACCCGACGCAACCCGGCTGAGGGACAGCGTGTCTACGTCGAGACCCGCCCCATCTACCTCCACCTCGACGAGCGCAGCTACGACGAACCCAACGCCGAGAAATATACCGGCTGGCCGCCCCTTCGAGACCCGGCCGACGTGGAAGCCCTGTGGCACGGGATTAACGCCGGGGACATACAGACGGTCTGTAGTGACCACGCACCCTGGAAGTGGGACCAGAAGCTGAATCCCAACCTTGACGTCAGCAACTTCCTCCCCGGCATGGCAAACCTGGAGACCATGCTCCCCATGCTCTACGACGAAGGTGTAAGGACCGGCCGGATAACCGCAAACAAGTGGGTCGATCTCGTCGCCACCACCCCCGCCCGACTGTTCGGGATGTTCCCGCAGAAAGGGACCGTAGCTGTAGGCTCAGATGCCGACATTGCCGTCTGGGACCCCGACCGCACCCGCACTATCCGCGGCGAGGAAATGGCCTCCAACGCAGGCTTCGACATCTACGAAGGCCGTGAGATCAAGGGCTGGCCCGAATACACCATCTCCCGCGGCGAGATCATAGTCGAAAACGGCGAGTTGGTCGGAGCAAGGGGCAGGGGACAAAGGGTAATGCGCAGGCCACACCAGCCGCTATGACACCAGAATCTCTATACGGCAATGATCGCTGGCCCCCCACTCCTCAGGTAAATTAAGGGCCCGGACGGCAATGGAGTCGACGAAACCCTTGGAAGCGAAGACGTAATCCAGTTGCCCTATCGCCGTCGCCGGAGTTTCCCGGTTGGTATAGTAGGTGGGCGCCATCCTGCCTATATCGGGGTTCCAGGCTATTGGAGAATCGGGATGCTCCCCCTCGTCGGGCTGTTTCGGCCCTGCGAACGCAAGTCCCAAAGCATCCATTCTGTCAAATACGGTCCGCTCACGGGTATTCCAGTAGAGGTTCCTGTACTCTCCGTTGCTGTTGTAGATGTTCAGATCGCCGGCGGCCAGGATGCGGTGACGCCACGGGCTTTCGTGACCTATGAAGGCTGAGAGGTCGGAGATGATGCGGTGGATGGAACCGTCGGCGTAATCCCACGAGCTTTTTACCGAGAGGTGAGGAGACAACTGGACCCCGTACATTGAGATGGCAACGAAAGGCTCGATGGACTTGTCAAGCGGCGTGACTCTAGCTGCTGCTATTGTCCCGATGCCGCTTACGCTGATCTCGTCCGGCTCCGTCGCTGCCATTGGGCCGACCTGCTTGAACCACTCAACCGTCACCCTGTCCGACAACCGCACGACCATGGGCCAGCGATCATACAATGCCTTCCAACCGCGCCCGTGCCACCATTCGGAGTTCCAAGAATGTGAATCCCACGCTTCGCGGGGGCCGATATCCAAGACGCCGGTGTCCTCCAAGGGCGGTCTCGCCTCCTGCAACAGGGCAACATCGGCGTCCATCTGCACCAGTTGACGCCACGGCTCCCGACGCGTGGCAATGTTCCAGCTAATGACTTTTATCATGCGTGGTTCTCACCAGTCTCTATGAGACCAGAATCTCTATACGGCAATGGTCGCTCGGGCCCCACTCTTCCGGGGAGTTTAGAGCACGCACAGAGATCGAGTCGGCAAATCCTTTGGAAGCAAAGACGTAATCGAGTTGCCCGGTGGCAGTCGACGGGGTTTGCCGCGTCGTATGATACGTGGGCACCATTCTGCCTATCTCGTAATCCCATGGAATGGGAGAATCAGGACGATCTCCTTCGTCGGATTGCTTTGGGCCTGCAAACGCCAGTCCTATAGCCCTCATCCTATCGAATACCGTCCGGTTGCGGGTAGCCCAGTATAGGTTCTCGCCCTCCCCGTTGCTGTTATACATATTCAGATCACCGGCGGCCAGGATGCGGTGGCGCCACGGGCTCTCGTAACCTATGAAGGTTGATAGGTCGGAGATGATCCGGTGCACCGAGGGATCGGAGATTATCCAACTACTCTTAGTGGAAGGGTGAGGCCCCAACCAGAACCCATACATTGAGATCGCAACAAACGGTTCAATGGAACCGTCAAGCGGCGTGATTCTCGCTGCCGTAATAGTGCCAATGCCGCTTACGGCGATCTCATCAAGTTCCGGTGGTCCTGTAGGCCCTATCTGCTTGAACCATTCCACCTTGACCCTGTCCGACAACCGCACAACCATGGCCCAACGATCATATAAAGCACTCCACCGCCCGCGCCACCAGTCGGAGTTCCAAGAATGTGAGTCCCACGCCTCGCGTGGGCCAATCTCTAAGACGCCGCTGTCCCCCGAGGGCGGAAGCCCTGTGTCTCGTATCTGTACTACATCGTCTGGGGGCGGCGTAGCCTCCTGCAACAGGGCGACATCAGCGTCCATCTGCACCAGTTGACGCCACGGCTCCCGACGCGTAGCAATGTTCCAGCTAATGACCTTGATCATTAAGGGAGATATGCGCCCTGCTTTAGCCCTCGGTGATCTCTACGCTCTCTATAACGACGTCGCTGACGGGCTTGTCCCGGGGCCCGGTATCCACCTGCGAGATTGCCAGCACCACATCGTATCCCTCCGTCACCTTCCCGAATATCGTGTGATTCCCGTTAAGGTGTGGAGTCGGCGTAACCGTGATGAAGAACTGGCTCCCGTTGGTCCCGGGGCCCGCGTTCGCCATGGCCAAAAGGCCGGGCTCAGCGAAGGTCAGTGAAGAGACGATTTCATCCTGGAATCGGTAGCCCGGGCCCCCTGTCCCGGTTCCCGTGGGGTCGCCGCCCTGGATCATGAAGCCTTCAATGACGCGGTGGAATATCACCCCATCGTAGAAGTTGTCCCGGGCTAGGAAGACGAAGCTGTTGACGGTGATAGGGGCGTCGGCGGCGTAAAGCTCTATCGTAATGTCGCCGTGATTTGTCTTGAGAGTGGCCGTGTAGCTCTTTTCGGAGTCGATGGACATTGCGGGGGGAGCGCTGTACTGCTTGATGGTGACTTCTCCTGTAGTTGAGGTTTGTGATGCGGACGTTGCGGTCGGGTCTTCGGCGCCCGAGCACGATGCAAAAATCAGGGCGGTAAGGGACAGAACTGCCAGTAGCAGGACTGGTTTCTTTACAAGAAATCTCATTGCTCGCCTCGACATTGCACTAAGCGGGACTTTCATCGGTTGGACCTAGCCCAGGATCTTGTTCTCGCCCGGCAGCAGTACCGAGATTTGTGAGAAGGACGAGTCCTCGGTTGCCCCGTGCCAGTGAATCTCGCCGGTGGGAACATGGACTACGTCGCCCACAGTTACGACATTCTCCTCGTCGTCGGTTGCCAGGATGCCCTTGCCCCCCGTCACGACTATCACCTGGTCCGACTCATGCGTGTGCCGCTTCGTCCGGGCCCCGGGGCTGAAGGTCACGTTGCCGATCAGCATGTGGTCGGACAAGTCTTTGGTCACCATCCGCTGGGTCTCCACCGACCCCACGAACATCGGGTTTTCCCCCTCGACGTTCTTGGGCATTTCGTTCATGTTGAATATTTGCACGCTTCCTCCTTGTTGACGACGCCCGGCATTATCGGTTCCGGGTGCCGGGCCTAATGTATTTGCCTCGGCGTAGAATTGCAAGACCAGGCCCTCCGCTAAACCCCCGCTGAGCAAGCCAACCCGTCGAATACCGGCTGATACAATAACCGCCGGAAGGCGCAGTCGACTTGGAAGACGAACGATACGACGTAATAGTGGTCGGGGCTGGAAATGCCGCCCTTACCGCAGCCCTATCTGCCCACGAGGCCGGCGCCCGAGTCCTCGTCCTCGAAAAGGCCCCCAAAGCCGAAAGGGGCGGCAACAGCCGGTTCAGCGGCGGACTCTTCCGGTTCGCCTACAACTCCATCGATGACGTCAAGGCTCTGCTGCCGGAGAGTGAGCGTGAAGCTCGGGTAGAAGCAGGCGAATACCCCGCCGACCGTTTCTACGCTGACCTGATGAAGGTAACGAAGGGCAAGGCCAACCCAGACCTTTCCAGGAAAGTCGTCGACGAATCCCTTCCCACAATGAAGTGGATGGCCGGCAATGGCATCCAGTGGACGTGGACCGGCCTCTGGTCAGTCGCCGGGTCGGACGGGGTCAAGAGATACAACCCGGGAAGCGTCCTGGAAGCAAAAGGCCGGGGCGTGGGCCTCGTGGCCGCGCTGTTCAAGGCCGTGGAACGTCAAGGAATCGAAGTCCGATACGGGACAGCGGTGACCGGGATAAAAATGGGTACGCCCGCGGGCCAGGTCACTCTCCGAGTGGAGGGAGTCAAAGGGCCCGAGATGCTATCGGCCAATGCCGTCGTTCTCGGCAGTGGCGGCTTCGAAGCTAACCCCGAAATGCGCGCCCGACACCTCGGCCCCAACTGGAAAAACGTAAAGGTCCGTGGCACCCGCCACAACACCGGCGAAGTCCTAGAGGCAGCCATCGAGGCCGGTGCCTCAGGCGCGGGACAGTGGGACGGTTGCCACGCTACCCCCATCGACGCCTTCGCCCCCGACGTTGGAGACCTGAAGCTCACCGACTCCACCAATCGACTCTCTTACCCCTACGGGATAATGGTAAACCGGGACGGGCGTCGCTTCATGGACGAAGGCGAAGACCTCGGGGCCTACACCTACGCCAAGGCCGGAGGCTTGATTCTCGAACAGCCTTCAGGGGTCGCCTTCCAGATCTTCGACAGGAAGACCGTTCACCTTCTCGAGCCCCGCTACCAGACCGCAGAACCCGTTCAGGGCCACACCGTAGATGAGTTGGAGGACGATCTGGCACTGCCTCCCCAGTCCCTGCTCAACACTGTCCGGGACTACAACATGTCGGTCTTCAAAGGCCCCTTTGATCCTGCAATCAGGGACGGAAACGCCACCGTAGGTCTGACTCCTCCCAAGTCAAACTGGGCCCTGCCCCTCAACTCCCCGCCCTTTTCCGTATATCCTGTGACCGGCGGTATAACCTTCACCTTCGGCGGTCTCAAGATCGATACAGAAGCCCGGGTCCTTAATACATCCGGCAATCCCATGCCCGGCCTCTACGCTACCGGGGAAATCACTGGTGAGTTCTTCTACCACAACTATCCCGGCGGCTCGGGGCTCATGCGGGGGGCGGTCTTCGGACGCATTGCTGGCAGGAACGCCGCAGAATACTCACGGGGTTGAGGCGGTCAAGATATGAATGAGACCCGACACCTCGCCCAATTCGTCCACGACACCCATTATGACGACCTCCCCTCCGAGGTCGTTGAAGCCTGCCGTGTCTTCCTACTGGACAACTTGGCTAGTGCCCTTGTCGGGGCCCGGACCCCGTGGGCAAAAATGGTGCAGAGCTTGGCTGAGGAGAACGGAGCCGGAGGGCGGTGCTCTATATTGGGTACGTCCAGAACTGTCTCAATGCCCTATGCAGCCCTCGCCAACGGCACCGCCATCGCCGGCTTCGAGACCGACCAGGCCTACTACCCCGGCTCGTGCCACCCGGGAGCCGTCGTCCTTCCCGCCCTTCTTGCCGTCGCCCAGACTCAGCCCATCGATGGCAGGCAGTTGCTGGAATCCTTCGCTCTAGCCTACGAGGCTGTCTGCCGGATTGGTCGGGCGGCGGGCCGAGCAGTGGAGGACAAGGCTGGGTTCCACGGGCCGGGGACAAACGGCCCCTTCGGCTCAGCTATGGCGGCCGGCAAAGCCCTGGGATTGAAGGTCGATAGCTTGGTCAACGCCCTCGGCATCGCCGGGTCCCACGGCGCTGGCATCATGGAGTTCGCCCGAGAAGGCGCCATGACCAAGCGACTCCACCTCGGCAGGGCCGCCCAGACCGGCCTGGAAAGCGCTCTTCTTGCTCAGAAGGGCTTCACAGGCCCGACCACCGTCTTGGAAGGCGACCGCGGCTTCCTAAACGTCTATTCCCCCACCCCCGACTCCTCCCTCCTCACCCGTGGCCTCGGCTCCGAGTGGGTCCTCCTTGGCGTAAGCTGCAAAGCCTACGCCTGTCACCTTTCCTTTCACCCGGTAATTGACAGGGTAGTTGGCTTCAAGGAGGAGTCGGGGTTTGGAGTACAGGAGATTGAAGAAATCCGCGTGGCAACCAACCCTACGGTTGTGCGCAAGCACGGCCAGAAATCCCCCTCAACAATTCTCGGCGCCCAATACAGTTTACCCTTCTCCCTCGCCATAGCCCTCCTCCGAGACATCACCGACCCCGCCGTCTTCAACGAAACGACTGTTGCCAACAAAGAAGTCAGGAGCCTGGCGGCTAAGGTCGAGGTCGAAACCCGTGAGATAGATGATGGCCCCATGGCCGAGATTACCATCAGTTCCAAGGGTCAAAGATGTACGCTGAATGCAACGGACTGGAAAGGAGCCCCGACCAACCCCTACTCCTTCAAGGAAATGAGCGATAAGTTCAGGACCTACGCCTCAGACGTCATTGAGACAAAAGCCATCGATGAGGTAATCGGTAGAATTGCACGGCTGGAGGACGAGCTGGACACAGGTATCCTGGCCCGACTCCTCTTTCCTTGACATAAACTCGAACCCCAAGGACGAATCATGAGCAAAGGCAAAGACTTCCGACGCCTCCTCCAGGAAAGCGACTACATCTACACCACCGGCGTCACCGGAGCCCTGGACGCCTCCATTGCGGAAAGAGTCGGGCTCAAGTTCGTCTACATGAGCGGTTACTCGACTTCCCTTGCCCTCCTCGCCAAGGCAGACCTGGGATTCCTCTCCTCCACCGAGATGGTCTCTCACGCCGCTCAGGTCTCTGCGGCCACCTCCTTGCCCGTGATTGCTGATGCCGATGATGGCTTCGGAAACGCCCTGACGGTAATGCGCACCGTGGAAAGCTACGAAAGGGCAGGCGTAGCCGGAATCCACATCGAGGACCAGGTTGCTCCCAAACGGTGCGGACACCTTGCAGGCAAAAGGGTACTCCCCCTGGAAGAGGCAGCCGGCAAGTTCAAGGCAGCCCTCGCCGCCCGACAGGACCCCGACTTCGTAATCATCGCCCGCACCGACGCCCGGGACGCCGAGGGCGAAAGTTTCCAAGAGGCTGTGCGTCGGGGACGAACTTACGCCTCTCTGGGTGCAGACATGGTCTGGTCGGAGTTCGGCGACCCTGACGCCATCGGAGAGTTTGAGACTTTCGCCAAAGAGGTTCAGAGGGAGCGACCTGGCATACCCCTGGTTTTCAACTACTCGTCGTCCCTCAAGTGGGATAGCAGCGAGAACCGGGTGTCCTTCCGCCAGCTCTCTGACATGGGCTACAAAATAATCCTGGTCAGCATGGGCTGCGTCCACGCCGCCATGCACGCCGTATGGGACTTCATGGCTGACCTGAAGGAGAACGCCGAGCAAGCCCAGTTCCGTCAGGAAGAAGCCATCAAGGGCCACCCGACAGAGGACCACCACGCGATGGGCAACATCGCCCTCTACGAAAAACTGACCCGCGACTACGTTCGATAGCTCTCAAGCAGGCCGGGGCACGATGATGAAGTCGTCGTGGACTTCCCGCCTGGCCTCGTTGCCCATCCCCTTCACCGCCTCCCACAGCTCCCTTAAGTGTTCGATCCCCATTTCCAGCCGGTGCTCGTTCGGGTGCGTCGGTGCCGACTGCTCGTAGTCGACTCCTGGCTCCGCAGTCATTTCTATATGGCAGCCTAGCACCCAGGACACTGGTCGAATGTCGGTGAACTCGATCATGCGCTGAAGGCTGGCCCTGTAGGCTGGAAAGTCCCGAACGTACAGCCGGCCCGGGTACAGAAAATCGTTGGTGACCAGAATGGCCGTCTCCCGGTCATAAGTGGCGATGCCCGCGATATCGTGGCCCGGTATTGGTATCAGGTCTATTACCCGGTTGCCCAGATCAACGGCTGCGGAGGTCACGGGCCAGGGCTTCATCCCGAAAAACTCCGCTACCTCTCCCGGCGTGTGCCCGACAATCTTCGTATTCTCCCGACCCTCGAACTGCCAGTCGCCCGCAAGATGGTCGAAATGTGAGTGAGTATGCGCCACGATCAGCGGAAAATCCTTACCGACAAGCTCGTCAACCGTTTCTCGCAGAGGGAGCTTACCGGGCGCCCCCGTATCGAAAAGCATAGCCCTCTCCGACCCCGCGAACAGGTACATGAAAGGCCCTTCCCAATGGTCCAGCAGTGACTGCCGCATAATCCAGGTGCCATAGGCGTGCTGGTGGACTTGCAGGGCAGCCTCGTTCGGGTCCAGCCCGTCGACCCAGTGGTCGGGAAAGGGAGTGGATTGCCCGGTTGTCATTTCCAGCCCTCCTCAAGGCTCAATCGCAAAGAGAGTATCGATATGCCCTATCTTATCGGGGCGACGGTAAGGACGCTACAGGTCACCGGTGAAAGTCGGGACACGAGGGTCGGTTTAGTGATAAAGTCGCGCCACGGGGCCCGGGTCACGACCATTCTGTGAGGGACGCCAAATGCGCTTCGATAGCACGCCCTATTACCACGTCGGCGAGCCCTACTACGCCATCGGCTGGGACGCGCTGATGAAGGAGGTGCGGGAGGAGGCCCGACTCCTCGAAGAAGCAGGCTTCACCACAATGTGGTTCGCCGAGCACCACTTCGCTTGGGACGGCTACTACAACGCCGCCCCCAACCCCCTCCTCGTCGCTGGAGACCTTATCCCCCGCACCACCACTCTCCGCTTCGGCGCCCTCGGCACCGCCCTCCCCGACCGCCACCCCATCCACGTCGCTGAAGACGTCGCCATGCTTGACCTCATGAGCGAGGGCCGCATGGAGTTCGGGATCATGAGGGGCGCCAACAACCGCGCCTGCATCCAGTTCCACCCCGCCGCCGACCGCCGCAACAAGGACGTCAACTACCGCCTATTCGCCGAGTGCCTGGAAATAATCATCAAGGCCTGGACGCAGGATGCCTTCACCCATAAGGGCGAATTCTACAAATTCCCGGCACCCGGCTGGCGGGAGACTGTAAAGGAGATCACCAGCCGGAGCCCTCTTCACTTCGCGGAAGACGGCGAGATGGTCGCCCTCGGCCTGCACCCGAAACCCTACCAGAAACCCCACCCGCCCATCTGGCAAATGGCCGACGCCTTGGACTCCCACCTCTTCGCCGCCGAGCGAGGCTTGAACGTCATGTGCTACTCCCCGCCCGTGGCGACTATCAAGGAACGGTGGTTGGCTTATAGGGACGCAGCTCGGGCCGCAGGCCATGATGTCGCTTTCGGCGAGAACCTTGCCGTGATGAAGCCCTGCTTCGTGGTCAAGAGTATGGACGACGAAGCCCTTGCCGCCGCCCGAGCCGGTACTAACTTTCTCTTCGACCGTTCCCCCCTAGCCAAAGTCGGGCGGCACATATACATCCCGGAGGGCCAGGCGCTGACGGCCCAGGACAATACTGACGACTGGTTCGACTTCCTCCGCCGAAACGGTCACCTCTGGGTCGGCACGCCCGACTTCGTCGTTGAGAAAATCTCCGAGTTGGAGTCGGAGTTGAATTGCAGCCATGTCGGGCTGTTCCTGAACATCCCGGGCCTCAGCTTCCGGCAGGTCATGGACAGCCTCTCCCTCTTCGCCGAACACGTCATGCCGAGGTTCGATACCACGAGATCGAGGCTGGAGGCGGGCGCGGTAGGATAGCCCCGATAATTCCCTGAAAGAGGTTCATAGTTTTGCAAAGCACCGCCCAGACCGTAGAAGACTACCTCGCCGAGTTGCCCCCCGAGCGTCAACACGCCATGGGCGAAGTCCGTAAAGCCATCCTGGACAGCCTCCCTGATGGGTTCGAAGAGATCATGGATTTCGGCATGATCGGCTACGTCATCCCCTTGGAGACTTATCCCAAGACCTACAACGGCCATCCCCTCCAATACGCTGCTTTGGCCTCCCAGAAAAACTACATGTCCCTCTACCTCATGTGCATCTACGCCCACGAGGAATCGAGAATGTGGTTCATGGATGAGCTCGAAAAGCGAGGCAAGAAGCTCAACATCGGCAAGGCCTGCATCCGCTTCAAGAAGCTTGACGACCTGCCCCTTGACCTGGTCGGCGAGGCCATAGCCCACGCGTCGGTCGAGGACTACATAAAGGTCTACGAATCGGCGCGAAGCAGGCCAAGGAAATAGGCCCACTACCCCAGACCAAGGAGCCCCGACATGACCGACATCCTGGTTACCGGCGCAACCATCATCACCATGGACCCATCCCGACGCGTCATCGAAGACGGCGCCCTCGCCATCGAAGCTGATCGGATAGTAGCAGTCGGCCCCCGGGCCGAAATCGAACCCTCACACTCCGTTCCCACTGTGATAGACGCTGGCCGAATGGTCTGCCTCCCCGGCCTTATCGACGTGCACGGTCACGCCGGCCACGCCCTCGTCAAGACCATGGACCACGACTCCTTTGGTCGTTGGCGGGAGACCGTCGAGCTAATCTACGCCGAGGGCACCGACGAAGAGTTCTGGTACGCCGAGGCCTCGCTGGCCGCGCTGGAAAGGCTGAAGTTCGGCACGACCTGCGGCCTCAGCTACTTCGGCGGGGGCCGCATGCTCATCCGCACTGACGACCCCGTCTACGCCAACCGCCACTGCGAAGCCGTCTCGGCGGTCGGTATCCGGGAGTTCCTCGCCGTAGGCCCGAGCTCCCCACCCTTCCCCCGGCGCTTCACCAGGTGGGACGCCGACGGTCAACACGAGTACATGGCCGACTTTGACCAGCAGATGGATTCCACCGAGGAGATTATCAAGACCTGGAACGGCGCCGCCGATGGCCGGATGAATGTCTGCCTCACCTCCTCCACCATGAACATGACCCGGCCCCCTTACGCCGGCAAACCCATGGACGAGCTAAAGGCTGAAGCCAATGCCGTGCGTGACATGGCTGACAGGCTCGGCGTCCTTCTCACTCAGGACGGCCACGCCGCCGGCACGATAGCCTTTGCTCACAAGGAGCTGGGCATCCTCGGCCCCGACGTAATTCTCTCCCACAGCGTTGGCCTCACCGACGAAGAGATCACCATCTGCGCCGAAACCGACACCAAGATCGCCCACAACCCTAGCTCCCCGAACTCCTACCCCGCCCGCTGTCCTGTTCCCCAGCTCCTCGACGCCGGTGTCACGGTGGCCCTGGGCTCAGATGCCGCCTCCCCCGACATGAACTACGACATGTTCCGCCACATGTACTCCTGCATGCGCCAGCACCGCGCCCAGTTCGGCGAGGGTGCCTACATACCCCCCGGCAAGGTCCTGGAGATGTGCACCATAGACGGTGCCCGAGCCCTGGGCTTGGACTCCGAAATCGGCTCCCTGGAGGTCGGCAAGAAGGCCGACCTCATCCTCCTCGACATGGACAAGCCCCACCTCTACCCCCTCAACATGCCCGTGCACCGCATCACTAACTTCGCCGGCGGCCAGGACGTAGACACCGTCATCGTCGACGGCAAAATCCTGATGCAAGGCCGGGTCGTCGGTACCGTAGACGAGTCCGAAGTCCTAACCCGCGCCCAATCCGCCACCGACACCATGCTCCAACGCACCGGCCTCCACCCGAGCCTCGGCATGGGAGAAGGCTTCTGGGGCCACAGCCGCTACCCCCGCCCCTGGAACCCAAGGGACTAAAATGACCATAACGCAAGAAGAGTTCGAAGCTGTTCTAGCCAACGACATCAAGATAATATTGGGAGACATTGTTTGGCGCAATGACGCAGACAATTCACTGGCAAAGGAGTTCAGATCTGAAATAGATACGAACTCTGGGCACCCTTTATTCATACAAGGCCGCTACAACCCTTCAGCCGGCAAGCTCTCCTACTCTATCATTCTCCGTGGCGAAGGACGCATATATGGTCTTGATCTAGGTGCCGATCACCGTAATCCCGACGGCATGCGCGTAGGTGAGAAACATAAGCATTCTTGGCGAGGAGGCTACCGTGACAAATGGGCATACGATCCGAGGGATATCACCGAGACTTGGGACCGGCCGGTAGATGTGTGGCGTCAGTTCTGCGTTGAAGCAAAACTGGCTCATTCGGGTAAAATGTTGCAACCTTCGATAGAGGAGGATTGATGCCATGAATGCCATTGAACTCTGTTCATCTATCGCTATGACTATGCCGCCCCTCTTCGAATGCTCGCCAGCTCCACGAGAAGGCATACGCGTGCGCACTCCCTTGCTATACCCTGACGGAGGAATGATAGACGTCTTCGTATTGGAGCGCGATGACGAGTATTTCGTTACGGATTTCGGGGAGGCATTAGGGTGGCTCAAAATGCAGTCTTTTAGTGCCCAGCGAAACCCGCGGGAACAGCTAATGGTAAAGGATGTCTGCCAAACCTTAGGCATTGAACTATTTCGCGGGCAGTTGACACTCCGATGCAGAATGCACGAAACCTTGGCAGAACACGTCCTCCGTGTCGCTCAAGCAGTTGTGAGGGTGTCTGACTTGTGGTTCAGCCTAAGTAATGGGTCTCCGCAGGCCACTGTTGCTAAGAAGACGGAGCAGGTTGCCGAATTGTCGCCTGTCCAGCGCAAGAAGCTGTCACCAACCACCGCCGACGAGGTTGATCAATGGTTGCACGCGAGAAATATACGTTTTGAACGCGAAGTCACTCATACCGGTAAGTCAGGGCAGAACTGGAAGGTTGACTTCCAGACCTACACAACTGAACGTATCGCACTGGTTTTTCTCTTGACTGCCGGAAACCGTAGAACTACACGCAGGGTAGCTGAGCATGCTCTAGCAGGATGCGTAGACTTGATTGGACTACGAGACAGCCGCCCTTCCCTAGCATTGGTCTCTCTATTCGACGATAGGAAAAAAATATGGCGCACAGAGGACTTCACTCTGCTTAACCCTTACGCCGAAGTCGTCAAATGGTCGCAACGAGATGAACTGGAGCGCATCCTGACTACGCGATGATCACTCCCCATATTTGCACACATACCTTTCCCTCAATCCCCCCATGATATCCTACCCCCCACCCCTCCAAACTCCTCCCCACATAACTAGGAGCATGAACCAATGAAAATCTCCTACTTCCACCTGATGCCCTACCAGGACCTCCCCCGAGACTTCGAGTCCAAGTACCGCAGCGCGTGGGTAGACCTCCCCAACGAGCACTTCGATCCCGAGAAGGGTGGCCAGTACTACCGGGACTACATCGCCCAGCTTCAGCACGCCGACTCCCTCGGCTTCGACGGCATCTGTGTCAACGAGCATCACTGCAACGCCTACGGCCTGATGCCCTCGCCCAACCTGATGGCCAGCATCCTTACCCAGACCACGTCCAATGCGGCGCTTATAGTCCTCGGGAACAGCCTCGCCCTCTATCAGCCTCCCCTCCGTGTCGCAGAAGAAATGGCGATGCTAGACATAATGAGCAACGGCAGGCTCGTGGCAGGGTTCCCGGTGGGCACCTCTATGGACACGACCTTCTCCTACGGGCAAGTACCGCTGCAGTTGCGAGAACGACACTCCGAAGCCCATGACTTGATAATGAAGTCCTGGTCCGAGCGTAAGCCCTTCGCCTTCAACGGCAAGTACACCAAGCTCCGCTACGTGAACATCTGGCCCCGACCCCTCCAGCAGCCCCACCCCCCGGTCTGGATCCCCGGCAGCGGCAGCCTCGAGACCTGGGACTGGGTCCTCAACCGCAACTACGTCTACTGCTACCTGAGCTACTTCGGCTACCAGAGGGCGGAAAAGGTGGTACAGGGCTACTGGAACACCGTCGCCGAGCGAGGCATCGACGACAACCCCCACAGGTTTGGCTTCCTCCAGCTCGTATGCGTGTCTGAAACCGACGAACAGGCCGAGAAGGACTACGCCGAGCACGTCAAATACTTCTATCAGAAGATGCTCTGGATCTACCCGCCCTTCGCCGAGGCCCCCGGCTACCGCTCCATCTACTCCATGCGGAAGTCCGTGCGCGCCCAGACCGGAAAGGAAGCAGCCAAGGCGGCCCTGGAGATGGGTTGGAAGGACTACGTGGAGAAGGGCCACGTCATCGCCGGAAGCCCGACCACCGTCCGCGAACAGCTCACCGACGCCGTGAAGAGGCTCCGCATCGGCCACCTCATGTGCCTGCTCCACATCGGCAGCATGCCCGACGAAATAGCCCGCAAGAACACGGAACTCTTTGCAAAAGAGGTCATGCCGGGGATGCAGGGCATATTCAGCGAATACGAAGACCCGTGGTGGCCCCAGGCTCTGAGCAAGCCCGCCGCCGCGCCGGTGGTAGGTTAGAGAGTTTCGGAGAATAGCGTTGGCGGACTTTAGAGAATCAATGTTCTCCCTGCGAAAGAGAAAGTTCGATATCCAGATGGTTGATGGTGGCTCGGGCCCCGACCTCCTCTACCTCCACGGCGAGCAAGGCTTCTCCGGCTGGGCCCCTTTCCTCGACTCCCTCGCAGAGACCTTCCACGTCTACGCTCCCGCCCATCCGGGAGTCGCCGAGTCCGTCGGGCTGGAAGGGCTTGACGACCTTTGGGACCTCGTCCTCTTCTACGAAGAGCTGATGACTGCGCTGGGAATCGAAGGCGCAGCAGTGATAGGCCATTCCTACGGCGGCATGATAGCAGCGGAGTTGGCCGCCCACCGCAAGGGCCTCGTGTCCCGACTCGCCCTCGTCTCCTCCCTCGGCCTGTGGCTCGACGAATCCCCCACCCTCGACTTCTTCACCCTCACCCCATCCGAGGAGCCCCAAGCCTTCTGGTTCAACCCCGAGTGCCAAGCCGCAAAATCTACCTTTGTCATGCCCGACGACCCCGAAGCCAGGCAGGAAGCCATGATCGAACGGGCCAAAACCCTCTCCTCCATCGGCAAGTTCATCTGGCCCATACCCGACCGCGGCCTCCCCAAACGCGCCCACCGCATCGACGCCCCAACCCTCCTCGTATGGGGAGACTCCGACACCATTGTCCCGCCCGAGTACGCCGAAGCATTCCGAGACCTCATTCCCGGCTCCGAACTGGATATCATAGACAACTGCGGCCATCTGCCCCAATACGAACGCCCCGACCGCTTCGTGATTTCGGTCTCGGCGTTCCTGAGCCGTTAGCCCCAAGGAGATAAAAAATGGCCAGCTACAGAGTGATCTCCTCCGATTCCCACATCATGGAGACCCCTGACCTTTGGTCCGAAAGAATAGACAGCCGGTTCAGGGAAAGAGCCCCCAGGGTCGTCTCCGAGGAGAACGGCGACTGGTGGTACATAGACGGGCATCGCACTAACTCTTTCCAGGGCGGTTCTTTCGCTGGAGTGAGGTTCGACAGGCCGGAAGACCTCAAGATGTACGCCCGCTGGGAGGAAGTGAGGCCCGGCGCCTTCAGCGTGGACGCAAGGCTCAAAGACCTGGACGTGGATGGCGTCGACGGCGAAGTCCTGTACCCGACCGAAGGCCTGCTGGTCTACAACGCCGGAGACCCCGAGCTATTGACCGCAGTTTGCACCACGTATAACGACGCCATAGCCGAGTTCTGCGCCCCCGCCCCCGACCGCCTAAAGGGCATCGCCATGATAAACGTCGACGATATCGCCAGTGCCGTCGAGGAGCTTCACCGCGCTAGCAGGATCGGCCTCGTCGGCGCCATGGTTACCGTCTATCCCCCCGAGGACAAGTCCTACGACCGACCCGAGTACGAACCCTTCTGGTCCGCCGCAGAGGAGCTGGGAATGCCCCTCAGCCTCCACGTAGCAACTGGCAGGCCGGGGCCCGGGCAGGAGTTTCAGGACCCGACCAACGTCCGCCCTGCATTCTTCGCCACCGCCGACTACTGGGTCCGTGTCTCCCTCGCCCACATGGTCTTCTCCGGCGTCTTCGAAAGGCACCCCAACCTGAAAGTCATATCCGTGGAGCACGAGGTCGCATGGGCCCCCTTCTTCATCGAGCTGCTGGACTACACCTACACCCAGCGCGCCCACCGGGGCCCGGGCTGGCAGCGCTTCAAGCCCGGCGTCCTCCCCAGCCACTTCTTCCGCTCCAATATCCTCATCAGCTTCCAGGAGGACGGACGCGGCATCAAGGACCGTGACGCCATAGGCGTGGACAACCTCATGTGGGGGTCCGACTACCCCCACACCGAGTCCACCTTCCCCAAGTCCCGACAGATCCTCGACGAAATCCTCGCCGGCGTCCCCGACGACGAAAAAGCCAAAATCGCGGGCGGCAACGCCGCCCGCCTCTACAACTTCAACTAACCCTCCACCCTCCTTCCCATTCCGATGCCCCGCGAGGAATCTAAGGCGCAAGCCCACCACCTACCCCTCTCTCTGTCACCCCCGCGCTTTACATCGTCATTCCTGCGGAGGCAGGTCGAAGATGCGCCTATGGCGTGAATCCATCCCTCCGAAACACTCACCTCCATCCTAGCCCTACACCCCCGCCCCCTCCGTCATTCCCGACGCCGACCGGGTCGAAGATGTAAAAGATGCGCCTGGGCGTGCGCCATTAGCGTGAACCCATCCCGTGGGATAGCAAGGCATCCAGGCACGGCATTTCCGAAAGAAACCCAGGGTTGACATGATGCCTATCAACTGATACTCTATACCGATTTAGATTGCACATCAGGCTTTATGACTCATATATAGCCTTGCTAAATCGGAAGGAGACCAATAGTGAAATTGATATATTCTCTCAATAGCTGTCTGGGACTTCTGGGCCGTACCTTTGCTGTGGCCCTTGTCCTGTTGGCGGTAGCTTTTCTTGCCGCCTGCGCGGGCGACGACCCCGCGCAGCCAACAGAAAGGCCCCAGCCCACGGCTACCTCTACCACCGCCCCCGACCCCACCGTGCCACCGAGTCCGGACACCGCGCCCGCCGAGGAGACCCCCACACCCTCGAGACCGCCAGTCCAGGTTGTTGCAACCTCCAACATAGTGGCCGACTGGGCCGAGGTAGTAGGCGGGGACAGGGTTGAGGTCTTCAGCCTGCATTCACCGGGCAGCGATCCGCACAATATCGTGCCGGGAGCTCGCGACGTGGCCAGAGTGGCCGACGCAGACCTTGTGCTGTCCATCGGTCTTGGACTTGAGGCCGTGTGGTTTGAGGACCTTCTCACCAACGCCAGTGCAGATGAGTCCAGGGTGATAGCGCTCGGCGACGGTGTCGGGCCCCTGGAGTTCATGGAGATGGGCGGCCACGGCCACGATGACCACGACGATCACATGGATGAAGGCCACGATGACCACGATGATGACCACGGCAAGATGACCATTGGGCGTCTGCTAATAGGTGATGGAGAGCAGGGAAACATCTCCGTCATAGATCTGGAAATGGGAGAGGTCGAGCAGGACCGTTTTGACGTAGGCTCACGGTCCGGCCGCATCTACTCCACCACAAGCGGCCGCTACGCAATAGCTGTTTCCTCGGATGCCAACATGGCCCACCTGTTCGATGGTGGCATATACATGGAGGCGCATGGTGACCATTTCGACCTGATCGAGGGGGACATACGCAGGCTCCCCATCGACCTGAGCGGCGACCGGCCCGTCCACATGTACGTTGGCGGTGAGTGGGCAGCCGTGTACTACGATGGCTCCGGTGACTTTGTGCTGATCAATGAGCACGAGCTTGAGGAAGAGGGAGATTCCTACCTGCCGGTCAGGATGAACGCCGGGGCAAACCACGGCGCCGTGGTCCCGATGGAAGACGACCTGTTTGCCGTATCCCTCCAGCACCCGGACTATGACCAGAACCCCGAAGAATACCGGTTGCCCATCGGTGCCGAAATCTGGGACTTGGACGGCAACGTTCTCCATACCGCCGAAGGCTGCCCCGACCTCCACGGCGATGCGGGCAACGGGCACATGGCCGTGTTCGGCTGCACCGGCGGCGTGCTGATGGTAGAAGCCCATGACGGCCACTACGAGCACGCTTTCATATCCGCCCCGTCCGGATCTCCTGACGACTTCCGCCTCACATCCGTCTGGGGTTACTACGGACTGGACCGCTTCTTCGCTCTGGGCTCGGCGGTGGGGCTGTACGTCGTGGAGCCGGAACATGGAGAGATGGAGCTGCTCATCCCTGCCACAGAAGACCTCCGTCCCATCCAGGTCAAGCTTGGCCTTGGTGGTGAGACCCTGCTTGTCGTCATGAGTGACGGCGAGCTGCGCATGTACGACGCTCACGACGGGGACCTGCTAACGTCCAAGCGTGACTTCCTTACATCACCCGTGGAGACAGGGTTCTGGGCCCGTCCTCACCTCGCCGTGGCCCCTGGCGCCATCTTCATTACCGACTCGGTGGGAGACAGAGTGCTCCAACTGGACGAGCACGATCTGGAGGTGGTCAGGCACTGGGACGTAACCGGAGTGCCCACCAAGATTGCTTTCGTTGGCATTGTAGGCGAGGCCGGAGGACATGACGATCATGGAGACGAAGGCCACGACGACCACGACGACCACGACGACGACCATGACGACCACGACGACGACCACGACGACCACGCCGGACACGACCACGGCCCTCTGGACCCCCACTTCTGGTTCGACCCGAACCGGGTGAAGATCGCAGTCAACGATATTGCAGCCCGGCTTTCGGCCCTGGACCCCGATGGCGCAGGCTACTACTTCCAGAATGCCGCAGACTACGGGGAGCAGCTTGACGAGCTGCACTCCTGGATTGAAGAGCAGGTCAAGGTGGTGTCGCCGGAGCGCAGGCTGCTGGTTACGTCCCATGACACCTTCGCCTACTTCGCGGATGTCTATGGCTTTGAGGTCATCGGCGCCATCATTCCTTCCCTGGCCCCCGACGTGGAGCCCTCCGCTGAGCACCTCGCGGAACTGGTCGAGGTGATCCGGGAGCATAACGCGCCGGCAGTGTTCAGCGAAACTACGGTCAGCGGAAAGCTGCCGCAGGCCCTGGCGAGAGAGACCGGGGCAGTGTTTGCCCAGCTCTACGCCGACTCCCTCGGCGAAAAGGGCGCCGCAGCCGGCACATACCTCGGTATGATGCGAGCAAACGTAGAAACCCTTGTTGCGGCGCTCAGATGAACCGAGGTCCAATCTCACTCAATGAGACTATGCGGTTTCGGGTGGCCGGCCGGCCACCCGAAACCCGACGGACTCCGGGACATCTGGCCTTATGGAGTCAGCTTTGACCTGAGAACCGACACAATAGGCCGTCAGCCCTCCGGCGCTGCATCAAAGTGTCCGCTTCATCTGTACACAAAGTGTTGAATCCCTGGACGCCAGGCAAGCCGGGTGCCGATCGGCCGGGAGAAATCAGGGTGTCGTCACGGCGCACCGGTTCCGTTTGCCATGCGGAAGCTTCTACCGTGGCGACCAACGCCGGCGCTATGGTGCTTGACGCCGGGCCCCGACCCCTCCTCCCCCATCCCTCATGCCCACCCTCCCCCCCCATCATCCCCACCCCCTTCTTTCCGTCATTCCCACGGAGGTGGGAATCCATCCCTCCGAAACACTCACCTACAACCCCGCAACTCACCCTTCCCATCTTCCGTCACTCTAACCCCCTCCCCCCCTCCCCCCCTCATCCCCACCCACCTTACACCGTCATTCCCGAGTAGTCGGGAATCCATCCCTCCGGAACACTCACCCTACAACCTCGCAACTCACCCCGATCCCTTTCCCCCCAAAACCGGCCCTTCTACTCTTTGACTTTTACAGTCTCTTTGTTCTATACTTGCTGACGCCCCGGCCCCACCGCCGATGCACACGATAAGCACAAGTCAAGAAAGGACTGCCGATATGACCCCTTCCCTCCGGACCCAGGACCCCTTCTACGCTTCTAAAATGACCCGTATCGACAAAAAGAGGCTGGCCGATGCCCACAACGTTCGCGGCCTCGACGACGAGATCGCCCTCCTCCGCCTCAAGCTCGATCATGTCATCGACAATGACCCCGACAACATCCCCCTCATTTTCAAGGGCGCCGACCTCATCGTCCGCGCCGTCGCCGCAAAGACCCGCGTCTCCAAGGACTCCCCCGAGGACTCACAGCAGGGCATATACAACATACTCAAAGATGCCAGCGAACACTTCGGTCTCAAAAGAATCCCTTGGGGCTGCGAATGCGGCCCCGAATGCGCCCGCCACTCCCAACTTTAGCCCCCGCCCATGCGTCATTGCCTCACCCCTGTACCCCCATCATTCCCGGTCTTCTCTACCGTCATTCCCGAGAAATCGGGAATCCGGGGGTGGCGAGGGGCGATGTCCCCTTCCCCGTAAGGGCAGGTCTCATGCCTGCCCTCCCGGGGTGCGGTGGGGTGGCCCGCGCCTCTCCCCAAACCCACCCCCCTCATCTCCACCCACCTTACACCGTCATTCCCACGGAGGCAGGAAGGTGGATTCACATTTCAAGTGCAACACGCTATCCAAGAAGACTTCCGCCGGGGTTTTGTAGCCCAGGCACTTGCGGGGCGTATTGTTGTAGGCCTGAAGCATCCGGGTAAACCGCTCCTGGGACAATGCCGCCAGGTCGGTCTTGCGGGGCAGGGTACGCCGCAGCCGGCCGATGGCGTTCTCCACACCTCCCTTCTGCCAGGGGGAGTGGGTATCGCAGAAGAAGGTCTGGATACCGAGATCGTGGAGCCGGTAGTGGAGGGCGAACTCGGTGCCGTTGTCGAAGGTAACGGTCTGGCGCCATTGGGGAGGCAACAGACCCAACACCTGGGACATGGCCTGGGCGATGGGCCTGGAAGCCTTGCCGGGTGGTCTGAGGGCGATGAGGATGCGGGAGTGGCGTTCGTGGAGGGTGAGGACGGCATGCCCATAGGTTCTGAAGAGCATCAGGTCGGCCTCCCAGTGGCCCGGGGTGAGGCGGTCATCGGCGGACTGGGGGCGCTCGGTGATGGGGCGACGCAAAGCCATGAAGGAGGCGGGGCTGTGGCCTTTGCGGGATCTCCGACCCCGCTTCGACTTGGCATGGGGCAGGTAGTAGCGCCAGCTGTAGTCCTTCTTGCGTGCCATCTGGGCGTATATGAACCTGTAGATGCTCTCATGGGAGATGACCTTGCTGCCCGACTCCATAGCCAGCCGACCCGACACCTGCTCCGGTGACCACCTCTGCTCGAGCCGGGACAGGACCTTGTCCCGCAGTACCTCGTCCCGCTCCAGTCTAGACCCGCGCCAACGCCGGGCATGGGCCTGCTGGTCCGCATACCGGGGCTGGTACCCCTGAGTCCTGGAACCATTGCGCTTCAGCTCCCTAGCCACTGTCGATGGCGAGCGATCCAGACTTGCTGCGATTTGGCGGATCGATAGTCCCGAGGCATGTAGTCGGGCAATCTCACACCTCTCTTCAATACTGAGATGTCTATAAGTTCTTCCCATGACAACACCTTAACCAGGTGTTGCACTTCGTTTGTGAATTTAGCGAATCCATCCCTCCGAAACACTCACCCTACAACACTGCAACTCACGCCTCCGTCACTTCCACCTCTCACCCCCCTCATCCCCACCCACCCTTTGCCGTCATTCCTGCGGAGGCAGGTCGAAGATGCGCCATTGGCGTGAATCCATCCCTCCTGAATAATCACCTGCATCCTAGCACTACACTCCCTCCCGCTTGCCTAGCCCCACCCCCAACCCCCATGTCATTCCGATGCCCCGCGAGGAATCTGGGGCAGGGTGGGGCGGTATCCCCTTCCCGGTGAGGCCGGGGGGAATTCCCCCCCCAACCCGTACATTTGCTTGACACACCTGAGCAATGACGCTATCATACCCTGCGTCCGAACAAACACTCTCGTTATCTAAGGAGGAACCACACAACCCAGGGGAACCAACCCGGCGCCTGAAAGGACTCAACGTCCAAGCCCATCCCAACGGCCCGCACACGGGCCCGCGGCACAAGCGAAAACGCCATCTCCTCTCCACGACGCCCGGAGGACTCAACGCCCTAGCCCATCCCAAAACCTCTCCCCTCCCATAGGGGCGACTGGCCAATCGCCCTCCCTTGCGAGGCGGGCAGGTTGCGGCACAAGCGAACGTCGCCATCTCCTCCACCCCAGACCCGACCCAAGCCCTTCCCCTGACCCCCAGGCGATGGAAAGACGCCCTGGAGCACGACCTAAGGAGCGGAACGGGGCAGCCCGTAGCCGAGGACCGCTCGGCTCTCCGTCCGCTTCATCAAATCAAACTGGGCCGACCGCCACTCCGGGTTCCTGGATACAGGCGGCGAACTGGAAACCCATTACTCCTGCGGGGGGATATGACTCTGGACATACCCCTTCCTGCATGCCGATGCAGCGCAGCCAACCCGTTTATTGGAACCTGTGACGGATGACGGACCCGTATGTCCGCCTACACAGCCAGATCTAGGCAGCGGCGGAGGGACGTCCCCAGCCCTGGGACGCCTCCATGCCGACACTAAAGATAGGGGCTTCTGCCGGCCGCGGTCCCCCCGTCATGTACGGGAGTGGACTGGCTGACCCCATACGGCCGGGCCAGCGACACCCTACGGGGTCACCGCTCCAGGTGCGTCTTCCATCGCCTACCCAAACCCAACAGACAGAACCCAAACCCCGCCCCCCACAACCGAATAGCCGCCTCGGGAGGACCGAATAACTCCCCCAACGTGCCTCCAACCCGCCCGACCAGCACACCCCGTTGACACGGATTAAAGGGTGTCCATAGAATCTTACTCCTCCAACCCTTTCGGTCCGGGTCTAACCTGTCCCCCTTGCGAGGCTTGAATGGCCGTAGGCAGACAAATCTACGAATTGCACCTGCTGGATGTTTCCATAATCGACACCGACGCCGCCCTGGCACAGGTTAACCGGAACCTCGCCGATGACGGAGACGTTCGGAAGGCCGGGGCCAATCTGCAACGGGCCCGGGAGAAACTGGCAACCGTTGAACGCAGACAGCGGGAATCAGAGGCCCTGATCAGCGATATCCAGGCAAAGCTCGGGCCCCTGGAATCCAGGACCTACGACGGCAGCGTTACAAACCCCCGCGAGCTTGAAGGTATGCAGCGTGAGGTGGATAACCTCAAGAATCGGCTTTCCAATGCTGAAGATGACTACCTGGCAGTCCTGGACGATCTCGATGCCGCATCCCAAACCGTCGCAAAGAGGGAAGAGCAGAGCGTCGCAACGGACACCAAGAGGCAACACGACGTAAAGACCCTGAGCGAAGAAAAAGACAAGCTCGAGTTCAATCTCCTGGAGCTTTGGGAAAAGCGTGACGGCAAAGCCTCCGCGTTGGAAAGCGCCCCTATAGGTCTATATGAGTCGCTGCGCGAATCCCTGGGAGGGCTCGCCGTAGCCACCATCGGGAGGGGGATGTGCAACAATTGCCGCCTTTCCCTGCCGATGAACGTGGTGCAGAAGGCCAGGGCGGGCAGGGAACTGTCCCAGTGTCCCAGCTGCACCAGGATCCTGTGGGTGGAGTAACGGGCATATTCGTGGTAAAGCCGAAACCCGGGTCTCGACGCACAAGTTCCGGCCCGCCCATTTGTCACGTGCCGTGCTCGCGGATTCTTCGCATTGATGACCTGACCGACCGGTACCTGCTCTCCTGTTGCATTTGACCTCCTCGCAACCCTGGAATAATCTTTCATGGGACGTTGGAGACCGGGTGGTCGCCTGCTTATCGCGGGAGGAAAGTCCGAGCTCCACCGGGAAGGATGCTGGGTAACTCCCAGGAGGGGAAACCCTACGGAAAGTGCCACAGAAATATACCGCCCGCCCTTGGCGGGTAAGGGTGCAATGGCGAGGTAAGAGCTCACCAGTGGTCGGGAGACCGGCTAGCTGGGCAAACCCCATCCGGAGCAAGGCCAAATAGGAGGACAACGGGACCCGGCCCCGTCCTCGGGTTGGCCGCTTGAGCCCGTCGGTAACGGCGGGCCCAGATAGATGGCCGCCGTCCGCCGTCGGCGGATACAGAACTCGGCTTACAGGTCTCTGCAGGTCCCGTGGGGCGGCGACGCATGCGTCGTCGCCCCACTCTCTGTTGAAGCCATGCCGCGCCGACATATATACTGGGCTATCGCCCTCGCCTAGCCTTGCCGGAGGTAGCCATGACCACCTTGAAGAACGCCCCTGTATCAGAAGAGACCCGCACCCCGACCGCCCACCCCCTCGACCCCCTCACCGCTGACGAAATAGTCCGCGCTGTGGCAATTCTGAATCGGGACCGGGACATCGGGCCGAGGGTCAGGTACGAGACCGTAGTCCTCCACGAACCGCCTAAGGACGACGTCCTGGCCTATGACGGCACTCAACCTCTTCCGAGGGAAGCTTTCATCTGCCTCCTGGACAACGACTCCCGTCGCACCTATGAAGCCGTCGTCTCCCTGTCTGATGATGCAGTAACGTCCTTTACTCACATCCCCGGTGTCCAGCCCAAGATCATGCTGGATGAGTTCTACGAGTGCGAGCAGGCCGTCAAGGCCGACCCGGCCTTCAGGCAAGCCCTGGCCAAGCGAGGAATAACCGACATTGATCTTGTCATGGTAGATCCCTGGTCGGCGGGAAACTACGGGATCGAAGGCGAAGAGGGTATGCGGCTGTCCTACTCCCTTTGCTGGTTGCGCTCAAGCCCCAAGGACAACGGCTACGCCCGACCCATAGAAGGGGTAGTCCCGGTTGTCGACCTTAACGATATGAAGGTGATCCGGGTCATCGACCACGGAATCGTCCCTCTTCCCCCGAACGACGGCAACTACTCCCAGAACTTTATCCACGACTTCCGGGAAGACCTGAAGCCCATCGACATCACCCAGCCCGAAGGCCCGAGCTTCACCGTCGACGGCTGGCACGTCTCTTGGCAGAAGTGGGACATGCGCCTCGGGTTCACGCCGAGGGAGGGATTGGTCCTCTACGACATCGCCTATACCGACCAGGGGCGTCGACGCCCGATCATCTACAGGGCCTGCCTCTCCGAAATGGTCGTACCCTATGGCGAGCCCAACCCTCCCCACTTCCGTAAGAACGCCTTCGATGCCGGAGAGTACGGCATCGGCAACCTCACCAACTCCCTCACCCTGGGCTGTGACTGCCTCGGCGAGATTCACTATTTCGACGCCGTGACCAACGACACCCAGGGCGGCGTCATGGAAATTCCCAACGCCATCTGCATGCACGAAGAGGACTACGGAATCCTCTGGAAGCACGTTGACTGGCGTACCGGAGAGACCGAGGTGCGCCGCTCCCGCAGGCTCGTGGTCTCATTCATTTCCACCGTCGGAAACTACGAATACGGGTTCTTCTGGTACTTCTACCAGGACGGGACGATCCAGTACGAGGTCAAGCTCACTGGTGTCGTAAACAACGCCGCCGTTCCCCCTGGCCACGTGCCCGAACACGGCACGCTTATTGCTCCTCAGCTTGCGGCTCACATCCATCAGCATTTCTTCAACGTCAGGATGGACATGTCCGTCGATGGGCAGAAGAACTCGGTGTATGAGGTGAACAGCTACGCTTGCCCCGCCGACGAAAAGAACCCCTACCACAACGCCTTCTACGCAGAAAGGACCCTGCTGAAGACCGAGTCCGAAGCCCAACGCAACATCGACCCCTACTCCGCTCGGTACTGGCTGATCGCCAATGAGTCGGAGACGAACTACCTGGGGCAGAAGACCTCCTACAAGCTGATGCCCGGCGAAAACGTGTTGCCCTTCGCCCACGATGATGCTTCCGTCATCAAGAGGGCCGGATTCATGACCAAACACCTCTGGGTCACCCCCTACGACCCTGCCGAAATGAACGCCTCTGGGGACTATCCCAACCAGCACCCGGGTGGGGGCGGTCTCCCTGCATACACCAGGGCCAACCGCAGTGTTGAGGATACCGACTTGGTAGTCTGGTACACCTTCGGACACCACCATGTCCCCCGCCCCGAGGACTGGCCCGTCATGCCCGTGATGTACACGGGGTTCAGCCTGAAACCCGTCAGCTTCTTTGACCGCAATCCAGCCCTGGACGTGCCGCCTTCTCACCTTGTCAACGGCCGTCACTCCAACGGCCGGCACGGCTCGTGCCACTCTTGATGAGATGAATGGATAATCCCGGCGCACCTCAAATCGGGCCCTCCGACCTGAGGGCCGTTCTCCCTGACCTTGAGGGAACGCAAACGCTCGTTGGTCTGGAAGGCGAGGCCACCGTGTACCGGGACAGGTGGGGCATACCTCACGTCCGCGCCTCTTCTCCCCACGATGCATTCTTTGCCCAGGGGTTCGTAACTGCGCAGGACCGGCTCTGGCACATGGACTGGGACCGGCGTCGGGCGCTGGGCAGATGGGCGGAGATTGCCGGGCCCTCCGGTGTCAAGCAGGACATTATGATGCGTCGCTTCCGCCTGGCCGCCAGCGCCCGTGCCGACTTCGAAGTCGTCGGTGCCGAGACCCGCGCCATGCTGGAAAGCTACGCCCAAGGCGTCAACGCTTTCATAAACAATGCCCCCAGGCTGCCCATCGAATACGAAATCATCGACTCCAGACCCGAGCCCTGGGAACCGTGGCACTCCATGCTTGTATTCAAGGTGCGCCACATCTTCATGGGCGTCTTCGAACGGAAACTCTGGAACGCCCGCATGGTGCATCGCCTCGGCCCCGAAAGGGCACAGGCGGCTATATCCGTTTCCTTGCCGGGCGAGTTGCTCATAGTTCCGCCCGGCGCCGAATACTCCGGCCCGACGGACAAATCGCTGCCGGACTTTGTCGAGAGTGCGGAATGGCCGGGGCTCCCTACGTGGGGGGAGGGCGGGAGCAACAACTGGGCGGTGCACGGGAGTCGGACGGCCTCGGGCGCTCCTCTCCTGGCCGGAGACCCCCATCGTGGGCTGGAGGCGCCCAGTGTCTATTACCAGAACCATATCGCGTGTGACGAGTTCGACGTTGTGGGCCTGTCCTTCCCTGGAGTGCCGGGATTTCCCCACTTTGGCCATAACGCCCGCGTTGCGTGGTGCGTGACCCATGCGATGGCTGACTACCAGGACCTCTATTTAGAGCGCTTCAAGGAAGGTGATCCCGTCTCCTATGAATTCATGGGTGAGTGGGAATCGGCCGACGTGACCACCGAATCCATCGGGGTTGCGGGCTCCGACCCTGAACAGGTCCAGACCGTCGCCACTAGGCACGGGCCTATAGTAGCCGGAGACCCGACCGGAGGATTGGCGGTGGCATTCAAGTACACGGCCACCGCAGAGCCTATTAAGGCCTTTGACTCCATCAGGCAGATGCTCACAGCCGACTCTGTAGACGAAATCGACGAAGCTATGCGGGCATGGGTCGATCCTGCCAACAACTTCCTCTGCGTGGATGTCGAAGGCGACATAAAGTACTTGACCCGAGGCCGACTCCCGATCAGGCCAAAGGCTAACGCCTGGCTTCCAGTGCCCGGCTGGACCGGCGAGTACGAGTGGTCAGGCTACGTTCCATTCGAAGAGATGCCCCGCTCCCGGAACCCGGCTACCGGCTTCATAGTCACAGCCAATAACCGGATCGTAAACGAGGACTATCCCTTCTACATAGGCTTGGACTATGACGGCGAGCACCGTGCCCGTTGCATATATCAAGCCCTCGTCGACCTGACTCGGGCCACGGTGGAGGATATGGCCGGGGTCCACGCTCTACGTGCTTCCATCCCTGCGAAAGCGCTATGCCCTCTCCTGAAAGAAGTCGAAGTACATAGTGAAGCCGCGCTCAAAGCAAAGGCCCTATTGCTGGCTTGGGACCACACCATGAATAAGGCTCGCCCCGAACCGACGATCTTCTCGGCCTTTCATGACGCCCTCACCGACGCCCGCGTCGCCTCCCTGCTCGGCGCGATGGCGGGTGAAGTATCGGGAGAGACCGGCAGGGGTGCACCATCGTGGGTTGGCCGAGTCAAGTCGGGGCTGCACCACTGGCTTAAATCTTTGCCGGACGCCGGGAAAAACTCTCTCCTCGCCGAGTCTCTAGAAACAGCTCTACAAAATCTCCGGTCTCTACTGGGTGACGATATGGATGGTTGGGCTTGGGGTCGGGTCCACAGGACGAATCCACAGCATGCCCTTTCCAGCGTTTTCCCTGGCCTTGCGGAAAAACTCAACCCGCCTCCGGTAGCGGCCCACGGAGACGGGTTTACACCACTGGCCGGCTCCTATTCAACCGCGGAGCCGTATCTCATCACCTCGGCGTCGATGGCTCGTTACGTGTTTGACATCTCAAACTGGGACAACTCGCGGTGGGTTGTGCCTTTGGGGGCGTCGGGACACCCTGGAAGCCCTCACTACGCCGATCAGGCCGGCACCTGGGCCGACGTCAGTCTAGTCCCTATGCTCTACGACTGGAATGCGATTCATGTGGAAGCCCAGACCGAACAAGACCTCCGCCCACATGAGAAGTGAAGCGTATAACTACTTGCCCGAAGCCTTAGACTGCGAGCCTGAGGCTCCGATATGGCTGCTGTTTAATCAGAGGCGACCCCGGTCAGCCGATCATCCCTTTAATCTCTTCTGCCTGTTTGTCATTCAAGATCCTGATGACTTTACTGGACGGGTCTTCCGACGCGACACCGCGGACGGCCTTCCGCCCATTCTTCAGGGTCACCAACTCCGGGTCCTTGATGTCCACCATCTTCCGCAGCTTCACCGAATAGGCCTTCAACTCTACCATCTCATCTCCTCGTCATTAGTTTCCTGTGCACGTTTCTTAACAGATGCCCCCGACAGTCTCAGCGGAGGTGTGTCATTCTACAATTCCTCCGTCTCCCTCGTCAACGCCTCCGGGAGGGCTGTAGCTGCTTGCGAAAGTCGTTGTAATTGTGAGATGCTAGGGCCTTGATGGACGGGGTCGAGAAGCAAGGCGCTAATCAATTTGCTGACGGTCCCGAAAGATTTTCAGCAGGCAGGGGATAAGCATGCAAGGCTACTGCGTTAAGTGTCGAGCGTCCGGGGAGATGAAAGACACAGAGCAGATCACCATGAAAAATGGTCGCCCGGCGACCCGTGGTGTCTGCCCGAAATGCGGAACCAAGATGTTCCGAATTGGCAAGTCCAGCTAGTTTTGTTCGTACCCCGGGTCGTCCAAATGGGGACGGCCCGGGAAAACATCCCCCCATTCTATAGGTCCCCTCTGTAGGTTCCGTGGAGGGTGCGGATTCTTTTCTGTACCACTCGCCTTAGTTCATGTACACGCGGCTAGCGACGTTCGACCGTAACCGCAACAGACAAATGGTCCGAGGCCTGACTGTCAAGGGACGAATATACTGACGACTTCAGGTCAGAGCTGGTCCACACGTAGTCTATGCGCTGTCCAGGACTATCGGAGGGAGAGGTGTACCCGTCTCCCGTGGCCCCGGCATCGACGAAGGAATCCAGCAGCCCGGCTTCTTCAAGCATAGTTATTTCTTCGTCCCCGGGCCTCCCGTTCAGATCGCCCAAAAGCACGGTGCGTGTGGCGCCGTCCCATCTTTCAAGAACTGCCTTGGACTGTGTTACTCGCCTTTCACCCTCATCACGTACGTGATGGAAATGAGTTGATATGACCCGCAGCGGCGCCTGGTCTCCAACGTCGATCTCTACCCAGAGGAACGCTCTGTCCAGAGGGAATTCATCGTTATTGGGCATCTCATGGTTTTCCATGTGTGTAATGGGATAGCTGCTTAATATGGCGTTGCCCCACACGGAATCAGCGGCGGGCCCCCAGGCGTAGTCCATTTCCAGCCGTTGAGAGAGCCAGACCAGGGTGTCAACTGAGCCGTTTACCAGCCACCCCCGGGACACTTCCTGGACGGCCACGATGTCCGCTGATTCAGACTCGATGACCCTGGCTATCTCCTCCAGGGTAAAGCTGCCGTCGGTGCCGAAACCCTGATGGATATTGTAAGCCATCACACGAACGGGCTGTCCGTCTCCCGACTTGGTATCGGGCGCCGTCCAGAATATGGTGAGCATTATGGGCGCCAGCATCATGAGTGCAGCCAGGCGCCCCGCCCAGACGAACGGCACCCGGGGCCTTTGGATCGTCCTGGTCCAGATCACCATCCCCACAGGCAGCGCCACGAGGACGGCCCCAGCAATCACTATGGCCCGTTGCGTCACTACTACAGCAATATCAATGTCGTACGCTGAGTAGTACAGGAAGACCAAGACTAAGAACAGCAGCATCCCGACCCAGGAGATGAGTGTCGCTATGGAGTATGACCTGCGTGCCTGGTCGAGGTTGTCTCGGGAGGCGAGGGTAGCCAGAAGCAGCACCAGGAGCAGGTGTCCGACGGGTATTACCGTCGCGGCAAGGGCCCCGGACTGCTCCTCCAATAGCAGGACTATCAGTAGAACGCTCCCCACTGGGGCGACAATTAGACTGACTAGCCGGGGTAGACTCATTGTGAGTGGCACAAGGGCAATTCCGACCAGGTTGGAAGCCACGATCAATGACAGCACGCCGGGTTGCTCCCACCCGATAAAGGCCGTCTGCTGTCCGATGTTCTGAAATAAGAGCATCTCCAGGAAGAGGAACGGACCCAGGGCCATTAGGAGAAGCGAGGCCCGGGGCCCGGGTGGGATGGCCTCCCGACCCTGACTCCGTCCCGAAACAAACTTTGCCGAGGCTGCCAGCGTTCCTCCCATTACTACCGCAATGACATCCGCGCCCGCATTGTCCTGCCACGCCAGGTCAACGGTGCCGAACGCTCCTTTTATTGCAGTGTCCAGGGCCATGCCCGTCAGCAGCCCCAGTAGCCACGTTGCCCCAGCTATCCGCTTGCCGTTTGACGCTATAGACGCGCTGGCAGGAATCGCCCATAGGAAGAGGACCATGCCCACAATAGACAGTGCGAAGTCGATTGCCGGCACCTCCGTAAATTGGATGACGATTCGGGTAATCCACAGCCCCGCGGCGCTTAACTGCAAGAGCCTCCCCACACCCATGCCCCGAGCCAAGATGGGCGCCAGAAACGGCGAAAGGAAGCAGAGCAGTGCAATCCCGCCGATTTGTACCGTGGAGAATTCCCGGGCCTCCCTGAGATAGAAGACCATGCCTGACATGAAGAGACGCAGCATCTCGAGGCCTGAGGCGAAGAGCAGTGTCACGAATATGAAATGCAAGATATCCGCTCCGGGCCGGACGCTTTCGTTGTTCGTCGGGGTCTGAGGTGCGGTGGTGGCAATCATGGGCGTTTTTCTCCCATCAGCTCGTCAAGCCGCTCGTCGCTTATGCCAAAGAAATGGCCTACTTCGTGGATCACGGTATGCCGGACTTCCTCCTCAATCTCCTCGTCGGTCTCACACATCGCTTCTATGGGGCGCTGGAAGATGAAGATGCGGTCGGGCTGTACGCCGGTATGGAACACACTGCGTTCGGTCAGCGGAATGCCGTCGTAGAGGCCCAGCAGTTCCAGGGGATAGTCCAGTCCCACCGAACGGAGTTGCTCATCAGAAGGGTAGTCCTTAATGACGCGCACAACATTGCCATCGCTGAGAATTTCGGCGAACTCGGATGGAAGCTCAGCAAGGGTCTTGTCTACAAGGGCCTCGAAAAGGTTGCGCTCTATGGCTCATCTCCTGTGACTGGCCGTTTCGATGGCATTATACGGGTTGAGTGCCAGGAAACCCGACACCGCGTCTTTTCACAGAGCTGCGCAGGGGACTTTTGAGAAGTGGAAGTGCAGGATTACAAGGTGTCCGAATCCTGAGCTGCAACGAACATGGAAACCCCGCAGGTGGTAGAATCGTCACGATGTTGGCAAGAATTCTGAGGCCCGCCGTCCATGTGGTGTTGTTCATCGTCGCAGTCACAATATTTTTCCTCGGACTGGGAATAGGACTGCAATACAGCCCAGAGCTAGGCACCGCTCTCTGGATCGCCGCTGGGCTGGTTACCGTACTGAACTTGGCCTGGATACTTCGCCCGAATCTGACAGCAAACAGATGACCAAAGCTCATGAAATGATCGCCCACGTACTCCAGGAAGCCGGGGTTGAGTATGTTTTCGGCATCCCTGGTGGGGGCACGGGGGCCATCTACAACTCCCTCTACGACCGCCCTGCCGTCAAACCCATCCTCGTCCGCCATGAGCAAGGAGCGGCGATCATGGCCGACGCCTATGGCCGTGCAACCGGCCGACCCGCTGCCGTCATGGGCCAGGGCCTCTTCATAGGCTCCAATGCCTCATTTGGGATCATGGAAGCCCAGCTGAGCAGCTCTCCCATGGTAGTCCTAACCGATACGTCTGACGGCGATATGGCCCAGCACCCGGCCAATCAGTCGGGTTCCGGGGAGTACGGAAGCGTCGACCTGTTGACCATATTCCGCGCCATGTCCAAGTACACAACCCTTGCGACCTCGCCCAAGGAGGCCGTGGTAGGACTTCAACTGGCTATGAAACACGCTATGAGCGGACGCCCGGGCCCCGGGGTGGTGCTAATGCGAAGCCGCTCGATTGTCGGGGAAGTTGATGTCGAGTCGCCTCCGTTTATTCATCCCACCCAGGGCTATTTGAACACCAAGCCGTCCGTCGCCCGACCCGAGGACGTGGAGAAGGCCGCTTCGTTGTTGGCAGATGCCAAGCTCCCAGTCATTGTTGCCGGCAACGGCGTCCACATGTCTAACGCCCATCCGGAGCTGAAACGCCTCGTAGAGATGCTGGGCGCTGGTGTGGCGACATCATACAAGGGTAAGAGCTCCATCCCTGAGACCCACGCCCAGGCCCTCGGGATGGTCGGCCAGTATGGACAGCAGGCCGCTAACACGGCAGTGGGCCGTGCCGACGTTGTGCTGGTTGTCGGGGCCAAACTGACAAGCCAGGAGACCGTAGGAGAGACACCCTCCCTGTTCGACCCAAAGCGCCAGACCATCATCCAGATCGATATCGAAGAGCGGAACGCCGGTTGGTCATTCCCCATAGACCTCGGCTTGATCGGTGATGCAAAAGAAGTGCTTTCTCAGATAATCGACGCTCTGGTCGTCGATGGACGAGACAACTCTGAGAGGGTCGGCGCTCTGGTTTCTCTCAAGAAGAACGCCCTCTTCTACAATGACCCCGAACTTTTCATTGACTCCTCCCCGGTGATGCCCCAACGACTTGTCCGGCTCTTGCAAGAGACCCTGGACCCTTCCACCCTAATCAGCCTTGACGCAGGCAATAACCGGGTCTGGATGTGCCACCACTACCAGTCCCAGGCGGCCAAGACCATATTTGCTCCCGGCGGCATGGCCGGCATGGGCTGGAGCCTCCCGGCAGCCCTCGCGCTCAAGTTGGCGTATCCGGAGAGACCGGTGGTCGGGGTCACGGGTGACGGGGGCTTCATGATGTCGGTCCACGCCATTTCCACTGGCATTCAATATGACCTTCCCGTTGTCTATATTGTGCTGAACGATTCGGCGTTGGGGATGGTCAGACACCACCAGGGCGACAAGGTGATCTCTGCGGAGTTCGCCGAAACCGACCACGGTGCTATCGCCCGGTCCATGGGAGCCTTCGGCGTACAGGTGTCAGATTCCAGGGAAGTGCCCAACGCCCTGAGGGAGGCCTTCGCATCGGGCAAGCCGGCCGTGGTCGACGTGATCATAGACCGGGGCCCCAACCCCGACGACTTCCGGGCCACGGCCCGTAGATTGACGGATACCTAGACTGTCAAACTCATTTCCTCAATCAGAATGGTGAAACATGGCTAACGATTTCGACGCAATCATCATAGGCGGCGGACACAACGGGCTGGTGGCCTCGGGTTACATGGCGAAGGCCGGGATGAAGGTGCTGGTACTGGAGCGTCGGGACCAAGTGGGCGGGGCCTGCATAACGGAAGAGCTTATTCCAGGGTTCAAGTTCTCCTCCTGCTCCTACGTCTCATGGCTGCTTCAGCCCAAGGTGGTCAAGGACCTGGAGCTCTACGAGCATGGGCTGGAGATATTCAGGCTCGACCCCCGTTCGGCCCATCCATTTCCGGATGGCACCGGGATGCTCTTCTGGGACGAGGATGAGCGGACTAAAGAAGAGATTGTCAAGCTCAGCCCACCCGACGCCGAAGCCTACACCAGCTGGAACGCATTCTGGGACAAAGCCGCTGAGATCATGGGGCCATACATGCTCGAGCCTGCACCGACGTGGGAAGAGGTCGACGAGAGAGTCTGGGGGACCGAGCACGAGGAGATACTACATACACTTCGCACGGTCAGCATGGGCGAATTGCTGGACCGGCACTTCGTGTCCGAGAAAGTCAAGTCCTGCATGGTCTACTCGCCCGACCCCAGGGGACTGTACGTAGTTGGCAACGCTCTGCCATCGGCCTACTACGCCTGCAACCGGTACGTGGACCCCGCCGACACCGGACTCCCGAGAGGTGGAATGGGTGGCCTGAGTCGGGCCATGGCAAACTCGGCGCGTTCAAGGGGAGTGTCCATAAGGACCGATTCAAAGGTGAAAAGGGTGATCATCAGGGCAGGCAAGGCGGTCGGGGTGGAGTTGGAGGATGGGCAGCAGATTGAAAGCGAGATAGTGGTTTCCAACGCTGATCCTCTGCACACGTTCCGTAACCTGGTCGGACTTGAAAACCTGGACTCAAACTTCGCCGCTGGTCTTGCAGAAGTGAAGACCAACCTGACCCACCTGAAATTCCACTGCGCCCTTAGAGAAGCCCCCGACTTCTCTCGGTTCTTCCCTTCTCTGCATTCCAATCAGTACCTGGGAATGCTGGACATCTGTGATTCTCCGGCTTACTTTCAGAAGAGCTGCGCCGACACCGCAGAGGGACGCTTCACTGATTGCCCCGTCATCGAGCTTCAGGTGCCGTCGGTCTACGATGACTCCTTGGCGGCGGAGGGTAATCACCTGCTCTCGGCATTTGTTTTGCACGCACCCAGAGAGTTGGCCTCGGGGTCCTGGGACGATGCGCGGGAGCAAGTAGCGGAAAGCCTCATCGACAAGATTACCGAATTTGCACCCAATTTCCGGGACGCCCTCATCGACTGGGTGCTAATTAGCCCCGTGGATATGGAGAGCAGGGTCGGGCTGACGAATGGGAACATTCATCACCTTGACCTAGTGTCGACCCAGATGCTCTCCGACAGGCCCATACCTGGCTGGTCAGACTACCGGACACCCATAGAAGGGCTATATCTTTGTGGCGCGGGAACGCATCCCGGCGGAGAGGTCACTGGCGCCCCCGGACACAACGCCGCCCACCGAGTTATAAATGACTGGGCCTGATTTCAAAGTCCCGGCAAACTTCACGAAACGGAGAGAAAACTGAATGGCCAGAAACGGGTTCAAGGTCCTGGACAGTGACATGCACGTCATGGAGCCCCCGGACCTGTGGCAGACCTATACCAATGCCGACTTCCGAGACCGCGCCCCAGAATTCCGAGGGGTCGCCACAAGCCACGGCTTCACCAACAAGTGGATCGTGGAAGACAGGATTTTCCCTGCTTACTCGGACAGGAAGCCCCGCACCGAGGTGCTGTCGGGGCGGCACGAGGCTATAACCGACAGGTTTGCAAAGGCTCGGGCGGCTAAGTTTGACAACGTAACGCAGTTGGAGGCCCTGGAAGTCGAGGGGATAGACGTGGCGGTCCTCTTCCGTACATTCGGCGCCCACGTAATCGCCCTGGATGGAATGGACCCCGACCTCTCCCTCGCCATATGCGCCGCCTTCAACGATTGGCTCCATGAATTCTGCTCCGCCGACCCATACCGGCTCAAGGGCGCCGCCCAGATGCCTATGCACGACGCCCAGAAGGCCGCCCAGGAGGCCCGACGTGCAGTTAACGACCTGGGAATGGTTGCCCTGGTCCTCCCCTCCAACCCGGTTAATGACAGGCCATGGTACGACCCCTACTACGATCCATTCTGGCAGGAAGCCGAGTACCTGGGGGTGCCGGTCTGCTTCCACGGGATCCAGGGGGCGTATCAACAGCACATCGGGACCCGGTTCCTGGATGCCTTCGTCATCGCCCATGCTGCCACTCACCCCATGGAACTGATGCTGGACGTAGGGAGCATGATCGGGGGCGGTGTTCTGGAAAGGTTCCCGACCCTCAGGGCCGGCTTCCTGGAAGGAAACTGTAGCTGGCTCCCCTGGTGGCTCTGGAGGCTCGATGAGGAGTGGGAGACCTTTGGCCCGTGGGAGAGGACCAAGCTCCAGGGCCCGCCCTCCGACTATTTCCGACGCCAGAGTTTCATCTCAGTTGACGTGGACGAGTTCATGGTCAAGAACGTTATCGAAACGGTCGGTGACGACAACCTCGTCCTCTCCACCGACTACCCTCACCACGATTCCAAGTACCCCAATGCTCTTGACACCTTCCTTGAGATGGACGTAGTGCCGGAAGCGTCCCAAAAGAAGATCCTCTGGGATAACTGCGCCAGGTTATACGGGATATAGTTGCCTTACATAACGTCTCCATATCGCCTACGCATAATCGATGCAAGTACGAATTAATGAATTCAAAGTGAACATCAGCATCTGCTTTACTAGTGAACATAACCCTGTGCAATCTGACACATTGAGAGGTTGAAATGGACGTAGCAAGCATCAGGTCACAGATCCCCGTCTGTGGAAGCGTTACTTACCTGAACACGGGCTGGTCTGGGCCTTCTCCCCAACTGGTGATAGATGCAATCAAGGCCAGAGTGGAATACGAAGCGGCAGAAGGCCCGACCAGCAAACCTGTCCGAGAGTCGGTCCAGCTAATTGAGGACGATACGCGGCAGGCCGCAGCAGACCTCCTGAACGTCTCCTCCGATGATCTTTGCCTCACCCAGAACACTACCGAGGGACTGAACATCGTGATGGCCGGTTTCCCGTGGCAGGAAGGCGACGAGATCATCACCTTCGATATCGAACACCTCTCGGTAATGATCCCCTGCCTTTACGCAGAAAAGAGGCATGGCGTTAAGGTGCGGGTGGTGGAGCTTGGCACCAACGACGACTGGGACACCATCCTGAACAAAATAGAGGCCCAGATAAACTCCCGTACCCGCATGATCGCATTCAGCCACATCCAGTTTTCCTGCGGCCTTCGAATGCCACTAGAAGGAATTCGCTCGCTAACAAAGGACAAAGGGATATTCATGCTGGTCGACGGCGCCCAGACCCCGGGACATATAGCCCTGGACCTTTCCGGTTGGGACGTGGACTTCTACGCAACCCCAGGTCACAAGTGGATGCTCGGCCCCGAAGGCACAGGCGCGCTGTACATCAAACGGGAACACATCGAGATGGTTAACCCTTCGTACGTCGGCCACAGCGCGGTAGATCCCGAGAAGAAACCCCTCGAATTCGATCTGTCCGGAATGGCCAAGTTTAACGTCAGCACCACCAGCACAGCCCTGATCGCCGGGTACCGGGCCGCCATCGGCTTCATCAGCGATGCAGGCCCTTCGGAAATCGAGGCCCGGACCGTGAAGCTTTCAGGCTACCTCAAGCAAAAGCTGCTGGAGTGCGATGGGTTCGAAGTTCTTTCTCCTCTGGAAGGCCCCGGAATCTGTGGTCTTACGTCTTTCCGTGCCAGGGGCGCCAATTACCAGGATGTTGTTGACCGGCTGTGGGATGAACACAGGATCGTGGCGAGGCCTGTCGGCGGGGTGGAATGCGTCCGAGTAGCGTCCGACTTCTTCAATACAGAAGAGGAGTTGGACAAGCTGGTGGACGCCCTTTCTGGTATGGTTGCCTAGACTGTAAGCCGACGCTCGACCAACTGACCTCTCTTGAAGACCGCCGCCACGTCTGTCAACGTAGAAAGATCAGCCAACGGGTCGCCGTCTACGACGAGGATGTCGGCCTGCTTCCCCGCCTCCAGGCTCCCGACCCTGTCGATAATGTTAAGCGCCCTCGCTGCTTCACTGGTGCCGGACATGAGAGCTTCCATGTTGGTGAGGCCGGCCCGGGCTAGAGCCTCGATCTCTCTCACGAAGTATCCGAAGGGATAAGCACCCCAGCCGCAGTCCGAGCCTGCCACGAATTTGCCGCCCATTTCTTTCAGGCGTCCACATTCGTCTACCCGCTCCTGGACGGCCCGCTCACCCTTAGCCACCTCCTGCTTTTCTTCCTCGGTCAGTTCCTGGCCCTCGGCTTTCTCCTTGAGAAGCCTGAGCCTCGACTCCCATATGGCCAGGGTAGGGTTGTTCCAGACACCGTTCTCCACCAGCTTCTCGGCTACGGCCTCGTCGAAGCAATAACTCTGGTCGGGTGCGGCGAAAACGCAGTGGGCAATCATGGAAAACCCGGCATCCACGGCCATGTTTATCCCCGCCGAGCACCGTGCGTGTCCCACGGTATAAACCCCCGCCTCCCGAGCAGCGCCGGTGATGGCTTGCAGCTCTTCCAGCTGGAATGCCGCCGCATAAGGCTCGCTGCCGAGAGTGCTTCCTCCTGTGGTCATGGCCTTCAGGAAGTCGGCGCCAGCGGCCAGGTGTTGTCCGGCCTTGGCCCGGGCCTCCTCGGGCCCTGAGACCTCGGAACCCATGAACCAGCAGTGGCCCTTTCGGATGGTGATGGGATTGCCACAGGCCAACACATCCGCTCCCACAACTTTCCCTTCTTCTATGGCTGCCTTCAAGCGAAAGCCCAAGTCATTCCATGCTCCATTGTCGCAAAGGGTCGTGACGCCGGTCTCCAGGGCTATGCGCACGTTCCGGAAGGAGCGATACAGGCGGAGTTCGTCATCATCCTCAGCGTTCACGTCTTCCCCGCGGCGGCTGTTGCCGGGCATGTTGGTGTGGGTGTGACAGTCGATGAGGCCGGGTACGACAGATGCGCCTGGAAATTCGATCACCTGGGCTTGGTCCGTGGCTCGTGCTTCGCCCTTGGGCATAACACCCCTGATGCTTCCGTCTTCCAAAACGAGCGCCGACCCCTTATCTACCTCCCCGCCAAGGCCATCGATGATTCGGTCCGCTATGATGATTATCCTGGACGTCCTGTTTTGATCAGGCAATTGTTCATCCCTCCGATTATGGGCTTCGAAACCCGCTCCTAGCGGCGCCCCTCTTGCGCCTGCCGGTTTCTGGATGCGTTCATCTGCCACTGACGGTCCTGTAACCATAGCATCGTCACTGCCGCCGCAGCGATTCCCATTGCCGATACCGTCATGAGCCCGATGAATGCCAATGAGTACAAGATAAACCTGCCCATGTTATTTCCTCCTCGGGAGCTGATGGTGAGATGGTCCCACTTAAGCGGCGGCATCCTGGCCGGTTCTACTGGTGGTCGGGGTGGCCGGATTTGAACCGGCGACCTCATGGTCCCAAACCATGCGCGCTTCCCCTGCGCTACACCCCGCTTACTGAAATCATATTCCGGGCCTCTATGGCGGTCAAGAACCGGATAGGGTTCCAGCCCTGCTTAGCCCCGGACATAGCATTTGGCGCCCATGCCGGGTCTTGTCCAGGGTTATTTGATGAATAATCTCGGAATGTTACCGTTTATCGGAGCGCTTTTGGTAGCTGTCGCGTCCAATCTTTTCGCCCTGCCCGAATACGGGGGAAGGAGCAAGATTCGCGCTCGGGCTCACACGGATAGGTCCCTGCGGGCAAAGATAGTCATAGCTATCGCATGCCCCCCGATTATAATTCCTGCAAGGATGCCCACGCCGAGCAAATCCACGGTTCCGTCCTGCACCAAACGAGCTGGGTCGTAATAGTGAAAGATAGAAATGTCGGCCAGCCACCACAAGCCCTTGTAGCTCGAACCGACTATGTTGGCAAGGTAGGCCGCCAGGGTCGCCAAAGCGCTCAGTGCAAGGGCGTTTCTCTGCGTAGAGCACCAGGAGGATGCGAGTAACGTATAACTGTATACGGCAAAGACCAGCAGAGACCCTATTGAAACCGAAATTGCCAAATTGGCCATATTCAGCTCTGCCTCCACAATCTCTCCGGCCAGGATAGTGGATGCCCACCCAACAATCACAAGCGCAAGAAAGGCAAATGCAAAGAACAGGGACTTTCCAAGTGCTATTTGGAACCGATGCAGGGGAAGCGTGCCAAGTATCAAAAGGAGGTCATCACTCGGGCGGCGCGCTAGGCATCCTGAACCGAATAGCAATGCATACAGCACCAGATAGACTGGAAGCGAACCAATTGTGGGGTAAGGGAGCAAGGTCGTCTTCTGTTCGGTGACACTGGGGGCCCAGAAAACGGAAAGCGCTCCAAATACCAGCAGTCCGAGAGCCCACGAAACAAGGGCCAGTCTGTTCATCTTGAAGTGGAGGAAGAACAGAGGCACGTTCATACGTAAGGCCCCGGGCTATTGCCGCGCATCATGTCCATGAGTATGTCCTCAACGATGCCTTCCAGTATCTCCACGTCTTCCACCGAGTAGGCGCCCAGCCTCTTTACTAGGCTCCCAGCCTCCCCGTCCAGCGTGACCACCCACTCTCTGCCCTTTCTGCTCACCACGCTCAAGTTATGAGAAATGAAGTTCTGAAGCTCCACGTCTTCCCGGAAGATTATCTTCAACCGCTTGCCGAGTTTTCTGTTTAGCCTCTTCATGTCCCGAATGAACGTGAGGTCGCCGTTGACCAGGGTCCCGACCCTGTCGCTGAACTGTGCGGCTATTCGCGGAGAATCAGTGGCGAGTAGGATGGTGGTCCCTTTACGGCGCTCCTCCTCCAAGAGGCCGGACATTACATGGCGGGAGCATTCGTCAAGATGATGAAAAGGATTGTCCAACAGAAGCACCCCGGGGTTGTGCATGAGGGCCAATACCCATGCTAGACGAGTAATCTCCGCATCGGAGAGATCACCAATCTTCTCGTTTTCGTTGATCTTCAGCCGCTCAACCAGCTCCAAACGCCGATTCCCCCCAGACTCCCGAGCCGCCGCGCTTAGTTCTATGTATTCGCGGCCTGTCAGACCGGGGTGGAAGCGCTGCGTGCCTAGAACGCATCCCACTCTTTTCCTGACCTCCACAGATTCGGATAAGCAGTCAAACCCCAGTATTTCGACAGTTCCTCGGGTAGGTCGCTTGAGGCCTAGTAGGAGGTGGAACAGGGTTGTCATACCGGAGCCGCTCAGGCCGAGAATCGTAAACGTCTCACCCTCGACCACATCGAAGTAGACCCCCTCTAAGGCCGCGACGTTTCCGAAGTGCTTGGTTAAATCGTTGACCTCGATGAAGGTCTGTCTTCTGAACATATCGGCTCGGATTGTACCGCTTTTGTCCCATCTCCGTCCCCCGAATCATATGGACGGTTGTTCAGCGTCAGGGTCCTAAGCCTTGGTTTTCAATGTATAAAGCGATGCGCCAAACCCGTCCCGTTCATCTTGATGGCATCGAGCAGTTCCGATTTTCCTGATGATGGTCACACAAATGCAGGCCACGTGGGTTCCCTGAGTCGAGAGCGACGCCAGGACGGCCAGGTAGAGAATGGGGGTCCTGTTAAAGGAGATTACCGCCCAAGTCTCCCACCCTTCTCTACGAAGGGGAATGCGGAAAGCATCAGTTGGGCTTAACTACAATCTTGTTGGCGGTGTCAGTGCTAATGACAATCTGGTGACGGTCGACTTCCAGGGTAATAGTTCCTTTGAAATCGGCCACATCAATTACTTTCATTGTCCAGGAGGGAGAAACATTGTGCTCCTCGAGGTACTGCAGCAACTCCACATCTTCTTCCGGCACCCTCTTGACCGTCACACTGGTGCCCTCCCTGATCTCATTGAGGGATTTCAAGTGAGAGCGAATATGCTTGGTGCGGGTATATCCCTCACTGCCTGGAATGGGGTAGCCGTGGGGGCACGTAGTTGGGTTGTTTAGCAGTTCGGCCAAACCGTCGGCGACTTCCTGGGAAATGCCGTGCTCCAATCTGTGAGCTTCTGCGTAAGCCTTATGCCATGCAAAGTTGAGGATATCGGTCAGGAAGCGCTCAGCCAGCCGGTGCCTGCGTATCACCTCTTCCGCCAGCTTGTTGCCGGCAACGGTCAAAGAAATCTCCTTCTTCCGAGAAACCGTAATGAGACCGTCCCGAGCCATCCTCCTCACCGTTCCGAAGGCGGTGGCCGGGGAGACGCCTAGAGTCTCGGCCAGACGGGCCGCAATAACAGGCTTTCCTTCCTCCGTAAACCTGAAAACGGTGGTCAGGAAATCGTCCGTTGCGACCGATGTTGGTTTTGCTACCCCTGCCATGAACTTCCCGTTAGCGTCTGGATGGTCTTAACCGGCCCTAATCTTAAGTGTTGGCAATCGTGCAAATTCGCACGAAAATTGCCACGTAAAGGTGTTGACAGACTATGTAAGTTAGGTTAGCCTAATCCCCAACTTTTCGGAGTTAAACACCCTCATGGTGAAACACAAAGTAACGGAATTATAGCATGGACCCTTTTAGACATTCGTAATTCAGAAGGGACGGCAATCTCCGTGAATCACATAAGTTCCCATAGATCGGTAGTGTCCTTGGCCGCTTTGGCTTTCCTACTGGCGATTGTGTCGATGATCGCTATGGCATGCAGCGGCGACCCCACTCCCCCCCAGCCAAGTCACACGCAAGCCCCCACGACAGACGAAGCTCAGGACGATCCCGGTGAACTCGTCATTTACTCCGGTCGCGAAAAGGATCTGATCGGCCCAATAGTAGACCAGTTCAAGGCGGCCACCGGAATAGACGTGAAGGTCAACTACGGCTCCAACGCCGCGCTGGTCGCCACTATCCAGGAGGAAGGGCAAAACAGCCCCGCAGACGTCTACTACGGCTCAGACCCCGGGGCTCTGGGCGCTTTGGAGACGAGGCTCCAGACCCTGCCCGACTCCTTATTGGGCAATGTCGACCCCAAGCTCTCTTCTAGGCAAGGCAAATGGGTTGCGATTTCAGGTCGGGCCCGGGCCGTCGTATACAACACCGAGGCCCTCACCGAGACCGACCTACCTTCCTCAATCCTGGATTTCACCGACTCCGAATGGAATGGACGCATTGGCTGGGCCCCGACCAACGGCTCTTTTCAAGCCTTCGTAACGGCCCTGAGGGTAACGCAAGGCGAAGACGCCGCTAGGGCTTGGCTGGAAGGCATACAGGCCAACGAGCCCCGGGTCTACCCCAAGAACACCCCCATAGTCCAGGCCGCAGCCAACGGTGAAATCGATGTTGGGTTTGTGAACCACTACTACCTGTTCCGGTTCTTGGCGGAGGAAGGAGAAGGTTTCAAGGCCAGGAACTACTATCCGACCGGCGGGGATGTTGGAGCGACGATACTGGTCTCGGGCGCAGGGGTCCTGGATTCTTCCGAAAACGAAGCCAATGCACTGAGGTTCATCGAGTTCCTGCTTTCTACGGTGAGCCAGCAGTACTTCGCAAGCCAGACCTTTGAATATCCGCTAGTGGAGGGAGTGAAGACTCACCCCGAACTCTTGCCTCTCTCCGAGATCGACCTTCCGGATGTGGACCTCGGTTCACTGCAAGACTTGGAAGGCACGCTGGAGTTGTTAAGGGACACGGGGATAGTCCCTTAAGCTTTCCATGAGGGTAACGCGGGCAGCAGGCAATACGGCGTTCCTTCGAGGTCCTTTGGCCGGGGCCCTTCGGCAGGTCATGCCCGGGGCCCCGGCCTTTGTTTGGATTCCCGCTTTCCTCATTGCCGCAGCACTTGCTCTCCCACTTGCGTACTTGGTGCTCCGTGCCTTGGGGACGGAGCACGGCATTTGGGATGTGCTACTGAGGTGGCGCACCCTGGAAATTTTGGGACGTTCAGCTTTGCTGGCTGTATCGGTAACGGGGATGAGTGTTGCCCTGTCCCTGCCTCTGGCGTGGCTTACCATAAGAACGGATCTTCCCTTCAAGAAGTTCTGGTCTGTAGTCACGGCCTTGCCCCTGGTCATTCCAAGTTACCTCGGAGCCTTCGCCCTGATTGCGACGTTTTCGCCGCGCGGCATGGTGCAACAGATATTCGGAAACGCGCTTGGTATAGAGCAGCTCCCGGACGTCCGAGGCTTTTGGGGTGCAGCATTCGCCCTTACTGTCCTTAGCTTTCCCTACGTCTTGCTCCCCGTAAGGGCGGCTATGCGCAACCTGGACCCGCGCATCGAAGAGTCCGCCCGAGTACTGGGGCATGGACCCTGGTCCGTGTTTTTCCGCATTATCCTGATGCAGTTACGCCCGGCCATTGTCGCAGGTGCTCTTCTTGTTGCCCTGTATACCCTCAGTGACTTCGGGGCAGTGTCATTGCTGCAATATGAAACCTTCACCTGGGCGATATATCTGCAATTCAATGCCGTCTTTGATCGGGGCATAGCCGCAAGCCTGTCGCTTGTGCTTGTAGCTATGGCCCTCGCCGTTCTCCTGGTCGACACCTACACCAGGGGCAGGTCGCGCTATTCCAGCAGTGGTGTCGGGGGCAATGGACACAGGCCGGTGGTGCGCCTGGGACAATGGAAGTGGGTTGGGTTTGCCTTCTGCTCCATAGTTGCGCTGATGAGCATAGGCGCCCCTATTGCAGTTCTGACTTACTGGCTTGTCAGGGGTCTGACCGCGGGCGAGCAGATAAGCTCCATCTGGGGAGCCGCACTTAATTCCGTTTATGCGTCTCTTCTAGCGGCGGTGGTATGTGTAGTTGCCGCCGTGCCCGTGGCCATTCTCAGCGTTAGGTACCCCGGTCGCCTGTCCTCATTGGTAGAGAGGTTCAGCTACGTGGGATTTGCGCTGCCGGGAGTTGTAGTTGCCCTCGCCCTTGTCTTCTTCGGGTCGAACTATGCCTTGCCCCTGTACCAAACCCTGGCAATGCTCATCTTCGCATACGCCATCCTTTTCCTGCCTCCGGCCATAGGTGCGATAAGAGCGCAGCTGGTTCAGATAGATCCGAAAGTAGAGGAGGCTGCACAAGGCCTGGGGCTCTCGCCACCCAGAGTTTTCCTATCGGTAACCCTCCCGCTAATCAAGGGCGGAGTGCTCGCTGGTGGGGCGTTGGTATTTTTGATAACTATGAAAGAGTTGCCGGCAACGCTGCTGTTGGGTCCCATCGGCTTTGAGACGCTTTCGACGGCTGTCTGGAACGCATCTGAAGCGGCTTTCTTTACCAAGGCTGCTTTCCCGGCCCTGATGCTCGTGCTTCTTTCCTCGGTTCCGATGGCGCTCCTGGTTCTCGCCGACAAAAGTGCTGACCAGACCCTGCAAAACGCCAAGAAGTGACTTGGGCGCGCATGTTGATATGGAAAGAGCGGCGTGAGAAACTTTGACTGTCCGTTGTGAAAGGACTCCGCCGCCCTTGGCCTCGAATTCCCATAAACCGCTCCCGGTCGTAGAACTGAAGCAGGCATCGAAGACCTATCCGGGCACCTCTTCCCCGGCCGTCAACGAGCTTTCCTTTTGCCTGAAGGAAGGCGAGATTATATCCATCCTGGGCCCGAGCGGCTGCGGAAAGACCACCATCCTCCGCCTGATTGCCGGTTTCGAGGTTCCTGACACTGGCGAGGTCTACCTGCGGGATTCCCGAGCCGCCGGGAACGGGTCAAGTGTCCCACCCGAGAAGCGGGGCGTAGCCATGGTCTTCCAGGACTACGCCCTCTTTCCCCATCTTTCGGTGTCCAAGAATATCGGCTTTGGGCTGAGGAAGATGAAATCCGAGGACAGGAAGCGAAGGGTAGAGGAGGTCCTGGAGACTATTGAGATGTCGGGGATGGGACACCGGTATCCCCACCAGATATCGGGGGGACAGCAGCAGAGGGTTGCGCTGGGTCGGGCGCTGGCCCCCCGGCCCGTGGTCGTCCTCCTCGATGAGCCCTTCAGCAACCTGGATGCGACCATGAGGGGCCAGATGCGCAGGGAAGTGCAGGCGATACTTCGTCGGGAGAGTGCAACCGCCATCCTTGTCACCCACGACCAGCAGGAAGCCCTCTCCTTCGCCGATAGAGTGGCCGTCATGAACCAGGGCAGGCTGGAACAGATCGGCCCCCCAGAGGAGATATTCCGTCATCCCGCCACTTCCTTCGTCGCAACCTTCGTGGGACACGCCAGCTTTATACCGGGTCGGGTGGACGGAGAGGAAATTGAGACCGAGATCGGGCGCTTCGCCCATGAGCACGAGGTAGACCCCTCTAACACCGATGTTGTCGTAATGATCAGGCCCGACGACGTAAAGCTCACTCCCGACCCCCACGGGCAGGGTACAATCATGTCACGGGAGTTCCACGGGTCCCGGAATTTCTACTTCCTGACACTTGATTCGGGGATCACAGTAAGAAGCAGGCAACCATCCGGGACAATATATCCGTCCGGCTTGAAGGTGAGGGTGGCGCCCAAAAAGTCGGCGCACACGATGGTGTTCCCCAAGGACCAACCGGGCCTCATACCCAGGGACTTGCCCCCCTCATCCTCAGACCTCGCACCCTGACTTGCACCTGGACTTCCGAGAACGAAATGTCCGAAAGCGAGCCTGTCATTGCCATAGACGGCCCTGCCGCGGTAGGCAAGACGACCGTAGGCAGGTTGTTGGCCCAGCGTATGGGTTGCCTGTTCGTGGATACCGGAGTGATGTACAGGGCAGTGACGGCATCTGCCATCTATGAGGGTATGGATATCGCCGATGAGTACGCTGTCACAGGCCTTGCGAAGTCAATTGGCATCCGTATTGTCGATGATGCTCTCCCCGGAGCTCAAAGGGTGATAGTGGATGGTCGGGACGTGACGGACAGCATTAGGTCGCAACCCGTAGACAGGAATGTTTCGGTGGTCTCAAGCTATGGAGGTGTGCGAGAAGCAATGGTGGCCCAGCAGCGAGAGATGGCGTCGGAGGGCGGAGTAGTGATGGTAGGGCGGGACATTGGGACTGTGGTGTTGCCGGATGCCAGGTTGAAAATATACCTCACCGCTTCCCCCCAAGTCCGGGTCTGGCGCCGGCAGATGGAGTTGGAGACCAAAGGCCCTGCAGTTGCCTTCGAAGCTACGCGGGCGGACATGGAGCGTCGGGACCGCATAGACTCCGAAAGGGAGCACTCCCCGATGAAGCCCGCTCTGGATGCAATCCTGGTGGACACATCCCAGCTTACCGCCGACCAGGTAGTGGAGCGCATAGTAGAGCTTTGGCGCACGGTCAACTGACAGGTCTGAGCTTATGTGTGGCATCGTAGGATATGTAGGCGCCCGACCCGCGGCCCCCATACTCTTCGACGCCCTCCGACGGCTGGAATACCGGGGCTACGACAGCTCCGGGATAGCGGTGATTAACGGCACGGGCAAGGCGGTGGTGGAGAGGAGCGCGGGGAAGCTGGCGGCCCTCATAGAAAGCGTGGGAACACGGATGCCGGAGGGGTCGACGGGACTGGGCCATACGCGCTGGGCCACCCACGGCAGACCCACGTCCCGGAACGCCCACCCCCACTCCGACTGCACCGGCAAGTATCTGGTTGTCCATAACGGCATCGTCGAAAACTATCGTGAGTTGAAGAAGCGGCTGACGGACTCGGGACACGAGTTCACGTCGGAAACAGACTCCGAAGTGATAGCGCACCTCGTAGAGGAGAAGCGGGCCTCGGGGTTAGGGCTGCAGGAGGCGGTTGCCGGGAGCCTAGACCAGCTTGATGGGGCGTTTTCCGTGGCTGTGGTATCCGCAGAGGAGCCGAGCAGAATCATTGCGGGGCGGGTGGGGAATGGCGGGGGCATAGTAGTGGGTTACGGAAAGGACGAAATGTTCCTTGCCAGCGACCTGCCTGCTATTGCGGCCTGCGCCCGAAAGGCGGTCTATCTGAAGACCGGCGAACTCGCCGTATTGGACGCATCCGGAGCGCGGTATTTCGATCGGAAGGGTGTACCCGTGACGCGGGCTCCTGTACCCGTATCCGTTGGAGATATCGCCTTTGCGAAAAGCGGATACAAGCACTTCATGCTCAAGGAGATCATGGAGCAGCCCGAGTCGGTGACCAACCTGCTCAGAGGTCGCATCAGCTTCGATCCCGCGGACATCCTGCTCCCGGAACTCACGGGGCTCAGTGACAAGCTGGCAAACATAGATCGGGTGATCATCATTGGCATGGGGACGAGCCTGCACGCGGGAGCCGCCGGGAGCCGGATGTTCGAGGCCCTGGCACGCCTGCCCGCCACCGCCGAAAACGCCTCCGAGTTTCGCTACCGGGACCCGGTCATAGATTCATCAACGCTGGTGATTGCGGTGTCCCAGTCCGGCGAAACCGTGGACACCCTCGCGGCGATGGAAGAGGCCCGGGAGCGCGGGGCTTGCCTGATGGCTGTGACCAACAGCGAACACAGCCAGGCGTCGGCGCTGGCGGACTGGTCACTGGACATAAGGGCCGGGTTGGAGATAGGGGTGGCGAGCACGAAATGCCTGACCAATTCCATATTGGCGCTGTATCTGGTAGCCTGTTACGCGGGTCGGGTGAGGGGCCTGGTTTCCGATGGACAAGTCACTGAAATAGTTGACAACTTGGCCAGCGTCCCCAGCCTCGTGAGCCGCAGCTTGGAAACTGACGCCGCGGTACAAGAGCTGGCCCGACACCATTACCGGACCGACAACTACCTCTTTCTCGGGAGGGGGATAAGCTATCCGGTCGCCATGGAAGGCGCTCTAAAGCTGAAAGAGGTCAGCTACTGTCACGCCGAGGGCTACCAGGCCGGCGAGATGAAGCACGGCCCCATAGCCTTGATCGACGAAGACATGCCCGTCGTGGCGCTGGCCCTGCAGGATGCCTTGTACCCCAAGATGGTGAGCAACATAGAGGAAGTGAAGGCGAGGAACGGAAAGGTCATAGCCGTTGCCACGGAAGGCGACGAAGCCATCTCGTCCATCGCCGACCACGTAATCCGCATACCCCCCGCCCCCGACCTGCTTTCGCCGCTGGTGTCGGTGATTCCCCTGCAGCTGTTCGCTTATCATGTGGCCGTGACCCGGGGCTGCGACGTTGACCAGCCCAGGAACCTGGCCAAATCCGTAACCGTCGAATAAGGAGACCCCTGAATGGACATATCCAAGTTCGGAATCTACCTGAACGCCAAGGAAAAGACCGTCGTTAGGATCAACTCTCCCTACTGGATCCCTCCCGCCGAGGAGTGGACGTATCTGACCCCGGAAGTGAACATGACCCTGCTGAAGATAAGGGACCTGGCCCGGGACAAGGGCCTGAGCGACTCCCCTGACGACATCATGTGGACCACCATTCCCCTCCTCGATTAGACCCGCAGCCTTGATATCGGAGTATGAGAACGGCGCATTGAGCAGTACCAATTGAGGCCGACAGCCGCCCCCCAGCGTTTATGCCCCCGCTGCAAGGCCGGTGAGTTCCGGCGGGGATTCAGCACGGTGACGGGATACTGGGCTGGCCAGCTTATCGTGCCGGTGATATGTTCCCGTTGCTACTACAACGTCGGGTTTGGGATAGAGTCTTCGCTGCCGCGGTTCGAGCCTGCCTCGGGAGGCACTACACAGGCGGCCGGAAGAGTGCATTCGCCGGGGACGACGTACGTTGAAGGGCGGGGCCGGGTGTGGGGCGAGGGCCAGGGGTCCAGGCGGGCCATTCCGGGTGCGATTCGGGACTGGGTGGTGCTGGGGGCGGCGGCAGCTTTAGTCATCGTCATTTTCCTTGGTTACCGGGCCATCGGCGCAGGATAGACGGAGGGCACAGCAATATGACCCAAACACCGTTGCCGGACCGACTCCAGCAGGAAAACATGGACGCCATCAACCGCTTGAGCGAGAGGGCGTCCTACTTGTCTCCCGAGGCCCTGTGGGAGGATGCGGTGCGGAACGAAGAAGGAGTCGTGGGACGTGGCGGCGTCCTTGTTGTCAGCACCGGCAGGTATACGGGTCGTTCCCCTAGGGACAAGTTCATCGTGAGGGAACCATCCTCCGAGGACGATATCTGGTGGGGTCCCATAAACGGCTCGATGGAGCAGGAGACCTTCAACGGCCTGCTGGGTCGAGTGCTGGCGCATTTGAGGACAAAGGACCTGTACATGCGGGACTGCTGGATCGGGGCCGATCCTCGATACCGGCGGCGGCTCCGCGTGATTACCGAAAGCGCCTGGCACAATCTATTCGCAGCCAATATGTTTCTGCCCATGCCCCGGGAGGAGGTGGGGGTGGGGGAAGCGGACTTCACCTTCATCCATGCGCCGGGCTTCACGGCGGACCCCGGCCGGGACGGGACCAACTCGGAGGCCTTCATAATCATCGACTTCGGCCAGCGAATCGTGCTGATAGGGGGGACGAGCTACGCCGGAGAGATCAAGAAGTCGGCCTTTACGGTGATGAACTACCTGCTCCCGAAGCAGAACGTCCTCCCGATGCACTGCTCTGCCAACTCGGGGCCCGACGGCGACGTGGCCCTGTTCTTCGGCCTCTCGGGGACGGGGAAGACCACGCTGTCCGCCACCTCGGACAGGACGCTTATCGGGGATGACGAGCACGGCTGGAGCGATGGGTCGGTGTTCAACTTCGAGGGCGGGTGCTATGCGAAGGTGATTCGTCTTTCGGAAGAGGCGGAACCCGAGATATACGCCACCACCCGGATGTTCGGCACCATTCTTGAGAACGTGACCATCGACCTCGACACCCGGGCCCTGGACCTGGACGACGACTCGGTGACGGAGAACACCCGAGGCTCCTACCCTCTTTCGAGCATTCCCAACGCTGACCCCGAGGGAGTCGGGGCGCCGCCGAAAAACATCTTCTTCCTGACCGCCGACGCCTTCGGCATCATCCCTCCCATCTCCCGCCTGACGCCTGAGCAGACCCAGTATCACTTCCTCTCCGGCTACACGGCCAAGGTGGCGGGGACGGAGAGGGGGATTGTGGAGCCGGTTGCCACCTTCAGCCCTTGCTTTGGGGCGCCTTTCATGCCCATGCGGCCCCGGGTGTATGCGGATATGCTGGCCCGCAAGCTGGATGGCACAGAGGTCAACGTGTGGTTGGTGAACACCGGCTGGACGGGCGGGCCCTATGGCGTAGGGCATCGGATGAGAATCGAGTACACGCGGGCGATGGTGAGGGCGGCGCTGGACGGGTCGCTGAGTCGCATTTCGACGATTACCGACCCGGTGTTCGGGCTGCAGGTCCCGGTGGGTTGCCCGGGCGTCCCCGCCCAGGCGCTCAGGCCCCGGGACTCTTGGGAAGACGCTGATGAGTATGACAGGCAGGCGCAAAAGCTGCTGGCCATGTTCAACGACAACTACCGGAAGTTCGGGTAGGCGCCGTGGCGTTCGAGGCGAGATGAACAGGCGGGTCCGGCGCTGATGGGCCAGCTCCTGCCCCTCCTGGCCGCAATGCGGCCCAAACAGTGGACGAAGAACTTCGTCGTTCTGCTTCCCCTGGCCTTCACCATCAACCTGTCCTGGGACCCGGGTGACGCCGATGAGGTGCTGGAGGTCGTCGGCTACACTGCGGCGGCGTTCGGGTTGTTCTGCCTGCTCTCCTCCGGCGTCTATCTGCTCAACGACCTTGTGGACGCCGAGAGGGACCGCCTGCATCCGAGGAAGGCGGGGAGGGGAGTGGCGTCGGGGAGGGTGTCCAAGTGGGTGGCGGGAATTGTGGCGGTGGTGTTCGTCGGGGCGGCGGTGCCGGTGGGGTTCCTCCTGGAAGTCAACTACGGTTGGGCGCAGGTTGCGTACGTCGGAATATCGGGGATTTACATAATCGTACTCCGGCAGGTGGTGATACTGGATGTGTTCGGCATATCGGCGGGGTTCATCGTGCGGGCGGCGGCAGGGGCGCTGGTCATCTCCGCCGAGCCGTCGCCGTGGCTGTACATCTGCACGGGGCTGGGGGCGCTGTTCATCGGGTTTGCGAAGAGGAGGCAGGAGATGCTGACGCTGGAGGACGAGGGGGCCGGGCACCGGGCGAGCCTGGGGGTGTACTCGGTGGCGATGCTGGACCAGCTGATTACGATGCTGATGGCGGCGACCCTCATCGCCTACATCCTGTACACCTTCACCGCCGACAACCTGCCGCCCAACGATGCGATGATGTTCACCATCCCGTTCGTGGTTTTTGGGATAGCCCGGTATTTCTACCTGATACATGCGAAGCAGGCGGGCGGCAGCCCGGAGGAGATTCTGCTGAGGGACTTGCCGATACTGGTGTCGGTGGCGGGATGGGTGGCGGCGACGGTGGGGATTTTGTGGGCGTATCGAGGGTGAGGGTCCCTCCGGTGGGTCGGGGGGCATCCCCTCCCCCGTAGGCGTGCCCCTCGTGGGTACCCTGCGCGCCACCCACCCCCCACCCCCCTTACACCGTCATTCCCGTGCCCCGACACGGGAATCCAGGGTCTCCCCACTCACCCCCCTCCCCCGCAGTGGTGCCCCTCGCGGGTACCTTGCACCCCCCCCAACAAATCAAAACAATCCCTCAATCCCACGAATCACAGTTCAGACACCCCCCACCCCGAACATTTGACTTTCCCAAACACCAGTCCTATACTATCCCCCAGACCCGGCCCCCGACTCATCGGACCCGCCGAAAAAAACTGAATTGCCGAACCGGCCGAAAGGACTGCCGAATGCCCAACAAGTCCCGCATCCCATCCCCACCCCCCCTCTACCCGCCATTCCCGACCCTTACACCGTCATTCCCGTGCCCCGACACGGGCTGAAAGTGCGCCTATGGCGTGAATCCAGGGTCTCCCCACTCACCCCTCTCCCCCGTAGAGGTGCCCCCTCCCCCTCCCAACAAATCAAAACAATCCCTCAATCCCACGAATCACAGTTCAGACATCCCCCTCCAATGTGACATTAGCCCTTGACACATATAATCAGCACTGTTATCATAACTAACGACCCCGGTCCCGACCCGTCGGATCGCCGAAAAAAACTGAATTGCCGAATAGGCTGAAAGGATTGCCGTATGAGCAAACACAAAAGCAAACCCAAGTCGCTGAGGCCCCAGAGCGAAAATCCCTATCGCGGCCCCGACCTCGAACCCTGCCTCTACAGAAATAAATTGGGCAATAACGCCAAGACCTTCGAGCGCGCCCTCAGAATCCAGGATATTGACCAGGAGCTCGCCCTCCTGCGCACCCGCGTCGAGACCATACTCGCAGACGACAATAAAAATACCCCCCTGTTGCTCAAAGCCATCGAGCTCGTCATACGCGGCTACTCCGCCAGGGCCCGCGCCTCCGGCGACCCCTCCGCCCCCACCGAGCAGGGCATCGACAGCATGCTCAAAGACGCATCCGAAAAATACGGCCTCAAGATAATCCCCTGGGATTCCAACTGCTAAAGGACTTCATGAACATTTTCAACGTCATCCTCCGGTTCGTATTCGGCATCGCCGGAGTCGCTCCTTGGTAGCCGTCGACGACCTCAGGCCCTACCAGGACCGCATAGCCGAAGCCGTACTGGATAGCGTCCAGGGCCGCAAGGGCCTCACCTTCTCCGTTATGATCGCCCGTCAGGGCGGCAAGAACGAGGTATCCGCTTGGATTGAAGCCTTCCTCCTCTCCGCCTATGTCCGCTCCAACGTGACCGCCATTAAGGCCGCACCCACCTTCTACCCCCAGGCCCGTATCAGCATCTCCCGGCTCGAAAAAGTCCTCCGCCGTAGACGCGTGCCCTTTTCCTTTGAACGCGGCCATCTCTTCCGTATCGGCCGCGCCCGACAGCTATTCCTTAGCGCCCACCCCTCCAGCAACGTCGTCGGCAACACCGCCAGCCTCCTTCTCGAAATCGACGAGTCCCAGGACGTCTCACCCGACAAGTTCAACCGAGACTTCGTTCCCATGGCCGCCCACAACAACGTCACTACCGTCCACTACGGCACCGCCTGGGACGACCATTCCCTCCTCGAGCAGGTCAAGCAGTCCAACCTCGAGCTCCAACGCTCCGACGGCATACAACGCCACTTCGAGTTCGACTGGCAGGCCGTCGCCCAGCACAACCCTCACTACAAGCGCTTCGTCGAGGCCGAACAGCAGCGCCTCGGCAGCGATCATCCATTGTTCCGTTCTCAATACTGCCTGGTCCCCGTGACCGGCAATGGAAGGTTCCTAAACTCAAATCGGCTAGCTCTACTTCAGGGCCAACACCGTAGAATCAGCACCCCCGTTCCAGGCCGAATCTACGTAGCCGGCATAGACCTCGCCGGCGAATCGGAACAACCGGAAGACATCCGTCTTCAGGGCTTTAAGCCCACCCAAGACTCTACCGTCGTAACTATCGGCGAACTCCAAATGCTCGATGATGGATTCGGGTCCAAGCGGCCCTCCCTCACCGTCGTCGAGCACCATTGCTGGACGGGGAAGCCCCACACCGAGACCTTTTCGGGCCTCGTCCACCTCCTCAAAGACGTTTGGGGCTGCCGCAGGGTGGTCGTCGACGCCACTGGCATTGGCGCAGGCGTAGCCGCCTTCCTGCGAAAGAACATAGGACCTTCCATCGTAGTTCCCTTCACCTTCACCGCCCAGAGCAAGTCCAAGCTCGGCTTCGACCTCCTAGCCGCCGTCAACTCCGGCAGGCTCCGGATGTACGAGCCCGACGGCTCCCCCGAGTACCGTGAGTTCTGGGCTCAAATCTCCAAAGCAAGGAGGACCGTAAGATCCAACCAGACCATCAACTTCTTCGTAGACCCCTCCGAAGGCCACGACGACTTCCTATCCTCCCTCGCCCTCCTCGTCCAGGCCTCCAACTACACCCCCCGCCGAGCCACCGGCCGCCTGAGAAAAGACTATGAATAACCCAATCCCCATTCTGATACCCCTCCTCCCTCCGTCGTTCCCGACTCCGATCGAGAATCTGTCCCGCGGGGGTGTGGGGGAGAACGGGGAGGGCAACCGGCTGGTCGCACCTACGGGGGAACGGGGGGTGAGATTGACAGGGGGAGGGTGGGCAAACTATAATCGGCATTCCTAAACGAGTCTGAAACATGCCTAAAAGGACGTACCAACCGAAGAGGCTGCCCCGAAAGAGGAAGCACGGGTTCCGAGCCCGGATGAGCACGCGCGGGGGACGGGACGTGATACAGAGGCGTCGGGCGAAGGGCAGGAGCAGGCTGGCGGTTTAGGGCTCAACAACTTCGAACACTAAAGAAAGGGGAGCCCGCTGCTGAAGGGTGCGGCCAGGGACCGGCGGCTGAGGAAGAGCCGGGACTTTGATCGGGTCCTGAGGAGGGGCAAGCGCAGGGCAAACGGGTTTCTGGTACTTGGCGCAATTCCCAATGGTCTTGAGGTCAGCAGGTTCGGATTTTCGGTGGGGAAGAGGGTTGGCAACGCGGTGCGGCGCAACCTGATGAAGCGAAGGTTGCGGCAGATCGCGGCGGAGCTGATCGGGAACGACGGATGGGACCTGGTGGTGATTGCCAGGAAGGACGCCTCCGAGGCCGGATATAACGACCTGAAGCATGCGCTGGGCAAGCTGCTCAAGTCCTTCGGGCTGCTAGCCGGCCAGAAGCCTAAGGCTTTTCGAGTTCGAGCATGATGCCAAAGCGCCTGGTCCTGGGCCTCATCGGTTTCTACCGACAGTTTCTTTCTCCGTACTATGGCCCCGGCCCGACGTGCCGATACCTCCCAACCTGCTCCGAGTACGGCCAGGACGCGGTCGAAAGGTATGGCGCGCTCAAGGGCGGCTGGCTGGCCGTGCGGCGGATTGGCCGGTGCCATCCACTCTCAGCAGGCGGGTACGACCCGGTACCCTGAAAGGCCATCTCGTTAATTTCGCTAAAACAGGCCCCTTCAGAGGGGCGTCCATCCACGGTGCACTGAACCTGTCTCGACTCATGTCCGGAAGGCTGTTGCTCGTCCTGTCGGTTGCGGCAATGCTGGCGCTGACGGCCTGCACCGGGGCCGGACTGGGGATCACGTTCCAGGGTTGGGGCGGGCCGAGCCCGATAGGAAGCTCCGTCTACGTGCCGACCAAGCGGGACTCCGACCAGGCGAGCCTGCGCATCTTCGACGCGGCGAGCGGGTCGGTGACGAACAACTTCACGGTCATTGGGGAGTCGACGGCGATATACGGGGCGCCGGTGGCGGGGCCTGGGGCGGAGGGGCAGACCACCTTCGTTTCGGTGATATACACGGCGGACGGGGAAGATTACGGTCGGGTGTATGCGATCGGGCCGGAGGGTTTCGACAACCCGATCTGGCAGTTCCCCGAACCCGGGTTGAACACCGTGGGGGTGATATTCGGTGGGGTGACCTACTCGGAGACGAGCAACACGGTCTACTTCGGGGCCGACGACGGGATGCTGTATGCGCTGGACGCCAACACGGGAGAGTCCAAGCTGGGCACAGGCGGGGTGTTCTTCCCGGCGGAGAGCCCGATCTGGGGAGGGACGCTGGTGCAGGGAGGGGTGGTGTACTTCGGGACGATGGACGGGAGGCTGTACGGTGTGAGCGAAAACGGGGGCAAGACGCTGGAGTTCCGGGCGGGGGGCGCAATCGCGGCGACGCCGATAGTGGAAGGCGGGGTCGCCTACGTGGGCTCGTTTGACAAGAGCTTCTACGCCGTGCCGGTCAACGGAGGCCTAAACGCCAGGGAGACGTGGAAGTATTCGACTAACAGCTGGATATGGGCCGACGCCCTTTTCGGGGAGGCGCGGGGGCAGGACATGGTGTTCATCGCCTCGCTGGACGGGAGCGTTCACGCCGTAGATGCGGCCTCCGGCTCTCTACTTTGGGCCGAGCCGTTCGTCGCCTCGGAGGGGATACGGGGGACTCCGGCGCTGGTGAGCAAGTCGGGTTCGGGGGGGCAGTTTTCGGGGCTTTCGGACAAGGTGCTGGTGGTCGGGTCAAGGGACGGTCGGGTGTACGGGCTGGACCCGCAGACGGGGGCTCCGGCATGGGACTCGCCGTTCAACACGCGGGAGCTGGGGGACGGCGGGGGGCAGATACTGGCGGCGGTCGGGCATCGGGGGAACACGGCGTACGTAGTGACGACGAAATACGATATATTCGCAATCGATGCGAACACGGGCCAAGGGTTGGCGGGGTTCTCGCCCGCTCAGTAGAACGGCGAAAGACCAGGCATGGGCATAATCATCGACATTTGGGATGCACTGCTTCTCGGGCCCATGCTGAACGCGCTGATATTCCTGTACGGGATATTGGCGAGCAACTTCGGGTTGAGCATCATCGCGTTCACCATCGTGGTGAGGATTGCGATGTACCCGCTGACGCGGAAGCAGATCAACGCGAGTCGGGCGATGTCGCGGTTGCAGCCGAAGATCCAGGAGATCCGGCAGAAGTACGGGAAGGACTCGCAGAAGGTCACGCAGGAGACGATGAGGCTGTACAAGGAGGAGGGGGTGAACCCGGTCGGGTGCCTGGGGCCGATGGTGGTGCAGCTGCCGATCTGGATAGGGCTGTACCAGTCGATCATCCAGGCGCTGCCGCAGAACCCGGAGCGGCTGGTGGACCTTTCGCAGAAGCTGTATTCGTGGCTGCCGGGGGTGCACACCGCGGTGCCGCTGAACAAGGGTTTCCTGTGGTTCGACCTCTCGGAGCCGGACCCGACGAGGGTGATGCTGCCGTTGCTGGTCGGGGGTTCGATGTGGGTGCAGCAGAAGATGATGGCGAACCCGTCGACGGACCCGAGGCAGATGCAGATGAACCGGATGATGCAGTGGATGATGCCGGTGATGTTCGGGTTCATCACCATCCAGTTCCCCAGCGGCCTGGCACTGTACTGGGTAGTATCGAACGTGATTGGGATAGCATTGCAGTATCGGGCGACGGGGTGGGGTAACCTGTTGCCGTCCGGGGAAGGTGATGGACAGACGGTAGAGGCCCGTGGAAGCAAGGGCGCCGATAGCTCAAAGGAGATGGTAGTCCATGGAGAGCCTGGAAGTGTCGGCCAAGACAGTGGAGGAAGCGATCGACCTGGGTCTGAAACAGCTAGACGCAGATCGCGCAGAGGTAGACGTCGTCGTCGTAACAGAGGGTAGAGCGGGCATCCTGGGGATCGGGAGCGAGCCCGCCAGAGTAAGAGTCACACCGAGAGAAAAGACCCCCGAGGCGATTTCCATAGCCCAAGAAGTCCTCCAGGAGATGTTCGACCTGATGGAGGTGGATGCGGAGGTGCGGCTGAGGACGAACAGCATCGCGGGGGAAGACCTGTCGATCGACATCATGGGCGACGACTCGGGGTTGCTGATCGGGCGGGGGGGCACGACGCTTTCGTCATTGCAGTTCATGGTGAACTTCATCGTGAGCAAGCGGCTCACGGAGTGGACTCCGGTGAACATTGACGTGGAGGGGTATCGGCAGCGCAGGTACAAGTACCTGGAGACGCTGGCCGAGAGGCTGGCGAAGCGGGTGCGCAACACGGGCAGGCCGTTCACCCTGGACCCGATGCCGGCGAACGAGCGTCGGGTGATCCACATGGCGCTGGCGAGGAATTCGCAGGTGACGACGGAGAGCACGGGTGTGGGGAGCGAGCGTCGGCTGTCTATAAGGCCGGCGGGTCGGGGGAGGCGGTAGGGGCGAGGGGGCTGGGGGTGGGTATAATGGGGAGGGGCCGCGGGCATTGTGAAAGGACGGGTCATGCTCACGCACGTAAAGGCGAGATTCTGCAACGGAGCGCTGGTGCCATTAGAGCCGCTGGACCTGGAGGAAGGGCAAGAGGTTAGGGTGTCGGTGGAGGACGCTGGGGCGGAGGGATTGGGAGGGGTGTCGGGGGCGAAGAGGGGGTTGTCCACTGTAGTGGAAATGATTGACGAGTTACGTGAATCCTATCCGCCGGACATGTGGGATGACTTGCCCACGGACTTGGCCAAGAACAAGAAGCATTATCTCTACGGTCATCCCAAGGAAGAGGAGTGATGCGAAGACGGGCGATCTTTGCCGATGCCGGCTATTGGATTGCCATCATGTATCCCGCCGACCAACTGCATAGGCGCGCGAGACGGATGGCCAGCCGCCTGGCATCCGTTCAGATTGTAACGACACAGATGGTACTGACCGAGACTCTCAACTTCATGTCGGAGCTTGGTGAGTTTCGCAGGCGATTCGCTCAATTACATCGGCATGGCAGATCGGAGATGGTGCAAAGTCTACAGAATAATCCCAACGTGGAAGTCATCCCGCAGACGGATGCCCAGTTCAGGGCGGCGGTGGAACGATACGCTTCCCGGAGCGACCAGCGATGGAGCCTGACGGACTGCGCAAGCTTCCTGGTCATGGAAGAGCGGAACATAGGCGAGGCCCTGGCATACGACCGAGATTTCGAGCAAGCGGGTTTCTCGGCGCTGCTGAGGGAGATTTGAAGGTGGGGGGATGTGGGGTTGGGGAGTCTTGATATGATGACGAGAAGTTGATCAAGGGAAATCGGACATGACGCTGACGAAGGAAGAAAAGGACCGGGTACTGGAGAGTGCGGTGGAGACTATCAAGGGGTTGGGTGGGGCGAATGGGATCCGCAAGCGTTTAGCCGAGATGCACGCTATCTGGCAACGCATAGAACAAGGGCGAGAGACGCTGCTCAAGACATACCCCGACAAATGGGTGGCGATGAGTAAAGATGGGGTTGTGGCGGCCGATGACTCATTGGAGGGCGTTTTCGCAAAGGTGGATGCTCGAGGAGTGCACCGCAACGCCGTCAAGGTCAAATTCTTCGATACGCAACCCAAGACGCTGATTCTGTGATACCAGGCGGGTTTGACAGCGCCGGATGCCCGTATGTAGAGGGCTTTCTGGTAATTCCCCGTCTCGAGATTTATGGCGACGTTCGATTCCTGGTGGATACGGGAGCGGGATCGACGTGCCTGCATCCGGCGGATTCCGATAACCTAGATATGCCATTTGGAAGACTCATTTCTCCGACCAGATCCTACGGGATTGGTGGAAGCTCTGTGTACCATAGGGAATCGGCTATTCTTTCGTTCATGGACGATGAGGCAATACAGTCCTATAGACTTCAGCTTCACATTGCCGAGCCCACCGCCGCAAATGCGAGGTTTCCTTCCCTGCTTGGGCGGGATGTATTAAATCGGTGGCGGATGGACTACGACCCGGCACAGTCAGTATTGACGTTCACCGTACGCAGTGCAGATCATACGATGTATTAGGAGTCGGGGCGCAATTCGTCTTCCTTCGTCCGGGCGGTCTCTGGACGGATCGGCATGTAGTCAGGAGGGTTTCCGATGTATTGCCCGACGTGCGGGTCGAGGAACTCTGATACGGCCCGTTTCTGCGGGACCTGCGGTCAGACTCTCCGGGAGAAGGCCACTCGGGAGCAGGCACCCGTTCCCGAGCCTCCTCCCCCGGCACCGGCCCATGAGAGCGGTCCGGGATACAGGCCGTTCAGGGATGTGGACGTTTCCCCTACACGTGTTCCGAATTACCTTGTGCAAGCCATTCTGGTGACGCTGTTCTGTTGCGTGCCCTTCGGGATTGTCGCCATCGTGTACGCGGCACAGGTGAATGGGAAGGTGGCATTGGGGGACATGGAGGGGGCGTGGCGGACGTCCCGGAGCGCGAGGAACTGGGCGTGGATTTCTTTCGGGGTGGGACTGGTGATCACGGTGGGCTGGGTGATTTTCCTGATTGTCGGGGGTACGGGGGCGGAGCCGGTGGTGGTGGAATGACTACCGTTGATGTCAGCACGATGTTCACACGCTCATTCGGTAGCCCGAGGGTGCATCACCCGATTAGCGGATGCGGATACGGAAATGAAGAAATGAGCCAGGTCCTTGCCAAATGTAGGCAATAACCTCATGCGAAGGGACCCCCATCCGAGCCTGTTTCGCAGTGGATGGATTAATGAGTCCTGGCACTGAACGTTCATGGCGAGAAATGACGACTATTACAAGTTCCTTGACGTGCCTCCGACTGCCTCCCAGGAAGAGATCAGGAGCGCGTTCCGGCGGATGGCGTTCAAGTACCATCCCGACCACAACAAGGACCCGTGGGCCGAGACGATTTTCAAGCAGATCAACGAGGCGTACCAGGTACTTGGCAACCCAAGCAGTCGCAGTGCATACGATGCAGAAAGAAGAGCGAGATCCCAGCGTGCGGAGGAGGCCCAGCGCGCTGCTCGAGAGAGGCAGCATTACAGGGAAAGCTCGGGGGCCAGGGGAAGTGGATATGAGGGGGGCGGCGCGCATTCTTCGGGGGTCAACATTTGCTCGTTCTGCGGCCAGCCCAACTACCAGTACAACAGGTTCTGCAGCAACTGCGGGAGAGAGCCGGGAGGCAGGCGCTACACGGGGCGCTATGGGGACGACGATGCAGGATCTGTGCGTCCTGCAATACCCAACTATCTCGGCAGGGCGATATTTACAACCCTGGTGTGCTTTTGGCCTGCCGGAATCGTGTCCCTTGTATTCGCGGCGCGGGTCAATGGAAAGATCAGAGAAGGGGACGTTCGAGGCGCTTTGAGGTGCTCCCGAAATGCAAGGATCTGGTCGTGTGTAGCCTTTGGGTTGGGGATACCGTTCTTCTCCTTTTCCGCGCTAGGAATTCTCATCAACCTTGCCGGATAGGGAGCGCGTTAACTGAGGCCGAGACAATGCCCTGTATTCATACAGATTCGGGATAAGAGATTGCTGACTACGAACCGCAATAGATCCGCATTGTGGCAGGGGCGAGGTGTATCGGAAAAGGCGCTGTACGTACTTGCGGGTGCACTGCTCATCATGAGTGCGGGCTTACTCTATGTCCTGGACCCACGGGAGGCGGGGAATTATCCGGTGTGCCCGTTTCTCGGGGTGACGGGGTATCATTGTCCTGGGTGCGGGACTCTAAGGGCTTTACACCAGCTGCTTTACGGAAATCCGGTGAGCGCCCTGGGGTACAACTTGCTCACGGTGCTGTCCTTGCCGTTTATGGGTTATGCGTTTGCCGTGGGGGCGTTGAGGGCGTTTCGGATCCCGGCGCCGAGGCCCATCTTCGTCAACTCGAAGTTGATTTGGGGGTTGTTCTTCGGCATAGTTGCGTTCTGGGCGCTGCGCAACATTCCCGTCGAACCGTTGCAGATACTCGCTCCCTAGCTAATTTACAAATAGGAGAATGACCGTGGCTGATGCAACGACAAAGATAGACAACATACGGTTCATCCTTACGATGGACCCGGAGAGGCGGATTATCAGGGACGGGGCCATAGTTGTTGAAGGTTCGAAGATCACACGGGTGGGGAAGGCTGCGGACTTGAAGGACGTGGCCACGGACAAGGTGATCGATGGTTCGGAGATGGTGGCGACTCCAGGGTTTATCAACGGACACCTGCACATCTCGTATGCCCACGCTACACGGGGGATTTTCCCGGACACGCTGGCGCCGGTCGACTACCTGACCAACGTATTCAAGCTGGCCTTGCAGATGAGCCCCGAGGAGGAGTACCACACATCTCTCCTGGCACTGACGGAATGCCTGAAGTACGGGACAACTACGGTCGTCGATCCTGGGACTACCCGAAACCCCGACGTGTGCATGAAGGCGTACGAGGAGTCGGGAGCGAGGGTGATAATCGGGGCGTCGGTGACGGACCTGCCGAATGCGATCAATGTTCCGCTTATCGGCTTGCAGGAGGCCGAGGAGTTGATGGAGAGGACGGTGAAGGAGTTCGACGGGGCGCTGGACGGTCGGGTGCGGGCTTGGACGATGCCAGCGGACGTCGGGTCTTCGTCGAAAGAGATGCTACAGGCGGCGAAGCGGATAGCGGATGAGAACGGGACTCGGATGACGATCCACTGCGTGAACTCGCCTGATGCCGTTCAGGGCCACCTGGACAACTTCGGGAAGCGGCCCATCGAGTGGCTGGAGGAGATCGGGGTGCTGGGGCCGAACCTGCTGCTGGCGCACGTGGTGGGGCTGAACGAGTCGGAGATTGAGTGTGTGGTAAGGACAAACACGAAGATGGTGATGTGTCCGACGGCTGCGGTAAAGATGGGGGACGGGACAACGTCCAGGGGCAAATTGCCGGAGATGATAGAGCGGGGGGTGACCGTCGGGCTGGGGACGGACTCGGGGAACAACTCCTGTATAGCGGAGGTGATGAGGTCTATGTACCTGGCGGCGGTGCTTTACAAGGACGGGCGGAGGTCGACGAGCATGGTGCCGGCGGAGAAGGCGCTAGAGATGGCGACCATTGATGGGGCTCGGGCGGTGGGATTGGAGTCGGAGATCGGGTCGCTGGAGGTCGGGAAGAAGGCGGACATAGTGCTATTCGACACGCGCCGGCCGGAGTGGCGGACGTTGTTTAACCCCGTGAACAGCCTGGTCTACAATGCGGACGGGAGGAGCGTCCACACGGTGATGGTCGATGGTCGGGTGGTGGTGGAGGGTCAGAAGCCGACCTTCGTGGACGAATGGGCGCTGATGGAGAAGATGCAGGCGATCGGGGCGGACATGCTTGAGCGGACGGGGACCAGCTTCCCGCAGTCGTGGCCGATTGTTTAGATGTCCAGGAGAGCGCTGATAATCCGGCACGCGGCTCCGGAGACGCTGGCGGGGAACTATACGTCGGTGTTGGAGGGGCTCGGGTTTGAGCTTGTGCCGCTGAACGTGTTTGAAGGCGCACCGACCTTCGACAGATTCGGTGCACCGCCGGTGGGGGACGTGGACTTGATAGTGGCGGTCGGGGGGCCGCAGTCGGCGAACGACGATTTTCCGGCCATTCATGTAGAGCGGGAGTACCTGGCCGAGGCGATGGCCTCGGGGGTGCCGGTGTTTGGCATCTGCCTGGGGGCGCAAATCATGTCCCGGGCGCTGGGAGGGGAGGTGGGGCCGACGGGAGGGTACGAGGTCGGGTTGCGGAAGATCTGGGTGACTGAAGAGGGGAGTCGGGACCCGGTGTTCGGCAAGCTGCGCGTGCCGTTGGTGCCGACGCTACACGGGGAGAGTTTCACGGTGCCGGACGGGGCCTCGGAGCTTGCCTATGGGTATATGTTGTGTCGGGACGGGACTTTCAGCAGGTTGAGCATGGCGTTTCGACACGGGAAGTCATACGCCTTCCAGTTCGAGCCACAGCTGACCCTGGAAGAGCTGAAGTTGTGGAACAGGGAGCTTTTCGACGATTACAAGCTGATGGGAGCGGCTTTCGACCCGGAGTCGGAGGCGGATACGAACCTACGGGAGTTTACGGCGTACTCGCCGATATACGAGGCCCAGTCCAGGGAGATGTTCCTGGCCTTTCTTGAAAATGCAGGCCTAACACAGGCGGGAAGCGTAGAGAGAAGATGAGAGCTTTAATCAATGCGTACCTGATTGACGGGACAGGGGGTCCGGCTAGAGGGGGCCAAACGGTGTTGATTGACGGGGAGCGGATAGCGGAGGTCGGGGGGAGGGACGAGATCACCATACCGCCTACGGCCGATGTCACGGACCTGGGCGGGATGGCGCTTCTGCCGGGGCTGATCGACTGCCATGACCACATTGCGGGTTCGGTGTACGGGCTGGTGGGGAGGTGGGAATTGGATGCTCCACCGAGCCTGCGACACCTTCGAACTGCCGAGGTGTTGAGGAAGACACTGGATACCGGATATACGGCGATGAGGGATGCCGGCGGGCTGGATAAGGGTTTTCAGACCGCGATTGAGGAGGGCCTTATCCCCGGGCCCCGGATGGTGCTGAGTTTGAGCATCATGTCGCCGACGGGGGGAATCGGGGACTGGGCGAGTCCGTCGGGGCACAGGCGACCTGAGCCGGGCAACGTGAGCCTTCCGCCGGGTGTGGCGAATGGGGTCGATGCGGTGAGGGCGAAGGTAAGGGAGCTGGACCGGATGGGGGCGGACGTAATCAAGTTCGCCACGACGGGCGGGGCAAGCTCACGCCCGGGGCACGGGCCCAAGGACATTGCGTTTGGGAGGGATGAGATATTTGCGATCGTGGAGGAGGCGCATGCGCTGGGGAAGAGGGCGATGTGCCATGCGATCGGGGGGCCGGGGCTCAGGTTGGCAGTCGAGGCGGGGGCGGACAGCATCGAGCACGGGAGCTACCTGGACGAGGACCCGGAACTTCTTCCGATGATGGCAGAGAAGGGGACGTTCTTCGTGCCGACGCTGACGGTGTATGCGTTTCATCGGGAAGCGCCGGAGCCGCACTTCAGCGCTCGGGCGAAGGCGATGTACACGCACCAGACGGAGAGTATCCAGAAGGCCTTGGAACTGGGTGTCAAGGTAGTGGCGGGGACGGATGCCGGGGGATACGAACATTACATAAATGCACAAGAACTACAGTGGCTGGTGGAGCACGGCGGAATGACGAATGCGCAGGCTGTAGTGTCGGCGACGGGGTGGGCGTCGGAGTGCCTCGGGCTGGAAAAGGAGATAGGGACTGTGGAGGTCGGGAAGCTGGCGGATTTAGTGGTTGTGGACGGGGACCCGTTGCTAGACATAAAGGTGCTACAAGAGCAGTCTCGGGTGCGGTTGGTGATCAAGGGAGGGGAGACGCACCTTTCGAAGTAGGGACGTGAAGGATGCGGTTTGGAGGGAGGGGTGGGGAGGGGTTAGAATTGAGGGGAGTCGGGGCTGTAGCTCAGTTGGGAGAGCACCTGCTTTGCAAGCAGGGGGTCAGGGGTTCGAATCCCCTCAGCTCCACCAAGTACCTGGACGGGGTAGACCGCACACGCATCTCAAATAGGGCAGTCCGGTCGATCTTGGTTAGGTCTGCATTATCTGGACCAGGTTGCCGCAGGTGTCGTCAAAGACCGCAATAGTGACGGTGCCCATTTCTGTCGGCTCCATCGTAAAAGCTACGCCCAGTGACTTGAGTTTCTCATATTCTGCGCGGATGTCCGTAACGCCAAAGGACGCTGCCGGGATACCCTGCTCAAATAGCCCTTTCTGATATGCCTGTGATACCGGGTTTGCATCTGGTTCAAGCAGAAGCTCGGTCCCATCCGGGTCATCGGGCGAGACGACGGTAAGCCACTTGAATTCTCCCACAGGGACGTCATGCTTCTTCACAAAGCCGAGGGTCTCCGTGTAGAACTTCAGAGCGTCGTCCTGGTCACTTACAAAGACGCCGGTGAGAATAATGCGCATATCCGGTCTCCTTTTCTTGTCATAGTGTCACTTGAGCCATCGGTCCATGACAGCCCTGAGGGGTTCATCGTTGAAGACAAGCATCCGATACTTGCCGCACTTCTCTGAGCTTACGAGCCCCGCTTGTTCCAGGAGATCAATGTGCTTGGCCAGGGCCTGTCGGGAGATGGCGACTTTGTGTCGCATGATGAGGCGCGCCGTGAGTTCGTAGAGCGTCTGCCCCTTGCGCTCAGAGAACTCGTCCAGTATCAACCTCCGTATTGGGTCTGCGAGTGCCCTGAAGACTAGGTCTTTGTGCATGCTTGCATACAATACGCAACCGTATAGTTGCATGTCAAGGAGCGATTCCCCGGGCTGACAGGTACCACTTCCCCAGCCATTTGCAGGCGTGCATATAGCGAACTCGCAGCCAAAAATTTGCGGTACAGGACACGTCGGCCCATCCGAAGAGAGGCTCGGACTCTCGGTCATGGTGGTAGTCCCGAGGCTCACAGCCCGCCGTGCCAAAGCTCAAAGATGGTCCTGTCTATGGTCAAAATAGACCCACCACGTACCTAATGTGGGGATGACCGCGCTACCGGCGTAATGGACGGCTAGCGTTCAGACCTGTGGCCCAACTGACCTCTCCTCGAGGTTAGTCTTCTAACATATATGCGCCCGTTTCCCAAACCTTCTCATCGCCGCCCGGGGCCCAGTTTACGATGATCGCTCTTAAAGGCTCCTTGCTGGTCACCCGCATGGCGTGGGACATACTGGGAGGGCAATAGGTGACCGTTCCAGGCCCGGCGTGAAAGGTCTCGTCTCCCCACTCACATTCGGCGGCGCCACTCAGGATGATGTAGATCTCGGGCCTGAGGTGGGCGTGGGCGCCGTAGTATGTGCCCGGCTCCAGCATGAACGCCGTCGCTGCGACATCCTTATCCGCTATACCTCCGTCCCGGCCGATAAGCGGCTTCGAATACATCGCCTTCAATAATTCCTGGGGATAGTTGCTGTACGAAGAAAAATTTTCGAGCTCATAGTCCTTGATGTAGTATTTCCCTTTTTCCTCTTTTGCCATGTTTGAACTCCTTCAAGGCTGCTGACGTCCTTTCGGAAACGCTGCCACTTCCCGGCGGGCTTTGGCAATAGTACACCTGACAGGCTTGTCAGGACAGCACGTAGGCGGCGTCTGCTTGGTCGGTCGGTGACGGATTCTGTGGGTGAGACTTATCCGCAACCGGTGCTGTGCGTGTTGCCCGCTACGATTTGAGAACTGCCAATTAGCCGACCAAAGTCGCTGGCCGGTATCTAGCGGAACGAGGTCGACTTGAATAAACTAGTCGGGCTGCCTTGAGCGGTGAAAGCAAAGGAGAAACCAGTGACCGGATTTTTTGCAATTGAAAGAAGCAGGGCCATTGTCGTATCGCTATTCTTGGTGCTGGCAATGGCCCTGGTGGTATCCGCGTGTTCAGACTCGGGCGCCGGGGAGGAAGGGACTGGGCAAGCGGCCGCTACGGCCGTCCCGACGGAGAGTCCCCCGCAGCCGATGGATACGCCTGCCCCTGCTCCAACGCACACACCTGCTCCCGAGCCAACATACACGCCCGCTCCGACCCTACGCCCACAAAGGAGGCGGTGGCGGAGCCTTATCCCATTGCAGATCACGGACATGTTGGGTCAGCCTGTCGAGATACCGGCCGAGCCGATGCGTATAGTGAGCATCAGCCCAACGGCAACGGAGATGCTGTACGTTGCAGGAGGAGAGGCGGTAGCGCGGGATTCGAGCTCGACGTTTCCTGATGAGGTCCTCGGGCTTCCGGAGCTAGGCGGGGCTTATTCGCCCAACTTCGAGGCGATTGCAGCGCAGGGCGCGGACCTGATCCTGATCGAGGCCCTGAGCCAAGCCCGTTTCCTGGGGCCATTGTCGCAACTGGGCCCGCCGGTAGTGGCGGTGCGTGCGGCTTCGCTCGAAGACGTGACGACGGGCATCAGGCTTATTGGGCAGATAATCGGGAACGAAGAGGCGGCTGAAAAGGCGGCGGAGGAGATAGCTGCGAGGGTGTCGGGGGCGATTGAAGGCGCGACAGAAGGCCAGAGCGCCCTAATCCTAATCTCGGACGCGGACAGGAACCTGTACGTGGCTAAACCACAGTCGTATCCCGGGGCGATAGCTGCAATGCTGTCGCTGTCGAACCCAGCAGCCGAACTGCCAGACAGCGGGACGTTCCCGGGTTTCACACAGGTGTCGGCGGAGCAATTGTTGACCATGGACCCGGACTTCCTGTTCACGATTACGCCAGCGCCGGAACCCGCGCCAAGGCTCTCTGCAATGCTGCCTCGCATACCCGGGATCTCCAGCCTGCGGGCGATCACGAGCGGCCAGTTGCATGAAATAGACCACGTGATCTTTCTTCGCAACCAGGGGCCGCGCATTGCCGAGGCGGTGGAAACGATGGCAGAAATCGTAGGAAGCGCCCCATAGTTGCGGCGTACGGCCACCGTTCTGTCGGGCCTCACGGTTGCCTTACTGGCGGGCTGTGCAATAGGGGTTACCTTCGGCACTGCCAACCTGGAGCCCTCCACGCTGGTGAAGGCACTCTTCACCGACGGCGGGGACCCCACGGCTGAGGTAATCGTACGCTCCATCCGAATGCCGAGGGTAGTGGCGGCACTGTTGGCAGGGGCATGTTTTGGGGTGTCGGGGGCGCTTATACAAAGCGCGACCCGCAACCCGCTGGGAGACCCCCAGCTATTCGGGCTGGGGGGCGGAGCGGCCATAGTTCAGGCGTTGGCGCTGGCCGGCATTGTTAATGTCGGGGCGTGGGGGCTGACGTCGCTATCAGTGGCTGCGGGCTTTGTCGGGGCCATCCTGATATTCCTGCTGGCTTCAAGGGAGAGCCTGACACCGGCCCGACTCGCGTTGGTTGGCGTGTCCATAGGGACCCTGACACTGGCGGTTGCCGCCGCCATATTAACCCATGCGCGGGTCTTCAGCCTGCAGGCGTTGTCGCTGTTCAGCGGAAGCCTGGCGAACCGGGGATGGGGAGACGTTACGCCGGTCATTCCGTATCTTGCTCTCGGGCTTGGGCTGGCGGTACTGGCGGCGGGTCGGCTGAACCTGCTGGTGCTGGGGGACAGGCTTGCGTGGCAACTCGGGGCGAGTCCGAGGAGCACCCGGCTGTTGGCCCTGGCTGCGGCCGGGGTGGCAGCCGGCGCGGGTGTAAGCGTGGCGGGGGTGGTCGGGTTTGTGGGCTTGTTTACTCCTCACGTCGTGAGATTGCTGGTGGGGAACGACGCGCGGACGGTCATGGCGGTCTCGGTGCCCACCGGGGCGTTGGTAGTGCTTTATTCGGACCAGATATCCAGGCTGGCTTTCATGCCATCCGAAATACCGGTGGGACTGGTAACCACAGTCCTGGGGGCGCCGCTGATGATATGGGTGGCGAGAAGGCTTCAGTGAGGGAGGTCGAATCCGATAGCATGGGATACAGCATAGAGCTGGACAGGGTGTCATTCTCATACGGAGAGAAGACCGCCCTGACAGAGGTGTCGGTGTCCGTGGCTGCGGGTGAGTTCGTGTGCCTGCTGGGGCCCAACGGCGCCGGAAAGACGACGCTGGCGCGGGTGATTGCGGGTGAACTGTCTCCGACGGGGGGCGGGTGTTCCTTGGGTCGGGGGCTTCGTCGGGTGAAGGGAGCGAGCTGAGGCGACACATCGCGTACCTGCCGCAGGACGTGCAGGACCCTCCGTTCGTCACCGCCAGGGACCTGGTAACGCTGGGGCGCTTCAGTCCCAGACGCAGCCTCGGGTGGAGGGTTAGTGCGGAGGACAAGGAAGTGGTGCGGGAGTGCCTGGACAGGTGCCTTGCGGACTCCTTTGCGGACCGGCCCTTCGATAGGCTGTCGGGTGGGGAGAAGCAGAGGGTGTGGCTTTCCTTTTGCCTCGCTCAGCAGCGAGAGTTTCTCCTGCTGGACGAATCGCTGCACAAGGTTGACTATTCGAGGAAGAACCTGTTCTTCGAGATGCTCTCCGACCTGGCCAAGGATGGCAAGGGCGTGATACTGGTGACCCACGACCTGCACATGGCCGAGCGGTACGGGCAGAGAATGCTGATTCTGAGGGACGGAGAACTGGTCCATGACGGGCCGCCTGATGAGTCGATTTATGCGTATATGTAGCACTGTAGGCTGAGCGGGGTGCGGGGGAGGGCAGAGGGCGGCGGTTTGGTTTGATAGATGGTTGATTGAAGATTGATTGATCTTGATTGAAGGATGATTGAACTCGATTGAACGTTGATTGAACTCGTAGCTGTTTTGATTGAATTGTGCCTGAAGGGTGGGAAAAAGTTTTTCGCGGTGTCGGGGAGGGGTGGGTTTTTGATTGTTTTGCAATTTCAGGCACGGCTTTGATTGTTTAAGGAAAAAACCGTTTTTTCTCCGGCACTGGAGGTTTCGTGCGGGGGATGGGATGACGGAAGGGCGTCAGGGTGAGTTGCCAGGTTATGGGTGGTTGTTCCGGAGGGATGGATTCCTGCCTCCGCAGGAATGACGGTATTAGGTGGGTGGGGATGATGGGGGGAGGGGTTGTTTGGTTGTGGGGTTTGGGTTTGCATTGTGTCTGTTGGGGAAGAGGTCGGCGATGGAAGACGCCCTATGGACGCTGCCCCCGTTCCTGTGCTGCGGATGTTCCGACGCCCTGGGGCAAGGGCGTCGGCCCGCCTGCGGCCTAAGCCGCCCGCCGCTGATGCGGCCCGTGGCCCTGCATAAGCAGGGACCACCACGCCCGGCTGAATTAAGCGGTCGGAATACCGAGAGAACCTCGGCGCCGGGCCTATCCGACCGCGCTACTCCGCTCTAAAGAGCGGCTGCTCCGTTTAGGAGCCCCACATGGAACGATAGCGACCAGGGTGTCTATCCATCGCCTGGATGGACAGGGAAGGGGCACGGGACCCGGGTGGGGTCGGGTGGGCTTCCCTGGGTGTTGGGTTCCTCCTTGTGTTACTGAATTAGTGTTCGCGAACGCAGGGTATGATAGCACTGTTGCTCAGGCGTGTCAAGCAAATGTACGGTTTTGGGGGGAATTCCCCTCGATTCCCACCCCAGATTCACGCTCCGCCAAAGGCGGACTTTTAGCACGGCGCACGCCCAGGCGCATCTTCGACATCTACAACCTCGCGGGGCATGGGGATGATCCGCCATAGGCGGACAGGCTCCTCTCGGGGGTGGGGGGTGGAGTAGAATGGGGACGCTACGTCACTTCTCGAAGGGAGCGGAATGAAACCATGTCAAGCGTTGCGGAGATCAAGCAAGCCATCTTAGAGCTTCCCAAAGCCGAGTACGCTGAGATAGTCGAGTGGCTGCAAGAACTGGAAGAGGAAGCGTGGGACAGGCAGATTGAAGAGGACGCCAAATCCGGCAAGCTGGATGCACTGGCTGCCGAAGCCTGGGAAGCCAAGGCCAACGGCACGCTTGTGGACCTGTAGATGCACCGGACTACGCGTCGATTCTGGGACTATATAGCAAGGCTGCCCCAATCCGTACAGAAAGTTGCGAGACAAAACTTTAACTTGTTAAGAGAGAACCCGACCCATCCCTCTCTTCACTTCAAGAGGGCAGGCCCGTACTGGGCCGTACGCGTTGGGCGGTCATACCGAGCGTTGGCCGTCGAAGATAGGGGAGATTTCATCTGGTTTTGGGTCGGCGGTCACGACGAATACGAAAGACGTATAAATCCGTAGGAGTGGGGGAGGGGGTGGGGTGGGCTTAGGGAGAGACGCCGTAGATTTCTCGCGGGGCATTGGAATGACAGTGCATTGGTGTGTAGGGCCAGGCAAGGGTGAGGGGCGCCTCGCCGGGGAGGGGACACCACCCCGTTCCGTTCGGTCGACCCTTCGACAAGCTCAGGGCGAACGGAATCCCCGCCAGGGATGGATTCCTGTGGGGACTTTTGCCGTTTATGATGCCGCTTTTCGGGCGGATGGAGAAGGGTCATTGGGTTGACGGGTTTTTCGGTTCGCTTAGAATGGGCGTCGGCAGGTCAGGCCGAATGGAGCTTTGCTAACAGGAGAGTCGTTGCATGTTCTTTGTTCCGAAGGTGATGAGCACACAGCACCCGGATAATGCCACCCCGGCGCCTTTCGCCGATGAGGAAGGGGTGCTGAGGGCCAACGGAGAGGTCAGCGAGGCTTACCAAATCTTCACGCTAGGCTGCGACGAGCAGATGTGGGACTCCGAGGGGAAGGAAGCGGACAACCACGTGGTGCAGAAGCTGCTGACGGGTTACCCGGATTTCTTCAGGGAGGAGCGGCGTCTCGGGCGGGACGTTGTGCTGACCCTGCGGGTGCCCAACCCGGGCATCGAGCGGGACATGCGGAAGTCGATGGTGGAGGCGCTGCAGAGCGTACCCTCAGCCCGGGACGTGGCGCACGGATTCTACGGCGACGTCGAGGACGACCTGGCGCCCATCCAGGAGGTGATTCTGCCTTTCACTACGTCGGCGCACGAAATTTCGCTGGTGGAGGCGTATTACCGGAACATAATTGTCGGGCAGGAGGGGCAAACCCTGCCCGACGGCAGCCTGGTCAAGGACTGGGTGGGAGAGTTCTACCCCAAGCGGCTCCGGGTTATTCCACTGATAGAGGACATGGAGCACCTTTTCAACTGCGACCAAATCCTGGAGGAGTACCTGGATGGAAGGGACCTGCCCGGGCAAAGGGTGTTCCTTGCCCGCAGCGATCCCGCGCTGAACTACGGCGTAGTTACTGCGGAGCTGGTCCTGAAGGTAGCGCTGGTGCGCCTGCGGGAACTGGAGACTCGGGTGGGGATACCGTTCTTCCCGATCATCGGGGCGGGGTCAGTCCCGTTCCGGGGCCATCTGACCCCGGTCAACGTGGAGCGGGCCCTGCGAGAATATCCCAGCGCGTATACCTTCACCGTCCAGTCCGCCTTCAAATACGACTACGATATCGAAGACGTCCAGCAGGGCATCGACCAGCTAAGGGAGCACCGGCCATGGGAGCCCGTCCCTGTCGACCAGGACAGGGCTCGGGAGGTTATCGACAAGACGACGGCGGAGTACCAGGACCGGGTACGGGACCTGCTGGAGGTAATCAGCACCGTGGCGGGACACGTGCCGAGGCGTCGGGAGCGGAAGCTGCACGTCGGACTGTTCGGATACGGCCGCTCCCTAGGGGGGTTTGGGGGGGCGACGCTGCCTCGGGCCATCGGGTTTGCGGCGTCGCTGTATTCGATTGGAGTGCCGCCGGAGCTGCTGGGTCTAGCTGCGCTGGACGAGGAAGACCTGGCTTTTGTCCGGGAGACGTGTCCCAGCCTGGATGAGGACTTGAGGGCCGCCCTGCGGTTCGCAAACGAGAGGCACGTTATGGAGCTTCTCGGCGATGACTATATGCGCATCGTGGCCCGGTTTACGGACGAATTAGACCGCGTCCACGAAGGGTTGACCGGGGCGGTTTGGGCCGGCATCAGCGGGGATGCACCCGTACACATCCCGAACTACATCCAGGAAGCGGCCCACCTTCGCCGTTTCCTGGGATGAGCCGGTTCCGGTTTAAGGTCGCTTGCTTGGGCAAGCTAGGCCGTTACTGTTCGGTAGATTGAGTCTCTCCGGCTTCCTCTGTGGACTCATCGGCAGGTTCATCGGCTTCACATAAGGGTAGTTCCAGGGAGTCTATGTCGTTGGTGTCCACCTCTTCCAGGGCGTTGGGCACACAACCCTCGTAAGCGTTAGTTCCACCTAACCTTATCTCCCGGAGCCCGGTCAAATCTGCCAGCCCTGCCGGTATCTCTCCGGCCAGCATGTTGTTGTCGAGCCTGAGGACCTCCAGGAAACGGATGTCGGCAAGCTCATCGGGAATCTCACCGCTCAGGTCGTTGCTGTGAAGGCGCAAATTGCGGAGGAAGGGCAGCTGCCCAAGTTCCGCCGGGATCTCCTCGGTGAAATCATTGGCAGCAAGGTCCAGGGTCTGGAGGTGGGACATGCCTGCAATCTCGGTCGGGATCGGGCCGCTGAGGTTGTTGAAGCCCAGGTCTAAGGTCAGCATGTAGATGAGGTCGCCCATCTCTGTCGGGATGGAACCGGACAGCCTATTACCGGAGAGGTTAAGCCTTTCCAAGCCTTCTATTGTCCCCAAGTGGCGCGGAATCTCGCCTGTAAGCAGGTTGTCGTTAAGGTAAAGGCCGACGAGGTCGTGGAGGCCGCTGAACTGAATGGGGATCTCGCCGGTAAGCCGGTTTCTGCCGAGGGACAGCCATTCAAGGCGGTCGAGGCTGCCAAGCTCGACGGGGATCTCTCCTATAAGCTGGTTGCCGCTGAGGTAAAGGGTGTTGAGGGAGTCCAGGTTGGCCAATTCGACGGGGATTTCGCCACGGAGGCGGTTGGACCTGAGGTCGAGTCTCGTGACTCGGCCACTCAAGTCGACGGTGACGCCGTGCCATTGCCCAATAGGCTCTTCGCTGAGCCAGTTGGTGTTGTTGCTCCACGAATCTCCGTTGGTGGCCTCGTAGAGGGCAACGAGGGCGGGTCGGTCTTCAGATGACACCTGATCGGTGGCTGCACAGAAGGAAAGGCCCAGTCGAGATATGTCGAAAAAGGTCACGTCTCTGAGCCCGATGGGAGCGCACCCTTCAAATTCGTTGGAGCCGCCGATCCAAAGCCAGTACAGGCTGGAGAGATTGCCGAACGAGGCTGGGATTTGGCCCTCCAGGTGGTTGTCGTATAAAAGCAACTCTTCCAACTGGGTGAGTTGGCCCAATTCGGCCGGAATCTCGCCTACGAGGTTGTTGTTCCACAGGTCGAGATATACGAGGTTGGAGAGGTTACCAAGCTCGGGGGGGATGGTTGAAGTCATTTCGTTATGGCTCAGGTCCAGGTAGGTCAGGCCGGTCAACCGTCCGAGCTCGGGGGGGATGGCGCCGCTCAGGTGGTTCCCGAGCAGGTCCAAGGTCTCCAATCGCTGCAGGTCTCCCAACTCTCCCGGAATCTGTCCCGTCAGATGGTTCAGCGACAGGTTAAGGGCGGTGAGATTGGAAAGCTGGCCTAGCTCGGGCGGTATAGTGCTGTGCAGGCTGTTTTCCGAAAGGTCCAGTTCCTCCAGCGAGTCCAGGTGTGACAATCGACGCGGGATCTGCCCCCCGATCTCGTTGGTCGAAAGGTCAAGCCACTTGAGGCTCTGCATGACGCCGATTTCGGGAGGTATATCACCCCGGAGCTCGTTGCCGGAGAGATCCAGGGATTCGAGGCCGGTCAGGGCGGCCAACTCCGGCATGAGTTCTCCCACGAGTTGATTGCCAGAGAGATTGAGGGACTTGAGGCCGGTCATGGTTGTTAGCTCTGTCGGGATCCGACCCGTCAGCTGATTACCCGACAGGTCAAGGGTTTCGAGGTCCGTGAGCAGGGTCACCTCTACAGGGATTTCTCCATCGAGCCGGTTTACCGAAAAGTCAAGGGTATTGATCTGCGCCAGGGAGAGGATTTCCACGGGGATCGGGCCGGTCAAGCCGTTGCTTGAGAGATCCAACGTCTCCAGGTTGGACAGGCCGGACAACTCCGCAGGCACGGGGCCAGTCAGCAAGTTGTCCGAAAGGTCGAGGGTTTTGAGGCCGGAGAGTTCCGACAGGCTGGCCGGCACCGTGTCCGACAGTCGATTGTTCGAGAGATTTAGCTCTTCCAACGCCGGTAATCCATCCAGACCCTCCACAAAGAGATCTCCTCTGATGCGGTTGTCAGACAGGTCCAAGTATCTCAAGACGGAGAGGCCGGAGAACCTGGGGGGCAGCTCCCCATCGAACTCGTTACCTGAAAGGTCCAGGGATTCCAGGTTTACGAGTCCGGCAAGCTGCCCGGTAAGGCCTCCGGTGAGGGTGTTGTCCTCCAGGTTGAGAGAGGAGAGGCCGGACAAGTGCGAGAACTCTACGGGGACCTCGCCGTCCAAATCGTTGCCGGAGAGATCAAGGGACCGGAGATTAGAAAGGCCGGACAGTTCCACGGGGATATTTCCCTCAATTTCGTTCCCTGAGAGGTCGAGTATCCCTAGTTCAGATAGGGAGGCCAACTCTGGAGGCAGTTCTCCGGCAAGCTTGTTAGCACGCAGCTCTAGCGCCGTGACACGATTCTCATCATTGACCCTGACGCCGTACCATTCACCGACGGGCTCTTCACTCAACCAGTTTCTTGTAGTCTTCCAGTTCTCACCGTCCAGAGCGTGGAATATGGCTTCAAGGGCGGGTTTGTCTACCTCGGGAGGGGGTTCGGGTGTGGGGGTGGGGACGGGGGTGGGAGTAGGAGTAGGGGTGGGAGTTGGTACGGGGATAGGCGTCGGAACCGGGGTAGCCGTTGGCACCGGCGTAGCGGTGGGCGCGGGAGTCGAGGTAGGCTCCGGGGAGGGGATGGGGGTGGGGTCTTCTCCGCAGGCCGAAAGCGTCAAAACGGTTGCCGTGGCAGCTGCTGCCAGCCCGACAAGCGCTGCTCTCCGCTTGATCCCAACAGTCCGCAATAGGTTAGAGAATGAGATTCGCACCTTGCTCAATTTCCTGACTCTTTATATTGCTCCAGGTGAGGCAAAAGCAACCTGCTGAGTTTCTTCCAAAAACCGGTCAATTTTTACATCCGTTTGCAGGACGATTCAAGACAACCCGTGGCAGCGTTCCGATTGCCGTTGATTTGCTCATGACAATTCCCACAAACATTGGGCACCATATAATTAGAAGAGTCGTGAAATTCAAATACACAAAGATCGTGTCGTGGGCAATGACTCTTGCTGCCGTGTTCGCAGTGGCTATGGCGTGCAGTTCTTCCCCAAACATCGAATCGCCGACCATAGAGCCGACCGAGCACCCGGGCCAAGGGACTTTTGCGGCAACTTGTGCGGTGTGCCATGGGGTCGAGGGGGAGGGGGAGCCCGACTGGCATATTCGCAAGGCCGACGAGACTCTGCCCGCTCCTCCCCTCAATGGTGACGGGCACACATGGCACCATGCAGACGGCCTGCTATATCGCATAGTCAGCCAGGGCGGACAGCTGTGGGAAGATCCAAGCCTGCCCCAGTTCAAGAGCGGTATGCCCGCATTTGGAGAGCAGCTTTCTAACGAAGAGATCATTGCCGTGATTGAATATGTGAAGAGCCTGTGGGCCGATAAAGAGATTCGCGGCGTGTCCATCATGGAACACCAGGCCCTAATGAGTGAAACAGACCCCTTCCCATCGGCGGACAGATAGATATGCAGCGTCATCCCATTCCTTTTTGCAGCGTTCTTCTCGGCGGCTATTGACCGACCATAAATGCTTACCATAAACTCGGCTTTTCCAGTTGCACCGACCCTCCGGGTCAATGGCATCAATTCCCAATACGGCAGACCATTCATAATTTGATGCAGCCGGACGGCGGCTTGGAAGGGAGCATGCGGTTTGAAGGTTCAAAACCAGGACGGCAAGGAGTCCAAGAGTTGGGCGGGGAGGATGGCGGGAGGCGTCGAAGGGCATGTTCAAGGAAGAGTTGTGGCCGGGTTGCTGCAACTTGTGCCTCTTATAGTCACGATCATCGTAATCCTTTTCATAGTCAATAAAGCCGATAGCTATGTGAGGGCCCTCCCATTCGTAGAGGGCGAGCCCTGGGATGTCACCGGAATAGGCCTAGCCGCCCTGGTAGTGGCCTTTTATCTGATTGGACTCCTGACCCTCTTCCGTTTCGGAAGGTGGATTGTGAATTTCATTGGAGAGGTGCTGCTGCGGGTGCCGGTGGTCAAGGTGGTCTACAGGTTAATGTTGCAGGTGACGAACGTGGTGGCATCCGACTACGGATTCAGCAGGGTAGTTTTCGTGGAGTGGCCTCGGGAGGGGATGATTGCCATGGGATTCGTGACCGGGCGAATCCTTTCCAAAGACCGGGGCCATTCCCTGGTCACGGTCTATATCCCCACAGTTCCGAACCCGACATCCGGCAACATGGCGTTCGTTCACGAGGATGACGTAATGGAAACGGACCTGAGCGTGGACTCGGCGATGAAGCTAGTATTCTCCGGCGGTTTCGTAATACCAGACAGCATGGCCATTGCCCGGGTCCCCAGAAAGGGCGCGGGTGTCGATGCCGAGTTCCTAGGCGCATTTCAGGCCGAGAAAGTGACAAAGCCAGGCAAGACCCAGGAAACCGGCACCACCTCGGAGACTGATGTGGGGACGCCTGCCGTCAGGGGTTATCTTCCCAGGCAATCCGAAGAGGAAAAGCCCAGTTGACCTAACGCCCTTGAGGTTATGCGGCGTTAAGCGCCCATTCTAATCAATGGGTCCATGCCAGCCATGCGGGCAAGGTGCGCCACCAGCGCAGTTAAAGGGCGGAACCTGCCAGCGCCTCTTCGTCCTCTGTGTCGTCAAAGGTGTCGACCTGCTTGGACCCGGGTGGGGGTTCAAGAGGCAGTTCCACTATCATAGTGGTGCCCACTCCATCCTCGCTCTCCACCCGGATCGATCCGCCATGCCGCCTCACGATATCGTTTGAAATTGCCAGCCCAAGACCGGTGCCTTGGTCGGTGGGCTTGGTGGTGAAGAACGGGTTGAATATCTTCTCCACTACATCGGCCGGCATTCCGGTGCCGTTGTCGCCTATGCGCACCTCTATACCGTTTTCTTTGCGAATAGTCGCCAGCGAGAGGACCGGCTCATAATCGCTCTCCCCTTCTCCATTGCCTTGGGCAACACGGCGTCTCTGGTCGGTGGCGTAACACGCGTTACTTACCATATTCAGAAAGACTCGACCGAGCTCCTGTGGAACGACCTCTATCATCCCGACTGAAGGATCATATTCTTCCTTGATTTCAACGCGGAACTCCTGGTTTGTGGCCCGGGCGCTGTGGTAGGCCAGCCGGGAGTGCTGCTCCAGCAGAGCGTTGATGTCCGTCGGTTGCCAATCCCCGGAGTCCCTGCCCATGCGCAGCATGTCGTGGACTATCCGGTTGGCCCGTTCTCCGTGGGAGCGGATGCGGGTAACGTTGCTGTTCAGGTCATTTGTTATTTCATCGACCAGGTCTCGCTGCTCATCGGGCAGGACTACGCCCTCTTCCTCCAGAATTTCCTTCAACTCCTCGAGTAGTTCTCCCGACGCCTCCGAGAAATTGTTGACAAAGTTCAACGGGTTTCTGATCTCGTGGGCGACGCCTGCTGTAAGCTCACCGAGAGCCGCCAGCTTCTCTCTCATGACAATCTGGTCCTGGGCCTTCTGGAGCTGTGCCAGAACGGCCTCCAGTTCGCTGTTCTTGTCCTGGAGCTGGTTGGCCAGCTTTTCGACCTCGTTTAGCCGGATGGCATCCAGGGCGTGGCGGCGGAACACTTCCAAGGCAGCAGCCATGTCGGCCACTTCGTCCTTGCCCTTAATTTCGATCTGGGCTTGCAGATCACCCTCAGCCATACGTCGCATCCAGCTGGAAAGCATTCCTATGCGGCGCATCAGGGACCTGCCGATGAACAGCCAAATAATCAACAATGCCCCGACGATGCTGAAGCCGCTAATGACCAAAAGCAATGTCCGGCCCGTGAAGATTGCCTGTGTGGAGGCCGCCGTTGCGCTTGCGGCACTTGCCTCCGCCGCGCTCACCAGTCCGTCCACTTCGTCTATCAGGTCTACGGAGATTGCACGGTTGAGGGCCAGCAGTCCTGCCTGCCGCTCGGCGATCTGCAACTCCCGGGCGAATACGTTGAAGATGCTTTCGTCGCCAACGCCTAGCTCGAAAAGCCTAGCGTAAATGGGAGAGGCATCATCGTAGAAGGCCAGGGCCTGCTGGGCCTGAAGGTTCCGATCTATCCTTTCGACAGCCGCCTCGAACCGCTCCCTGAGCGGCTCTATGAATGAGGCATCCGAAAGGGTGAAGGAATTGGCGAGGAGTTCCGTGGCGATATTGGTGTCGGCCTGCAGCTCTGAAAGGCGTCGATATATGGTGACCTGGTCCTCGGAGAGATGCACGGTCCGGGACGCGGGCGACTCGTCGACGGCAACGTTGCCCGTAAGTACGAAAAATAGCTGATCATCTATGGCGGGCGAGAGCAGATCATCCAGTTGGCTTCGCAACTCCGTCAGCTCGGCTTGCAGCGCCTGCCTTTGTTCAGCCAACTGGAAGACCTCGGCCATGCTGAGCTTCAGGTCATCGATGTTGGATATCAGGGTATCGCCGTGTCCCCGGATGAGTTCCACCCGTTCCTGCCCTGCGCTTTCGCTGCCCTCCAGGACGACTATCTGCTCCTCAAACAGCAGAAAAGTGTGGTCGATGTTGCTGGCGTTGATTGCCAACTCACGTTGATCGGCGGCTGTGGTCAAGCTGGGGGCAGCGGCGACCAAGGTGCCGCTATACTGGGCCACTTCAAACGCGGCGGCCAATTCCGGCACACTGCCCTCGTTCACCCGACTCTGCACTTCTCCCACCCTGTTGAAGGAGAACCAGCCCACCAGACTGGCTGCAATGGTAAGCATCACCGCCCCGCCGATGGCCAGATACAACTGGGTGGAGATCCTGAACCGCAGGGCCAATAGCTTCTTTAGTAACTCGACCACTCTTGCGCCTCTCGCAGTGTGTCTACTGCATGGTATGCCCCATCATCTCCGATCACAGTGAGGAAAACTTTGTCCGAGCCCTGGTTGTCTCCGGGGCCGAACCGCAATTCGAACCCGTCCAGATCTATCCTGTCCGAGCCCAGGATTCCGTCCACAAAGCACTGCCTGTCCACATCCCTGCCGCACATGTCCAGCCCGGATATGGCCATCCGACCTGCGAGGTAGCCTTCAAGGGAAACGAAACCCGGAGACGTACCCGGTTGATATGCCTCCAGGGCGCTCTGATAGGAGGCCACTACGGGCAGAGAATCGTCCCATGGGAAGGGGACCACCTGTGTGACTATGACCCCCGCGCCCTCGCTTCCCAGCTCCTGCTGGAGTGCGTTGCTCCCGACAAAGGATACATTCAGGTACATAGCGTTGAGGCCGAGGTGTCTACCCCAGACTATAAGTTCGGCGCAGGGTTCATATGCGCCAATCATGATTACGGCCTCGGGCTCTCCTTCCATCAGGTCCAAGAGGGCTGTCTTTACCGCCGTGGTATTGCGCTGGTAGAGTCCCACGGCTACGGGCTCCATTCCGTGGGGCGCCAGTGCAGCCAAGACACCTCGGTAGCCGCTTCGCCCATAGGAGTCGTCCTGGTACATTACCCCGATCCTGGTGATGCCGAGGTCTTCCATCAGCCTCGCCACCATCTCCGCAGTTTCCTGCTGGTAGGACGAGCGGAGGTTGATGATATTGTCCCATTCCGGGTCTCTAAGGAACCCGGCGCCCGTGAACGGGCCTATGAAGGGGACATTGGCTGCTGCTGCTATAGGTGTGGCGGAACGGGACGTGGGCGTGCCCACTTCACCTATCAGAGCAAACACCTTGTCTTCTTCGATCAGCTGAATTGTGTTGGCTATGGAAGCCTCGGGTTCGTAGGAATCGTTGTAGGAGACCAGTTCCAGCCGGCGTCCGTGAACACCGCCGTTAGCGTTGGCTTCAGCGAAGGCTGCCTCGATGCCCAGCCGCATGTTTATTCCCAACTCTTGAGCGGGGCCTTGGAACGCCGCGGACTGGCCGAAGAGGACCCTGTCCTCCGACACTCCGAGAGCACCCGTCTCATGGGGAGCAACGGTTACCGTTGGCGTTTTGTCAATGCTGCCGTTTGCCCCGTTCCCATTCTGTGAGTCCCCACAGGCTGCGATCACAAGCAAAGTCGCCGCGCCCAGAAGTAGAGTGGCTATCAACAGATTGAGGGTGTGGGGTCGGGGCTTCATGCTAGAGCGTCTGCCTGATAGAGTGGTTTACTGTTGTCGGGTGCCGTAAATCGAACTCAAACCTTGTAGCACCCCAAGGTCAAACAAGTGATATCATCGAACTGGGGAGCATCCTGGGCGAAGTCGACCACGGCCTTGACAACCTCCAGGCCCGCATCTTCTGCATCGGTGGGCGGGGAATCGGTGAAGACGCTGCGCACCCTGTTGATGCCCAGTTGTAACCCATCCATATTCATTGCCTCGGTGACGCCATCGGTGTAAAGGACAATGGTGTCGCCGGGTGACAGTTGGACGGATTCCTGTTGGTATTCGAAGTCTGGGAGAATGCCGAGGGCGATGCCGTTGGTCAAGGGCAGCAGGGTAGAGGTGCCGTCGCTACGGACAAGGAGCGGGGCGTCGTGGCCGCCGCTGGAATAGGTGAAGGTCCTGGTTGTCGGGTTGAATATGGCATACAGCATTGTCACGAACATCTGGGCGCTGTTGTCTTCGTTGAGCAGATTGTTCACCTCGGAAAGCACTGCCCCCGGGCCATCCACACCGATTGCCGCGCCCTTGAGGAGCGTGCGGCTGGACATCATGAACAGAGCTGCCGGGACACCTTTCCCCGAAACATCGGCTATAGCCAGGCCGACCTCGTCATTCTGCAACCGCATCACGTCGAAGAAATCTCCGCCGACGTTTCGCGCCGGATGCATCGTGCCGAACACCTTGTACGTACTGGAGCTGGGGAAGGAGGTGGGGAGAATCGACTGCTGCATGGTGCTGGCCACGTCCAGTTCGTTCTGGATGGCTACCAGCTTATCCCGGGCATTCAGCGCTTCACGTAATTCCTCCACGTGTTTTAGGGTGCGGTCTATGGTAAAGCGGAGGTCGTCGAAGTCCACGGGCTTTGTGACGAAGTCGAAGGCGCCGCGGTTCATGGCCGTTCGAATGTTCTTCATATCTCCGTAGGCAGAGATGATGACGGACCTGAGGTTGGGGCTGACATTAGGAATCTGCTCAAGGAGGGTGAGCCCGTCCATACGGGGCATGTTGATATCGGAGAGGACCATGTCGATGTCAGGGTCCTGCTCCAACTTTTCCAGGGCTTCGACGCCGTCACTCGCGAACGTAAAGCTATAGCGGCCTGCACGGATGTCGCGCCGCATTCGCTGGAGCATCAGGGGTTCAAGATCGGGCTCGTCGTCAACTACGAGGATATTGTAGGTTTTCGGCTTGTCTTCAGAAGCCATAACGGCTCTAGGCAGCGTTCAAGTCGGGGCTACTTTTAAGGCAACCCCGCACTAGCCCGATTGTTGGTTGCTCGAAACAATGTGTCACTGGGTCAGACATGCGCTACGCTGCCTTTAAGGTGCATATGCAAGAATCTAGATTCGATGCTTGGCGGCATCAGCCGTGACAGTCTACAACATAGCCACGAAACGCGACAACGTTTTGTCAGACCTCAACCCCACATATATTGCGTTGGGAGTTCCGAAAGTCTAAAGTTGCGGCAATCCGTGCAAGACTGCTCACGCCGGGGTCCGGAAAGGGATTTCACTGATGAAGTATGACCACATTATCGTTGGTGCAGGGTCCGCGGGCGCAGCGCTGGCGGCCCGGCTTACGGAAGACCCCGACCGCTCGGTGCTGCTACTGGAGGCAGGGGGTGACTACCCAGAGTTCGAGCGCATCCCTGAGGAAGTCAGGCTGGCCTACGGGAGCAAGATTCCGGTGTGGGACTCGGAGCACATCTGGAACTTCAGTGCACGGGCCACGGACCTGGCGCGCATTGACATACCCAGGGGGAAGATTACGGGTGGGTCCAGCGGGGTGAACGGGGCGCAGTTCCTGAGAGGCGTACGGGAGGACTACGATCGATGGGCGGAGTGGGGGAACGAGGAGTGGTCATTTGAAAACGTGCTGCCCTTCTTCAAGCGTATGGAGGCGGACCAGGACTACCGCGACGAATACCATGGGAACGACGGGGCAATCATGTGCCGCAGGTATCCGGAGGATGAGTGGCCACCTCACGCTCACGCCTTTTACGAGGCATGTCGGGACGCGGGCTTTCCCGACTGCCCAGACCACAACCGGCCAGATTCCACGGGAGTGGGGCCGCTGACTTTCAACATCATAGACGGCGTGCGGATGAGCACTAACATCGGGTATCTGAACCCTGCGAGACACCGCCTGAACCTGACCATTCGGGCCAACTGCCACGTGCACGGGATAATCTTTGATGGGAATCGGGCGGTGGGGGTGCTTGTCATAAGTGGACGGGAGATGTTCTCGGTGTACGGGGAGGAGATTGTACTATGTGCGGGGGCGGTGGGGACGCCTCATATTCTGTTGCTGTCGGGTGTGGGGCCGGGAGAGCAGTTGAGGGAGTTCGGGATTCCGGTGGTGCAGGACCTGCCGGGCGTGGGAAGAAACCTCCGGGACCACCCGGACGTTCCCCTGTGCTGGTACACGAAAGAGGACTATCCGCTGGACGTGAACCAGACTACGTCGGGGACGGTGACGCTCAGGTACACGGCGGAGGGTTCGCCTTTCGTGAACGATATGATCGTGTATATGGCGAACTACCTGGCGGCGAGGCCGTTTCGGGGTTTGGATGAAAAGGACCCTGTGGGCATCGGGGCGAGCCAGTGTCTTTACCTAGCCCTCAGCGAGGGAGAGTTGAGGCTTCAGTCCACCGACCCCCGTCAGCAGCCGATTCTCGACTACAACCTGCTGGATGATCCGTTTGATCGCAAACGGATGCGTGACGGATTGAGAATGTGCAACGAGCTCTTCAAGCACAGCGCATTCAGCGAGATAGTGGAGAAGAGGGCAGGCCCTTCAGATGAGGTTATGGAGTCGGACAACCTGCTTGATGAATGGATGAAGACCGAAGTGGTGACGGCACATCACATCTCGAGTACCTGTAAGATGGGTCCGTCCAGTGATCCGCTGGCGGTGTGCGACCAGTATGGTCGGGTGTACGGGTTGGATGGACTGCGGATAGTAGATGCTTCCATCATGCCGGATACTGTGCGGGCGAACCTGAACGTCACCGTGATGACCATGGGGGAAAAAGTCGCAGATTTCATCAAGAAGGGCAGCTAACCCCTAGGCAAGGCACTCCATTCGCATAGATTCGAGGGGGCGGTCGTCAGACGAGAGAATAAGGATGGAATCAAGGAGCAGCAGAAATTTGTCGTTGACCGGGGTGGGGGGTGGGGCTATAATCGGGGCACGGGTCCCGACCTAAGAGTTTGAGGGAGAGACCGTATCCGAAACCTTCGTGACCGCATACCGGCATTGCGATCAGATGGTTGACAAGCCGAAAGAGGCGTGTGGGCTCTTTGGGATTTATGCTCCCGGAGAAGATGTAGCCAGACTTACGTTCTTCGGTTTGTTCGCTTTACAGCACCGAGGCCAGGAAAGCGCGGGCATTGCCGCGTCTAACGGTCGGGGCATTTCGGTGCACACTCACATGGGTCTGGTTGCCCAGGCCTTTGACGAGCAAGACCTGAGCAGGCTGTCGGGGCACGCCGCCATAGGCCACACCCGGTATTCGACCATGGGGTCGAGCCACATCTCCAATGCCCAACCCACGCTGGTGGATGGCCCCTATGGCGAGGTTGCCACGGGGCACAACGGCAACGTGATCAATGCGGGTGAACTCAGGATTGAGTTGGAAGACCGGGGGATCAGGTTCGAGGGAAGCACGGACAGCGAGGTGATGGCGCATTGGCTGGGCCAGGCCCCGGGGGCTACGTGGGCGGAGCGGATCCGGTACTGCATGAACCGCTTCCAGGGCGCCTACAGCATGGTCGTCCTGACGAAGGACCAACTCATAGGCATCCGAGACCCGATGGGCGTTCGTCCGCTGTCGCTGGGCAAGTTGAACGGCGGTTGGGTTATAGCCTCGGAGAGTGCGGCGCTGGACCACATTGGTTCGGACGTGATCCGGGAGGTGGAACCCGGGGAGATGGTGACCATCGATGCGTCGGGGGTGAAGTCCGAACAACTGGTGGAACGGGACAAGCACGCTCTGTGCATATTCGAGCACATCTATTTTGCAAGGCCCGACAGCATAGTAGGGGGTAAGCTGCTCTACCTGGCGAGGCAGAGGATGGGCGCGCAGCTGGCAAGGGAGTGGCCGGTGGATGCGGACATGGTGATCGGGGTGCCGGACTCGGCAGTGGCGGCGGGGATAGGGTATGCGAAGGAGTCGGGGATTCCGTTGGGCGAAGCAATCCTGAAGAACCGGTACGTGGGCAGGACGTTCATCCAGCCGGACCAGCGTATCCGGGAACTCGGGGTCAGGCTGAAGTTCAACGCCATGAGAGAAGTGTTGGAGGGGAAGCGGGTGGTGGTAGTTGACGACAGTATTGTGCGGGGCACCACGACACCGCACGTTGTCAACCTATTGAAGAAGAACGGGGCGACTGAGGTGCATATGAGGATTTGTGCACCACCCATTAGGCACCCATGCTTCTTCGGGGTGGACCTAGCGACGAGGGCGGAGTTGCTTGCGGCGAACAACAGCGTGGAGGAGATCAGGCAGCTAATCGGGGCGGACTCGCTGGGATACCTGAGCCTACCAGGCTTGGTAGAGGCGGTAGGGATGCCGAGGAACGAGGTATGCACAGCCTGCTTCTCCGGGGACTATCCGATACCGGTGCAGCTTGAAATGGACAAGTTGGCCCTGGAGTCGCGCCAATAGACGGCATGATTGGCCCGGGTGGACATCATCACATGGCTGTCCGTCCTCATTTGAGAAAAGTCCCGGAGATTTCCAGTTGACCACTGACAGCAGCTACCGCGCCGCGGGCGTAGACCTAAAGACGGCGGCACGGGCCACGGAGAGGATCTCCGAGCTCGCGCGTTCAACGTTCAACTCCCGGGTGCTGGGAGACATAGGGTTCTTTGGGGGGTTGTACCACCTGGAGAAGTACCGGGACCCGGTGCTGGTGTCGAGCGCGGACGGGGTCGGGACAAAGGTGAGGATAGCGGCGATGCTTGGTCGTTACGATACGGTCGGGGAAGACCTGGTCAATCATTGCATCAACGATATATTGGTCGGGGGTGCGAAGCCACTTTTTTTCCTGGACTACATAGCGATGGGAAAGCTGGATGAAGATGCGGCGGCGGCGCTGGTGTCGGGGCTGGCGAGGGCGTGTCGGGAGTCGGGGGTGGCGCTGATTGGGGGTGAGACGGCGGAGATGCCGGGTGTTTACGAGGGCAAGGAGTTCGACCTGGCAGGATTCATCGTAGGGGTTGTGGAGAGGGATGAGATTATTGACGGGTCGACGATAGAGGAGGGGGATGTGATTGTGGGGATTCCGTCGTCGGGGCTGCATACCAATGGTTATTCCCTAGTGAGGAAGGTATTCGGGCTGGATGACGATCCATCGGAGCTGGAAAAGTTCTACCCGGCGTTGGAACGCACTCTTGGCGAGGAACTCCTTGAGCCTCATAGGTGCTATCTAGGGTTGGTGAGGGATCAACTGGAGAGGATCAAGGGGATGGCGCACATCACGGGGGGAGGTTTCAGGGAGAATGTACCGAGGGTGTTGCCGAAGGGATTGGGGGCTCGCATTGATGCATCGGCATGGCCGCCGCCGCCGATTTTCAGACTCATCCAAGAGGCGGGCGGAGTTTCCCCGGACGAGATGTTTGACGTGTTCAACATGGGGATCGGGATGGTGACTATAACATCTGGGGAGGATGCGAAGGAATTATTGAAGAGAATCGATGGGTCGGTGGTGATTGGGGAAGTTGTGGAGAGTGACGGGCCCGAGAGGGTTACGATCAGTTGAGCATGAGAGCGGTAATCAGCGTATCGGACAAGTCGGGGCTGGGGGAGTTTACGCGGGCGCTGGCGGGGCTGGGGGTAGAGATTTTCTCGACGGGGGGCACGCAGAGGGCAATAGCGGAGGCCGGGGTGCCGGTAAAGGGCATATCGGAGCTGACGGGGTTTCCCGAGATACTGGACGGTCGGGTGAAGACGCTTCATCCGGCGGTACATGGGGGAATACTGGCTCGTCGGGACGTGCCGGACCACCTGGGACAGCTGGAGTCGCACGGGATCCGGTTGATAGATATGGTGGTGGTGAACCTTTACCCGTTTGTGCAGACGGTGAGCAGGGAGGGAGTGGACCTTACGGAGGCGTTGGAGAACATCGATATCGGGGGGCCGACGCTGGTACGGGCTTCGGCGAAGAATTTTCTGCACGTGCTGGTGGTGGTCGATCCCAAAGACTATGAGGAAACGGCCAGGAGGCTGGGGGATGGGACGCTGGACGAGGAATTCAGGAAGGGGCTGGCTCGGAAGGCTTTCAGGCACGTGGCCTTGTACGATACAGCGATAGCCGACTACCTTTCGGAAGGATCGGGGGATTTTCCTGAAGAGTTGACAGTCGGGATGGTGAAGGCGCAGGAGCTGCGGTACGGGGAGAATCCTCACCAAGACGGAGCATTCTATGCGGGGACGCTGTCACGTAGTGTGGGGATAGCCGGGGCGAAACAGCTTTGGGGTAAGGAGTTGTCGTTTAACAACATCGCAGATGCGGATGCGGCGTGGGGTGCGGCATCGGACTTCGAGGGGCCGGCGGTGTCGGTGATCAAGCACATGAACCCGTGCGGGTTGGCAAGTCACGAGGATTTGACTGAAGCGTACCGACGGGCGCTGGCTGGGGACCCGGTATCGGCGTTCGGGGGTATTGTGGCTTGCAACCGGAAAATCGACCAAGCAACCGCGGAGGAGATATCGAAGGTGTTTTACGAGATTGTGATTGCGCCCGGGTTCGATCAGGAGGCGCTGGACATCTTGAAGAAAAGAAAGAATCTACGGATATTGGAGATGGCGTCGGGAGGAGGGGGCACGGGGCTGGAGGTGAAGACGGTGGAAGGTGGGTTCCTGGTGCAGACCCGGGACACGGGGGGAGATGATCCTTCCGGCTGGAAATGCGTGACCAAGCGGCGGCCGACGAAGGAGGAGCTGAAGGACTTGGAGTTCGCGTGGACGGCTGCCAAGCACGTGAAATCCAATGCGATAGTTCTGGCCAAGGATAGGGCGCTGGTGGGGATGGGCGCGGGTCAGCCGAACCGGGTGAACAGTGTTCATCTGGCACTACGGGCCGCAGGAGAACGGGCCAAGGGGTCGGCGCTGGCGTCGGATGCGTTTTTCCCGTTTGCGGACAACGTGGAATTGGCGGCGGGGGGTGGGGTGGGGGCCGTGGTGCAGCCTGGGGGGTCGGTGCGGGACGAGGAAGTGGTAGAGACGGCGGATGCCCTGGGGATGGCAATGGTGTTCACGGGGGTGCGGCATTTCAAGCACTAGGGCTCAAAATCACCGGGTCATCCGGTCTAAGAGAAAGAAAAGCGATTGAGAAGCGTTGACATAATCATACCTGTTTACAATGAGGAGGTGGCCCTCCCCGAATGTGTAGCTACGCTGTCCGAGTTTGCCAGGAAAGAAATGCCCTATTCCGATTGGCGGATAGTGGTGGCTGATAACGGGTCCGTGGACTCGACGCGGGAGGTGGCGGAACAACTGGTTAGCGAGAACGAGAGGGTCGCATTGGTCCACCTGACGAAGAAGGGTCGGGGACGGGCATTGTTCAAGGCGTGGGGGGATAGCGAGGCGGACGTGATCTGCTATATGGATGTTGATCTGTCGACTCGGCTGGATGCGCTGCCTGCATTGGTGGGATCAATAGAAGATGGATATGACGTGGCGATCGGGTCCAGGTTGGCTAAGGCCTCTAGGGTAGAGAAAAGGAGCGTGAAGCGGGAGTTCATTTCGCGGTCATACAACACGCTGATCAAGCTGATGTTTCGGACGAAATTTTCGGATGCCCAGTGCGGATTCAAGGCGATAAGCCGCAAGGTTTCCCGGGAGTTGGTGCCGCTGATACGGGACAAGGGGTGGTTCTTCGACACGGAACTGTTGATACTGGCTGAGAAGAACGGCTACCGGATCAAAGAGATACCGGTGCACTGGGTGGATGATCCCGACACGCGGGTCAAGGTGGTATCGACGGCCTGGAAGGACTTCAAGGGCCTGCTGAGGCTGAGACTCGGGGGTGTGCCGAAACCACGGTACCGGGTGAACGATGGCGCTTCTTGAATCGGTTAGTTGGCGGGATTAACATTTTCTAACGATAAAGCAATGGGCCGGTAAAGGAGGAGGATATGGCTAACGCAGTGCTGGTAGTCGATATGGTCCGCGGTTTCTGTGAAGAGGGCGGGAACCTATACACAGGGGAGTCGGCGCGGGAGATTATCCCGGTTGTGCAAGAACTCATCGAGCGAGAAAGCGAGAAGGGGAGCAAGATTATCTTCCTCTGTGACAATCACGCGCCCGACGACCTGGAATTCGAGATGTTCCCCGAGCACTGTGTCCGGGGCACGGCTGAGACGGAGATAATCCCCGAATTGGCAGGCCTCAAAGGGGACGTGATTCCGAAGCAGAGGTATAGCGGATTCTTCAACACGGACCTGGACTCACGGCTCCGGGAGCTTGACCCGGAAAAGGTTATCGTTTGTGGAGTCTGCACCAATGTTTGCGTGATGCACACGGTAGCGGATGCCCGCAACCGGGACTACCGGGTGGAGGTGCCGGCGGATGCGGTGGCGACCTATTCCGAAGAGGCGCACCGGTTTGCCCTGGACCACATAGAGAAGGTGCTGGGCGCGAAGGTGGTGCAGCCTCAGGTCGTAGGCTGAGCCGATCCAAGCAAAGCAATGGCAATTATTCAGGACGACCTCCCGCTTTCCTCCGACATCACCATCCGTTCAAAGTTCCCGTTGCCCGACTGGGTGATTTCCGGGGAGACGACGGATATTTACTTCCGTCGGGCGCAGGAGGTGCTGGAGGCCGAGGGCCTGAACCCAATAGTTACCGTGGAGTTCTTTACATCCAAGCCGGGGGTGCTCTGTGGGATTGACGAGACCCTGCAGCTCATCGAAGAGGTTGTGCCGGCGGGAGAGGGGGAGGTGGAGGCGCTAGAAGAGGGTGTGGAGATAGAGCGGAAAGAGGTGGTGCTGAGGGTGCGGGCGCCGTACCGGCCATTCGGGCTGTATGAAACGCCGCTGCTGGGGATTTTATCGCATTGCACGGGATGGGCGACGGCAGCACGGGAGTGCGTCAGGGCCGCTGAGGGTAAGCCTGTGGTGAGCTTCGGGGCGAGGCACGTGCACCCGCTGGTGTCGGGGAGGATGGAGTATGCGGCGGTGGTGGCGGGGTGCGTGGGGTGTGCGTCGATAGACGGGGCGGCGCTGGCGGGGATCGAACCGACGGGAACGATGCCTCATGCGCTGATCCTGGTAGTCGGGGACACGCTGGAGGCGGCGGAGGCGTTTGACCGGAGCCAGGGCCCCGATGTGCCGCGGATAGTGCTGGTGGATACGTTCAAGGACGAGGCCGAGGAGAGCCTACGGGTGGCCCGGGCGATGAAGGAGAGGCTTACGGGGGTGAGGGTCGATACGCCTTGGGAGAGGGGTCGGGTGACGGCAGAGCTGGTGAAGGAGATACGGGCGAGGCTGGATTTGGAAGGGTTTGAGTCGGTGAGGCTGATAGTCAGCGGGGGGCTGGACCCCGAGCGGATCCGCTATTTCATAGAGAACGATGCTCCGGTGGACAGCTTCGGGGTGGGGGGATACATCAGCAACGCGGGGCCGATCAACTTCACGGCGGATATCCACGAGGTGGACGGGAAGGCGATAGCGAAGAGGGGTCGGATCCCGGGGCTGACGGAGAATGCTCGGTTGAAGAGGGTGATGTAGGGGGATTGAGTCCTGTTCTTGTGGCCGCTCTATACGAATGGATTAAGTGGCTCCACCTCCAGTAGGTTAAAGTCTCTAACGTTTCTAGTTACGACGGTTAGCCTGTGTACAATGGCCGTGGCGGCTATCATGGCGTCTTCGCTGAGAGCTCTTGATTTCCCGTACATGAGTCGGGCCCATTCACGGAAAGCGAGAGAGTCCATAGGCAGTACATCATAGTATTCCAAGACTAGATTAAGCCACTCTTCTATCTCAGTTGCCTTAGTTTCATTATTCCGACGTGTATTTTCTATCCCGGCTTGTATCTCTCCTATAGAGACGGCTGAAATGAATAGCTGATGGTCAGGGACATTGTTAAGCCAATCAACAACTGATCTGTTCGGCCTAGGAAGCCTCAGTTCAGAAATGACATTGGTATCTAGTAGGTACATCGGATTATTCAAAAGTTGGAGGTGTCCTGTGCCGACGATTGACTCGTTCAGGCACTAGGTTTTCGGTACGGGCTCCTGGGTACATAAGTAGTTCCTTTAGGCTCGGCTTAGCCCTTCCCTGTAATTTCTTCCAATCGTCAATACGAACTAAAACCGCGGTTTCGACGCCGTGCTTGGTGACTATCTGTGGGCCTTCATCTAGGGTCGCCCTTAGGAGTTCACTAAACTTCGCCTTGGCGTCTTGGACTGGCCATGCGCTAACCATAAATCCTCCGGAAATGTAAATCAGACTAGTCTTAAGTCTAGTCTGTTACAGCGTCTCTGTCAAGGGTGTTTATGTCTCAGACGCCTTTGGATTTGATCTCTCGAATGTAAGGCGGAGGGTGCGTTGGGTGGTGGGGTTTAGTTTGGTGTGGTCTGAGGGGCGGTGTCCAACGACCCAGATGATTTGGTCGCCAGAGAGGACTATGGGGATGGAGTCGCGGAGGTGGCGGGGGACTTTGGTGTCGGTGAGGAAGTCCTGGAGCTTTTTTGAGCCGGACATGCCGAGGGGCGTGAAGCGGTCGCCGGGCTGGCGGCGTCGGATAATTAGGGGACCCGGGAGTCGGTCCATGTCAAAGAGGGCTGAGTAGGGGTCCGGGTCGGGTACGGTTGAAGGGGAGTCTTCGACGACTGCGGTGATTTTCCAGCCGGGAAGCAAGGTCCGACCGGGCACTTTGATGGGATGTCCGACCTCGGGGAGGGGTGGGTGGGGGTGAATGGCTCGGAGGGAAGTCAAGATGAGGGCGTTGTAGTCGAGGGTGGCGAGAATACCTTTTGGCAGGTCTAATTTCGCGCCTGTGTCTGCGGTGAGAAGGGAGTCGATGGCCTCTACATGGACAGCTTCAATGTCAATGGGGCTGCCGGACATCGACTCTAACGCCTTTGACAGGACGCGGCGGCGCAGGGCGAGGTGGATTTCGGACAGTTTCCGGCGGGAGATGCAGAGGCCGGATTCGCCGCGTTCCAGCAGATTGGCTGAAATCTCGTCGACTTGGGACTGGATGAACGAGAGGTCAAGGGAGGCTGATTCGGCGAGGCGGATGAAGGAGTCGGAGATGCGGGGGTTGTATTGGCGAAGCTGGGGTAATAGTTCCAGCCGTACGCGGTTTCTGAGGGTGTCGGGAAGGAGGTTGGTGTGGTCCAAGCGGGGTTCGAGGTCCAGGGCTTGGCAATAGGCCTCGGTTTGGGCTCGGGTTATGTCTAAGAGAGGACGAAATAGGGTAAAGGGGTGGCCTGATACCGAAGCAGCCTCGGAAACCGGCTTCATTCCGACGAGGCCGCGTAGACCGGTGCCCCTGATCAGGTGGAGGAGGACAGTCTCGGCCTGGTCGTCTGCGGTGTGGGCTACGGCGATGCCTAGTGCGTCTTGCTCAGCGGCGACTTGGGCGAGGAAGTTGTAGCGGGCTTCGCGAGCCTTCTCTTCGAGGGATTGGCTGTGGCCGGCTGGAAGGGACTTTACATATTCTTTGGCAGTGGAGAAGGGAAGGCCAAGGGACTCGGACTGAGCCTTTACGAAATCTGCGTCAGAATCAGAGGCGGGGCCTCTGAGGGCGTGGTTGAAGTGGGCGACGTGGAGCAACAGGCCCAACTTGGGTGAGAGACGGTGGAGGGCGTAAAGGAGGGAAAGGGAGTCGGGGCCGCCGGAGACGCCGATAACCAGGGGGTGAGGAGCATGGGCCAAGTTGTGATCAAGGATGAACTTGCGGACGCGGGATTCGAGGGAGGAGATGGTTCGCCTGTTCGTGGAAATGGCTGCACCTCCTCCGGGCCCCGTTAGCCAAGCCTCGATAGATGGCACCTATCGTTCAAAGACCTGAGTACGGGGTCGCCGTTGGCGAATTCGAGTTCGGTAATGGCTGCGAGGTCCTGACGGATGCGTTGAAAGTTGCGCAGGTCCATGCCGAGGGCCGTAAGAAGAATGCTCTGGATTGCGAAGTTGTGACTGACGGCGGCTACCGTTCCCTCCGGGTGACTGTCTCGGATATAGAGGATGGCATTCCAAGTGCGTTCCCGGAGGCTGACGATGGACTCACCGCCGGGCATGGTGAGGGCGCCGACGTTTATGCGCCACTGCTCCAAGATGTAGGGGTAGCGTTCACGGAGGTCGGGGGCCTGGAGGCCGTCCAGTTCTCCAATGTCCAGCTCCCGGAGGTCATGGACGGTTTCGATGGAGAGGTTGTGGTCCTGAGCGATGGGAGAGGCAGTTTGCAGAGCGCGAGTCTGAGGGCTGGAATAGACGGCATCAAGGGCTTCCGAAGAGAGGCGGCGGGCAAGGGCTTGGGCCTGGGAGTGGCCCATCTGGTTGAGGGAGGCGTCGCTAGCGCCCTGGAAGCGGCCTTCCTTATTGGCGTCGGTCTGACCGTGTCTTACGAGGATGATGCGCATTTCGAGATTCGAGGGGGAATGTAGAAGCGCTCCTAGCGCTTATAGACGAGAAGCTTTTCGATCTTAACACCCTTCATTTCGGCGACGGTGATGCGACGGCCCTGAAAGCGGAAAGTTTCGCCTTCGGAGGGGATGTGAGAGAGCATTTCGAGAGCAAAGCCGGCAAGGGTCTCGTATTCGCCGTCGGGGATGTGGAGGCCGAGGGTCTCGTTGGCTTCGTCGATGGGCATTCCGCCGTCGACCTGGAAGGCGCCGGATTCAAGTTCTTCGACCTCGTCGCGGGTGGTCTCGTCGTCAGCGACTCGGCCCATGATGGAGGCGACGAGTTGCTGGTTTGTGACGAGGCCGGAGACGCCGCCGTATTCGTCGACGACGAGGTACATCTGGTGGCCAGAGGAGCGCATTTCGAAGAAGAGGTCGCCGAGGCGCTTGGTCTCGGGGACGAAGGGTACCTGGCGGACGAGTTCGATCAACTTGTTGTCATATTGGACCTGGTCGTTGTGGAGGGCGCGGATGACATCTCGGGTGTGGAGGAGGCCGACGACGTTGTCATAGGACTCCTTGTAGACGGGGAAGCGGGAAAGGGGCGAGGTGTCGTACTCATCAAGGAAGGCTTTGAGGTTGATGTCTTCGTCGAGCCAGACCATTTCCGTGCGGGGGGTCATTACCTCTTTGACAAGACGTTCCCGGAAGGCGAGGACGTTCTGCAGCATCCTGGCCTCTTCCCGGTCAACAGCGCCCTCTTGATGGCCAACTGATATAACGGAGCGCAAGAGATCGGCATTGACCAGATTGCGGGCCCCCACGCGACCCCCGCTTGCCTTGACAATGAAGCGCCCGATGAGTTCCAAGAAAACGGAGACGGGCAGGAGCAAGACCTCCACGAGGGCGAAGGGCTTCAGATAGCGGAAAGCAAGCCACTCGGAGTGACGACTTGCGAAGGTCTTGGGGATGACTTCGCTGAATATGAGCAGAAGAAATGCTATACCGAGGGTGGCTACGACGACACCCAAGTTGTCGCCCAGCCAGGCGACTGCAATACCTGCACCAATGGCCGCCGCGGCTGTGTTTACGAGATTGTTTCCGAGCAGGACGGTAGAAAGGGTCCGCTCAGGATGGTCCATCCTGTTTAGCATCCTCTTTGCGCCGGCGCGTCCGATGTTGGCAAGGTGAAGAATTCTCACGCGCTGCAGAGACATGAAGGCGGTCTCCGAGCTGGAGAAGAAGGCGGACAGCACCATGAAGAACGCAATTAGCGCGATGCTGATTATCGTGGCCTCGGTGCTCATGGAAGGTCTCCTATAGGGCGCTGCAAAGGGACATGTATACACATTATATCCGGGGCCACTAACTCCCCAAGGAGGGAGGGTAGACGGTTACATTCTGCCCCTTCAACAAACATTTGCTAGAATCTACACTGCGGCTCTTGGAAAGCAACCGAATGGACCTATCGGGCCTGATCGAGCAGGTGACCCGGGACCCCGGGATTGGGGCCCTGGCTAGGCGAGCCGCGTCCTCAAAGTCCGTATCTGTGGTTGCACTGGATGCAGCTAAGCCATGCCTGGTGGCGGCGCTGAGCCGGGAGCTGGGCAGGCCTATGCTAGTGGTAACGGCTCGGGGAGCGGAAGCGGTGGCGTTGCAGGAGCAGATATCACTCTGGTCTTCTTCCGGTGAGAAAGTGAGTCTTTTCCCGGAGCCCGACGCCCTACCTTACGAGGCCCGCGCGTGGGATCCGGCGGTGGCGCTGGACCGCATCAGGGTGCTGGATATGATGGTGAACGAGTCTGCGGGGACTGCGTCGGTAATCGTGACCAGCATACCTGCGATTGCACTCAAGACCTTACCAAGGAAGCGTCACGCCGATCTGTGCTTCGAGGTGCGGGCAGGGAGTCGGATTGCACAGCGCGAACTTATCGAACGGTTATTGGCCGCAGGGTACTATTCGGATGGGCCGGTGGAGTTGCCAGGCACGTTTACAAGACGTGGCGGGATAATTGACGTTTTTCCTCCGACGGAGGAGCGTCCGGTACGGCTGGACTTCTTCGGGGATGAGGTTGAGAGTGTACGGGGGTTCGACCCGGGGACGCAGGCATCGATAGATAGCCTGGATAAGGTGAGGATAGGGCCGGCGAGAGAGTCGCTGTACGATGGTGAGTCGGGGGCGGGGTGGGAGGAGGTTGCGGCGTCGATGGACCTCTCAGGATGTATGGCGGAGACGTTGGCGAGCTTCAGGAATGACATAGAGGGGTACGTGTCGGGGGTGGGGTTGGAAAGCGGGGATGCTTACTCACAGCTATTCCTGAAAGGGAGTTTCCTGGAATATCTGTCGAAGGACACGATTGTATTGCTGGAAGGAGGTGTTGCCCTGGAGAGCGCCTATACGGAGCTCCAGGAGCAGGCGGAGGAGGTGCGGTCAGCTCGAGTGGACAAGAATGAACTGCCACCTTTGATTCCCTCCCCCTACCCCGAGTGGGAAGAAGTCCGAAGGTTGTTGGAAAGCTCGGGTACAGTTGTCAGGCTGGAAGGTTGGGAAAGGGCAGGGGAACCGGATGCAAGGATGATGGGCTTTGCCCCAACACCGAACTTTGGGGGGCATTTACGGTACTTCCTGCGAGACTTGCGCGGGATGTTGGAGGAAGGGTGTCGGGTTACGATAGTGAGTCACCAGGCGGAGAGGTTGGCTGAGTTGCTGGCCGAAGTGGATATCTTCACACCCGTCTTGCCTAGCATTAAGGACCCTCCCATTCTAGGCGCGCCTCTACTAGTAAAGGGCTCATTGGCGGAAGGCTGGACTTTGAAGGGTTCGGGCGAGGAGAAGCCGCTGGTCCTATTCACGGACAAGGAGATATTCGGCTACGTGAAGCAGCGGCGGGCGTCGAGGCGGAGGCCGGTCAAGAAGGAGGCATTTGCCTCGGAAATAAGGGTGGGGGAGTACGTGGTGCATATCGACCACGGGATAGGGCGGTTCGTGGGGGTGACGACGATGAAGAGGGACGAGGGAGAGCGGGAGTACCTCACCATTGAGTACGCGGATGCGGCCCGGCTGTACGTACCAAACGACAGCGTTGACCGGGTGACGCCGTACATAGGGTCGGGGGAGAGGCCGCCGGTGATGAACCGGCTGGGGACGCAGGAGTGGAGCAGGGCGAAGAGAAAGGTGAAGGAGTCGGCGGAGAAGATAGCGCGGGAGTTGCTGTCGTTGTATGCGAAGCGGGAGATGAAGAAGGGCTATTCATATTCGCAAGACAACTCCTGGCTGCAGGAGATGGAGGCGTCCTTCCCGTACGTTGAGACGCCAGACCAGATGGAGACTATCAGAGACGTGAAGCGGGACATGGAGCAACCCAGGCCGATGGACCGGCTGGTGTGTGGGGATGTGGGTTACGGAAAGACGGAAGTGGCGGTGAGGGCAGCGTTCAAAGCCGTACTGGACGGGAGACAGGTGGCGGTGTTGGTGCCGACTACAGTGCTGGCACAGCAGCATCTGCAAACATTCAGGGAGCGACTCAAGGCCTTTCCGGTCGAGATTGAGGTGTTGAGCCGGTTCAGGTCGGTGAAGGAGCAGAAGTCGGTGCTGGAGAAACTGGAGGAGGGGTCGGTGGACGTGTGTATCGGGACTCATCGGCTGCTTCAGAGGGACGTGGAGTTCAAGGACCTGGGGCTGGTTGTTATCGACGAAGAGCAGAGGTTCGGGGTGGCACACAAAGAGAAGCTGAAGAAGATGAGGGAGGAGGTGGACGTATTGACTCTAAGCGCTACGCCGATACCTAGGACACTGCACATGTCGTTGGTCGGGGTCCGGGACATGAGCACCATGGAGACGCCTCCGGAAGAGAGGCTGCCGATCAGGACTTACGTGCAAGAATACGATGACGAAGTGGCGCGGGAGGCGGTATTGCGAGAGATGGATCGGGGTGGGCAAGTGTTTTTCGTCCACAACAGGGTGCAGAGCATCGAGGCGCTGGCGCAGAGGCTGCGAAAACTGGTACCCGAGGCCCGGGTGGCGGTGGGGCACGGCCAGATGAACGAGACCCAACTGGAAAGAGTGATGGTGGATTTTGCAGACCGCGACTATGACGTGCTGGTCTGCACGACGATTATCGAGTCGGGGCTGGACATGCCCAACGTGAACACCATCGTCGTGCATCAGGCGGACAGGATGGGGCTGTCACAGCTGTACCAGTTGCGGGGTCGGGTGGGGAGAGGATCGGACCGCGCGTACGCCTATTTCTTCTTCGACCGGTACAAGGGTATAAGCGAGGTAGCCGAGAAACGGCTCAAGGCGATACAGGCTGCGACGGAGCTGGGGGCAGGGTTCCGGATTGCTATGAAGGATCTGGAAATCAGGGGGGCAGGGAATTTGCTGGGGGTGGAGCAGAGCGGGCACATAGCTGCGGTTGGGTTCGACCTGTATTGTGCGATGCTGGGTCGGGCGATAGAAGAGTTGAAGGAGTTGGGCTTTGCCGGAATGGACAGGAATGGGGCCTCAGAGCTGGTGCTTCCACTGGACACCACTACGGCGGTAGACATCCCAATACCCGCATATCTGCCGGAGGACTACGTGCCGGGCCTTGAAGTACGGCTGGCCCTCTACCAGAGGCTGGCAAGGCTTCGGGAGGTCGAGGGGGTGGATGCAATAGCAGGGGAGATGAAGGACAGGTTCGGGGCCAGACCGAGGGAGGTAGAGAACCTGCTATACCTGCTAAGGTTGAAGCTGATAGCGTCCGAGCGGGGGATTACCAGGATAGCTCGGGACGGGAAGCAAATTGTACTGTACCTGGGGCCTGAGGCCCGGGTGAACAATAAAGGCAGCAGCGCGCTGGGGAGGCGGGTGAGGGTAGGGAGCAGGCAGGTGCGGATAGACGTGAACTCGGGGGTGAGTGGGTGGCAGAAGATTCTGGTGGAGGTCGTGGAGCAGGTGTATGTGGCGGAGGGGGAGGGGAGGGTGTTTGTGGGTGCGCGTAGTTAATGGAGGCTCTGTGATTGGCAATTTCATAGTGAGCCCAAGCGCGGAACCCCTCCCCAGATTCACGCCTTGGGCGCACGCCTTGGCGCATCTCCGACATCTACGACCTCGCGGGGCATCGGAATGACAGGTCTGCAAACGTATCGTTAATTGCGAGGGGGAGTCAGTAAGTAAAAGTTGCGTCCTTTGAGTGCACTAGAACATCTTGAGAGCTTCTCTCGGATATTGAGCGCGGAGCGGGTGGGGTTGTTTACGGACTTCGATGGGACGTTGACACCCATTTTTGATGATCCACGGGACACGGTATTGGAGTCAGGCATTCGGGAGACTTTGGGTGTGATCTCTGAAAGGCTGGAGATGGTGGCCGTGGTGTCTGGGAGGGGAGTGGGGTATCTGAGGGGGGTGGTGGGGCTGGCGGGGATCACGTACGTGGGAAATCACGGGTTGGAAGTGTGGCCAGCGGGCAACGAAGAGGCGGAGTCGAAAGCTGAGACGGCGACGGGACTCGAAGAGGATGTGGTAGTCGAAATTGCCGAGCTGGGGGTCGATGGGCTATTCGTGGAAGATAAGGGGTCGGTCGTCTCAGTGCACTACCGCAACGCTCCCGAGCCGGACCTGGCAAGATCACTTGTCCTTGCAATGATGCGTCCATTTGCCGAGGCCCGGGAACTTATGGTCAAGGAAGGGAAGATGGTCGTGGAACTGGTGCCGGATGTTAACGTAAACAAGGGTACCGTTGTTGAAGAATTGGCTAAGGGGGCGGGGCTGACGGGAGCCATAGTTATGGGGGATGACGTAACCGACTGCGATGCATTTGATGCGGTGCATAGACTGGAAAAGATGCAAGAATTCGCAGGGGCAGCGGTGGCTGTTGTGGACGGCGAGACGCCGCCAGACGTCATTCTCAAGGTGGACTACTGGCTGGATGGGAGGGGGGAGGTGGAGGAGTTCCTGAGGTGGATGGCCTACGACTCGCCGAGGGCGGAGAGAAAGCTGTAGGACCAGTCCTCGGCGGTGTGGCGGGTAACGCCACTAAAAAGGGACTCCCAGCGGTGGAGGCGCTCGTCCTCGGGCATGGTCAGGGCCCGGTAGATCACGGAGGCGGTGCGCTGGACGTCGTAAGGGTTGACCATGAGGGCGTCCTGCATGGACTCGGCGGCTCCGCAGAAGCGGGAGAGGACGAGGACACCAGGATCCGAGGTCTGGGATGCGACGAATTCCTTGGCAACGAGGTTCATGCCATCCCGGAGAGGAGTGACGAGGCAGGCGTCGGCTTCTCGGTAGAAATGGGCCAGATCCTGCTGCGAATAAGAGCGATGGAGGGGGAGGATAGGCATCCAGTGGGCCTCGCCGAATTTTCCGTTAATCTGGCCGACGAGGGAGTCGAGCTGGGCGCGTTCCTCGGCGTATTCGGGGACGTTGACGCGGCTGGGAGCGGCGATCTGGATGAGGGTGACGTGTCCGCGCAGGTCAGGGTGGATATCCAACAGCCGCTCGATAGCCTGCATGCGCTGGGCGATTCCCTTGGTGTAGTCGAGCCTGTCGACGCCGAGGAGGACTCTCTTGTCCCTGGTGAACTCGTCCAAAAAGCGGGTGACGGGAGTCGGGGCCTGGCTGGAAGCCATTTTTCGGAAGGCCTGGGCGTCGGTGCTGACGGGGAAGGAGCGGATTTTCAGAGCCTGGCCTCGGTAGTACATCCTGTCGCCAATGAGGGTCGCTCCAAGCTCATCACCCATGGACTCTTCCAGGTTGTAGGCATACTTGCGGGTCTGAAGGCCCACGAGATCGTATGCAAAAAGACGGGTGAGGAGCTTTCGGGCCCAGGGGAGGATGCCGAAGATCTCGGAGGGAGGGAACGGACTATGCAAAAAGAAGCCTGTCTTGCCTTTCCAGCCGAGCTTTCGGAGGGCGTGGCCGAGAGGGAAGAGATGGTAGTCGTGGACCCAGACGAGGTCATCGGGGCGGAGCAGGCGTATGAGGGCGTCGGCGTACTTCCGGTTGACGTCGCGATAGATACGATAACTGTCGTGGCTGATGGTAGCTTTGTCGGGGAAGGAGTGAAGGAGTGGCCAGAGGGTCTGGTTGGAGAATATGGTGTAGAAGTGGTCCACATCCTCGGGTGAGAGGGAGACGGAGGCGAGTCTGATGCCGTCGACGTCGGAAATGGAAGGGGGGACTGTTCCAGGTTGACCCTCGGAGAGTCCGTCCCAACCCATCCAAAGGCCACCGCGGCTTAGCAAGAGGGGTCGGAGGGCGCTGACGAGGCCACCAACAGGAAGGTTGCGTCGCTCTTCCTGGGTTGAGGGCGCGGCAACGGAAGGCGCCCTGTTGGAGACTACGACTACCCTGCCATTGCCGCCCATAATCCTCCGAGTCGGGACCGGTGCGGTGAGAATTGGATTTAGTCGGCCAACCGCGGTCCGTCCCTGCTAACCAAGCATACTCTAGGTGAGGGAGGGGTGGGGTGCAAGGGTCTAGGGACTAGGAGAGAAGTAGGAGAGGGCAGGCAATTCCGTGAGGCTGCCAATTACGGTGCAGTCCTGCTCGGGAGAGAGGCCTGTCCTATCGATCAGGACGGGGGTGATGCCCACACCTCGGGCGCCGGTGACGTCCGAATAGTATTGGTCACCGACATGGAGGGCTTCGTCGGGCCGGACGCCGGCCTTGGAGAGGGCGAGTTTAAAAATTGCGGGGTGGGGCTTTTCGGAGCCGGCCTCCTTGGAGGTAACCCAGAAGTCGAGGGCGTCTGCGAGGCCGAGTCGGGCGCAGGTGCGGTTGAGGTCGGAGTAGATGTTGCTGATCATGCCTACTATGAGGCCGCGAGACTTGAGAGTGCTGATGCAGGGAAGGGCGTCATCGTAGAGGGCGAGGTGGTAAGGGATTGCACGGATGGATTCGAAGATCTCGCCGGCGAGCTGCAAAGGGACTTCCACACCCGCACCCTGAAGGATAAGGCGCTCGTATTCGGCGAAGAAGTCCCACTGTTCCAGTTCGGTGCGCTTGGCCAGGTGGAATTTGGCATTTTCCCGGGCCATGAAATCATCCGCGGTGACATAGCCTGTGAGGATGCCTTCCTTTTCGACGCGGAGACCGTATTGGGCACAGACCTGCTGCTGGAGGTCTTCGCGAAGGGGGTCGAAGCGGGCGAGGGTGTTATAGAGGTCGAAGAAGACGGCCTTCAGCATAGGACGATGTTCGTAATCGGGCTGAGAGTTGCAGTGGAGAGTATACAACGGTGGCTATAATTGGATTCGTGGGCCAGGGAGGCCAACAGACAAAGGCGAGGTGACTAATTAGTATTTCGACGTTGATACCTAGCAGCAGAGACTCATTGCTGGACTTGCTGTTTCCAAAACGCTGCGTGGCGTGCGACAGGCAGGGGGCGTTTATATGCGGGGAGTGTGAGTCGGGGATGCCAGTGATAGGGATGCCGCGATGTCACAGGTGCGGGAACCCGGGCCCGAGCCCCTGCCTGTGCATAGCTGCGGCGGACCGGGTGTGGCCGCTGGATGGGATGAGGTCGAGGTTTGAGTTTGAGAGCCCGGTCAGGGAGGCTATCCTGGCGCTGAAGTTTGCCAACTTGCGGTCGGTCGGGGGGACATTGTCAGCTTACTTGGCGGAGTTTTTGAAGGGGGATGGCCTGGAGTTTGACGTGCTGACGCCTGTGCCATTGCATAAGCGCAGGATGAGGGAGAGAGGCTACAACCAATCGGAGATTCTGGCTGTGGGATTGGGGAAGGAGATGGGTATCGAAGTGGATGGAGGATGCCTGCGACGCGTGACATATCTCGGGCCCCAAGCCAGGGCATCGACTGCCGACGAGAGGCGAGCTAATGTTGCCCAGGCGTTTGAATGCAGGCCGGGTCGGGTGGAGGGAAAAAAGGTCGCGGTTATCGATGACGTAACGACGACGGGGGCTACGCTGAGGGCCTGCGCGGCAGCATTGAAGAGGGTTGGCGTGGTGGAGGTGTGGGGGATCACGGTGGCGCGGGAGATGTAGGGAGCCGGGATGGGGAACTCGGTGTTTGTGACGTTTGTCGGGGGGTGGGGGGAGAGCGATCCGGAAAGGGTATTGGCGTCGGCGCAGTGTGCGGTGGCTCTACATAACGCCAAACAGGTTGCTGCTTGTGACGTTTTTGACCGGCATGTAATCGTTACCGATGAACCTGAGTTACTGCACATAACAAGTATTGGGCTGGAAATTGAGAAATCGCCGGAATCCTTTCATTTTGGGCGTTGTCTGAAGGATGTTCTGGAGAGGCACGATGCGGACCGGGCATGCTGTTTGGGGGGTGGTTCAATGGTGTTGGCGTTGGGGGAGGTGTTTCGGGGGGTGGGGGAGCGGCTAATGGAAGGAAAAAACACCGTGATCACCAACAACCTGTACTCGGGAGACATGACGGCATTTACGCCAGTGGACGCCTTGAACCGAATTTGCCTGCCTACGATTGACAATCCACTGCCCCGGTTACTGAGGGACCAAGCAGGCCTTGAGGTGGTTGTGTTGGAGAAGAGTATCGAATCAATGCTGGATGTGGATACGCCTACGGATCTAGCTGTGCTTTCCCTGTACCCTCACTTACCCGAAAACCTAAGACCGGCAATGGTTGCTAGCGAGCTACAGAGGGAGCAGCTAAGGAGGGCCATGGCTTGCTTTACGGACAAGGAGGCGAGGGTGACGGTGACGGGTCGGGTGAACAGTTATGTGTGGTCCAAGTTGGAGACGGAGACGGCGTGCCGGTGTCGGGTGGTGTCGGAGGGGAGGGGGATGAGGGCAGAGGGGTCGGGTGAAGGTGGCAGTTCGGTCATGGGTTATATGTTGGAATCGTCGGGGGTGAAGGGATTCTTCGACAAGCTGGCGGAGATGGGAGACGCTGCGTTCCTGGATAGTCGGGTGCTGTTTGCTCATTTGGGCAAGAGATTCAGCACTGCTGACAGGTTCTATGCGGATATGCTGGAGCCCGATGAGATATCCGACCGTTGGCTTAGAGAGTTCACGCTCGGGGCGAGAGATGCCGCGATTCCGGTGGTGTTGGGGGGACACTCTCTGGTGTCGGGAGGGATGCTGGCGCTGATAGACGCGTCGTGGGAGCAGTCCGAGAATGAATCGAATTGACGATGATGGGAGTGTAGAATAGAATTTGCAATCGTACGGAAAGAGACATAGGGCCCTATGGCACGGCTGGGTCCAGGCTCCCGAACAGGTAGGCACTCTCTTCAGGAAGTGCCTTCTTTCTTGGAAGCCGACGGCGACCACGGGCCTCGGAAGTAGAGGCGACAATGACCACGCTACTGGAGCAGGATGCAGAGATAAAGTGGATCATCGATGCGGAGGCGGAGAGGCAGAAGCGGAAGATAGTGCTGATTGCGTCGGAGAACTATGCCAGCAAGGCGGTCCAAGAGGCACAGGGGTCGATCCTGACCAATAAATATGCTGAGGGATATCCCGGGCGCAGGTACTATGGCGGCTGCGAGTTCGTGGACCAGGCCGAGAGCCTTGCGATTGAGAGGGCGAAACAGCTTTTCGGGGCTGAGCACGTGAACGTCCAGCCGCACGCCGGGGCGCAGGCGAACATGGGGGTGTATTTCTCTCTGCTGAAGCCGGGGGACACGGTCATGGGGCTCAGGCTGGATCAGGGCGGACACTTGACCCACGGCAGCCCGGTGAACTTCTCGGGGCGGTACTACAACTTCGTATCGTACGGCCTGGACCCGGACACTGAACTCATCGACTACGACGAGGTGGCGAGGCTGGCCCGTGAACATCGGCCGAAGATCATCGTCACGGGGGCCACAGCATATCCGCGGATCATCGACTTTGCCCGGTTCCGGGAGATTGCGGATGAGGTCGGGGCCTTGCTGATGGTGGATATGGCGCACATTGCAGGGCTGGTTGCCGCGGGCGTGCACCCTTCGTGCATACCGCATGCCCAGGTCGTGACGACGACGACCCACAAGACGCTGCGAGGGCCCCGGGGGGCGATGATCCTGTGCGACCAGGACCTAGCAAGCTCGATAGATAAGGGCGTGTTCCCTCGGATGCAAGGCGGACCGTTCATGCATGCCATAGCGGCAAAGGCGGTCGCGTTTGGGGAGGCCCTGAGGCCCGAATTCAAGGTGTACCAGCAGGCAGTCGTGGACAATGCAAGGGTCCTGGCCAACCAGTTGCAGGAGCTGGGCTTCAGGATCGTGTCAGGTGGGACGGACAATCACCTGATGCTGGTAGATGTGTCGACCTTTGGTTTAACGGGGAAGGAGGCGGAGGAGGCGCTGGATGCGGTGAACATCACGGCCAACAAGAACGCCATCCCCAACGACCCCAAGCCGCCCCGTATCACGAGCGGGCTGCGAGTAGGAACTCCGGCGGTTACGAGTCGGGGGTTCGGGGCGGATGAAATGGCGGAAATCGCACGGTTGATGCACCGGGTTGTGACGAACATCGAGGACGATCGGGTGAAGGCAGAGGTTACGGATGCGGTCGGGGATCTGACCTCCAGGTTCCCCGTGCCGGGTATCGACTACTAGCCTAGGGCCGAGGAGCATGCACGCCTATGCTATAATACACGGCGGCAAAAGGCAGGGTTCTATACAGGAGTTGGAGTTCACACTTGCAAGGTTACGAGATAGTGACCATCGTCGATCCGCAGATTGCGGATGAGGATGTTCCCAAGACATCAGATAAGATCAACGAGTTCATCACATCCAGAGGTGGCGCTGTGGCCCGGGTGCAGCGATGGGGAAGGCGTCGGCTGGCGTACCCCATCAAGAGGCAGACGGAAGCCCACTACCTGCTGACCACTTTCGAACTTGATCCGGAGCACTCCTCCGAACTGGAAGCAGACCTGGTACTGGCCCAGGAAGTGCTGAAGCACATGGTGGTTAAGCTGGATGCCGAGGAGTTCCAGAGGGCTTCGGAAGAGCCGCCTCCTCCGCCAGTTGTGGTGGAACCTCCGGTCGCAACCACTGAATCCGCTGAGGCGAGCGTTGCTCCAGTGGCTGAGACATCCGCAGCCGAGGCGACGGTGGAAACGTCCGCGCCTGAAGTGGCTGTGGCGGAGACTGCAGGACCAGCGGCCGAGACTTCTGCACCTGAGCCGGCTGTTGAGGAGACTGCGGAGGCAGCGGCAGAGGGAGAGACGGGAGGGGGTGAGGAGTCGGGACCCGAGACGATGGAGGATACCGCGGCAGAGGATAAAGGAGGGGCGTAGTTATGGTAGGGTTGAACAAGATCATGGTCATCGGGAACCTGGGCACCGACCCCGAAATGAGGTACACGCCCAACGGGAATGCGGTGACATCCTTCAGGCTGGCCGTAAGCAGGTCATATACGCCTAGGGACGGTGAGCGACGACAGGAAACGGAGTGGTTCAGGATAGTGGCGTGGAACCAGCAGGCCGAGTCTTGCAACCAGTTTTTGCAGAAAGGCAAGAAGGTTTACGTTGAAGGCAGGCTAAAAAGCGATACGTGGGAGGGGCGTGACGGTCAAACCAGATTTACTAACGAGATCATCGCGGACCGTGTTCTCTTCCTGGACCGCCAACCCTTGAATCCTGTACCTAGCGATGACCCTTACAGAGATGACGGCGGCATGGACAACGAGGACTTGCCATTCTAAGTCCCTGCGGCAATCGATAGCCATAGCGTATATCCAGAAAGGAATATTCCAAAGTGGTTCAGTCAAGGCCGAGAACGGGTCCACCCAGAGAGCGCCGGGGAGGCAGACCGTGGTTTGCGCGCCGACGCAAAGTCTGCTCATTCTGTGTCGACAAGGTGAAGAGCATTGAATACAAGGACCCGGTAAAACTGAGGCGTTTTATATCGGACAGGGCGAAGATAGAGCCCCGGCGAAAGACAGGAACGTGTGCTAAGCACCAGCGCATGCTCACGAGGGCCATCAAGAGGGCTCGGACCATAGCGCTGCTCCCCATAGCGGCCAACCACTTGCTGGACACCGGCCCGATAGTCGTCTCCGCATAGGGAGGCAGGCCAATTCGACTAGGCGCGTCTCCCGATTCGCGAGTTGGGAGACGGAATTCTCCTGATAGTTCGACTAATCACAACGTATGAGCACCCAACCGGTTGCCCCATCAAAGAAGATAGGGATTGGACTAATGGGTGTCGGGGTGGTGGGGACGGGGGTGGCGACGTTATTGAACGAAAAGTCCGGGGCACTGGATGCGGGTCCGGGCCGTTGCTTGGAGATTTGTAAAGTCCTGGTCAGAGACACGGCCAAGGCGCGTCCCGAATTCTTACCTCCCTCCCTTGTAACCACCGACCCAAAAGAGCTGCTTCAAGATGAATCAATAGACATAATCATTGAAGTGATGGGTGGAGAAGAGCCGGCACGGGGTTACATTAGTGAGGCGCTGTCCCGGGGCAAGCACGTGGTGACGGCCAATAAGGAAGTGATGGGGAAGCATGGGCCAGACCTTTCGGGGCTGGCGCAGGAGAATGGGCTTGCGCTTCTGTACGAAGCTAGTGCAGGCGGTGGAATACCCCTAATAAGCACTCTGCAGCATGATCTTTCGGCGAACGAGGTGCAGTCAATCACTGCGATCATTAATGGGACGACCAACTATATCCTGACGAGAATGTCCAGAGAGGGCATCGAATACGGGGATGCGCTGGCGGAAGCCATGGAACTGGGCTATGCGGAGCCCGACCCTTCCGCCGATATAGAGGGGACGGATGCGGCACACAAGCTGGCCCTGATCGCCAGTCTGGCCTTTCACTCCGAGGTGCGCTCCTCCGACGTTTACCGTGAAGGGATATCGCGACTGGCAGCCCGGGACTTCCAGTATGCACGGGAACTGGGTTATGCGATAAAGCTGCTGGCAATTGGGAAGAATGACGGGGAGTCGATCCAGGTAGGCGTGTACCCGACGTTGATCTCCGAGGATTTGCTTCTGGCCAAGGTAGATGGGGTGTTCAATGCAATCCAGATAGATGCGGACGTTGCGGGGCGGATCCTGCTTTATGGTCGGGGAGCGGGGCCCGAGCCTACGGCCAGCGCCGTAATCTCTGATGTGCTGCGGATTGCCAGGGCTATGTCTGTAGGGCAGGCGCATGGATGGCCAGCCTCGACGGTTGCGTCCAAGCCAATCAAGGCAATGGAAGAGACGGAAAGCCAGTTCTACGTGCGGATGACGGTGGACGACACCTACGGTGTGATGGCGCAGATTACCCAAATTTTCCAAGAGCTACAGATCAGTCTCGCTTCCGTGATCCAGAAGCGCTCAGACCCAGAGAACAATACTGCGGAAATCGTGCTAATGACGCATCCGGCTCCCGAGAAGGCCATGCAAGAGTCGGTTGAGCGGATGAAGAGACTTCAAGCCGTTAGAGAGATAGGCAACGTGGTCCGGGTGGAAGGTTAGGGGCGGGGTTAAGGATGGGACAAGGCGTCCTAAGCAGGTACGGCGAGTATCTCCCGCTAACCGATAAGACCCCGATGATCACAATCGGCGAGGGGAGTACACCCCTCGTCCGCTCCCGAGTCATTGAAAAGGAGTTGGGAGTGGGGGAATTGTACTTCAAGCTGGAGGGCTGTAACCCGACAGGCTCCTTCAAGGACAGGGGTATGGTGGTGGCTGTGGCCAAGGCGCTGGAGGCGAAAGCGGAGGCGATTATGTGCGCCTCGACGGGGAACACGAGCGCTTCGGCGTCGGCGTTCGGCGCCCGGTTTGGGTTGGCTACCTATGTGCTGGCACCGAAGGGAAGGATAGCCAAGGGGAAGCTGTCCCAGGCCCTGGTACACGGGGCGAGGCTGGTGAGCGTGGATGGAAATTTCGACGAAATTCTGAGAATAGCCCAGACCCTGACGGACAAGTACGAGGTAGCTTTCGTCAATTCGTTGAATCCCCACAGAATAGAAGGGCAGAAGACGGCCGCGTTCGAGATCGTGGATGATCTGGGGTCGGCGCCTGACTACCTGATGGTCCCCGTGGGCAATGCCGGCAACATCACGGCGTACTGGAAGGGCTTCAAGGAGTATGCAGACCTGGGGAAGTCCTCGAGCAGGCCGCGCATGATGGGATTCCAGGCGGCCGGAGCCGCTCCGATAGTCGAAGGAAGACCGGTTGTGAACCCTCAGACCGTAGCCTCGGCGATCAGGATTGGAAATCCGGCTAGCTGGAACGGTGCGCTGGCGGCGGAGAAGGAGTCGGGCGGTGCGATAGAGAAGGTTACCGACGATGAAATCCTGGAAGCGTACGCGGCGATGGCGGAGAAAGAGGGGATTTTCGGTGAGCCGGCGTCTGCGGCCTCGGTCGCAGGGCTGTATGGCATGGTGCGAGACGGGGAGGACTTGCGGGAAGCCTCGGTGGTATGTGTGATAACCGGAACGGGCTTGAAGGACCAGGAGATTGCGTTACAGAGCCGAGGAACGTTCCTGGAGGCGCCATCGACGGTAGATGGGGTGGAAGGGGTGCTGGGGTTGAGCCGGGTGCGGGCCTCCGCTTAGGAAATACAGTTGATAGACAAGGAAGCGATACAGGATGCGGTCGGGCGAATCATAGCCGGGCTGGGTGTTGAGGGGAGCAGCGATGGGCTGCAAGAGACTCCCACGCGGGTGGCGGTGGCGTACGAGGAGCTATTTTCGGGGGTGGGTAAAGACCCATCCGAAGAACTGGAATCCTGTTTTATAGAAGAGCACGATGACCTCGTAATGGTTCGGGACATGCCCCTGTACTCGATGTGCGAACATCATCTATTGCCCTTCTTCGGCAAGGCGCACATAGGATACGTGCCAAACGGTAAAGTGGCGGGAGTGAGCAAGCTGGCCCGGGTAGTTGAAATCCTGTCACGCAGGCCACAGTTGCAGGAGCGTCTGACCGAGCAGGCAGCGGACACCATTTATGAGGCGGTCTCCCCGGACGGGCTGGCGGTAATAATCAATGCTGAACACTTGTGTATGACTATGCGGGGCATACAGAAACCCGGGACCCGGATCGTCACACTGGCTGCAAGGGGAAGGTTCGAAAAGGGGCGGTTCAGCAAGGAACAGCTCATTTCGATTCTTCAGGGGAGTTAATGTCGGGACTGCGCATAGAAAGGGAGACATTCTCGGGGTTGGGGCCTCGGTGGAAGGGGTTGTTGGAGAGGGCGGCAGCGAACAATATTTTCCTTAGTCCCGAATGGCAGAGGCTCTGGTGGGACTCGCTAGCGGACGACGAGGAGATGCTGCTGTTCGCCTGTCTGGACGGAGACGACCTGGTAGGAGTACTGCCCCTCAGGAGAAGAGAGGGGCATCTTTCATTTATCGGCAGTGCGAACGTGTGCGACTACATGGACTTTGTAGTTGCGGAGGGTCGGGAGAGGGAGGTGTACGAGGCGATCGGGGGGCATGTCCTGGGGCTGGAGTGGAATACGCTGGAGTTCAATGGGGTTGATGGCAAGTCTCCGACGATGACGCACCTTGTGGAACACCTTAGGGGGTGTGGGGTGGAGATGACAGTCAGGCCAGAGGAGGTGTGCCCGACGGTCAGTCTGCCCGGGACTTGGGACGAGTATCTGTCGGGGCTGAGCAAGAAGGACCGTCACGAACTACGCCGAAAGCTACGCCGCCTTTACAGTGCAGGCGACGTGAGATACTATGTGGCCGCTCAATGTGACGAATTTCCCAATGACTTGGAGGTGTTTCTAGGGCTGCTAGAGAACAGCCGGGCCGACAAGGCGGCGTTCATGACGCCGAGGATGAGGAGATTCTTCAAGAATAGTCTGACGGGGTTGGCGAAGACGGGATCAGTGCGGCTGAGCTTCCTTGAAGTGGACGGGGAACGGGTATCATCCACCGTCTGCTTCGATTACGATAACCGGTACTTCCTTTACAACAGCGGCTTCAACACGGAGTATTCACACCTGAGTGTTGGGCTTTTGTTGAAGGCGTTATGCCTCAAAACAGCTATAGAAACGGGCAAGACAGAGTTCAATTTCCTCAGAGGCTCAGAGCCGTACAAGTACCACCTAGGGGCAGTTGACGAAGTTGTCTACACGATATCGGCGAGCCGCTAGGGAGCAGTATCCTCTTTCCATCCAATACGTCCATCCATGTCCATCTCCACAGATAGTCTGCGGGTAGCGCTGGTCAGCGTCCACGGTTGTCCCCTCGCCCGATTGGGAGAGAAGGACACCGGTGGCATGAACGTATATCTTCTGCAACTGACCAAAGAACTGGGCAGCCTCGGCATCAAGGCCGACGTCTATACGCGTTTTCACGATCCGAACGATCCAGAGATAGTCGAGTTGGGCCCCGGGGCACGAGTCATTCACGTTAAGGCGGGGCCCTGGAACGAGACCAAAGACACGATCTATCCCCTGCTCCCGGAATTCGTGGAGAACATGCTGCGCTTTCAACGTGAACGCGGGCTCTCCTACGACCTGTACCACAGCCATTACTGGCTATCAGGGGAGGTGGTGGCTAGGCTTAACCGGCGGGAGAGGCTGCCGCATATTGCGAGCTTTCATACGCTGGGAGAGGCGAAGGTGAGGGCCCGAGCGGAGGAAAACGAGAGCGAAGTTCGTATCCGATCCGAGAGGGACATCCTGCATAGGGCGGACCGCATCGTGGCGGTGAGTGAGCACGAACGGGGCAACATGATCGACTTCTACGGGGCACCGGGGGACAGGATCCAGGTCATCCCTTGTGGTGTGGACATGGATATCTTCAAGCCTATGCCGAAGGAGCAGGCGAGAGCCGAGTTGGGGTTGGGGGGAGAAAAGGTGCTGCTTTACGTCGGGAGGGTGCAGCCTTTGAAGGGGCCCGAGCTGTTGTTGGAAGGGGTCGCGCGGCTGGGGTCGCAGTCCGGGTTGAAGGTTTTGATCGTGGGAGGAGACGTGACGGGTGATGAGGAGGTGACGAAGGTGAGACGGTTGGCGGAAGACCTGGGGATCGGGCGGATGGTGTCATTTGAAGGCACGGTCCCGCACAAGAAGTTGGTGCATTACTACAATGCTGCAGACCTTTGCGTTGTGCCTTCCTTCTACGAGAGCTTCGGGCTGGTGGCGGCGGAGGCGATGGCCTGTGGGACGCCGGTGGTGGCCACGGCTGTCGGGGGGTTGCCTGAGACGGTGAAGGATGGGTTGAACGGCTGCCTAATCCGGGAGCGCAAGCCCGAGACCCTGGCAGAAAAGGTCAGTCTGTTGCTGGATGATCCGCAGCTAAGGGGGCTACTGGCATCAAGGGCGCGGGAGTCCGTGGCGGGGTTGGACTGGCCGCGCGTGGCCGGTCGGGTGGCGGGGCTGTACGAATCGGTGTACCGGGCTGTCAACTAGGGCCTGCTATAGGGCCCGCTCGTACCAGACCGTCACGGCCTGTCTTCTGAATCCACCGGCACGATAGATCCTGTGGGCGCTCGGGTTGAGGCTGTCGACGGTGAGGTCGATGCGGGAGGCACCGGAGTTTCTCAAGTACTGGACGCCGGCCCGCATTATCGAGGTGCCAAGGCCCTTTCCCCGGTAGTCGGGGTGGGCGCCCATCATGCCTATCCAACCCTGGGTGCTCTTTTCGCTACGCTCAAGCCGGGTCCAGTTAAAGCCGATGGTGGTGTCGCCGTCGAGGACGAGAAGGATGTCATCGAAGGAGAAGAGGCCCATTCGGACCTTGTAGTGGATGTCTTCGGGGCGGTTGGGGCTGTAGCCCCAGTGTTTGGAGAAGGAGAGGTTCTGGATGAAGCGGAGGCGGTCTTCGTCGCCTGCGCGGAAGTGGCGGAGCCGGAAGCCTTCGTAGAGGTCGGGGGCGGGGACGGAGCTGGGGTCGTTGAGCTTCATTTCCCAGAATTTGCGGATGAATCGGAAGCCGCAACGCCTGGCGAGCCTCCGGGCGTTGAGAGCGGCGTAGGGGACGGCCATCTGGATAATCTCGTAGCCGAGGTCTTTTGCTCGGTCGACAGAGGCTTGGACGAGTCGGGCGCCGACGCCCTGGCGCAGGTGATCGGGGTGGACGGCGCCTTCGAGGACGACGCGCTTCAGGGGGGGTTCGAGGTTGGCAATGAGGTAGCCGACGGGGGAGTCGCCGTCCAGGGCGAGGAAGACGTCACGTTCGGGGTCGATGGTGGGTTGGCCGAGCCAGACGGAGAGGTTGTCGGGGGAGCGGGCGGCCCACCAGCCGTTGTCGCCGTGGATGGAGTTTGTGAGGGACCAGAGCCGGTCCAGGTCTGAGGGTTGGTAGCTTTTGACGGTGATTATGGCGTGGGCCTCCTGGGGATGGTAGAGGCAGTCGACGAACTTTGCAGCGGAGTCTCTTGCTCTGTCTTCCGGGCCTGAGCGAGATCGTACGAGGCTTGACGGCGTACCCAGAAGTCTGCGCTAGCCCAGCCGGCCTTCTCCAATCTAATTGCCATTGAAGGGGACACAGAGGCGTGCCCATTCAGCACTCGCGACAGGGTGTGCCGTGCCACACCCAACAGCTTGGCGGCGTCAGTAACGCTCAAGCCTAGGGGTTCCAGGCAATTCTCTTTGATGCCTTCTCCAGGGTGTGGTGGATTCTTCATTCGCATGAAGTCTGCCCTCTAATGATAGTCGATTAGATCGACGTCATAGACGTCTTCGCCCTCAAACCTGAATACTATACGCCAATTGCCAGATATCGATATGCTCCATAAACCCCTTAAGCGGCCTTTCAAGAGATGAAGCCTATATCCCGGTAAGTTCATGTCGAGAGGACTAGCGGCTTCATCGAGGTCAGCAAGAGCCAACGCTATTCGCTTCAGTAAATCGGCACCCACTCCTCTCGGGTCATCACGCTCAAAGAGTCGCCTCAGACCACGATGCCGGAACGATCTGATCACAGTTAAATCATACCGCGTTTCGGAACACTTACCTACATAGTTCCGACGGTCCATTTAAGTCGAGTGGGATCGGCTTGAATGCCGGGATTGACAGGGGAGTCGGGGTTGTAGGAAAGTAGCTTGCCGAGCCGGGTTGCGAGATCCGGGCGTCGAAAGCCATCTCGAGGAGCGATTTAGTCGATGATTCCCACCCCCAGTACAGTTCTAGTCGTAACGCCTCACCCGGATGATTTTGAGTTCGGGTGCGCGGGCATCGTGTCGAAGTGGATAAAGGAAGGGAGCCGGGCGATCCTGGTGGTGGCGACGAACGGGGACAAGGGCACGGACGACCCGGAGATGACGTCGGAGAAGCTGGCGGCAATCAGGCGGGAGGAGCAGCTGGATGCGGCCCGGGTGCTGGGGATGAGCGACGTGGTGTTCCTGGACTACCCGGACGGGGGGCTGGAGGACAGCACGGAATTCCGAGGGAAGCTGGTGAGGAACCTTCGGCTGTACAAGCCTGATGCGGTGTTCACGACCTACCCTCACCGGCGGAGCTTCTACCTGCACAGGGACCACCGGATGGCGGGCCAGGTCACCCTGGATGCGGCGTTTCCCTACGCGAGGGACAGGCTCCATTTCCCGGAGCACTACGAAGAAGGGCTGGAGCCTCACAAGGTGAAGCACATCCTGTTCTGGGGGAGCGAGGACCCGGACACTCACTTTGATATTTCGGAGACGATAGACCTGAAGATCACGGCGTTGAAGTGCCACAAGAGCCAGGTTGCGGATAGCGAGGACTGGAACGTGGCGGAGAGCGTGAAGAACCACGCCGAGAACCTGGGTCGGGACAAGGGGATCCAATACGCCGAGGCGTTCAAGGTGATGAACCTTCGGGGCTAGGGCGCCGGGTGTTCGACCTTCACAGCCATATCCTGCCGGGCCTCGACGATGGGGCGAAGACCCTGGATGAATCTATGGCGATGCTGCGTGCTGCGGCGTCGGACGGGATCAGGGGTATGGCGGCGACGCCCCATGCGAAGGACGTGCGGGAAGCCTACGCGTTGCCAAAGGTCTCCGAGTACGTGGACAGGCTGAACGGGCTGGCGAGGGGGGAGGGGCTGGATTTGAAGGTGTATGTGGGGATGGAGAATCACCTTTCGGAAGACCTGCCCGACCTAGTCACTGCCGATATGGCCTTTTCGTATAACGGCGGCCCTTACATACTGGTCGAGCTGCCGTTTGATTCGCTTCCCGGCTATACGGATGAGGTGTTGACTCGGCTGCAGGGGCAAGGGTTTACACCCGTGATAGCGCACCCGGAGAGACAGGCGGACATCATGCGCGACCCTTCGATCATGGGGGAGTTCGCCGAGCGGGGGATGCTGGGGCAGGTTACCTCGACGTGCATATTGGGGAGGTTTGGGGATGAGGAGCGGGACGTGGCGGAGACGCTGTTGAGGAATGGGTGGGTGCATGTAATCAGTACCGATTGTCACCGGCCGGTCGGGCCGCGGGCACCTAGGATGTTGGAGGGGGTGGGGGTGGCGGGGGAGATTGTCGGGGGGGAGAAGGCGCGGGCGATGGCGGTTGAGGCGCCCGAGGCGATACTGGCGGGGCGGCCGTTAGGGGATATTTGAGTAACTGCGAGTCGGGGGAAGAGACACCCCACCCCATTCCGCTCTTGAGACCCTTCGACTCCGCTCAGGGCGAGCGGAATGCCCCACCCATTCCGCTCTTGAGACCCTTCGACTCCGCTCAGGGCGAGCGGAATACCCCACCCTTAGAGGATGGATTCACGCCATAGGCGCATCTTCGACCCGATCGGAGTCGGGAATGACGGGTATGCAAGGGTACCACTAAGTTTTAGTTGAAGCCGAAGAGTCCGGCGACGTTGTCGCAGACTATCTTGCGTTGCTCGTCGGCGGGGACATCTGCGAGGATTTCGGCGAGGACCTCTCGGGACTTGGGCCAGGTGGACTCGGCGTGGGGGTAGTCGGAGCCCCAGGTGAGGCACTGGACGCCTATGAGGTCTCGTAGCTGGATACCGATGTCGTCCTGCTGAAAGCTCATGGTGACGTTGCTGTGGAAGAAATCGCTGGGCATGGCGTCGCCCTGGAATCGGTAGGGGGCTGTCTGGCTTAGTTCGGAGTAGAGCCAGTCCATGGTCCTAAGGAAGTAGGGGGCCCAGGCGAGCTCGTGCTCGACGATGGCGACGTTCAGGTTGGGGTGTCTTTCGAAGACGCCTGAGAAGATCATGGAGGCGACGGACTTCCTGACCCAGTGGTCCTGGTTGACGCTGAAGGAGGCGGCGCCTTCCTCGTTGCCGTTGACGGTGAATACGCTGACCTGACCGGGGCCCGGCCTGTTGGATGCGATGTGCATGCTGAGGACGATGCCGAGGGACTCGGCGGCGGCCCAGAAGGGTTCGTAGACGGGAAGCTCGTACTGCTTGTCGTCGCCGGGGTAGGTGGTAATCATGGCACCGCGGAAGCCCAGGTTGGCGCACCGTTCAAGCTCCCTCGTACCCTCAGCGACGTCGTCCAGGGAGATGAGGGCGTTGCCTTTGAAGAGGCCCGGGTTGGCGGAGCAGAAGTCGGCGAGCCAGTCGTTGCTGGCGCGGAATGAGGCGGCGAGGAGGTCGGGTTGGAGGATGGTGTAGAGTCGGGCGCCGATGGTAGGGTAGATGACTTCGCCGTCGACACCGTCGACTTGGAGGTCGTCCATGCGGGGGGCGGGGTCAAAGGCGCCAGGACGGACGTCTTCAAGGGCGCCTTCGAAGGTGATGGCCTCGGGGTCTTCGTAGCGCTGGCCCGCCTGGGAGGGGGCGCCAACGGAGCCGAGGGGCTGGTCGCCCTCAACGAGCCAATGGGCCAAGCCTTCGTCGTCGATGACCATGTGGGGCGCGCGGTCGCGGAAGGCGGGGTCGATGCGGGAGGTCCAGAGGTCGGGCGGTTCGACTATGTGGGAATCGGATGATATGACTTCCAGGTTAGGCATGGGTTTCACCCCCTTTGCAACAAGTAATCGAGAGGTCACGTAAAGTGAATGTTAGAAAAGTGATGAGGCGTATGTCAATGACTATGAGGGGGCAATCCGTTGACACGCCGTTTCGAGCAAACCTATGATTCGGGCCAATCCAAGCTGACCGCGGAGGCAAAACGATGGCACCTTCAGAGAACGCAGGAAGAGTCCAGACGGTCCTGGGCGACATAGCGCCGGAGGAACTGGGCGTAACGCTTACGCACGAGCACGTATTCATCCACTTCAAGCCGCTTTACCAGGAGCCGGAGGAGGGGAGCCGGAAGGGTGTGGCAATGAACCCGGTGACTATCGACGACCTGGGGTGGATCCGGGGAAACTGGGCGATGAACTATGCGAACCTAGGGCTGTATGACGAGGAGCTGATGATCAGGGAGGTGACCCGATTCTACCGGGCCGGCGGGCAGAGCCTGGTGGACGCGACGAACAGGGGAATAGGGAGGGACCCGCTGGCGCTGGCGCGGGTGTCCCGGGCGACGGGGCTGAACATAGTCATGGGGTCGGGGTACTACATAGAGCCGTTCCAGCCGGAAGGGTGGACTGAGATAGACGAAGGCCAGATGTACGAGGAGATAGTGGAGGACGTGACGGAGGGCGTGGGGGACACGGGTGTGAGGTCGGGGATAATTGGGGAGATTGGGTGTTCGTGGCCGTGGACGGAGACGGAGAGGAGGTCGGTGAGGGCCGGGGCACGGGCGCAGGTGAAGACGGGTGCGCCGCTGCTGATACATCCCGGGCGTCATCCCTCGGCGCCGATGGAGATTGTCAGGGGAATAGACGAAGCGGGTGGGGACGTATCGAGGACGATCATGAGCCACGTGTGCCGGACGATATCGGACTACCCCAGGCTTAAAGAGCTGGCCGATACGGGCTGCTATATCGAGTACGACCTGTTCGGGGCTGAGCAGGCATTCTACCCGCTGGCGCCGTCGTTCACTATGCCGAACGACGGGACGCGAGTCGATAACATCATTCGTCTAATCGAGGACGGGCACCTGAGCCAGGTGGTCGTGGCGCACGATACGGCGTGGAAGACGAGGCTGCACAGCTTCGGGGGTCACGGGTACGCGCACCTGCTGGAGAACGTGGTGCCGATCATGCGGGGCAAGGGGATGAGCCGGGGGCAGATAGACGCGATATTCGTGGAGAACCCGAAGAGGGTGCTTCAGTTCGTGTAGGGGCCTGGCGGGGGGTCAGGGAGGGGGGTGGCCGCGGGCGATGCGGGGTGGGGGGTTGGGGTCGGCCGGGTCGGGCGACGGATCGGTCGGGTCTACGGGGGAGGAGAAGGAGTCGGTTTCCCAGTAGTTCGGGGCGCCTGCCTGGATGGGAGTGAAGGGGGGCTCGGGGGAGGGGGCGGGGTGAGTTGCGAGGTTGTGGGTGGTTGTTTCGGAGGGATGGATTCCTGCCTCCGCACCTCCGCATCGGAATGACGGATAAGGGGTCGGGAATGACGGTTAAATTGGGGGGATATTCGTCATCGTCGGGGGTGTGGTTGTAGGGCGGGTCTTCGTCGTCATCGGGGTCATCATCTTCGTCTTCGTCATCGTCGAGCAGGTAGTCGTACTCGTCCTTATCCAGGGCGTCCATTGCGGCGAAGTATTCTTCATCCTCGTGGGGCCAGGGGTCGTCGGGGTCAATGAGGCCGTATTCACGCCGGGTTCGGAGGGGTATCAGGTCTCTCCAGGGCCACCACTTGTCTCCGGGTTTGGCCTTGCGGACGGGGAGGAGGTCGAAGATGCCGATCTCGCCATCGTCCACGGACTTTTGGACGACCTTCTTGATCAGGTTGTCTATTTGCTCTTCGTCGGTGAGCTGTTTGGGGGCCTTGGCCTGGGCGGAGTAGGCACGGATGATGAGTCGGAGGCAGCGGTTGATCTGGGTGTAGTCTAGGGGGCGCGTGCTCAAGAGGCGGTTGGTCAGGGAGCGGAGGAGGGCTATTTCGCCGTCTATGCCGGTGCTGTCGGGTGACAGGCGGGGCAGGGAGGGGCGAACGTAGTTCAGGGAGCGGCGACGGTTGGGGCGACGGCCCCTGGGCCTTCTACCGCGCCCGACGGGGCGGGAAGTCTTCCGCGGCGCAATGCCGCAGGCATCCGCTACAACACCGGGTACGGTGGAGCGGGGATTCATCCGCGGCGCAGTGCCGCGGGCATCCGTGCCCTGGTAGGTAGCCTGGGTACGGGAGGTCTTCCGCGATCGGCGACCGCGGGCATCCGCGAGGGAGTCGGGCATGGGAAGACCAACCGCCTCTTGAGCAGGCGCCCCGGTGGAGGGGCGTCGGTGTTTTGACAGGGTTTTGTTGTGATGTTTGGGTGTAGACATCGGGTCTAAATATCGGGTCTAAACGTTAGTGTAGAATGTAAATCACAGAAGTCAATAGGTAAAAAGCGCAATTTGGGGGGAATTTTTTGGGGGTGGGGGGATGCGGGCCGCCCTGCCCCGCCCCGCGGGATGGATTACGGCTCGGGGGCCGGAATGACGGTGTAAGGTGGGTGGGAATTTTTGGTTGTCCGGTGCGTTTAGAATGTACTCAAGGGGGAGTGATTTGGAAATCAAGGGGAGAGGGAGAAGTGAAGACGGTTGTTAGAGGGATGGGGGTGTTGGTCGCGGTGGTGGGATTGGTGATTGGAGTTGCCGCGTGCGGGGGGACTGAGGAATCGCTGACCGGCCCTACGATTACTGACGCGGCGGCCAGTCCTGTGGCAACGGCCACCTCTGCGCCCATATCACCCTCCAGGACTATTGTCATTCCCACGCCTGTGCCGACACCTGCCGCCATTCCTACGCCCGTATGCGCGCTGACTGCCAAGCCAAGACTAAAGAGCCAGGGGCACGATGGCGATGGAGACGGGTTAATCGAAGTTTCTACCCTGGAGCAGTTGGACGCCATCCGTTACGACGCAGATGGAGACGGACGGGCGGATAAACCTGAATACGCTGAAGCTTATGCCAGCACCTATCCGGGAGACGCCTGCACAGGATGCGTAGGTTACGAGCTGGTCCGATCGCTGGACTTCAAGGATCCCGGCAGCTATGCCGATGGGGCAGTGAGGCAAGAATGGACCAAATTCCCTGGATGGGAGCCATTATTCAATGACGGATCAGGATTCAATGCCCTCTTTGAAGGCAACGGCAACACGATATCCAACTTGTACATTTACTCTGCCAATGGCCTATTTAGCAGAGTGAGGGACTGCGGAGTCGTCCGTGGATTAGGTTTGCTGGACGTCAAAATGTCAAGAGGCGTGTTCGGCGGCGGGGCAATGATAGACCTCAATGAAGGTAGGGTTATTGGCAGCTACGCCACAGGGAACATCCTGGATATAGACACGGAACCTGTCACGAGGGGCGCTATGCCGCCAGGCTTCTCTTTACTGGCAAGCCCCGGCATGCAACTAGATTCTTACCCTCTATCAGTTGTAGGCGGACTGGTTGGGTACAATAAAGGCACTATCAAGGAAAGCTATACAGAAATGGATGTAGACGGGGGGTCATATGTCGGGGGGCTGGTAGGGTTCAACAGTGGAAGCATCATCGCTGGATATGCCACCGGCAAAATTTCGAGCGAGCACCGTGGACGGGAAGGGATAGGAGGTCTGGTTGGAGCAAATCAAGGCACTATCATCGCCGCGTATTATGCAGGCAGCAGTGAGCACCCAATAGAACTGGCGGGGGACAACACTGGAGTCATCCTTGCAAGCTACTCCGTCGCATTCCTTTCCGGCGAGTCCTATCAAATATATTTCAGCGGAAAACCTTTATTGTCTGGCAAGCTGTCATCGGATTTGCAGTCGCCAACCAGTTATACGGGCATATATGCGGATTGGCATACAGATTTGGACAACGCCGATGGCGACAACGATACAACAACGGGCATAGACGACTTCTGGGACTTCGGGAACTCGAGTCAGTATCCGGCGCTGAAAGCCGACATCAATGGAGACGGGGTTGCCACCTGGCAGGAATTCGGGAATCAGCGGTGATGTTAAGGTTTGGCGCAGAGGACTATTTTGCGGGCGGCGAAGTCTTCGATCTGGGCGGGGGTGTAGCCTAGCTCGGCGAGGACGCTGGCGGTTTGCTCTCCGACGACGGTGATAGGGCCGAGGTTGGTGCCGGCGGTCTCGGAGAAGTTGATCATGGGGCCGTAGCGCTGGTATTTGCCGAGGACGGGGTGTTCCTGGTCGACCATCAGGCCAGCTTCCTTGATGCGAGGGTCTGTGTTGACGAAGTCGCTGAAGTCGTCGGGGTAGACGGTGACGCAGGCTACGCCTTTGGGGACGAGGAAGTCCTGCCACTCTGAGGCGGGTCGGGTCTTGAATATGGAGTCCAGGATGGCTGCGAGGGCTTCGTCGTTTTCGAGTCGGGAGCCGGGGGTGGAGAATCGGGGGTCTTCGATCAAGTCGTCTCGGGTGAGGGAGCGGCAGAGGGCAGCCCATTCTTCGTGAGTTTCGCAGGCGAGGAAGAGCCAGCCGTCTTTCGATTGGTACATGCGGTAGAGGGCGTGAAGGCCGAAGAGGTCGGGGCCAGGGAGCCGGCGGGAGGGCTTGCCGGGGAACCGGACGTAGTCGTCCGAATTGACGAAGAGGCCGGTGCCGACCATGGTGGGTTCGACGTACTGCCCCTTGCCGGTCTTCTTCTTGACGTAGAGGGCCATGAGCAGGGAAACGGCGACGACCATGGAGGCGCTAACGTCGGGGTTGGCTTCGTTGGAGACGGAGAGGGACTTGGCGATGCGGCGGGTTTCCTCGTAGGAGAGATTGGAGTCGGGGGGAGGGGGGGTGCCGAGGCCAGCCTGGTAGAGGGCGCCGCCCGCCACGGCACCGGGTATGGGGTGCATGACCGAGCGGTGGGAGTAGGGGCCGGAGGAGCCGTAGCCCGCGCCATAGAGGTAGACGAGGCCGGGGTTAATCTTCTTCAGCGTATCGTAGTCGATGCCGAGGCGCTGGGGGACGCCGGGGCGGTAGTTGTGGACGACGGCGTCGGCCTTTTCGATGATGCGGTGGACGATTGCCCTACCCTCTTCGGTCTTCAGGTCGACGGCGACGGACTCCTTGCTCTGGTGGGTCCTGAGGCCCATGAGTCCGAATCCGCGCCAGGGTTCGCCGCCGAGGGGTTCGACCTTGATGACGCGCAAGCCCAGGTCGGCGAGGATGGAGGGGCCGAGGGGGGTGGCGATCCAGGAAGCGAAGTCGACGATGGTGAGGCCCTCGAGGGGTTTTTGGGGCTGTGAGCCGTTAGGCGAAATCGCGGTAGGCCGGTGGCCGTTACGGGAGAGGCGGAGAATCTCGTTGGTGTGCTGGCCGGGGGTGGGGGCGGGGCGGGTGATGGAGACCGGGGTCCTGGTGAAGGTGGCGATGCGGCTGGGCTGCTTGATGAGGCGACCGTCGGGGGTTTCCACGGTCATGGTGTGGGCGTTGGCAACCACCTGCACGTGCCCGAAGGCTTCATGGGTTTGGCGGAAGGGCTCTGAGGCGGCATCCACGTCGGTCATGAAGGTGTGGGTCCACTCGTCGAGGGTGCGCTCCTCCATGCGGGAGAACATGCGCCGGTAGAGCTCATCTTCGACTTCTTCGGAGTCGGTGTTGGGGAAGTGGGAGAATCGGGAGTCGGCGAGATAGTCGCCGAGGCCTATGCCGATAATCCAGTTATAGAAGAGGTGCTCCATAGCGTTTGCCATCTGGAGCCAATGGCCGTCACCGGTTGGGCAGACGAAATACTGGGGGGTGGGTTCGGTATCGGTGTAGCCGAGCTGTGGGTTGAGGCCCCTGTGTTCCAGCTGCCACATGAGCCACCACCAATCATAGGCGATGAGGGACTGGAGCAGGCTGGTCTCGACCTTCTGGCCCCGGCCCGTTTGCTCCCGGACGAGAAGGGCGGAGAGGATGCCCTGGAGGGCGAGCATTCCTGCGCCGAAGCTGGCGACGGGAAGGGCTCCGAACTTTGGGCCCTCGCGGTCAAGCTGCTTGCGGAAGACGTGAAAGCGGCCGGTATGGGCGGAGACCACCGCGTCGTAGCCTTTGACGTTTTCGAGGCCTTTGAGGGGGCCGAAACCGGAGACGGCGCAGTAAACGAGGGCGGGATTGACTCCTCTGAGGGTCTCGTAGTCTGCGCCGAGACGTTTGTCGGCGCCGGGCATGAGGGTGTGGAGGAGCACGTCGCTGCGGGCGGCGAGGCGTTTGAGGGTGTCCCGGCCGTCGGGGGTCTTGAGGTCGAGGAAGGCGCTCTTCTTGCCGCGGTGCCAGAGGGGGGAGGCGTAGTGCTGCCAGGTGGGGTCGCCGCCGGGGGCCTCGATCTTTATAACTTCGGCACCGGCGTCGGCGAGGAGCAGGGTGGCAAGGGCGCCGGTCCAGGTGCGGCTGAGGTCGAGGACTCGGAGGCCGGAGCAGATTTCGGAAGTCATGGGGGTATGGCTCTCCCGAATACCGGTCGGTTAGTTGAACCCGTAGAGTCGGGCGGCGTTGGAGTAGCCGATTTTCTCTTTTTCTTCGTCGGTGCAGTCGGAGAGGATGTCTTTGAGGATTTGTCGGGAGCGGGGCCAAGTCGACTCCCGGTGGGGGTAGTCGGAGCCGAACATGATGTTGTCGACGCCTATCACGTCCCGCAGGGCGATGCCGAGGGCGTCTTCCTGGAAGGAGACGAACATGTTGTCGTGGAAAACGTCGCTGGGGAGCCGGTCGTTCTTGAAGGTGATCTCGGTGACGTAGCGGTGCTTTTCGTAGGCCATGTCCATCATCATGATGAAGTAGGGGGCCCAGGAGAGCTCGTACTCGACGATGCCGACTTTCAGGTTGGGGTGGCGCTCAAATACGCCTCCGAACATCATCTGGGCGATGGAGCGTCGGGGCCAGTAGTCCTGGGTGGCCCGGAAGGCGGCGGTGCCGGCGACGGAGGCGTTGTTGGCGAAGGAGCCGATGCGAGCGGGGCCGGGTCGGGCGGAGCCGGAGTGGATTCCGACAGGTAGGCCGGCGTCTTCGAAGGCGGACCAGATGGGGTCGAACTCGGGTTGGTCATAGTGTTCGTCCTCGGACTGGTAGGCGGGGATGACGAAACCGGAGAGGCCGAGCCTGGCGCAGCGCTGTATCTCCTCGACGGCCTCTGGGATGTTGTCGAAGCTGATGACGGCGGTGCCCTTGAGCTTGTCGGGGTGGGCGGCGCCGAAGTCGGCGGACCAGTCGTTGAGGGCACGGAAGCAAGCGGAGAGGAGGTCGCCGCGGACGTCGACGGTGAAGAGTCGGGTGCCGATGGTGGAGTAGACGACTTCGCCGACGACGCCGTCGACCTCCATTGCCTTGAGGCGTTCGTCGGGGTCGTAGGCGGCCAGGGGAGACTCTTCGTAGGAACCTTCGATGGAGAGCTTGTCGAGGTCGGTGTAGCGGCGGCCGGCCTGGGTGGGGCCCCCGACGGAGCCTATGAGGATATCGTCGGCGACGACCCAGTTGTCTACGTTGCCGTTCTTGACGACACGGGGGGCCTTGTCCCGGAATCTGGGGTCGGTGCGGGTCTGCCAGAGGTCGGGGGGTTCTACGACATGGGAGTCGGCGGAGATGAGCTGTTCAAGGGCCACGGGTGGGCCTTCCTCTCTAGGTAGGTGCCGAGGGCATTGATTGGGCGGATATTACCATACCAGTAAGCAAAACTTGCAGCTAGGCGGAGCGGCGTTTGTGGGCGAGGGCGGCGATGGCTTCAACGACGACCCGGTGGGCGTGCTCGGCGGTGACGGCGCCGGGGCCGTCGTAGGGAGGGGAGACCTCGACGACGTCCATGGCGACGAGGTTGACGCGGGAGACGATGTTTCGGACGGCACGGAGAAGCTGGCTGGGGGTCATGCCGCCGGGCTCGGGGGTGCCGGTGCCGGGGGCGAAGCCCGGGTCAAGGACATCGATATCGACGGAGAGGTAGATGAACTCGGGGCCGTCCAGGGCCTCGTTGATTGCCTCGTCCATGACTACGTCGAAGCCGCGCTCATCTAGCTCGGTCATCAGATGCCACCTCATGCCCTGCTCCTCCATCCAATGCCAGACCTCTGCGGGGGGCCAGTAGCCGCGGAGGCCGATCTGGACGAAGTTCTTCGCGGGAACGGCACCGCTTTCGATGAGACGTCGCATGGGGCTGCCGTGGGCGATGAGGCTGCCACCAAAGCTGTCGGGTGCGGTGTCGGCGTGGGAGTCGAAGTGGATGATGCCGACCTTGCCCCGGCCCCAGGCGTCGGCGACGGCGGTGGCGGCAGGCAGGGTTATGGAGTGATCGCCGCCGAGGACAATGGGGAGGGTGTGGGCGGCGAGGGCATCGGCGACCTTGCGATTGATGGCTGCGTGGGCGTGCTCAAGGGAATGGGGTGAGCAGTTGGCGTCGCCGAAATCCACTACATTAAGGACGGCGAAGGGTTGAACCTTGAGGGAGACGTGGTACATGGGCTCGACGGGGCTGCCGCCAACGTAGCCGGCGGCCTGTCGGATGGCACGGGGGCCGAAGCGGGTGCCGGGCCTGATGGTAGTCCCCATGTCGAAGGGGGCGCCCATGATGGCGATGTCGGGGGAGAGGCGCTTGAGTTCCTCGGGGTCGGTGACGTAGGGGAGCTTCAGGAAGGAGGGGAGGCCGATGAATGAGGGTTCTGCCTCGGGTGGGGGTTGGGTAGTCATGGGGGCAATTCTAGTGGGGGCGTGCGGTTGGTACAAGCGATGTCTGGGTGGGTTGACGGGTTAATCTAAACTTGGCGCATGTCTGAAGCGAATTTTGTGGACAAGACGATCTGGACGGGGGACAACCTCGATATTTTGAGGGGGTTGAACTCCGACTGCGTGGATTTGATATATCTCGATCCGCCGTTCAATTCAAACCGGAACTATGCTGCGCCGGTCGGTTCCCCTGCGGCGGGGGCGGCGTTCAAGGATACGTGGACGCTTTCCGACTTGGACGTAGCGTGGATGGGGCTGATAGCGGACGAGCAGCCGGCTATGTACAAGGTGATAGAGGCGGCGGGGCTGACGCATGGCAAGGGGATGCAGTCCTACCTGTGCATGATGGCGGTGCGGCTGCTGGAAATGCGGCGGGTACTCAAAGACTCGGGTTCGCTTTACGTACACTGCGACCCCACTGCCAACGCCTATCTGCGTATGCTGTTGGATGCGGTCTATGGAAGTGGAAATTTCAGAAATGAAATCGTCTGGAAGAGATTCAATTTCCACGCTGACGCAAAGCGTTTTGGCAGCGTGTCGGATACGATTCTCTTTTACTCAAAGACTGATTCATACGTATTCAACCGGCAGAAAGTTCCATTCTCAGAACAATATATTAAGACCAAATTTTCTCATATTGATCCAGATGGCCGTAGGTATCGCTTGGATAACCTAAACCCTCCAGGTGGACGCGGCCCAATATATGAATTCTATGGGGTCACAAAGCCTTGGCGTTTTACAGAAGAAAAGATGCGTGAACTTGACCGCCAAGGTCGGATCTATCATGGGAGCAAGGTCGCACAACTCAAGCGTTATCTAGATGAATTAGACGGGCAAGCAGTGCATAACGTGTGGGTGGATATTCCGGGAATAAACCCAATGGCTAAAGAACGTGTAGGTTACCCGACCCAAAAGCCTCTCGCCCTGCTGGAACGCATCATATTAGCGTCATCGAATCCTGGGGATGTGGTGCTGGACCCGTTCTGCGGATGCGCGACAGCTTGTGTGGCGGCGGAGAAGCTGGGGAGGAAATGGGTAGGGATAGACATATCAGCGAAGGCCGTCGAGTTGGTAAACATGCGGCTACAGCAGGCGATGGGCAGCCTCTTTCACCACGGCTACGTCACGGCTCGGACGGACATTCCCCGACGCACAGATATATTGATTCCGATACCGTACCGGAAGCAGAAGCATGTGTTGTACGGTCGGCAAGAGGGGAAATGCAATGGGTGCAGGATTCTGTTCCCGTTCCCTAATTTGACGATAGACCACATAGTACCTCGGTCAAGGGGAGGGACGGACCACCTGGACAATCTGCAACTGCTTTGCGGGGCGTGCAACAGCATCAAGGGGGACCGGGAGATGGCGTACCTGATGGCGCGGTTGAGGGAGAGGGGGTAGGGGGTTCACTCGGAAGTCTGGGCAGTAGTGCAAGGTCCCTTTGGAAGAATCCGTAAGAGAAGGTCTGCAAAAGATATCAGTTCAATGCTGAGTTGCGTGTCCTGATTGTCTACTATCCGGTGAGCCCTGGGATTTCTTACGAACTGGAATGCTCCCCTGAACATCAGGTGCATTCCTTCTCTTTCCGAGCGAGAGAGGTTCTTATCGGACAGTATGCCTTTGTCAGGATTTAAGGCTTGCTGGATAAGTCTATATCCCGTGACGTCTTCCTCTTCATCGTTTAACCTGCCCACTAAGGCACGTATTCTCTCTTCAACTACCTTGAAAGCCATAAACACAGCATTTTCAGGATCGGCATAATACAACTGCCGGCATCGCTTAGATAACTCAGGGTCCAAGAAGTCAAAGACTGGTTTGGGGCTATGGCGCTCCGCCCAGAACTCATTTTCTGTTTGTTCGCTATGCCTTGGCATTATGTAGTGCGACGGAAAATCCAAAGGTATGCCGTCGGTGGCCCGGATCCGCTCAATAATCGTTGTTGTAAGCCTGCGACCTTCAATGGCATTAAATTCAGATTTACTAACTACAATCTCGTTGATAGGTATTTCTCTATAGAGAATCATGCACAGGGCCTCGGAGAATCTGTGTGGTCCTCCGCCCCCATACTCACCACTTATGAAACTGGAATGGACAACCGTTAGCGGAACATCGTTCCAATTCCAGAACAGGAAGAAGTGGTGATACTCTGGCTTTTCAAGGTCCTTTCTCCATGTGGCCACTGATGCGTTCACTGGTGGATTCTCGCTATTCACAATCGTATCAACAGCCGACACGCATTGATCAATGTCGTTGGGTAAACCCATGTACTGGACTTCTGAGGGATGACGTGTCAACTCGAGCATAGCGAACTCCTGAAACTGTCTACTATGGGTCGGGCAACTAAGATGACTGAGGTGGGAATATTGTAACTCTAAACCAGGGCTTGCAAGTGGGTGGGCTATCCCTGCGTCCGGGGATGGATTCACGCCAATGGCGCACTTTCAGCCCGATCGGAGTCGGGAATGACGGGTTATAGGGGCGGGGATGACGGAAGGGGTTGGTTTGTTGACCGGTGTCGGGGGTGGGGTATACATTAGCGTTGTTCACAGCAACCGGAGGTATACATAATGGCAGTGTCCAAGCCGGGATACATAAACTCTTACGTGGGATTCCCATCTTTCTTCGGGGCGCCGATTATTGGTCGGGAGGACGTGCAGGAGGGGATGACGGTGGTGGCGGGGGTGCCGATTGATGAAGGAATCAATATCGGGAGGAAGGGGGCGAGGTTCGGGCCACGAGGGATACGGGAGGGCACCTACAAGTACCGGATGGTGCAGGAGATGGCGGAAGACCGTACGACGGTCGACCTGGACAGCAACATGGGATTCCGGTTCAAGGGGGATGGGCTGCTGGCGGATATCGGTGATTTGGACATATCTCCGCAAGACATAATGGTCACTACGGAGGGGGTGGCTTCGGGGGTGAGCGATATCGTGCGTCGGGGCGGGCAGCCGGTAATCCTGGGCGGAGACCATTACGTGTGCTATCCGGGTTTTCTCGGGTTTGCGAGGGGCATGTTGGAGAGGCAGTCGAACCCTCGAATCGGGTACCTGCACATCGACAGCCACCCCGACTTCTGGGACGAGCTTCAGGCGGGGAGCCGTTACAACCACGGCACCTCGGCGCGGCGGATAAGCGAAAACGCGACGATTTCCTACAAGAACATGGCGTGGCTCGGGCTCAACGGGGCGGTGCTGGATGCGGAGCAGTACCGGATGTACACCGACCACAGCCTGAAGATGGTGACGGCGCGCCAGATGCTGGACAAGGGAATCGAGGAGGCGCTGAAGGAAGTGCTGGAAGTCGCCGCGGCGAGTGTGGACGCTGTGTACGTAAGCGTAGATATTGACGTTGTAGACGGATCGGAGTCTCCGGGGACGACGGCGTGCGTTTACCAGGGGATCAGGGCGAGGGAGTTCCTTTCGTTGATGACGGCCCTGGGGCAGTACGACATCGTGAAGGGGATTGACCTTTGCGAGGTGGCGCCGCCGCTGGACCCGACGGACAGGACGATGCACCTGGCGGCGCTGGGGCTGCTGGCGGCGCTCGGGCCCCGGCTTTTCGAAACTATCGACATGAAGACCGGTCAGCCGACCGGAAGCGGAGGCTTCTCCTACTAGGAATCGCCTATGGCAAAGATGCTCTTTGTGGATGTGGACGGGCACATCCTGGAGCCGGCCAACCTGTGGCTGGAGTACATAGAGCCGAGGTTTGCGGACAGGGCAATGCGCGTCGATACCGACCTGGCGGGGCTGGAGTGCTGGAGCGTAGACGGGAAGCCGATTCCATTCTTCTCCAGTGGGACTGCGGCGGATGCGGCGTCCATCGGGAAGGACCAGCAATGGCGTCGGGAGAACATATACGACAAGCATGAGGTGAGCTGGGAGGACGGCCTGGAGATGAACCCGCCCGCGTGGCTTCCCGACAAACGCGTCGGCATGATGGACCAGGAGGAGATCGACGGGAGCTTCCTGTACCCGTCCATCGGTCTCACGCTGTCCCGGATAGAAGACAGAGATCTGAGCGCGGCCCACTGCAGGGCATACAACAACTGGATCCATGACTTCTGCTCCGAGGGCGGGGGTCGGCTGTTTCCTGCGGTGACACTGCCCTGGGGGGACGTGCAGATGGCCGTGGCCGAGTTGAAGCGCACGTCGGGGTTCGGGCCTAGGGCGGTGCAGGCGCCAAACACGCCTCCGGACGACATGTCCTACGGACGGCTCAGGTGGAACCCCGTATGGGCGGAACTGGTCAACCAGGACTTGCCGGTGTCGCTGCACGTCGGGAATGCCGGAACCACTACAGGGAGCATTCTCTACCCCGAATTCACGCTGCCAAGCTGGTGGGACCTGGTAACGGGGCCGATGGACTCCATGCTCAGCTTCGTGAGCTTCTTCCAGGGCGGCGTATTCGATAGATTCCCGAAGCTGAGGGTGGTGGTACTGGAGTCGGGGGCGGCGTGGATGCCCTGGCTGCTGATGAGAATGGACGAAATGCAGGAGGTGATGGGGTTCACGGCAGAGTCCAAACGGCGGCCGAGCGAGTATTTCGAGAGCCAATGCTGGATTTCGGTGGACCCGGACGATGAGTTCGGGCCGTTCGTGATGGAGGAACTGGGCGCGGACAAGGTGCTGTGGGCCTACGACTACCCGCACTCGGACGGTTCCACCGAGCCGGTCAAAAACCTGCGAAAGATGCTTCAAGGGTTTACGCCGAGGGAGCGGAGGCTGGTGTCGGGGGAGAATGCGGTGAGGCTGTACGGGTTAGAGTAGACATAAGCGCACGATATACTGATTTCCAAGGGTTATACTGAGGCTTCAATTGGCAGTGTTCAGACCAGGAGGTAAACAGGAGTGAGCAAGTCACCGATCATTGACGTAGACGGGCACATACTGGAGCCGTCCGACCTGTGGGTGAACAACATAGAGCCGGAGTTCCGGGACAGGGCGATGCACATGGGCGTCGGGGAGGATGGGCTGGAGCAATGGCAATCCGACGGTGAGGGCGACGTATTCCTGAATCACGGGACGAGCGCCAACATGGCCACCGTTGGCAGGACCAAGGAGTGGCGACAGAAGAACATCTTCGAAAATCCGTCGGTGACGTGGGAGGAGGGGCGGGAGATGAACCCCGGGGCCAGAGACCCGGATGCCCGGGTGGCATTGATGGACGAAGAAGAGATAGACAAGAGCATTCTCTATCCATCGCTGGGGCTGAGCTGGGTAGCTACTAAAGACCCGGCCCTGGCGGGGGCGTATTGTCGGGTCTACAACGACTGGCTAGTGGACTTTTGCAGCGCCCACCCGGACAGGCTATACCCGGCGATAATACTTCCGTGGACGGACGTTAACGAGGCGGTGAAGGAACTGAAGAGGACGGCGGGAGTCGGGCCGAGGGCGGTGATGTGCCCGGCAAGTCCGCCGCATGACAGGTCATACGGGTCTCGGTACTGGGACCCGTTGTGGGCGGAGTTCCAGGAGCAGGACATGCCTCCTGCGCTGCACGTGAGTGCGGGCGGGACGCCTTCGAGCAGCCTGCTGTACCCCGATATCACGATGCCTTCATGGTGGGTATTCTCGACGTCGCAGGATATCCAGCTGAGCTTCATGAGCTTCTTCCAAGGCGGTGTTTTCGACCGGTTCCCGGACTTCAAGCTGGTGGTGCTGGAGTCGGGGACGCTGTGGATGCCCTACATCCTGGACAGGATGGATGAAAAGTTCGAAGTGATAAGCTTCACCATGGAGTCGAAAGAGGAGCCGAGCACGTATTTCAAGACCCGGGGGTGGATATCGATGGAGCCGGAGGACGAATACGGGGCATTGACGGCGGAGCTATTGGGCGCGGACAGGGTCCTCTGGGCGTACGACTACCCGCACTCCGACTCGTGGACGGGGCCGGTGAAGACGCTGAAGGAAACGCTATCCAAGCTGCCGGAGGACGACCAGCGCAAGGTGATGGGGGAGAACGCCCTAGACCTGTATAAGCTCAACTAGGCTACCGGGGGCTATAGGTAGGACTCGAGCCAGGACAGTGTGAGTTCGAGGATGCGGTTCGTGTCCTCCGTTCGGCGGAGGGCGTGTTCGGCGCCCGGGATGATTTCGAGCATTTTGGGCTTGCGGGCGTGGGCGTAGAGCTCTCGGGCCTGCTCGACGGGAACGTCGTCATCCAGGCTTCCGTGGATGATCAGGACGGGACGGGCCAAAGCGCCTACGGCCTCACATAAATCGTACCGGGCACCGTCCTCAAAGTAGGCGGGCTTCAGTCTTTTGCCCGACGGCAGGGTGAAATAGCCGGTTGCTTCACACTCCGCCAGATGCTCTTCGGTGGGGGTCTGGGGTCGGGAGGGTGTGGCGAGAAGGACGTAGGCCTTGACCCTCGGGTCTTGGGCGGCGACGGGGATTTCGCCACCGAAGCTGGAGCCTACTACAGCGATGCGGTCGGTATCGACCCCCGCGGTTTGGAGAAAGTCGAGGGCGGCGCGGTAGTCGGCGATGCGGGCAGACAGGGTGGTGTCTTCGAAGAGGCCGTCGCTGGCATCAGGGGAGTAGCCGCAGCCCCGGTAGTTGAACTTGAAGATGGCGTAGCCGCGCTCCACGAGTCTCGGGGCGAGGAAGGACCACTTAGTGCCGTCCTTGCTGGCTTCGAAGCCGTGGGACATAAGGATACATGGAGCGTCGGGGGCGGGGGTGATGAAGTCGCCGCGGAGGGTCTGGCCGTCTACTGAGAATTCGACACTTTTGGTTTGCATGGCGTTTAAGTCAAGCGGCCAGTGGGATGTTGGGCGGTGGGAAGGATACCACTTCCGGGTCTGTATTGCGGGGTGGGGAGGGGTGGGATAGAATTTGTAATCGGGGCTCGTAGCTCAGCGGCAGAGCGGTCGGCTCATAACCGATTGGTCCCTGGTTCGAATCCAGGCGGGCCCACCAATGTTTCCCAGACGTCACCGACCTTCATAAGACGATGCGCAATCTTCCTCTACAATAGACCTATGCGGACCAGACATCGGCGCACGCTCGAACGCATGGGCGCACGACCGACGCCGGCGGATATCAGGTGGATGGAGATTGAAGCTCTGCTAAGGGGACTGGGGGTGAAATGAGTAATGCTGGAGTACAAAGGTTACATGGGAGAGATCACCTGCGATGATGAGGCGGAAGTGCTATATGCCAGAGTGATCAATAGCGACCCTTACTCCGTCGCAGAGGCGGAGGCGGCCGACGTAGAGGAGGTGAAGAGGGAATTCCGCAAATCTATCGATTTGTACCTGAATTCATGTGACGAGGACGGTGTAGAGCCAGTGCCGCCGACCGAGGTGCCCGTCGACCGCCAAGCGACTGCCGGATAGTTCGGTTAGAAGAGAGCCGCTTACCAGCGAAAAGTTCGCAATTCAGTTTTCATAGTCCAGCAGCGTTTGAAGTCTCAATTGTCTTTCACCAGATTGAGCGCGCAGATTGCGGAATTGCGTAGGGATAATGCCCAACAAAACCTTCAAGAAGAAGCTGATGGGTTCCATGAAGAGGGTTACGTTGGACGATGGCAGAGAGGTTGTGCTTCTTTCAGGCGGCAATCCTCAGATTGCGAAGGCAGACGGCGATGCGCCGGTGCAGGCATATATTGCGGCGATGCCGGATTGGAAGAGCGGGCTCGGGCGGCGGCTTGACGATCTGATTGTGCGCACAGTTCCGGGTGTGAAGAAGGCTGTCAGATGGAACTCCCCGTGGTATGGGGTGGAGGGGATGGGGTGGTTTGCGAGCTTCCACGTATTCACCCGGTACGTGAAGGTGACCTTTTTGAACGGGGCCTTGCTTTGCCCGGAACCGCCGGGTCGCGGCAAAGACCCGGACTCGCGTTGGATCGACATCTATGAGGGTGCACTTGACGAGGAGCAGTTAGGGGACTGGATAAGGCAGGCGGCGGCGATTCCCGGTTGGAGTGGGTTTTAGCAAGTCGGCGCCGAGGATGCGCCCCGAGTTATTCAGTGCACAAAGGAGGCGGGGCACTTTCGGGGGCTTACACACAAGTTTACAATCTCTCCGACCCCGCTTTGGCCGACTGCTAAAATGATAACCGACTTTCCAGAAGAGCCGTCTTAAAGTGGAACTTCAAAGTGCCGTATTGTCAGTCGGGCTACTCATTGTAGCCGCCAAGCTGCTGGAAGGCATCTTCAAGCGCTTCAAACTGAATGCCATCTTCGCCTACGCAGTTGCCGGGCTTATCCTGGGGCCGGCCAGTGGGCTGGTTGAAGAGAGTTCGGACCTGGACCTGATCCTGAGCCTCGGGATCTTCATTTTCTTCTTCCTAATCGGGTTGGAGGAGCTGGACATCAGGGGCTTCCTGGCGGCTATCCGAGGCCGCCTTTTCCTAGCCTCCGTGTTGTCGGTGACCATATCGCTTCTGGTCTGCCTGGCGGTTACCACGGACTTTCTATTTCATTCGCACCTGGACCTCGAATTTACCCAGGCCCTAGGGCTGGCCGGCATTTTGTCGTTATCCAGCCTGGGACTTGTGGCGAAGGTGCTTATTGACGAAGGACGCCTCAGGGATCCCCTGGGGGTGCAAATCTTCACAGCGGTAATCATCGCCGAGTTACTTACCCTGTTCGTCGTGGGATTCACTATAAGCGAGCACTTTGGGGCTGAAGAAAGCGGCGAGGGCCTGAGCTGGGTCAACGTGCTGGCGCTGATAGGTCAGATTCTCGGGTTTGCTATTGTCACATGGTTGGTCTCGACCCTGGCGCTGCCCAAGGTGATAGTGCTGCTGCACCGGTTCTTACGGGTGCCTCAACTTTCCTTCGGACTGCTACTCGGAGGGCTATTCCTGGTGGTGGTCTCGGCGGAAACGGTCGGGCTTCATGGATCTCTCGGGGCTTTGCTATTCGGGGCCGCATTGTCTACCCTGCCCTACCAGGTGAGACGCGACATCATGCCCGGGATGCGGGGCGCAGCCGAAGGGCTGTTCGTTCCCCTGTTCTTCGCCTCCGCCGGCTTGCATTTGAACATGGAGTTCCTGGAGCTTCCCTGGGAGACTATGCTGGCCCTGGCACTGGTGCCTCTTGGAGGCAAATTTGCAGCGGCGGTTATCAGCGCGTATATAACTCGCCTCGATGCTCCCTTTGCCACTGCAATGGGGCTGATGGCCAAGGGAGTGGCCGAGATTGCACTTCTGCTAGTACTCTTGAAGTCGGGGGCTATAGGCGGAGGGGTCTTCTCTTGGCTGGTGCTGGTGATGTTCGGATATATCGTGCTAACTCCGCTGGGCATCAGCATCTCCCTACGCAGGACCAGACACTCGGAGGCAGTGATGGCACAGGGGCAGACACCTCCTTCACTGGAGCGGTTTGTCCTGGAGGATATCAAGGTCAAGGACATCATTGACCGCTCTCGCAGCCATCCGGGTCCCTCGCTTACCGTGAAGTCGTTCGTTGATACCTGGGTTCTGCCCCAACAGCACGATTACGTAGTTGTGGAAAAGGGAAGATGCGCGGGCATAGTTTCCCTGGGGCTGTTGCGCTACCTCCCGCGTGGAGAATGGGAGCAGACCGAGCTCAGACAGGTGCTGCGCCGGAATACTCCGACTGCCGATGCCAACGAATTGGTAGAGGATGCACTTCAACGCATGACGGAAAACGCCCTTACCGTGCTGCCCGTAATAGACGCAGAGACCGGCGCTTTTATGGGGTCCGTATCCAGCCACGATATCCTGGGGCTGGTAGTTCTCACGGCCACGGGCCACGAGAATTAAAACGCCCTGTGCAGCCTCCGGCGTTTCCCATTCACGTTTTCCTTGCAAAGAGCATTGAGAATGGGCAATTCTGGTGTATATTGAGAAGCGCGTTGTCAATACCGCCGTTCATCCGATGATGGTGACAGGGAATTGAGAATTACCCCGGCGGTATACTGTAGGAGGGCACTTTCAGCCTATACCGTGATATGCAGTACCACTCAATTGTCGCCCGGCCCGGGTTCGAGGTTTGGCGGAGCGACGGGCCAGAGCCTGACCAACTCATCCACGAGCAGACACCAAGCATACTGACAGGACTGTCTTGGCGAACCGCGTATCTCCTCTATTCAAGCAATACGGTATCAATGGCATTCGCGGCGACGTTCTTGGCGGCGTTACCGCGGCAATAGTAAGTCTCCCCGTAGCCCTGGCCTTTGGGTTGGCGGCGGGACTGGGCCCTGCCGCCGGCATTTACGGCGCCATTTCCGTGGGGTTCTTTGCCGCCGTATTCGGCGGCACGAAGTCCCTCATCTCGGGCCCGACCGGTTCCATGACGGTGGCCATGGCGGTCATCGTAGAAACCCATGCCGACAATATCGCAGAAGCCTTCACTATTGTCGTCATGGCGGGGACGTTCCAAATCCTGTTCGGCCTGCTCAGGATAGGGAGATTTGTAACCTACACGCCCTATTCGGTAATCTCGGGTTTCATGACGGGGGTGGGGGTGATCATCATCCTGGTGCAGACCCTGCCCTTCATGGGGGCGGAGGTAGCGACGGGCGGCACTATAGGCACTCTGCGAAACATCACGTCGATTTTTGACGACTTCGAAAGCAATGCCCTCGGAATAGCGGCGATCACCCTTATCGTGGCAGTTCTGTGGCCGAACAGATTCGATAAATACCTGCCTTCCACGCTTGTCGCCCTAGGAGTCGGGACCCTGGTGAGCGTGGTATGGCTTACCCAAGCCCCGACCATCGGGACCGTATCGACGGACCTGCCGTCCTTCGCGATGCCGGATTTTGCGCCCGGAACACTGGTACGGTCCATAGAGCCGGCGATAGTCATTGCCCTTGTCGGGTCTGCCGATACACTGCTTACGGCGCTGGTGGCGGACTCGATGACGCGCTCCCGCCACGATCCCAGCCGGGAGCTGCTGTCCCAGGGCATAGGGAACGTATTCACGGCCTTTATCCGGGGGTTGCCCGGGGCGGGGGCCACTCCAAGCACGGTGGCCAACGCCCGCGTCGGAGGACGCACGTTTGTGTCGGGGGTGATTTCAGTTGTAATTCTGGTGGTGATGGTCCTCATGCTGGGAGAGTACGTAGCATCGATTCCCAACGCCGTGCTAGCGGGAATTCTCATCAAGGTAGCGCTTGACACCATAGACTGGCGGTTCGTGACCCGAATTCATCGCGTGCAGCGAGAGCACATGGTGGTCATGCTCCTAACGCTGGGGCTTACGGTGTTCCTAGATCTCGTTGCGGCAGTGGCGGTAGGGATGATTGCGGCGGCGGTGACGAGCTCAAGGCAGTTCGAGCGGTTGGAGATGGACAGCGTGGTGTCCGTGCCGATTCTCGACCAGGAATTCTTCGGCACCCGAGACGAGGATGACGATATCGATGAATATACTGCGAGGGTCGGGTTGGTCGCGCTAAGGGGCACATTTACCGTGGCATCTTCCAGCAAGCTTATCGATACGATTGGCGAGGATATCAGGGAGCATGAGGTGGTCATTCTGGACTTTACCGACACCGTCTATATCGACGACAGTGCAGCCCTGGTGGTTGAGCAATTGATTGAGACGGCGTCCGGCTACAACACCCAGTGCATCATAATGGGACTTCAGGGAATGCCAGCCCAAAATCTGCAGGGCCTAAACGTCCTCAAGCGGGTACCGGCGGGCCAGATAGTCGAGAATCGGGACCAGGCGAGAGCCGTTGCTGCGAGGCTGCTGGTCCAGAAGGCTACCGCATAACGATTTCAACAGGCACAACCGGCTTTTGCCGCAGCCATAAATCGGGGATCAAAACTCGATGCCCTTCTGGGCTACGATTCCACGGTCTTCGTAAGGGTGCTTGATCACGTTCATTTCTGTGACGAGGTCGGCACAGTCGATGATTTCCTGCGGAGCATAGCGGCCCGTGATTATCACGTGCATTTTGGGGGGCTTTTGCTTGAGGGTTTCGACGACATCTTCCGTCGGGACCCAGCCGTAGTGCATCGGGTAGGTGAACTCGTCGAGGACGATGATATCCTCTTCACCTTTCAGTATCGCCTCCTTGCATCGACCCCACAGGGCGACGGCCATGGCAGTGGTTTGATCCATGTCCTTTGAAAGCCAGGTGAAGCCGTCACCGAAGGACTCCATAGGTATTCCAAGCTTGGCGGCGGCCCGGTTCTCTCCGAAACGGGCGCCGGTGTGTTTGATGAACTGGAACATCCTGACCTTGAAGTCCCGCCCCCAAGCCCGAAAGAGAACACCCAGGGCCGCCGTGGTCTTGCCCTTGCCGTTGCCCGTGTTAACGATTACAAGACCAGTCTGGCCTCGGCGTCGTCTAGGAGGCCTTTTGGGGGTGGCGGAGGGGTCCCGGGTGTTCATAGCCGGCTTTCTATCTCGGGGGATTGTTGGAGGTCCGGCCTGGGAGGCCGGGGCATCGGGACGCTGTCGGTGGCCGCGGGGTCGAGTCGACCGTTGGTTGGGGTATGTTCCTCCACCGGACCTATCAGACTCAGGGCAAGGGCGCCGGTGACGGGGTCCGGGTAGACGGCTGCCTTCACGCCGAAGGAGGATGCGATGGTGTCGGGGGTGAGGACTGTCTCGGGGGGGCCCTGGGCCAGCACCCTGCCATCCTTCATCAGTATGAGCCGGTCGCAATAGCGGGCGGCCATCTGCAGGTCGTGGATGGCGGCTATTGCGGTCAGCCCGCCATCCACCAGCCTCCGTACAAGGGAGATCACTTTCAACTGGTGGAGGATGTCGAGGTTGGAGGTGGGCTCGTCGAGAAGGAGGATGCGGGGTTGCTGGGCGAGGGCCCGGGACACGAAGATGCGCTGACGTTCACCGCCGGAGAGGGTATCCATGGTCCGGTCAGAGAACCGTTCAGTCTCGGTCAAGCGCATTGCTTTCCTTGCAACGATGTTGTCCTGCTTGCCTTCAATCTGGAGTCGACCCATGTGGGGGTACCTGCCCATCAGGACAAGCTCCAGCGCGGTGAAGCCCTGGGTATAGGGTGCGATCTGGGGAACGAGGGCAAGGGCGCGGGCGATGTCTCTCGGCGTAGCATTCTTCAGGTCGGCGCCTTCCAGCAGCACGACGCCTTCGCTGTAGCTCAAAACGCCTGCAATGGCCCTTAACAACGTGGTCTTGCCCGCCCCATTAGGCCCAATTAACCCGATGAGCTGTCCGTGTTCTGCATTCAAGTCGACCCCGTCCAGGAGGGTCTGCGCATCAACCTCGTAGTGGAGACCTTCGGCCGTAACGGGTCGACTTTCGTTGTCTATCATGGCAAAACTACTCTGGCAGGCTGAATCCGTAGTCTATGGGCTCGGTGAAGAGGTCGGGCCAGAGGAGGCGGGCCAGTTCCTCTGCGCCGAGGATATTCCAATGGGACAGGGTGGTGAAGTGTTTACTCTCGACGATGTGTACTTGGCCTTTCTTGATGGCCGGTACTTCGGCGAGGGCCTCGTTATCCAGGAGGGCTTGCCTGAATTCGTCTGCGCCATATTCTGCGGGTTGGGGAATGATCACAATGTCGGGGGCCATGGCGATGACACCTTCCAGGCTGGTGGTGGCGTTCGCGACAATACCTGCTTCTTCGGCGGCGTTAATGCCTCCGGCTGCGGTGATGACACCGCCCTCGGTGGAATCGGCGCCGGCGGTCCAGATGCTGTCTGAGTACTGGGTTAACGCTGCAACACGGGGCTTGGGAGCAGAGGAGGCGGTGAGGGCGATGAGGGAGCCGTATCTTTCACCGACCTCCGCGGCGAACTCAATGGCACGCATTTCCTCTCCGAGGATGTAGCCCATCAAGAGGATGTTATCTTTGCGCTCCTCGGGGCCCTGTACGAGGTCGGTCTGTACGACGGGGATGTTAAGCCTTGCCAGGGCATCAATGCCATCGGCGGGGAAGAAGGGGCTGGTGACCACGGCGTCGGGCGAGAGGGCGATGATGGTCTCGGGGTCCCTGGTAATCACGGGGAGGTCCTGGACGAGGGAGGCCACGTTGGAAAAAGTGGCGTTCGTGGTTGCTTCCCCCACCCCGACGAGCCTGGACAGCGGTATGAGCGACACGGCTATCTCATCATGGCCGACTGAAGCGGTGATAAGCCGCATGGGCTTACTTGGGATGGTGACGAGGCCGTTAAGGCCCCCGACTTCCCGAGGCCAGCCGAAATTGGCAGGGTCGACGATACCGGGGACGCCTTCGAAGTAGGACGCAAGGGGTATGGGAGTGGGAGTAGGCACGGGCGTTACCGTTGGCACAGGCGTCGGTGCTGAAGTGGGCATGGGGGTCGGGTTGGATGGCGGCGCCGTAGTTGACACAGGCACCGCGGTCGAGGTTGGGACGGCGGTGGGCGTTGCGGATGTGCACGCCGCCATCACCAGGAATACAAGGACGACCAGGGACACTATAGAGATGTACCAACGTTTAGACGACAAGGCAGCTCCTTTCCGGTTCTTGAATTCTCACAATGAGTAGACCTGTCGCTTGTTCTTTATCAGCAGGAAGATGAAGAAAGGAGCGCCGACGAAGGCGGTAATGATGCTCACCGGGAGTTCCGCTGGCTGGATGACGGTGCGGGCCGCTGTGTCGGCGAGGATGACGAAGGCGGCGCCGCCTAGGGCGCTCATGGGAACGAGGACGCGGTGGTCGGGGCCGAGGACGAGGCGAAGGATGTGGGGCGTAACGAGGCCGACAAAGGCGATGGCGCCGCTAACGGCTACGGCGGAGCCAGTGACCAAAGCGGCAGCGCCAAGAAGGGTGACGCGCGTGACGCCAACGCGGATTCCCATTGAGCGGGCTTCGTCGTCACCAAGAGTGAGGAGGTTGAGGTCTCGGGCCATGACTGTGATCAGAGCAGTCCCGGCGAGGATGAGAGGGGCGGAGATGCGGACATGCTCCCAAGAGCGGGAGTCGAGGCCACCGGCGAGCCAGAAGAGAATTTCTCTTAGGGCCCCGTTGTCGGGGAGGAGGATTATGATGGCGGAGACGATGGCACCGAGGAATGCGTTGACAGCAACGCCGGCCAGAAGCAGGGTGGCCATGGAAAATCGGCCCCCGACTGCGGCGATGCCGTAAACCAGAAAAGAGGCTCCCATAGCACCCACAAAGGCGAAGGCAGGAAGGGCAAGGAAGAACAAGCCGGTAATGCCCGTGGCAATGGCCGTCACCGCACCGACCGCACCGCCTGCGGAAACACCAATTATCCCGGGGTCGGCCATGGGGTTGCGGAAAAGGCCCTGCATGGTAGCGCCGGCGACGCCTAAGGCCATGCCCACTAGGGCCCCGACTACGATCCTTGGGAGGCGGATCTGCTCGATTACGAGCAATTCGGTGCGTGTGAAAGAGCTGAAGTCCAATCCAATGTAGGACAGGACGATGGAGGCGACGCGGTCGGCGGGGATGTTGACGGGGCCCAGACTGAGGGATGCCAACGCGGTCCCGAGCACGAGGAGGAAGATGATAGAAGAACTGGAGACCAACCGGGTCACGACGCCCGACTGCCGGTAACTGCGCAGTGCATTCGCACCGACGACCCTAATCAAAAAGACCTCCTGCGGTTCTCCGCTAGAGGTCTCGATGTGTGCTGGTCGGGGTTTGTTTCCCTGGACTCGAGGGACCCTCTCTGAGGCGGAGAGTGGTCACCTTCCGTTCAGGCAGGTCTCCTGACTTGCGGGCCGGGTCAATGGCACGGGTCCTTCCCACCGGATTGCTGGCAGTGGTCTCGGGCCAAACACCCCGCTTACAGTGGCGCTACCGTGGCGGTCTTTCACCGCCTTCCCTATTCTCCCTGGGCGGGCACCTGAACGGGCAGTGTATATGTTTTGAGTTGCCCGATAGCATAGGGCTGTCTGAAAGGGGTGTCAATGGCAAGTCGGGGGTGTTTGACAGGCCGATTATGACTCCAAATACATTACATAACACGAGTTACAGCGGGCATTGTAGAGGAACGACATTACCGTCGCAAGGAAGGACGCAGACACGGAAAGCCCGCGGGCAATAACGCCAAGCCAATGTTAGACTAACCCGGTACATTGGATGTGTTCAGGGTCGAGTTTGGGAGGGCGTTGCATCGAGATGGACGTTTATGTTCTGAGGCACGGGGTTGCGGATGAGAGGGACTACCGGAAGTATCCCGACGACGACCTGCGTCCCTTGATTCCCGAGGGCATCGACAAGCTAACGCGGCAAGCCAAGGGGCTGAAAGCAGCGGGATTGTCGGTGGACCTGGTGATCTCAAGTCCCTTGGTCAGGGCAGTGCAAACAGCAGAAGTGATTATGGCGGGTCTCGAAATTGTCAGTGAGTTGGCATATTCGGAGGCGTTGGTGCCGGAAGCGCATCCCTATCTCATGCTGGAGGAACTGGCGAACAAGCACTCGGGGGTGGAGAGGGTGATGGTGGTGGGTCACGAGCCACATATGAGCAGCTTTGTGTCGATGGTCGTGAGCGGGGACCAGGGTGGGCTTATACGCTTGAAGAAGGGAGCATTGTGCAAGCTGAGGATTCCTAGACTGGATGGGGTGAGGTCGGGTTGGTTGGAGTGGCTTATGACTCCCGAGCAGATGATCAGGCTGGGCGAAAGGCAGGAATGAGGCCGAAGATGCGAGGCATATCAGACGACATAACGCACAAACGAGGTGAAGGAAGAGCTGGGACTCGGATAAGCCGGGCGAAAGTTGAAGAAACGGGAACCGGGAGCTATAGATGACAGATGGAATTGTGCCGACTGAGGAAGAGGTGCTGGCGTACGCGGAGAGTTGTTCAAATTGGGGACGTTGGGGCGCCTACGACCAGCTAGGGACACTGAACCTAGTGACGGCGGAAAAGCGTCTGCAGGCTTCCCGCCTTGTGCAAGAAGGGGTCTCAGTTTCCTGTTCATGGACGATCTCGCCGGACCTGCCAGGAGAAACGATGTCGCAAGTGCTGCACTACATGACCGCGACGGGGGAGGCGGGACTTGAGGCTGAGGAGTCGGGGGACTTTATGGGGATTGCCTATCACGGCAATACGATCACCCATGTTGACGCGCTTTGCCATATATTCTCCGGCGGCAAGATGTACAACGGATTTCCGGCAAATCTAGTCAATAGCGAGTCGGGGGCGGAGGTGGAGTCGGTGGAGCTGCTGGCGCAGGGAGTCGTGACCCGGGGCGTGCTGCTGGACATTCCCCGGCTTCGGGGTGCGCACTACCTCGATGGCCCGGACCCGATCTTACCCGACGAGCTTGAAGAGGCGGAGAGGGCGCAGGGGGTTAGGGTGGAGTCGGGGGATGTGCTGCTCATTCGGACGGGTCACCTGGCGAGGTGCTATGCGAGAGAGCTGTCGGCGTCGGATGATCCGAGGCCGGGGCCTCATGCGTCGTGTATTCCCTGGTGGAGGGAGCGGGATATAGCGATGCTGGCGGGTGACCAGTCCAACGAGGTGTTTCCGTCGGGGTATGGGGGGATCAGGTCGCCAAACCATTCGATTGCACTGCCCCACCTGGGGCTGTGGCTGATAGACAACGCGAACCTGGAGGATCTGGCCGAGGCCTGCGCACAACGAGACCGATGGGAGTTCATGATGGTCATTGCACCTTTGAGGTTCAAGAACGCCACCGGGTCACCCGCCAACCCGCTGGCGATATTCTAGTCAAGACCGGCAGTTCCGGAGACCCTCAAATGAAAGGCCAATGCCATGCAAATGACCGATGAGGAAGTGAAGCGATATCTGAACGAGCCCAGAATCGCGAGGGCGGCGTCGAATAGTCCGACTGGGTTCCCATACGTGGTGGCGACCTGGTATGCATACGAGGATGGGAAGCTGTACTTCTTCTGTGGAAGGCGGGCGCCGAGGGCGTCGGCGTTGAAGAAAGACCCGAAGATGGTCTTCCTAATCGACGACGATCACTACCCTTACAAGCACGTCACTATTCAGGGTATGGGATATATCGAAGAGTCACAGGCCAAGGCCGAGGATTACGTTGAGAAGATAAGCATCAAGTATCTAGGGCCTGACATGGGGATGAAGTATGCGGAGTCGCTGAAGAGCTCTATCGACCCCGTACTGATAAGGGTTGAGATAACCAAGCTGATTTCGTGGGACTACTACACGGGTGGGTATAGGACAAAGGCGTAGGGGCAAGGTTGGGCTAGGTACACTGACGGCGGTGGGATGAAGACGGCTCTTGGCGACATACGCATCCTTGACCTTGCGGGGGCGGAGGGCCAGTTCTGTGGTCGGGTGCTGGCTGATCTGGGGGCGGAGGTGATCAAGGTGGAGCCGCCGGGGGGCTATCCGGCACGGACATCGGCACCACTGATGTCTGGGGCGGCGGGGGGAGGGTCAGGGCTGGGATTTATTCACTTCAACACGAACAAGAAGAGCGTCGTACTTGACCTAGACACACCCGAGGGCCAGTCACAGTTCCTCCGGTTGGCATGCACTGCGGATGCGATCATTGAGACAGGGGTGGAGTCGGTAGTGGATTACGAGGCGGTGATGGAGGCGAATCCGGGATTGCTACGAGTCTCGATCTCGGGGTTTGGGCTGGAAGGGCCGCACAGCGGGTGGAAGGCGCCCAGCATCGTGGTGTCGGCGATGGGGGGAATCATGTATCTCTGTGGGTCTCCGGAGAAGGCGCCTCTGGCAGAGCCCGAATACCAGCCGTTTCACCTAGCGTCGACGTTTGCGGCTTACGGGCTGCTGCTGGGGCTGAGGGCTCGGGAGCGGGGCGGGAAAGGGCAGAGAGTAGAGGTGTCGTGTCAAGAGGTGAACGCGTCGCAGCAGCACGTGGTGGTCAACTATGGCGCCAATGAAGCGGTGCTTGTGCGGGAAGGCAACCGGGGGCCGTTGGGTGGGGGGATGCCGGAAGGCGTCTATCCGGGTAGCGATGGCTTCTGCCACGTGGTGATAATCCCTCGGGGGCACTGGCGGAGCCTGGTGGAGTGGATGGGCAATCCCGAGCCTTTGACAGACCCGATCTGGGAAAACAGACATGTTCGCAACGCCAACCTGGACTTTGTCGAGCCTCCGGTACTGGACTTTATGAAGGGACTTACCAAGGAGCAGTTGTTCAGGCAGGGTCAGGAGCGTCGGGTGCCGGTTGGGCCGATCAACCGACCGGATGAGTTTACTCGGGACCCGTATGCCCTGGAGCGAGGTGTGTTCGTGGAGGTGGAGAGGTGGGGAGCGGGACGATGCAGGCAGGTCGGGAGCCCGTTCAGGATGAGCGAGACCCCGGGTGCGATATTCGCCGCTGCTCCGGGGCTGGGGCAGCACAACGAGGAGATTTTGGGGGGCATGGCTTGGCCAGAGGGCCAGAAGCAGGTGACTACAAACAATCCTCGCCGAGCCGATAGAACCGGCAATGGTATGCCATTGGAGAGTGTCCGGGTGCTGGACTTCACCTTTGCGATTGCAGGGCCTGTGTTGACGCAACTGCTGGGGGAGAACGGGGCCGAAGTGATAAAGGTGGAGTCTGAGGCGAGGCAGCAGAGGGGTCGGGCGCGAGAGGGGCTGGACCCGAAGGTGGTTTTGCAGCAGAAGGTCACTTTTGCGGACGTGAACCGCAACAAGCTCAGCGTAACGGTGAACATGGGTAGGGAGGAGGGTCGGGAGGTTATCCGGCGGCTTGTACCGATTTGCGATGTGGTGGTGGATAACTTCACGCCGCGGGTGATGGACGGGTGGGGGCTCGGATATGAAAGGCTGAAGGAGCTTCGGCGGGACGTAATCATGGCGCGGCTACCGGCATTTGGTCTGTCGGGGTTTCACCGGGACTACTTGGGCATGGCCTCGATAGCGATGAGCATCACGGGGCTGTACCACCTGTGGTCGTATCCCGACGATCCTGAACCCGCGGGCCCACCGGTCTGGACGCCCGACTATCTGAGCGCGGCGATGGGGAGTGTGGCAATCATGGCCGCGCTCCGGCATCGAGAGCTGACGGGGGAGGGGCAACTGATAGAGCTGGCGCAGACAGAGGCGCTGGCCTCGATACTCGGTACGGAGTATATGGACTATTTTGTGAACGGGTCGGTTAACGGTCCCCTGGGCAATCGACACAGGTGGATGGCGCCCCACAGCGCGTACCGGTGCAAGGGTGAGGATACGTGGTGCGCCATCGCAGTCGGTAGTGAAGGGGAGTGGGAAGACCTGATCCGGGTGATGGGGAGTCCGGGGTGGTGTCGGGAGCGTAGGTTTGGGGACATGGCGAGTCGTCATGCGAACCAGGATGAGCTGGACCGGAAGATTGAGGAGTGGACACGGGAGCGGACACCGGAGTCGGTGGTAGAGGCGCTGCAAGGGGTCGGGGTGGGGGCGGGGGTAGTACAGGACGGTAAGCGGCTTTCCAATGATCTTCATCTGAGGGAGCGGGGGTTCTTCGCCGACATCGATGATCCGGAGACTGGGCCGGTGGAGTATCCGGGGCCCTACGTGCGGCTCTCGGGGACGCCGGGTCGGGTGGAGAGGTGTCACGGGTTTGGGGAGGACAACCTGTACGTGTTTGGGGAACTGCTGGATATGCCGGAGGCGGAAGTGAAGCGGTTGGTTGAGATTGGTGTGCTGGCCTAGCCGGCGGAGGCCAGGTCAAGACTCGGGGGAAGGGTGACGGGGCCGGAAGCTCGGGAGGGGAGGAGGACGGTAGCAGTGCCGATGGCGGTGACTTCATCCCGGTGGTCTTCAGCCTTGATGTTGATGGTCACCTTATGCGCGCCGTCTTTGGCCTCTTTGTTCGCTATCTCTCCCCTGATCCATACCGTGTCCCCGATGTAGACGAAGCGGCGCACCTGGCTATCGAGGGAGACGAGCCAAGCGTCGTCGCCCATCCAGTCGGTGACCAAGTGGGCGAGCCAGGCAACGCGCTGCTCTCCGAAGTCATAGGGGTAGGGGTTGCCGGTGAGGCGGGCGATATGCTCATCCCAGTGGACGGACTCGGCGATGTCGGGGACGCCGTCGGCGTTTACAACGTAGGCTTTCGGGTGGGCCTTACGCCACTTATAGGCGAGGCGGTGGGCGCCCTGGAAGAGCATGGCTAGCCCGTTACCCATCTTCCAGTTGACCATATCGGTGACGGTGAGCGGGCCTTTGACGAGGGTCGGGAGGGTGTCGCCGGGTTGGACGTCTTCCCAGTAGCGGGGTTGTTTGCCGCGTCGGGATTCGGACTCGTAGGCGTGGTCCAGGCGGTCTATGTCTTCGGGGGAGTAGGTGGGCCGTTCGTAGTGGGCGTATTTCTTGCGTTCGCCCCATTTTTTCTGCCTGCCACCGCGGAACTCTTTTTCGTCCGCCACGACGACAAGGTCACAGTGCTGGTTCCTGAACTCCTGCCGTATAACCTCGATGAGGGCTCTGCCGCCGGTGAAGGAGCTGCGTTTTTCCTGGAAGTCCTGGCGGAAGCGTCGGGCGGAGAGGGTGTCTCCGGGATAGATGGGCCTGAGCCAGTAGATGGTCTCTCCGATGTACCAGGAATGGATGCCGCTGAGAGGGTCGCGGGCGTTGATGCGGTCCTGCTCGGTCCAGACCCTAGGCTCGGGGTTGCCGGTGCTGTGGTAGAAGAGAGGAGGTGCAATCATGCCATCCCATCGGGTCTTGGGGCCGTAGTTGCGGTCGCAATAGAGGGGGTTATCGTCGCCCGTGCCGTGAGAGAAGTGGCGTATGGCGTCGAAGGTGACGAACTCGTTGAAGGGCTGGTGAACCTTGAGGGGAGCGCCGATCCTGCTTCGGGCGAGGGCCAGCATCTCATCGGTGATTACCCTTTCTTCCTCTTTTGTTGAGACCTGCTGGTCCATGACTCCCCCAAGTTGATCTGCTATACGCCGAGCTCTTTCAATGCACCCGAGACGGCCCTCTCTTCCATTATGACCGCTCCTTCGCCGACGAGTTCAAGCACCCTTTCTCGGGACAAACCCAGCAGGTCCCGGAGCACGGGGACGGTGTGTTCGCCGCGCAGGGGGGCGTGGTTCCGAGCCCCGGAGGTCGCGTCTGAAAACTTGAAGGGAGAGTTGAGGACTTTGACGGGGCCTAACACGGGGTCTTCGACTTCTGCAAGCAGGCCGCGTTCTTCGGTCCTCGGGTCTGCAAGAACGCCCTGGATGGAGAGGACTTCACTACCGACGACGCCTCCGGCGTCGGTGAAGGCGTGGACGGCGGCTTTTGCGGAGGGGAACGTGAGGACCCATTCTTCGATGAGGGCGTCGACCTCTCTCCAGCGGAGTTCGCGGTCTCGGGGTGTGAGGAAACGAGGGTCGGAGGCGAGGTCGGGTCTGCCCATGACGGTAGTGAGGTTCTCCCAACCCTCCTGGGTGACGGCTGCAAGGGTGACGTAGCCGTCACGGGCCTTGTAGATGCCGTGGACGTTGACCACGGGTCGGCTCTTCTTTGGGAGTTCATTGCTGCCGCTTATGAGCAGGTATTCGAAGGCCCATTCGTTTTGCCAGATGAGGGAGTCGACGAGGGAAAGGTCAATGTGCTCTCCCTTGCCGGTCACCGATCTCCGGTAAAGCGCTGCGCAGATGGCCCCGAAGGCGTGGGCTCCTCCGACTGTGTCGCCTACTGCGGTGCCGACCAGCCTGGGCCGGCCGTCGGCGTCTCCGTTGAGGTGGGCGACGCCGCTCATGGCCTGGGCGGTATGGTCGGCGGCGGGGCGGTTGACGTAACTTCCGGTCTGGCCGTAGCCGGAGATAGAGCACATGATGACCCCGGGATTGGTTTCGGCGAGGGAGCTATAGTCCAAGCCGAGGCGGGCCATGACGCCCGGCCTGTAGTTCTCGACTACCACGTCACAGAGGTCAGCCAAGTTCCTAGCTAGGGCTTTTCCGGAGGGGAGACGGAGGTCAAGGCAGAGGCCCTTCTTGCCGACGTTGTGCTGCATGAAATAGCCGCTGATCCCTTCTTCGGTGACATACATGAAGTCTCGGGACTGGTCGCCGGGAGGGGGCTCAATCTTGATTACCTCGGCGCCGAGGTCGCAGAGGAGTCGGGTGCAGAAGGGGCCGGCGAGGGCCCGGGTGAAGTCGAGGACTCTTACGCCTGAGAGTAGGCCGGGGGATTTGGGGTTCGGGGTTGGGGGCACTACCGCATTCCTTGAAGATTCACAGTCTGGCCTCTACGAATTGCCGGTATTATATAGTGGCGGAAATTCCCAGACCTGCAATCGACCGACCCTGATTCCATAAACATGGTGAAAAAGACCATTGCCCCCCTTGAACTCCTGAAGTCCCGATTCGGGTATGACGGGTTCTGGCCGCTTCAGGAAGAGATAATCGGTAGCGTGCTGGCCGGTCGGGACTGCCTGGCGTTGATGCCGACGGGTGGCGGGAAGTCGCTGTGCTACCAGCTACCGGCCTTGATGTTCTCGGGGGTTACGCTGGTGGTGTCGCCGCTGATTGCGTTGATGAAGGACCAGGTTGATGCGCTGAATGCCAACGGGATCCCGGCGCGGTTTATCAACAGCTCTATGTCGGGGGGCGAGATCGAGCAGGCGCAGCGGGAGGTAAGGGCCGGGCTGGTGAAGCTGCTGTACGTGGCGCCCGAGCGGCTCCCGGGCGCCGGGTTCCGGCGGTTCCTGATGGACCTGGAACTGAGCCTTATCGCCGTGGACGAGGCACACTGCATTTCCGAGTGGGGCCACGAATTCAGGCCCGACTACCGTAACCTGGTTGATCTGAGGCGGGACTTTCCCTCGGTACCGGTGATTGCGCTGACGGCAACGGCCACGGAGCGGGTCCGGGATGACATTATCGAGCAGTTGGAGTTGCAGAGAGGTCGGGTGTTCAGGTCGAGCTTCAACAGGGCGAACCTGAGCTATTCGGTGCGGCCCAAGGCAGACTCATGGGACGAGTTAGTCTCGCTGCTGGAGAAGCACCGAGACCGGCCAAGCATTGTGTACTGCTTCTCCCGCCAGGAGACCGAGGACCTGGCTCTCAGGCTCAACGGGGCGGGGTTCTCTGCGGCGCCCTATCATGCAGGTCTCGACTCGGAGACGAGAAGGCGGGCCCAGGACGACTTCATCCGTGACAAGACTCCCGTCATCGTCGCCACGATCGCTTTTGGGATGGGGATAGACAAGCCGGACGTGCGGCTGGTTGTGCACTACAGCATGCCGAAGTCGGTGGAGGGGTATTACCAGGAGACGGGTCGGGCGGGGAGAGACGGGCTGCCGAGTGAATGCGTGCTGTTCTTCACGCCCGCAGACAGGGCCAGGCAGGAGTATTTCGTCGGGCAGATTCAGGACGAGGGCGAGCGGCGCAATGCGCGCGAGAAACTGGACAGGATGGTGGACTACGCCCAACTCCCGACATGCCGGCGGCGGTACTTGCTTGAGTATTTCGGGGAAGAGTGGCGAGAGGGGAATTGCGGGGCTTGTGACGTATGCCTGGAGCCGGGTCGGGAGTTTGACGGGACGGAGATTGCCCAGAAGGTGCTGTCGGCGGTGGTGAAGACGGATGAGAGGTTTGGGGCGACCTATGTTATCAATGTGCTGGTCGGGAGCAGGAACAAGAAGGTGCTCGGGTTTGGGCACGACCAGTTGACCGTTTACGGCATCGTCAAGGAGTTCAGCAGGGAGCAACTGAAGGAGATCATCGCTCAGCTTCGGGCGAAGGGCTTGCTGGTGCGGAATGAGGGAGAATTGCCGACCTTGTCGGTCTCGGGGGAGGGTTGGGAGGTGCTGAGGGGTCGCGCGGAGGTGAAGCTGGTGAAGCCTGCGGAGGATTCAAAGCCTACCCGTGCGTCGGTCCGAGAGGCAATGACGCAGTATGACAAGGGGTTGTTTGAAGAGTTGAGGGCACTTCGGAGGCGGCTGGCTGAGGAGAAAGGTGTGCCGCCTTACGTGGTATTCGGGGATGTATCTTTGCAGCACATGGCGACGACGTATCCGAGGAGTCGGGAAGAGTTTGCGCGGATGCACGGGGTCGGGGAGGCGAAGCTGGATGAGTATGGGCCGGACTTCGTGGAGGTGATACGAGGGTATGTGGAGGTTAACAAAATCGAGGTGCCAACCGGCAATAGCTTGCCGCTGCTCCTGCGAGACGAGAGACAGCTCAATCGTGACGCAGACGATAGAGACCGCCCGCTCGGGCCGACATACGAGAGAACAAGGGAAATGTTGGAGCAAGGCATGTCGCTGGATGAAATAGCTCAAGAGAGAGGACTGGCGAGGTCTACGGTCATTGGGCACATGGAACGGATTGCGGGCAATGGAATTGCCGTAGAAGTGAGTCATTTGCTGCCTGAGACGTCTAAGATGAGGGAGATAGAGCAGGCGTTTCGGGAGTGTGGGAGTGGTCTCCTTGGGCCAGTCAAGGAGCGGTTAGGAGAGAGGTTCGAATATGAGGAACTGAAGCTGGCGAGGATACAACTGCGTCGGGAGGGGAAACTTCCCGACGTTTAGCCAAGCGCAAACTTGACAGGTCTCCGGTTCAGGGACTTTACATAGGAGGGAAGGCATGACGGTTGCAAGTGGATCAAGGACGTTGAAGGTGGGGTTGATGCTGCCGCAGACGGAGGGGTTGCGGGGGTCGGGGGTGAGGGGATGGGGGGAAGTGAAGGAGATGGCTTTGCTTGCGGAGCGGGTGGGGTTCGATTCGGTGTGGCTGGTTGATCATCTTCTGTACAAGCTGGAGGGGGAGGAGCAGGGGCGGGGGGTCTGGGAGTGCTGGTCGCTGGTGTCCGCGGTGGCGGCGATAACGGATCGGGTGGAAATAGGGACGTTGGTGATGGCGATGGGATGGCGCAACCCGGCACTGCTGGCAAAGATGGCCTCGACGGTGGAGGAGATAAGCGGGGGGAGGCTTATCCTGGGCCTGGGGTCGGGGTACCACGAGTTCGAGTATGACGCCTTCGGATATCCGTTTGGTTACAAGGTGAGCCGATTCGAGGAGGCTATTCAGATAGTGCACGGCCTGCTTCGGAACGGGTACGTGGACTTCGAGGGTCGGTTCCACAGGGCCAAAGAGTGTGAACTGAGGCCGCTCGGGCCGAGAGAAGTGGGGCCGCCTATCCTGATCGGGGCGAGTGCGCCGCGGATGTTGGCCGTGGCTGCGAAATACGCCGACGCCTGGAACGCCTACTACGATGACACGACGAACAGCGTAGAAGGGGCCGTCAAACTGCGTTCGGTGGTGGATGAGGCTTGCCGGAAGGAGGGTCGGGACCCGGGAACGATGGAGCGGACGGTGGCTGTGTTGATTGCAGAGGCTTCGGCGGACCCGTGGTGGGACAGGATGCCCTCTGACCAGATGCGAGACCAGCCACCGCTCAAGCCGCTGTCGGGGCCGCCGGATGAGATTGCGGCGATACTGCGGGAGTATGAGCGGGAAGGGGTGGCGCACGTCCAGATCTGCATGGAGCCGACGACTGTCGAGACCATAGAGGAGCTTGTGCCGGTTCTGGAGGCGTTGGACAAGCTAAGCGGGGATTAGTCGAGGTGGGATAGAGCGGGGTCAGTCATGGCCCTTTCTACGAAGCGGTCGGCGTCCTCTTCGAGGATAAGGTGCTCTTCGAGGAGGCGCTGGCAGGCCAACGTGACAAGTCGGACGTAGCGGGCGCGGGAGCCGTAGCGTTCTTCAATGGAAGGCCGAGGGTCTCCGGTGGAAATGCGCTCTTCTCGGGATGGGGCAAAGGGCAGATAACTGCCGTAGACGGCGGCCATGGCGTTTTCGGCCTGTCCGGGCAGCCTGAAATTCCAGCCGGTGTAGGTGGCAAGGGGGACCTCAAGTTCAGGTCCTCTAATTCCGGGCAAATCGTTGCCATCTGCGTCGACGTGGGGTACGAGGACGGTATATTGGCGGCTCTTGTCCTCGACCGGAGGCTCGACGGTTAGAACGCCGTTGTCGAAATCGGGGCCGTGGTCCTGGAGGAAGAGTCGATTGGGCGCCGTAGGAGGGTTGAGGCCGGGGATGGCGGGGAAATTGGCGCTGACGCTTTCGGCGGGGACGGATGTCTCGGATTCTCGGGTGGGGACGCGGCTGTCGGGGGGTGTAGTGCCGTTGGTAACCCAGGCGTCAAGGTTGTCGAGCATGGCGCGGAGGAGAGCGGTGACGTTGAGGGGGTTGGTCGGGTGCTTGAAGGAAGCGTAGTCGGGGCCTTCGATGTGGTCGGGGCTGTGCTCTGCGGAGGCGAAGAGATAGACGCGGGAACGTTCGTGGTCGGGCAGGTCGTTGCCGAGGGAGTCGGTGTGGACTAAGGAGCCACGGCGCTGCCAGTACTCGGAGGCGGACTGTGTGTGGATAACGAGGGGGTCGGTCTCGGGGCGTTTGAGGATGCCGTCGGTCTTGCCGGTTATGGCATCAGTGGTGATGGAGTAAGCGTGGGGGAACTGGTCGGAGGGGTAGAGGTGGTCGTAGTGCTGTCTCGGGTACCGGCCGGGTTGGGAGAAGCGGTAGTTGACGAAGACCCGACCACCGCCCGAGACGAAAGGCGAAATACCGGCGAAGACCTGCCGACCCTCGGCGTCTTCGTTGAAGCCGCGATAGGTGAACTCCCTGAGGAACCGGGCGCTCTGGGAGCAGCCCCAGCCATAGGCTTTTTCGATGCCGACATCGTTATCGCGGACGGGATTCGGCTGGCCTGAGGAGTCTGCTTCGGCGTTGAGGAGGAAGGAGATGAGGTCACGCAGGCCGGTGAAGCCGAGTCCCATGACCATAGGGTCCTTGGCCGTGTAGATAAGCTCGTAGACCCAGCCGGGCTTGAAGCCCTCGGGGAGGTAGACGTCGGTGGGGGAGGCCACCGGGTTGCCGGAGGAGTCGGGCTTGGCGAACTGCCAGGAGTCGGGAGGGATGGGGATGCGGGGGTCGGTCTCGTAGTTGCGGTAGGTGAAAACGGCGTCGGTCGTGTCCAGGGAGGCGGGGGTGTAGGCTTGGGTGTAAGCGTTGCCGCTGAGGGGCATGGAGACGATATTTGAGGCAGATTCCAGCTTGGTTAGGGCATCGCCGGGGGAGAATTCGGTGCGGACCGGGCCCGTGATGGGGGCGCCGTTCATGGAGGCGACGGGCAGGCGCATGGCCATGCGGTTGTCGCCGGGGAGAAGGTCGCCCTGCCAGCCCGACCAGAGGACGGTGTAGCCGCGGCGCATGAGGAAGCCGTTTCCGGCGTCTTCGGGGGTGTCCGGGTTGTCGACCTGGGGGGCGTCGTTGAGGAAGTGAACGAGGAGCTTGGTGCCGCGGTTGTTGACGTCATAGACGAGGCGTCGGTTGCCCTTGGCCATGTTGGCGGGTTTGAGCATGAAGAAGTCGGTGGAGTATTCGACGAGTCCGTCGGCGTTGCGTTGGGCGTGCTCGATATCGACGACGGAGGAGAAGGGAGGGGAGTCGGGGTGTACGGCGAAGTCTACGCGGCCGACGAGTTTTTCATAGGGGCCTACGTTGCCGAAGTTGATGCCGTCGGCGAAGGGGGTGCGGGTTTGAATTTGGAGTCGAATTTGAGGGGATGGGTAGTCGGGCAATTTGGCGACCTCCTAGTTTACAGCGGAGAAGTGTCCGAGCTGAGGACAGGCTTTATCCAAGACTGGAACAGTAGTTGACTGGCCCATCCTGCGTATTCCCCGAAGCGTCTTTGCGCCCACTTGGCTAAAGCCTTAGGTGTCTTAGGCGCTCCCGATGAGCCATAACGAAACATTATGGCGCTCTTGATGTTACGGTCGACGGGAAAGGCCTGCAGTTTGTCCAAGGAGAAGAGGGCAATGCAATCGCTGATCTTCTCGCCAACACCGTTGAGATTCATTAACTCGGTCTTTACGTCAACGTACTCAGTGTCGAAGCGGGCCAAACGTTGGAGATCGAGTTCATTGTCAATGACTCGTCGAGCTGCCCAGACGATCTTTTGGTGGCGGTTGAGACCAAGACGCAGATCTTCCAAACGTTCGGGGCCGACTTCAAGGATACGCTCAGGTGGTGGGAATTTGTGACGGACATTGCCGTTTAGCTCCACTTCCTCACCTAGCATTACGGCTATTGCTTCAACTTTCTTCTTTATCTGTTGCACGTTGTTTGTGGCGGAGCAGATGTAGGCGACGGTGCATTCCCAGGGGTCGGGTTGGCGGAGGACTCGGAGGTGGGGATAAGTTCTCGTAAGGTATGCGATATAGGGGTCACCAGAGGAGAGGTCTGAGTAGATGGCGTCGATGTCTTCGTCTAGGCGGAAATAGGAGGTGAGGAGGGTATCGAGGTTGGTGTGGGCTTGGTATTCGAGGGTGTCGCCGCGCTGGCGGAGGTGGACTATGTGACCGTCAAGAACGCCGGAATGCCGGCCATCGGGCAAGGGTCTCCAGCGGAAGTCCTGGGTGCCATCCAAGAGTTTGGAGAGGTCAAAGGTAGCGTGCCTGTATTCGGGGACTTTGATCCTATGTAGCATCGGGCCTCCTCGCGACCGGTTCACAGCAATGATATTCCACTTTAACCTATGGGAGAAAGGCCATATACTGACCTCCCAAGCGTGGGATAATGAGGGCATTACCAGGAGAGGTTGAGATGATTTCGTGGAGAAGGGGGCTGGCGGTTCTGTGTGTGGTTTCGGGGCTGCTTCTGATAGCAGGCAACGTTGTCTGGCAGTTCAATGAAGAGGCGGCGGGAAGGGTGTTCAACTATGCGGCCGACCCGGGGGTGCTGGCAAGCCTGGCCCTGGTGACGCTGGCGAACGTTACGGAGTCTCTGCGGGTACGGAACAAGGACGGGTCGCACCTGGCCCAACTGCCCAGAGACGTAATCACGGCCTTGGTGGCGATGTTTGCCGTGCGGTACCTGCTGCAATTCGTGCAGGAAATGCACCCCGACAGGGACCCGGTCGGGTGGCTGTGGGACTACCTGGCGTCCATCGCGGTGGTTGTGCTGGCGTTCGAGGCGATTTCGCTCTGGCGGGCCGCGGGTCGGGAAGGTCGGGGATGAAGAAGACGGTATACCTCGCCAATCCCTATGGGTTTTCGGCGCAGCAGAAGTCATTGCTGTTGCCGGAGCTGGTTGCGGCCCTGGAGGGGCTCGGGTTGGAGGTGTGGGAGCCATTCGAGCGGAATAACCAGGTCGACTTTGCGGAGGCGGGGTGGGCCTACAAGGTCGGGCAGGCGGATTTCAAGGACGTGGTGGAGTCCGACGGGATATTTGCGGTGGTGAACGGGGTGCCGCCGGACGAGGGAGTGATGGTGGAGTTGGGGATGGCCATTGCACTGGGAAAGCCGACGTTCCTGTTCCGGGATGACTTCCGCAATGTAACCGACAGCGGCGAGTATCCCCTGAACCTGATGCTGTTCACGGGGATGCCGGAGGAGGGGTGGCGGGACTACTACTACACGTCGATGGAGGAACTGGCGTCGGGGGAGAAGGCGCTGGCACGATGGGCGCAATCTTAGATTTGGAGGAAAGCAGATGACCCGAGGAATGATTGTGGCCCCACAGCCCGAGGCGGTAGAGGCGGGAGCCGTGGTGCTCAAGGAAGGCGGCAATGCCATAGACGCCGGCATAGCCTGCGCTTTCGTGCAGGGGGTGGTGGACCCGCAGATGACGGGTATTGCGGGGTTCGGGAGCTTGCAGGCCTATCTGCCGGGCGTCGGGGTGCACAGGTGCATCGACTTTCACGGGAAGGCGCCGTTGGCCACGAGACCGGATATGTGGGAGGACCTGATAGAGGGAGAGGCGAGGGATGGGTTCGGGTTCATCTTGAAGGGTCGGGTGAACGACCTCGGGTACCAGTCGATCACGGTACCGGGGAGTCTTAAGGCTTATGCGGAGGCGCACGCGGCGTGGGGTCGGGTGCCGTGGAAAGAGGTCATGGCCCCGGCCATCGAATATGCCAGGGAAGGGGTGTTGGTCAGGCCCCAGGTATACGAGTGGTGGGTGAATGATGACCGGTTTGGTCGGGTGACGCCCGTGGAACTGCTCTCGCTGACGGAGTCGGGGAGGAGGATCTATTTCAACGGCGACGGGAACGTGAAGAAGGTCGGGGAGCGGTTGGACAACCCGGATATGACGGCGGCGCTGGAACATCTGGCGCGGGTCGGGGCTGATGACTTCTACACAGGGGAGATAGCATCGAAGATCGTGTCAGATATGGAGGCCAACGGGGGGTTGATCTCGGGGGAGGATTTGGCCAACTACGAGACTACGCATTGCGACCCACTTCGGGGCACTTACAGAGGCTTCGATGTGGCTACTAACCAGCCGCCGGGCGGGGGAGTGTTGCTGTTGCAGATGCTGAACGTGCTGGAGAACTTCGACCTTGTGGAGATGGGGCACAATGCGGCGGAGTACTTGAGGACGGTGACGGAGGCGATGAAGCGGGCGACGGCGGACAAGGACGCGCACATCGGAGACCCGGCGTTCGTGGAGGTGCCCGTGGGCCGGCTAACGTCCAAGGATCTGGGTTGGGAGTATGCGGATGCGATCAGGCGCGGTGAGAGGGGCAGGGTGGATAGGATGAAAGAGGCGGTGGAATCGAAGAGCACGACGCACGTTTGCGTGGTGGACGAGGAGGGGAATGCGTTCACGATGACGCACTCGCTGGGGATGCCGTCGGGGGTGATCACGGAGGGGCTGGGGTTCATGTACAACGGCTGCATGGCGGTGTTCGACCCGAGGCCGGGTCGGGCGGGGAGCCTGGCGCCGGGGAAGAGCCGGTTCTCTTCGATGTGCCCGACGATCGTGTTCAAGGATGGGTCGCCGTACGTGGTTATCGGAGCGCCGGGTGGGACGCAGATCACTATGGGTGTGCTGCAGGCGTTGCTGAACGTGCTGGACTTCGACATGTCGATGTCGGATGCGGTGTCGGCGGCGCGGTTCTCGGCGACGAGCAACCCGATAGACGTGTGCAACCGGATACCGCGGTTCGTGACCCGGGAGCTGGAGGAGCAGGGATACGAGGTCATTCGTTGGGCAGCGTCATACGCCTTCGCCAGGGTGCACGGGATCAGGTTGGATGACGGGGTGTGGTCGGGTGGGGCGGACCCGGCGGGGGACGGGATGGCTTTGGGGGTTTGAGGTGGGGTCGGGACAAAGCAAGCAGTCCAGAGGATTTTGAGTAGGCGACCAGTCAAGGGCAGCAGCGAGCTCTCGGAGTTCAGGCGGGCGTTCTGGTCGTTCTACGCTGAGAACTACCCGGAAGATGCGGTCAAGGCCGGTTGGCGCATTGGCTATGCCCGAAGCAACTTGTGGTTCAAGTCTGCGCACCCCGGAATAATCGTGTCACTGTATCTAGCGCAGAGGGAAATTGGCATTTATTGCACGTCTCCGTGGGGAGCGCCGCAGGAGGATGTGTTTCCCAATCTCGAGGGGTATGAGGAAGTCATGCGTCGGGAGCTGGGGGTGGAAGTCGGGAAGGCGGCAGATGTGTATGGTGCAGTAAAAAGCTGGCGGGTTGACACTCGGGACAGGGGGAACTGGGAGTCGATGGCCAGGTGGATGCACCGCGAGCTGGAGGCGTATTTGGAGGTTATCGGGAGGGGGCCTGAGGAGCGCTCGTCAGGTGGGGGTTTGTTCGGCACGAGGGGCTCGGAGGGCGTGGAGGGCCAGGGCGACGGGCATGAGGAGGGTGCCGGTGAAGGCTATACACATGAGGGCTAGACGGAGATCATCGGTGGCATCCTGGACGTAGCCTACGATGAGGGGGCCGATGGCGTTGCCCAGCCAGATAGAGGTCTGCATGAATGCGATGCCCACGGCGACCTCGCGGGGTCGGATGCCGGGTAGCTGGTAGACCATGATCATGAGGAGGGGGAAATAGAGATTGGCCACGCCTCGGGGGATGGAGAGGAGGATGAGGAAGAGCGGGGAGGTGATGAAGAGGAGGCCACCGTTCACGGCGGCGGTGGAGAGGCCGGACACGGCGAGAGTGGTGGTGCGGAACCTGTTGAAGAAGGGGATGACGTTGAAGAGGTAGACGGCTGCGCCGGCTCCGAAGAGGCTGAGGCCGAAAACTGCTCCGGGGACATTGTCGGAAACCAGCAGCCCTTCTTCTGCATGGGTGGGCCAGAAGTGTTCGAAGGCGGAACCTCCGATAGAGACGGCGAACATGCCCAGACCCATCAGCCACAACTGCTTGTACCTGAGCACGGAAAGCAGGGGATTCTCCTGCTGGGACTCGAGGCGGGTGTGGTATTCGCCGACATCTCGTTCGCGGCCCAATACGGTCCAGGCCGCGGCGGTTGTCAGGCCTATGCCACCCATAACCATAAGTACCGGACGCCAACCGCCGAGAGCGCTGTTGAGGACGGGGGTGAGGAAGAAGATGACGCCCATGATGAGGTCGATGGCGCCGAAGACCACGCCGGTGGTGACTTGGACTTTGCCGGGCGGCGACCATTGCTGGATGATGAGCGCCCTGGGCGACTGGTTGGCAATGAAGCTGATTCCGAGGCCGACGCGCCCGACGACCAGGATGGCGAAGTTCGGGGCGAAGGCCTGGAGGAGGGTGAATCCGCCAATACCGAGGAAGGTGATGAAGGCAACGCGCCAGGGCCTGTACCGGGAGAGCCAGAGGTTAAGCGGGATTGCGAGGAAGAGGTTGCCGAAAACCACAGAAGCGCCGAGCCAACCCTGCTGGACGGGTGAGAGGCCCAAGTCCTCGCTCATGTCAGGAAGGAGGAGGCCGATAACGAAAATGCTGGAGAGGGCCATAGCGACCCCAGTGGTCAGGTTGCCGACTACTATCCAGCGGCCCTTGAAGCTATCGACGTTTTGTTGGCTGGTCAATTATTGCCTTTGGAAGTTGCGGATGTGCCACCCGTTCGGTTGACCCTTCGACAAGCTCAGGGCGAACGTGTAGGTGTTGTCTCTTGGGGCGAGCGGGTGGATATCTTCAATTAGCGGAAGCTGGGAATGACTTCTTTGGCGAAGAGCTTCATGGAGTCGACGATCTTTTGGTGGGGGACGCGGCCGCCCATTTCGAACCAGAGGAGCATTTCGCCGACGGGAAGCTCGGAGCGGAACCAGTTGAGGCGCTCGATGGTCTTGTCGGGGGTGAGGTAGAGGTCGACGCCCTTCTTGACGATCTGCTCGTGGGAGTGTTCGTCACGGGCCTCCTTGAAGTGGCGGTACTCGGGGACGGCGTCTATGGTGCGGGTCCCGGCGGGGGTGCTGAGGTTGACCTTGAGGGCATCGAAATAGTGGTCGACGCTGGGGCGGGTGGCGTCCTGGGCAGCGGCGACGGTCTCGGAGGTGAAGGTGGGCTGGAGTATCTTCATGAAGTCGGGCTTGGGGTCCAGGCCGGCGTCCTTTTCCACCTGGCGATAGGTGGCGGCGCGCTCCTTGAGGGTGTCCATGGAGGTGAGGAACAGGCCGGCCATGACGCCCATGCGCCGCCTGGCGGCCATGTCGAAGACGCCCTGGCTGCCACTGGCGGCGACGGTGAGGGGCGGGTGGGGCTGCTGGACGGGTTTTGGCACTATGGAGGCCTCCCTGACCTGGAAATGCTTGCCTTCGTAGGAGAAGTTGTCCTGGGTCCAGGCACCTACCAGGATGTCGAGGGCTTCGGCGTAGCGTTCACGGCTGACCTCGGGCTTTATCTTGAAGGGGTCGTAGAAGGTGAGGACACCACGGCCCACGCCGAACTCAAGCCGGCCGTCGCTGAGGTTGTCGACCATGGCGCCTTCTTCGGCATTGATGAGGGGGTCGTGCATGGGGATGATGTTGACGCCGAGGCCGATGCGCATGCGGGAGGTGCGCTGGGCGATGGCGGCGGCCATGATGTTGATGGAGGGCATGATGCCGAGGGCGGCGTCGAAGTGGAGTTCTCCCAGCCAGACGGAGTCGAAGCCGAGGTCTTCGGCGAGCTCAATCTGGTAGAGGACTTCACGGTATCGGTCGGCGGCGCGCTGGTTGGGGTGGCAGGGGATCTGGTAGAAGATGCCGAATTTCATGGGGTGTTCACCTCTTCAGGGATGATACAGTCTGCTTCTGCTAAGGCCAATACAGGTGGCGGGCGGAGTGCTCCAACTCGGGGCGGAAGTCGGGGTGGGCGATGTTGATGAGTTCATGGGCGCGTTCGCGCTGGGACTTGCCGAGGAGGCGGGCGACGCCGTATTCGGTGACAACGTAGTCGGCGAAGGTGCGGGGGATGGTGATGGCCGAGCCTACTTCGTGCTGGGCCACGATCTTGGAAACCGTACCTCCGAGGGCCGTGGAAGTGAGAAGGGTGATGCCGCGGCCTCCTTCAGAGAGGACTGCGCCGATGTGGAGCTCGGGTTGTCCTCCGGTACCGTTGTAGAGCCTGCCGCCGAAGAGGGTCTCGGAGTTGATCTGGCCTGTGAGGTCGATGGAGATGGCGTTGTTGATGGCGACCTGGTTGGGGTTGGAGGCGATGTTGCGGATGTTGAGGATGTGATCGACGTCCCAGAGTTCGATGAGGGGGTTCAGGTGGGCGAAGGCGACCTCGTCGGGGGTGCTGCCCATGAGGCCGGAGAAGACGGTCTTGCCCCGGTGGAGGGTCTTGCGGCTGCCGTTGACGATGCCTCTTTCGACGAGGGAGATGATGCCGGGGGCGGACATCTCGGCGTGCCAGCCTAGGTCCTTCTTGTCGTCGAAGACGCCGAGGGTGGGAAGGTAGACGCCGGGGGTGCCGACGCCGATCTGGAGGGAGTCGCCGTCACGGATGAGGCCGTGGACATGCTCGGCGATCTTGAGGATGGCGTCGGAGGGCGGGACCCATCCGGCCCAGCGGGCCCAGCTTCGGACCTGGGAGACGTCGGCGTGGATGAGGGCGGGGATGGCCTCCTGGCGCTGGAAGTCGGACATGAGGGGGGAGATGCGCTCGAGTTCGGACCTGAGTTCGCCTTCGGGGAGGGTGTCGAGGAGCTTCCGGGCGTCTTCGAGGGAGAGGGCGGGAGGGGTGTGTTCGACGAAGCGGTCGATCTCCGAGGCGTGGATGTAGTTGGCGCCGTAGGTGCGGATCTGGTTTTCGTCGACCTGGGCGATGACATGGGAGGCGTGGGCGGCGACGCGGCGCTTGTCCCATAGCTCGCCGCCGAAGGAGCAGAAGCCGCGCTGGTCGGGTGGGGAGGTGACGATGAATAGGTAGTCGACGGCGCGGGGCCTGCGGCCTTGCTCCTCGAAGGGTTTCAGGCCGGTGGACAGGAGGGAGGGCTCGAAGTCGACATAACGCTGGTCGTGGGCGGGCCGGGCGACGTCGCCGAGGTAGAACATGATGGTGATGGGGAAGGAGTCGTCCCATCCGGGTTGGAGCCAGCCGGGGTCGTAGTGGGAGCCGAGGAGGTGAAGCTTTACGCCGCGCAACTGGTCGCGGCGGGCGGCGAGGGCGTCGAGGAGACGGGTGGGCTCGGGGCTGACGGAGACGGTCACCTCGTCGCCAGAGGAGATGGAGGAGACGGCTTCGTCGGGGGTGACGAGGTTTTGCCGGTAGTGTTGTCGCCAGTCCATAGGAGGGGGGAGGGGTCCGGGCAATGTTAACACAGGGCCGGCGTTCCGGCGGGTTCGGGTTATTCAGTCCTCCCGAGGCGGACCCGCCCAAGGCGGATGTTCCATCTTCGATTGTGGGGGTGGGGTTTTGATTGAACGTTGATTGAACGTTGATTGAACATTGATTGAACTCGTAGCTGTTTTGATTGAACGACGCCTGAAGGGGATTTCCGGGGATTTCGCGTGGGGTAGGGGTGTGGATTTTTGATTGTTTTGCATTTTCAGGCACGGCTTTGATTGTTTAAGGGAAAAATCCGTTTTTCCCCGGCACTGGGGATTCCGTGTGGGGAAGCTCCCCGCCCCACACCGGGGATGGATTCACGCCATGGGCGCATCTTCGACCCGACTTCTCGGGAATGATCCGCCATAGGCGGACAGGCTCTCCTCGGAGGTGGGTTATGGTGGGGGAGGGGTTGTTGGGTTGTGGCGTTCGGGTTTGCATTCTGTCTGGTGGGTTTTGGGTAGGCGATGGAGGTCCGGGACTCGGATGCAGGATCTCGATGGCACCTACGCCGACACTGGCAGCATCGGCGGCTGTCCTGCCTTTCCCTTCACGCATGCCTTGGGAGACTTGCCGGTGTCGAGGGCGTCTCTGCGTGGGGACATCCGTCCTCCGCATCAGCGCTCGACCGCTGAACGGGACGGCATATCGGCTCGAAGCCGCCGTGGGCGGGTGGAGCCGCATAAGGGCGCTAAGGCCCTGCATAACGAGTGAAAGACTCGCGGAATTCCTCGGCGAGGGTTAAGTCGGCGAGGCGTATACGCCCGGGTAAGGGGCGTCGTATCGGCAAGGGCGTCGTTATAGAGAGGCCTGATGCCGCATAGAGTCGATGGACCATCCATCGCCTGGTAGGAAATGGGGTGGGGAGGAGGCGCGTGTCGGGGGCCGGGCGTTCGCGCAGCGCTCGGGTGCGACGGGGCCTATGTAGGCCGGTGCGGCTCATGGGACTCCTTTGGTTCCGCCAAGGGGCGGATGTATCACCTTTTCCTGTGTTGGACCGGACGTACGAAATCCGGGCCAGAGGAATGATAGCGTGTATATTTGTTTGAGTCAAGCGTTCAGACGGGGCAATTTTTGATGTGACTTCCCAGGGGGAGGGTGGGGGAGTTTTGGGGAGCGGATAATCATTGGTTCCAGTCGAAGGTTAGAGTTACTAAGTGCGATGCCTCATCTTGCAATCTGTAAGGAGCGAGCGTATATTCGACCCAAGTCTCACCACAGGCTTACAACTTCTCCTGGAGCGTGTGCGCTATGGCAAGGAGGGGCATTCGTGCCCCCTTGTCGGCTCACACGGAGAACGGCTGCTTGTGGTGAGACGCCCAATCCTTGCCGCAAGGGGGTTCCGTGAGTGAGCCATTTTCACCTGATTGCCGAAGGTCTGCCGTAGCGGGCCGCGGGCATAATCTTCTTACGCGGGCTTAGTCCATCCCCCGGTCGTTGGCCGGGAGTTAGCCTATGGGCGAGCTCAACGTCGAGTCCCGGACTCTGTTCATAGCGGACAACTTGGAGATTCTGCGCGGGGTCAACTCGGAAAGCATAGACCTGATTGCCACAGACCCACCTTTCAACAAGGGGGTGAAGGACTTTGAGGGGATAGTCACTGCGGGGGTGGATGAGGAAGGCAAGAAGGTCCGGTACAAGGATGTCTGGACGTGGGGGGACGTACAGTCAGAGTGGACGGAGAGCATCCGGCAAGACCACCCAAATCTCTATGCGGTGGTGCGGGGTGCGAACGCTGCGGCAGGAGATGACATGGGGGCTTATCTATGCTGGCTAGGGGTGCGGGTGTTGGAGATGCACCGCCTGCTAAAGCCTACGGGGAGTCTATATCTCCATATTGACCATACCGCCCATGCCTACGTAAAGGCGATGATGGATGCGATATTCGGGCGGGCCAACTTCCGCAATGAGATTGTGTGGTGCTACACGGGGCCGAATGCTGCTAAGAAATGGTTTCCGCGCAAGCACGACATAATCTTATTCTACGCTAAGTCCTCTGCCACAATATTTAACGGTGATGCTGTTCGTCGCCCCTACAAAGCGGAATACACTCCAGCGCGAGGTGTACACGGGGCGAGGATAGGTGAGGACTCGGATAAGAAACGCTCAATCCATGAGCGGGGGGCTATCCCAACTGATTGGTGGGCTGACGGCTTCCTAACGAATATCTCAGCCTATCGCTCGGAGTTGACGGGCTACCCGACGCAAAAACCCCTAGCCCTCTACGAACGCATTATCAAAGCTTCCAGCAATGAGGGAGAGATTGTCCTCGACCCATTCGCAGGGTGCGCGACGACTTGCGTGGCCGCCGAGAGGCTGGGGAGGGGATGGATAGGAATAGATATCAACAAGCCAGCCAGGAAGGTGATACGGGAGCGGCTTAAGAGAGAAATAAATAAGAGCATGGCGTGGGGGAAGCTAGTCAAGACTCCCAGCCAACCGCCCATGCGTACGGACGGCGGACAGGAAGCCGCGCCGGAGTTGATACTGGTAAGCCCCAAGCCGAGGGCTCCCCGTCTCTCGGCGCGTGAACTGCGTAGTCGCCTCGTAATCGCCGACGGGCTGAAGTGCCAGGGGTGCGGGTGGGTACCGCACCACGAGGAGTACATGGAGGTAGACCATCGGGTGCCCAAGTCGAGGGGGGGTCGTGATGACCTGCGGAATAGGGTACTGCTCTGCGGGCCGTGCAACGGGACGAAGGGGAATAAGCTGACGTTGGCGGAGCTTCGGAGGCGTCGGCTAGATGAAGGGCGGATGGAGGACAAATCGTGGGACGAGGAGTGGTATGAGCGTGAGGGGAGGTTCGGGTAAGCGCGTGTCGTTACCCGGGGATGGATTCCCGATCGGGGTCGGGAATGACGAGTTAAGGGGGGTGGGGATGAGGGGGGTGGGTTTGGGGAGGGGCGTGGACCGCCCCCCGCTCGCACTTCGACAGGCTCAGCACGAGCGGCCCCGCGTCCGGGGATCACCCTCACCCTAGCCCTCTCACGCCTAAGGCGCATCTGCGACCCCTCAAGGGAGAGGGGACAGGACGCCACCCCCCGCCCCGCGGGATGGATTCACGCCAATGGCGCACTTGCAGCCGGCTCGGGGGCCGGAATGACGGATAGAGCGGGTGGGGACGGGGGGAGGGAAGGAATGACGGGTGTGGGGGGTTCCTATAGAATACGGCGGCTTGTTTCCGTTGGTTGAGGGGCTGCGTGGGGCGGTCGGGTTGGGAAGTAGTTTGTGTCGGGTGGAGGCCCGCAGAGAATGAAGCAGAGCCGTACTGCCTGGTTGACGCGATCCCGTGCCCTGAGCTCGCTGGAGCACCGGGGGTGGAGGAGGTTGTGGTTCGTCAGCCAGCTTTGGCACCTGCCGTTCTGGATGGACTACATAATCCTGGGGTGGGTGATCCTGGAGCGGACGGACTCGCCGTTCCTGGTGGCGCTGGTCGGGGCGGCGCGGCTTCTGCCGATGGGGACACTGGGGTTCGTGGCGGGGACGCAGGCCGACAGGTGGCCTCGAAAGAGCATGCTGGTCGGGGCGCAGGCCCTGAACTTCGTGCTGTCGGCCGGCATGGGAGTAGCGCTGTTGTTCGATCTGCTGGAGCTATGGCAGATGTACCTGGGTTCATTTCTTATCGGGATTGCCTGGGCAATCGACTACCCGGTGAGGCATTCGATAATACGGGACGTGGTGCCGGAGGACGTGGTGGTGAACGCCATGGCGATAAACGTGGCGTCGTGGATGGGGTCGGCGATGGTGGGGAGGTGGATGGCGGGGTGGATGCTGGACGTGGCGGGGCCGGGGGAGGCGTACATATTCATCGCGGTATCGGTGTTGCTGGGGCTGCTTTTCGTGCTGCGGGTGCCCGTGCCGAGGGCAGTCAGGGAGGCCACGGCACCGGAATCGATAATCAAGAGCGTGACGTCGGGGCTGAGGTACGTGTGGGGGAACGGACCCATAAGAGGTGTGCTGTTGATCACCCTAGGGGCAAACACGCTGCTGTTTCCGCACATACAGCTACACGCGGTGTTTGCGAGGGACGTGTATGACGTGGGGGCCACGGGGCTTGGATTTCTGAGCGGTATGGACGGCCTAGGGTCGATGATCGGGTCGTTCACGATAGCGGCACTAGGGACGCTGAGGTACAGGGGCCGGATATTCGTAGTGGGGTCTACGGTGCTGGGGATAGGGGTGCTGCTGTTCAGCCTGACCCCGACCTTCGGGCTGGCGTTGGTGGCACTGCTGTTTGCGGGATTCGGGCAAGGGGGCTTCACGACGATGCAGACGACGATAGCAACTACGGCGTCGACGCCGGAGATGAGGGGTCGGGCGATGGGTGCGGTGGCGATGGCCATCGGGTCTCTGCCGCTGGGGATGGTGTATATCGGGGCGCTGGCGGAGTGGATCGGGGTGCAGAGGGCGGTGACGTACAGCAGCGTGGCTTTCCTGGCGGTGGTGCTGCTGACGGCGGTGACGCAGCCGGGGATACGTCGGGTGGGGTGAAGGGACCTCACCCCGGGGAAGGGCAGACACGAGACCTGCCCCTACGGAGAATCTAAGGAAGAAGGAGTATGGATAGATGAAATTTGGGTTGTTTTTCTTTGCAGAGAACCCGGAGGAGTTCCGGACGCCGGATACGGAGAACTATCAGCAGGTGTTGGAACTCACGGAGCTGGCGGAGGACCTGGGGTTCGACCAGGTGTGGACTGCTGAGCATCACTTCGATGCACAGTACCCGCCCAACCCGTTCATCCTGTGCGCTGCGATGGCGGCGAGGACGAGCCGGATAAGGATCGGGACGAACATCTGCATTCTGCCGCTTCACCACCCCCTGATCGTGGCTGAGAATGCGGCAATGGTGGACGTGCTGTCGAATGGACGGTTCGACCTGGGGTTGGGGGTGGGGTATGAGAAGACGGAGTTCGAGACGCTGGACGTGCCGCGGAAGGAGCGGGGCCGGAGGATGGAGGAGGGGATACAGTCGATCATCGGGCTGATGACGGAGGAGAAGTTCAAGTTCAAGGGTCGGCATTTTCATTTTGACGGGGTGACGATGCTGCCCCGGCCCGTGCAGAAGCCGCACCCGCCGATATGGGTGGCGGCGGAGAAGAGGCCGGTTGAGGACGAGATACCGCCAGCAATCGAGAGGGCGGCCAGGTACGGGTGTCATCTGACCGGGCCCCGGGACCCGGAGATGCTCGGGCCATATGAGAGGGCGCTGTGGAAGTACGGTCGTGAGCCGGGGGAGTATTTCAGGAACGTAATTCGGAACTGCTATGTCGGGGAGACGAAGGAGCAGGCGTGGAGGGACTACGCGCCTCATGCGCTGGCTCAGATGCGGGGCTACCTGCCCAAGTACACGGAGGCGGGGATATTCGAGACGATGGCGGGCGAGATGTTCGGGAGGCTGCCGCTACCGAGTGCGGAGGAGTTGCCGGGGCTGGCGGAGTCGGGGGAAGTGCACTTTTTGGGGAAGCCATTCGTGGTGGGGACGCCGGACGAGGTGTGTCGGGCGGTGGAGGAGGACGAGAGTCGGGGGATTACGCATTTCCTGGCTTGGATGCAGATAGGGGGGATGGATGCGAGGAAGACCAGGAGTTCGATGAGGTTATTTGCGCGGGAGGTGATGCCGCATTTTAGGGGGTGAGAGGATTAAGAGTCACGCGACGGGTTAGCAGTGCGTGGGCCGCCCCCCGCTCATACTTCGAGAACCTCAGCACGAGCGGCCCCGGCCAGGGGATGGATTCCCGACTACTCGGGAATGACGGATAGCAATGGGGGGTTAGGAGGCGGGTTGGGTGGTGGGAGGGGCGGCGGAGACCATTTGGGCAGCGACTAGCTGGGCGTAGAGGCCGTTGCGTTCCATTAGCTCGTCGTGGGTGCCTTCTTCGACCTTGCGGCCCGCGTCCAGGACTACTAGTTTGTCGGCGTCACGGACGGTGGAGAGTCGGTGGGCGATGATAACGGTGCTGCGCCCGGTCATAAGCCGGTTGAGGGCCTGGCGGACCTGGTGCTCGCTGACAGCATCGAGGTGGGAGGTGGCCTCGTCGAGGATGAGGACTGGAGCGTTCTTGAGGAGGGCTCGGGCGATGGAAATGCGCTGGCGCTGACCGCCGGAGAGCTGCATTCCCCGCTCGCCGACCAGGGTGTCGTAGCCTTCGGGGAAGGAGGCTATGAAGTCGTGGGCGTTGGCCTGTCGGGCGGCTTGCTCGATCTCCTTCTGGGTGGCGTCGAACTTGCCGAGGGCGATGTTATCGCGGATGCTGGCGTTGAAGAGGTAGGTGTCCTGGGTGACGAAGGCGATGCTGTCGCGGAGGGGGTCGAGCCTGAACTCCTTGAGGTCATGGTCGCCCAAGGAGACCTCACCGGTCTGGGGGTCCCAGAAGCGCATGAGGAGGTAGGCGCATGTGGTCTTGCCGGCCCCCGACCTTCCGACAAGGGCCACGGTCTGGCCGGGCTCGACGGTGAAGCTGACATCGGAGACGGCCTGGGGGAGGTCGGGGCCGTAGGAGAAGGAGGCACCGTTAAAGCGGACAAGGGGTGCTGTTGCCACGGCGGGTTGACCGGGTTGGGCGACGCCCGGGCCATCGGCGACGGGGAGGGGCTCGTCGTGGACGGCAAAGACTCGGCGGCCGGCGGCCAGGGTCTCCATCAAGTCCTTAGCGGTGCGGGCAAGGTCGGAGACGGGGGAGAAGGTGGAAAGGGCGAGGAGGGCGGCGAGGGGGAGGTCGGGGCGGTCCATGCGGCCTTCCAAGACAAGCCACGCGCCCATGGCCAACACGGCCAGACCGCCAAGCCCTGTGATCGATTCTATGAACGCCGTCTGGGACTCCTGGGCCTTCTTGGCCTTGAGATGGCTTCCTGCAAAGTCCCAGCCGCGCTGCCGGACGTCGCCGGTGCGGGTCGGGCCCTGGCCGAAGGCGGCGATTTCCCGCATGCCCTGGATGTTGTCGACCATCTGGGCATGGATGCCGCCTAGCTTGGTCAAGACCTCGTCGCCGAGGCGCTCGTTGGTCTTCTGGTCATAGAAGGGTCGGATGGCAACGGCTAGCAGGAAGGGCAGAAGAACGATAGCCAGGGGCCAGGAGATAAGGGCGAGGGTGATTAGAACGGCGAGGGGCACGATGAAGGCCACGAAGGCCGGGCTGATGGTGTGGGCGAAGAAGTACTCAATCTTTTCGATGTCACCGCCGACGACTCCGACGATGTCACCGGAGCGGCGCTTGACGAGGTAGGCTGGGGCGATGGTGTCCATCTTGCGGTACATGTCGATGCGCATTTCTGCGAGGAGGCGGTAGGCGAGGTCGTGGGCGAGCCAGCCCTCGGCCCAGGTGAAGAAGGCGGTCAATGGAGCGAAAACACCCAGCAGTATCAGGTAGAGAGTGAGGTCCTCGCCGCGGAATACCTGGCCGACAAGGAGGGCACTGATGACGCCGAGGCCGATGATTGAGCCGTGGTGGGCAATGCCGAGGACAAAAGTCACGGTCTGCTGCTTCCACCAGGGGTTGATGAGGGTCATCAGGCGTCGGAGGATGGTGAAGGCGCCCATGGGCCGGGCGGACTCGATGCCGGTTGGGACAGGCTCGAAGACTTCGTCGGGAGGTGTAGTGGGTTGGGAGTCAGGAGTGGCAGTCCCGTCGGCGGGGGAAGGGGCACGGGTGGGTTTTACTGCAAAGCCTGCGGCTTGCTGGTCTGCCATGAGTCGGGAGTAGACGCCGCCGGCATTGATAAGCTCGGCGTGGGGGCCGACTTCCACGAGTCGGCTGTCATCAAGGACAAGGATACGGTCGGCGCCGACGATACTGGAGAGCCGGTGAGCGATGATAAGGGTAGTTCGACCCTGCATGAGGCGGTCAAGGGCCTCCTGGATGAGGGCTTCGTTCTCGGCGTCAACGCTGGATAGGGCTTCGTCGAGAACGAGGATGGGGGCGTTTTTGAGGAGAGCACGGGCGATGGCGATGCGCTGGCGCTGGCCGCCGGAGAGGCGGATAGCGCGCTCGCCGACGTAGGTGTCGTAGCCCTGGGGAAGCTGGGTAATGAACTCGTGGGCGTTGGCGGCTCGGGCGGCGGCTTCAAGCTCTTCCTGGGAGGCGTCCTGCTTGCCGAAGCGGAGGTTGTCGGCGACGGTGCCGTGGAAGAGGTAGGTGTCCTGGGTGACGACGGATATGTGTTCACGGATGCGGTCCAGGGGGAGGTCTCTCAGGTCCCGGCCACCGAGGAGGATGCGGCCCTTCTGGGGGTCGAAGAAGCGGTAGACCAACCAGACGATGGTGGACTTTCCGGCGCCGCTGGGCCCGACCACACCAAGTTTCTCGCCCTGCCCCAAGGTGAAGGAGACCTCTTCGAGGGCGTTGCCTCGGCCCTGGTTGTAGGCGAATGTGACGTTTTCGAATTGAATCTCGGGGGTGAGGGGAGTGGAGTCGGGGATGGATGTTTCGCTGGAATCTGGTTTCTCGGGGTCCTTGATTTCCACGGGTTCGGCCATGAGGTTGAAGATGCTCTGGGCGGCGGCGCTGGCGATCATGCCCTTGTGGTAGAGCATTGTTAGCTCACGTAGGGGCTTGAAAACTTCGACGCCGAACATCATGACGATGAGGAGGGTGCGGATTTCCATATCGCCGGAGGCTACTCGTCCTGCGCCGACGCCAAGGGCCACGGCTGCTCCTGCGGAGATTCCGAGGACGGTAACGCCGCCGGTGGCTATGTTGGCGGCGAGAACGCCCATGGTGCTGCGGTAGAGGGTGCGAGCCCGGTCTGCGAGGCGGTCGCCGTGTCTGCCGCTCTGGCCGAAGGCTTTGAGGGTGGCGAGGCCTTGGACGCCGTCCAAGAAGTCGGCGCCGAGGGAGCCGTATGAGCGGTAGCGGTGCATGCTGCTCTTCTGGTTCCAGCGGTGGAAGACGGCGGGGGCGACAAGGGTGAAGAGGGCGAAACCGAGGAAAATCAGGGCAACGGGCCAGTCCAGAATGGCCATGAATACGAAGATAAGAATGGGGGCGATGGCGGCGATCAGTATCTGGGGGAGGTACTGGCCGAAGAAGGTCTCAAGTCCTTCGACGCCGTCGCCGAGGGTCAAGATAACGCCGCCGGTGCGTCGCTGGTCGAAGTGGCCCGGGCCGAGGGCCAGGCAGTGCTGATAGAGGTTTTCGCGAATCTTGATCTTGACGATATTGGAGGTGTGGTGGGCGGTGCCGTTCTGGAGGTACTGAAAGATGCCGCGTACACCGATGAGGATGGCGACTCCGATCATGGGGAGGGCCAGGGAGGAGTACTCGGCCTCGCCGCGGAAGACCCGGGCGATGACGATGGCGAAGATGGCGAGGCCTGCGACCCCGGCCCCGACCGCGATGAGGCCTAGAACGGTGGAAAGGAGGATGCGAAGCCGGACGCCCTTCGTGAGTTGGAACAGTCTGATGTCGAAGTACATAAGGCAGCGGTCGGGAGGAGGGCCCCAGGGCATGGGTCGCCTGTCGGGGCCCGGCGAGGGGGATTATACAGTCATCACGGAGTGTCGTAAACAGGATGTACTCGTTTAAGGTATGTACCCGAAGAGCATATTAGACTGCTAAAATTCCCGCATTCCAAATGCAACTATGAAAGGAATCAAGCAATGAAAGACTACATAGCTGTTGACGTGGACGGGCACATAATGGAGCCGCCCGACCTGTTCGAGAAGAACATCGAGGCGAAGTACCGGGACAGGGCTTACAAGCTGGTTATAGATGACGAGGGAATCGAACATCCGGTGATGGACAACGTGTGGCTGGACGACACCCGGCCTCCGGGGACGGTGTCGGTGTATGGGGCAGTAGACAAGCCGATAGAAGACTACCTGGGGGCGAAGGTGCACTACAAGGATGCGATGGTGGCGGGCGCATGCGTGCCGGAGGCGCGCTTGAAGGTGATGGACGAGGAGGGAATCGACGTTGCGCTGTTCTATCCGTCGCTGGGGCTGGACTGGGAGAGCTCGAGCGAGGATGCGGACCTCGTAGCGGCGCACTGCCGGGTGTACAACGACTGGCTGATCGACTTTTGCAAGACGGACCCGAGCAGGCTGGTGCCGATTGCCCACATTTCCTTCATGGACGTGGAGCAGGCGGTGGAGGAGACACGTCGGGTGGCGGGGCTGGGGGCGAAGGGTCTGATGATGCTGGCTTTCCCGCCACGCAACGGCCAGCCGTACGGAGAGCCGGTCTACGACCCGATATGGGCGGAGGCAGAGAGTCTCGGGCTGCCTGTCGGGATACACGTACATGGGGGCGGGACTCGGTTCGGCGGGGACTACTTCTACCCGCACCCGTGGAAGGCGTCCTGGTGGTGGTGGTTCGTGACGGCGGGAGAGTTCGTAATCGATTCGTTCACGTCGATGTTCCAGGGCGGGATGTTCGACAGATTCCCGAACTTGCAGGTGATCGCGCTGGAATCGGGGTGCGGGTGGCTTGCGTACTGGCTTGAGCGGATGGACGAGTATTTCGAGAGGTACGGGTTCGAGACTCCGATGCAGTTGGACAGGCCCAGCGAGTATTTCCACCGGCAGTGCTGGATATCGATGGAGCCGAGCGAGAAGATCGGGCTGACGATGATGCAGTTGTTGGGTGCCGACAGGTTTTTGTGGGCATCAGACTACCCGCATTCGGACGCTGAGATGGGGACGGTGGCGCAGCTGAAAAGGAACCTGGCAGCTTTGCCCGATTCGGAGTTCCGGAAGGTGCTGGGGGAGAATGCGGTGAGGTTGTATGGGCTTTCCTAGGGCGACATAACGGACTCGTGAAGTGTCGAGGATGTTAGGGATACTGAGAGTGGATGTCGTCGATAGTGTACATAATCGTGCCTGCTGTATGAGGGGAGGAATCTCCCTCATCCCTATCCCAGATTCACGCCTCGGGCGCACGCCTTGGCGCATCTTCGACATCTTCGACCTCGCGGGACATCGGAATGACAGTTGGGCGAATGCGCTGTCGAAACTCGAAGCTCTAAATTGGAGGGGCGATGCCGACAATAGGACTGGTGGGGTTGGGGGTCATTGGGCAGATCTATGCCAAGAATCTGATCAGAGCATTCGGGCCGATATGCGTTTATGACACTGTTCGTGAACGGATGGATGAAGCGGTGGGGCTGGGAGGGGTGGAGTCAGAGAGTGCGGCGGAGGTGGCGAGGGCGTCGGAGATGGTGGTTTTGGCATTGCCTAACCCGGAGGCGGTCAGGTCTGCGATGGAGGGTGAGGAGGGGCTGCTGGGAGGGGCACGGGCGGGGACGGTTATTGTGGATTTGAGCACGATCGATCCGAAGACGGCGGTCGAGATGTACGAGAAGGCGAGGGCGGTGGGTGTGGACTACCTGGACTCGCCGATAAGCGGGGGGCAGCCGGGCAGGGCGGGGACGGACGGGGCGAGGGCGGCGAATGTGACGTTCATGGTGAGCGGGGACAGGGCAGCGTTCGAAAGGGCGAAGCCGATAATGGAAGCGCTGGGAGAGAAGTTCTTCTTCCTGGGCGAGGCGGGAACTGGGACGAAAGTAAAGCTGTTGAGCAACTTCGTGAGCGGGATGGTGAACCTGATCTCGGCGGAGGCGTTTGCTCTCGGGGCGGCGGCGGGGATCGATGCGAAGACGTTGATGGATGTGTTCGACGAGACGGATGCGGACTGCTATTTCATGCAGAACTACGTGCGGCCCAGGGTTGAGCGGGGTGACTTCGAGCCAGGTTTTTCCATTGACTTGCAGTACAAGGACCTTCGGCTGATGAGTGAATGGGCACGGGAGGAGGGAATTCCTGCGCCTATCAATGACTTGGGGGTGCAGCTGTACCAGATGGCGCGGGCGGCGGGGCTTGGGGGGAAGGATCTAGTGGAGTCGGTGAACTATTGGGCGCGGGTATCGGGGGTGGACGCTCCTGACAGAACCTGAAGCCCAGACCGGGCTACAGGCCGTAGAGGCGGGCGCAGTTGTCCCAGAGGATCTTGCGAAGGCTTTCGCGGGGGAAGTCCAGGGTGAGGAGCATTTCTACGGATTTTGGGTAGCGGCTGTCGGGGTGGGGGTAGTCGGTGGAGAAGACGATGTTGTCGTCGCCAAGCCAGTCGATGGTGTATTTGCCGGGCTCTTCGTCGGCCTCCACGGAGGTAAAGCACTGGCGCTTGAAGTAGTCGGAGGGCATGTGGGGCATCTTGTCCTTCAGGACCGACTCCCGGTGCTCGTAGTGCTCATCCATGCGCCATATCCAGAAGGGCGCCCAGCTACAGTTGCCCTCCAGGAAGGCGAACCGGACGCCCGGGAATCGCTCCGTGACGCCGCCCATGATGATGGCGAGGCAGGCGTACATCTGCTCAATGGGGTGGGCAGCAAGATGCTCGGTAGTCCAGAGGTTTTCGTGGCGGCCGTCGAAGCGTTCACCCATGGCGACAGGGAGCTCGCAGGGGGTGCCTTCATGGAAACCGACGGCCAGATTGTGGGCCTGGCACTCGGCCCAAAGGGGATCGTAGTAGGGGTGGTTCCAGTTGCGTCCCTGGACGGGATTAGGTCGCAGGAAGATACTCTTGAAGGCGTAGTCATTGGCGACGCGGCGGGTCTCGGCGACTGCGGCATCGATATTTTGGGCAGGGACCATGCCCGAGCCGAACATCCTGTCGGGCGAGCCCTGGCAGAACTCAGCGAGCCAGTCGTTGTAGGCACGGGATACGGCGGCGGCGAGTTCGTCATCGTCGTAGACCTTGGCGTGAGCGAAGAGGCCCATGGAAGGGAACAGGAGGGCGAGGTCCAGGCCCTCGGCGTCCATGGCCTCTACCTGGGTGTCGGGGCCCCAGCCTCGGTCCTGGAAGGAGAGGAAATCGTCAAGTCTGCCGTAGCGCCTGGCGAGGTCGACGTACATGTCGCCTTCGTCGGCGAAGTTGTCCTGGTCACGGGCGATGACCTTGCCGTCGTGCTTGAGGCGGAGGTCCATGAAGTACTCTTCGGCACCGACGGGGGCCTGGTCACGGAACTCGGGGGGCATGTAGGTCTGCCAGAGGTCAGCGGGCTCCATGACGTGCATGTCGCTGTCGATGACTTTGAAACCGTCTTTTGCCATGGTAGCGCCCCCTTATCCTAGGGCATTTTCCACCCTCAGGACGGTTACTGCAATGGGGTCATGCGCATGGCGAGGCGGGGGAGCCAGTTGCGGGGTCGGGTGGCTATTGGGCCCCGGACGGTTTGAAAGCCGGCGCGTTCGAAGATAGGTTCCGTGCCGAAGAATATGTTGTCGTCGCCGGTGCGCTGGCCGCCGGCCCGGGGGTAGGCCTCTACGGCCGGGGCGCCGTGTTCGAAGGCGTATTGGGCGGCGGCGCGAACAAGGGCGACGGCAACGCCTTGGCCGCGGGCTTCGGTGCGGACGGTTATGCAGGGGATAACCCAGACGTTTTCATTGTCGACGCGGGGCGTGGCCCTTGACCTTTCGACGCGGGTGAGTTCCTCCCGGGGGGCGATGGCGGCCCAACCGACGGGTTCTTCACCTCGGTAGGCGAGGATGCCAGGGGTGATGGGGCGTCGGGCCAGGTCTTCCATGGCCGCGCGGCGTCGGTTTGCCCCGGAACCTTGCCCAGGCAGCTTGTTCCAATGGGGTCCGGAGACCCGAGGGAACATGCACCAGCAACTGCTCCCCCAGCTCCCGCGAAGGACGACCTTGAGGTCATCCATCAAGTCGGGGGTGAGAGGCTTGAAGGTCAGAGCGATTGTATTGGTCATCAGGCCATTCTGAAGGAGGCAAAGAACGCTTGCAGGGCTCCAATTATTGCCGCAACCGGCAAAGCACCCGGGTAGAAGCCCGTCAAACCCAAGGCGCATATAGGCTAGGGACGCCTAGAGTTGTTTCGACAGGGGTAGGGGAGTACCGGTTGGATGGAGGCCTATGGCCTGAAGTGACCGTTATTACCAGCGGGGGCGTCGGGGCTCTTTGGGTCGGGCCCGGTCAACGGTAAGGGGTCTGCCTTTGAGCTCCTTGCCGTTAAGGGCTTGAACCGCAGCTTCACCTTCACGCTCATCCGTCATCTCGACGAAACCGAAACCTCGTGAGCGGCCGGAATAGGGGTCGGTAATTACGCGGGCTGAGTCGACGGCACCGTAGGGGTCGAAAGCTTCTTTCAACTCCTCATCGGTCAGACTATACGGAAGGTTGCCGACGAAAATGTTCATGAACAGGTCCTCCAGGGCCTAGTATCTCCTGCTTCTTAATCCGTATGGGGACGCTTAACGCGCCCGTATACGGATGCTGAAGTCGGGGTGCATTCTAACACACAAAGGGGAAAAGCAACTACCTGTCGGGCTTGTTACGTAATTCCCATAGATGGGCAAAACGGCAAGGGTCAGCGCCCTAACGAATGTCCATAGGCGCGCTGATGGTGAGGGTCATAGTACGCTGTGCAGAGACCCCCTCCCCAGCTTCCTCGCGGGGCATCGGAATGACTGTGGTAGTGATGTGTGTTGTGTCGGTAAGACGGGGGGACGTAGGAATACACTGGGTTTGCGGGCAGTGGGTATAATCAGGAGCAGTCCTTGGAATTGCGACGGTCTGCTTTCCGAGATTTGCGAAGGACCGCCGGGGTATTGGGGGAATTAGGGACATGGGTGCGCGGCGACAGTTTATAGACGTAACGTACTCGTTCTTTGTCGCACTGGCGATTGCGCTGATCCTCTTTTTGACCGTTCACGCGGTCCAGTCCCGCCCCGACATTGCCGAGGAGACCCGGGAACGGGTAGGGTTCCTTCTGCTGTTCCCGCTTTCGATCGCGATAATCACTGGGACGATAGGGTTCGGACTGGCGCTGCTAAATTGGAGAGAATGGCGTCTGCTGCTCCTGGCGCTCCTGGGGGTTGGGAGCCTGCTGAACGCGATAATCGACGTGTCGGATGCGTTGACTTATTTTGTCGTGGCGGTGTTCCTGGCGGTGGGGATGTATTTTGCGCTGGAGTGGTTCGGGATCAGGAGGCGGCGCAGGGTCTGAGGTCGGGGTCAGGCCCGAAAGGCGACCATGAGGCCGTCCCTGAGGGTGAGGAGGACGTTGTTGACGCGGGGGTCGTTGGTGACGTAGTCGTTTAGGGCGGCGATGGCTTTGTCACTCTCGTCTTGGGGATCGAGGACTTTACCCGACCAGAGCGTGTTGTCCACGGCGATGACGCCGTTGGGCGCAATCAGGTCTATGCACTTCTTGTAGTAGTTGAGGTAGTTGGTCTTGTCGGCGTCTATAAAGACGAGGTCGAAGGGGCCTTCAAGTGTTTCAAGGGTGTCCAGGGCGGGGCCGACTCGGAGGTCGATTTTCTTGCCGTGGGTTGACTTGGCGAAGAACTCGCGGGCGAGGGGCCGGGGCTCTATGTCGCAGGTGATGAGAGTGCCGTCATCAGGCAGGGTGTGGGCCATCATGAGGGCGCTGAAGCCGGTGAAGGTGCCTATTTCGAGGACCCGCTTTGCACTGGATACGCGGATGAGGGCCTGGAGAAGGGTGCCAATCATCTGGTCGGAGAGCATCTCGGCGTCTGGTGCGGAGTTGTAGGTGGCTTGCCTGAGCTCCTCCATTACGGGGGGGAGGGGGGTGGTGTGGGCGAAGGCGTAGTCGTCGATTTCTCGGGGGACGATGCCGATCATGGGATACTCCTGGGGGGTAGATCAGTTGAACTGGGGTATAACGCGTTCGGAGAAGAGGGTGAGGCTGCGCATGACTTGCTCAAAGCTGAGGCCGGGGAAGTTGAGGAAGAGGGCGATGTGCTGGCAGTTAAGCTCGGTACGGTAGCGTTCGATCTGCTCGGCGACGGAGTCGGGGGTGCCGACCAATATGAGGTCGTGCTTCAGCTGGAAGTCGAACCAGTCGAGGTCCAGGTCACCGTCTTCGATTTCACCATCGACAAACGAGTCCTTAGATGCCTTTACCGGGTCTCGTTTGTTCCAGACCCCGAGAATGTTGGCTCCCGGTCGGACGGCTTCAATCGCTTCCTCCATGGTGTCGGCGACGTAGGTGGCGATCATGACGGCCAGCTTGTCGCCGAAGTTGTTCTCCTCGCCTCTCGCCTGTCGGGCGGCATCGTAATATGTGTTCCAGATTTCCCTGATCTTGCCGAAGGAGACGGTCTGGCACATGGTAGAGATGCCTCGCTTGCCGGCCAATTCGTGGGAGCTGTTGGAGGTAGACATCTGGAATATGGGGGGGTGGGGCTTCTGGACGGGCTTGGGGTGGACGCCCAAGGCAATCATCTCGCCGTCCCGGGAGTGGAACCGGGGGTCATGGGCCCAGGAGTTGGGCTCATGCCAGCCCGGTTCAGGGAAGGTGAAGTGGTTGCCCCGATAGCTGAAGGCGTCCTGCTCCCAGGCGCCTATGATGACGTCCAGGCATTCGTTGAAGTACTCGGAGTTGAGCTTTGGGTTACGTCGGTCGCCGGTGGCAGTGAACTGGGCGGAGGCGCGGGTATCGAAGCCTCGGGCGATGCCGAAGTCGACGCGGCCGTCGGTGAAGTTGTCGAGAAGGGCGATGCCTTCGGCGACACGGAGGGGATGCCAATCGGGGAGGATTGTGCCGCACTGGCCGATCCTGAGGCGGTCGCTGTTCTTGATAAGGCCCGCACCCATGAGGATGGGGTTGGGGGAGGCCCGGTACCAGCCGTCCCAGGCAAAGTGGTGTTCGGCGAGCCATAGGCCGGTGAAGCCGCCCTGGTCGATGAGTCGTACCTCCTGGTGCATTTCGTCCATGAGGGTGTCCCAGGCGTATTGCTCTCCGACGTGGTAGTAGGGGGTGCAGTCGAACCTCATTTGTTACCTCTTGTTGGGGAGGAATCACCCTCACCCTGACCCTCTCCCTTGAGGAGACCTTTGCGTAACTGCCGGTGTTGTGCTGGGAGAGGTATTTTCCTTGGATCTGTCGGTATTGAAGGATGAGGTTAGCAATTTATCGTTGTTGCTGCAGTAGTGAACAACCTATCTTTCGGCTGTTCGGTGGATTCTCGCCTCTTTAGCCCATATCTCACCCCTGTAAGCTCACGTTCCTACGAGGCTTATACGGTCAGCTCTACGCAGGTTGTAGGCCATGCACTTCAGCCACATCTCCGTCGTATTCCTCTCCAGGCCTATGTAACGTACCCGGTTGTACCTGTATGTCCGTTTCAGTGTCCCGAACACTTTCTCCACCCTCGCCCTCACTTTTGATATCAGCTCGTTCCGCTCCTTGTCTCCTTCGCTTACTTCAGGATGGTGCTTGTTCCCCCTCTTCATTATCCCGTCCTCTATCCCCATCGACTTCAGCCTTTGTCTCCTCTCATGGGTGTCGTAGGCCCGGTCTGCATATACCGCCTTCTCATCTCCTGAGATCAACTCGTCGGCTACTTCCGTGTCGTTGACATTTGCCGCCGTCATCACCGCCTTCCGTATCAACCCACTCTCCTTATCCACCCCTATATGCACCTTGTATCCGTAGTGATACCGTCCACCTTTACGGGTCCATGCCGCATCCCTGTCCGTAGCTTCCTCCTTCCTGACCACCCGCCTGCCCTGGGACTCCACCAGCGTCGCATCCATCAGTGTCCCTCCCTTCACCACCATTCCCCTCTCCTCCAACTGCCGGCTCAACTCCTTCATCAACCTCTCCACCAGCCTCTTCTCCGTCAATATCCCCCGGAACCGGCTGATCGTCGAGTGATCCGGCGTGTCGTCCTGAAGCCCCAGCCCCACAAAGCGCCGGAACGATATCCGGTCCCCAAGGGCTTCCTCCATCTGAGGGTCCGACAGGTTGTACCACTGCTCCAGCAATAGCACCTTTACCATCGTCAACGGCGGGTAGCTCGGCCTCCCTTCACTGGCCGAATACACCCCCTCCACCAAACTGTTGAACCTTCCCCAATCTACGGCATCGTTGATCCGCTCCAGCTGGTGGTTGCTTCCCAACCCCTCCGGCAGCAACGACTCCGCCAATGATGGTCGCCCTATTTCTCGATGCATCCCACTCTCCTCATCCTTTGCCTTCTTGCCACCCTATTGTCGCCTCTGCTACTTGGGTTATGCAAAGGTCTCTTGAGGGGAGAGGAAACTAAGATTCAGTAAACCTGGGGATGATGTGTTCGGAGAAGAGGGAGAGGGAGTTCATTACTTGCTGGAAGGAGAGGCCGGGGAAGTTGAGGAAGAGGGCGATGTGTTTGCAGCCGGTTTGGGAGGCGATGCGTTCGATTTGCTCAGAGACAGAGTGTGGGGAGCCGACCATTATGAGGTCGTGCTTTAGCTGGAAGTCGAACCAGTCGGAATCGAAGTCGTCATCGTCCATCTCCTCTTCGGTGAGGGTGGCAAGCCGGGCCTTGTGGGGATTTACGGAAGACCATGTGGCGAGGCGGTTGGCACCCGGGCGGACAGCCTGGACTGCTTCTTCATAGGTCTCGGCGATGAAGGTGGGGCGCATGACGGCGACGCCCTCGCCGGTCGGGAGCTTGCAGCCGAGCCTTTCGGAGGCGGCCTGGTTGTGGGCGGCGAATGCCTCGTTAATTCTGCCCTTGGAAAGGGAGGCGCACATGGCGTTGTAGCCCTTTGACCCGGCATAGCCGAAGGACCCGGCGGACTCGGCCATGATGTAGACCGGGGGTCGGGGTTTCTGGTAGGGGCGGGGTGTTACGCCGAGGGCAATAAGTTCACCGTCTTCGGCGTGGTATTTGGGGTCTCGGACGAGCTTGTTGGTCTCGTACCAGCCGGGGGAAGGGTAGGTGAAGAACTGACCTTTGTAGGAAAAGGAGTCGTTCTCAAGGGCGGCGACGACGATATCGAGGATTTCGCGGAAGAGGGCGCGGTTGTGAGCAGGGTCGAGGCGGCGGTCGGCTTCCTTCGAGAACTGGATGGTTGAGCGGGTGTTGATACCGCGGCCGGCGCCGAAGTCGACACGGCCTTTAGTGAACTGGTCGAGGAGGGCGATATCCTCAGCGACTCGGATGGGGTTCCAGTCGGGGAGGATTGCACCACACTGGCCGACACGCATCCGGTCGCTCTCGGCGATGAGGTCGGCGCCGACGAGGATGGGGTCGGTCGGGGCCCGATACCAGCCGTCCCAGGCGAAGTGATGTTCGGCAAGCCAGAGGCCGGTGAAGCCACCCTGGTCCATGAGTCGGACTTCCTCGCGCATCTCCTGTACGAGGGTGTGCCAGGAGTAGTCTTCACCGACGTGATAGTAGGGTGTGCTATCGAAGCGCATGGTCTAGTTGAACCGGGGCATTACCTTGGTGGCGGCCAGTTCAAGGGAGTGCATTACCTGCTGGAAGGAGAGGAGCGGGATGTTGAGGAAGAAGGCGAGGTGGGGGCAGCCGGTCTCGGATTCCAGGCGTTCGATCTGCTCGGAGACGGTTTCGGGGGAGCCGACGAGGATGAGGTCGTGCTTGAGCTGGAAGTCGAACCAGTCCAGGTCAAGGTCTCCCTCTTCAAGTTCTTCTTCGCTGACCATGATCTTGCGGATCTTGTCGGGGTCAGTGGATATCCAGGAGGCGAGGAGGTTTGTGCCTTCTCGGGCGTCGGCGACGGCCTGCTCATGGGTGTCGGCGATGTAGGTGGGGCGCATGACGGCGAGGTTCTGGCCGTAGGGGATGTCCCGGCCCGCGGCTTCCGAGGCGGCGTTATTGTAAGCGCGCCAGGCGTCCTTGATGCGGCCGTGGGAGATGGAGAAGCACATGGCCCCGATGCCCATCTTTGCCGAATAGGCGTGGGATCCTGCTGATTCAACCATGTTGAAGACGGGGGGGTGGGGCTTCTGGAATGGCTTGGGGGTAACGCCGAGGGCTTTCAACTCGCCGTCATCTCTGTGGAACCGGGAGTCGAGGCCCAGGGGGTTGGTCTCTTTCCAGCCGGGGGCGGGATAAGTAAAGTATTCACCTTCGTAAGTGAGGGCATCATCTCTCCAGGCGCTTAGGATGACTTCAAGGGTCTCGCTGAAAAGGGCGCGGTGCTCTTCGTTGCGGCGGTCTGCTTCCTCACGGAACTGGATAGTTGCACGGTTGTTGATACCGCGGGCGACTCCGAAGTCGACGCGTCCCCTGGTTAGCTGGTCGAGGAGGGCAATATCCTCGGCGACGCGAATGGGGTTCCAGTCGGGGAGGATAGTCCCGCACTGACCGACGCGGAGCCGGTCGCTTTCACCTATGAGGTCAGTGCCAAGGAGGATGGGGTTGGGGGAGGCTCGGTACCAGCCGTCCCAGTGGAAGTGGTGCTCGGCGAGCCAGATGCCAGTGAATCCGCCCTGGTCCATGAGGCGGACCTCTTCGCGCATCTCATCGACGAGAGTCTCCCAGTCGTAGTCCTCGCCGACGTGATAGTAGGGGGTCGAGTCAAAGCGCATTACTGGTCTCCCGGGTCCGGTGTCCAATGCGAGAACAGAAGAGAGGGCCGCCGGAAGGATTATATACCATGCAAGGCTACAGGAATCGGGGCATGACCTTTTCGGCGAAGAGGGAAAGGCTCTTCATGGTCTTTTCGAAGGTTAAACCGGGGAAGTTGAGGAAGAGGGTCATGTGGTTGCAATTGACGGATTCTCGAAGGCGTTGGACGTCTTCGGCTACGGTGTCGGGGGTGCCGATGCAGACGAGGCCGTGCTTCCGCTGGAAGTCGAGCCAGGGGAGATCAAAGTCGCCGGGGTCAAGTTCGTCTTCGGTGGCCATAGCTGAGTAGGCTTTTACGGGGTTGTGGGAGTACCACTTGCCCAGCTGTTTGGAGCCCCAACTCACGTCTTCGATGGCCTGTTCGTAGGTGTCCGCGACGTATGTCGGCCTCACGACACATAGTTTTTCGCCGAAAGCGACATCGCGGTGTTGGGCCTGAGACATGGCCTCCCGGTGGGCGGCCCAGGCTTCCTTAATCTTCCCGATGGAAATGGACTGGCAGAAGACGCCGAGGCCTCGGCTTCCTGCGAACCGGTGTGAGTCGAGGGAGTCGGCCATCTGCCAGATGGGCGGATGGGGCTTCTGGAAGGGCTTGGGGAACACGCCCATGGCCTTCAACTCGCCGCCGGGGGCGTGGTAGTCGGGATCGTAGACCATGGGGTTGGACTCGACCCAGCCGGGGACGGGGAATTTGTAGAACCGGCCCTCGTGCTGGAAGGCCTCCCGGGTCCAAGCACCCATGATAACGTCCAGGGACTCGGAGAAGAGCTGGTAGTTTGTGCCCTGGTCCCGGCGGTCGGCGTTTGGGTTGAACTGGATGGAGGCACGGGTGTCGATGCCCCGGGCGATGCCGAAGTCGACGCGGCCCTTGGTGAAGTGGTCCATGAGGGCGACGTCTTCGGCGACGCGGAGGGGGTGCCAGTCGGGGAGGACGACGCCGCATTGACCGAACCTGAGCCGGTCGCTGAAGCGGGAGAGCCGGGTGCCGAGGAGGATGGGGTTGGGGGCGGAGTTGTACCAGCCGTCCCATGCGAAGTGGTGCTCGGCGAGCCAGAAGGTGGTGAAGCCGGCCTGGTCGGCGAACTTGACCTGGGTCTCGGCTTCGTCGACGAGCTTTTCCCAGGAGTAGGGTTCGCCTACGTGGGTGTAGAGGGTGACGTCAAAGCGCATTGGGATGTGTGGTCCTCTTTTCTGTTAGGAACGGCAGTTTGGGTCCAATACGGGGTTGCTGCCGAGACTATGCAGCTCCTATGAGAGCTTATCTGTAATCTCCTTGTATTCGCGGAAGGCGTCCAGGTGGTTGGGGACGGTGTCGAGGCCGCAGTTCATGGTGTCGAGGTAGAACTTGTTGCCGCCGATTTCGTGCCAGGCGGTTACATAATCGGCGATTTGATTCATGGGCATGTCGTCGAGGTTGATCTGGACGGCTATCTCGATGTCGCTCGGGTCCCGACCCGCTTCCAGGGCAGCGTTGCGGATGACTTCCAGTTTCTTCTTTGCGTTGCCGGGGTGGTCGGTGGTCGGGAACCAGCCGTCGCCTAGCCGGCCTGCTCTCTGGAGGACGGGGTAGGCGTCGCCGCCGATCCAGAGGGGGATGGGCTGCTGGACGGGGAAGGGCTTGAGTCCCGCCTGGCGGATGGTGTGCCAGCGGCCCTGGTAGTTGACTACTTTCTTGGTCCAGAGGGCACGCATGACGTCGATCTGCTCTTCGATTCGCTTGCCGCGGTTGTGGAAGTCCTCGCCGAGGGCCTCGAACTCCACGGGGTTCCATCCGACGGCAATGCCGAGGACGAGGCGACCGTTGCTGAGGTTATCGACCTCCGCGGCCTGTTTGGCGATGAGGGTGGTCTGTCGCTGGGGCAGGATAACTATACCGGTTATGAGCTTGATGCGCTGGGTGATGGCGGCGGCGTAGCCGAGGAGGACCATGATCTCGTGGAAGTTGTCGTCGATGTCATAGAAAAAGTCAACGCCGCTGTTCTTGTAGAAGTCGGTGTTGGCGCCCAGGACGTGGTCATAAACTACCAACCCCTCGAAACCCATCTGCTCGCTGGCCTGTATGAGCTCTTTGGCGGGCCCGGGCTCCGACCCTATCTCTGTCTGGGGGAATACAACGCCGAAATCCATGGCGGCCTCCTATCTCTTCCTTCCGGTCAGTATATATCGGGTGGGGAGGGGGTGTTGGGGTTCCTTAACGTCGGCGAACCCGGCGTCGTTCATCAGGCGGCGAAGTTCACCCTGGGTGATCATGCCACAGCCTACGAGGGCCTCGTGGAGCTGGACGCCGGCCATCATCTGGTAGGCAGGATTGCCGCGGTAGTCCCGTGGGGAGTCGGGATATGGAAGCTCGGAGACGATGATGGCGCCGTTAGGACGGAGGGCCTTGTTGGCTCGGGACAATACGTTAGCGTAGGAGTCGGGGCCGCCGACTTCGTGGAGGGTGACGTTCATGGTGAGGAGGTCGAAGGCAGAGTCGTAGTCCATGGCGTTGGCGTCGGCTTCCATTACCCGGGCGCGTTCGCCTAGACCGGAGTCGTCAAGGGCCTGGAGGGCAAGGGCTGTGCTGGGCGCGTCGTACTCGATGCCGAAGACACGGGCGTTGGGGAAACGCCTGGCGTAGTGGACGACGCCGTATCCGGCGCCGGCGCCTATATCCAGGATGTCCAAGCTCGACATAATGACATCATTGGATAGGACCTGGGGGAGGATGGAGTCGGTGATGACAGCGTAGTCGGGCTTGGTCATGTTCTTGAGGGCTTCGAGGAGCCAGGGGTCGTGTTCACTCCGAGGCCAGGTGCCGCCGGTGGGCAGGTATTTAGGGAAGGCGTGGAGGTCCTGGTGGAGGGCGGCGTTGAACTGGATGCGACCGCCGAGGAAGAGGGGGTCGGTGGGGTCAAGGAGGACGGACTGCATGTGAGATGCGAAGCGGTAGCCGGAGGTCTCGTCCCAGTCCAGCATTTCATAGGCGTAGGCTGCGCGGCACCAGATGGCAACGTAGCGAGGATGGTAACCGAGAGCTTCAGCGAGGGAGTCCTCTGTCGTACCCTCGGGTCCGGCGCGGGAGACGGCTTCGAAGAGGCCGGACTTGAGGCCGATGTCGGCGATCCAGGTTGCCTGGTAGCCAAGGATGTAGTCGACTAGCTTGCGCCAGGCGGCTTGCTTGCCATCCTGTTGGGTTGTGGCTCGTTCGGGGGTCAAGGGTACGTTCGTCGATTGAAGAATGGGGCCGGTCGGGTAATAATACCCCGAAATCCAGCACGCCGGACAAGGTATGAGCATGTTCAAAATCGGGATAGACGTAGGCGGGACGTTCACGGACCTGGTGGTCACGAGGTCGAGGGAAGGGCCCCGGCTGTACAAGACACCGTCAACTCCGCAGGATCCTTCGGAAGGGGTGCTGAACGGGCTTCGGGACGTGGCGGAAGACTATGGGCTGGGGCTGTCGGAGCTGCTGTCCGATACATCGATGGTCATACACGGGACGACGGTGGCCACAAACACGCTGGTGGAGCGGAAGGGAGCGGGAGTCGGGCTGGTAACTACGGAGGGGTTCCGGGACCTGTTGGAGATGCGAGAAGGGATGAAGGAGGACCGGTACAACCTTCGGATGAAGCAGATGGAAGCCCTGGTGCCTCGTTATCTGCGTGTCGGGGTGCCGGAGCGGACCCGGGCGGACGGTTCGATAAAGCAGGAATTGGACGAGGATGCAGTGACTGAGACGGTGAAGGAGATGCTTGCGGAGGGGGTTGAGTCGCTGGCGGTGTGCTTCCTGTTCTCGTACCTGAACCCGGAGCACGAGCGTCGGGTGGGGGAGATTATCGAGAGTCTGGTGCCGGGTATGTATACATCGCTCTCGCACGAAATCCTGCCGCAGATCAAGGAGTTCGACCGGCTGAGCACGACGGTGGTGAACTCGTATGTCGGGCCGGTGTTCGGGAGGTATTTAACGCGGCTGAAGGAGCGCCTGGCAGCGTTCAGCGACGAAAACGACATCCTGATAATGCAGTCAAATGGAGGTGTGACTCCGATAGACGATTCGAAGAACCAGGCGGTGAAGGCGATCCTGTCGGGGCCGGCGGGCGGGGTGGCGGGGGCGCAGAGTTTCGGGGAGCTGGTGGGTGAGAACAATCTGATCGGGTTCGACATGGGGGGTACGAGCACGGACATTTCGCTAATTGAGGACGGCGTTCCTCATGTGACGACGGAGCAGTTCGAGGCGGGTTGGAAGATTGCGGTGCCGATGATAGATATCCACACGCTCGGGGCGGGGGGCGGGAGCATCGCGCGGATAGATCCGGGAGGAATACTAAGGGTCGGGCCGGAAAGTGCGGGGGCGGAACCGGGGCCCGCGTGTTACGGCAAGGGGGGTGACAAGCCGACGGTGGCGGACTCCAACCTGATTCTAGGGTTTCTTTCGGAAACGAATTTCCTAGGAGGTCGGGAGTCTTTGGACTGGGGCAAGGCGGAGGAGGCCATCAGCAAGGACCTCAGCGCGCTTGGATTGTCGACGGTGGAAGCGGCGTACGGCGTGCACCAAGTGGTGTCGACGAACATGGCGGAGGGGATACGTTTGCTGGCGGCGAGGCGCGGAGTCGATCCACGGGACTTCTCCCTGGTGGCGTTTGGGGGCTCGGCGGGGCTACACGTGAGCGAGATAGCCCGGCAGTTGCACATTGAGAAAGTGTACGTGCCCTCAACAGCGCCGGTACTTTCGGCTTACGGGATGCTGTCCACGGACCTGCGTTACGACTTCTCGCTGTCGCACCCGGTGAGCCTGGACAGCATAGACCTGACAAAGGTGAGACGGTTGGCAGGCGAGATGGAGGAAAAGGGTAGAGTCAAACTGCGGGAGCAGGGATTGAAGGATGAGGGGATACGGGTGTCGGTGTCGGCGGACATGCGGTATCTGGACCAGATCTTCGAGGTAAACGTGCCGGTGCCCAACCTGTCGCAGGAGGACTCGGTGGTGCTGGAGCAGTGGTCAGCGAACCTGCACCGGCGGTACCAGGAGCTTTATTCGTATCAGCAGTCGGACCAGGAGATCAGGCTGGTTACGCTTCGGGCGTCGGTGTTCGGGGCATTGCCGTCGGTAAACCTGCCCAAGCCGGAGGCCGGGGGGAAGGTTGTGGATGCGTTGAAGGGCCAGCGTAGGGTCTACATAGGGGGGTGGACAGAGGTGCCGGTATACGACATGGAAAAGCTGCCGGCGGAGTGGGAGATGGAGGGGCCGACAATAGTAGAGTCTGATTTCACGACTATTTTAGTGCAGGCCGGGGACAGGGCATCGGCGGACGGGTACGGCGGAATACGGATGCAGGTGGCGATAGAGGATGAGGCGGAGGAGAAGGGACAGGGGGGCAAGCCGGACCCGATCACTGTAGCAGTGGTGGAGAGCCGACTGAACACGATTGCGCTGGAGATGGCGGAGGTGATGATACGGACGTCGATGTCGCAAATTCTGAATTCGAGTCGGGACTTTTCGACGGCGATAATCGATGCGGAGTGCCAGTTGGTGGCGCAGGGCGAAGGGATCCCGGTGCACATAAGCGCGTTGCCGCTGGCAGGGAAGGCAGTGAAGGAGTATTTCGAGGAGCGGATTTACGAAGGGGACATGTTCGCGCTAAACGACCCGTACTTCGGAGGGAGTCATATCCCAGATATCACGGTGATATTGCCGATCTTCTACGAGGGCAAATTGCAGTTCTTTGCAGTGAACCGGGCTCACCACAGCGACGTGGGAGGAGCGACGCACGGCGGGTACAACCCCTCGGCGAGCGAGATCTACCAGGAGGGGATCAGGATTCCGCCGCTGAAGCTGGTAGAGAAGGGGGTGCCCAGGGACGACGTGCTACAGATGTTGTCGGCGAACGTGAGGCACCCGGAGAACTTTCTCGGGGACTTTCAGGCGCAGTTCGGGTCGGTGAGGATTGCGGCGCGTCGCATCACGAACATGCTGGACAGATACGGGGCCGAAGGGTTGAAGGCGGCTGTGGACGAAATCCTGCACGGGACGGAGGTGCAGGTGAGAGCGATGATCTCCTCGTGGCCCGACGGCGTGTACAAGGGCGAGTCGTTCATTGACGACGATGGATTTGATGCCAAGATGGTACCTATCCGGGCCACGGTGACGATAGACGGGGACAGGATGACCATCGACCTGAGCGAGTCGAGTAAGCAGGTCACGGGATTCATCAACAGCGCATATGCGAATACCAGGTCGTTGTCCCACGTATCGCTGATGTACATGGCGCCTTTTGACGTGGCGAGAAACGAAGGCTCGATGAGGCCAATCACGGTAGTCGCGCCCAAAGGGCTAATCGTAAACCCGAACCCGCCCGCGCCCGTGACCATGAGCACCAACCACTGCGGCGAGGAGATCGTGGAGGCGGTGTTCAGTGCGATGGTGCAGGCGGTGCCCGAGGCGGTGACTGCCGGCTTTTCCAGACGGCTGAGGTATGCGATAACAGGCGAAGACCCGAGCAACGGGCGGAGGTTTATCTGGCACTTCTTCCTCGGGAGAGGGGGAGGAGGAGCATCTAGCGGGTTTGATGGGTGGTCAAACGTGGGAGAGATCAACGTGGCCGGGGGAATCCGGAGCCCAAGCGTGGAGGTCACTGAGGAGCGTTTCCCCTTCTTCATACCGCGCTACGAACTGCTGCCGGACTCGGGCGGGGATGGGCGGTGGCGGGGAGGGCTCGGGAGCGTGGTGGAGCTGGTGTATGAGGGGTCGCCCGGTGCCCGGTTGAACACGGCGGGAGACGGGATAGTGAATGCGCCGTTCGGGCTCCTTGGGGGGAGTCCGGGTTGGGCCCACAGGTACAGCATCCTCTCCAACGGAAGCGAACGCGTATTACACTCTAAAGAGACGGGCGTGCCGGTGAAGCCGGGGGACACCATTCTCTGCTACGCGGCAGGGGGCGGGGGATACGGCGATCCGACGCAACGAGACGAAGAAATGAGGGAACAGGACCTCAGGAATGGCTACTGTACATAAGGGAAATGATTACGATCTGGTCATAGCGGGAGCGGGAATCGCAGGGGCTAGCCTTGCGGTTTCGATGGCGAGGGCGGGATGCGGGGTGCTGCTGGTGGAGTCGTCGGCGGAGTTCCGGGACAGGGTCAGGGGGGAGTTTATATTCCCGTGGGGGGTTGTAGAGGCAAATGCGCTGGGAGTCTATGACGACATTCTCGGGGCGGGGGGGCATCGAGTGTCGTGGATGAACATGTATGGCGGGCCTAAACTGCTGTTTCACGGTGACCTGATCAACGAAACCGGGGCAGGGGTCCCGGCGGTGACGTTCTTCCACCCGACAATGCAAATGAGCCTTATGCAGGCGGCTACTAAAGCGGGGGTGACGGTGGTGCGAGGGACGCGGGTGAAGGGAGTGGAGAGAACAGACGGGTTGATGAGACTGCGCACCGAGGGAGCGATGTCGGGGGAGTTCACCTGCCGGATGCTGGTTGGGGCGGATGGGAGGGGTTCGCAGACACGGGCGCTGGGGGGATTTCAGGTGAGTCGGGACCCGGATTCGAATATGGTGGCGGGCCTGCTGTTTGACGACATGGGGGTGGACGATGATGCAGCGCACCACTGGGCCAACCCGAACGCAGGCATTGCAGCGATCCTGTTTCCGCAGGGGAAGGGTCGGGTGCGGGCGTATTACTGCCACAGGTGGGACGCGGGATACAGGCTGAGCGGCAGTAAGGACGAGGAGAAGTTCATAGAAGGGTTCCTCAGGACGGGGGCACCCGAGGACGTGTTCTCGGATGCGAGGCCCGCGGGGCCCCTAGCTACTTTCGAGGGGGCGCATACGTGGGTCGATCACCCGTACAAGGAGGGGGTGGCGTTGATAGGAGACGCGGCAGCGACTGGAGACCCGACGTGGGGGCAAGGGCTTTCGACGAGCTTGCGGGACTCCCGGATTCTGAGGGATGCGCTGGTGTCGAATGAGGACTGGGAGTCGGCGGGGCATGCTTATGCAGCCGGGCACGATGCCTTCTATGAGATAAATCACACCTACGAAGTCTGGACGAGCCACCTGCTGATGGACCCGAATTCTCGGGAGCTTAGATCTCGGGCGGTGCCGAAGTTGAAGATGGACCCGTTTGGGCACATGCACGCCTTCTATATCGGGCCGGACAGGCCGCTGAACGAGCGGTCGCACGCGGAGTTCTTTGCCGAGGCGGAGGACGTGGGCGTGGCGGGCTAGGGACCGAGTTATGACTTCGGCGGATATTCAGCGGACTTACCTGGACGGCCGACATTACGACCTGGCCTACAGCAGCTATACGGAAGACATAGAGTTCTGGGTGGGACAGGCGAAGCGATACGGGGGGCCGGTGCTGGAACTGGCCTGCGGGACGGGTCGGATAGCGATTCCGGTGGCAAAGGAAGGGTTCGAGGTGACGGGGCTGGACCTGGCGGAGTCGATGCTGGAGCGGGCGAAGGAGAATGCTCGGGCGGAGGGGCTGAATGTCCGGTGGGTCCAGTCGGATATGCGGAACTTCTCGTTGGGGGCGACTTACCCGCTTATTATCTGTCCATCGCAGAGCATGTCGCGGTTGCTTGCCTTTGAAGACATGGAGAGGTGTCTGGCGGCGGTTAGGGAGCACCTAGAGGTCGGGGGGCGGTTCATCATGGAGGTGTACAACCCGTCGCTGGAGATACTGAGCCGTCGGGAGGATGAGAGGTCACCGTTCCTGGAATATGAGCATCCTGACGGAGACGGGACCGTGAAGGTGGAGTTCAGTAGTCGGTATGACCAGGCGACGCAGGTGCTGCACCTGACGCTGCATTACTCGATACCGGGGGTGTCGGGGAAGCCGAGGGAGCACGTGAGCAACCGGATGTACTTTCCGCAGGAGCTGGATGCATTGTTGAAGTACAACGGGTTCGAGGTGTTGGAGAAGTACGGGGACTTTAGTGGGAAGGCGTTTGAGTCGGGGGACGGGCACCAGGTGGTGGTGTGTGGGGTGAGTCCCTAAAGCACTCCCAGCCCATTCCGTTCTTTAGACCCCCTCGAGGAACTCGGGGCAGGCTTCGACTCCGTTCAGGGTGAGCGGAATGCCCCGCATCCGTAGGACATACCTTTAATCTTCATTTACAATCCACCGCGCCCCTTGCATTTCTTTGAACATTGCAAGGGGTCGAAAATTGAGATGGCAGTAAATTCGCAGGCGATAAGCGCTGATACCGAGGAGAGGATCGGGTTTCGGTGGGTGGTGCTGACCTATTTGGGTCTGGCCAACGGGACGGTGGTGCTGTTCGTACTGTCGTTGGGGGTGATGCTTCCGTCCATCTCCGACGACCTGGGGCTTTCGCCGACAATGCAGGGGCTGCTGGGGTCGTCGGCGCTGTTCGGGAACCTGGTGCTGGCGTTGCCGTTGAGCATCGTGTTGTCCCGGTACAGGGGGAGGGTGGTCCTGCTGGGCGCGCTGGTCGGGATGAGTCTCTTCAGCCTCGGGCAGGCGTGGGCACCGATATTCGTGGTGCTGCTGGTAAGCCGATGGCTGTTCGGGCAGGCAGCGGCGGCTATGCATCCCGCCCGCACCCTGCTAATCAACCAGTGGTTCCCGAGGCGGGAGATCATCTTCGCCAACGGCATCTTCAACGGCACCTACGGGGTTGCTGCGTTGTTGGCGCTGGTGCTGCTGCCCTTCGCGCTGGAATGGTTGGACGACAACTGGCGGCTGGTGATCCTGTGCTGCAGTCTGCCGATATTTGTATACACGTTGTTGTGGGGGGTGCACGGGCGGAAGGAGAGGACGGTGGCCTCGGCGGCGCAGGGGGCGAAGGAGAGGCTGGACCTGGGGAAGGTGCTGGGGCAGCCGGTGTTGTGGATAGTCGGGCTGGGGATGCTGGGGCTGAACCTGATGTGGAGCTCCCTGATCACATTCTGGCCGACCTTGCTGCTCGAGGAGTACGACATCTCGATCAAGACGTCGGGGCAGATGTTTGCGATGGCGGCGATGCTGGAGGGTGTCGGGAGCGTGGTGGTGGGCTACCTGGTGGCCAAGTGGGCGCGAAGGGACGTGATGGGCCCGACGATAGCGGTACTGGGGACGGTAGTGACCGTGGGGTCGGTGGGGATGGCGTGGACGGGGAGCATACCACTGCTCATCGTGTTCGCACTGCTCCACGGGGTTGGGTTTTCGCTGGTGCCGTTCGTGTGGACACTGCCGTACAGGATCCAGGGCTTCGGGGCGCGGGACATAGCGGTGGGAATCGGATTCATAGAGACGTGCCTGCTGGCGGGAGGGGCGATCGGGCCGGCGATGACGGGGGTGATCCAGGACTTCACGGGTGACCTGCGCCTAGCGATGCTGATAGCCTGCTCGTGTGCGGCGGCGATAGCGGTGGCGGGGCTGCTGGTGATGGTGGGCCGGTTTGGGCAGCGGGGCTAGAGGGCATATATCTCCTGGGCGTTGAGGCCCATGACCTTGTCCCGGTCGTCGGGGGAGAGGGTTTCCAGGCTCTCCTTAAGCCGGGTGACGGGTTCCTCGCAGGAATCGCTGTGGGGATAGTCGTAGGCCCAGACGAGGCGGTCTGCGCCGATGAGGTTGGCGGTAGGCGCGCCCAGTTCATCGTCGGGTTCCATGGATATCCAGCCTCGCTCGCTGAAGTATTCGCTGGGCTTCATCTTCAGGGAGGTGGTGAAGCCTATCAGCTCGAAGACCTCGTCCATCCTCTCGAGGAAGTAGGCCATCCAAAGGCAGCCCGACTCCAGCAAGATTATCTTAAGTGTCGGGAACCTGTCGAAGACGGTGCCCTGGAAGAAGCTGCAGAAGCTGTGCATGAGCTCGGTGGACTCCACGGTGAAGGTCCACCAGGAAGGGTGCTTGACCTCCGGGTGGAGGATGGATGATGCGGAGGTGCCGGCGGAGCCTACGTGGAGGGTAACGGGGACGTCCTGGTCCTGGTGCTCTGCCCAGAGGGGGTCCCAGTGGGAGGAACCCCAGGAGATGTCTTTGGGCGGGCCGGAAGGGCCCTGTATGGCCTTCTTCTGAAGGCCAGAGAAGCGCTTCATTTCAGAGACGCTGAGGTCTACGTCGTGCCAGGGGAGGGTGAGGGCGGGGACGAGGCGGTCGGGGTGGGCGGAGCAGAAGTCGACGATCCAGTCGTTGTAGACGGTGCAGTAGGCGTTGGATAGGGCGGCGTCCTGGAGGCGGGCGAAGGCGAGGCCGACGGTAGGGTATAGGATGCTGATGTCGATGCCCTCGGCGGTCATCATCTTGACGCGTTCGTCGGGGTCCCAGGCGCCGGGGACACGGGCGAGGGACTGCTCCCAGGTGATGTCGCGCTTTTCGAAGACGTGCTCCTTGCGCCACTCGCGGGTGGTGCCGATGGCGGCGACGTTGGCGCTGCGGCCCTTGGAGTAGGTGCCGGTCATGACGCCGTCGAAGCTCCAGTATTCGAGGCCCTCGTCGTCTATGTCGATGCGGAGGGCGCGGGAGCGGTAGTCGGGGGCGATGTTGCGGGTCCAGAGGTCTGCGGGTTCGAGGACGTGGCCGTCTACATCGATAAGTGGGGCTGACATGGGATCACCGCCTTTCGGAGTCTTGCAAACGCGGACATTATAGGGGCGTTTTCACCCTCACCCTAGCCCTCTCCCCTCAAGGGAGAGGGGATTGGACCCCCGTCCCCCAACACCACAGGAAAAAAGGACTTGGCAAAATTGACATAAGGACTAACAATCATTGCTCTGGGTTAGGGGTGGGGCGGGGGCGGATGCCGGGGACGAAGCGGAGGGCGAGGATGAAGAGGATGCCGGTTATTGCGCCGACAGCGCCGAATATGCCGGCGCCTTCGAAGCCGCCGAGGAAGCCGCCAACGACCGCTCCGGTCAGGATGGCCGCACCGGCGACGAGGTAGCGGGTCTCGATGCCAAGGAGGCGCAGCGGGACGATGAGGAGTCCGGTAAGGGCGCCGGTCAGCAGGCCGATTACGCCAACCGCGGCGGCCGAGCGGGGGACTTCGACGGAGCCGCCGATGATGAGGCCGAGGACGGCACCAAGGGCTGCGCCCGCAATTGCGCCACCCAGGGCTCCGAGAAAGAAGCCGCTTACGAGCCATACCAAGCACTTGCCGGACACGACGCCCATGAGGCGAAGGCGTCGGGGGAGGGCGGATGGGATTGGGCGGGGGGTGTTCAAGGCAGTGCGACCTTCACAGGGGGATATGTTAAAGCACGGGGGAGGGTTACGCCAATCGGGGGGGATGGGACGGCGGTCCGGTTTGATTGAACGTTGATTGAACATTGATTAAACGTTGATTGAACTCGTAGCTGTTTTGATTGAACGACGCCTGAAGGGGAAAAAGTGCAGGGGAGCGGTTTTTTGGTGAATTGAAATTGACATAACGCATCGTCTCAAAAGCTGAGTTCACGCTGGCACTTCTGGTTAAGGCCCTGAAGGGCCGAGCACCGGGTGGGATGGTACGCAGGGAGTTCAGAGATGGCGATAAGGGTTGCGATGGTGGATGCGGACGAGCCGCGTTGGGCTTTTTTGTTGCGTCGGGCCTTATGTTGGAAATTCAAGAACCAGCGATGGAGGAAGGGGTAAGGGGCGAGGGAAGGGAGTAGGGATTCCTGGACGCGCTTAGAGGCGAGGCCGTGTCGCAGGCGGTTACGGTTTCCTTTGGGTGCGCCGGCTCCGGGACGCTTTCCTCCTGAGGGCATGGGGCAGTGATCTCCTTTGAATTATTGTTCAGTAAGTATGTGCCAAGATGGGGTTGGGGTCAAGGGGTGGGGGGTGCGGTTTTGGGGGGTGCAAGTTTTGGCGTGGGTGGCGGGCAGGGTACCCACGAGGGGCACCCCTACGGGGGAGGGGATGATGGAGGGGGCTACAGAGCTTTCTGTTTGTTGCGAAAGACGCGCTTAAACAAGGACGGCAGCAACCATAAAAGCACGTATAGCGACGCTATGACGGTGAATACTATTAGGGGCTGGGTGGCTTGGAATTCCCCTAACAATTTGCCCAAGAAAAATCCGGGTATGGCACCACCTCCGACACCACAAACTATGGCTACAAAGACCCAATACAAGGTTGAAGCCCTGTCTCCACTTATTGGCGTAAACAGTGGTATCAATCGCCATACATCCCTTTCTTTTTTTGACTTGGGATATTGGAAGAGTAGGTGGACTACCCTAACGGCAATGGGTAAAGATAACGTTACGAAGAATATGTAGAGTATAAAAAGTGTAAGATCATCAGCAGCCCTGATTGATCTGGGTACAGCGACCCATAGTCCCGTATTCCAACCTATAAGAATTGATGGAGTAAAGCAAAAAACAAAATATGCAAGCACTTTGGGTAGGTCGATGCTGGTAGACGGAATATCGGAAAGGATAGCGTCGATCACGGATTTGGGGGAGGGAGGAACGAGGCTAGGGTCTATTGGAGAGATTGTAGGAGTGGCAGCATCAAATCCAGGCGGTTTTGGGAAATCTTTACGGAACACCTGAGCACACTCTGTTGCGGACTTTTTACTGATTTGTAGGGAGAATATGGGTCGGAATACCCCATTATCAGGCTCTATCAGCTCCCAACGGTCACCGTTCGTTAGGATGCAGTACTGAACATCTACACCTTTGTCCCGAGCGTAATTCGTAGCCTCGAACAATTTCTTACGGTGGTCGGAAGTAAGCGATTCATTCATACGTTTGGCTTCGAGGAAAGCCATCGGATTTTGGACATCGCCCGGCAGATGTAGCGCGTAGTCCGGCACACGGTATTCGTACTCTCCAAGTCCGTATCTAACTAGGTATTGTGTAGTAACTACCAATGGATCAGACCAACCGAGTGCACTTAGAAGCGGATCAATTAGAGCATGGCGAGTGCGGTCCTCATTCCTTCCAGTAACCGCGGGAGCGTCCTTGATCCTATCTTTAAGGATTTTGATAACCTCAACAAGGGGGTCAGGGGTTACGGCACCAGTAGGCATGGGAGAATGATAGCATGGAGCACGGGCTGTGGGCTGCGGGGGATGGATTCCGACTCGGGGGCCGGAATGACGGCAAAGGGTGGGTGGGGATGATGGTAGGGGGGGTTGTTGACAGGGTGGGGGGGGATGATGGTAGGGGGGGTTGTTGACAGGGTGGGGGGTGGGGGTGAAGAATGGCTCCTACGCACGTGACTGTTGCGTCCGTACATGCACCTGTTTCCAAAGGGATCTCCATGATTGAGTCGACGGCACCTCCAGCATGCCCCCATGTTCATCAGGTAGAGGTCCGATACGCCAAGGCGCTCCCTAAGGGCCTAATTGGTTGTGTCCACGAACTGACAGCCGATATCTCAACTCAAATCGAAGAGACGGCGGAGGGGTGGGCGGCCGTGGTGGAGATGGGGGAACTGTACGAGTGGGGCGAGGGCAGTACGGAAGAGGAGGCGGTCAATGCACTGGTCTGCAACATGGGGCAGACGAGGCTGGCGTTGAAGGGTGTAGTCGACCAATTGCCGGAGCAGTCCGCGCGCATGTTGGAGACGCTGGAAGGTTTGGTTCAGCAGAGGGAGAACGCGACTTCCCCGCATCACGGCAACTGCTCCGAGGCCAGAGCTGCCGAACAGGACGACGACGAAGAACCTGAAATCCTCGAGCACTATGCCAAAGTCCTGCCCAAGGGCCAGTATTGCTGCGGTCATGAGTTAAAGACCGACCTTCGGGTGGAAATCGAGCGGGTAGAGAATGGATGGACTGCCAGTCTCGACCTTGAATGTTTGTATGAATGGGGAGCGGGGATAACGGAACAGCAAGCCGTCAACGACCTGGTGTGCTCCCTCGGAGAGTACAGGCTCTGGCTTATAGAGCGCAGAGACAACCTGGCCGGATGTTCCGCCCGCGACCTGGAGTTGATTGAAGACATGGTGATTTAGACGTGGACTATCGCAGGCTCCGCAGCGCCTTGCGATTCAAGGCCCTGGCTGAGGAAGACAGAAGGGGAGACCATATAACTTTCAGAATTAGTATAAGAGGCAAGGACCATCGTCTGACAAAAATGTCCCATAGTGCGAAGGGACAGATATCAAAAAATCGCCTGGCTGATTTCTCCCGGCAGATGAGATTGACGGGGAGACAGTTAGGACAGTTCGTGGACTGCACAATGAGTCGTGAGGAGTGGGTGGAGATATGGAGAAAATCCCTTCGTCAAGTATGATGAGCGTGACGCCATGATTGAGTCTACGAAACCTGCGATTGAAACGGACGACGATTACGAGGTGCTGGCTCGCTATATGAAGGTCGTGTCCAAGGGCCGGTGCGCTGAGGGTTATGAGCTGAAAGCGGATATGACGGTGGAGGTAGAGCAGACGGCGGAGGGGTGGGGGGCTACCGTTGAAGTGGAATGTCTATACCAGTTCGGTTGGAGCGCTACGGAGGAAGAGGCCATTGACGAACTGGTGTGTACTTTAGGGGATGTGCGAGACTCCTTCAGGAGATTCAAGGACGAATTGCATCCTTGCTCGGCCCGCTGCCTGGAGTTGATCGAGGGAATGCTCGTTTAGCGTTGGACTACCGCGCTTTACAGAGGGCGCTGGTCTCCAAGGCTGAAGCCTATGAGGACCGCTCGGGTGGTCACATAGGCTATTACAGGTACGCACTTGGAAAGCGTCGGCTGGTTACGGTAGTCTCACATGGCGCCAGGGGCCAGATTCCCAAATGGCTCTTGGGTAGAATGGCTCGGCAGATGAGATTGACCTCTCGACAGTTGGGGCAGTTCGTAGATTGCACTATGAGTCGGGAAGAGTGGGTGGAGGTGTGGGAGTCGGGGGTGGTGTGAGTTGCGGGGTTGTGGGTGAGTGTTTCGGAGGGATGGATTCCTGCCTCCGCAGGAATGACGGCGTAAGGAAGGTGGGGGTGATGGGGGTGAGCGGCGGGCTGGCGTGAGAGATTCCTCGCGGGGCATCGGAATGGGAAGGAAGGGGGTGTCGGGGTGTTAGACTAGGGGGGAGTCCCAGCTTGCATTTTGACGGTGACGGTTTTGAGTTTCAGCTTGCTTCGACGTTTTCGAAGGCCCGCGTTACTGCTGTTTGTTTCGATAATTTTCGTATTCACGCTGGTCGGGTGTGGGGGTGGGGAGGAGGTGGAGTCGACAGTGGTGGGGGAGACGACGGCGGTTGTGGTGTCGAGCCCAGAGTCGATGGGAACTGCGGCGGCGACTGCCGTTTCGACGGCTGTCGTCGAGGAACCTGAACCTACGACGACGGGGGCAGAGGGTGAGGGGGACAGCAAGGTTGAGCTGCTTTACAGGATTACGAGGAACCGGGTGTCGGACCCGGGGAACGAGGAGGCGGTGGCCGCGATCCGGGAGATTGGGGAGTCGGGGGACAGGGGGTTTGTGGTCGGGCTGGCGGACATCATCCAGACGCCTTTGACGAGGGATGAGCTGCTGTTCAACGTGGAGCAGGTGATCCCGGTTATGCAGCGGCTCTCGGGGCAGGGGATTGAGTACGACGGGAAGGCGTGGGTGGAGTGGGTGGCGCAGCAGCCGGACCTGAATCTGCCGGAGGGCTATTTCGGGTGGAAGGTGGACTTGCTGAGCGATATCGACCCTCGATTCAGGGACTACTTCACCGCCGGGGACAGCGACGAGCTTATGGACCCGGCGGACATCGACCTGGACTTGAAGTTCATGGCGTGGGGCGGGGTGTTGCAGGACGACGGGTCTGCGCGGTCTATTCCCTCGCTGGTGGAGCCGAAGATGGTGACGGCGGAGGAGGCGACGTACCTGGAGAGCGACGACAGGGTTTTCGGGGTGTCTATAAACGGGGATTCCCGGGCGTACCCGCTGAGGATAATGAACTGGCACGAGATGGCCAACGACGTGGTGGGCGGGGTGCCGGTGGCGCTGGCGTACTGCACGCTTTGCGGGTCGGGGATCCTTTACGAGACGGAGGTGGATGACGAGACGTACGTGTTTCGGAGCTCGGGCTTACTGTATTTCAGCAACAAGCTGATGTACGACCTGACGACGGGAGGGCTGTGGAACCAGTTCACGGGCGTTCCGGTGACGGGATCGCTGGCGGGGTCGGGGGTGGAGTTGAAGGTGCGGCCCGTGACCCTGACGACCTGGGGGGACTGGCGGGCGTCGCACCCCGACACACTGGCACTAGACATAAACACCGGGTTCCCGCGCAACTACTCTTCGGAGGGGGCGCGGGGGGCGGCTTACGCGGACTATTTCAGCAGCCCGGAACTGTGGTTCCCGGTGAACGTTTACGATGAGCGGCTGCAAGTGAAGGACGTGGTGTACGGGATAGAGGTCGGGGGGGCGGCGAGGGCTTATCCGGTGGATATTGTCGGGGAAGAAGGGCTGGTGAATGATGAGGTCGGGGGGACGAATCTGGTGCTTATCGGCAATCCGGGAACCAAATCCGTTGAGGTGTTCGAGCGGCAAGGGGTGGAGTTCGTGGGCCTTGTGACCGAGAACGGCGTGACGACGCTTACCGACGCCGACGGCGTGGAATGGCGGGTGAAAGATGAGAGGCTGGAGGCGCTGGACGGGAGCGGGGAAGCGCTGGAGCGGGTGTCGGGGCGGACGAGTTTCTGGTTCGGGTGGCGGGCGTTTTTCCCGGATACGGAGGTGTATGGGGAGTAGGGGATTTCCCCCGCCACACCGGGGAGGGCAGGCACGAGACCTGCCCCTACGAGGATGGGACACGGAATAGGGAGAAGGGGGGTTAGCGGTAGTGGACGTGGCCGTTGATGCGGGTTTCTAGAGTGTCGGCGATTTCTTCGGCGAAGGAGGAGCCGACGCGAGAGAAGAGTTTCTGGAGGAGGGGGCGCCGGGGGCGGGCGTAGGAGATCTTGGGAGGGACCTGTCCAAGCTCGGAAGCCAGGGCGATGGCGCGGTCCATGTCTCCAACCTCGTCGATGAGGCCGTACTCGGCGGCTTTCAGGCCGGTGAAGACCTCGCCGGTGGCGTATTTTTTAACGTTGTCAGGGGTCATGCGTCGGGACCGGGCCACGAGGTCTACGAAGATATCGAAGAACTGGGTTATGAGCTCGTCCCGTTTATCGAGTTCCTTTTTGGTCGGGTCACGGTAGAAGGCCCCCATGTCCTTGTATTCGCCGCTCTTGGAGACGGTCACGTCGATGCCGATGCGCTTCAGAAGGTCCTTGGCCACGGGCCCGATGGAGATGACGCCGATGGAGCCAATGATGGAGCTGGGCAGGGCCACGATCTTCGTAGCACCGCAGGCGGCCATGTAGGCGCCCGAGGCCCCTATGCCCCGGACAAAGGCGATGACGGGCTTCCTGGCGGCAAGGCGAGAGACTGCGCCGTAGAGGTATTCAGAAGCAGGGGCGGAGCCGCCGGGGGAGTCGATTTCTAGAATGACCGCCCTGACGCGCTTGTCCTCCTTGAGGCCGTCGATTAGATGAACGTACTCACCGACTTTCGCGCCGCCCTGTATTGCCCCGAACAGCTCGACGATGGCGATGCGGGGCTGAATGGGGAGGGCGATGCCCCAGATGGTGGGGCGGGAGTCGGAGGCGACGGCGGTGTTGGCGGCTGCGAGATAGTGGCCGGTCGCGGCCGACAGACGTCGGGCGGCTTCGTAGCCGATTCCTGCGCCGATCAGGCTAATGGGGAGAAGGTAGGCGTCTTTGGCGATTTTCATTGGTCCTCCAGGGAGATGTTGAATTATCCGGGTCAAGGGTTGTTCGAGGGGGGAGTCGGGCGGGAGGTGGTACGAGCCTTGGAAAAGTATAAAAAGAAAAGGAAGACCTCGAATCCCAGAATTCCACCCCCAGCCCCGAAGCCGATAGTTTCGTACAGGCATCCTTCCCAGAATCGTACGCCTGTACTCTCGGGGCAGAGGAGGAGGTCGGCAATGAACACTCCAATCAGGCCGAAGGCGAAGATGGAGAACAGAGCGGCCATAAGCCGACCAACGGACCACGCCCGCGCGAAGCCGGAGATGCGGGTGCGTAAACTGCGCCTCCACCTGTGCCTGTAGACGGGCCGAGGCACGACCATGCGACGGGGGAGGGCAAAGAGGGGGTCATGGCGGTAACGAGGGGTGTCGCCGGATGCGCCGACGCCCGGGCCCTCGGGGGTCTGGTGTGCCAATGGATATACCTTTCAAGGATGCGCGAGGGGGGGAGTCCCGGACTCGCTACCCTTCAATTTTACATCACCGCCGGGACGTTTCATAAGGAAGGTCGGGAGAAGGGTGGCGAGGGATACGACGAGAGCGACGATGAAAAATCCACGAAAGACGCTGAGACCGGCCTCCGAGACCCGGGAGACGTAGTCGGGGTCGGTGAAGGAGAGGTCGATGCCGCGGACGAGGAAGTCGAAGCGGTCGGTGCCCCAGGCGGCGATAGCGGCAAGGCCGACGGTCATGCCCATCAGGCGCATTACGGTCAGAAGTCCGGAGGCTGAACCCCGGTGCTCGGTGGGGGCGGAGTCCACGGCGGCTGCGGCGATGGGGGCGATGACGAGGCCGAAGCCAAAGCCGCCTATGACGAGGTGAATCGTGAGGGCGGGATCGGCCAAGGAGGCGTCCCAGCCCTGCATGAAGAAGAAGGAGACGGCAGCGAGAACGAGGCCCAGGGCGGTCGGGACCCGGTAGCCGAGCCGGGCGACCGCAAGCCCTCCCAGGATTCCGCCGACGGGGACCGCGGCGGTAAAGCGTACCAACCTGAGGCCACCTTCGAGGGAGTCCTCGCCCATGACGGTGTTGGTTATGAGGGGCACATTGACCATGGCGATGATGAGCCCGATGCCGATAAGGAAATGGGTGAGATTTGCGCCGGAGAAGGTGGCGCGGTGGAAGAGCCGGGGGTCGATGAGGGGGTGGGGGATGCGCTTCTCCCTGAGGATGAAGCCTGCGGCAAGGGCGAGGGAGAGGACGATGCCGAGGGCGGCGAGGGGTGGGGAGTCGGTCCATCGGGATATGGACAGGGTGAGGATGACGAGGGCGAGCATGAGCCAGAAGCCGCCGAGGTAGTCGACGGGGGTCTTGCGGCCGGTGCCGCCGGGGACGAGGAGGACAAGAAGCAGTATGGAAAGGGCTACGAGGGGCACGTTGATCCAGAAGACCCATCGCCAGTCCAGGAAACGGTCGAGGAGGGCGCCCCACATAGGGCCGATGACGCCTCCGAACTCGGCGGAGGCGCCAAGGAGACCGAGGGCCGGGGCCCGGCGGCCGGGGGGGAAGAGATGGCCAATCATGGCGATGGTCACGGGGATGACGGCACCGCCTCCGACGGCCTGGAGGACCCGGTAGCCGACCAGGGGCCATAAGTCGTTGGCTATGGCGCAGAGGACGGACCCAAGGGCGAAGAGGGTCATGGCCGAAATGTAGACCTGCCGGTGGCCGTAGACATCAGAGAGCTTGCCGATAAGGGGCATACCGCAGGTGTAGCCGAGGAGGTAGCCAGTGATGATCCATGAGACCTGGCTGAGGTCGTCGACGCCAAGGCGGAAGTCGGCCATGATGCTGGGAAGGATGGTGACGACTACGACCTGGTCGTCGGCGGCGATAAAGACGCCGAAACAGGCGGCGAGGATGGGGATGTAGGGGCTGCGGGCGCGAATCATGGCCCGGCGGTCAAGAGCCGGCCCCGATGTCGGGCATGGCGATTTCGACGGGGGAGTCGAAGTCGGAAATGAGGATGGTGCGGGTGATGTTTGGCTCCTCGTCGGAGGACATGGGGCCGACCATGAGGATCTTGTAGACGAGGGAGTCGTCCCTGCCGACCCAGATGCCTACATCGATGGGAAGACCGGGCTCGGCAGCAGGGGCTATTGAGGTGAGCTGGGCGGAGTCGATGACGGAGGTGACGTGGTAGGTCGGGGCGCCTTCGATGTCGGCTTCACCTTCAAGGACCGGGTCGACGGCGTCCCGTATTATGCCGCTGATGCCGGTCGTCGGGTCCAACAGGGCCGAGCTGATAATACCGCCGTCAATCTCCTCGTATTCCTTTGTGAAGGGGTTAGTGAGGAAGGTCCGATCACCTATGGCGACCAGGGTGACGTCGAAAAAGAGGTTACCCGCAAAAGCGCCGATATCGGCCCGGAGGCGGTCCGGGGCGGCTACGTCTCCGGTAACGTCTTCCATGACGAGGCCGAAAGCGATGGGAGTGCCGCCGTTTTCGTGGAGCATGGTGAACTTGAAGAACTCAAGGGCTTCGAATCGGTCTGCGGCGCGTTGGAGGATGGCGACGGGATCGGGGGCGGGAGGCGGGGTGGGTGTCGGGGCGTCGGGCTCCTTTGAGCCACAGGCCGCAATCATGGTGATGCAGGCGAGGGCTGCGAATGCAAGAAGAAGCGTTTTCCAGCGTGGACGTGGCATTTCGAAGGGTTTGCGGGCTTGTACGTAAGATGTGAGGGCATGTTATAGCAAGGTCGAGAAGTGTGCCACAGTACCCCGAGGGCGGGCCTGCACGCCGTGATAGAATGCGCGCGACGACGCGTGGCGAACATTCGCAATTCTCTGACGAGGGAATCCCATGGAAGAAGCACCCATCCTGGCACTGGCGCTAGTTGCGCTGGGGGGATTTGTAATCGGGTCTATCCCGACGGCGGTCATTGTCGTAAGGCGGTTTACCGGGAAGGACGTGATGGCCCTGGGGACGGGGAACGTCGGGACGCTGAACACGCTGAGGGCCACGAACTCCAAGAAGCTAACGCTGGCCGTGATGCTGGGAGATATGAGCAAGGGGGCGTTGTCACTCTTGCTCGGGTGGGTTGTGGCGGTGGGATTTGACTACGAGCCGGAACTGCTGATGACGGTGGCGGGAATAGCGTCAGTGGGGGGGCACAATCACTCAATCTTCCTGAAGCTGAAGGGGGGCAAGGGGCTGGCGACGGCATTCCCCGTGCTGCTGTTCATAGAGCCGGCGCTGGTGGGGGTGTGGATAGCGACTTTCCTGATAACCGTGGCGGCGACTCGGCTGATGGTGGGAGGGCAGATAATGGGGACGGTGGTAGCAGGCGTGGTGGGCGCGGTGGTGTACCCGGACACGATGATTGCGGTAGCGGTCCTGATGGGGATAGTGTTCGTTAAACATGCGCCGAGAATCAAGAACATCATCGATGGGACGGAGCCCCGGATGTACTACAAGATACGGAAATCGGATAAGGGAGGGGCTTAGGTCGGGGGTGGGAAGCTGGGGTCGGAATGGACATAAAATGCTTGGCTGTACATAAGCAGGGCGGAATCCCGGATTGGCGGACATAAAGGGTGGCATCGGATAGGGGTGCTGGGATGAGTGGAAATCCGGCGGTTGTCGGGATTCCGTAGCTAAGTTGGGAGAAATCAGGACGCTATTCGGTACTCTTGAGTTGGAAGAACATCACATGAGCAAGCATGGCACTTGACCAACGTTATATGAATTATTATGTCTAGTGCATATGCTATTGTTGGTGTGTAGCTGACATAACAGATATAGTGCGAAGTTTCCTTCCAGCCTCAAAATCAAGGCTGGAAGGTTATAGACTGTGAAGGTGCAGGAGGTATTGCTATGCCCAATGATGATGACCCCAAAGATGATGACGCCAAAATGCTCATGCGGAATGATGGCGTGTGGTTGACCGTTAATCGCAGGAAGCGCGTTTCCGAAGAGGGGGTCGTTCTCTTCCTCACCCTCGTTAATGAGGCCGTCCGTGATGTATTTGCCGACTATAGGAATTGTGAACCTAGTAATCCCTACGAACGATTACGCCACGCAGCCAAATCCCTTCGCTCTCGTCTAGCCGACGACACATGGCCTCCCAATCTTCGTCCGACGAGTGCGGGTATCGAGCAATTTGAAAACTTGCTGAAGATGTGGAATAAAATGTGATCCCGTCAATGATAGTGAAAGTCCCTTTCAGGTCATCCTTGTTAGGTGTCATCTTCCTCTCCTTTTTCCTCAAACCCTAAAAGTCAGAAGAACCGTGCGAAGTACTATTGTGAAGGGTGTAGGAAGTCGGTGGGAGGGGATTGACCGATAGAATTAGCGTGTCACGAACACATCGGGAGATTATGGAGGCTAAGGAGAATAGCGATGGAAGACATAAAGACCGAAAGCGGATTGACAATCGTAAGGATGGTGACGAACGACGGCGGGTTTCACGTAAGATTGACTAAGCCTAATGGAGAACCCTATACGGAAATCTACTTCGATGAAGACTGGGACGAATGGCAATGGCGGGGCGCACATTCATCGTCTTTGAACTATCTCATAGACGAGGCTGATGCCGCTTACGCCAAACAAAGGCATGAAGAAGAGAAAGAAAAGAAACGACAACAGGAAGCGCGCAAGGCGAAAAGTGTCGCTATGGAACCACATTGGCAGGCCGTCGTCGACAAATACGCAGACAAATACAAGAAGTAAGCACTGATGATGATCGGATGGTACTGCGAGTAATGGGAATCCTGTCCGAGTCCGAACGCAAGGGTGATAGGTGAGAGATTCCACTCCGGCAACGTAACCTAAGTATCGCACAGGGCTACGATGAGATAGAGCGGTTTTGGAAAATCCTGATCTAGAACGTACTGGAAGACACCCCCTTCGAGTTAGTGCCTGGGTTCCACAAAGGATGAACTGCACCAATGGAGACCCCGCAATCCTTGTAATTTCGTCAATGCATTACACAAGAACTCCACAGAGAATGACGGGATGGAGAGAGATGCGTGGGTGGAGAGTGGGGAGGGCAGGCACGAGACCTGCCCAGCAGAAGGACTAGGGACTGTTGGTAGGATGGAGGATGGCTTGGAGGAAGGATCGGGCGGCGGTGTGGGGGTCGAGGGCGCCGGATTCGACTTGTTGGACGAGGTTTGAGAGAGTTGGGTCGGAGGAGATCAGGTGTTGGGCTTCCCGGTCGACGTCGTTGCGGATGGCTTCGAAGAGCTCACGCTTGCGTCGTTCGCTGCGGCGTCGGGCCAGGAGTCCCGACTGCTCTGATGCATCCTTGTGCTCGGCTATGGCGTCGACCAACTCTGCGATGCCAACCCCTTCCACGGCTTTTGTGGACAGGACTCTCGGTATCCAATCCCTGGGTCGGGTGTCCCAGCTGATGACGGCGGAGATATCACGGACGACGGCGTCTGCGCCCGGGCGGTCGGCCTTGTTGACGACGAAGAGGTCGGCAATCTCCATGAGGCCGGCTTTCATGGCCTGCATGGCGTCGCCGCCCTCGGGGACTACGGCGACGATTACAGTGTCGGCGAGGCCCATGATGTCTAGCTCCGCCTGGCCAACACCTACGGTCTCGACGATGGTCACATCCGTGCCGTAGACGTCAAGGAGCTTGACGGCGTCACGGGTACACCGTGGGAGGCCGCCCTGGCTACCGCGGGTAGCCATGCTACGGATGTAGACGCCCGGGTCCTTGTAGTGACGCTGCATGCGGACGCGGTCGGCGAGGATGGCACCGCCGGTGAAGGGGCTGGTGGGGTCGGCGGCGAGGATGCCTACCTTCGGGGCTTCGGAGGAGCCGTTCCAGCCGCTTCTGTTCCTGAGGTCGGAGGCTATTCTGTCGACGAGGGTGCTCTTGCCTGCTCCAGGCGGGCCCGTGATGCCGACGGTGTAGGAGCGGCCGACGTGGGGGCTGATCTGCTGTAGGAGGACCTGGGCGTCGGGACCTGATCTTTCGACGAGGGTGATGGAGCGGGCTAAGGCACGCTTGTCGCCGGCGAGGAGGTTGTCAACAAGGTTGGGATCGAGCACTTAGGGTATCTTTTCTTAGGACGTGATTAGCAAACCGAACTTGGGACCCCCACTCCAGATCCCTCGCGGGGCCTCGGGATGACAGTTATTCATCGGGACAGATTATAAGGGCAATAGCCGGGTGTCGGAGGTCAGGACTGTTGTAGAATGGCTCATTCCCCGACGCACGGTGCGTTAATCCCTGAGAGGAGAGAAGAGATGGACCAAGTGGAATACCTGCGACAGCTTCGGAGCGGCCCGATTGAAAAAGAGTTGCCCTTTGACCAAGAAGAGTACGACGCTCGGGTCAGCAAAGTCAGGGCGGAGATGGCGGCGGACGGGCTGGACGGGTTGATCGTGATGTCGCCAGCGAACCTGCACTACCTTTCGGGGTACTACACGTTTTCGGTGTCCAACCTGACTGCGCTGGTGCTGCCGGCGGACGAGGATGCGGGTGTTGTGACAGCGTCGTGCGAGATACCGGCGGCGGTGCTGTCGGGGTGGGTGGAAGACGTGGTGAGCTTTGGCTGGGACGAGGGTGGCCTGGTAGCTTCCAAAGTGGCGGCGATGCTGGAGGCCCGGGGGCTCGGGGGGAAGCGGATTGGGATTGAGGTGGACCGGGGAGGCCCGGTACCCGAGATGGTAGCAGAGCTGGGACGGATTTTGCCCAATATGTCGGTTGTGGATGCGTCGGACCTGGTGACGAGGGTGAAGAAGATCAAGTCGGCGAGGGAGATCGAATATATGCGGGAGGCGGGGATGATGTCGGTGGCGGGGGCCAACGCGTCGCTTCAAGCGATTGGGCCCGGGGTGACGGACAACGACATCGCACAGATAGGATATTCGACGATAATAGGGGCGGGAAGTGAGTTTATGTCAACTGACCCGATAGTGACGACCGGGGCTCGGGCGAGCTGGCACCACACGACGTTTCGGAGGCTGCCGTTGAATCCGGGAGACGTGGCTTTCCTGGAATACAGCGGCTGCTATCACAGGTACAACGCCCCGATCATGAGGACTGGGGTGCTGGGAGAGCCTTCGGCTGAGGTGCGAAGGATAGCGGATGCGGTGGAGAGGACTCTAAACCTGGTGATTGAGAATGCGAAGGGCGGACGCACGTCCCATGAGGTGGCACTGGCTGCGCACAAGGGTTATGCGGGGATGGAGGACGGGATGTGGTTCATGGGGATATGCGGGTACAGCGTGGGGGTCGGGTTCCCGCCGACATGGGCCGACGGGGCGGCGTTCATAGCGGAGGGGAACGATATTGTGTTGGAGCCGGGCATGACCTTCCATTTGCCGATCATGTTCAGGGTACCGCGTAAGTTCGGGGTGGGGATGAGCGAGACGATTGCGATAACGGAGGATGGGTGCGAGGTATTGACGGAGGAGAGTCGGGGGTTGTACGTGGGTGGGGTGTAGGGGTTACTGGGCGGTCCAGCCGCCGTCCACGGGCATAGCGTGGCCGGTGACGAAGGATGCGGCGTCGGAGCAGAGCCAGACAACCGTTTCGCCGATTTCCTCCGGGCGGCCCATGCGGCCGGAGGGGGATAGGCCTGTGACCCAGGGCTCGAGGCCGGGGTCGTCATCCATGAGCTTTTGCACGGCGGTGGTGGGGACGTGGGCGGGGCAAACGGCGTTGACCCGGATGCCCTGGTCGGCGTATTCAAGCGCTGCGGCCCTAGTCAGACCCACCACGCCGTGCTTGGCAGCGACGTAGGCGGCGGTGCGTACGGCCCCGGCGATGCCGTAGATGGATGAGGTGTTGACGATGGCTCCCGCACCCTGCTTTAGCATGATGGGAATTTCGCGTCTCATGCAGTACCAGATGCTGTTGAGGTTGATCTCGACTACGTGGAGCCAGTCTTCGACGTTGAATTCGTGGGTCAAAGGTCGGCCCTTGCTGCCACCGCCGCCAGCGTTGTTGTGGGCGCAGTCGAGGCGGCCGTAGAGTTCGATAGTCTCCTGGACCAGGGCGTCGACCTGTTGGACGCTGGTTACGTCGCAGTGGACGAAGGTGGCCTCGCCGCCGGCTTCTTTAATCAGGGCTACGGTCCTGGACCCGCCGACTTCGTCGATATCGGAGACTACAACATTTGCGCCTTCACGGGCGAAGGCTCGGGCGGAGGCGCGCCCGAGGCCATCGCCTGCGCCGGTGACTAGGGCGACTTTGTTTTGCATTACTGCCACGATTCCAGTCCTCTCAGCTAGTCTATTCGAAGATATTCAATCGGTCGAGTAGGATCGTTTTTTGAGGGATTTGATTAGCTCCTGCCGGTGGTCAGGATGGGCGATGTTGATAAGGGCCTGGGCGCGCTGGGTGTTGGTCTTACCGAGGAGGGCGGCGACACCGTACTCGGTGACTACGTAGTCGGCGAGGGTGCGGGGGATGGTTACGCTGGCTCCGGCGTCGAATTGGTGCAAGATGCGAGGATTCCCGTCGGGTGTGGTGGAGCGAAGGACGGTTATAGAGCGGCCTCCTCGAGAATTGAGGGCCCCGATGACGAATTCCTGCTGGCCGCCGGGCCCGTTGATGGGTCGGGGACCCTGGGCGGACTCAACATTGATCTGGCCGGTGAGGTCTACGGAGGCGGCGCCGTTGAAGGCGACCATGTTGTCGTGGGCGGAGATGACTCGGAGGTCGTTGGTGTAGTCGACGTCCCGGACTTCAACCCTTGGGTTGTCGGCGGCTAGGTCCATTTCCTCGCCAGCACCGGCAAGGGCCGAGGTAACGGCGATACCACGGTTTAGAGTCTTCCGGCTGCCATTGATTACGCCTTCTTCGACGAGGGGGAGCATTCCGGGTGTCGCAACTTCGCTGTGGATGCCGAGGTCCGATTTGTTGTCGAACAGGCCAGCCTTGGGGAGGGACATGCCGACACGGCCCCACCCTATCTGGATGGTGTCGCCGTCTCTGAGGAGGATATTGGCATGGCGGGCGATTTCGCGAACGATGTCGTCGGGAGGTGGGATGGAGTGATAGAGAACGGGTGATGTGTCGGGGTTGAGGATGAAGAAGTCAATATCGCTGACGTGGATGGAGTTGGTGCCGAAGGTGCGGAAGGTGCGGGGGTCTACCTCGGCGATTACAAGTCGGGCGGCGGAGGCGTAGGAGCGCTTGTTCCAAAGGCTGTGACCGAAGCTGCAGAAGCCGTTTTGGTCGGGTGGGGAGACTACGGTGAAGAAAACGTCGGGGCGGTGGTCTTCCAGGCCACGCTCCCGGAAGTTGTTGAACATGAGGGTGAAGAGGGCGGGCATGTATTCGGCGCGACCGTCTTCGAGGAATGGTCGGTAGGTATAGCGGTAGGAGTTCTGAACCTGCACGTTGAATGAATCGGCGACGCCCGGGTCGAACCAGCCGAGCTCGTTGGCGGGGCCAGCGCAGAGGATGGTGACATCCTGGACCTCTCCGGCCCGGGCCTGGAGGGCGGAAGAGAGGAGTCGGGGCTCTTCTCCGAGGGTGATTACGACGCGGTCGCCGGATTTGACGTGGAAGACGGCGTCTTCAAGAGGGACGGTGCGGGAGTTGTAGTGGTCGGGCCAGCCCATGAGTAGAGGTTCCTGTCCTGATTTAGCGAAGGGTCTGCGTAAGTGTACGGCATGACCAACCTGGTGTCTTTTTCATGCTTACACCGCCCCCCGCTCACACTTCGAGGGCCTCAGCACGAGCGGCCCCACACCGCGGGGGAAGGCATGAGGAATAAGCCTGGGTAGGGGCAGGGGGATGGGTTCCTGCCTCCGCAGGAATGACGGATGGGAGGAGCGAGGCTAGGCGACGGCGGCTGTCGCAGTCAGTTTGTTTGAGATTAGCGTTTTGAGGTCGGGGAGGCCCGTGGAGCGGAGTGCGGAAATGGGGACCATATCCTCGGGCATGTCGAGCCAGTCGGGGCCGTGGGTCCCGTTGGAGGGGCTGTGGCCGTTGGACGGAAGGAGGTCCGTTTTGTTGAGGACTACGAGGGAGGGCTTCCTGGAAAGTCCAAGCTCATCAAGGATCCTGTGGACTTCTTCGACGTGTTCGGGGGCGTTGGGGTGGACGACATCAACGACGTGGAGGAGGAGGTCGGCTTCGGTGAGCTCTTCAAGGGTGGCGCGGAAGGCAGCGACGAGGATTGCGGGGAGTTTCTGGATGAAGCCCACGGTGTCGGTGAGGAGGACAGGGCCGATGGGGTCAATGTGCCAGCGTCGGGTGACGGGGTCCAGGGTGGCGAAGAGCTTGTCGGCGGCTAGGACACCGGCGCCGGTCAGGGTATTCAGAAGGGTGCTCTTGCCGGAGTTGGTGTAGCCCACCAGGGCAACGACGGCAAGACCTCGCCTACGCCTGTCCTCCCGATAAAGGTTTCGGTGGGTCCTGACATCCTCTATCTCCTGCTTGAGGCGGTGGATCTTACTGCGGACGAGACGACGGTCGGTCTCCAGCTGGGACTCACCAGGGCCCCGCGTGCCGATTCCCCCGCCGAGACGTTCAAGGTGTTTCCACTGGCCGGCAAGTCTCGGGAGAAGGTATTCGTGCTGTGCAAGCTCGACCTGAAGTCGGCCTTCCCGGGTGCGGGCGCGGGCGGCGAACACGTCGAGGATGAGGGCGGTACGGTCGATGACCTTGACCTTGAGTTTGTCCTCAAGGGCTCGCTGCTGTGAGGGAGAAAGTTCGTCGTCGACTATGACCGTACGGAAGTGGAGTTCACCCTTGAGAGCCTTGACCTCTTCCAGCTTGCCCTTGCCAATGTAAGTCTGCACGGGACGAGGCAGTTGCTGGGAGACGACCCCAACCACCTCTGCACCAGCGCTTTTGGCCAGTTGTGCGAGTTCGGCAAGGGAGTCCTGGAGGCGCCACAGGCTATCGGCGCCCTTGACGGCGGAGCCTATGAGGAGGGCCTTCTCCGGGGCGGGGTAGGTGGAGACGTTGACGGTGCGGCCTATGGGGACCTCCTATCGGCTGTGCACTTCAAAGCGGCCGACCACCACCGATTCCGGCTCTTGAGACCCTTCGACCTCGCTCGGGGCGAGCGGGATGCCCACCCTCAGGGGATAGATTCCGGCTCGGGGGTGGGGCTGACGGAAGGTGGGGGTGTGGGTCATGAGGCGAGGGACTCGATGCGGGCGAGGGCCTCGTCGATGCGGTCGTCGGGGAGGGAGAAGGAGAGGCGGATGTAGCCCTCGCCCTGCTGCCCGTAGCCGGAGCCGGGGGTGACGACGACAGCGACCTCGTCGATGAGCTTGGCACAGTACTCGGCGGAGGTGTAGCCCTCGGGGACCCGGGCCCAGATGTAGAAGCTGGCCTGGGGGACCTGGACCCGGAGGCCGAGCTTGGCGAGGCCCGCCACCAGCTTGTCGCGGCGGCGTTGATAGATGGCGACGTTCTCCTCGACGCAGTCCTGGGGGCCTTCCAGGGCCTCGAGGGCCATGTACTGGATGGCCTGGGGCAGGCCGGAGTCCATATTCGACTTCACAGTGTTAAGGGCGTTGATCAACTCGGCGTTTCCGACAGCCATGGCGACACGCCAGCCGGTCATATTATAGGTCTTCGAGAAGGAGTGGAACTCAACGCCGACATCCTTGGCGCCGGGGGCCTCCAGGAAGCTGTGGGGCCGATAGCCATCAAAGCCGATTTCGCTGTAGGGCGCATCGTTGCAGACAGCGATGTCGTACTTCTTGGCAAACTCTACGACACGGCTGTAGAAGTCAACATCCGCAACGGCCCCTGTGGGGTTGTTGGGGTAGTTAATCCAGAGGACCTTGGAGCGCTCTAATATGTGAGATGGAATGTCCTCGAGTTCGGGGAGGTAGCCGTTCTCTTCCATGAGGGGAACGGGGTAACTTTCCCCACCTGCGAAGAGGGTGCCCATCGAGTACACAGGGTACGCGGGGTCGGGGACGAGGGCGATGTCGCCTGGGTCGATGAGGCAGAAGGCGACGTGGGCGATGCCCTCCTTAGAGCCGATAAGGGAGATGACCTCGGAGTTAGGGTCCAGGTCAACGTCGAATCGGGACTTGTACCAGTCGGCGACGCCCTTGCGAAATTCGGGGAGGCCGTCGGACTCGGGATAGCGGTGGTTGGCGGGAACCTGGCTTTCCTTGTGCAACCGTTTGAGGAGGTGGGGTGGGGTGGGGAGGTCGGGGTCTCCGATGGCGAAACTTATGACGTCGTGGCCCTCGGCCTTCTTCTGGGCGATCTTCTGGTTTATGGCGACGAAGAGGTAAGGGGGTATGGCGTCGAGGCGCTTGGCGATTCTCAATCCAGTCTCCTTTGGAATCAGTTGTAGTTGGGCTCTTCCCAGGCGCCGGTGAAAACGTATTCGGCGGGGCCGGAGAGGTAGACATTGCCCTCGCCGTCCCAGTCGACGACGAGGGCGCCACCGGGAAGCGTGACGTTGGTGCTGTTGCGGGTATGGCCGTGGAGCCGGGAGGTGACGCCGATGGCACAGGCGCCTGTACCACAGGCCAGGGTCTCGCCGACGCCCCGCTCCCAGACCCGGGCCTTTACCCGGCCTCTGTCGATTATGTTAACTATTTCGAAGTTGACCCGGGCGGGGAAGAAGGGATGGTTTTCGACTCGGGGGCCGACGTCGTGGAGGGGGAATTCATCGACGGGGGTGTCGGTGAAGTGGATGGCGTGAGGGTTGCCCATAGAGACGCAGGTGACGTTAACGGTGCGGTCTCCGAGGTCGACGGGGTAGTCCATGACGGCGTCGGGGCCGTCTTGAAGGGCGACGGGAACCTGGGAGGGGCGGAGCCGGGCGGGGCCCATGGAGGCACGGATGGAGGAGACGCTGCCGTTGTTGCGGAAAAGCTCGATTTCGCCCACCGCACCAAGGGTCTGGACGACGAGCCGATCCTGGGGTGCGGATACGACACCCTGCTCTACTACGTACTTGGAGAACATGCGGATGCCGTTGCCGCAGGCCTCGGCTTCCGAGCCGTCGGGGTTGTAGATCTGCATGCGGCAGTCGGCGACATCGGAGTCCCGGATGAGAAGGATGCCGTCGCCGCCGACGCCGAAGTGGCGGTCGCAGATGTCGACAGCGAGTCGGGACCAGTCCCTTTCGACTTTTCGGGCGTCGATGAGGATGTAGTCGTTGCCGATGCCATGCATCTTGGTGAAGTTTATGGTCATAACTTACTCTTGTGTCTCTGATACGAACCCAGTCACCAGTCTGGTTACCGGATCTACAAAGTCTTCGCTTATATCATACCAGTTGATCCTGGGGTCACCGGCCTTGAACCAGGCTGCCTGGTGGCGGATGAGGCGATGGGTCTCGGTCTTTGTTTTTTCGGTTGCTTCTTCGAGGGTGGACTCGCCGCTCAGGTAGGAACCAAGCTGTTTATAACCCACTCCCGACATTGAAGGCAAGTCGAGGCCGTAGCCGCGCATGAGCAGGTCGCTTACCTCGTCCACGAAACCGGCTTCGATCATGGTTTCGACGCGGGCATCGGAGCGTTGGTGGAGGAGGTCGCGGGGGGCGGTTAGACCGATGATGAGGACAGGGTAGTCGAGGCCTTTCTTACTCACCTGCTTGGAGAAAGGGATGCCGGAGATTTCGAAGACTTCCAAGGCACGGATAATGCGGCGGACGTTGCGGGGGTCTATGGTGGCTGCGGCGTCGGGGTCTACGACTTTCAGGCGGTCATGGAGGGCCTGGTTGCCGAGAATAGCGGCCTCATTTTCGAGGCGGGCGCGGAGGTCGGAATTGGGGGGGACGTGGGGGATGGACATGCCTTCGAGGAGGCCCCAGACGTAGAGGCCGCTCCCGCCGACGAGAATGGGAAGCTGGCCCCGGGACTGGATGTCTTTAACAACGGTGTTGGCGCTTTCCAGGTAGAGGGCTAGATTGAACTGGTCGTCGGGGTCTACGAGGTTGTAGAGGTGGTGGGGAATGCGGTTGAGGTCCTTGGGAGGGGGTTTGGCGGTGCCGATGTCCATGTGGCGGTAGACCTGCCGGCTATCGGCGTTGATTATTTCGCCAGCGAGGGTCTCGGCGAGTTGAAGGGCGAGGGCGCTCTTGCCCGTGGCCGTAGGTCCGACTATGGCGACCAGGCCGAGCAAGGTCAGCTTGGTCGGGACCGGGAGGCTGCGGTGACTATGCCGGTGAAGTCATCGGGCTCAAGGCTGGCGCCGCCGACGAGGGCTCCGTCGATCTGGGGGGAGGAGATGAAGTCGTGGATGTTGGAGGACTTGACGCTGCCGCCGTAGAGGATACGGGTCCTTCCGGCTGCGTCGGGGCCGAGCTTTTTGGAGATGGTGCGGCGGATGAGGGCGATTGCCTGGTCAGCATCTGATGCGGAGGCGGCTTTTCCAGTGCCGATGGCCCAGATGGGTTCGTAGGCGACGACAAAGTTGGCGTCCGCCGACACTTCGTGCAGGCCCTGGGTGACCTGTCGGGCAAGTACATCATCAGTAGCGTCGGACTCACGCTCAGCGAGGGTCTCACCGACGCAGAGGATGGGGGTGATGCCGTGGGCGAGAGCTGCATGGACTTTGCGGTTGACCAAGGCGTCGTCCTCTCCGAAGAGGGTGCGCCGCTCCGAGTGGCCGATGATGACGTAGGCACAGATGCCAGAGAGCATGGTCGGGGAGACTTCGCCGGTGAAGGCGCCCTTGGGATCGGGGTGAAGGTTCTGTGCGCCGAGTTTGAGGGATGTGCCACTGATGGCTTCGCCCACGGAGGTGAGTGAAATGAATGGTGGGCAGAGGAGGACTTCCACGTCCGCAACACTATTGAGGTTGGAGGCGAGGGCTTCGGCGAGGGCGCGGGCTTCCTGGACGGTGGTGTTCATTTTCCAGTTGCCGGCGATTAAGGGGAGTCGGGTGGGGGGCATGGAGCTAATTTCTCCGTGGGTTATGCGCCGAATTTGATTAGTTTGCCGGCGTGAGCGAGGGCGAGGGGCATGACTTCGGTGGCGGGGAATTCGCCGAGGACGCCCTGGGCGCAGGCTTTTTCGGTGAACTCGGTGACGGGGTCCGGTCGGGACCAGGGGGCCCACATCATGAAGGGGACAGGGTGCCAACTGTGGTTGGCCCAAGTGGCGGGCGTGGAGTGGTCTCCGGCGACGATGAAGACATCAGGTCGGAGGTCGATGATTTTCTTGAGAGGCGTGTCGACCTCCTCCAGGGCACGGACCTTGGCGTCAAAATTGCCGTCTTCGCCTGCGGTGTCGGCGCCCTTGTAGTGGATGAAGAAGAAGTCGTGGTTGTCGTAGTTGGCGATCATCTCGTCGACAACATCTGTAAAGCCAGGGCCCTTGGCCATGACCTTCATGCCGACGAGCCGTGCGAGGCCCCGGTACATAGGATAGGTGGCGATGCCGAGGGGGTTGAGCTTGTAGACCTCGGACATGGAGGGCATGTCGGGGAGCTTGGAGAATCCCCGGAGGGTGACCATGTTGGCGGGGCTTTCAGCGGCCTTGAGGGTCTCCCTTATCTTGTCGACGGCGGCGTTGACTATATCGGCGGTGGGCTGGGCGCTGGGGTGGGTGGGGCAGACGGGTGGGGGAACGACGCCGTTCACCTGGTCATCGGTATCGGCGAGGTCCTCGCTGAGGCCCGGGCCCCGGAAGACGATGACGAAACGGTGGGACTCGACGGGGTGAACCTCGACTTTTGCGCCTTCGACTTCGATGTTGTCTAGCAGGCGGCAGAGTTCTCGGGACTCGCTGGAGGCGAGTCGGCCGGCCCGGCGGTCGGTGATTACGCCGTCTTCGTCAACGGTGCAGAAGTTGCCGCGGGCGGCTAGATCGTCGGGGGTAAGGTCCACCCCAATGCCGGCAGCTTCGAGGACGCCGCGCTTGATGAGGTTGGCGACGGGGTCGTAGCCGAACAGGGAGAGATGGCCCGGGCCGCTGCCGGGGATGATGCCCCGGGCCACGGGGATGGTAAGACCACACGTGGCCTGGGAGGCGATGTGGTCGAGGTTGGGGGTGTTGGCGGTTTCCAGCTCGGACTTACGGGTGTCGGGGTGGGGGAGGCCGCCGAGGCCGTCGATGACGAGGAAGACGATTTTGGAGTCGCTGACGCGAGAGACCTGGGAGATGATCTGCTGGCTTCCGTTAATGTTTGTCATAGCAATCAGGCGTCCATGAGGGCGGCAACACCGGGCAAAATGCTGCCGCCGAGGAATTCGAGAGAAGCGCCGCCGCCGGTGGAGACGTGGTCCATCTTGTCGGCGAGGCCGAAGGCGGCAACGGCGTCGGCGGTGGAGCCGCCGCCTACGACGGTTGTTGCCTGGGAATCTGCGAGGGCTTGGGCCATCTGTCGAGTACCGTAGGAGAAGGCGGGGAACTCGTAGACGCCCATGGGGCCGTTCCAGAATACGGTTTTGGCGCGCTTTATGTAATCTCGGAAAAGGGCAACGGTCTCTGGGCCGATGTCGAGGATAAGAGTGTCGGGGGGGGCCTGGGTTGCGGGGACGGTCTCGGGTGTGGCATTGGCGTCGAACTCTTTGGCGACTACGACGTCTCGGGGGAGAGCAACGGTCACGCTTCCCTGCTCTCCCTTGGCCATGATCCCCGATACGAATTCCAAGGCGTCTTCTTCGTAAATGGACCTGCCGATTTCACAGCCCATGGCTTTGAAAAACGTGGCGCACATGCCGCCGCCGACCAGAAGAACGTCCAGCTTCTCCATGAGCCGCTGAGCAACAGCTATCTTGTCGTTTATCTTGGCGCCGCCGAAGAGGACGGTGAGGGGTCGGGCGGGGTTTTCGGTAGCCATGCCGAGATACTTGAGTTCATGGTCAAGGAGGAGTCCGGCCACCGAGGGTAGATAGTGAGCGACGCCCTCGGTGGAGGCGTGGGCGCGGTGGGCTGCGCCGAAGGCATCGTTTACAAAGATATCCGCCAGATCTGCTAGAGAGGCGGCGAATTGAGGATCGTTGGACTCTTCCCGGGGGTCGAAGCGGAGGTTTTCAAGGAAGAGGATTTCTCCAGTTGAAAGGGATTCGGCCCTTGGCAAAACACCGTTGCCTACAATGCCATCGGCAACTGGCACGGGGAGGTTGATCAGTTCGGAGAGGCGTCGGGCGACGGGAGCGAGTCTCAAGGATTCGTCGAACTTGCCCTTGGGTCGGCCCATGTGAGAGCAGAGGACGAGACTTGCGCCGCGGTCGAGGAGGAATTGAAGGGTAGGGATGGATGCCCTGATGCGGCTGTCATCCAGGATAGCGCCGGTGTCGGGGTCGAGGGGGACGTTGAAATCGACGCGGACGAGGACCCGCTTGCCGGATACGTCTATATCGTTAACTGTTTTCTTGGTCATGGTGGAAAGGTCACGAGGCAACTGGAAGGCCGCACACCTCTTCGATTGCCTCGCGGGAGATTATGCCCTGGCGCAATATGGTGGGAGAGTCACCGGAGACATCGACGATAGTGGAGGGAAGGGCACCGGGGCACGGGCCCCGGTCGATTATCAGATCGACTTTACCGTCAAGTTGCTCGTCGACATCCTGGGCGGTGATGGGGTTGGGGCCTCTGCCAAGGTTCGCGCTGGTACCGGTAATAGGGGCGCCGAGTCGGGCGCATAGTTCTCGGGGGACGGGATGGTCGGGGACACGGACGGCGACGGTTGCGCCCCAGCCATTAGCGAGGCTGGGGATGTCGGGGCGGCAGCGGACGACGAGGGTGAGGGCGCCGGGCCAGAAGGCCGATGCGAGGGTATGGGCAAGTCCACCTGTCTGGTCGGAGACGAGGGTCAGGTCGTCGGGGGAGGAGAGGAGAAGGGGAACGGGTTTGGAATCGGGCCTGCCCTTGGCATCGTAGAGGCGTCGGACGGCTGATTCGATGAAGGGATGGGCACCGAGGCCGTAGAGGGTGTCGGTGGGGAAGGCGACGAGGCCGCCGCCCTGAAGAATTGAAATTGCCTGTTCGATGTCCGTTGCGCCGGAGGTTGACATTGAGCAGTGGGAGATGCCGTTTTTCAGGCTCATTTTCCTTGACTGAGTATACCACGGGTGCTAATCTGAGGCAGAGATCACCAGGAGGTTCCTTGGCGGACGAGGGAGCCACAAACGCAAGCCGCAGAATAGCGGTATCCGATGATCTAGAAGTCTCCACCTACCTGGAAATCGCGGGCCGTAAGGTAGGGCAAACGGAGACCCCCCACACCGGCGCGGAGCCCGAGCACGCCTCCCGGCCAGAGACGGTTGTCGTCCTGGATTTCGGGTCGCAGTACAGCATGCTGATAGCGCGTCGGGTGCGGGAATGCAACGTATACTGCGAAATCCTGCCTTACGATGCGCCGCCCGAGCAGGTAGCCAAGCTCAACCCCAAGGGGTTCATCCTTTCCGGGGGTCCGGCGAGCGTATACGAAGCCGACGCGCCGATGGCGCCAGCCTACATCTACGAAAGCAAGGTCCCGGTGCTGGGCATCTGCTATGGGATGCAGGCGTTGACGCATCAGCTGGGGGGTCGGGTGTCGTCGGGGCTGAAGCGGGAATACGGGCATGCCGTGTTGAGGCAGAACGTGGCCGACCACCCGATATTCAGGGGTCTGCCGCTGGAGATGCCAGTCTGGATGAGCCACGGGGACGAGATATCGGAGCCTCCGCCCGGGTTTTCGAGTCTGGCTTACACGGACAATGCACCAGTCGCCGTTCTGGGCAACGACCAGGGAATAATCGGGCTCCAGTTCCACCCGGAAGTCTCTCATACGCCGAACGGCACGGACATCCTCAAGAATTTCCTTTACGAGGTTTGCGGCTGCAAGGGGGCTTGGACGCCGGCGAGCTTCATAGTGGAGGCAACGGACAGGATCCGAGACCAAGTTGGGGGTGGGAAGGTGATATGTGCGCTGTCGGGGGGCGTGGACTCGGCGGTGACGGCGGCGCTGGTGCAGAGGGCGGTCGGGGACCAGCTGACGTGCATCTTCGTGGACAACGGATTGCTGAGGAGGGAAGAAGCGGAGAGGGTGAGGGGAGTCTTCGAAAGACACCTGAACCTTAACCTGAGATACGTTGACGCTGCAGACAGGTTTCTGGAGAAGCTGGAAGGTGTGACAGACCCGAGAGGAAGCGGCACATTATCGGGGAGGAGTTTATACGGGTGTTCGAAGAGGAGGCGGGTACGCTGGGGGAGGTGAACTACCTGGCGCAGGGAACACTGTACCCGGACGTGATAGAGAGTCTGCCACCGAAGGATGCGCCGTCCGTGACGATCAAGACGCACCACAACGTCGGGGGGCTGCCGGATGTGATGAAGCTGTCGCTGGTCGAGCCGCTGAGGCAGCTGTTCAAGGACGAGGTGCGGGAGGTGGGGGACGAGCTGGGAATGCCTGAGGAGATGGTGTACAGGCAGCCGTTCCCGGGCCCCGGGCTGGCCATCCGCATCATTGGGGAGGTCACGCGGGAGAGGTTGGAGATGCTGCGGAGCGCCGACTGGATAGTGATGGACGAGATCAAGGCCAGTGGGTTGTACAGAAAGCTATGGCAGAGCTTCGCTGTGCTGACGCCGCTGCAAACGGTGGGGGTGATGGGAGATTTCCGCACCTACGGGAACATGGTCGCTATACGGGCGGTGACCAGCGAGGACGCAATGACCGCCGACTGGGCGCGGCTCCCTTACGACGTGCTGGCCCAGATTTCAAATCGCATCGTGAACGAGGTCCCGGGTGTGAACCGGGTGGTGTACGACATTTCCAGCAAGCCGCCCTCGACCATTGAGTGGGAGTAGGACGCAAGGAGCAACGACTAGGGTGAGAGTTACTTGAACATCCTGGTCGTTGGGAACGGGGGTCGGGAGCATGCGCTGGCCTGGAAGCTGGCACAGAGTCCACGTACCGACAAGTTGTTCGTCGCGCCGGGGAACGGGGGCACGAGGCAGGTTGCCGAAAACCTGCATGTCTCGGCGACGGATATCGAGGGGCTGGCGGGGGCAGTGGAGAAGTGCGGAATTGATTTGACGGTGGTCGGGCCGGAGGCGCCGCTGGCCGAGGGCATCGTGGACCGGTTCGAGGGGCTGGGGTTGCCGGTGTTCGGGCCGACGAAGGCCGCGACTCGGCTGGAATCGTCAAAGATATTCGCCAGGGAGGTGATGAAACGGGCAGAGGTGCCATGTGCGAAGGGCAGAGATTTCTCATCGGCGGAAGAGGCGCACCGGTATTTGGATGAAGTCGGGGCTCCGGTAGTGGTGAAGGCCGACGGGCTAGCGGCGGGGAAGGGGGTGACGGTGGCAGCGACGCTGGAAGAGGCGCACAGGGCAGTGGATGATGCGATGGTGGGTCGGGTGTTTGGGGAGGCGGGGGAGAGTGTGGTTATTGAGGAATGCCTGGTGGGTCGGGAGGTGAGCCTGTTCGTGTTTACGGACGGGATGGCGGTGTCGGGTGCAGTGACGGCATGTGATTACAAACGGCAGCTTGACGGGGACAGGGGCCCGAACACGGGGGGCATGGGCTGCTACAGCCCGGCGGAGTTCCTGACCGAGGCACAGGAGCAAGGGCTTCGGGACACTATTGCCGTGCCGGTTATCGAGACGATGGCGGCGATGGGGTGTCGTTACAAGGGGGTACTGTACGCAGGCTTGATGATGACGGAGCAAGGGCCGAGGGTCCTGGAGTTCAACGTTAGGCTTGGGGACCCCGAGGCGCAAGTTGTGCTGCCGAGGCTGGAGTCGGACCTGGTGGAAATCATCGATGCGGTGGTGCACGACCGGCTGGCGGAGGTAGAGGTGAAATGGAGCGCCGACCCTACGATGTGCGTGGTATTGGCGTCGGGGGGATATCCGGGGAAATACGAGACGGGAATGCCGATTTCAGGGTTGGATTCCGTAGACCCAGATGCCCTAGTTTTCCATGCTGGAACGTTCTATGATGATGTGGTCGGAAAACTTAAGACCTGCGGCGGTCGCGTGTTGAGCGTAGGGGGGCGGGGGCGGAATTTGGAAGAGGCCCGAGCGTTGGCTTATGAGAATGTGGGAGGGGTGAGGTTCGAGGGGATGCAATATCGCAAAGACATTGGCCTTACAAGCAAGGCCTTAGCAACAGGAGATTAGGATGCCTTTAGTTGGAATCGTGATGGGAAGCCCGTCGGATGAACCCTATGCCAAAGAGACGACGGATATCCTGGACAAGCTGGGAATATCCCACGAGGTGAATTTCCTATCGGCGCACAGGACGCCGGAGAAGGCCCGAGAATACGGAATAACGGCCCGGGAGAGGGGCTTGGAGGTGTTGATTGCCGGGGCCGGGATGGCGGCGCACCTGCCGGGCGTTATGGCAAGTTGGACGACGCTTCCGGTGATAGGCGTGCCTCTGCCAGGGAGCGACCTAGACGGGCTGGACTCCCTTCTGGCCATAGTGCAGATGCCGGCCGGAATCCCGGTGGCGACGGTTGCCATAGGGAAGGCCGGGGCCAGGAATGCGGCCTTCTTCGCAGCACAGATTCTCGCGTTGAAGCACCCGGAGATTGCCGAAGCGCACGAGGCGCACCGGGCACGGCTGAACTCGGGCCAGCGTTAATGATCCCTCGGTATTCAAGGCCCGCAATGGCTCGAGTGTGGGCAGACGACGCCCGTTATGACAAGTGGCTCCAGATAGAAGTCGCCGTCTGCGAGGCGTGGGCGGAAGAGGGAGTCATTCCCGAAGAAGAGATGGCGTTGATCCGCGGCGCCTCCTACGACCTGACCATCTTTGACGAGGCGATGCGGGAGACTAAGCACGACATGACCGCATTCCTGCGGGCCATGTACCCGAGCGTCGGGGCTGGGGGGCGCTACCTGCACTTAGGGCTTACAACGTCAGACGTATGGGATACGGCGTTGAGCATGCAGATGGTGGAGGCAGTGGAATTGCTGCTGGCCGAGGTGGACAGGCTGATTGGTGCGCTGGAAGCACAAGCTCTGAAGCACAAGGACACGGTGATGATCGGGCGGACGCACGGGGTGCACGCCGAGCCGATTACCTTCGGGCTGAAGCTGGCACTCTGGGTGGACGAGATGAGGCGGAACCGGGAGCGGATGGTCCGGATGAAGGAAACAGTGGGGGTGGGGAAGATCTCGGGGGCGGTGGGGACCTATGCGCTGGTGTCGCCGGAGATAGAGGAGCGGGTTTGCCGCAGGCTCGGGCTGAAGCCCGCCCGAATCTCGAGCCAGATAGTGCAGCGGGACATCCACGCGGAATTTGCAATGACCCTGGCGCTCGTCGGGGCTTCGCTGGAGAAGTTCGCCACGGAGCTCAGGGGGCTACAGCGCACGGAAATCCTGGAGGTAGAAGAGCCGTTCGGCAAGGGACAGACCGGGTCCTCGGCGATGCCTCACAAGCGAAACCCGATCATCGGGGAGAGGATTTGCGGACTGGCGAGAGTCATGCGTGGGAACGTCGTGGCGGCGCTGGAGGACGTGGCGCTGTGGAACGAGCGAGACATCAGCCATTCGTCAGTGGAGCGGATCATATTGCCGGACACGTGCCTGGCGCTGGACTACTGCCTGGACCTGTTCACGGGGGTGATAGATGGGATGACGGTGTACAGCGAGAACATGTACAGAAACCTGGAGTCGACGCGGGGGTTGGTCTTTTCCCAGAGGGTGCTGACTAGGCTCATCGAGTCGGGGCTGGACAGGAACGAGGCGTACGGGATTGTGCAGAAGCACTCATTGGAGGCCTGGACGGAGGGGAAAGACTTCAGGGAGTTGCTGGTCGAGGACCGGGACGTAACGGAACGGCTTTCAAAAGAGGAACTGGAATCACTATTTGAATACGGGTTCTATCTGCGCCACGTCGACGAGGTATTTCGGAGGCTTGGTTTGAATAACGGCAAAACAGGTGGAGAAAGATGACGACAGCTCTAACGGACTCCGGAATGGCCAACATCCTGTACCGGGGCAAGGTACGGGACACATACGAGGTTGAAGACAAGCTGCTGATGGTGGCGACAGACCGGATATCGGCGTTCGATGTCGTGCTCCCGACTGGCATACCCGGCAAGGGAAAGATTTTGTCGCTGATGTCTGCGTTCTGGTTCGGACTTACGGAGGAGCTTGTGCCGAACCACTACATAGCGATGGCAGGGGACTCGGAAGGGCTTGGCGAACTGGCCGGGGCGGTGAATGCGATGAACGTGCCTAAAGAGGTGCTGGACAGGGCGATGGTGGTGAAGAAGGCGGAGAGGATCGACATCGAGTGCATAGTGAGGGGGCACATCACGGGGTCAGCGTGGTCCGAGTATAAGAGGCAGGGTACGGCGGGAACGCTGCCGATGCCGGCAGGGCTACAGGAGTCGCAGGTGTTCCCCGAGCCCCTGTTCACGCCGACTACGAAGGCGGAAGAGGGCCACGATGAGAACATGACCTACCAGCAGGTGCAGGACATGGTGGGGAACGAAATGGCGAACCTGCTGCGGGACACGAGCATTGCGGTCTACAGCTATGCCAGAGAGTTTGCAGCGGAGCGGGGCATAATCATCGCGGATACGAAGATGGAGTTCGGGATGATAGACGGGAAGCTGCACCTGATAGACGAGCTGCTGACACCGGACTCGAGCAGGTTCTGGGATGCCGACGACTTCGTGGTCGGGAAGTCCCAGCAGAGCTTCGACAAGCAGTACGTGAGGGATTGGCTTGTGGATTCGGGTTGGGACCGGGAGCCGCCCGCGCCTTCCCTCCCTGAGGATGTGGTCAACCGCACCGCGGAGCGCTATGAGCAGGCTTATCGTCGGTTGACAGGCTAAAAGCCGAAATGGGATACTGGATTGTGAACTCAGGAACGAATAGAGGCTAAATTGGCAAGACGCAGAGGGCCCGTGGGCCCGCCTTCCGGCAAGTCCTTCTGGCAGAAATACCAGTGGTTCATCATCGCTGGCGTGGCACTGTTCTTCGTGATTACGGTGATAGCGCCGGCGTTGACGAACACCCCTGAAGAGGAGGTGGATCCAAACGCTACACCAGACGCGATGACCTCCGAATCCGTGTTGGGCGAAATTAATGTACAGGCAAATTATCCGGGCGCAACAGATCACATAGAGTTTCCAACAAGGGTTACTTCCTATCGGACTAATCCGCCAACTTCTGGGCCGCATTGGAATGTCCCAGGGGTAGCACCGATGAATTGGGGAATCTACAAACAACGGCAAGCTGACGAAGCGTTAGTGCACAATATGGAGCACGGCGGCATTGTCATCTATTACCGGGACACTGCGACACCAGACGTGATCAATAACATTGAGGCATTCGTGCAGAATCAGCCCAATGGTGTTAGGGGATTCATAGTGACTCCGGGACCTGCCACGCTGCCAGCGACCATTGCGCTTGCGGCCTGGGAATACTATGTGCTCTTGTCACAGTACGACGAGACCGTAATGAACGCATTTGTCGCTGCACATTACGATCAGGGTCCAGAGACCCTTGACGGTGGCGTCAGATAAGCTTCCCGAATAGCCGAGGATGTACCTGGCAAAGGTCCGCGTAACACTTAAGCCGACCGTGAACGACCCCCAGGGTCTTACGATCCTGGGGGCTCTTCATTCCCTAGGATTTTCGTCAGCGCGGGACGTCAGGGCGGGGAAGTACATGGAGGTGCGGTTGGAGGAGGGGAGTCGGGAGGGGGCGGAGGCGCAGGTGGAGCAGATGTGTGAGAAGCTGCTGGCCAACCCGGTGATAGAGAGCTATTCGTTCGAGGTGGTGGAGGGGTAGGGAGTTTCTTCACCCTCACCCTTTACCGTCAAGGTAGAGGAGACAGAGTCCCACCCCCGATCCCCACGCTGGCCCTGTTTAAGTCTCGATGACCCCCTTGGTGCTGGGGACTTGCGAGGCGGTTCGGTCGTCGATGCGGGAGGCGGCGTCCATGGACTTGGCCAGAGCCTTGAAGAGGGACTCTATCTTGTGGTGGTCGTTGAGGCCCGATATGAACTTGGCGTGGATATTGAACCGTCCCTCGATGGCGAAGGTCTCGAGGAAGTGTCGGGCCATGTCGGCGGTGAGGCCCCCAACTACCGGCTGGGAAAAGGAAACGTCCACCTGGGCGTAGCCCCGACCCCCGAGGTCTAAAGCGACCAGGGACAGGGCCTCATCGAGGGGGACGAGGGCGTGGGACATCCTGACGATTCCCTTGCGGTCGCCGAGGGCCTGCCCAAAGGCTTGTCCCAGCAGGATTGCGATGTCTTCTACGACGTGGTGGCCGTCGGGATCGGAAGTGCTCCTAGCTCGGACGTTGAGGTCGAAGGCGCCGTGTCGGGCGAGCTGGGAGAGCATGTGGTCGAGCATGGGGACACCAGTCTCGACGTTGTACTGGCCGGTCCCGTCGATCTCCACCTCGATTGAGATGTCGGTCTCGCCGGTCTTTCTTTCGAGGAGGGCGTGTCTGTCAGCCATTGATCTCCGGGCCAATCTCCGCGAGGGCGTCGGCGAGGCGGTCGGTCTCTTCGGGCCTGCCGACGCTAATGCGGAAGCAGTTCTTCAGGTTGGGCCTATCATAATACCTGACGAAGATGTTGCGCTGCTTGAGAAGCCGGTAGATTTGCTCGCCGTTTCCCCGGATCACGTTGCAGAGGATGTAATTGCCCTCCGAGGGGACGGGGGAGAGGTAGTCGAGGCCCTGCAGTATGTCAAAGAGCCGGGCCCTTTCGCTCACGAGGGCGTTTACGTTGCCCATCAGGTAGTCGACGTCTCCCAGAGACTCCAAGGCGGCTATCTGGGCGAATACGCTGACGTTGTAGGGCTGCTTAATCTGGTTGAGGTAGGCGCAAACCTCGGCGGAGACGATGGCATAGCCGATACGCACCCCGGCGAGGCCCGCCCACTTGCTGAAGGTCCTGACGACCATTAGCGTTTCATATTCGTTGACGAAGTCTGCAACGGTGTGGCCGGCGAACTCGTAGTAGGCCTCGTCGATGACGACGTAGAGGCCCATTTCAAGCAGATCAACTACCTGTTCACGGGGGACGCTGTTGCCGGTGGGGTTGTTGGGGGAGGCGAGGAATATGAGCTTGGTGCGTTCGTCGGTGGCAGCCTTTATGGCGTCAAGATCAATTCTGTAGTCTGATGTGCGGTCAAGCTCGACAAGCTGGCCGCCTGCGACGTCGGTTAGGAACTTGTACATGCCGAATGTGGGAACGCAGCTCAGGACCTTGTCCCCGGGCTCCAGGAGGAGCCGGATAATCATGTCCAGTACTTCGTCGGAGCCGTTGCCTACGATTATGTTCTCCGGGGCAAGGCCCGCGTACTCGGCGAGGGCGGCACGAAGGGTGCGCTGCTCAGCGTCGGGGTAGGCGTGGAGGGCCTCACTCTCGGCGATGGCTTTGAGGACTCGGGGGGAGGGGCCGTAAGGGTTTTCGTTGGCGTCCAGCTTCACAGGGGGCAACTGCTGCGCCGCTGATGCTTCAGACTCGGCGACGAGGTGCTCCACGGGGACGACCGGCGTGTAGCCCGCGAGATGACGGAGGTCGGGGCGCATGAGGTCTCGGATGGAGGGTCGAGATTTTTCGCTGGCCATGATCAGTCTCCGGCTCTGGTAACGGAGTGTTGGATGGTGCGGACCTCCAGGGAGCGGGCGTGAGAGTCGAAGCCTTCCTGTCTTGCGATACGGATACCGTGGGGCAAGAGGGGAGTCGATTCCTGCTCTGAGAGGGAGATGATGGAGGTGGACTTGAGAAAATCGTTGACGCCGAGGGCGGAACTGTAGCGGGCGGCGCCTGCGGTGGGAAGGGCGTGGCTCGGGCCTGCGACGTAATCGCCCAAGACGTGGGGAGAATGGTCACCAAGGAACAGCGCACCCGCATTCTTGACCATGTCAACATATCGTTCGGAGTCCTGGACCATCAGACAGAGGTGCTCCGGGGCGTAGAGATTGGATAGCTCGATGGCCTGCTCAACAGTGTCGGTAACAATGATTGCGCCGTTGGCGTCCATTGACTGGGTTAGGATATCCAGGCGTTCGGAGCGGCTCCGCAGGTCGGAGAGCACGGATTCGACGCTCTGGGCGAGGGACGGGGAGTCGGTGATGAGGATGGAAACGGAGTCGGGGTCATGTTCGGCCTGGGCGAGGATGTCGGCGGCGCACCAAGAAGGGGAGACCTGATCGTCGGCGATGGTGACGGCCTCAGTCGGGCCCTGGATGGTGTCGATGCCGACCGTGCCAAAGACCATACGCTTGGCGGTCTGGACGAAAACGTTGCCGGGGCCGAATATCTTATCGACTGCAGGGATGGTCTCGGTGCCGTAGGCGAGGGCGGCGACTGCATGCGCCCCACCGACGGCATATACCCTATCCACCCGCGCAATAGCGGCAGCGGCGAGGACTACGGGAGATACAGTTCCGTCGGGGCGGGGAGGGGTGACCAAGACCACCTCCCGGACGCCGGCGACTCGGGCGGGGATGGCGGTCATCAAGACGGTAGAGGGGTATACGGCGGTGCCGCCAGGGACGTAGAGCCCGGCTCGCTCGATGGCGGTGACCCGCTGCCCGAGCCCGTCGCTCCTGAAATTCCGGATTGCATGCCGAGCCAATTCCGACTGGTATGCCTCGATACGCCGGGCGGCGAACTTGAGGGAGTCGGCGACTTCGGACGGGATCGAGTCAAGGGCAGCGTAGAGTTCACTTTGGGGGATTTCGAGGCGGTCGGGGGTGAGGCCGTCTATGCGGCGGAGGAAGTCAAACAGGGCGGCGTCACCCTTAGTTCGAACGTCATCCAAGATACGGCCCACGGCATCGGATAGAGAAAGAGGCTCGCCGAACACGCGCTTGATGCCGGCGGCGATCTTGGGGTTGAGGGAGTCGTCGGGGGGGCCGGCGTGAAGTCGGCGGAGAAAGGCCCGGGCCTCACTGAGGTCGGTTATGACTCTCACGACAGATACTCCCCGGCAATGACGACGAACTGGTCGATGGCCTTGGCTCGGTAGGCGGCGATGACGTGGTCGGGAGCCTGCCGTCTGGCCTTTTCAAGGAGGTCGGGGCCCTGGTCGATGACGGAATTCATGGTGTCTTCATCGTCCTTGAGGTGTCGGGGGAGGGCCTTCCTTACGAAGCGTCTGAGGTGGTCCCAGCCGAGGTCCATGGAAGTCCGCTCCGTCATAACGTCCTTCCATTTGCTCAGCAGGTCCGCGTCTATAAAGGAGACATTGACGCCCACGTCGGAGCTTTTGAGGGCTTCCAGGACGGCGTCCAGGTCCCGGATGCCGTTGCGCTCGCGCTTATCCATGTCGAACTGGAGGACCCGGTCCAGAACGTTCGTTATGGGGTCGGAGGAGGCCTTCTTGCCGAAATAAGGTCGGTAGACCCGGGCTATCCAGTATTCGTCGGTGACAAGGTGGCACATATAGCCGAGGACGAAGGCGCGGGTCTCGTGGCCGAGGCTTGCGGCGTCGGCTAGCTCGGGATAGGTCTCGAAGAGGCCCTGGATTCCTTTGCCGGGCTCGTCCTTGGCAAGGTCGAAGAAGTGGGTGCTGTAGCGGTCCCAGCCGGCGAGATTCCGTACGTCGGGGGCGGTGGAGCCGAGGAGGTAGCTGCCCGAGTAGTCAGACAGGAGGGGGTGGCCGAGGGCTCGGGCGGCGTCATCGGCGAAGGATATGTGGAGGGAGGTGTTGGGCATCGGATGGCTATACCGAGGTCTCGACTGGGGCTCGGCCTAGCTGCTCAAGCAGATTGTCATAGGCTGAGCACTTAGCCTCGAATACGTAGGTGGTCGGGAACAGGATGATGCCGTTGCTGCCGATAGCCCTCAGGTGGTCCAAGGCGGTGATGACCTTGTCCCGGCCAACCACCATGGTGACGGCGTACCAGCCTGTATCGCCCTGTTTGCTAAAGACCTGGGAGACAGTCGGTCCTTCGATACCGGCGATCTCCGGGTGGTCCTGGATTTGCCCTGCGATCTGTTCGGGGGAGTCGCCGTGAATGTTGGCGATGATGCTGTAATACTCAGAAGCGCGGAGATGACCTTCGATGAGTTCCAGCATTATCCGAACACCAGCGAGGGCTTCATCATCATTGCTAAGAAGGTCTCGGTTAGCAAACAGGCACGCCTGAGACCTCACAACCGTACCACCTTCGATAGTCTTTAGCTGGTTCTCCCGCAGCGTGTTGCCGCTGGAAGTGATGTCGACAATGAAGTCGGCGTAACCCATGGCGGGGGCGGCTTCAAGGGTGCCGCTGAACTCACTGATGGAGACATCGAACAGACCGTGTTTTCGCAGGTATTTCTCTGTGAGACGGGGGTATTTAGTGGCGACTCGGATAGCTTTGCTGCCATCCGCTCCGAATTTATGGGCAGTCTCAGCAAGGTCGTCGATAGAGGATACTTCGGTCCAAGACTCGGGGACGGCCACCACGAGGTCTGCGCCACGGAAACCCAGGCTTTCAACGAGGAGCATGCCAGCGCCATCGTCGGGGTGGGCTTCCAAGTACTGATCAAGGCCCGCAATGCCTATTTCGGCGGCCCCGGCCTCGACTTGGCGAGGGATATCAGCGGCGCGCTGGAAGAGAACAACGGCGTCCGGCACGGTGGGCATTCGGCCCGTGTATCGGCGGGAGGTGACCCTCTGGACGCCGAGGCCACAGGCTTCGAGGAAACCAAGGGTCGAGTCCTGCCAGTCGGCGTTGCTGGGGAGGGCTATTCGGAGCATGGTCTCGGGAGAGGATTGTAGAGCCGTCTATTCATGAGTTCAGACGGGTAAATTCTAACCCAAGGGGGAAGGGCAGTAAATGAGAGCAGGGATGGATGGCCTGGGCTACGGGCGTGTCTGTAATGTGAATATGTAAAGTAGGCACGCGCTTGGGATTTCTCGCGGGGCATCCGAGATGAGAAGAGAAAGGCGCGTTTTGCTTGCTGGCGCTTTGGATAGGGCTAGCGGGCGCAGAGAAATTCGAACTCTACGAAGAAGCCGGGTCGGGCGAGGGCGGCGATGCGCCTAAGCTGGCCTGCGGCGGGTTTGACTTCCACGTCCTTGAAGCAGTCGGCCCAGATTTGGAAGATGGCGGGGTGATGTTCCGTCATATCGACTTCCATCGTGTAGGTAGCCTCGACGCGGATGACGTCGTTGAGGGACCAGCCTTCGTCGTTCAGCATGCCGACAAGGGAGTCGAAGACGGCTCGGGTCTGGGCTACAGGGTCGCCGGGGTGTCGGACGTTGCCGTCGGGGTCGGCGTCTATCTGGCCGGTCAGGAGGAGGAGTTCACTGAATCCCGATACCTTGAGGCCCCAGTTGAAGACGTGACTGCGGTCGGGGGCGTTTGGTTGTAGGAGGGCTTTCTTGGTGGCCATATTTGGGGCTCCTTTTGCGATAGATTACGGGCTCTGGGGAATGGGAGTCACCTTCACCCTCACCCGTCAAAGAAGAGGGGACGGAAGGGATTGTTAGGTGCGTATCATGATTCCGCCGTCTACGAAGAAGGGTTCGCCGGTGGTGAAGGAGCAGGAGTCTGAGGCCAGGTAGACGAGGACGCCTGCCAGGTCTTCGGGTCTGCCCCAGCGCTGGTTCGGGATATAGCGCCGGACTTTGTCGGGGAGGGCGTCATCGGAGTCGACGATCCAGCCCCCGACGATGGCGTTGACGCGGATATTGTCTCGGGCCCACTCGAGCCCGAGGGCGCGGGTCAAGTGGATTACTCCGGCCTGCGCCGCAGAAAAGGCGGCCTCGTTGACGACCGTTCGAGCCCCGAGGCCCGAGGCGATATTGACAATTCGGCCGTTTTGCTTCGCCAGCATTCGGCCCGAGGCTGTCTGGCAGGAGACAAAGACGGCATCCAGGTTCTGGTCTATGGCCGTGCGCCATTCTTCGTAAGACATATCGGCGAAGGGTTTAGCGAAATCTGCGGCGAGGTCATTTACCAATATGTCAATGCCGGCCATTCCGGCCATGGCGCTGGAGACCGCCGGCTGGAGACCGGCAGCGTCCCGGAACCAGGGCACAGAGGCGGATGCGGGGGGCGGGGTGATACCTTCCGGGTGGACGATGGACAGGATTGCTCCCGCATCGGTCAAGGCAGCAGCCAGAACAGGGGCATTTATGCCGCAGCGGGTGACCAGGACGGTCTTTTTGTCCTTAAGGTTGAAGGGAGCGGGGGACATGTCAGGCCTCCGGGGTCGGGGTGAGGGGCTGGTAGCCCCAAGGGGCGTAGGCGCCAATAAGGGCTGCGCCGTCGACCATGATGTTCTCGCCGGTCATGTAGGAAGAGGCGTCGGAGCAGAGGAGGAGGACAAGGTCGACGAGGTCTTTGGCGGTGGCAACGTAGCCGACGGGGATGAAGCGGTGGGAGCGTTCTTCGATGGGTTTTTCCATGTCCTCGGGGAGGGTGTGGAAGAGGCCGGGGACGATGCAGTTGACGTTCACGTTGTCTCGGGCCCACTGCATGGCGAGGACCCGGGTTAGCTGGATTACGCCCGCCTTGGCCACGCCGTACATTACCTGGCCGCGCTGGGTGCCATAGCCGAACCCCGAGGACACGTTGACGATCTTTCCATACTGCTGCTCGACCATGTACTTGCCCGCGGCCCGGGCGCAGAAAAAGGAGCCCGTGAGCTCTCCGTCTATACCCCTGTGCCAGACCTCGTCGGTGATTTCCCAGACAGCTTTGTCGGGATCGTCGGCGCCGGAGATGCCGGCGTTGTTGATGAGGATGTCGATGCGGCCAAAGTGAGAGGCGGTGCGGTCGACGAGGGCGTTGACCTGGGAGGAGTCGGTGACGTCCGTGGGGACGGCCAGGGCCCTGTGCCCGGTGGCGTGGATGGCGTCCACGGTCTCCTGGAGAGGGTCGGGTCTCCGGCCTGCAACAACGACCGAGGCGCCGAGCTTGCCCAGCCCAATAGCAACCTCCCTGCCCAGCCCCGAGCCACCGCCCGTGACCAGGGCTACGCGTCCTGAAAAGTCGTATGGATCAGTAATCATCGGTTGAGCCTCAAGTGTGCAATGTCACTTCGCCGGATGCGAGGGTCTTGAGTTCGCCATCGTTGGTTCGGAGCAGTAACCTGCCGAATTCGTCAACGTTTTCGGCAAGGCCCTCTTCTACGAAACCGGCCATGTCCTCCCTGCGCCATTGTACACGAACGTGCTGGCCGAGGGTTACGAGATAGGAGCGCCACAAGTCCAGCAAGTCCGCGCCCGAGAGGGCTTCCAGGTAGAGCTTTTCCAAGTGAAAAAGGAGCGCACAAAGGACCTGGACACGGGAGACGGGTTGTCCGAGCTGTGCCCGAATGCCGGTTGCGGGTGGAGAGATTTGGGAGAGGGCATCGGGGGTCTGGTTGACGTTTATGCCGATGCCCGCGTTGACGTAGGGTTTGCCGTTCCGGTCCCGGCTGGAAGTGAGAAGGATGCCGGAGGTCTTTCTGCCGTTCAGGAGGACATCATTGGGCCACTTGATGCGCGGTTCCAAGCCTGTGGCAGTCTCTATGGCGCGGGCGACGGCGAGGGAGCAGACGATGTGAAGTCGGGGGGTGACGGGGGGCGGGGGGCGCAGGATGACTGAAACGGCGATGGTGGCGCCTTTCTCGGCGACCCACTCCCGGTCGAAGCGGCCGCGGCCGGCGGTCTGGTCATCGGCGACGATCGAAGTGCCTTCAGATGCGCTCGCGGCGGCCTTCATGTCGGCGACGTCCATTGTGGTGGGAAGGGACTCGTAGAAGAAGAGTTCGCGGCCCATGAAAGAAGTGGATAGATTGCGGCTTATGGAGTCGTAGGTGAAGGGTTCGGTCAAGAAGCGAGCTCCATGTCCCGGAGGATGGCGTGGGCGGCGTTGTGGCCCGGGGCCCCGGAGACGTATCCGCCAGGGTGGGTGCCTGCGCCGCAGAGGTAGTAGTTGTCTATTGGCGTCCGGTAGCTGTTCCAGCCGCGGAGGGGCCGAGAGGCGAAGAACTGCTGGGGAGTCATGTCCAGGTGCAGGATATCAGCGTTGGTCATGCCGAGCTCCCCGATGATGTCGGGTGGGGTGAGGACCTGCCTGTCGATGATGGCGTCCCGGATATTGGGGGCGTATACGGATAGGGCGTCGATGATGATTTCGGCGGCCTGGTCCCGAGCTTCGTCCCAGGAACCGTCGGCGAGTTGCAGGGCTGCGGTCTCGACCCATACGGACATGCAGTGCTTGCCCTCGGGGGCCATAGTGGGGTCATAGACGGAGGGGACTTGCATAATCATGGAGGGGTGGTGGGGGAGGCGGCCTGCGTCGGCGTCCGCCCGACCCGCCTTCACGTAGTCCAAGCTGGGGCAGATCCTGACGCGGCCCAGGTAGCCCAGGTCCCACTCATCGCCGAAATAGTGGCTGAGGTCGGGAGGCTCGGAGAGGGAAGCGTGGAGCTTCATGGAGGCCCGCATGTTCTTCAGCGAGCGGATGCTAACAAGGAAGTCCTTGGGCAGATGCGCTTCGTCGACGATATTCAGGAATGACCGCTTGGGGTCGAGGTTGGAGACGACGGTGCCGGAGCGGACCTGGCGTCCGTCGGCCAGTTCAACGCCGATGGCCGAGCCGTTTTCGATGAGGACTCGTCGGACCTCGGCGTTGGTCTCGAAGTGGGCGCCGTGGGAGCGGGCGGCTGCTGCAATGGCTCGGGGCAGGCCACCCATGCCGCCCTGGACGATGCCCTGGTACCGGGGGTCGCCGAAGCGAGCGGTCTCGAGGCGGGCGAAGAAGATGGGGGCGTCGTTGAATGAGAAGGCAAACACGCCCTTGACCTGCTCGGACTCGAAGAAGCGGTCTAGCATGTCGTAGGCGGAGCCGAACAGGATGCTCTCGAGAATTGCCTCGTCGTCGGTGCCCTGGACGGAGGCCATTAGCTCGGCGAGGGTTGGGGGCTCACTGAGCATGTATGGGTAGATGACTCCGGCGGCCCGTTCCCAGAAGGCGGCCCACTTCAGGTAGGCATCGCCATCTGGATGATGGATGCGGGCGATCTCCTCGGCGACCTGGGGGTCGGTGTTCCAGACACGAACGGCCCGACCGTCGGGGAAGGGGTGGATGCGTTCGGGGTCGACGTTGAATATGCGGAGGCCGTGCTTTTCAAGCTCCAGGTCCTCCACCACCTTGCCTTCAAGGAGGAGGGATGCGTAGGAGTAGCGGGGGAAGCGGAAGCCGGGAAACGTCTCGTCGGTCTGGGTGGCCCCGCCGACGATGTGCCTGCGCTCGAGGCTGAGGACTCGGAGGCCGGCTTTGGCGAGGTAAGCAGCGGCGGTGAGGCCGTTGTGGCCCGCTCCGATGATGATTACGTCGTAGTCGGTGTTGGGCAAGGGTGCGCTCCCTGCGAGATTTCCGGGGAATGGTAAGGGGCAGGGGTGGAGGGGGTCAATAGAAGGGGTCAGAGCGGGGTTGGGCAGGGGGATGCGGCCCGGTGAGTGTGTCCCGGGCCGCATCCCTTGCAGGGGGCCGTCGGTCAGGGCGCGGAGGGGGAGAATAGGAGCTGTTCCCCCGATGGAGTGGTCAGTATGAGGCTGTCGCCCGACATGCGGTATTTATCGGCCTGGTTCAGCATATCGAAGAATCGGTTCTCCTGTTCGAGGACTCCGTCGGGCCCGGGGCAGGCCATTTGCGTGATTGCCATGAGGCCGAAAGACAAGGTCCCATCGCCCGACTGGTAGCTGCCATGAAAGCCGTTGCATCCGGCGTTGCCGGAGACTGAGCCGTCGGCGGAGAAGCTGGCGGTTATCTCAGTGCCGGAGAGCGGCGAGTCGGGGTAGGCCGGATCTCCGAAGGAGTCGAGTTCCCAGGACCCGACCAGGGAGCCGTCGCCTTCCGAGGCACCGTTGGCATTGGAGACCGAATCGTCGGCATTCGAAGAGTCGCCGTCATTGGGGGTTATTTCTTCCCGATAGACGAAGAGGAGGGTCTCACCTGAAGCGGTGGTGATGGTGAGGGCGTCGGCGTCTACCTCGAAGGTTGCGGAGTCGCTGAGCATGAGGAGGAAGCTCTCTTCCTGCTCCAGGATGCCCTCGGGTTCGGTGCAGCCTATCTCGGTGAAGGACATTGCGCCGATGGATATGGAACCTTCGGCGGCGGTGTAGCTGCCCTGATAGTGGTTGCAGCCGGAGCCGCCCGAGACGGAACCGTCCGGGGAGAATTCGGCGCTTATGTTCGTGCCGGGGAGCGGCGAGTCGGGGTAGGCGGGGTCGCCGAAGGAACTGAGGTCCCAGACGCCTATCAGGGGGCTGTCGCCCGACTCGTCCGGCGCAGACGGGGCGGACGTGGGGGCGGGAGGAGTAGGAGTCGGGGCGAGTGAGGTGGAAGTCGGGGCGAGTGAGGTGGAAGTCGGGTCGGGGGAGGTGGGGGTCGGGTCTGAGGTGCAGGCCACGAGGGCGACCGTCGTCAGGACGGCGGCCAGGAGCGAGACCAACACGGGCAGGCGGAAGAGCCTGGATTTCATTTCAAGCCTCCTGTACTTTCAGGTTCTCCAGTATAGACGATGGGGAGGCCGATATTGTTCCATCCGGTCGGGGGCGGGGGTGAATCGACAGGGGGAGAAGGGGGTGGCTATAATGGCCGACATTCCACGTCTGTAAACCGCAAGGAGATTACCTATGAAATTCGGGGCCTTCTTTCTCAACCAGTCTCCCGAGATGAGGCCGGCGGAAGAGGTGTACGCCCGCACCGTCGACATGGCGGCATTTGCCGACCAGCTGGGCTTCGACTCAGTGTGGCTGGCGGAGCACCACTTTTCCAGCTACGGCTACTGCCCGAACCCCTTGCTGATGGCGGTGAAGCTGGCGGAGCGCACGAAGAAGGCCCGCATAGGCATAGGCGTGATGGTCGTGCCCTTCTACCACCCGCTGAGGCTGGCGGAGGAGATAGGCATGGCCGACCAGCTGACCGAGGGCCGGCTGGATCTGGGGGTCGGGCGGGGGTACCAGCCATATGAGTTCAACCGGTTCGGGGTGCCGATTGAGGAGAACTTCGAGCGGTTCAACGAGTACATGGAGATCGTGACGCGGTGCCTGTCGGGGGAAGGGTTGGCCTACGACGGGAAGTACTTCCAGTTCCCGACGACCTGGACGTTCCCTGGGGCCCTGCAGAAGCCCCACCCTCCCTTCTGGCACGCGGGGAGCAGCCCTACCAGCATGACCCTCAGCGGCGAGCGGGGCTATCACACTATCTGCTCGGGGGCGATGGAGAATCTGAAGAGCAACAACCGGATCTTCCGGGAGTCGCTGGAGGCCAACGGCTGGGGCGAGAGGGAGTTCACGATCCTGAGACACACCTACGTTTCGCACGACCCGGAGGCGGCTGCGGCGCAGTTCGAAAACGGGATGTACGTGCGCCGGACGGCGGGCAGCCTGCGGGCGGGGAGGGAGCGGGTGATTGGGGGTCGGGCGTACGCCGACCGCCTTCCCGACGAGCCGCCGATGGACGAACTGCTGGAAACCACCCTGATGCTGGGCACGCCCGAGGAGTGCATACGCAAGATCCGGGCGTTCAAGGACGAGGCGGGTGTGACCACGCTGCTCTGCCAGTTCGACATCGGGGGACTGGAGACTGAGAGGGCTATGGCCTCGATGGAGCTGTTTGCGAAAGAGGTGATGCCGGCGCTCCGGGTGGCGGGGGTGGGGGTTTAGGTCAAGGCCGCTTTCTCACCCTAGACGGGAAAGGGTCGGGGCCTGCCGGGGTCCCTTGAGGGTATTCGGTCCTCCTGAGGCGGATCTTCGATTGTGGGGGGTGGGGTTTTGGGTTTGTCTGTTGGGTTTTGGGTCGGCGATGGAAGACGCACCTGGTGAGCCGTTGGTCCCTACCATGCGGTGCTCGACTGTCCGGGGCCATGGAGGGTCCGCTCCACCACGCAGGCGGAGGAACTTGCAGCCGGCCGCACCCTTCTGCTCGATGTGTGCTCCGGCTGTTCGGGCAGACAAGCCGGGCCTTGACCCGCTCCCAGGCGCCTAAGGGCGCAGTGGGGGCCAGTGATCGGGCTGGTAGCCCCCGGGAGTTTGTTATTACGTGGCGCACCCGCAGGTCCCGAGTGCCCCAGCGACCCCAGGTTGTGCCTGATTTGGTGTGGCGCAAGCTCGCCGACGGGCCAACCACCGGTAACTTGTCCGGAGCGGGGCTAGCCAGCCCGCCACCCCTATCTTGATATAGCGCAAGTCCGCTACAGGCCGACCTCCGAGACGGTCTCTCGGCGGGGGGTGGCCGGTCTGCTGTGGCTTCTATCCAGGGCGTCTATCCATCGCCTGGGGGGTCAGGGGAATGTGATGGGACGGGACTGGGGTGGAGGAGATGGCGCCCCCGACCCCCGACTACTCGGGGGCAAGCTTGTCTCGGGGGTGACGCTTTCGCTTGTGCCGCGGGCTTGCGCGGGGCCGTTGGGATGGGCTAGGGCGTTGAGTCCTCCGGGCGCCGGGGAGAGGGGATGACGCTTTCGCTTGTGCCGCGGGCCTGCGCGGGGGCCTTTGGGATGGGCTTGGACGTTGAGTCCCCCGACTTCTCGGGGGCATGCCTCTCGGGCGCCGGGGTTGTTTCCCCTGGGTTGTGCGGTTCCTCCTTAGATAACGAGAGTATTTGTTCGGACGCAGGGTATGATAGCGCCTTTGCTCAGGTGTGTCAAGCAAATGTGCGGGTTGGGGAGGGAATTCCCCCCGATTCCCTCCCCAGATTCACGCCATAGGCGCATCTTCGACCTCGCGGGGCATCGGAACGACATGGGGGTTCGGGGTGGGTTTCGGTGGACGGGGTTGGAGTGATGGAAGATGGGGAGGGTGAGTGGCGGGGTTGTAGGGTGAGTGTTCCGGAGGGATGGATTCCTGCCTCCGCAGGAATGACGGATAGGGGGAGGGGGGGTGGGGGGTTAGAGTTCCATGAGGGAGAAGCCGACGGCGTAGTCGCAGCCGGCGGTCTCGCCGACGGCGGCGGCGCCGAAGCTGAGGAAGTCCTCCGGGTTGAAGTCCTGGGAGAGGTTGTCGATGTAGACCTTGTGCTCCTGGAGGGAAGCGATGCCCCTGTCTATGGAGCCGGTAACGTCGACGTAGTGGGTGGTGACGGGCGGGGAGGTGGTGAAGATGTACTTGAGGTCGTGCCAGGGCTCGAGGCCCTCGTCGATGAGCTCGGGGAAGATCCAGCGGTTGTCGGCGTCCCGGGCGGCGTCGAGGACGGCAACGCCGACGGCACGGTGGTCGGCGAAGTTGAAGCTGCCGCCGGGGAAGAACATCTCGAAGTTGCCACTGATGAGGGCGTCGGGTTTGAACTTTCGGATGGCGCGGGATATGTCGCGCCGGAGGGGAAGGCCGTATTCGATGACGCCGTCCTTGTAGTCGAGGAACTCCACGGAGTCGACCCCCACGACCCGGGCGCTGTTGATCTCCTCCTGCATGCGGAGCCGGGCGGTCTCGTCGGGGTGCATGGAGTCGATGCCCGCCTCTCCCTTTGTGACCATGAGGTAGCCGACCTCTTTGCCCTGGGCTGTCCAGCGGGCGATGGCGCTGGCTGCGCCGTATTCGAGGTCGTCGGGGTGGGCGGCGACGGCGAGGGCTCGGGACCAGTCCTCGGGGAGGGGGAGGAGCTTGGGGGGTTGTTCAGGCATGGTCGGGGGATCTCCTGTTGAGGAAGGTTTCGGAGAGTATATACTAGGCGCCGGAAATCGGCTTTTCACCGGCGAGCAGACATGGCATTCGACAAGGAAACGATGGCTCTCGGGCCGTACAAGGCTCTCGACCTGACCGAGGGCGGGTACAACTGGTGCGGCAAGGTGCTGGCCGACCTGGGGGCGGACGTGATAAAGGTGGAGCCGCCGGGGGGAAGCCCGACCCGCTACCACTGGCCCCTCTACCCCGGCCAGGAGGCGCCCGACCGGAGCTGGTTCTGGGAGTCATACTGCTTCAACAAGCGGGGCATTACCCTGGACATCCGAAAGCCGGAAGGGGCGGGGCTGCTGAAGAGGCTGGCCTCGGACGTTGATTTTTTGATGATTTCGTCGGGGCAGGGGTACATGGAGTCGCTGGGGTTGGGGTACGAGGAGTTGAGCAGAGACAACCCGAGGCTGGTGATGGCTTCGATGACGCCGTTCGGGGAGTCGGGGCCGTACTCGGAATACAAGGCGACGGACCTGGTGTCGTGGGCGATGGGAGGGATGGCCTACATCAGCGGGGACATGGACCGGGCGCCGGTCAGGATCACGTTCCGCAGGCGGAGCTTCACGCGGGGGCGCAGGCGGCGGTGGGTTCGATGTGCGCGTTCTGGAAGGCGCGGAACTCGGGTGAGGGGCAGGTGGTGGAGGTTTCGACTCAGGTGGCCGTGTACTGGACGATGATGAATGCGGGGCAGTTCCCGCAACTGGAGGGGTACAACGTCGAGCGCAACGGGGCATACACCAACTACGGCGGCCCGAACGCTCTGGCCATCTTTCCATGCAAGGACGGGTACGTGAGCTTCACGCTGGCGGGCGGCATGCACGGGTTTCGGATGGAGGGCCTGGTCCGGTTGATGGATGAGGAGGGCTTTGCTCCCGACTTCATGAAGAGCATGGACTGGGTGAAGTGGGGAGGGTGGGATGAGGACGAGAATTCCGGACCCCCGTGGACCAAGGAGCAGGAGGAGATCGACAACGTCTCCGAGCATATTCGCCGGTTTTTCATGACCAAAACTCGGCAGGAGCTGTTCGATCGATCAATCGAGGAAAAGGTACTGCTGGCGCCCTGCAATGCGTCGGACGACGTGATGGGAGACGTGCAGCTACAGGCCCGGGGGTACTGGCTGAAGGCAGACACCCCGGGTCAGGACAATCCTCTCAGGTATGTTGGGCGGTACATCTCGATGCCGGAATGCCCGATATCGTTCAGGCGTTGGGCGCCGGGGGTGGGGGAGCATAACCGGGAGGTGTTTGTCGACGAGTTGGGGTTGGGGGAGGGGGAGTTCGAGTCGCTGCGGGAGTCGGGGGTGATATAGGGTGATTCCGGGCGAAGACACGGGAAAGGGGATGGCCCTGGAGGGGCTGAAGGTCTTGGACTTCACCTGGGTGGCGGTCGGGCCGATCACCATCAAGTACCTGGCGGACAGCGGGGCGACGGTAATCAGGGTGGAGTCGGTGACGCGTCGGGACGACCTGCGGGGTGCGCCGCCGAGCAAGGATGGGGTGTCGGGGATAAACACCAGCCAGTTTCCGGCAAATTACAACACCAGCAAATACGGGCTGGGGCTGAATATGTCCAAGCCCGAGTCCCAGACCCTTATAAAGAGACTGATAAAGCAGTGGCAGCCGGACGTGGTCGCAGAGAGCTATACGCCGCCGGTGAAGAAGCGGTGGGGGCTCGACTACGAAAGCTTGAAGGAACTGAAGGAAGACATCATCCTGTTCAGCGCGTGCCAGCAGGGGCAGACCGGGCCAAAGTCGGCGTTTGCGGGCTTCGGGATGCAGGCGGCGGCTCATGCGGGCTTCTACCATTTGACGGGATGGCCCGACCGGCTGCCCCTGCCTCCCTACGGGGCCTATAGCGATTTCATCAACCCTCCCAACGGAGCAGCGGCCATACTGGCGGCGCTGGAGTACAGGAACCGCACGGGCAAGGGGCAGCACATAGATCTGGCACAGTTCGAGTGTGCGATCCAGTACCTGTCGCCGTTGATGCTGGACTACCAGGTGACGGGTCGGGCGATGATGCGGAACGGGAACGGGGACCCAGGCTACGCACCACATGGAGTCTACCTTTGCGCCACCCCTGAGAACGAACCGGAGAAACCCATACGCACGGGCGGGCACTGGTGTGCGATTGCGGTAACCACAGAGGAGGAGTGGGGGGCGTTGTGTGAGTCGATGGGGATGCCGGAATTGAGGACGGATCCGCGGTTCAAGTCGATGAGGAAACGGATGGAGAATTCGGAGGAGTTGGACGGGATAATCTCGGGGTGGGCGTCGGGGTTCGGGTCAAGGGAATTGATGGAAAAGCTGCAAGGGGCGGGGGTCCCGGCGGGGGTGGTGCAGAGCCAGTCGGAGCTGTGGAACGATCCGCAGCTGGCGCATCTCGGGTTCTTCCAGATGCTGGAACATACGGAGTGCGGGCCCATGCCCTACGACGGCTTGCAGTTCCAGCTATCGAAGACTCCGGCGCGGCTGAGGTGGGCGCAGGCGTTGGTCGGGGAGCACAACGAGTACGTGCTGAAGGAGTTTGCGAGGTTGAGTGATGAAGAGATTGGGGAGCTGATTGCGGCGGAGGCTTTGGAGTTTTCGTAGGGTCCTTGTCCGGTTTCGGTAGGGCGGTCAGGAATCCGCGAAAATGTCGCGGACTTCCAGGGCAAGCCCTGGCAGCGCCGGAGACATGAGAACATCATCCGGGCCGTATGCGCCCACTTCCCGGAATTCTTCACCCTGCCGGATCATGACGGAGACGGTGTTTGTGTCGGGGTCCGCGAGCCAGTATTCACCGATTCCATGCCTAGCGTAAATGTTTCGCTTGACGGCCCGGTCTCGGGCGCCGGTGGAAGGGGACGTTACTTCAACAACTAAGGCCGGTGCGCCTTTCACGTTGTCTGCGGTGATGATTGAACGCTGTTCATCCGGTATGAACAGGATGTCGGGCTGGACTACGTTGTGGGGTGAGAGAATGACGTCGTAGGGGGCGACGAATACTCTACCCAAGTCTCTTTCTTGCACGAACGCCCGCAGGTGCCAATATAAATTTCCTGTGACGGTCTGGTGGGCGGTGTTGGGGCCAGGCACCATCAGCAATTCTCCATCAAGGAGTTCCCACCGCTCATCGTCGGGAGTCTTGATGTAGTCCTCGTAAGTCAGCTTATTGAGTCTGGTTTTGACCATGGTGTGCTCCTATGGGGAGTTGACTGCGTCGAAGGCTTTGGAGTTTTCTTAGAGGGAGCGGATTCGAATTTTCGCCAACTTAAGAACAGCTGCCTAGCGACTCAATAGTATGGTAGATGGAGTTCTTCGAGGTCGTTCTCCTCCACACTTCGAAGCCGGTTAGGCACTCGTCCTATAAACTGGTTATCCTTTAGTACTAGGCGACGCAGATTTCGAAGTCTTCCTATGTCCTGCGGTATCTCTCCAGTCAGACAATTGCCGCTGAGGTCCATGTCTTCTAGGTGTTCTAGATTCTTGAATGTACACGGGATCTCTCCGCGTAGTTCGTTATGATCTAGCCAAAGGGTTTTCAAGCTTAAGAGGTTGCCTAGTTCAGATGGTATCTCCCCAGATATTCGGTTCTCACTAAGCATGAGCGTATTCAGGATTTGAAGTTTGCCTAGTTCCGGTGGAATTTCGCCGCTTAGATAATTGCTATGAAGATACAATTCTTGCAGATGCCGGATATTGCCCAATTCCGCCGGCACCTTCCCACTCAGTTCGTTTACGTAAAGCCACACCATTCTCAACCCGGAAAGGTTGCCTAGTTCCGGTGGTATCTCACCACATAATTCATTCCAATAAGCAGATAGAATTTCCAAGGAAGTGAGGTTGCCGAATTCCGCCGGGATCGGTCCAGTAAGACTGTTGTCTGCTAGATTCAGTGATTCCAATCTAGAGAGGTTGCCCAGATGAGGAGGAATCATACCGCTCAGCTTATTTTCTCCAAGGTTCAACTGCTCTAATGAGAATAGATTTCCTAATTCCGGGGGTATCTCACCATTTAACTCATTCTTCTGCAGGTCCAAGATCTCTAGTGCAGTCAGATCGCCCAGTTGTGATGGTATCTTTCCCCTAAACTCGTTCTGCCCAAGTTCCAATATTTCAAGTTTGGATAGAGTGCCCAATTCCGAAGGCAGTTGGCCGCTAAGTTTGTTATGGCTAAGCCGTAGCCATTTCAAGTTAGGGAGGCTGCCCAATGTTGTTGGAATGGCTCCATGCAGTTCATTCGCCCACATCAGCAGCATTTCCAAGTTGATGAGTCTGCCTAATTCCTGAGGGATTCTTCCTCTTAACTTATTTTCTGCCAAGCATAGAGTTTGCAAGTTGGAGAGGCTGCCTAATGTTGTCGGCAATATTCCGCCCAGCAAGTTCCCTCTAAGGTTTAGCGTCCTGATGGAGGAAAGTCTGCCTAATGAGCCTGGAATCTCTCCGCTCAGTTGATTATCGAATAGGGAGAGTTCTCGCAGGCTGGAAAGGTGGCCCAACTCTTCTGGTATCTCACCCCACAGCTTATTCCCACCAAGATCCAAGATTTCCAGCAAACACAAATTTCCTAGTTCCGCAGGCACCTCTCCATTCAGTTTGTTCCGATCGATCTGAAGTACTCGCAGGGAAGAAAGATGGCCCAATTCTCGAGGAATCTCTCCCACCAGTTCATTAGATCCAAGATCTAGTCTCTCCAATGACGAAAGACAAGCTAATTCCGGCGGTATTTCTCCTAAAAGACGATTAGACCGTAGCCTCAGTTCAATTACACGGCCAGTGGAGTCAGTTGAGACGCCTGTCCACTCTTTCAATGATGCATTACTTAACGAGTTTTTGTTACTTAACCAGTTAAGCCCATTCGTCGATTCGTAAAACGCGATTAGGGCCGATCTTTCCTTCTTCGCTGAATTGGCCTTACTGCGTAACGCGGACACCCATCTACACAATTGAGCTACACCGTTACGAATAGGGTGGAGGTGTCGAAGCGGTCTGAGAGGAGCTGGGGACCGTCCTGGGTGATGTGGACCATGTCCTGGAGGTGCCAGTAGTCGACGTAGGGTTCGATGGCGAGGACCATGTTCTCGGCGATTTCGACGTCCCAGCCCTTGACCAGGAAGGGCTCCTGCTGGTGCCACCAGGACCCGACGCTGTGCCCGACAAAGGACGCGGGGTTGTGGGGGAAGCCCTTGGCCAGCAGCATCTCCCGCCCATAGAAATAGAGCTCACTGACCTTTGTCCCGATGGTGCACTTTTCGATCAGCTTCAGGTAGATGTCACGGTAGTCGGCGTAGGTGCGGGCCTGCTCGGGGGAGGGTTCTCCTACTACGGCCATGCGGGACTGGTGGCCCGGGTAGCCGTTGAGGTAGGAGACGTAGTCGGTGCGGATAATGTCGCCGGCTTCTATGACGAGGTCGCTTTCACCCAGGTACATTGATGTGTTGCGGTGGGAGGTGAGGACGCCGTGGACGAAGTGGCAGCCACGTTCTATGTGGCTTCTCAAGAACCGGGCATGGACGTCACGTTCGCGGTCGCCGGGACGGATGGTGGGGAAGACCTCGAGGTGGGCGTCGTCCTGGATGTCAGCGGATTCCTTGAGAAGGGCGATCTCGGCGGGGGTCTTGATCCAGCGGACGGAGTTCATCATGGAGGTGCAGTCGACGAACTGGGCGTCGGGGAGGAGGGACTCTATCTCTGCCCAGCGTGCGGCATTGACGTAGGAGGCCTCCATGCCGATCTTAGCCTTGTCGATGCCCATGTCCCTGAGCACCGAGGCGAGCTTTGTCCGTGGTGACTCGACGTAGTCCTGGACGACCTGGACGTTGGTAATCCATGAGTCCCGCTCAATTACGGGAACACCCAGAGCGTTACTTATGATGGCGGGCTCGCCGTCCAAGGGCCAGATGCAGAAGACGTCACGGGGGGAGTCGGGGAGGTCCAGGTGCCGGGCGAGGGTGCCAGGGAAGGCTACTCCTGAGAGATAGGAAAAGTTCTTGCCAGAGCGGGCAACCACGGCGGCGAGACCTTCGGCGGCCATGTGCTCCTTCAGGCGGTCTATGTTGGCGATGGGTTGTCGGGGTTGTTCCGGCACTTTGCGCTCCTTATGTCGAGTTTCGAGGCTAGGACGGGTCTGTTTCCACGGGGCTGAGGCCGAGGGAACTCACCTGGTCATTGAATTTGGCTACGTCGGTCTGGATGGTTTCCTCAAAGCGCGTCAACTGTTGATCGATGCGGGCGGAGATGTCCTGGAAAACGGCGCGGGCCTGGTCGGTGGGTGGGTAGTCTCCCGCGCCGACGACCTTGGTGAGCTCAGAGAGTTTCTTGTTGAGGCGGACGGGGTAGTGGAGGCGGTCGCGAGCGCCCTTGAAGCGTGTCTGGACAAGCTCTTCTTCGATTTCGCCGAGGGTTTCCAGGATTTCGTCGGCGGTGAGGATGGCTTCCTCGGCACCCATGCCGGAAGCTCGCTCCCGCCACCGGGCCACCTGCTCGGTTATGCTGCGCAGCCTGATGAGGGAGAGGTGGGTCTCCGAGACCTTGGCGTGGATCGCCATCATAAGGTCGAACTGGTCTACGAGGTCCTGGTCGGAGACGGAGGAGTTGGGGTCTCTGACAATGTGGAACGATTCTTCGTGTATTGTGCCGTTTATTTCCAGGCGCACTTTGTAGTCGCCGGGAGGGGCGAGGGGGCCGGATGCGACGTCATCCTCGGTGGTCTTGTCGCCGGGGAGCTTGATACCGGGCGGGTAGTGCATGTCCCAGACGAGGCGATTCAGGCCCTGGTCGGCGGGGAGAGGGGTGTCCTCGGAGCCGATGGTGAAGGAGGCGGCAACGCGGTCCTGGGCGTCGATGATCTTGAGATTGGCGGATTTTGGGGCTTCTTGCAGGAAGTAGTCGAAGGCTACGCCCTCCTCGGGATTCCGGCCGGCGTTGAGGAAGATGCGCCGGGGCTTCTGGCCCGGGCGGGGGGCCTCATAGTAGGTAGCAGAGGTCTCTAGGGCGATGCGGTATTTCTTGCCGACTGCGCCTCCGACGCCCGCGGTGGCCTTGCCGCTGGTCTCCTTGGGGCCGGGCATCCTGAGGGTGTCCTTGGGGTTGAAGAGATGGGTCGTGCTCAACCCGTCCATGTCGGCCAGCTGTCGGAGCAGATGGAGGTCGTCGAGAATCCAGAAGCCGCGCCCGTGGGAGGCGATGGCCATCTCGTTACCCTGGACGGTCAGGTCGTAGACGGGGACATGAGGCAGGTTGGCGGCGAGAGGCTGCCAGTGAGCACCGTCGTCGGTGGAGAAGTAGATGGAGGTCTCGGTGCCTGCGTAGAGGAGGCCTGGGCGCTCGGGGTCCTGCTTAAGGACCCGGGTGAAGTTGTCCTCGGGGATGCCGCCGGTGATGGAAGTCCAGGACTGGCCATGGTCGGCGGTCTTGAACAGGTAGGGCCGGGTGTCGTCGAGGCGGTAGCGGGTGGCGCAGAGGTAGGCTACGGCGGGGTCGTGGCGAGAGGATTCGATGTTGCAGACGAGGGCCCACTCGGGGAGGGCGTCGGGGGTGACGTTAATCCAGGAGTCGCCGCCATCCCGGGAGACGTGGACGAGGCCGTCGTCGGAGCCCGTCCAGAAGAGGCCCGGTTCGATGGGAGACTCTGCAAAAGCAAATATGGTGGCGTAGACCTCGGCACCCGAGGTGTCCTTGGTGATGGGCCCGCCGGAGGGTTTCTGGGTGGAGGGATCGTTGCGGGTGAGGTCGGGGCTGAGCAGCTGCCAGCTCTGGCCCTGGTCCCGGGAGGAGAAGAGCCGGTTGCCCGCAACGTAGAGGGTGTCGGGGTCGTGGGGGGAGAAGGAGATGGGGTAGGTCCACTGGAAGCGGTACTTCATCTCGCTGGCCCCAAGGCCCGTGTAAAGCTCGGGCCAGACGGTGACGATGCGGGTCTGGTCGGCGGCGTAGTCGTAGCGGAGGAGATTGCCCCCTCCACCTGGAGAGCTGCCGATGGCCCCGGCAAAGACCACGTCGGGGTTGTCGGGGTGGACAGCAATGTGGCCACTCTCTCCCGACCCGACCACCCGGCACTCCTCCCAGGTGATAGCGCCCTTGCGGTTGCGGGAGGGCACGCTGACGGAGGTGTTGTCCTGCTGGGTGCCGTAGACGCGATAAGGCGTCCGGTTGTCAGCGGTGACGTGGTAGAACTGGCCGGTCAACTGGTTGTAGATGGAGGACCAGGTCTCGCCGCCGTTGAAGGAGACACAGGCGCCGCCGTCGTTGCCCTCGATCATGCGGAGAGGGTTTCGGGGATCGATCCAGAGGTCATGGTTGTCATCGTGGGGGGTGGTGACCTCGAAGAAGTTTGCCCCGCCGTCGATGGACTTCCAGGTCTTGTAGTTGAGGATCCATAGGGTGTCGGGGTCCCGGGTGTCGGCGAAGACGTGCTGGTAGTACCAGGGCCGACCCTGGAGGTCGCGGTTGTCGCTGACGAGTGTCCAGGTGTCGCCATAGTCATCGGAGCGGAAGAGGCCCGGGTCTTCGGACTCGATGGTGGCCCAGAGTCGGCCCGTCCTGGCGGGGGACACGGCCACGCCTATGCGTCCCTTGATGCCTTCAGGAAGGCCGGGGTTGTAGGAGATGTCCTCCCAAGTCTGGCCACCATCCGTGGAGCGGTGTATGCCGCTGCCGGGGCCGCCACTGGAAAGGGCCCAAGGGTAGCGCTGAACGTCCCACAAGGCGGCGAACATTATGCGGGGGTTGTTGGGGTCCACCGAGAGGTCTGCTGCGCCGGTGGTCTCGTTCTTGTAGAGGACGTGCTCCCACGTTTGGCCGCCGTCGGGGGAGCGGAAGACGCCACGCTCGGGGTTCGGGCCCCAGGCGTGGCCGAGGGCGGCTACGTATACGAGGTCGGGGTTGGTGGGGTGGATGCGGACGCGGGAGATGTGCCGGGTATCCTTCAGGCCGACGTTCGTCCAGGAACGGCCGGCATCGGAGGAGCGGTAGACGCCGTCGCCGTGGGACACGTCGGTTCGGATGCAGGCTTCGCCCATGCCGGCGTAAACGACGTTGGGGTCGGAATCGGCGACGGCGATTGCTCCGACTGCGGCGGTCTTGAAATAGTTATCGGACACGTTCTGCCAGTATGCGCCTCCGTCGTCGGACTTCCAGACGCCGCCCGCGCACGCGCCGAAGTAAAAGGTCATGGGGTTTACAGGGTCTCCTGCCACGGCGACAACTCGACCGCCGCGGGGCGGGCCAATGCACCGCCATTCCAGGGTGCGCAATAGTGAGTGGTCAACGAGCATTCAGGGCCTCCGGTGTCGGAAGTTGTCAGGGAACGAGAAAGAGGGAATTCAGGCCCGGGAGTCGCCTGCTTTGACGCTGCTGAAGAGGCGGATAACGAAAGACAGGACGGTGTCTATAACAAACCAGGTGGCGAAGAAGGCGGCAAGCTCAAGGGTGAAGCTGCCGAACTTGTAAAGAAGCTCGGCGATCAGCCAAGAGCCGGCGAGGGCCGGGCCATGGGCGGCGAGAATGGAGCGCAGGGGAAGGGACCTGATGAGAGTATACACGGGCGTCCTCCTTGGAAGTCGGGGGGCGGGCGCGAAGATGGGGATGAGGATAGCACCGCTGATTTTGAGGGTCAATTTGGAGGGCTTAGTCAGCGGTGACGGGGACGGCGGGTTCTTTCTGGGGGAGGTCTTCTCGGGCGCCGGCTTTCGACCAACCCGCGGAGAGGCCAATGACGAACCAGCCGATGGCGAGGATACCAAGGGCGAAAATTGTGTCCCCTATGGAGCGAAGCCAGCGTATGGCCTCCAACGCGGGATGCTGCAGGAACTCGGCGGAGCGGGCGTACCACATTCCATGTTCGAAGCTGGCCCAAGTCTGGGCGAGCCCGACGGGTAGCAGGCTGAGCAGCACCATCAATGCGAGGCCGATGTTCACGGACCAAAAGGCAAAGGAGAGGGAGTGCGTCTTCCATTGCGTCCGCACGGTGAGGATGCGAAGACTAAGCAAAGTAAGGCCCAGCCCCAGGTTTCCGTAGACGCCAAACAGTGCGGCGTGAGCGTGCACGGATGTGGTGTTCAGGCCCTGCATGTAGTAAAGGGCAATGGGCGGGTTGATGAGGAACCCGAAAAGCCCGGCCCCAACCAGGTTCCAGAAGGCCGATGCTACGAAGAAGTACACCGGCCACTTGTAGTGCTGTATCCAGGAGGTGCGCCTGGTCATGGAGAGGTTGTCGTAGGCCTCGTAGCCGATCATGACCAGGGGCATCAACTCCAGGGCGCTCATGGTGCCGCCTATGACGAGGATGATGGGCGTAGTACCCGTGAAATAGAGGTGGTGGAACATGCCGAGCACGCCGCCGGTCAGGTAGAGGATGGTGGTGAATAGAATCGCCATAGTGGCGGACCTGACATGCACAAGCCCGAGCCGCACGAAGGTGAGAGCGATAACGGTGGTGGCGAATACTTCGAAGAAGCCTTCGACCCATAGATGGACAACCCACCATCGCCAGTACTCTGCGATGGCGAGGTTGGTGTGTTGGCCCGGGATCAAGCCGGGGGCGTAGAAGAGGGCGATGGCTGCCACGGAGAGCATGAAGATCAGGAGGAACTGCCTGCGTCTCGGGTCTGCCTTGGCAGAGCGCCAGGCACCGAAGAGGGGCCTGAGCATGAGGGCCAGCCAGAGCAGGAGACCGACGAATAGCAGTGCCTGCCACATCCGACCCAGGTCAAGATATTCGTAGCCCTGGTGCCCGATCCAGAAGTTGACGTCGTTGCCGAGGAGTTGGTGGATGGCGAGAGCCTGCCCAATCATGGAGCCCGCAACCACGACAATCAAGGCCACCAGGAGGATGTTGACGCCCAGGGCCTGGAATCTCGGCTCCCGACCCGCTACCAGGGGTGCAAGGCATAAGCCGGTTGCCAACCAGGAAGTCGCTATCCAGAGCATCCCCAGCTGGATGTGCCATGTCCGGGCGAGGGAATAAGGCACCACTTCGGCGACGGGGATGCCGTAGAGCGCGGTGCCCTCGACGCCGTAGTGGGCGATTAGAATGCCTGCGATAATCTGGGAGACGGCCAATGCCCCGACCACCCAGAAGTACTTACGGGATGCGTTCATGGATGGGGTTGGCGTTATGTCCAGCAAGGGGTCGGCGGGGAGGGCCTTGCCCTCGGTGCGCCAGGAGTCCCGTCGGGATGCGTAGAACCACCCCAGACCACCGATACCTCCGAGCAGCAATACGAAGCTGATCACGGATACGACGATCATGACCGCCGTGGGGCCGTTGCCCACCAGGTCCTCCGGAGGCCAGTTGTGGGTGTAGGTGATCTCGTGGTCCGGGCGTTCGGTTACGCAGGCCCAGGATGCCCAGAAGATGAACCCGGTGAAGTGTTCCCGGCGTGTGAGGTCGGGGATCACGTCGTCGGGCATTGCGTAGCTTTCCCGGAGGTCGGCGAGGGAGGGATCATCGCCGAAGAGGGAGAGATAGTGGTCCTGCACGGCCTCGATGGCCCGGGCCCTCAGGGGGGAGATGGTGATAGTCTCGGTTGACGCTACATAGGTGTTGGTGCGGAGTTCGTTCTCTAACCGGGCGCGGAGGCCGGCGGCCTGTTCATCGGGGAGGTCTTCGAATCTGGAGCCGTACTCCTGGAGGGCCCAGTAGTCGGCGATCCATTCGGCCTCCCTGTGGAGCCAATCTGCGGTCCAGTCGGGGGCGGTATAAGCGCCGTGGCCCCAGACGGAGCCCAACTCGTGTCCCCCGATGGAGCGCCAGACGTCCTGGCCCGCCCGTATGTCGTCGCCGGTGAAGATGACTTCGCCGTCGGTGGTGATGATTTTCTCGGGGGTCGGGGGGGACTCCTGGTATATCTCGTTGCCGTAGTACAGCAGCGCCCCGAAGGAGCCGAGCACAATGGCGATGAGGCCGATCCAGAGGAGTCGGCGGCCGGTATTGGATGATTCTGATATGGCTGCTTCGGTGGTCAACTTATTCTCAATATCATTGAAAAGCCAGCGGGCAAGCTAGCCCTGAAAGTGGGGCATTATCTCTTCCTTGATTGCCTTCATCTGGCCCAGTTTGTCCAGTATGGTGAACATCACCGTTGAAATGTTGGCAACTCCTAACTCACCCAGTTCCTGGATTCTCTCGTTGATATCGTCGGGTCGGCCGGTGAGGTGAAAGTAGTCGATAAGGGTGCCGGTGACGTGCCTGGCCCAGGGTGCATCGAGGCGTTCAACACCGTAGGGCTCGTAGGCGCTGGCGACCTTCCTGGAGTCGGAGACCAGGTCCTCAGCGAGGCCCGGGAATGAGCGATTCAGGCCCATGCGCAGGTCGTTGGCCTCGGGGGTGTCCTGTTCGAGCAGCGTGTGGAGGTGGCCGTAGGCGAGGGGGTAGGGCGCTACTTCTTCCCGGGCGTCCTCTTTGTTGTCGGCGACATAGATCATGGTGCGGACCCAGTACTCTACCTCGGCGGGGTCCCGACCGGCCTTCAACGCGCCCTGCTCGACAAGGTTCATCTTCCATTTGACCCACTCGGGGTTGGTGCCGATGGAGATCACGCCGTCGGCGATTTCGCCGGCGAGACGCAGCATTCTCGGGCGTTCGGCGGCGATGTAGATGGGAACCGGGTCACGGGCCCATTCGGAGTGGGCCTTGACGCCCTTGTATTCTCCTTCCTCTCCTGACATGAACTTGCGGATGAAATGCACCGTTTCGCGCATCTCTTTGACGGGGGAAACCCGGCCAACGACAGACTCGAAGGGGCCCCCGACGCCCAGGCCGACGAAGGCTCGGCCGCCGGAGAGCTCGTTGATGCTGGCGGTGGCATTGGCTATGGACATCGGGTGGAAGAGAACGGGGGTGGTGACGCCGTGGCCTATGAGGATGCTCCTGGTGTTCAGGGCAGACATGGCCATCAGCGTGTGAACGTCCCTTCCCACGAAAGGCATGTCGATGAGGGTCAGCTGCTTGAAGCCGCTTTCTTCCGCGACTCGGGCGTAGTCGCCAATTTCGTGGGCCGACTCGGTGCGGCCCAGGCCGACGCTAAAGTCCAACTTCATAACTGCCTCCGCAAATCATCGCCTACGACGGCCACGCCTGGAATGGGCCCATTCAATGCCTGGGGAGACGATTCTAAAGGGCATTTCGATACGGGGTCAATCACGCCTATCGGTCACACCGGTGTATTTATTTGTTTGGGCGGTCGGGCATTGCCCGCAGCCGCTGCGCAATAGCCAACGCCGCACCCCGCTCACAGGCCGGGAGCCTCAGCACGAACGGCCCCAACCCCTCAAACCCGGGTGAGAGCGCCATCATTGTCAAAGGGGCGTGTCGGGTGGCGGCGTTAACGGGCCTTTTCCATGTCGCCGAGGACTCGGCGGAGGATTTTGCCGGATGGACTCTTGGGAATTTCGTCGGTGAATTCGACTTCACGGATTTTCTTGAAACCGGCGACGCGTTCGGCGACGAATGACATTACGTCTTCGGCGGTGAGAGTTGAGGATTTGGTGACCACGTAGGCCTTGGGTAGCTCTCCGGCTTCTTCGTCGGGTTTGCCCACGACTGCGGCGTCGGTGACGTTCGGGTGTTCGAGGAGAAGGGCCTCCATCTCCGCGGGGGCTACCTGGAATCCCTTGTACTTGATGAGCTCCTTTTTGCGGTCGACTATGTAGACGTAGCCCTCGGGATCCATGCGGGCCATGTCGCCGGTGTAGAGCCAGCCGTCGTGAATAGTCTCGGCGGTGGCCTCGGGGTTGCGCCAGTAGCCCTTCATCACCTGAGGCCCGCGGATGAGCAGCTCGCCAATCTCACCACGAGAGAGTTCTCTGCTAGCGTCCTCGGGGTCGACGATCTTTTCGTCTGTATCGGATATGGCGGGACCGATAGACCCCGTGCGACGGAGGTCTGGTTCGACAAAGTCCATGTTTGTTACGGGTGAGGTCTCGGTAAGGCCATATCCCTGTACTGTCGAGACCCCAGTCAGTTTCTCGAATCGATTCTGCAACTCCTCTGACAGGGGAGCGGCGCCGGAAAGACACAGCCGAAGGGAAGATAGATCGTGGGACTCGATGCCCGGGACCTGGGCCACACCGAGAACGACCGGCGGCACGGTGTAGAGCATGGACACGCGGTGTCGGGGTACCAGGTCGAGGAACGAGTCCATGTCAAACCTGGCCATGTGGACCTGGGTGGCGCCTGCCGCAATAGCGGCATTCATGAGCACGGTCATGCCGTAGCTGTGAAAGAGAGGCAGGTGAACGAGGAGGACATCCTCCCCCGTCATGGCCGAGGATTCGCCGGGGCGGTTTATGGTCTGCTCCAGGTTGCTGGTCAAGTTGAAGTGGGTGAGCATGACGCCCTTGGGGAGGCCGGTGGTGCCGCTGGAGGAAGGTAAAGCGGCCAGATCTTCCTTTGGGTCGATGGCGACGGAAGGAGGACGGGGTGCGTTGTCGCGGACGAGTTGATGGAAGTTGAGGGTATCGGGGGCGGAGGGGCTGATGTTGATGGCGGTGTCGAGGGTCGGCAGGTCGGGGCGGGCGGCCTCGACCACAGGTAGGCCGACCTGATGGCTCACCAGTACCCGAACGCCGGAATTGTTCATCTGGTGTGTAAGCTCCCGTGCGCGGTAGGCAGAATTGGCAGGGGCCACGGCAGCGCCGGTCTTCAGGATGCCGAAGTAAGCGACAACAAACTCGGCGCAGTTGGGGGCGAAGAGGCCGACGCGGTCACCCTTCTCCACCCCCAACCCCGTCAGCGCAGTCGCGAATCTGTCGCTCTGCTCATCAAGCTGGGAAAAAGTGAAAGACCGGTCGCCGTCTATAACCCCAGTCTTGTCGGGAATGCGGGAAGCTGTGCGCCGAAGGACATCGAAGAGCGGGTATTCCTCGTAGGGGGCAAGGGAGGGGCGGAGGGGGATGGGCATGGTCGGGCTCCTGTGGGTTTGGGCTGGCAGGGGCCATGATACAGCATCAGCCCGAGATCGGGTCCTTCAGCCCCGAGCCGGTAATTGGGACAAGGACAGTTTCGTTGTTGCCGATTACTCCGGACTCAATCAGCTTGGCGAGACCTGCGAGAGCGGCGGCGGAAGTGGGTTCGCAGAAGAGGCCTTCGGTGCGGGCGAGTCGGGACTGCCAGCTTTTGATTTCGGAATCGGGGACGGCAATGGCGTGGCTGTCGCATTCTCTCAGGACACTGAGCACGTGTTGGAGGCGCGGAGGGGCAGCGACGGAGATGCCGCCGGCGATGGTGCGTTTGGTCGGGTCAGGGGTCCAGGGTTCATCTTGGAAGGAGGCGACGATGGGTTTAACGGCGTCGGCCTGTATAGCGTGGAGTTGTGGGAGAGTTTCAATTTCGCCCTGCCGCTTTAGTTCCTGCAGGCCGATCCACGTGCCCAGGAATAGTGAGCCGTTGCCTACGGGCATGACTATGTGGTCGGGGAGTCGGTCGGGGAAATCCGTGGGGAGTTCGTAGGCAAAGGTCTTGGTGCCTTCAAGGAAGTAGGGGCTGAGATTGTGGGAGGCGTAGACGAGGCTGTTTTCTTCGCAGAAGGCGAGAGCGGCATCTGCGGCGGCTTCCCGGGGGCCGGGGATCAGGTGGGTCTCGGCGCCGTAGACCTTGATCTGGTTGAGCTTGGCTCGGGGTGCGGAGTCGGGGGCGAAGATGTGGGCCTTGATGCCGCACCGGGCGGAGTAGGCGGCGACGGAAGCCCCGGCGTTGCCGGAAGAGTCCTCGACTACCTCGTCAATGGCGAAGTGTCGGGCGGCGGCGAGCATTACTGACGTGCCCCGGTCCTTGAAAGAGCCGGTCGGGGAGGTGAACTCCAGCTTGGCGTAAAGGGATCGCAGGCCGAGGGAGTCGGCGATGTTGGACAGTGGGACGACGGGTGTGTGACCTTCTCCCAGGGAGACGGGAGGGATGCCAAGGGTGGGTTGGCTTTCGGAAGAGTAGGCAACGATCAGGGGAGCGCTGCAACCAATGCAGGCAAGGGTGCGGATGTCGGGGGTGTGGTGTCGGGAGCAGGCGGTGCATTGGAAGGTGTGGGTGTTCATGGTGGTGCGTAGACCTGGGTCTCGGGTTTCGTATAGTATCCCATTCGGTCGGGGCGGGGGTGTAGAACCCTCGCACCGGCCAGAACACCACATAGTTCCATCAGGGAGGACTCGAAATGCCGAAGAAGGAGATCATCAACGTCGATATGAAGGGCGGAAACCCTAACCTTTCGCCGGGGGCGAGGTTTGGAGACCTAGTCTTCGTGGCGGGTCAGACGGGGACGCACCCGGATACCGGGAAGCTGGGCGAGGGTGTCGCGGAGCAGACTCGTTTCACCATTGAGCGGATCAAGAGGGTGCTGGAGGCAGCAGGTACGAACCTGGACAACGTGTTGTCGGTGAACTGCTGGCTTACGAAGCGGGAGGACCTGGCGGAGTTCAACGAGGAGTACGGCAAGCACTTCGTGGAGAGCAAGCCGCCTCGGGCGACTGTGGAGGTGATGCTCAACAGGCCGGAGCTGCTGGTGGAGATCATGGTGACGGCCTGTATTCCTAGTTAACCGGCAGCCTCCGGGAAGAGGGGCCCGCGGGCCAGTTCGGTTAGGACTCTCGAGGCAGAGTGGACGGCCGCGTCCATGCCTGAGCCCGCTGTGTAGTCGCCTGCGAAGTGGATATTTTGGGTCGGGGCCTGGATGTTGGGGACGTGAGGCAGGCGTCCCACCAGCCACGGGCTCCCGCCGTGTTCCCAGTGCTTCAGGGCTCCCGTTATTACGTGGCCACGGGTGTCGGGTAGGACGGCGTACATGGACTCCATCAGGGATTCGAGGGCCTCGCCGTCGGAGAGTTTTTGGAGTCTCTTAGACTCGACATCGCCGGTGTAGACGCGGAGGAGACCCTGCCCGGTGCGCTCCTTGACCTCTCGGGGAAAGGTGATGGTGGGGTTAGTGACGGAGACGAGGGAACTCCTGACGGTCGGGACCCGCCAGACGCCCTCGCCGAGGAAGTCCTCGGAGGGGCGATCTAGGAGGAAACCAGCGCTGGTGATGGAGCCGTAGGTCGCGGCGGCGAGGGCGGCTCGTTTCCAGTCGGGGAGGGGGTCGACGATTTTGAGGGCCAAGGGGGCGGGGACGGCCATCACACACTTTCTCGCCCTGACGACGTGCGTTTGGCCCCCCTGGGAATAGATGACGGTGACGCCGTCATCGGATTCCTCAACCCTAGATACCTCTGCGGAAGTCTGAATCCTGTCGGAGAGTCGTTCCCAGAGGGCTCGAGCGATCTGCCAGGTGCCACCATTGACGAAGTATTCCTTGGCTACGAAGTGTAGGAATGTGTTGATAGGGTGGTAGGCCGATGACTTTCCGGAGTCGGTGGTGGTCGTGGCGAGGGCGACGGTGTCCCAGAGGTCTCGGAGGTCGCCGGGCTTGAGATTCAGGTATTGGGCCAAGGTCATGGAGTTGAGGTGGATGATGTGGGGGTCATTGATGTCGGGGAAGTCCTTGCGGAAGCCGCCGTACTTGCGTCTGAGGTTGAAGACGTCCCACCCGAGCTTGATCTTGTCGGTGATAGAGATGGGAAGCTGCCACAAGAAGGACGGCTCATTGGAGGCGGCGACGAGCCTGCCCTTCATGATTATGGGGAGCTTGATCTTGTCGATGAGGCTGCGAGTAACGCCCAACTCGTTGGTGAGTGGCGCCACGAGGCTGTCGTCACCGTTTACTACCTGGGCGCCCATGTTGTAGACGTACTCGCCCATCTGCTTCGAAAGGGTGCGCCCGCCGCAGTAGTCCTCCCTTTCGAGGAGCAGGGTTTCCTGGTCCTGGAGTCGGTAGGCGACGGTAAGGCCGGCGAGACCCCCGCCTACGATTACTGTGTCGAGGGTTTTGGGGGTGGTTGTGGGCATAGTGGGCTCCGATGGTATCTGGGGCGGTTGGGCGTGGGGCGGGGTATATAATAGCACCCCGCCTAGCTACCTTCGACCAAAGGAAAACGGGAAGGATATCCGCAGAATGCCCAAAGCAAAGTACGGGATAAGTTTGTCCAACAGGTCGGTGGTGACGGGGGACAAGACGGTGGAGGAGCTGGTGCGGATGGCGGAGGCTGCGGAGGAGTCGGGGTGCTTTGACGGGGTGTGGGTCGGAGACAATCTGCTTTCCAAGCCGAGATTCGACTACCTCGTCCTCCTCTCCGCCATCGCAGCCCGCACGAACAGGGTGAAGCTGGGCACCATCTGCATGGCGACCTTCCCGCTGCGCAACCCGATCCAGCTGGCAATCCAGTGGGCGAGCCTAGACGTGTTGTCGGGAGGGAGAACGATTCTGGCTGTCTGAACCGGAGGCCCGGCCCGGTACGGGCCGCTTTTCGCCAAGGAGTTGGAGGTGATGGGCGTGGAGTCGAACGAGAGGGTCGGGAGGATGCTGGAGGGGATGCGGATACTGAGGCGGCTGTGGTCTGAGGAGAAGGTCACCCACGAGGGACGGTTCTACCAGTTCCAGGACCTCGACGCCCTGCCGAAGCCCGCGCAGGCCCGGGTACCTATCTGGCTGGCCGTGAACCCCAAGGGCGACGTGAAGCCGGAATTGCTGGAGCGGGTACTTCGTCGGGTGGCACAGCGCTCGGACGGTTGGCAGACCGACGCCATAACGGCGGATGACTTCCGGGATAGGTTCGACCGTATCAAGGGGTATGCGACGGAGATGGGTCGGGACCCGGGGACCCTGGACTCGAGCCTGCACCTGATGGTCAACATCCACGATGACCGGGACACCGCATACCAGCAGGCCCACGACTTCCTGGTAGGCTACTACGGGTCGGCGTTTATGAGGCCGGGGCTGATCGACCTCTGGGTGGCTTACGGCAGGCCCGAGGACGTGGCCGAGAAAATCCAGTCCTACGTGGACGCCGGTTGCACTACGCCCGTGCTGCGGTTTGTCGGGCCGGACATGTCGGAGCAACTGGGCCGGTACGTTGAAGAGGTAGCTCCACTGTTGGGGAAATCATGAAGGTAATGGTCCTCGGGTGTGGGTTCCACGGACGGGGGATCGCCTACCAGATCACAGCAGAAGGCGAGGATGTGGAACTGGTGGCGGCGGACAAGGATGGGGAAAGGGCGCGTCGGGTGGCGGGGAGGACGGGTGGGGACTGGATGGAGTTGGACGTTGAGGACGGGGCGGGGCTGAGGAGCGCATTGGAGGGGGTCGACACGGTCTTCAATGCCACTGGGCCGTACCATTTGCTGGGGTTGCAGGTCGTGGATGCGGCGATAGAAACAGGAACGCATTATGTCGATATGGCTGACGACCATGAAATGACCGAAGAGTTGTTTTTCAACCCGGATTGGGACCGAAGGGCTCGGGAGGCGGGGGTGGCGGTGTTGTCGGGGTGCGGGATCATGCCGGGGCTGAGCGGGGTACTGACCCGGTACGGATATGACCAAATGGACGAGCCACAAAAGATTAACATCTGGTTTTCGTGGAACTATTCGCTGAATTACCCCTCGGCTATCCACCATTTTCTGCGCATCAACAGTGGGCTTGCTCCTCAGTTTCTGGATGGCGCTTATGTAAAACCAGGAGCGTTCGCAAATAGGGAAACTATCGACTTTTTGCCGCCGGTCGGGGGTAAGGAGGTGTACTATACGGGCGTCCCGGACCCGGTGAGCATCTCGCAGTCGTTGCCGGGCTTGTCAGAGGTCACTGCAAGCGGCGGCTTGCACCAGCCCGAGGGCAACGACTTCATGGAGTCGATGGTTAGATGGGGGTTCACGTCCTATGGAAAGGTGTCGGGGCTGGAGCATAGCCCGATGGAGTACCTGATGGCCTATCTGAAGTCTGAGGAGGGGAAGCGGTACTTCGACATCGAGCCCCTGGACCAGCCGATGGCTGTAAGGGTCAGGGTTGAAGGGGGTCATGAGGGGAAGCCCTGCTCCCGGGTCTTCGAGGCGCAGGACCATTCGAGGAGGGGGACTACTTCGGTGGCGGCGCTGGCGACCTTGATGGTGGCTTCAGGCGAAATTCAAAGGAGAGGTGTCGGGAGCCCGGAGGGATGGCTGGATGCCGAGTCATTCTTGAGACGGATGGATCGGGAGCCGGGGGTGGAGTTGTTTGAGTTGATAGAGAACGGAGAGGCAAGAGCCCTGTTTGAAGGGTGAGAAGGAATCTCACCATCACCCCAGCTCCCTCCCGTCGAGGGAGAAGGGGCTAAACGGAGGAGAAAATGGGTAATTACGATGATTTTACGGCCTACTTCAATGGGGATTGGGTCCCGTATAGTGAGGTGAAGTTCCCGCCCCATGACCGGGGCTTTGCGGTTGCGGACGTGGTCTTCGACCAGGGGCGCACTTTCGCAGGGGCGCCGTTCAGGCTAGAGGACCACGTCGATAGGCTGTACCGGTCGTTGAAGTACGTACGAGTAGATCCGGGGCTCACTGAGGAGGAGATGGTGGAGGTGTGTCGGGAGGGGGTGGCGAGAAACGACCACCGGCGGGACGAAGTCGGGGACTTTGCCATCAACCCAATAATCACGCGAGGCACCTCTGTGGATGGGCCGCCAAGCGTGGCTGTCGTTATCAAGCCGATAGATTTCAAGGACTTCGCCAGGTTCTACGTGGACGGGGCTCACGCCATTGTCACCAAGGTGCGGAGCTACTCCAGTGCAATGCTCGACGCCAAGGTGAAGCACCACAGCCGGATGAACTTCGTGCTGGCGGAACTCGAGGCGCGGGACGTGGACCCCGAGGGCCTTCCGTTGCTCATGGACATGGAAGGGAACGTCACGGAAGGGCTCGGGTACAACGTATTTATAGTCACGGATGGCGTTTTGAGAACGCCCAAGGATGACAACATCCTGCAGGGCGTATCCCGGCAGACCGTGTTCGATCTGGCCGAGGGGCTTGGGATTCCGGCCATGGAGGAAGACCTGCAGCCATACGACCTTTACACGGCGGACGAGGTCTTCTTCAGCCGAACAAGTCCTCGGATTGTGCCGGTCGCCAGGGTCGATACCCGATCGATTGGGAGCGAGATACCGGGGCCCGTCACGCAGCAATTGCTGGCGGCTCACAGTGAGCTCGTAGGCGTGGACATCGTCGGGCAGAGTTTGCACTACGCGGGGGTCGAGGGGTGAGGTGGAGCATCGAGAGATCTTTCCTGGTTCAACGATAGGACAATGACACCTATCAAAGTCAGAATCGGCCGCTGCGGATATTGCGGCGAAGAAAAAGCCTTACGGTTTATGGCAACGGCTAATCTGTGCTCGCGATGCCAGGACAAAGTTGCCATTCATTCACCAGTCTTGCGTAAACGCGATGAAGTAAAGCGGTGCAAAATCTGCGAAGAAAGTAAAACTATAAGGTTCATGGCTACGCTGGACGAATGCCTAAGGTGCCTAGTCGAGCAACTACCGAAACTGACGGAAGACTTGTTTGACGAAACTGAGGTCGAAACCAGTAGTGAGGCAGTGGCAGATCGGGTTACTGAAGCGATTCTGCGCCTCTTGTACCGCGGAGACCTGCCGCCCTGGAAACAGGGCTTTGCAATACAACCGATCAGGCCCCGGAATGCGGAGACGGGCCGCTACTACTCAGGGCTGAACTACTGGATAACACTGATTGCACAACTCGAGAATGGGTGGAATGACAGCCGATGGATGACGGAAAAGCAGGTGCGTCGTAGGGGAGGTAGAGTGAAGGCAAGGGAAGATCCCACTGAAATCTACTTCTGCCTTCCCGGAGGGATACGGAAGGACGGGACCCCGTACATAAATATAGTTGCCACCCACTTCATTTACAACTGGGAACAAATTGAGGGAATGCCCCGTGCGCTGGAACTACCTCTTGAAAAGACTTTTATACCCCTTAACTCTGCTGAGCGCATTGCTACAAATATGCCCAACCCGCCAGAGATTCAGCACTTCAGGGAGTTGAGCCATCCCCGATACCTGATAAGGCATGACGTTATAGAGATGCCACTGCCGGAGGTATACCCCGATAAAGAACGCTACTACGAAGCCCTGTTTCATGAACTGGCCCACTCAACCGGACATCCAGACAGACTTGGACGATTCACCGTGGAGGATGGCACTAGAAATCTCCACGAGCGGGGCTATGAGGAATTGACCGCGGAAATGACCGCTGCCATGCTCTGCGACATTGCCGGAATCGGAATGGCAACTATTGAAAATGCGGCCGCGTATGTAAAGAGTTGGGCCGAGGCGATCCGAGCAGACCGAGGCTTGCTATTGAGAGCCTCATCTGCAGCAGAAAAGGCACTCAAATTTATAACCAAGGAACTGGGAAATGGCTGACAGCATGAAGGGTAGGGTTGCGTTGGTTACCGGCGGGGGTTCGGGGATTGGGAGGGCGACGTCGCTGGTGTTTGCAAGGGAGGGTGCGAAGGTAATGGTGGCAGACCTTGCCGAAGGGCCCGTACAGGCTACGGTGGACCTGATCTCGGCGGGGGGTGGGGAGGCGTCGGGGGTGACGGCGGACGTAGCGAAGACTGAAGACGTGAGGAGGATGGTTTCGGAGACGGTGTCGAGGTTCGGGCGGTTAGATGCTGCTTTCAACAACGCGGGCATTCACACGGGAGTCCGTATCCCCTTCCACGAATATCCTGAGGACGAGTGGGACAGGATAATCGGTGTGAACCTTAAGGGCGTGTGGCTGTGCATCAAGTACGAGGCCCCGGTGATGCTGAAGCAGGGTGGTGGGACGATTGTTAACACCGCGTCGGTGGCGGGGCTGGTGGCGGGGCAGGGCACCTCGGCGTACACGGCGAGCAAGCACGGGGTGGCGGGTCTGACCAAGAGCGCAGCCATGGACTACGCACGACAAGGGATCCGGGTGAACGCGGTGGCCCCCGGGGAAATAACCACTCCGATGATGGACCTGATTATCAAATCGAATAACTTCTCGAGGGCGAAGATGGATGATAATCAGCCAATCGGGAGGTTGGGCAAACCGGAGGAGATTGCCGAGGTCGTGGTCTGGCTGTGCACCGACGCCGCGTCCTACGTGACGGGCCACGTTTTCCCGATAGATGGCGGGTACATGGCGACCTAGCCGTTCCAAATCAAGAAGCGAACTAGGGGCCAAATAGATGATCAAGCATTTCTCTTCGCTTTACGTGGGCCATATCGAACTGGAAAACGTTGGGGCGAATGGAACGTCGCCCGAGGACCGGCTGTACCCCAACGAAAGGCTCACTGAGTGCTTCGGGATGGCGGAGGCCATAGCCAAACAGATGGACTCCCAGGGCTACTACGCGCTTTGGATGGCGGAGCACCACTTCCAGAGGGAAGGCTACGAATGCATCCCGAACCTGCTGATGCTAAGCACCTACCTTTCGACTCGGACCAAGACCCTGAAGTTCGGGTGTGCGTTCAATATCGTGCCGATGTGGCATCCATTGCGGCTGGCCGAGGACTTCGCGATGGCGGATATTCTGTCGGGGGGCCGGGTGATATTCGGGGTGGGGAGGGGGTATCACACCAGGGAGGTGGAAACGTTCGGGTCTCCGATGCAGGACAACGACGCCAACAAAGAGCTGTTCATGGAGCAAATGGAGATCATCTTCAAGGCGTTTAATGAGGAGTCGTTCACTCACAAAGGCAAGCACTACGACCTCCCGGCCCGGGTCCCATATCGGGGCTACGACCTGAAGGACATCACCGTGGTCCCGAGGCCGCTTCACAGACCCGTCGAAGTCTGGCAGCCCATAGCGAGCCGACGCACGCTCAGGTACATAGCCCAGACGGGTATCAAGGGCGTGGTGCACGGGACGGGTGAGAGGCTGGTGGACGATGTTTTTCGCGAGTACCAGGAGGCGGCGGGCGAGGCGGGTCGGGAGTTGGCGCTGGGAGAAGACCTGGCCCTTGGATTGTTCTTCTACATCGACGAGAACCAGCCAAAGGCAATGGAACGGGCCAGGCTGTTTCACGACGAGCGGTACAAGTGGTTCGCTCCTTTCGGGTTGGTTCGGTACACGGATGCCCAGGGCCGGCCGTGGGGCACGCCGGGAGCACCGAGTCGGGCACCGACGCTGGAGGACGGGGTAGACCAGAAGGTCTGGCTTTGCGGCGATTCAAAATATGTCACCAGCGTGTTGAAGGAGTTCGAGGCCAAGTACCCGGGTCTGGAGCACGTGATCCTTCACTGGCCAGAGGGGATGCCACTGGCAGAGTATTCGCAACAGTTGACTCGATTCCATGAGGAAGTTATGCCGGCTTTCGGGGCGGGATAAGGCAGCGATCGGGCATGAAGGTCAAGCGGATAGTCCCGAACATTGCGGTAGAAGGAGTGGAGGAGGGCCTTAGGTTCTACCGCGATGTGTTGGGGCTAGAGACGGTGATGGACCTGGGATGGATTGTGACGCTGGCGTCGGGTGCGAGCGCTCCGGTGCAGATCAGCATCGTTACTGATGGCGGTTCGGGTACAAAGATCCCCGACTTTTCAATCGAAGTTGATGATGTTGACGAGGCGTTTCGCCGGGCGCGTGTAGGAGGCTTCCAGATTATGTATCCGTTGACCGACGAGCCCTGGGGCGTCAGGCGGTTCTACGCCCTAGACCCTTATGGAAAACTTGTCAACGTGATGTCCCACGTCTAGGTGTAATCGTCCAAATCTATCGAAAGAGGGAAATAAAGGTGAGCAAGCGATTGGTGTTCGTCGGGGCGGGGGCGGTGGGGAGCTACATTGGAGGATTGATCTCGGAGGCGGGGGAGGACGTGACCTTGATTGATCCGTGGCCCGACCATGTGAACGCAATCAAGGAAAACGGACTGCGGGTGTCGGGGACGCAGGGAGAGCACCACGTCCGACCTGCGGTACTCCACATCAACGAGGTCCAGGGACTCATCAAGTCGCCCGTCGATATCGCCTTCATCTGCACCAAGTCCTACGATACGGCCTGGGCTTCCCACCTGATCCGAGACTACATAGCAGAGGGCGGATTTGCGGTCTCGATTCAGAACGGGATCAACGAAGACACGATTGCATCGGCGCTGGGTCGGGAGAGAGTGCTGGGGTGCATTGCGAGCAATATAGGCGTGGGGCTGGTCAAGCCGGGCCACGTGACCCGGACGGCGGCGGCTGGAGGCAAGGCACACACGGTGTTCCGGGTCGGGGAGATGGATGGAAGGTTGACGCCCAGGGTGGAGGAGGTGGCGAAGCTACTGGCAATCGTAGACAGCACGAAGATTACGACGAATTTGAACGGGGAGCGTTGGAGCAAGCTGGTGGCCAACTCCATGGGGAATGGGCTGCAAGCAATAACAGGCCTGAGCAGCAGGGAGATGGCCATGACGGCAGAGGTCAGGCGGCTGACCATCCAGTTGGCGGCAGAGGCGGTGGAGGTCGGGCAGGCACTGGGTCTCGAGTTGGTGCCCATCGGGGGCAAGGACCCGGAGATGTGGTTGGCGGCGGGGCGGGGTGAGGGGCTGGAGGAGCTGGAGCTTTCGATAATGCAGGCGGCGGAGCGATACGAGGAGTCGGGGCGGTCTTCGACGGCTCAGGACATGGAGAAGGGCCGACGCCTGGAGATCGAGTACCTGAATGGCCTTGTTGTGGCGAAGGGTCGGGAGGCGGGGGTGGACGTGTCGCTGAACGAGGGCCTCGTGGCCAAGGTAAAGGCGGTGGAACGGGGTGAGCTGGCCGTCGGGGTTGGGGCGGCGGAGGGGTTGGGGTAATAAAGAGGGCGACCAACTGGTCGCCCCTACGAGGATTTAGGATCCAGTTTCGCCTGCAGGTTGACGAGCATGTCGTCAACCATGGCTGGGAGGTCGTATTGGGGTTTCCAGTTCCATTCTTTCCGGGCGGGGGTGTCGTCGATGGAGTCGGGCCAAGAGTCGGCGATGGCCTGGCGGAGTGGATCGATCTCGTAGTCCATCTGGAAGCCGGGGATGCGGGCCTCGATTTCCCGCGCGATCTCCTCGGGGGCGAAGGAGAAGGCGTGGAGGTTGAAGTTGGCGGAGTGTATAAGGCGCGAGCCGTCGGCCTGGTCGAGGAGGATTAGGGAGCGGATGGCGTCGGGCATGTACATCATGGGGAGCACGGTGTCGGGGCGGAGATAGCAGGTGTACCGACCTTCCCTGATGGCACCGTAGAAGATGGCGACGGCGTAGTCGGTGGTGCCGGCGGTAGGTTCGGTCTTCCAGCTGATGATACCCGGGAGCCGGGTTCCCCGCACATCGAGGCCCAAGTATCTGTAGTAAGTACCCATGGCCTCACCGTAGACCTTGGAAACGCCGTAGAAGGAGGTCGGGTTGAGGGAAACGTCGTTGGGGGTGTTGACGGAAGGAGCGTCGGCGCCGAAGACGGCGATGGAACTCGGGAGGTTGACTCTTTTGACGCCGTTAGCAAGGGACGCTTCCAGGATATTGAAGTTGCCGGTGAAGTTGACGGAGTAGGCGAGGGGTCGGTTGGCTTCGGCGAGGGCGGAGAGGAGGGAACTGAGGTGGTATACGACGGTGATGCCGTGCTCTTTGATGGCGCTATCGACATCCTCGTAGCTGCGGACATCGAGGGTCATACTCGGCCCGGAGGTCCGTATGTCCTCGGGCAAGGGGGTGACATGGCCCGCAGCTATGACGTTGTCGTTACCGTGGAGTTTTCGGAGCTCGGGGACCAGATCAGAGCCTATTTGGCCCGCGGCGCCCGTGACGAGGATCTTCTCCAACCAGTCGCTCCTACAGGGCTTGCCAGTACCGCTTACCCGACATCCGGACTATGCGGCCGGTATGCCGGTCGGGGTGGAAGTGCCCGGCGGCGATGGTGTAGCCCTCATTCTCGGCCTTGGAGAGGACGGTTTCCCGGCTCCTGCGGCTGTCGTCTTTGTTGATGTCTACTCGGGCGCACCAGTCGGGTTCATAGACCTGGGCCATAGTGTGGAGCACGTCCCCGACCACCATCGCCTTCTCGCCCTGGGAACTGATGAGAATCACCTGATGGCCAGGGGTGTGGCCGGGTGTGGGGAGGGTGGATATCTCCTCTGTAACGGTGGTTTCCCCGTCTACGAGCTTCATGTTGCCGAGGTTCTCCAAGGGTACGACATAGTCCCGGACGTATGGGGCCGCCTTAAGGTTTTCCGGGTCAGTGAAGTGGTCCCAGTCTTTCTGGGGGACGAGATACTCGGCGTTGGGGAAGTTGGGGATGGCCTTGCCGTCTTCAAAGCGGAGGTTCCAGCCGACGTGGTCAGGGTGGAGGTGGGTGTGGACTACGATGTCCACTTCCTCGGGTTCCAAGCCCTGCCTTTTGAGCTGGTTGATGAGGTCGCCGGTGCGGTTCTCGCGGTCGGGGTGAGGGCCGGGACCCATGCCGGTATCCACCAGAACGCATTTGTCTGACGTTCGCACAAAGAAGCAGCCGAAATAGAGTTGGAGCCTACCTTCTTCCAGGATATCGTCCGCGTAGGGGGCCCAGGCTTCGGGGGTTGTTTCAGGGAAGAAGGCGGTCGGGTCCCGGGAGGGGGGAATCATGTCCAGGACTCCAACGAGCTCGGCGTTGCCTACGGACATTCGGCTGGGCATGGGGGCCCTCCTGCTAGGGTGTCGGTGGGGAGTATTGTAGCGGGTTTGGGCAGGGGTCGGGGTCCGGGGGAGGAGAATGTCCAACATTTTGACGCGTTCGGGATTGCCGATTGGCATTGGGCGGGCATCATCCGGGGGCTCGCAAACTCCGAGAAGAACCCAGGCCCCATAGCACCCTCGCAAGGAACTGAATGTCTATCGGCGCGATTTGTGAGCATCCGACATTTTCCCCCGGTCTTTCCAGGGTCCCAATGAACTCTTGCAGACTAGCCCGTCCCGCTATTGCCTGTTAGCGTATAATGTTAACGTCCAGCGATATCGAGAGTTACCCGTGCCCCTCGGCCCGACACACTGAGCGTAAGCGGTTCCTCCAGCAATCGACGGATACAAAAATAAGGAGAACCGCATGAAGATCTACGTAGGAAACCTAAATTACGACACGCACGAAGAGGGCCTCAGGGAGGCATTTGCCCCTTACGGCACTATCGAGGATGCAGTGGTCATCACCGACCGGGACACGGGCCGCTCCCGTGGTTTCGGGTTCGTAGAAATCGCCGATGACAACGCCGCGAGGTCGGCGATAGAAGCGCTCAATGGGACAGCAATCGATGGCCGGACGGTTACGGTAAACGAGGCCAGGCCCCGGGCCAACAGGCCGCCTTCGGGCAATCGCCGGTCCTGGTAATCCGCTAAGCAAGGAAAATTGAAAGGGCCTCTCGTGTCGGGAGGGGCTCTTTCTCTTTACCGGCTTTCTCTTCCCTACTGTCCTTTTAGGGTCAACCGGGACATCGCTACCCTGAGTCTACCGAGTCCACAAATTTCATTGGGCCCGATTGTATATAATCCATCCAGCCCGACTGCCACGAAGCCAAGACAACGGCGAGCCAAGTAGCCTGGATTGAGAGGGAGGAGTACGATGGAATACAAGGTTATCTCAGGGGACTCCCACGTTGATCTGACCTGGTTGCCCGGCGACCTCTTCGCCTCCAATGCACCCGACTCCATGAAAGCGAAGATGCCGCAGGTGGTTGAGGACGAGAAGGGAGCGTCCTGGCGGGCAAACGGGATCGAACTGGGGGGTGTCGGGGGGCTGGGTTTCACGGGAGAGAAGGTGGAGAAGGGATGGTCCAGGCGGCTGGACAGGATGATCTCCGTGGGGTTCTATGAAGATGGGGCCAAGGGCCTGTTCCATCCTACCACTCCCGAGCTCCGAGAGAGGGACCAGGACATGGACGGGGTGCAGGCAGAGGTAATATACGGCATCCTGGGGGTCGGGCTTAACCTGAAGGACCAGGAAGCGATGACCGAGGTCTATCGGATCTATAACGACTGGGCAGCCGACTTCTGCAGGTCGAACCCCGACCGCTTCAGGGCGCTGGCCTGCATACCCAACCACGACCCTGCCGAGGCGGCGGAAGAGCTGAGAAGGGCCTCGAGGATGGGGCTGAGGGGGGCCGACTTCGCAGTGGCCTCGGCAACCAAGCCGATGTACCACGCGAGCTGGGACGTGCTATGGGAGGCGGCGGAAGAGACCCAGGCGCCGATATCTTTTCACACGGTCGGGCTGAACCCCCGGCTTCCTGACCCCGACGAGGCGGAGGAATACGAGCGACGTTACAGGGCAGTGCGGATAACCATGTTCCAGCTGTCCGGGGTGGAATACCTGGCCAGCGTCATATTCTCCGGAGCGTGCGACCGACACCCGGGCCTCAGGTTCGTTCTGGGCGAGAGCGGGGTGTCGTGGCTGCCGTATGTGCTGGACAGGATGGACCATGAGTACGAAGACCGGTTCTACCACCTAAACCTCTCGATGACGCCCCGGGAGTTCTGGCTCCGGCAGGGCTATTCGACCTACCAGAAGGAGACCATCGACCCGGCCATGGTGCCGCTGATGGGGGAAGACAACATCATCTGGGGCTCCGACTACCCGCACCCGGACGGCGTCTGGCCCGACTCCCTAGCGATCATCGAGGAGAATCTGGCGGGGGTCTCGGAGGAGGCGCGGGAGAAGATCACGTGCCTGAATGCCGGGAAGTTGTACGGGTTTATGAACTAGCTTCGCAAAGCGCCTACTTGTAGATCGTATAGGGCGATGGCGTTCTCCCCGGCGACCTTGCACTGGGTTGATTCGGGGAGGGCGGCGAGGGTCTCCTTGAGCTTGCTGATGGGCTCGGTGACGGAATCGGAGTGGGGGTAGTCGTAAGCCCAGAAGAACTTGTCTGCGCCGAGAGTCTCGATGCTGAACCGGGCGAGGCTTTCGTCGGGCTCCATGGCAATCCAGGTCTGACGCTGGAAGTACTCGCTGGGCGGCATCTTCATGGGGGTAGTGAAGCCATTGACCTCGTATTTCTGGTCCATACGCTCGAGCCAGAAGGCCAGCCATCCCACCCCCGACTCCAATAGCACGACCTTGAGGTCTGGGAACTTCTCCAGCACGCCGTCGCCCAACATGGACGTGTACTGGTATTTCACCTCGTCAGAGGATATGACGTAGATCCACCAGACTGAGCCGTCTTCGGGGGCGGGATAGAACCGGTTGCCGATTGAGGTGAAGCTGCCGGTGGGGTGAAATGAGATGGGGATGCCCAGGTCCTGAGCTTCGGCCCAGAGCGGGTCGAAACGGGGATTGCCAAAGGCGAGACCGTTGGGGGCGGCGGAAATGAGCATGGCCGATCTCACGCCCAGCCCCGCCACCCGACGCAGCTCCTTCACAGCCTCCTCGACATCCAGCGCAGGGATGTGTGCTGCGGAGTGGAGTCGGTCCGGGTAGGGTTTGCAGAAGTCTATCAGCCAGTTGTTGTAGGCGCGGCAGTTGGCGGCGGCGAGCTTGGGATTGGAGCAGACATCCTCCCAACAGAGGCCCAGGGACGGGTAGAGGATTGAAACGTCGATGCCTTCTTCATCCATCACTTTGATGCGCTCGTGGGGATCGTAGCCGCCGGGGAGGAGGGACTCTTCGTAGGTAATTGCGCCGGGGGTGAGGTGTTCGCTCACGTCCTGGCCGATGCCGGCGATGTTGCCGAGAACTCCGCGCTGCATGAACCATGAGATGGCTCCATCGACGCCCAGATATTCCAGCCCCTTGTCATCCAGGAAAATCTGAACGGTACGTTCCCGGTATTCGGGTTCGATATATTCCTTCCACATGTCGGGGGGTTCCAGGATGTGGCCATCAACGTCGACGTAGGCCATGGAATTGTTCATTTCGCCCTCCTTCGAAGGGTGCTGTCACCCGATATACTACACCCTGGCGTCGAGAACGGCTGAAAATGCCCTGAACATGAGTTATGTTAGGTATCTGTAAGGGCAAAGCGTGTGGGCATGAGCCACATCGAAAGGTTATGTAAATGCAAACGAACGGAAAAGTAGCAATTATCACAGGTGCAGGCACGGGAATTGGGAAGCGCAGCGCGCTGGCGCTGCTGAGGGACGGGTGGTCGGTGGCGCTGGCGGGGCGTCGGGTGGAGAAGCTGGAGGAGACGAGGGACGAGGCCGGAGACTTAGCCCGAAACGCCATTGTCGTGCGGACGGACGTCGGGGACCCGGAGGAGGTGAAGGTGTTGTTTGAGAAGACCAGGGAAAGCCTGGGGCGGCTGGACCTGCTGTTCAATAACGCGGGCACCGGCTCTCCGGGACGCCCATTGGAAGACCTGACCTTTGAAGTGTGGAAGAGAGTTGTGGACGCCAACCTGACGGGGCCCTTCCTGTGTACCCAGGAGGCGTTCAAGGTCATGAAAGACCAGTCGCCAATGGGGGGCCGGATTATCAACAATGGGTCGATATCAGCCCAGACCCCGAGACCCAACTCCGCCCCCTACACGGCAACCAAGCACGGAATGGTAGGCCTTACCAAGTCTACGGCGCTGGACGGTCGCAAATACGACATCGCCTGCTGCCAGATAGACATCGGGAATGCAGCGACGGAGATGACATCGGCGATGACCAGGGGTGTGCCGCAGGCGGACGGCTCCAGGATGGTGGAGCCGACCTTCGACGTGGAGAAGGTGGCGGAGGCGGTGCTGTTCATAGCCAATCTGCCCCTGGACACTAACGTGCTGTTCATGAACATCATGGCTACGAAGATGCCATTTGTAGGGAGAGGCTAGCTGTCCTGCTTGATGAAGTCGGCGACTTTTTCAGCCATGGCCATTACGGTGACATTGAGGTTGGCGCGTATGGTGTCGGGCATCATGGAAGCGTCGACCAGCCGCAAGCCCTCGACGCCGTAGACCCGGCCGTACTGGTCGCATACGGCAAGGGGATCGCTGGACGGGCCCATCTTGCAAGTACTGGAGACGTGGTGGGTCGTGACAACCTCGGTTTTCATCCACTCGTCAAGCAGGTCGTCCGACTCCATTACCTCGTCGGAAGGGCCGGAGCGTCTATCGATGATGTCCTTGAACGCGTGGTGGCTGAAAAGCTCCTGACAAAGCCTCATGCTGTCCCTCATACGTTTGAGGTCAAAAGGGTCGTCGAGGAGGTTGTAGTCGAGGTAGGGTTGCACTCGGGGGTCAGTGGATTGAAGTCGGAGTTCGCCCTGGCTGAGCGGCAGATAAAGGCATTGGCAGACCCCGACACCCACCGGGACCTTTTCGTCGAGGCCCCGGAAGGGCCTCGCGGCCAGGTAGTTGGCGACGTAGAGAATCATATCGTTGGTAAAGGGAGAACCCTGGGCCGTGTACCTGAGAGTCACCGTACCACAGTCAACCTGGTTGATATCCAAGGGATATCCATCCTTGGCGATCCAGCAAATGGGAACGTCCGGGTGGTCACGGAGGTTCTTTCCCACCCCCGGCAGGTCCTGCACTACGGGAATGTCGAACTCCCCCAGATGGTCCCCAGGCCCGACTCCAGACAGCAGCAGAATGTGTGGTGTGCCTATCGCCCCGGCGCAGAGAAGGATTTCTTCCCCGTACACAGAGAACATCTCCCGCCCGCTAATGACCAGCACGCCCACGGCTCGATTCCCATCGAAGATTATCCCGTGGACCTGGCAGTCTCCGCGGATGGTCAGGTTCAGGCGGTGTCGGGCGGGGTTCAGGTAGCCGATGTTCGTGCTTATACGGACCCCGTCTATGGCATTGAAGGCCAGGGGCCCGACACCGGTGGAGTTGGGGCGGTTGTGATCGGGGCAGTCGGGGAAGCCGGCGTCCCGGCAGGCCTGGTAGAAAGCGTGGTGGTGGGGCGCCCATTCATGCTCCGGGATACGCTGACACGTGATTGGGCCGTTGCTACCGTGGTGTTCGTCCCTAAAGTCCCAGTCGGCCTCCAGGCGCTTCATATAGGGAAGGATGTTCTCGAAGGACCATTCGTCGTTCCCCCACTCGACCCACCGGTCATAGTCTTCCCGGATACCCCTGAGGAAGTGGACGCCGTTGACCCCGCTGGAGCCGCCGGTAATCTTGCCCCTAGGGATGTCTATGCGGGCAAAGTCCGTGGCCCGGGCGCTGAAATTCCAGATGTGGTCGGAGTCCCAGACCGGGACCTTGCTGCCGTAGGCAAGCCTGACCTCATCAGGGATGCGTTCGAACTCGGGGTAATCTGACCCGGCCTCAAGGAGGAGGACCGAGCGGTTGGGGTCCTCGGTGAGTCGGGCGGCGAGGGTGGCGCCTGCGGAGCCCGCTCCTACGATGATGTGGTCGTATGTCATCGAACTAGCCTTATGGCTCGTCAGCTGCCGTGCTTGATGAAGTCTGCGACTTTTTCGCCCATAGTCATCACGGTGACGTTCAAATTAGCGCGCACGGTGTCGGGCATCATGGACGCGTCAACCAGCCGCAGCCCTTCGACGCCGTAGACCCTGCCATACTGGTCGCAGACGGCCAGGGGGTCGCTGGACGGGCCCATCTTGCAGGTGCTAGAGATGTGGTGGGCGGTCATTACCTCGTGGAGCATCCAGTCGTTCAGCAGGTCGTCGTCTCCCAACGTTTCGTCGGAGGGGGCATTGCGTTTCTCGACTATGTCCGAAAAGGCCGAGTGTTTGAAGAAGGAGTCGGTGAGACGGACGCATTCTCGCATTCGCTGGAGATCAAAGGGGTCATCGAGCAGGTTGTAGTCAAGGAATGGCTGTTGCCGGGGGTCTGTGGACTGGAGGCGTAACTCACCCTGGCTCACGGCAAGATAGAGCGCAGGCCCGATCCCGATCCCGATAGGATCCTTGTCATCGAGACCACGACTCGGTCTCCTGGCAGCGTAGTTGCCCATGTAGATAATCATATCGTTCACGAAAGGCGAGCCGGTGGCGGTATAGCGCAGGGTGACCGCGCCTGAGGCTGGGGTAGGAGCATCCAGTGGGTAGTCGGGCTTGGTGACGTAGCACATCGGGAGATACGGGTGGTCTCGCAGGTTCCGCCCGACGCCCGGCAGGTCCTGCACGACGGGAATCCCCAGAGACGTGAGGTGCTCTGCGGGGCCGACGCCCGAGAGGAGCATGATGTGGGGCGTGCCGACTGCCCCCGCGCATAGGATTATCTCCTCCCCGTAGACCGAGAACATCTCTCGGCCACTGATTACGAGCAGGCCCTCGGCGCGGCTGCCGTCGAAGATGATGCCGTGGACCAGGCAGTTGGGCCGGATGGTCAGGTTCAGGCGGTGGCGGCTTGGGTTCAGATAGCCGAGGGCCGTGCTCTGACGCACTCGGTCAATGATGTTGAAGGCCAGGGGCCCGACTCCCGTGGAGTCGGTGCGGTTGTGGTCGGGGCAGTGGGGAAAGCCCGCGTCCCGGGCAGCCTCGTAGAAGGCGCGCTGGTGGGGAGGCCACTCGTCCTCGGGGTGTCGGCGGCACCTTATGGGGCCGTCGTTGCCGTGGAACTGGTCTCGGAAGTCCTGGTCGGACTCCATGCGCTTCATATAGGGCAGCACGTTTTCGAAGGACCAGTGGTCGTTGCCCCACTCTGCCCAGCGGTCATAGTCCTCGCGCACGCCGCGGAGGAACTGGGCATCGTTGACCGAGCTGGACCCACCGGTGATCTTCCCCCGGGGAATGTCCATATTGGCCTTGGACGTGGCCCGGGCGCTGAAGTTCCAGATGTGGTCGGAGTCGTATATGGTCCTCCCGCCGTATGCGAACTTGACCTCTTCGGGGATACGGTCAAACTCGGGGAAGTCGCCGCCGGCTTCTAGGAGGAGGACTGAGCGGTCAGGGTCTTCGGTGAGTCGGGCGGCGAGGGTCGCACCGGCGGAACCTGCGCCCACGATAATGTGGTCGTACTTCATAATCCTGTCCTTTCTCGATGGGGAGGCATCCCGCGTCACCCGACCGGGATGATACTAACACCCGAGCAAGTAGAAAATCCTGATGTTTAACATCCGCTACTTACCCCACCCCACCCCGCCCCGACCTCCTAACCTCTACTGACGAGCGCCCCAAATGCCCTTCGGCGTTCATGTTTTGCTCACCCGAGTGCGAAAAGTTCCGTTGCCAGATCAATCATACAGGCACAGGAACAATCTGAAAAAATCAGAGGATTCGGGTCCCGAAATACTGCAAAAAGCGATTCCCCACCTACTCCCGAAGTGATATCATTTTTCATGTCCCCTGCTCCTCCCGACCAAGGCCCCCAACCCGTTCCGATAGCCGACTTTATGGACTACTCACAAGTCCGCGCATATCTGGAAGAACGCGAAGAATCGCTGTCCCCCTTTGCCACCAAGTCCCGGTTGAGCCGGGGCCGAAAGGTCGAGGAGGCGCCGAGCCCTCTCCGCACCGATTTCCAGCGTGACCGAGACCGTATCATCCACACCAAGGCCTTCCGACGCCTGAAACACAAAACCCAGGTCTTCATTGCACCGCTGGGAGACCACTACGTCACCCGGCTCACCCATACGCTTGAGGTCTCCCAGATAGGCCGGACCATCGCTCGGGCACTGAACCTCAACGAGGACCTGGTGGAGGCCATGTGCCTGGGCCACGACCTCGGGCACGCCCCCTTTGGACACATCGGCGAGGACGTATTGGCTTCCCTGTACCCTGGCGGCTTCCGACACAGCCACCAGAGCCTGCGGGTGGTGGACAGGCTGGAGAATGGCGGCAAGGGGCTGAACCTCACCTGGGAGGTTCGGCAGGGCATCGTTTCTCACTCCAAGTCGAGCCTCGGGATCATGGGAGACGACTGGAAGCGACCCCCGACGCTGGAAGCGCAGGTTTGCAAGATCTCGGATGCCCTGGCCTACCTCAACCACGACACGGACGACGCTCTCCGCTCGGGCTTGATCACCGAGGAAGACCTTCCATCTGAGGCCGTGGAGGTTCTGGGAAGCAACAGGTCGGAGAGGGTGAATACGCTGGTCTCGGACGTGGTGGAGCACTCGTGGGCAGCGTCAGGTCGGGCACCGACGCCCGAACGTGAGACTCCTTCCATCCAGATAGGGGATCGAGTTAAGGAGGCTGCCAACATCCTGAGGGACTTCCTCTTTGAGAGGGTGTATTATGTTAGTGGCGCCAGCCCAGAGGCAGCCAAAGCACGCACGGCTGTGGAAGCAATGTACATTTTTTATGTCGAGCATCCAGAGGACATTCCCCGAGAATATCGGCTCAGGGAGAACTCCGCTGAGAGGTGGGCGCTGGACTACATCGCCGGGATGACGGACCGGTACGGTTTAAGGAAGGCCCAGGAGTTGGGGTTACTGCCGGAAGCAAGGGCAGAGGCGATAAGGTGAGCAGCGCATCCGTAGAAGAGGTCAGGAACAGGCTCGACATCGTTGATGTCATTTCCGAGACCGTGCCGCTCAAGAAGGCGGGGCGGACGTTCAAGGCGCCCTGCCCCTTCCACAATGAACGGACTCCCTCCTTCATAGTTAATCCGGACAGACAGACCTGGCACTGCTTCGGGGCGTGCGGGGTGGGGGGCGACGTCTTCTCCTTTGTGATGAAGCGGGAGAACCTGGACTTCGGGGAGACCCTTCGCACCCTCGCCGACAAAGTAGGCGTGGTCCTCCCGACCCGCGACAAAGCCGCAGAGAGCAAATCCGACCGGCTGCTGGAGGCCAACAAGGCCGCAGCCGCCTTTTTCCAGAACCAGCTTCTGACCTCACCCGCCGCTTCCCAGGCCCGAGACTACATCCGGCAACGCGGCCTCTCGGAGCAAGCGGTGAAGGACTTTCAGGTGGGCTACTGCCCCCCGACCTCCGGCGCGCTATTCAGGCACCTGCAGAGTCTGGGATTCACCATGGACGAATGCGCCGACGCCGGGATCGGGACCCGAAGCGAGTCGGGGGAAATACGGGACATATTCCGCGGCCGGCTTATGTTTCCTATTCGGAATCCGCGGGGTCGGGTAATAGGGTTCGGGGGGCGGGCCCTGGGAGAGTCGGGACCCAAGTACATCAACTCTCCCCAGTCGCCCATATTCGACAAGAGTGCGACCCTTTATGCGGTTGACAGGGCCCGGGACGCGGCCCGGCAAGCCGACAGGACCGTGGTTGTCGAAGGGTATATGGACGTTATCACTGCACATCAATTCGGGTTCGAAAACGTGGTCGCCTCCATGGGCACGGCCCTCACCGAAAAGCAGGTCGACGTACTGAAGCGTCTGTCCAAGCGGATATCGCTTGCCCTGGATGCCGACACCGCCGGCCAGGAAGCCACTCTGCGCAGCCTGAAGTCTTCGTGGCAGTCCTTCTACCGAAGCGTCCACCCGCTGCAAGGGAGCGGACGACGCCGTTTCCTGGAGGGTCCGCCTGACCAGGTAGTGGACATCGTGACCTTGCCCATGGGTGAGGATCCGGACAGCATCATCCGCAAGGACCGGGAGCGTTGGGTGAACCTCCTGGAATCTCCCAAGCCGCTTATAGACTATCTGATGGAGATTGAAGTGGGGAGAGCCAATCTTGACTCTCCCGGGGCACGGGCCACGATACTCGAGGAGTTCCGTTCGCTGCTTGTCACAACTGACTTCCTCGACCAGGAGGTCTATGTCCGGAAGCTGGCCAACCTGATGCAAGTCACTGAGGAGGCGGTTAAAGCAGCCATAAACTCCCCATCTCCGACCCGAATGCGCCAGCCTCGGCCCCCTTCACCCTCGCGCCGCGGACAGCAAGCAGAGAATGCAAGTCCAGCGCCCCGCCGGAATGACGTGCTGGAGGAGTACGTGCTAGGACTGCTCTTGAAACACCCTCACCTGCTCTCGGAAATGGAAGGGCCCAATCCTGAATGGTTCATCAATCCCGCGAACCAGGATATCTTTCAGAGCCTGATGACAGGGGCTGCAATAGAAGACTTGGAGGAATCAGAACTGGGGGAATTGTCGGAAGCAGCAGGGCGTGTCCTAGGCGCTTATATCCAAGAAAGCTCGGATGATGAGTTGGTCCGAGGCCTGCGGGAGTGTGTATCCCGCCTGGAGAGTCGGCGGTTGAAACGGTTGAAGCAGGCAGAGGAGTCCGCCCTGGGAGACGAGGAAGCGCTGGGAGACGCTGTCGAGGCCATTCGGGGCAGGGCCCTTGCCATCAATGAGGGTCTGAAGAAGATACACACGAGGGGCACCGCCGTATAACGGTGTATAATAGGACTCTGGACACTGGCATCACATGAACAGAAACCGAAACCCCGACGCAATGGCGGAAGAAGAGGGCCTGGATCCCGAGCAGGAGCATCGGGTCAAGACTCCCATAGTCGCCAACCTCAACGGCGGAGAGGCCGATTACCGCAAGGTAATTGGCGCTGCCATTGCCACTACCAGTGTCCTCGACCTCCTTAATCCCGACCGGCCACACCACTCCGATGGCCCCACAAAGGTAGAAAAGGTCCTCGCGGCTGCCCAGGACACCATCGATCAGGAAATGGTCGATGACCCGGTCCGCATGTATCTGCGGGAAATCGGCCGGGTCAGACTCCTAAGCGCACGGGATGAACGAATCCTGGCCCGACGGATGGAGGGCGGCAAGCTCATCTCTACCATCGGAGAGAGGCTCACCGAAGAATTCGGGGCCGAGCCGTCCGCCACCGACGTAATCAACGCCATGTTGACGCACCTCGGTGCCGTCGGCCCGACCATCGACAGGATGGCATACCAGCTCGGGCTTACACCGCCGGTAACCCTCGCTCACCTCACTTCCCACCCAATCCTGCGGAACGCCATCAAGGCGGAGATAGACTCTGAGCTGTCCACTTCCATCGGCGAGGCGGAGGAAAGAGACCCCGCGGAGGTCGACCGGGATTTGGTCGTCGTATCAGTCGAGGCCCGCATCCTGCCTGAAACAGCCCTCCAGGCCTTGGGGCCGGACACTCCACTAATAGACATCCCGGAAAGAGTGAAACACACCGGCGTAGCAGTGTCCCTGGCCACCCTCAATCCGCGTTTTCGCCGCGACCTCCACGTCCTCGAGGAAGAGGGCGGCAGGGCCCAGCGCCACCTGACGGAGGCCAACCTGCGTCTCGTGGTCAGCGTGGCAAAGAAGTACATTGGCCGGGGCATGTCGCTTCTGGACCTGATACAGGAGGGGAACATCGGCCTCATACGGGCCGTCGAAAAGTTCGACTACCGGAAGGGCTACAAGTTCAGCACCTACGCCACATGGTGGATCCGCCAGGCCATCACCCGTGCGATCGCCGACCAGGCCCGCACAATCCGCATCCCCGTCCACATGGTGGAAACCATAAACAAGCTTCTGAGGATGAGCCGACGCCTTGTGCAGGAGTACGGTCGGGAGCCGACCAGCGAGGAGATCAGCCAGGGGATGGAGATCACCCCCGAAAAGGTGCGGGACATCATCAAAATCTCCCAGGAGCCGGTGTCGCTCGAAACTCCCGTAGGCGAGGAGGACGACAGCCACCTCGGAGACTTCATCGAGGACCGATCTACCTTAGCCCCCGCCGATGCCGCTTCCCATCAGCTCCTTAAGGAGCAGGTCAACGAGGTACTGGAGACCCTGAACGGCAGAGAGAAGAAGGTCCTCCAACTCCGGTTTGGGCTGGAGGATGGGCGGAGCAGGACACTGGAAGAGGTCGGGAGGGAGTTTGGGGTAACCCGTGAACGGATCCGCCAAATAGAGGCCAAGGCCCTCCGCAAGCTCCGCCACCCGACCCGCAGCAAGAAGCTCAGGGACTTCCTGGAGTAGTCCCTCCCTGCCCTTTGCGTTCCCACTCGACTAGGCAGAAACAGCCACCAGCCCATAGCCTCATTGCCCTGCTCAACCCCCTCCCCTCCTCTGTCATAGCGTATCCGCACTCCCACATTACCACTCGCATATCTCCTGTTAAGGACCGCGAGCTTTGAACATCCTCAAGGACCCGCGACTGGATATCAGGTTCCTCCCGACTCTCGTAATCCGCACGGTCAAGGAGCTCGGTGACGACGACGCCACCCACATGGCGGCCGGGGTCGCCTACTACGCCCTTTTCTCCCTTTTCCCCTTGCTATTAGGCGTCATAGCCATCATTGGCATGGCATCCAAAACAGCTTCAACGCGCCGCAGCATACTAGAGTGGACATCCGACAACTTCCCCGGCGCAGGCGACCTCATCTCCGACAACATTGTGGCGTCCGTTGAGGCGTCGGGTTCCCTGGGGGCGATCTCTATAGTCGGGCTACTCTGGGCTGGAAGCGCCATATTCGGAGCGATCACGAAGGCGGTAAACCGGGCCTGGGATATCCAGGAAGATCGACCCTTCGTTAAAAACAAGATAATGCAGCTTACGATGGCCGTGGGAGTCGCCATTCTCTTCGCTCTTGCCATTGCCAGCGCGTCCATAGCCCAGGCTGCGGGTCGATTGGAAGACTCCGAGGCCTTTCTGCTGGGCCAAGCAGACGAGGTCTCGGGGCTGGTGCTTTTTCGCATCCTGTCTTTCGCGGCCAACCTGGCCATTTTCCTCACGCTATACAAGGTGCTGCCCAATACCGTGACCTACTGGCGACACATTTGGCCCGGGGCCCTTGTCGCCGCGCTCCTGTTTGAAGGAGGCAAGTACGTATTCGTCTTCTATCTCGACAATTTCGCCACCTTCAACGCAGTGTACGGTTCCATAGGTTCCGTCATCGCCCTGTTGCTCTGGGCTTACGTGAGCGCTTTCATACTGATCCTCGGGGCAGAGCTCAGCTCCGAATACGGCAGGATGATGCAGGGCGTTGAGAGAGGCCGGCACACAGGGCGCAAATCCGGGACAGGTAGAGTCTTTTAGCCCATGGAATCGCTACAAGAACTGAACGAGCGCATAGTCTCTTGCACCCGGTGCCCGAGGCTCATCCATTGGTGCCGGGACGTGGCCGTCAAGAAACGCCGTATGTACATGGACTGGGACTATTGGGGAAAGCCGGTGCCCGGGTTCGGGGACCCGGAGGCCAGGGTCCTGGTCATCGGGCTGGCGCCCGCAGCCCACGGCGCCAACCGCACCGGTCGGCTGTTCACCGGCGACGATAGCGGAAACTGGCTTTACAACGCACTGTACCGCCAGGGCTGGGCCAACCAACCAAACGCTACCCATCGGGGCGACGGCATGACGCTCACCGACGCATACATCACCGCCGCCGCACGATGTGCCCCACCCCAGAACCGCCCAACACCCGAGGAGCTGGCCAACTGCATCCCCTATTTGGATGCGGAACTGGACCTTCTGAAGAGGCTGGAAGTCGTGATAGCCCTCGGAGGGGTGGCCTTTGACCGATTTCTGAGGCTTTGGAAGAGTCGTGGGAACGATATTCCGGCACCCAAGCCGCGGTTCGGGCACAACGTAGTCTACGATCTGTCAACAGATTTGAAACTGGTCGGGTGCTATCATCCGAGCCGCCAGAACACGAATACGGGCAAGCTGACCCGCGAGATGCTCGATGAGGCTTTTGCTACGGCCAAGTCGCTTCTCAGGAATCCCTGATCCAGTCGCAACGCTGTATAATTCCCGCTGACTTTCAACCACCTTGAGGCTTAATTCATGACTCACGGCAACCTTTCCACCTTCCCTTCTACAACTTTCGTCAACGAAAAGGACCACCTGTCCATAGGCGGCTGCGACCTTGTAGACCTGGCCGAGGAATTCGGCACACCGCTTTACCTGTTCGACGAGGACACCCTGCGGGACATGTGCGCGCAGTTCCGGGACGAGTTCGCCTCCCGCTATCCCGACTCCCAGGTACTGTACGCAAGCAAGGCATACATCAACCCTTCCCTGGCCCGGATATTCGGCGAGGAAGGCCTAGGGCTTGACGTTGTATCCGGCGGAGAGCTTGCCGTCGCGCAGGCCGCAGACTTCAACGCCGAACTGGTCTACTTTCACGGCAACAACAAGGGCCCCGAGGAACTGGAGGCCGCCCTGGACTGGGGCATAGGGCGCGTGGTAGTGGACAATCCGAGGGAGATGGACCTGCTCAACGAGATGGCCGGCGCCCGAGGCAAGGTGCAGGACATACTCATCCGGGTTTCGCCGGGCGTCGATCCTCACACCCATAGCCATACCACGACCGGAATACTGGACAGCAAGTTCGGCATACCCATCGAGACGGGGCTTGCGGAGCAGGCGGTTCAGCAGGCCATGTCGACCCCGAATCTCAGGCTCGTGGGCTTGCACTTCCACCTCGGGTCTCCCATCTACGAAATCGAGCCTTACACCAAGGCCATAGACGTGACCATGTCCTTTGCAGCGGAGATGCAGGACCGCCACGGCCTGGAGTTGAAGGAGTTCAGCCCCGGTGGCGGTTTTGCAATCCAGTACACAGCCGACGAACCGCCGCCCGAGGTCTCCGAGTACGCTGCGGCGATAACCTCGGCAATCCTGGAGCGCACCCAAACTCCGCCCCGACTCCTCATCGAGCCGGGACGGGCGATTGCGGGTCGGGCGGGGGTGGCCTTGTACAGCGTCGGGACCACCAAGGACGTGCCCGGCATCCGCAAGTACGTGTCCGTGGACGGCGGCATGGGCGACAACATCAGGCCCGCCATCTACGGGTCTCGCTACGAGGCTGTTGTCGCCAACCGGGCCTCAGCGCCCCCGGAAGAGACGGTGACGATTGCCGGCAAGTTCTGCGAGTCCGGGGACATCTTAGTTGAAAACGTGCAGCTTCCGGTCGTGGGGAGCAGCGATCTGATCGCCATACCGGCCTCGGGAGCGTACTGCCTAGCCATGGCCTCCAACTACAACGCCGCTCCCCGACCCCCCATAGTCCTCGTCAAGGACGGCGAGACCCGGCTGATCCGGCGCCGCGAGACCTTCCAGGACCTCATGCTTTGCGATCTCTGATCGGCGCAGAGGCGCCTCGCATTTACGGGCAGGACGGTGTCCTGAAATTGCTGCACACCGCATCCGGCGCCGACAGACTCGCCCACGCCTACCTGCTGGTCGGGCCTCCGCACGTGGGGAAGATGACGGTGGCCCTTTACCTGGCACAGTTGGTCAACTGCGAAGACCCGGAAAGCGGTTCCTGCCAGACCTGCGGCCAGTGCATGCGAATCGCCTCGGGGCATCACGCGGACGTACAGGTTTTGGGGTTGCCTACCAATGACGATGGCGCCCTCGGCACTCAGATTCGCATAGAGCAGGTCCGGGAGCTCCGCAAGCAGGCCAGTCTTCGTCCTTACGAAGGCCGGACACGGGTCTTCATCCTGCAGGACTCCGAGCTTCTGACCAACGAGGCCGCCAACAGCCTGCTCAAATATCTCGAAGAGCCGCCCCCGGGCGTCCTGCTGGTCCTCCTAACGGCCGATGAAGACGCCCTGCTACCGACCGTTCTCTCCCGCTGCCAGCGCATCGAGCTCAGACCAATGTCCATCAGCGACTTGCAGGAGGTCCTGAATTCCGACTTCAGCGTCGATGAGGATCGTGCGGGTCTGATAGCCCGACTCTCGGGCGGGTGTCCCGGCTGGGCGATCTCGGCATGCCGGGAGCAGGGCATCCTTGACGGTCGGCTGGATGCTCTCGGCGAGCAAGCATCATTGGCGGAGGGCGACCTGCCCAGCCGGTTCCGCTTTGCCAACTCCCTGGGCAGTGCATTCTACAGGGACAGGCCTCGGGTGAGGGAGGTCCTGGACCTCTGCCAGTCCTGGTGGATGGACTTGCTGCTCTTCACAGCCGGAGTTCCCGACCAGGCCGTCAATATCCACTTGGCCGAAAAGCTGGAGGCCCAGTCCCGCAACCTGACCCTACCCCAAACCCACGCCTTTCTCAACGACCTTACGCGCGCCAGGGACATGCTGGAACGCAACGTGATACCCCGGCTGGCGCTTGAATGGCTGATGCTCAAGATGCCCGTTCCGGGCGGGCAGGCCGCATAGGAGACACCGTGGCATCTATCGCAGGGGTAAGGCTGAGGCGCTCGGGGCCGGTGCTGTACTACGACGCAAGCGCCGTGGAAATCAGCGTCAACGACTTCGTGGTGGTGGAAACCAACGATGGAGACCGACTGGGTCGGGTTGCCTTTACCCCCGACCAGCTTCTGCTCATACAACTGAGAGAATATGCAGGATCCATCCTAAGGGTGGCGACGGAGGAGGACCTGAAGGAGCGGGGCTCGGTGCTCCTTTGAGGCGGGATCAGGCCGGCACGAACTTCCGCCATTCCTCTCTCGTATTCAGGTAGGGCCCCAGGTCCCGGTACCTTCTTGAAGGCGGCCTGACAGGCTTTCTTCTGAGCTTCATTCCCGCCTGTTCGGGGGTGCGGCCGGCCTTTCGGAGATTGCAGGGGACGCAGGCGCTCACGACGTTTTCCCAGGTGTGCATACCTCCGGCCCGACGCGGCACTACGTGGTCCAGGGTCAGGTTGGGGACCTGCTTCGCGCAGTACTGGCAGAAGTGCTTGTCCCTGACGAAGACCTCCCGCCTGGAAAGGCGAGGCGGCAACATGGGACGCTTGATCATGTGGCCTAGCCTGATGACAGAAGGGAGGTCGAAGAGGGCCTCCGCGCTGCGATATTCGCCCCTGCCGTTTTCGAGGGTCTCGGCCTTGCCCTTGAGCAGAAGCACGACGGCGCGCCGCATGTTGCAGACGTTGAGGGGTTCGTAGTTCTGGTTGAGAACCAGAACGGCCTTATTGACCGGTATAGTGCGAGCCATTCGCTAAGGGCGGACTCCAAATTAGGCCGCTAGGGAGGACGGGGTGATTCTAACACACCACGCTGCTTCCTCTGCAACCAACCCCGGACCCCGGCCAGCATCATCAGCCATGCGCCACCCATGACCAGCGCTCCTGCTGCATCGCTGGGCCAGTGGACGCCGAGGTAGACGCGGGACATGGCCATAGCCGCTACCAGCAGGACGAGTGCGCACTGGGCCACCCTGGCCGGAACGGCATACCGTCCACCGATCCCCGACAGGACTATCGCCAGGCCGCCGAAGCAGACGACGGCGAACACTACGTGGCCGCTGGGGAAGCCGTAGGTCGTGAGGTCTTCGTGTACGTCAAGGAGCATGGGGTCGGGGCGGGGGCTTGCGACTATGCGCTTGACGGCCCAGTTGACGCCCGCGGCCATCGCCACGAAGGCTACGAATAGCCCTGCATCGGACTTGCGGCCCAAGATGAACAGGGCCGTACCCAGGCATACCGTGATAACCGATCCCGGGACCCACCACCTCACCGCCGACACTCCCCTCATCAACTCGTCAAAGAGGGGCAGGGGTATGGACTGGACCCATCGGGCGACGGGGAGGTCTCCGGGGAAGCGGTCCAAGCTCGCGGCGGTCACCGACATCCCCACCGAGGCCGCAAGCAGCAGCATGAAGATCAAGGCGAGCGGCCTGGCCGGGGCGAGACGTAGAGGGACGAGCCGCACCTCCGCTAGAGGCCGATGACGGACTTGCGCAGAGCTTCGTTGAGCCTGGTCTGCCAGCCCCGCCCGGTACTTCGGAAGTGGGCCACGATGTCGGAGTCGAGCCGTACGGTGACCTTCTCCTTGGTTGGCGCCTTCTGCTTGCCGCGCCCGGGCCGGTGCCGCTCCACGAGGTGGGGCATAACTTCTATGACAGGACGAAAAGGAGTTGTAATCTCCCAGTGCGCCGAGTCCTCGGAGTCTTCGGCGATCTGGCGTTGTATCTCTGCCTCTTCTTCATCGGTCGGGCTGATATGGTTTGGCTTAAGTTCCGGCATAGTCCCTGTGCTCATACTTGATGGCCATATTGTCGTGACATTATAACCGTTCATCAATAGGCGCAGCATGGGCACGACATTGCCTAAACCCCGAGTCCGTTGTTTACTTATACGGAAGTCCATCTCCACTAATAGATTAGGAACGGGAACTTGCTTGAATCCTTAACCGAGAAAATCACAGGTGTCCTCGAACGGCTTGGGGGGAAGGCACGGCTCACGGAGGAGACCATCAACGAGGCCCTTCGTGAAGTCCGGCTGGCCCTGCTGGAAGCCGACGTCAACTTCAAGGTGGCCAAGACCTTCGTGGCGAGGGTGAAGGAGCGGTGCATGACCGCCGAGGTGCTCGACGCTCTGACGCCGTCCCAGCAGGTGCTCACCATAGTCCACGAGGAGCTGACCAGCATCCTAGGGGCGGAGGGGCACGACCTGGAGGAGCCAGACGGCACTCCGGGCGTGATCATCCTGGCCGGCCTGCAGGGGTCGGGCAAGACGACCACCGCGGCCAAGCTCGCTCTCCAGCTCCGGCGGGACGGCAAGACTGCCCTGATGGTGGCGGCGGACCTGCAACGTCCTGCGGCCATCGACCAGCTAGTGTCGCTGGGCAAGCAGCTCGGCGTGCCGGTGTACAGCGAGGCACCGGGGGCCGACCCGGTAGACGTCGCCAAGAACGGACTCCGGGTGGGGCGGTCGGAGGGCGTCGACTGGGTCATAGTCGACACGGCGGGACGGTTGAACATCGACGACGAACTGATGAAGGAGCTTTCGCAGATCAAGAAGGCGGTCTCGCCGGACGATGCGCTCCTGGTCGTCGACTCCATGACGGGACAGGAAGCGGTCAGCGTGGCGGAGGAGTTCAACAGGCGGATCGGGCTGACGGGGCTGATACTGACGAAGATGGACGGGGACGCGCGGGGCGGGGCGGCGTTGTCGGTGACATCGGTGACGGGGGTGCCGATCAAGTTCATGGGCATCGGGGAGAAGGCGGATGCGCTGGAGCCGTACCACCCGGACCGGCTGGCCTCTCGCATTCTGGGCATGGGGGACGTGCAAACCCTGGTCGAAAAGGCGAAGGTCAGCATGGACGAGGCGCGGGCGAGGGAGATGGAGCGGAAGATGCGCAACGCCACGTTCACGCTGGAGGACTTCCTGGAGCAGATGCACCAGCTGAAGGAGATGGGCGGGCTGGGACAGGTGCTGGACATGATACCGGGGATGAGCAAGCTGAAGAATCGCCTCGGGCCGGGGGACATAGACGACGACAAGCTGAAGAAGACGGAGGCGATAATCCTGTCGATGACTCCTGCGGAGAGGCAGAACCCGCAGATGATAGGTGGGAGCAGGAAGCGTCGGATATGCAGGGGGAGCGGGACGCTGCCGCAGGACGTGAACCAGCTGTTGAACCAGTTCCGGCAGATGCAGAAGATGATGAAGGCGATGGCGGGTGCGAAGCCCCGGATGCGGGGGCAGCAGATGGCGCAGTTGTTCAGGTAGTCACTCTTTTTTGCTTGCCTGGGCGTTTCGGGGCCGGGCATTTTACCTCGCTCATATTGCGAGGGCCTCAGCGTGAGTGGCCCGACGCCGGGGAGGGCGCCCCTACGGGGAGGGGGTGGGTGGGGAGACCCTAGATTCACGCTCCGCCAAAGGCGGACTTCCAGCATGGCGTACGCCCAGGCGCATCTTCGACACTTTCAGCCCGTGTCGGGGCACGGGAATGACGATAGAGAAGGGCGGGAATGACGGAGGGAAGGTGGAATGGCGGTTATCCGGTTTTTGGGCGCGGGTTGTTGGGGTCAGGGAGGGGGGCGGCCTCGGGCGATGCGGGGTGGGGGGTTGGGGTCGGCACAGTCGGGGGACGGGCCGGTATCGGCGTGGGTGGCGGTCAGGATACCCACGAGGGGCACCCCTGCGGGGGAGGGGAGGGTATCGGCGCGGACGGCGTCCAGGGTACCCACGAGGGGCACCCCTACGGAGTAAGGAAACCCGACCCCGCCGCCGGGGACGTCATCGGGGTCATCATCTTCGTCTTCGTCATCGGAATCGTCATCTTCGGATAGGTAGTCTTCGTCATTGGAGTCGTCATCATCATCGTCTTCCAAGTCATTGAAGAAGTCGGGGTTGTTGTAGGCTTCGGCGATGAACTTCTGCATGGCCTCGATCTCGGCGAGCTTTTCGTTTTCTTCGTGGGGCCAGGGTTCGTCGGGGTCGATGAGGCCGTAGCGCCAGCGGTCCCTCAGGGGGAGGAGCATTCTCCATGGCCACCACTTGTCGCCGGGTCGGGCCATGCGGACGGGGACGAGGTCCCGGAAGTTCAAGTCTCCATTCTTCACGTTGTCGTGGAAGACCTTCTTGATGAGGTTGTCGATCTGTTCCTGGTCGGTGAGCTGCTTGGGGGCCTTGGCCTGGGCGGAGAAGGCCCGGATGATGAGTCGGAGGCAACGGTTGATCTGGGTGTAGTCGAGGGGGCGCGTGCTCAAGAGGCGGTTGGTCAGGGAGCGGAGGAGGGCTATTTCGCCGTCGATGCCGGGGGTGTCGGGGGACAGTCGGGGCAGGGAGGGGCGAACGTAGTTCAGGGAGCGGCGACGGTTGGGGCGACGGCCCCTGGGTCTTCTACCGCGCCCGACGGGGCGGGAAGTCTTCCGCGGCGCAATGCCGCAGGCATCCGCATCGACGCCCGGTAAGACGGAGCGGGGATTCATCCGCGGCGCAATGCCGCAGGCATCCGCTTCAACGCCCGGTAAGGCGGAGCGGGGATTCATCCGCGGCGCAGTGCCGCAGGCATCCGCTTCAACGCCCGGTAAGGCGGAGCGGGGAGTCTTCCGCGGCGCAGTGCCGCAGGCATCCGCTTCAACGCCCGGTAAGGCGGAGCGGGGATTCATCCGCGGCGCAGTGCCGCAGGCATCCGCTTCAACGCCCGGTAAGGCGGAGCGGGGAGTCTTCCGCGGCGCAGTGCCGCAGGCATCCGTACCCTGGTAGGTAGCCAGGGCACGGGAAGTCTTCCGCGGTCGGCGACCGCGGGCATCCGCGAGGGGGTCGGGCATGGGGAGACCAACCGCCTCTTGAGCATGCGCCCCGGGAGAGGGGCGTCGGGGGCCCGAATTGTCGGGCCCGATGTTTGACAGGTTTTTGTTGTGAGATTCGGGTGTATACATCGGGTCTAAACGTTAGTGTAGAATGTAAAACATAGAAGTCAATAGGTAAAATGGTGCAATTTTGGGGGAATTTTTTGGGGGTGGTGGTGGCGGAGAGGGGGGTGGAGAGGCATGGGGCGCCCCCATTCCGTTCTAGCGACCCTTCGACAGGCTCAGGGCGAACGGAACCCCCGCACCGGGGAAGGGATGGATTGCTAGGATGGAGGTGGTTGTTCAGGAGGGATGGATTCCTGCCTCCGCAGGAATGACGGTGTAAGGTGGGTGGGGATGATGGGTGTGAGTGGTAGGCAGGGTACCCACAAGGGGCACCCCTACGGGGGAGGGGGAAGGGTGATGGGCTCGGCGGGGGTGAGTGTTTCGGAGGGATGGATTCGCTAAATTCACAAACGAAGTGCAACACCTGGTTAAGGTGTTGTCATGGGAAGAACTTATAGACATCTCAGTATTGAAGAGAGGTGTGAGATTGCCCGACTACATGCCTCGGGACTATCGATCCGCCAAATCGCAGCAAGTCTGGATCGCTCGCCATCGACAGTGGCTAGGGAGCTGAAGCGCAATGGTTCCAGGACTCAGGGGTACCAGCCCCGGTATGCGGACCAGCAGGCCCATGCCCGGCGTTGGCGCGGGTCTAGACTGGAGCGGGACGAGGTACTGCGGGACAAGGTCCTGTCCCGGCTCGAGCAGAGGTGGTCACCGGAGCAGGTGTCGGGTCGGCTGGCTATGGAGTCGGGCAGCAAGGTCATCTCCCATGAGAGCATCTACAGGTTCATATACGCCCAGATGGCACGCAAGAAGGACTACAGCTGGCGCTACTACCTGCCCCATGCCAAGTCGAAGCGGGGTCGGAGATCCCGCAAAGGCCACAGCCCCGCCTCCTTCATGGCTTTGCGTCGCCCCATCACCGAGCGCCCCCAGTCCGCCGATGACCGCCTCACCCCGGGCCACTGGGAGGCCGACCTGATGCTCTTCAGAACCTATGGGCATGCCGTCCTCACCCTCCACGAACGCCACTCCCGCATCCTCATCGCCCTCAGACCACCCGGCAAGGCTTCCAGGCCCATCGCCCAGGCCATGTCCCAGGTGTTGGGTCTGTTGCCTCCCCAATGGCGCCAGACCGTTACCTTCGACAACGGCACCGAGTTCGCCCTCCACTACCGGCTCCACGATCTCGGTATCCAGACCTTCTTCTGCGATACCCACTCCCCCTGGCAGAAGGGAGGTGTGGAGAACGCCATCGGCCGGCTGCGGCGTACCCTGCCCCGCAAGACCGACCTGGCGGCATTGTCCCAGGAGCGGTTTACCCGGATGCTTCAGGCCTACAACAATACGCCCCGCAAGTGCCTGGGCTACAAAACCCCGGCGGAAGTCTTCTTGGATAGCGTGTTGCACTTGAAATGTGAATCCACCTTCCCACCTCCGTGGGAATGACGGAATAAAGGGGGGTGGGGATGATGGGAGGTGGGTGGGGAGACCCTGGATTCCCGTGTCGGGGCACGGGAATGACCGAAAAGAGGGGGTGGGGGTTATTCGGTCATGTCTATGCCGGATTCCAGGCCGGCGTACATGTAGGTCATGGCAGGGACTTTGTATTCGCCCCAGCGGTCGGTGAAGGCTTCGATGTCCTCGGGGGAGACGGAGCGGCCTTCCATGAAGACGTTGGAGATGGTCTTGAGGAGGTAGAGGTCGGAGGTGGGGAGGAGGTCGAAGCGGCCAAGGGAGTGGCAGAGGATGCGCTGGGCGGTCCAGACGCCGATGCCCCGGTAGGCGACGAGGGTCTCGATGACGGAGTCGTTGCTCATGTCGTGGAGGGCGTCGAGGTCCAGTTCGCCGGTCGCCACCGCTTCCGACATGCGGTGGATGTACTGGGACTTGCGGGCCGAGAGTTTGCAGGCTTTCAATTCTTCGACGCCTGCTTCCATGAAGCGGTCGGGTGTGGGGGAGAGCCAGAACTCTTCGCCGTTGAAGGTTACGCGCTCACCGTATTTTTCGATGAGGCGGCGCTGCATGGTGAGGGCCACGGCAGTGGAAAGCTGCTGGCCGAGGATCGTGCCGACGAGGGCCTCGAAGAGGTCCACGTCCTGGCCGGGTTTCAGGCCCCGGAACTGCCGGGCGGCCTTGCCGAGGCCGGCGTTCTTTTCGGCCATACCGTAGAAGCCGGAGAGGTCGTAGGCCGTGCAGAGCCGCCACTCCACCTCGGCGAGGAGGGCGTCCATCGAGGCCGGTTGGAGGCCGGGGCCCTGGGCGCAGACCTCCAGATTTGGCTCTTCGACGGTGCCGAGGGAGGAGACGGTGAGGAGGACGGGTCGGGGGCCGGCCCTGGTTACTCTCTTCCATAGGCCGTCTTCGAACTTCTCGGTGCCGATGCCCTCGGCGTACCAGCAGGCGCGTCGGGCGGTGAGGGCGAAGTCGAAGGGCGGGACGGGTTGGATGCGTGCGGTCAGGGTTTCCAAGTCGGGGGTCAGTATAGCATCGCTTCAGGCCGGTCGTACCAAGTTGTTGCAATAAAATCAGTTGACACGCAGCGTATCAACACATATAATGGGCAGAGCATGAAGTGTAGCAGCGCGAAAGAGAAAGAACGAGGCACATGAGACGAGAGGGCGTATACGTGATGCGGGTGGCGTCGCGGCTTTCGGGGATGCACCCGCAGACGCTGAGGAAGTACGAGCGGGTCGGGCTGCTGGCGCCGACTCGGATAGGCGCGCTGCGGATGTATTCGGATGAGGACATAGCCCTGCTAAAGATGATAAAGTATCTGATTGGCAACGTGGGGTTGAACGTAGCGGGGGTGGAAATGGCCTTGCGGATTAGGTCGGGGCTGAGGGCCCTGAAAAGGCAGGCCGACGCACTCCCGGAAGGCTCTCCCCGCAAGGACAACATGGAGCGGACGATAGAGCAGATGCTGCGGCTAATCGAGGCCCCGGAGGGCCGGTAACCGACATGTCGATGGACGAAGAATTCAACGAGTTCATCAAGAGGCCGGCCCAAGCCGACCCGGACCTCTCGACGCGGCTGGAGGAAGCGGAGCAGGAGGTGAACCGGCTGCGGGAACTGCTCCAGCGCCACCACGCCGACCACACGAACTACAAGCGGCGGATGGAAGAGACGGAGGCGGAGCGAGCGTCGCGGGCGGCTGAGCACCTGGTATTGAAACTGCTGCCGGTCCTGGACGACCTGGACCGGGCGACGGGTGCGGGGCCGGAGGCGGATGGGCGGGGGGTCGGGAGTGCGCAGGACAGGGTGTGGAAAGAGGGGATGGAACTGATCCGGGACAAACTTATGTCAATTCTGGAGAAAGAGGGGGTGCGGAGGGTGGAGGCGGTGGGAGAGGCGTTCAACCCGGTATTGCACGAGGCGGTGGCGCCTCATCCCACGGACACGGTGCCCGAGGACACGGTTGTCGGGGTGCAGCAGCACGGTTATACGCTCAACGGGTCCCTGCTGAGACCCGCGAAGGTTACAGTGGCCCGGAGGCCACAGCACACGCATTAGTTTAGTAATCAAGCCGTAGGAGGCTACGGAGGTAGGTTAAAAATGGCAAAGGTACTGGGAATAGACCTGGGGACGACGAACTCCTGCATGGCAGTCATGGAGGCGGGCGAGCCCAGCGTAGTCGAGAATGCGGAGGGGGCGCGCACGACGCCCTCGATGATCGGGGTGAACGCTAAGTCGGGGGAGAGGTATGTGGGGACTACGGCCAAGCGGCAGGCGGTCACCAACCCGGAGAACACGGTCTTCTCGATCAAGAGGATGATAGGGCGGAAGTTCAGCGACCCGGAGGTGCAGAGGGACATCAAGCTGATGCCCTTCAAGATCGGGCAGGGGGGGAACGGAGATGCGCACGTGGAGGTCGGGGGGAAGACGTACTCGCCGCCGGAGATCTCGGCGATGGTGCTGAGGAAGCTGAAGGAGGACGCGGAGGCGAAGCTCGGGGAGACGATCACCGAGGCGGTCATCACGGTGCCCGCCTACTTCAACGACAGCCAGAGGCAGGCTACGAAGGACGCGGGCCGCATAGCGGGGCTGGAAGTGCTGCGGATCATCAACGAACCCACCGCTGCATCGCTGGCCTACGGGCTGGACAAGGAAGGCGAAAAGACCATCGCGGTGTACGACCTCGGGGGTGGGACGTTCGACGTGTCCATATTGCAGATAGGGGAGGGGGTGTTCGAGGTGAAGTCGACGAACGGGGACACGCACCTCGGGGGGGACGACTTCGACCAGCGGATAATCGACTGGCTTGTGGCGGAGTTCAAGCGGGACCAGGGGATCGACCTGCGGCAAGACCGGATGGCCCTGCAGCGCCTCAAGGAAGGCGCGGAGAAGGCCAAGTGCGAGCTTTCGACGGTGATGGAGACGGAGATCAACCTGCCGTTCATCACCGCCGACGCCTCGGGGCCGAAGCACATGAACATCAGCCTGTCCCGGGCAAAGCTGGAGCAGCTGGTCGGGGACCTGATAGACCGGACGGAGGGTCCGTGCCGGAACGCGCTGAAGGATGCGGAGGTCTCGGCGTCGGACGTGGACGAAGTGGTGCTGGTCGGGGGACAGACGCGGATGCCCGCCGTATTCGACAAGGTGAAGAGCGTATTCGGTCGGGAGCCGCACAAGGGCGTGAATCCCGGATGAAGTGGTGGCCATAGGCGCCGGGATACAGGCCGGGGTGCTGAAGGGCGACGTGCAGGACATCCTGCTCCTGGACGTGACGCCGCTCACGCTGGGCATCGAGACGCTCGGGGGGGTGGCGACGCCGCTTATTCCTCGCAACACTACCATCCCGACATCCAAGTCCCAGGTCTTTTCCACGGCGGCGGACAACCAGCCGAGCGTGGACGTCCACGTTCTCCAGGGCGAACGGTCGATGGCCGGGGAGAACAAGACGATAGGGCGGTTCCTGCTGGACGGGATCCTGCCGGCCCCGCGGGGGATGCCGCAGATCGAAGTGACGTTCGACATAGACGCGAACGGAATCCTGAACGTGTCGGCGAAGGACATGGGCACGGGCAAGGAGCAGAAGATCACCATTACTGCAAGCTCGGGGCTGGAGAAGGACGAGGTGGAGCGGATGGTGCGGGAGGCCGAGGCAAACGCCGAGCAGGACAGGCAGCGCAAGGAAGAGGTCGAGGTCCGGAACAACGCCGACTCGCTGGCCTACGCCGCGGAGAAGATGCTGCGGGACAACGGGGACAAGGTGCCCGCGGAGCTAAAGTCGGAAGTGGAAGGGAAGATAGCACAGGTGCGTTCGGCGCTACAGTCGGGGGATGCTGCGCAGATAAAGCGGGCTACCGACGAGCTAAACGAGTCGATGCAGAAGGTCGGGGCGGCGGTGTACAGCCAGCAGCAGGGCCAGGGGCCGACGGACGGGGCGGACCCGTCGGGCGGGCCTCAACCCGGCGGGGAGGGGCCCGGGGGGCCGGGGCAGTCGGGGCCGGTCGAGGGGGAGTTCAGGGAGGTGTAGGGGTCTATTTCTTGCGGCTCAATTGAGGCCCGGTATGCTTGGCATGTCGGGTCTTCTTTTTTGGCTAAATGGGCGCCCTGATCCGCCTCCCCGCCACCACGGGGGATCACCCTCACCCTAGCCCTGTCCCCTCAAGGGAGAGGGGACAGGACACCCCTACCCCACGCCTTGGGGAGGTTATGCGAAGGTCTCCTCAAGGCAGAGGGGGCAGGACCCGCCCCGCCACTCCGCCGGGGATGGATTCCCGACTACTCGGGAATGACGGGAGTGGGGGGCGGGAATGTACGGATGGAGGGGGGTGGGGTTAGCCGACGCCGGCGAGGACGGCGGCGCCGGGGCTTTCGGAGCCGGGGTGGCCGGGGGCGCCGTAGAGGGGGCAGCCCGTGCAGCTACGGGTTGCACCGCAGGGGGCGACCTGGGGCAGGCTAGACCCTATGCCAGCCGCGGCTCGGGGTTTCGACTCCGGCTCCCTATAGAGTTCCATGCGGAGCTGCTTGCCTCTCTCGGGTCGGTGGCCGGGGAATACGAGGTAGGGCCAGGCCCGCTTTTTGACCACGCCCATCGCCTGAAGGTCACGCCAGGAGTCGATGGTGTGCTGCCTTCGTTGCAGCAGGATGCGGTCGGCAGCCGTCGGGCCGAGCCCCGGGACGCGGAGCATCTGGTCCTTGGTCGAGTGGTTTATGTCTACCGGGAAGGCGTCCAGGTTTTCGATAGCGATGATGGACTTGGGGTCAGTGTCCATCGGGAGGTAGCCATGTCTCGTCGAAGGCAAGCTCGATCTCCTGGTTGGAGAACTTGTAGACCCGCTTGAGCCAGTCCATCTGGTAGAGCCGGTGGGCCCGGGTCATGGAGGTCGGGGGGTGCTCTTCGAGGGGGGTGTAGGGTATGGGCTGGAAGTTGGAGTAGTAGGCCCGCTTCAGGTTCCACTCGCCGTATAGCTGGTCGATGCGGTGCAAGACTTCCCTGTCGGACTCGTTGGCGGCCCCGACCACGAACTGGGTGACCTGGCCGACGGCGCCTCCCGTCTTTTCCCTGTTCAGTTCGTCGATCCATTTCATGGGGGCGAGGATGTCCCGGTCGAGGTCCTTCATCTTGCTCAGGGTGCGCATTCTTTCGACACTGGGGGTCTCGATATTGACCGAGAGTCGGGTGCCGAGCTTGTGGGCGGCCTCGACGTACTCCCGCTCGACGCCCGGCATGACCTTCAGGTGGATGTAGCCCTGGAAGCCGTATTTCTCACGGATGATCTGGACTACGTCGATGAGCTTGGCGGTGGTCTTGGAGCCGGTGCCGGCGACGCCGGAGCTGAGAAACAGGCCTTCTACGGTGTGCCGGCGGTGGAGCTCCATGAAGGCGGAGGCCAGCTCTTCCCGCTTGAAGGCGAAGCGCTTTCTCGGGACCCAGTGGCTGTTGGGGCAGAAGTGGCAGTCCATCTTGCAGAAGTCGGTGAACATGACGCGCATGAGGCTGATGGTCTTGCCGTTGGGCATGGAAGCCTTGTAGACGCCGGGCATGGGGTTCTTTCTCGGGGCTGAGTAGGGCGTGCGCTCCCTGGGCTTCTTCTGGGGCTGGGAGAGGATGTCGTCGGTGGCCATACCTCCGAGGAGCTGGAGCTTTTCGAAGGTCTCGGGGGTGCGTTTGATGAGCATTGTATGGTCTCCTTCTACGATAGAAATCATATTCACAATGTAAGTTCTTAATGTATGTTCACACAGAACACATGGGTCTGTCAAGGGGGGTAAAGCGGATGCGATGGATTGGCGATGCCGGGCTGTCCCCCCCGCCCGGGGATGGATTCCCCCCCGACTTCTCGGGGGCAGGCTCTACTCGGGGATGACGGATTGTGAGGTGGGGGGCTCAGAGGGGTCGCTATGGCGGGCTCATGCCTTAGATCCCTCGCGGGGCATCGGGATGGGAAGTTAGGGGGTCGGGGTGACGTTTGGCGGGGAGGACGGATTGGGGTGGGTGGTTTAGAGGGGGTCGCTAAAGGGGCTCACGCCTTAGATCCCTCGCGGGGCATCGGGATGGGAAGGAGAGAGAGGAAAGAGGAAAGGTGTTAGGTCAGGCCGTAGAGGCGGGCGCAGTTGTCCCACATGGTCTTGCGTCTGGCGGAGTCCGAGAGGGGGAGTTCCAGGAACATTTCGACGGCGTGGGGGAACTTGGAGTCGGGGTGGGGGTAGTCGGTGGAAAGGACGAGGTTGTCCTCCAGGCCGTAGCTCTCCACCATAGCCGCGGGTGATTCCTCGGGCTCGACGGAGACGTAGCACTGGCGCTTGAAGTAGTCGCCGGGGGTCATGGTGAGGGTCGGGGCTTCCATCTTGCCGGAGAACTCGAAGTGGTCGTCCATGCGCCATATTAGCCAGGGACCCAGGAGCAGTTGGCCTCCAGGAAGGCGACGCGGAGGGTCGGGAACCGTTCCAGCACGCCGCCGCCTATCATGCTGACGGCGGCCATCATCATCTCCATGGAGTGGCAGCAGGTGTGGAAGAGCCAGTAGTCGCCTTCGAACCGGGACCCGGCCTCGGGCATGGGGACATGGGAGCCCTCGTGGAACCCCACCGAAGCGTCGAGTCTTTCGATCTCCCCCCAGAGGGGGTCGTAGCAGGGGTCGTGCCAGTTTCGCCCGAGGTAGAGATTGGGCCTGATGAAGACGCCCTTGAAGCCGAGGATCTCAACGCACCTCTTCGCCTCCTTCACGGCCTCTCCAACGTCCGTGGGGAAGACCATGCCGACACCCTTCATGCGGTCGGGGGAGGGGGTGCAGAAGTCGGCCATCCAGTCGTTGTAGGCACGGGCTATGGCAGCGCTGAAAGCCGGGTCCAGCTTGTCGGTAGCGGCGGCGAAGAGGCCTCGGGAGGGGTACATGAGGGCCACGTCCATGCCCTCTTTGTCCATGGCCCTCAGCTGGGAATGGGAGTCCCAGCCGCTGTCAATCGGGTCCCGGTAGACCTCCAGGGGCCCGGCCTTCTCCTCGAAGAGGTCGTCGTGGACGTCCCTGGGTATCTGCTCACCGTCGATCTCGACGCAGAGGTCCTGCTGGTATCGGGCGAGGCCGACGGGGGCACGGTCTCTGAAAGCGGGGTCGATGTAGCGCTGCCAGAGGTCGACGGGCTCGATGACGTGCATGTCGGAGTCCATGAATTTCAGGCCGTTCCTGCTCATGATGTGCCTCTATGCCAATCTCTTATGTCTACTTATGTGCCTGATTGCAGGACACGGAATCAATCATACCGCAGACGAAGTGTACTTACGGGAGGCCGTGGCAGTCAAAGACGGGGGGTCGGGTGGGTGACGAACGTCTCAGGACAGGATACACTAACCGAGACTATCCCCCATCGCACACCAATAAAGGAGACCCAATTCATGGCAGGCGGCAACATTCAGGCAACCAAGGACGGCCCTTACGAGGTCACGGGCGAGTTTACCGTCGTTGACCACAACGGCAATCCCTACAAGCAGCGCAGGAAGGTATTTCTGTGTCGCTGCGGGGGCTCGTCCAACAAGCCCTACTGCGACGGCACTCACGTCTCCATAGGCTTCAAGGACGAGTCGGAGGCTACGTAACCGGGCCCGAGAGCCTGGTGCGGAGGGCGCGTATGCGGTTCGACAGCACCGTTTACTACCATTTCGGCGAGGTCTATCCGTGGGACAAGCTGACCGATGAGTTCCGGGACATAGCCGGGCTGCTGGACCAGGCGGGGTTCACGACCGTGTGGCTGGCGGAGCACCATTTTTCCTGGGACGGCTGGAACAGGGCGATGACCAACCCGATACTGGTCGGGGCGGATTTGGCGGCGCACACGGAGCGGATCAGGGTCGGGCAGTGCGGGGTGATATTGCCGGACTGGCACCCGATCCGCGTAGCCGAAGACATAGCGATGCTGGACAACATGACGAAGGGTCGGGTGGACTTCGGGATAGCGCGGGGGTATGACAGCAGGTCGGGCTTGCAGTTCAACGTACACGCCGACAGGTTGAACAACGCCCAGAACTACTCGCTGTTCGCGGAGAGCCTGGACATCATCAAGGGCGCCTGGACGCAGGACGTGTTCCGCCATGAGGGGCAGTTCTTCACCTTCCCCGTCCCCGGGTGGAGGGAGCCGAACCCGATGAACTGGGACTCCCGATACCATAGCCAGGACGGCGAGATGACGGCGCTAAGCGTGCTGCCCAAGCCGTACCAGAAGCCCCACCCACCCATCTACCAGATGGCGGACTCCGTCACGTCCCACAAGTTTGCGGCGGCTCGGGACGTTGGGGTTATCAGCATGCGGAGCACGATGGAGAAGATCAAGGGGCACTGGGCGGGATATGCGGAAGAGGCCCAAGAGGTAGAGGCGGGGCCGAACCCCTCGCCGCGGAAGCTGGCGGTGATGCGGCCCACTTACGTTGCGGAGACTCGGGAGCAGGCGATAAAGGACATTCGAGAGGGGCTCGGGTACCGGGAGAGGCTCACTTCCACGGACATACCCCGGTCTCGGAAGGCGATGCTGGCCGAGGGGGAGTTGACGGAGGACGACCTGATTGCGGACTGCTTCGAGTTCGAGGACTCCCACGATTTGATATTTGTCGGGACTCCGGACTCGGTGTCGGAGCAGATCGAGAGGTACCGGGATGAGCTGGGGCTGGAACACATGGTGCTGTTCCACAACATCCCGGGTCTTACGCACGAGATGGTGATGAAGAGCCTATCGATGTTTTCGGAGAAGGTGCTGCCGCGGTTCGCCTAGGGGGTGGGGAGGGGTTACCAGACGCTCCAGCCGCCGTCTATTAGTATGGTCTGGCCGGTGATGAAGCCGGAGTGGGGGGAGGCGAGGAAGAGGAGGGCGGTCTTCAGTTCGTCGGGTCTGCCCTGGCGGCGCATGGGGGTGCGGTACTTGATCTCTTCTTCATCAGGGTTGCCGCCGACGAAGGCCTGCTCGCTGGGGAAGTAGCCCGGGGCGAGGGCGTTGACGGTGATCCCGCGGTCGGCCCATTGGATGGCACAGGCCCTTGTGAGACCCACTACGCTGTGCTTGGAAATGGAGTAGGCCCAGGACGGCCCCTGGGGCACTCCACCCACCACCCCAAGGATTGAAGACAGGTTGATGATCCGGCCGTAGCTTCGGGCGAGCATCTCCTTGCCGACCCTGTGGGCGAGCATGGCCGAGCCGGTGACGTTGGTCTGCATTATCTTGTCGTAGGCGGCGAAGTCTGCGTTGGTGGCGGACTTGCCCTCGAAAATGGTGACGCCGGCGTTGTTGACGAGGATGTCGATTTTGCCGTACTCGGCGAGGACTTGATCTACGAACGAGTCTATCTGGTCGGGGCTGGTGACGTCGGCTTTGACGGCGAGGCAGCGGCGGCCCAAGTCTCGTACCATTCGGGCGGTTTGGTCCATCATGTCGGTGCGTCGGGCGCAGACGGCGAGGTCTGCACCGGCCTCGGCGAGGGCTTCGCAGAAGGTGACGCCGAGGCCGGAGGATGCCCCGGTCACAATGGCTATCTGGCCGTTCAAGTCGAAGAGGTCCTTATGGGCCAATGTGTCACCTCCACGCCTGGGGTCTCGGGCTTTCCAGCGTTACGGGTTCAGATGGGCCAAGGATAATTTGACATCGTGTTTCCATGCAAACATACAATTGCGCGATATTCGGCCAGTCGGTCGATCCAAGACTACTGTGAGAGATGGCGGACAGTTTGTGTAGCTCCACAGAGACTAAGGGTTGCCGCGTTCTGACTCTGAACCTTGAAAACAACCAGTTTCGGCCAAGTCGTATCCTCGACCTGGCAAGCACCCCGTGGTCTTCGGAAACATGGAGGTGTTCTATGCCCGATAGCTAGTCCCCGGATTAAAAGCCATACTAATGCGGAGCAGGCCCTCGGGTCTGCAAAAGGCCCATTGAAAGGAAGAAAGATGAAAGCAACCAAAAAGTCCAGGGTCAAGGGCTTGACCCGAAACAGGACCTTCCTGGCCCTGTTTGCGGTGCTGGCCCTCGCCCTGCTGATTGCAGCCGCTTGCGGCGAGGCCGCAACGGCCACCCCCGCACCTGCGGCAGACGAGCCGACGGCGATGCCCGAGGCTACGGCGGCACCCGACGAGCCTGACGACGCCATGCCGGAACCTACGGCCGTGCCGGATGAGCCTGACGATGCAATGCCCGAACCCACGGCTGTGCCAGACGAACCGGATGACGAACCTTCGACCGGTTTGAGGGACCGCAGCGAGTGGACGGTCGAGAACCCGGCGACCAAGGAAGAGATCGAAGCAGAGCTCCAGAAGTACCGGGGCCAGAGCCTCGTATTCGCGTCCTGGGGCGGCGCCTACCAGTCGGCGCAGCGGCAGGCCTACGCGGTGCCGTTTGCCGAGCAGTTCGGCATCGACATCATCGACGACTCGCAGCCGACCTTGGGCAACGTACGAGCGAGGTCCCAGTCCGGCAACGTGACCTGGCACCTGTTCGACACCGGCACCGGCTCCATCCACCAGTTGTCCAACACCGGCGACCTGGAAGAGCTGGACTTCAGCATCATAGACAACAGGGACTTCCTGGAGGTCACCAAGTCTCCGTACATCGGCGGCGGCGGAATCACCTGGTCCGAAGTGTGGGCATACAACACAGACGTATTCCCGGCGGACAACCAGCCGCACACCATGGCCGACATTTACGACGCCGAAAAGTTCCCCGGGCGTCGGGCGTGGGCCTACTACCCGGACCACGAGATGGTCTTCGTATTGCTGTCCAAGAACCCTGAGCTCCTCGACACTGCCGAGGGTCGGGCCAGCCTCTCCGCTCTGACGGATGAGCAGGTAGACCGGGCCTTTGAGATATTCGACGAGTACCGGGGCCAGGTGGACTGGTTCTGGCAGACGGGTTCCGACTGCCCGCAGAACCTGATCAGTGGTGAGATGGCTCTCTGCACCGCCTGGAACGGCCGGATTTTCAACGCCGCCCAGGAAGGTGAGCCGATCAGGGTTTGCTGGGAGTGCGGTCACGTCCTGAACACGGGCGTATTCGGCGTAATCAACGGACTCAAGGAGCAGGACCCCCAGGCTTTTGAGCTTGCACAGCTGTACATGGCCTGGACCTCCTTCCCCGAGATCAACGCCAGGATGGCGCAGTTCATCACCTACGGACCCATCAACACGAAGTCGCTTCCGTTCCTGGAGGCTCCTGAGTACGATGCAGTCCGTGACGAGCTCCCGTCCTCCACTGCTAACATCCCCTTCGCCGTCTTCAAGGACGAAGTACACGTTGGAGAGCGCACGGACGGTTGGCGTGAGCGCTGGATCGAATTCCAGCAGACCTTCGAAAACTAGAGAGTTCGGATAAAAGGCAAATAGGCGCTCCTCGGGAGGCAGAAGTCTCCGGGGGGCGCCTAAAGCCATTAAGAGAGGAGAAAGCATGAGAAAAGCCTACGGATATCGGGGCAAGGGCCTGACCACAAAGAGAACCCTTCTGGGGTTGTTCGCCGTCCTGGCCCTTGCCCTGTTAATCGCAGCCGCTTGCGGCGAAGCCGCAACGGCGACGCCGGCACCCGCGGCAGACGACCCCACGGCAATGCCGGAAGCCACAGCCGTGCCGGATGAACCGGACGACGCCATGCCCGAACCCACGGCTGTGCCAGACGAGCCCGACGACGCCATGCCCGAACCCACGGCTGTGCCAGACGAACCGGATGACGAACCTTCGACCGGTTTGAGGTCCCGCGACGAGTGGACGGTTGACAACCCGGCGACCAGGGAAGAGATCGAAGCGGAGCTTGCGAAGTACCGGGGACAGAGCCTGGTATTCAGCTCCTGGGGCGGCGCCTACCAGTCCGCCCAGCGGCAGGCCTACGGCGTACCCTTTGCCGAGATGTTCGGCATCGAGATCATCGACGACAGCCAGCCGACGGTCGGCAGGGTGCGGGCGATGCAGGAGTCGGGGAACGTCACCTGGCACGTATTCGACACGGGCGGCGGGTCTATCCACGCACTGGCACGGAGCGACTCGCTCGAGCACCTGGACTTCAGCGTGATCGACACTCGGGACTTCCTGGAAGTGCTGAAAGCGCCGTACATCGGCGGCGGCGGGATCACGTGGTCGGAGACCTGGGCCTACAACTCGGACGTGTACCCCGAGGGGTCTCAGCCCAAGACGATGGCGGACATCTACGACCCGGAGAAATTCCCGGGGCGGCGGGCCTGGAACCAGTTCCCGGACGCGGAAATCGTGTTCGTGCTACTGTCGGAGAACCCCGAGCTTCTGGACAGCGCCGAGGGTCGGGCGAGCCTGGCCGCTCCCGACGAGGCACAGGTTGACCGCGCTTTCGAGCTTTTCGAAGAGTACCGGGACCAGCCGGACGTATTCTGGACCACGGGCTCCGACTGCCCGCAGTTCCTGATCAGCGGCGAAGCCGACATGTGCACCAACTGGAACGGACGCATCTACGACGCGGCCAAAGAGGGCGCGCCCCTGAAGATCTGCTGGGAGTGCGGCCACGTACTGAACACGGACGGTTGGGGCGTCATCAAGGGCCTGAAAGAGCAGGACCCCGATAAGTTCGAGCTGGCGCAGCTGTTCATGGCCTGGACTTCCTTCCCGGAGATCAACTCCCGGATGGCCCAGTTCATCACCTACGGGCCCGTCAACACCAAGGCCCTGGCAGCCCTCTCTGACCCCGTCTACGACGCTGTGAGGGACGAACTGCCTTCTTCGCCTTCCAACATCCCCTTCGCCATCATCAATGATGAAGTGCACCGGGCGGCAAACCTGGATGCATGGCGAGAGAGGTACGAGGAGTGGAAGGGCACACTAAACTAGCCTGAATCCGTAAACCGGCGCCCCCCGGACGGGTATAGACCTCCGGGGGGCGCCTGAGTATTATGACGTTGCAATTCTTATGAGAGGAGGGTTTCGAGACCGTATCCTGAATAACGACTGAACAATTGGATCGTCTGAAGAACCTTGATCGAGGGGAGGAAAACCCATGAAGATATTTGGATGGCGTCTCGGCGGGGACATAGTCTCCGGGAGGCGCTTCTTTGCACTCTTGGCGGTGCTGTCACTGGCCTTCCTGATCGCAGCGGCCTGCGGAGAGGCTGCGACGGCCACCCCGGCACCCGTGGCAGATGAGCCGACGGCAATGCCGGAACCGACAGCCGTGCCGGATGAACCGGACGACGCCATGCCCGAACCGACGGCCGTACCGGATGAACCGGACGACGCCATGCCCGAACCGACAGCCGTGCCGGACGAGCCGGATGAGGAACCTTCGACCGGTTTGAGGCCCCGGACGGAGTGGACGGTAGAGAACCCGGCGACCAAGGAAGAGATCGAGGCGGAGTTGGAGAAATACCGGGGCCACAGCCTAGTGTTCAGCTCCTGGGGCGGCGCCTACCAGGCTGCCCAGCGCCAGGCTTATGGAATACCTATGGCGGACCAGTTCGGAATCGAGGTCATCGACGACGGGACGCCGCTACTGGGCAAGATACGGGCGATGGAGGCCTCGGGCAACATCACATGGCACGTCATCGACCAGGGCGGCGGGACCATACACAACCTCGGCAAGAACGGCTCGCTGGAGGATCTGGACTTCAGCGTCATAGACAACCGGGACTTCCTGGAGATCCTGAAGGCCCCGTACACCGCTGGGGGCGGGATCACGTGGTCGGAGGTATGGGCCTACAACTCGGACGTATACCCGGAGGGCAACCAGCCCACGACGATGCCCGACTTCTACGACACCGAGAAATTCCCCGGAAAACGCGCGTGGGCCTACTACCCCCACGGCGAGATAAAGTTCGTGCTGCTTGCGGACAACCCGTCACTGCTCGATACGCAGGAAGGGAGGGCCAGCCTGGCCGCTCCCGACGAGGATCAGGTGGACCGTGCCTTCGAGCTCTTCGACGAATACCGGGACCAGGTCGACCTGATCTGGAATACGGGCTCGGACTGCCCGCAGCTGCTGATAAGCGGCGACCTGGACATGTGCACCGCCTGGAACGGTCGGATCTTCGATGCGGCCAGGGAGGGCGCACCGCTGAACATCTGCTGGGAGTGTGGTTTCACGATCAACACCGACGCAATGGGCATAATCAAGGGGCTAAGGGAGCAGGACCCCGAGGCTTTCGATCTGGCCCAGTTGTTCATTGCCTGGACTTCCCTGCCGGAGGTCAACGCCCGCATATCCCTGTTCATCACCTACGGGCCGATAAACCTGAAGTCGATTGCGGCCCTAGAGGCTCCTGAATACGACGAAGTCAGGGACCAGCTCCCGTCATCCGCGGCAAACATACCCTTCGCCATCTTCAGCGACGAAGAACACGGCCAAGTTTATGATGATGCGTGGCGTGAGCGGTACGATGCCTGGAAGCTGACCCTGGAATAAGCCGAACACATAGAATTGCCGAAGAAACGAGGGGCCGGACGCAGTGTCCGGCCCCTCTGCTTTGTCGGGAAGTTACCGGCGCGGGGAAGACTTACCTGAATTGCCGGAAGAACTCACGGATGTCTTCGGCAAGCTCCCGGGGTTTTTCCATGGCGGCGAAGTGGCCGCCCCGCGGGAATTCGGTCCACCTCTGGACGTTGTGGGAGCGTTCGGCCCATTCCCTGACGGGCCGGTCAAGCTCTTCCGGGAAGACTGCGACGGCGGTCGGGACTTCTATACGCTCACCCTGGGACATGCGCCAGTTGTCCTTGCGGGTCTCGTAGTAGATGCGGGTGGAGGAGTTTATGGTCCCGGTGACCCAGTAAAGGGTGACGTTTGTGAGGATCTGGTCCTTTGTGTAGACACTTTCGATGTCGCCTTCGCAGTCGGACCAGGAGCGCCACTTCTCTACGATCCAAGCTGCTAGGCCGGCGGGGGAGTCGTTGAGGCCGTAGGCGAGGGTCTGGGGCTTGGTGCCCTGGATGTGGCCGTAGGCGCCTTCGTCGTCCTCCCATTGGTCGAGTTCTTTAACGTACTGCTTCTCGGCTTTGGAGAGGGGTCGGGCGCCGGGGCCGAGGTAGGGCCTGCCGCCGAAGACCATGTTGATATGGATGGCTTTGACCGTGTCCGGGTGGGCGAAACCCAGCCTGGAAGAGATTGAGGCTCCCCAGTCACCGCCCTGGGCGACGTAGCTATCGTAGCCGATCTGAGACATGAGTTTGGCGAATACATCGGCGATGCCGTTGACGCCCATACCGGGTTTGTCGGGCTTGGCGGAAAAGCCGTATCCCGGGAGGGAGGGCGCGACTACATCGAAGGAATCGTTGGGGTCTGCGCCGTGGGCGGCGGGGTCGGTGAGGAGGGGAATGAAGTCGAGGAATTCGGTGATGGAGCCAGGCCAGCCGTGGCTGAGGAGGAGGGGAAGGGAGTCGGGGCCCCGGCCTTTTTCGTGGATGTAGTGGACGTCCAGTCCGTCCACCTCGGTGATGAACTGGGAGTAGCGGTTGATCTTGGCTTCCTGCTTTCGCCAGTCGAACTCCTCAATCCAGTAGTCGACGAGTTCCTTAAGGTAGGCGAGGTTGGAGCCGTAGTCCCAACCGGAGCCGGGGATTTCGTCAGGCCAGCGGGTGCGTTTGAGACGATCTTTCAGGTCATCCAGTACTTCCTGGTTTATGTTGACTTGGAACCGGCTATCAGGCATACATTATCTCCCATTGTGAATGGTTATGGAAACTGTTTCAGTAGCTCAACTTGATGCGAGTTCGGTGATGGCGTCTACCAGCCTGGCGGCCCAGTCCTGCATTTGCTCCTCGATGTCGGCGCCGCAATGGGGGCAGTCGAGGTCACCGAAGCGGAGGCTGATTCGACAGTCTCGACACTCGGGCCTTTCGGCGATGATGCTGAATGCCGCCTGGATTTGGGTCTCGGTAGCCATAATCTCTCACTTTGGCATCGGTGGATAGAGGGAGGGTCTCGGGGGACGGGGAATGGTCGGGCGTTTTGATGATATGATAACAGGCAACCGACCTTGACTTTATCTCACTTCATTTTCTCCGAACACGTCATCAACCGAGAATGCTAGCCGCTTTGCAGAGGCTCCTGCCGCGGGACTGGAAACTGAACGGCGCCACGGACAGGCGCCTGCTCTTGTTCAGGATACGGCAGCAGGGCGTTTACCCGGCCCTCGCTATCCCGGCAATCCTGGTGATGCTCCTGTTCTTCGTGATCCCGCTGGTCAGGATGGTGGGGGTGAGCTTTGGGGACGGCGAGTTCTCCACGGCGCACTATGAGAAGGCACTGACGAACCCCATCTACCAGCGGATGTTCCGCACCACCGCCGAGCTGGCGGTCACGACGACCATCGCCTGCATTATCTTCGGGTACCCGATTGCCTACTACCTGGCCACTCGGGTAGGACGGTGGCGGGGTGTTGTCCTCCTGATAGTCATAGTACCGTTCATTACGAACTCCATAGCCAGCACATACACGTGGAGGGTGGTGCTCGGGAGGAGGGGGCCGGTCAACGAGTTCGTGCAGCTCATAGGGATAGTAGACCAGCCCCTGGAACTGCTGTGGACGCGGATGGCCGTGGAGATCGGGATGATGCAGCTCTTCCTTCCATTCATGGTGCTGCCCCTCTACGCCGTAATGCGAAACATTCCCAGGAGCTTGACAGCCGTAGCCGAAAGCATGGGCGCAACCCCTCTAAGGAGCTTCTGGCGCGTCTACTTGCCCCTGAGCATTCCGGGGATTTGGGCGGGATCGCTACTGGTGTTCATCCTGAGTGCGGGAAGCTCCATTGCGCCCACGGTGCTGGGCGGCATCAGGGACCAGGGGATCGCGTCCTACCTGTCGGGGACAGGGGGGTTCAGCGCGGCTCTCGCAATTATCCTGCTGACGGCGATCTTGATCCTGTTCATGATCTTCGCACGGCTCATCGGGTTCGGGTCGATCTACGGGGCGGGGGAGGCGCTAATTCGCTCCTCCTCGATCGAAACCTCCTATCGGGCGCCACGCCGGGTGCCGTTGAATCTGATGGTGGGTCTTCTATGCGCCTTTCTGGTTCTGCCCAGCCTGATAGTAATCCCGTTGGCCTTCAACAAGTCTGCGTTTGTAATCTTCCCTCCCAAGGCCTACAGCATCGACTGGATCAAGGCTTTCTTTATCAGTGACCCCATCACCCCCGTCAACTGGATTACATCGACGTCCACAAGCCTGCAACTCGCTTTCATTACGGTGTTAATTGCCGTGCCATTCGGCGGGATGGTGGCCTATGGACTGGCCCGGGGGTCGTTCCCGGGGCGAGGGCTCCTGGGGTCCTTCGTCATCCTTCCGCTAATAGTGCCGGCCACCCTCACTGCGTTGGCGCTCTTCTATTTCTATTCGTTTAACATGCGGCCGCTGGTGGGAACTGTAATCGGCATCGCTCTGCCCCACGTAGTCCTGGCAATACCGTACGTGGTGATTATCCTGACGGCGACGCTCAGGGGAATCGACCAGGTGCACGAACAGGCAGCGATGAGCCTGGGAGCCAACAGATTCACGGCGTTACGCAGGGTAATCCTCCCTCAAATAATGCCCGGAATCACGGTGGCGACATTCTTTGCCTTCCTTGTCTCTTTCTACGAGGTGCCCATAGCGGTCTTCCTCAAGGACCCGTTCCTGAGGACTCTGCCGATGAACCTGTGGAACGGGGTCACGGTGGAGTTCGCGCCGATGATGGCCGCAGTGTCATTCATCCTGCTGGTTTTTGCCGCCCTTATGCTCATGGGGATCGTGTTTTTCAGGGGCCGGCTTGGGAGGCAATCGAACCAGGAGACTTGATCACTTGTAGCAGTCCGGGGAGGACAAGATGAACTATGACGACGCACGCAGATTTCTATCGACAAACTTCGATGCAGTGGTGAACACGTTCAGGAGGTCGGGGCGATCCAGACGAGCGTCGTGAAGGCGGGAGCGTACCAGGGGGAGTGGTGTTCGTAGCGATTGGAAGCTCCGCGAAGCTGAAGAACCTGCGTCGGGACCCGAGGTGCACAGTGACCGTGGTGAGTCCACACTGGGACCGATGGTGCGCCGTCGAGGGCAGGGTAGTGATCCGGGACTGGGACAACACCGACCATGAAGCCCTGCGGGTGGAGCTCCGGGAGGCGTTCGTGGCCTGCGGCGGGACGCACGACGACTGGGACGAATACGACCGGGTAATGCGGGATGACCGTCGGGCGATAGTGGTGGTCAGTGCGGACCACGTATACGGCCAGGGAATCTAGGCGAGGAGCTTAAGGGCGCCGGGCGCCACGGAGATCTCAGCAGGGGTCTCGGAGATTCTTTCACCGTCGGCCCAGATGGGCATTGGGGAGTCGGTCTCGATCCTCAGTTTTTTCACGCGGTGCATGGAAACGGCGGGGTGCGCAGTGTGTTCACCCGTGAATACGCCGGGCAGGATTCTCACTACCTCGCGTCTCGGGACGGATTCAACGAGGCAGACGTCGAGGGCACCGTCATCAGGGAGGGCGTCGGGGGCGATTTTCATGTTTCCGCCGTACTGCCTGGTGTTGGCGGTGGCTGCGAGGAAGGTCGGGCCTGAGTAATCCAGGCCATCCCCCTCAAGACGGACGATCTTGTCCTTGTACCGGAACAGCTGGACGGAGATAGCGTAGAGGTAGGAAGAAGTGCCCTTAAGGAAGCGGGGCACGCGGCCATCGGCAACGTACTGGCTGACCGTGCTGTCGAAGCCGAGGGTTGCGACGGTGGCGAAATACCTGGCACCTACAAGGCCGAGGTCCACTCTCCTGGAACGCCCGGTCACGATCAGGCTTCCAATGGCTTTCGCGGTCCTGGGCAGGCCGAGGGCCGAGGCGAAGTCATTACACCTGCCGGAGGGGGCAATTCCTACGATCACCTCGCTGCCTTGGGGCCGAGACATTACGCCGTTGATCACCTCGTGGAAGGTGCCGTCGCCGCCACAGGCGAGCACACCGGTCCGTCCCTCATCTACGGCGGCGCGTGCCATACTTTCAGCCTCGCCCGGCCTCGTAGTGCGGAGGACTTCGTTGGAAATGCCGGCGAAAGTCAGTGCGCCGCCAATCTGGATGGCGAGTGGCCGGCTGCCGCCCTTGCCGGAGGTCGGGTTGGCAATGATGGTCCATTGGACGGGACTAGCCATTATCAGGTCACGTCGCAGAGGAAGATGGGGGGGTAGTGGAACATGGAGACCTCAGGGGATGGGCCGACGGTGTCTTTGGCCATCTCCAAGGCGGTGGGGACGTCGGGCGCAGTTTCGTAGCCGAGGCGATCGGCCACCGACTTGTCTCGGGCGCCGGCAACTATGACGCGACCGAGATAGTCCTGGCCATAGCAGGCCCAGTACCACATATAGAAGGGGTGCACGCCGTGGTAGGCGTAGGACTCCCGGTAGAGCCGGCGGTACCGTTCGTCCTCCGCATAGCTTGCCTCGAAACGTCTTTCGATTTCGGCGGCGTCCCGGGTCTGGGGGAGGATCTTGTTGTAGAAGTCTATGTAGGAAGGGTGGTGAAGGGCGTTGAACCGCTCGTCGAGGGGGTGAGAGAAGACGAGGACGCCACCCCGCTTGACGAGGGGCTTGCCGCGGTACATGTTGAAGCTGTAGCCCAAGGCTAGGGTGTGGATCAGCAATGGATTCAGGAGGGAGTTGACGTTATAAGGGCAAAGGTAAGGCAGGCCCATGACCATGATGTCGGCCTGGCCTTCGACGGGGACGGTCTGCTGCTTGAAGAGGGTGGACAGGATCTGATCATGGACCATGTCGGTGTCCCCTGCGGCTACGTCCAGAAGGCCGTAGGGAGAGCGGAGGTTCTGGAAAATCTGCCATCGCACATAGAAGGGGGCGAGGTTAAGGGCCCGGCGGTTCACGCCGAAAGTGATCTTGTCGATGGCGTTCCAGTCCGACTCCTGTTTCTGAAGATGGGCTAGGACAGATGGGAAGGTGTTGGAGTTGAGAGCGGTCTCGATCTTGAATACGTTCAGGTTCTTCGATACGACCTTGCCCATGCCGTTTACGGAGTCGTGGAGGGCGGAGCGAGTCGGATCCATGTAGGACTCGCAGCGCATCAAGGTGTGAACGTTGTGGTGGTGTCGGATGGTCTTGTAGCTGACGAGGCCCGTGTTGATGGACTTGTGGCCGCCGTCCATGGAGGAGAGGTTGATGTTCACGTAGATGAGGAGGTCCGAGTCGGCTACCCGCTTCGAAGTTTCGACCTCTTCACCATGCTCGGTTGTGCCCAAGACTACGAGGTTTTCGCGGTCTTCGGCGTCGAAGTTGTAGAGTCTGTCGGGATGGAACTCATTGAAGACCTTCCTGCCAAGGGCCCTCTTGAGTTCGCCGGGGGTCATGCGTCGGTGCAAACCGAGGGCGGCAACAAGGTGGATGTCATCCACACCGTTTTCGCCAAGGGTCTTGAGGACTGCTTCGACGATGCGCTGACGGATGTCGGGTCGGGTCATGGGGGGGAGGGGCAGGGAGATGTCATCAAAGGCGATGGTCACCTTCATGCCCGGCCTGACAACCTTAGACAAGGGGTCCTGGCCCAAGGGTTTTTCCAGCGCGTTGCCTATGGCGCGGTCGACGTCCTTAATGGGGGGGAGGGCGGGTGGGGGGTAGATGACTCGGGCCCCGACCGGCAACTCCTCATACCGGAAGGACTCGCCGTGGTGCATGAGAAACCGCTGGCCGGGCTTCTCCACCCGTTTGACCAGACTGCTCTTATCTATTTCCAAGGCAACACCTTCATGTTTGGCATTCTCGGGGCTAGTGTAACAAGCCTAACTCAACGGGAAAAGGAGAAGGCCACCTTGGCTCCGCCCAGGTTCCCCGCCCGGCCAGCCGCCACAATGGCATCCTTATAGCGCCGGATGGGGAATTGATGAGACACGAGGGCAGACAGGCGGTCTCTGAATTGGTCGTCTCTCATCAGCCGGAGCGCCAAGTCGAAAGTTTTCACGTGTTGGTTTGCGGTGTGTTCCAGGCCATAGGCATAGGCGCCGGTGAGTCGGACCTGCTGGTGCCAGAGGGGGGTGAGGTCGGTGCGGGCGTCGGAGGGCATGCCGAGGGCTACCACCGTGCCGTTCTCACCGGTCCAGCGGACGGCATCGTCAAGGGCTGAGGAAGAGCCAACACATTCATAGACGATGGGAAATCCGCCAACTACTGCCGGTTTTTCCCTGATCACAGGCAAAAGCTTCGCTCCGGTCTCGCGTGCAAGCTGTTCGTAGCCCTTCAAGCCGGGTGAGCACACCACGTCGACGCCGAAGGCTTGGGCGGTGGAGGCCTGGGAGGGGTATTTGGCCACTGCGACTATCCGGGTCTCGGGCCTCAAGGCCCGCAGAGCGGCGATGGTCAGGAGGCCCACCACCCCGCACCCGATTACCAGGACCGAACCGGACTCGGGAGGCTCGGCCCTGAGGATGCCGTGAATGGCGCAGGAGAGGGGCTCTAGGAGGACGGCGGCCTGGTCGGAGAAGTGGGTCGGGACTGGGTGGAGCTGGGATACGTGGGCAACGAATCTCTCGCCCCAGCCACCCGGCAGGCTACGGCAGTACCCCGTCTGCAAGCCTGCGGATACTGTACCTTCAGTTGTCCGCAGACAGTTTGCGTAGCGGCCGGCCGCGCAGGCCGAGCAGGTGTTGCTAAAGCCTCGTACCGTGCAGCCGAGGGCGGGTTCGATGGCCACCCGATCGCCGACGTTGAACCCATCGACTGCGTCGCCGACCTCGATTATTTCTCCCACGACTTCGTGGCCGGGGACGAAGGGAAAGGACGTGAAACCGGAAAGATAGAGGCTGCCCTTGCTCTTGATTACAGCGAGGTCCGAGCCGCAGATGCCGCTGAGGACGGTACGCACTTTGACCCAATCGGGGCGGGGGAGCTCGGGTTCGGGGACATCCTTGAGACGGAGGAGGCTGGTCGGGCCGAGGGCGAGCCGGGGGAAGCGCCTCGACAGGACTCGGGTAATGAGATACCTGGGCACGCTCTTGTATATGACGAGAGCCTTCACGATTACCCGATGCCCGGCTTAATATGAGTCATTCGATGAGCCTCAGGATTAAGGCCATTATGCTGGTACGCCCCTGGAGGTCCAGCGGCGGACGGGCCAGCCTCGGGTGTGAGCCAGTTTTCTCAACCTGCGTTCCGGGTTGACTGCGACAGGATGCCCGACTAGTTCCAAAAGGGGCAGGTCGGATATGTCGTCGGCGTAGGCGTAGGACTCGGAGAGGTCTATGCCTGACTTCCGGGCCCAGGCCCGGGCGGCTTCGGCCTTAGCGGAACTGCCCAGTGGGCCGGACTCAAGCCGTCCGGTGAAGCGTCCTTCTGAGACGCCGCAACGGGAGGCCATGACCTCGTCGACGTGGAGGAGATCGCCGAGGGGAGCCACCATCTCGCGGAGACCGCCGGTCAGGAGAACTACGTCGTGGCCTTGCGCGCGGTGCCAGCCGGCGCGTTCCTCAGCCTCCTTGAAAAGGTGTCGGGCCCAATAGTCCAGACCCGGGCCCCGGGCCCAACTTTCCACGCTCTCCACCGGAACGCCATTATAGTTCCTGAAGAAGCTTTCAATAAATCGCACGCGATCTATCCAGTCTTGCAATGCGTAGAAGGGGAGTTTGGGGGCGAGTCCGGCCAGGCGGATTGCCCGTCCGAGGGGGCTTCTGCCGTCGAGGGCGAAGTCTAGGTATGCGTCGATGAGATTCGATGAGGCGCTGGTGCCGTCCACGTCGAAGAAGGCAGCGACTCGAGGGTCAGATGCGCCCATGGAGGGCCTCGACTGCCGCCTGTACTTCGCCGGTAACCTGTCGGGTGATGTCCCCGAATGCCTTCGGATCGTTTCCGTTGACCCTATCGCCCGCGTAGAGGGCCTTACCGAATCGGATGGCAACGGGCCGGCGCTTTACAAACCACGACCCTTTGGGCATCGCCTTGTCGGAGCCAACTATCAGGGTGGGTATGACGGGCGCCTGGGACATCAGGGCGAGGAAGCCTATCCCGTTCTTGAACGGCTGCATGAGGCCCGGCTGACCCCTGCTTCCCTCCGGGTAGAAGACGAGGGAGTGGCCTTTCCCGAGAACGGCCAGGGCGAGTCCCAGTTCTTCCCTAGCCGTGGACTGCCTATCGAAGGGGATGGCGTTGAAAAGGACGCGAACCATGCGGGCCATGAAGGGGTTTTCGAAGAAATAGTCCTTGGCGGCCACGGGGTGGAGGGTCCGGGCCCTGGGGCCAAGGGCATAAAATACCATGGGGGTGTCCATGTGGCTGTTGTGGTTGGCCGCAATGATGAAGGGGCCGGAACTCGGGATGTTTTCGAGGCCTTCACAGCGGAAGCCCGTCCACCACCTGAGGGCCCAGGTCATGGGCATGAACAACGCCTTGCCAAACATTTTCGTCCAGGGCGGTCTCCTCAGCCATTTTTCGGCTTCCTTATACAAGGCGGCATCCGGCACCCTAACGCCAGCGTCCTCGGTGTCGGGTTCCATGCCCAGAAGGTATCGCTTTACGCCTGGGATATGGACATCCTGGAGGTAGGTTGTCCAGTCGAGCTTTCCAATATCGAAGTCGAAGTCCCGCTTGTCAGAATCGTGGAGGGATTCCATGACGCTGCGGGTGTTGCTGGTGAGGAACTTGCATTCCGCCTCTGCGTAGGGGCCATAGAGCCTTCCATACTGATAAAGGCGTTCCAGGGAGAACATCTTTGACTTCAGTCGGGTGCGGAATCGTCGGGCCTGGGGTATGAAAGAGAGCAATGCGGAGGCGGCGATGGCGGTCCGGATGGGAAGCATGTACCGGAGCCGGACACGACGCAGGAACTTGGGGGTGGTCGGGAAGGTGGGCTTAACCAGCTTCCGCCGTTTCCCGTTTTCGTCGCTGGACACGGGGAACGGGTTCTTTCTGAAGTAGGCGTCCACCTGGTCCGCAAATCCCCCTAGAGTGATGGGATTTTCCATTCCCGAGGCTACCTGGTAGACGTTACGGGAGTCCGATTCCGACGCCCTGGCTATGATGGCGAGAATTGCGTTGGCCACCATGTCCACGGGAATGATATCGAGGATGCCGCGGCGATTGCCGGGAAAGTCGATCATGCGGCCTCGTCCGTAGGCGACGATGAGGGGGTCGAGCATCCGGTAGCCGTTGAGCCAGCCCGGCAAGGGGGATTTCCAGGCCCCTTCAATGATTGCGGGGCGGATAATGGCTCCCTTGACTCCTTCCATGCTGCGAACAAACATCTGCTCGCCCATGGCCTTGGAGAAGGTGTAGACGTCCTGCCAGCCCCGGCGCCGAGCCCACTCCATTCCTATTCCGCTGAGCTCCTTGTCCATACGTTCAGACTCAGCGCGGGCGACCGCGTCTTTTGAGCCCCGAGACCGACCGGGACCTACGGAGAATGGCCTGTACCTCGTCCTCCAGTTCATAGGGGGCTTGCGGGAGGCCGTTGACGTGGCCGACGGTGCGGGTCGGGTCGGGCAGTTCCTCGGGGACGGGGCCTTTGCGGGTGGCGTTGACGTAGCAGGTCGATACGTGGGCAAAGAAAGGACTCTTGCAGCCCCTGGCGAACTCGGAGATGCGGCGAGGGCCGAGGGTGTTGAGCCCAACGGCCTTATCCAGAGGAGCGTCGAAGGAGACGACGGCGGCGCAGTTGATTATGATGTCGACTTCGTCCTGGAGGCGCTTGTAGGTCTCGGGGTCGAGGCCAAGCTCTTCCAAAGATACATCTCCAGATACTGCCTTCACCTTCGAGTGGAACAGGGCATCAAAAGAATCGCCGAGTCGGGCCTTTAGTGGTTCGAATATCTGGGAGTCGTAGACTTCCTGCCTGAGTCTTTCCTCGATAGAGATGGGGGGCGCTCCCGGCCGGGTCCTGGGCCTGATGAGAACGTAGAGGGTTTCTATCTCGGGAAGGTGGCATAGGACTCTTTCGAGGAGGACTTTCCCGAGCAGGCCCGTGCCGCCGGTAAGCAGCACGGTCTTTCCTCTATAGAAGTCTCGAAGTCTTTGCAAAGCGGGTAAACCGGGGCCAGCTAACTTGAAGCCGGAAAGCGAACGGAGGCCCAGAGGGATGTATTCGGGCCTCGGTGTCTATTTAATGCGAAGCATTATAAATTCCGGCACTAGAATCGTCCATTACGGGAGGTGTGAGGGGAAGGTAATAGTCACCGATCCGCCAGGAGTCTCGCCACTTCACCCAGATTGCCGACGCGGGTCACGTTGGGCAGATAGTCATAGCCGCGGTTCCGGGGCCAGTCACGCAGGAATACGGTTTTCAGGCCCTTGCGGGACAGGAGGTCGGCGACACGGCCATCATCGTCCACAAATTCTTCTATACCCAGTTGGGAGCACATGCGCCATTTGAAGTCGGGGGAGGGGAGGCTAAGGTTGTTGGAGTGGACTTCTCGGAACAGATCGATGAATCCATACCTCTTCAACCATGCGGCTATCAGGGGCATGCCTGCCGCGTTCCGGCTAGTAACGAGGACGGGAGTCCGGTATTCGCTGATTGCCCGGATGCCTTCCAGGGCGCCAGGCAGGGGCTTGCGGCCAAGATATTTCAGCCTGAGGAAAAGCTTCAGACTCAGAAGTTGCAGTCCCGAGGGAGACTTTCGAGTTCCAGAAGCGAAGGAGCGCTCTTCGTAGGGCCCGGGAGCAATGGGCAGATTGAGGCCCAGGGGCGGTTGGCAGATCACCCCGTCCATGTCTATCCCTATTAGAGGTTTATCCAAAGCGCTCCTTTGCTCAAGGGCACCGTCCAGGGTGGAGGCTATTTTAACCCCTGCAAGGTCTCCGAACCCGGCATTGTGATACTATCGGCGCAAAGCCAACGCAGGAGGACGTGAACGTGAAAAAGCTCGGGTCGGAGCAAGTTTGCCATCGATTCTCTGCAGAGGACGAGCCGGCTCTGCGCGTAGGGGCGGGTGAGGTCTTTTCCGTAACCACCACCGACCGGTTTAGAAACGTCTCCAGGACGGACCCCGACTTCGCCAAATCGGAGACAGTCAGGTCCATGAACGGGCCAATCTACATAGAAGGGGTGAAGGCCGGTGACACCCTGAAAGTGGAGTTCCTATCGATGTCGCCGGCGGAGCCGCAGGCGTACGTGCTGGCACTGCCGGGAGTCGGCGCACTGGGCGACCGGATATCCAGCTTCCAAATGGAGACGGTGAAAATGTCGGAGACGGAGGCCGTATTCCCGAGCGGTGCATCGATACCGTTCAGGCCAATGCTGGGGTTGATAGGCGTTGCGCCTGAATCAGGAGAGGCGCTCATGGGCGAGGCCGGTACGTTCGGGGGACAGCTGAGCATAACGGAGGTGAGCGCGGGCTCTGAACTCTATCTGCCCGTGTTCCACGATGGCGCCTACCTGGCGATGGGGGACTCGCACCTGGCAATGGGAGATGGGGAGGCCACGAGCTCGGCGGTGGAGGGTTCGATGAATATCACCATGAGAGCGTCGGCCGCGCATGAAATACGGGTCTCGGGGCCGCTGGTCATGACACCGGAGCATGTCATCACGTTTGGTCGGGGGAAGACAATGAACGAGGCTGCGGATGTGGCGACGCTTGCGATGGCGGAGCTTATCGAAGAGAGGCTGGGGGTTTCAGGATCGGAGTGTGCGATGCTGATCGGGTGTGGGGCGGACTTGCGGGCCGCGCTGGCCCTATATGCACCCTACAGCATGAAGATGTTGATGCCTCGGGCCAGCCTGTCTCTGTAGAACTAGTATTGCGACGAAAAAAGCCCGGCGTGGAAATCACGCCGGGCTTTTCTCGTATTCAGGGCGCAGGTCAGGCTTTTCCCGATTACGCCTTAGTCGTCCGAAGCAAACCCGAGGAGGTTAAGGATGATGAGAAAGACGTTCAGGAAGCTCAGGTAGAGGCCAATGCTGCCCATAATCGCAACCTGGGTGGCGGCCTGGTAGTTGCCCTGCTCTGCGGCCTCCATGGCCAGAACCTTCACCTGTCTAGTTTGATACACCGTCAAGACCAGGAAGAGGGGCAGCAGGAGGAGGTTGATGAGTAGGAAGAGCATGCTGGACTGGAGGAGGAGCATGTTTACCAGGCTGATAACGATCAGGCCAATCAGGCCGAAGATGAGAATCGGGCCCAGCCTGGTGAGGTCCTTCTTGGTGGTGAGGCCGATTGCGCTCATTCCGACGAATAATCCGGCGGTAAGCAGGAATGCCAATCCGATGCGTTCGTTGGTGTATGCGGAGAGGATCCATGAGAGGAAAAAGCCCTCCAGGGCGGTGAACAGGAGATAGACACCCGTGGCCGGGCCGATCTGCCCCCTTGCGGCAAGGGCGTTGGCACCCATAAGAGTGGCGAAGATTATCCCGAACCCCACCAAGTAGCCGAGCCATCCGAGGCCCAGTACGACGTCTCCCAGTCCTATCCTGTCGCCGACCCAGATGGCGGCGCCGGTAGTAACTATGCCCAGGGCGACGAGGCCGTACATCCGGGACATGGCGCCGGTGTAGATTGCGTTAGCTCTGACTGCGCCAGCCCCATATGTGTATTGATCGCTTAACATCGCTTTTCTCGATCCTCCAAGATTAGACGATTTACGTATATGGATTATAGCATCGGCAGTGAGGGCCACCCGCGGAAAAGAGACGGCGAAAGCGTCTCTTGAAGCAAGGGGGGCGGGGTCTCGGATTACGTTTGGAGAAGAGTCAACACGGCAGAGGCTGGTGGTTGCGGGCCTCGGCCAGGATCATGGTTAGACTGTCCCGCCAGAGCACGACTTGCTCTGCATCCCACTCCGGATTGTAATCGGGGAATTTGGCCAGCAACCGGGCGGTGAGGTCGGCCTCGTCGTAGACTGCGGGCTGCACCTGCTGAGCTAGCGGGGACGGGGGACCATCAACGGGGGCGGGAGTCAATACGGCCTGGGAAGTCCTTTTTCTCTGAGACCGAGCGTTAGGCTGCCGCTCCCTGGTTTTCAGTTGGGGAGACAGCTCTATGCCTGCTTCCCTGGCAATGCCCAAGAAGAATGTCATGCCCTTACGTCCGACTTCGTCCTGGGAGCCACCCCTCTTGAACTTCTCGGCGAGGTGGTCAGGGGTTGCGGACTTGGGGGTGAGTCCGTCAAGGACGGGAACGTAAGCGGCGTTGACGATTTCGCGGAGGATGACGCGGGTCTCGGGGCCTTGGGAGGCCAAGAGGCGCACGAGAGTTTCGGTGGGCTGGCGCTGGCCGTCAACGAGACCCAGAAAGGCAAGGGCAGACTGGAGATTGGACTCGGCGGAAGGGTTGACTTTCAGTTTTTTGAGGTAGCTGTTGTCAATGCGGCTAGGAAGCTGCCGGCGCCGAAAGTCGTCACTCAGGGCATCGAGCAACCTTTGCCATTGAGAAAAGGGAGGGTAGGGAGGCCGCTTGTTGGCGTTTTCCTTACCCACCATGCTGTTTGTTCCTTAACCTATCACTTGTCCGCCACGGGAAGACCAGGGTCAGGGTACACCCTACGGACAACTATGGCAATAGGTCATGTAAAGGCAAAAGCAAATTCGGCATTATCCTTAACTCTCATACATTTTGCCTTACCTGCAGACTACTATTTGCACTGCCTAGAATCCGCCCATATTGCCTTAAATTCGTCTGTGGTTGGGACAAACACCGATTGCTTCAGGCGAAGCGGTCAAGGCAATGTGCCAAAGGGTACCGCTTCAAGCGGCGGCACGACTCCCGTGGAGGGTCGGGCCGAAAGAAAATTTAGTCGAAAGCGAGGGTAGAGAAAATGGTCGTAGAGCAACTATTGACCAATCGTCCGGTATCCAGGTTATCAGTCGAACGTGCACCTGCACGGATCAAAGTGGTGGGCGTAGGTGGAGGCGGTTGTAACTGTGTCCGGCGAATGCTGGCCCACAACGTGCCGGGTGTCGAGTTTGTTGTCGTCAACACGGACATCAAGTCCCTGGAGTCGGTAACGCAAGGCGCCACCGTCCTCCAGATAGGCGAAAACATCACGCACGGATGGGGAGCGGGGGGAGAATTCGACATCGGCGAAAAGGCGGCGGAGGAGTCTTCCACTCTTATAAAGAAGGCTTTGAAGAACGCGGAGCTGGTATTCCTAACCGCCGGCATGGGCGGAGGGACCGGCACCGGCGCCGCTCCCTACGTGGCGCAGCTGGCCAAGGACATGGGCGCCCTGGTGGTTGGCGTAGTGACCACGCCATTCAGCTTCGAAGGGTCTCGGAGGCTGAGCCAGGCGATCGCCGGGGTTGCGAGGCTGCGGAAGCACGTCGACAACCTCATTGTGATTCACAACGACAGGCTTCTCCAGTTCGTCGACCACGATGCAGGCATGACGGAAGCGTTCCAGACAGCGGACGAAGTGGTCAGCCAGGGAATCGTGAGCGTCTCCGAGCTCATTAACGTACCGGGTGAGATAAACGTGGACTTTGCCGACGTTCAGAGCATTATGTCGAATCCCGGCGGGGCCCTCATGGCGATGGGAATCGGCCGGGGGAACATGGGTGCGCTGGAGGCAGCCCGACAGGCTATAAGCAACCCTCTGCTCAACCTCTCCATCAGAGGGGCCAGGGGCGTGCTCTTCTCCGTAAAGGGAGGCGACGACCTGACCCTGGGCGGTGTGAATGCCGCCGGCGAGCTGATAAACAAGGCCGTTCACAGGGATGCGAGCATCTTCTTCGGCATGTCGATCGACCCGTCTCTGGGCGACATGGTAAAGCTGACCCTGATCGCTACCGGACTCCGGCAGGACAGGGGCTTCGGCAACGTTACGGGCGCGTTCAGGGGCCTGCTGCCCGGCGTGGAAATGAAAGTGAAGGCACCGGGGATCTTCGGACGTGGCAACAAGCGCAAGAGAAGGTCGTCCCAGACGGAATGGGATGACGACTTCTTCTAAACCTTGACCCCTCCGGGGCCCGAGAGGCATCTCCCGAATTCACCTCTCGGGCCCCTACCCCAACGGGCACACCATCGTTACTGCTCCATCTCGAGGGGCACCAGCAGATACTAAACAGGACAGAACCGTGGCACTACAAAGAGCATATTTGAGTCCAAACAGCCAAATGGACCCGGTAGCGAGAATTGCCTTCGAGCGGCCGGCGCTGGCTCTCTGCTATCCCTCGCTGAAGAGTGCGTCGACATCGCCGCAGCTTGATGGGAGGCTCGGGAGAAATTCCGAGAGGAAGGGCGAGGCACATTCTACGGTGACGCTACTGCTTTCGAACTTCGTGGAGCTTGAAAGACGGGACATGATCGCCATCGGCTCGTCCGCCTTTATGGCGGGACGCGGAGAAGGAGGCGGAATCTGGGTTACCAAGAAGGTGCCCCATTGCCCCGGCAAGGGGATGTCTTCCGATCTCTTCAACTGCATCACACACGGCTATTCTGCACTGGAAGAGGTGGTTGCCCGATATTTCAGGGACTACTACCGCAAGGACCCGTGGACTTTGGCCCCTGCCCTCGGACTGGAGGAGGCCAAGGCGTACGGGTATTTGACTTCACAGCAGTGGCCGGTGTCGGGTTTCAAGGGCCTGCTGAGGCGTTTCGGGCTATCAAGCGACGTCCAAACCCTCTGGGTAAGAGACGGGCTGAAGGTCCGGGAGGCGACGCAGGCATCCCGTCTGCTGCGGGTCCACATTGACGAATTCCGGGCGCACTCCCGAGACATTTATGAAGGGATGCGGCTGGGCATTGCAGATGCAATAGACAAGCTCGACGAGCATCTGACACCGGGCATCATCCGGTTGCCGCTTCTGAAAAAGAGGTATGCCACCGGCTAAGAAAACCGAATACAACCTCACATTTCTAAACCCTCCTCCCCCCTATACAAAGAGCTCGATCTCCGCCAATCGGGCTCTTTGTCTTTGTCTACGAAGATCGGGGCTCCGGTGCTTCAGCCGCACTGCGGGAAAGCTCTAACGCTCACAGCAAAAGGAAACGCCGGTACGTTGTACCGGCGTCAGTTCTTCAATGGTCCCATTAGGAGGGAGGAGTGTGGAATTAGGTCCGGTCTGAGCCGGCGGACTCGGCTATCTTCCGGCGGACGGCTTCGTCCCTGGGGTAGAAGATGGAGTCCTGGTCGATCACGGGGGTGCTTCTTCCGGTCCGGATGGTGAAGAGTTTGCCTCTGTTCGAGCGACCGAACAGACCAAAGGCGCCCGCGGCGCTGCCAATTAGGGCGAGGCCCCCAAGGGCAATCCCGAGGCCTATAAATTTTCGTCTCTTGTTTATGTCGACTGTTTTTTCGGCTATGGCGCTCAATTGATGCTCCTGGTCTGAGTGTCGGGCCCTGGGGCCCAAGTTTTTCGTTGGAGAGATATTATCGCCTCGGGGGTCGATGTGCAACGGGGGCAGGGGGAGAAGTGGAAACTTTCACAAAGGTTCAGACCTCGTCAAAAAAACCCTTGCAATCCGAATTTCGTCCTGATAATATCTTCACAAAGTTTCTCGACCGACCGCGGGGACGGTATTGGACCCTAATTTCGTTACAAGGCAAGACTGGGCCGACATCGGTGAGTTCCTATTGGCCCTCCTTTTCGTCCCCGGCCTGATGATAGTCTTCGCCTTCTCCATGCTCATTGCCCACGCATTGATCCCCTCCCTGGTCAAGTCCGGTCACCTTCCCGAAGACCTCAGCAAAGTGCGCCGCGTCTTCTATACGGTGGCATTTGCCGCCCTTCTGGGGGTCATCTCATACATTGTCTTTGTGGCCATCAATGCCGAGAGTTCGTTTGGAGACGTGTACTCCCGCTGGTGGCAATAGCAGATGCCCATCACACCCAAAATAGTGATACCTGCCGTCCTGGGCCTAGTCATCGGAGTAATCCTGGTCTTGACGGCGGTTTTCCTGACAAAGGCCGTGTTCTCCGAACCGTTCCAGGTCTTCGGAATGGGCGCAGCTCCCGACCAGCCAATCGACTTTCCCCATGACGTACACGTCGAGAAGGTCGGGATCGAGTGCATGTTCTGTCACAGGACGGTGGATACGGAGGCTTCGGCGGGGATACCTTCGGTGGAGCAGTGCCTGTTCTGTCACAAGGACCTGGGTCGGGAGCAGTACATCCTGCCAGAGAGCGACGAGCTGAAGGCACTGAGGGCCCACTTCGAGGATGGCGAGCCGATCCAGTGGAACCGGGTGCACCGCCTGCCGGACCACGTCCAGTTTCTCCATGAAGCGCATATTAACAAGGGCATAAATTGCTCGGAGTGTCACGGGGACGTGGGGGGAATGGAGGTCGTGGAGCAGGTCAGAGACCTGAAGATGGGTGACTGTGTGGACTGTCACAGAGAGAACAATGCACCCACAGACTGCCTAACGTGCCACTACTAGACCTTAGGAATTCAACCAAAGCGGTAGCGAACATTGCCAGTTAGCCGAAGACAATTCCTGAAGATAGCCGGTATCTCCTCGCTGGGTGCGGTTATCTTCAAAGCGTGCGGGTTTGACGCCGAAGAGAACCTGGTGGAAAGTCCGGTCAACTTGCCGGAGGACCTGGTGCTTGGTGCCGACAACTGGTACGCGAGCGCCAGCGGTCTGTGCGGCGACGGTTGCGGGATTATTGTCCGGGTATTTGAAGGCAGAGCCAAGAAGATTGAGGGCAACCCCAACCACCCCATGAGCCGGGGCAAGCTTTGCGTCAGGTGCCAGGCGGGCGTTCAGCACCTTTATCACCCCGACCGGATAGCCGGCCCCTTGCGGCGCACCGGGCCCAGGGGTTCGGGTGAGTATCAATCGATAACCTGGGAAACCGCCGAAGCGGACCTGGTACAGCGACTCCAGGGCACCGATGCCTCCAGGGTGATACTTGCGACCGATCCACTTAGAGGTCGGTTGTCCATGATGACCAAGCAGTTCGTGGAAGCTCTCGGTATACGGCACGCCTCCTATGAGTCGATGGAGAGGTCGACGAACCTGAAGGCCGCCATGAGACAACTCTTCGGACAGGAGCAGCTGCCCGAGTTCGACCTGGAAAACACGAACTTCCTGCTCGGGTTTGGGGCAGACATTCTGGAAACCTGGCTAGCGACCGTTCGCTACAGCCGCGGATATGGCGAGTTCCGACAGGGAGACCACCGAGACGAGGTACATTCGTACACGTCGACAGCCGGTTCTCCATGACAGCCGCCAACGCCGACAAATGGGTGCCCGTGAAGCCGGGGATGGAGGGCATTCTTGCCCTGAGCATGGCTTATGTAATTATCCGGGAAGAACTCGGGGATAAAGATGCGGCGGACGCCATGACCGAGGGTCGGGGCTTTGAGGCACTAGCTGCTTTCGCCCCGAACGTCGTAGAAGACATGACCGGCGTCTCCGAAAACGACACCATCTACCTCGCGCGACGCTTCGCCCACGAGCAGCCAAGCCTGGCCGTCGGGGGGAGTTCTGCCGGGGCGCACACCAACGGACTGTTCAACCTGGCTGCCATATACTCGCTCAACGTGCTGGTGGGCAACATCGGCAAGGAGGGCGGGCTCCACTTCAACCCTGTGCCGCTTTCTCCCGCAGCCGGGCAGTCCCTTCCCGACTCCACCTTCAGGGACTGGCAAGCCATAGCCGCAGACATAGGCAACGTGGAAGTACTGATGGTCAGGAACGCCGACCCGGTGCACGGTATGCCGGAGGACCTGGGATTCCAGGAAGCCCTGGCAAACGTGCCCTACCTGGTCAGCTTCTCCAGTTTCATGGACGACACCACGGCCCAGGCAGATTTGATCCTTCCCGAGAGCACCTACCTGGAGTCCTGGGGCGACGACGTTCCGGACCCGGGCCCCGGGTACGAGATGGTGACCTTCCAGCAACCAGTGGTGGCGCCTTTCCAGGACACCCGGTCATTCGGGGACACACTTATTGCCATTGCGGGACGTATGGGCGGTACGGCAGCGACCGCGCTGCCCTGGGCCAGCTTCAAGGAGGCGGTACAGGAAGGGGCCAGGGAGTTGTTCGCACTCGGGCGGGGGAACCTGACGGTGGAGGGCAGCTTCGAGGCTTTCTGGAGCGGCCTGCTGCAGCGAGGCGTGTGGTATGACCAGGGGTCCAGGCCCAACATCTCCGTCGAGCCTAAGCCCCTTCCCTCAGAGATCAACCCGCCGGTATTTCAGAACGCCCCCCACGAGGAGGGCATGAATCTTATCGTTTACCAGACCAACTCGATGCTAGATGGAAGGCTTGCGCACCTGCCGTGGCTCCAGGCCGCCCCCGATCCAATGACCACGGTGGTCTGGGATACGTGGGCGGACATAAGCCGCCAGGACGCCGAACGGCTGGAACTGAAGAGCAACGACATCGTTGAAATCAGGTCCCAGTACGGTGCTATCGAAGCTCCCGTTTATGTAAATAGAGGAACTCAGCCCGGAACTGTGTGCGTGCCTGTTTCCCAAGGCCATTCGGCATTTGGGCGATATGCGGAGAATCGGGGCACAAACGTTATGTCGATTCTCGCACCCCTCACCGACCCGAATACAGGTGCGCTTGCGTACAACGCGACCAGGGTCAAAGTGACAAAGACTGATAGAAGGCGAACCTTGCCGAAGTTCGAGGGGGTAGTCGAGGCACTACCGGCCCCGACCGTCGAGCTCATACAGATAGCCAATGGAAAGGGCGACGCCCACTAGTCGGGCCCGGGAGGTAATTCTTGGCTGACCAGAACAAGTTCAAGTGGGGAATGGTAATAGACATCGACCGGTGTACCGGTTGCGAGGCCTGTGTAGTCGCCTGCCAAGCTGAAAACAATATCCCTCTGAACGAAGAGGACAGGTTCCACGAGGGTCGGGCCATAGAGTGGATACGCATTGAGCGGTACTGGGAGGGGGAATACCCCAACGTCAAGGCCAGGTTCCTGCCTGTCCTATGCCAGCACTGTGAAAACGCCCCCTGCGAGCCCGTGTGCCCCGTCTATGCGACTTACCACAACAACCAGGGCATGAACGTCCAGGTGTACAACAGGTGTGTCGGGACCCGGTATTGCGCCAATAACGACCCCTACCAGGTGCGGTTTTTCAACTTCTGGGAGCCCGAGTGGCCCGAGTCGCTGGAGAACCAGTTGAACCCCGACGTCACCGTACGCACCCGGGGGCTGATGGAGAAGTGCTCCTTCTGCATACAGCGCATCCGGCGCACCGAGCGCGACTTGAAGAACGAGGGTAGGGACCTGAGAGACGGTGAGTTACAGCCCGCCTGTGCTCAGACATGCCCCACGGACGCCCTTGTGTTCGGGAACATGAAGGACCCAAACAGCCGGGCGGCGAAACTGGCGAAGAGTGACAGGCACTACAAGCTGCTCGAAACCCTGGGCGCTGAGCCCAACGTCGTTTATCTGAAGAAAGTGGAGCGTGATGGCTAACGCTGAACACGAAGAGCTCCACTCATTAGTGGAGATTCCCCGGCGAACGCCTCAGCAGGTCAACGAGGACATCCTGCCCCAGACCTACGGCGTCGGCCCGCGGTTCACTAAGGCTACGTTGCTTTTCGGGGCGCTGGTGGTCGTGGGGGTAATTGGCTTTGTCATCAAGGCCATGGACGGCTTCGACGACCGCAAGGACTGGGGATATTACGCCGCCATCTTCGCTTTCCTGTACACCACATGCCAGAGCGCGCTCCTGGTTTCCATCACCATGAGGCTGGCGAAGACCCACTGGCGCAGGCCGCTGGCACGGGTGTCGGAGTTGTTCGCCGTAGTCGGTGTGTTCAACCTCATTATCTTCCTGCCGCTGCTCTGGACCATACCCGAGGCCGAGGGTCGGCAGTCGATCTGGTTCGAGTGGCCCTGGGGCGCACCCAGGCTGCTCGACGCCCTGGCGATGATTTTCCTGACAGTCAATGGGCTGGCCCTGCTCTGGGCTTCCTCCATTCCCGACTTGGCCCTCTACGGACGCAAGTACGGTGGCTTCCGGGGCGCCATGGCCCGGCTGCTTTCCACGGGATGGAAAGGCACGCCGCGGCAGTGGAACATCCTGAAGGCCGGTCAGATAGCGCTTGGGACCTTCTACTGGATCTTCCTCATAGGCGTAGTCTTCATCATCTCTTCCGACTTCTCGATGTCGTTGGTGCCGGGCTGGCTTGACGCCATATACCCAGCCTTCCAGGCTCTTACCTGCTTGCAAGCGGGCGTCGCCACCACAATGGTCGCCCTCTACCTGGTGCGCCGCATCGGGGGACACGAGAACTACATTTACATGGAAGCTTTCTGGGCGCTGAGCAAACTGCTCATTGCCTTCACGATGCTGTGGATCTACTTCTGGTTCGCCGGATTCATCACCTTCTGGTATGGCCGCAAGCCGGTGGAAGAGAACGTGCTTCAGCTGATAATGATCGGCCCGTACCGGGTTGCCTTCTACCTGGCCGTGTTCCTGAGCTTCGTGGTGCCGTTCCTGATCCTTATGTGGAACTGGGTGCGCAGGACCCCCGCAGGCCCGACCATCGCATCGGCGGTGATAATCTGCGGCGTCTTCTTCGACAAGCTGCGGTTGTATGTCGGGTCCTACTCCTTCACGAACGAGGAGTTGGAGGCCGCGCTCCACCACAAGTCGGAATTCGTGAACACGACTTTCGCGGCCACGGGCCCGAACATACCCCACTTCTTCCAGACCAACTGGCCGGACTTCACCGACATCATGGTCATTATTGGGGGCCTGGCAGTCCCGTTCTTCGCCTACCTGATAGCTACCAAGCTTCTTCCCGTCATTTCCATCTGGGAGACCAAGGAAGGCTACCTACTAAGTTCGGTGAAGACCATCCTGAAACGAAGATACCTGGTACTGGCCAAGCCCGACTAAAGAGGCTAGCGGAGACCCTTAATGCAAGAACGAGTCCCGGTTCCCGATTCCGAAATAAATCGAGAACTCCTCAGCGGGGTGGAGACCCACCCCAAGTGGTTCTTCCTCACGGTCGCCATTCTGGCCCTGATCGTGGCCACGGCGGGCGGGGCCTTGGGATGGATGATCAACCAGGGGCTTGGGGTCACGGGACTGAACAGGCCGGTGATGTGGGGCTTCTTCATAGCCAACTTTGTGTTCTGGGTCGGGATCAGCCACGCCGGGGTGATGATTTCGTCGATTCTCAGGCTGAGCCAGGCCGAGTGGCGCAGGCCCGTCACACGTGCGGCGGAGGTCCTGACCATCTTCTCGCTGATGACAGCGGCGCTCTTCCCCTTGATGCACGCAGGAAGACCCTGGCGCATAGCCTACTGGATCTTCCCGTATGACTTTGCCAGGGGAATCTGGCCGAACGTCCGCTCGCCGCTGGTCTGGGACCCGAGCGCGATATTCACATATCTGACCGGAGCGACCTCTGTTCGTGTTTATCGCCCTGATCCCCGACCTGGCCGTAATGCGGGACCGGAGCACGGGCGTGAGGAAGCAGATATACGGGTTCCTGTCCCTCGGGTTCAGGGGTACGCCCCGACAGTGGAGGCTACAGGCCATTGCGGGAATCCTGCTGTCAGCCTTGATCCTGCCTGTCTTCGTGTCCGTTCACAGCATAGTGTCCTGGGACTTCGGTATGGCCATATCGGTGGCCAGTTGGCACACGACGGTCATGGCTCCATACTTCGTTATCGGTGCGGTGCACTCGGGGGTGTCGGCGGTGGTGACCATGATGGCCCTACTCCGATGGGTCTTCAAATGGGACAACTACATACGCCCTGAACACTTCGACGGGCTGGCGCGCCTGCTGGTGGTGGTCGGGACTGCGTGGTTCTACTTCTTCATCCTGGAGTTCCTGTTCGGGCTGTACAGCCAGGAATCGTCAGAAGTGACACTGCGGAACATGCTGCTCTACGAATGGCCCTGGAACTTCATGTTCATCGTATTCCTGTTGACCTCGTACTTCATACCCATACCCATGTGGCTGTTCAGGGGGGTGAGGCGGAACATACTGCTCATGTTCCTGACGTCCATCCTGGTGAACATAGGGATGTGGCTAGAGAGGTTCCTGATCATCATCCCGGGCCTGATGCGAAAGCAGGAGTTCACGTTCGTATGGGCCAACTACAGGCCCAGTGTGGTGGAGATACTGCTGGTTGTCGGGTCATTTGCATTCGTGGCAATGATGGTGCTGCTGTTCTCCAAGGTCTTCCCGCTGATCCCGCTGTTCGACCAGAAAGAGGGCAAGGTTTTGGAGGCTACAACTAAAATTGGCAGGCGCGAAGTTCCGTCCATCGTCCGAGAAGAGTAAGGTGAAGCCATGACCACATTCGTACCAAAAAAGAGCGTGCTAGGGGTTTTCCCCGACGCCGACAAAGCGGCCGACGCCGTAGAGGGGTTGCAGTCGAACTCATTTGACGACAAAGAGTTCGAGATCATGTCCGGGACCCCGTACCCGGAAGGCGCCTTCGGCGAGAAGAAGTCTTCTCACAGGCTTTACGTCTTCCCCTTCATCGGTGCGGCCATCGGTTTCACCGTGGCCATCCTTCTCACCACCGCCACACAGGTCTCCTATCCCATGGTCACGGGCGGAAAGCCGATCCTGTCGATCCCCCCAATGGCGATTATCACCTATGAAGGCACGATGCTGGGAGCGATTATCTTCACGGTCCTGGGCATCATATTCGAGTCTCGGCTGCCGAGAACCAAGATAGGGCTTTATGACGAGCGGATCATGGAAGGCTACGTAGGAGTCCTAGTGACTGCTGAAGAAGACCGCATCCCCGTGGCCCAGAACGTGCTGAAGGAGGCGGGGGCCGAGTCGATCAAGGAAGGCGAACCGGTCGGGGTCTGACGAGAAGTATCACTGACTGAAGGACGATGGAATTCCACGTTGGCATGGGAAGAAGCGAGACGATCCACGAGATCGGTCTCTTGGCGCGTGTCGCCGAGGACTCGGGATTCACGCACATTAACTTCCCCGACCAACCACCGCTGAACCGAGACGTATTCCTGAATATGGCCATGGCAGCCCAGAGCACAACCAAGATTATGATGGGGCCCGGCATTGTCACGCCCTATACTTATCATCCCGCGGTCATAGCTAACTCGACGGCTACGGTTGACGAGTTGTCGGGTGGCAGGGCCTTTGTCGGGATCGGGGCTGGCGGAAGCGCAGTGATGAGCATGGGCCTGAAGCCGAGACCCATGGCGGAATTGCGTGAAGCGGCTCTATTCATCAAGAAATTCATGGCGGGCGAGGAGGCGGAGTTCAAGGGGGGAAGGACTCATTCCGAGTGGATTCGGCGCTCGGTGCCCATGTACATCGCCGTGGACGGTCCTAGGGGACATGAGATTGCCGGGGAATTCGCAGATGGCGTGTATGTCCAGAGTGTCCATCCCGAGGTGTTCGAATGGCGAAAGTCGCTTATTGAGCGCTCTGCCCTGAAGGCAGGTCGGGACCCGTCCAAGATCAAGATAGTGCCCTCCACCATCGTGTACATCACAGACGACAGGGAACGGGCACGCCGCGAGGTCGCCCCGCAGGTAGCCTCCAAGCTCAGACGGGCCTTTCCCATGTGGAGAAGCAAACACCCTGACATGATCGCTCTCAGAGAACGCCTCAACGAAAAGGATCCTGGGTTAGTTGATGAGCTAATCCAGGTTGGGGATCGAATCAACGAGGTCTTTGACGAACACCAGCACGAAAAGGTCGACTCCCCGCAGGCAGAACCCGTGACATGGCGACTCATCGACTATTACCTGCTGGTCGGGAGTGAAGACGAGGTATGCGGACGAATAGAGGATTTGAGGAGTCGGGGCTTGGGGGGTCTGATGCCGCTCATCTACACGATTGAAGACAAGAAGGCGATGATGCAAGACATCGGCGCAAGGATAATCTCCCGATTCGGGACCAACTGAGCAACCAAGCATGAGAGCGTTAGTCACGATAAGAAGACCGGGACTGAAGTGGGTCCTGCTATTGGCCATTGTCGGGACTGTGGCGCTGGCATGCTCCACTGGGACGTATCCCGTGGACGTCTTCACGGAGATGCACTACCAGCAGTCCTACCGGTCGCAGGAACCGCCTCGGGTGATGCCGGCGGAGGGTGCAGTACCGTTTACGGATGAGTCGATGCCTATACGTCCGCCGGAGCCCGCGTCCCAGGCAGAAGTGCTGGTTATGGCAAACCCCATAGAGCCTACTGCGGACAACCTGGTGCGGGGCCAGCAGGTCTTTGCGCGCAATTGCTCAATGTGCCACGGATTGTCGGGTGAGAGTGACAGCTTCATCTCCGTGACTTTTACTTCCATGGACATCAAGCCGCCTGCGAACTTCGCCGAGGCGGGATCGGTCACACAGGACGGCAGCTCCGACGGGCTGGCTTTCTGGATCATCTCCGACGGTCTCGGGAACATGCCGGCCTTCCGACACCTCCTGTCCTATGAGGACCGGTGGGGGGTTATTCACTACCTCCGCCTTCTTGCACAACAGGCCGGACAGTAGGGGCCATGTCCCTCCTCCAGGGGACGCGTTCAACCCGCGTTCGGCTCCCAATCCCAAACAGCGCTAAACGCATACGCCCGCTCTTTGCGGCGGCCGTTCCAGCAATCCTCTTACTACTCTTTTTACTCTTTGCCGGCGCGTGCGCCACGAAGACCCTGACCTTAGAAGAACGGGCCCAGGGCATAGACCAGCGGCTGATGTGCCCAGTCTGTCCCGCAGAGACCATAGACCAGTCCCAAGCGGACGTTGCTCTCCAGATGCGGGAACTGGTGCGAGAGAAACTCCGGGCGGGAGAGTCCGAAGAGCAGATATTCGATTTCTTTGTTGAACGTTATGACAAGGGTGTCCTTGCCGAGCCCCCTGCAGAAGGTTTCAACGTTCTGGTCTGGGTGATTCCTCCTGTGGCCCTGGTGCTTGGGTTGGCTCTTCTGTGGTTTGGCATCAGGCATCTTGGGCGGCCGGAGCACAGGGGCATGTCGTCTGAGGGAGACTGGGAAGCGGAGTCCGAACGATACCTTCGAGAGGTCAAAGAGGAGTTCGAAGCCTACAGAAGGGCTTCGGGCGCCGGCGAGGCCTCGGGGCAGGGGTCTTAGAGGGGAGTCGCAAGCTTGGCCGAACTCGGCACACTCTCGCTGTTCTTCGCGCTGACGCTCTCCCTGTACGCCTGTGTTGGCTCGGTAATCGGCGTCAGGAAGAGTCTTCCGGAACTGGTTACCAGCGCCCGATACAGCGCATACCTGACTCCACTCCCCGTTATCGTCTCCGTAATGGCCTTGGTCGGGGCCTTCCTGTCCCGGGACTTTGATATCAAGTACGTCGCCGAGCATAGCAATGCGGCGATGTCTCGGGAGTATGCCTGGGTGGCATTCTATGCGGGGAACGAGGGGTCGATCCTTTTCCTTGCCGTGGCCCTAGCCGTTGCTGCCGCGGTGGCCCTAGCCCTTGCCCCAAGGCTACACCAGGCGAGCCTTGCTTATACCTGCGCCGTGGTCACCGGTGTCCTGACTTTCTTCCTTGCAGTGCTGGTATTCCTCGCAAATCCCTTCGAGGCGACCGCCGTGCCGGTACCGGACGGGAGAGGGATGAACCCACTTCTCACTCACCCGGGCATGTTCGTTCATCCGCCGATGCTGATGACAGGCCTGGTCACGGTAACAGTGCCCTTCGCATTTGCAGTAGGTTCCCTTCTGGCGGGGAGGACGGGTGACGAGTGGGTGGACACCGGTAGGACATGGGCGCTGGTCTCCTGGAGCATTCTGGGGGCGGGGCTGCTGCTGGGGGGCTGGTGGGCGTACACGATTCTCGGGTGGGGAGGGTTTTGGGCGTGGGACCCGGTGGAGAACGCGGGATTCATGCCGTGGCTGGTGCTGACCGCCTTTGTACACTCAATAATGGTCCAAAAGAGACGGGGAATGTTCAGGGTATGGAACATAGCCCTAATCAACACAGCTTTCACGTCGGCGCTGTTGGGGATGTTCATCAATCGGGGCGGCCCGACTCCGTCAGTACATTCCTTCGCAGAGTCAGTGCTCGGGTGGGTTTTCCTGGGCTTCATGGTCGTTACAGCATTGTTCTCATTCGGGGTACTTTTCAAGCGAATCAACTTCCTCCGAAATGCGCAGCGGCTTGAGTCCAAGCTGTCCCGGGAGGCAGCTTTCCTAGTCAACAATTTGCTGTTCCTGGCCATCGCCTTCGTTATCATCTGGGGCCAGGTATTCCCGGTGCTCTCAGACACCGTGACGGGGGTGACCATCACCGTAGGAGAGCCCTTCTATAACCAGGTGAACGGGCCTCTTCTGCTGGCACTGGTGTTCCTGATGGGCATCGGGCCTCTGGTGCCGTGGCGACGGGGGTCGTTCAGGCAACTTCGCAGGGCGCTTCTGCTGCCATTCATCATGGCACTGGCCGTGGCCATTGTTCTCATCGGCCTAGGGATCACCAAGGCGTTTCCGCTGCTGGCAGTGGGACTGTCGGCAGCGGTGGCGACGGGGATTGTCAGGGAGTGGTATCGGGGCACGAGGGCCCGACACCGCAGCGGGGAGTCCTATCCGGTGGCATTCTTGCGTCTGATCTCGGCGAACCGGCCCCGATATGGAGGCTACGTCGTGCACCTGGCGGTGGTTATGATGGCCCTGGCGATTGTCGGGACGTATTTCTTCGAAACACAGCGGGACGTACGGCTGGCACCGGGGCAGACGACGGAGGTTTCGGGCTACAGCATCACATACATAGAGAGCGAGCAGCGAGACTTCCCCGACCGGGCCGAGCGCATAGCAACGGTGGAGATAGTCGCCGAGGACGGACGGTCCCTGGGTACGTTCAGGCCCGAGCAGTCCTTCTACCCGGCGTTCAACCTTCGCCCGGCCCGAGCGGCAATCCACTCGACACCGTTGGAGGACGTTTACATCATCCCGAACGACTTCTTCCCGGACGGTACGGTGGGATTTCGAGTCCTGGTGAACCCGCTAGTTATGTGGATGTGGGTTGCGGGCCCCGTGATGGTGTTGGGCACCCTGATTGCGCTATGGCCGGCACGGAGCAGGGCTCGGGCGCCGACGATGGTTTCCGTGCCATCCGTGATGCCGACGCCCGCCCGCGCGGCTGAGTGAGGAGGGCCGACAGTTGGTCATAGCAATAGGCGTTCTCCTTGCGCTCATGTGTTTAGGGGTGGCAGCGATCCCCTTTCTGCGATATCGGCATTCCCGGCAGACGGTAGACCCGACGGAGGTGATAGCGGGGCTACAGGGCCAGCGGGAGCTCATCTACAAGGAACTGATCACGTTGGAAGAGAGTTCTCGGGCGGGAGCGGTGCCTGAGCTCGAATTCAATGCCGTCAGCGAGACGTTGCACCGGCGCGCCGCAGAAAACTTGTGGCTCCAGCATAGATGGGAGGAGAGGCTTACGGACCTGGATGAGGCCCTAGAGGCCATCATTGCCGGGGCGGGTATTCCGAGACAAGCGGAGGAAACCGACCCGGGACAGTCCTACGTTCAATGTCCCGAGTGCGGGGCGAAGGCAATGATCGATGACACTGTTTGTCCAGGGTGCGGCGCGGAACGAGAGAGCACTCCACGGGTGCCGGGAGGGAGGGCCTGAGGTTGGTTGCAATACGGGTTGGAAGAATCCTTATAGCCGTCATGATCGCCGCAGCGGTATTCCTCTTGGCTGCGATGCCCATATTGGCGGACGAGCACGAGATAAGCGGGAAAGTAGTAAACCTCACGCCGAATGCGGAGTCTCCTGCAAACCTGCAGGTGGTTCTGACCGTATTTGAAGACGGGGAACCGATCGGGCAGTTGGCAACGATGACCGAGGAGGACGGCTCTTTCGTCTTCGGGGAGGTGCCGCGGGTGGAGGGTATCGGGTACCTATTCCAGCTTCAATACCAGGGAGCGCAGTACCGGTCGCAGCTCGATCCCGGGGCTTCAACACCGGTGCAAATCGAGATCTACGAAGCCACTTCCGAGCTTGGGAATCTCTCGATACTGGACGATACGATTATGGTAACCCGGGAGGCGGGTCAGTATGAGCAGCTAACCGTACGGCAAGTGGTCCGGGTCCGCAACGAGGCCCTGGAAACGTTCGTACCTTCCTTCGGGGAAGGGGGGGCGGGGGTCATGAATTTCCTGCGCGTATCGCTACCCGCGGGCTTCAGGGAAATGACTGTTAGAAGCGATTTGCAGGGCGGGCAGGTGATCCCCGTAGATAGAGGAGTAGGCATCACGACGGCAATCCCGCCAGGAATCCACGCGATAGTCTTTGCCTACTCGGCGCCCTATGACCAGCCCGACATGATTTTCGAACCGCTCTATCCGCTGGGGGCCGACTCGGTGCGGGTGCTTGTACGGGAGGATGTCGGGCGGATCATCGGGCCGGACATCCAGGAAGAGGAGTCGGTAATCGTCTCCGGGAGCAACTTCAGGGTATACAGCGTTGAAGGGGTCACGGCGGGAGACCGGGTGAGCCTGGGATTCACAGACCTGCCCCAGGCTCCGTGGACCACCGCGCTGGCGGACGCCTTTACTGCCGAATGGCAGGTAACGGCGGTGATACCCGGCGTTACGGCCTTCTTCCTTCTGGTCTTGCTAGCCTACGCCTGGAGACTCCAGAAGAAAGATCCCCGGGCAGTCGACCCCGGAGCGCTGAGTGCGAATGTGCGGAGCCAGCCGGACCAGATGGAGCTGGTTGAGAAAATTGCGGAGCTGGATGAGCGTCGGGAGCGGGGAGAGGTGTCGGAGGAGGACTACAGGAAGCACAGGGCGCTGCTGAAGCGCAGTCTTCTTTCACGAGCGCTGAGGAGCGCATCCTCGGCCTAAAGCCTGGGGACTTAATCAGGCTAGCATCAAAGGGCATTCACGTTGTGGGACCTGTTTGACATCCTGGCCCTGGCAGTACGGTGGGTGCACGCCATTTCATCGGTGGTGTGGATTGGGGGCAGCGTCTTTTACCTGATCGTGCTGCGCCCGGCGCTGAGGGATGCAGAGAAGTCAGGGGGGGCGCCAGGCAAGCTGGTGTCTCGGCTGGTAGCTCTGCACTTCAGGGAGTGGGTGCACGTGTCCATGATTGCACTGTTGGTCAGCGGCGCCATCCTCACCTTCGACAGGCTGACGGAGCCCACTGTGTCGGCGCTGTACATTGGGGCGCTGGCGGCGAAGATAGCCATTGCGTTCTGGCTCTTCGGGATTGGGACGGCGACATACCGGAAACGGCTAATAGAACGGGCCCACGACGCCCAGACTGCAGAACAGCCCCGCAAGAACCCTGTATCACGTTGGCTCAGGCCTCTGGCCTCACCGTCGATGATAGTGTACGGGGGGCTGATAGTAATCCTTCTCAGCGATCTCCTGAACACGGCCTTCGAGAAGGGTATTTCCTGACCCGAAAGAATATAGAATACGGCATTCCTGAATTAGCCCCGCAGCACGGTCATCGAATGAAGAGAGTACAGACGACCGGAGTTCAAGGATGAGTACGGCATTTCCCCGAGAAGCCGATGCGGTAATCATCGGGGCAGGGATAACGGGTTGCTCGACGGCTTACCGGCTGTCTCGGCGCGGCTGGAAGGTGGTGGTGCTGGAAAAGGACGACATAGCCCACGAGGCGTCGGGGCGGACGATGGCGGCGGTGGGTCTGGTGGGCAAGCACCACCCTGACGAATTCGCGCTGGCCAAGGCTAGCATGGATATCTGGTACGGGCTAAACGAAGAACTGAACACCGATATCGAACTGAACGAGGGCGGAAGGCTGGTGATCGCCAACTCTGAAGAGGACCTTCCGTTATTCGAGGAGATGATCGGCGGGACGGAGGCCTCGGGGGTGAGCATCGAGTGGTATGAGGCTGGGGAGGCCCGGGCGAAGTGGCCCTTCCTGCAGGGCTCCTTTATAAAGGCCGCCTACTCTCGCCACGAGGGGCACGTAAATCCCCTGAAGGTAGTGCACGGGTTTGCGAGAGGGGCACAAGAATACGGGGCTGATATACACACGGGATGTATAGCCACGGAGGTAGTCACGAAGGGCGGCAAGGTAGCCTCCGTACTCACCAATCGGGGGGAAATCTCGACGCCCGTTGTGCTGGATGCGGCGGGGGTATGGGGGTACCGGCTGGCCGACAGGCTAGGGGTGAAGTTCCCGGTGCAGCTGATAAAGGTGGTGCAGGGAGAGACGGAACCAGCGCCCCGGTTATTCGACTGCTTCCTCAGGGGCCCTACATACGGGTCCCGCCAGACAGCCTCGGGGGCTTTTCGCATTACCGGCGGATACAGGAAGATGGACGTTTACCACAACCTCTCGCTCCACGACCTGCGAGACCTGGCCATTTGGATTCCACGCATTCTCCAGTACCGTAAAGACGTCACCATGAAACTGGACCCGAACATCCTCAAGCTGGACGTTTCCGCTCTATTCAGCAGGGTCCTGGGGAATGGGAAGGGCAAGCCGGCTCCGGTCGGGACTGAGCCCCGACCACAGCCCGAGAACGTCGCCAGGAAGCTCAAGCGAATCGGCAGTCTCGTCCCTCAAATGCAAGGGCTGAGGCTTGCCAGGACGTGGGGGGGCTACGTGGACATGACACCGGACTTCCTGCCCATTCTGGGGGCTGTGGAGCGGATACAGGGATTCTACGTTGCCACGGGTTTCAGCGGGCACGGGTTTGCGGTCGGGCCGATAGTTGGTAAGCTGATGGCCGAGCTCATTGTCGATGGGAGTACGTCGGTGGATATAACCTCATTCAGGCCCGAACGCTTCGCCGAAGGCAAGACACCGGTACCGCCGCGGTTGATGTGAGAGACTCCTACGCTAAGAACATGACTACAACGAAAGCAGTCCAAATCCTAGCTGCAAGGCCCGAGCACGTGGGCCCCATAGCCCGTCTTATAGAGCACTACAGGTTTCGCAGCTCCGGGGGTCGGGCGGAGGGGTTCCTGCTGCCGATCGAGGAGGAAGAGGTACGTGAGCTAGTGGCAGAGGGTCGGTTCCTGGTTGCCGAGGTCGAGGGGGAGTTTGCCGGGTGCGTTTCGCTGATGGAATACGATGGGATAGCGGAGCTGAGATCGCTGGCGGTGGAGGAGCGATTCCAGAGGCGGGGCATCGCTTCCAAGCTCATCAAGCGATGCCAGGAGGAGGCTCGGGCCAAGGGATATGAAGACCTGCACACGCTTACCCAAACGTATGCGGCCGGGGCCTTCGAGGGGGTGGGGTTTGCGAGGGCCACAGTCCCCATTCCCAAGCTGGAAAAGGACTGTGCGATCTGTCCGCTACACAACAACGGCTGCATAGAAATCCCTATGACAGTCCAGCTTTAGAGAAAGGGCAAGGATGCTGACTAAGGCCGATGCCGTTGTAATCGGGGGAGGCATAACCGGCTGCTCCATAGCCTACAACCTGTCCAAGCGGGGCAAGAAAGTGGTGGTGATCGAGAAGGACGACGTGGCGTACGAGGCGTCGGGGCGGACGGTGGCGGCGGTGGGTCTGCTGGGCAAGCAGGAGGGTGAGTTCGAGCTGGCCAGAGAGAGCCTGGCGATCTATGACGGGCTGAGCGAGGACATCGGCTACGACATCGAGTTCATCAAGCAGGGCCGACTCCTCCCTGCCGAGACGCCGGAGGACCTCCCCTATTTCGAGGAGATGGTGGAGGCGGCACGGGACGGGGGAATCGAGTTGGAGATGCTGTCCAAGGAGCAGGTCAGCAGCCGGTTCCCGGCGATAGAAGGCCACCTTGAGGCGATTGCGTACTCTCCCGACGAGGGCCACGTGAACCCGACCAGGGTGGTGAACGGCTTCGCCAATGCCGCCCGAGAAAACGGCGCTGAGATCCGAACCGGCTGCGTAGCGACCAACATCGGGGTCACGGGTGGGCGGGTGACGTCAGTCGAGACATCCCAGGGAGACATAGAGACCGGGGTTGCGGTGCTCGCGGCGGGGGTCTGGGCGTACCGGTTGGCGGACCGTCTGGGCGTCCATATTCCCGTGCAGATAGTGACGTTGTCGCAGGGAGAGACGGGCCCAGCTCCGCCCATTATCGAGCAGTTCGTCCGGGGCGGATACTACTGTTTCAGGCAGACGGCCTCGGGGCCGGTACGGGTGAGCAACGGGTACCGAAGACAGGACGTATACCACGACCTGTCCATCCACGACTTCCGCGACCTGAAAGTCTGGCTTCCGAGGCTGATCAAGCAGCGGAAGAGCATAACGATGCGGTTGGACATGGAGCTATTGAAGCACGACCTGAAGCTGTTCCTGGCATCGTTGCAGGGGAAGCGTTCGGCTATTGTTGCGCCCATCGGCAAGGAACCCAAGAGCGCGTTCAATAAGGTGAAGCGTCAGTTGAACGCCGCCGGAAAGCTAGTGCCGAAGCTGCGTGAGCTTCAACTGGCACGGTGGTGGGCCGGGTACATAGACACCACGCCGGACCTGGTGCCCGTCCTGGGTCCCGTGGACAAGCCCGATGGGCTATTCCTGTCCATGGGATACAGCGGACACGGGTTTGGTCTCGGGCCGGTGGCCGGGAAGCTGACCGCAGACCTGATTGTCGACGGGAAAAGCTCCATACCGTGGGAGCATTTCTCCTACAAGCGGTTCGAGCGGGGAGACACCCCCATGCCGACCCGCCTGATGTGAGCGCGGGCGCGAATCCAAGGGCTAGTCAAGGGTGGAATAGGGTTCGGCGGGCGGGTACTGGCTGTCGGGGATGACCATGACCTTGCCGAATACCCTACGCTCGAGCAGGTGGGCCACTGCGTCCCGAACCTGTGACAGGGGATAGACCCGGTCTATCACAGCCCTGAGCTTGCCTTCGGAGACGAGGCGCAGGCACTCCTCCAACTCCCGGTGGGTACCCATCACGGAGCCGAGCACCGAGGTCTCCTTGAAGAGCATCCGGGCAACGTTGACCGTAGCCCAGTTGCCGAGGGTGCAGCCGCAGTTGACGAACCGGCCACCGACTGCGAGGGCCTCAATGCTTTCCTCGGCGAGGTTGCCGGAGAGGCTATCGACTACGATGTCGACGCCGTAGCCGTCGGTGAGTCGGGCGACTTCCTCCTTGATGGAGGAGGTCGAGTAGTTGATACCCTCGTCGGCGCCCAGCTTTCGGGCTTTTTCCAGCTTGGCGTCGGAGCCCGCGCTGGTGATGACGCGGGCATGGAAAAGCTTGGCAATCTGGATACCGGCGATGCCGACGCCACTGCCGGCTGCGTTGACCAGAACTATGTCGCCCGGCCGGACCCGGGCGCGGGCCACGAGCATGTGCCAGACGGTCATAAAGATGATGGGCAGGGAGGCCGCATCGATGAGGGATACGTTGTCGGGGACGGGGATGATGCTGGCCTCGGGGACGAGGGCGTACTCGGCGAGACCCCCGTCCCAACCGCTTCCGAAGCCGGGCTTGTCGGGGCAGAGGTTGTCGCGGCCCGTAAGACAGTACCGGCAGCGGTTGCACTTGACGCCGGGGTAGACCATAACCCGGTCTCCCACGGAGCAAGCGGTCACACCTTCTCCGACTTCATCAATGACCCCGGCCATGTCCGCACCGGGGGTTATGGGCTTCTCCCTGACGGCGGTCCTGGGGGCCTTGGCGGCCCAGGCGTCCAGGTGGTTGAGGCCGCAAGCCTTGATCTGGACCACAACTTGCCCAGGGCCGGGGGTGGGGCGGGGGATCTCCCGGTACTCGAACCTGTCGAGGCCATAACCCTCGTGGACACGGACTTCTTCCTTCCACGACTCATGGTCGTCGACCATGTAGTGGGACATGTAGTCGCCGGTGGTGGTGAGCTGTACCGCTTTCATGGATGCCTCACTTGGGGAAATTGGCTAGTTGGAATCCTGTTCGGTGACGGGGATGTACTGCCGGGACTCCCGGGTGATGATGCTGGTGGCGTGAAAGACGTTGTCGGGCTGGAGGCTGCCTTCGAGGACGACCTCGACGGAGGGGACATCGAACTGGCCGGGAGGGACACCGGCAAAGAGCACCTCCAGGGGGTCTCCGGACTTCGTTTCGGTGTCGAGGACCTGGAAGGTGACGTCCTCTTGGTCCCCGTATGCGATGGAACCCGGGACGATGATGCCGCTAATCTTGATGTCTTCGCCATAAATGTCGGGGCCTCTTTCGTGGACCTCGCTAACGTCCAAGAAGGCCTGGCCGACGTTGAAAGCTATGAGGGAGATAATGGCGGCGAGGGCGATAAGGAGGACGACACCCCCGGCGATGGTCTTCTTGCGCGGGGATAGCCAGGGGGTATAAGCCTCGATGGCGGGATCGGGTCGGGAGTCGGTGACCATTGGTCAATCTTCCTCATGGGAGGCCCGGCTCTGGCGGATCTCATCGATTTCCTGCCCCACCCGAGCCACGCGTCGATAAATCCAGTAGGCGAGACCCATGAATACGGCCCACCCTATGGCGAACCCGGCAAAGAGATATCCGAAATTATCTTCCATAGCGCCTTTCTAGTCAGAAGCAATCCTGGTTATGGTTTCCTCGCTGCTTCTGAGCATAACCCTTACTTTCAGTAAAACGAAGAACAACAAGGTGAAGGTGAAGAGGCTGAACATCAGCGTCGTGTACATCTCGGAGCTGAGGAATGACTCTTCTCCACCCCCGATTATCGGCTCCACGTGGACGGTGTCCCAGAGATAGACCGACAGGTAGTTGATGGGTACAACCACGAAGCCCAGGATGCCGACGGCGGCGCGAAGTCGGGAGGACTTTTCGGGGGACTCCGAGTAGGCGCCGACCATCAGGTATCCGACGTAGATGAGCCAGAGGAGGGCGGTGGTGGTAAGTCGGGCGTCCCAGGTCCACCACACGCCAAAGATGGGCTTGGCCCAGATTATGCCCGAGACTATGGTCACAGACGTGAACACCACCCCCAACTCGGCGCTGGAATAGGCCCACCTGTCCCACCTCCCACTGCGCTTTCTGAGGTGCAGGACGCTGAATATGAAGACCAGGAAGAAGGCCAGGTAGGCAATCCAGGCCACGGGCAGGTGCAGGTAAAAGATACGCTGGACGTTGCCCTGCACAGCCTCTTTCGGCACCCAGAGGAAAATCAGGTAGAAGTTCACGACCATCAGGACGGTCGTGACGGCGAAAAGGGCGTCCATCCAGCCGAATCTGCGTTTGCCCGAGCGTGCGCTCAGCGTGCCTGCCATACCGGTTTCCTACTCCTCCAGTACGTGTTCGAACGTGAGGAACCCGACTACCAGGAAGACTATATCGAAGATGATGAGGACGTAAATCCAGGGCTGGACGGCTGCCCACCCCGCGCCGTCAAAGGCGTCGCCGGTGGATTCCACGGCGCCGATGACGGCGGGAACCACGAGGGGGATCATGAGCACGGGGAGCATTACTTCACGGAGTCGGGTGTTCATGGAGAGGGCGGACAGGAAGGTGCCTATAACGGCTATGCCGAGGGTTGCAACGGGCACTATGAGGATGAGTTGGATCGGGATAGCAGAGAGGTTGAATACGACGGCGAAAATGGGGATGGCGATGGCCTCGACGACCATCACGAACACGAAACTGCTGATGGTCTTGGCGATGAATATGACGTCCCGGCCATAGGGGCAGAGCATGAGGCCGTCCAGGCAGCCGTTCTCCTGCTCCGAGTTGACGACGCGCTGGAAGCTGAGCATCCCGGCGAAGAGGAAGGTGAACCAGAGGACGCCGGGTGTCATGATTTCGTTGGGGATGGAGCCGGGCCTGAAGGCGAAGTTGAAGGTGAATACCATGAGCAGGACGAAGAAGCTCACGGCAAGCACGACCTCCTTGCCCCGCACCTCCAGGAGGAGGTCCTTCTTGACAATCGCCGCTATGGCTAGCCAGTAGGTCATTGCCGGATGCTCAACCTACGGCCAAGGCCTGGTATCGATAGTCCAATGCTTCGCGGTCCAGGGTCTCGATGCCGGAATCCATGGTCACCCGGCCCCTCTTGAGGAAGATGGCCCGGTCGGCGATGGCGAGGCCGTTATCGAGGTTGTGGGTGGACATTACGATGGTGCGGGGCTGACTCTTGCAAAAGTCGAAGAGGAGGTCGAGGGCCGTTTTGTCGAGGCCGGAGTCGGGTTCGTCCAGCAGGAGGATGCCGGGGTCGTGGAGGACGGCCCTGAGCAAGGCGACCCGCTTTCGCTGGCCGTGGGAGAGGGAATCGACCCTGGTCTTGAGCAGGTCGGTCAATTCCAACTGCTCGGCGAGGGTTTGAATCCTGGCGTCCGGGGAGGGGACGCTGAACATCCTGGCGTAAAAGCGAAGGTTTTCGGCGGCGGTGAGGCGACCGTAGAGAAGGGGCTCATGGAGGACGACGCCCAAGGCGGCCCGGATCGAGGCGTCGTGCCTGGAGGCGTCACGGCCGTGGACGAAGAGGTCGCCGGAAGTGGGCTTGATGAGGGTGGCCAATAGCTTGATGAGCGTGGTCTTGCCGGAGCCGTTGGGCCCGACCAACAGCACTCTTTCGCCGGATTCGATGGCCAGGTCCAGCCCCGCAATGGCCTTGACGCGTCCGTAGTTGCGGGTGAGGCGTCGGGTCCGGACGGCGGGGGGATGTTCATTTCCGTTGACGGACATGGTTGTGATTAGCGTCACTAACACAACAATGATAGATGGTCTACCCTCTGGATTCAAGGAAAGGCGCTTGTTGGGCAGGTTGGCAGCACACCGGGGGGTATTCGGTCCTCCCGAGGCGGATCTTCGATTGGGGGGTGGGGTTTGGGTTGTGTCTGTTGGGGTTTGGGTCGGCGATGGAGACGCACCTGGAGCGGTGACCCCGTAGGGTGTCGCTGGCCCGGCCGTACGGGGTCAGCCAGTCCACTCCCGCCCCAGGGGCAGGAAGGGACTGCGGCCGGCAGAAGCCCCTATCTTTAGTGTCGGCATGGAGGCGTCCCAGGGCTGGGGACGTCCCTCCGCCGCTGCCTAGATCTGGCTGTGTAGGCGGACATACGGGTCCGTCATCCGTCACAGGTTCCAATAAACGGGTTGGCTGCGCTGCACAAGGTGCAGGAAGGGGAATGTCCAGAGTCATGTCCCCCCGCAGGGGTATGGGGTTTCCAGTTCGCCGCCTGTATCCAGGAACCCGGAGTGGCGGACGGCCCAGTTTCATTTGCTGAAGCGGACGGAGAGCCGAGCGGACCTCGGCTACGGGCTGCCCCGTTCCGCTCCTTAGGTCGTGCTCCAGGGCGTCTTTCCATCGCCTGGGGGGTCAGGGGAATGTGATGGGTCGGGACTGGGGTGGAGGAGATGGCGCCCCCGACGTCTCGGGGGCAGGCCTTTCGCTTGTGCCGCGGGCTTGCGCGGGGCCTTTGGGATGGGCTAGGGCGTTGAGTCCTCCGGGCGCCGTGGAGAGGAGATGGCGACTGTTGCTTGTGCCGCGGACCCGCGCGATGGCCGTTGGGATGGGCTAGGGCGTTGAGTCCTCTCGGGCGCCGGGTTGATTCCCCTGGGTTGTGTGGTTCCTCCTTGGATAACGAGAGTATTTGTTCGGACGCAGGATATGATAGCGCCTTTGCTCAGGTGTGTCAAGCAAATGTACGGGTTTGGGCGGGACATATGCGACGGGTTGGCCGGCGTGGGCCGCCCCCCGCTCGACCCTTCGACTGGTCGCTTCCGCCTGAGGCGGATGAGCGGCCCCACACCGGGGAGGGGTGAGTTGCGGTGGTGTAGGTGGTTGTTTCGGAGGGATGGATTCCTGCCTCCGCAGGAATGACGAGTTAAAGAGGCGGGAATGACGAATTATAAGGGCGGGGGTGGCGGCAAAGGGTGGGTGGGGATGATGGGGGAGTCAGGGATGGGGGCATGTGCTGTGGGGGGAGAATTGGAGGGTGGTGATGAGCGTGCTAAAATTTTTGCAAGGCCCATTTATCAGAGGTGTTGTTTTACGCTCAACCCCAGAGGTCTGGTCTCGATGAAAATCGTTAAACGCTTTAGTCCGGCCCTGCTGATTGCTTTCCTTTTCGCATTTGCAATCGCGTGCCAGGGAAACGGCAGCGACCCGACGCCGGACGACCAAGGCGTCGTCGAGTCGCCGTCTTCCGAATCCGCCTCCGCCCCCGCTCCAACGGCTACAGTTGCCCCCCCGGATGAGCACCGGACAATCACCCTTCCCGACGAAACCCGGGCTCTCTTCGAGGCCTGGCGCATCGTCCAGCGGGAATACGTGGACATCGAGAACATCGACCCGCGGGTACTCAGCGACGGCGCCATATTCGGCATACTGGATGCGATGGAAGATTCGACCCTTTCGATTGCCGAAGCCAGAGCCCTGGAGTACGACCTGGAACTGGAAGACAACTATTTCTCCGTTCCAGGCGGAGACGAACTCGAAGAGGCTTATGAGGTGTTTGCCTATGCCTACACCCGTCCAGCGGATGAGAGGCTGGACGTGTACGACCTGAACATTGCGGCCATCAAGGGGATGGTCGGGGCGCTGGCCGACCCATACACGGCTTACCTGTCCCGGGACGACCTGCGGCTGGACCAGTCGGACCTGGAAGGCTCATTCCACGGGATCGGGGCGTATGTCGGCACGAACAGCGAGGGCTATCCGATCATCATCTCTCCGATGGAAAACTCTCCCGCCGAGGCTGCGGGCATCCTGGCCGGCGACATCATCCTGGAGATTGACGGGGTTGAGGCCAACACGATCAGCCTCCAGGAGTCGATACTGCGAATCCGGGGCCCGGAGGGCACCCCGGTGGAGCTACTGATCAAGCACCTGCTTAAACACGAGCCCGAACTTGTCGTCATAGTACGGGGAAACATCCCAATAGACAGTGTTTACATGGAAGCGCTGGACGACGACATATACCGCATACGGATCAACCTGTTCACACGTCGGACGCCCAGCGAAACGGCGGCGTACCTGGAAGAAGCTATAACCGACGGCGCCCGGGGAATCATCCTAGACGTCCGGCAGAATCCCGGCGGGCTCCTGAGGGAGACGGTCGATGTAGCCGATCTGTTCCTTGATGACGGCCTGGTCCTGATTGAAATGGAGCGGGATGGAACACGGACCGACTGGAACGCCACTTCCGGCGGCGTAGCGCTCGACGTGCCGCTGGCCGTCCTTGTAGACGCGCACTCCGCCAGCGGGGCGGAGGTGCTGGCCGGCGCCCTACAGGACCGCGGCCGCGCTCAACTAATCGGGATGCCCACGTTCGGCAAGGGCAGCGTCACGAGGCTCAACCCTCTGACCGACGGGTCGGGCCTGTACGTCACCTTTGCCCGATGGTTCACCCCCGACGGCGACGTCATAGAGGGCTTCGGGATCGAGCCCGACATTCTCGTGTCCTTCACCGAGGCCGATCTAGCGGCTCAGAAAGACGTGCAACTGGAAGCCGCCGTTGAACATCTGCTTGGCATTTCGGGATAGTACCTGAGCCCGCCATGAAGACCATAACCGTCAACCGCAGGGCCCGCCATGAATACGACATCCTGGAGACCGTAGAGGGTGGGCTGGTCCTTACGGGGACGGAGATAAAGTCCATCCGGGACGGCAGGGTGAACATACGGGACGCCTTCGCCCGACCCGAAGGGGGCGAACTGTGGCTCTTCAACGCCCATATTGCCCCGTATGCCAACGGCAACCGCGCCAACCACGAGCCGATGCGCCCGCGAAAGGTACTGATGCACAGGGGCCAGATAGACGACCTGACATCCAAGGTGCAGGAGAAGGGCCTGACCCTTGTGCCGCTGAGGATGTATATCAAGAACCACAGGGCCAAGGTGGAGCTCGGGTTGGCCCGTGGTCGAAGGCTGTACGACAAACGGGCGGCAATCGCGCGTCGGGAGGCGGACAGGCAGATGCAGCGGGCGGTGCTGAAGGAAGCCGTCAGGCGCAGCTAGTCAGCGATCTTTCGCTGCTTACCGGGCGCGTTATGTTAAAATTCCTTGTTACCGCATGGGGACGCGTGGGTTCGACAGGAGCCACGGCAACCCAGGGTTGCAGGCCGAGGCGCCGTGGGACTCGTAAAACCAACGGCAAAAGTACAACTGGCAAGCGTCAGTACGCACTGGCTGCCTAGACACTAGGCAACCCGTCCTGTTCGGCCTCTCCTCGAAGGCCGTCTCAGGGCGACGCAAATCGAGGTGCACCGGTCCCGTTGCTGAGAAGGACAGGTAAAGACTCATCAGCTGGCCTTTCGCTGCCGTCGTCGGTTGCGGCCCGGGAGGTGAGATGCAAGTGCCGTCTAAGCCTGTAGACGCCCTGGGGACCACCTTCTGGACGGGGAGTTCGACCCTCCCCCGTCTCCACCAAAATTGACAACGCTCCAATTGCCAAATCGGCACCCCTCTTGATTACATTCATCCGCGCATAAGCAAAGGAATGCGCCCGACCAGAGGCGGGCTTAACCCAAAGATAATGCTACGCAGAATTGCCATTATTGGGGGAGGGGTGTCGGGGCTGGGGGCGGCGTGGGCGCTAAGTCATCATCCCGACCGCTTTGACTTTCGCCTATTCGAGGCTCGGGAGCAGGTGGGCGGGAATGCGGTTACGGTCGATATGCCCCAGGATGACGGTAGCTCAATCCCTTTCGATATTTCCGTCACGGCATTCATTCCATCGGTCTATCACCATCTTGTGCTGTTAATGGAAAGGTTCGGCATCGAACTCGTAGATACCGAGTTCAGCTACAGCGTGAAGTACGGCGACGGCCTGTACGCCCATGACCTCGATTCCGACATCAGACGACAGCTTCAACCGGAGATTGACAGATTTCAAAGGCTGCTACGGCATCTGCATACGATTGGTTGGCTGACTCGTTCGCAGTCGAAGCTCTTAAACGCACTCAACCCGTTTAACTACGTCAGCATGGGCAGGGTGCTGGACCTGTGCAAGTTCTCCGACGACTTCAGGTACAAGGTCCTCAAACCCATGTTCATCAATTTCGTGCTGGCGACGCACATATTCGACATGCCGGCGGCGCTATTCGCGAGGTATCTCGAGTTCTTTGATATCGAGGCCGCCACCCCCATGCAGACGTGGAACCAGGGGACCCGACGCATCTACGAAAATTTGACGGCCAACTTCCGGGAAAAGATCTACCTGAAGCGTCGGGTGCACAAAGTGTACAGGGATAGTGCAGGGGTGGTTGTGGTGGACGAAGAGGGGGGTCGGGAGGAGTTTGACGAGGTTATCTTTGCGTGCAATGCGGACCAAACGCTCAAGATACTCGATAGTCCCACGTTTCTTGAACGTTATATTCTCTCGTCGATACGTTACGACGGCGAGATTCATCACAAGGCCGTCGTCCACTCCGACTCCTCGGTGCTACCCGACAACGAAGCCAAGCCCCTGGCAACGCGCAGCAATCACATCGAACAGTACGGGGTGAAGCCGGACAACTATGAAATCACCTACATCATGCACAACCAGCAGCCTTGGGCCGGAGACTCCGACAAGCCTTGCCTTGTGACCTACAACCCGACCAAGCCCATAGATGAGCAAAAGGTTCTTGGGGAATGGTCGTTCCAGCACGTAGTCCATGACGTGCGACACGTCGTACTGGTTGTTCCTATGTTCCGATTCATCCAGGGCAAAAGGCGAACATGGCACTGCGGCGCTCACACGCTGGTCAACAGCCAGGAGACCTGCCTCGTCAGTGGCCTCGCCACGGCGAGGCAGATGGGCGCGGGATACCATTTTGACGACCCCGCGGCGAAACGGTCGTTCAACTACTATGGGGGCCTCATGTACGGGTCGGGGTTCAGGAAGGCGTAGGGGGTACGGGTCGGGGGCTGATGTTCAGGCCCACCAGTTGTAATCAAAGTGGCCGCTTTGCCTAGTCGCCAGGGATTCCTATTTCAGCAGGTAAGTCCCGTCCCTCCTGGCCATGGCCACGCCGGCAAGCATGTACATGATGACGTATACGATTACCCGGTAGACGACTGCCGACCCGGGCGGGATGCAGATGAACGAGAACCCCGAGACACCCCGCTTCCCGACCTCGTGGGCTATCTTTATTATCTCGAAGTCCGAGAGGCCGATGGGCTCCACCGCCTCTCCAAGGATATCGCCGGGCGCCGGGCCTGCGCCGCCCATCACATCCATGTCGAAATGGACGTACACCGACTTCGTCCCGTTGTAGGCCCTATCCAGCTCGTGGGCGACGCCCTTCATGCCCAACTCGTCACGCACCTCCCATGAGGATATGAAACGAGCGCCGCGGTCGATGTACGATTCGACGAGGTCTTTCCTCTCCAGCATGCCCCGCTCTCCGATCTCGACGAGGTGCTGGGGATGCATGTTTTCGTGGAACTCGTACATCTTGTGCTTCCAGCTGGCCGATCCCGCGATTCTCGGGTCCTGGGAGAGGAAGTCCAGAGGTTGTATATCCCAATGGGTGTCGAGGCTCACGCAGCCCACTGAACCGTCGGTGCGCTCGGCTATAGGCTTGGCGATGGCATAAGAACCGCAAGGGGAGTTCTGCCCGATTACCACGGGGATGGCCCCGGCATCCAGAACCTGGCCAACCTTCATCTCCACAGCGGCCTGGGCTTTCAGGATATTCTCGGGAGACTGGACCCTCATCACTTCTTCGGGTATGGGGGCGTCACCGTAGTCGACTACCTTCAGGTGGTCGAACACGTCCATCCTGAACTCCTGGATGTATCCCGACTGGTAGCGCGCCGACTGCTGCCTCACCCTCTTCGGCGCAGAAAGCCATTCGTTCCGGTCCACGCCTGCATAGGTCTCGTGGGTTGTCGCAACGTAGGGCGCGCCGATAATAGCTGCATCGACACCCTTCAGGTCATCCGGGGACTTGGCCTCGGGCAGGCCCATGAAGGTGGGGGTTTCGGGGGCGAGGGTCGGGAACATGGGCCTGTCCCCGAAACTGCCCTTGATGAATTCTTCCCAGTCTCCGAGGAATTCGTCCCATGTCGGGTATCGCATTGCGCACATACTTGGCCTCCTAAAGAATCGGGTCCGACCTAGCGACAGACAGCCTGGATAAACTTCAGGTAAAGGTCGACGCTCCGGTGAAGCTGCTCCACGCTCACCCATTCGTTGACGGTGTGGGCCTGCCTGAGGTCTCCCGGGCCGATGACTATACAGGGGACGGCCTCGGCGAGCATACATCCGTCAGTCCGATACGGCACTGAGATGGGCGTCTGCTCGCCCGTAACCTCCAGAGCGAGCTGCACAAACTCGGAGTCGGGGGGGAGGTAGAGAGGCGGGCCGCTGCTCCAGGATTCCAGTTCCACACGTGCCTTTTCCGCCGCATCCCTGACTCGGGCCATGACGGGCGCCGGGTCCAGGGTGCGGGTGTAGCGGAAGTTCACCCGGCATGTGCTCAGGGGGACGGTCACGTTGGCGGCGGCGCCGTAGTTGTCGATGGTGATGTTCCAGTCCGGGAACGGTGGGTCGAAGTCCGGGTCCCAGTACGCCTCGTCCTCGACCAGTTCCTCGTAAAGCTGGCCCATTTCGTGGATAAAGGGAATCATGGCGATGTTGGCATTAACGCCCTTGCCGCTGGAACTGTGGGCCGCCCTGCCCCTGGCGGTGGCGCTGAAGGTGATTGCCGCCTTATGCGCGTTGACGACCTGCAGGTTGGTCGGCTCTGCGATTATGCAGAACCGGGGCGCGATGGAGCGAAGCACTTCCGATTGGTCGACGATGCGGCGCGCGCCTTGTGTGTCTGTTTCCTCATCCGTGGTGTAGACCAGGGTCAAGGGCCTCTGCGCACCGATGCCGGCGTAGTCCTTCGCTGCAATCAGGGTTGCGGCGAGGGCGCCTTTCATGTCCACGGCGCCCAAGCCGTACATCCTGTCGTCTTCCACCCACGCCTCGAACGGATCTCGCCCCCACCCTAGCCCCGGCACCGTGTCCATGTGCGCCGATAGGGCGAGACCACCGCTACCCTCACCGACCCGGGCCACCAGCGATACTTTCCTGTTCCCACCCGCGTCGGTATATTCGATCCTTTCGATCTCATCGGCAAAGGAATCCAGGTAGCCGGAAACAAATTCTGCGAGAGGCACATTGCTGACGTGGCTCTGGGAATCGATGGAGATGAGCCTGGTGGCGAGCGTCTCTATTTCGTGCATGTTCAACGGCTATCGGAGGAATCGGATCATCGGGCGAAAGGTTAGCACATTTGAGGATGGCCGGGAGATGCGGGCTGCTAGGGCCTCAAGAACCAGCGGCGAACGAGGAGGGCAACCACTATGAGAAATACAATCGACGAGACCACGAGGAAAATCGTTGCGGCCAGCAAGGCATTGCCGTCCCTTGCATCTGCAGGGGACGTTGGCGCGGAAGTTGGCAAGGAGATAGAAGTTGGTAAGGAGAAAGATGTGGCCTGGGGAGGTGATTCAGCATAGGGGGTTTCAGCTGGCGCGGGAACTATTGTTGGTGTGGGGACTGCCGTCTGTGTAGGCTCAGGGTTGGGTAATGGCGAGGGACTTGCCAAGGGAAGCGGAGGGGTCTCTGTAGGGCTGGGCATGAGCTCAGGGATGGGAGTCGGGGCTTGGGTGGATGTAGAAGCGCCTATGGTTAGAGTCACAGGTATGCGTAACGGCAAGTTCTCCGCATTGCCGTTAAGCTCAAGCTCTCCACTGTAGGTACCCACCCCCAGCCCCGACGCATCAACTTTCAGTTCCACTATCAGGATGTCTTCCGGGTTCATGGATGTACCTGATGCAGGGTCCACGTAGAGCCATTCGACATCCTGGTTTATGTTCACCTCCACGCCTGTCATCGGACCCGAGCTCCAGATACTGAGACGTCGCTCCCGGGAGACAAGTGCGTCTTCCGTCATGGTGAATGAGACCTCCCGCGGGGTTGCCGACACAACGGGAATCTCCGGCGTGGGCGTCGGTCCTATTTCGGGTTCAGGGGCGGGCGTCCTGAATCTCTGGACAAGGGTGAAAGCATCGCCAAAGGCCGCGTCCAATGACGCTTGCACCTCATACTCGGTGTCGGGTGAGAGGCCTGGGATTAACACCGGCGAGTCTGCTTCCTCCACCCGAATCCTGTTCTCAATCCATGCGCCTTCGGGCAACTCACGATGACGGATGTAGACGGTAGCATCGGCCTCCTGAATGCCGTTGGACCTTATGACTGCGAGGACGCGGGTCTCCATAACCTCTCGAATTACGACCTCCGAGACCCGGGGCACCGACCTTGTCGTGAATGTCGCTCGCGCCCTGTCCTGTGCCGGGAAGCTGCGTTGCAATGAAACCTCCACGTCGTAAGTTGTGTTCGAGGCCAGGTCGCTCAGTTTGAAGGAGACGCGGGAGTCGCTGGTAGTGCGAGAAGTCGGGGCGCCCCAACGCGCGGACCCGGTTTCCCGGGTGCGCAGGTAAACCGTCATCCTGTCTCGCGGGTCAGCGATGGAGACGACGATCGTCACGCCGTCGGTGGTGATTTCCTCCGATGTCAACCCCGAGATACTAGGCCCCTTTTCTTCAGTGGTGAAAAATGTTCCTTTCTGTTCTCCGAAGTCGGCATTCAGGGAAGCCTGGACTTCGTACCTGGTTTCCGGAATCAGACCTTCCAGTAGGAGGCTGACACTCCTCGAAGACGTGGCCTTCGAAGCAACCCGACTCCACCCTTCACTCCCCTCAATGCGGTGGCGCAGGTAGACGGTCATACGCGGCTGCGGCCTCGAGATGTTCACTGACACTTTAGCCCCTGTGTCGGTGATATCCCTGACGCTCAGGCTTGAGATTGACGGCGAGGGGTTGGTCTTAAAGGTTTTGGATTTCGTCTTCGGAGGCGGGAAGCTCATGTCCAACGACGCCTCGATCTCGTATTCCGTATCCGGCAACAACTCCGTGAGTTCAAGACTAGCCCTTGCAGAGGTGGTAGTCGTGGTCACCGGACCGCTCCACTCCTGAGCATCGTAGGTCCGGTAGCGCAAATAAACGACAGTACGGCCTTCCACCCTGTCTATGGTCGCGATGACGTTGGCCGCCGTGTCCGTCACATTTTCGATGCGGATTGCTGTTAGCTCGGCGCCCGGCTCTGTGGTAAAGTCCACATATAGCACCTCCGTAAACTCCGACACCAGGGAAGCTTCGACTTCATAAAGGGTGTCGGGCTTGAGGTTTCTCAGCGTAAGCCGGGCGGCGCCCGAAGAAGCGTTCACGGATTTGGCGGATATCCAAACCCCCGACCCCACGACCTGATACCGAAAATAAACCGTAGTGGCGCCCTGAGCGTTATCGATCTCCACGCTTATTTCCACCGAAGACCGTGTGAGCTTGCCGTGAGCGATCGAGGAAATCCTCGTCACCCTTTTCTCCGTTGTAAAGGTCACAGATGAAGGTGCTTCAAATCCACTGCTCCGGGAGACTTCCGCCTTATACTCCGTGCCCGGCTTGAGCCCCGACAAAGCGAATTCCAACGTGTCAGTAGACGACCCACCGCTCTGCGTCTTGCTCCAGGCCCCGTCCGGCGTCTCCCGGTACCTCATGAATACCTCGACCTTCGTCCCATCGGGGTCAAAGATTGTCACGGCGAGTGTGGCCGTCGTCTCCCCGACACTCCCCACATTCACCGGCCCGAGACTCGGCAGGCGGACCGTTGTGAAGCTGGAAGCTACCACTCCACTAACAAAGTTGCGGTCCAGGGATGCTTGCACCGTATAAGGCGTACCGGGTACAAGACCGGTCAACACAAAGCTCGCCGCAGCCCCGGTCACGGACTTGTCGGGCGCCGCAGCCCAGGTGGTCTCGCTAGAGGAGACCCCGTAACGGAGGTACACCGTGTTGGCATCGGGTCCCGCATCTTCGATCGTGACCTTGACGTTCGCCCCGGAAGAGGTCTTGCTCTGGACATCCACCTTCGACACCCTCGGGAGCAGTGTCTTGAATGACGTCGATTCGGTTTGTTCCGCTACGAACCCTTTCTCCAGTGACGCTTGCACCTCGTAGCCGGTCCCAGGGGTCAGGCCCGATAACGTCACCTGCGCTTTACCCGTAGCAGATGTCTCGCTGATGAGAGGATCGCTCCAGGGCTGGCTGTCATTTGTCCGGTAGCGGACGTAGACCGTGTTTGGCGTTTCGCCGGGATGGTCGATGGTTATCGTGACGGTAGCTTCCGTTGGGGCGTCGCTCTTTGCCGACACGGCTGAGACATAGGGGTCGGGTGGGAGGGTGGTGAACTTCTCGGATACGCTGCCTGTCGGGGGGAAGGCCTTATCCAGGGACGCCTCCACCTCATATTCAGTGCCGGGCGTCAGCCCTGGCAAGTCATACCTGGCGATGGGCCCTATAACGGTAACTGGATCCTTTTCGCTCCACGGCCCCTGGGGAGTAGTCGTGCGGTAGTGCACGTACACCTGACTTGCGCTGGAGCCCTCCGAAAGGGTTATTGTGACTAGAGCAGTCGTCTTGGTGACCTGCTCCACTTCAATCTTATCGACCGTGTCCGCCTTTGCCGGAGCAGGTGCAATCATGGCGAGACCGGCCGCAAGGGCGCCCAGGGCCATAAGGAAAACTGCGAGGCCCACTCCCGAACGGATTGGCAGCGGGTCAGTCAAAGCGGTGGACATCCATGACAAGCATGTGTAGGGGCAGTTATACCACGTACGCGGCATGGGCACGGGACATCGTCCACAAAGCGCGTTAAAGGCATGATTAGACCCTCGGGGCAAGGGTGATGAGGAGCCGTTGCGCTCTTTTCGATAGGTGTACTATCATCGAACTCTAGGCGCCGCGCCTTATTGGCAAGCCCCGACCCCATGACCCCGTCCTCAAATTGAGGACAACGCCCCTACGAAAACAGCCGAATTTTGACCCTCGAATCCAACGTCTCACCAACTCACCCAGTTCCAACAGGTTCGGATAGTAACCTGGATTCCGGTCCTCCATTTCGGGGCTCCCTTACTGCCGTTATAGATATAGGATCGGGCTCAGCCAGAGCTGAGATTATCCACCTCAATCCCGGCGGGGGCGTCGAGCCCGTGGCCCAACAGGTTTTGAATCTCAACCTGATGTCCCACGTCGACACCAAGGGGATGCTGGATGCCGAAGGCGTAGCGGGGTTGATAGGGGCAATAGAGGACTTCTCCCAGGTATGCGCCGGATACGGGATAAAGGAGGTCAACGCCGTGGGGACCGCAGCGCTGCGGGAATCCCTGAACGCGTTGGATGTGACGAGGGATGCCAGTAGGAAATATGGAATCGATTTCAGAATCATAGACGGGTATGAGGAGGCGGCCTACTGCTTCATCGGGGCCATTCACGGCCTACCAGTGGCCCGGGGCATTCTTGCCGATCTCGGGGGTGGAAGTACGGAAATAGCGGGCTTTGCACGCCGCTCTCTGAAGAATCTCAACTCCCTGCGAATCGGCAGTTTGCGCCTTTCCAACCGGTTCCACCTCACGGACAAGCCCTCGACGAAAGACCTGGCTGCGGCGTCACGACACACAGCTGACCTCTTATCCGATGCAGGAATCCCAAGGTTGGACGAGAGGGGCTTCCTAGTCGGGTCTGGGGGGTCGATGCGACTCCTGGCCAAGCTGGACAGGCGTCGTACTGCCCACCCGGTTCCCAAGATGCACGGCTACAGCATCAGCGCGGAGGGGCTTTCGGCGCTCATGGAGATGCTTGCCTCAGCCAGTCGAGAAGAACGCGAGCGCATTCCCGGCATGAACCCCGGCCGCACTCATTCCATAGTAGGCGGAGCGGTCATAGCGCACGAATTGCTCACTCACACCGGAGCCAGGAAGATCGTGGTCTCGGGGCAGGGGTTGCGGGAGGGCCTGGCGCGGCACCCGGGGCCCATAGCTGAGGGGAAGGAGGTCTTGCTGCCCAAGCGCTCAAAAGTCCGGGCCGACGGCCTTGCCGACCTGCTGCGCCGGTTTGCTCCGCGTTTTTCGGGGCGCGGGCCTCGACGGGCAGACATCGCCGGGCGCATTGCGAAGACCGCATGGGGGGGTCGGCACTCTACACTCACATCGTCACTGAGATGCGCCGCACTGCTGCTGGACGTAGGAAGCTCCATCGATTTCTATAACCGTTACGACAGGGCCGCGGCCCTGGTTGCCCGGTCCGACCTCCCCGGCTTCACGCACAGGGAGTGCGCCCAGATCGCATCCACATTGCTGGCTGCCGGCGACGAAGCCCTGGTCGAGGCTTTCATGAATTCCGACGCACTCACGGCCACCGACAAGCGTTTCGTGGGCCAGGCTGCCGCCATACTCCTCGCAACCGACGAGATCGAGAGGCGTTTGCCGCCTGAGTTCCCAGAGGATTGTGTTACCATCTCGCTGGGAGCGGTAGGGGCCTCCGGGGATGCCGGAACGATCACCATCGCCACTCCGTTCTGGGCTCGTGCCTCGGCCCCACACCTCCATGAACGGTGGGCTAGAGAGTTCAACCAGCCTTTGCACATTGTACGAGGCGTGAGATGACGAAGAATCGCCTTAACGCGAACTTCCAAATGGGCCAGCGCTATGGGAGCCACCCCCAGGACGGCAAGTATCCGGGGCGGCTCATCATCGTCGAAGGCATTGACGGTTCAGGGAAGAGCACCCAGATAGACCTGCTGGGGAAGTGGCTCAAGCGGCTGGGTTACGTCACGGTCTTTACCGAGTGGAACTCTTCGCCCATAGTGAAGAGGACCACCAAACGGGGCAAGCAGGAGAGAATGCTTACCCCTATGTCCTTCAGCCTGATTCACTCTGCGGACTTCGCGAGTCGGGTGTACACCCAGATCATCCCGGCTCTCAAGTCGGGCACGATAGTCCTGGCTGACCGTTATGTCTACACGGCCTTCGCCAGGGACTCGGCGCGGGGTGTTAACCGGGACTGGTTACGTCGAGTCTACTCCTTCGCCATACGACCCTCCCTGGCCTTCTATTTCAAAGTTCCCCTGGATGAGTCGATCCGGCGGATTGTTACGGGCCGCGACCAGCTCGGCTTCTATGAATCGGGACAAGACCTGGGCCTCTCTGCCAGCCGCGAAGAGTCGTTCCGCATATTCCAGGGACGCCTTCTGGAGGAGTACGATCGGCTCACGGAAGAGTATGGCCTCATCACCATCGACGCCACCGAAACCATCGCCGTCCAGCAGCAGAAGGTCAGGGAGTACGTCGAGCCGTTGCTTCCGGGAATCATGCAGTTCGACAACCACACGGTCCCCGACGCCCTCGCAAGGACGGGACTCAGCGGACGCTACCTGCCACCTGCGGGCTATCGACGGCTTACAGACCCCATTCTTACGGAAGGATAATCCCACGTTTCCTTCCCGGGAGACGCTCTCTCGACCGAGCGAAACAGGGACATGCCAGTGAAGACGCCAGCGTTTTACGGCCACATTCCCCTCAAACTGGGAGACAAGCCGCTTCCCGGCCGGCTCATCGTCATCGAGGGGACTGATGGAGTCGGGAGGTCAACCCAAATCGGCCTCCTGAAGGAGTGGCTGGAAACGGAGGGATTCGCAGTTTCCGACACAGGCTTCCGGCGCTCAGACCTGACGGGAAATGGAATAGATCGGGCCAAGCGCGGCCACATCCTGGACCACCTTACCCTCAATCTCTTCTACGCCACCGACTTCTGGGACCGCATGGAGAGAAGCATACTTCCCGCGCTTGAAGCCGGGATGGTGATACTGGGAGACCGTTATATCTTCTCCATCATGGCCCGGGCCCGAGTCCGGGGCGTGCCCGCCCATTGGCTCGACGATGTTCTGGAGTTCGCCATGGTCCCCGATCAAATCTATTTCCTGGACGTGGATGTCGAACATCTACTTCCCCGGGTGATGGCTAACCGGGAACTTGACCACTGGGAGTCGGGAGAGGACTTCCTGAGGGAGCCCGACCGATACGCCAGCTTCGTTCGCTACCAAAGCGCCCTCATCAAGGAGTTCCGTAATCTGGCTAACCAGTACGGTTTCGAGACCATCGACGCCCGACGCAGCGTCCGCGAAGTCTTCGAGGACCTTCAAAAGGGCGTCTGGACAGTGCTCGAGGATATGAAGTCCTAGACAAACGGGAGGCGATATGAGTCTTGCAACCCTGACTGCCAAGCTGTCACGAGGCGAACCCGTCATCCTGGACGGCGGCATGGGCACGGAGATAAAGCGCCGGGGAATAGCCGCAGGGTCATCTGAACTCTCGGTGGCGGCCATGGTGGACTCCCCGGAAGCTATTCGGGAAATCCATGAGGACTTCATCCGGGCCGGCGCCGAGGTGATAATCACAAACACCTACATCTGCAACTCGGGCAAGCTGGCCCGCATCGGGTGGGACCGTTCGGGGATGGTGCGGATCAACGAAATAGCGGCCAAAGCAGCCTTGGACGCCCGTGCCGCTGCCCCCGACCGGGAGGTGGTGGTAGCCGGCTCTATGGGCCCCCTGAGTCAGTCCTACACTCCTGAAGCCGTACACCCCTACGAAAAGTGCCTGGCCGACTACCGAGAGCAAGCGCGTGTCCTGGCCGACGCGGGTGTGGACGTTATCCTCGTCGAAACTTGCACCAAGATCCATGAAGCCGTCGCCGGTGTCACGGCTGCCGTCGAGGCGGGAAAGCCCGCTTGGGCCGGTTTCGTGGTCGACGAGCAAGGCAGGGTCAAGTCGGGTGAGAGCATCCTGGATGCCCAAACCGCCGTCCGGGAGGCGGGCGCCTCCGTCATGTTCGCCAACTGCTCCCAGGTTCCCGAGGTGACCGCTGCCCTCAAACAGCTTTCGGGCAATGACGAGATGCCCCTGGGGGCTTACGCACAAGGCGCCATCTACGAGGGAAGAGGCTGGGACTTTCAGGAGTCCATGTCACCGGAGCAATATCTTGGACATGCCAGGGAGTGGGCCCGACTCGGGGCGCGGGCCATAGGCGGCTGCTGCGGCACCACACCCGACCACATCAAGGCCCTTGCCGAGGCATTGCCAAGCATCGCTGAATGACCAGCGACCCGTCCTCGCTACGACGCCGGAGGGAGAGGCGGCACGTCTGATTTAACTCCGGCATCTAATTACTAACGGTGGACATAAATTCAGTCCGTATCCGCTAATAGCCGGTATCTAAACGGTGGATATACATCACATAAATGTTCCAAAATCTTATCAACTAACTTTGCTGCATCATTCACAGTGTCATTCAGAAATCTTCTTTCAGGATAGCGATGAAGTCGGTGGAGGGGATTTAGGCAGGTTTGGTAACATGCCTCTCTAATTGCACCCCACGAGGCATGAGAATATCCTGACGTCCAAGAATAATGTCGGTCATAGGCATCTTTCAAACCTGCTTCTTCACTAAGTTTGCGAAGATCCAGTCGATGCCAACTAGCGAGGTTTATACTACGTAATTCCTCCCAGATATCCTCAGAGGCAATGGATTCAATCGTTTCCACATCAATATATTGTGGTGGATCAATAGATTCATCGAATTTGAGTGCATTCAACTTCACTTGACCAGCACCGTACTCACGCCACTCTTTCCACAATTGTGCAGTGTCCTTCTCTAGCATGTATGCCAAATTAATTCTCACTTCGAGAATTGTTCGGATTCCTAGACGCCCCAGTACACTATTCCCAATTCGGATTCCGAGCATTTCGTCCAAAATGCGCAGGCAATAGAAGGCCATACCGAATATAGCATCATGCTTGGGGTCCATCGCAGTTGTAGAATGGGTTTGTTGCCAATGCGCCTCAAGATGCTCGCGAAGTTTCGACAGAGTTCCACGTGTGACAATTTGGGTGGACGGATGCAGTTCGTATTGTTGATTAGACGTAAGGCAATATGTTTTTGTCCACCCTCCGTGCCAGAAAGCCCTTGGCCAGGTGCGGTCAGGTGAAGTAAGTGTATCTAACAAACCCTCTATCGCACGTACAATGGGTCTAACTTTGCGTTGGTCATACTTATGAGGGTATTCGTGTAACTGATCAATCTTTTCATGCCATTCCGGATTGTCAGGTACTGCCATCTTTCCTGTAATACCTTTGGCCATAATTCGAAGCCAGCGACAATCAGTCGCTTCTTGTGACTGGTGCCACAGGACTTGGCCCACAGAGTTCATCAATAGCGTAGAATCAGGCTCAACTGAGGGCAGAAGTTCCTGCCAGACTTCATGTCCAGGCAATGTTTCAAAGAACAACATGGCCGACAACGCACGAGAAACTCTAGGCGTTTGAACCATCTGACTTATGAGCTCACTGCGGAGCTTTACGTCAACCTTCGAAATTCCTGTGAGCGTTAGGTCATGCAATTGCTCTTTTCGCTTGTGCTCACCGATGAAATGCAGTATTCGTCGAAATTCAACAAGCGCATGATCACGACCCAATGAGTTTATGATCAACGCAGCCCATAACATCTCAGGCATACGATCATTGATCCAAGAGGTTAATTCAATCTTGCCGTTTAGTTTTCCTGCCATAAGCGGCGGGACTAATTCATTCCGGATTCGCCTATGCTCGCCAATTGTTGTCCTATCTCTACTAGATTTAAAAGTATCGCTATTCATGCCTAGTCCTTCCAAGCTGCAATCAGATCCGTTGACGGGTTGGTGAAGCCCCACATATTGAAGAACTTCATGGAGGCTTCCACCCAGTCGGGTTCGTGAGAGATCATGCAGTCTTCGGGGGTCACTACGAAGTAGCCCTTGTTCATTCCGTTGCTGGCCGTAGGGATAATGCCAACATGCACCCCAATGCCGACGATGATGAAGGTCTTGATCCGGTTCCACTGGAGTATCGCGTCGAGGCTGGTCCCCGCAAAGGCGTCCCTTTTGTACTTGTTGATGACAAGGTCACCGGGTGCGGGCTTAACCTCATCGATGACATCGTGGCCCCACGTATTCTCCATCAGGCAGTGCTGCATGACGTAGGTGCCGTCCATTATCTGTTTGTAGTTCTGTCTAATCTCGGGATCCGAGCGGGTGCTGTTGTCGGGGTAGTTGGTCCACCCGACGTAAATGACCTTCACCCCCGCGGCCCGGGCTGCGGCAAGCAGGTCTTGTGTCGGGCCTACCTGCTCAGGAAGACATTTCACCAAGCCGTTGTCGGGGATGTTCTTGGCAAACCCTCCGTTGGGGTTCAGGAAGTCGTTGAGCATTTCGTGGACTATGAGAGCGGTATGCTTGGGATCCACTATTTCGGCGAAGGTCTCGGGGATCTCCCGACCCTTGTATTGCAGCATTATGTAACCTCCTCAGATACGACCGTCGTCTCGGCCGAGTTGGCCGTCACGTTTTCAAGCGGGCGGCAATGATGATATCAGATATCGTCCTGCCAATCGTCGCTTGAAATCAGCCTTCATAGACTGGGAATGCCCGCCCTGTTACTATCTGTCCCGATGCCTCCCTCGCCCCCTACCCCCACTACGACGACTCCCTCTCTTCCCCATTCCCAGCCCAAGCCCCGCGCCCGATGGCTCATGGTCGGCCTGTGCTGGTCCCTCTATTTTACCTTTGGGCTAACTTTCGGCACCATCTCACCTCTGGTGACGCCCATCCAGGAAGAGCTGAACATGACTTCGGCGCAGATGGGGCTGGTTCACGGCAGCTGGCACGTCGTCTACATATTCTTCGCTCCTGTAGTAGGAGTCCTGGTCGACAGACTTGGCCTCCGCAAATCTCTCGGTCTGGGTGTCATCATCATCCTGGCCTCCCTTGTCACCCGAGGCCTCTCCCAGAACTTCATCCAACTCTTCCTGACTGTCGGATTGTTTGGTTTTGGTGGCCCCCTGGTCTCCGTCGGCTCACCCAAGCTTGTGTCCGTCTGGTTCGAGGGTCGGGAGCGGGGGATAGCGACGGGCATCTATTCCACCGGCCCGGCGTCGGGGATAAGCCTCGCCTTCGCCACTGCCAACACCGTCGTTGAGCCCCTTACCGGCTCCTGGCGCGGCATCTCCCTCGTCTACGGCATCCTCGTAGCCGTGATCGCTCTAGCTTGGATCATCTTCGCCCGGGAACCCGACACCCGACCCACCAACTCCCCCGTCGCCACCCGCTCCCTCGCCTTGAGCGAGATCGGCAGCATGCTCCGTTTGTGGAACGTGAAAGTCATTTTGGTTCTCGCCATGGGGACCTTCGTAGTCCACGTTGGCAACTCCAGCTGGGCCCCGGCCATCCTCGAAGAAAAGGGGATGACCCTGGACGAAGGAGGCCTGTGGGCCGCGCTGGCGACTGCCATAGGGCTCATCGGCCTGATCGCAATACCCGGCTTTGTCAAAAGGGGTACCAGAGTCCGCGTCACAAGCCTGCAACTGGTGATTTGCGCCATCGCCGCCACCGCCATGGTATTTCTCCCCGGCCCGGGCGCTGTGGCCTCTCTGATGGCCCTCACGTTTGCCGCCCAACCCATGCTTCCAATGTGTTCGCTTCTGCTCATGGAGACGCCGGGGGTCGGGGCGGCGAAGATGGGGGTGGCGGCGGGACTGTTCTTCGCATCGGCGGAGATTGGAGGCTTCTTCGGGCCATACGTCATGGGGGAACTGCGGGACTCCTATATGTCCCTCGGGCCCGGCTTCCTGATGACAGCCGCCGTAGCTGCCCTCCTGGCCCCGATCGTCCTCCTCGTCAGGGAGAAACGGGAAACTTAGCGGCAAGCGGTCGGGGGTCTGGTATCATGGCACCCGACTCACATCTCCCCTTTCGGAGGACTCCCATGCCTTACGGCGGCAATGACTGGCTCGCCCTGACCCAGGAACCAACCCTCGAACCCGACCTCCCCATCATCGACCCCCATCACCATTTCTGGGACTTCAAGACGGAGAGGATGCCCTACCAGCGCTATCTCCTCCCCGACCTTTTGGACGACGTAAGCTCCGGGCACAACATAGTGGCGACAGTCTTCGTAGAGGCCCGGGCCATGTACCGCGCCGACGCCCCGGAAGAGATGCGACCCGTCGGGGAGGTGGAGTTTGCCCAGGGTCTCGCCGCGGCCAGCGCCAGCGGGCTTTACGGGCCATGCCGGATGGCAGACGGCATTGTCGGGCACGCCAACCTGAACCTGGGAGACGACGTGAATCGGGTGCTGGATAGGCTGGAAGCGGCCAGCCCGAATCGGTTCCGGGGCATCCGCCATTCGGTGACATGGGACGACGACCCCAGTGTGCCCAACGCTGCGCTCTACAAGATTCCCCACCAGATGATGAGCGACAGCTACAGGGCCGGGGCCCGGGTGCTCGCGAAACGGGGCCTCACCATGGAGTCCTGGATGTATTCCGGCCAGCTGCCGGAGCTCGCCGCCCTGGCTAGGGCCGTCCCCGACCTCACCATAATCTCAGACCACATCGGTGGCCTCATGCGCATCGGGCCATACGCTGCCAGGTCAGAGGAGGTTGTGTCGGCATGGAAGCGGGATATTGCGGCCGTGGCCGAATGTCCCAACGTCTACATGAAGCTCGGAGGGATGGGCATGATCAACAACGGCTTCGACTGGCACACACGGGAGAAACCGGTCGGGTCTGAGGAGGCCGCCGAGGGTATGGCCCCCTTCCTCCACTACTGCATCGAAAAGTTCGGCCCCGAGCGCTGCATGTTCGAAAGCAACTTCCCCGTAGACAAATGGTCCTTCTCCTACAACGTTGTCTTCAACGCCTTCAAAAGGCTATCGAAGGACTACTCTGAGTCTGAGAGGCGTGCCATGTTCCACGATACGGCTGCGAAGGTGTACAGGTTGCCGTCGGGGGTGTAATCGGTACGGCTCCCCTAATATCGCGCCGGTGCAGGACCCGGATTACTTGTTCCCTGCCTACGACCTTGCTCTTTAGTCCCTCGTCGATGGCCCGAGCCAGGGCCGCGTCTTCCGCTTCGACACCATCAGCTGTTGAATCCTCAAAAGTTACAAGCAGGTCTTCCCCCTCCGGTACGTCCAGGGGCTCCATCGGTACGATGTGTCCGTCCTTGAACTTTGCCCTTATAGTCCTCTGCATGACGCAGCCTCGACTGTCACTATGACTCCAAAGTCAATCTCACGGTTATCTTAACACCTGAGTGATGATGGATGCCCAAAGCTTGCCTTCCCCTGGCTGCGGAACTCATTAGACATGTCGATTCATGGAATGTAGAGTTACTCGATATTTCACTTGACGGGCTTTTTATCTGGGCACATTGCGATTGGCCGTATTACTCCGGAGAATCGCGAAAGCTAGGTTGCATACTCGAAAAAAGCCTGAGGAGTCCCGCCGTGCCACAACGCAGCATAAGAATCGGCCTCATAGTCCCTTCCTCCGACGCCACCTACGAACCCGACTTCCACATCACCGCCCCCCCAAACGTCACCCTCCACAGCCACCGCATGTGGCTGCCTGAAAATGGTCTCGGCAAGGACGAAATGGACCGCATGAACTCGGAGGTCATGAATGCTGTCCGATACCTTACAACCGCCCGGATGGACGCCATCGCCTACGGAGGCACGACTTCCAGCTTTTACAGGGGCCCGGGTTGGGACGAAGAGCTCATACGGATGATTGAAGAGGAGTCGGGGGTGCCGGCGGCGGTTACCACGCATTCGGTGGCTATGGCCCTTCGCTCGCTGGGCATAGGCAGGTTGTCCATAGCCACCCCCTACCCCAGGTGGAACAACGACAGGCTTTGGGACTACATGGAGAAGTCGGGGTTCCAGGTGCTGAACCTGGAAGCCGACGACTGGACCCGGGAAGCCGAGGGCCGGATGATCGACGACCGGGAGCCGGACGACATTCTCAACTTCTCAGTCCAGGCCCTTCACCCCGATGCGGACGGCATCTTCTGTTCCTGCACCGCATGGCGCGCCCTGGAGATTGTCGACAGGCTGGAGGAGAGGACCGGGAAACCGGCGGTAACGTCGAACCAAGCCAACATCTGGGCTATCTTCGGCAAGCTGGGTTTGACCGAGTCCGTAGAAGGTTTCGGGCGGTTGTTGTCGGGGCCGGTGCCTTTGCCAGCCTGAACCCAATGCCCGGGCCCCGATTGGCTCCCTGTTTCACTCCAGTTCGGACAGCACGTAATAGCGTTTACTAAAGCTCCGCGGCCTGTATAATAACGGCAAGTCCCCAGCCAAACCGGATTGCGTGTAGTGGAGGCATTGCAATGAAAGAGTTTGACGTTGTCATCAGGGGCGGGACTATCGTAGACGGAACAGGGATCCCACGCTACCGTGGCGACCTCGCTATCAAGGAAGGCAGGGTTGCGCGAATAAGCGGGAGGATTCCCGCAGGCGCAGCCAGGGAAGTCGACGCCTCGGGCTGCATAGTAGCGCCCGGCGCCATAGACCTGCACACCCACTACGACGCGCAGCTCAACTGGGACCCTTACTGCTCCCTGTCCGGCTGGTTCGGAGTGACCTCATTGACCATCGGCCAGTGTGGTTTCGGGTTCGCACCCACCCGCCCGGAGGACCGGGAACTGAATATGCGCATGATGAACCGCATCGAGGCCATCCCCCTCGAATCCATGCGTATGGGCATGCGCTGGGACTGGGAGACCTTCCCCGAGTACCTAGACAGCCTCGACAACCAGGGACTGGGCGTTAACGTCGGCTCCGTGTTCCCGTTCTCACCTCTGAGAGGCTACGTCCTGGGCATGCTCGAGTCCCGGGAGCGCACTTCCGTCACTGACACCGAACTCAACGAGATGAAACGTATCTTCCACGAGGCGATGCAAGCAGGCGCCTTCGGCTTCTCCACCGACATGAACACCGGCGACCGACCCGAGGACGGCTCCTGGCTCCCAAGCCACGTAGCCTCCAACGAGGAATACATCGCCCTCTCCGAGGTCCTGAGCGAGTTTGCCGTGGGGCACATCGGGTGGACAATCGCCAATTCCGGAGGCCTCCCTCCCGAGAAGAGCCCTCAAAAGCAGCGGGAACTTCTCACGCAGCTGATGCGCCTAAGCGGCCGGCCCCTTCACGTTCTTTTGGAGCAGGAATCAGCCAGGGATGAGTGGGTGCATAGGTCTCGGGCGGAGGGGCTGCCGCTCTTCACGCAAGAACTGGTGATGGAGATCAACGCCGAATTCCAGCTCTCCGAGTACAACCTCTTCGACACAATACCCAGCTGGGTCGACCCGTTGGTCGGGTCCATTGAAGAGCGCACGCTGAAGTTGAAAGACCCTGACATCCGCGAGGTCATGAAGAAGGGCGCCGAAGAGCAGAACCTCCTGCGCACCGACTGGACAAGGGTCACCGTTCTGGAGACGGTCCATGAGCGAAACTATAAGTACGACGGAAGCACCATCGCTGAAATAGCCGCAGCCGAAGGCAAGCATCCGGTCGACGCCTTCCTTGACCTCGCCCTGGATGAGGGTCTGGAAACGGTCTTCTCTCACCCCGTAGATCCCCGGCCCCTAGATGAAAACATCCTCAGCCCCTACGGGCACGTTTCCGTTTCCGACGGCGGGGCACACACTCGTTATCTCACGACTAGCACCTGGCCCGTGGAGTTCCTGACCTACTGGATCAGGGACAGGCAGATAATGAGCCTGGAGCAGGGCCACTACAAGATGAGCGCCCTCCCCGGATGGTTCGCTGATTTCAAGGACCGGGGCACGTTGAGGGTCGGGGACTGGGCCGACATCATGGTCTACAACATGGACGATCTCGGTTTCCAGTACGACAAGATGGTCTACTCCCACGACTTCCCCGGCGGTGAGCGACGAATCATCCAGAAGCCCACGGGCTTGCGATACACCCTGGTTAACGGTGTAGTAACATTCGAAGGAAACGACTGCACAGGAGCGCTTCCGGGTACACTCCTGCGCAGCTGTGACATGGTATCCTGATAGCAATCCAATAAGGAGTTGGCAACATGACCACCACCAAGCCGAAGCAGGACTATGAGCCTAACGTCGTCCTGGCCAATACCCACTTCGACGTAGTAGGCACCAGGCCCATCCGCCACGACGGGGCGGACAAGGTAACGGGTCGGGCGAACTACGGCGCCGACTACCCCAAGACCGCACCCCTCCACGGCAAGATTCTGCGCAGTCCCCACGCCCACGCCCGGATCAGGTCGATCGACACCAGCAAGGCAGAGGGCCTTGAGGGCGTGAAGGCCGTGATCACCGGCCAGGACCTCCCCGATGCCGGAGACGACCAGGGCCTGAGGTGGCGGAGGAACAATATCCTGGCAGGAGGCAAGGCGCTCTACCAGGGCCACGCCATCGCCGCCGTGGCTGCCACCAGCGCCCACGTCGCAGAGGAGGCCGCCGAACTCATAGAAGTCGACTACGAAGTGCTGCCCGGCGTCTTCAGCGCCCGTGAGGGCATGAAAGACGGCGCGCCTCTGCTCCACGATGACATGTACGCCGACATAGGCGGCACCAAGGCCGACAAGCCGGGCAACATCGCCAGCTACTACAAGCTGGAGCAGGGCGACATTGAAAAGGGATTCGCCGAGGCCGACGTTATCGTCGAAGGTGAATTCTCCTGCCCGACAGTCCACCAGGGCTACATCGAACCCCACCCCTGCACCGTGCTCTGGAATGAAGACGGAAGGGTCATTGTCTATTGCAGCACCCAGGGCGGATTCCTCGTAAGGGATCGCACCGCCGACATTCTCGGCATCCCCGTGTCCCAGGTCAAAGTAATCACCCAGGAGATTGGTGGAGGTTTCGGCGGCAAGACGGAGATCTACATAGAGCCCGTTGCCGCACTCCTCTCCAAGAAGTCCGGCCATCCCGTCAAAATCGTCATGTCCCGCCGGGATGTCTTCGAGGCGACTGGCCCGACCTGCGCATCCTACGTAAAGGCGAGGCTGGGCGCCACCAAGGACGGCAAGATGGTCGCCTGCGAGTCATACCTCGCCTACGACGCCGGCGCATACCCCGGCGCACTGGTCATTTGCGGCACCATGTGCATATTCGCCGCCTACGACATCCCCAACCAGATGTCCGAAGGCTACGACGTAGTCGTCAACAAGCCCAAGTCGGCGGCGTACCGGGCCCCGGGCGCTCCCAATGCCACCTTCGCCAGCGAGCAGCTTGTAGACCAGCTGGCCGAGAAGCTGGGCATTGAGCCTGTCGAGCTCCGTCTGGCCAACGCCGCCAAGGAAGGCACCCGTCGAATTGACGGCCCCATCAACCCGAGAATCGGCTCAATGGAGATTATGGAAGCGATAAAGAGCCACCCCCACTACAGCGCCCCGCTGGAGGGTGCGAACCGCGGTCGTGGCGTGGGGCTGGGCTTCTGGTTCAACATCGGTGAGCCCTCTGCCTGCACCATCAGCGTCAACGACGACGGCACCATCAACCTCCTCGAAGGCTCCGCAGACATTGGCGGAACCAGGGCATCCATAGCCATGCAGGCCGCCGAAGTCCTCGGCATCCGCGCAGAGGACGTGAATCCCGCAGTGGTCGACACGGACTCCATTGGCTTTACTGCTCAGTCAGACGGAAGTCGTACTACCTTCGCCACGGGTCTGGCAGCCTGTGGTGCAGCAGAAGATGTCAAGGAGAAGATGATCGGGCGAGCTGCCCAACTCTGGGAAGTGGATGCAAGTGACGTTCAATACGAGAACGGCGTAATCAGCTCCAAGTCCGATTCCGAGCTGAAAATGACCTTCAAAGAGCTGGCAGGCCGGGTCCGGGAAGTTGGAGGGCCTGTCGTGGGTAACGCTTCCGTAAATCCCTCGGGAATCGGCGGCTCCTACGCCGGCGCCATCGCCGACGTTGAAGTAGACCCCGAGACCGGAAAGGTGGAGCTGCTCCGCTACACCGCTTTCCAGGACGCAGGCAAGGCCGTACACCCCAGCTACGTAGAAGGGCAGATGCAGGGTGGGGCAGTACAGGGAATAGGGTGGTCTCTGAACGAAGAGTACTACTACAGCGACGGGGACTTCACCAACAGCAGCTTCTTGGACTACAGGATGCCCACCTCCCTGGACCTCCCGATGATCGACACGGTCATCGTAGAGTGCCCGAACCCCGGTCATCCATTCGGGGTCAGAGGTGTCGGTGAAGCCAGCATCGTGCCTCCGATTGCGGTTATTGCCAATGCAATCCACAAAGCGGTTGGCGTGCGCCTCACCTCCACGCCCATGAACCCGGGCGCAGTCACCGAAGCACTCAAGAACAAGAACGGCGGCTAGGCTTCAAGGCAAACTCTTGCTAAGAGCAAAGTGGGGAGGGTACTGGATGCCCTCCCCACTTCAGTTTCCGGGCTAGACTATAGCGCCTTCATCCCGCAGCCTGGCTATATCATCCCAACTATAGCCGACTGAGAGTAGCTGCTCTTCCGTATGTTGCCCAAACTCTGGGGCTACGTTTGGTGTTTCTCCCGGCGTCCGGGAGAATTTCAATGGCGGCGAGACCAGGGTAAAGCCCCCCTCCGACGGATGCGTCAAATTCAGGAAATAGCCGTTGGCCGCGGCCTGGGGGTCGGCGATTACTTCATCCAGAGACTGGATCGGGCCCCACATGCAACCCTCTGCTTCAAGGCGTTCCGACCACTCGTCGCGTGTTCTCTCAGCGAATTTTTCGTCAAGCAGCTTGATAAGCTCAACATTGTTCTCGGAGCGCTTTTGAAGGGAGTCGAACCTTGGGTCGTCTATTAGCTCTTCTATTTCCAGCGCCCTGCAGAAACTGGGCCAATACTTGTCGGCGTGGACCATCACCAACTGCATCCACTTGCCATCTTTGGCTTCGTAGAAGTTGAAGATGGGGTTAATCACATCGGTGCGAAGGTTTCGGCGCACGGGCTCCTGGTCCTTGAGAGCCACAATCAGGTCGGGGCCCATAACCCACATGCCGTTGTGCAGAAGAGATGTCTCTATCATCTGCCCCTTGCCCGAACGGCTGCGTTCAAAAAGTGCCATGCCCACCGCGGTTGTCAGGCCTAAGGCCGTAGTCAAGTCCCCCATGGCTGGTCGCTCCTGCACGGGTGGCGTGCCCACCTGGCCCAACATGCCCATGAGACCCGACCGCGCCCAAAAGGCCGCATAGTCAAACCCCGAGCGATTCTTCTCGGGGCCTTCCATGCCGTAACCCGTGAGCACCACGTATATCAGGCCTTCGTTGACCGTAGAAAGGTCTTCGTAACGAACCCGGTACCGTTCCTGACGATGAGGAGTCAGATTTGTGACCACTACGTCAAAATGCGAGGCTAGCCGGTGGATGATCTCCTGCCCCGACGCACTAGTCAGGTCTACGGCGATGCTCTTCTTTCCCCTGTTCAGAAGCTCGAAGGATATGTTCAGACCGCCTTCGTGGGTGATGACGCCCTTGGCGTTGACGTCGAACCCGCGGCCCGGGTCACCGGTGACGGGGTGCTCCACCTTTACCACCTCGGCACCAAGATCAGCGAGGATGGTTCCCGCCGCGGGAACGGCTACGAAGCTGCCAAGTTCCAGGACTCTTATGCCTTCCAGCAATCGAGGCATCATCATCACTTCGGAATATCATTCCATGTTCATTATCTTAGGGGATTGTGCCACTTGAGGCCCGGGAATCGACTGAAGTCTGTGTCATTGGAATGGACTTCCGCCTGGTACTCCATGGCAAGGGCAGCGATGTGGGCATCAGTCACGAGGTTGCCTCCAACGCCCGCCGCAACCAGATTTCTCCTTAGATGAGTCAGGTGATCAACTCCAGGGTTAATGGGCATCACGTGGGGGAATTGAAACCACTCTTCGACGTAGTCTATGGCTCGTTCCGGCGTAGCAGGGACCTCACGTAGGCTTCCGTGAGTCAAGAGACGCACGAAACCGGATGCGACTACCCAGGGGATACCGATCCGTTCAGTCCCGTTTACCAGGCCTTCCCACCAAATTCGTGCAGGACTATGGAAGAGCGCTTCATTGTTGTAGGCGTAGAGCAACAGGTTTAAGTCGGGGATGATCATCAGCTATGTTTGTCCAGAAATTCCTGCACTTCTAGCTCGTCATTAAGCTGGTTGAGCTTTAAGGGGTCCACACCTGGCCGAAATCCGCCTGAGAGCGGCTTGACTCGAAAAACCGGTCTCTCTTCCTGCGCTTTTGGCGAAAGTCCGCGACGCAATGTGTCATTCACCACCTGCTTGAAGGAGATGCCAAGCAGGAGGGCCTGTTCTTGTAAGGCTTCGGCCAAATCGTTGTCCAGTGTCAGTGTAGTCCTCATGGAATTATCATGATGCCCGGTTTTGGTGATGTCAACATGCCTTGTTGAAAGTGCACCACTGAGACACTAAGTGGTCGCCCTTGGATCGACCCAGCGGTGGACCAACGGACGCTGATCGCGGGTTGTATCCGGCTTTATCGGCTCCCACGGTTTCCTTACCGCGGACTGGCAGGAAGAGGAAGTCGAGTAGCCGTCCTGGTTCCAGACCCCCGCCGACATGCCCAACATTACAAACGGGCTTCGGGAGAAGGGATTCAGTCCCACTGAGGTCGAAGGAATCATGGGCGGGAACTTCCTCCGGCTTTACGAGGAGGTCTTCCCTTAGGCCCTAGTACCTGATGACTGGGTCCATCGGGACCCTTGCCGCTAGTCCCACAGCCTCCTCGAAGAGCGCTGCTGCGGATAGCAGAGGAGCCTCGCCTCTCGGCGGGCCGATCAACTGCAACCCGACGGGAAGCCCCGACTCCGTGAACCCGCAAGGGACGGAGATGGCCGGGCAGGCCGTCAGCGTCAGAGCAAAGGTCAAGAGCAGCCAATCTACGTAGTTGTCCATCTGAACGCCGTCCACCTCCGCCAGGTAACGGATGTCAACGTCGAAGGGCGGTACGGAGACGGTAGGGCAGACAAGAAGGTCATATTTCTGGAAGAATGTCGCGACCCTGTGAAACAGCTCTCCTCGGGCCGCCTGGGCCCTCTCCACGTCCTGGCGATCCAAGGCCATGCCTTTTTCGATGTTCCAGATGACCTCGGGCTTCAATTGGTCACGGTGGGTTTCTAGGAGCGGCCTCATGTTGGCTGCGAACTGGGCTGCACGCAGGGTTTGAAAGGTGTCCCGGGCGTCGTGCAGGTCGATTGTGTCTTCATCGACGGCGGCCATCCCTTCGAAGAGCTTTACGGCTTTGGCGCACAGGACTTTGACCTCCCGGGCCACGGGAGCAATGCCGAGATCAGGGGTATAGGCGATGCGCGTGGGAGACTTGGGGTTGTCCACTGCTTCAACGTAGGGGGTATCGGGGGCGGGATAGCTCAGGGGGTCGCCGGGATGATGTCCGGCCTCGGCATCCAGCATCAAGGCCACGTCCCCGACCGTGCGGCCCATGGGGCCGTCGACCGACAGAGTCTCGAAGGGGAAGGCCTTGGGCCCCTCCGGGACCCGACCAGGGCTCGGGCGAAGGCCTACGACGGAGCAGAAGCTGGCGGGTATCCTCAAGCTGCCGCCAAGGTCGCTCCCGGTGGCCAGCCAGACCTGCCCCGAGGCCAAAGCCACTGCCGAACCTCCGGAGGAGCCCCCGCACGTCATGCGGGTGTCCCACGGGTTTCGGGTCTTGCCGAAGACCTCGTTAAAGGTGTTGGCCCCAGCCCCGAACTCCGGCGTGTTGGACTTACCTATTACCACGGCGCCATTGCCTTCCAGAATCCCCACGGAGTAGGACGACTCCCTGGGCACCCGGTCTGCGTATATCGGTGAGCCCTTGGTTGACCGCACGCCCGCGACGTCCACGAGGTCCTTTACTGCAATGGGCAGCCCGTGCAGTTGGCCCCTCCCATCATCTCCGGGCGGCTGGGACATCAGCCTCTTGGCGTGTTGTCGGGCTCGGTCGATGCAGAGGGTCGGGAGGGCGTTCAGGTCACCGTCCGTGTCTTCGATTCGGGAGACACACGCATCTATCGCCTCCAGGGGGTTGACCTGTCGTGTCCGCAGGAGTTCGACCATCCGGCGCGCCGTCTTCTCGTATAACTCTTTCATACTCATCTTTCGTCGTTGGATTTCAGGACTTTGTGCCCTCCAAACTCCTTTCGAAGGGCGGCCAATAACCTGGCTCCGAGGGGCTCATCCTGTCGAGACTTGAATCGGGCCTGGAGTGAAGCTGCAATCACCGGCACGGGCACCGAAAGGTCGACGGACTCCTGGACGGCCCACCTGCCTTCACCGGTGTCCTCCACATACGCCCTCAGACCTTCCAGAACCGGATCCTCTTTCAGGGCTCGGGCGGTGAGGTCCAGGAGCCAGGAGCGCACCACGCTACCGTGTCGCCAGATTTCGGCGACCTGGTGAAGATTTATGTCAAATTTATCGCTGGCCGACATCAGCTCAAAGCCCTCGGCGTAGGCTTGCATCAGGCCGTACTCTACGGCGTTGTGGACCATCTTGACGAAATGGCCCGCGCCCGCGGGGCCCACATGCCCCAGCCCGACACCTCCGCTCGGGGCGAGGGTTTCGAGGGCGGGCAGGATGGCGTTGTACGCGGACTCGTCACCGCCAACCATCAGGCAATAGCCCTCTTCCAAGCCCCAGACTCCACCGCTGACGCCCACGTCAAGAAAGCCTATGCCCCTCTGCTTCAACATCCCGGCTCGGCGGATGCTGTCCTTGTAGAAGGCGTTTCCACCATCAACGACTATGTCCCCGGCGGAGAGAAGGCTACAGAGGGTGCGGATGGTGGTCTCGGTCGGGTCTCCGGCGGGGGCCATCACCCATACCGTCCTGGGCGGAGTCAGCCAGCCTGCCAGTTCGGCAAGGGAGCCAACTCCTGATGCCCCCTGGGCTTCGATGGCGCGTACGGCTTCCGGGATGGGGTCGTAAGCCACGATGTGGTGACCACCCCGCATCAGGCGCAGGGCCATGTTGGCGCCCATGCGCCCAAGGCCAGCCATGCCAAGTTTCAATGTCTTGCCTTTCCGTTTTGGGTTGGGACTCGGGTGTCAATCTTAGCCTTCAACCCATCAATACGCCACTGTCCGCCCACCGTCTTATTGTTGTGGGGGCTTGCTGTCTATAGAATGTCTCCAAGGACCAATCAGGAGGAGAACGATGTATACGACCGACATGTATGAGGGAATGCTGGCCGAGACGATAACCATGCAGGGGCACAATGGAGACGCAATCAACGCCTATTTCGCACGACCTTTGGGCAGCGGGCCGTTTCCGGGCGTGGTGCTGATTCACCACCTGCCGGGATGGGACGAGTGGTACCGGGAGGCGACCCGCCGGTTCGCTCATCACGGTTACCTATCGATATCTCCCAACCTGTACCACCGGGAAGGGCACGGCGACCCGGAGGACGTGGGGGCGAGGGTGTGGGGAGACGGCGGCGTACCCGACGACCAGGCTGTCGGGGATGTAGTGGGGGCGATGAGGCAGCTGCGGGCGCTGCCGCACCACAACGGCAAGGTCGGGGTGTTCGGGACGTGTTCGGGGGGGAGGCACGTGATGCTGACGGTAGGGCGGGAGCCGGGGTTCGATGCGGCGGTGGACTGCTGGGGCGGCCAGGTGGTGATGACACCCGACCAGCTGAACGACAAGAATCCCGTCGCGCCCATCGACTATACGGCGAACGTGTCGTGCCCGATTCTGGGGCTGTTCGGAGAGGAGGACCAGTCTCCCACGCTGGAGCAGGTGGACATTCACGAGGCCGAACTGAAGAAGCACGGGAAGGACTACGAGTTCCACAGGTACCCGAACGCGGGCCACGGGTTCTTCTACTATCACCGCCCGGCGTACCGCGCCGAGCACGCAGTGGACGGGTGGGGGAAGATCTGGGACTTCTTCGGGAGGCACCTGGGCTAGGGTTCAGCGGCCTGCCATCACCAAAGCGCAGGATTCGGAGGAGAGCATGTGCACGATGATAGTCGAGAAGGTTGCGGTGTCGGGGAGCGGGAAGGGGCGCCAGGGCTGGTTCCCGTTGAAGGAGGCCAGCGTCGCCTATGACCACCCGTACCACCTGCCCATGGAACATTCGCTGAACATCAGCTTTTTGAACGAGGACAGGGGTATGAGCGCAAGGGTTGCGGTGGAGCTTACGCCGGAGTCGGCGAGGGCGCTGGTGGGGGCGATTGAGGCTGCGCTGGCCCGGAGGCCGGAGGGGACGTAGGATTCCGGGCCTGGACGTTCTCCGCTTCCGGGGGGTTTATTCGGTTGTGGGGCGGGTTTTGGGTTCTGTCTGTTGGGTTTTTGGGTAGGCGATGGAAGACGCACCTGGTGAGCCGTTGGTCCCTACCATGCGGTGCTCGGCTGTCCGGGGCCATGGAGGTCCGCCGTGGGGCGGATTGCAGCCGGCCGCGCCCTAGCGCTCGATTGTGAGCTCCGGCTGTTCGGGCAGACAAGCCGGGCCTTGACCCGCTCCCAGGCGCCAAGGGGCGCAGTGGGGGCCAGTGATCGGGCTGGTAGCCCCCGGGAGTTTGTTATTACGTGGCGCACCCGCAGGTCCCGAGTGCCCCAGCGACCCCAGGTTGTGCCTGATTTGGTGTGGCGCAAGCTCGCCGACGGGCCAACCACCGGTAACTTGTCCGGAGCGGGGCTAGCCAGCCCGCCACCCCTATCTTGTATATAGCGCAAGTTCGCTACAGGCCGACCTCCGAGACGGTCTCTCGGCGGGGGATGGCCGGTCCGCTTTGGCTTCTATCCAGGGCGTCTATCCATCGCCTGGGGGTCAGGGGAAGGGCATGGGACGGGACTGGGGTGGAGGAGATGGCGCCCCCGACGTCTCGGGGGCAGGCCGTTCGCTTGTGCCGCGGGCCTGCGCGATGGCCTTTGGGATGGGCTAGGGCGTTGAGTCCTCCGGGCACCGGGAGAGGAGATGGCGACTGTTGCTTGTGCCGCGGGCCTGCGCGATGGCCTTTGGGATGGGCTTGGGCGTTGAGTCCTCTCGGGCGCCGGGGTTGGTTCCCCTGGGTTGTGTGGTTCCTCCTTAGATAACGAGAGTGTTTGTTCGGACGCAGGGTATGATAGCGCGGTTGCTCAGGTGTGTCAAGCAAATGTACGGGTTGGGGGATATGCGACGGGTTGGCCGGCGTGGGCCTCCCCCCGCCCCAGGGCGACCCGCCGGTCGCCCCTACGGGGGAGGGGACACCCCACCGCGCCCCGCAGGATGGATTCACGCCAATGGCGCACTTACAGCCGGCTCTCGGCGGCCGGAATGACGGAGGGGGTTGACAAGCCCTCTCAGGTGCCGTATGATATATGAAAATTGTAGATATATATTGGAATAAATGTTGAATCAAAAAACAGTAAAAGCACGAAAGGTGGGGGACTCGATCGTCATGACTCTACCGAAGAGCATACTAAAGACAACCGGCTTTGGTGATGGAGATTCCCTGTTGGTGAGAACTGAAGGAACGGGGTTCCTCTCAGTTCGAAAGGAGAGTGACAAAATGTCGAAGCTAAAAGAGACGAAGATGGAATTGAAAATTCTACGGATGAGACTAAAGACATTAGATGGAAAGCGAGACCTTGCACGTTTTGAATGTAGGAACGGAACGCCAACTCGACATCCAGGAATTGAGCGGCCTGAACTCATGGAAGGTACGTTGAAGGAATGGCATCTTCAAGAATGCGAGATTAAATTAGAAATTGCTAAGAAGGAACTTGAAATTTACCGGATGAGTGGACCAAACACCGAAAGGCATATGGGTGAAGATGACTATGAAGATGAAGATGCGGAATAGCGTAAAATCCTCTCGTTTGCCATGCTACCTGATAGGGAGGTTGACCGTATCGGGGCCTCGCTCTGTGTGGCCGTCCACAAGCAAAGTACAAATAAGAATGGAGATTGTCTGTAATGACTTTTGACTACGCCCGAGAGAAAATGATGGAGGCAACATTCGCCCTAGCATCCGGGTCCAGACCTCTGTCCGGCAGACTTCGCGCAGCGCTCATGTGTTTCCATCCTTTGCTTTTAGACCAAGTTCCTCCAGACCTTCAATGCAAGTACACGGCGATTAGAGAGTTCTTCATTAAGGCCAGCATCAAAGACCCTTTCTCAGATGCTCCCCTTGGAACCGATGAAGAATGTCAAGAAATCGCTGACAAGATATGCAGTATGGCTTTCTCATTGTTTAGGGCAAAAGATGAGTTGGTGTAATGCAACTAGGGGAAGAAGCCAGCGGTGGTTTTCCTTGATTCGGAGTGCGGACTTGGTGGTGTTGTTCTGTGCTGTGATCATAGTAGCAGTAGCCTGTAGTCAACAGGTGTCCACAGCCGCGCCAGATTCAATGCCAACGCCATCGGCTACAATGACACCATCGCCGCCTCTTGAGTCTACAAGTACACCTGAACCTACCGCTTTGCCCACGCCCGAACCGATTACTACGCCCACATCCGAGCCTATCACCTTACCCACACCTGAACCGACTGCCACACCTAGACCGACCGCCACGCCCACATCCGAGCCTACCGCCACACTCACACCTGAACCGACCGTCACACCCGAACCGACTGCCACGCCCACACCTGAACCGACCGTCACACCCGAACCGACTGCTACGCCCACACCTGAACCTACAACCACACCCGAACCGACTGCCACGCCCATCCCTGAACCGACTGCCACACCCGTACCCATCGATAGCATTGCCGCGGATAGGGCCGCGTTAGTGGCATTCTACAACGCGACGGGAGGAGATTTCTGGTGGTTGAGAGATAATTGGTTGAGCAATGCTCCTCTGGATGATTGGTGGGGCGTTAGGACAGACGACAACGGTCGCGTCATTCAACTTGGAATATTACTCAACAATCTGAGGGGAACGATACCACCAGAAATTGGAAACTTAACCAAGCTTGAAGTGCTATCACTCGGAAATAACCATTTGAGTGGTGTGATACCGCAAGAACTGGGCAGACTGACTAACCTGAGGACAGTGTACTTGGGATATCCCAGAAGCCCTATTGATTCAACGATATACAACCAATTTACTGGTTGTGTGCCCGATGAGCTTCGTTACCTGCGGCACGATGACTTTTACAAACAGGGACTGTCTTTCTGCGGAACACCAGCTATATCCAATGAAGACAGGGATGCACTAGTGGCGCTCTATCAGACAACAGGGGGGCCGGATTGGCGTAATAGTGAGAACTGGCTGAGTAGAACGAAGTCCTTGGGGGAATGGTATGGCGTCACCACCGACCTCAACGGCCGTGTCATTAAGTTGGACCTTGAAAGCAATCGGTTGAATGGAGAGATTCCACCAGAGTTAGGTAGTCTCTCCAGCCTGAGAGTTCTGAACCTCAAGTTTCACAAATTGATAGGAAATATCCCATCAGAACTGAGTAATCTGTCCAACCTGGAATATTTAAATCTCACTGGTGATATTTTCGGAGAGTTCGGTTTCACCGGTAAGATACCGCCAGAACTTGGTGGCCTGTCAAACCTAAAAGAACTGCACTTACCATACAACCGATTGACAGGTGAGGTGCCGTCGGAATTGGGTAATCTCTCAGCTCTAGAAGATCTGGACCTCAGCGACAATGAGTTGATAGGTGAGATACCTCCGGAATTGGGTAACCTCACCGCCCTAGAAGATCTGGACCTCAGCCAGAATAACTTGATCGGTGAGATACCAAAAGAACTCGGTAACCTATCTAACTTGAGACTCTTGATCCTTCGATTTAACAGGTTGAGTGGAGAAATCCCAGCGTCCCTTGGTAACATCGCAAACTTGGAAGTGTTGAATATTGAACTTAACCGGTTGACGGGGCAGGTCCCACATGTGTTGGGAGAGCTACCCAAGCTGAGATATCTGCAGTTTTCCAACGGCAATCGATTTACCGGTTGCATCCCTAAGAAGCTGCTTGATGTGGAAGCACATGATCTTGCCGAACTTCGCTTGCCTAGTTGCTAAGCTCTGGCAACTATGTCTGGGATAGAAACCGCTCCAATCAAAAAGGTGGACGTCTGACTCTGGGTTCGTGTGTCTGGGCGGCGTAATGACGGAAGGGGGGACGGGGTGGGTGGCGGGGTTGTGGGTGAGTGTTTCGGAGGGATGGATTCCCGACTACTCGGGAATGACGGCAAAGGGTGGGTGGGGATGATGGGAGGTAGGCTTAGGTAGGGGCGCGCAAGATTCCTCGCGGGGCATCGGAATGGGAAGGAAAGGGCATAGGGATGTGAGGTAGGTGGGGGGGGTCAGCGCTGGGTGGGAGGGGGATGGGGGGAGTTATGTTGACCGACATGGGGGGCTGTGCTACAAAGGGGGCCGCCTATGGACGCTTCATCCCAACCTCGCCCCGACATCGATGCGATTCTGAATCCTCGGTCCATCGCCGTAGTCGGGGCGTCTACGCATCCGGCCAAGCAGGGGCACGCCTACGTCAACTCTCTCCGCGAATTCGGGTTTGAGGGTCGGGTGTATCCCGTCAACCCGAGGGCGGAAGAGATTGCGGGTTACGGCTGCTACAAGTCGCTAAAGGACGTGCCGGGGCCGGTGGACTACGTTATCTCCGCCGTTCCGGCCCCGCTGCTTCCCGGAGTGATGGAAGACGCCCGGGGGAAGGACGTCAAGGGAATCCACCTGTTCACGGCGCGCATGGCGGAGATGGGCACGGAGAAGGGGTTGGCGCTGGAAGCGGGCATCGTCGGGGCGGCGAGGGGCCTTGGGGCGCGGATTATCGGGCCGAACTGCATGGGGCTGTACAACCCGGGACACGGCATATCCTTCCGGGCCAATTTTCCGAAGCAGGCCGGAAGGGTGGGATTCCTGAGCCAGAGCGGGGGGAATACGGTGGAGTTCGTCTACCGGGCATCCCTGCGGGGGGTGTTCTTCAGCAAGGCGGTGAGCTACGGCAACGCCGCCGACCTGAACGAATGCGATTTCCTGGAATACTTCACCCACGATCCCGAGACCTCGATCATAGCCTGCTACATCGAGGGGATAAGGGGCGGGCCTCGATTCTTCGACGTGCTTTCCCAAGCGGCGGCTGCGAAGCCGGTGGTGCTGTTGAAGGGGGGCCGGGGGGAGGCGGGGAGTCGGGCGGTGGCATCACATACGGCGTCGCTGGCGGGCTCGACTCAGGTATGGCGGAGTGCGGTGACGCAGGCGGGGGCAATCTGGGCGGAGACGATGGAGGAGATGACCGACATTGCGGTGGCGCTGCGATACATGACCAAGCCACGGGGGCCAAGGGTGGGGGTGATTTGCGGAGGCGGCGGGAACACCGTACACAGCGCAGACCTGTGCGAGGCGGCGGGGCTGAGGGTGGAACCCCTGCCTGATGCGGTGAGGTCGGGGTTCAGGGAACATCTGCCGGACACCTGGTTCCACACGAACAATCCGTTCGATCTGTCGGGGATAATGTCGGGTGACGAGAAGGGCACCACCATGCCGCTGGCGGTAAGCCTGATGGCCGAAAGCGGGGCCTTCGATCTGCTGCTGGTGGACCCGGACATCGATTTTCAGCTGGACCATCCGTTAGCCAAAGGGCGCATATTCCGGCTGGTGCAGGCCATCACGGGGCTGAGCGGCAAAGCGCCCATACCGATAGCCCTGGTCATCCGTCCATCGGATGCGCTGGAGGAATGGCGGTGGCGAGCGGTTAATGAGCTGATAGAAAAGGCCTGGCAAGCGGGGGCGCCGGTATTTTCGTCAATGCCTCGGGCGGCGGCCTGCATATCGAAGCTCTTGAATAGCGCGGTCCCCCAGAACTGAGGCCAGAGAGGCGGTATACCCTCTAGCGGCGTCCGAACTCTTTTTCGAGCAGGGTAGAGCTCAGGTGGACGAGGGTCGGGCGGCCGTGGGGGCAGGTGTGGGGGCTTTCGGCCTGTTCCAACCGGCGCATGACCTCTTCCATCGATGCCTGCTGGAGCACGTCTCCTGCGCGGATTGCGCTGTGACAGGCGATGGAAGCGGCTGACTTTTCGTCGCTCTCGTAGGGGATGGATGGGTCGATTAGGGCGTCGAGGATGTCGAGGAAGGCGCGGTCCGGGGCTCGGGCGGACAGCATGGCCGGCACGGCTCTCAACACGTAGGCGCTGTCTCCGAAGGGCTCGAAGTCGAAGCCGTGGGCACGCAGGGACTCGCCGACCTGGATAAGGCCCTCTTTTTGGACGGGGGTGAGGTCAACGGTCACGGGGGCGAGCATTCCCTGGACCTGAACACGTTTTTCCGACTTCTCCTTAAGGACTCGTTCGAATAGGACGCGTTCGTGGGCAGCGTGCTGGTCGACGAGGTACATGCCGTCGGGTCCCTCGGCGACGATGTAAGTGTTGTTGATCTGTCCGACCACCCTGAGAAGGGGCAGGGTGGTTTTCGTGAACATGGAGGGAGGGGCGGGGGCGTCGATTTCCGAAGTGCGCGGGCCGGAGGCCCAGCCAAGCAGGTCCGAAGCCAAGGGCCTTCTATGTGGTGAGGTACCAGCAGGCGGCGTCGAACTGCTGACGCTAATCGACGTCGAAGGGACGGGGCTGGACTCGACGAGGGCCTGCCTGACCGACCGCTGGACGAGGGCGAACATTGCCCTGTCCTTTCTAAACCTCACCTCGGTCTTGGAGGGGCTTACGTTGACGTCCACGTCCTCGGGGGGGGCTTCGATCAGGAGGATGGCCACGGGCCTCCGCCCGACCATGAGCAGGTTCTGATAAGCCTCCTCGACGGCGTAGTTCAGGCGCCGGTCCTGGATCCATCTTCCGTTGAGGATGAGGGTCACGTATCCAGATTGTGCCCGGCTTAGGGTCGGGGGGCAGGCAAGGCCGTTGACCCTCCCCAGCCCTTCCTCCTCGGCAGCGACGGTCAACATTGCCGCGGCCGAATCCGCGCCGTATACGCTAGAGACGGCCTCTCTCAGATCTCCGGACCCGCCGGTGGTCAGCGTATTTCGTCCGTCGATTGTCAGGCTGAACCTGACGGAGGGTCTGGCCATGGCGTAGCGGCTTACAAGGTTGCCGATGCGCCCGTTTTCGGTGGAGAGGGACTTCACGAACTTGAGCCGGGCGGGGACGTTCTGGAAGAGGTTGGCTACCTGGACGGTCGTGCCTCGGGGCCTGCCCACGGTCTCTTTATCGATGAGGATGCCGCCGTGTATGCGGATGCGGGCGCCTATTTGTTCGCTGCCATATCGGGTCACGAGTTCCAGGTTGGAGACGGAGGCGATGCTGGGAAGGGCCTCACCTCGAAAGCCGAGGGTGGATATTCTTTCGAGGTCGTCGCTGGAGGTCAGCTTGCTGGTGGCGTGGCGTTCGAAGGCAGTCTCGACCTCGGCGGTCGGGATGCCCATGCCGTCATCCACGACACGGATTAGTTTGAGTCCTCCACCCGTCACTTCAACTACAATCTGGGTAGCTCCCGCGTCGAGGCTGTTTTCGATAAGCTCCTTGACTACGGAGGCCGGTCTTTCGACCACCTCGCCGGCGGCGATCTGGGCGGCGGTGTCGGGGGTGAGTACCCTGATAGGCATGCGAATGATCTAGCTAGGGGCCCGGCCCTTATTCGCTTCCTCCTGCAGCTCATAGAGCTTGACTATGGCGTCCCGGGGCGTCATGGAGGCGACGTCAAGTTCCGCCAGTTCGTTCAAGACGGGAGAGGTCTCGGGGGGGAGGGAGAAGAAGGACATTTGCAAGGGCACCGACTCGCTATTGGCAGGCGCGACGGTCTCCCTGGGGCCTGCGCCATTTTCCAGATGTTGAAGCACCTGGGCCGCGCGGTCTATAACGGGTCTCGGGATCCCGGCGAGCTGGGCGACATGGATGCCGTAGCTCTTGTCGGCGCCGCCGGCCTCCACTTTGTGCAGGAATACGGCTCTTCCGTCTTCCTCGGCGACGGTTACGTTGCAGTTGACTATTTTGGGGAGGGTGTCGGCGAGCTTTACCAGCTCGTGATAGTGGGTGGCAAAGATGGTCCTGGCGGCGACTCGGGGGTGGTTGTGGAGGTGTTCGATGACGGCCTGGGCGATGGAGAGGCCATCGTAGGTGCTGGTGCCGCGGCCTATCTCGTCGAGGATGATGAGGGACCTGGGGGTCGCCATGTGGAGTATCCGGGCCGTTTCAAGCATTTCAATCATGAAAGTCGAGCGGCCGGTTGAGAGGTCGTCCTGGAGGCCGACTCTGGTGAATATCCTGTCAACCAGCCCTATGCGGGCTTTCTCCGCCGGGACGAAGCTCCCGATCTGGGCGAGCAGGGTGATGAGGGCGACCTGTCGCATATAGGTGGACTTGCCAGACATATTGGGGCCCGTGAGCACGATGATCTGCCGTTCTGCGCCGGTCAGGTCAACGTCATTGGGGACGAAGACGCCTTCTCCCACCACTCTCTCTACTACAGGGTGTCGGCCTGCCGTTATGTAGAGCGTGTCATCTTCGGAAAGCTCGGGCCTGATATAACCGTACAGGGAGGCGACTTCCGCCAAGCAGTTGAATATGTCAAGCAATGCAAGGCATTTGGCGAGATCATGGATCGTGGCAACGGACTCGGCGACCAGGGCACAGAGGCGTCGGTAGATGGCCTGCTCAAGCTCTTCCACCTTCTCCTGGGCGCCGAGGATTAGGGACTCGAACTCCTTGAGCTCAGGCGTGACGAATCGCTCACCGTTGACCAGGGTCTGCTTGCGGATGTACTCGGCGGGGACTTGTGAGAGGTGGGACCTGCTGACCTCTACGTAGTAGCCGAAGATCTTGTTGTAGCCAACGCGCAGGGACTTGATGCCGGTCTTGCGGCGTTCTTCCCGCTCGAGGTTGGCGATGAAGCCCCGGGCCTCCGAGGAGGCGCTACGCATCCTGTCCAACTCCGCGTCGAAGCCCTCGCGCACCACACCGCCCCCGCCCACGGTTGTCGAAGGGTCATCCATCAGGGTGCGGGAGATGAGGCTGACTGTATCCGAGCAGTCGGGCATTTGGTCCAGCACCCAGGATAGGGCATCGAGGCCCGCCTCTTGAATGGCGGCCTTGATTTCGGGGGTGAGTTCGAGACCTCGCTTCAGGGCTACCAGTTCCTTGGGGTTGGCCATACCGCGCTGCACTCTGATAGACGTACGCTCCAGGTCTCCAACCTTGGACAGGAGCTTGGACACCCGGGAGCGGGTGATGCCGTCGGAGTGGAAGGCTTGGACGGAGTCGAGTCGGCGTTCCAGTTCCTCCAGGTTGTAGAGGGGTTGGCCTATCCACTCCTTCAGGAGTCGGGCGCCCATAGGGGTGCTGGTCCTGTCCAGAACCCAGAGAAGGGAACCCTCCACTTCATTGCGCCAAGCGCTGCTAAAAAGCTCCAGGTTGCGCCGGGTTTGGGCATCAAGTACTACCTTTTTGTCCAGGGAGTAGGTTGAAGGGCCCGACAGGGCGCCTGCTGCGGCCTTCTGGGTGTCCTGCAAGTAAGCTACGAGGGCTCCAGCGGCCCGAATTGCCAGTGGCATGTTCTCGCAACCGAAGGAGTCGAGGCTGGTTACGCCAAAGTGTTCCAACAGGACGCGCTCGGACTCGTCGACTTCATCCACCAGGTAGCCGGCTCGGGTCACGGGGGCGTCGGGCCACGTTGAGTCGGGGGGCAGGTCTTCGGGGAGAAGCAGTTCGGATGGGGCGAGGCGGTCTAGCTCGGGTGCGAGGGCTGAGTCGGGCAGCTGGGTGACCCGGAACTCTCCCGTGCTTATGTCAGCGTAGGCCACTCCGGCCTCGGGGCCGTCCTGTACGACGGAGACGAGGTAGTTGTTCTTCTTGTGGTCAAGGATCTCGGGTTCTACGACTGTGCCGGGGGTAACGACCCGCACTACCTCCCGGTCCACCAGGCCCCGGGCGAGGCTTGCATCGCCGACCTGCTCGCAGATGGCCACCTTGTAGCCCCGGTTGACGAGCTTGGCGAGGTAGCCGTCCAGAGCGTGATGGGGCACTCCGGCCATGGGGAACCGCTTGCCGCGCCCCATCTCCCGGGAGGTCAGGGTGATGGAAAGCTCTCGGGACACGGTCCGGGCGTCTTCGTCGAAGGTCTCGTAGAAGTCGCCGAGGCGGAAGAAGACCAGCACGTCGGGATACTGGCGCTTGATGCCGAGATACTGCTTGCGAATAGGGGTGGCGCTCACGGGAATTACCTGCTGCTATTCTACCCGGAAAGGCCGCAGTCACAAGGGCAAACGGGGGAGCGAGGCGGCATAGAAATCAGGTCAAACAGCCAGCGGAAAAACCGCGCAACAGGGAGCGGTTACCGCTTGTCTTCCTTGAAAAATGCGGTGATGAACAGCAGACATCCAAAGGAGAACGTAAGACTCGCGCCGGCTCCAAAGTAGTCCTGGGCTATAAAGCTGTTCGCGGCGAAGAGGAAGCTGCCGACTAGAAAGACCATCCAGCCTGTCAGCTCCAACCGGCGTCGCAATGGGTGCCTAGCCGACTACGGGAGCGAGTTTGGCCAATTTGGCCCTGGACCCACTGCGAGGCATCGACGCTGCGGGAGCATGATTGAGGCCTTGGACGAGGGCGTCGGTGTGGGGGACGGAGAGCTGGATCACGCCGGCGGGGACGTAATCGCAGACGGTTGCCACGGCATCCAGCGCTCCCGAGCGGGTTAGGACCTGGAACTCGTCACCGTCGCTTATGCCCGCCGCGTTTCCATCATCCACGTTGACCATGGCCCTGGCACGACCATCCAGCTCAACGACGCCCTTCATCTCCCGCAGGGTACCGCTCATCACGAAGATGGGGTAGTCGGGGTCCGACTGTACGGCATATGGCCCGACTTCGAAGGCACTCAGCTGGCCTTTGCCACGGGCGATGCCGTCGGCGTGGAGGATGGGGGCGCCGGGGTGGGAGGAGTCGGGGCAGGGCCACTGGAGGCCCACGACGCCCAGGCGGTCGTAGCTGATGCCGCCATAGGCAGGAACAACGGAGGCGATTTCTTCCATGACCTTGGCCGGGCCTGAGAAGTCGAAGCCCGACGCACCCATTTTTGAAGCAAGAGCGCTGACGATTTCTGAGACGGTGCGGGAATCTCCGATGCGGTCGACTACCTCATTCACTCTCTGAACCCGACGCTCGGCGTTGGTGAAGGTGCCGTCTTTTTCGGCGGCGCTGGGGGCGGGGAGGACTACGTAGGCGGCCCGGGCGATGTCCGAGAAGAAGAGGTCGTGGACGACCAGGAAGTCGAGGGAGGAAAGAGCGTGGGGGTCGATGTCCGAGGTTTCACGCTGGGTGTCCAGGGAGATTAACATGGCCTTCAGGCCGTTGTTGTCACTCCCACCGATCATTTCATCAATGCTCAGACCAGCTTCCGAGGGGAGGTCTGCGTTCCAGGTCTTGGCAAAGGACTCTGCGCCGTCTGCGATAGGCACGTGACCCGGTAGGAGGGTAGGGGAACAGCCCATGTCGGTCGTGCCCTGGCTGTTGGCATCCGACCTGAGCGGATTTACACCCGCCGACGCCTTTCCAAGGTTGCCCGTAATCAGACCGAGATTCGCCGCCGCCCGTGCGATGGCCGCACCCGGCTCTATGGAGCGGGACGTGCTGAAGAGAATGGACGCGGAGTCGGCCGTGGCGTAGGCTCTCGCAGCGTTCAGGAGCAAGTCCTGGTCGACGCCCGTGTTTTCGGCGAACTGCTGCACGGTGGTTCCATCAAGGGAGTCTTTCAGTGCATCGATGCCCTCGGTCTGCCCGTCGATAAATTCCTCGTCATGGAGGCCTTCATCTAATATGGCCTTGGCCAGTCCAGCCAGGACGCCTATTCCGGCCCCGGGCCAGTGGCGGAGCCAGTGGGTGGCCATCAGGGAAAGCTCGGTCTCTGCGGGGTCGACGACGATGAGGGTGGCACCGCGGTTGACGGCTTCCTTGATCTGAATGGCGGCTACGGGGTGGTCCCAGGTGAGGTCGCTGCCGTAGACCAGGATGCACCCGGAATCCCTGAGCTTGCGGAAGCCGTTGGTCATGGCCCCGACACCGAGGGTCTCTCCAAGGGCTGATATCGCGTCGGCGTTGCAGGTGGAGTCGGGGTGATCGATGTTGTTGGACCCCATGACGGCCCGGGTGAACTTCTGGAGGAGGTAGTTTTCTTCGTTGGTGGCGCGGGGGGAGGCGACGGCGCCGAAGGCGGGGCCTCTGTTCTCGGAGAGTCGGGCGGCGATTAGGTCAAGGGCTTCGTCCCAGGTGGCTTCTACCAACTCGCCGTTCTTCCTGACGTAGGGCGAGGTGATGCGGTCGTTGCTGTGGACGTACTTGTATCCAAACTTGCCCCTGGCGCAGGAGTTGCCCTGGTTCACGGGGCCGCTGAGGTCGGCGATGGAGCGGATTACTCGGCCCTTCTTCACCAGGAGTTCCAGCTGGCACCCGACACTACAGTGGGAGCAGATGGTCGTGACCGACTTCTCGGGTGCGCCCGTCCATTTATTGTCTTTCTCGGTTATAGCGCCGACGGGGCAGACGTCCACGCAGGCGCCGCAGAAGGTGCAACCGGAATCGGAGAGGGAGCCTCCAAGGGAGGTGCCTATGAGCGTTTTGTCTCCCCTCTCGATGAAGGTAATGGCGTTGGCGGCCTCTATTTCGTTGCAGGCCCTTACGCAGCGTCCGCAGACGATGCAGAGGTTCATGTCGTGGTCTATGAGGGGGTTGGAGGTGTCGAGGGGGACGTGGCGGTACTCGTAGGAGAGGTCGGAGTCCTTCATCTGGAGGTGGTAGACCACGTCCTGCAGTTCGCAGCGCTCGTTCTGGGGGCAGAGGACGCAGCGGTCGACGACATTGGCGTGACGGAGGCAGGTGTCCTGGGGGCCGCAGTGGTCGATCCGTGGACAGGTCAGACAGCCGTGGGGGTGCTCCGACAGGACCATGTCCATTATGTTGTGACGGATGTCGTTTATGGCCCTGCCCGTGGTAGTTACGACCATCCCGTCCATGACCGTCGTGGTGCAGGAGGCGGGGGTGCCGCGCATTCGCTCGACCTGGACGACACACATGCGGCAGGCACCGAAGGCCTTAAGGGTCGGGTGCCAGCAGAGGTAAGGGATGTAGATGCCCGCCTCCCGAGCGGCCTCGATGATCGTCTGGCCTTTCCTGGCCGTGATCTCCTGTCCGTCTACGGTGAGCTTCAGTTCGTCCACGAGTATTACCTCTGGCTCGGCTTGGCGAGGGCGGCGCACCTTCCGGCGGGGCACACCTTGTCGATGATATGGGCGTTCAGTTCGCTTTCGAAATACTTGAGCGCCGACTTTATGGGATTGACCGATAGCTGGCCATGCCCACAGAGGGAAGTGAGGAGAGTGTCGCTCATGGCCAGCATCCTGTCCACGTCACCCTCTTTTGCTCCGCCTTCGGTCATGGCCTCGAACATCTCCAGGATGTGCTTGGTCCCGATGCGGCAGGGGAAGCACTTGCCGCATGACTCCTCGTTGTTGAAGTCGGCGAGGATGGCGGCCATTTCCACGGGGCAGGAGGTTTCGTCTCCGACGATTATCCCGCCGGAGCCCAGGATTGCGCCCCTTCCGGCCATCTCGTCGAAGTCGAGAGTGACGTCTATCTCTGAGGGGCCGAGGAAACCGCCCAAGGGCCCGCCAGTCTGGAGGAGCTTGATCTCGTTGCCGGGGCTGACGCCGCCAGCAACGTCGTCGATCACCTGGCGGAGGGTGAGGCCGAAGGGGACCTCGGCCATCTGGGGTCGGGCCACGTTGCCGGTAAGGCACACGATTGCGGTACCCTTGCTGCGCTCAGTCCCTATGCCCGCGTACCAGTCCCCACCCTGGCGCAGGACTTCCGGGACGTAGGCATAGGTCTTGACGTTGTTGATGTTGCTGGGCTTGCCCCAGAGCCCGACCTGGGCAGGGAAGGGGGGTCGGGACCTGGGCATGGCCCGCTTGCCCTCGATGGCTTCCATAAGGGCGGTCTCCTCGCCGGAGACGTAGGACTCGCCGGTGAGGGCCACGGCGATGTCGAAGTTGAAGTCGGCGCCGAGGATGTTCTTGCCAAGCAGGCCCTCTTTGTAGGCCTGGTCTATCGCGGTTTGGGTGGTCTTGATGACATCACGGTGGACGCAGCGGATGAAGACGTAGCCCTTGCTGGCGGCGGTGGCGTAACCGGCTATGGTCATGCCCTCGAGGACGGTGTGGGGGTCGCTTTCGAGGAGGCCCTTGTCATTGTAGGCGCCGGGGTCGCCCTCCTCGGCGTTGCAGAGGATGTACTTGGTCGGGCCGGGGGCGCCGGCGAGGAAGCGCCACTTCATGGCAGCGGGAAATGCTGCCCCACCCCTCCCCCTCAGCCCCGACTTCAGGACTTCCTCGATGACTTCGGCAGGCTGCATGTCCGAGAGGCAGCGGTCGAGGCCGGCGTAGCCGCCGTTGGCGATGTACTGGTCGATGTCCGAGGGGTCGATGGCGCCGCAGTTGCGCATGGCGACGCGGACCTGGGGTTTCAGATCGGGGATGTCAAAGAGGGCCGGGACACCGTCGAGGGAGCCTTCGCCCCTTATGCCGATGGCGAGGTCGGGCCTAGGGTTTCCGCCGACGAGGTAGTCCTTGACGAGGGTCTCCGCCAATACCGAGGTGACGTTTGCGTAAGTTATGCGTGGTTGGCCGGGGGCGATTATGTCTACCAGCACCTCGGCGTAGCAGAGGCCGATGCAGCCGACCCTGTGGACCCGGGCCTCGATGCCGTTTGCGGCGATGGCCTTTTCAAAGGCGTCGATTACCTGAAGTCCGCCGGCTGCCCGGCCACAAGTCGCCGCGCCGACCATGATGCGGATTGGAGACCCGTTGCTAAGGGCTTCCCAACCGGCGTCGGCACGTTGTTTCAGCTGTTGATAGGCTTCGGTCATGGGGTTATTGCTACTTTACCGGACGTCCTTAATGAGCTGGACTGCGGACTCGGGGGTGAGGTCTCCGTAGATCATCTCGTCGACCATGGCTACGGGTCCGTGGGCGCAGGCGGCGGCGCAGGACGATCGCTTCCAGGTTACCTGGCCGTCCTCGGTGGTGCCTTCCTCCTCCATGCCGAGTTCGGCCTTGACCGCCGACATGACCTCGGCGGCGCCGCGCACGTGACAGGACGGGCCCCAGCAGACTTCGACGGTGTGGGGCCCCGGGGGGGTGAAGCGGAAGTGGGTATAGAAGGTGGCCACGCCGAACACGTCGTTGACGGAGGCGTCGGTGTAGTCGGCGATGAGGGGGATGGACTCGGGGGGCAGGAAGCCGAACTCATCCTGGACGTAAATCAGGGATGAGAGGACGGTGACTTCCTCTTTGACCTGTCGATTGAGGGCCTGGTTGACTCTATCTGTCGTAGAGGCCGTTGCCGTCATGGGAGGCAGCGCTTGCTCCGAGTGTGAATCTTCGCACTATTATGCCCTACACGCAGAGGCCGTTCAAGCGGGTCCGCCGGTTGGGGGGGGCCGTAACGCTCCGGGTGTTTATTCACTTGTGGGGGTTCCGTTTTCGTTCTGTCTGTTTTGGAGGGGTCGGCGATGGGAGACGCCCAGTGGGACAAGGCCCCTGTTCCTGTCGGAGCAGTTTTTCGGGCGCCCAGGGTCGGGCACAGGTTCAAGCGCCTGCCACGGGGCCCGGAGTGTCAATGGCTATGACAGCCAAGGCGCTCCCAGGGTAAGGGGAAAAGGGACAAAATGTGATGTTATGGAACAGGACGGGACAAAGATGGGATCCAGGGCGTCTATCCATCGCCTAGATGGTCAGGGAAGGGCCACGGGTGCCCCGATGGTGAGGAGACAACATCGCTGGCTTTGGCCTAGGGCCTGCGCGTGGGCCTTTGGGATGGGCCAAGGCGTTGAGTCCTCGGGGTCGGGTCTCGGGGGCTTCCCTGGGTTTTTGGTTCCTCCTTGTGTTACTGGATTAGTGTTCGCGAATGCAGGGTATGATAGCGCCTTTGCTCAGGTGTGTCAAGCAAATGTACGGGGTTGGGGGGAATTCCCCTCGATTCCCACCCCAGATTCATGCCTTGGGCGCATCTTCGACATCTTCGACCTCGCGGGGCATGGGGATGATCCGCCATAGGCAGACAGGCTCCCCTCGGGGGTGGGGCGGGGGGGATGGGGTTGGAGTGACGGAAGATGGGAAGGGTGAGTGGCGAGGTTGTAGGTGAGTGTTTCGGAGGGATGGATTCCCGACTACTCGGGAATGACGAGTTAAAAGAGGCGGGAATGATCCGCCATAGGCGGACAGGCTCCCCTCGGGGGTGGGGTGGGTTAAGGGTGGGCTAGGGTTTGGGCGTCGTGGATGAAGTCGGCGGTTTCGCGGATGAGGCGGCTGATGGCCTCGATGGGTTTGCAGAGGCCGGTGTAGAAGCAGTCGCCGTGGAGTGCGGACTGTCGGGTGAAGTAGCGGTCCTGGATGGTGCGCAGACGGGGGTCGTCCTGGGCAAGTTTGAGGAGGGCGCGGGTGGTGTTGGGGGACTTGGGGGACAGCTGGCCGGTACGGGCCAGGACCAAGGCGTCTACGGCGTGTTTGGCGGCGCACCAGGCTTTTTCAGCGGCGTCTCGGGTGTCTCCGGATGCAAGCTGCCGGAGGGCGGCGTTGTGCATGTGTCGGGCGTCGGCGAAGATGGCTGGGGCGTCGGGTGTGGTGGTGGTCATGGTTGGGGGATTATAGCACGGGGGGTCGCCCCTCGCCCCTCGGGATGGATTCCCGACTACTCGGGAATGACGGATAGGGGAGGGGATGACGGAGGGGGATGGGAGGGGTGAGTGGCGAAGTGGGAGGTGGGTGTTTCGGGGGGATGGATTCCCACCTCCGTGGGAATGACAGAAAGAAGGGGGTGGGGGGTGAATGCTCTTAGAGCAGCGTGACTACCGTGATGATGATGCCACTCTGGGCTATGAGGGCGGCGAACATCCACTTCAACAGGCCGGACTGGACATTGGCAATCTTCACTTCGAGGTCGGCCTGGACGGTTGCGAGTTTTGCTTCGAGGTCAGCACGGACGCGTTCTACATCGACTTGGACGGCTGCGATATCGGCTTTGGTGGCGAGGTTGCCGTTGAGGAGTTGTACCTGCTCGTTGGCGAGGGCCTCGGCCTGGCGCTCGGTGAAGCCGCTGGCGGTGAGGTTTCTGACGAATCGGAGGGTGTCGAAGACGATGGCTTCGTTCATGGGAGGGTCAGGATATCACGCGGGGAGAAGGTGGGCAAACGCAGGGCCGGATTTCTCGGGGGGACACCACACCCCGACCCGCGGGATGGATTCCCGACTACTCGGGAATGACGGAGTAAAGTGGGGGAATGACGGGTTAAAGGGGGCGGGGGTGGGAGAGTCTTCGTCGTCGGACGTCGTCCCACGGGTCATCAGCTAGCCGGCGTTTTCTTCCAATACGAGCTTGGCGATGCGCTGACCGAGGCGGATGGAGTAGTTGGTGCCGCGGTCTTCGGGGTAGATCTGGGTGGTGTTGGCGAGGTAGAGGGCGTCGATGGGGGTGCGGTGGGCGGGGATTTTCTCGCCGTAGTTGGTGGTGACTATGGGCTGGGCTGCCTCTTCGCGGTGATAGTAGTACTCCTCGATCCAGGACTCTTCGAAGTCGGGGTTGAGGCGTTTCAGGTGGGGGAGGTATTCGGCCATGAGCTCTTCCCGGCTCATGGAGTACATGGGGCTTTCCTTGCCGAGGTAGTTGCTGAGATAGACGAGGTGCTTGCCGCCGTAGTGGGACTTGTCGATGAAGTTGGTGTGCTCGATTACGGCCAGGAAGGGGGTCTTGTAGCCGCTAATGTTCATCCAGTAGATGTGGGACAGGGGCTTTTTGAGCACCATGACGACCAGTATGGCTGCGTGGTACTTGATTCTCTCCAGGGTTTCCCTGTAATCGTCCGGGAGTTCGGGGACGAGCCTGGGGAAGATGTAGGACGGCGTTGTCGAGATTATCAGGTCGAAGTTCTCGGTGGCTGCCTCTCCATTCGATCCCTTAATCTCCAGGCCGGTGGCGCGGTTGTTTTCGACGATGACTCGGGTGACGGGGGTGGAGAGGTGGACTTCGCCGCCCATCGCCTCGATACGGTCCGTGAGAACCTCGAAGACCTCACCGAAGCTGCCCATGGGATAGCCTAGCTTTTCCTTTTGGAGGCTCTTGTCTCGGGAGGCGACGCGGAGGTAGATCTTTCCCCAGAGCCAGGCCATGCTTATTTCGTCGGCGCTGGCCCCGAACTTGCCCCTGAGGAGGGGGCCCCAGACGACGTCGTAGGCTTGACGACCGGCCCACTTGATGATCCACTCCCTGGCCGTGACGTTTTCGAATTTCTTCCAGTTGCTTGTCTTCTGGAGGTAAAGGGTCACGAGGCCCAGGCGGATACGGTTGACGAGGGTCAGGGGTTTGAACTTGAGCAGGTCTAAGGGAGTTACGAAGTTGTAGATCTTGCCATCGTGGTAGAACCCGACTTTCGATTCTATCCAGGCCAGTTTTTCCCCGAGACCGAGTTCGTGGATGAGGTCCACCATGTAGGTGTCGCTTTTGAACAGGTGGTGGTAGCCGCGTTCCAGTCGACCCCCGCCCACGTCAAAAGTGGAAGCCTGCCCCCCGACGAAGGGCGCGGCCTCGTAGACCTTCACGGAATGGCCCTTCTTCAGCAGCTCATAAGCTGCGGCCAGGCCAGCGGCCCCGGCTCCGATGACTCCTATCTTCAATCCCTACGGTCTCCTTCCAGGGGTATGCTTCCGCCACCCACCGCCCCGGCGGCCGGCGTTCCGCCCCGCACCAGTTCCCTGAGCGAACGGTGCTCAAGCCACAGGTACATTATCCCGGCAATGACGACTGGCAGCCAAAGGACGACGTGAAGGGTGGCTGCGTAGGCTACCGTGGTCTCGGGAGTGTAGCCGAAGGCGACGAGGGTGATCTTTATGGCCCATTCGAAGGTGCCGACGTTGCCGGGGGCGGCCGGCAATGCGCCCACCAGGTTTGAAGTAGCGGTCACGACCATAGCCATGGCAAAGGAGACGTCGAATTGGTCGAAGGACAGGGTGATCAGGTAGTACATCAGGCACTCCATGATCCAGACGGGGAGTGAGAGGATGAATATGACGAACAGTTTCTTAGCGCTGCCCAGGGACCCGAGCCCTTCGACGAAGGTCTCGGCGAGGCTTTTGATTACGCCTTTGAACCGGCCAGGTACGAAGACAAGCAGCGTCCTTACGGCGAAGGAAGTGAGGCCGGGCCTGACGGCAAGGGCCACGAAAACAACAATAGCGCCAAGAAAGACCGCGAATACGACGGCGCTGCCGGCCACCCGACTCCACAATACTTCTCCGGCTTCGTTCTCGAGGATCTTATCCAAGGGGAGGAAGGGCCAGATGACGAGAAGGAAGAATATGAGGGTGAGGCCGTCGAAGACGCGGTCTACGCCCACGGTGCCGAGGGCGGAGGTGGCACTGATGCGCTCGCGGGTGGAAAGGTAATAGGAGCGGACCACCTCGCCGAGCCGCACGGGGAGGATGTTGTTGGCCATGTAACCGACGATGGTAACGGGGTAGAGCCTGCCAACCGACACTTCGGTCAGGTGCTTCATCAGGTACTGCCAACGAATGGTCCTGAACCACAGTGAACCGAAGTACACCGCAATGGCGGGAACGACGTAGAGGTAGTTTGCACCGCGGAGCGCGTCCCACGTCTCGGAATAGTCGATACGGTAGAGGAAAAGGGTGAGAAAAAGGGCGCTGACGGCCAGGCCAAGCCAGAGCTTTTTAGACTTTAGCAATGACCGGAATGCCTTGGGTTGGAAGTGGTTTCATTTTGAGTCGGCGGGGCGTAGCGCCCGCCAGTATGAGCGGATTTAGTGATGATCGCTTACCAATTATAGGAATGGGACTAGATTGGGGCAAATCGGAGGGCGGGAGTCATTGCTCATCTTCAGATACGGATGGCTCGGAGCCAAGTCGGAAGAAGACAATTGCATCCTCCGAGCCTACCCGTTTGTCGTCGGCCAATTCCCTGTTAAAGAAGTAGGCCCACCACTGTTGCCATGATCCACTGTCGCCCAAGGCGCCAATGAACATGTCCAGGGGGAGAGGGCTGGACCCACTCTTGTAGGTAGCGAACTCGGGGAACCACGCCCGATGCCCTATACGCTCACCCTCATCGTATGCCACGAGGTATTCGGCGGAGGCTGCTTCGTTCCTGTAGTGCATGACAATTACTTCGGCGCCGGGAGGTTCACTAAGAGCGGAACAGGTTGCATCGGAGGTTTCGGCGTCGTAGCAGGGCCACTGCACGTTCTTGTAGTCTCGGAGATACCAACGCCACGGGTAGCCGAATCCGCTGGTCCTGTCGATGATGATGGGCAGATCGAACCCCTGGCCCGTTTCCCTGGCCCGTTCTTCGATGTTGGACATTGTGCGGGTTATGTCGGGGGTGGTCTGGGTGTATACAAGCATCTCGATGGGGTAGTCGCCGGTACCGGGCCTGCCGAGACCGTAGGTTGCATCCAGGGCGACGCGGGTCGAATGGAAGCCCACAAGGGAGAGGAGCAACACGCCTACCAGTGCAGCAGCCCAGCGTAGGTTGAGGGGCGCCCGCCAGTCGACATGCTCTATCGCCCGCCCCAAGAACCTTGCGGCCAGCAGGATTATGGGCAGTGCGGTGTGGACCATGAGCCAGGGCATCTTCTCGCCGGCGGAAGAATAGAGAACGAGGGTTGCTGCGAGCCAGTAAATCAGGAATGCGTCAAATCGGTTCTCTCGGGTGAGGGACTTGTAGGTGATGACCAGCAGGGCAGCGAAAAGAACTACGGCGTTCAACGGTTCTCGGCCCGGGTCGTAGCTTTCCAGAGTCGCACCGGTTGCCTCAATTATTCTCGGGATTTCCCAATTGATGACCAGCAGGAGGAGGACGGCCAGATTGGCAACCAGGAGCCTGCTTCGAAGGAAGGACTTGTCGAAGGCGAACCAGTGGGTGAACAGGGCAAAGGCGGCCCCGAAGAGCAAGATGGTACCGATGGTGAGTCGGGGGGCGGGGCCCGGGGGCATCCAGTAGCTGTACAGTACCAGCGCAACGGCTATCCCCCAGAACAGCCCTTGGTAAACAAGCAGGCTTGGCTTCCACGTGGCCTTTTTCTTCAAGACTAGCCATGCTGCGCCAACCAGGACGAGGGCCAGGGCGAGGAACTCGTAGGCCGTGGTCATTATCAGGTAGTAGTACCAGGGTTGAGCCCCGCGCCTGACCTCCTGCTGGGCAACCCAGTACCCGAGGGACTGCCACAGCCCGCTCCCCAGGCCCTGGGCCGTGTTGGTGAAGAAGGTCGTGAACAATAGCAGGAAAATCGACCAGAAGATTGCGCTGGCAATCAGGAATTTCTTGCGGTCCCATTTGATACCCAAATAGAAGCTGGCGGCAAAGAGGTAGATGGTTATGCCGAGGGCTATCGCAAGGCTGACGTTGCCTGCTGGCGCGCCGTCGGGGATGCCGGGGACGTGGTGCTCGCCGGCGCCCCCGAAGCCGTTGGGGTTGGCGAGGGTGAGGCTGAGGGGTTCCTGGAAAACGGCCAGGGCGGCACCCATCAGGGGCAGGGGCAGGAGGACCAGCAGGGGCCAAGGGGAACGGTGCAGGTGCTTGAGCAGGGGGAGTCGGCTGGTAAATTTCTGGTATTCCAGGCGCGAGTGGAGTCGGGACCTGCGCAGCATCGTTAGCCAAGGCAGGATGCCCACATAAAGCCCTATAGCCACTCCCAACGAGACGAGGCTGAAGGTGAGGTTGACCCTGCCGAAGACATCGTATATGTCAAGGGACCAAAAGATAGCCGAGACGATCCATGCCAAAACCAGGGTGAAGACGAGGGGGTAGGGTGCAATGCGGGGCCAGAGCCGATTCGCTGCGGCTTTCATCCCGTCGGCGAAATGCAGGAGCGCCCGAGGGACGTATGCCTTGTGGCTATCACTGGGGGATTGCTCCTCGGGGTTGGGATGCTCTGTCAATCCCTTAAGCCAGAACAGTAAGAAGAAGCCGGCCAAGATGACCATCAATATGAAGGTATTCTCTTTTGTGGCAAAGGCAAGGCTCAGGACCGCGGCGGCTGCGTACAGGTACCGCGCTTTGCGGCCAGTCGAGAATTTCCACAAGAGAATGATCAAAAGCAGGGTCCAGAGGGCCATGTAGGCGTCGTTGCGGGCGAATCGGGTGAAGTAAAGGATGGTCGGGGAGAGGAGGAGCATGAGGCTAGCGAGCATGCAGGTCCAACGGCCCAAGTAGTTCCTCAGAAAGAAGGGAAGCCCGACTACCACCACTCCCGAGATTGCGGCCAGTCCTCGGGCAGTTACCTCGCTTTCGCCGAAGACGTTGAAGAGCAGGTTGATGCCGAAGAACTGGAAGGGCCCGTGGGTCAGGGGGTTGTGCTCGTACGCCCCAAGGAAGTCCAGCGCGAAGAAGGCATGGATGCTCTCATCGTGGTGCATGGCCCGGGTGCCGAGGTCCCAGAACCGGGTGAGGGCGGCCAGTGCGACCAAGATTACGTAAACCGAGATTTCCCAGCCTGGCACTCCATCCAGCCAACCTAGCAGGCGGGGATTGAGTCGTGCCGGCAACGCCGCGGGAGAACTGGTGGCGGTGGGCGGGGTGGGGTGGGCGGGGGTGGTCAATTCTGTCTCACCTTGTATATGGCAACGTCCCCGGCCTCGAAGACCCGGTCCATAAAGATGTCGAAGGTTGCCGTATCCGGGACACCGTATAGGTCTCTTTCCAGCCTGCCGACGTACACGTACTCAATGGCGTATTTTTCCAGAAGGTCTCTGACGGCTATGGGGTCGGTCTCCGTGTAGATGGTCCTAATATCGTCGGCTCTTTGCCGGAATCCGACCCTGTTGCCTCGCCACTGCTCCTCGTGGCCCGCCCAGCCGAGAACCGTGGGGACGCCGGTGCGGCCCGAGATACGGGCGTAGTCGATATTGTAGCTGCCTCCGGGTATGCCCCTGTCATCAACGGCGACTGCCTCTACCAGGACGGAGTTGGGGCCCGCGTCACGGGAGATGAATTCGAGGGCGCGGCGCTCGGATGAGTCAGGGGGGCCAACGAAAGCCAGCCCATTTAGGGTCGGGGAGTCGGGCCAGGAACCGGCTTTGTTGTCTATGGCGCCAAAGGAATACATGGATGAAGCAACGATTAGCAATCCTACCAGCCCCACGGCTGTCGCGCCTGCGGCACGGGCCACGGGTGTGGACCAGTTCCAGTTGGCAAACAGGTAGTAGACAGCGAAGGCGGAGGCCACGGCAAGGAGTATCCAAGCCTGGTAGTAGAACTTGAAGACGGTGTTCATCCTGTTGCCGAAAACGTCGACGATGCGGAAGAGCTCGGGACCAAGGGTGACGAATAGTCCAGCGAAGACGAGCAGGGTGGCGAAGGCCACGGGGGCCGATACGGAGGAGAACGCTCCGAGCCTGAGCGTCAGCCACAGGGCCAGCCCTATCAGGGCCATAAGCGGCAGAGTCCACAGGAAGCGCCACCCGATCTCGGCCAGGCTTTCCACAACTTCCCCCTGGACCGCGCCGGCCAGCATTACGATGACAGCCCACACCACGATTGGTGTGACCATAATCATCGCAACCCGCCACCACTCACCGCCCATACTGTCTGAACGACGGTGGCGGAAGACGAGGGTGAGCAGGAAGGGTATGGTCACAAGAAGGAAGAGGCCCAACACGAGGAAATAGTCGATGTATCGCGTGTGGACACCTTCGACGGGAAGGATCCAGGGGAAGAGGGGGGAGGGGCGGTCGCCGAGGTAGAAGGGGAGATAGAGGACGACTGAGGCCGCTATCAGAGCGCCCGCGAAGATAGCCCAGTCCCTGGTCTGCTCCCGACCCCAGCTTTCCACCGACCTCCGGCTTGCAATGAATGTCGTCCCCAGGAAAAGCCCCAGGCCCAGTGGCAGGTCCCAGCTGTTCAGGAATGCCAGCCCACCTAGGGAGAGGGCAATGACAAGAAATGCGACCTTATTTTCCCTTATCCACTGCGGGCCGAAGAACTTGCCGGATGCCAGGGCGGTGAGTCCCAGGACAAGGGGCAATATGACGAAGGGCAAAGACATGACGTGGGGATGCAAGTCGCCGAGTATGAAGCTGAAACTGGGGAACTCCGTGATGGCGGGGAAGGAGTCGGCGGCGTCAATGACGCGGGTGCTGCGCCACCACCACCAGAACTCGGTGGGAAAAAAAGAGGAAGACTCGGGTACAGTCGTGGCGCCCTCCACCCCCACCCACCCCCACGACCCCTCCCCACCCATGCCCAAGGACCGCACCGACTCCGCCACGCCCTGTAAATTGCCGACCCAGACCATCAGGAGGCCGCCTAGCAGCCCGAAGCCGACCGGCAGAATATCTCTGCGTCCGCGCTCTTTCCGGTGCATGGCTACCATCTCGGAGACGAGGCCAAAAGTGCCTGTGAAGGCTAACGAGAATAGCAGCGCTATTGCGAGGTTGTAGGCAACTGCCGGCTCCACGCCCGAGACCTTAGCCAGTACGCCGTGCATCACGTAGCCGAAATAGTAGTAGCTCACCGAGTGACCGCTGAGCCACGGGTCCTGGGGGGGCATGGATTCTGCTCTTACTATCGAGTTGAGCAGGGCGAAGTCCATCGGCTGCTCGGTGTGGGAGATGGAGGGGTTGTGGGCACGGACGAACGCCCACCCGACGAGGGACCCCAGAAACAGCACGTCCACTACAACTATCGTCCACCTCTGGGACTTGAGGTATTCCAAGAACTCGGGGAGTCGGCCCCTGACCACCAAAAGACAAGCCGCCAGCAGAATGACCGCAATCAACAACACCACAGCTCGGTTTAGCGGCACGAGGCCCGTCAGCCCCACACCCCACACCAGGAAACTGAACAGCAGAATTCCCAGGGGCTTTGAAAAGGCGTATCCGCCGTAGGGCAGCCGGGAGAAGAGGACAAAGGTGGCCGGCAGGGCGATGAGGCCCAGGGCCTCGACGGTGAGGGCCCAGGCGATGAAGTCGATCATGTCGGGGTGACCGGAATCATAATTTCCGACCCATAATAGCGAATAAACCGATGCGTCCGCCTGAGGCGGACGCATCGGACAGGTTCATCCCGGTGTCGGGGGTGGAGACAAAGCCTATTCCAGCAAGGCTGATACGAACTCTTCTGCATCGAATGGGGCCATATCGTCGGGGCCCTCACCGGTGCCTATGAACCTGATGGGGATGCCAAGCTCGTCGCAGATGCTGAGGACGACCCCGCCCTTGGCCGAGCCGTCCAGCTTGGCGAGGAAAATGCCCGTGACCCCTGCAGAATCTATGAACTGCCGGGCCTGCATGACGGCGTTCTGCCCGGTTACCGCGTCCAAGACCAGTATCACCTCGTGGGGCGCAGAAGGATCGAACCGCGTCACGACCCTCTTTATCTTCTGAAGCTCCTGCATCAGGTTGTACTTGGTGTGGAGCCGACCGGCGGTATCGACAATTACTAGGTCGGCCTTCCTGTTGCGGGCGCTGCTGAGGGCGTCGAAGGTCACGGCACCCGGGTCCGAGCCCTGCTGGTGGGATATGACCTGGGCCCCCGTTCTCTCTCCCCATACCTCCAACTGCTCTATGGCCGCGGCCCGGAAGGTGTCCGCCGCCGCCAGTACCACACTCTGTCCCTCTGCGCCGTAGGCTTTGGCCAGTTTGCCTATGGAAGTCGTCTTTCCCCCCCCGTTCACCCCGACCACCAGCACGACACCCGGGCCTCCATTCACAGATGAAAGGAACTCCCTTTCGCCCGCGGCCCTGGAGAGGATTTCGGCCATCTCTTCACGGAGGGCGGCGCGGATGTCGTCGGGGTCGGAGAGTCGGTCTCTTCTGACCCGTTCGCGCAGGTTTTCGGAGAGTCGGGTGGAGGTCTTGACGCCGACGTCGGCGGAGATCATCAGCTCCTCGAGGGTCTCCCAGAACTCCTCGTCGATCTTCGGAGTATTGAACACCCCGACGATACGGCGGAAGAAGCCCTGCTTTGTTTTTTGGAGGCTCTCCTCGGTCTTCTTTTCGCGCTTTCTCAGACGGAAAAACGGCATGTGATCAACCTGACTCGATACTAGCACCGGGCAAAATTCGTGACCAATTATAGTCCCCAAGACCAAGGCTCTGCCGAATCCCTTCCCCCGACGCCCTCGCATTGACACCTCTGCCCCGCGTTCATATCCTTCCTTTCGTCACAACCCCCCGAACCAGGAGCTAGCAATGGCCGATACGACTCTGTGGACACCCCTTTGCGATCTGCTTGGAATCAAGTATCCCATTTTGCAGGCGGGAATGGTGCCGGGCGGCTCGCCCGAACTGGCGGCGGCCGTCTCAAATGCAGGCGGCTTGGGCGTGCTTGGGGCGTCGGGGTGGGAGCCCGAGGACATCCGAGAGAAGATCCGCTGGATACGGTACAACACGAATAACCCATTCGGCGTGGACCTTCAGCTGCCGGTTTCCATGGCCGACGTAGACGATAACCGGACTGAGGTCAAGGCCAGCCTGCCGGTCGACTACCCCGACCACGTAGCCTGGGTAAACGAGGCCATCCAGCGCCACTCGATCCCTGAGGCCCGGGCCGGCAAGTCCTTCGCATACAACCCGGCCTTCATCCGCCGCCAGGTGGAAGTCATCCTGGAAGAGGAAGTGCCCGTGTTCGTCTCGGCGCTGGGTCCGCCGGGCTGGATGACGGAGGATGCGCACAAGTTGGGCATGAAGGTCATCGGCATGGCGGGCAGTCCCCGACACGCTCGGCGTCACGTGGAGGCGGGCGTCGACGTTGTGGTGGCCCAAGGCAACGAGGCGGGAGGCCATACGGGAAGAATAGCGACCATGGTTTTAGTCCCCCAAGTGGTCGATGCGATAGCCCCGGTCCCCGTGGTGGCAGCGGGGGGCATAGGGGATGGGCGGGGTATAGCGGCGGCGCTGTCCCTCGGGGCGCAGGGGGTATGGTGCGGCACGTTGTTCCTGTGCAGCAACGAAGCCGCTGTACCTGACATACACAAACGCCGGATTGCGGAGGGTCGGTCGGAGGACTGGGTTATCAGCCGTCTGAGCACGGGCAAGACGGCCCGGTATTACAACAACGTGCTGGTGCAGGAATGGGCCGAGTCGGGGCTGGAGGCACTGCCGATGCCGCTACAGGGAATGTTGATCGAGGATATGGAGGCGGGCGTAGCCGAAGGGCATTTGGAGGAGCTTGAGCTTAGTTCGGGGGGGCAAGTGGGAGGACTGATTGCGGAGCGGAGGCCGGCGGGGAGGATCGTTGATGACCTAGTCAGTCACGCGTCGGATGTTCTGGCAGGAATTGTCCGCTACTCTCCGAGCGCCAACACCCCCGTCTAGCATCGCTTCTCAGAGGAGCAGACCGCCATGTACGTGCCAGACCTGTATGCCGAAACGGACAGGGCCCGCATAAACGATTTCATCCGCAACAACGGCTTCGGGATTCTGTTTTCCTACCAGGGGACCGGGCCTGCGGCAACCCACCTCCCCTTCGTACTGGTGGAAGGGGATGACGGGCAGGACACGATCATCGGACACATGGCCCGGGCCAATGAGCAGTGGAAACACGCCGACGGCCACGAAGTCCTGGTAGTCTTCCACGGGCCTCACGCCTACGTTTCGCCCACCTGGTATCGGGAGGAAGACGTGGTCCCAACCTGGAACTACGCCGTAGTCCACATATACGGCACTTTCGAGGCGGTGCAGGACAGTGCGGAGACCGTGGACATTGTCAGCCGGATAGTCGACTACTACGAGTCATTCGAGCCCCGGGCCTGGACAACGGACTTCGACTCGCCGTACAACAAGAAGATGATAAGGGGTGTCACGGCTTTCAAGATTAAGATCGCTCGGGTGGAGGGGAAGTGGAAGATGGGGCAGAACCGCCCGGCCTACTTGCGACGGCGCGCCCTGGGGGAATTGCAAACCCGACCGGGTGAAAACGAGAAGGCCATTGCTCGGCTGATGGAGGCGGCAATAGACCGTAATGAGGGAACCTGAGAGGCCGGATTGCTCTCCTATTCGGAGAAGTGCTCCAAGGCCTTGCGGGCGGCTTTCTGTTCAGCGTCCCGCTTTGAGACCCCTGTCCCTCTCCCCATGGCCTGACCCTCTATAATCACTTTGGTCGCAAACCTGGGTTTGCCGGTCTTGGAAAGCTTTGTCACGGTTTCGTAGTGAGGCTGGACTCTCAACCGGGCCTGAATGACTTTTTGGAGCCGGGATTTGTAGTCGGTCTCACCTCTCCCACTTGTAACGATATGGATCCTGGCAGCGAGGCATCGTACGACCGATGTGCGTGCCGCTTCCAATCCAGCATCCAACCAAACCGCAGCGACGAGCGCCTCGAAAGCTCCCGCGAGATTCCGCGCCTTGATCCTGCCCCCCGACTTTTCCTCCCCTTGACCAAGTTTCAGATGGTCTCCCAGATCCATTTTCTGAGCGACAGCAGACAAGGCGCGAGTGGAGACCAGTTGGGCCCGCAGGGTCGTCATTTCCCCCTCGGCCATCTGTGGATAACGCTTGTAGAGTTCGTCAGCAATGATGAACCCGAGAACGGCATCGCCCAGGAATTCCAAGCGTTCATTGGATTCTCCTGGGAGGTCCGGGTGTTCATGGACGTGCGAGGCGTGAGTCAGAGCCTGAGCCAAAAGGGCCTCGTCGGTGAACTCCACCCCCAAAAGCGTTTCGATTACGAGCGCTTCGATGCTGTCTTCCGGGGACATCTATACGGATGCCCGGGGTTAGTCCCCGGGCGGGGTGGGGCGCTTGATCTCCTGCAAGTTTGGCACGCCGTCTACCAAGCCCAGCACGCTCTGAAAGACGTCTTTGGCCTTGTCCGAAGCCGGAGGAGGCATCATCTTGACGAATGCGGAGGCCCCTGACTCCGTGAACATGGTCGGCACCCCGAACACGCCGTAGTTGCTTGTAGCTTCTTCGTAGTCGGCGGCGATGGTCTTCAGGGCTTCGGGGTCGTTGATGTCTTCCAGGAACTTGTCGACGTCCAGCCCCGACTCCTTCGCCACCTCGGTTAGAATTTCCAGCTTGTCGATAGCCTTGCGCTGCATGTGTCTCGCGTTGAGGAGTGCGACGTGGAACTTGCCGAACTTCTCGGGGCCCTGCTTCTTGGCCGCTTCACCGGCCTTGAGGGCCAGGAGGCCGCGGCTGGGGAAGGACTCATCCTGCTCCCACAGTTTCCAGTCGGGGCCTTCCTTGGAGTTGACCTGCTCCAGTGGGAAGTTCTTCCACGTTATGTTGAGGTCGTCTCCGTAGGCTTCCTTCACGTCTTGCAGCCAAACTGCTGCAACCCGTACGTAGGGTCAAAGGTAGTCGTAAAAGACCGTGAGATTGACTTTCTCGCTCATGTCGCCCCGCCTTTCAACTGAAACTGAGGCAATTCTATCACTCGACCCCCCTATAATAAAGGCCGAACGATGGACTATCTGAGGACATTGGAAGTACAGACCGACCCCGAGCTCTGGGCTCTCATCATCCGGCTGGGGGAGCTGGCCGAGAAACGAGGCGCCCATCTTTTCCTGGCGGGCGGTGGGGTCAGGGACCTGCTACTGGGTCGGGAGAGCGCCGACTTTGACCTGGTGGTTGAAGGCGACGCCCTGGAACTGGTCAAAGCCCTCGCTGAGGACCAGGGAGGCGAGGCGGTCGTCCACCCCAGGTTCGGCACTGCGACTTACCGACGCGGCGACCTGGCATTTGACCTCGCCACCTCCCGCATTGAAGAGTATTCTCGACCCGGCGTCCTACCCGACGTACGACCCGGGCCGATTGAGGAGGACCTGAAGCGTCGGGACTTTACGGTCAATGCCATGGCCATCCGCCTCAGCCTCCCCCACGCGGGCGCACTGATGGACAGCTTCGGGGGTCGGGAGGACATGGAGAGGAGGCTGGTCCGGGTGCTACACGAGGGAAGTTTCGTCGACGACCCAACCAGGATCGTGCGCGCCATTCGTTATGAGCAAAGACTTGGGTTTGAGATAGAACCCCACACGTTGGGCCTCATCTCCCGGGACTTGCACCTGCTCCCATCCGTCGGGGTGGACCGGCTGAGGCGTGAAATCGAGCTATTTCTCATCGAGCCCGAGCCTGAGTTGCAGTTCGGTCGGGCGGAGGGGTTGGGTGTAATCGACGCTATTGAGCCGGGGCTGGAGCTAGAGCCGCGAATGCCCGAACTCTTTGAGTCAGCGCGAAGTAGTCGGCGTTCGGTCGATCCTATCATCTATCTCGCCCTTCTTCTGTACGGTGTCGAGAAAGGCAAGGTTGCCGAGTTTCTGGAGCACTACCGCTTTCCCAAGGAGTGGATGCAGGCAGTCGTAGGCACCCTAACCTTGAGGGACTTGGAGAATGAGATTACGGGGTCGGGACTTAGGCCGAGCCGGGTCTACAGGTTCTTCAAGGGTTGCGGGAGGGCATCGATTCAGGCCTTCGGAATCGCTGCGAAGAGCGAGACTGTCAGGAGTCGGGCCGTCGAATATCTGGACCGGCTGGCCCATGTGCGGCCTGACCTTAGCGGCAAGGACCTGATGTTGTTGGGGGTGCCGCGTGGGCCTCAGGTGGGGGAATGTCTGAAACGGCTGCTCGACGCTCGGCTGGACGGCCTGATCGCATCCCAACAGGAGGAAACTGCCCTGGTCGAGAAATGGCTGGGTGAGGCCTGGACCTAGGTCAGAGTCTTTTCAAGCCTTCTGCGGTGGAAGAGGTACTGCTGGGCATAGCCGGCGTGACCCCCGAAATAGTCCAGGGCCCAGGCCCGAATGGCGTCGTAAGAGGGGTTGTGCCCGACCGAATACCATTCCTCGACGGCCCTTCTGACCCAGCGGTCGATTGGGAAAGAGTCCAGCTTCTCTAGCGAGAAGAGGAGCACGCAATCGGCGACCTTGTCCCCGACTCCGTGCAACGACATCAGGTCCTTCTTGGCATCGTCGTAGGTCAGCTCCCGCAGCCCGTCCAGGTCGTACACCCCCCGGCCAATACGTTCGGCGGTGCCTGCCAGGTAGGGCGCCCTGAACCCCCACCCAATCAGCCGCAAACCCGTCTCGCCCAGCTCCATCACCCGCTCGGGGGTGGGGAAGGAGTAGCGAACGTGGCCGTCCATCTCCAGCGGGTCTCCCATCTTGCGGCACAGGGACTCGATGCATTCGCTGATCCTGGGAATGTTTGATGAAATTGAGCCGATAAAGGACGCAAGGCACTCCCAAGGCTCCTGCCTCAGCAAACGCAGCCCGTAGAACTGGGTTATCGCCCGACGCATCCTCTCGTCTTTGCCGATCCTTGCGTAGATGTCGGGCAGGTCGTCATCCAGGCGCAGGTAATAGATGAGTCGGTTGACTAACTCCTCTTCCGTTTGCGGGTAGCTCTCGAACTCGACGCCCAGCAACGTCTGCCGAATCTTCAGAATGTTGCCGAAGATGACCCCGTAGTACCAGTCTCCCTCGCGCCTCCACCGGAAGGCCTGGCCGCATTCCAGAGTGTGCGTAAGGTTGAAGGGCTGCTCGATGGGAATCAGCATTAGGCGGGTGTAAACGACCGGTCAGGCTAATCCCCGAGTCAAAAGCCGGGCCCGGGGATCAGTCGGGATTGTACATCGAAAGGGCGCCCTGTCTCAGCCCCGTGGCCGGACGGAACCGGCCCGCCCTGAGCTCGGCCACCAGGTCTTCGTCGGTGTAAACGTCCCTTTCGAAAAGGGTCACGTTGCAGCCTACGCCGTGGTGGGAATGGGCGTCGCTGCCCGCCGTGCATGGCTTGCCCAGCATTTGAGCGACCTTGTAGGCGGTGTGATTCTCGGTATCGTTATTGCCGCCGTTCAGCGCCTCGATGGCATCGACGTATTGGAAGACGCGGTGTTGGGCTGCTTCTTCAAGGGTCTCGGGCTTGGAGCCGTTGGGCCAGAGCAGGCTGCCCCGGTGGTCGAAGAAGCGTCGGAAGGGATGCATGGAGACCATGAAACCGCCCACTTCGGTAATCACCTCCCGGAGCTTGGCGACCTTGTGCATCCCGCTTACGTAGTGGTGCAGGCCGAAAGATCCAACGTGTCCCACGTCCGTGTCCACTTCCAGGGCGTGCAACACAACAATGTCCTGAGCTGCCGCGAACTCCTTGAATTTAGCCCAGTCCCAGTTCGCCCCGTGCTCCGTGAAGCAGATCCCGTCCAGCCCCTGCTTCTTGGCCTCCATGACCAGGTCCTCCGGCGAGATGCTGCTGTCGCTCCCGCCGACCATGGTATGGGAATGGAGGTCTATGAGCACGTAGTCGCCTCTCTAGAGCTACTGTGTCTCAATAAGTTTGTGGGCTGTGAATATTGGAACAAAGCGACCCAAGTCTAACAGTTGGCGAGATTTATGACAATAATATCGGCATGAGCCAGCCGAACATCCCGGCAAATGCCAGACCCAGCAGGTACCCGTCTCTCCAGAACCACTTTCGCACCCAAAACGCACCGAGTATCAGCACGTTCGCGGTGAAGGCGCAGACCGCTATGGCGAAGACCATGTTTTCGCTGCCCAGACCCGGGCCCGGGGCCAACGCCTCCGCCCCGATGTACAGCGCACCGATCATCCCGCCCACCAGGCCCCAGGCCCCCATGATCACCAGGGGAAGAAGGGCGGCCGCAGGTATGGTGCCCGGAACCCGGTCCAGGTAGGAGAAAAGGTTGCTCGGGGTGTGGCCGGGCTTCGTAACGTTGATCGCCCACAGCATTGTGAACAAAGACCCCATGAAGAACCCGCACGCTGTGCCGATTAGCAAGGCCATTAACCTACACCTCACCCATCAGTGACGATCCGGGGCCCTTCTACCGGGCCCAAGGTCCTGACCAGTCTGCAATCCAGGCCTCTATTAGTGCATTCACCCACTACCCTTTCCCCTTCCTCCTGGCTCCCTACAAGGCAAAAGAGGGTCGGGCCTGCCCCCGAAAGATGCACCGGCTCACCGCTCACGGCTTCCAGCGTTTTCCACGCCTTATCGATACCGGGGAACAGCCTGATTGCCACGTTATCAAAGACGTTGAAAAGGGTGTCGTTGTCCGGGGGGGCGCCATCTCTTATCAGGCTGGCTAATCGGGCTGTCTTACGGCCATCGGTGTGGTCCCGAGGGGTGAGTGCCTTGTAGGCCGCGGCGGTCTTATTTTCGATGGGATTTGGTTGGAAAGCTAGAATCAGCCAAGCGGTTGGGGGGATGGGGAGGGGGGTTATGCGTTCACCTCGGCCCTCGGCGAGGGCTGTGCCCCCTGAGAGGAAGAACGGGACGTCGGAGCCCAGTCGGGCGGCGAAAGCCTCAAGCTCTTTGGTGTCGAGTCCCAACTTCCACAGCACGTTGAGTCCCAGAAGCGTCGCAGCAGCATCGCTGCTGCCACCACCCATCCCTGCCGCTATCGGAATTCCCTTGTTGAGCCTGATCTCTACTCCCCCGTCCCCCGCTTTCTCTCTCTTGAGCAGTTCGGCGGCACGATATACGAGATTGTCCCGTGTCCTTAGTTCCGGCACGTCGGAAATAAGTTGTACGTCTTCGGCTGTGGACAGCGTCAAGGTATCGAACAGGCTGACTGCCTGCATGACCGATGCAATCTCGTGATAGCCGTCATCCCGCTTTCCCAAGACCTCCAGCGTGAGGTTGATCTTGGCAGGTGCCTTGATGGTGACCTCACGCGGACCTGTCAACCCAGTACCTCCGAAAGCCGGTCCCACTCTTCTATGGTCAGGGTGGCGGGCCTGCATCGTCCATCGATTCCCACGTTGTCCAGCGCCGACCCAATGACCTCAGCCTCTACTTCAAGCCCTTGCATCAGCGAATTGTGAAGCTGTTTTCTCGGGGCGCGGAATCCGGCCCTGGCAATTCGGAAGAAGCGCTCCAGGTCCGAGACCAAGGGCTCGTGGTAAACGTCTATGGCTACCACTGCGGAGTCTACTTTGGGCTTGGGGCGGAACTTGGAAGCCGGGACCCGGGTGACGATTCTCGGAGCGCCGTAGACCTGGACAGCGAGGCTCAGGAGGCTCATTCTTCCCGGCTTGGCGACCATGTTCTCCGCCACCTCTTTCTGGACCATCACGACCATCCGGGCGGGCTTGCAGTCGGATTCCAGGAAATGCCGGATTATTGGTGAAGCGATGTAGTACGGAAGGTTCCCGACCACTTTGTAATCGCCGTGCGGACCGGGAGACTCCACACTGTAGTCCCTTAGCAACTCCCGCGGCGGGATTTCGCGTACGTCAGCGGTGACGACATGGAGATGAGTCAATTCGGAGAGGTCTGATTGCAGGAGGTCCGACAGCCGGGGGTCTATCTCTACTGCTATTACCCTGTTAAAACGTTCGGCGAGGAGTCGCGTGAGGGCCCCGGTGCCCGGGCCGACTTCAAGCGCAGTTTCGTCGGGGCCCGGGTCAGCGGACTCCACGATCTTCCTGGCTACATCGGGGTCCTTAAGGAAATGTTGCCCCAGAGACTTCCTGGCCCGGACACCGGGATCTCGGGGCTTCTCACCAGCGGCAGACACCGACATTAGTCCACCCTATACCCTAGTGGAGTTTATGTCTAATGCCTCGTCACCGAGCAGGGATAACGGCCCTTACTCTACAAGTTCAGAGGCAGAGCGCCGATCTGCTTGTAGATATTCACGTTGTCCCGATATGCCCGGAGCGCTTTGAGCTTGCCGTCCTTGAACTCAGCGATCTCCATGAACGTCCACCCGACCTTCTTACCCGTGGCAGGGATCCCGTTGAAGTCTCCCAGATGAGTGCCCGATACCGTGGCCTCGGCTGCGGCCCAGTTCCCGGATGCGATGATCATCTTGCCAGTAATCTTTGAGTCCGGGAATGCTGCCCACCACTTCTCCAGAGCGGCAATGAACATGTCCCTGCCCTTGTCGGTGTCGGCCCTGGAAGCGTCGTGGAACTCAAAATCGTCAGAGCAGAAGGCGCGGAACTTGGCGGGGTCGTGGCTGTTGAAGCATGCGAAGATTTTTTCAAGCAGGGCTACGGTCTCGGGATCGCCGGCTGAAGGTACGTTGCTCACGGTTATCTCCGTATATTCAGTTCTAGGTCATTCCGAGGATGCGCTTGGCGTTTTCGAGCATGATGAGGGGTCGGGCCTCGTCCCAGAAGGGCGCTCCCTCGAAGTCCCGAACCCATCGCTCGGGGGTGAGGGCAGGGTAGTCGGAGCCGAAGAGGACCTTGTGCTTGATGAGGGTGCTGGCGTACTGGATCAGCAGCGGGTTGAAATACTTGGGCGACCAGCCCGAGATGTCCATGTAGACGTTAGGCTTGTGTACCAGGACAGCGAGCTGTTCCTCGACCCACGGGAAGGCCTGGTGGGCCATCACTATGGTGAGTTCCGGTATATCGGCTGCGATGTCGTCGATGTAAGGGATCGGCTTTGTGTATTTCAAATGGACGCCCCCGCCGCCCGGCAATCCCGCCCCGACTCCCGTGGTGCCGGTGTGAAACATGGCGATCATGCCCAGCTCCGCGATCTTTTCGTAGATCGGGTAGAACCGGCGCTCGTTGGGATAAAACTCCTGGGTCATGGGGATGAACTTGATCCCCTTCAGGCCGAGTTCCTTGTGGGCTCTTTCGACTTCTTTCACGGCGAGTTTGCCCATCCACGGGTCGACGGAACCGAAGCCGATGAAGGTGTCTGGGTAGCGTTTCGAGATTGATGCGACCCAGTCGTTGCTGTCCCACTCGTCGCCTTGGGCAGTGCGGTCGTCGTTGGCCAGAACGACGGCCATGTAGTCGAGCTCTTTGTACTTGGCTGCCAACTCTTCAAGGGTGAGCTCGGGGGGAGACTTGAAGTAGGTGGCCATGGCGGAGTGAAAGCGGGTCGGGGGCTTTCCGGGCTCCTTGGGTGGATGGATGTGGAAGTCTATTGCCTTAGGCACCGGCTGCTCCTGGGAGATAGTTTTAGATCGTGCACCCCCGGTCGATCTTACCCCTCCGGCCTGCCATCCGCCGTCGGGCTCAGACCAGGCAACCCTACGGCACCCAGAATGGACCGCTTACCGTTGCTTCCTTCCGGACCTGGCGGGGTTCACGGTTTTCTGCCGCGTAGGACCCAATCATCGGCGCCCGCCGGACGAACGCAGCATCCGAAGGACCAGGACCTCTAGGGGGAATTCAGTCCCGCTGTAGCGGATTGCAGGTTCAGGGCACCGCTAGCTCCCCACCTAGCACGACCTGACAATATGTTATTTGACCCCAAATGGAGTGTCAAACAAAGGTGGTTAGTCGGGAATACGGGCGAAATTGAACGCATTATGGCTTTGTGATAACCTACCGCCCGCCGGTACATAAGGCCCGTGCCCCGAGGCAGCATCCCAGCACAGGCAATTGTAACTTTTCTCTTCCAAGCTCCTATCGGAGCAAGGGCCCCGACCGGCGCCTGAACGGAGTCAGACCGGGCTGAGATGGTCTCGCCCATCGACTCGAACTTGTAACGATGGGGTAACGCGTTGGCTAACGCCCAAAGGCTGGCCGGAAGTGTTTTAGGGGGACTGGTGGGCGCCCTGCTCGGGCTGGGCGTTGGCCTGTCACTGGTTGAAGCAGGCATCGCCGAGGGCTGGCAGCCCTGGCTATTGCTGGCTACAGGCATCGCCGGTTTATCGCTTGGATTCTTCGCCGCGGCACTTGTCCTTCTTCCCGCCTTGCAGCGTATTGCAAAGGGTCCCGCCGCCGCCAGGTGGGAAACGGTCCTATCTTTCGCTGTAGGCGCCTTTGTCGGGGTGCTGGTCTGTACCAGCCTGGTCTACGCCTTTTCGATGGGTTCTTTGGCCTATCCCTGGGACAAGGTTGCCCCGGGGTTGCTGTTCCTGACCCTTGTACCCCTCGGGGGGTGGGGTGGTGCGATTAGCATTAGCCGTTTGATTGCAGTCCTGGGACGGGCGCGGGTCGACACATCCGTCCCCGCTATGGCCTCGGCAAATGGACACGCTAACGGTCGATGCATCCTGGTCGACACCTCCGCCATCATTGACGGACGCATCGCCGAGATTACCCACACGGGATTCGTAGACGGGGAGCTTCTTATCCCACGATTCGTTCTCGAAGAGTTGCAGTATGTCGCAGATTCCCCCGACAGCCTGAAGCGGAACCGGGGGCGTCGGGGGCTGGACGTGCTGAACCGGCTCCAGAAGGACAGCAACATTGGCGTGCAGATTTCGGATGTCGACGTCCCCGACCAGGACGGCGTTGACAGCAAACTGGTAAGCCTAGCCAAGCGCTCCGATTACTCCCTCCTCACCACCGACTTCAACCTGAACAAGGTAGCGGAGCTGCAGGGCATCAAGGTCCTGAACATCAACGATCTTGCCAATTCTCTCAAACCGACCCTAATCCCCGGTGAGGAACTGAACCTCCACATCACTCAGGAGGGTAAGGAGGAGAGCCAAGGTGTCGGGTTCCTGGACGACGGCACAATGGTAGTCGTGGAAGGGGGCAACAGGTACCTGAACTCCCAGCTTCCGGTAGTAATCACCCGTGTCCTGCAAACCTCGGCGGGGCGGATAATCTTCGCTCACTTGAAGTAGGGACGTGGGGACGCAGGAGAGGACCATCGGGGCGCTTATACTCGCCGCCGGCAGCAGTCAGAGGATGCAGGGCATAGACAAGACCTTCGCCCCGATACTGGGCAAACCGCTCATACTTCACACTCTGTCCGTTTTTCTCGACTGCCCGGATGTTCAAAAGATTGTGCTCGTAATGCCGGATTCCAACTTGGAAAAAGGCCGCAGCCTTATCGACAAATACGTAGGCCCGAGCCGCGTGACTCTGTGCGCCGGCGGCGACAGACGGCAGGACTCCGCCGCCAGGGGCCTCGACGCCCTCGGCCCGTGCGACCTCGTGGCCGTCCATGACGGCGCCCGCCCCTGCCTCTCACCCGAGACCCTTAACGACGTAATTGCCGACGCCCGGAAATACGGCAGTACCGTGGCAGCAGTACCGATCACGGACACCGTAAAGCGCGCCGACTCCGAAGGCTACATATCGGCCGCCGTGTCCCGTGACGGCCTCTGGGCAATGCAGACGCCACAGGTATTCCCGTACACCGTCTTGCAGCGCGCCTACAAGGAAGTAAGCGACGACGTTACCGACGATGCCTCAATGGTGGAACAGCTGGGGATCAAGGTTAGACTCACATTCGGGTCCCGGACCAACTTGAAGGTAACCACCCCCGCTGACCTGGAACTTGCCGAGATGATACTGAAGGCTCGGGCTAAGAGTCCCGCCAGGTAAACTTGAGATGAGCATACGAGTTGGAATGGGGATCGATGTTCACGCCCTTGTGGAGGGTCGGGCACTGATTTTGGGCGGGGTTACGGTCCCTCACCATTTGGGTCTGTCGGGGCACAGCGACGGGGACGCCCTGACCCATGCCGTCGTCGATGCGTTGCTGGGGGCGGTAGGGCTGGGAGATATAGGGGGTCGGTTCCCGTCCTCGGACAACGCATGGAAGGACGCAGACAGCCTCACTTTCCTCTCAACTATCACTCCCGAGTTGGAAGCCGCTGGTTGGAGCGTCCAAAACGTGGATGCTACAATTGTCGCCCAGCGGCCCGCCCTGTCCCCTCACGTCAAAGAGATGGAGGCGAACATCGCCCAAGCCCTGGGAGTCGACCCCAGCCGGATCAACGTGAAATCCACTACTAGCGACCGTCTCGGGATAGCAGGCAGGGAAGAAGGTATAGCGGCCTTCGCCGTGGCCATGCTGGAACAAGAGAAAACCGGCAACCCCTAACCCCCATGCAAATCTATAACACCCTCACCCGCTCCAAAGAGGAGTTCGTCCCCCTCGGCGACCCCGTCAAGATGTACGTATGTGGGATAACTCCCTATTCGGCGTCGCACGTCGGGCATGCCATGAGCTACATCACCTTCGACGTGGTGCGACGGTACCTGGAGTGGCGCGGCTACAACGTCCTCCACATCCAGAACTTCACTGATGTGGATGACAAGATCATCGACCGCTCCGCATCCCTCGGTTCATCCCCCAAGGATCTCGCTGAGGGCCTGATCCAGGACTACTTCGACGAGATGGACGCCCTGAACGTCACGAGGGCCCATATCTATCCCCGAGCCACGGAGGAGATACCGAAGATCCTGGAAATGACCAAAGGGCTGGTGGAGAACGGCACCGCATACGCTGCGGACGGCGACGTTTACTACCGCATCAACAACTACGCCGAATACGGCAAGCTTAGCCATCGCACCCTGGAAGGGATGATGTCCGGGGCCCGTATAGAGATCGACGCCCGGAAAGAGCACCCCATGGACTTCGCCCTCTGGAAGGCCGCCAAGCCCGGCGAGCCCTCCTGGGACAGCCCCTGGGGCCCGGGCCGACCCGGCTGGCACATGGAGTGCAGCGCCATGTCGCTGAGATACCTCGGCGAGAGATTCGACATCCACGGCGGGGGTCTTGACCTCATCTTCCCCCACCACGAAAACGAGATTGCCCAGACCGAGGCCTTCACCGGCGTCTCGCCATCAGTCCAGTACTGGATGCACAACGGCCTCCTCCAGCTGGACGACGAGAAGATGAGCAAGTCACTGGGCAACCTGGTGACAGTGAAGGAAGTCCTAGAAAACCACTCCGCCGACGCCCTGCGGCTCTTCTTCCTCGGGTCCCACTACCGCAGCCCCCTTTCGTTCAGTGAGCGGGGTCTTGAGGCCATGGAACGGGGCGCCGCCCGACTCCGCAACGCCGCCCAGCAGGACAGCAATGGCAGAGACGGAGGGGCTGAGGTCTTGACTGACGGGTACCAGGAACGCTTTATCGAGGCCATGGATGACGACTTCGGAACCGCTCAAGCCGTCGCCGCCCTCTATGACCTCGCCAGGGATATAAACCGTGGCGCCGACTCTGGGTCGAACGTGTCGGAGGCCGTGGTGTTGCTCAGGGAGTTGTCGGGGGTGCTGGGGCTCACACTGGAGGAGAAGGGCGGTGAATCGGCGATTGATACTGTCGGTTTGGCAGAGCTGGTAGAGTTCGTTAGGACTCAACTCGACGCTTCCGGACAGGTGGAGACTGCCGCAGAGCTAGCCGCGGCTTCAACGGACGGGGCGAACCCCGATGATTATGTCGGGGCCTTGATATCCGCCCGGCAGAAACTGCGCAAGAACAGGGAGTTCGCGCTGGCAGACGGGATACGGGACTCGCTTAGCGAACAGGGAATCGTCCTTAAGGACTCACCCACCGGCACTACCTGGGAACTGGCTTAGCATTCCTCTCAGACCCGACACACTTCAACTACACTTGACCAACCTCGACCAGGCATGTACCGAGAGATCGAAATCCCGCCCAAGGTTACCCCCGACGACGACTCCGGCTACTTCGAAGAGCTCACCAAGGCCATATTCCGCTCTGGGTTCTCATGGGCGGTCATACGGAGGAAGTGGGACAACTTCCGGGCGGCATTCGACGTATTCGATATACCGAAGGTGGCTTCTTATGACCTTGAAGACATGGAGCGCCTGTTTCAGGACGAGGCCATAGTCCGAAACCGACGCAAGATTGTCGCCACCATCGAAAACGCAGGGAAGTGCATGGATCTGATCGCGGAGCACGGCTCCTTCCACGCATACCTGCGCTCAATGGATGAACTAGACTACCGGGCCAGGGTGAAGGCCCTCACCCGAGAGTTCCGCGGCCTAGGCAATACCGGGGCCTTCGTATTCCTCCATTGCGTCAATGAGGAGACCCCGACCTGGGAAGAGCGTTAACCTCTTCGGGGACTAGATTGCTCCCAGCTTATCCCTGACCCAGTTGTTGAACCTGAGCACGTGAGGTTCCGTCGGCCCGAGCACCCCCTGCTTGTGGGCCCTGGACCTATTTCCCTGGTGGGCCAGTTCGCAGACTCCAAAGTCCTGCTTGTTGAAAAGGTCCCAGAAATCCACCGTGTCGCTGGGGTCGAAGTCGCGGCTGTCCACAACCTCGGCATCGAAGAAGAACTCGTTGGTAATCTTCGTCCTGTTCGGGCCGTCGGGCCACATGACGATGGTCGCTACCGACTCCGGTTGAAACACGAGGACGACATTCGGGTACAGTGAGACGCTTCTGAAACGTCCCATGTCTTCCCTAGTCAAGTTTTTCAGCGTGGGCTGGTTGGTCCTGCCCCCGGCGGTCATGGTGGCGTATTCATCCAGGAGCAGGGTGCCCGCCACCGAATCCCGACCCGTCAGGCCCGTCCTGTAGATGGGAACTACCTCGCACAGCTCCGGGTGTACCCCCGGGCAGTGCCCGCATTCGCTGGCGTTTTCCCAGATCTCTTTCCAGTTGGACGCAACGTCATAGTAGTTCACGGCGCCCGATTTTAGTTCGGAAAGACCGTATCGGAGCAGAACGGGGTCCAGGTCGCCGAAGTCTGCGACAAATGGTTCTGGGTCGGGGTCCAGGTTGATGAAAATAAGCCCTTGCCAGGTCGCTACGGGTACCCTGTACAGGGGGTATTTCTCCCTTTCAAGGCCGTCCATGTGCATCTCTTTAGGGATGGCAATCAGGTCTCCGTTCATGCCGTATGTCCAGCCGTGGTAGCCGCAGGTCAGGGCGCCCCCTTGAGCGTGGCCCTTGGCCCGGGTGCATAGCCTCGACCCCCTGTGACGGCAGACGTTGTAGAAGGCATGCACTTGCATGTCCCTGTCCCGGGTTATGACGACGCTTTCGTCGGCGATGGTACGGACCACATAGTCGCCGGGTTGGGGGAGGTTGCTGGTGTGGGCGACAAACAGCCAGGACTTGTAGAAGATGCGCTCCTTCTCCAGCTCGTAGATTTCAGGGTCCCAGTAATAGCGGCTGGGAAGGGTCTTGCCGATCTCTGCGGATTCTCTGACGATCTGGCCTACCATGACACTTCCTCCTCGTAGCAAGAGGCTAAAACAGGGTCCGCTCCAGGACTACCTCGCTCCCGACCCGGGCCTCGGTCCGTGCCGCCGCACTTTCATCTCTCACCGCGACTTCCACGTACCCCGAACTGCCGATCAACGCAAACAGATTATCTCCGTCGCCGTAGCTGCGCACAAGCCCCGAAAAGGAATGCCCTTCGATCGTGCCCTTCACAGGCCTCTCTTCAAGCTGCTCCCCTCGGATGCTGGTTATAAGGTTGCCGAACCTGTCCACATGCAGGACTTCCCCGGCCATCCTGCCCTGTTCGTCGATCTTGGCCATGGGTTGGGGGTAAGCCAGAACTGATTTCACAGGTTCTCCAAGTTCCGTGAGCGAGGTCTCGGGGAGGCGGGCGGCTACGGGGGCAAAGATATCCCGGCCGTGGAAGGTATTGCTGACCTCTCGGAGCCAGAACTGTTCGTTAGTCAGACGTACGCCTTCCAAACCTTGAGGAACAGGTCGGGAATTGAGGCTCTCGCATTCCTCGTCGAATCGGACTCCCGACTTTTCCATTGCATCAGCCAGTATGTAGCTGAACACCCCGTTGTCGGGTCCCACGAAGTACTGTCCCACACCCTTTAGACACAGTGCATTCCGCTCGGTCCCGACCCCCGGGTCGACCACCACTACGTGAACCGTATCCTTGGCGAAATACTTGTAAGACGTTCCCAGCACAAACGCCGCCTGCCGTACGTTGCCCGGCTCGATAGCATGGGTTATGTCTACTATCTGCACCTGAGGGCTTATAGCTAGTAGCACGCCCTTCATCACCCCGACGTAACCGTCGCTAAGCCCGAAGTCGGTGGTTAGCGTTACTATCGAAGCCACTTTTCTAACCTGCTTGGCAGCCCATGTCCAATTAGGGCCGAGGGACTGGCCCTTAGGAAAAGCGCACGCTGAGGAAAGATACCAGTATGAAAACCACTATCAGGAGAATGGTGAACTGGAATAGGGTCTTTTCGAGGCCTCGGCGGGTGCGGAAGCCTGTGCTGGCGCCCCCGAACACCCCACCCATCCCCTGCCCCTTCACCTGAAGGAGGATCACGGCGACCAGGGCCACTGAAATGAGTATCTGGACTACGTTTAGCAACGACATGTCGGTTAAGCCTAACTCAATTGCCTCTCGGAGGCTAGGCCATGCGCTCCTTGAGAAGCTGGTTTACCTTTGCCGGGTTGGCTTTGCCCCGGGTGGCCTTCATCACCTGCCCGACCAAATAGCCCAATGCTTGGGCCTTCCCCGACGCGAAGTCCTCCACCGCTTGCGGGTTTTGGCTCACAACTTCGTCCACGACTGCGGAAATTTCATCAGTGTCCGTAATCTGGCTGAGGTCCTTTTCCTTGACGATGTCCGACGGGCTCTTTCCCGTGTCGTACATCTCCTGGAAGACATCCTTGGCCATCTTCCCGGAAAGGGTGTTGTCGTCTATCAGGTCGATGAGCTGGGACAAGGCCTTGGGCGTAACTCTGGCCTCGTTAATATCCTCTCCCGAGGCATTGAGCAGCCCTAAAAAGTCACCTAGCAGCCATGAGCTTACCGCTTTAGCACTTTTGTCTGTGCTCATGTTCTTGCTACAGTCAACGGCCTCCTCGAAGAAATCGGCCATCGCCTTGTTGTTAACGAGCGTATCGGCATCCCTGGGTTGGATAGCGAACTCCGTGACAAACCGCTCCGTGCGGGCTTCGGGCAACTCCGGGAGCCGAGCCCTAATCTCTCCCACCCAGACGGGATCGATTTTCATGGCGGGGAGGTCGGGTTCCGGGAAGTACCGGTAGTCGTGGGCATACTCCTTGCTGCGCTGGGAGACCGTTATACCCCTGTCTTCGACCCACCCCCGTGTCTCTTGGTGGACTGGAAGCCCTTCCGATACGGCTCGCACCTGCCTCTCAAACTCGTAGCCCAAGGCCCGGTACACGGCCCGAAAGCTGTTCATGTTCTTGACTTCAACCTTGGCGTTGAGTTCAGTCGACCCCCGGGGCCTGACGCTGATGTTGGCATCGCATCGGAAGCTGCCTTCCTCCATGTTGCCGGTTGACACGCCGAGGTACTGCAATATGGTGCGCAGCTTTATCAGGTATTGGCGGGCCTCTTCCGCAGAACGGAGGTCGGGCTCCCCGACTATCTCCATAAGAGGCGTCCCGGACCGGTTCACGTCGACCCGAGACCACCTGTCTCCACCTTCGCCGTCCACGTGGGCCAGCTTGGCCGTGTCCTCTTCCAGGTGGACCCGGTTCAGCCTTGCCTTCCTTACTCCGTCTTCAGTCTCGACGGTCAGCCATCCCGCGCTGCAGAGTGGCATGTCGTATTGTGAGATCTGGTAGCCCTTCATCAGGTCGGGATACGGATAGTTCTTGCGGTCGAACTTCGTATGCTCTGATATGGTGCAGTTCAGGGCGAGGCCCGTCATTATGGTGAATTCAACGGCCTTTCGGTTGATCACCGGCAGAACGCCCGGCATCCCGAGACACACGGGGCAGACCCGCGAGTTGGGTTCGGCGTCCGTGTAGCCGGCCGCGCACCCGCAGAACATCTTGCTCCGGGTCTTCAGCTGCGAATGCACCTCCAGGCCTATTACGGCTTCGAAGTCATCCAGAGGCAGTTTTTCTGTCGTGATCGCTGCAGTCTTGGTAGTCATCTGTGTCTAATGGCGCTCACAGCCAAGCCGAATGAGTATAGCATCGCGCCCCGACCCCCACAAAGCGAAGAAACCTGCAACAGCAACTCTAGCTCGGCCAGGCACCGTCGCCAATCAAGGGCACGAAGCGGCATAGGGCCAGGTTCTTGATCTTCGGCTTGCGTTTCCGTCTCTCGACCAGCTTGAGCTCCTGCTCCTCCCTCCCCCCGACCGGAAGCACCATCTTCCCGCCAACGACCAGCTGGCCTACTAGGGCGTCGGGAACCCACGGCGCCGCCGCGGAAACTACGATGGCATCGTAAGGGGCAAGGTCGGGATAGCCCAACACATCCTTCACTGTTTCGACGCGGACGTTCTTGAAATTGAGGACTTCCAGGCGTTCTCGGGCGTCTCGGGCCAGATCTGGGACTCGCTCCACGGTTACTACCCTGGCCGCCAACTGTGCCAGCAGCGCCGCCTGGTACCCGCTCCCCGTGCCCACCTCGAGGACGGTCTCGTGGCCCTTGAGGGCCAGGGCCTGGAGCATCAGGGCCACGATGTAGGGCTGGGATACAGTCTGGTTGAATCCTATGGGCAGGGGGTGGTCGCCATACACCATCTCCCGAGGCGCGAGCGGCACAAACAATTCCCGAGGCGTCCGCGCAAAGGCGTCCAGGACCCGACGGTCCCTTATCCTGGACGCGAGCTCGGACATCATCTTCTGATGAGCCGTCTCCAGTGCACCCTGCTGTCCGTTCCCAACCACGATTACCAGTCCCTCCGTTAGCGCCGGTTCATGTCAGAGTGTAGCAACCCGAGGCCCTCCACGCACCGGTGATATAATCTCCCGACCCTTCCCCAGCAGGAGCGAAGATATCGAGCCGGAGAAAATAAGGGCCATCCTGGAGCAGGTCAAAAGCGGCACCCTGAGCGTCGACGAAGCTTACGACGGGCTCCGCCTGTTGCCCTACCAGGACTTGGGATTCGCCAAGATAGACCACCACCGAGCCCTGCGGAAAGGCGTCCCGGAGGTGGTCTTTGGCGAGGGCAAGACCATTGATCAGATCGCTTCTATCGCCAAGGAACTCGCCGACCAGGCAGGCCGTTTCATGGTCACCCGCACCACTCCCGAGGCCTTCGAAGCCGTCTCAGAACAGATCTCCGACGCCAACTACAACGAGTCCGCAAGAATAATCTGGCTCGACCGTCGAGAGGGCCTCGTCCTTAAGCAGGGCGTTGTTGTCCTAGCCGCCGGCACCGCCGATCTCTCCGTTGCCGAGGAAGCGGCGGTCACATGCCGGATAATGGGCCACGACCCCCTGACCCTTTACGACGTGGGTGTCGCCGGAATCCACCGCCTCCTTTCCCACGTCGAGACCCTTCAAAAGGCCAAAGTAATCGTAGCCGTCGCCGGAATGGAGGGCGCGCTGCCCAGCGTGGTCGGGGGCCTGGTGCAAGCGCCGGTCATCGCAGTCCCGACCAGCGTTGGCTACGGTGTCGGAATCGACGGTCTGGGCGCCCTGATGACCATGCTCAACAGCTGCTCACAAGGCATAGCCGTTGTGAACATCGACAACGGATTTGGCGCAGGCTACCTGGCCGCCATAATCAACCAGCCCCGAGACTGATTGAAGGGCCGCCGGGGGCTCGGCGTTCGAGGTCGGGCGTGAAGCTAACCTGCCTTGCGAACTTCCAGCACCTCGCCCGGGGCAAGGGCCACACGACGCACGTTGACTCCAAACTTGAGAAGCCAGTACCAAAGGGTGCCCTTGTTGACTTCCATGTCCTCAGCCATCGCGGGGAGCCCCATCTGGTTGTACATCTCCGGCAGCAGTTCCTCCAGCGGCCGGTTGTAACGCTCCTCCACGCGGCGCATCAGTTTGCTCTTTCTGATAGCCAAAATAACCTCCCACCTCCTGAGGTTGGCCTCACTCTAGCACCACTTTAGAACCTGGTCAAGATTTGCTCACAATAAGTCTAGACTAATTGCAGTACGGTGCACAAAAACCATTCAAAACTTTGCGAAAAGGTACGGAAAGCCGTCTTGTTCATGGGCCGCGGAGCATGGCAAAATAGGCGGTAAAGGGCGGGTCAGTGCCCGAGCGTATATACCGGTCCCGCCCAATGAATCCCGAATATTGACTAACAAACGTTTACCCCACGCGATCCAGGCCACCCGACAAAACCACGCTCTGGAGCACGCTACAATCGCCATACTGCTCCGGCGCAGCAACATTCACACGAGGATTGCGGGTCGGGCATCGCCGGGAGGGTTCCACGTCTACGGCAATTTCCCCACCCCCCTCGTAGAAGAAGCAGCCCACGAGGCCCTCCGCCGGCTGAAGAATGGAGAAAGAGAACTGGCCCTGTCGCCCTTCTGCGGCACCAACATCGCCGTGGCGGGCATATTGGCCGGCTTGGCGTCCATCCTGGTCATGGGGTCCGGCAACAGGTTCCTGAACCTGCCCAAGGTAATCCTTTCAACCATCATAGCCGTCCTGGCCGCGCAGCCGATAGGCAAGATCGTCCAGAGACGCCTGACGACCTATGCAGACCTGGGCGAAATGGTGATAACCGGCGTGTCAAAGTCGGGTGTCGGGCCCTGGCCTTCCCACAGGATTGACACCGCATTTCCGTTAGAATAGGTTGTGTCAACCGGCCGGCTACGGCCATCGGCCAGAGCCGGAAACATGTCCCTGTAGCTCAGTGGATAGAGCGACTGCCTTCTAAGCAGTGGGTCGTGGGTTCGAATCCCTCCAGGGACGCCATTCCCCTCCATATCGGCCATGCACAAGCTAATAGAGTCCGTAGCCACACACCTAGGAGGTCCCGATGATCTACGAACTGAGAACGTACTACGCAGCCCCGGGCAAGATGGACGCCCTGAACAAGAGGTTCCGGGACCACACCTGCGACATCTTCGAGCGGCACGGCATGACGGTTGTCGGGTTCTGGACGCCCGAGGGCAAGGAGCAGGACCTGCTGATCTATATCCTCGGGTTCGAGGACGCCGACCACATGAAGAAGTGCTGGGAGTCCTTCGGCGCGGACGAGGAGTGGAAGAAGGTACGAGCCGACAGCGAGGTGGACGGAGAACTGGTATCCAGCCTGGAAAGCACGGTGCTGATACCCACCGACTACTCCGCAATCAAATAAACTCCCGGCAAACACGACAAAAAGCAGAGAGGGGAGCGGCTGAGCCGCTCCCCTCTCTTTCATCTCGTCCGGCGTGACGCCGTTCGAGTCTACTCTGTCTGGCTTGTACTACTCGGTCACGTCCGCGAGGAACGCCTCCATCCTCTCAGCCAGGGCGTCGAGGTTGGTGCCCAGCCATACCTCGTCCACGACGACAGCCTTTTCAAGGGCTGAGGGGGAGGTGGGGAGGTTGTCTATGGTGAGCTGGTCAACGATGTCCGTGTTCACCAGCGGCAGGGCCTGAAGGTTCAGGGGGCCGTAGGTGATGTACTTGATCATGTCCACGTTGATGTGCGGCTCAGCGGTCCAGGAGATGAACAGCTCTGCCAGGGTCTTGTTGGGGTAACCCTTCGGAATGTAGAACACGTCGGTCTGGTTCAGGTGTCCGCACTCGAAGCAGTAGTGGAGGTTGTCGCCCCCTTCTTCCTGCTGGGCGTTCCAGATTCGTCCGTTCCAGGCCGTGCACATGTCCGCCTGGTCGGTTACCAGGGCCTGCGGGCAGTCCGTGCCGCCGGTCCACCAGAACTGGATGTGAGGCTTAATGGCCTCGAGCTGCTCGAAGGACTGGTCGACCTGCTCGTCGGTAAGTTTCGCTATTGCGGTCCTGCCTTCGACAGTGTCCAGGATTTCAGGTGTGCGGTTGAAGTGGGCGAAGAAGATGTTCTCGTTCACCCTGCGACCCATCCACCTGGTGCCCGGGAATTTGTCGACGTCCCAGAAGGCGGTCCAGTCCTCGGGGGCATTGCCGCCCCAGAGCTCGTCAACCTTGCTCTTCTGGTAAGCAAGACCAGTGGACCACAGCACTCCGCCGCCGCCGCTCCAGGGAGTGATAGCGACATCGGGGAAGTAGGGGAGGTAGCGGTTGTGGATCGCCGGGGTCAGCTCTTCCAGGTCGCCCGTCGGGCCGAGCTGGTATACGGCCCGGGTGCCCGAGTCAACCACGCCCCAGGTCACGTTCCCGGTCTCGACCATGGAACGGATCTTGGCGTACTCGACGGGGCTGTCTTCGACCAGCTGGATGCCGAACTTCTCCTGGAAGGGCAGGAAGTAAGCCTGCCTCTGGGCTGCCTGGTAGGCGCCGCCCCAGGAGACTACGTCCAGGCTCTGGCCGCGGTAATTCTCGAGCTCCGCTTCGATTTCCTCGAAGGTGGCGGGGTTTTCCGCCGTCCACTCGGACATCGGGCGGGGGCCCGAGGGCTCAGGCTCGGGAGCCTTGGTAGCCTCGACTACCTGGCCGGGCACCGCCGTAGGGGTGGGTTCGTCCATCGCCGGAGCTTCAGTGGGCTCCACCGCGGGCGCTTCAGTGGGCTCGGGTGTGGCAGTGGCGGATTCGCCGCAAGCTGCAACCACGAGCATGAGGGCCAGTACCAGCCCCAGCGCGCCCAAGATGGCCCGATTCCGGCTCATCTTGATTCTCTTCTTTCCAATTTGCATAAGTTCTCCTATCTAAAGTCCTTACGAGTCTCGAACCTGTGGAAGCGTTCATACTCGTGTGCCGGGGGGCCGTTTTTTACATAGGCGTTCTCCTCAAGGGTAGGTAGGTTTGTCCTCTTGCTGTGAAAATACTGCGTATTATAGCTTTCTGTCCTTGCAAATACCTGATTCCGTTTGCCGTTTTTAACGGACGTGGACGGAGGAGGCACGTGCCTCCTCCGCCGCTATCCGAGTTTTTCTCTTTCCTTTGACCTGAGGTTCGATTACTGCTGCTGAAGGGCCTGGAATCTCTCAATCAGCATCTGGCCGGCATCCAGGTTGGTTCCCAACCAGTATTCATCCATGATGATGACCTTTTCCAGGGCGATGGGAGAAGTCGGAAGGTCATTGAGGATTGCGGGGTCGATCACTTCGGCAGCCAGCTTTACCGCCTCGGCATGGAGCGGTCCGTAGGTGATGTAGTTGGACACCTGGACCGCGTTCTCCGGGTATCCCATCCAGGCCATGTAGAGCTCTGCCAGTTCCTGGTTGGGCGAGCCCTCGGGGATCGAGTACACGCCCGTCTGGTTGATGTGACCGCACTCGTAGCAGTAGTACAGCGGGGAATTATCATCTTCCTGCTGTGCGTTCCAGATCCGGCCGTTCCAGGCGGAGCAGATGGTGTAGTCTCCCGACAGCAGTCCCTGGGGGCAGTCGGTGCCGGTGTGCCACCAGTTGACCAGGTGGTCCTTGATTTCTTCGAGCTTAGCGAAGGACTGGTCTACCTGGGCATCGTCCAGGCTGGCTATGCTGGCCCTGCCTTCCGCCGTGTCGAATACGTCGGGGTTAAGGGCCATCTGGGCAAAGATCACGTTCTCGTTGGGCCGGTTGCCTAATGACCTGTGCCCGTCTATGCCGTCAACATCCCAGAAGTCCGCCCAGTTCTTGGGAGCGCCCTCGTGGCCGGGGTATTCATCCAGGGTGTATGCCATTCCGGTGGACCAGAGTACGCCCGCTCCTCCACTCCAGGGAGTCTGAGTGATTTCCGGGTTTCCGGAAAGGTAACCGTTATGGATCGCCGGGTCGAGCTCTGCAAGGAAGCCGGGTTCACCGAGTGTGTAGACCCACCTGGTGCCAAAGTCGACGACGTCCCAGGTGACGTTGCCGGTCTCGACCATGGCTTTGATCTTCGCTAGCTCGACGGGACTGTCTTCGACGACCTGTATGCCGAATTTTTCGGCAAAGGGGATCATGTGTCCCTGCCGGATGGCGGCCTGCCAGGCGCCGCCCCAGCTCGCCTGTGTGAAGCTCTGGTTACGGTATTTGGCCAGCTCAGCTTCGATTTCTTCCAGGGTAGCGGGGTTTTCAGCGGTCCACTCAGACTTGGGTCTAACGTCGCTCACCATCGCATCGGCATCGGCATCGTCGCCGGTGTCCATGGTGGTGTCGGGCTCTTCCGGCTCGGGTTCCGGGGTGGCAGTGGCTGCCTCGCCACAAGCCGCCAGGACCAGCAAGAGGGCCATCAGGCCGGCTACGGCAACCAACGCCCACTTGCTTTTCATTTTGCGCCTGGGAACTGAGAATGTACGTTTCATAGCCCCTCCTAATCTGCTTGTCCAATCATCGGCTAGCGTGATGATTTCCGTCTGGACGGGCATCGGGCGAACTCTTACAGAAGCCTTGCCCTGAAGCTAGTTGGGAAGCCTCCTTCCCCAGTTTAGATTAACGGATTCTATAGACGCCTAGCTATCTTGTCAAATTGCGCGTACTTGAACGGGCCGTCGCCAAGGTGAGGAGTCATCGGGCCCCGACAGGCGCAGTGGTATACTCACCCCCAACCCAGCCCCGAGAGGTGTAACTTGCAGCACAACCCAAACCTTCCCTTCACCGCCGAAGAGTACCGTGCCCGTGTCGAAAAGACCCTCGCTTCCATGGAACAGAAGGGCGTCGACGGCCTGATGATCCACTCCCCCGAGAACATCTACTACCTGACCGGTTATCACAGTGTCGGGTATTTCACCTACACGGCCCTCATCCTGACCCCCAGAGGCGCAACCATAGTCATCCGGGACCTGATATCCAGCATGGTCAAACACACTTCGTGGGTGGACGACGTGCAGGGCTGGACCGACATCCAGAACCCCATCGAGACCACAAAGAAAGCCCTGGACTCGGCGGGGCTGATAGGGAAGAACGTGGGATATGACGAGCAGGCCTGGTTCTACAACATAGGCCACCACAAGGCCCTCGTTGAGGCTTCGAGCACAACGAACTTCGTGGAGACGGCGGGCCTTGTGGAAGCCGTGCGTCGGGTGAAGTCTCCGAAGGAGATCGAGTACATCCGTGAGGCGGCCCAGACCTGCAAAGCCGCCATGCAGGGCTGCATCGACGCCATCGAAGAGGGGGCCACCGAAAACGACGCCGCAGCCGCCGCCTACTACGAGTCCATCAAGGCCGGAAGCGAGTACCTCGGCCACGCCATGCTCGTTGCCACCGGCGCCCGAGGGGGCCTCGGCTTCACAACCTGGGAACGCAACCCCATCAACCGCGGCGACCTTCTCTACTTAGAGATGGGCGGAAGCTACAGGCGCTACAACGCCTGCCTGTCGAGGGGCGTAGTTGTCGGTGAACCTTCAGACCAGGCCAAACGCCTCGCCGACGCCTCACGCGGCGCCCTCGAACGGGCCATCGAGGCCATGCAGCCCGGCGCATCCTCGGCCTCAGTGGACAGGGCTGCCCGGGGATACATGGAGAGCCTCGGCCTCTCCGAACACTTCCAGCACCGCTGCGGCTACCTCATAGGCGTCGGCTTCCCACCCGACTGGGGTGAAGGCCGCATCATGAGCCTCATTGAAAACGACGAAACTCCCCTGGAACCCGGCCTCGTCTTCCACCTCGTCCCCGACGTGAAGATAGACGGCGAGATCGGCGTAATCTACTCCGATACCGTCCTGGTCACCGACTCGGGCCCTGAGGTCCTCTCTGACTTCCCCCGAGACCTGGTCATTAAGTAGCGCGGACTCTCGATAATGACGTAGGGGCGGTTAAACACCGCCGCTACTTGGCTAATCAGTCTTTAGTTGAGACTAACGCGTCTCCCGACGCGCTATCCACCTCGGCTGGTCGCAGATGTCGCCCAGGAACTCCATCACCGTGTGGGCGGCCAGGTAGGACGTTACGCCCGTGCCTACGTCCAGTTGCGGGTTCACCTCGCACAGGTCGAAGCCTACAACGTCGGCGTGCTCTGCAATGACCTTAAGAGTTCTCTTGAGCTCCTCGTACATCATGCCGTTGGGCTCCGCGGAGACACAGCCCGGCACCAGGCTCATGTCCAGCACGTCGATGTCTATGGTCACGTAGACCTTGGCCTCGGGGGGCAACTCCTCCACCAGGTCCTTGTACCCGACATCCCGGAACTCCTCCATGCTCACGATGCGGTTGCCGTCCCGGAAGGAGTCGTCCACGTACTGTTTAACGTTGCGCACGCTCCGGATCCCGACCTGGAATATCGACTCCACGTTGTCCATAGCGTTGATATGCCGGAGGGCATGGCCGTTGGTGTACTCGAACCCGTGCATGAAAGGCGAGTAGTCGATGTGCGCATCGAAGTGGAAGACGTAGATGGGCTCCTCGTAGGCCCGCACTACGGGAAATGTGATGGCGTGGTCGCCGCCCAGGACCACCGGCATCGCGCCCCTTTCAAGGACCTTCCTCGTCATGGCTGTGATGTTGTAGAAGGAGTCCTCTGCATTGGTCGGAATTATCGGCGCGTCGCCCACGTCCGCTATGCGCCCGTTCTTCATCTCGTACTCCAGGTACTCCTTGTTCTCCGAGAAGTTGTAGAAACCCTCCTGCCCGAACCTCATGGAGTGCTGGCGGATGCTCTGCGGTGCGAACCTAGCCCCGCCCATGAACGGCGAACCCTCGTCCGTCGGGGCGCCCATAACGGCAATATCGGCTTCCAGCTGGTCGAGGTCCGTCACAATCCTGGACCTCAAAAAGGATGGTATCCCGCTGAACGGCCATATCTTCGGGCCCCGGTACATGTCTTGCTGTGCCATCTTCTAGTCCTTTATGTTGAGTCCGAGTCGCCGGTCAGCGGTCCAAAAGTCAAGCTAGTTCGCACTGAACCCGTAGAGCGAGGCAGCGTTGGAGCTCACTATCATCTGCTTGTGCTCCTCCTCCACCCCGACAAACTGCCTGTCTATCGCCTCCCGGGAGTGGGGCCACGTGCCCTCATGGTGGGGATAGTCGTTGCCCCACAGCAGGCACCCGGCGCCCGTGAAGGAGATATTGGCCAGCCCGACGGCGTCCTCGCCGAAGGTGGCGTAGCCCTGCCGACGGAAGTAGTCGCTGGGCTTCATGTCCAGCTTGGGCCGCACGTACATGTGGTGCTTGTCCGCACCCTCGTCCATGGCGAGCATGTTCCAGGCAATCCACCCTATCCCCGACTCCACGATCACGAACTTCATGTTCGGGTACTTCATCAGCACGCCGGAGGAGCATAGGTACGTGACCACGTCTATCCCGTCTACCAGCGCCCCTATCACGTAGTTGATAATCGCCCCACCCGGCCCCCTTTCGATACGAGGGTCCCGACCGCTGCTGATGTGGAAATTCGCAGGCACGCCCACTTCTTCGATTGCCGCCCAAAGAGGGTCATATTCCGGTCGGTTGTAGGGGACGGTGGGCTTGCTGGGCAGGAACATGGACCCCAGCCCCATCTTCGCCGTCCGGTACACCTCGTCCACTGCTCCTTCAATGTCCAGCACGGGAATCAGCGCCGCCAGTGCAAACCTGTCCCTGTACCCCCCGAAAAGCTCGGCGGCCCAGTCGTTGTAAGTGCGGGCGGCGGCAAGCTGGAAGCCGGGATCGGGAGAGGCTGTCAACTCCAGGCCGTAGTTGGGATAGATCACCTCGCCTGCTACACCGTCCGTATCCTGGGCCTCGAGCCTGACCTTGACATCCCACCCATCCTCGACGGCGTTCTCCCGGAGCAAGTCGTCCTTGTCCATCTCTTCGGTGCCCAGTTCCACGCGCCTCGGGCGCATTCCGTCCCGGATTTCCAGGAGCTTGCCGTCTACGACTTTTCGGTGCGGGGCCTTGTGTCGGAACTCCGCAGGCATCCTCTCCTGCCACATGCTCAGCGGCTCGTTCACGTGGGAGTCCGCAGAAATCAGCTTGTAGTCCATCATTCCCCGCTCCTTTCAATCCCCGCTCAACCGGTCACTCTCGAAGTATAGGCGTCCAGTTTATCCGAATGCCCCTTCTTCCTTCAATCGGGCGACCTCTTCCGCGCTGTACCCCCCGACACCCCTCATCACCTCTTCATTGTGCTCACCCAGACCCGGCGCCGCCGAAACCCGACCCACCGGCGTTCCTGAAAACGCCAGCGGCACCCCCGCCGAGGCCATCCTTCCCCGGGTCGGGTGGTCTACGTCGACGATGTAGTTGTTAGCCCGGGCCTGGGGATCGGCGGCAAGCTCAGCCGTTGAGTTGACCGGCGAGTAGGCCATTTCCAGACCTGCATCCTTGAGTGTATCCACCCATTCGGCCAGGGTTTTCTTGGCGAAAATCTTGTCCAGTTGGCCCATCAGGCCCGCCCAGTTCTCATCCTGTGGCGATGTCGCCGCCAATCCCTCCGCTCCGATGGCGCGGCAGAACTCGCCCCACCAGCGGTCGGGGTCCGGTTCGCAGAACATGATCCATCGGCCGTCGGCGCACTGGTACCAGTTGTAGAGCAGGCTCGCGCTCTTCGACCTGTCGTTCCTGGCATGCAGCGGCGAACCCTCTCCCGCCGGCAGGTTCAAGTCCGGGAACCTCTCCGACCACAGCGCATAGTTCACCGCCCCGTGCTGGAAGTGCATCGCGCTCCCCAGCAGCGACCCTTGCACCATCTGCCCTCGACCCGTCCGCTCCCGACTCACCAGCGCCGCCAGGATGCCGTAGGTCATCACTGTGGCCGTGGTCTGGTCGAAGAGACCGCCTTCCAGGAGCAGAGGCTCGGCTTCCAGCCCTCCGCTCACAATGGATGTGAATCCGCTTCGTGCTTGGACAAGGGCCTCGAATGCCCGCCGGTCCTTGTCCTTGCCCATCGGCCCCCAGGCTCCGACCTGGCCGTAGACCAGCCTGCTGTTTATCCCCGAAAGAGTCTCGTAGTCCGCGCCCAGGCGTTCCAGCAAGGCAGGCGGGAAGTTCGATACAAAGATGTCGGCCTTACCGATGAGCCGGTGCAGCGCCTCTCTGCCCGAATCGGTTTTCAGGTCGAGGGTCACGCTCTTTTTGCTCCGGTTCACCGCGTCGAACCAGAAGGTGCCCCGGGAGCGGGTGGGATCTCCACCGTCGGGGCGTTCGATCTTGATTACCTCGGCCCCGAGGTCCCCCAGTATGTACCCGATGGGAGGCCCGACGTGTATCACCGCCATCTCTACGACTCTTATTCCATCTAACGGTCCCGGCATTGTTCTTCTCCCAATCGAGCTACTAGTTGGCTATATCTGGAACTTTGTCACCCCACGGCTTTGCCCTCTCCAGCGCCGCCGAGGCCCGCAGCACGCTCATCTCATCCCCCCACCTCCCCACCACCTGCAGCCCTATCGGCATCCCGTCGGACGAAAACCCGCATGGCACACTTGCCGCCGGATTCCCCGACAAGTTGAAGCTTGCCGTGAAGGGAGTCGCTCCCCAAAGCTTGTTGACCCGTTGGCCCATGATGTCTATCGGGCGCTCCCCGATCCGGTAGGCAGGGACGGCAGTGGTGGGAGTCAACAACAAGTCATAGTCCTCGAAGAAGTCCTCCATGCGGGCCCGGAACTTCCACAGCTTGGACATGGCCCGTGCATAGTCCGCACCCGTCGCCCGGCTCCCCGCCTCGATGGTCGACTTTACGTAGCCCATCAGCTCGTCGGCGTGACTCTCCAATAGCGCGCCCGAAGCCACGTAGTCTTCCACTATCACTATCGTCCCGAATATCTCAAACGGCGCCCCCGACTCCGGCGTGGCGTCCTCCAGCGTGCAACCCATGTCTTCGAACAACTCGGCAGCCTGCCTTGCAATGGACAGCACCTCGGGATCGACCATCCCGAAGCCCAGGTCGGAGCTCCATGCGATCCTCAGGCCCTTCAAGTCTCCGTCCATCCCTTCCTGGAAGTCCGGCGGCGTCGACCGGATGGACAGGCTGTCCCCCGAGTCGTGACCCGCTATCAGATTGAGCATTAGGGCCGAGTCTCGTACCGTCCGGCTCATGGGGCCGGGATCGGAGAACAGCGACCAGCCGTTGTCACGAGTCGGGACCCGACCATGCGTGGCCTTGATGCCGTACACCCCACAGAAGGACGAGGGAATTCTGATCGAACCGCCGCCGTCGCTTCCCGTGGCCAGGGGGCACATAAGCGAGGCCAACGCCGCCCCCGACCCCCCACTGGAACCTCCGCTCGTTCTGGAGGTGTCCCACGGGTTCCGGCAGTCGTCGCCCAGCCGGTTCTCCGTACTCGTCGACTCCCCAAACTCCGGGGTGTTGGTCTTCCCCAGGACAATCGCCCCGGCCCTCTTCAGCCGCTCCACGATTATCGAATCCTGGTCCGGCACCCAGTCCTTGTACACCAACGACCCCAGCGTTGTCCTGATGCCTTTGGTCGGCTCCAGGTCCTTCACCGCCACGGGAATCCCGTGAAGAGGCGGTGCGTCGGGGCCCGCGCTACTCTCAGCCTCCCTCGCCGACTCCATCGCCTCGTCACCACAAACCGTGAGAAAGGCGTTGAGTGTCGGGTTCAGGGCATCTATTTGCCGAAGGCACGCCTCCGTAAGTTCAACCGGAGACAGCTTGCGTGACGCGATGAGTTGGGCAAGGTCAGTGGTGTCTTTACTGAGCAGGTCTTCAGTCATGCCTCGGGTATCCTTTTGAATTGGCCCTTATGACCGCCACAGAAAGGTCGAGGCGATTATAGGAACCGCCCGACAACACGGTCAAGAAACCCCACCACCTTCCCATTATTCCGTCATTCCCGAGTAAAGCCTGCCCCCGAGAAGTCGGGGGGGGAATCCATCCCCGGGGTGGGGCAGGGCGGCCCGCGTCTCCCCTCCAACCCCACACCCCCATCATCCCCACCCACCCTACACCGTCATCCCCGCCTCTTTAACTCGTCATTCCCACGGAGGTGGGAATCCATCCCTCCTGAATAATCACCTGCATCCTAGCACTACACCCCCTCCCGCTTGCCTAGCCCTACACACCAACCCCCGTGTCATTCCGATGCCCCGCGAGGTCGAAGATGTCGAAGATGTGCCTTGGGCGTGCGCCGTGCTGAAAGTCCGCCTTTGGCGGAGCGTGAATCTGGGGTGGGAATCGGGGGAATTCCCCCCCCCCAAACCCGTACATTTGCTTGACACACCTGAGCAACGGCGCTATCATGCCCTGTGTCCGAACAAATACTCTCGTTATCAAAGGAGGAACCAAAAACCCAGGGAAGCCCACCCGACCCCACACGGGTCCCGTCCCCCTTCCCTGTCCATCCAGGCGATGGATGGTCCATCGACTCATCACGGGCAGGCCCTCTCTCATAGAGACCCTACCCAACACGCCCCCTGATGGGGGTACTTGCGTAACCGGCATTGTCCTTGCCGGTTAACAAGAACGGCCCCACTTTGTCGGGCTCAGGGCCTTAGAGCCCTTGCGGGACTCCATCATCGCAGTCATATGCGATGAAAGCGGGTTCGGCGCTCCCTCCTCATACGGGGGTGGAGCGCCATGTGACTCCACGCCGTCACCATAGACGGCGGAAGCGGGTTCGCGTTCCCTGCTCATGGAGCGGTGGAACGCATGCGACTCCACCGTCGTCGCTGTAGACGGCGGAAGCGGGTTCGCGCTCCGCCTTGTTGAGAGGCGGAGCGCCACTGGTATACGGGCATGGCCCCACGCCGAGACCCTCTCGGTCGCCCCCGGAACCAACTTGAAAATCTATGGGGCTGCGCAGGCCGGCCACCCGCCCCCTGCCTACGAGTCTGGACCTACATCGCCAACCCCCTCCAAAACAGACCCAATGCAAACCCAAACCCCCCAACCGAACAACCTCTCCTCCTTCCTCCCCTCTTATTACCGTCATTCCGGCCCCCGAGCCGGAATCCATCCCGGATGTGGGGATGGGTGGGGGTTCCCTCCCCGCTCCTTAAACAATCAAAACAGTGCCTGAAATCGCAAAACAATCAAAAACCCACCCCCCCCCGACACCGCGAAAAACTTTTCCCACCCTCCAGGCGTCGTTCAATCAAAACAGCTACGCGTTCAATCAACGTTCAATCAAACCTCCCCGCGGACGACACTCCCCATTTGTACCCCCCACACCCCGACACTATAATTGGAACCCGCCATGCCTGAACCCGAGCCCCGCGCCTCCATCTTCATCACCTGCCTCGTGGACCAGTTCTACCCCCAGGTCGGCGAGGCTATGGTCAAAGTGCTCAGAGATCAGGGCGTGCAGCTCTCCTTCCCCCGGGCCCAGACCTGCTGCGGCCAGCCCGCCTTCAATGCCGGCTTCCAGTCCGAGGCCCGGGACCTCGCCAAACGCTTCATCTCCATCTTCGACGGCGGCTCCTACGTCGTGGCCCCTTCCGGCTCCTGCACCTCCATGGTCCGTGTCTTCTATCCCGACCTCTTCAAAGACGACCCCGCAATGCTGGAAAAGGCCCAGGCCTTCGGCGCCCGCACCTACGAATTCTCCGAGTTCCTCGTAAAGGTGCTCGGTGTCACGGATGTCGGAGCGTCGCATGCAGGCTCGGTAGCCTATCACCCTTCATGTCACCTTCTGCGGGAGCTCAACGTCCGGTCCGAACCTGGGCAACTTCTCCAAAACGTGAAGGACATAGAGATCAAGGACCTGCCCGACGCAGAGCAGTGCTGCGGTTTCGGGGGCTCCTTCGCCGTAAAGTACCCCCACATCTCCGGCTCCATCCTTGAGCGCAAATTGGACTGCGTCCGCAAGTCGGGCACCGACACCCTCGTCGCCAACGACGCCGGGTGCCTGATGCACATGGCCGGGGGCCTCAAACGCCAGAAAATCCCGGTCCAGGCCCGACACATCGCCGAGATCCTCGCGTCCAGGGAGTAGCCCAAGCCTCACAAATGGAAATCAAGACCAGAGACTTCAAGGCAGGCTCCCGACGCGCCGTCGAGAACGTCCGTGTACAGCAGGCGGCGCGTCGGGCCACGGGCAACCTCCTCCGCGAGCGTAACAACGCCGCCGCCGAACTCCCGGAATGGGAAGACCTTCGCAACCGCGCCCGCGAAATCAAGGCCCACACCATAGACAGGCTGGATGAGTACCTTGCCCTCTTCGCCGATTCCGTAGAGAGCGCAGGGAGCAAGGTGGTGTGGGCGAGCACGGCGCAGGAGGCATCCGACTACATCGTGTCTTTGGCCCGGGAGAAGGGCGTCCGGACCGTGGTCAAGGGCAAGTCCATGGCCACCGAGGAGATAGACCTCAACCACCGCCTTGAAGATGTCGGGGTGGAGGCTATAGAGACCGACCTCGGCGAGTACATGATCCAGCTGGCGGGCGAGACGCCTTACCACATCATCGCCCCCGCCATCCACAAGACCCGGCAGGACTTCGGCCAACTCTTTTCCGAGCATCTCTCCATCCCGTACGAAGAAGACCCCCAACGCCTGACTCAGATCGCCCGGCACGCCCTGCGAGAAAAGTTCACTCAGGCGGACATGGGGGTCACGGGCGCCAACTTCGGTGTTGCGGAGACCGGAACCATAGCGCTGGTCGAAAACGAGGGTAACCAGCGTCTTTCCACGGCGCTTCCTCCTATCCACGTTTCCGTCATGGGTATGGAGAAGGTGATCCCGACCCTGCAGGACCTATCCGTATTTCTTGCCCTTCTTCCTCGCAGCGCGACCGGTCAGAAGGCCAGCTCCTACGTTTCTCTGATCACCGGCCCCCGAGGCCCCGGCGAAATCGACGGCCCCGAGGAGTTCCACATGGTCATCCTGGACAATGGCCGCTCCCGCATCCTCGCCGACCCGACCATGCGAGAGTCCCTCTACTGTATTCGCTGTGCCGCTTGCCTGAACATCTGCCCCGTCTACAACTCGGTAGGGGGACATGCCTATGGATGGGTGTACTCGGGCCCCATCGGATCGATCATTACGCCTGAGTTGGTCGGAGTCGGGGAAGCGAAGGACCTTCCCGCCGCCTCGACTCTGTGTGGCGCGTGTCGGGACGTGTGCCCCATCAAGATCGACATCCCTCACATGCTCCTGAAGCTGCGCCACAAGTCCACCCAACCCGACCCCAACTCGACCGCGGCAAACAGGCTGAGCCCCTCAAAACTGGAGAAGTGGATAGTCCGGGTCTGGGCCACGAGCATGAAAAGCCAAAGGGCCTACTCGGCCGCAACAGCGCTGGCCCGACTGGCCCAAAGGCCCTTGTTGAAGAACGGTCACTTCCGATGGCTTCCGCCATTCCTCAAGGGCTGGACTGACCACCGGGAGTTCCCCGCCCTCGCCCCCCGCCCCTTCCGGCAGATCTGGAACGAAAGGCTCTCAAAAGATGCCTACGACTAGCCGGGAAGCCTTCCTGTCAACAGTCCGGCGAAGCCTGGGGAGACCCGGAGCTACCGCACCGGCATCAAACGGCATCCCTTCGGTCTCGACGAACAGTGCATCTACACCAGTAGCATCCGACCATGACCAGCTCATCGACCGCTTCGAGGAAGAGGTGAAGAAAGTACACGGCGTTGTGAGCCGGGTGTCGGGGCGGGAGGAACTGGCAGCGATGCTTGGGGCGCTCATCGAGGAGAAGGGCATACACAAGATCGTACGATGGGACACCCCTACCCTCTCCGGGCTGGATGCCGCCCTTGTAGGAGCCGGGGCCGAAGTTATTCCAATCAATCTAAACGAGGACGAGTCCCGCCGCCCCGACCAGAGAAACGCTCTCATCGACGCGGACCTGGGTCTTACGGAAGTGGACTATGCGGTGGCGGATATCGGTTCGCTGGTGATGCGGGCCTCGGGGCCGCAGAGTCGTCTTGCGTCAGTGCTCCCTCCCATCCACGTAGCCATCGTCACCCCCGACAAAATCGTCCCTTCTATCAGCGATCTTCTTCCCTTGCTCAACTCCACCGACGCCCTCCCGTCCGCCGTATCCCTCGTTACCGGCCCCTCGCGCACCGCCGATATAGAGACCATTCGGACAGTCGGGATCCACGGACCAATGGAGCTGCACGTCATCATTCTCGAAGACGGCTAAATGCTTATGTCAATATCGTTGACGATGTTGACGAAATCACCCCAACTCGCTATATTGCGCCCGACAGCCCTTTCCGAATGCCCGACCCCGGGGCAATGGACCGACAATGGGGACCAAATATAAGGAGGGTGTATGCGAATCCAGAAGAAACCTTTGGCCTTGGTGCTCGGCTTGCTTGCCGTAATGGCCATCGTAGGCCTTGCCTGCGGTGGCGGCGATGACGAGCCCATCACAATAGGTGTCATCCAGTCCCTGACGGGACCGGGAGAGACCTATGGAAACGTGGCCCTGAACGGCATCCAGCTAGCGGTCGACGAAGTCAACGAAGCAGGTGGTGTGTTGGGTCGGCAGATAGAGATCATCGCCGAGGACGGCAAATGTAACGGCACCGACGCCCTGACCGCTTACACCAAGCTGGTCGACGTGGACGATGTCCCCATCATCCTGGGCCCGTCTTGCAGCGGCGAAATGCTGGGATTCGCGTCTCGGGTGGACGACGATGAGGTCGTGGTCTTTTCCGGCCTGACTTCCAACCCGGCCATTTCTACAGCCGGCGACTACATCTTCCGCAACGTCTTCAGTGACGCTGACGTTGGAAAGCGCCTTGCCGAAGTCATAATCGAAGAGGGCTTTAATGAAGTCGGCGTAATGGGCGAAGCCACCGACTACATCGAAGGTGTCCGCACCGAATTCACCAATAACTACGAGCCCCTCGGCGGGACCATCCTGGCCGCCGAAAGGTACACCTCCGAAGAGACCGACTTCAGCGCCGGCCTCACCAGGATCCTCGCCGACGATCCTCCGGCCATAGTCCTCCTGTCCCAGTCCGAGTTTGCCCAGGGCACCCTTTACAAGCAGTCCCGGGAGCTGGGTTACGAGGGCCAAATGTTCGCCGTCGAGCCCGGCCACGCCGCCACCGTGCTGGACATTGCCGGTGACGCCGCCGAGGGTGTAATCGGCGTGCTGGTGCCCCAGGACCTGGAGTACAACCCGGCAGGCGCCGAGCTCACCCGGAAGTACATTGAGGCGCACGGGTCGATCTCTCTCCACTACTACATCGGCTCCTCCTACGACTCGGTCCACATAATCTCAGCATGCATCGAGGAAGCGGGCGATGAGAGGAACACTGCGGAGATTAGGGACTGCCTCTACGCCGTAAACAGCGACAACCCCTACTCCGGAGCTATCGGGACCTACGGATTCGACTCCAACGGTGACATGGACCCGAGCGTATTCGGCGTCTACAAGGTCATCGACGGCGTATCGACCATTCAGGAATAGAATCCTACAAAATGCCGACATACCGGCCGGCTAGTAAGTAAAAGATAGGGACAGGGTCGGCTTTCCCACGGAAGGCCGGCCCTGTTCCCTTTTCTCCCGTCCGGTTCGCACCTGAAATAGGCAGAGTCAAATAGCTTGCTGAAACACCTGAAATCCATCACCCCGACCTCAGGCGGCGTCGCTCCCAATGGTGTCACGAGTCCCAAGGGGATCGCCGTGTCGGGTGGTGTGGCAATTGCCATCGGCCTCCTCGCCCTTATGCTGGTCCTGGACCCCGACAGGTTCGGCCAGACCTTCCTTAACGGCATGACCTCCGCTTCCATTTACGGGATCATGGCTATCGGGTTCACCCTCCAGTATTCCACCGTCTGGTATTTCGATCTGTCCTACGCGGCCATGTCCACAACCGCCGCCTATACCGTTCTCCACTTCCACTCCTCCAGCACCCGGGACCCAAGCCTTGTGTTCAGCAGTGTAGTGGGTCTACTCATCGCCGTAGCCCTTGCGTGGACCCTCTATACATGGGTCTACCCGAGGCTGCGTCACCGCCTGCCCAGGAAGCCGGCCCTGGTTATCGGCGGCGCATTTGCTGCGGGCATCGGGATCTACACCGGCATCCTCTTCGCCAACCCGGAAGAGTTGAACTTGTACATCAGCCCGCTTATAGGCGTACTGGCGGCAGGCGCCGTCATTGCCCTGCTATCGGGGCTGCTCCGCCCCAGGGTGAGCGATCTCAATTCAACGGCCCTGAACTACCTGTTCGTGCTGTTCACCGCCGCTGCCGCCATTGTCCTCGGGGCGCTGGCGGGCTGGATTATCTCGGCGTCTCCCCAAGCAAATCTGACACTGAGCGCAGCGCTGGGGATAGTCGTGGTCGGGTGCATCAGCCTCGTCCTGTATCGGGGAATTTTCTTCTATCTCAGGAGACGGGCCCGTTCTCCAATGATTATGTTGGTCGCCTCCCTGGGCGTGATGATCACGCTAATCGCCCTCGTGGTTATCATCTTCACCGCCCAGGCTCACGACCTCCCCGACCCCCTCGGCACCGACCCCATCAACATGCTCGGAGGCTCCGTCAAGGGGTTCCGTATCTTCATGTGGGGAGCGGTTATCGGAGTATTCGCCATAGTTGCCCTGCTTGTTAACAAGACCAAGTGGGGCAAGATGGTCCGAGCCATCAGTGACGACGAAGAGGTCGCTATGGTGGTCGGCATAAACACCTCCGTGGTCATCGCCAGCGTCTTCTTCCTGGGCTCCGCCATCTTCGGCTTCTCCGGCGTCCTCATGGGCCTCGATACGGCCATCCGACCAACGATGGGATTCATCGCCCTTCTGAAAGGGTGGATCGCGGCCACTATCGGCGGGCTCGGTAACCTGAGGGGGGCGATAGTCGGGGCCCTGTTCCTCGGCATGGTTGAGAACTTCGGTGTCTGGTGGATTGCCTCCGACTGGAAGGACGCCGTAGCCTTCATAGTGCTTATACTATTCTTGCTGTTCCGACCCGGAGGCATTCTGGCTAGCAAGCAGGACAGGACATGAATCAAAGCGCCAGGTTCCTGAGAGAAAACATCGAGATGGTGCTCACCATCGTCATCATCGGCGGGGCCATCGCCTTTATGCTGTCCCAAGGCGTGCGGTTCACCATCGTCACCGGGACCATAATCGGCATCTACGCCATATTGGGCATCGGGCTCAACCTCGTCATCGGATATACCGGCCTCTTGTCGGTGGCCCATATAGGGTTCTTTGGGGTCGGGGCGTACACCGTTGCAGTCCTCACCACCGACCCAAACATCGAGCCGCCCAAGTCCATCGATGTGATACCCGCCATTGGAATGCCCTGGTTTGCCGCCCTGCCTATCGCGATAGTGCTCACCGGTATCGTGGCCCTCCTGGCCGGCTTCGTATTCAACAGATTCCGAGACGACGTATTCGCATTAACAACATTCGGATTCGCCTTGATCGCGCTTGGCGTTTTCCGCAATTGGCTCCCCGTGACCCGCGGCCCCTTCGGCATCAGGGAGATCGCCAAGCCCTCTATCGGTATATGGGACTTCAACGAGCCCTGGGAATACCTGGTTATCGTGATGTTCTTCCTGGTCGTCGTGCTCATAATCTGCTGGCTGATCGTTCACTCGTCCTTCGGTCGTGTGCTAACAGCCATCCGGGAGGACGAGCAGGCCATTGAGGTGTTCGGCTACAAGGCCACCTACTACAAGCTGGTCGGGTGGGTAATCTCGGCCATGATTGCCGCCCTGGCAGGCGCGCTCATGGCCGGCCTGATTGAGTTCATCGAGCCCACTTCCTACGTACCGCTTGAATCGATACTAATCGTATCCATCGTGATAATAGGAGGGCTGGCCAGCTTGTGGGGTTCGGTGCTGGGGGCAACGGTGTTCGTACTGTTGGAAGAAGGAATGCGATTTGTCCCGGGCCTGCCTGTCGGCATTGAGGGCCAGGCCCGATGGGCGATCCTCGGGCTCCTGCTGATCGTCCTCATGCTCTTCAGGCCCCAGGGCTTGGTTGGGAGATACAAGCTGTGACCACGTCTGAGACCCAAGCCCCGTCCGCCCTGCAAACCGACAAGGTCTCTAAGCATTTCGGCGCAGTTCGTGCCGTAGACGAGCTTTCCATTGCCATACCGAGCACCGGGATGACCAGCATTGTCGGGCCAAACGGCTCGGGCAAGTCCACGCTGGTCAACCTCCTCTCCGGCACCCTTCCCCTGGACGGCGGCCTGGTAATAATCGATGGCAAAGGCCTCCGGGTAGTCCACGCCTTCGAGACCCCTGACCACGGACTAACCCGCACCTTCCAGGAAGTCCGCCTCTTCGACCAGATAACCGTCTGGGACAACATCATGGTCGTCCTCACCAGCAGGCCCTGGCTTCCCGCCCTCTTCGAAAGGGCCAAGCCCGACTACAAGCAGAAGGCGGAGGAGATTCTGAAGAAGGTCGGGATGTGGGAAAAGCGTGGCGCCCTCGCCCAGAACCTGTCTTACGGCCAGCGCAAGCTCCTGGAGATCGGTCGGGCCATGGCCATGGAAGTGAAGGTGTACCTCTTCGACGAGCCCTTCGCCGGCCTGTTCCCCCAGATGCTGGAGCGGGTCAAGGACCTGATGAAGGAGATGCGGGACCAGGGCCACACTATTGTCTTCATTGAGCACAACATGGACATTGTCCGGGAACTCTCCGACCACATATTCGTCCTCGACAGCGGCACACTCCTGGCCGAGGGAGAAGTTGAAGACGTCTTGAACCGCCCCGAGGTCATTGAGGCCTACCTGGGTGACTAGCCCCGAGAGGACGGCCCCCGATGGAATCGACTAACGGCAACGGCGAAAAGAGAATCCTGGAGCTGGTCGACATCTCAGTCCACTATGGCGCGGTCATCGCTCTCAACGAGGCCTCGCTGGGCGTGGACAGGGGCGAGGTGGTGGCCGTCATGGGCCCCAATGGCGCAGGCAAGTCCACGGTTCTCAAGGCCATTATGCACCTCGCCCCGGTTGTCGGAGGGCAGGTCTACTGGCAGCAGAACCTCCTGGAAGCCGAGACCCACGAGATCGTCAAGGAAGGCATCGCCTTCGTACCCCAGGGCCGACGCGTATTCACCCACCTCACTATCGAAGAGAACCTGGAGATGGGCTGCCTGTACATGAATAACAAGGCCGAGATGCGACGCCGCCTGGACGGGGTGATGGAGCTGTTCCCCGTCCTCCACCAGAAGCGTCGGGACTATGCGAGCCAGATGTCGGGCGGGCAGCAGCAGATGCTGGCCCTCGGTCGAGGCCTCATGGCCAATCCCGAGGTCCTGCTCCTCGACGAACCTACACTCGGCCTCGCACCCATCATCGTCAAGGAAGTCTTCGAGAAGGTCTCCGAGATCAGCGACAGACTCGGTACCACGATCCTGGTAGTCGAGCACAACATCAAGGGCGTCCTCGACATCGTTGACCGGGCCTACGTACTGGACAAAGGCCGCGTAGTCCACGACGGCACACCCCAAACCGTCCGGGACACGGACATACTGACCCGCGTCTTCCTGGGCGCGGCGTAGCTCCGCGCCCGCTTTCGCCCCTACCGCCGCGACCGTCTTGCCTTAAAGGCTCTGACACTCGCAGGCAGCAGGAACAGCAATAGAAAGCCGAACTCTGGACCGGCGCGCCCTTCTCCGCCGGGCGCACTGCAGGCCCCACCGGAACCGTCGGTCTGCGAATCGGCAGGGGTGGTAGGAGGCACGGGCTCATCGGTTGGCTCCGGCGTCGGCATTGCGGCAGCCGTCGGAGGTGGGTCGGGAGTGGCCGTGGGCGGGGTCGCAGTGGGCATAGGTGCCTGAGTGGGACTGGGCGCTGGAGTCGGGATGGCGGTCTGAGTGGGTGTTGCAGTGGGCAATGGGGTGGTTGTCGGAGTTGCTGTCGGCAATAATGCAGCCGACGAAATAGGTATTGCCGTAGGTGTCGGCGTTGCTATAGGTGTAGGCGTGGCCATAGGGGTAGGAGTCGCTGTCGCTGTTGGAGTGGGCGTGGGTGTCGGGGTGGGCGTGGGTGTCGGAGTAGGTGTTGGGGTAGGTGTTGGGGTAGGTGTGGGTGTTGGGGTTGGACGTTGCCACGGGCAGTCCTCGGCCTTGTAAGCCACGAAAAAGGTCTGTGACCACTCGGAAAGAGGCTTATAGTCGCCTATAGGTCCGTTGGTAATGCGGGCCTGCAGCTGCATTAGGCTGTAACTAAGCACGAACTGCTTGATGTCGTTCAAGTCGAACGATATGCGGTTGGGGCTTTCCCAGTTAATTTCGTAGCCAAGGTGGATGGTGTTTTGGAATCTCACGGCGTCGCGTAGTTGGACATGAGGCTCGTTCCCGGCTCTGAGATTCTCTCCGTGGACGACTACGAGCCTATCCGACAGATCGGCGGCCGAGGCTATTGCGCAATACGGCGATTCCGGCTCGACGGAATGTATGACGGCTACTTCATCATGCGAGTCCCCAGAAGCCACCCGGCTCATGAAAAGCGCGGCCAACGCCGCACACAGGATAATGATCGTGGCAAAACTGAACGCAGCCGCCCGGAAACCCCTCAACCCTACCTCCCAGGGAAATTTCGTTTGGGTCTGTCCCTACTTCGCCTTCTCCAAGGCCAATCCCGCCATCAGGTACATGATCACGTACACGATCACCCGGTAGATAACCGCGGACCCCGGCGGTATGCAGATGAATGACATCCCACTCAACCCCCGACGCCCGACCTCATGCGCTATCCTGATCACTTCGTAGTCCGTCAGGCCGATGGGCTCGGCCAGCTCTCCCATGATGTCTCCCGACGCTGGCCCTGCCCCTCCGAGAACGTCCATGTCGAAGTGGACGTACACACCATCGGTGCCCTGGTAGGCCCGGTCGAGCTCGTTGACCACGCCCTCGATTCCCAGGCTCCTCACTTCCCATGAGGAGATAAATCGGGCCCCTTCCCTCAGATACCGACGCACGATGTCCTTCTTCTCCAGCATCCCGCGCTCCCCGATTTCCACGAGGGTGCTGGGGTGCATGTTCTCCAGGAACTCGTACATCTTGTGCTTCCAGCTGCCGCTGCCCGCGATGCGGGGGTCGTTGGTCATGCGGTCCAGTTTGGCCGCGTCCCAGTGGGTGTCCAGGCTCACACACCCGACCTGACCCGCCGTATGTTCCGATATTGACTTGGCAATCGCGAAGGACCCCAGCGGCGAGTTCTGCCCAATCACAATCGGGATTCCTCCCGCCTCCAGCACGTCCCCGACTTTCTCCTCCACCGACGCCTGGGCCTTCAGGATGTTCTCGGGGGTCTGGGACACGTTGACCTCTTCCGGTATGTCCGCGTCTCCGTAGTCCACCACGTTCAGGTGTTCAAAGACATCAATGTCAAAGTCCTGGATGTACCCCGACCCATACCTCACCGACTGCTGCCTCACCCTCTTCGGCCCCGATATCCACTCCCACTTGTCCACCCCAGCATACCGGTCCGTGGCAGTGGCAACGTAGGGCGCGCCGATAATCACCACGTCCTGCCCCTTGAGTTCGTCCTTGGAAGTGACGTGGGGCACGCCCAGGAAAGTGGGCAGTTCGTCAGTGATCATCGGGAACTTGTGGCGGCCTACGAAGCTGTGCTTCAGCAGCTCTTCCCAGCCGGGATATTTCATCGAGCACATATTGGTCCTCCTGAATGGTCCTTGGTCGGGTCTATCCCATTACTTTCGATGCGTATCCGATGTCGTGCAGGGCGTCCTCGCCGAATCGGGTCATCCCGAGGCTCGAAATATCAATGCTCGTCGCCTCCCCATCCACGATCATCTCCGCAACCAGCTTGCCCACCGCCGGCGACTCCTTGAACCCGTGCCCGTTGAAGCCCGTGCAGATGTACAGCCCATCTATGCCTTCCACTTCGTCGATAATCGGGTGGCCGTCCGGGGTGTTGGTGTACAGGCCAGCGTAGCCGGTGAAATACTCTGCCTGCTCCAGCCCCGGCGCCCGTTTCGCCACCCGACCCCACATCCTCTCGATGTAGTCCATGCCCGGCTTCTGGTCGTATTCGTCTGGATTGGCCTCTATCTCCAGTTCCACATCTCCGACCAGGGTGAGGTCGGGGCTTTCAGGCCGCATGTAGGCCATGTTCACCAGGTCCCCGATCACCGGGTGCTCCGGTATGACCTCCATCTTGCGCTTCAGGAAGAACACCTCGTGCCGAGTAGCCTTCAAGGGCAGCTCAATCCCGATCTTCCGCATTAGCTGGACCGACCACGGCCCCGCGGCCACGACCGCCGTGTCGGTCTCCACTCTTCCCGCCCCTGTCTCCACCGCAACAACCCCGTCATTCACAATCTCAACGTCGAGGGCCGGAGTCTCCAGTAAGACCTCCGCCCCCCTCCATCGCGCATCCGTCGCAAACCCCAGACCCACGCTCGGCGGGTCCGCGTAGCCCGACTGCGCTTCGAAGCAGATCGTGTCCGACTCATCGAACTCTAGGTGAGGCGCAACTTCCTTGGCCTGCTTTGCATCCAGCACCCGTGTGTCTATGCCTATCGACTGCTGCATTGCTATGTTGCGTTGAAAGTCCTCTTTGGCCTCCGGCGGCGCTATGAACATCGCCCCCGAGTTCACGAACCCCGAGTCACTCCCTGTTATCTCCTCAAAGTCCCGGATGGTCTCCAGGCTGGCGAAGGCGATCCTGGCGTTGACCTCGCTGGAATAGTGCATCCGCACGATCCCCGACGACCGACCCGTAGATCCCGCGCCCAGCAACTCCTTTTCCACGAGAAGGGTGTCGGTCACCCCGCGTCGGGCCAGGTGGAACAGGATGCTGCATCCCATCACCCCGCCACCGATTATTACAACGTCAGCATAGGTTTTCATGCCTGCCTCTCTGGGCATGTAGAATTGAATCCGCCGGTCGAATGATATTGCCCCGCCTGCCCCCCGTCAATCAGCCCGCGCCCGACCCCCATGCTATACTGCCCCCATTCCCGACATCCGATGAAAGGCACTCAATGCTGCCTCTTGACGGCATACGAGTCATCGACCTCTCTCAAGGCGTCCCCGGTCCCTTCTGTTCAAGGCTCATGGCCGACCAGGGCGCCGACGTAATCAAGGTTGAATCTCCCTCCACCGGCGACCCCGCCCGGCGCCTCGCCCCCTTCCCCGGCATGGTTCCCCAATCCGAAGCTGGCGGAACGTATCAGTACGTGAACCTCGGAAAGCGAGGTCTGACCATCAACATAGCGTGCGAGGCTGGCAGAAGAGTGTTTAAGGAGCTAGTGGCCACAGCCCAGGTCTTGGTAGAGAGTTTCGAGCCGGGCGTTATGGACACTTTCGGTCTCAGTTTTGCGGAGCTATCCAAGTTAAACCCTGCCTTGGTGATGACCTCTATCACTAACTTCGGGCAGTCGGGGCCCTACAAGCGCTACAAGTCCGACGAGATAACCCTGTACGGCATGGGCGGCCCCATGTCCGTAACCGGCGCCCCCGACCACCCGCCCCTCAACCTCGCCGATGGCATAGTGTTTCACCAGGCCGGTACCGCGGCCGCCCTTGCCACGATGATTGCGTTATTCGAGGCCGAGGTGTCGGGGGTGGGGGAGCACCTGGATATGTCCATTATGGAAATTCAGGCTGGCAACATAGACCGGCGCACCCTTACCTTCCTGGCCTATCAATACACGGGTGAAAGGGGCACCCGACAGCCCGCCGAAGGCGGCGCGCTAAGCGGAATCATTCCTTCGAAGAACGGTTACTTTGCCTTCGACGCCTGGACCCCTGCGGCGCGGGAACAACTCCCAACCTTGATAGAGGCGCCCGAGTTGGCCCAGGACCCACGCTTCAATGATATCGAGGCCCTTTTCGAACCCGAGAACGCGGAGATATACCAGGCCCGGATCCTCGAATGGGCCCTGGGCCAGGACAACCAAGTCGCATGGCGCAAGGCCCAGGACCACCGGGTGATGGCTGCGCCCATCAACAATGCGTCCGACCTCCTCTCCGACCCCCATTATGCCTCCCGTGGGTTCTGGAACCGCATTGAGACTGGTGCCGGATTGACTGCCTTTCCCGGATCCCCTCTGACCATGAGCGGGACCCGTGTATCGGTCAGGCGGCCGGCGCCGGGGTTAGGCCAGCACAATGACGAGATTCTTCGAGGTGAACTGGGATTCAGCCGTGAAGAGTTAAGCGCCCTCAAGCAAGCGGGAGCAATCTAGCAAATGACTCGTCTTCCATTGGAAGGAGTCCGTATCCTGGACATCACGCAGATCTGGGCGGGCCCCTACACCACCCAGCTGCTCGCCGACTGGGGCGCCGAGGTCATAAGAATCGAATCGACGCAGATTGCCCCCATTTCTACGCGGGTGTGGTCCCATGAAAAAATGGACCCCATTCCCGGGGTCTTTTGGCTCGCTTGCCCCGATTGGGAATTGGGTGAAAACCGGGCCAACCGGTGGGCCCTTTTCAACATCCATGCCCGCAACAAGCACAGTGCAACAATGGACCTCACCCGACCCGAAGGTCGCGCCGTATTTGACAGCCTTCTCCAAATCAGTGACGTCCTGGTCGAAAACAACACGCCCACTACATTGGCAAAGCTGGAAATAGACTACGAGTCCGTACGCAGGCAGCGTCCCGACATCATCATGGTCCGCATGCCGGGCTTCGGATTGGACGGGCCATACACGGACTACCGGTCTATGGGCAATCACGGAGAGGCTGTTTCGGGGCATACCTGGCTCCGCAACTACACCGACACCGACTTTTCGGAAATCAGCACTACTACGGTGGGAGACGGGATTGCCGGCGTGTACGCTGCATTTGCGGCCATGACTGCGCTCAGGGCCCGACGCCGCACCGGCAAAGGCGCCCTGATCGAGCTTGCCCAGTGCGAGTCCATGGCCTCCTTCATGCCTAGACAGATCCTGGAATACGCCGTCAACCGCCGTATACCCAACGCCATCGGCAACCGGCACTGGTCCCTGGCCCCCCACGACTGTTTCCCCTGCAAAGGTGACGACCAGTGGGTGACGATTGCTATAGGGACTGACGATGAATGGGAAGCATTCGTGAAGGCGCTCGGGAATCCGGTGTGGGCGCTGGACCCCCGCTTTGCCACAGTAACCGGTAGATACAACAACCAGGTAGAGATCGGCGAACACATCTCGCGGTGGACCCTGGAGCGTGACCCCTACGAGGTCGCCAAACTGCTCCAGACCCACGGCGTCGCCGCAGGCCCAGTCATCTTCGATAAGGAGGCCTTCTCCGATCCTCAATACAACGCCCGGGGCTTCTTCGAGCAGGTAACCCAGGTCGACTGTGGCACCCACCTCTATCCGGGCATCATGTGGAAGGCGTCGGGGCATCCTAACGAAATACGTATGCCGCCCTGCAGGCTCGGCGAACACAATGATTATGTCTACTCAAACCTCCTGGGATATGACGCAATATCCTATGCCCGTATGGAATCCGAGGGACATATCGGCACCCGCTACGCAATAGACGTTTCCCAGTAGAAGCGCCTCCCTGAACCCACCCCGGGCCTTGCTACCCGACCCCCTCCCCGCCATTCCCGCCCCTTTAACCCGTCATTCCCGAGTAGTTGGGAATCCATCCCTCCGAAATAATCACCTACAACCCACCCACTCCCCTCCTACTCCCCCAAAAACCCGCACATTTGCTTGACACACCTGAGCAAAGGCGTTATCATATCCTACGGTCGACCAAATACCCTCAATAACACAAGGAGGAACCAAAACCCCAGGGAAGCCCACCCGACCCCACCACGGGTCCCGTGCCCCTTCCCTGTCCATCCAGGCGATGGAAGGTCCACAACACTAAACTGCACGCTCCTCATTAAAGGAGCCCTGCCGAAAAACTCGGGCTTTACGGCCCTTGGAACATCTCCCCCGTCGTTCCCTTCGGAGATCCCCATTAACCCAGCGACGGCAGCGAGAAAACACCCTCCCGCCCCTCCGAGTGGGTCGGGAAGAAAACTGAACACTGGTGGTAGAGACGCCCTCAGGCGAGGGTTCCCCTCGCTTGTCTGCCATGTGACACAGGAACACGGGGCTGAACCAGACTGGCCTCCCGCCCCCTGAAACTGAGTCCCGGACCTTCCGTCGCCTGCCCAAAACCCGACAGACAAAACAGAAAACGAAACCCCACAACAAAAGAAAACGTCGGTGCCTCACTGGCCCACCGAGCTACTGCAAACTCTTCCAAATGACGTTTGTTGATGCTACTATGTCGGCAGCGCATAGCGCGATCCCCTTGGCATTGCGCCGCGCCCGAAATCTAGCTACTGGAGAGACACTATGACATTTAATAGAGAATGGTGGCCGGACCAGCTGGACCTCAGCGCTCTCCGCCGGAACTCATCGCTGTCAGATCCGATGGACCCGGACTTCAACTACGCGGAAGCAGTCAAGAGCCTTGATGTTGATCAACTGAAGAAGGACGTCGAGGAGGTGATGACCACTTCTCAGGACTGGTGGCCCGCCGACTACGGCCACTACGGCCCCCTGTTCATCCGCATGACCTGGCACGCCGCAGGCACCTACCGCATCAGCGACGGCCGAGGCGGCGGCGGCTCGGGGTACCAGCGGTTTGCCCCCCTTAACAGCTGGCCCGACAACGGCAACCTCGACAAGGCACGCCGGGTCCTCTGGCCCGTCAAGCAGAAGTACGGCAGAAACCTGTCGTGGGCGGACCTGATCATCTTCGCTGGTAACTGTGCCCTGGAGTCGATGGGCTTCAAGACCTTCGGTTTCGCCTTCGGACGCCCGGACGTCTGGGAAGCCGACGACACCGACTGGGGCGATGAGCGCACATGGCTTGCCAACGAACGCCACGAAGACAACGGAGACCTGAAGGGCCCCTTGGGCGCCGACCACATGGGCCTGATATATGTGAACCCCGAAGGGCCCGACGGCAACCCGGACCCGCTGGCCTCAGCCCCGTTCATCCGCCAGACGTTCAAGCGTATGGCGATGAATAACGAGGAGACTATTGCGCTGATTGCGGGCGGTCACACCTTCGGCAAGGCCCATGGCGCCGTCGCCGAGGACTACGTGGGCGCCGAGCCCGAGGGCGCCGCCATTGAGGAACAGGGCTTCGGCTGGAAGATCAACTACGGCAACGGCAAGGGCGTCCACACCATTACCAGCGGCTTCGAAGGAGCTTGGACCGACACCCCCGTCAAATGGGACCACAGCTTCTTCGAGACTTTGTATGGCAACGAGTGGGAGCTGACGAAGAGTCCGGCAGGCAAACAGCAATATGCCCCGAAGAATGCCGCAGCGGTCGCCACCGTGCCGGACGCGCATGACCCCGCCAAGAAACACGCTCCCATGATGTTAACGACCGACCTGGCGTTGAGAATGGACGCCGAGTTCGCCCCGATTGCCAAGCGGTTCCTTGAGAACCCAGCGGAACTTGAGGATGCATTTGCCCGGGCCTGGTACAAGCTGATCCACCGGGACATGGGCCCCCGCAGCCGGTACATCGGGCCTCTGGTCGCCGAAGAGCCCATGATCTGGCAGGACCCCGTCCCCGCAGTTGATCACGAACTGGTCAACGACCAGGATGTCGCCGACCTTAAGGCCAAAGTGCTTGCCTCAGGCCTGTCGGTATCCCAGTTGGTCTCGACCGCCTGGGCATCGGCCTCCACGTTCCGCGGCACCGACAAGCGTGGCGGTGCCAACGGCGCCCGCGTCCGCCTGTCCCCGCAAAAGGACTGGGCCGCCAACGACCCGGCAGAGCTGGCCAAAGCACTACAGGCCCTTGAAGGCATCCAGTCGGAGTTCAACGGCGCCCAGGGCGGCGGGAAGAAGATATCCCTCGCAGACCTCATCGTCCTTGCAGGATGCGCTGGCGTCGAGCAGGCCGCAAAGAACGCGGGCCACAACGTGCAGGTCCCCTTCTCTCCCGGTCGGACTGACGCTTCGGAAGAATGGACCGATGCCGAGTCATTTGACGTTCTCGAACCGACCTCGGACGGATTCCGCAACTACGGCGGCAATGGCAGTTCGGCTGATGACCTCGTTGAGAAAGCCTGCATGCTGACCCTGACCGCCCCCGAGATGACCGCCCTGGTCGGCGGCATGAGGGCTTTGAACGCTAATTCCGGTGGCTCCCAGCACGGCGTCTTCACGAACCGACCCGGCTCCCTCACCAACGACTTCTTCACCAACCTGCTCGACATGAGCACTCAGTGGTCGCCCTCCGGTTCCGAGGGCGTGTTCGAGGGTCGGGACAGGGCGTCAGGAGACCTGAAGTGGACCGCCACAACTGTTGACCTCGTCTTCGGCTCCAACTCCGAACTCCGCTCCCTCGCCGAAGTCTACGGCTGCGACGATGGCCAGCAGCAGTTCGTCAGCGACTTCGTTGCCGCTTGGGACAAAGTCATGAACCTTGACCGCTACGACCTTGCTTAAATGCAGCGAATAATCGCAAAGGCCAAACTCGAAGTTAACGTGTGGGTGGGAGATGTATCTCTCACCCACACCATTTTCTCCGGGAACTCAGACGGTAGCGCCGGAGCCGGAATTCAACTGGGAGCAACAATATGACCACCGCCGTAGACCTTCGCCCCGAGAAACTAGCCCACTTCGTAGAGGGCATAGTTGAAGTCTCGAGAATGGGCCTTCCACCCGAGGAGTCCATCGAACGCATCTACCCCGACTTTCAGCGGATGCTGGACTCCCCGGACTGGCTCGCTGATGAATACAAGCTCCCCATCCCCGACAAGTTCGCCCAGTACCTCCTCCACCGAGAAGAAGACTCTTCCCTATCCGTAATGGCGATGGTCGTGCCCGCCGGGTGCACGACGCCCGTCCACGATCACCTGGCCTGGGGGCTTGTCGGCGTGTATCAGGGTAGCCAGCTGGAGACCGTCTACCACCGGGAAGACGACGCCTCAGACCCGGATCACGCCAAACTTACCCACGTAGCCACCAATGTCTTGAATGTGGGAGACATCACCCGTCTGGTCCCGCCCGAGGGGGACATCCACAAGATCGAGACCTTGGACAAGGACCAGCCGTCCATCTCCATTCACATCCTGGGGAACGACATCGGTTGCCGGTGGCGTCACGCCTTCGAGGTTGAACAGGAAAAGGTACTGGACTTCAGGTCAGGGTACGTGAACGCTCCCTGTCGGGAGGAATGAAAGGCGCCGCCCTACTGCAGGGCTATGGCGTAGGCGTCTCCTACGACAGAGAGCCCCGGCCCGACACTCCCCCCAATCGAGTAGGCGATTCCGTCAACGTTTGCCGTTGCCGCGCCATGCAAGGCCAATGGAAGCGACTGGAAAGTCAGCCACCGCGCAGACTTGGGATCGAATGCCTGCACTGAGTCCAGCGCCATATCGATATCTTCACCGCCCAGAATATAGACTCGGCCATTGTGCTCCAGCGCACCCATGTTAGCCCGCCCAACTTCTAATTCCTGCACCTCTGCCCAGGCCCCGGAGGTCGGGTCCAGGGTCTCTACTAGGTCCAGGCTTGCCGTGCCTGACTCGTCCTTGCCGCCGATGATGTAGATAAGCTTGCCCGCCGTTACCGCACTCAAATGACTTCGCGCGGATTGCAACGAAGGGCCTTGACTCCAGGAATCGGATTCAGGGTCATAGATGTCTATGCGGGAGGATACAGCGTTTTCTTCCATTCCACCGATTACGTAGACCAGATCTCCGTAGACGGTAGCAGTCAAAGCGGCCCGCGGGATGGGCAAGGGGGCCAGCTCGCCCCACCAGTCCAATCGAGGGTCGTATAGGTAGGTGGCGCCCGAGACCTCGCCCCTGCGGCTAGACAGACCCCCGACCAGCAGTATCTTGTCAACGCCTTCCGTGGAGAAGGCAACTGCCGTCGACTGATATAAGGCGGAGGGGATCGGGGCGGCCTCGGCCCAACTCTTATCCCCCGGGTTGAAGACTTCCACCTTCGAGGAAGTGCGCCCAAGCTCATCCAGGCCGCCCATCACGTATATCTTGCCATCTGCAACCGCCACTGCGGCTGAGGTCCTCGGGGTGGGGAGATCGGGAATTCCGGCCCAGGCTTGGGCGGTGACGGGCGTATCAGTGGGCTCGGGGGTGGGACTGGGTGAGATGGAAACCGTGGAACACCCGGCAATGATCAGGGCGAAGATGACGGCCAGTGTGAGCGCCCGCAGTTTCATCGTGCTTATGATACCAAAAGCAAAGGGGCCTTTCGATATGAAAGGCCCCCCTTTGGCTTGATGTGTCTGCATCAGCCGTGTATGGGTATCGACACCTAGGCGCCGCCCGCCAGGGGCGGGAACACACTTACTACGTCGCCGTCCTGAAGTTTCTTTTGTTCCCGCCATTCCTGCTCCGCTGGGCAGTGTTGGCCGTTGACGAGAGTCATGTGGGCCAGTTCCGGGGGGATTTCCAACTGGGCAATCACATCCCAAAGGCTGGTGCCCTCTTCCAGATCCAACACTCCCTTACCGGTGCCGTTACCCATCTTGGCCCGAAGGCTGGCGAACAGTTTGATCTCGACTTGCATGGCGTACCTATTCGGCGACCTCCTCGGGCTCAGGAATGCCGGACACCAGCACACCGTGCCACTCCGAGACCTGAGTCTTGGCAGCAACATTTCCGTCCCTGTAGCCCCGGCCCGCCGACTCCCCTCCAGTCAAAGTGCTCTTCAACAGCCCTTCAGCTACCTTGCAGGCTATGTACGGCTTGCGCACATCCAGTGGGTTCTTGTTCAGGTAATCCTTCCACTTTCCAAGCCGAGTCCCGGCCTGGATGAAACCCTTGACCATCCCAACGTCGTTAAGGGCCCCAACGTCGGAGGCCCGACCCACCATCACCGCCCCGACTATCCTGTCGCCATCCCAAGACAACCGTCGGTAGACTGATGTGATAGAGCTCGAAACTACGGTCGTATCCGCATCGCTCTGCCAGTCACCGAAGCTTGCCACCTGGAGCCCGACGGCATCCACCACATTGAAACCGATGCTGCCGGCATAGCTGACGTCCTGACCTGCCATATTGGAGCCCGCCACCCTACCGTGTTCGAAGGCGGTGGGCTGTATAGCGTGGACTGCCCGGGAGTCAGAGTGGAGGACCGGGCCCTCGGCCACGTCTCCCGCGGCGTAGATGCCGTCCACGTTGGTCGCCATTTTGCTGTCAACCAGGATACCATCGCCGGTAGCTATTCCTGCGCTTGAGGCGAAGTCCAGGTTGGGGCGAATGCCCGTGGCCATGACAACGGCGTCGGCTTCCATCTTGTCGCCGTTGCTCAGCTTCACATCGCGGTGGCTATCATGTTGGCCGATGCTCGAGACGCTGGCCCCGGTTATGCACCTGACGCCGTTCTTCTCCAACCAGGCCTCGACCACCTCGGCAGCTTCAGAGTTGATCATCCTCGGGAGGATGTGGTCCTCCAGTTCAACGAAAGTGATGGTGTGACCGCCGCCGTGCAGCCCGTCAAGGATAATCAGGCCAATGAACCCCGCCCCAACTATCACAACCCTGCTCCCCGAAGAGACGGTGTCCTTGAAATTCTGGGCGTCTTCCAGGTTCCACATGTTCTGGACGCCCTCGCCATCTGCACCGTCAATGGGAGGAGTGGTGGCGGAGGAGCCGGTGGCGATCAGGAGGTTGTCATACCCTACGGAGGAGCCGTCGCTCAGAGAGACGGACTTGCCCGCCGCATCGATACCCGTGACCCGGGCCCCGAACTTGGTCTCGACGTTCAGGCCGGCAAAGTAGCCGTCGTCACCCGTGGACACGGCCCCTTTCTGGATGTCCCCGGCCAGGTAGTAGGGGAGGACCATGCGGGAGTAGGCGGCTTCGTCGCCTATAAGGGTAATCGAAGAATCGGAATCGTGGGCCCTGATGGTCTCGATAGCCCTGAGCCCTGCAGGCCCCGCCCCGACTACTACGTGTCTCTTGTTTGCCATTTCTCTAACCTCCCGGAAATCCTCTTACGCCGTGGTAGAGCAGGGTGACCCTGTCTTCTCTGCCCAAGGACGTAGCCATTCCGTCCAGGAACTTTATGTTTCGGCCGTTCACCAGTACTTCTATGTCGTCGTTAAGCTCTGACTCATCTCCATCCACGAAGAGCAGTTCTCTCAGCTCCGTCCGGTTTCCGTTGGACAATTCCACCAAGAGCGCCTGGACCCGAGACTGGTTGATGTTTTCTTCCGCTACGCTGGCTAATTCCCTCAATTTTCCCAGATATTTTACCGTGGTCACGATATCGATAAATGCGCTAGGCGATACCCAAGGCTTCCAGTTTTTCTTCCGTCGGGGTGCCATCTTCGTCCCAGCCCCGCAGGCTGTAATACTCAGGCAGCATCTTGTCCAGAAGCCCGACCCTGCCCTCGGCCGGATTGTCTTCCCCACGAATGGCATCCTTAAGAATCCGCTCCGGCAGGGTGTCGTCGGCTCCAGATAGCCCCGCCTTTAAGTTGAATAGCCGCTCCAGATTCCAGACCCGCTCACCGACGGTGTTCATGTCGTCCATTGTGAACTCGACGCCCGTGACCCCAACCAGCAATTGCCTTATGTCCTCTAGGTCGTTACCGGCAGAGATGAAGAGGCAGAGGCCCGTGGAATCGTGGATCGAGTTTTCGTTCTGGAGAGACACAACCAGCTCAGCCTTCCCCTCTGGGGAGGCGGGGTCCAGCATGTAGGGCATCCCGAATATCTCGGCTGCTGGGGTGAAGGCGCGCAGGTGGTCAGCGCCGCGGTTGTTGGTGGCGTAGGCGAGGCTCATGCCGCTATAGGCCCGGGGGTCGTAGGCAGGGAACTCCTGGCCCTTGGAGCCCATGTGGACACCCGGATTGCCGTACCTGATTCCCAAGCGCTTTGAACCTTCGGCGAGGGCGTCCCCGATGCCTTCCCGGTAGCTGGTCTTTTCCACCAGCGCGACCAGGGCCTCACCATTGCCGAAATTGATCTCCATTCCCGCCTCGACCGCAGAGATGGCGCCGTTTTGATAAAGCTCCATTGCGGCTGCGATGGTTGCGCCCATGGATATGGTGTCGACACCCAGGTCATTGCACATCCAACTCGCCTTGATGAGGGCGTCCAGGTCGGATACCCCGCACTGCGCCCCGAGGGCCCAGGCCGTTTCATACTCCGGCCCTTCAGCGGCGATCTTCCAGTTGCGAGGATGCGTATTTACCATGTATTTCTCGGCCGCGCCATCGGGAAGGTGAGTGACCCTACCACAAGCAATGGTGCAGCTGAAACAAGCCTTGTTGTTGACGAGACGGGTCTCGGAAAGGGCCTCGCCGTTGATATGCTCTTCTCCCTCGAACTGGGTCTCGAGATGATTGCGGGTCGGTAATCCCCCCGTCTCATTGATGATCCCCATGATCTCCAGGGTGCCGTACATCTGCATCCCCATTACGCCGGGGTTATCAGTCAACTTGCGGTGCTGAGCCCCGATCGCATTCATTGCCCCGTTGGCTGACGCAACCTGGACGCTTCCCGTGCCCCGCACCGCTATGGCCTTGAGGTTCTTGGAACCCATTACCGCCCCAACGCCCGAACGGCCCGCGGCACGGTGAAGGTCGTTCACTATGCAGGCAAACCTGACCAGATTCTCACCTGCGGGTCCTATGCTGCCAATCATGCAGTCGGGCACGCCCGTCCGCACCCTGATCAGCTCTTCAGTCTCCCAGACGGTCTTGCCCCAGATGCCTTCCGCCGACAGGAGTCTCACATCGTCATCGTAAATCCAGAGGTAGACGGGACTCGGTGACTGGCCCTGCACGATAACCATGTCGTATCCGGCAAGCTTGAGCTCAGGACCCCAGAAGCCTCCAGAGTTGGACCCGGCGATGCCGCCGGTCAACGGGCTCTTGGTTACAACCGAGTACCGGGAAGAGGCCGAAGCCCCTGTCCCGGTCAGCGGGCCGGTGGAGAAGACCAAAACATTGCCCGGATGCAGGGCATCAACCATCGGATCAGGCATCTCTTCGTAGAGGTACTTGGCCCCGAGGCCCCTCATGCCTAAATACTCCCGGGCCCAGTCCATATTCAGGTCTTCCTTGCTGACCAAGCCATTGCTCAGGTCGACCCGCAGGACTTTTCCGATCCAGCCGTTCATCGGTTTCCCATCCTCAAAAGACCCCGAAAATAGGGAGTCGGCGGTCCTTTATAGGATGCCGAGCTGGACTAGTTTGTCCTCGGTGGGCTCCCCATCCTGGGTCCAGCCCCGAGCCTCGTAGTATTGGGGAAGCATCTCGGACAACCGGTTGACGCGGCCCTTGGCGGGCCCTGCCGGAATAGCTTCGTTGAGCAACCGCTTGGGCAGGGTGTCCATGGTCCCCGGGACGCCGGCCTTGACGTTCCAGACCCGTTCCAGGTTGTAGATCCGCTCTCCGACTTCCAGGAGGTCTTCCATGGAGTAGTCCAGACCTGTGGCGGCATTCAGCTCCGGCTGGATGTCGTCAAGTCCGATGCCGAAAGTGAGGAAAAGACACAGCCCCGAGGCATCCACCGCCGACGTCACGTCCTGGAAGACCTTGGTCAGCTCGGCCTTGCCCTCGGTTGCCGTGGGGTCGGCCTGCTGCGGAATGCCGAACACTTCCGCAGCGATGGTGTACGCCTTCAGGTGGCATGCGCCCCGGTTGGAGGTAGCGTAGCCTAGGCCAATTCCCTGGAAGGCCCGGGCGTCGTAGGCAGCCACTTCCTGGCCCTTAACACCTATGAAGAGGTCTGGGTGGCCGTACTTCTCGGTCATCCTCTTGGCGCCCTCGGCCAGCTCATTCCCGAATCCCTCTCGGAGGCAAGTCTTTTCAGCCATGGCCACCAGGGCCTCTCCGCTGCCAAAGTTAAGAGGCATTCCCGTCTCTTCTTCGTTGATGACCTCTTTCTCGTACAACTCCATCGCTGCGGCTAAGGTGCCTCCGTAGGAGATGGGGTCGATGCCCAGGTCGTTGCAGACCCAGTTGGCCTTGATAAGCGCATCGAGATCACCGATGCCGCAGTCGGAACCCATGGCCCATGCTGCCTCGTATTCAGGCCCCTCGCCCGACACTTTCCAGTTGCGGGGGGTGGTGGTGACCATGTACTTGTCCGCCGCATCACCCGGCAGGTGCGTCACCCGACCACAGGCGATGGTGCAGGCGAAACAGGCCTTGGGACCCGTGAGGCGGGTGTCGGTCATCGTCTCGCCGCTGATTCCCTCCGCCTCTGCGAACTCACCGTACTGGTGGTTGTTCGTCGGGAGCCCGCCGTGCTGGTTGATCACGTTGACCAGGACTGGAGTGCCGTAGACCCGGAGCCCTTCGCCTGTGACCGGCGAGGCCGCGAGCTTCTGTTTGGCAGCGAAGGTTGATGACATCATGGCATCCCCGTCTGCCACTTGCACCGCCCCTGTGCCCCGAACGCCTATGGCTTTCAGGTTCTTGGAGCCCATCACGGCGCCAACTCCGTTACGGCCCGCGGCCCGGTGTTTGTCGTTCATTATCGCGGCGAACCGGACCATGTTCTCGCCGGCGGGCCCGATGCTGGCAACTACTGCGTCGGGGACTGCGGTCTCTTCGCGGATGGTGTCCTCGGTTTCCCAAACACCCTTGCCCCAGAGATGTGATGCGTCTATCAGTTGGACGTCATCGTCGTAGATCCAGAGGTAGACGGGGCTGGGGGATTTCCCGTTTAGGATTACCATGTCGTAGCCGGCGAACTTGAGTTCGGGGCCCCAGTGCCCGCCCGAGTTGGACGTGGTGATGGTGCCGCTCAGGGGGCTCTTGGTGATAACCATGTACCGGGCCCCGCACGAGGCGTTGGTCCCCGTCATCGGGCCCGTGGCGAAGATCAGCTCGTTTTCCGGGCTGAGCGGTTCGACCGTCGGATCCAGGTCCTCGTGAAGATACCTGGCCCCCAAGCCCCTCCCCCCGACGTACTGTCGGGCCCACTCTTCGTTGATGTTTTCTTTCTTTATGGTACCGGCGCTCAGGTCTACCCGGAGCACTTTCCCCGACCAACCGTATGCCATTGCTCCTAGCTCCCTTCTAAGGACCTTGCGTAGTTGGCGTCCACCTTGTCGCCCCAGGGCCCGAGCCAATCAGAGCCATTGGCCTCGGCGACCTCGATGGCATTTGTGGGACAGGCCCTTGCGCAGGCGGGGTCGCCTCCGCACAGGTCGCATTTCACTGCCTTCTTGGTTGTGGGGTTGAGGAATACCGTACCGAACGGGCAGGCGATGACGCAGAGCTTACAGCCCACGCACGTGTCTTCTATGACGATCTTGGCCTGGGTGTCGGGGTCCACGCCTATGGCGTTGACCGGGCAGACCTGCAGACACCAAGCTTCTTCGCATTGGAAGCAAGTGTAGGGGCTGTAGCTGGACTGCTCATCAAAGATGTGCACCCTTATTAGGGACTGTGAGGGCTGGAAAGTGCCGGTCTGCACCCATGAGCAAGCCAATTCACACTGAATACAGCCGGTGCATCGGTCAGGGTGGATTTCGAGCATCTTGACAGTGCTTCCCATGCCTGCCTCCTTTACGAAGGTGTGCTATGTGGTAACGCGACCCAATATTGCATCGGGCAGCACCCGATGGAGGGAGTCTTAGGATAGAGTCAGGAAGTGGATTTGTCAATGAAGAGGGCGCCCACGGCGCGCCCGAGCTAGAAGCATTGACACGCAACATTTGTGTTGTGCACACTGGCTTTATCGAGAAGGGGGTTACGAACAAGAGACCTGTAGTGGATGATACGGAAATAGCTATGCTTGCTTACCCCACGACTTTAGAAAAAGACGGCAACACCGTTCTCGCCACTTCTACCGACTTTCCTGAACTCACCACATTCGGTGAAAACCGAGATGAAGCCTGCGCCCATGCACTAGACGCCCTCCAGGAGGCCATCGCCGCCCGGATCCATGATAGAAGGGATATCCCCTCTCCGTCTCCGGGCGGCGATGCCAGAATCACCCTGCCAACCCTCACTGCCGTCAAGGTAATACTCTACAAGGGCATGAGAGACCAAGGACTTACCAAGACCGACCTTGCCCGCCGTCTCGGCTGGCATCTGCCACAGGCAGACCGGGTTCTAGACGTCAACCACCACTCCTGTCTGGACCAGATGGACGCAGCCCTGCGGGCCATTGGTTGCCATTTATTGTAAGCGCCGTCTCTTCGCCCCCGAAACTTGCGCATACCCAGCTTGTGAACCCTTGCCGTAAACAGTGATAAAATCAGCCCTTGGGCGCAATACCCATGGAATAAATTCAAGAGAGAAACAGTGCCTCGCATCGTCCTGCAAATAGCCCTCTTGCTAAGTGTATCTCTAGCCATCGCGATGGGAGCCTGCTCATCGGAGCCAAATGTCATCAAGGTGGGCGCCGCCGTCAGCGAAACGGGCAGGTACGCGGACGAAGGCAATCACACCCGAAAGGGTTACCTCCTCTGGGAAGAATGGGTCAATGATGAACTCGGCGGCATCAACGTGGACGGCAAGCTTTATATGGTCGAGATAGTCCTGTACGACGACGAGAGCGACCCCGACACTAATGCAAAGCTCGTAGAGCGCCTCATACAAGAAGACGGGGTCGACTTCCTGCTCGGGCCCTACAGCTCGACGCTCACCCAGTCCGCCATAGAGGTGGCTGAAGCGCAGGGCATCATAATGGTCGAGGGCACTGGAGCGTCCGAAACCCTCTTCGAACAGTCCTTTGAAAATATATTCGCAGTGCTGACGCCTGCCGGCGCCTACACAGAGTCGGCCCTGCGCCTCCTCGCCGACCAGGGAGCCAAATCCATCGCCATAACCTACGCGGACACCCTCTTCCCCAAGAGCGTGGCCCAGGGCGCAGAGAAGTGGGCCAAACTGTACGGCATCGAAGTCTTGGCGGTAGAGGCGTATCCCCAGGACGTGACTGATGTCAGCGCCATATTGTCGACCTTCAAAGACCTGAACCCCGACGTATTCCTGGGCGCGGGGTACTTCAACGACACCATCCTGTTCGTGCGCGCTGCCAAGGAGCTTGATTTCAACCCAAAGGCCACGGTGATGACCGTCGGCCCCACCAATCCCGACTTAATCGATGAAGTCGGCGTAGAAGCGAATTTCTTGATAGGCCCAACCCAATGGGAATCGTCGATGAGCTACGAGGGCGAATACTTCGGCTCCGCGTCCGACTACGCCGAGCGCTACCGCAACAAGTGGGGCGACCCACCCGTCTACCAGGCCGCCAGCGCAACAGCGGCCGGCCTCGCGCTGCAACTCGCTATCGAAGCCGCCGGAACATTGGATACCGACGCCGTACGGACTGCGCTCAGGAACCTGGACTTATCCACTTTCTACGGCCCTATAAACTTCGACGTTACGGGCAAGAACGAAAGCAAGCCTATGGGTGCGATCCAGATACAGGGCGGCGAGACACTGGTCGTGGCTCCCGCTAACACCGCCGTCGCTACAGTGGTCTACCCGGCGCCAAGTTGGAACGATCGCTAACCCGCGGCTCGAAAGGGTTGAGGACGGGATACGGGCCCGCCACACAATCCGCCTTTGACCCCCACCACCCCCTTTGCTACACTCGCGAAAGCCAGTAACGCTAGTCCAGAGGAGCCGACTGTGTCCGAATCTCCTCAGCAAGACACCCTCCAGGAAGCCAAATCCAAATGGTCTGAGAAATACGAGGCTTCCAGGAAGCGCGACGCCCTATATACCACCATCTCCGGCGCTCCTGTCGAGCCCCTCCACACTCCTCTCCCCAACCCCTATTCAGACTTTGATGAGCGGATGGGTATGCCCGGCCAGTACCCCTTCCTCAGAGGGATACACCCCACAGGTCACAGAGGTCGCCTCTGGACTATGCGTATGTTCGCGGGGTTCGGTACCGCAGAGGAGACCAACGAGCGGTTCAAATTCCTCCTGAGCCAGGGTGAGACTGGCCTGAGCACCGCCTTCGACATGCCCACCCTCATGGGCTATGACCACGACGACCCCATGGCTACCGGGGAGTTCGGCAAGTGTGGAGTCGCGGTGTCATCCATGGCAGATATGGAGGTGTTATTCGACGGCATTCCCATCGACCGGGTAACCACGTCAATGACCATCAACGGCCCCGCCCCGATCATCTGGGCCATGTTCATAGCCGCAGCCGAAAAGCGGGGTGTTCCAAGGGCGAAACTGGGCGGCACCCTACAGAACGACATCATCAAGGAGTACACGGCACAAAACGAGTACATCTTCCCCATCGAGGCGTCCATGCGCCTCGTCACCGACACCGTGGAGCTGGCCGCAAAGGAGATGCCCCGCTGGAACCCGATAAGTATCAGCGGCTACCACATCCGGGAGGCGGGTTCCAACGCGGCCCAGGAGTTGGCGTTCACCCTTGTCGACGGCTTTGAATATGTCGACTGGGCCCTGGAGCGGGGCCTCGACATAGACGAGTTCGCTCCTCGGTTAAGCTTCTTCTTCAACGTCCACGATGACTTCTTCGAGGAGATTGCCAAGTTCCGCGCCGCCCGAAGAATCTGGGCCCGAGAGCTCCGTAACAGGTACGGGGCAAAGAACGAACGATCTCTCTGGCTCCGTACCCATGCCCAGACCGCGGGCGCCGCCCTCACCGCCCAACAGCCTGAGATCAATGTCTCCAGGGTGGCCCTCCAGGCCCTTGCCGCCGTCATGGGCGGCGTCCAGTCCCTGCACACAAACTCTATGGACGAAGTCCTGGCTCTTCCTTCACAGGACGCCGTTCTGGTGGCACTCAGGACTCAGCAGATCATAGCCCACGAGAGTGGTGTGGCAGACCTAGCCGACCCCCTCGGAGGAAGCTATCACCTCGAGGCGATGACCGACCGCATTGAGGAGGAAGCTTACGAGTACTTCCGCCAAATAGAGGACCAGGGTGGCGTCATTGCCGCCGTGAAAAACGGCTATTTCCAGCGCCAGATTGCCGATTCCGCATTCAAGTACCAGCGAGAAATAGAGCAGGACCAGCGTATCAAGGTCGGCATAAACGGCTACGCAGAGGAGCAGCAACCGGAAATCCCCATCCTGGAAATGGACCGGGAGGGTGAACGACACCACCTGGAGAGGTTGCACCGTATCCGGGACACCCGAGACCAGGCCGCCGTAGACCGCGCCCTAACCTCTTTGAAGCATGCCGCCTTGGGGTCAGAGAACTTGATGCCGTACCTGCTGGATGCGGCTCGTGCGTACGCGACCCTAGGGGAGACAACCAACGCCCTCCGGGAGACACTCGGCGAGTCCGAAATATACAACGTGGCATAGCCCACACATCTTCTACTGCCATCCCATCATTCACCCTATCTCCACCCTCCCTGTTGGCGTAACTCGCTCCACGCGTTTATCATAAACACGGGAGGATCACCTTAGACTGTATCCACGGACAAGGGACGACCTATGCTCAAAAGCGAGGACCTGAAGGTCATTGCCCAACGCCAGGAGGAATGGCAGAAGAAGGCGGATAAAGCCCGACAACGGGACGGCCTCTTTTCCACTTCATCCGGCTCTCCGGTCAAAGCCGCCTACTCCCCCCTGGACATCGTCGAGCAAGATTATGTGTCTGAAGTAGGAATGCCTGGGGAATACCCCTTCACCCGAGGAATTCACCCAAGCGGCTACCGGGGCAGGCTCTGGACGATGCGCCAGTATGCGGGTTTCGGTTCAGCCAGAGAGTCGAACAGGCGATACCGCTATCTTCTGGAGCAAGGTCAGACGGGGCTAAGCGTAGCCTTCGACCTGCCTACCCAGATGGGCTACGACTCCGACCATCCCATGGCCCGGGGCGAAGTGGGCAAGGTCGGGGTACCCATCGACACCCTGGCGGACATGGAGGTCCTTTTCGAGGACATCCCCTTAGAAAAGGTCACCACTTCCATGACCATCAACGCCACTGCCTCCATCCTGCTTGCCCTCTACGTAGCCGTGGCGAAGAAGCAGGGTGCCGACCTCTCTAAGCTCGGCGGAACCGTCCAGAACGACATCCTTAAGGAATACATAGCCCGGGGCACTTACATCTACCCGCCCCGTCCCTCCATGCGACTCATCACCGACCTCTTCCGCTATTGTGGCGAAAATCTTCCCGCCTGGAACACCATCAGTATCAGCGGATATCACATGCGGGAGGCAGGTTGCAACGCTATACAGGAACTGGCCTTCACCTTCTCCAACGCCATCGCCTACGTGCAGGCCGCAGTGGATGCGGGAATGGACGTGGACAAGTTCGGGGCCCGACTCTCCTTCTTCTTTGTGAGCCAGAACAATCTTCTTGAAGAGGTCGCCAAGTTCAGGGCGGCCCGGAAGATCTGGGCGCGGATAATGAAGGAGCGCTTTGGCGCACAGAACCCCCGCTCATGGATGGTGAGGTTCCACACCCAGACCGCAGGCGCCGCTTTGACTGCCCAGCAGCCGGAGAACAACATTGTTCGGGTAACCATTCAGGCCCTTGCCGCCGTCCTCGGGGGGACGCAGTCATTGCACACCAACTCGATGGACGAGGCCCTCGCACTCCCCTCCGAAAAGGCCGCCACTATAGCTCTCCGCACCCAGCAGATAGTCGCCAACGAGTCCGGTTGCGCCGATGTCATAGACCCTCTGGCCGGCTCCTTTTACGTAGAGAGCCTTACCAAAGACCTGGAGAAGGAGACCTTCAAATACATTGAGCGGATCGACGACTTTGGCGGAGCCTTGGGCGCCATCGAGCGAGGATTTATCCAGCAGGAAATCCAGGACAGCGCCTTCCGACTCCAGCAGGAAATAGAGGCCAACAAGCGCATAGTCGTGGGTGTGAACGCCTACGAAAGCCCCCAGCCGCCTTTGCAAGGCACGTTGAAGATTGATCCTGAGCTGGCTCGGGAGCAGGTGGAAAACCTCCAGAAAATCAAGCAGACCCGAGACCAGGGCGCCGTAGACGATGCGCTAAGCTCTCTGTGGGAAGTCGCCCGCGGAGACGGCAACACCATGCCCGCCATCCTGAACGCCGTCGAAGCCTATGCAACCCTGGGTGAGATCAGCGATGTACTCAGGGAAGTCTTCGGTGACTACGAACCTTCCGCAACATTCTGATACTCGGCACAGCAGCACCGCTTTATTCCCCCGGCAGTAAGGAATACCCGCATGGATTTCAGCCTCACCGAAGAGCAGAAACTGCTACAGACCAATGTCAGGGACTTCGCGAAAAGGGAAATTGCCCCTTCCGCGGCCCGGATTGACAGGGACGAGGAATTTCCCTGGGACAACATTCACAAGATGGGGGAGATGGGCCTCATGGGGGTCTCCATAGACACCCGGTACGGGGGCTCGGGCGGAGGGTATGCGGAGCTGGCCATAGTTGTTGAAGAGCTCGCCAGGGTTTGCGCTTCCACCTCCCTGATCTACATTGCATCTCTGTCGTTGGCATCCAAATGCATAGAGGCCTTTGGCTCTGACGAGCAGAAGACGGCTTATCTGACCCCCCTCGCCCGAGGCCAGCGCCTTGGCGCCTTCGCCCTCTCCGAGCCCAATGCCGGCAGCGATGTCGCCGCACTCCGTACCAGCGCAACGTCCCATGAAGGCGGGTATTTCCTGAACGGAAGCAAGACCTTCATAACCAACGGAGATCTGGCGGACACCATAGTCGTCTTCGCCACCGAGAACCGAAGCCTGGGGGCCAAGGGTATCTCTGCCTTCTTGGTTGAAAAGGGATACGAAGGTTTCATAGGACGAAATGAGCCCGGCAAGATGGGTATGCGGGGCTCCAACACGGCCGAGCTTTTCCTGGAGGACTGTCGAGTGCCGCCGGACAACCGTCTCGGGGAGGAGGGGAAGGGAATGCGGATGGCCCTGTCCACCATAGACGCAAGCCGGATCACCATCGCGGCCCAGGCGATAGGCATCGCCCACGCCGCCCTGGAGGCTGCACTCGACTACGCCCGCACGCGGCAAGCCTTCGGACAGCCCATCGCCGATTTCCAGGCCATTCAATGGATGCTCGCAGACATGGCTACGCAGATCAATGCCGCCCGACTCATCACCTACCAGGCCGCGGACAAAAAGGAACGGGGTGAACCGTTTGGTCGGGAGTCGGCGATGGCCAAGGTGTATGCTTCGGAAGTTGCCGGGTTTGTCACGTCCAAGGCCATCCAGATTCACGGCGGCTACGGCTATTTCAAGGAAAGCCCGGTCGAGAGGTATTTCCGAGACGCCAAGGTTACGGAGATATATGAAGGCACCTCAGAGGTGCAAAGGCTCGTGATTTCCCGTGACATCCTAAGGTCCGGCCTCTAGACATCTCCGAAAGAACAACAGCTATGGAAAACACGAGTCCCGTTTGCCAGGCAAAGCACATCAATCACGTCGCCATTGTTGTTAAGGACGCGGCGGAGACTCTTCGTTTCTACCAGGAGACTTTCGGCGTCCGGGAGGCTGAAATTGAAGAGGTCGCCGACCAGGGCGTCCTGGCCTCTCTCGTTGCTGTGGGCGGTACGAACCTGGAACTGATCCAGCCCGTACGCGCCGACACCGGCGTGGCCCACTTCTTGGAGTCCCGCGGTGAGGCCCTTCACCACGTATGCTTCGAAGTGGAAAACCTGCAGGGCACCCTGGACTCCCTCAAGGCCAGCGGGACCCGACTCATAGATGAATCTCCACGTGAAGGTCTCGCAGGAATGATCGCATTCATCCATCCCAAGGCCACGCGGGGAGTACTGGTCGAGTTGGTAGACAAGGATACCGTGAGATCGTAACTCTTCAGTCGGGGGCAGCGACGATGACGCAGACTGGAACCGAAACGATAAGAGTCCTGGTAGCCAAGCCGGGTCTCGATGGGCATGACAGGGGCGCCAAGGTCATCGCCCGAGCCCTTAGGGACGCGGGCATGGAAGTCATTTACACGGGGATTCGCCAGACCCCCGAGATGATCGCCGAGGCCTCCCTCCAGGAAGACGTAGACGTGGTAGCCATAAGCATCCTCAGCGGCGCCCACATGGAGCTCCTGCCCCTTATCATGGAAGAGCTCAAAGGGCGTGGCATCGACGACCGTCTGGTCCTGGCCGGCGGCATCATCCCCGAGGACGATATCCAACCCCTAAAGGAAATGGGTGTTGGAGAGGTATTCGGCCCCGGCACATCCACCACCGACATAATCGACTACATCAGGCAGCACCAGGCCGAGTCATCCAATCGGGACTAATGTCCCGCCCCTCTCGGCTCAGGCAGAATCATCCCAGTCCCATGCCTGGCAAATCCTCTAGCGCTGACCCGTTAACAAAGCGCATCCTTGCAGCCTTGCAAGAATCAGGGCGTGATCTCGATAACCTCACCTACCGGGACCTCATTCCCGTCAGCGAGCTTCATAACCGCGGCAAGCAAGCAACGAACGATCTGGCTCAACTGGCATGTGTAGGCCCGAACGATCACGTGCTGGACGTGGGCTGCGGCATCGGAGGCCCGGCCCGGACCCTGGCCGCCGAAATCGGATGCAAGGTCACGGGTATAGACATTTCCGAGGAGTTCTGCATTGCTGCGCGTTATCTCAATGAACTCGTGGCGTTGGCCGGGACAATCGACATACGTTGCGCCGACGCCCTTGCCCTCCCCTTCGAAGATTGCTCCTTCGATGTAGTATGGACGCAGCACGCCTCCATGAACATCGCCGATAAGCAGACCTTTCTTGCCGAAATGCACCGGGCCCTCAAGCCCGACGGCAAGCTCGCCCTGCACGACGTAATGGCAGGATCAGTACAACCCATCCATTTCCCCGTCCCCTGGGCCCCTGACCCATCCGTCAGCTTCCTGTCAACGCCCGATGAGGTGCGTTCTCTCGCCCTGGCCTCCGGCTTCCGGGAGCTTGCCTGGCAGGACCACACGCAACTCACCGAGGACTGGTGGCAAAATGTGCGAAAGCGGGCCTCGGGGCAAACCCCATCGCCCCTCAACCCTGGTCTAATCATGGGGTCGCAATTTCCGGTGATGGCGAATAATATGTATCGGAACCTACGGGAGCGCCGGGTTGCCATAGTCCAGGCCATTTTCCGGAAATAGCCGGCCCTCGGCCCCCCGTCAATCGCATGATTGGAGATCTCTGCCCATGCAAATTGGAGCCCACGTATCCACCGCAGGCGGCCTCGACAACGCCATAGGGAATGCCCAGAACATCGGGGCGGAATGCGTCCAGATTTTTGCCTCCGCGCCCCAAAGCTGGAGATACAAATCCCCGTCTCCCGACATTATTACCTCCTTCAAAGAAAAGGCCCAGGAAGCCGACATCACCTCGGTGTTCTTCCACGGGGTCTACCTGATTAACCTCGGCACGGAAAAGGAAGAGCAGCTCGATAAGGGAGTCGACTCCCTCGTCAGCCACATGTCCTTGGCCTCCGACATCAACGCACAAGGCGTAATCTTCCACCTCGGCAGCCACAAGGGCCGTGGTTTCGAAGGCGTCCTGCCGCAAGTCGTGTCCGCCATGTCCCACGTCTTGATGAACACGCCAAAAGACACCTGGCTCATCATCGAAAATGCCGCGGGGATGGGCAACCACATAGGCGCCGGGTTCGGTGAAATCGGTCAGGTGATCAAAGGGTTGTCCGACGAACGGGTGAAAGTGTGCCTTGACACCGCCCACACCTTCGCCGCCGGCTACAACATCGCCGACCCATCGGGTATTGAGGAGGCTATGAATGAATTCGACTCCGAGATCGGCTTCGAAAAGCTGGTAGCCGTCCACGCCAACGACTCCAAGATTCCCCTGGGCGGCGGCAAAGACCGCCACGAAAACATCGGCGAGGGCTACATCGGTCGCGAGGGCTTCGAGGTCATAATGGCCCACCCTGCCTTTGCGGACGTACCGTTCCTCCTGGAAGTGCCCGGTTTCGAAAGGAAGGGCCCCGACCGTCAGAACATCGAGATCCTTCAATCGATACGAGACGCCAACGCCTGATGTCCCGACGAGCTTTCCTCACACTCCTCGTCCTTCTCGCCCTCGGCCTCGTATTCGTATCCTGCGGCCCGGGAAGAGGCGACCTGCTGGTCTTCACTTCGGAAGACGAGACCCGTCACATATACCTTAGGGAGAAAGACGACCCGCCCATCCAGGTGACCCGAGGCGGTTCAGACAATCATTCCCCCCGCCTTTCACCCGACGGTGATCTCATCGCCTTCGTCTCGGACAGGGACGGCAACCCTGACATTTACGTCATGGACCGGTCCGGTGAGGACATCAGGAAGATATCCCACGAGGTGGGTAGCGCCTCCCATCCCCGTTGGTCGCCGGACGGAGACCAGATAGCCTTCCTCGCCCGTACGGAAGACGGCGACTCCCAGATTTACCTCTCCGGCGTCGAGGAGCCGGAAGCCAGGCGGCTGACCGTCGGCGGCTACGTGGAAGGGCCTCCGTCCTGGTCTCCCGACGGGGATTGGGTCGCCTTTACATTGACTGGCGAGGATGGCCAAGGACTAGGCATATACCTACGTAATCCGGGCGGCGTAAACCAGATAACTCTCACCGATGGGCCCGACTTCAACCCTACCTGGTCTCCCGACTCCGACCAGATAGCATTCCAAACATCCAGGAACGGCAACGAAGACATTTACGTCGTGGACATCACGGAGGATTCTTCCGGCCAGCCCCGACGCATTACCACCAACTCCGCCCCCGACTACAGCCCCACCTGGTCTCCCGATGGCAAGCTCATCGCCTTCATCTCCGAACGTAATGACAACCCCGAAGTCTACGTCACGGAACCCGACGGCACCGTCGTAACGCGCTTGACGAACAACGGCGTTGTCGAGACCGAGATAGCCTGGTCCACCAAGGAGCAAATCGCCTTCGTGTCGTTCCTCCACGGCAACGCCGACGTTTTCATCATGGACGTCGATGGGGCGGCCCAGGCCCAAGTCACCGGCCACCCGGGCCCCGACACCCAGCCTCACTGGTAGCCCTCTTTACTCGATTTGCGGATCGCCCTATAATTGCCTTGACACCCCTACCCAGGGGGTATGGGTAAGAGAGGAGGCCCATGAAACCGGACGCCAAGGAGGACACTCTCCGCCGCCTCAGCTATATCGATGGACATTTGGACGGGATTCGTCGCATGGTCCAGGAGGACAAATACTGTGTCGACATCCTCAAGCAGACCTACGCTGTTCGTAAGTCCATCGAGAAACTGGAACAAGTCATGCTCGGAAGTCACATGGAGACCTGCGTAATTCCCGGCATCGAGCAGGGCAGGCAGGAGCAAATCGTCGCTGAATTGAAAGAACTGTACAAGCTGGCCGACAACTGACCCCCAACGAAACGGAGAAAACCCAATGAGCATCCTGTCCCTCTTCAAGAAGAAGCCTGAACTGGCCCGGGACCCGATATGTCACATGATGGTCGATCCTTCGAAGGCTCGGGCTTCCAGTGAATTTGAAGGCGTCACCTACTATTTCTGCGCTCCCGGCTGCAAGATGCTGTTCGAAGAGGACCCGGCCAGGCACATCGCCTCCGAAAAGCCCGCCGTCGAGATGTAGGGCTCGTATATCGACATGGCATTTGACCTGGCCCTATCCCTCGGCGCACTCGGTCTTGCCGCCGCCGTCCTCTGGTTCTTCCTCGGTAAGAGGACTCCCTTGCCCGTTGCCGCGCAGTCTGCCGAACTGCCCGCCCGTGAACTTTCGGAACCCCCTATAGATGCATTTGACCCCGCCGCGGGCGCAGATACGGAACAAGCCCGATTATCCGTCTCGGGCATGACCTGCGCCTCTTGCGTCTTCGCCATCGACCGCACCCTCCGCGCCGTGCCCGGCGTCTCCGATGCCAACGTCAACCTCGCTGCGGAGCAGGCATCCGTCAGCTTCGACCCTCGACAGGTCACCCCTGCCGAGATGATTTCCGCGATACAGGGAGTTGGCTACGACGCCCGCATCGCCGGCGGGCTCCAGGAGTCTCAGGAAGCGGATGAGCACGCCAGAAGACGAGACCTGCGGCTCTTAATGCTCAAGTTCGGTGTCGGGGCGCCGTTGGCAATACTGCTCTTTGTGGGCAGCAGTGGAGACCTGTTCAGGTGGGACCCCGGCTTTCTTTCCAATCACTACTTACAGTTCGGTCTCGCCGTTCCGGTGCAGTTCTGGGTGGGATGGCAGTTTCTAGCCTCCGCATGGAAGTCCGCCCGACACCGCATGGCGGACATGAACACCCTCATCGCGGCTGGCACCCTTGCCGCTTTCTCCTTCAGCACCGTGGCAACCTTCGCCCAGGGGGCCTTGCCGGAGACCGTTTCCGGCAAGGTTTATTTTGACACGGCCGCCATCATCGTCACCCTCATACTGCTTGGTAGACTCCTCGAGGCTCGTGCCAAGTCCAAAACATCTGACGCTATTCGCAAATTGGTCGGGCTCCAGCCCCGGACGGCAAGAGTGATCAGGGACGGCCAGGAAACAGAGGTCCCCATCTCCGAGGTAAGAGTTTCCGAACAGCTCCTGGTCAAACCCAGCGAAAAAGTCCCCGTAGACGGGGTGATACTCTCAGGCGCAACCTCCATCGACGAGTCTATGGTGACGGGAGAAAGCGTCCCCGCCGACAAGGGACCCGGGGACCGTGTGATAGGCGCGACGGTGAACACGGTGGGTGCATTCACCATGGAGGCGACCCGCATCGGTGAAGACGGTCTGCTGGGGCAGATCGCCCACATGGTCCGGGACGCCCAGGGCTCCCGGGCCTCGATCCAGCGCCTCGTCGACGTAGTCGCAGGCTACTTTGTGCCCGCAGTCATGCTGGTGGCCTTTGCTACGTTTGCCGCCTGGACCCTCGCATCAGCAGACCCCGAGCTCAACCGCAGCATCGCCGCCGCGGTTGCCGTGCTCATCATCGCCTGCCCATGCGCTCTGGGACTCGCCACCCCGACCTCCATCATGGTAGGCACCGGCAAGGGCGCCGAGTTCGGAGTCCTCATCCGCAACGCCGAGACCCTGGAAACCGCCCACCGCGTCGACACCATAGTCTTCGACAAGACCGGCACCCTCACCCACGGCCAACCATCTCTAGCTGAAATCCGTCCGGCATCAGGATTTATCGATGATCAGGTCCTGGCCCTCGCCGCCTCCGCCGAAAGTCTCTCTGAGCATCCCGTGGCCCGGGCCATTACCTTTGCGGCACTGGAGAAGGGCCTCACCCTCTCCGAGCCATCGGAGTTTGAGATGAAGCCGGGGCAGGGGATTCGGGCCACAGTAGACCGCAAGGCGGTCGCAATAGGCAACCGTGCGCTTATGACAAATCTCGGAGTCTCCGTTGACTCCTTGCTGAACCACTTTGAAGCCTTGGCCAAAGCGGGGAACACCCCCATGTTCGTCGCCATTGACCGGAGTCCGGCAGCCGTGATAGCCGTCGCTGATTCCCTGAAGGAGGACGCCGCCCAGTCTGTTAGCGACATCAAGCGCATGGGCATAAACACCGTGATGATCACTGGTGACAACCGCTACGCCGCCCAAGCCATTGCGGGACAGGTCGGCATTGATGAGGTGATTGCGGAGGTCATGCCCCAGGACAAGGTCAGCCGAGTCGCAGAACTCCAGAGTGAAGGCAAGGTCGTCGCCATGGTCGGCGACGGCATCAACGACGCCCCCGCCCTCGCCCAGGCCAACGTCGGCATAGCCATCGGAGCAGGCACCGACATCGCCATCGAAGCCGCCGATGTGACCCTGATGGGAGAGCGTCTCAGCGGTGTCGTTACCGCAATCAAGCTCAGCGCCGCCACCATGCGCAACATCAAGCAAAACCTCTTTTTCGCTTTTGTCTACAACACCGCGGGAATCCCTATCGCAGCCGGTGTACTCTTCCCCTTCTTCGGGCTGCTGTTGAATCCCGGCATAGCCGCCCTGGCCATGGCCGCAAGCTCCCTGTCGGTCCTGACCAACGCCCTCCGCCTTCGCGGGTTCAAGCCCTAGCCTCAGCCTATTTCGAACTTCCCCACCCCAGCACCCCTCCTCAGAGCGCGCTGGCAGCCGAAAATGCTGTACCATTGCCGACAAATTCCCCTGAAAAGGCGCCAGTGATGCAGTTCCCCGAATGGGACAAGTCCCTTATAGACAAGTGCAAGACCGCCAATATCCTTTACCTCTCGATGTGCAGCGCGTTGGAGCTTTCCACCCTCCGGGCCCATGGCCAGGACGCCGCGGCCACCCTGATGTTCAAGATGCTCCGCCGTCACCAGCTGGAACATTTTCTGCCCGGCCTGAAGAAGCTGGGAATCGACAAAGACCCCTCCGACGCCGTCAAGTCCGCGAAATACCACTACTTCTCCAATATCCTTGGCGGGCTGGAGGTGGAGTACATGGAGGAGACCCCAGAGAAGGCCTGGGTCCGATACCCGCCGCCCTTCGCAATGTCGGACAGCCCGTTCACACCCAGCGCCGCCGTCGCCGCCTACGCCCCTCAGGTGGGGCACGCCGTCTTCCGGGCCTGGCATGCCCACAACGGAGTCTCATTGGGCAACCCGAGACTCGGCTTCGTCATGACCCAGGTCGCCCACCAGGGAGACCCGTGCCTCGAGGGCTACTTCAAGATCTTCGACCGGGACCTTGAACCCGACGAACGACTCCAGTTCAGCCCTACCGAGCGCGGCCCCGCCTTCGACCCCGCCAAGGGCCCCAAACTCCCCGTCGAGGAATGGACTGAGGTCCGCGCCGCCCGAGCCCTCCGCAACTACGCCGTGGAATACGTCACCAGCCACGTTAACGCCCTCATGGAGATGTACGGCATCAGCGGCGCCCGACCCATCGTCGAGCACGCCAGCCGGGTGATCTATGCCCAGCTGTCCCGCAAGATCATTCAGGACTACAACCTGGAAGACGCCAACCCGGGGCCCGAGTCCTTCGCCCTATTCATCAAGCGTGACCGTGAGTCCCTCCACGAGGAGGTCGAGATAGAGACTCTTGCAGACGGTGCGATAAAGGTCACACAGCAGACCCGCAACCCGAGGCTCTTCCCACCCTCCAGCCCTCTACCCGTGGAGATCGAAGACGCGCTCCACCAGGGCTGGCGCATCCTCGCCGGCGAGATGCAGTACGGCATGGACGTTAAGATGACCTCCATGCTCGCCGCCGGAGACCCGTGCAACCAGTGGGTCATTCGGGCCTAGACCATCCCAGGAAACCAAGGAGGACACCATGGCTCCAAATTATTGGAAAGAAACGGACTCCACGGGCATTATCTCCCGGCCCGTCCACCACGGCGACGGCGATATCGACATGCGCGGCTTCTTCGATACCATCTCCAGCCTTCCCGTCAAGTTCCACGTCTGGGAGATGGCCCCCGGCGTCAGCGAGGGCGCTCACACCCACGAAGGCGAAAACTCGCTGGAAGAGCTGTACTACTTCCTGGAGGGTCGCGGCGAGATGTGGTTCGGGGAGGAGACGCTGCAGGTTGAGGCCGGGGACGCGGTCCTGGTGCCGCAGGACGTAGACCACGGGATGCGCAACAACTCAGATAAACCCATGAGGGTGATCGTAGTCTGGGGCAAACCCGACCGCCAGGCCGCGGACGTGCTTTCAAGGGGACGGGGCAAGGACTAGGGCCTAGGGGCCCCGTTAGTCGTCCTGGAAGTAGTTGACGTTGATGTCGTAGTACTGGGCCCAGTACTCGGGGACCTCAGACTCCTCGAAGATCGCCGTAACCGGGCAGACGGGTTCGCACGCGGCGCAGTCGATGCACTCGTCGGGGTCGATGTACAGCATGTCCTCGCCCTCGCCGTCGGAGGGGTGGATACAGTCGACGGGGCAGACCTCAACGCATGCCAGGTCTTTAACTCCGATGCAGGGCTCAGCGATTATGTAGGTCATCTGGGACAGGCCTCCAAGCTTTAGGCTCCGAATGCTCGATATGCGGGCAGCAAACCCGACCTATTCTATAACATATCCCCGGAGACTCAAACCACCCTCACCCCACCGTCACCGCCCCCCGAGACGCCGACACCGCCAGCCTCGCATACTTCGCCAGCGCTCCCGACGTATAGTTCGGCGGTATCGGCGCCCACGCCCCGAGCCTCCGGTCGAACTCTTCCTGCGATATCTCCAGGTTCAGCTGCGCGTTGGGGATGTCGAGCGTGATCGTGTCGCCTTCCTCAACTATGGCAATCGGCCCCCCGACCGCCGCCTCCGGCGCCACGTGCCCCACCATGAACCCCTGCGTCGCCCCCGAGAACCGGCCGTCCGTTATCAGCGCCACGTCCTCCCCCAACCCCTGCCCCACTATCGCCGCCGTCACGTGCAGCATTTCCCGCATCCCCGGCCCCCCCTTGGGCCCTTCGTAGCGCAGCACCACTATGTCCCCCGCCTCAATTTCCTGGTTGTCCACGGCCCGAAACGCGTCCTGCTCCCGGTTGAACACCCGCGCCCGACCCCTGTGCACCCTGTGCAGGTGTTCCGGGTGCGCCAGTTTCACCACCGCCCCCTCCGGCGCCAGGTTCCCCTTCAATATCACCATCGACCCATGAGGGCTCAGCGGCTCGGCCACCGGATGGACCACCCTGCTGTCGCCCGGTATCTCCACGTCCGCCAGGTTCTCCGCAACCGTCTTGCCCGTCACCGTCAGCGCATCGCCGTGCAGCAGGCCCGACTCCAGCAGCCTCTTCATCACCGTCGGCACGCCGCCTTCCCTGTGCAGGTCCACCATCACGTGCCGACCCCCCGGCTTCATGTCCGCTATGTACGGCGTCCGCTCGCTTATCCTGGCGAAGTCCTCGATCTCCAGCTCCACCCCCGCCTCGTACGCGATTGCCAGCAGGTGTAGCACCACGTTCGTCGAACCCCCCATCGACACCGCCACCGCTATCCCGTTCTCAAACGCCTCCCGAGTCAATATGTCCCGGGGTCTTATCCCCTCCTCCAGCAGCCTCATCACCGCCCGACCCGCCTCGTACGACTTTTGCAGTATCCCCTCCTCAACCGCCGGCTCCGACGACGCCCCAGGCAGCGACATCCCCATCGCCTCGATCGTCGACGACATAGTGTTCGCCGTAAACATCCCCCCGCACGACCCCGCCCCCGGACACGCCGCGCACTCTATGTCCTTCAGGTCCGCATCGCTTATCCGCCCCTTGCTGTGCGCCCCGATAGCCTCGAAAACGTCCTGGATGCTTATGTCCTTCCCCGCATACCGGCCCGGCATGATCGTCCCGCTGTACAGGAAGACTGTCGGCACGTTCAGCCGTGCCGCCGCCATCATGGCGCCGGGCAGGTTCTTGTCGCACCCCGCTATCGTCACCAGCCCGTCGAAGTACTCCGCGTGCGTCACCAGCTCTATCGAGTCGGCGATTAGCTCCCGGCTCACCAGCGACGCCTTCATCCCCTCCGTCCCCATCGAAATCCCGTCGCTCACCGTCAGCACCCCGAACTCGAACGGCGTCCCCGACGCCGACTTCACCCCCGCCTTCACCCGCTCCGCCAGCTTGTCCAGGTGAACGTTGCACGGCGTAATGTCAGACGCCGTATTCGCCACCCCGATGAACGGCTGCTCGAACTCCCTGTCCCCCACACCCACCGCCCTCAGCATCGCACGCGCCGCCGCCCGGTCCGCCCCGTCCGCCACTATCCTGCTCCGATGCCTAACGTCGAATTTCGCAGCCGTCGTCATCTAAACTCTCCTTGGTGCATGATGCGGGGTAACGCGTCCGACATGATAGCACACCCCCACCCCGACTCCCCCCCTTACACCATCCCCGACCCCCTACCCGTCATTCCGGCCTCCGAGCCGGCTGTAAGTGCGCCATTGGCGTGAATCCATCCCTCCCCTCTCACCCGTCATTCCCGTGCCCCGACACGGGAATCCATCCCATCCCCCAGTACTGAACTAGAGGCATGCGCATGCCTCTGTTCTTCTCTCCCCTTCTCCCTTATAGGCCCTAAGGGTCGAAGATGCGCTACGGCATGAGAGGGGGACCAAGGGGGTGAGGTTCCCTTCCCCCGTGCTACAATATCTCCAAAGGAAAAACCCGTGACCACCACCTCAGCCGACCCCACACCCATATTCGCCGACGCTCAACACATGCACGCCTCTGCCCTCCAGCGAATGGCCGCCGGCGACATTCGCGACGCCTCCGACAAAGCTTGGTGCGCCGCCAAACGCGCCGTCGACGCCCTTGTCCTCGCCCGCACCGGCAACCTCCCTCCCAAATCCCCCGACACCACCCGCTCCCTCCTCAGACTCGCCCAGGAACATCCCCAAATGCGCAACCTCTTCGACCGCTACGCCGCAAGACGAGACGTCCTCCACGGCGACTGCTTCTACACCGGCCTCTGCGAACCCCTCGACGCCATACAACGCCTGATCCACGAAACCGCCGACTTCATCCACGACGCCGAAACCCTCGCCCACCCCTAACTCCCCCCTTCCCCCCACCCGACCCCCTCCCCATTCCGATGCCTCGCGAGGTCGTAGATGCGCCTCAGGCGTGAATCTCAAGCGTCCCTCATAAACCCGCCCCTGCCTCTGCCATTCCCGCCCTCTACATCGTCATTCCCGAGTAGTCGGGAATCCATCCCTCCGAAACACTCACCCAGAACCCCACAACTCACCCCTCCCCCCATCCCGATGCCCCGCGAGGAATCTAGGACTTTCCCACTCACATCTCCTCCAAAAATCCTTGACACAAGGGTACTTGTGCAGTAGTGTGTCTATATGGCTTATAATTATAACCATCCCACTCACCTTGTGGCCCGCGCCCAGGCATTCAACAGGTCCAAGAGTCTCTGCCAACTGTGCGGCTCGACATCAGCCACCGAGGGTCACCACTGGGCAACCGAGTACCCCAAAGAGTCGGATATGACCGGCGACGACCTCACCGCCCTTTGTAACCTGTGCCACGACATCGCTACCAATATACGCAGGTTCCACGGCAACAGAATTCAGTTGAAAATAGCATTTAAGGAGGCAATAGAACAATGCTATACAAGGTCAAAGTCAACGGACTCACGCCGATCATTCATCACAGTGCAACGGGGCTCGACCCCAAGCTCCCTGCCAACGTCGAAAAAGCCGCGATCACTAAGAAGAGGGGCGGGAACAGGACGGCGTCCGACGACGCCCGGCTCAGCGAGCTTGAGACGCTTACCAGCCTCTGGCTCAACTTCCAGGACAAACCCGAGATCCCGCCCTCGGCCTTCCGAGCGGCCATAGAGTCCGGCGCACGAAAGCTGAAGCAGGGTCCTATGGTACGTGAAGGTCTCATCGTCGTGTCCTGCGATGATTTCGAATACGACACCAAGCGCTACGGTACGACTCTGAAAAAGCTGCAAAAGACAACCCAGTACACCGTGCCCGTCGTGGTACAGCGGAACCGCATACTCCGCACCCGTGCCAAGTTCGACCTTCCTTGGTCCGCCACTTTCACCGTGGAAGTATACGGTGACGCGGCAGACGCCGAACATCTGGAACAATGGTTGACGATAGCTGGCCGAGGCATTGGGTTGGGAGACTGGAGACCGGAGAAGTCGGGAGTCTACGGCCGCTTTGAGCTAACCTCTATCAGCGAAGCCTAGATTCTCCTTCCTCACAGCTGACTAGACACATTTCGGTTTCGCAAGGCGGGGCACGGCTGGGTGCGGCGAGGCTTGGTGTGGCTCGGCATGGCCAGGCTCGGTTCGGCGAGGCTCGGCGCGGCGAGGCAAGGACCTCGTGGCGTGGCATGGCTGGGCGAGGCATGGCACGGCGTGGCCTGGTTCGGCCAGGCCAGGTATGGCATGGCGCGGCTGGGCGGGGCGCGGCAAGGAATTCACGGCATGGCACGGCAGTGCTTGGTGCGGCTCGGCTCGGTATGGCATGGCACGGCATGGCTTGGCTAGGCAGGGCATGGATTACTCGGCATGGCAAGGTATGGCAGAGCGCGGCCCGGCACGGCAAGGAACTCATGGCATGGCAGGGTATGGCTCGGTCCGGCTCGGTTGGGTGCGTCAAGGACTTCGAGGCGGGGCGAGGCCTGGTGTGGCGAGGCTGGGCCAGGCGAGTCGAGGTCAGGCCAGGTGTGGCGGGGCAGGTCTTGGCAAGGCTAGGTTCGGGGGTGGGGATTGAATCCCCACCCCCCTACCAGCATCCCCATTCACCTTCATACGTCATTCCCACCCCCTTTTAACCCATCATCCCCACCCCCCTTACACCGTCATTCCTGCGGAGGCAGGTCGAAGATGCGCCTATGGCGTGAATCCATCCCTTCGGAATAATCGCCTAGTCCTAGCAATCCACCCCCTCACCCTTGCCTAACCCCACCCCCTTATGCCATGTCATTCCGATGCCCCGCGAGGTCGTAGATGTCGAAGATGCGCCTGGGCGTGCGCCGTGCTGAAAGTCCGCCTTTGGCGGAGCGTGAATCTGGGGTGGGAATCCGGGGGAATTCCCCCCACAACCCGTACATTCGCTTGACACATCTGACCAACGGCGCTATCATACCCTGCGTCCGCGAACACTAATCCAGTAACACAAGGAGGAACCAAAAACCCAGGGAAGCCCACCCGACCCACTAGAGAGGATGTCACCCCCGAGACAAGCTTGCCCCCGAGACGTCGGGGGTCGGGAACGCCGTCCCCTCACCACGGGTCCCGTGACCCCTTCCCTGACCCCCAGGCGATGGATAGACGCCCTGGATAGAAGCCACAGCAGACCGGCCATCCCCCGCCGAGAGACCGTCTCGGAGGTCGGCCTGTAGCGGACTTGCGCTATATCAAGATAGGGGTGGCGGGCTGGCTAGCCCCGCTCCGGACAAGTTACCGGTGGTTGGCCCGTCGGCGAGCTTGCGCCACACCAAATCAGGCACAACCTGGGGTCGCTGGGGCACTCGGGACCTGCGGGTGCGCCACGTAATAACAGACTCCCGGGGGCTACCAGCCCGATCACTGGCCCCCACTGCGCCCTTAGGCGCCTGGGAGCGGGTCAACGCCCGGCTTGTCTGCCCGAACAGCCGGAGCACACATCGAGCAGAAGGGCGCGGCCGGCTGCAATCCGCCCCACGGCGGACCTCTATGGCCCCGGACAGCCGAGCACCGCATGGTAGGGACCAACGGCTCACCAGGTGCGTCTTCCATCGCCGACCCAAAACCCAACAGACAGAACCCAAACCCCACCCCCACAATCGAAGATGGAACATCCGCCTTGGGCGGGTCCGCCTCGGGAGGACTGAATCCCTCCCCTCTTGCAGCCGGGACAACCCTTCCAGTCACTCCCCACCCCTTGCCCCGCCCCAACCCGCCCGCTTATCATTGGGCCGGGCATAACCTCCCTCACCCCGACTCGAGCCCGCCGCCCATCACGCTGCAAGGAGACCACCGATGTCCTACGAAAACATCATCGTCGAAAGAGACGGCCGCATCGGCAAGCTCATCCTCAACCGACCCAACAAGCTCAACGCCATCACTGACTTCATGGAAGAGGAGATGGCCCAGGCCATCAGGGAGTTGGGCGACGACGACTCCGTAGGCGTGGTCGTATTGACCGGCGCGGGCCGGGCCTTCTCCGCCGGCGCCGACGTCTCCGAGCTCCCCGGCGCCGAGTCCAACGGCCGCGGCGACAGCCCCGAGGACAAGCGCCGCAACTTCCGCAAGGCCATGAACATCGTCCTCGGCGTCCACCGCATGGAGAAGCCCGTCATCGGCATGATCAACGGCGTCGCCGCCGGCGCCGGCTTCGACCTCGCCTGCGCCTGCGACCTCCGCGTCGGCACCCCCAAGTCCCGCTTCCTCGCCGCCTTCATAAGGGTCGGCCTCTTCCCGGGCTGGGGCGGCATGTGGCTCTACGCCAAGACCCTCGGCATCCCCAAGGCCGCCGAGCTCGTCTTCACCGGCGACTTCCTCGAAGCCGACGACGCCTACCGCCTCGGCATGTTGAACAAGCTCGTCCCCGAGGATGAGCTTGAAGCCGCCACTATGGAGATGGCCCGTAAGATCGCCGACGGCCCCCCCGTGGCCCTCAGGCTCTCCAAGCTCATGCTCTACAAGGCCCTCAACATGGACCTCGAAACCGCCATGCAGATGTCCGCAGCCCTCGAGACCATCACCCTCACCTCCGAAGACCACACCGAGGGCGTCGCCGCCTTCAAGGACAAGCGCAAGCCAAGTTACCTGGGCCGCTAGACCTTGCGGATCATCGCCGCTGAAGTCGAGATAGAGGCCCCCGAGTCCCTCATCTGGGACGTCCTCTCCGACCTGGAGTCCTACGGAGACTGGAACCCCTTCCTAACCTCCGCCTCCGGCAGCATCAAGGAGGGCGCCCGCGTCGAGCTGTTCATCAAGCCGCCCCGGGCCAGGGGGACCTACATCAACCCGCGAATCGTCCTAGTTGAGGAGGGCAGGGGGTTCAGTTGGCGCAACAACATGCTCTTCCCCGGCCTCTTCGACACGGAGCACTACTTCATCATCGACCCCATAGACGACAATCGATGCCGGTTCGTCCAGGGTGAAGAGGTCAGCGGGCTGCTCTCCATTCCCATCCTGCTGCTGATCGGCGGAGCAACCCGGCGCGGCATGGAGAGAATGAATGAGGCCTTGAAGTCCTTCTGCGAAGCCCCGCCCCTCCCTCCCGACTCGGAGGAAGAGCCCTCACCCTCCGAAGAGACCGGCTAGTCCCCCTGGTCGTACCCCTTCTCCCACGCCTCCAGTATCTCCGACGAGTCCGTCACCCACACCAGCCTCTCCATGAACTTCATCGCGTCCTCGTGCAGCTCCGCCACCCGCGCCCCGACCAGATCCCTCGGTATCACCGGGAAGAACCCCAGCTGTGTCCCTGTCCAAGCCGTCGGCAGTATGCCGACTTCCGTAGCCACGCCCGTCGATATGAAGGTCTTTATCCCATGGCTTCGCAGTATCAGCTCGAAGGTGGAGTGTACGAAGGTGTTGGTCCGGTACTTGTTGATGACTATGTCGCCTTCCTGGGCCGCCAGGGCATCGATGGTCTGGCATCCCCAAGTCCCGAGCACCGTCGGGTTGGCGTACTGGTGCTTGCTCGGCTCCCCGACCAGGTTCCACCGCTTGTTCACCAGCGGGTCGTCGTAGGCCCCCAGGTCCGGCAGGCTGGTGAAGTTCGTCTGCCAGATCTTCACTCCGTGCGCCCGGGCCTTCGCCACGAAGTCCACCAGGTTGCCCAGAAACCCCGACACGTCAATGCTCTCCCCGGCCTTCTTGAATATGCCGTCATCGTGCAGAAAGTCGTTCTGCATGTCGTGGACCATCACCACCGTGTGCTTCGGATTCACCATCTCCGCTATCGACTCAAATACCCGCCGGCCCTGAAACTCATACATCTCTAGTCCTCCTGATCTGTCTCACTCCCACCTGAAAACCCTTGTCGCCGCTATGAATGCCACTGCCAGCCACACTACCAGCCCCAGCACCTCCCATGGGATCTCCGTGATGCTCGCTCCCTGAATCGCCACTTCCCGCATCCCGTCCGCCAGGAAAGTCAAAGGCAAATACTGGACAATGTCCTCCAGAACGCCCGGCAGGACGTCTGTCGGGAAGAATATCCCCGAAAGGAACATCATTGGCATGGCTATCACGTTGGCCAGCGGCGCCCCGACCTCCTCGTTCTTCGCAAACCCCGACACTATGTATCCGACGGCTATGAACAGAGCCCCGCCTAAAACGGCCAACACTAATATGTATCCGAAGTTGCCCTCTACTTTCACACCGAAGGCTAGGATCCCGACCCCCAGCAGCACCATAACCTGAACGATGGAAACCACGAGTCGGGTGACGACCTGTCCTATCAGGAAGTTGTGGGGCCTGATGGGGGTGGCATACAGCCTGCGCAACACCCCCTGCTGGCGGTACTGGATGAGCGAAAAGACCACGCTGAATATGCCCATCTGCATGATCGCCATGGAGATTATCCCCGGCACCAGGAAGTCGACGTATTCCAGGCCTAGGCTCTCCACAGGCTCCGATTCGATTAGGAAGGCCCTCTCCATGCCCGCCCCGCGCACCGTTATCTCATACAGAATCCCGCGGACTATCCCCTCCCCGACGTTGGCCTGCTGTAGCCTGTCGCTGGCGTAGTAGGCCTGGAGGGTCAGGATCTCCGAGGACTGCCCGAACCCCGACGGGATCACGATAACGATGTCCCGGTCCCCGTCTTTCAGGGCCTGCATTTCGGCATCCTTTGTCCCGACGCTCAGGTCGATGACACCGGCATCCTCGGCGTCCTCAGGAGCTTCGGCCCTCATCAATGCATCCTTCAGGATGTTCGACACCGGCGTGTCCGCCTCGTCCACCAGCCCCACGTCCACCTCCGTGAACGCGCCGAAGTTCAGCAGCCCGAAGATGACTATAAAGATCAGGGGCAGCACCAGCGTCCAGAAGATGGCCTGCCGATTGCGGTAGTACATCTTCAGGGACGCAATCGTCAGGGCGATGGTCGGGTTCAAGCTAGTCTTCTCTCAGGCTCTTGCCGGTCAGGTGTAGGAATACGTCTTCCAGGTTGGCCGCCTTGCCGGCCCTTTCCTTTCGGAACCCCGTGTCCAGGAGCCCATCTATCAGGGAGTCGGGGCTGTCCAGCGCCACGATAGACCCGTTATCGATAATGGCCACCCGGTCGCACAGTTCCTCCGCCTCCTCCATGTAATGCGTTGTCATTACTATAGTCTTGCCGTCAGTGCGCAGGCGCTTGATTAGCTCCCACATGTGGCGTCGGGCCTGAGGATCGAGGCCCGTGGTGGGCTCATCCAGGAACATGACCACGGGATCGTTGACCAGGGCAGTGGCTATGGAGAGGCGCTGCTTCTGACCCCCGGAAAGCTGCCTGTACTTGGCCTTCCCCTTGTCCAGCAATTCGACCTTTTCCAGCACTTCCCTGGCATCGACCTTGCGGCCATACAGGTGCCCGAAAAGGCTGACGATTTCCAACAGAACGAGGTTGTCGAAGAAGGCGGACGACTGGAGCTGGACGCCTATGATTGCCTTGACGGCCCTCGGCTCTTTCGTAACGTCAATTCCATCAATGGTAGCAGTGCCTTCGCTGGGGAAGCGCATGCCCTCCAGGATCTCCACGGTGGTCGTCTTGCCCGCCCCGTTCGGCCCGAGAAGGCCGAATATCTCACCCCGCTCCACCTCGAAGCTCACGTCATCCACGGCTGTCAAATCGCCGTACCGCTTCGTAAGCCCCGTGGCCCGTATTACACAGTCCATGTGAAAATTGTAACACGCCCTTCCCGATTGACTCTCAATTTCCGGCACTCATATAATCCAGCCATGCCTATAGACAAACTCATCTCCGCTGACTCCCACGTAGTGGAGCCCCCAGACCTCTGGGACTCCCGCATCGACGCGGCGTACAAGGACCGAAGGCCCCGGATGTACCGTGACGGGGACGTTCACAGATGGGTCGCCGACGACGATATCAACCTCGGGTCCTTGGGCGCCCCCTCGCAGGCTGGGCGCCGTTTCGAAGACCCCGACTCCCTTTCCATCGAAGCGGCCTTCCAGGACACCCCCGAGGCCGCTTACGATCCCGACGCCCGGGTGAAGGCGATGGCCGTGGATGGAGTTATCGGCGAGGTTATCTATCCGACTATAGCCGTCCGACTGGTGGAAACAGATATTGATTCGGCGCTCATGTCGGCTTGCTTCCGGGCCATGAACGACTGGATGGCCGATTTCTCCACGGCATATCCCAACTCCATAAAGGGAAGCGGGGTAGTCAACGTTGACGACATTGACGATGCCCTATCCGAGTTGGAGCGGTGCGCCAAGCTCGGCCTGGCCAGCATAACCATTCCGGCCTATCCCGGCGAAGGACGCACCTACGACCTGCCCCGCTACGACCCCTTCTGGGCCTTGGCCCAAGACTTAGCATTGCCTCTGGCCATGCACTCGGGCTCCTACCGCCCGGGGCCCGGGGTCATAGGCTCTTTTGCCAACGACATCACGGTCGGCGGCACCTCATCCTTCCGCGCCAGCGAGGACTATTGGCCGCGCCGGGCGATAGGGGACATGATGTTCTCGGGGGTTTTCGAAAGGTTCCCGAAGCTGACAGTGGGAGCGGTTGAATTCGAGCTTGGGTGGGCGGCCTACTTCATCCAGCAGATGGACCGCCACTACGCCGACCATCATTACGTCAAGGAGATCCAGTTCAAGGGAGACTATCTGCCGGGCGACCTGTTCCGCCGAAACGTATTCGTCACCTTCCAGGAAGATGTCGCCGGCATAGCGACCCGGCACGTGGTCGGGGTGGACAACATCCTCTGGAGCTCCGACTACCCCCACACCGAGTCGACATGGCCCAACTCCCTCCCCGTCCTCAACCAACTCCTGACCGACGTTCCCCAGGATGAAGCCGAGAAAATGGCCTTCAGGAACGCCGCTCGGGTGTACGGGTTCGGCTAAACCCTGGGACCTTGGTCAATGGGCCTTTTGATGATCGCTCCTGCGCAGATATAATGTTGTTGATAATTACGGATCAGCTATATTCAAGGAGGCGCAATTAGTGGCTAAAAGAGTAAGCACAACCGAAGCAAAGGCAAGGTTTTCGGCGCTTTTGGAAGAGGTGGCAAGTGGCAGCGGACATATCGTCATAGAACGCCGTGGAGCGCCTGTAGCTGCTCTAATCAGCATAGCCGACCTGGAACTTCTGGGCCACGACGAAGCAACGTCTCACAACCCTAGAGGCGCGCTAGCTTTGGTAGGCGCTTGGGGAGAAACCAGCGACAGCGAGATCGATGCATTCATTGAGGACATTTACCAGTCTCGAGAGAACGATATTCCGAGACTAGTCCAACTCGAACTCTAAAAACCTACCTTCACAAGTTAAGCACTCCTTTTCTACACGCTTATCCGTCCATAACTAACGAACCAAGCGCGCCAAGCTCTTTACTTTTGCCGCAGTCCTAGCATCTCCTATGAGCACGAGTGCCTGTACTATTAGCCCAAGCCGGTCTCCGGTAAATGTTGGGGCCAACCCAACTGGCTGACGTATTCCAAGCCGAGGCCGAGAAGATGGCGTTTCGGAATGCGGCTCGGGTGTACGGGTTCGGCTAAGGGTTGTCCCTTACCAAACCCTCCAAAAGCTTTACCTCCATAGCTATTCCACTCTCTCTTACCGAGTCGAGCACCTTAGAAATCAACAGTACACAATCCTTGACGTTCTTCGCCTCCAACCCTTTAACTGGTGGATGCGCTCCTTCGTTTCTCATCCTCCTTATGTGCCTCAAATCCGCCGCGAGTTCTCCCTCTTGCAAGAAACGCTCTGCCGTGTCTTCGAATCTCATTATTTTCGTCCCATGCCTATCCTCACCCTCAGTTATATCCAAGAATTCTTCAAAGGTTCTGGGATCTTCCTCCCTCAGTATCTGGTTACTCCCGACTTCTTCCTTTATGTACTTGAGGTCTTCCGTTGATAGCCGACTTGCTAAATATGACCTCATCGGTCCTCTGAATAAGTTCACAGCATGGTTCAATACGGTTAGGTTCCCAGTTCTCGAGCTTTTCAACTCTAGTATTGCTTCACCGTTTCCCCTAACTACGCTTACTTGTTCCTCTAACACTCTGTTTTGCTGTCTCAATGCCTGATTGTCAGCATTCAGTTTGTCTCTGGTATCTCCGAGTTTCTTATTCTCTTTCTTAAGTTCCTCTATGTTCCTCCGCCGATTCCTTTTCCTTAACTCTTCCGGCTCATTCTCCAGCACCTCAAGTGCTCGACGTAGTTCCTGCACCTGTTCTATCGCATACGTGGTCTTTCCTCTCTCCTCTTCCAATGCCGCTGTCTTCTCGTTCAATGCTTCATTCTTCTTCTCAAGCTGATTCTTCAATTGCTGGGCACTAAACTTCAACTTTCTTACCTCATCCTCCTCCTCCTTCAGCTTCATCCGCCACTCCAAATCACGACCGATATCTCTCTTGATTTCCCAATATTCCCTACCGAAATCCGTCTCTGCTACCCTATCCATGCACTCTTGTTGTACGTCAAATAGCAAATGTTCTCTCATTTGCCTAACAACACTTCTGGCCCAGTGCAAATCGGGTCCAGCTTCATTGGCATCCACAGTGCATCCCGGCCAGAGTATTCGAACTGCTCCGCCATTGCAGAGCACCTTATTCTTATTAAGTCTGCCCTTCAGCGCCTCTATCCCTTCCAGTTCATACGCAACCACTTTCGCCACTCCCGCAAGCATACTTTGTGCAGACCTGGGGCTAATCGCGAAACGCCCATACCCATCCTGAGAAATCGCCAGTATTGGCAAAGAGCGCCTCTCAGACGTCAACACCTCTGTAACATATTCTTCCGCGTTGTCCTTCCTTATCTCCAGCGGCTGGTAAGACATTTCATCTTCACCAACTATGCAGTGGAATGCCTCTGTCATCCTTCTCAGTAGACGCGGCGGCCCCGACCGAAGATTCGGCGGCTCACCCTCTGAGGTCAACATGAATCGCGACCTTACTTCTGCTCGGACTCCCTCTCCTTTCGTGTACATCCTCACCTCTAGGCGCACCAGATGCTCGGGCACGGGTGAATATGGCCTCTCCGCATTTATCTCCACATACCCAGCCTGATCGCTCGTTCGAAACTCCACAACCCAGTCATCTTGACCACTAGGGTCAGCCGTTGCTCGCAAATCCTCCTCAATTACCCCTTTAGCCGCCTCCAGTAACTCCAATCCCACCCGATTGGATTCATTCTCTTGATCGAATACTTCAAACGTTGTTACATAGTTTGACATCTCATATTCCCCTCTCCTCGGTCGCCCGACATTCTACACTCTCCCTCACCTGTGATATCCTTACCCGGCAATGGGACTTAGACTTGGCGTAGACATCGGGGGGACTTTTACCGACCTGGCCCTCGTTGATGAGGAGTCGGGGGAACAGACTACTTACAAAGTCTCCTCCACCCCATCCGACTATTCCGCCGCCGTCATAGACGCCATAAAGGCCCTTTCCACCGAGCACGGCATTGCCCCTTCTGCCCTTTCCTTTCTCTCCCACGCAACCACGGTAGTCACCAATGCGATCCTGGAGTCAAAAGGGGCCCGAGCCGCCCTTATCACGACCGATGGTTTTCGAGACATACTTGAGATCCGACGCCAGTCTCGGGCCAAGCTGTACGATATTTTCCAGCCTCCGCCTCAGGTCATCATCCCCAGGCACCTGCGCTTGGAGGTCTCCGAGCGAATCGATGCCTACGGCGACGTATACAAACCACTGGACGAGTCCGAGTTCGACCGAATCGTAGCCTTCCTGAAGGCCCACGAAGTCAAGGCCGTCGCAGTGTCCCTGCTCTTCTCTTTCCTCAACCCCGTTCATGAACAAGCCATTGGAAAGGTGCTGCGTCGGGAGCTTCCGGACGTCCGCACCTTCCTATCCTCCGAGGTGTTGCCGGAGATGCGGGAATACGAGCGCACTAGCACCGTTGCAGTCTGCGCCTACGTGGCCCCAGTCCTGGAAGGTTATCTGAATCGCCTCAACGACTTCCTCGCTACGGACGCCTACCCATCCCTCTACCTCACCGGCTCCAGCGGTGGGGTATTCAACGTCGAAGAGGGCTTGCGGGTGCCGGCCATGCTCACCGAGTCGGGGCCCGCGGCGGGGGTAACTGCCACCGTGGCGCTGGGCAACGTGCTGGAGCTGGACCAGCTGATTTCCTTCGACATGGGAGGTACCACCGCCAAGGCCTCGCTGATTAACAATGGTGAAGTGAGCGTCACGACTGAATACGAGGTCGGTGGGTCGGGCAACGTGCGGCGCTGGCTGCAGGGCACCGGATACCCCATCAAGGTGCCCGTCGTAGACCTGGCCGAGGTCAGCGCCGGGGGTGGCAGCATTGCCTGGCTGGACGACGCCGGAGGTCTGAGAGTAGGGCCGCAGAGTGCGGGCGCATCACCGGGGCCAGCGTGCTACGGCCTCGGGGGGCAGGAGCCGACCGTAACGGATGCCGACGCGGTCCTTGGGTATTTGGACCCGGGCCATTTCCTCGGGGGACGGATGGCCTTGTCACTGGACGGCGCATCAAAGGCGATTGAGAAGACGGTGGGAGAGCCCCTTGGTCTGGACCTGATGCAGGCCGCCCAGGGCATCGTGGACATTGTAAACTCCAACATGGCAGACGCCATACGCATGATCTCCATCGAACGCGGGCACGACCCTCGGGAGTATGCACTGGTCGCGTTCGGGGGCGCGGGACCCGTGCATGCGGGGCGGATCGGCGAGGAGCTGGGAATCAAGAAGGTGATCATTCCGCCCAACCCTGGGGTCTTTTCCGCCATGGGTCTCGTGTGCACAGACCTGAAACGGGACTACGTGCGCAGCCTGTATACGCTGATGGCCGAAGACGGCGTGGACGACCAGATGCGGCAGGTCCGCGATGAGATCACTGCGGAGGCCCGGGACATGCTTGCAAGGTCGGGAATCCCGGAGGAGAACTGGGAGTTCCGGTATTCCATAGACATGCGGTACGGGCATCAGGCCTACGAGCTCACGGTACCGATCGAAGACTCGGAGATACAGGGCGGTGCGCTGGACGCCATGGCCGAACGTTTCCACGCCCAGCACTTCACCACGTACGACTATAACGCCCCGGACGAGCCGATACAGCTAGTTAACCTTAGGGTGTCGGCCATCGGGAAGTTCGGGGCGGACTTCATCGCCTCCCGCAACTCGTCTAGCAATGGCAGGGGAGGCATCAGCCCCCGCTCTCAGCGGGAGGTCTATTTTAAAGAGTCGGGGCGGACATCCTGCCCAGTCTACGATAGGGGTGACCTGTATTCAGGCGCAGAGATCCAAGGCCCAGCCATTATCCAGGAAAGCAGTTCAACCGTCATCGTTTATCCGAACCAGCGGGCCAATGCTACCGAGTTCGGGACCATTGAGATCACGGTCTAGGAACGAAGGACTGACGTCATGCACGAGGACATCGATCCCATCACCTTCCAGGTAATAAAGAACAGCCTCCTATCTGCCGCCGAGGAGATGAAGGTAGTCCTTGCAAAGACTGCATACTCACCCATCCTGAAGCTGGCAGGGGACTATTCGTGCGGGATTTTCGATGCCTCCGGGAACATGGTGGCCCAAGGCCCCGACATCCCCATTCACCTCGGGTCCATGCCTCTTTCGGTCAAGGCCATTCTGGCAAGAGCCGACGACATCTCTCCCGGCGACGTGTTCATCCACAACGATCCCTATTTCGGAGGGTCGCACCTGCCGGACGTGAACGTCATTACGCCAATCTACCTGAATGATGACCTGCTTCTCGGGTTCACGTGCGTCAGGGCCCACTGGCCGGACGTTGGTTCCGCAAGCCCCGGCTCTTACGGGGCAACTACCGAGATATACGGTGAAGGTTTGCGGCTCCCGGGTGTGAGGCTGTTCACTCAGGGAACGTTGAACCGTGACATCGACGACCTGATCTTCTCCAACGTTCGCACACCGGAGGAGAGGAGAGGCGACCTCCGGGCCCAGGTGGCGGCCAACCATCGGGGCTCGCTGCGCGTACAGGGGTTGGCTGAGAAGTACGGCGTAGACCTGATACGGGAGATGATGCAGGGGATCCAGGACTACTCCGAGCGCATGATTCGCAACCAGCTGGACCGTTTCGAGGACGGGGAGTTCTACTACGAAGACTTCTGCGACGGCGACGGCATCCTGGGAATCGGCCAGACGGAGGACGAGAACATCAACATCCGTCTCCGGGTAAACAAGGTGGATGATCACCTAACGGTGGACTTCACGGGGTCCGACGGGCAAGTGGACGGGCCTATGAACGCTCCGCTTGCTGTTACAGCCTCGGGGGTGTACACGGCGGTCAAGATGATCGCCGACCCCAACGATCTCATCCCACCCAACTCCGGCGCCTGGCGGGCCATAGGAGTCAACGCGCCCGAGGGCTCGGTGGTGAACGTTTTGCCCCCGGCGCCCGTGGTCTTCGCCAACCACGAGATGACCCACCGGATATGCGACATGGTATTCGGGGCCGTTGCGCCCGGATACCCCAACAACGTGCTGGCCGGGTCCCAAGGCACCTCCGCCATACTAACCGTCGGTGGTCTGCACCCGAGGACCAAGAAGCGATATGTCAGCTACGAGACAGTGGCAGGCGGCATGGGCGCCCGACCCAACCAAGACGGGATCAGCAGCGTGAAGGTCGGCATTTCCAACACCATGAACTCGCCAGTTGAGCAGATCGAGATGCGGTTCCCGATCATGATCGACCGCTATGAGCTGATAAATGACTCGGGCGGGGCTGGGAAGTACCGCGGGGGTCTCGGGGCGAGGCGGGTGACCCGGGTCATGGGGCACACGGCAATGGTCACCACCTGCTGCGAGCGCATGATCTCGCCGCCCTTCGGGCTGCAGGGGGGCAAACCGGGCGCGGTCAGCCACATCACAATGAGGGACAAGGAAGGCAACGAGAGCAAAGTCGCGGGCAAGGGGCCGCCATTCCCCATCGGCGACGGGAGCGAGATCTGGTACGACGTGGCAGGGTCGGGTGGATACGGGGACCCGAAGCAGCGAGACCCGGAGGCCGTGCGCGAGGACGTAATCAACGAGTACGTCTCGGAGGAGGCTGCGGCAAGGGACTATGGGGTCGATCCGGCAGAGATGCGCTGCCCGTACTGCGGTACGGCGACGCAGGCTGCGGGGTAGCTACTTACGCCATACGGACGAACCCCCGACCTTCACCACAGGAACATCGTCCTGGTTGGTGAAGAGGGCCTCTTTCTTCAGGAAGACCATCGGGCCTGAGCGGCCGGTTTTCGGGTAGACGTCCGTGACTCTAACCGTCGCTCTGAGCACGTCACCAGGCGCTATGTCAGTGATGGGCTCTACCCAGTAGCCTGCCAGGTAGAGGACGCCGTCGAAGTCCAGTTGGAGGTCGGGGGGTTCCCAGTTGTCTATCAGCACCACGGGCAATGAGGGCGGCGCAATGACGTTTTGGGAGCCTCCATTGGGGTTGTATTTCGGATTGGTCTCGCCGGTGGATGAGGAGTAGAGGTCAATCATCTCCCGGGTGATGTAGAAGGGGCCGATGCTATATTCGGTGTCCAGGATGTCCCGGTTGAATCGGACTTCGAAGAGTTCAGCCATGCTTGCTACCGGGCCGGGGCGAGGTCTTCAAGCCGCACCGCCTCGAAGGCGCCTTTCTTGAGCTCTTCGACCAGGTCTTCAATGCTGTCGACGGGGTTCCGGAAGCGGGTGGCATACTTGCCTATAGCGTTTACGAAGTGGGCATCGCTGCCACCGATGCCCCTATAGCCCCGCTGCTCAGCCAGTTCCTGGGCGCGCTCATTCTCGGTAGTAGAGCTGCCGCCGTTGAGGATTTCAACAACCTGGACTTCGGGGGCCGAGGCCCCGTTTTCGATGAATTCCTTCAGGCCGATCCTCTTGCGGCCGGGGTGGGCTGGAACGCAGAAGGCGCCCGAGGCATGGGCCTCACGGACAAGGGACACGGCGTCCATTGTTACGTCGGTGAAGTCGAACTTGTTGAGCAGGTAGTCGTTGACTCCGTAGACAAGGATGTGGCCGCGGTTGGTGTCCAACTCGGTGGCCTTGAAGATGCGGATGTCGTACTCCTCTTCGAGGCCGGTGTAGTCCCCGTCCTTGTCGAAGCCACGGTGTTCGGTGAGGACTATCGCGTCGAGGGCGCCCTTCTTTTTGACGACCTTGGAGATCCACTTGGCGTACTGTTCAACGGTTGCGCGGGAGTCGTCGGAGAAGACGGAGTGGGAGTGCATGTCGATGATCATCTAGTAGGGCACCTGTCAGCTAGGGTTCGCGGCGGCCCAGTTACTTTAGCAACGGGCCATAACCGGGTCAAGGAGATGCGCTCGTACGATAGGGCGGTGACACGCTCGGGGGTATTCGGTTGGGGGGTGGGGTGGGGGGGTTGAGGGATCAATTGGGTTTGATTGAAGATTGATTGAAGGTTGATTGAACGTTGATTGAACGTTGATTGAACTCGTAGCTGTTTTGATTGAATTGTGCCTGGAGGGGAAAGGAATGTAATGAGGGTGAATTGCGAGGTCGGGGCGAGTGTTTCGAAGGGATGGATTCCGGCCTCCGCAGGAATGACGGTAGTAAAGGTGGGATGGATTCCGGCTCGGGGGCCGGAATGACGGAAAGAGGGGGATGGGTTTTTGATTGTTTTGCAATTTCAGGCACGGCTTTGATTGTTTAAGGAACGGGGAGGGGACCCTCTCCCCCCGCACTGGGGATGGATTTACGCCACAGGCGCATCTCCGACCCGACTTCTCGGGAATGATCCGCCATAGGCGGACAGGCTCCCCTCGGAGGTGGGTTTCGGGGGGGTGAGGGGTTGTTTGGCTGTGGGGTTTGCATTGTGTCTGGTTTGTCGGAGGTCGGCGATGGAAGACGCTGGTTGGACGTTGCCCCTGTTCCTATCCATGCAGCTTGTATAGGTGTCCTGGGGTCAGGGGACACCTGCCGCCAGCAATTGCTACGCCTCACGTACCAAGTACGGGCTGTGCAAGGCCACACAGGCCGCGAGCAATCGCCGTGCTTCCTCGTACATTAAGTACGGGCCGCAAGCCCCATATATGCCGGTGAGTTCAATCGGCCGGGGGCCAAGCTCCCTGAGGGAGCGGCAGCATTGGGCAGCCGACTAAACGGCATTGTCATGCCCTGCCGCCAGAGCGCCTTATGACGCTCGGCCCGCCTCAAACGAAGTCGGAAGGACTCGCAGGGGGGCCAGCCCGGCCCTCGCTAATAGGAGGGGTAGGCCAAGGCCTCGACCCTCGTATATGGGAGGGGGAGGCCGGACGGGAACGGTGTAGACCAGAGCGTCTATCCATCGCCTGGATGGACAGGGAAGGGGTCACGGGACCCGTGTGGGGTCGGGTGGGCTTCCCTGGGTTTTTGGTACCTCCTTGTGTTGTTGAGGGTATTTGGTCGACCGTAGGATATGATAGCGCCATTGCTCAGGTGTGTCAAGCAAGTGTACGGGTATTGGGGGGATACGCGACGGGTTGGCCGGTGTGGGCCACCCCCCGCGTCCGGGGAGGGGTGATGGTGAACGTTGAGGTGAGTTGCGAGACCTGCACCGCCCCTCCCAAGATTCACGCCTGAGGCGCATCTTCGACCTCACTGCCATTCGGAATGACACGGCATTGGGGGGGTGGGGATGATGGGGGTGGAGTTAGGCAAGGGGGAGGGGGTGTAGGGCTAGGATGGAGGTGGGAGTTTCGGAGGGATGGATTCCCACCTCCGTGGGAATGACGAGTTAAAAGGGCGGGAATGGTGGAGAGGAGGGCGGGTTTGGGGAGGAGCGCTGTAGATTCCTCGCGGGGCATCGAAATGGGCAAAGAGGGGAGTCGGGATAGGAGGCTGGCTACCGGCTATAGACTTCATATATGGCGTCGAGGTATTGGGCCTTTACGTCGGGGCCGGAGCCGTAGCTGCTCTGGGCGAAGAACACGGAATCGACGAATTCTTCGAACTCTCGGACTCTGCGACGTACTTCGTCCATGGAGCCGACTATCGTGAAGGCGTCGACCATCTCATCCGGGACACGGGCTATAACCTCGGGGCCGTAGCCGTTCTTCAAGAATGCATCCCGAATGGCCGCCGCCTCCCGGCCAAATCCGTGCCAATCGAACAGCCGTTGATAGGGCCTGGTCACGGCGGCGAAGGCGATGGTGTCTTTGTAGTCTCGGTAAGCCTGTTTCGTGTCTTTTGTGATGGCGACGCTGAGGCAAGCACAAAAGTCGAAGTCTTCTCTTCTCCGCCCGGAACGTTTCAGGCCTCTTTCGACGTTGGGCAGCATCACTTCCCTGATCCAGCGGGCGGAGCAGATGGAGTGGGGAATCAGGCCGTCGGCGACGTCACCGGCCATTCGGGACATGCCTTCCTGCATAGCGCCGACGTAGATAGGGACTCGGGGCCTGGGCATAGGTTGGGCCCTGTGCCAGCCATCGATTTCGATGTCGTAATAGTCACCTTTGAAGCTCACCGGCCTGCCCTGCGACGCTTCCTCAATGACGGCCCGGGTCACCTGGATGCACTCTTTCATGTGGGGAGCGGGTCGGCCGTGGGTCACTCCGTACCATTTTTCGTTGATGGTATGGAATCCGGGGGCCAGACCGAGGGAGAACCGGCCATCGGACACGGCGTCCAGGTCCAGGGAGGACAATGCCGTCTCCATGGGGCTGCGGGTGAAGGCGTAGGCGATGTTGGTACCCAGGCCGATGGATTTCGTTTCCCGAGCAATTGCGGCAAGAGGGATGAAGGGAGAGTTGTAGTAGTGGGTCGACCAGACGGCGTCGAAGCCTGCGGACTCGGCGCGGACCGCGGCGTCGACCTGGGAGTCTATGGCGGCGTCGAGTTCGAGGCCGAGGTAGTACTTCATCGGGGGCCGCCGCTCATTTCCAACACATCCGGCAACGGCATGGGCTAGTTGGCGAAGACTTCGAAGAGGCGTTTTTCGTATTCTTCGTGGACTTCGTCGGGGATGAAGTTGTGGGGGACTTCGAGGTCGACGGCGTCGCAGAACTCTTCGAAGTGGGCGACGCGGGCGCGGGCTTCGTCGGCGTTGCCGACCACGACGAAGGTGTCGACCATATCATCGTGGATAGGCTCCAGGACCTCGTCGCCGAAGCCCTGAAGCTTCACGAAGGCTTCCCTGATCCGGTCGGCCTCCTTTTCGTAGCCGTGCCAGTTGACGAGGGGCTGATAGGTGCGGATGGTTGTGTAGAAGCCGGGTGTGCCTCGGGCGTCACGGTAGCCCTGCTTCTTGTCGTTGGTGATGGCGACGGTTACGGCGGCTCGGACCTCAATGTCCTTGCGTTCCCTACCCGAACGCTTCAGGCCCTTTTCGATGTTTGGAATCACCATCTGCTTGACCCATTCGAGGGACCACATGGGGAAGCCGAGAACGCCGTCGGCGACGTCGCCGGCGGCGCGGAGCATTCCGTCCCTGACGGCGGCCATGTAGATCGGGACCCGGCCGTTGATGGGCTTGTGGGGGCCTTCCCAGCCGCGCATGTCGATATCGTAGTATTCGCCTTCGAACCTGACGGGTTCGCCCGACGATACGCCGTCAATGATCGACCTGATGGCTCGGACGCACTCCTTCAGGTGGGGGGCGGGCCTGCCGTAGTTGGGGACGCCGTGCCACATCTCGTTGAGCCGCCTGACCCCCGATCCCAGGCCCAGTATGAAGCGTCCGTTGGTTATGGCGTCCAGGTCAAGGGAGGTGATGACCGTTTCCAGGGGGCTACGGGTGAAGCCGTAGGCGATGCTGGACCCCAGCTTGATCTTGCCGGTGTGGGGGGCGACGGTGGCGAGAGGCACGAAGGGCGAAGTGAAAAGCTCGTTGGACCAAGCGGCGTCGAAACCCGCATCCTCGATTTTGCGCGCCCTAGCTATGAGGGCGTCGGGTTCCATGGTGTCGCCGAGTGCGTATCCGTATCTGCCCATGCGGTGGTCCTCCCTAGGGTCTTTGTGGGTGTCGGGGCTGAGGGCTAATATACAGGCCGGTTCCAGAGGGTGGCAATCGCGTTACAATGGGTCAATCGGAAGCAATTAAACAGGGAGGTTGACATGGCTATCAAACCGACTCGGCTGGGACACCTGGTGCTGAGGGTACGGAACGTCAAAAGGTCGGTGGAGTTTTACGGCGGAATCCTCGGGTTGGAGGTGAAGGAGCCGGTCGGGGACAAGATGGCGTTCTTCAGGAGCAACCCGGACGTAGACCACGACCTAGCGGTGATGGAAATTGGAGAGGAGGCCTCGGGGCCCGACTCCAACGGGGTGGGACTGTACCATTTCGCGTATGAACTCGGGTCATTCGAGGAACTTCAGGATGCTTACGAGACAGTGCTGGACAATAACGTTCGCATTGCCGGTTACGGCGACCACGGCGACACCAAGGGCCTGTACATATTCGACCCGGACGGGAATGAGATTGAGCTCTATGCGCTGGCCCCGGGGAGCGAGGAGCTTAAGCTGGAATCGATGCTGAAGGAGGGGGTCGGGGAGCCGAGTGGCGTAGCGGGCTAATCTCAGCCTGCCCTATGCTATAATCGCCAGCGATTGCACCCCCGGCGCACGGACTTTCCGCGGCGTAGCTCGGGGGTAGGCCCGCCCTTGCATTGCATCCCTGGAGGAACTATGAAGACCGCATTAGCAGAGGAACAGTTTGTAAAGAGTCACCCGAAGTCCCAGGCACTGGCTGAGAGGGCCAAGGGTCTTTTCCCAGACGGGGTTACGCACGATGGACGCAAACTCTCGCCGTTCCCCCTATACATCGACAGGCTACAGGGGGCCAAGAAATGGTGCGTGGACGGGTACGAATACGTCTGCTACGTCACGGGCCACGGGGCTTCGATTCTGGGTCATGCCCACCCGGAGGTTGTGGAGGCGGTACAGCGACAGGTTGCGCTGGGGAGTCACGGGAGCGGCTCGAGCGCGCAGGAAATCGAGCTGGCGGAGCTTATCCTCAAGCTGTTTCCCTCAGCCGACAAGCTGCGGTTCACAAGCTCGGGGACGGAGGCCAACATGATGGCCGTGCGGCTGGCTCGGGCGGCGACAGGGAGGCCCAAGCTGGCCAAGCTACAGGGCAACTTCCACGGCTGGGCCGACGCTCTCTACGCGGGGATCGATCCGCCTTTCGACATGCCCTCCGCGGGCCTGGCCCCCGGTGTCCACGAAAGCGTGGTCACTCTTCCCACGAATGATGTGCAGGCCCTTGAAAACGCCCTGTCCAACCGGGACGTGGCCGCACTCATCATCGAGGGCGCAGGGGCGCACATGGGCAGCATTCCGACATCGGCGGAGTACGCTCACGCGGCGCGAGACCTGTGCACCAAGTACGGCACGGTCTTCATCATAGACGAGGTGGTGAGCGGGTTCAGGTGGGCGCCGGGCGGGTGGCAGGAGACAATTGGGGTCGAGCCGGACATCTCGACGATGGCCAAGATCCTGATGGGGGCGATGCCGGGGGGCTGCGTGGCGGGCAAGGAAGAGCTGCTGAACGTAATCCAGCACACGGACGATCCTGTTCGGGACAGGGCCAAGAGGATGCCCCACCCCGGCACCTTCAACGCCAATCCGGTGTCACTGGCGGCGGGAATTGCGTGCCTGAACGTCATTGCGACGGGCGAGCCCCACAGAATCGCTAATGCGGCAGCGGAGAGCATCCGTCAGCAGATGCACGCGGCGATACAGGAGCGGGGCATCTCGGGGTTCTGCTACGGGGACGCTTCGATGTTCCACGTATATCTCGGGGATACGGACTCGGACCCCACGCAGTACTCCAAGCTGCCGGCGGCGACGGCGGAAACCCTGTTCAAGGGAGGCAACGGTCTGGCGACGGGCAACCTGAGGAAGCAGATGTTGTTCAACGGCGTCGACTGCTGGCTGCGAATCGGAATCTGCTCGATGGCCCACGACGACGAGGCCATAGAGAAGACGATGGACGCGTTCAACAAGGGGCTGGACGCCATACTGGAAGATGGGGTGGCGCCCCTGCGGGCTTAGCCGATGTCGTCCCAATATACCGACATTATGGAGTTGGTCGCCAAGGCTCCCTGGCGCGAGGCGGTCACTTACCGCGATACGTGGCCGCACGAATACGTCGTAATCCAGAAGGACGCGCAACAGGAGCTGTTGAGGGCTTTTTGCGAGCGGATTCTTCGGGGGGAGGGTGTTGAGTGTCGGTTCTTTCACCAGACGCGTCCGTACCTGTTCCTGGGTGGTTACAAGTACTGGATGATGGACGAGGTGGAGGGAATAGACCCCGAGACTTATGACAGCGTTCTTAACCGCGCCGTGCTGTACAGGGACCGTCGGGACTTTGAGATTCAGTCGGGGGATTCGGGCAAGAGGGAATGACCGCTAAAGATGTCCGATTGTGAAGAAATGCAAAGGGTGGCGGTGCGGGCCAAGTGGAAGGACGAGGCCCTGGACTTCACGCCATGGCTGTCCAAGAACCTCGACCTTTTGGGCGCCGAGATCGGCTTGGACTTGGAGTTGGTACAGGAAGAAAAAGCGGTGGGTCCGCTGTCCCTAGATATCCTGGCTAGGGAGTCGGGAACTGGGGTCAATGTCGCCATTGAGAACCAGCTAGAATGGAGCGATGTCGACCACTTCGGACGACTGCTGGTCTATGCCGCCGGGTGCGACGCCCGGGTTGCGATATGGGTAGCCCCCGAATTCAAATACGAATATGCCGAGACCATGCATAGGCTCAACAATTGGACCGGCAATAACATCCAGTTCTACTGTGTGAAAGTGGAGGCTATCAAGAACCCGGTAAGCTCCGACTTGGATGCCAGGTTCCACAAGGTGGTGTACCCCGGCGGCTGGGACAAGGCCCTCACACTGCCCATTGACCCACCGCCATCTCCTGAAGCCCAGAAGTTTCTGAACTTCTTCCAGCCGTTGATCAATGATCTGAGACAGTCGGGTTTCGCTGATAGGGCCATTCAGCACTGGAACTATACCGGACGCCGGTTCCCGGCCAGTGCCCATCCAGGCATTTGGTACGCGGCAAGCATGGAAAGCCAAAACGACGCCTGGGTAACCCTCCATATTCGGATGGAGACTCAGGAGCGTACCAAAGGGGTATTCGATGCACTCAAAATAAAGCAGAGAGAGATAGAGTCCCGCATCAATACCTATCCTAAGCCCGAGTGGGTCTGGAATCGTGCCGGCGCATTCTACTTCTCCAGCATCAGCGTCAGGAGAGACGGAAGCATAGACGATCCACCGGAGAAGCTGGATGAGATCAGGGACTGGATGCTGGACCTGCTCCCCAAGTTCCGGCAGGTCTTTGAGCCGATTTTGGGGGACGTGTTGAAGTAGCCTGCCCCTACTTTTTCACGATTATTCGGTTGGGGGCGGGGTTGGGGGTTAGGATTTCGCAGCCTGTTTCGGTGACGGCGATGCTTTCGCTGGCGCCTATGACGAACCTGGCGGGGATGCGGAAGGAGTGGGGTGTGTGGAAGGTCATGCCGGGTTCCAGGACTCGGTGATTGCCCTCGGCGATGTACATGGGGCCATCGGTCCAGGTCGGGGGGAAGCCGAGTCCAATGGAATAGCCGAAGTGCCCCGAGCGGAATATCTCGTCATCCACGTCCTTTACACCCCTCTTCACTTCAATTGCGACTTCGTGGGCGGTGCGTCCAGCGCGGACGTTGGAGTAGAGAAGTTCCAATGTTGCGCGGTTGGCATCCATCACGCGTTTGGCGATATCGCTCGGCTCACCGAGTATTACGGTGCGCATCATCGGGGCGGTGTAGCGGTGCCAACAGCCTCCGAATTCCAGGAGGACGTGGTCTCCGTGTTCAATTGCCTGGCGCTTGAAGGTTGTGTGGAACCAGCCAGACCTGTGGGCTGCACTGGTTATGGGGTCGATGGAGAAGGGTTCCGAGCCGAGGTCGATCATCTTCTTAGAGGCCAGGGCCGAAATTTGATTCTCGTTGGTGCCGGCTTCCGTCGCCTCGATGGCGGCGGCCATGCCAGCGGAGGTGATCTCGGCGGCTTTTCTCATGTGGGCAAGCTCTGCGTCAGACTTGGTAACCCGGATATCGAACATCAGCGTGGTAGCGTCGACAAATTGGGCGTCGGGGAGGAGTTCGTTCAGGCGCAGGTAAGCACGGGCGTCGAGGGGGCCGCGCAGGCCCATCTCGATGCTGCCAAGCTGGACGCCGATGCTGCTTTTGCCAAAGCCGCGGTCGGCCAGAAGTCCAGCCAACTGTGTCGGGGCTACGTCTGCACCGACCCACGAGAAAGTCACTATGTCTTTCACGTAGCCTTGCAGGACCGCGAGCGCCCCTTCAATCTCTCCGACCTGCATGAAGGGTTCGCCGTGACGGGGGACTATGAGGCAGGCGTAAGCCTCGGGCCAAAGGCTCTGGTAGCCGCTCAGGTAGCAGTTGTCGACGATGGCGTGGACAAGAAGAACGTCGATACCGGCTTCGTCCATGGCCTGCCGTGTTTTTGCCAGCCGGGCACGGTATTCGGACTCGGGGAAGCTCCACTCTCGGGGGACAGGCTCTTTGAGGCATTCTTTCAGGTAGTCGACCATAACGACCTCCCAGGTAAATTTGAACAGCCGGTAGCTACTTCGGACAAGGCTATGAGCCCGAGCCTAAGTCGGGATTCCATTGACCTTGCCAATGAGGTCTCCAATCGTAGCGCTTGGGAAACTCCCGAGGCCCGATTCCCGTGTCCAGGATTTCGACGCCGACAGGCCTAACCGTGACTTTCTCGGGAGTTGTGGCGGCGAAACTGCCGTCGCCCATTGGACATACAGACACCGCGACCAGCAAGTCTATCTCTGAGTAGAAGCCGACGTAATCACCGGGTCGGGCTTTGGTGGCGGTAATCTCCATTTTCCCTGTCTCATCGTTGATTCGGCTAGGCATGCATACACAGAAGTTGTCCTGGATGTTCATTTCAGCGAGGCCGAAGGGCTCGATGGCCTGAAGGAAGTTAAGGTGACAAGAGTTGAGCCCTTTTCTTTCGGACCGCATTTCGAGGAATTCGGATGTGCAGTGAGAACCGAGCACGAGATGGTTGTGCCAACCTTCAAGGGCTTCGACAGTGTCTTCGATGCAGGTGGCCATGGGTCTGAAGTAGGGTACATCGGACCAGAGCCTGGTGTTTTCGCGGATAAACCAGCCCTCGATAAGGAAGCTGTGTTCGGGCCTGAAGAACTCCCGGGGCTCGTGTAGGCTCCAGAGGGCTACATCGACCACCTGAGGGCCGGTTTCTTGAATGATGCGGAACACCTGGCCTTTCTTCACTTCGAAGCCCCGGCCGTTGTTGGGTGGGATGACGGATTTAAGAATGGAAGTATAGGAGGACTCAGCGTTGCGAACGGCTTGATAGAAGTCGGGATCAAACGAGTACTGGGTAAGCAAGGTCTTGGACGGGACTATGGTGACTTTATCCTTAGATTCTTCAGCCATGTTTTATTATCCTCCTTGCCGAGGATATGTCCGGCACATTCATGAATGGCTCACTGCACAGCGGTAAAGATACTAGCGCCGTGGGAATCCACCTCGTCCTCGAATGTTACAATCCCGCGCAGATTAGGGAAAGTTTGGGGGTGACAATCGTGAAATTCAGCCTTGAGCTGGGCAACGAGCTTCCCGTTAGTCGGGCCCCGGGGCCGCACATCGACGATCTTGTCGAGCAGACTCGGGCGGTGAGGGACTTTGGTTTTCACGGCCTGCTGTTCGGTCAGCATTACCTGTCCTATCCACTGCAGACGCTTCAGCCGTTGCCACTCATTGCCCGCATGGCCGCCGAGGCCGGGGACATGTGGCTCGGGACGGGGATCCTGTTGCTGCCTCTGCTTCACCCGGTGGACGTGGCCGAGCAGGTCTCGACGCTGGACATCATCTGCAAGGGCAAGTTCTTCTTCGGCCTGGGGCTCGGGTACGAGATCGAGGAATTCGAGGCGTTTGAAATTGAGAGGAAGACGCGGGTCAGCCGTTTCGAGGAGTCCCTTGAAATTGTCAGGATGCTTTGGACGCAGGATACGGTGACTTTTCACGGGCGTCATTTCAACCTGGAGAACGTCAAGCCCACGCTACGGCCCATACAAAAGCCCCACCCACCGATCTGGATAGCGGCAAACAACTACCCGGCGATATGTCGGGCGGCGAGGCTGGGAGCAGTGCTCTTTGCCAGCCCCCATGCGCACAACGGCACCCTGAGGGAGCAGATAGCGGTTTACAAGGAAGCCATCGCCGAGTCTTCCGCGCCAGCGCCGGAGGACATAGCCGTTCTCAAGGACACCTTCGTGGCGGAGACAGATGAGGAGGCCTTTGCCGCCTGTCGGCCCTACTTTGAGAACAGGTATAAGGTCTACGAGGACCAGGGGCAGGACCAGGAGCTTCCGGAGGGTGACAGGTTCAATTTGCCGTTCGAGGATCTGGCTCGGGACCGGTTCCTGATCGGCAGCCCTGAGACGGTGATGAAGGGAGTGGAGAGGTTGCTGGACATGGGATTCAACCACATCGTCTTCTACACCCAGCACCCGGGCCTGCCGGGAGACCTGGCCTTGAAGTGCTACAAGATGCTGGGAGAGAGGGTGCTTCCGGCGTTCCGGTCATAGGATGGACAGGAGGCTTTTGAGGTCCGGGAATTCGTAGTCGGGCCGGGCTTCACCCCAAGGCTGCTGGCCCTTGCGGTTTATCCAGGCCATTTTGAAGCCGAGGCCCGTGGCAGGGACTACGTCGTGGTAGTAGCTCTGGGCAACGTGCAGGACGACTTCTTTAGATACGCCAAGCGTTTCGAGCATGCGGTCCCAGTGGCCCCGGGCGGGCTTGTATGAGCCAACGGCCTCGGCAGTGATTACCTCGTCGAACTCGACCCCGATGGTCTCAATGGACTGGCTTATGAAGTTCTCGTCGGTGTTGGAGAGGATGACAAGCTTGTAGCCGCGATTTTTCATTTCGGTGAGGGCGTCGGTTGTGTCCGGGAACTTGGGCCAGGAGGTGAGGCTGTCGCCGAAGATTCCAGCTTCTGCATCGGTCACGTCGATCCCGAAGTGGCTGAAGGTCTCCCTTACGCTCATTCGCATTACGTCTACGTACTTGCCGCCTCGGGTCTCCTGGATGACGGGTTCCAATTCCTCATATCTGCCGTGGACTTCATAAGGGTCAAGGGCAAGGCCCCGGTTCTTGATTACGCCGGCCAGGGCGGTCCGCATTCCGTCCTCCCAGTCGATGAGGGTGCCGTAGCAATCGAAGGTGAGAACTTGATAGTTGGGCATGGTGAGTCCTTTCGCGGTTGCGTGATCTGTGTATCTGAGATTATAGGGCAAGGCCGTCCAAACCCGACATCCGTTGACACCCGACACCGCCGATGTTCTAATGCCCCCATAGGCGGGCAGCTTTAGCACGGAGGTGTAAGGCCATGAAGAACGGTTTCCGCGTTATCGACGGCGACGGTCACATGCAAGAGCCGATGGACATGTGGGCAAACTACACCGACCCGGCCTACATCGAGCGCATACCAAAGGTTAGCGGCCACCTGGGCAGGGCGATATACAGCTACGACCCCTGCGAGGCGTTTCCCGAGGGCCACAAGATTATCTACGAGGACTCCGTGTTCGCCGACATGGAGGAGCGATACGGAGATGCGTACCGATCATGGTGGAGCCTCGAGACGCGGCTGGCCCACCTCGACCAGGATGGCGTCGACGTGCAGGTGTGCTTCCCAACCAACGGCAGCGTTGCAACCTCCGCCCACATCACTGACTTCAGTCTGCAGGCCGCGCTGTGTCGGGCGTACAACCGGTGGTGCGAGGACTTTTGCAGGCCCTCGGGGGGTCGGGTGCAGTACATAGCACAGATAACGCTGAAGGATATCGGGCTGGCGGTGGAAGAGGTGAACCGAGTCGCGCCGACGCAGGAAGTGGCGGGGGTCATGCTGATGGGATTCGGGGACGACGGAGCGGGGCAGCACTGGTCGGACGACACCTTCGAGCCTCTCTGGAATGCGCTTAACGAGCACGACATTACTGCGGCCTTCCACGGGGGCGGGGCACAGCAAAGACTATTCGGAGACTACACGGGGCAGCTGTATTCCGTAAGCCACGCCATCTCCTTCCCGGTCGACTGCATGCTGTCCATCGGAGACCTGATATTTGGGGACGTATTGGAGAAATACCCGAATATGAGATGCGGTTTCTACGAGGCCAACGCGGGTTGGACGCCCTTCTGGCTGGCCCGCATGGACGACCACGGGCCGGGTCGGCAGGGCGTTTTCCTACAGGGCCATCACATGCCCCTGACGCCCAGCGAGTATTTCATGCGACAGTGCTACGTGGCCTGTGACCCCGATGAAGGAACGCTGCCATTTGCAGTGGACTGGCTGGACGGCGACAACATAGTCTTCAACACGGACTATCCCCACCCCGACGCCCCGTTCCCGGGCTCGGTGGAGAAGTTCCTGATCCAACCTCTAAAGGACGACCACCGACGGAAGGTCCTGTGGGATAACTCGCAGGCGCTTTACGGGAGTCGGCTGGTCAGCGGCACTGTCTCGGGGAACGGGCATTAAGGTTTCGGCGCAGGTGGCAGGGTGATCCGACCGGATAATCGCAACACTCCTTCGGAGATCCCTGGCATCTTATGAAGGCGATTATCTTGGCCGGGGGTCTGGGTTCCAGGCTCAGGCCCCTGACCGACTCTACTCCCAAGCCTCTCCTGCCGGTGGCGGGAAAGCCGATTATCCAGTGGCAGATCGAATGGCTGAAGAATGCCGGAGTGGAGGACTTCGTACTTTCCGTGGGGCACCTGGCGGAGAAGGTTCAGGCCGTCATGGGGGATGGGTCGGGGCTGGGGGTGTCAATCAGGTACGCCGTGGAGCGGGAGCCACTGGGCACGGCCGGGGCGCTGAGGAACGCCATGGAGGAGGGCTCCGTGGACGAGCCCTTTTACGCAGGCAACGGCGACGTTCTCACGGACCTGGACCCACGGCGGTGTGAGGGGTTGAGGTCGGGGCAGGGGCTGGTTGCAGCGCTGGCCCTGGTGCCATTGCCTTCGCCGTACGGGATTATAGAGGCGGAGGACAACGGGCTGGTTACGGCCTTCAGGGAGAAGCCCCTGCTGCCCCACTGGATAAACGCGGGCTTCTACTCCCTGTCACAGGATGTGTTCGACTACCTGCCAGTAAAGGGGAGCCTGGAGCGGGATGTCTTTCCAGCGCTGGTCAGCAAGGGTTTGCTGGGCGGTGCGAGGCTTCACCCGCGATTCTGGCGGTCCGTGGATACACACAAGGACCTGGAGGAGACGGCCGAGTTCATCGACTCTTCCGGGGAGTCGTGGTACGCGCGCCGGGGCTAGGCCCAAGCGAGGGAATAGACGTGGGTCGCTCCCTCGGGTAAGGGGCTTTCCTCCCAGCTAGAGCCGCCGTCTTCACTTATGTAAACTTGGCCTCGATAGGATGCGCAGGCCATGCGGCTCGGGTTTGCGTGGTCGAAGGCGATACAGAAGATGGAGCTGGGGGGCTGGACTCCCATGTCAACCGGACTCCAGTTGTCGCCGCCATCCTCGCTTTTGTACAAGCCGCCGAGGCCTCCGTCGAAGCCGTTGCCTGCGCCGACGTAGATGACGTTGGGGTCGGTCGGGTCTTCCTGGATGGCGCGGGTGTAGAGTCGGCCGGTGGCGTCCAGGGGAGTCAAGGGGACGTGGGCCCAATGGTCTCCGCCGTCGGGGCTGCGGAAGAGGCCGGCACCGGTGATGCTGAATACCAGGCCCGGGCTCACGCTGCTGGCGAGGATGCCGTGGGTGTCGACGGCCTGGTCGGTCTGGTACATGCCGTGGCTCAGGTTTTGCCATTCTCGACCCCCATCCATGCTGCGCATGACCCCGCCGACCTCTATTGCGCCGTACAGAACCTGGAGGTCGAAGGGGCTGGCGCCCATCATCAGGACTCTCCGGGCGGGGTTGGCGCGGGGGCGCATGGTTATCTCCGGGAAACGCATGTCGGTGATGAGTCGGGTCCAGGTCTCTCCACCGTCGGCGCTGGAGTGGACGCTGGCCTCTTCCCCGCCGGCGTACATGGTTTTGGGGTCGTTGGGCGCGAAGAGGATGGACCAGACGGGTAGCCCGCTCTCGACACCCGAGACTCGTGTCCAGGAGTCGCCGCGGTCTTGGCTGAGGTAAGGGCCGTCCTGGGTGCCGGAGTATATGGTGTTGGGTTGGGAGGGGTGGGGGGTGAGGGCCCTGACTTCAGGGGCATCGGGGAGGCCTGAGACGGCGGGTTGCCAGCCTCCGTTCCCGGGGTCGAGCCTGAACAGGCCCGAGTGGACTTCGTAGCCCGGGGCAGTTTCGCCTGCCAGCCCAACAAAGAGACACGGGCCGCTTCCACTCTTGCCATTGTTCGCCATGACGTCTCCTTTTCTCCTTTGCAGGATACAGCCTGGGCTACGCGTAAACCTAGTTGACGATAAGCTCGTGGGGGACGTGGGTGATGACCTCCACTCCATTCTCCAGCACTATGGACTGCTCTCCGAGGGACATGGTCAGCCCCGACTCCCGGTCCACCAGGATCATGTGGGTGAAGAAGGTCATATTCGCTTCCAGGACGAGCGGATTGTCGCCCACAATCATGGGTTGTTCCATCCACGATGGCGCCCACGTTGCACCCATGGTGTACCCGCATGCTTTAAGTAGGGCGTGAGCGTAGCCGTGCCTGGTGAAGGCATCGGCGTGGGCGTTGAAAACGTCGGCGACGGTGTTGCCCGGGCGAAGGGTGGCCTGGACGGAGGTCAGGGCGTCCAGGCAGGCTTCGTTCATGCGGCGGTGGCGGTCATCGACGTTCGGTCCGGTGGTTACCGCCGCCATGTTGGCTGCGTGGTAGTGATGGTAGCCACAGGCGATCTCGTAGGTTACCTGGTCATTCTCGCTGACCGTGCCTCGGCCGGTAGCATAACGGACGAGGAGGGCCTTGTTGCCGGAGCCCACGGGCCAGTGGCTGGCAGGCGGATCGCCGCCGGCGCGCCAAATGACGCTGTGCATCTCGGCGAGGATGTTGCCCTCGTAGGCGCCAGCTTTCGTAAGTTCTATTCCTTTGGCCATTGCTTGGTCAATGATCTTGCCCGCTTCCCGGATGTACTCCAGCTCCCGGGGGCTCTTGACGACTCTCATCAGACGGATGAGGTCCGAGGCGTCGACAAGTTCGCAGTAGTCACCCACGACGGCGGCCAAGTCCCGGCCCATCTTGCTGGTGAGGCCAAAGGTGTCGTGTTGCACACCTATTCGTTTGCCCTTCAGGTTGAATCGTTCCAGCACTTCCCGCACCGCATTGAAGGGTGAGTTCTCTATGCTGTCGACCCAGAGGTGGACGTCTTCGCAGACCGAGGAGTATTCGATGCTGGGGACGTCTGCGGAGCGTGTGATGTGAGTCAGCTCGCCGTTAACGCCGATGTACATGCCGTGAAAGACGACGAAGCCCTGGGTGTCGAGTCCGCAGAGCCAGTACATATCCTCGATTTTGAAGAGGAGCATCCCATCCAGGCCTTTTTCGGAAAGGGCAGCTCGGACTCGGGCCTGGCGTTCGGCGAACTCTTCCCTGGTGAAGTAAATCGTTGGATCCGGCATGTTTCCTCCCTGGGAGTCGGCTCCCCGCATGATACGACGCCCGAAAAGGTTGTCAATTTTGTGTTAGTGAACTATCAACTCGTGGGGAACGTGAGTAATCGCCTCAACTCCATCTTCGTGGACTATGACCTGCTCTCCGAGGGACATGGTGAGCCTCGACTCCCGGTCTACCAGGATCATGTGAGTGAAGAAGGTCATGTTGGCTTGAACAACGAAGGGGTTGTCTCTGAGTATTAGCGGCTGCTCCATCCAGGAAGGCGACCAGGTTGCTCCCATTGTATAGCCGCAGGCGTTGAGAAGCGCATGACCAAAGCCATGCTCGGTGAAAGCCTTTACATGGGCTTCAAACACCTCTCCGATAGTGTTGCCGGGCCTCAATGCCCTCTGTACGCCCTCAAGGGCTGCGAGACAGGCCTCGTGCATCCTGCGGTGTCGGTCGTCTACCTTGGGTCCCGTGAGAACGGCGATCATGTTGGCGGCATGGTAGTGACGGTAGCCACAGCCAATTTCATAGGTAACCTGGTCGTTTTCTCCGACCGTCCCCCTACCCGTGGCGTAACGCACGAGCATGGCCTTTTTGCCGGACCCGACGGGCCAGTGGGCGGCGGGAGGGTCGCCCCCGGAGCGCAGGATGATGCCGTACATATCGGCCCAAATGTCGCCTTCATAGGCGCCTGGCCGCGTCACGTCGATGGCCTTGGTCATGACATCATCCATGATGCTTCCGGCCTTGCGGATGTATTCCAGTTCCTGGGGACTCTTCACAACCCTCATCAGGCGAATCATGTCAGAGGCGTCAACGAGTTCACAATAGTCCCCAACGGCTTGGGCTAGCTCCTGGCCCATTCTGCTGGACAGGCCATAGGTGTCGTGCTGAACGCCTACACGCTTGCCCTTCAGATTGAATCTTTCCAGGACTTCGCGGACGGCGTTAAAGGGGGAGTTGTCCAGACTATCGACCCAGAGGTGAACATCATCGCAGACCGATGAGTATTCAATGCTGGCGACGTCTGCGGAGCGGGTGATGTGGGTGAACTCACCGTTGACGCCAATATACATGGCGTGAAATATCTTCCAGCCCTGGGTGTCGAGGCCGCAGAGCCAGTACATGTCCTCTATCTTGAACAGGAGCATGCCTTCAAGGCCCTGCTCGGAGAGGGCGGCCCGGACTCGGGACTGGCGTTCAGCAAACTCTTCACGGGTGAAATAGATTGTTGGTCCAGGCATTGGTCCTCCAGGAGATACGGTTTCCCGAATGATAAGGGGTCGGGGCGGGGTGTCAATCGACGTACGTCATACCATGATTCCCGACCCAAATTGTGCTACCTTGTCTTCCATCAACACCCAAAAGGAGCAACTGAATGGCCAAGTCCCCAATAATCTACACCGTGCGCATGGACGTGGCAGACGAGGTCCGAGACCTGTTCGAAGAATGGGCCTCGGGCAGGCATATCGAAGACCTTATGGCAGCGGGATTCGTGAGCGCCCAGCGTTTCCGCGCATCCAAAGGCAAGCCGGAGTTTCTGCACCTCTACGAACTGGAGAACGTCGACCTTCTCAGCACCGACGCCTACAAGGCCGTGGCGCAGAACGACCCCAACATCGGGCAGGTCAGGACGGGGCTGCAGAACCATTCGGCTTCTCTGTATGAGCAAATTGTGTATCTGCCGTCGGATGGAAATGGGGACCGGGTGCCGGGAGTCAGCTCTCGACATCTGATAACCGTCCAGCTTGAGGTACAGGAAGGCAAGGAAGACGAGCTAATCGAGTGGCACCGGAACGAGCACATTCCTACCCTGCTGCAGGCCGAGGGGATGCTGGCCGGTCGGCTGTGCCGGCGCACGGCGATGCACCCTTCCACTTCGTGCCTGGACCCGACGTGGGTTTCGATCTACGAGATGTCGGGGCCGGAGACGCTGCGCGACCCCAAGGTGGGGGAGGCGAACGGGACGGAGTGGGCGCAACGCATGCACGCCGTCACAACCGAGGCCCGGCTCTGCATTCTGGAGCGGATAACTCCTGCCTAGCCAACCACCATAATCACTCCGGCGAAAGTCACAAGGACACCGGCGAGGGTCTTGAGGGTTAGCCGCTCTCTCAGGAATATCGGGCTGGCCAGGGCGAGCCACAGCAGGGAAGTGTTGCTGAGGGTGAACGCGACAGCCAGACCGGCGTGGTCAATGGCCAGGAGAATGAACAGGCTGCCGATTCCCAAGTTCAGCACACCATTGAAGATGGGGACTATGAAACCTCTGATTGTCGCCTGTAATCCGCGTTCCTCGCCGGAAGCTAGCGTTGCAGAGGAGGTGGAGGCGGAATTGGCTTGGCCTCTGGGACGGAGGAACTTTCCGACGCCCAGGAATGATAGGAGGGTGAGGAAGAGGAAGATGGCGGGCAGTCGGGCGAAGTTCAGGATTACGGCGTCGACTTCTCGCAAGGCGACGGTCTGCATGGAAAAGCCGGTAACCCATAGGGATGCTGCAAAGACCAGGAAGGCCATTCCCTTGAAACCGAGCCAGACGGACTGGGCAAGATCGGTCTCCTTCCTTTGGAAGAAGCTGAGGGCATAAACTCCTATCAGGATCAAAGCGATGCCGCCTAAAGTGAGAGCTGACAACCTCTCCCCAAGGATGAAAATTCCGGAAATTGTCGAGAGTATCGCAGAGACGCCTCCGGACAGTGGGACGGCCTTGTTGGCATCCACGGACTTGAGGAAAATCAGGAAGAGAGAGAAGCCGATACCGAAAGAGACCAGGCCACCGCAGATTCCCAGCACCAGGAACGGAACATGGACATCGGGCAGGTCCTGGTATCTGCCCATTGCCGCCATCAACGCAAAGGTAAAGAGCGCCCCGCCGAGAGACAGCAGAGCAGCCTGTTTCAGGGGAGGGAGGCGCCGGGTGAGGGCCTTATCGATCAGTGAGCCGGCCGAGTGGCTTATCGCCGCGCCAAGGGCGAAGAGTTCTCCTACCGGCACGCTTCACCCGGACGGCGGCGGTTTTTCATAGGCGCAATCATATCACCCACGTCTCCCTTATTCCGTCAATGCCCAAACCTTTGATCACTCCGCTCGGGGATGGAGGCAGGGAAGCGTCTCCACTTCCATTCGACCACTCCTACTATTAGGAGTACACTTGCCGATATGTCGGTCGCCTCCAAGCTTCCCCTCGCCGGTCGGCTCACCTTTTTCTACGGTTGGCGCATCATCGCGCTGGGGTTTCTGCTTAACCTGATGACTGCGGGGCTGAGCTCGTCTGCATTCTCCGTATTCGTGAGCCCCATGGGGGACGATTTGGGGTGGTCTCGATCGACAATCGTGCTGTCCACCACAATCGGGACCCTGGCGGCGGCGGTGTCGGGGCATTTCCTGGGACTTGCACTGGACAAGAGGCACGGCGCCCGGTTGCTGACCACCGGGGGGTTGCTGATTATTGGCGTGAGCACAATATTGATTGGTCAGGTCCAGGAGAGCTGGCATCTGTTCGGGCTTTTCTTCATTGGCGGGGCGGTGGGCCTTTCGGCCTATCCCGGCCTGATCACACCGACGATAGTATCCAAGTGGTTCGTGCGTCGGCGGGGGATGGCAATCTCCTTTGCGAGTATGGGGCTCCCGTCCAGCGGATTCATATTGAGTCCTTACGCTAACTTTCTAATCAACGAGGTGGGTTGGCGCCAGGCCTGGACGATTCTCGGGATTACAGCCCTGGCATTGACCGTGCCCTGGACCGCCCTTTTCATGCGCCGCCGCCCCGAAGACATCGGCCTTCGCCCCGACGGTGACGATCCCGCCGAGAGGCTCCGCACCGGAGAAATGATGCCCGTAGTCCCCGACGAGCACTCCTGGACAATCCGGCAGGCCATTGCCACCCGAGCCTTCTGGCTCATCCTGATATCAAGCAGTCTCGGTATGTTCTGCTTCATCGGAGTGCTGATCAATTTCTTTGCATCCGTCACAGATGCAGAGTTCGGATTCACCAGGGACCAGGCGACACTGGCATTCAGCACTTTCTCATTCCTCTCGCTGATCGGAAAGGTGCCGTGGGCCTACCTGGCGGACCGCATGGACTTGCGGGTCTCCAATGCGTTCACCTATGCCGGGCCGGCAATAGCCATGGTGGTACTGGTCAACGCAAGCTCATTGTGGATGCTGATCCTGTGGGGAGTGATTTACGGTATAGGGGCGTCCGGAATATCATTGCTGCCCTCCCTGGCGTGGGGGTCATATTTCGGGCGGACATTCCTGGGGTCCATCAGGGGGATAACGTCGCCGGTGGCGTTTTTTGGTCAGGCTGTCGGACCCCTGTTTGCGGCTTTCCTCTACGATGAATTGGGAAGCTACACGGTGCCTTACTCCGTATTTGTCGGGCTGTTCCTGCTGTCAGCGGCACTGATGCTTTTCGCCCGGAAGCCCGTGCCCCCCACCCTCGACCCCATACCCGAAAGCCAACGTCTCTTTCCCAAGGACGCCGTAGAAAGCACCGCCGGCTAGAGTATGAGACGCCGGCCCTTCTATGGTTGGTGGGTAGTCACGACCGGATTCATCGACCAGTTCACCGCGGCAGGGTTTGGGGTGTACGCCTTCAGCGTAATGGTCAAGCCGATGACCGACGACCCGGAGCTGGGATGGTCTCGAACGGAACTGACATGGGGCATAACCATCGGCATAGTGGTTGCTACCAGCACGGGGCCCCTATTCGGGGCGTTTCTGGACAAGAGGCACGGGCCCCGGCTCCTGATGTTGACTTTCGGGCTGATGGGGGCATTAGGGCTGATTATGACCAGCAGGGCGCAGTCGCTGTGGCAGTACTACCTGATGTTCGGGGTGGTCTCGGCGTTCTTCCTTCACACGACGATTTTCCTGATAGTTCCGACGGTTGTGTCCAAGTGGTTCATACGGAACAGGGGAAGGGCGTTGATATTTTCGACGATGGGTCGGCCAGCGAGTGGGCTGGTGATGCTGCCGCTAACCCAAGTCTTAATGTCGGGGGTGGGGTGGAGGACGACATGGCTGGTGCTCGGGATAGCAATCATAGTGATAGTTATCCCGCTCAACGCCCTCTTCCTACACCGCCGCCCCGAGGACCGGGGGCTGCTCCCCGACGGAGACCCGGAGCCGCCGCGGTTCAGCCTTTCGGATGATGCGGGCGAGGCCAGCTGGACCCTCGGGCTGGCGCTGAGGACTCGGGCGTTGTGGCTGGTGCTCCTGGCCACGAACCTAAGCGGGGCCGGGATCATTGGTGTACTGGTCAATCAGGTCGCCTATCTGAAGGAGTTCTACAGCGACGCGGGGGCGGTGGGAGGCGCAACGCTGATCACGGCATCCAGCCTTTTCGGGAGGCTCGGGTGGCTGCTTATAGCGGACCGGGTGAACCCCAGGCACTCGGCTGCGCTCAGTTTTCTGCTTTCCGCGGGCGGGATGTTCTTCCTGATTTACGCGGACAACGTGGTCATGATGGTGCTTTGGGGACTATCATTCGGGGTGGGGATCGGGGGGATGGACCCGATGACGTCCCTGGTGTGGGCGCGGTTCTTCGGGCGCCGTTTCCTGGGCTCCATAAGGGGTTTCGTGACGATGACCAACATGGTGTCGACGGCGGGGTCACCTCTGCTGGTAGCGGCGATATTCGAATCGACAGGAACGTACAGGCCGGCATTCATAATTCTGCTGGCGGCATTCATATCGGCGGCCGTACTGATTCTCGCTTCACGGGCCCCGAGGCTTCCCGAAAAGAGGTAACGTGCTATACATCTTTCACGGTGAAGACGATTTCACCCGCAAGGAGGCGCTGGCACGGCTTGTTGAGGGGCTCGGGGCTGCGGAGGAGCTGGCCACCAATACATCGAAGCTGGACGGAGCGGATGTTACGTTCGACCATTTGATGTCTGTCACTAACGCCGCACCCTTCCTCTCCGAACACCGACTCGTCATCGTTGAAGGACTTTTGAGCAAGTTCAATCCGCCGGACAGGCAGAGAGGTGGGACACCGGCAAGTCGTGTAAAGAGGGGCACTAAGGCCGTCAGGCAATGGGATGGTCTGCCGGAGGCGGTCAAGGCCATGCCACCGTCAACTGTCCTCGTCTTTGATGACGGCCTACTGCACAGGGACAACGCCATGCTCAAGGCCCTCGCTCCAGTGGCCAAAGTAAAGGCCTTCGAGCCTTTGAAGGGCGGAAAGCTGCAAAGCTGGATACGAAACCGGGTCTTTGAAACCGGTGGGCAGATATCCCCAAAGGCAACCTCGCTTCTAATGGCCTCATATGACGGGTCTCTCTGGAAGCTGGCCGGGGATATAGAGAAACTGACGCTCTATGCAGCGGGGAGGGCTATCGAGGAGTCGGACGTGGAGAAGCTGGTGGCCGGAAGCCAGGACTCCAATATATTCGCCCTGGTAGACGCGGTGGTTGCAGGGAACAGGGCTAGGGCATTCCGCCAGTTGTCCGCCCTTCTGGCCGATGGCGTATCCGCATTCCACATCCTGACGATGATTGGTCGACAGTTGCGGATGATGGCCCTGGCAATGGACTTGCGGACCCGTCGGGCCCCGAGCTCAGAATATCCCAGGCACCTCGGCACGAGTTCCCGGTTTGCCATTGACAAGGTTATCGAGCAGGCCTCCGGGACAACCCTTCTCGCTGTGACTCGAGCCTATGAGAGCGTTCTGGAAACCGATCTGAGTCTGAAGTCCACGGACGTGCCAGAGGAGGTTGCGCTGGAGATGCTGGTAGGGGCGCTAGCCTCGACCCTGCGTTCCAGGAACTAGGGCTGCACGGGGCAGAAGGCAGAGGATGGGTCGTGGGCTTACCTGAGGGGGGTGGGGTGGAACCTTCCGGCTTTGAGCTCGGTGATCAGGTCTTCAAGGCCCGTGATATGGCGCTCGAACTCGGTGGCGTTCTTGGCGATGTCGTGGGTATGGTGGGAGTCGCTGGTGGCGACTCCCTTCAAGTTGAGCCTGCGGCACACCTCTTCGGCAAAGGCGTTCTCCTGATCCGACCCGCGCCCGTTGTTGACCTCTGCACCTTCGACGATGGCAAGCATGGAGTTTGTACAGGCCCTCTGGAGCATTTGCTCATATTCTGCGGCGTCCTTGTACTCGGGCCTGAAGCGTCGGCGGTAGGGGTGGGCGGCGAGCATGGCACCTCCAGCCTTGTTCACCATATCCTTGAGGAACCAGGTCTTGTGCATTCCGAATACGTAGTGATCAAGGCCGAAGACGAGGAGGTGACCTTCGTCGGTATTAATCTCGACGGCCGGGATGACTAAGAATTCCATGCGCTTGCCGAGATTCACAAGTTCATCATGGTCCCAGAAGAAATCGTGCTCGGTGATGGCTATGCCGTCCAGACCGGCTTTCTTAGCTTCATCAATCAGGTGCTCGGGGGGCAGGAGGCTGTCGTCGGAGTACCGGGAGGTGTGGTTATGGAGGTCTATGAGCATAGCGTAGGGTTGTTCAACGATTCACAACAGTCTGTCACGTGGGTAGTGCCTAGTCAACCGCGACTTCGTCTCATTTGTTAGGAAATTGGAAAGTCGATGCAACTCTACTGAGGATGGTTACGACCGTGACGTGGCCAATATTCTATTGTGCTAAAATCACATTGTAACGAGGCGACAGTCACTCATGCCAGTAGACTACTCTAAAATCATCACAATCGACCCCCAGAAACGGGGAGGCAAACCCTGCATCAGAGGTCTTCGGATAACGGTCTACGACGTTCTGGAATACCTTGCATCCGGCATGACAGAGGAACAGATCCTTTCAGATTTTCCTGATCTGCAGAAAGAAGACATTAAGGCATCATTAGCCTTTGATGCAGATCGCGAGAGACGATTGGTCGCCCTGCCTCGACAATGAGGCTACTTTTCGATCAGAACCTGTCCCACAGGCTCAAGGACCTACTCAATGACCTCTTTCCCGATTCGCTCCACGTGAGGGACGCGGGCCTTGGATCATCGACTGACCTAGAAATCTGGGAATATGCCAAAGCGCACTGCTTTACCATAGTTTCCAAGGACTCCGACTTTCGACAGTTGAGCTTCACCCACGGTCACGCCCCGAAAGTGATTTGGCTGAGACGGGGCAACTGCACCACCACACAGATCGCTTCAACCGTGCGCAAAAGCTACGAAGCAGTTCTTGCATTCAACGATGATCGGAAGGCTCCTTCCTGGCACTCGACTGAATACATTGACAACTTAGCTCTTCCCCAATTGCAAGCAAGTTTCATATAACCAGAGATCTTTCAGGAGGCACCTTTGGACCCGACCACCGACCCCGTGACAATGGAAAAAATCGTGTCCCTTTGCAAGCGGCGCGGCATCATATTTCAGAACTCTGAGATTTACGGAGGGCTCGGGAGTGTGTGGGACTATGGGCCTTTGGGCGTGGAGCTAAAGCGCAACGTCAAGGATGCCTGGTGGCGGTCCATGGTCCAGCAGAGGAGCGACGTGATGGGCCTGGACTCTGCAATCCTGATGCACCCTCGGGTGTGGGAGGCCAGCGGGCACCTGGACAACTTCGCAGACCCGCTGGTCGAGTGTCGGGAGTGCAACCAGCGCTGGCGAGACGATGCCCTGATCGATGGCCGCTGCCCAAACTGCAACGGCGAGGTCGGCGAAGCGCGGATGTTCAACCTGATGTTCAAGAGCTTCATGGGGCCCGTGGAAGACGATGCTGCGATAGTCTACCTGCGCCCGGAGACTGCACAGGGGATATTCGTCAACTTTGAAAACGTGCTCAACTCCACCCGGAAGCGCCTTCCGTTCGGTATAGCGCAGATCGGGAAGTCCTTCCGCAACGAGATCACGCCCGGGAATTTCACCTTCAGGACGCGGGAGTTCGAGCAGATGGAAATGGAGTATTTCGTGATGCCGGAGGAAGCTGACGCATCACTGCAATACTGGGTAGAGCGACGATTCCAATGGTACCTGGACCTCGGGGTGCGGGCCGAGAACTTGCGGCTCCGCTGGCATGATCCCGACGAACTTGCCCACTATGCCAAAGCCACCGCCGATGTCGAGTATCTGTTCCCGATGGGATGGTCAGAGCTGGAAGGGATTGCCAACCGGACGGACTTCGACCTGCTGCAACACTCCAAGACCAGCGGGAAATCACTGACAGTGTTCGATGAGCCGAACAAGAGGCATGTCACGCCCTACGTGATTGAACCGTCGGGTGGGGTGGACCGGGCCACGCTGGCCTTCCTGGTGGACTCCTACAGGGAGGAGGAGGTGCGGGGGGAGATGCGGGTGCTGCTGAAACTGCACAAAGACCTGTGCCCCGTGCAGGTAGCCGTCCTGCCTTTGAGTCGCAACCAGCGCTTACTGCCGCTGTCACAACAGGTCTTCGATGCCGTTAGGACCAATTTCCGGGCCCAGTACGACGACGCCCAGTCCATCGGGAGGAGGTACCGACGACAGGACGAAATCGGAACACCGCTTTGCGTCACTGTCGATTTCGACTCGCTGGACGACCATGCGGTGACCATAAGAGACCGGGATACGATGGGCCAGTCTCGGGTACCGATTGAGGGATTGGCAGAAGCGTTGAGGCAACACCTCGCCGGTCTATGAAGCGGTCCGATTCTCAAGCCATAGCTAGCCGCGTCAAAGACGCCGCAGAGCAGGAGCCCGTCAATCAGGAGCAACCCTATGAAGATTTTCGACTACATGGATGAGTACGGCTACGAGGAGCTGGCCTTCTATACAGACGAGGCTGCCGGCCTGAGGGCGCTTGTCTGCATTCACGACACGACCCTCGGGCCGGCATGCGGAGGGACCCGGATGTGGCCTTTCGCCACGGAAGAAGAGGCGATCATCGACGTTCTGAGGCTCGCCCGGGCGATGACCTACAAATCGTCGCTGGCGGGGTTGGACTATGGCGGAGGGAAGGCTGTCATCATTGCGGACTCGACCACAGACAAGTCAGAGGCCCTCTTCCGCGCCCATGGGCGATTCGTGGACACCCTGGGAGGTCGGTACTTCACTACGGAGGATGTCGGGATTGTAGCCGAGGACGTGGTGAACATGCGGAAGGAGACGCGCTATGCCGTCGGGCTGCCGGAGTTCCACGGGGGGCTGGGAGGGGCGGAGGTGATCACGGGTTATGGCATCTACCGGGGGGCACAGGCGTGCATGAAAGAGCTGACGGGTTCGGACTCGCTTGAGGGCAGGACGGTGGCCATACAGGGTTTCGGGAAGGTAGCGTACCACTATGCCCGACACCTGAAGGAAGACGGGGCCCGGATTATTGCTGCGGACATCAACGAAACTCGCATCGCAGAAGCTGCGGGCATGGGGGCCAAAATCGTGGCGCCGGAGGAGATTCACGCGGTCGAATGTGACATCTTCTCGCCGTGTGCACTGGGCGGGGTGTTGAATGACGAGACGATACCGCAGATCAAGGCTCCAATAGTGGCAGGGGCGGCCAACAACCAGCTGAAGGAGCCTCGGCACGCCGAGGCGCTTGCCGAGGCCGGCATCCTCTACGCACCCGACTACGCTATCAACCCTGGCGGCGTCATAACAGTCGCCTGCGAAATAGAGGGTAAAAGCAAGGATGCAGCCCTGGAGCGGATTGGCAGGGTCCATGACACACTGCTGGATATATTCGCCCAGGCAAAGGCTGATGGCATTACTACCGCAGAGGCTGCTGACCGGATGGCGGAGGAGCGGATTCGGAGTGTGGCGGGGGTGAAGAAGATCAGCCGGTAACACGGGCTATCACTCAGCCTGGTGTCGGCAGCAAGACGCCCCTCCCATTCCGTTCTTGAGACCCTTCGACTCCGCTCAGGGGGAACGGAATCCCCCAGCCTAGGGTTCGCGGATCTTGGTGCGGGCGTCGTGGGGGTAGGTGTTGGTCTCTATCATGCGGGTCTTGACTGCGGTGCGGAGCAGGTAGAGTTCCTCATGGGAGATTTGGGGTGTCATGGGTGCTTGAGCGCCGCCGCCTTTGATGGGGAGGTCGAAGCCCGTGTTGTCCCTCACTTCTTCCAGTGTGTGACCCTGATGCACCGAGGCTAATTCAAGCTGCGCCGACTCGCGGGAGAGCTCCATGCGGGCCATGGGAGTTACAACTATCACCTCTTTGTTGCGGCGGGTGAAGCCCTCGGGGGAGGAGGCGGAGGCAGAAACGTAATCTACTTTTTCGACGAAGGTGCGCCTATCATGGCGGGTGCGGAAGAGTACGACCCTCGGGACGGCGTAGTAGAGGAGGCCGGAGCCGTATTGGCCGGGCATCCTGACGTCAGGGGCGTCGGGATCTCCGATGAGCTGAAGGTTGAAGTTAGCCTCGCGGTCTATCTCAATGCCGCTCAAGAAGAAGAGGTCAAGCTTGCCCCGCTGGGCGAGGTAGTGGAAGTCCTTGCCGCCCACGAAGGGGTTGTAGTAGTCGCTGTCGAGGACGATGAACTCGCCGTTGGGTGCGTGGGAGGCCTCGGCGAGGAGGAGGGCGCAGGCGGGTATGAAGGAGAGGGCGCCACAGGCGGAGGTCTCCCAGTCCCGCACCTCCCGGGACAGGAGGACGGCCATGAACTCTTCGAAAGTGCAGTCGGGGGAGGGGGTCACTAGCCAACCGCGACGGGCACTTCGACGCCCTGGCCCCTGGCCCGGCAGTATGATTCATGGTCTCTGAAGGCAAAGACCTCGGCGGCGAGGTAGTCCTGGAAGGCCTCGTCGGATGAGGAAGCTTCCAAGTACTTCTTCATTTCGTCAACGTCCATAGCGTAATGTCCGGGGCAGGCACTGGGGTATGCCCCGAAGGGAGCGGGGGCCACGGCCTTGACGTGGATGGCCGGAATGTAAGTGCCGGAGGGATCGTCGGGGGAGACCTGGTCGACGATCTCCTCGACAGTGACGATGACCCTGTCCGAGGCTTGGGCTAGCATGAGAGCTTCGCCGCCTTTCTTGACCAGCACGTTGCCTCGCCTGTCGGCCTTTGTGCCGTGGAAGAGGGCGACGTCGGGGTTGATGGCCTTGGCCATAACTATGGGCTCGGAGGGGTTGAAGGGGTTGGGTGCGATGGTGAAGTCGTCACGTTCGGAGATAACGTCGCTGTTGGCGTAGCCGAGGGTCGGGACGAAGGGGATACCCATTGATCCAGCCTGGACCATGCTGTAGAGGACGCCTCAGGTGTTGTCCTTCATCTTGATGCGGCCCTCCTTCTGGAGGCGCAGGTAGTTGGGGGCGACACGGGCGAAGGGCTGGAAGTTGAAGTCGCAGGTCTCAACGGTGGCGGTGCGCCCGGCCCCGACCAGGAAGTCGAGGTTCATGGAAGCGCCGACCACGCCGACGGTGTTGAGCTCCGTGGTCTCGCCGCGGACGATTTCGCGGAGGAGGGCCATGGGTGTGTTGTCCAGGCCGCCCATCATTATCACCTTGTCGCCGGTGCGGACGAGGTTTGCAGCTCGATTGAGGGATACGAGTTTTTCTCTCATTTCACCTTTCCTTTTTCAAGCGATTTCTCTACCGCCGACTTGAAATCGATTTCGTACCTGTACTTTTCCCAGCATTCCTTGCAAGCGGGCTTTTTTAGGCTTGCCTTGTGTGGCTTGCCGCATATGTGGCAATAGCTCTCTGGTTGTTTAATAGTCTGATTTGACTGATGCCACCAATGGGAGCATCTCGGGCAGTAGGGCTCCAACTTACTGGAGTAGATAAGGATGCGGTTATGGCAACGAATGCAGAAGCCCATCGCGGAAAATGTGGCCTTCTTGACCTGGGTATTTGAAGTTTTTGACTTGGCGGAGGCCTTTGGGGATTCTTTAGATTCGGGTTTCGGCTGCTTTTTAGCCTTCGGGGATTGCTTCTCCCCTATTTCCTCCCAGTGAAGCACCTCTTTAATGACATCTTCGTAGAGTTTCTCGTCGTCGTCTCTAGTTACCAGAATTCCCATTTCTTCGTTGTTTATCTGGGAGTGTTCGTACAAGTTCATCGAGGTAACGAGTGCCTTGTCTTCGTTTAGATAGCACTTTGCGTGGAGGTTCTTAACGAAAATCTTCGTCACGTCTCTCACTTCAAGGAGACTCTTCGCCTGAGGTTGGTTCTTGTCTTTGCCATATATCACGACGACTTCCACATCGTTAGTCTTCCGCTTTAGGCGCTCTAGGATGTTCTCATCGGCTTTAATGTATGGGCTTACTAGGACAATCCTTTCTTTCGCGCCCATCACGATGTCTTCAATCTCAGCTACACACTGAGTGCGTCTACAAAGTTGGGACATTTTTAATCTTCTTCCCTGATTGGGAGTGCGAGTTCCGAGTCAATTCCCAGGCTCAGGGTATAGACGGGAATTTCGGGTGTCAAGAATGCCATCCGACCCCGTTCCCTCTAGGTCGGGGTGCGGGCGCGGGCGCCGCCGAGTCGGGCCTGGACCCGACGCCAAACCATCCTGAATTCACCCTTTTCCCACATTACAAGCACCTGCGGACCGATAAGCATGGAGCTGTAGGTGCCAGCTAGGACACCGATGAGCAGGACAAGGATGAACGGGAGCAACGTACCACCACCAAACAGGACGAGGGCGAGCAGGGTAAACAGGGTTGTGAGGCTAGTGTTGACTGATCGGCCCATGGTCTCAAGAAGGCTGTTGTTGACCGTCGTCTCAAAGGGATCGCCGGTGCGCCTGAGCATGTTCTCCCTGATGCGGTCGAAGACGACGATGGTGTTGTTGATGCTGTAGCCGATGACGGCAAGGATAGCCGTGATGACCATGGTGTTGAGTTCCACGCCGAAGATCTTGCCGAGCAGGGAGAAGAGGCCCAGGACGATCAGGACGTCGTGGGCGAGGGCGAATACGGCCGCGGCGCTGTAGCGGAAGAAGTGGGGCATCTTGCGGAAAGCCCACGCTATGTAAAGGAATATGCCGATTATGGCGAAGAACACGGCCAACGCCGCGTTGCGCACCATCTCGGCGGCGACGATGGGGGAGACGAAGTCCACCTCGAAGCGGTCTATGCTGGTGGCGCCGAATCGTTGGGCGAAGGCCTGCTGGATAAGCTGGCTGTCGGAAGGTCCGACGTTGCCATCCTGGTCGATCTCTCCCTGGCCGAGGGACTCGGTGCGGATGAGGAAGGCGTTGGACTCCAGGGCCTGGACTATGGCGTCGCCATGACCAAGCTCCTCCAACTCTTGCCGCACCGCCGTTACCGTAACTTCCCCACCTGAAAGCGTGTCGCGGTCAGCGGGGTTGATGAAGCGGACTTCAATGGTGGAGCCGCTGGAGAACTCGATGCCGGTGTTGAAGGCCGGAGGGAAGATGAGGGACACGATGCCGGGTAGAAGGACTGCGCCAGAGATTGCGAAGTACCAGAAGCGCCTGTCGACGACGTTTATGCGCCGGCCGGGGGTGGGGTTCTGGGGGGTGTCTGCAACAGTCTTGCTCACGCCGAACGCTCCGGGCCTGTCCTGGGCCCAAGAGCCGACGAAGAAGCGGAGGAAGCTTCGGGTCACGAACATGGCGGAGAACATGCTGGTGACTATGCCAATGGCGAGGGTGATGGCGAAGCCCGTGACCAGGGGCGTGCCCAGCTTGTCGCCGAACCACCAGAGGATAGCACAGGTAATCAGAGTAGAGACGTTGCTGTCTCGGATGGCCACCCAAGCGCGGTTGAAACCGGCTTCGATGGCGACCCGGAGGCTGCGGCCCGCGCGCAACTCTTCTTTCAGACGTTCGAAGATGAGGACGTTGGCGTCTACGGCCATGCCGATGGAGAGGATAAAGCCAGCGATTCCGGAGAGGGTAAGAGTCACGGGAAGCAGCTTGAAGGTGGACAGGACCACGAGGCCATAGACGATTAGGGCGCCCGCCGACAGCATACCCGGCAACCTGTAGTAGACCATCAGGAACCCCAGCACCAGCAACAGCCCGACGATTCCCGCTATAAGGCTCTTGTTCACGGACTCGGCGCCGAGGGTGGCGTCCACGTCCTGTTCGCGGATGAGCTGGATGGGGATGGGGAGGGCGCCGGCGTTGAGTTGGATGGCGAGGTCGTCGGCCTGTTCGATGCTGAGGCCCGTAATTACACCGTTCCTGGATATGACCGCCTGGACTACGGGGTCGGAGATCAGGAGGCCGTCCAGGTGGATGCCGAGGGGCTGGTTGAGGAGCCTGCTGGTGATGTTTTCGAACATTCTGGCGCCTTCGCTGTTGAACTCGAAGGCGACCTGGGGGAGATTGGTGCTGGGATCCAGCACGACCTGGGAGTTGGGGAGCATGTACTCGCCGGTGAGGGGGACAAGCTGGCCGCTGTCATTTGGAGCAAGGACGGGGTCCCAGATGATGCTGCCGGTCTGGGGGTCGGTGACGAAAGTGCCGTCCTCCTGGCGTCTCTGCTCCCGGAAGTCGAGTTGGGCGGTGCGGCCAATCAGTTCCTTCGCTCGCTCCACGTCCCGGATGCCGGGGATCTGGACCATGATCCGGTCGTCGCCGACGCGCTGGACGATGGGTTCGGAGACGCCAAAGGCGTCGACGCGGTTGCGGATGATGCTGATGACGCCATCGACCTGGGATTCGGTAACGGTTTCGCCTTCGGGGGGTTGGGCTTCGTAGACGAGGTGGGTGCCGCCGCGGATGTCAAGGCCCTGGCGGAAGCCGACCCTGTCAATGCCGGGCGTTTTGTCGGGGAGCAGCACCACCAAGGCTGCAATAAAGATGAGGGCGATCATCATCAGCCGAAGGGTATTTCCCTTCGGGATGAGCCTGTATAGCCTGAGCAGCGCTAGCAACTAAAGTGTCCGCCGGAGCATGGGGAATGGTGTGTCAAAACTGTTGTAAGCCGCGCATTGCGGAAATTTGTTAGTGAATGTTAGCACAATAGGCGCGGTGATGCCGCAAGATGCGAGCATTCAGTCGGCTTCCTCCTCTTCGGCGGGGGTGTACTTGTGGAGTTTGTCCATGCTTTCCAGCAGGTCGGTGTAGAGGGCGCCCTGGATGTGGCCGACCTCGTGCTCGAGGGCCTGGGCGAGGAGGTCGGTGGCCTTGATGCGCACCTCCTTGCCGTCCAGGTTCAGGCCTTTGGCGACAACGGTCTCGGCGCGCTTTATTTCGCCGCGGTAGCCGGGGATGCTGAGACAGCCTTCGTTGACGTCCCGCTCGCCGGACTTCTTGACGATTTCGGGATTGATGAGGGTGATGATCTCCTCGTCGGGTATGCCGATGACGATGACACGGAGGGAAACCCCTACCTGGGGAGCGGCGATGCCGACGCCATCGTATTCGTGCATGCTCTCGACCATATCCCCGGCGAGCTTCTTGATGTAGGAGTCGATGGCGCGGACGCGCTTGGCCCTCAGTCGGAGAATTGGGTCTGGGGTGACTCTAAGCGGAAGTACGGCCAAGGAGCGCCTCTGGGGCGGGAAGGATGATCAAGTATGGCACGGGCATCGGGACAATTCTAAGAAATGGGGTTGTGTGTGTAAAGGTCATGTACCCGATGGGTGGGCCGGTGACGCCTCGGAGTTTTATTCAGTCCTCCTGAGGCGGATCTTCGATTGTGGGGTTTTAGTTTTCAGTTCTTTTTGTTTTGGAGGGGGTCGGCGATGGAAGGTCCGGGACTCAGTTTTCAGGGGGCGGGAGGCCAGCCTGGTTCAGCCCCGTGTTCCTCTGTCACATGGCAGACAAGCGAGGGGAACCCCCGCCTGAGGGCGTCTCTACCACCAGTTTTCAGTTCTTCCCAGCCCACTCGGAGGGGCGGGAGGGTGTTTTCTCGCTGCCGTCGCTGGGTTAATGGGAATCTCCGAAGGGAACGACGGGGGAGATGTTCCAAGGGCCGTAAAGCCCGAGTTTTTCGGCAGGGCTCCTTTAATGAGGAGCGTGCAGTTTAGTGTTGTGGACCTTCCATCGCCTGGATGGACAGGGAAGGGGCACGGGACCCGTGTGGGGTCGGGTGGGCTTCCCTGGGTTTCTGGTTCCTCCTTGTGTTACCGGATTAGTGTTCGCGAACGGAGGGTATGATAACGCCTTTGCTCAGGTGTGTCAAGCAAATGTACGGGTTTGAGGGGGATTCCCCCCGATTCCCACTCCAGATTCCTAACTGCCGTTCGGAATGACATGGCATTAGGTGGGTGGGGATGATGGGGGTGGAGTTAGGTAGGGGCGCTTGAGATTCCTCGCGGGGCATCGGAATGACTGTGCCTGGGTGTGTAGGGCTAGGCAAGCGGGAGGGGTGAATTGCGAGGTGGGAGGTGATCGTTTCGGAGGGATGGATTCCCACCTCCGTGGGAATGACGAGTTAAAAGGGCGGGAATGGTGGAGAGGAGAGCGGGTTTGGGGAGGAGCGCTTTAGATTCCTCGCGGGGCATCGGAATGATCCGCCATAGGCGGACAGGCTCCCCTTGGGGGTGGGGAGGGGGGACGGGGTTGGAGTGACGGAAGATGGGAAGGGTGGGGGGTGGGGTTGTAGGTGAGTGTTTCGGAGGGATGGATTCCCGACTACTCGGGAATGACGGTGTAAGGTGGGTGGGGATGATGGGGGTGAGAGACGGAAGTGACGGAGGGGAATCGGGGTGGGGGGTGGGGTTGCAGGTGAGTGTTTCGGAGGGATGGATTCCCACCTCCGTGGGAATGACGAGTTAAAGAGGCGGGAATGATGGGTTAAGGGTGGGTGGAGATGATGGGTTAAAGGGGGCGGGGATGACGGTGTAAGGTGGGTGGGGATGATGGGGGCTGGGCACTTCTATGCACATCATCATGCGAGGTTTTGGGAGGGTGAATTAGAGGAGGGTTACGGGGTCTACTTCTAGGGACCAGCCGTCTCCGAGGCCGACTTTTTGGAGGAGGCGTCCGGGTTCGTTGCCGCGGATCAGGACCTGCCAACGGTAGCGGCCCCTGAGCCTGGGGATGAAGCAGGGGACGGGGCCGAGGACCTCGGTCTGGGGGAGTCCAAGGCGGTCTCTCTCGTTGCGGAGGTCTACGGCGACCCGATTCGCCTCGGAGTCGGCGTTTTCGGCGTTGGGATGGGAGTGGGTGAGCCTGGTGAGCCGGGCGAAGGGGGGATAGCGATTCTGGAGGCGGTATCGGGCCTCCTGGCGGTAGAACCCGTCATAGTCGTGGGCGGCGACGGCGCGGATGGCGTAGTGCTCGGGATTGAAGGTCTGGACGATGACCCGCCCGCCACCCGGACCCCGGCCGGCCCGACCAGCCACCTGGGTCAACACCTGGAAGACTCGTTCTCCGGCGCGGTAGTCGGGGAAGTTGATGCCGACGTCGGCGCTCATTACGCCGACGAGGGTGACCTGAGGCAGATGAAGGCCCTGGGCGACCATCTGGGTGCCGACGAGGATGTCGATCTCGCCGGACTGGAGCTTGCGAAGCACCTCCTCGTGCCCGCCCTGGTCGGAGGCAGTGTCCCTGTCCCAGCGGAGGGTGCGGGCCCCGGGGAATCGGGAGCGCATTTCCTGCTCGATGCGCTGGGTGCCTGTACCGATGTAGCCGAGGTCGGGGCTGCCGCACTGGCGGCACATCTGGGGCCTGTTGATGCTGTAGCCGCAGTGGTGGCAGAGTAGGCGGCCCCGGGCGCCGTGGTAGACGAGGGATACCTCGCAGCGGCGGCACTGGATTACCTGGCCGCAGTGGCGGCAGTGGACGGAAGTAGAGAAGCCCCGCCGATTGATGAAGAGGATGATCTGTTCTCGGGCTTCGAGGGCCCTGGTCATCTCGGTGCGGAGGAGGCGGCTGAACATATCACGGTTGCCGCTGGTAAGCTCCTTCTTCATGTCGACGACGTCGACCCGGGCCAGGGCCGAGTCCTCGGTGCCCTGGCGGATACGCCGGGGGAGTTCGAGGAACCGGAGTTCGCCCGTAGCGGCCCTGTAGGAGGTAGTCAGGTCCGGCGTGGCGCTTCCGAGGATGACCACTGCGCCGGAGAGTCTCGCCAGCTCCAAGGCGGCTTCCCTGGCATGGTAGCGAGGCGCGGGTTCGGACTGCTTGTAGGAGCTGTCGTGCTCCTCGTCGAGAACGATGAGACCGAGGTCGGGCTGGGGGGAGAAGAGGGCGCTTCTCGGGCCTATGGCCACGCCGAATTCGCCTTCGTGGATGCGCCACCACTCGTCGAACTTCTCGCCGGGTTTGAGGCGGCTGTGGAGGACGGCGACCTGGCCCGGGAAGCGGGAACTGAAGCGCTGCACGGTCTGGGGGGTGAGGGCGATCTCGGGGACGAGGACTATGCCCCGCCGCCCGAGCTTCAGGGTGCGTTCCAAAGCACGGAGATATATCTCGGTCTTGCCGCTGCCGGTGACGCCACGGAGGAGGAACGTCTTTCCATCGCCGCCCGGCGCCGCTTTGTCCAGGGCTTTTTCAATCGGGGCCCAGACGCTTTGCTGGTCCGGGGTAAGGTCGGGGGCGGGGGTCTGCTTGTAGTGCCTCGTGGCAAGGGGGTCACGCATGACCCGCACCTTCCTGCTGCCGGCCACGCCCCTCTCCACGAGGGTCTTAATAGCAGTCGGGGAGATGGCCCTTTCCTTCAGGTCGGCAACGGAAATGCCATCCGGCTGCTCGAAGAGGGCATCAAGGAAAGCGCGTTGGTTTACGGCGTTTCTCTTGAGATTAGCCTTGGCAACGGCATCTTCGGGGGCTGCTGAAAGGAAGTACCGGGTCTCGTACCTGGCGGAGACGGCGGGCCGGGGGAGTTCCCACTCACGGGTCGCTATGCCGGCCTTTACAAGGGTTTCGAGTCTCGGCTGCGCCCGGTCTCCAAGCTCCTTCTTCAGGGCTGCGAGTCCGGAGCGGCCCAGTTTTTTCAGCACGTCCACCACGTCTTGTTGTGCGGGAGTCGGAGAAAAGGAGCCGGAGCGGGGGTTGAGCGAGTAGAAGGTGCGCACCCGACGGCGTACGCCCTGGGGGAGCATTACGGAGGCGGCTTCGAAGAGGGAGCAGAGGTAGCGGAGGCTGATCCAGCGGGCCAGGGAAAGGTGGTGGGGAGAGAGGAGGGGGATCGGGTCGACGAGGCCGATGATGTCGCGGGTCTCCTGGAAGGCGGGGGTCCCGGTGACTTCGAAGACTACGCCTTGCAGGGTGCGACGCCCGAAGGGGACCCAGACGCAGTGGCCGGGTTCAACTCTCAGGCCGGGAGGGATGGAGTAGGTGAAAGTTCGTCCCGGCTCCAGGGGGGCGTCGGCGGCGATTTCAGCGAAAGGCATAGCCAATGGTCGCGGCGATTATGGCCGCCGTTCGGGGACGAATTGGAAGGGCCGGGAGGCGTCGGGGCTAGGCGAGACGCTTCTCTTTGATCCGGGCGGCTTTGCCGGAGCGCTCCCGCAGGTAGTAGAGCCGGGCGCGCCTTACTTTGCCCAGCCTTACCCGTTCCAGCTTCTGCAACCGGGGGGAGTTGAAAAGGAACGTCCTCTCGACGCCGACGGCGTGGGTCACCCGACGCACGGTAAAGTTGGCGTCGATTCCGCCGTTACGAATCTTGATGACCGTACCCTGGAAGACCTGGATGCGCTCCCGGGTCCCTTCGATGACCCTGTAGTGCACCTTTACGGTGTCGCCGGGGTGAATATCGTCAAGGTCGGGGTTGGGTTCGGCCTTGACGACCAGGCTTTCGTCGATTCCCTTGAGACCGCTCATGACAGTGTGGCACCAATGCGGGGGTCGGGCGTAGGCGACCGCCGCTCCTTGCGTTTGAGATAGTGCGTATACTCTAGCACAGTTTAGTGTGAAGGTTGAAGTACGAGCTTCGACCGCAACCCAGGAGCCACAAATGCAGACCCGACCCACGTTTGCCGACATCCTTTCGGCGAGACAAGTTATCCGACGCCATGTGACCCGGACTCCGTTGCGGCATTACCCGTCACTATCCGCCGCGGTAGGAGCAGAGGTCTACCTGAAGCACGAGAACTACCAGGTGACGGGCGCATTCAAGGTAAGGGGAGGGATAAACTTGGTGTCCCGGCTGTCGGAGGAGGAGAGGGAGCGGGGGATAATCTCGGCGTCTACGGGGAACCATGGGCAGTCGATAGCGTACGCTGGCCGGTTGTTCGGGGTTCGGGCGATAATCGTGGTGCCGGAGGGGGCGAACCCGGGGAAGGTGGAGGCGATGCAGGACCTGGGGGCGGAGGTCGTCTTTCATGGGGCAGACTTCGATGATTCGCGGGAGCACGTCGAGAAGCTGTGCGCCGAGTTCGGGTACCGATACGTACACAGCGGAAACGAGCCTGACCTGGTGGCGGGGGTCGGGACTTACGGGCTGGAGATAATGGAAGACCTGCCAGACGTGGACGTGATACTAGTGCCGATAGGCGGCGGCAGCGGAGCGTGCGGTACGGCGATAGCGGCGAAGGCGATCAGTCCGGGGGTGGAGGTGATAGGGGTCGGGGCGGCGAAGGCGCCGGCGGCGTATTTGTCGTGGAAGAGCGGGGAGATGGTGGAGGCGGCTATGGAGACGGGGGCCGAGGGGCTAGCGACCCGGACGGCTTTCGAGTTTCCCCAGGCCATTCTGAGGGACATGCTGGATGATTTCCTTCAGGTGAGTGAGGAGGAGATTGAGTCGGCGGTGGTGATGCTGCTGGAGAAGGCGCGGACACTAGCCGAGGGGGCCGGGGCGGCGTCGCTGGCGGGGGCATTGCAGATCAAGGAGCGGCTTGAGGGCAAGAAGGTGGCGGTGGTGGTGAGCGGGGGGAACCTGTCGATGCGGCAGTTACGCTCCGCGTTGGCCTGAGCGTATAAACCCATTCGCTGCCGGGTTTCGGCTGGAGCCTTACTAGTGGGTCTCCAGAGAAATCCCGACGAGGGAGCCGATGCCGTAGGTCACCCCGGCGGCCGCGGCACCGACAAAGAGCATACGGCCTCCTCCCCAGAAGAGGTTCTTGCCGGTCAGCGTCCCGAGCAGGGCGCCTATTCCAAAGACGGCCGCGCCGCTTAACGCGGCGGTTAAGATAAGGGCAAGGAGGTCGGTGGTGAATAGGTTCGGGAGGAGGGGAATGAGTGCGCCGAAGCCGAATGCCAGGAAGGAGCTAATGGCTGCCGACCACGGGTTGCCTAGCTGGTCGGGGTCCAGGCCGAGCTCCTCCCGGGCCAGGGTTTCCAGGGCGACTTCCGGGTTGGCGATTATCCGCTCGGCGACGGCTCGGGCCTCCTGCCTGGTGAATCCCTTGCGCTGGTAGATGAGGGCCAGCTCCTGGGCCTCCTCCCTAGGGACTTCCTCCAATTCCGCCCTTTCCACCTCGATCTCCCTTTCGTAGACGTCCCTCTGGGCTCGGACGGAGACGTATTCGCCCGCGGCCATGGAGAACGCTCCTGCCAGTAATCCCGAGATGCCCGCGATCACGATGAAGGTGGAGTCCGAAGTGGCGCCGGTGACGCCCATAACGAGGCTAACGTTAGAGATCAGGCCATCGTTGAATCCGAGGACCCCCGCCCGGACGTTGACCGTACCGCTGTAGTGGCGGCGTTCCAGGGAGATTATCTGGGCGTGGTCGGGCTGGCCCGAGAGCCGGCCCAGCACGTTGAAGTGCTCGACCTCTTCCTGGACTATGGTTGTGGCCTCCGGGTCCTCTCTGTATGTGCTCGCGTCCGCAGCCTCCGACTTCAGGATCATTGGCATGACGGCCTTGGTGCCGAATATGGCAGCTATGGAGCGCAAAACAAGGACGCGCAGGGAGCGCCGGTAGTTGTCGGGGGACTGGTCCTCGAGGCCGAGCTTGCGGGACCAGATGCGGACGTGTCGCATCTCGGCCTGGGCGAGTCGGCGGAAGAGTCGGGCGCGGTCGTCGTCCCTTTCTATATTGGCAAGGTCGCTGTAGAGCTGGACGGCCTCTATCTCGTTCTTTAGATACCGTCGATAGCGCGCACGGTTGCTCTCCTCGGGGCCGGGCTTCTTTTTGAGGAGTCCGATCATTCGTTTTTCGGTTGGGTCTCGGCCTGGGAGAGGACGTAGTTGATGAGGGTCCTGACCGGCACGCCCGTCGCGCCCTTAACGACGTAGCCCTTGGTCTTGGATGCCATGAAGGTGCCGGCGATGTCCAGGTGGACCCATGGGGTATCCTCGCTGAACTCGGCGAGGAACTGGGCGGCGGTGATGGAGCCAGCGGGACGGCCACCGGTGTTCTTCACGTCCGCCACATCGCTCTTGTTCTGCTCCTTGTACTCTTCAAAGAGGGGCATGTGCCAGATCTTCTCCCCGGCTTCCTTTCCGGCCGCGATGATATTGTCCACCATCTGCTGATCATTTCCGAAAGCCCCGGAACTCACGTGACCGAGGGCTATGACCATAGCGCCGGTCAGCGTGGCTACGTCGACCATGGAAGTCATGCCGATTTTGCGGCCGTAGGAGAGGGCGTCGGCGAGGAGGAGTCGGCCCTCGGCGTCGGTGTTTTCTATCTCGATGGTCTTGCCGTTCATTGCCCGGACAACATCGCCGGGTTTCTGGGCGTTGCCGTCGGGGAGGTTCTCGGAGGCGGGGACGAGGCCCGTGACGTTGATACGAGGTTTCAGCTTTCCTATGGCGCCCATGGCTGCGATTACGGATGCGCCACCGGACATGTCGCCCTTCATATCACCCATGTTCAGGGCGGGCTTCAGGGATATTCCGCCGGAGTCGAAGGTGACACCTTTGCCGAGGAGTCCCAGGTGCCGCTCTGCGCCGTCTTCATCGCCGCGGTATTTGAGGATGATGAACTTGGGGGGTTGTCGGGTTCCCTTGGCCACGCCGGCTATTGCGCCCATGCCGAGGCCGTCCATCTGCTCGCTGTTGAGGACCTCGACTTCCAGGCCAGACTCTTCTGCAACGCGTTCGGCGGTGGCGGCCATGTCGGAGGGGGTCATGAAGTTGGCGGGTTCGTTGGCCATGTCCCGGGCGAGGGCAGTGGACTCGGCGATGATCTTGCCGCGCTCAAGGCCAGATTCGAGGGCGGCGATCTTGGAATCGTCAACTTCTACAAGGGAAATCTGGTCTATCTCCTTGGGTTCGGGGGCGGTGGTGCGGTGTCGATTAAAGGTGTAGGTCCCGAGGAGGCTGCCCTCGGCGATGGCCTGTGCGGAGCTTCCGGCGTCCATACCGCCGATGCCGGCGCCGTGGACAAGAGTAGTGACCTTCTTGATGCCCTTGGAGCTGAGGTCTCGGCAGAGTCCACCCATGATGCGGCGGACGGTGTCCTCATCGAAGCGTTCTCTCTTGCCCAGACCGGCGATAACCACGCGCTTGGGCGCAATCTTGCCGAAGGTGTGTACCTGGACAATCTCGCCCTCCTTGCCGGTGAGTTCACCGTCGGCGATGAGTTCCGTGATGGCGCCGTCGAGGGAGCGGTCTACGGCACCGGTGCCGCCGCCCGGCTGCTTCACGCCTTCAAAGAGGTTGACGACTGCGGCATCGGCCTTTAGCTCGGCTATGTCACCCTGGACAACGTTTATTTCCATTGGTGGGTCTCCCTTAATCTACGCTTATCGATCTGAGCTTTTCCGCTATTCGCCGAACCGAGGGCATTATGTCCTTCGACGTATCGACGATAAAGTGAGGCCCGACCACCGGCTCCTCCCGGGCTCTCATTCTGATGTATACGTCCCATCCGGCCTCGGAAGCGCCGTCTCTCGATTGGCTTCGCTCTCTGCGTTTCAGCCTGCGGCGGATCAGGGTCTCAGGGGCGGTCACTTTGACCACCACAACGTTTGCTCCCTTCGCTGATGCAGCTTCGTGGGAGTATTTCCTGTCCCGCTCTGTGACATTTGTTGCGTCCAGCAAAACTGAGACACCGTCTTCCAAGAGATTCTGCATGAGCCGACGGCATGCGCCAAAGACGCGCCGGTTCTCATCTGAATTATACGCGGGTATTCCGGCCAGTGTTTTCCGAGCCGCGTCAGACTCGATGACCTGCATAGGCGCTTCCGTGGCTAGGAGTCGGGCGAAGTGAGTCTTTCCGGCGCCCGGGAGTCCGCACATTAGCACGAGATAGGGATTGGAGACGGGCGGCGGGGGTGGGGGGAGGCTTCTCCAGAGGGTCTCTACATCGGTTTCGAGGCGAGAGACAGAGTGGTCTGGGGTGCGGGGGGCGATGGCGTCCGGCGGGGTCAGCGTGTCTACCTCGTGGACCTGTCGTAGAGGGCCCTGTTCCGCAGGACTTCTTTGAGGTCCCGGCCCTCGGCTATGTCCCTGGAGAGTCCACCCGTAACCCGACGCGCCATAATGGCGATGGTTGCGGCGAGGAGAGCCCGGGTCACGGGCTTGGGTTCCTTCAACAGACACGCAAGAAGCGGTATGCCCAACCAGCCGACGAGCATCCCGAGAGGGACAACATCGCTGTTCCTGCCGGGGAACTTCAGTCGTTGCTTCCAGGGCAGGTCATTACGCACCATGATCGGCAACGCCCAGATGGCACCGCCGCCAAACATGGGGACCATGGCCATGATGGCGGCCCTCGGGCTGAGGGCGAGCAGTGAGCCTATGGCAGTAGCGTTTCCCCTACCGCCATCGAACTTTCTGAAGAGGGGCCACATCTGCCCAATGAGACCGGCTATGGACCCGGCGGCCCCGACGCCCTTGCCGAGCTTCAGCCGGTCGGCCAGCAATACGGGCAGGACGCCCTTACTGACATCGAAAATCCCGCCGATCAGCCCGTAACGCGCCCCCGCGGTCTGCCAGAGATTGCCTGCACCCGCCTTCCGGGTCCCTTCCTGCCGGAGGTCCGTGCCCTTCCTCCTGGCCAGCACTTCCGTGACGGGCAGCGAGCCGTACAGGTAGCAGCCAAGTATGAAAAGCGCTTTCAGCATTGGCAAACTGCGTTGTTCAGTCAGTGTAGTAGGCGATGCCCAGGACCCCGGGGCCCGTGTAGATGCCCATAACGGGGGTCAGGTGGGACATGATCAACTCGGTGCAGTCTACAGTTTCGGAGACCTGGCGGGCAAACGCCTCGGCTTCTTCGGGGACATTGGCGTGCAGAATCGCCACCCGGATGTTGCCCATGCCCCGGGTGTCGCGTTCCAGCATGCGCAGCATCTTGCGGATAGCGCTCTTCCTGCTCCGAGCCACGGTCACGGGCTTCACCTGACCTGTTCGCAGCGAGAGCACGGGCTTCAATCCGATAATCGAAGCGCCCCAGGCAACGGTCCTCGGGAACCGGCCGCTGCGTCCCAGGTATTTGAAGGTGTCTATAACCGCAACCAATCGGACCCGGGCCCTGACGGACTCGGCGACACGGGTCACTTCCTCCAGGGATGCGCCCTCGGCCGCGGCTCGGGCGGCGGCGAGAACTACGAAACCCTGCAACATGGCAGCTCCGCCCGAGTCCATCACCTCCACCCGTATTGGAGGAGAGTCTCCAGCCAGCATGTCTCTGGCAACGGTCGCTGCGCGGTGCATGCCGCTGAACCTGGCGGACACAGTGATACACAGGACAGACTCGACGGAACCGATGAGCTGCCTGAACGTCTCGACATAAGCGCCAGGGGAGGCCGGAGAGGTCGTGGGGGGGTTCTCGGCAGCCTGGAGGCGGCGGTAGAAGTCGGGCATGTCCATATCGGGGTCGTCGGGGACGACGGTGTCTCCGAAGACGTAGGTCAGGGGAACTACACGGATGTCCAGCTCCCGCGCAAGCTCAGCGGGAATGCAGGAAGTGCTGTCGGTGACTATGGCTACCTTGCGCATCGCTCGCTATGGCCGGAGGCGTTCAAACGCCTCCAATGAGAGAGGATGATATCGGGTGAGGGGTGTCGGGCGCTAGCCCAGACTGCCAGCACCGATGGAAATGACCCAGAGAATGAGCACGGCCACCATGGGACTAAAGTCCAACGCTCCGCCCCTGTACACTAGTCTCCTGATGGGGGCCAGGATGGGTTCGGTAACCCTGTAGAGGACGTGCATGAGGCTGGCGACCCACTGTTTGTCGGTACCCATGGGAAAGATCAGGCTTAGGATCATCCTGGCAATTATCATCCAGGAGAGGACCTGGGCCAGCAGGGCGATTATGCCGAAGACCATGTTCAGCCGATCCGCTGGGCCTTACGGTAGGCCTCGACTATGGCGTTGATGAAGAGACCCCTGAGGCCGCCCGATTCGAGGACGAGGAGGGCCTCGGCGGTGGTGCCTCCGGGCGACGTAACCATGTTCTTGAGTTCGGCGGGGTGCTTCCCCGACTCCCTGTAAAGCTGAGCGGACCCCGCGATGGTCTCCACGGCGAGCTTTTCGGCGACGTCTCTGGAAAGACCGACGTGGACACCGGCGTCGATCAGCGATTCAATAAAGAGGAATGTGTAGGCGGGGCCGCCGCCGCTGAGGGCGGTGGCCATGTCCAAGTATTTCTCGTCTTCGACGTAGATCTCCTCACCAAGGGCCCGCAGGATTCGAGCAGCCGTCTCCCGTGCGTCGGGGCTTGCGGTGGCGCCCGTGGTCCACATGGTTATCCCCTCCCCTATCTGGGCGGGGGTGTTGGGCATGGCCCTGACCAGCACGTCGTGGCGGAGGCCATTGGACAGGGTGTCCAGTTTCACGCCCGCCGCTATGGAGAGCACCATCTGCCCCTTGCCGACGCGGCCCTTCATCTGTTCCAGGACATGGGGCATTACCTGGGGCTTCACGGCAAGGACAACGGCCTCGGCGGCCTGAAGGGCAACAAGGTTGTCCTTTGTGGTGGAGACGTTGTAGGTGTCGGTGAGGATGGAGCGTCGGGATGCGATGGGTTCGCTGACCGTGATATCGGCTGGACTGGCAACGGCCTGTTGGATGACGCCACGCACGATGGCTTCCGCCATGACCCCGCCGCCGATGAATGAGAGTTTTATTTGGGGCCTCCTAGCGCCGACACGGCAGAATCGCCACTTGTCGGGACGGCTACTGTGTAATAGATTATATCACCCGTGCCCGTGAGGCACGCGATTCAGGACAAAAGAGTGGGCACCCTGGGGGGAGGTGGCGCCCAAGGGTGCCCGGAGGTGGTGTGCGCTGGGAGGAGCAGCGCACCGGGGTAACGGCAGTCGGGGGGATGGCCCGATGGCTCGGGCCGTGTTCCGGGGGGAGCACGCCTCCCGTCTGCCCTTGCTTTGATATTAGGACGTTAGCCGCATTTGTTGTACCCGCAGTCGTAGCAGGTCACGCATCCCTCCTGGTATACCAGGGTCCCGTTGCATTCCGAGCATTTGCCTGAATAAGCGATTTTTCCATTTCCGTTGGTGTGGCCGTTTCCGTTCTTTTGAAGCTGGGGCAACGGCACCTGTGCCCCGACAACGGACGGAGCTTCCGGGCTGGGCCACTTCTCGTGCTCCATGAGGTGTCGGGAGAGGACGAGGGCGACCGCGTCGGGGCCGGACTTGACAAGTTCTCCTTCGTTCCATGCGGGACAGCAGGTAATGCCCCTCAACTGGTCGATGACGTCCTGGGTCTCGATGCCCGAACGGAGGGCTAGGGAGGCAAGCCGGGAAATCGCCTCCAGTTGTGCAGAGTCGCAGCCACCCGCCTTGCCAAGATTGGAAAAGACCTCGAAGGGGGTCTTTTCCTCGTCGAAGTTGACGGTTACGTACATATTGCCGTGGCCCGTGTGGACCTTCTCGGTGATGCCCTGCACCTTGGAAGGTCTGCGCCGCGGGGTCGGGCCTGAGTGGGGCGCTTCGTCGCCTTGTCGGGCCTTCTGGGTCTGACCGGTGTTCAACACCTGCTGACTCTTGCTGCCGTCCCGGTAGATGGTCACGCCCTTGCAGCCTTCCCGGTAGGCCAGCATGTAGACCTTGCGCACGTCTTCGACAGTGGCGTGGTTGGCAAAGTTAACGGTCTTGGAGACGGCGTTGTCGGTGTGCCTCTGGAAGGCGGCCTGCATCTTGACGTGCCACTCGGGGCTGATGTCGTGGGAGGTTACGAAGAGGTCCTGCACCCACCTAGGCACCTCTTCCAAACCCTGAGCTGTCCCTAGGTCGGCCAGCTTCTCCATCAATTCCTGGCTGTAGAAGCCTTCGCGTCGGGCGACAGCCTCGAAGTAGGGATTGACTTCCACCAGGCGGGCGTTGTCCATGACGTGCCTGACGTAGCTGAGGGCGAAGAGGGGCTCGATGCCGCTGGAGCAGTTGGCGATGATGCTGATGGTGCCGGTGGGAGCAATGGTGGTGCGGGTGGAGTTGCGCATGGGTCGGGGCCCGAGCAACCCGCCAGGGCCATAAACGGAGTCGTCCCAGTCGGGGAAGTTGCCGCGCTCGCCGGCAAGGGTCTCCGACGCAGAGGTAGCCTTTTCGTCGATGAACCTCATAACTTCTTCGCCCAAGTCCAGGGCCGCCTGGGAGTTGTAGGGGATACCCATGAGGATGAGCATGTCGGCCCAGCCCATAACGCCGAGGCCAATGCGCCGGATACTGGTGGAGGTCTCGGCGATCTCGGGGATGGGGTAGTTGTTCATGGTGACGACGTTGTCCAAGAAGCGGACGCAGCTTCCCACCACTTCGCCCAATTCGTCCCAGTCCACGGCAGGGCCTTCGTCAGATTCGAGAACGAACTTGGCAAGGTTGATGGAGCCGAGATTACAGGAGTCGTAGGAGTAGAGGGGCTGCTCTCCGCAGGGGTTGGTGGCCTGGATCGGGCCCCGCTTGGGCACGGGGTTGGAGCGCTCGTCGTTCATCCGGTCGATGAAGATGATGCCCGGGTCACCGGTCTTCCACGCGCTCTCGACCATTTCATCGAAGAGGGGTTTGGCCTCTATGGACTTCACCTTGACCTTGCTGTTGGGGTTGACGAGGTCGTGGGTGCTACCGTTCTCCACAGACTGCATGAACCGTTCGGTGACGGCAACGGAGATATTGAAGTTCTGAAGGGAGGAGTCGTCGTCCTTAGAGTGGACGAACTTCAGGACGTCGGGGTGGCTGACATCTAGTATGCCCATGTTGGCGCCGCGTCGGGTGCCGCCCTGCTTCACTACGTCGGTGGCGGTATCAAAGATGCGGATAAAGGACACGGGGCCGCTGGCCACGCCGCCCGTGGACCCGACCCTGTCGCTCTCGGGCCTGAGATTCGAAAAGGCGAAGCCGGTGCCGCCTCCGCTTTTGTGGATGACTGCGGTGTGTTTGGCTGCTTCGAAGATGCCGTCAATGGAGTCGGGGACGGCGAGGACGAAGCAGGCGGAGAGCTGTTGGAGTTCCCTACCGGCATTCATGAGCGTCGGGGAGTTGGGCATGAACTGATTGCGGGCCATGAGCTGGTAGAACCGTTCAGCCAATAGCTCGACATCCGTATCGACCGCTCCGTATGCCTTTTCTCCCTCCGCTATATTCCGGGCTACTCGGCGGTAGAGATTTTCCGGCACTTCGGCCGGCTTGCCTTCCGAGTCCTTGACCAGGTAGCGCCGCCCCAAGACTGCCATGCCGTTTTCGGATACGAGGGGCAGTCGTTTGCCAAACTTTTCGGAGATTTCACCGCTTAGGCCCAGAACCATCCGAGAGTGGACGGTTGATTGATTGATTGCCTTATTAATCTGTACCAAGGTTCGCTCGATTCTATGATTTATAAATTGCGCCCGAAAACTGATGGGAATATTGCGGAGCTGTCCAGTCTGCCTTCACCTCTGCCCCGACTTGTTAGTCGGGGCCTGGATCCGGGCCGGGCAGCTTCATCGCCAATCCCAGCTTTTCCAGCGCTTCGAGGTCGGCATCCGCGGGTCGGGGTTTACCGGCGACCTGATCCAGTGAGGCCTCACCGCCTGAGACCCGCTCACCGTTCCTGACGGTTACGACATAGGGGTCTACCGGGGCCTTAGTTTCTAACAGCTTCATCTCTACTCCGCCTAACGCCGTCCGGACCGCGAGTTTCCTTCTCCCCGCCGACTCACTTCCATAAACATGGGGAGTTGGGCCGAAGGGGCCTCGGCGTCAACGTGGGAGCCGAGCAGGGAGTCGACCTCTTCCTTGAAGGTCTCCACGTCGGCGAAATCCCGGTAGACGCTGGCGAACCGGATGTAAGCGACGCGGTCCAGTTCCTTGAGGCGAGCCATGACCAACTCACCGACGATGCCGGTTGGGACCTCGGCCCTGCCAAGCTTCTGGAGCTCCTCCTCGATATCGTCAACCATCTTTTCGATGGAGCCGAGGGGCAGGGGCCTCTTGGCACAGGCCTTATGAATGCCGGAAGCCAGCTTGGAGCGGTTGAATAGCTCCCGGCGCCCGTCTCCCTTAATGAGGGTCAGGACAGCGCCCTGGATCCGCTCCAGGGTGGTGTAACGCAGGTCGCAGCGGAGACATTGCCGCCGTCTCCGCACTGCACTTTCCACAGTCCTAGAATCAATGACCTTCGAATCTTCGAAGTCACAGAAGGGACATCTCACTGCTTGTAACCCCGTCGGGAAAGGAAACCCGTTAGAAATTCCCATACCACAATATGTGGTGTCAGGGGGTAACGCTACTACTATATATCAGCGCTGTCAAGCATTGAAACGCACTATTTCTTGAGTAATTTTCGAACCCGTTCTAAATCCCGGTTAGCGGAAAGCACCCGTGGCCCGGGCTCCGATTCCCTTGCGAAAGAGGCCACCGAAGCGGGACCCGTTGCTCACCCTGCGCGCCCCATTAGGAAAGCCGTTGGGCCGCTCCCGAACCGGTTGCATCAGCTCCTGTGGCTGGGCAGAAATTACCCTGCCCTTGGGCAGGTCTTCCACGGTGTGCTCCATCTCAAGGCCGGTGGCAATGAGGGTTACGCGGACTTTTCCGTCGAAGGCTTTGTCGCGTACCACTCCGAATATGACGAGGGCGTCGGGGTTGGAGGCACCGGTCAGCATCTCGGCGGCCCGGTTGGTCTCTCCGATGGTCAGGTCGTCGCCGCCGGTGATGTTCAGCACGATGCCCGTGGCGCCCTTGAAAGAGGACTCCAGCAACGGCGAGGAGAGGGCTCGGGTTGTGGCCTTGCTCATTCGGTCTTCGCCTTCTCCGGTGCCGATGGCCATCAGGGCGCGGCCGCCGTCCTTCATCACGTTGCGCACGTCGGCGAAGTCCACGTTGATTTCACCGGGGACGTTGATGATGTCGGCAATGGCCTGAACGCCTTGGGACAGGACGTCGTCCACCATGCCGAAGGCCTCGCCCATGGGGAGATCGTATTCACAGGCGTCGAGGAGGCGGTTGTTGTCAATGGCGATCAGGGTGTCGACCTGCTCCACAAGCATGTCTAGGCCCTCTTCGGCGATGATCATGCGGGAACGGCCTTCAAAAGAGAAGGGCTTGGTGACGACACCGACGGTCAGGGCTCCGGCCTCCTTGGCCAACTGAGCTACGATAGGAGCGGCACCGGTACCGGTGCCCCCGCCCATCCCCGCGGCAACGAAGATCATATCTGCGTCGCTGACCAACTCCTGGAGCGCCTCCCGGCTCTCCTCCGCCGCTTTCCACCCGACGCTCGGGTCACCGCCACTGCCCAGGCCGCTGGTGGTGGAAGGCCCTATGCAGATCCGGGTGGGCACGTCCATGAGGTCCAAGGCCTGGGCATCGGTGTTGATGCACGCGAGGTCCAGGTTCTTGGCCTTGGAGACTGCCATCCGGGACACGGCGTTGGACCCCCCACCCCCAACCCCTATTATCTTTACCCGGGCCAGATTAACCTCTCTTGCCTTTCTTATCATTTTCATCTCCCTTTCACGCCCTGCCGGAGGGCACCGCTAGGGGACCAGCCAATGCCGCCAGCCGGTCCCGGCTTCTAGACCCGTTCTCCCACCCTGAGCCTCGCGCTTCGGGCTCGGGGGTTGTCGTATATCTCTTCGGCAGTGGGGGATACAGCCTTGCGGGTGATCCGCTTCATTCGACGCACCCTTCCGCAAGTGCACTCCGGCTGTTCCGGAGGGCAGGTGCAGCCGCCCGCCTCCCGACGCATAAATGTCTTGACCAATGCCGCTTCCAAGGAGTGATAAGTGATTACCATCAGTCTCCCACCAGCAGCCAACAGGTTAACTGCTCCTTCCAAGCCTCTTTGCAGGTTGTCGAGTTCACGGTTGACGCGGATTCGAAGGGCCTGGAATGTCCGGGTGGCGGGATGGATTCTTCGCCGCCCCCCACCCGATGCCTTGGAGACAATTGTTGCGAGGGCGGCTGTGGACCTGACTGGGCGAGATCCCACTATCGCCGAAGCGATTCTCCTGGCTCGAGGCTCTTCGCCGAATTCCCGAATGGTCTGAGCGATGTCCGCTTCCGGCCAAGAATTGACAATCTCCTCGGCGGTTAGGGTTTGGGCGGAGTCGAACCTCATGTCCAAGGGGCCGTCGGCCTGGAAACTGAACCCCCGGGCGGGGTCGTCGATCTGGCGGGACGAGAAGCCCAGATCGAAAAGGACACCTTGGACCTCGGATATTCCCGCGTCAGCCGCCAGTGCTTCCATGTCAGCGTAGTTACCGGTCCGGGCCTGAAAAGCGGAGCCGAAGCTGGACAGGCGACGGGCGGCAACCGGTGCAACTGAAGGGTCGGCGTCGATACCCAGGACCCGGCCCCCGGGCCGGCACCGCTCAAGAATCTCCTCGCAGTGGCCCCCTTCACCCATTGTCGCGTCTATGTAGACGCCGTCGGGCCTGACCGTCAGGCCTTCCAGCACCTCGGCTGTCATAACGGGCTTGTGGCTGTAGTCGCTCATCGTTACCGTGAAAGGGTCCCGCTGGTGAGACCCTGGGCTATCTCCGAGGCCTGATCTTCCATCAACTCTCGTTCCCTAACCCAAAGTTCCTTGCTCCATATCTCCAGGTGTCGACCCACTCCCGCCACCACCACTTCATCGTCTATCTGGGCGTAGTCCCTTAGCGGGGTGGGAAGGCCAACCCTTCCGAGGCGGTCCAGGTTCAGGCGGAAGGCGCTGGAAAAGACAAGCCTGTTGACCCGCCTGGCGCCCTGGTCGGTGCCGGGGAGCGAGGCGTATTCCTCGGCGAGGCGGTCCCAGGTCGCGGCGGTGTATGCGACGATACAGTTGTCGTAGCCTCTAGTTACGACAATGCCGTCCTGGAAATCGCCTCGGGACTTGGGGGGGATGGCGACCCGCCCCTTCTGATCCAGGCGATATTCGTACTCACCGAGAAACATCATTATCGCCCACTTTTCCCCACTAGTCCCCACATTTTATCATTCAGACCCATTCTGTCAACGCATTTTTTGCGCATTTCCCACCGTGATATGATGGCCGGCAAAGGCTAAGGCAAATGTCTCAATTCAAAGTAGGAATACTGACCAGCAGCGATCTCGGGGCGCGGGGGGAAAGGGAAGACGTGAGCGGGCCCCTTATCAAAGAGATGGTCGGCGAGCTAGGAATGAATGCGGCCAAATACGTGATAGTGCCTGATGATCAGTATCGGATAGCGGACACCCTGCGGGAATGGGCAGACGGTGGGGAGGTGGACTTGATTCTGACCACTGGGGGAACGGGGCTGGGGCCTAGGGACGTCACACCGGAGGCAACCCTGTCCGTAATCGAAAGGCAGGTCCCCGGAATCCCGGAGGTGATGCGTACGGCCAGCCTGGAAAAGACGCCCATGGGCATGATCAGTAGGCAGGTGGCCGGGGCTCGGGGGTCTTGCCTCATAGTCAATCTACCGGGCAGTCCCAAGGCCGTGCAGGAATGCCTGGAAGCCATTTCGCCGGTACTGGCCCACGCCCTGACCCTGCTCAAGGGCGATACGGCTCATTAGCTAGCCGCCCACCGCATGAACTTCCACGTTTTCACCCTGTTCCCGGCCATGTTTCAGGGCCCCCTGAGTGAGAGCATTCTGAAGCGCGCCCAAGAAAAAGGACTTCTGAACGTTTCTCTGCACGACATCCGGGACTACGCGGAGAACAAGCACCGCATCGTGGATGACTACGCATACGGCGGAGGCCCGGGTATGGTCATGAAACCCGAGCCGGTGTTCAAGGCTGTAGAGAGCCAGCTTGAATGGATCCGAGAAAGCCAGACGGAGCCTGCAGACGTTCCGGTGATATTGATGAGCCCCAAGGGTCGGGTGCTGACGCAGGATGTGGCCCGGGAGCTGGCGCGACACTCCGACATAATGCTGATTTGCGGGCACTACGAGGGAGTTGATCAGCGAATTGTAGACTACCTGGCTACGGACGAGATAAGCATAGGAGATTATGTGTTGACGGGAGGGGAACTGGCGGCCATGGTTGTCATAGACTGCGTGGCGCGGCTCGGGGCGGGGGTATTGGGCTCTGAAGAGTCCACCAGCAGGGAGTCACACACCGACGGCCTGCTCCAGTACCCCCAGTACACGCGACCCCCTGAGTATCGGGGCTGGACCGTCCCCGAGGTGTTGCTCTCGGGTCACCATGCGCGCATTGATGAGTGGCGTCGGGAGCAGTCTATGCTCGAAACAAAGCGCCGGAGGCCGGACTTGCTGGAAGGCCCGGAAGAGCCGTTTCATCGGGGCATTGATAGCCACGAAAGCCAGTATTGAGGGCAATTTTCGTACCGTCCGAGGCGGGTCGCCTTTCCTTGACCCTCCAGATGCGCGATGCTAGAATCCTCGACACATCTCGCCCGATGGTGAGCGTAGCCTAGCGGTTAAGGCACCAGGTTGTGGCCCTGGAGATCGAGGGTTCGAATCCCTTCGCTCACCCCACTTACTACACAACTTCATCCATCGTAGACTTGCGCCTGTAGCTCAGTGGATAGAGCATCGGTCTTCGGAACCGAGGGTCGGGGGTTCGAATCCCTTCAGGCGCGCCACTCCCGCACTTCACCGCTACCCACCGCAGGAGGTCTCTTTTGAAATTCGGCGACCTGGACGTTCACATAATCAGCGACGGCACCATGAAGATGGACGCGGGTGTCCTGTTCGGTGTCGTCCCCAAGACCCTGTGGCAGCGAAAGGTCAAGACGGACCGCAAGAACAGGCTCACTATGGGTCTGAATTGCATGCTGATCCAGGCCAACGGGCACAACATACTGGTGGACACGGGCGTGGGCAAGAAAGAGCCCGACCGTCTGAAGGACATTTTCGGGCTTTCCGCGGGTAAGCTTTTGAGGAGGTTGAAGAAGCATGGGCTCGGGCCCAGGGACATAGACATGGTCATCCTGTCCCACCTCCACTTCGACCACGTGGGCGGCTGTACCCGCTTCAACTCCAAGGGCGAGGCGGTCCCGACTTTCCCAAAGGCCAAGTACCTGGTGCAGCGTCGGGACTGGGACGAGGCCACGCACCCCAACGAACGCACGAAAGCTGCCTACCACGTTGACGACTTCGAACCGCTGCTGTTCAACAAGCAGTTGGAATTGCTGGACGGCGACACTGAAATTGAGAAGGGCGTCGATGCAGTGCTGACCGGGGGGCATTCTGCGGGACACCAGATAGTCATGGCAGGCACAAACCAACGAAAGGCTGTCATCCTAGGCGACCTAATCGCCACCCACCACCACATCCCTTTGCCTTATATTGCGGCCTTCGACCTGTTTCCGCTGGAGAGCATGGAGCGCAAGAGGAAGCTACTGGAGGACGCCGAAAAGTTCGGATGGATGCTGGTGTTTTCCCACGATCCCGAGACCATTGCCGGGCATGTGGAAAGCCGGGGAGGTCGGGTTCTGCTCAGCCCAGCGAAGGTGTAGCTACCAGCAACCCTTTGCCAACTTCACCTGTGGCTATGACCCTGGTGATTTCATTTTCCGCAATGCTATCGCCTCGGGAGAAGGTGCGGATGTAGTTGCCCGTCAGACCCGACCAGTATTCGATGCCGTCCAACAGAACTCTCTCCTCCCAAAGAGCATCCAGTGGCTTGCCGATGAACGAACGCCGGAAGGCTTTGGCTGATTCTTCGGCCAGTGCGAGCATTCTGGACATCCTGAGCCGCTTTTCCTCGTCAGGGACGAGGCCATCGTACTCGTAGGCGCGGGTGCCGGGCCTAGGGGAATAGGGGAAAACGTGTATGGCTGCGAAGGCCATCTCCTTGCAGAAGCGGTGAGACTCCTCGAACCGGTCTGGGGTCTCGCCCGGGAACCCGACCATAACGTCGGTAGTAATTGCGACGTTGGGAACGGTTTCGCGGAACCTGTGCACGGCCTCTCGATACTCTGCGGTCCTGTACCTGCGACCCATCCGTTCCAGCACCGCGTCACTTCCACTTTGAAGGGCAAGGTGGACGTGTCCACACACCCGAGAGTCCTGAAAGGCATCCAGCAGCCGGGGGGTGAGGTCCTGGGGCTGGATGGAGGAGACTCGAAGCCGGAGGAGATCGGTCTCAGCGAGTATTCTTTCGATTAACCCGTGGAGACGGCTGTCGTAGCCCGAGGGGTCACGGCGGAACTCGGAGGTGGGGGGGTACTGGCCGAAGGAGCCGATTTGCGGGCCGGTGATGACGACCTCTTTGAAGCCCTCATCCATGCGGGCCCGGATGTCGGCAAGGACCTGATCAATGGATACGTTGGACTCCCGACCTCTCGTGGTCGGTATCACGCAGAAGGCGCAGAACTGGTTGCACCCATCCTGTATCTTGATGAAGGCCCGACTCCTCCCTCCGTCCCGAATTGCTTCAACGGAGGTCAAGGGTCGACCCTTTAGCCAGTCCGTCATCAGTTCGCGGGCTACGGTTGCCAGGCGGGACTTGTCGGGGTTGAGGACAAGGGCGTCGACGCTTTGGAGGGCTTCCACCTCATCCGGGGCCCGGGTGGCGTAGCATCCGGTGGCGATGACCTTGGCTTTGGGGTTGCGGCGCTTCGCACCATTGAGCCACTGGCGGCCTTTGGCATCGGCGACGTGGGTGACGCTGCAGGTGTTGAGGACGTAGAGGTCGGCCTCAGAAGATACAGGAACGATTTGAAAGCCGGCGGCGGTTAGCTGGCGGGAGATCGCATCGGCCTCGGCCTGGTTGAGCTTGCACCCGTGGGCTGCGACGGCGGCTCGGGGTCTGGCCGTCACCTCGTCTCGCGAGTTGGGAGCGAGAGATGTCACATTATCTGCTGCAAGTGGGTTGGACATACCTGTTCTCTGGTCAGCAAACTGCGGACAGGGGATTGCGTATCGACCTACATTATCGGGGAAGAAGCCTCGGGGCTGCCACCGGGGCATTGACTTTCAGATTAAAAATAGCCGTTGTGTTATAATTCACATCCGATATAAAAATTGCAAGCCTTCATTCCTGCACCCGAATCCCTTATGTCCTGCTAGGGCCGCAACGGCCCGGGAGTTCCCATGACAGTTCAGGCCACCAGGGGCGCCGAATCCCTTACGTACAACCGACCCCGTAGAGTCCTTTTAGCCGAACCGCCCAACAAGCTCTTCGTCGGTTTCAACGCCACAGTTATCGTGGAGCCGCTGGGGCTGGAGTACCTGGCGGGGAACCTGCTTGACATTGTCGACGTGCGGATATTCGACATGCGCGTCGACACAACGCCGCTAGCGCAGGTCATCGAGGAGTTCCAGCCCGATGTGGTCGGAATCCGGGAGGGATACACGGTCGACGTCTCCTCAGTGAAAGAGGTGGCCCGGGACATCAAGAGGATATCCCCGGACATTGTGGTGGTGGTCGGGGGGCATCACGTCTCTCTGGCTCCCCAGGACGCCTTCAGTCCCGACATCGACGCCATAGTCATTGGCGATGGAGAAAACACTTTCCGGCGCCTCATCCTCAGCCTTCAGAATGACAGAGGCCTGGACGATATACCAGAGGTCTTCTTCCGAACCGCGAACGGCGAGTTTGACGGGGCGAACGTCAAGAAGGCGAAAAAGAGTTCCCTCAAAGAGTTCGACTCCCTGTCCATGAACGAGCGCCCGATGCCTGCCCGACACCTGGTCGACCAGTACAGGGATGACTATTTCTTCCTCTACCACACCAGGCCATACTCCGTTGAAATGGCACGGGGTTGCATATACCGCTGCAATTTCTGCTCCGTCCACGAGTTCCACCGCGGCGAGTACAAGGTACAGGGCAACGACAGGACTCTACTGGAGCTCTCCAAGCTCCCGAGGAACTCCTGGATCAACATCGTCGACGATCTGGCGATACAGGAGCTGCCCGGCTCCCTGAGGATGGCCTACCCTGCGGGTTTCGACCCTATGGACGATCTGGCCGACAAGGTTATAGACATGGACCTGGGGCAGCGCTACTGGATGCAGGTCCGCGCCGACAATGTAGTCCGAAATCCCAAGAAGTTCGAAAAGTGGGCCAAGGCGGGGCTCGACACCGTGCTTATCGGGTTGGAGTCCTTCGAGCAGGATGACCTGAACTCGGTTTCCAAGGGGACTCGGGTGGGGGACAACGAAAAGAGCATCGACATCCTTCACAGCTTCGGAGTGAGAATCTGGGGAGCGGTGATCGTTTTCCAGGGCTGGATGGACAAGAACTTCGACAACCTGAAGAACAAGGTCTACCACAACAAGATAGAGTTTCCCAACTACACCATACTCACACCCCTTCCCGGCACCGGTCAGTGGAAGGACATGCACAGCAACCTGATCACCAAGGACCCCCCCTTCTTCGATTTCCTTCACAGCGTGCTTCCGACCAAGTTGAAGGGCGAAAGGTTCTACGAACAGTACGCCTCACTCTGGCGTGCGGTAGGGGACGGGGGGATGGACAGGATCCGCAGGATGCTCGGGGAGGTGTCCACCACCCGGGAGAGCGTCATGAAGTTCCTGCGCCAGTACAGGACCCTCTCGGAAATCGAGACTTATCGCCGGGGCATCGAGCTACTGGAACAGGGCGCGCCGACAAAGCAGTCCAGCCCCTGATTCCGGTCAACCTCAGGACTCTCAAATGGCAGACAATCGTGTAGCTGTTACCGGTGTCGGTCTCGTCACTCCCCTAGGTTTGGATGTCGACTCGACGTGGAGCGGACTGATCGGTGGCTGCTCCGGGGTGGACTACATAACCGCCTTCGACTCCTCAGATTACGAGACGCATATCGCCGCGGAGGTCTCGGACTTCAACCCCAACGACCACCTGGACCGCAAAGCCGCCCGACGCATGGACCGCTTCGTGCAGTTCGCGGTTATCGCCGCCAGGGAAGCTGCGGCGCAGTCGGGGCTTGAGGTCACCGACGAGAATGCCGGTGATGTAGGGACGGTAATCGGGAGCGGTATAGGAGGGTTGATAACCTTGTCCGAGCAGTTCAACGTGCTGCGGGATAAGGGGCCTTCACGGGTCAGCCCGTTCCTTGTGCCGATGATGATCACGGACATGGCGTCGGGGCAGGTGTCGATAGACCTCGGGCTCAAGGGGCCGAACTACTGCACGACATCGGCCTGCTCCAGCGGCAGCGACGCTATAGGCACGGCCTACCAGCTGATACAAGCGGGGAAGGCCAAGGCCATGATTACCGGGGGCGCTGAGGCCAGTGTTACCCCTATAGCCATAGCCGGGTTCAACGCTGCGAAGGCCCTTTCCACGAGGAACGACGAGCCACAGAAGGCCTGTAGGCCCTTCGACGCGGGTCGGGACGGGTTTGTGATGGGCGAGGGAGCGGCGTTGATGATGCTGGAGGAGATGGACCACGCTCGGGAGAGGGGAGCGCCCATACTGGCAGAGCTTATCGGGTATGGGAGCTCGGGGGACGCGTTTCACGTCACCGCCCCGGCCGAAGGAGGCGAGGGCAGCATCCGGGCCATGAAGATGGCCCTGGAAGACGCCCAGGTCCACCCCGACGACATCGACTACATCAATGCCCACGGCACCTCCACTCCGCTGAACGACAAGTTCGAGACTCTGGCCATCAAGAAGGTCTTCCAGGAGGAGGCCTACCGCATCCCGATCTCATCCACGAAGTCGATGACCGGCCACCTAATTGGCGCTGCTGCTGCTTTGGAAGCGGCCATTACCGTCCTGTCCATAGACCGTGGAGAGATCCCCCCGACCATCAACCTGCAAGACCCCGACCCCGAGTGCGACCTGGACTACACTCCCCACACCCCCCGTCGGGGTGAGGTGAAGGTTGCCATGTCCAACTCCCTGGGGTTTGGCGGACACAACTCGGTGCTGGTGTTCCGCCAGCCACAGGCCTAACCGCGGAGACGGGTCAGAATTACCCAACAATTGACATCAAGCAGCCGCGTTCACATCCGGGCACTGGTAAAGACGACAGCCGCAATGTACTATATTGGTGTGGGCCTGTCGGGCCTAATAATGTCTAAATCCAGCGAGGTGTTCCCAGTTGCGCCAGTTGCCACCCGGTGAAATCAGCCCCTCTGAAAGGATGTGGGCAGCTCTAGCCCACGCATTGCTTCTCATAAATGTAGTTTTCCTGTCGCTAATGGGCTTTCCGCTAGGAATTCTCATAACGTTGGCAATATGGATTTTCAAGAGGCGGACTTTTCCGTACGTAGGCTATCATGCGCTACAGGCGTTTCTGTTTCAGGTCGTAGTTATGATGATCGCCCTTGCGATTGGGGCATTTATTTCAGAAGTAGGAGCCCTGCTTATTATGGGCGTAGGGGTCTTGTATTCCATGTACGGGGCCTTCAGGTGCAACCAAGGGCATGATTTTCGTTACGCTGTCATCGGGAACTTCCTTACATCTATGTTGCCTAGAGACTGAGGGCATCACTAGAAGGAATCAGGCTGGGCCGAGTTCGACTCACGATTCAGCAGGCGTATAATTGGGTCAGGTAGTTGAGGGGAGGGTCTTGACGAATGACCCGCGTGGCCCCGGAGATAGCAGAACCCCGACGCCCCAAGGCGCCATTTGCCTTACGTTGCCCTGTTTGGACTTTAGCGGAGAGCTAAGTCGTGCCTTACGAACCGAAAATCGACTCGAAGGTATGCCGTCACTGTTCGGTGCTGGCGCTTATCTCGGAGCCCAGGTGTCGCAGCTGCGGAGGTCAGTCCTGGGGGCCTATTCCCGACTCGCTGCTCCACGTGGTCGACCCGGAGGTTATCAGGAATGGCCACGGCACCTTGCGGCTTGACGGGTACCGGCCCATAACCTGGCCGCCTCCCGACGCCGACGTACATGAACGTGACCTGCCCCCCCTCCCCAAAAAGGACCCCGACATCGCAGCGATGCTAGCGTCACTGTGCGCCTTGGTCGGGATCTGGGGTGTGGGGCACATCTACGTCGGCAAGGTAATAACTGGACTGTTGTTAATGATTACGGGCGCCGCAGTTTGGGGTGTTTTCGTTCTGCTGACCTTCATAGGCCAAGGCACGGTTTTCTATGCCCTCGGGGTTCCGGCGTGGGCGGCACTCATCTATGTTGCATATCCGAAAGAGGCGTCGGACCCGCTGCGGGGTCGGGCGTTCATCCTGCCGGGGCTGGCCATTACTCTGACCGTGGGGATGGTATGGGCCAACGTGCTGTACACGTATGTCTTCATCGCGGTCGGGATAACGGCGTGGATATACCTGACGACTCGGGCCTTCAACCTGGCCAACGAATACAACGACGAACTGGACCGCAGCGGGTTGTCGCTCTGGTAACCCCTGTGCTCCTCCCTGAATGACGAAGTTCCGCTGGACAATTGCGCCCCCCGTGCCCCGTGAGGGAATGGCGCGTTATCGTGGCATCCCTCCCTCTACGGCGCAGATATCTTATAACCGCGGCCTCACTGACCTATCTCGCATCAAGGCATTCCTATCCATGGAGCAACGCCCTCTTCCCGACCCACTTCTCCTTCCGGACATTGGCCCGGCCATCGAGCGTATCTCCTCGGCGATCAACGACAGGGAGTTGATCGCCGTGTACGGCGATTTTGATGCCGACGGGGTCACTGCAACAGCGCTGCTGAACAGTGGGTTGACGGTCATCGGGGCGAGGACGACACCCTACATCCCTCATCGCACGGAGGAGGGGCACGGGCTTAGCGTTCAAGGATTGGAGCAATTTGGAGCATTGGGGGTCGACCTCATCGTCACCGCCGACTGCGGGGTGAGCTCACTGGAAGAGGTGAAGCTGGCCAATGAGATGGGCATGGACGTCATTGTCACGGACCACCACACCCCACCTCCCAACCTCCCCCCAGCCATAGCGGTCATAGACGCCAAGAGGGATGACTCGCAGTACCCGTTCCGGGAGTTGGCGGCGGTCGGGCTGGCGTACAGGATTATCCATGCGCTTCGCCAGCACCTGGGCCGGGATGAAGACGAGGGCCTGCTGGACCTGGTGGCCCTGGGCTCCGTCGCCGACATGGCCCCCCTGGTCGACGACAACCGGAACCTGGTCAAGCGCGGACTTGAAGTGCTGAATCGGGCGGAGCGCCCCGGGCTGAGGGAGCTGATGGCTCGGGCGGGAGTCACACCGGGGGGCCTGGACACCGAGTCAATTTCATTCGCCCTAGCGCCCCGGATAAATGCGGCGGGTCGGGTGGACCATGCAATCACGAGCTACCGGCTATTGACGGCTACGTCGGCGGCCGAGGCCCAGCCTTTGGCAGAGGAACTTAACACGCGCAACCGACAGCGTCGAAGCCACACGGAGGAAGCATTCGCAAAGGTCCAGGCCCAGCTTGGAGACTCCGTCATCGATGACCCCATAATCATCGCCGGGGGCCCGGGACTCGAGCCGGGGGTGGTGGGGCTGGTGGCGGGAAAGCTCGCCGAAGAGCACTACAGGCCGGCTATCGTCCTGTCCACGGGCCCCGAGGTGTCACGGGCCTCGTGTCGCTCAATCCCGGAGTTCGATATTACGGCGGCACTCGGGCAGTGCGCGGACCTTTTCGTGCGGCACGGGGGCCACTCCCAAGCAGCGGGTTTCGTGATAGCCAACGAGAATCTGGATGAGCTCAGGAGTCGGCTCAGGGAGATTGCCGCGGAGAAGTTGGCAGGGCTGGAACTTCAGCCTTCGATCAAGATAGACGTGGCCATGCCTCTGACGCAGATAGAGGCCCGGCTCATCAAATTCCTGCAATTGCTGGAACCCGTAGGGCAGGGCAATCCTCGTCCCGTCTTCCTTTCGAGGGGGCTAACGCCAATGGGGGTACGGACCATGGGCGCGGACGAGTCGCATCTGAGGATGTCCCTGCGGGACGGCGGCGCCGTCTGGAATGCAGTGGCCTTCAGGATGGGGCACAGGATCGGGGAGCTGAGGGGGCCGATAGATGCGGTGTACCACATCAAGACCGACTACTGGCAGGGCAGGGAGAGGCAGGAACTGGAGCTAATCGACTTCGCGCCGGCCAGTCGGGGTTGAGGGGCTAGGCGGCGGGTGCGGGGCTGACGGTCGGGGTGCGGCGGTCGAGAACGGAGCCACCCATGTATCCGAGCCAGATGGGGACGAGGGGTAGGATGCACGGGGAGAGGAAGGACAGGATGCCGCCTGCGAAGGCGATGATAATCGATGCGCCGCCCATCCCCGTCACTTCGCTGCTGCCCGTGACTTCGGGGATGAAGGTGAAGTAGGAGTTCAATTGCTGTAGGGAGCCGGTGACTATCAGCGCCCCTATCAGGACGAGCAGCAGGCCGCTCATAAGCTCGATGAACTCGAGGTAGGGGTTTACCTTCTTCAGCCAGCGCCTGGCAACGCCGATGAAGGCGCCAACCAGCAGGAACGGGACGCCGAGGCCAAGGGAGTAGGCGAACATCAATACCGCGCCCTGTCCGACAGAGCCCTCCAAGGTCAGGGACAGGATGCCGGCCAGGATGGGCCCGACGCACGGCGTCCAGCCGATAGCAAAGGCCGCACCCACCACACCGGACCTCAGCAGATTCGGCTTGTCGCCGGCGCCTATGCCGATGCCCCTCTGTCGGTAGAGGATGTTGGTTATCGGGCCGAAGCGAACGACGCCGCTCAGGTGGAACCCGAGGATGATCAGCACTGTCCCCGCCCCGATCTCCAGCCAGTCGCGCCATGTTCCCGTTCCCAGGGAGCCGATCAGCGCGCCGAGGCCTGTGAAGACCAGCGAGAACCCCGTTACGAAGGCGACGGCGTGAATGAACGGAGCGGGTGAGAAGCCAAACCGGGCCATACCTCCGGGGGCGGGTTGCTCAGTTCCTGTTGCGGGGCTCGCCATTAAACTATCAATTTCTCTCTGACAATTCAGGCCCTTCTCGGAGGGGGGGATGGGGAGCGGGGTTCATGGGGGGTTTGGCGGATTAGCAGGTATGCCCCGACGACCGCCACCGCAATCAAAGTCAAGAGGGCGATTACGTGGGCCTGTTGAAGGGACCCGATTCTCGCCGGGTCGTCGCGGGTGAACTGGACTAGGAAGCGGATGGCGGAGTATCCAGCCAGGTAGATCAGCATGACCATTCCGTCGGGCCTGACGCGGCCGAGGAGGCGCATGATTACGAAGAAGAGGAGGACGTCGGCGACCATTTCGTAGGCGACGGAGGGGTGATAGCCAAGCTCTGCACCTGATGCTGACTGGGGCACCGCGGGCCTGCCGGTGTTCAGGCCCGGCCAGCTTGGGTGGGTGTGGACCCAGCCCCAGGGGAGGCCGGTCGTGGTGCTGAAATGCTCGCCGTTGATGACGTCGCCAATGCGGCCTATGGTCTGGGCGACGAGCATCATGGGGGCGGTGATGTCGGCGATTTTGCCTACGGACTGCTTGTTGAGGATGGCCCACGTTACGCCCGTGACCGTCCCGCCGAGCAGGGCGCCCCAGAGCCCGACGCCGCCGTTCCAGATGAAGAAGATGTCGGCGGGGTTGTTGCGGTAGAAGTGCCAGGCGTCGATGACATGGACCAGTCGGGCGCCGACGACTCCACCGGGCACGGCCCAAGCGGCGCAGGAGTAGACGACCTGCTGATCCATGCCGCGGTGTCGGGCGAGCCTGGCAGTGCCGAAGACGGCGAAGGCCACGCCGATGGCGGTGAATATGCCGTGCCAGGACAGTCCGCCAACCAGGTAGGGGTCCATGCCGATTTCAAGCATTCATGTTTCCTACACTCCGTGTTTCCACATCCAGTGTAGACGTTCCTAAGAATCCGGGTCAATCGGGTGCGCCGGTCGGGTGGGTTGGGTTATTCAGTCCTTCCGAGGCGGATATTCAGTTGTGGGGGTTCGGGTTTGCGGTTTGTCTGTTGGGTTTTAGGTCGGCGATGGAAGACGCTGGCTGGACGCTGCCCCGTTCCTGTGCTTCGGGGCACTCCGACACCCAGGGGCAAGGGCGCCGGCCCGCCTGCCGCTATCGCGGCCTTTATCCCTGTATACGCTGGACATGGGCAGGGACCGACAGGCCAAACGAGTCCAAGCCCGACTCCTGGGGTTGGCTGCAACCGCCTGAGGGCGGCTGGGAGGCTCGTCCAGCGTCCGGCATTGAGCCTCTTGCAGGCGTAGTATGTCCAAGTTTGCCGGTGCGACCCGGAGTGCGGGGATGACCGGCTCCCGGCTTGATTAAGCGGTCGGATACCGAGCGGGCCTCGGCGCCGGGCGTATCCGACCGCGCTTCCGCTCGAAAGAGCGGCTTCCTCCCGAGGGAGGCTTCCCCTGAAGGAGGCCGAGAGGGCGTCTAGAGGGGCTTCACAATGGAACGTAGCGTCCAGGGCGTCTATCCATCGCCTGGGGGTTAGGGAAGGGGCACGGGACCCGTGGTGAGGGGGTGGCATCCCTGACGTCTGTGGGATGACATCCTCGGTCGAGGGTCGGGTGGGCTTCCCTGGGTTTCCGGTTTCCTCCTTGTGTTAGTGAATTAGTGTTCGCGAACGGAGGGTATGATAACGCCTTTGCTCAGGTGTGTCAAGCAAATGTGCGGGTTGGGGGGGATTCCCCCCGGATTCCTCGCGGGGCATCGGAATGACAGGGGAGGGAAGGGGGCGGGTTTCCGGGGAATTGACTATTTGTGCTGCCCTGTGCTCTTACAGGGCTACGCCGGACGGCATCTATCAACTGCTGAATAGTAGAGTCGCCAAAGAGATTAGTCAGCCCAAGTAGTTGCTGTAAGTTGCGCCGACGGGCTCGCGTTACTAACTTCAAGTACGTAGGCGCCTACTTCACTGTACGTATCGGACACGACTATAAGATAGGTTCCGGTGTGAGGAGCTTGATAAACTATCTTGGAGTCCACTCCAAAGAGCCCGCCGCCGCTGTCGTCATCTATGATGACTTGATCAGTCAACGCACCCGGGAAATCAACGGCCAGATAAGTGTCAATCAAGAAAGAGGTGACAGAAAACTCCACCTTCTGGTTGGCGTTTAGCCGTACTTTGTAAGTATCTATGTCGTTGGGGTAGTCGATATTGCCGCGGACTGATTGCCCTACTTGAATTTGGCGGTCATCGTCGGGGTCTGGGATGGGGGTGATTTCATGCGATGCGTCGACAGTAAAATTAGCGACTTCTTCATCCCACTGGGAAATCACCAAGAAATAAGGTTCCGTGAATTCAATTGTTACAGTGCCGGTCTCGACCCCCGTTTCGTTGTCATCTACATAAAGAGCTTCATAGCCAAGGGAATCGTATACGCCAAAAAGCAAATCCCGCTCGCCATTTACTGTGATATTCACCTCAGTTCCTACGGGTTGTTGAACAAGAAAAGCACTAGTAGCCCAATATGTTTCCAACGCGTCACGATGACGGAGGCCGCCGCCGGCGGCTGGAATCAGCCTAGCGCCAATCCCGGAAGGGTCGTTGCCTGATATCAAGCTACGGATGCGGGGTGCAAGGTCAGAGGAAGCGACAGAGAGTCCGTAGTTAGCTTCTCCTACTGAATAGCCGGTTATACCGAGGACATCGCCCGTGTCGGAGAGCAATACGCCCCCACTCTGCCCACCCTCAATGTTGGCGTCGGTTTGTATGTAAGTGAGTCCCGTTGCGTTCCACTCTCGGAAGCGGGATACAATTCCCCTGCTTAGGGTGGGTTGTGGCGGGTCGCCGGGGGAACCGGGATATCCGATAGTGAGTATTTCCGACCCGATTGTGGGTGTGACGGATTCGGCAAGCCGAAGGGGCTGGGCCGAGACGTTAACGGGTCCCAGAACTGCCAAATCGGTCAGCAAGTCCCAACCGACTAAGGGCACACTTCGAATAACGGTCCCGTCAGGAAAAGTTGCCCTTACGCTGTCGTTAGGCCACAAGATGTGGGAGTTGGTAACGAGATAACCGCCGTCCACAAGCAAGGCACTTCCCGAAGAACTCTCTGTTTCGATGTAGGCGATAGAAGGAGACAAACGGGCAAAGATTTCCGCGGGCGTAGGAGGGGAAGGAGTGGGTGTGGGTGTAGGTATGGGCGTTGGGGTGGGTACGGGTGTGGGCGTAGGTACAGGTGTAGGCGTGGGTACGGGCGTTGGGGTAGGTACGGGAGTGGGGATTGACGTTGCCGTGGGTGCAGGAACCGGTGTGGAAGTAGGTGTAGGAACTGGAATTGGCGTAGGGGCTATGGTAGGTGCGGCTTGTGCCGTAGCGCTAATTGCGGCCTGGACGGTGGCTTCAACGTTAGGGGTAGGGACAGGCGTAGGCTCGTCAACGGAGGCGGCAGTAGGTGGTTCGGTAGGTGGTGGAGGGCTTTCCCCTCCACATGCCACTACAAGTGAGATGGCTATAAGAAGTATGGATATGTGAAATAAGAGTTTTTTCATCTGGTGATTTCTGGTCGTTGCTTTAGGATGGAGTGATTATATCACCGCAAACTTGGGCTTGGGAGTCATGGGGCATCGGGATGGGAGGGAAACGGATTGGGGTGAGTTGCGGGGTTGTAGGTGATTGTTTCGGAGGGATGGATTCCCACCTCCGTGGGAATAACGAGTTAAAGGAGCGGGAATGATCCGCCATAGGCGGACAGGCTCCCTTCGGGGGTGGGGGATTCGTTTAGCGGATGATGTTGCGTTATGTTAAACTTATTTCGAACTATTCCAAAATCTCATAGGAGGGTGGAAGGATGAGAGAGGTAATCGACGAGTTTCTGAATCATCTGACGGTGGAGCGGGGGCTTTCGGCGAACACGTTATTCGCCTACCGGAACGACCTGTACCAGTTCACGGACTTCCTGGAGACGGGTCTGGGGCGCAAGAGGCGGGTCCATTCGTGGCAGGACGTGGACCGGGACATGGTGGCCAAGTACGGCCTGGACCTGCGGGACCGCACCCTGAAGGACTCGACTATCGCCCGCAAGGTTGCGGCGATCAAGTCCTTCTTTGCGTTCCTGGTGGAGGAGGGGACAGTGGAAACTGCGCCAACGGAGAATATGAGCTCGCCGAAGGTGGGGCGTTCGCTGCCGAAGGCGTTGTCGGTGGAGGAGATAAACCGGCTTCTGAGCGTGGTGCGGGACAGGAAGGGCGCGGACGGTCGGCCCAGACCCGTGACGCCGGACAGCCTTCGGGACTGTGCGATGTTCGACCTGCTCTATGCCAGCGGCCTGCGGGTGACTGAGCTGGTATCGCTGAACATCGGGGACGTGGACGTGAACAACAACCAGGTGCGGTGCCTGGGGAAGGGTTCGAAGGAGAGGATCGTGCCCATCCACCATGAAGCCGCCAAGTCGTTGCAGGACTACACGGAGCGGGCCCGGCCGAGGCTCCGCAAGCGGTTTGCGGAGCAGGCGCTGTTCCTGAACCAGCGCGGGGACAGGCTGACGAGGCAAGGGTTCTGGCTGATCCTGAAGGGCTACGCCCGGGAGGCCGACATAAAGACCCGGATAACGCCCCACGTACTGCGGCACAGTTTCGCAACGCACATGCTTCGGGGGGGAGCGCCCCTGAGGCACGTCCAGGAGTTACTCGGCCATGCCAATATTTCGACTACGCAGGTCTACACGCACGTGGCCAACGACCAGGTGAAGGAGCAGTACGACAAGGCGCACCCCCGGGCCTGAGCGCCGACATTTGCGGCGCCCACCAGCCCCGACTATAATCTGGTCAGAGCATCCAACCAGGACGAAACATGGCAAAGAAGTCGAAGAAACTGGCCGCCCAGCGGTCCTCCAGCACCAAGCGGAAGAAGGGGAAGGGCGGCCTATCGCAGAGACAGATTGAGCTGTCGGGGGTGGCGGCTCCTGCGCCCGTTGAAGCGCCGGAGTCGGGTGACGCTCCTGCGGAGACCACCGAGGAAGCACCGGTCGAAGGCGTGGTCGCCGAGACCCCTGCCGTCGAGCGGCCACTTCCGGCACAGCCCAAAGTTGCCGTTGCCGCCGCTGCGTCGGGGCCGTGGCGCTACGGGTACGTGCTGAGCGACCTCAAACGCATCGGGCTTATCACGACGGTCGTGGCGCTGCTGCTGGTGGCGCTGACTTTCGTTCTGCGGTAGCAAACCAGCCTTCCCACCCTTTCATTACCCGGAACGGGAGTCGCGCGACCTAACCCCTTTTGCGTGCCGGCGAGAAGCCGACGCTTCGCCGCGTGCTAAAATTGGCCAGTAATGGCTAAGCCAACGATTGCAGACCAGGTCAAGGCCACCCCCACCAAGCCGGGCGTCTACATCTTTCGTGATGCGTCGGGGAACGTGATCTACGTGGGGAAGGCTGCGGGATTGAGGAGTCGGGTGCGGTCTTATTTTGCGGACTCTTCGTCGCTCACGCTAAAGGGTCGGCACCTGGCCGCGCGCATTGCGCAGTACGAATACGTCGTCACGGACTCCGAGGGCGAGTCGCTTATCCTCGAAAACACCCTTATCAAGCGGTACAAGCCCAAGTACAACGTACGGCTGAAGGACGACAAGACCTACCCGTACATCAAGATAGACCTGGAGGAGGAGTTTCCCCGGGTCTACTTCACCCGGAGGCGGGAGGACGAGCGGGGGGCGAGGTATTTCGGGCCTTTCGCGTCGGCCAGCTCCGTGCGGCGAACCCTGGACCTTATCAAGAAGCTGTTTCCCTACAGGTCATGCACGAAGAACATCACGGGCACAGACGACCGGCCATGCCTGGACTACTACATACACCGGTGTGTCGGGCCGTGCATCGGGGCGGCGTCCAGGGAGGAGTACCACCAGGTAATCGACCAGGTGATCATGTTCCTGGAAGGGAAGCACGAGACCATAGTCAAGGACCTCAGCGCCCGCATGAACGAGGCCGCAGAGGACTTGCAGTTCGAAAGGGCCGCCGCACTCAGAGACCAGGTGCGGGCGATAGAAAGGGTGTCGCAGACCCAGAAGGTACACTCGCTGCGGTTGAAGGACGAGGACTACATAGCGCTGTCTCGGGGGCAGGACGAGGCGTGGGTTGAGATATTCTTCGTGAGGGCGGGAAAGACGGTGGGTCGGGACCACTTTATCATGGAAGGGACGCAGGACGAGGGCGACGCCCAGATAATGGCGGGGTTCATCAAGCAGTTCTATGACTCCGCGTCATACGTGCCGCCACTGCTACTGGTCCAGCACACGCCTGAAGACTCGGAGCTTATAACCAATTGGCTGGAGGGGAAGCGGGGCCGCAGGGTGCGGATGAAGGCGCCGCAGCGCGGGAACCGGCGCCAGCTTCTGGGGATGGTTGCGGCCAACGCAGAGCAGGGGCTCGCGCAACGGCACGTCAAGTGGATGGCCGACTCGGATGCCATAAGCGGGGCGATGTCGGAACTGCAGGAATACCTGAACCTGCCAGAGCTTCCCCGGCGCATGGAGTGCTACGACATCTCCAACATACAGGGGTCCAATCCGGTCGGGTCTATGGTGGTGTTCGAAGATGGCAAGCCGAAACCCGCCCACTACCGCAAATTCAAGATCAAGACCGTCGAGGGCATTGACGACTATTCCATGATGCAGGAGATGCTCAGGCGACGCTTCCGTCGCCTGAAGGACGCCGCCAACTCCAAGACCGAGAGCTGGACAATAATTCCCGACCTGGTACTCATCGACGGGGGCAAGGGGCATCTCGGGGCGATACACCAGCTGTTCCTAGAGCTTGGGATTGCCCATATCCCCCTGGCCAGCATAGCCAAGCGCTACGAGGAGGTATTCCGTCCCGACAGCAAGGAACCGATCATCCTGCCCCGGAGCTCCCAAGCGCTGTACATGGTGCAACGCATCCGCGACGAGGCGCATCGATTCGCCATCACGTTCCATCGGCAGCTTCGCAAGAGGAGCGGGGTCAGGTCGGCGATGGACAACGTGCCGGGGATCGGGCCCAAGAGGAAGAAGGCGCTTATACGGCGGTTTGGGTCGGTCAATGCGATCCGGGAGGCGGAGACCGACGAGATAGCGGCGGTGGTCGGGATGACGCAGAAGCTCGCGGAAGTGGTCAAGGAGCACCTGTAGTCCCGAGCCATGGCCGATAGCAAGCAGGACGCCCAAGATGCTCTTCAAGAAGGGGCACGCCTTCTGGACCAGGGCCTGATCGAAGAAGCAATCACCCTCTTCGATCGGGCCATCAAGCAGGACGGGACCCTGGTGGACGCCTACCTGCGCCGGTCAGAGGCGCACAATTTCAAAGGTGAGTCGGGCAAGGCGGTGACAGACGCCACCAAGGCCCTGATGCTTGATCCCAATAATGCCGGTGCTTTCGTAGACCGGTCTTCGGCATATGTCAACATGGGGAACTACGAGCGTGCCCTTGCGGATGCCAGCGAGGCTATCACCATTCAACCGACTGCGGCTGCGCACGTGAATCGGGGGGCGGCATACCGCGGGTTGGGACAAATCATCATGGCGCTTGGCGATTTCAACAAGGCGCTGAGCCTCGAGCCCCGGTATCCCCTGGCGTTCAGCCACCGGGCCAGCGCGTTTCTGGCCATGGGAGTCCATGACAGGGCCATACAGGACGCCACAGCCGCTATTGATCTGGACCCCCGCCTACTACAGCCATATATTGACAGGGGTGAGGCATACAGGCACAAGGGGGACCTGGACAAGGCCGTAGGGGATGCCACTAGGGTTCTCGGGATTCAGCCCAACTCAGTGATCGGGCTGGTCAACCGGGCGGCGGCGTATCTGGACCAGGACGATGCTGTCAAAGCTCTCTTGGATTGTGAAGTCGCCCTCGCCCAAGACCCCGAGAATATCCTCGCCATCAACAATCGGGCCATAGCGCTGGCCAAGCTGGGACGGACTGATGAGGCTTTGGACTCGCTGGAGCGGGCCGTGGCGCTGGCACAGTCCGAGGAAGTGAGGATGCATTTGGCGATGGTTATGGAACGCATTGAAGGGGCCCGGCAATAGAAGTTGCCAGCCACTTCGGCAATGCCGGAGAGAATTTCGCTCATCCACTTGTTGTAAAATTGACCGTAAGTCTGAGATAAACCTGCTGCGTCATGCGATTTGCATTTTTCTTCATCCTGATTCTCGCTGCGCTGGTGGTCTCGGTGGCGTGCTCCTCGGGGGGCGGGGGTGAGCCGACGCAGGCTCCCAACACCGAAATCGCCACCCTGACAGCCGTGTCCGAATCGCCAACGCCTCCGCCCGTGGCCCTGGTTGAATGGGGGGACGAGGACTGCATCTTCCGGCCCTCGGGAGACCTGGGGGAGCTCACTAGGGTTATCCGCACATACGTAGAAAATGAGCCCAAGCTCAACATCGAGCGTATATTCCGCATGTTCCGGCAGTCGGAAACCGAGTCCTCGATCCTCCGCTGCGACATGAGCACCGCGGGCCTGTTTTCCACGTGGTGGGTACAGTCTTTTGCCACGGAAGAAGAAGCCAAGAGCCTATTCGAGTCCATGGTGCTGGTCACCGCCTCGGAGGTCGACGAGTTGAACAGCAATCCGCTTGCATGCGCCCTTATCAGGGCAAGCCGGGAAGGGCCGGACAGTTATCAGCTGGACTTCGCGGACAAGGGCATTTGCGAAGCAGACGTATTCAACGGGCGGAGCGCGGTGGTGCACTATGGGACCACCGTCATAGGCATCGACTCCCAGTTCTACGAGGAGTTCTTCGATCCCCTTCTTGCCCACGCCAAGGCCGTGGTAGACAAGAGGACTTCTTCCTGATTTGCGGGTCTCAGGCCTGTTCCCGTCCCATTCCTCGCTAAACGCTGTTTCACCGCGCCCCATATCGGCTCTCCTCGGTCTACTTGAGAATCGGTATGTGAGGGAAGGTTCTCTGCTGGTCCTTGGATACGCAGCCTACATGCTGCTGCGCCAGGTCTTTCCTGAGAACCTAGAGGCTGTCGGTCGGGCAAACGCTGCGAAGGTAATCGACGTTGAGAGGGCCTTGGGGATCTACTGGGAGCAGGCAATCCAGTCGGGACTCCTCGCAGAGGCCTCGTGGGTGGTGACGTTTTTCAACTGGGCGTATTCCCTGGGGTTCCTGCCAGTTATCGTACCGGGGGCCCTGGCACTCATGACTCTGCGCTACGACTCCTTCGTCTACTTCCGCAGGGTATTTCTCATCAGCTACGTGATGACGTGGGTCCTGTGGTTGACACTCCCAGTCACCCCACCCAGGCTGATGCCGGAAGAAGGCTTCATCGACTCCATTGAGGTAATGGGGCCGGCCCTTTACAACAGCAAGGAAGCCATCGCCTACTACAACCAGCATTCGGCTATGCCGAGCATGCACTTCGGCTGGACGTTGCTGTTCTCGGTGATGCTGTTGAGGACGGGGAGTCGGGTATTGAGGCTTTTCGGGGCCCTGTACCCGGTAGTAGCGTTCGGGGCAATAATCGTGACTGCGAACCATTATTTCCTGGATGCGGTGGCGGGTGGAGCGATAGTCGGGTGTGCATTTGCCATTTATCACCTGGCCCAAGCATCGGCGAAGGAGCGGACTGAGCCGGCTGAAGAGTCGGGTGGGCGGGCCTTGGAAAGTGATATCACCAGGTGATATCATAGTTTTGTGAGGCGGAAGCACCGCAGGGTCCTAGCCGCCATATTTGAGACTCCGACAAGGTCGGGGATTCGCTGGGCGGATATTGAGTCCTTGTTGCTGGCGTTAGGCGCTGAGATGGAGGAAAGGGCCGGGTCGAAGGTGGCCGTCGAACTAAACGACGTACCGGCCGTATTTCACAGGCCTCATCCCCGTCCGACAGCTAATAAGGGCACCGTGGAGTCAGTTCGTGATTTCTTCGAAAAAGCGAATGTCATGCCCAGCGCATAGGAGGTTACTGTTGTAATGGAATATCTGGGATATCGAACTAGCGTAGAGTTTGATGAAGAAGCGGATATCTTCCATGGTAAAGTCTTAAATGCCCGCGGAGTGATTACCTTCCAAGGCAAGTCCGTAGACGAGCTGCACAGCGCACTCAAAGACTCGGTGGACGAATATCTGAAGTTCTGTGCGGAGAGAGGGCTAGACCCCGGGAAGCCATGCTCGGGCAGAATCTCTCTACGCGTCTCGCCTGATGTTCACAGCGCCGCGCTCTCAGCAGCTGCCAGCGAGGGAATGAGTCTAAATGCCTGGATCGCGCAAACCGTAGAAAAGGCGGCTCAGAGCTGATGGAGCGGTGGTAGGACTGCTTATGCTCACTTACAAAGGATACATAGCCAGGGTGGACATCGATGTTGAAGAAGGGATACTTTCCGGACGTGTAATGAACATCCGGGACGTTATCCATTTTCAGGCTGATACTCTCACACAGTTGCAAAAGGAATTCGAGTTTTCTGTCGATGACTACATTGCCTTTTGCAAAGAGAGGGGCATCAAACCAGAGGAACCACGCCCCGGCAAAATCTCCCTCCGAGTCTCTCCTCAGGTGCATAGCGCCGCTACATCCGCCGCCAGCCTTGAAGGGATGAGCCTCAACGCCTGGATTTCCAAGACTATTGAAAAGGCGGCTATTGGCTGAATCGACACCTTCGGCAAAAGCATCGGGGGCTTGGCGATGCCAAGCCCCCGACTTCTTCAGCCTTCTTCTCAATCAGTGCTCCATGATCAGGCCGCCATCGATGTTTATCGACTGGCCGTGGATCCATGACGCCGCATTGGTACAGAGGTAGGCTATGAACTCTCCGACCTCGTCGTCCGTGCCGTTGCGTCCGATGGGGGTCTCCATGGCCATCTCGTTCCATGCATCGGAATAGACAAGGTCGTCCATGCGGTGGGTGTCCACGGCACCTGGACAGACGCAGTTGACATTCACGCCATAGGGCCCGAGCTCGTGGGCCAACGTTTGCGTCATGGCGACCTGGGCAAAACACCCGGCGCAGTAGGCCAATGTATCTGCGTCGCCCCTCTTCCCGGCCCCGGACGATATGTTGATGATCTTTCCGCCCTCGCCGCGTGCCAGCATAACCTGTGCCGCTGCCTTGGAGCACAAGTAAGTGCCCATGATCTTGATGTCGACCACCTTCTTGAAGATTGCATCATCCAGTACCACGGTGGGGACGCGGTCGGCGCCCCGGGCGTAGGCGGCGTTGTTGACCATTATGTCTATTCGGCCAAACTCCCGCACGGTCTTTGCCGCCATATCGGCGACGTGTTCGGCGTTGGTCACGTCAACGATCATCGGCAGCGCTTTCCGTCCGAGGGCACGAACCTGCTCGGCGGTGCTTTCGATGTCCTTCCAGCCGATGGCTTTCTCGTCATCGGGAAAGGTGTCGGGGTTCCGGCCCGTGCCTGTGGGGACGATGTCAGCGCCCAGCTTGGCGAGGGCGACGCACGCCGCCCGACCAATGCCCCTCAGCCTCCCTGCTCCGGTTACGATTGCAACTTTCCCGTCCAGTTCGCCCATAACTTGCTCCAAACTTTCGAGATTTGACTGCTGAAAAGCGGGGCCTCGGTCGTTTGGCAGTTTAGAGAGCGGTCAACTTGCCGTCAACGCTGACAGGCTCTTGCGCGCATCACTCTAACGCCCTACTCTACCGTTCATGCTGGGATTCAAGACCGGTATGGTGACCGCCAACTCCGTCGACTTCGGCTACGTGGAGTCGGGGGAAGGGTCCCTGGTACTGTGCCTCCACGGCTTTCCCGACAACGCCCTCACCTACCGCTACCTGCTTCCCAAGCTCGCTGAAGCCGGGTTCCGGGGGGTGGCGGCCTATATGCGGGGCTATGCGCCCACTGCCATACCTGCCGACGGTCGATACCAGTGCGCTGTACTCGGGCAGGACGCCTTGAAGTTAATTCAGGCCTTGGGCTCCGATTCGGCAATCTTGATTGGACATGACTGGGGGGCGCTGGCCGGATATGCGGCAGCGACCCTCGGGCCGGAGAGGGTCGACAAGCTGGTGACACTTGGCGCCGCCCACGCCGGTGCGTCTCTTGATCACGACTTTGACTACCTGCGAGGCACCTGGCATTCCTACTATTTCCAATTGCCCGCTGCCGAGATCACTCTGCCCCACAATGATTTCCAGTTCATAGTCGACTGGTGGAAAAACGCTTCGCCCAAATGGGAGATACCACCTGAACTGCTGGAGTCGGTGAAGGAGACTTTCAGGCAGCCGGGTGTCGTGCAGGCTGCGCTGGAATACTACAGGCACGCCGTCAACCCGACATTGAGAGACCCGGCCCTCGAAGAAACTGAGGCGAAGTTGGCCGTCGGGCCTATAACAGTCCCCACCCTTGCCCTTCACGGCACCCACGACCGACCCAAGCGCCTTGAGGCCTTCGAGCAGATGGGCAGATTCTTTTCGGGGCCGCTGACCAAAGTGGTTCTGCCAGGAACGGGCCATTTCCTCCACCTGGAAGAGCCCGAGGAGACGGCGCGGCTAGTGCTGGACTTCCTCGGCTCCTAGATTCGAAGCGGGCTCAGGCCCAGTCGGTGTCCAGGCCCGTCATCCGGCAGCTGATGTCCCAGAGGCGTCGGGCAGTGTCTACGTCGTAGGACTCCGGGGACGACGCAACGGCTTGCTCTTTCACGAAATACTTTCCGCTCACGCCTTCCACTTCCTCTGAAGAAGCAAGGTGCACGGAGGTACGGGCTCCGGCCTCCATACTGACTGCCGCGATCCTGGTCACGGCCTTCAGCTTGCGCGGCAGTCCTCCGGCGTCGGCGAGCAGGTTTGTAGCCACGACTCCCGGGTGCAGGCAATTCACAGTGACTCCCGTACCCTCCAGTCTCCTTGCGAGTTCATAGGTGAACAAGATGTTGGCCAGCTTAGTTTTTCCGTAGACCCGAGTCCGGCCATACTGACGCTCAGACTGAAGGTCATCGAAGTCGATGGTGGTGCCGGCGTGCACCTGGGAGGAAACGTTCACGACTCGGGCGGGGGCTTTTGCCTTGAGCAGGTCCATCAGCAAGCCGGTGAGGTGGAAATAGGCCAGGTGGTTAACTGCGAATTGCACTTCCAGCCCGTCCTTGGTGACCTCCCGCCGACGCGGTATCACGGCGGCGTTGTTGAGGAGCACATGCAGTTCTCTGAACTGAAGTCGAACGTCCGCGGCAAGTTTCTTGATCGCGACAGGGTCTGAGAGGTCGGCGATCAGAAGGTGGACATCATCGTTGATTGATTTTTCCTTGACTATCTCCTGGGCATTCCGTCCCCGCTCTTCGTCCCGGCTGACCATGAGGACTCGGGCCCCGAGCTTGGCAAGGCCAATGGAAGTCGCCAATCCAATACCTGCGTTGGCCCCCGTTATCAGTGCAGTCTTGTCTTCCATGTTCCTCGTAGTGTCCCGTGGTTTGACTGTTGCCGGGGCGAGGATACCAGAAAAGTCGCGTCCGGCACCCCTGTATAATCCTCTCCCGAGAGGTCAAGATGAAGCTGCACCTGGTTGACGGCACGTACGAACTGTTTCGGGCCCATTTCGCCATGCCGCCTCTTTCCTCGCCGGATGGTCGGCCCGTGGCTGCGGTCAGGGGCCTGGTCCAGACCCTGTTGCTGCTTCTGCGCCAGCCCGATGTCACGCACTTAGCCTGCGCCTTTGACCACGTCATTGAGTCCTTCAGGAACGATCTCTTCGCGGGGTACAAGGACGGTTCAGGCATACCGGATGAACTCGCTTCCCAGTTCTTTCTAGCAGAGGAAGCAGTACGGGCTCTCGGGATAACAGTGTGGCCCATGATCGAGTTCGAGGCCGACGACGCCCTTGCAACGGCCGCCGCCCGCTGGCAAAGCCATCCCGAAATTGAACAGGAAGTAATTTGCTCACCAGACAAAGACCTGTGCCAGCTGGTCTCAGGGGAGAGGGTGGTGTGCCTGGACAGGCGGCGTGAAATCTTGCTGAATGAAGCAGCGGTCACCGAGAAATTCGGGGTACGGCCCGGGTCCATACCCGACTATCTGGCACTGGTCGGGGACAGCGCGGACGGGATACCGGGGATTCCTCGGTGGGGGGCTGGTGGGACGGCCATCATTCTCGCCCGTTACGGATGCATCGAGGATATCCCCGCCGACTCCGAGGAATGGGACGTGAAAGTACGCGGTGCGAAAACCCTCGCCCAGAACCTGACCGAAATGCGCTCCGAGGCCCTCCTCTACAAGAAGCTTGCAACTCTCTGCACGGACGTCCCCATCTCGGAAAGCCTTGACGACCTGCGCTGGCGAGGCATCCCAACCCCCGACTTCCGGGACTTTTGTGTTGCGCAGGGATTCACCCGCCTGGCGGATTCACACCTGCCTGTATCGACAGGCTAAGCCTCCATTGGGCACTACGTGAGCTTCGCCGTTTATCCCCGGCTTACGGGACGAAGTCGCTGCCGGTCTTTAACCAGCTCCAGTCCCCCAGGCTGCCTTTCTGGTTAAGGCCTTTCTGCAGTCCCCGGAGATAGGATATCTGGCCCACGTGCTGCGCGATCTCGCAAATTAGATGGCTCCAGACCCTACCTATCGTGTACCCCCGACGCCTCGGATGGTCGCTGGCCGGTTCGACATCGAAGTCATTGGCGGATAGGGTCTTCAGATACTCGATGCTCTGGGCCCGCACCTCGGCCCGATAACGGTTGATTTCGTCGATGGGCGGGTTGGGGAAAGCCGCCAACTGCTCACGGTCATAGGCGAACCCCGAGTCCCCCGGGTCGATGCCCCAGCGTTTGGCCCAACCCCCCGATTCGAAGACGTGAGGCCGTCTCAGGGCGTAGTCGCTGATCCAGACGTCTTCCGCCCGACCAAGGTGCCAGGCGAGGAAGCAGATTGAGTTGGCGTCTTCGTCCGGCCTCCAGACCAGTTCCTCGGGTGACAGGCCTTCGAGCATGTGGGCCAGTTCCTCTTCCAGCTCCTGGAAGGCTTCTTCGACTATGCGACTGATGTCCATTCAGGTCCTCCTAACGAGAAATCGAGATATCTGACGAAACGGCTAATCTAGTCAGGCAAGCACGGAATCTTGCCACTGTGCAACATTTGCCGGGTCCAGACGCTCTAATCCCGGCAGCCTATCGAAATCCGTGTCTGCTGAAACTATGCGGTCTATGCCGAGTCGTTTCATAACCGCCGCGTGGACGAGGTCCCGCGAACTCACCTCCGGGTGGCGGTCTGCGAGGTCGCCTGCCAACTCTACGTCTTCAAGGTATACGGGTTCGACCCTGTTCCGCATTACCTCAGCGAAAGAACGAAAAATTCTTCTCCCCAAAGACCACCTGTGGGAGGAACGGTAGCGGTGCATAAGTTCCTGGAGGACTTCAGTGTCCGTAAAGAAAGACCACGGGCGCCTCACGGCCATCCCGATTACGCGGTTGCAGGGCTCCTTATAGGGGTGGTCCCGCCCGCCGGCGTATATTGGGATATTTGCGTCAATAAAGGCCGCCGGGCTCATACTTCGCCTCTAGTTCACGGGACAGCTGCTCGGGGTCGGGAACATCCTCAACCTCCAGGCTAGCTATCGTTTCAGCAGCCCGTATGCGACGTTGCAGCATTATCTCTTCATAGGCGTCGTCAATCAGACGCCTGACAACTTCAGAGATTGGCTCGCCTTTTTCTTCGACCAGCGTCTCCAGCCTTCGGCGGCGCTCCGAGTCTAGACGCACATCCAATCTGGCCATTTCATCCTCCGCATACGTACTTACTTGTACGGAGCAAATTGTCCGTCAGTTGCCATATCCTGTCAATGCTGACGTTAAGCAGGCGCTCCTGCAATCCCCCCACCCGCTATACTACTCCCGACACCCTCCCAAAGGACTTCCTAATGCTTGTTTCAGAACGAAGGATGCGCTTCCGTGACTATCTCAACCGAGACAGTTGCATACGCCCCGCCTCCGTTTTCGACGCCATGTCCGCACGGCTGGCGGAGGCTGCGGGATTCGAGATTGGCATGCTGGCTGGGTCAATCGCCTCTGCCGTGGCTATTGGTGCGCCGGACTGGACATTGATCACCCTCACCGAGTTTGCGGACCAGGCCCGACGCATTACCCGGGCTTCCGACATAAGCCTGATGGTGGACGCGGACCATGGCTACGGCAACGCCCTGAACGTCATGCGCACGGTCGAGGAGATGGAGAATGCGGGGGTTTCGGCGTTAACAATAGAGGACACGGTCCTTCCGATGCCCTACGCCTCGGGGCCCGAGCAGCAGCTTATTTCCATTGAAGAGATGACCGGGAAGTTGAAGGCTGCCCTGAGAGCGAGGCAGGACGAGTCCCTGGTAATCATCGGGAGGAGCATTGCGGGTCCGGACTCGGTTGAAGATCGGGCACGGGCCTACGCCAGCCTGGGTGTAGATGCGCTGTTCTTCACGGGGGTCTCGACGATTGCGCAGCTGGAGCGCATTCATCGAGACACATCCCTTCCGCTGCTCACCGGGTCCCGGGCCCCGGAGCTGGACGACCTGGAACGGATGGCCTCGGCAGGGGTGCGTATCGCGCAGAAGGGGCATCTGCCCATCCGCGCGGCAATGAAAGCGCTTCTGGATACCTACAGGGCCCAGAAGTCGGGGATGGGGGCGTCGGAACTCAAGGACGGCCTCGCATCCCAGGAAACAATGGACATCGCGCTGGGGCAAAGCGCTTACGACGGGTGGAAATCGGAGTTCCTGAGCTAGAGGGGTCTCAGGCTAACCCCGACACCCCATTCGAGTAGGCTGCAGCCCCCGGTCTGCGATACACTTCCCGCCCTCCGAGGAACACGTAGTCTACCTTCACGTCCAGAAGCTCGTCTCCGGTCATGCCGGTCGGGTCACGGTCAAGGACTACGAGGTCGGCCAACTTGCCCGGTTCGAGGCTCCCTTTGACATCGTCTTCACCCAGCGCGGCGGCGGGGTAGATAGTGTGCATCTTAAGCGCCTCTTCTACGGACACTCTCTGCTCGGGGTCGATTATCTGACCTGTGAAGGTCTGCCGCTTCACAGCACACCAGATGCTGAAGAAAGGGTTGAAGTGCCGGGCCTCGGAGCCCGATCCGTCGGAGCTACAGGGGAGATCCCAGCCATCGTCGACCATGGTACGGAAGGAGAAACGGCCCTTGCTGGCGTAGTCGCCCATGTAGACGGGGAAATAGTCGCCGAAGGTGTAGAGGAACACGGCCTGGGGCGCGGGCATCAGGCCGGCCTTGCGCCACAACTCCCGGGTCTCAGGGTCGGACACGAAATTCCCGGCGTGCTCCATTCTGTTCACCATCCGACCCGTTGGAGGGTCTCCCAGCTCGATTGCGACTCTGCACATCGACTCCTGGGCCCGCTCTCCGTTGCAGTGGATGATTAGCTGCATCCCCGTCTCTCGCGTCCCAACCATAGCGTTACGGATCTGCGTTCGGTTCAAGGCCAGCTTGCCTCGGGAGCCATTCCGCCCTACGTAGGGTAATTTCACAGCCGCCAGCGCCGCCGAGTAACCACCGTCGGCGAACATCTTGACGCCTTGGATCCGCATGTACTTGTCGTCTGAGGTGATGTTGAGGTGGTCCTGCCAGTGGCAGGCGTCATTGATTGACATTAGTCTCGGGACCCAGATGTATGTCCTGAAGCGGACGTTGATATCGCCGCTGCCTATCAGGCGGTCCGCCAGTTCTATGCCTTCCATACTGTGGGATATGTCGCCGATGGTCGTCACGCCGTTGGCTGTCAGGTGCTCGCTGGCTATCGCCTTCAGGGCCTTTTCCTTGGTGGAGAGGTCGGGGCGGGGGATGGGGAGCAGGTGCTCCAGGTCCTTGATTATGCCGTTCGGCTCCCCCGACTCCTCCAACTCGACCGTGGCCCCCGCCGGGACCCGGAACCCGGGCCCAATGCCGACAAGTTCCAGGGCCCTGGAGTTCAGAATCAGGTTGTGGCCCCCGGCCATCATGGCTACGGGGATATCTGTACTGACTTTGTCCAGGTCCCGACGGTTGGGCAGCCGCTTGTCTTTCAGCTTCTGGTCCTGGAAGAGGCTTCCGTGCCCGAATAGCCAGCCTGTCTCGTCCGCCATGTCCATGTTTTGACGGAAAGCCTCGATTACGTCGTCTATCGTCTCTCTAGGAGGCGTGTGCACGTCGACGCGGTTGTATAGGGCGAGGGAGGCCATCTCAGGGTGCACGTGGACGTCGACGAAGCCTGGCATGATGGGGCGGTCTCCGAAATCGTAGGTGGTGACACCTTCGCCGAGGTCTCCCTCCACCCGACTCCGGGGCCCCACATCCAGTATTGAATCGCCCTTCACCGCAACGGAGTTGTCATCACGGCCCGGGTCACGGGCCATGCTGATCAGCTTGCTGGACGTAAACAGCGCTGTCTTGTCTTCCATCGCTCTACCCACCGACCCCGCAGGCCACGCCCTTCTCAGCCACCACCGGCTCCCGACCGTTCGCAGCCGACTCCCGGGCTCTGTAGGGCTTCATCACTTCCTCGGCGAAGAGTTTGAGGGAGCGCACCATGTCCTCATGGCCGGGGCCGAAGTGGCTGAAGAGCGAAAGGTGGTCGAGACCTGCTCGGTCGAAGGCGTAGACCTTTTCCAGCACTTCATCGGGGGTGCCCATGAGCAGGTTGTCATAGACCTCCTGCTGGGTGGGGTCGTCATCATTGGACTCGGGGGCCACGTAGGCCCGGGGGTTGGAGTTCTGGGTGTAATCATGGAGCCGGGTCCCGATTCTGTGATTGATTACCACGTCCCACGTTTTATCGAATGTCTCTTTCTTAGTTTCACCGACGTAGTACATCCTAGACATCCCTATTTTCTGCACGCCACGCGCATTCCCGGCGTCTTCCCGACCCTCGTGGAAGGCATCGCACATGCGCTGGATGTGGCTCATGGGTCGGCGGAAGGGGGCATGGAAGATATGGTATCCCTTGCGGGCGTAGTGGCGAATCGTGGAGTCGTGCATGCACCCGACCCAAACGGGAGGGTGGGGGCTCTGGACGGGCCTGGGCCAGACGTAGGTGTTTTCGAAAGACCAGAACCGCCCGCTATGCTCAATTCCTTTCTCCTCGCTGTGCCAGATCTTTTCCAGTATCTCTAGGGACTCGTCGAACCTTGCGCGGCTGTCGCCGAACTCCTGCTCGAAGCGGTCGAACTCGTACTTGTAGGCGCCTCGGGCCACGCCCAGCTCAAACTTGCCATCCAACATATTGTCGGTAGCGGCTATGTCTCCGGCGATGGCCAGGGGGTGATGAAATGGCAGAAGGACAACGGCCGTTCCTACGGTCGCATTCTTGACGTGCTGCCCGACCTGGTTGGCCACCAGCAGCGCATTCGGGGCAGGGATGTAGTGGATGAGATGGTGCTCGGGCACCCAGATGTTATCGAAACCCAGGTCGTCGGCGAGGATGGCCAGCTCAAGCATGTTCTTATACATGTCCAGGCCGCGCTGCTCTTCGTAGATCTGCATGAACGAGAGGAAAAGGCCGAATGTCATCATGGTCTATTTGTCCTTTGGATTACGCCCGAGTAGTGGGTACAGGGTCGGGGTCGGCTCACGATACCTTTGCCTCAACCAGCCTGTCAATTTCACCTACCCCCTATGCCAAGCACCTCAACGGACTCCCGCCGTTGTAGTCTTCCATCTCCTTGACTATGGGAGGCATATTCAGCTTGGCGCCCCATTTCTCACCCTTGATTTCCGAAAGAGCTCGGTGGATGTTGCCGACGATACGCTCGGTGTCATGCCACTCCGCGAATTCGCCCAAATCCGCGCTCCTGGCTATTTCCAGGGGTTGCATTCCAGCATCGAAGCTCTCCCGAGCAACCTGTTGAATGAACTTCAGGTAGGCCTCCGTCGGGTCGAACAGCTCTGGGCCGCAGACGGGCCCGTGGCCCGGGACTATGGTCTCGGCGCCCAGGGCTCTCAGCCGTTCGATGGCTACAAGGGAGCCTGCTACCGACCCCATGACTACAAAGGGCGTGCCTTCGTTGAAGATCAGGTCGCCGGAGAAAAGGAGCTTGTGGTCGGGGAGCCAAACTACGGTGTCGTTGGTTGTGTGAGCGGGGCCCATGAAGATGAGTTCCAGCCTAAGGTCTTCAACGTACAGGGTCATCTTGTCCTGGTATGTCATCGTTGGGGCGGCGAGTTCCAGGTTGCCCCAGTCCACGTTAGGGAACAGCATGCCTATAGCGTTGTCGGGCCTGGGGAGACCCGCTTCCAGGACTGCCTCCCGACAAAGCTCGTGGGCGACGATGGTCGAGTCCCGGAACAGGTAGTTGCCGTGTGTGTGGTCTCCGTGGTGGTGGGTGTTGACCAACGTGTTCAAGGGCAGGCTTGTTACCCCGCGGATGGAGTCGAGGAAGGCCCGGGTCCTGCGTTCGGTGAAGCAGGTGTCGATGACCGTCGTACCCCGCCTACCGACCACGAAACCCGCGTTGTTCAGGCCCCAGCTGCCGTCCGCCTGAAGGTAGCAAAATATCCGGTCCGCTACTTCCTTCACCTCAGGGGGCGGGAGATCGCTGCTGGTTGTCACGTGGTCAACGCTCATGGGGCCTCCTCTCTGCGCGTGTGCGGGCCTTCAAGTCACTTGCCGACAATGGCTTGCATATTATATTGTCTGGCCGAAATTCCCAGTGTCCGTGCCGTTAGAATTGCGTGCAGTGTGGAGTATCCGATACAAGAGAGCAGTATGAGACCCTTGGAAGGACTCAAGGCCATCGAGCTTGGCATCTGGTTTGCCGGGCCCGCCGCCGGCATGCTGCTGGCCGAGTGCGGCGCGGACGTCATCAAGATAGAACCCCTCGGGGGCGGGGACCCGATCCGCGGCCTTGACCTGGAGGAGCGCTGGGGCACGGAGACGCCACCCTTCAACTACATGGCCGAGATGGTCAACCGGGGCAAGCGCAGCGCTGCCATAGATCTGCGCCTAGCTGAAGGTCGGGAACTGGTCTACAACCTCGCCCGGACCGCCGACATTTTCGTCACCAACGTCAGGCCCCAGGCCCTGGACCACCTGGAGATGACCCCCGAGACCATCACCGCTCTCAACCCGAGACTTGTGTACGGCCTCCTGACGGGTTTCGGGCCCGAGGGGCCGGACAGGAACAAGCCCGCCTTCGATGAGGTCGGGTTCTGGGCGCGGGGCGGTTTCCTATCGTTCATGGGCGAGCCCGGCGGTCCTCCGACCCACCTCCACGGGGCAATGGGAGACCTCACCACGGCCGTCTGCATGACCAATGCCATAGCCCTCGCGCTGTTTACCAGGGAGCGCACCGGAAAGGGTCAGGTAGTCGAGTCCTCTCTGCTTTCCAGTGGGATGTGGGTGGCCGGATACGACCTGCACCGCACCCTCTTCTCCGGGGATGACGTCCTTCGGGAGACCCGTACGTCGGCGCCGAGTCCCCTCTATAACACATACCAGTGCGGGGATGGTCGGTGGATCCAGTTCGCCATGCCCCAGGGCGACCGGTACTGGCGCCCGACCTGCCTGGCCCTGGAAATACCGGAACTCGCCGATGACGCCCGTTTCAACAACCACGGCAAGATGATGAAGAACCACCTGGAGGCCATCAAGCTGCTGGATGAAGCCTTCGCCAAGCGATCCCTTAGCGAATGGGCCCCGAGATTCGACGAATTCCAGCTGGTTTGGGCGCAGGACGCCCGCCTCTCGGAGGTGGTGGCTGATCCGCAGGTGGAGGCCAACAAGTACCTGGTGGAAGTCGAGCATCCGGGCCTGGGGACGTACAAAGAGCTGGGCCTGCCCTTCGCGCTGAGGGATACGCCGACTCATCCCTCGGGGCCCGCGCCCGAGTGGGGCCAGCACACCGAGGAGGTCCTTCGAGAACTTGATTATTCCTGGGAGCAGATCATCGAACTGAAAGACCGGTCCGTCATAGCATGAACACGGGAGGAAGAAACATGAGCTGGGAAACCCTGATATACGACCTGAAAGACGATGGCGTCCTGTGGATCAGGTTCAACCGTCCGAGATCGCTGAACGCAGTCAACCGCGTCTTTGCTAGAGAACTGCGGGAGGCCGTGGAGAGGGCGGAGGCCGACCCAGAGGTCAAGGTAGTCATCCTGACCGGCGAGGGCCGGGCGTTCTGCGCCGGCGCCGACCTCAAGGAAGCCGCCGCCGGCATCCCGCCGGGACAGGAAAAGCGCAGCACCCATAACCTGCAGACCGTGGCCCAGGTGCTCAGGGATATGCGCAAGGTCGCCATAGCGGCGGTGAATGGATACGCCCTCGGTGCGGGGTGTGAGATCTCTCTCGACTGCGACCTTGTCATTGCATCGGAAGAGGCGAAGTTCGGGTTCCCGGAGACGGGGGTCGGGGCTACGGTGACGGGGGCCGGGACTTATCTGCTGCCGCAGGGCATCGGGCTGGCCCGGGCGAAGGAGCTGATATTCCTCGGGGAGCACATCCCCGCCGCCGAGGCCAAGGAATTGGGCATGGTCAACCGCGTCGTCCCTGCCGACAAGCTGGAGGAAGAGGCCACGGCGGTAGCTCACAAGGTCCTGGAAAAATCACCGATGGCCATAGCGCTGGCCAAGGCCGCATTGAACGTCGGTGCGGAGGCAACGTTCGGGGCTGCCCTAACCTACGAGCGTGACTCTAGTATCGCCGCGTCTTCCACCGGCGACATGGTGAATGCAGGGCAAGCCTTCAAGGAAAAGCGCTCGCCCAAGTTCGGGTCGGGGAGCTAGGCCATGGACCTGGAACTTAGCGGTAAGGTTGCCGTGGTCACGGGCGGAAGCCTCGGGATCGGGAAGGCGATTGCCCGGGAGCTGGCCCTGGAAGGCGCGCGAGTCGTGATCTGCGCCCGACGCCCCGAGCTATTGCAGGACGCCGCTTCCGACATTGAACGGGAGACCGGCAGCAAAGTCCTCGCCGTCCCGACCGACACCACCCAACCCGACCAGGTAACCAACCTCTTCGAGAGCACACTATCCCACTTTGGGAGGGTCGACATCCTCGTAAACAATGCCGCGGTAGTCGGCGGGCTATTGCAGGGGCCCCTGGAAGAAGCTACGGAAGAGTTGCTGACAGAAGACCTGGACACAAAAGTGGTGGGCTATTTCCGCACCGCCCAGGCCGCCGCGCCCCTGATGAAGGGGCAGGGGTGGGGCAGGATCATCAACATTGGTGGGATGTCTGGGCGGTATTCGGGTGTTATAAGCGGGGTGCGAAACGCTGCGGTGGCGCATTTGACCAAGACTTTGTCAGGTCAGCTTGGCCCCTACGGAATCACCGTCAACACAATCCACCCGGGGACCGTGCGCACCGAACGCACCGACGAGATGTACGAAGAAGAGGCCGCCGCAACGGGCATTTCCAAGGAAGAGATTGCGAGCCGAGCCGCAAAAGTCCAGTCGATAGGCCGCATCGTCGAATCCGCCGAGATAGCGCACCTGGTCTGCTTCCTTGCCTCCCCCAAAGCCGCCGCAATCACGGGGGAGGTCATTGCGGTGGACGGAGGGCGGGGCTCGGCGGTGTTCTTCTAGGACAGGTCGGGGCAAAGGTTACAGGGAATCCTGGAAGCCATGTATCCCGGAATTCCGTATCACGCTATTGGGGTCAAGAGCTTATCAACCCTTCCTGCGGTTGCGCCCACGGCAGATTAAAGGCGAACGACGCCAGCGGGGCCCGAGGTATCGGCATCTCCCCGAATGGCACGTCTATGAGCACCGGAGCGTTGAGTTCAAGCGCCTGAGGGAGCATTGTCTCCAGCTCCAGCGGGTTCTCCGCCCTCATCCCGACCGCTCCGAAAGACTCGGCAAACTTGATAAAGTCCGGGTTGTGCAAATCGGTCCCGTAAGCTCCGCCAAACCCCTCCTCCAGATCCCGGGCCACGTTGCCGTATGAGTCGTTTCTGAATATCACGGTTACCAGGTTGATCCCGTACTTGACGGCCGTGGAGAGTTCGGATGCGTTGAACATGAATCCGCCGTCTCCCGCAACGCATACTACCGGACGGTCGGGTTTGGCCACCTTGACGCCCAGGGCTGTCGGGAACGCGTAGCCCAGGTTGAACGAATAGCCGGAATCTATGTAAGTCTTCGGATGTGTCACCTGCCAGTGAGTCCGCGCATAGAAGCCGAACTGCGAGACATCCCAGACCGTGAAGGCGTCCTCGGGAATTCCCTTCTGCAGCGCCTCCAGCACCGGGTATTGCGGCTCCTTCAACCGGATGTCGTAGTAGGAAATGAGGTTGCGGGCCGCTTTTACCGCCTCCGCGGGCGACAGACGGTCCCCGGCTCCCGACTCCATGAGAAACGGGAGCAGGGCCTCGATGGTGGCGCGGGCGTCACCGTGCAGCGGTATGGTGTTGGCCTGGACTCGGGTCAGCTCCGAGTCGTCAATGTTTATGTTGACCAACGTCGACGCTTCTCCAGCCGGGTTGCCCAGCGAGAAGCGAGCGCCTATGCCTATCACCACGTCGGCGGCTTGCATTACCTCGTAAAGCTGGTTCATCTCCTGTATTTCACCACGAGGGCTGAAGCAGGACCCGTAAGAGAGGGGATGGTTGTCCGGGATGCTGCCCTTTCCGCCGCTCGACGTGACAACGGGTATGTTAGTTGCCTCTGCGAATTTGATCAGGGCCTGCTCCGCATCGGACCGCGCCACCCCTCCCCCCGCATATATGAGGGGCGTATTGGACTTCGATATCACCTGGGCGGCTTCCTGAAGGTCTTCCCTGCTCGGAACTATACGGGGGATGCGTGCAGGATTCCTCAGCCTTACTTCCTCCCGCTCGACTCCCGCATCGGGGGGCAGTTCGATTAGAACGGGGCGTGGTCTGCCCGTACGCATCTGCCTGAAAGCTTCGAATACGGCATCCGGTGCCTCCCGGGGCCTGAGCACCTGCTGTTGCCATTTGGTCACCGAGCGTACCGTGCCCGGTTGGTCTGCGACTTCATGGACGGCGCCCAGATTCTTGCCCATCGCGCCCCTCGGCACCTGGCCCGCAATGAGCAGTACCGGCGAAGACCGAGAAAAGGCATTTGTCAGCCCGGACGCGGCGTTGTAAAGCCCCACCCCCGGCACCACCAGGGCGACTCCCGGTTTCCCAGATGCCCTTGCATAGCCGTCCGCCATGTAGGTTGTAGCCTGCTCGTGCCGCGTGGTGATCATGCGGATCCCCGGCTCGTCACGCAGTCCCGCCACGATCCCATACACCTGTATGCCCGGGATGCCAAATACAACCTCGACCCCCTCCCTAACCAGGGATTTGGCCAGGGCCTCGCCTCCGCTCATTACTGCCATGCTGCGGCTACCCCTTTCGGCGCATTCGGTTTACCTCGCCGGACCCAATGGTCGATACTACAAGCCCTCCACAACCACCATATTGATGTTGGAAGACCTGGAGCGGATGTCATCAAGGGCGGTGTACTCGGGAGATTGCAGCCAGGAATGGACCAGGTCCAGGTTGTCGAATTGGAGAATCGCCACTCGTTTCGGCGCCCAGTCTCCCAGCACGATTTCAAGCTTGCCGCCGCGCGCTATAAATCTGCCTCCGTGACTCTCAATGGTAGGTGTCACCTGTTCCATAAACTGCCCATAGAGGTTGGAATCCGTTATCTCTACATCTACTATTACGTATGCGGCCATGTTGCTCCTCCTAGTACCGGTAAAGTGCTAGTCTGTATGGCACAGTACGGCAATCCTATCATACCGACTTGCCAGTCAATTAGTAGTGTCCTTGCCCCGTGCTATTATTGCGGTCATGATACCTGGCGGGACTACGTATCCATCACCATCCCCAATCCCGACCCCTTAGGAGGCAACCATCATGGCCCGACCCACCCAGATGAGCGTCCTTGTGCCGACCCACTTTCTCGGTGACCTCCCTACACCTGCGGACTTCAAAGACTGGTTCCGCGCGGCGGAGGACCTCGGATTTGCCTCCGTCTGGATCCTCGACCGCATCTACAGCCCCTCCAAGGTGCCGGACGCCATGACCATGCTCACGTGGGCAGCGGCCGTCACCTCTCGGGTCAGGCTAGGCACCGCCGTATTGCTTCTCCCTCACCGACACCCCATCCTCCTGGCGAAAGAAGTATCCACAATCGACTGGCTGAGCGGAGGCCGTTTGGACCTGGGGATAGGTCTCGGGGGGCGGGAGATTGAGTTCCACTCCCTGGGCATGAAGCTGGAGGAGAGGGTGAAGAGGTTCCGGGAGAACCTGGCCTCGATGAGGGCGATCTGGTCGGGGCCCGACGCGGCATACGAGGGCCGGTTCGTGAATTTCAGTGAAGTGAACATCGAGCCTCGGCCCGTCATGAAGGGAGACCTGCCCATCTGGATTGGCGGCGAGGCCGACGGCGTGCTCAAGCGGACCGCCGCACTCGCAGACGGCTGGATAGGCGGGGCTCGTAACTCACCGGAAATCCTCGCTGAGAAGATAAACAAGATAAAAGGATTTGCGAAGGAGAGGGGTCGGGACCCGGAGTCCTTGGGCTACGCCAGCCTTGAATACATGACGATTGACGAGGACGTGGAAAAGGCCCGGGCGCGGAACCGGGGGCTGGCCACATCGGTCTACGGCCCCGCCTTCGACTCCGACACCTACACTACCTTCGGTAACCTGGACACGTGCGTGGCCCGGCTCCAGTCAGTCGTGGACGCCGGCTGCAACGAGGTGATCATCTCCCCACCCGATTTGGATATCGCCCACCTGACTCGGTTGGCGGAGGAAGTGGTGCCGGGGGTTAAGGTGTAATTAAGCACCCGCATACAGATGGCTAACCAAGTTTCCACAAAACGGATAGTGTGTCTAGCGAACTCCCGAAAGCTGGGTGGTTGCTGTATCGCGGGCAAGGAACTGCTAGCTGATGGGAGCCCGGGCCCCTGGTTCAGACCCGTCAGCGCCCGTGAGCACGAGGAAGTATCCCTCCCCGAGTCCCGCTGCACCGACGGCTCCATACCCCGTGTCCTGGATGTGATAAAGGTGCCCGTGCTTGGTGAGAAACGCAAGGACTACCAGCAGGAAAACTGGCTACTGGACCCCAAGCGCAAATGGGAGAAAGAGTCCACCCTGCCGTTTGATCGCCTCGGCCAATGGGCCGACGAAACCGGTGACCTTTGGATAAACGGCATCTCGACCTATCAGGGACTCAACGACCAGGTCCCGGACGAGGATGCAGAGGCGTTTCGACATTCACTTTGCCTCATTCCCGTCCAAGACCTCGCACTGCGTGTGTTCGCCCCGGGCGCCGGCTACGGTGACTCGAAGAAGAGGGTGAATGGCCACTTCACATATAATGGGACGGAGTATCGGTTGAGGATGACCGACAACGAGTACGAGTATAACTATCTTCAAAAACCCGCTGGTGTTTACCCGATTGGCAGGTGCTTCCTGACCATCAGCCTGGGGGAACCATACAATGGGTTTGCTTACAAGCTCATAGCCGCTATAATTGAGCCTTGAAGGAGCCCGCCTTGGCATCCACTCAATTTCCGGTCTTCACCGTCGGTCATTCCAACCACTCTCCGGACAGATTCATGCGGTTGCTGATACAGCATGGCATCGAGGGGGTAGTAGATGTGCGCTCTTCTCCCTATAGCCGCTACGCTCGGCAGTTCAATAAGGAAGCCCTGGAACAGGCGCTGTCCTGCCTTCCGAACGGCCCTATTGACTATATATATTTGGGCGCCGAACTCGGGGGCAGACCTTCTGACATCTCATGCTACGACGCCGATGGGCGGGTCAGTTACGAACGCTTGGCGGACACCGACTATTTCGACATCGGTCTCAGGCGTATAATGTACGGGGCAGACGAACGACGGACCGCTCTCATGTGCACCGAGAAAGAACCTTTGGCATGTCATCGCGCGCTGTTGATAGCCAAGGCCCTGGTAGAGCGTGGCGTTGAAGTTGAGCACATGCACGCCGATGGCAGCCTGGAAAATCATCACGCCACCATGGACCGCCTCATTAACATATTCAAGCTGCCCCACAACGGCGATCTTTTCCGCTCACGTGACGAAGTAATAGCCGATGCTGTTGCGCGCCAGTCAAGGAAAATGGCCTATGTAGCCGAAGAACGGGCTCCATACCACGGAATTCGGCAGACCGCTTATTGAGAGTCTTCACCATAGGGTTCACCAAAATCTCCGCGGCGCGGTTCTTTGAGCTTTTGCGGGAGTCGGGGGCGGAGCGGGTGGTGGATATCCGGCTGAACAACGTTTCGCAACTGGCCGGGTTTTCCAAGAAGCCCGACCTGCAATTCTTCCTCCGAGAGATATGCGGCATGGACTATGTCCACCTCCCCACCCTTGCCCCCAGCAAGGAAGTCTTCGACGGCCTCAAGAAGCACCACAAGAACTGGGACCGCTACGAGGGCGAGTTCCTGGCCCTCATGCAGGAACGCCGTATCGAGGAAATGGACCTCGAGTCCACTCTGGACAACGCCTGCCTCCTCTGCACCGAAGACTCCCCCGACCACTGTCACCGACGCCTCGTCCTGGAATATCTCCAGCGCCACTGGGGCAATTTCGAAGTCATCCACCTAGTTCGATAAGCTTTTCTACCATCAAGCAATAAAGAAGCGGCCCCGACTGTGTCGGGGCCGCTCTTTTTGGTCTATTTGGCTTCTCGGTCTAGTGATCGTAGGGCTGGAAGTTCTGGGTCGTCGAGGCGGCCCAGCGGTCGGTGATCACGTTGACAATGGCCGGCTTGCCGGAGTCGAAGGCTCGCTGGAGGGCGGGTTTCAGCTCTTCCGGCTTCTCTACGTACTCGCCGTGCGCCCCGAGGGCCTCGCCTAGCTTGTCGTACCGCTGCTCAAACCCGAGCTCAATGCCCGTCTTCAGCACGTCGTCACCCTGTCGGCCGGAGGCCCAGCCACCGTTCACGTTCACAACGCAAACCAGCGGGATGTTATGCCGTACTGCGGTGTCGATATTGATGGCATTGATTCCAAAGGAACCGTCGCCGTGGATGACGAGGGTCTTCTTGTCGGGCTTGGCCAGGGCAGAGGCAAGGCCAAAGGGAAGCCCGACACCCATGCACCCCGAGGAGCCGGAGTTGATCCTGTGGCCCGGGTAGTAGGTCTGTATCGACTGCCGCCCAAAGTTCAGGGTCTCGTGGCCGTCCACGACCAGCATGGCGTCCCGGGGCAGGAATTCCCTGATTTCCTTCATCATGCGGAGCGGGTGCATGGGGATCTGGTCGGAATTCAGGGTGGGTTGACTTCGCTCGTTGTTGCTGGCCTCCTTGGCACGCAACGAATCGATCCACGCACTCTTGCTCTTGTTCTCGAAGTTTTGCTCTTTGGCCTCTTCAGTCAACTGTCGCAGCACCATCTTGGCATCTCCGACTATACCGACGTCAGCCGCCTTGTTGTGACCTATCTCTTCTCTGTCCGTATTCACCTGGATAGTCTTCAGGTCTGCCCTGAACCTGGGGGCTTGCAGATACTGCCAGATCCAGTTGATGCGGGTGCCAACCACCAGAGCCACGTCGGCCTCCCTGAATGCCATGGACCGGGCTGCGGGGAAGGACATTTCGTGGTCCTCTGGAATTACGCCCCGAGACTGGGGAGTCGTGTAGAACGGGATACCCGTTGCATCGACGAAGTCCTGGATTTCCTGGGATGCCCGGGACCACATCACACCGGTACCCGACAGAACCAACGGTTTCTCTGCTTTTGCAAGCATCTCAATGGCCCGTTTAACCTCATCCGGGTCGCCGAGGATCCGGGCGTCGGTGCGGGAGTTGACCGGGAACTGGACGTTGGCCTCGTCAACGCGCTCGTGGAGCACGTCGCCGGGAAGGTCCAGGTAGACGGGGCCCGGCCTGTTGCCCCAGGCCTTGCGGAATGCCACGCTGACCAACTCGGGCATTCTTTCTGCCTTGTTGACCTGTCCCGACCACTTCGTGATAGGTCGGAACACGCTGACCTGGTCGATTTCCTGGAAGTCTTCCCAGCCAGTCAGGCTGGAGTTGCTGGACCCTCCCAGAGCTACTATCGGGCAAGCGTCGGTGAAAGCCGTTACCACCCCCGTTACTAGGTTGGTAGCACCGGGCCCCGAGCACGCCGCACACACGCCGGTCTGTCCGGTTGCCCTGCTCCATGCATGGGCCATCATCGCCGCGGCCTGCTCATGCCGAGTGTCGTATAGCTTGATGCCCTCTTTCTCGGCGTCCAGATAGAAGTTGTCCATCGGCCCGCCCGAAAGGAAGAACAGATGGGTAACGCCCTCGTGCCTTAGTGACTTCGCCAGAAGCCTGTTGCCTGTAATCTCGGCCATTTTTTCCTCCCTGGAATATGCTTCCCGGTCACCGAGGCGTCTTAAGCGTCGATGGCCTTATAGTCGAGGCGGGGGTCTCTGCGCGCCGACACAGCTTGCGTGCTGTTTATCGGAATCAGTCCTCCGCCACGGTGCGCTGAATTATAGGCGCGGTGCTGATAGGCGTCAACGCGGGTCGGGTGGACTCGCCTTAGGTGGAAGCACCGAGCTAGAAAGCGAAAGTAATCCTTGCCCCTACGCCATCGTACATCAACAGCATGTCACGCATTAGGTCTCTACCAATCAAGGCGATATAGTTGCTGCCCTGCAAGTCCACACCCGTCACTTCAAATGGGTCCCTGTTGGGAAGGGGGCAATCAGGAAAGGACAGTCCGGCATAATATCGTGAGCGCCGACTTCGCCCCGACGGTATAGCTATACGGACAGTTCCTGTCGCGATTAATCCCAGTCCTATAAGCACCGACTCGTCCACGCAAGTCCTGGATGCACCTGTATCAAATAGGGCGAAGCCATTGACTGGTGAGGATGTCTTCAGTTGTGAACTCTCATATTGCGTTGTCGCAGATGCGGGAATTGCCACTTGTATCGGTATGAGAGGTCCTAACCTCTCTAGCTGGTTTCTGCCGGCGGGGTCGTCGGATCCTTCGAAATCTCTATGGAATACAGGTGTCAACCCTATTATTCCTAAAGGACTGTCGGTAAGTAGACCACTTCTTCCTCTTCTTCAACCTGCCGGACTAGAAACGGTTTCACTTCAACTTGCTGCACACCATTTGAGTAAGCGCTCTCTCCACTATCCCAAATGCCTATCAGTTCTTCGCCGTGAATAACCACAAACTTGCCGCGATTGTATTTCAGAAGTTCGTCTTTAATGCTCTCGAAATACCTAAGTTCTGCTTCTAAGGCTTTCGACATGTTGACCCTCCATCCTCTCCCAACTTTACAATGCACTCACGCCACCAAATTATACCCTGTTGCGATCTAAGGCGCCCCTAAAGCTCCATCTCCCTCAGCTCACCCGACACCCTCAGCGGCGCATCGGTCACCGACTTGATATCCTCCACGCTCAACGACGGAGCATGCTCAACCAGCATCAAACCTTCCTTGTCAACCTCTATCACCGCCATATCCGTGATGATCATGTCCACGCACCCGACGGCCGTCAGCGGTGACGTGCATTCCCGGACAATCTTGGGGGTGCCCTTTTTATCGGTGTGCTCCATGGCGGCTATCACCCGCTTGGCCCCCGCCACGATATCCATCGCCCCGCCTATGCCGCCTATGAGCCGGCCGGGCCTGAGCCAGTTGGCAAGGTCTCCCTTCTCGGAGACCTGCATCGCACCGAGCACCGTGATGTCCAGGTACCCGCCACGCACTATGGTGAAAGCCTCAATGGTGTCGAAGATGCTCATGCCGGGCAGGGCGGTTACGAAGCCGCCGCCCGCGTTGGTCATGTGGATGTCTTCCTCGCCCTCGGGCGGCGACCCCCCAAACCCGACCGCACCGTTCTCCGTGTGGAACCATACCGTACGGCCCTCAGGAATGTAGTTGGCGGCAAGGGTTGGTATCCCGATTCCCAGGTTCACCACGTCCCCGTCCCGGAACTCCTTGGCAACTCTGAGCGCTATGGCCTCGCGGTCGAGCCTGAACATCCGGCTACTTACCCCTGAACTGTTTGGGTCTGCAAACTATCCGGTTCACGTAGATGCCGGGGGTGACTATCTTGTCGGGGTCAAGCTCGCCCGTTTCGACTATCTCGTCAACCTCGGCGACCGTGACCCGAGACGCCGTCGCGGCACTTACATTGAAGTGGCGCATGTTTCCTCGGTATATGAGGTTACCGGCCTTGTCAGCCTTGTGCGCCCGGATGAGCGAAAAGTCTCCCTTGATGGCGTGTTCCAGGATGTACTCCTTGCCTTCTATAGTCCGGGTCTCCTTATCCTCCGACACGATAGTCCCAACCCCTACCGGCGACCAGAACGCCGCTATGCCCGCTCCCCCGGCCCTAATCCGCTCTGCGAGGATGCCCTGGGGATTCATCTCTATTTTGATGTCTCCGGCCTTGAAGCCCTCCTCCAGGGGATTGGGTTGAGGTGCTCCCGGGGCAATGGGATACGACACTATGGCCCGCGAGACCTGTCTGTTCTCCACCAGGACGCCCGGGTCTATCCGGAGCGCGTCTCTCTTGGCCCCGAATACCACCCCGATCCCCGCCGTGTTCCCGACTATGGTCAGGTCCCGGGCCCCGTGGTCTCTCAGCGCGCGGAGGAGGAGCATCGGCATCCCGCCCGGCCCGCCGAAGTGCCCGATGATCACGGTCGCCCCGTCCTGGACATCGGCTACGGCCTCGGCGAAGGTTACGAAGACCTTGTCTGAGCGCGCCCGACCCCTTAGCTTGGCCAGCGTCAAATCTGGACCTCTTTCAGCTTTTCGCTGACATTGAGGTGCGCCCCCGTCACCGACTGCACTTCCTCGGGGGTGTAGCCGGGCGCTGTTTCAAGCAGCAGGAATCCTTCTTCCGTGACTATCACAACAGCCAGATCAGTGACAATCATGTCCACGCAGGCCTTGCCAGTTAGCAGGTAGTCGCACTCCTTGACCAGCTTCGGCTCGCCATTCCGGGTCGTGTGCTCCATCGCCACTATCACCTTCTTTGCACCCGTTACCAGTTCCATGGCCCCGCCCACGTTCCCAGACCCCCGACCAGGCAGTATCCAGTTCGCCAAATCACCCTTCTCCGAGACCTGAAACCCACCCAACACCGTTATGTCTACGTGGCCTCCCCGGATCATGTTGAAGGCGTCGGCGGAGTTGAAAAAGGATATGCCAGGGGTGGATGTAATGAACTGGGTGCCGGCATTGATCAGGTTCGGGTCCTGCTGGTCGGGTCCGGCCAGGGGACCGTACCCCAGCACGCCGTTCTCTGAGTGAAGCCAAACTTTCCGACCCTCGGGGAGGAAGTTGGAGCACAGGGTCGGGATTCCTGCCCCTAGGTTGACTACGTCTCCGTCCCGAAACTCCCGTGCCACACGGAGTGCAATCGTATTCCTGTCCAGCTTCTGCTTCACGTCACTCAACCCTGATTTTCGATTCCGGTATATGCACTATCCTCTGGACGTAGACGCCGGGCGTCACCACTTCCTCCGGGTCCAGTTCGCCAATCTCTACTACTTCCTCTGCCTCGACAATCGTGACTCGGGCTGCAGCTGCCATGATCGGGTTGAAGTTGCGGGACGTGCCCTTGTACACCAGGTTCCCGAGCCTGTCCGCCTTATACGCGTGCACCAGTGCGAAGTCCCCACTGAGCGGTGGCTCCAGAATGTACTCTTCACCGTCGAAAATCCTCTTCTCCTTCCCCTCTTCCATCATCGTCCCCACCCCGACCTTCGTGTAAAAGCCCCCAAGACCCGCGGCCGCGATCCTCATCCTCTCGGTCATCGTGCCCTGGGGCAGGGCTTCTATCTCCGCTTTTCCCTCGGCCAACAGCAGTTCGAAGGGCGAGGGGTTGGAGGGTCTCGGCGAGACCGGGAAAGAGGAAATGCCTTTTTTGATCTGCCCATTTTCCGCCAGCGCCGCCACGTCGGCGATACCGCTCGGTCGGCCCGAGCTCGCCGCCCCGCTTCCCAACCCCATGCTGTTGCTCACGATGGTCAGGTCTCGGGCGCCCTGGTCACGAAGGGCCAGTATCAGGTGCCCCGGATGACCCCCGATACTGCTGAAACCGCCTATCATTACCGTCGCGCCATCAGGGATGTCGGCGACGGCGGATTTGGCGTCTGGATATACCTTGTCTGTGGGCATGTCGGCTTACCGTGACGGGATTTTATCACGCCTCCAATACGAGCCTCCCACGTTGACATACACCCCCGCCCCTCCCTACGATTACCCCCAACCGGACTCTCTTCAAACCCTCGAAAGCAACAGGAAACCTCGAATGACCACCAAGATAATCGACGCCGACAGCCACATCCTCGAACCCCCCGACCTCTGGCTCACCTACCTCGAACCCGAACTCAGGGACCGGGCCATGTGTGTGAAGACCGACTCCCAGGGCCTCGAATACCTCGAGGTTGACGGCAAACCGGCCTCGGGCGTGAAAGGTGGAATGCTGGCCAACATAGCTGGCGCTGGCCGCACCGACCTGGAACATTTCCTCACCCCCGGCGCAGTTCCTTATGCACAGGCCCGAGCGGAGGCCCCTCCGTCGGGAGACCCCGACGCCCGGCTCAAGTGGCTCGATGACGAGGGGTCCGACAGCACCTTCCTCTACCCGTCCCTCGGTCTCGACTGGCCCCAGGACTGCCGGGACCCCATCATGGCCGCCGCCTACACCCGCGCCTACAACAACTGGCTCCACGACTTCTGCTCCACCGACCCCGACCGCCTGCTGCCCATTGCCCACATCTCCCTCCTGGATGTGCAGGAAGGGGTAAAGGAGCTGGAGAGGACTCACGGACTCGGGATGAAGGGCGCCTACCCTCCGGTAGTGCCCTTCAACGGCATCCCCTACGGAGAGTCCCACTACGACCGCTTCTGGGCCACCGCCGAAGAACTGGGGGTGCCCATAAGCCTTCACGTTACCGGAAACGTGCATGGTGTCGGGGGAGACCTTTATCCGAGGGCTTATACCGCCCCCTTCTGGTGGTTCCTCGTCACCGACATGGGGGACGTTCTCATCGCGTTCACCAGCCTTTTCCAGGGCGGCCTGTTCGAGAGGTTCCCTGAACTGAAAATCGTCGTGGTGGAAACGGGGTCGGGGTGGCTCCCCTACTGGCTGGAGAGAATGGACGGCTTCTTCGACAAGATTGGATTCACCACGCCCCTCAAGATGCGCCCTTCCGAGTATTTCAAGCGCCAGTGCTGGATTGTCGTAGACCCCGACGAAACAACCGCCCCTTACACCATCAACTTCGTCGGCGCCGACCGGTTTATGTGGGGCTCCGACTATCCCCACACCGAGGGTGAAGCCGGGGCCCTGGACGAGCTTAAGGAAAACTTGGAATCCCTCCCCGATGACGTCCAGGCCCGAGTCCTTGGTGACAACGCCGCCGAACTCTATGGCTTGTCCTAGCCGGGGAGCCCTCCGCCCATGAACATCCTCCTCTGTAGCGACGGGTTTCCCTATGTTGTCAGTGCCCTGCAAAAGTACCTGCCCGCGGACGAGATTATCCCTTCGGCCATCCCCGAACTTCCTGATCACCTCCCCACCGCCGACGTCATCATCCCTGCCATGCACTTCATCGGGCCCGAGGTAATGGACGCGTCACCGGCCCGCATGATTCACCAGTTCGGGGTCGGGTTGGAGGGCGTGGACATAGACGCCGCCACGGAACGTGGAATCTACGTTGCCAACGTGCCCGGCTCCATCGCAATGAGCAACGCCATCTCCGTCGCCGAGCACGCCATCTTCCTCATGCTCGCCCTCGCCCGACACTATCCCCAGGCCCGGGAAAACCTGCAAGCCGGAGTCTGGGGTCAACCGCAAGGCATGGGACTTAAAGGAAAGACAGTGTGCATCCTGGGCATGGGTAACATCGGCAAAGCCCTCGCCCGACGCCTCCTCCCCTTTGAAGTCACTTTGCTCGGCATCAAGCGAGACCCCTCATCGGGAGTTGACCCCGACCTCGGCCTCGAATTCCTCGGCAGCCCCAACGACTTGCCCTCCATGCTGCCTCGTGCAGATTTCGTTGTCCTAGCCCTCCCCCTCACCCCCGAGACCCGCTCCATCATCGGGGCGCCGGAACTGGCCGCGATGAAAAAGAGCGCCCACATTGTCAACGTGGGTCGTGGAGCGGTTATAGATCATCAGCCCCTGGTCGACTCCCTCGCCTCGGGACAGATCGCCGGAGCGGGCCTGGACGTATTCTGGGAAGAGCCCGTCGACCCCTCAGACCCGGTCTTCGAACACAACGTCATCGCAACCCCCCACCTCGGCGGCGTCACCGACACCTCTTACGACGAAATCGCCAGGGGCCTCGCCGACAACGTAGAGCGCCTCCGCTCCGGCCAACCGCCCATCAACTGCGTCAACCTTTCAGCCCTCTCCCGCTAGGGCACCAGCACCTCATCTTTCCAACCATCCGTCGTTCTCGTGTACCGGTGCCTGTCGTGCAGCCGCCCCTCCCCCGAGTGCCAGGTCTCGATCTGCTCCGGCACGACGTACACCCCTATCAGCGAGTCCGGCAACGGCACGCTGGCCTCGTCGGGATACCGAGCCTTCAGCTTTTCTATCCCCGACTCCAGGTGATCCCTTGAAGACACCACAGTGGTTTGGGGCTCGAACGTCGGGTAGTAGTGCTCCAGCAGCTTGGACCCGTGGGTCTTGCGCTCCCAGTACCGGCGCCTGTCCTCCTCGTCCATGGGCGCAAGGCGGCCCCTGACCCTGTACTGCCTGGAGACTGTCGGCCAGTAAATCAGCAACTCGAACCCCCGCCCCGACTGCAGCTCCGCCCACTTAACGCTCAGCCCATTGACCAGCACCCCGAAGCCCCTGTGGTCGACATCCCGCAACGAAAGGGCTCGAACGGTCCCGCCTCCTTCCTTAGTCACCGTGGCCAGGAAGCACACGTTGGCGTTCAGGTCACCCCGTTCTCGGGCCTTCTCCCTCTCCGAAACAATTTCATCTATTGGGTCCAAGGTTCTCTCCATCTGATTACTAAGTCTTCGAACCGGTTTGAAACCTCAATAATAGAATTGGACTTCCCGACTCTACCCGTGTATCATATGTCTAGCTAAATTAAATATCACCTCCCCCAGGACTCCCTACCATCACTACAACCCGCAATCGCCCCCACCGCTCCGGTCGTCCCCGACACCGCAGACCCCACCCCCGACCCTACCCCTCCCAATCCAACGGGCACGCCATCGCCGCACCTCCTCCGGCAAAGCCTCGCATCGAAGGCCCACCGGGGCAGTTCGGCAGCATAACCGTCTCCGCCCCCCTCGCCCGAGCCCTCTCCGACATGGGCTACGAAACCCCGACCCCCATCCAGGAGCAGACCGCGCCCATCCTTATGGAGGGCAATGACCTCGTCGGACAGGCACAGACGGGCAGCGGCAAGACCACTGCCTTCGGCCTGCCCATGATCGAAAAGGTTGACCCCGACCAGGCCCACATCCAGGGCCTCGTCCTCGTCCCGACCCGCGAACTGGCCCTTCAGGTCACCGGAGAGTTCAACAGGCTCTCCTCCTACGCAGGCATCTCGGTGGTCGCCATCTACGGCGGCGAGCCCATCGTCCGGCAGTTCAGAGCCTTGGACAGGGGCGCGCACGTCATTGTCGGTACCCCGGGCCGGGTCATCGACCACCTCGCCCGCGGCACCATAGACCTTTCACAAGTCCGCTTCGCCGTACTGGACGAAGCTGACGAGATGCTCGACATCGGCTTCGCCCAGGACATGATCAAGATCCTTCGCCGCACCCCCAGGAACCGGCAGACCGCCCTCTTCTCCGCCACCGTCCCCACCTTCATCCGTCGCCTCATCTACTACCACCTCAAAGACCCTGTCTGGGTGCGCATAGGCGAGGACATAGAGACCGTACCCGAGACCGAACAGCTCTACTGCGAAGTCGCCGAGCGAGACAAGCTGGCAGGGCTACTGGAAGTCCTCGGCAAACCCGACACCCAGGACCACTCCATAATCTTCTGCCGTATGCAGACCCGAGTCGACCGGCTCGCCGGAGAGCTCACCCGCCGCGGCTACGACTGCCGGGGCATCCACGGCGGTTTGCGCCAGGGGGAGCGGGACTCGGCAATGCGGGGCTTCCGACAGGGCAACCCCAAGATTCTCGTCGCAACCAATGTCGCCGCCCGGGGCCTCGACATCCCGACCATCAAATGCGTGGTCAACTTCGATATGCCCGACAACGTCGAGGACTACGTGCACCGTATCGGGCGCACCAGCCGCATGGGTCGGCCCGGAACCGCCATCACCCTGGTCAGCGAATGGAACCTCGAAGCCTTCGACCTGATCAAGGACAAGATGGGCGACCAGCTAAACGAGCTTAAGCTCAGCCTCTACTAGCCCTTCCCACTACCCCGCGGCCAGAGCCCCGACCGCAATCGAGTCCAGCCCCGCGTCTATGGTCTGCCAACTGCCACCTGCGTCGGGGCTGACGTACAGCTTGCCCGAGTCCGTACCGGCGTAAACCCGACTTTCATCGTGGGGGTCCCACGCGTAGGCGATCACCATGTCGTCATCCGACCCGATGTCCAGTTGCCTCCAGCTTTCCCCGGCATCGGTGGACAGATACGCCCTCGCCCCCGACCTCCGGCCCGCATTGTCCGAAACCGACGCCAACACCCGTCTGTGGTCCCCCGGCGCCACCGAAACCGGCACCGAGTATCTCTTTGCCAGCCCTGAATTGACCAACCTCCAACTATCGCCTGCGTCGTCACTTCTGTACGGGCCGTTGGCCGTCGCCGTGTATACGGTTTCCGGCCTGCTTTCGCTGACGTGAATGGTGTGAATGTCGGGGTCGGCTCCGCTTAGCTGTTCCCACGTCGATCCCCCGTCCCGACTCCTCACTATCCCCCCAACCTCGATCCCCGCGTACAGCAATTCCCCGTTTCCGGGCCCGAACCTCAGCTCTCGCACGTGGGACTTCCTGTCCCCGTGAAAACCCCACTGAGCCGACTCCGGCACGGCGGTGAACGCCCGACACTCCTCCCACGACTCGCCCCCATCGTAGGAGCGGTATAGGCTCGCGGGCTCCGCACCGGCGTAGACCAAATCCCCGTCCTCGGGGTCTACGGCCACGCTGTGGGCGTAGGGCTCGGGGTAGGACGTCAGCCCGAGCCACGACACCCCCCCATCGTCGCTCTTCCACACCCCCGACTCATAAGCCGCCAGGTACACCCGACCCGCCTTCACCCCCGATACGGCAATCCTCGCCGCGGCGTGCCCCAGCCTCAGCTCCCCGACCCGCTTCACCCCTCCCCCGTTCCTGCTCACGTCGATCGTCCGTATCCCGTCAACGGTCCCTATGTAGAGTCTCGTCGAGTCTGCCATCTGCTCTCCTCCTCTGTCTCGTCAGGATGCGCTGTCGGCCGCATTGGCCTGTGGCATAGGCCTCGCAGCCTGCAACGCCAGAATCCCAATGCCGAAAATGACTATCACTACTACGAACCCGACATCATAGCTGTCCCAGAGATCGAACGATCCACCCATCAACAGCGGCCCCAGCAACGACGAGGATACCGTAGCCAGCGTCACCAGGCCATATATCGTCCCGAAATTCTTCATCCCTACGGTGTCCTGCACCAGCAATGGCATCGCCGACCCCATCCCCCCGAAACCCAACCCCAGCACCGGCGCAAATACGTACAGCGCCGGCGATCCCGGCAGCATAATCAGCGCCACTAGGGCAATGCACTGTATGAATAGGGAGAGCCCCAGCACCTTCCGGGAGGCAAATCGCTCCGTCAGGTAGCCGAACGAGACCTTGCCCGCCATCCCGAATACCGCCATTATGCTGAGGAATAAGGTCGCTCGCTCTTGGCTCAGGCCCTCGGCCTCTAGATGCGGAATGATCTGGCTCAGCACCGCCGAGTAGGCGAAGTTCGCAGCGATTATTCCGAAGGTCATCGCGTAGAAGGCGTGGTTTCGGAACGCCTCTCTGACGGTCGCTCCCCTGTCGAATGCCAGGACCGGGCCCCGGGCCTTGGATTCCCCTGGTGTCGAGCTTTCCCCGCCCCTCCTGTCCCGCACGAACAGAATGGCCAGCACGCCCACCACCCCCGACAGCCCACCCAGCGCTATGAATCCCCACCTCCACGTCGTCGCCACTATCAAAGCACCCAGCGAAGGCGGCAGGATTATCCCCCCGAAGTTCGCGCCCATGGACGCTATCCCCATCATCCGCCCCCGGGTCCTCGGGAACCAGTTCCCCACCAGCTTCGGCCCCGCCAGCATCGACGCCCCCGGAAACGCCACGAAATGGACGAAGCTCAGCAGGTACCAGTGCCCGACGTTGGTCATCAGGGGCCGGAGCCCGAAAGTCAGGGCCAGCGTCAGTATGGAGATGGTCATCACGGGTCGGGCCCCGTACCTGTCCAGCGCCCGGCCTATGAACGGCGCCACCAGCGCCGACACCGCAGAAAACGACAGCGAAGCCGTCACCTCCGTCCGGCTCCACCCGAACTCCTCCTCCAGCGGCTCGACAAACACCCCGAACGCGTAATGCGTCCCGCCTATCGCCACCGCCATCCCCAGAAACACCACCCCGATAACCACCCATGCCTGGTCCGGCCGGACCGACCACAACCTCGACACCACCCTTCCCTCAGTCTGGGATTCCTGCGATAAACCGCTTTTGATGCTCACCTTGGGATTTCAGAATTCGAGTCGAAGGTCTGTTGCATAGTTCCAGCCATCAATTCTTCACCGGCCCCCGACCCACGTTTCCATTCAGTAGCCGGATATGCTCAGGCCCGACGCCGCAGCACCCGCCAATGAGCCGGGCCCCGGCGTCCACCCAGCCCCTCGCCGCCTCCAGGTAGTCCTCCGGCGAAATCACTGACTCGAAGTTCCAGTTGGGTCGATCCCAAGTGCCCGAGTGGGCGTATGCGCCAAGCGCCCCGTGCCACTTGCCTTTCATCACTTCCAGCGTGGGCTTGATGTACTCCACCTCCGAGTGCATGACGATTGCCATGTCCCCTCCCAGCGCCATAACGCTTTCCAGCATATCCTCGAAGACTACGGCCTCCCCCGTCGCATATTCCCCCAGCGCGATGATCGGCTTGCCTTCCTCCACCATGCTGCTGAACCCCGACCACACCGGTATCCCCGTCGCCAGCGCCGCCTCCACTATCACGCTCGCCCGCTCCACGTCCCTCAGCATCTCCAGTAGCAACAGGTCTACCCCTTCCTCCGCCAGAATCTGAGCCTGCTCTCGGTAGCTGTCCCTTATGACGTCTAGGGGTGGAGTCTCGAAGCCCGCGATCTCCGTGTACGCCCCGAACGGCGATATCGACCCCGCCACCAGCACCATCCTCCCGTCCGAGGCTTCCTCGACCGCCTGTTTGGCCAGGGACACGGCCAGCGCGTTCACCTCCCGGGTGGCCTCCCCGTGCCCCGCCGCCCTCAGGCTGTGCCTCGCCGACGAGAAAGTGTTGGTAGTGATCACGTCCGCGCCCGCCCGGATATAGTCCTTGTGCACTTCCAGCAGGGTCTCGCTCCCAACCTTGCTCCCCAGCCCCGACCACGCCAGCCGGTCCATCTGCACCCCCCGCTTTTCTATCTCCGTGCTGATAGCGCCGTCCAGGAGCACAACCTCTCCTCCGTCCAAACGTTTCTTGACGCCGTCGTAGTTCGCGCTGGCCATCTGAATGAGTCTCCTCCATATCGATTCAAACGACCCCCACATTCCCCCAACCCCCGACACAGTATATCCCACCCCCTCCATCCATCATCCCGGCCCTTTAACCCGTCATCCCCGCCCTTTGCATCGTCATTCCCGCCCCTTTAACCCGTCATTCCCGCCTCTTTAACCCGTCATTCCCGCCCTTTACACCGTCATTCCCGTGCCCCGACACGGGAATCCAGAGTCTCCCCACTCACCCCCGCCATCCCCACCCCCCTTATGCCGTCATTCCTGCGGAGGCAGGAATCCATCCCTCCGAAGCACTCACCTCCATCCTAGCCCTACACCCCCTCACCCTTGCCCAAACCCACCCCCCTCATCCCCACTCCCCTTCAATTTCCCCCAAAAAACCTGCACATTTGCTTGACACACCTGAGCAATGGCGCTATCATACCCTCCGTTCGCGAACATTAATCCAGTAACACAAGGAGGAACCAAAAACCCAGGGAAGCCCACCCGACCCCCGACGAAGGATGTCATCCCATAGACGTCATGGATGCCGTCCCCTCACCACCAGGTCCCGTGCCCCTTCCCTGGTTCCCAGGCGATGGATAGACGCCCTGATTCCCATCTTCGTCCCGTCCTGTTCCATAACATCACATTTTGTCCCTTTTCCCCTCACCTTGGGAGCGCCCTGGACCGTCATCTCTATCGACAGCCCAGGCCCTGCGCCCGACTTGGGCGCCCGGAAAACCGCTCTCGTAGGAACAGGGGCCTTGTCCCACTGGGCGTCTTCCATCGCCGACTCAAAACTCAACAGAACAATCAAAACCCCGCCCCCACAACTGAATAGAACCCCGGCGTATCCCCCATCCACCCAGCGAGTACGCCCAATTGACAACCGACCCTCCAAAAAGCATACTCGCCGATGCACCCGACCCCGACGGAAAGGAGAGCGCCGTGACCCTGCCAGCCCGCATGAGATTCGGCATTTTCATGGCCCCCTTCCACTGGGCCGCCGAAAACCCGACCCTATCCCTTGAGCGCGACATGGAGCTCCTGGAATGGCTCGACCAACTCGGCTACGACGAAGCCTGGATCGGCGAGCACCACAGCGGCGGCTGGGAGACCATCGCCTCCCCGGAGGTGTTCATAGCCGCAGCAGCGCAGAGGACCAAGCACATCAAGCTCGGGACCGGCGTCCTCAGCCTGCCTTACCACCACCCGTTGATGGTAGCCAACCGGATGATCTTGCTGGACCACATGACCCGGGGCCGCGTGATGATGGGCGTCGGGCCCGGCGCCCTCGTCGGCGACGCCTTCATGCTCGGCATTGATCCACCCCTCCAGCGCCAGCGCATGGACGAGGCCCTCAACATCATCCTCCGCCTCTGGACAGAGACCGAACCCATCACCTACCAAGCCGACTGGTTCACCCTGAAGGAGGCCACCGTTCACCTCCGCCCCTACACCCTTCCCCACATCCCTGTCGCCGTCGCCGCATCCTACTCCCCCGCCGGCATGGTCTGTGCCGGAAAGTACGGCCTCTCCGTCCTGTCGCTCAACACCATATCCGTCCCCGGCGCCGCCGCCCCCGACCTCGCCAAGTTCTGGGACATCGCCGAGGAGACCGCCGACAAGTACGGCCAAACCGTCAGCCGTGACGACTGGGGCATCGTCATCCACGTCCACCTCGCCGAGAGCCGCAAGGAGGCAATAGAGCAGGCCCGAGAGGCCTCGGGCCGCTACCAGAAGGAGTATTTCGAGGACACCCTCGGCCTCCCTCAGGCCTACGACGGGCCCCAGGATAAGATCATCGACCACATGGTCGCCACCAACAACTGGTGTGTCGGCACCCCCGACGACCTCGTCGACACCATCCACCGCCTCGAAGAGGAGTCGGGCGGCTTCGGCCGGCTCCTCATCCAGGCCACCGAGTGGGGCACCCGCGAGCAGGTCCTCCACAGCTACGAGCTCCTAGCCCGCTACGTCATGCCCCGCTTCCAGGGCTCCGTCACCAGCCTCCACGAGTCCCGGGAGTGGTCCGTCAAAAAGCGTGAAGAGCTGGTAGCCATGAACACCAAGGCCATGGACAAGGCCAAGGCCGACTACGTTAAGAGCGTTGCCTCGGGCCCCTAGCCCCGACCCAACAACCAAGATTTCGGAGAATATACAAACATGTCTAACTGGGCCGAGACCATACTTGAAGAGCTGAAGAAAAAAGAGATCTCCCTCATAGCCTTCGTCCCCGACATCAGCATTGACAGGGTCACCTCCTTACTGGAGAACGACCCCTATTTCCACGTCATCGCCGCCACAAGGGAGGAAGAGGCCATTGGCATTGCCGCTGGTGCCTTCGCCGCCGGCCGCAATGCCGCAGTGTTCATGCAGTCCAGCGGGTTCGGGAACTCCGTCAACGCCATCTGCAGCCTTGCCATCCCCTGCCGCTTCCCCATCCCCATGTTCATCAACCTTCGCGGCGAGGTCGGGGAGTTCAACATAGCGCAGGTGCCCATGGGCCGGGCCACGAGGCCCATCCTGGACGTCCTGAACATCCCCTTCTACACCCTGGACACGGACCACAACCTGGACAAGACGGTCGGCGGGGCCCTGAAGCTTTGCTACAGCAGCCGGGAGCCCATCGCCTTGTGCATGACCCCCCTGCTCCACGGAGGAAAACTTGCTTAGACTCGACGCTACGAAGATGATCCTGTCCCACCTCAAGGACGAGGTTGTAATCTCGAACCTCGGCCCCACCACCGACGAACTGTGGATGGCCGGCCATCGAGACCGCAACTTCTACACCTACGGCTCCATGGGCCTCTGCTCCTCCATGGCCCTCGGCATGGCCCTCTCCACCGACGAAAAAATCATCTCCCTGGACGGCGATGGCTCCCTGCTGATGAACATGGGCGCCTTGGCCACGATAGCCCGGGAGAAGCCCAAAAACCTGATCGTCATCTGCTGGGACAACGAGGAGTGGGCCCAGACCGGCCACCAGAAGACCCACACCGCCTTTTCCACCGACCTCGAGAAGGTTGCAATAGGATGCGGCATCGACAAGACCGCCACCGTCCGCGACATCGAGTCCCTTGAAGGCGCCCTCCTCCGCGCCCTCTCCGAGGACGGCCCCTGGTACATCAACGCCAAGATCGAGGCCAGCGAAGAGTACCCCGTGATGCCCATAGAGCCCGAGGTCACCCTCTGGCGTTTCCGCCGCACCTTCACGGACATCCCCACCGGCCACCTCACCGCCATGCCCGAGGCCAGGCCCTAGACCCGTACCACGTACAAATCCCGCTCCTGCTCGGTCAGCGATTCGCAGCCGTCTTCGGTGATGAGGATCGTCTCGCTCATCCCCACCCCGAACCGCCCCGGGGCCCGATACGTGATGGGCATGTGGAAGGTCATGCCCGGCAGCAACTCCTGCTCGACTCCCTCTGCGAACCAGGTCAGCGCCTCTGACCATGTCGGGGGAAATCCGATGCCCACGTTGTACCCGTATGTCCCGCCGAAGTGGGTTATGTCTTCGACCCGGGCATAGACTTTCTTGGACGCAATAGCCACGTCATGGCCCGTGCGGCCCGGCCTCGCCTCCTGGATTATCGTAGACACCGTATCTTTCACAGCTTCCGCAACCCTCAACACATCCACCGACGGCTCCCCTATCACCGCCGTCCGCATCATCGGCGCCGTGTATCGCTGGTGCGCCCCGCCGTACTCCAGGAAAACATTGTCCCCGACTTCCAGTGGTATGCGACGATAAGTCGTGTGCCCGTAGCTCGTCCTGATTCCCGATGACACAATGGGCTGCACCGACATAAACTCGCTTCCCGCAGCTATCATGGCGTTATACCCGACCCTCGCCACGTCGTTGTCCAATATCCCCGGCCTGATAGCCTCCAGCGAGGCGTTGATTGCAGCCCTGGTGTAACCAGCTGCTTTCCTCAAGAAGTCCAGTTCCAGGTGCGACTTCACCAACCGCACCCGACCCACCAGGTCCGAGGCATCCACCAGCGAAGCCAGGGGCAGCGACGACTTCAACGATTGCAGCACCGGCGGCATAAGCCCGGGCCTCGATGGCTCCATGCCCAGCCTCCCCGACTCCAGGCCCATCTCCCGGACCAGTTCCGCAAGTTGCTCTCCGGCGCTATCCTGCCCCCGCCATTCCGCAACGACAAAGTTCTTCACCCAGGAATTCACAACGCCCGCCGGAATTTCCATTGATGTTAACTGCAGGGCCGCGTCTCCATCCAACGGCAGGACCAGGCACGCATGATTCCCGACTCCAAACGTGTAGTAGCCGCTCACGTAGTACAGGTCGCATGGGTAGGTCACCAGCAGGGCGTCGAGACCTTCCGCCTCCATCTCCTTGCGTACCTTCCTGACCCGCTCGTGATACTCCTCCTCCGGGAATGGCACTCCCTTCCTGTGAGAGGTCGCCATTAGTCCTTGCAAATACTGTTCCGCGTCCATTTGTCTCTCCTGGTAACTTCAGCGATGAGGCTTTCGAGATTTTACTCTATCGACAACACGACTCCCGACTATCTTGCCATAATCATCCTTACGCAGAATCACTATTCAGTCTATTGCATTGTGCAGTATTGACTTTACATCACATCTCAACTAAGATGTTATCATTCCATTGGGTAATGTATATGAGTAAACGCAAGGGCAAAAGCTGGCGCCCCGACTGGTGGCTCAACCTCCCAACGGCCAGCGAAGATGATGATTGGAGCTCTGACGACCTGTCGGGGTGGTGCATGAGGGAGATGATCGAGTCGTTCCTCAACGGCGACGAGGGCCTACTCTCCGACAACACTGACGCGGCCACCCAATACCTCATAATGCTGCTGTTGCTGGAGCGCCGAGTCGGTTATCTACCCATCATCCAGCTGGGCGCGGCCGTTGCCCAACTGCGGGTCCTCCAGAGCATACGCGACGAGCTACGCTCAATCCGGGCCGACCTGTCAGGGGAATCCGACTATGCCGAGGATTGGTCCTCCTAGCCATGCAGTGGGTTGTATCAATCGGTTTGCTGGCAGCCGGCGTCCTCGCATTTGTACAGGCGAGATACTACCGGAATACCGCACTGGTCTCCCTGGCCTTCGTTCTCGCGGGTCTATCTGCCCTGTCGGCCGTAATGGTGACGGCGTGGGCCGCCCTGATCTAAAGAGCAGCTCCTCTGCTCAAACTAGGGAGGCATTGATTGAGACCGGCAAACGCAGGGAGTTCATTACATGCCCACACGACCCCCGGCTATCCCGCTATAATCACCCCATGCCCGACTTTACCCACACCCACCCCGACCCTGCGTGGCAGGAGGATGACTCCCAGGTCTTCCTCCGCTACGGTTCCCTCTTCGTGCCCCGACGCGAGGAACAGATAGAGACAGTCTGCCGGCTGATACCGGCCAGGTCGGACGAGCAGTTCAACGCCGTTGAGCTTGGTGCGGGAGACGGCGCCCTTGCCGCTACGGTGCTGTCTTCCTTCCCAAACTGCAATTACCTCGCCCTGGACGGCTCCGATCTTATGAGAGGGCGCCTGCAAGCGCTGCCCGAGTCCCGTGCCGGCCGCCTCCGCGTCGCCGACTTTGACCTTGCCGATTCCCAATGGCCCGCCCTCCTTCCCTCTCCCCTCCGTTGCGTCCTAGCCTCCCTCATAGTCCACCACCTGGACGGCGAAGAAGCCAAGAGGGGCCTCTTTTCAAGCATCGCCTCCCGCCTCGAACCCGGTGGCGCGTTTATAGTCGTAGACCTCGTCGAATACGCTTCCCCTTATGCCCGAGACACCTACGTTCGGCAGTGGGATGAAGGAGTACGCACTCGCATCAAACAGTCGGGCGAAGGACCCGAAGCCTACGAAATCTTCCGTGAGCACCGCTGGAACTTCTACGCAGACCCGGACCCTGACCCCTACGACCAGCCCTCCCCACTCCCCAACCAGCTAAACTGGCTCCGCGAAGCGGGTTTCAGCGAAGTAGATTGTTTCTGGATGTACGCAGGCCACGCAATCTTCGGCGGATATAAGTGAGAGGTAGACAAATGTCTATGATCGAACGCATTGAGGGAGTCATATCGGAACTAAAACGGCTCCAACAGGTGCTGGAAGATGAGTTGCCAGCGTTGGATATTGAGTGGCTTCGTAAAGTCATGTCGCGCTTAAGGCATGAACACCCTGTCTTCCATTCCGAGGCAGATTTCAAGGAACAACTCCATAGTCAACTGTCTACTGAAGGACTTGACGCTCACATAGAGCACCCATTTAATCCCCATAAGATTGACAAGTCGTCCGTTCGGAGAAAACCCTCAGGGGCTAGGAATGCCTTAGATATTTGGCTTCCAGACAAGGGCGTAGCCATAGAACTGAAATACCCCAAAAAGGCGCTGAAAGGCACTTGGAAGAATGAGAAATTTGCCCTGAGTGAGGGTGGAGCTGCAGATCAGGCGAGATACGACTTCCTTAAGGACATCGAGAGGTTAGAGAACTTAAACTTACCTGGATATAGGGTTGGCTTTGCAGTCTTGTTGACTAACGAGTCTCTGCTATGGAGAAAACGTCCATCCCGCAACGAAACTTTCGATGAACAGTTTCGTATTCACGACGAAGAGCGAGTCAGTCCAATAAAAGGTTGTCTACAATGGCAATCCAAAATTGTTAATGGGCAGGAGATAAAGCCTAGTGAGGGAACGATGAGCGGGGATAGGGATAAGCCTATATGCTTAAGGGACTCCTATTGGCCTAAATGGTGCGATTATTGTGTAGATATTTCAAAAGTTGAAGGGGTAGAAAACGTCGGAGGAACTGCAACAAAATTCCGCTATCTAGCCTTCAAAGTCAAACCCCAACGCAAAGGATAAATGCCATGATCACCAAATTCGGAACCCTTTTCGCCGGCCATGTAGACATGGAACCCGTCGGCCTCTCAGCGCCCGCGGTCAATGAACGACTCTACCCCAACGACCACCTCATCACCGCCTTCGATCGCTCGGTGGACATGGCAAAGCTCATGGACGACCTGGGCTACGACACCCTGTGGCTCGCCGAGCACCATTTCCAGCGCGAAGGCTACGAGTGCATCCCCAACATCCTCATGCTGGCCATGCACCTGACCAGTATCACCAGGAATCTGAAGATCGGGTCGGGGTTCAACATCACCACCATGTGGCATCCCCTGCGCCTCGCCGAGGACTACGCCACCGCCGACGTGCTCACTAACGGTCGGGTGGTCTTTGGGGTGGGTCGGGGTTACCACACACGGGAAGTTGAGGTGTTCGGCAACCCACTCCTTGACCAGGAAGCCAACCGGGACCTCTTCGAAGAGCAGGTCGACATCATCTTCAAGGCTTTCAACGAAGAGTCCTTCTCTCACCACGGCAAGTATTACGACATCCCGGTCGATGTCCCCTACCGAGGATACGACCTGAAAGAGATCACCCTCGTCCCCCGGCCCGTTAACCTCCCCGTCGAGTGCTGGCAGCCGATAGTCAGCGGTGGCGCCCGCGGGCTGAATTTCATGGCCAAGCACGGGATCAAGGGGGTCATCGGGGGTGGTGTCGCACAGGGCGGCGCTTCCAGCAAGGTCGTCAAGACGTGGCAGGACACCCTGGCCGCCCACGGCAGACAGACGGATCTCGGCGGGGACCTCCTGATGGGCTTCTCCCTACACATCGCCGAGACCCCCGAAAAGGCCATCAACGAGGCCCGTGACTTCTACTACGAAGACATGAAGATGTTCGCCCCCCTCAACATGCGCCGGGGCATCACAGCTGAGCAGATCGAGCTTATGGGCGACCCCGCGAAGGCCCCCCTCATCCCCGACCTCCCCAAGATCGAAGACGACGCTGCTCGGGGCGGATGGCTCTGCGGCCCGCCCGACTTCATCATCGAGCAGCTCAAGAAGGTCCAGGAGATGTACCCGGGCCTGGAGCACGTCAACGTCGGGAGCGCCATCGGTACGCCTCACGCCGTGGTCATGGAGCAGCTGGAACTGTTCGGCAAGGAAGTAATGCCCGCATTCACCGGGCAGACCGCGAAATCCGAGACGAGGGTGGCAGCATCATGATTGACCCCATCACCCTAGAAGTCATCCGTCACCGGCTGAAGTCCATCGCCGACGAGATGGAGATGACCCTCCTGAAGAGTTCCTATTCCAGCGTCATCAAGGAGGGTCTCGACGCTTCTACGGCCATCTTCGACGTGCAGGGCAACACCATAGCCCAGGGCAACTCGATCCCCATTCACCTCGGGAGCCTGATACCCGCCGTCAAGTCCATCACCGCCACCTATCCACCCGACACCATGCAGGACGGCGACGCCTACATCCTCAACAACCCCTACCGCGGCGGCACCCACCTCCCCGACGTCACCATCATCACACCCGTCTTCCACAACGGGAAGCCCATCGTTTTCGGGTGCACCATTGCCCACCACCAGGACCTCGGGGGTAAGACCCCTGGGAGCATCCCCCCCGACGCCACGGAGATCTTTCAGGAAGGCATCATCATGCCCCCCCTGAAGCTATACGAGGCAGGCGTCCCCAATCACACCCTCTTCGAAATCCTTCGCAACAACATCCGCATCCCCGACATGGTAATCGGCGATATGCGCGCCCAGCTTGCCGCCTGTCATGTGGCCAAGACCCAGATCGCCTCCCTGCTCACCGAGTACTCCGAAGAGACTCTCAAGGAGGCCATGTCCGCCCTCCTGGACAACTCAGAGAAGGCCACCCGACAAGTCCTTGAGGAGATCCCCGACGGCACCTACACCTTCGAGGACTACCTGGACAACGACGGCATTGAGATGGACCTCCGACGCCTGATCAAGGTCGCCATCACCATCAAGGGCTCGGAGATCGCCTTCGACTTCACGGGCTCCAGCCCCCAGGTCAAGGGGCCGTTCAACTCGCCCGTCGCCTCCACCATGTCCACCCTCTACTACATAGTCCGCGCCGTCACCGGCGCCGACATCATGAGCAACGCAGGCTGCTTCCGCCCCGTCAAGGCCATACTTCCCAAGGGAAGCATAGTGAACCCCATCTCCCCCGCGCCCGTGAACTCTCGCACGGCCACCGTCAAGCGCATAACCGACGTGCTCAACGGCGCCATGGTCCAGGCCGTCCCCGACCGCCTTCCCGCCGCCTCCTCCGGACAACTTCTCGTCTTGGCCCTGGGAGGCATAGACCCGGAGGGCAACGTGCCCTACGTTGCCAGCGAGCTCGGGGCCGGGGGCATGGGCGCCCGACCCAACGCCGACGGCATCGACGCCGTTGAAACCGACGTCTCCAACTGCATGAACGTCCCCGCCGAGGCCCTGGAGATGGACCACCCCATCCGCATCATCAAGTCCAACCTATGGAACGACTCCGGCGGCGCAGGCGAATTCCGAGGCGGGTTGGGCCTCGAAAAGGTCTTCGAAATCGCTCGCGGCGAGGCTACCATCACCTACCGCGGCGAGCGTCATACCCTACCCCCCTGGGGCCTTTTCGGCGGTCTCCCCGGAGAAAAGACTAACGCCCAAATTCACCGCAAAGATGGAAGGATCGAGATAGTGCCGCCCAAGGCGACCCTCCGCCTCAGCCAAGGTGATCAACTGCACGTTTTCACGTCGGGCGGCGCGGGATTCGGCGACCCCCTGGACCGACCCGCCGACAAGGTCCTCCAGGACTACCTGGACAGCCGGGTCTCCCTGGACTCGGCCCGATCAGACTACGGCGTTGTCATCGATCCCGACGCCAAAACCCTTGACCCTTCAGCCACCGACACCCTCCGGGAAGAAATGCGCTCCGACCGCGGCCCCGTAGCCTGGACTTACGATTTAGGTCTGGAACTCGGCAGGGTATAGCAGCTTCCGCTTGGTCTTGAGAGCGTAGTTGCTGCCTATTCGTAGCGCAGGGCTTCCGACGGGGATATTTTGCCCGCTCCCCTGGCCGGCAGGAACGTCATGAGCAGGGACAGGATGTAAGCCACTACGGCAATGCCCAACACCTGTGCCCACGGAACAACCAGGCTGTAAGCAGCCTCCTCATGCCGTATAGAGCTCACCACGTTTATCGAGGTCAGCAGGCCCAGCCCCAGCCCCATCACGATCCCTAGCACGGCAATGAACGACGATTCCAGCAGGAACGAAAGCTGCACCATTCCCCGTGAGTATCCGATCGCTCGCAGCATTCCAATCTGTTGACGGCGTTCCACCACCGCCCTGGCGCTCACCACCCCCAGCGCCGCAATCCCGACCACCAGGCCCAGCGACATGAAGGCCAGAAGCAGGTTGGTAAAGGCCCGGTTGGAGCTCTGTAGGCCGTCCATGACCTCGTTGATGTCCAGCGTCTCCATACCATTCGCAAAGAACGCCGCTTCTATCCTGAGATCGGGGTCCTCGGTGCCCGGCTCGACGTGGAAGAAGAACTGGTTGGCGTCGACCTCCCTGGGCAGTTCGGCCGTCAGTAGATTTGTAGAGGTATAGACGCCGATCGGGAGCAGGCCCTGGGATGCGAAGTCGTCAAACACGCCAATTACAGTGAGGTCCAGCGTTGTGTTGCTCTTCAGGTCCCGCACCTGGATTAGCACGGGCTCCATGTAGTCGTTTTCCTGGTACAGGTCGTCCACATCTGCCAGCGTGAAATTATCCCCTTGCACGTCGAACTGGAAGTCGTTCCGGCTCGGCACCAGGAATGAGTTCACCACCGCCAGGCCGGGGTTCTCTCTGACATCCCTCCACAACCTCTCGGTGTCCACCTCACCGTCTATAGTGTATTCCTCCGTGGACAGCATGATTTCATAGCGATTGGAGTCCACGAAGTCATCGTCCACGCCCGTCAAAATCGTATCGGTGAAGCCGTCGTCAGCCTCATTCGACAGCCGGGCGCTTGCATCGAATATGTTTCTCAGTATCCCCACCGACGGCTCTCCCTCCACCCGACTCACAAAGTCTAGGTCCGGGTTGGCTTCGATGGCGGCAGGCAGGTCGGTTACCGGGTTGGTGTCGTTCAGCGAAAACGCCATCACCTCGTATCCCCCCCCGATCCTGTCCTGGTCTCCCAGCAGCTCGTTAAAGCCCTGGATAACCACGCTCATCACGGTCACCGAATAGATAACGACCGCAAACATCGCCACTGATATCCCTGTCCGGAACCCGAACCTGAGCGGATATGCGATGGACGACTTGATTATCGGCGCCAGGCCCTTGATCCGCCCAACCGTCCTCGATACCAACCCCAGAACGAAGTCGGCGTTGTTGATGGTGAACAGGACGCCGCCCAGAACAACCATCGTGCCCGTTACGAAAAACACGGTGAAGTCGCTGCTCCAGTCGTCCTTTATCGCCCGCTCTACCGACGGTGGAAGCAGCCACCAGACGACCAGTAGTAGGCCCGCACCCGACAACGCCCACCTTCTGGCAACTCCGAGATATCTTAGAACAATCGCCGCACCGAGAACGGAAAGGGAGGGCCCCAGCCAGAACCAGACCAGGTTGCTGCTGCTGTAACCGGAGAACATCAGCAGCAGGCCAAGGACGATCAGCACGATTCCGCCCGCCAGCGCCTTCTTGGTGGCCCTGGAGCGTCGGGGCTCCGGTATGTCCCGTATCGCCCTCACAATGTTGATTCGGCTGATCCGCCACGAGGCGAAAGCCACGGTAACCAGCGTAATGACCGCGCCCAGGAAGAATGAGACCAGGACGCTGACCAGTTGAACGTGAGCGCTCAGGGCGAATTCGGAGGTGACGTCTGCGCTGATGGCCCCCGCCGTGGCCTTCACCAATATGAACCCCAGACCCAACCCGATCACCACCCCCACCACCGAGGACCCCAGCCCGTATATCGCTCCTTCGGCTATGAACATCCTTATCAAATGCCCCCGCTTCATCCCTATCGCCCGAGACATCCCCAACTCCGCCTTCCGCTCCGCCGCCAGCATGGAGAAGATCAGGAATATCAGCAGCAACCCTACGCCAATGGAAAAGAGCCCGAACACCGTGAAGAAGCTGAGGAACAGGTTGCCCCATTCGTTGGCGAAATCTATGCCCGACCGCTTTATGTCGTGCAATTCCAGCCCGTTGTCCACCAGGGCCGGCAGGTCGCCGTGCCTCCCCACCACCGACTCCGTCAGGTCCACCCCGCTTTCCTGGCCCCCCAGGTTGGAGACGAGGATGTTGGACAACCTGCCCTCTTTGTCCAGCAACTCCTGCGCCCGGTCCAGCGACATGCTGACCACGACTTCATACTGTTCGCTCTTGAAGAACCAGCCGTCCATGATCGCACTGACGGTCATTTCCCTGAAAGCGCCCGGGCCCAGGAACAACTGAAGCGAGTCGCCGACTTCCGCATCCAACTCCTCCGCCCCCTCGAGATCAATGAGCAGTTCGTCGGGTCCGAGGCTGTCGAGGTCGATTGGCTTGCCATCCGTGTCGAATACCTCGTCAAAGGTGGCTGCCCTGGAGGGGTCAAGGCCAGTGATCAGGGCGTTTGCCTCGAACTGCTGAGACCCCAGGTTTACGACTGCCACGGTGTCGGCGATGACCGGCAGTACACCGTCGATCTCGGGGTCCGGGTCCAGGGCCGCCGCCACGTCCGCAAATATCTCTTCCGGGAAGTCCTCCGGGACTGCCCTGTCCTCCCACAGGTCCGAGTCCTCATCCACCCGTATAAGCTCGTCCATTGTGCGGAGATTGTCGGTGACACTGGTCTTGATGCTGTAGGTCATTGAGTCGCCGGTCAGGAAGGCGCTCATGATGATCGCCGTCGCCAGCATCAGGCCAACCACCACCAGTATTCCCCGCGAGGGCCTTCTCAGAACCTGTCGCAGCGCCATCTTCACCAGGATCATGTTGCGGACGGTTATGAATGTCAGTGCCGCGGCGAATAGAAGGAAGATAACGCCGAGCACGACGGCGTATTGCTCTATCGGGGCGCCAAAAAGTTCATCCATCAGTCAGCCGACACGGAAGCTAATTCGATGCTCCGTACCCGTAGTCCTCGATCCTCCCGTCCCTCATCCGGATGATGCGATGAGTCAGGGAGGCCAGGGCCTCGGAGTGGGTCACCAGTACGAAGGTCTGCTTGTTCTGCTTGTTCAGGGAGATAAGCAGGTCCATGATCTCATCGGAGTTCTCCGAATCCAGGTTGCCCGTGGGTTCGTCCCCCCACACTATCTCAGGCTGGTTCACCAGGGAGCGCGCTATGGCAACTCGCTGCTGCTGCCCCCCGGAAAGCTCCGTCGGGTAGTGGTCAGCCCACCCGTCAAGGTTGACCAGGCCCAGTGCCTCCCGGGCCTTCTCCCGGGCCTCCCTGGCCTTCGTACCGGAGACCAGCAACGGCATCTCCACGTTCTCCAACGCGGTCAGCACCGGCAGCAGGTTGAAAGCCTGGAAAACGTAGCCCATCTTGGTAGCGCGGTAGCGGGTCTTTTCGTTGTCCGACATCTTGGCCAGGTCCTGCCCCGCTATCTTGATTGTGCCGCCGTTGATCGAGTCCAGCCCCGACAGGCAGTTGAGCAGGGTTGTCTTCCCGCACCCGCTCGGGCCCATGATCGCCACCATCTCTCCCCGCTCCACCTTCAAGTCCACGTTGTGCAGGGCATTTACCTTAACCCTGCCGGTATCGTAGATCTTGACGACCTCCGAGGCCTCGATGATGGCATCCGAGGCCTCGATGATGGCACTGGAATTTGGCATTTGATTAGAATCTTGCATGTTCCGCCGAACCAATCTCACTAACAATTCATGGTTTCAGTTTGTGTTACAAACCAGTTTATATCACTTACATTTAACGTCAACTCTGGAAATCCCGTGTTTACCTTCTGGTGAATTATATCACGCACATGAGCTATGTACTCTAATCACTGTCCCTTCACACCAGTCCCCCTCAAAAGAGACCTTTGCATAACCGCCATCCCCGCCCTTATCTACCTTCATTCCCAACCCCGATCGGGCTGCAAGTGTCGAAGATGCGCTTGGGCGTACGCCGGGCTGAAAGTCCGCCTTTGGCGGAGCGGGAATCCATCCCGCGGGGTGGGGCAGGGCGGCCCCCATCACCCCCACCTATTGCATTATCAAATACGTGTGCTAAACTAATGTCTACGGCCCCGACCTCGTATGTCGGTCCTACATCAGGAAAGGTGAAACATCCGCCCCTTGGCGGAAAACAAGGAGTCCCATGAGCCGCACCGGCCTACATAGGCCCCGTCGCACCCGAGCCGCATCCCGCCGCCCGGCCCCCGACACGCACCTCCTCTTCACTCTCTTTCCACCTCACATCCTGCACCCCAACACCCACAACAAGCGCTGCCCAAAGGCCCAACGCCTAGACCTTCGCAGCGATCTATCACCGCCCCGCCCCTCGAATGGAAGGTCCCCGGACAAATCACGGCAGGCCCTCTTGGAGGGCAACTGCCAGGTGAGCGCCCCACCCATAGGTCGCAACGGTATCGCCCCGTCAGGCGACGCTCAGGAGCACGGTGTGAAGCTGCTCCATTGGGCCACAGAGCCCTTCTCGGACTCCACCGTCGTCACCATCGGCAAGTTTCGGTCTACGAACGCCGGTCACGGGTCTCCGCTCCCATCCCTCAGGGTGGTAGAGCACTTCCGGTGGTCGAGACTGCCCCAGAGCGAGAATACCTCGCGTCTCGTCCATACCCTATCGGAAGTATGGGGCAAGGATTCCACCGTCGTCACAACCGGAGCACTTCCGACTACGAACGCCGGTCACGGGTCCCCGCTCCCATCCCTCAGGATGGTAGAGCACTTCCGGTGGTCGAGGCTGCCCCAGAGCGAGAATTTCTCGCGTCTCGTCCATACTCTATCGGAAGTATGGGGCTGTCGCAGAGTCGACGCTGGTGTAGACCGTCCCCAGGGGCGGACACCCCGCATCGGAACAGGCGTCGCCGACATCATGCACAAACCGTCCGGGACCTTCCACCCCCGCCCCTTCTCCATCCTCCCCGGCCCTTCCCTATCCGTCATTCCCGCCCTTACTACCGTCATTCCTGCGGAGGCAGGAATCCATCCCTCCGGAACAATCACCCACAACCCTGCAACTCACCTCATCCCCTCCTCCTCCCCCGTAGGGGCAGGTCTCGTACCTGCCCTCCCGGGGTGGGGTGCGGTGGGGCGTCCCACGCACCGCCAACCGGCTCGTATGGCCCCCCACCCTGCACCCTTCCTTATCCGTCATTCCGGCCCCCGAGCCGGTCGAAGATGTCGAAGATGCGCCTAGGCGTGAATCCATCCCCGGGGCTGGGGCCGAGGGGAGGAGTCCTACCCCCTCTCCCTCGAGGGGAGAGGGCTGGGGTGAGGGTGATCCCCTCCCCAAAGTGCGAGATTGCAACTACCAACCAACCCCCCTCATACTGTCATTCCGATGCCCCGCGAGGTCGAAGATGCGCCTAGGCGTGCGCCGTGCTGAAAGTCCGCCTTTGGCGGAGCGTGAATCCATCCCCGGTGTGGGGCGGGGGCGGGGGTGGCCCACTCCCCACCCCACGCGAAATCCCCGGAAATCCCCTTTAGGCGTCGTTCAATCAAAACAGCTACGAGTTCAATCAACGTTCAATCAAAACCCCACCCTCCCCAAATCCCGGCGCTAAAAACCCGCCATGTCGCAAACCACCCCTACGAATACACCGCCTTGAACACCCCGACCCATCGTGCTAAGCTACCGACCCGTCGGGGCGTGGCGCAGTCCGGTAGCGCACCTGCATGGGGTGCAGGGGGTCGCTGGTTCAAATCCAGTCGCCCCGACCATTCGCAACCCTCATTCCATCGGCCCAGATTGCTTGACCTCGTTTGCTCAAAAGTCGCGGCCGGGGTGGGGCCGGGACGGTCTGCTATAATCGCCCCAAATCTGCACTTGGCGGGAGGCTGAACATGGGAACCGCACTGGACGGAGTTCGAGTCATTGACCTCACCCAGTTCGAGGCTGGCACCACCTGCACGCAGGCCCTCGCCTGGCTGGGCGCAGACGTCATCAAGGTCGAAGCCCCCGGCCGCGGAGACCCCGGTCGCAAGGTGCGAGATGACGGCAAGGGCTTCGACAGCTACTACTTCATGACCCTGAATTCCAACAAGAAGAGCATCACCCTTGACCTGAAAACCGAAGAGGGCAAGCTCATCTTCTTCGACCTGATAAGGAAAGGTGATGTAGTAGCCGAAAACATGGGCCCCGGCACCCTGGAACGCCTCGGCCTCGGCTACGATGTTCTTTCCCAGATAAACCCCCGCATCATCCTGGCCCGGGTCAAGGGCTTCGGCACCTACGGGCCCTACAGCAACTACAAGAGCTTCGACATGATAGCGCTCACCACCGGCGGCGCAGTGGCCATGACCGGAGAGCCAGGCGGGCCGCCGCTGCTGCCGGGTGTAACGGCAGGTGACATCGGAACCGGATACCACACGGCCTTGGGGATCATGGCAGCCCTCTGGCAGCGCGAGAAGACGGGCAAGGGCCAGGAGGTAGAGGTCTCGATGCAGGACGCCGTTGTGAATTTCACCCGGGTCACCATGCACGGCTATTATTATGACAAAGAAGTCCCTGACCGCCGAGGCCGCACGTCTCCCGGCTCCTCCCCCTGTGATCTCTTCAGATGCAAGCCGGGCGGGAAAGACGACTATGTTTACCTTTACATCAACGGAATAATCGGCCAGAGACTGTGGGACGATTTCCTTCGCCTCATGGAACGGGAAGACCTGATAGGAGACACCCGGTTTTCTACCAACGACGCCCGTGTTGCCAACAACGACGAGCTCACCTCCATAATCGAAGAATGGTCAGCCAGGCACGATAAGCACGAAATTATGAAGCTGATGGGAGAGATCGGGGTGACTGCCGGTGCCCTGATGAACGCCGAGGACATCCATTCCGACCCCCACCTCTTGGAAAGGGAAATGATCGTCACTATCGATCATCCCCAGCGCGGCGAGTTCACCTTCCCCGGCAACCCCATCAAGCTGTCGGACTCTCCCACCCACGTGGAACCGTCCCCACTCTTGGGCCAGCACACGGAACAGGTCCTATCCGAGGTGCTTGGCTATGACGGAGACCGCATCGGCCGGTTGAAGGAGACGGGCGTCGTCTAAAAGTCCAGCCGTCGGTGTAGTTGCCAAGACATTGGGGCAGGGTCGTCCCTGTGGCCTTCGGTGTGGGTTGTACATTCAGTCAGGCACAGCTACTTCCCTGAACGATCGAGCCTGAGTGCCGCCCATGCTGCGATTTCTCCGAAAAAAAGAGCCCAAACCTCTCGAGGTCCAGATAGAGGAAAGGGAGACCCAGGAAGGCAAGACCAGACCCGTCCCATGGCGACCGCTGCACGTAATCGGGTTGCTGACCATCGCCTTCATCTTCGTATTCTCGTGCGGGAGCGTCCTTTTCTTTATGGTCGGGCCGGAACTCGGAGATGAACCCGTTCCAACCGCCAGGGCCATCATCCCCGAGGAGTTCTTTATCCGTGGCGTTACATTCGCCGAAGAGGGTCAATTCGATGTGGCGGTCAGGGACTTTACGGAAGCGTTGCGGCTCCGGCCCGACTACGTCGACGCCTACAACCATAGGGGCCAGACCTACGTAAAGATGGGGCGGTACGAAGAAGGGATCCAGGATTTTACGACGACGATATCCATTGCGCCGACGCACGAGGACGCTTACGTTCAGCGGGTCTTTGCCTACGTTCAGCGAGCCTTTGCCTACGTCCTGCTCGGGCGCGATGAAGAAGCCGACGCAGACGTACTCCAAGCCATCGAGTTGGGCATGGACGAGGATGACCTTCGAGCCAGGATAGAAGGGGCTAGGCTCTCCCGGGATACGGTTAGTCCCTAGGTTTCTGGGCCTTCATCCACACCTGGTACACCCTGTTCCTACCCACCCCCCACTCTCTGCTCACCCTGTCCACGGCTTCCCTGCCCGATATCCCCTGAGTTTCTAAGCTTGTCAGGGCAACTGCCAATTCCTCATCGGTAATGTCCGTGTCCGGTCGATGGGAGGGTCCTATTACGATGGTGAACTCCCCGCGGGGATTGGTGAAGTGGCTGCGTGCCTCCATCGCCGTGCCCCGAAACACCTCTTCATGAAGCTTCGTCATCTCCCTGCACACGGCAACCTCAACCTCAGGAGCACATTGTGCAATGTCCTCCAGGGCAGACAAGAGCCTGTGAGGCGCCTCATAGGCCACTACGGTCCGTCCCTCTGTCAATACCGATGCCAAGAGTTTCTTCCGCTCTGACGCCCTTCTCGGCAGAAACCCGACAAATGTGAACTGTGAAGTAGGCAACCCGGAGACTGCCAGGGCGGATATCGCTGCCGTCGGGCCGGGAACGGGCACGACGGGTATTGAGTTGTCAATTGCAGCAACTATGAGTTCGTGGCCCGGGTCGCTGATGTTGGGCATTCCCGCTTCCGAGACCAGCGCGAGGTCTTGAGTCCGCATATGCTCAATTAGCTGGCGCACCTTCACATCACCGCTGTGGTCGTGAAAGCTGGTGAGTCGGGTCTCTATATCATAGCGTTGGAGGAGGCGCCTCGTTTTTCGGGTGTCTTCCGCAGCAATGAGCGACACTTCGCCCAAGACGCGAATTGCCCTGAGGGTTATGTCTTCCATGTTGCCTATGGGAGTTCCAACCAGGTAGAGCAAAATTCCTACACCCTGCTATTCGTCCTGGTCATAACAACCTTCATTTCGAGACTTTAAATCCCATTTGCCTCTCTATAAGCCACTGTAATAGCATCCAAGAGCTCCGTGGTGATATTGTCAGTGGTATTCCACTTCCTGGGCTCCAAGGGCCGCCCCATAGCACTTTCAATGTCTTTGATGGCTTTGGGAGCTCGTCGCGCCAATACTGAATACCAAACCGTGATAGACGGCTTGAGATTGTCGTTCCAGATAGCCACTATCCCGGCGTTGTCCGGCATGACTCTGGGTGAGAGAGAGTATTCTCCGGGACGAATGCTGCCTTTGCTGTACAAGCGGACGTTCGCTAGGGATTCCCATTGCTCGGCGCGATCAATCAATTCGTTGAATACTCTGCGTGATTCGTCAGGGGCGTCTTGTACGGAAGCGCGAAAGACGTCGACGCCATCAGTCACCGTCCCGGTGAGTTTTGGCCTAGTCTGACTTGGGGAGGCTGGTATGGGGATGGCGTCGGAGGATACCCTCTGGGGTAGCGCGATTTGTGCTCCGTTCACCTTGTATACCTTTACTATTATCAGGTCGATGGTTAGGGCTTGAATGGTGATTGCGTCTAGGTAGGCGACCATCCTGGTCAATTCGGTGGAAACGTCGTCCAGAACGAGGACTAGCCTAAAGTCACCCCGATCTAGATACTCCTGCATCGCGGCATAGAATGATTCCTTGTCTATGTCGCCTTCCTGGTCATGGAACAACACAGCATCGAAGATGGAACTATGACTCGCCTTGTCAAGCTGCTTCCGAAGCGGCCCCTGCTCTAGGCTCTTCACGTCAGTACCATGGAGAAATGCCGCATATGCGATAACTTGGGAAACAATGGCTCTACGAGCCTCTGAATTGCTCGCTAGTTTGACTTCAACGATTGCAGGTCGCCCTGACGATTCCACGCATAGCAAGTCCGCATATCCGTTCCCCAGTTGTACTTCGGAGCCCAAAACAGCTAGGCTAGGTTCGCCAGCCAATGGCAATAGTTGGGGGTTCTCTTCAATTAAATTGTGCAGAGTCCGCTCATCCGGAAACCCTTGTGGCGATCCCAACTCCCACCCTTCTCCCGTGTTAGTCCATATACCGCTCATGTACTGACCTCCGAGGACCTTCTCGCTTTCTAATGATTCCACAATTCGTAATTCTGGCATTATCTCATGGCGATTTTGCACCGTAGCCATAATGGGCTAATGTCCCCATCCGTTGACAACCCGACTACCCGCGCTTAGGGTTTTCCCATGAACCTGCTCCCACCGCTTAGAGTCCTGGACATCACGCGGGAGAACGGCTTTCTATGCGGAAAGATCCTCGCCGATTTGGGCTGTGATGTGCTAAAGATCGAGGAGCCGGGCGGAGACCCGGGCCGACTCCAGGGCCCCTTCTACCGGAGCGACCCAGATCCCGATAAGAGCCTCTACTGGTGGGCCTTCAACGCCAACAAGCGCGGCATCACCCTCAACATCGAAAGTTCAGAGGGCCGCGGACTCTTCCTCCGCCTCGCCGAAAAGGCAGACTTTGTAATTGAGTCTTTTACGCCCGGCTACATGGATGACCTGGGTCTCGGGTACCGGGAGCTTGGGAAGCTCAACCCGAGTCTCGTAATGACATCCATCACCCCCTTTGGGCAATCGGGGCCCTACGCCCGATACAAGGCCACCGACCTCATCGGCATGGCAATGGGCGGCATCATGTACATCAGTGGAGACGACGACAGGCCTCCGGTCAGGATCAGCTATCCCCAGGCCTGGAGCCACGCTGCTCTTCAGGCCGCCGTGGGCACCATGAACGCCTACTATTACAGAGAAACCAGCGGCAAGGGCCAGCACGTGGACGCATCCATGCAGCTCTCCGTAATCTGGACACAGATGAATGCGACCATCACGTGGGACTTATCACGCATGAATACGTTGAGGGGTGGGGCCGTGAAGACCTTCTCCATGGTCAGGGATGGCGAGGAGCTGGAGGTTCCAGTTCGTTACACCTGGAAATGCAAGGACGGGTACGTCAACTTCGTCATCGTAGGGTCGGGGCCCGGGGTGCGGGTGAACCAGACCCTGGTCGAATGGATGAACAGTGAAGGGATGGGGTTGGAGATCAAGGATTTCGATTGGTCAGGGCTAGGATTTGTACCCACAGCCCCCGAGACCCGAGAAATGTTGGAGCGGAACATCAGCGAATTCTTTGAGTCGCACACCGTGGAAGAGCTGTACGAAGGAGCCGTGGCCCGCCGTATTTGGATAGCGCCTATCGGGACTCCGGCCTATCAAATGGTGAACCCCCAGCTTGAGGCACGGGGCTTCTGGCACGAGGTATTTGACCCCCAAATTGGCGAGACGGTAGTGTATCCGGGTTGGCCCATCAAGCAGTCAGAGAGCCCGGTAGGGCCACCCAGTCGGGCGCCGCACGTTGGGGAGCATAATCAGGAAGTTTATTGCGGCGAACTCGGGTTGGAGCCCGAGGAATTGGCCCGCCTTGAAGAGTCGGAGGTTATCTAAGGAACCTGAGTCATGCCTGATCAGATATTCGAAGGCATTAAGGTAGCCGACTTCACGTGGGTGGGAGTCGGGCCTATAACGATTAAGAACCTTGCCGACCACGGGGCTACGGTCGTGCATATAGAGTCCCACACTCACCTGGACACGCTTCGGATGACGCCTCCCTTCAAGGACGGCATAGCAGGAGTGGACCGCAGCGCCTTCATGGCGGACTACAACACCAACAAGTACGGTGTGAGCCTGGACATTAACATCCCTAAAGGGTTGGAGATCGCCCGCGACCTCATCCTCTGGTCGGACGTGGTCGCGGAATCCTTCAGCCCGCGGGCCATGGGCAAATGGGGGCTGGACTACGAGAGCATACGCAAGGTCAAGCCCGACATCATCTACTACAGCGCCAGCCAGCAGGGCCACGGTGGCCCTCACAGCGGCTTCATCGGGTTCGGTATGATGATGGCCAGCCTGTCCGGCTACGCGCACCTGACCGGATGGCCGGACCGGGACCCGGCACCGCCATACGGGGCGTACACGGACTTCATATCGCCGTTTTTCGGAGCTGCGGCACTAGTCGCAGCGCTGGACCACAAGAGGAAGACGGGCGTCGGGCAGCATCTGGACCTATCCCAGCTGGAGTGCGGACTGCAACTCATCGCCCCGGTGCAGATGGACTACGTCCTGAATGGCCACGAGATGAAGCGGGACGGCAACCGGGACCCGAGGGCCGCGCCCCATAACGCCTATCCGTGTCGGGGGGAGGACTCCTGGTGCGCCATTGCGGTGTTCACCGATGAGGAGTGGACAAGCCTCTGCATGGTGATGGACAAACCCGATTGGGTTCGAGACCCGCGATTTGAAACCCTGGAAGCCAGGAAGACCAACGAGGACGAACTGGACAGGCTAATCGGGGAGTGGACTCAGGGGCGGGGGGCACAGGAGGTCATGGAAGCCTTGCAGACCATGGGAGTCCCAGCAGGGGTCGTGCTAAACGCCGAGGGCCAGTTCGACGATGCCCAGGTCAAATATCGGGGATTTTTCAAATACCTGGAGCACGAGGTGATCGGGCGGCACGCTTATGACGGGTTCTCCTTTGAGCTTTCCCGCACGCCGGGAAGCCTGACGGCGGCCCCGACGCTCGGCCAGCACAATGAGTACGTCTACAAAGAGATCCTGGGCATGACCGATGATGAGATAGGTGACCTCATCGCTGAAGGCGTGATCACTGTAGAGGCCTGAGCCAGCTATCAGGCCAGGAGGACTTCATTCATGACTTTGCCGCTGGACGGGATCAAGGTAATCGACCTCTCGCGCATGGCTCCTGGCCCATTCTGTACCATGGTGCTGTCCGACTTGGGGGCCGACGTGCTGAAGGTGGAGGAGTTTGCCCTGAGTGGGCGTCGGGCGGCGGTGAAGGGAGCTATGGCAGGGGCAGGATGGCTGAACCGTTCAGAGGAAGAGAACGCCTACGATCCCATGGCCCGAGGCAAGCGCAGCATCGGCTTGAACCTGAAAAGCCAAGATGCGCGGGAGGTGCTCTACAAGCTGGTTAAGGACGCCGACGTGTTCGTGGAGGAGTTCAGGCCGGGGGTTGTGAAGCGACTTGGGGTGGACTACGAGACGATAAGAGGCTTCAACCCGGGAATCGTCTATCTTTCGGTTACGGGGTATGGGCAGACCGGACCCTACAGGAGCATGGTGGGGCATGACATCAACTACACATCTACAGCCGGGGCCCAGGGAGCGATCGGAAGTGGTCCCGGCGAGCATGCCATTCCGTGGAACTTGCTGGGCGACTTTGCCGGGGGAGGGCTGACCGCAGCGATAGCCGTATTGGCGGCACTTGTCGAGAAGAAGGCTACGGGGCGAGGGAGGTATGTGGACGTGGCAATGACGGACGGAGTCATGTACCTGATGGCCACCATGTTCGAGGACTACTTCAAGACGGGAGATGTGCCGGCGCTGGGGCGGTCACGACTGGCAGGAGGAGACCCCCGCTACTCCGTCTACCGAACCAAGGATGACAAGTTCATCTCCATCGCTAGCCTGGAGCCCTGGTTTTACGTAACGCTGTGCCAGGCCATGGGCCTGGAGGGGATAGCCGACCACTACGAATTCGGCATGGAGGATAGGCGCGTAAACGCCCAGCTGGCCGACGCCTTTCTCACCCGCACCCGAGACGAATGGTTCGACGTGCTGAGCGAGCTGGACACTTGCGTGGGCCGGGTGTACGCAATCGACGAAGTTGCGGGCGACCCGCAGGTGCAGGACCGGGAGATGGTGGTGGAGATGGAACACTCTTCGCTGGGAAAGGTCAGGCAGGTGGGAATCCCATTCAAGTTTGCCGGAGAGGCGATGCGGCCTCGGGGGTTTGGCCCGAGTATTGGTGAACACACGCAGGACGTCATGGAGTCTGTAGGTTACACGACGGCAGAAGTGGAGTCGCTGCGAGCGTCGGGGGCAGTGGGTTAGGAGCCGACCAGGAAGCAATCCCTCCGTTCAGTAGACGGGACTCTTGACTATACGCCCGTCTATCTTGCGATGGAGCAAGTTCCCTCGGTTCTTCTCGGCGAACAGTTGGCTGTTTTCCACGACTACTTTGCCCCGGAGGATAGTGGTCACGGGCCAGCCGTGTACTTCCCAGCCTGCCCAGATGCTATAGTCGGCTCCGTGCAGGTCGGAAAGCTCCAGGGTCTTTTGGAAGTCCGGGTCGATGATGGCGATATCTGCGTCGCTTCCGGGAGCTAAGGCGCCCTTCTTGGGGTAGAAACCCAGGAGCCGGGCGGCATTTGCAGAAGTTATATCCACGAACCTCTCCAGGCTCATCCCCCGCTTGACCACTCCCTCGCTGTATCCGATGCCCATGCGGGCCTCGACGCCTTCGGCGCCTCCAGTCGTATCCTCGATAGTCTGACCGCGCAGTTTCTGTTCCCTCGTAGTCCAAAGCTCATCGGTGGCGAGTGTGGAGAGTCGTCCATCGAGCAAGCCTTGCCAAAGGGCTTCCTGGTCGACCTCGGTCTTGAGGGAGGGATAGGTGTGGTAGAGAGCGCCGTCGGGCTTTTCGTAGTCCTTGTGGTTGAAGGAGGCGTAGTGGTGGAGGGTCTCGCCGTAGACGGGCAATCCCTTGGCCCGGGCCTCGCCTATGGCCTCGACGCCCTCCCTGGCGCTTACGTGGACGAGATAGAGGGCACAGTCCATCCACTCCGAAAGACGGATGATGCGCCTGAAGGAGATGTCCTCCGACATGTTGTTGTGGACGTGGTGCATGTACTTGCGGTGGACCTGGCCCAGGTGGGCCTGCTTCTTGTACATGAACATCACGATGTCCTCATCTTCAGCATGGACTAGCATCATGCCCCCGCTCCGACTCACGTGACTCATGATCTCGCCGAGGTGGCCGATGTCGGTCATCTGGCGGGGGCGATGCGGGGTGGTGTTAGTGGTCCAGACCTTGAAACTGGGATATCCCGCGTCTATCACCTCGCCGATCTGCTCCATCACGGAGAACGGCAAGTCTCCCTTGGTGGAGTAGAGTGAGACGTGATAGGAGTAGTCGACGTAGCTGTTGCCCTTGAAGATGGCCTCTTTCTTTTCGAGTGTCTCGAAGAGGTCCTCACCGGGCTCCCAATAGGCGAAGTCGATGAGGGTGGTGGTGCCTCCGAACAGGCAGGCCCGGCTGACATCCTCGATACTGCCTGCGCTGACGCCTTCATGGGCCAGAGTGGGCACGGTCCATGAACAGTGAGCGTGGGGCTCGACGCCGCCAGGCACTACTATCTTGCCACGGGCGTCGATAACCTTTTCGACATCGGAGGTCAGGGTGCCGGGCTCCGAGACCGCGACTATCCGCCCGTCCTTAACTGCAACATCCCATTGACCTACACCCGTGGGGGTGACAACAGTCCCGCCCCGAATCACCAGATCAAGCATCTCGGGCCTCCTTGCTCAAATCGCCATATTCTCTAATCATAGAGATGGGCCGAGTATTCCGTACCCACGTGCCCCTTCCGTTCGAGATTTGCATATTCCGACTCAGTTAGGCCCAACAGCTCTTTAAATACGTATTCGTTGTGCTCCCCGAGCATGGGCGCCGGTCTCCGGATGCCGTTGGGGGTATCGGCCATCTTCCACATCATACCGGTATAGGGGTGCATTCCGGTGGAGGGTTGCTCTAGCTGCTCAAAGTAGCCTCGGGCCACCATCTGGGGGTCTTCATAGAGTTCACGCTGGTCGTGGACTGCGCCAGCGGGCACGCCTTCGGTTTGAAGTCGTCCCATGAGTTCGAGGTGATTCCCATTGGCTGTCCATTCTTCCAGATGGCCGTCGATTTCCTCCTGGCATCGGTATCTGCCAAGAAGGGTGTCGAACCTCGGGTCCCGGGCCCAGTGGGGGTCACCCATAGCGCGCTTGAGGCTAACCCACTCTTCGTCGCTTCCCACGGAGAGTACGATCCAGTTATCGTCTCCCTTGCATCTGTAGCAGCCCTGGGGGGCTCGGGAGGGGTGGGCGTTGGTCAGAGCGGACTGGATGCGACCGTTAACCTGCCAGTCGAGAGTCGACTCGGGGATGTAGCTGATTATCGCTTCGGTAGTTGCCACATCTACGAGTTGCCCCTGTCCGGTCCTTTTCCGATGACACAGGGCCATGAGTGCAGCGAAGGCTTCGGTTACTCCACCAACAGCATCGCCAAAATATGACGTTCCGGCATCAGTGAGTTGACCGTCTCTGTACCCGCGTATCCACGTGTACCCAGCCGCGGACTCCATCTGCGGCCCCAATGCCCTGTACTTGGCGTAAGGGCCGGAGAGCCCATAGGCCGGTACCCGAACCATTATGATGTCAGGTCTGACCTGGCGCAGCTGCTCATAGCTGGCGCCAATCTTGTCATAGGTCTGCGGGACGTTGTTTTCGATGACGACGTCCGAGATGGATACAAGCTGTAGATGGGTGTCCATGATGTCGGGTGCAGGTATATTTGAAGTCATGCTGAGCTTATTTCGGCCATGAATCTGGAACAAAGAGCTCCTGTTCCAGTGGCGTTCGCCGGGGACATCATCGGGGTAGGAGCTGGCCCAGTCATACAATCCGCGGTTTATCGGCATTACTTGGATTGCCCGCGTGCCATACTGGAAAATGGAGATGGGTTCAACACGAATCACCTCGGCGCCCCAGTCGGCCAAAAGTTGCGTTCCAAAGGGTCCAACCCACGCCAGTGTCATATCGATGATTCGCACACCCTCCAAAGGCAATCGTGCAGACATTAGACAATGCTCTCCTGTCGCAGGATGGACAATTCCCGGCGGCTAACGCCAAGCAGGCCGCAGTAGACATGCCTATTGTGCTGGCCGAGACTCGGGGCTGGGCTCCTAATCTGCCAAGGCGTACGGCGCATGATCATGTGCCGACTCGGGAATGTTTGACGACCATACCGGGGATCATCGATGCTAGCCCATACTCCCCTGGCCCGTAACCCCGGGTCGGAGGCGACGCCTGCCGGGTTGTAGAGTGGGGCGGAAAGGGTCCTTTGGGCCTGACTTTGAGCCCATCCCTCTATCTGAGTGCGGGTCGATATCCACTCGGCGATCAGTTCGTCCAGCTTTTGTACTACACGTGGAGTTGCAAGAGCCGTAGTGACATCTACCCCGTTCTCTTCGAAGAAATCCGGTCTCCCCAGAAGGGCCAAGAGCCTTGAGGACCCTCCAGCGTACTGCACATCCATGTACCCGTCTTTGCCCGGATACACCTGGGAGAAACCTTTGTTTTCGCCAGCGAAACGAGAATACCGCCGACCAGTGTAAACGTGGCCAAGCAGGAGAGCTGATTGCCTGTCTATTGTCCCGGCCTGAGTTTCCATTATAGATATGTCCAAGTGGTCTCCCAGGTTACCGTTACCCATCTGCCGGTATAGCGCAGTAAGAGTGGCGATGGCTGCGACTTGACCAGCGAAGTACATTCCGACTCGTCCGCCGTGCTTCAAGGGCTCCCGGTGGGAAGCACCGGTAAAGAGCATGGGTCCCCCGGTGGCATATTCCACTATTTCGGTTGCCTTACGATGCCTGTAGGGACCGGTCTGCCCGAAATTTGAAATGGAAGTTAGGATTAAAGAAGGGTTCAATTCCTTTAGTCGAGAGTAGCCCAGGCCGAATTTTGACATCACATCAGGCTGGAGGTTCTCCACTATTACATCGGCCCACATGGCCAGGGATTCAATAATTTTAACGCCTGCAGATTGCTTTAGGTCCAAAGTTATGCCGAGTTTATTTTGATTAAGGTACTGGAAGAGGGCGCTGGACTCGGGGTTGGGGAGGTCTTGATTAAATGGCCCGATTCTGCGTCCGGGATCGCCTGAGCCGGGTCTTTCGAGCTTGATTACTTCGGCACCGTAGTCGGCGAGTAGCTTAGTGCAGAAGGGGCCTGCGACGTAGTGGGTCAGGTCCAGGACTCGGGTCCCGGCGAGGGCCTGTAGGGGAGGTCGGCCAGTCGAATCTTCCGGCATAATAGTTGCACTAATATAGCCGGGCGAAGGTCGGGGGACAAGGAGTGGATGACACACCCGGTTTTGGGAGACGAGTCATGGCAGAGCCGAAATTCGGATTTCACTACAGCAGGCTGGAAAAGGTAATTCCACCCAATGAGTTTGGGCCTCTGGCCGAGGAGATGGGCTTCGACTCCGTGTGGGTGCCCGAGGCCCTTGTCAATGAGGTTCCGGCGGGGGATATCCTGATGACGATGAGTGCGCTGGTGCACAATACGAGCAGGATAAAGGTCGGGGCGGGGGCGGTGCTGCTGCCTTTGCGCAATCCGGTGGTATTGGCGAAGGAACTCGCGACGTTAGACATGTACTCGCAGGGGCGGGTAATTGTCGGGTATGGAGTGGGGGGACCGCCTGACTCTCATCCCGACGCATTCGAGGCGTGTGGAATCAGCCTTCGGGAGAGGGGCGCCCGTACCGATGAGGCCCTGGAAATCATGACCAAGTTGTGGACCGGGGAGCCGGTTGATCACGAAGGCCGATTCCAGAGCTTTACCAACATACAGCTTGAGCCAAGGCCTCATCAGCGGCCTCATCCGCCGCTGTGGGCCGGAGGTGTTTCAGAGAGGATGCTGAAGCGGGCAGCGTGGTACTCGGACGGGTTTTACCCGGTGCGCATCAACCCGGAGGAGTTTACGACGTCCTGGGCCAAGATTGAGCGGTACGGGGAAGAGCTTGGAAGGGACGTATCAGCGATGTCTCGTGCGATACATCTCTTCTACCGAATAGGGCGGACACAGGAGGAGGCCCGGGCGGCAGGGGAAGCGGAGGTGAACAGGCGTCGGGGTTTCGAGGTCTCGTTAGTCGCCGACGGGAGGTATGCGTTCGGCGCACCGGATGATTGTGTAAGGGTGGTGGAGGGTTTTCTGGATGTGGGCGTTGATCACGTGGTGTTCAACGCGCTTACGCCCTCGGGACAGGTGCGGGAGCAGATCGAGCTTCTGGTTGAGGGCGTGATATCCCGGTTCCAGTAGGGATCGGTTAGTCGGTAGATATGGCGTCCCAGAGGACCCAACCCTCTTTGGAGTCAGCGTAGCGGATGTGGGCGCGCTGAGACAAGGAGCCGTAGACGTCCTTCTGCTCTTCGAAGACCGTGACTTTAGTGGGGCTGGTAATCTCGTCGAGCACCTGGGAGCCCTCTACTGCGCTCATGGGCTCGCTCCAGACCCGAACAACCCCATTCCACTTCTTCAGGATGGCCCTGGTCACGTTGGCGGTGTAGGCTTCTACCTCTTCAACTTTATTCATCGACATTATCAGTGGTCCTCCTTCTGAGCCGTCGGTACTCCTCCAGCAAACGCTTTTCTTCATCACTGAGGTCGGTTGGGACTGCAACTTTCACCACAACATATTCGTCTCCGGTGCCGCCACCCCTGAGATTGGGAAGCCCCTGACCCGAGAGGCGGAATGTGGCCCCGTGTTGGGTTGCCTCAGGCAATGTGACGGACACGGCGCCGTCGAGGGTAGGTACTTCGACATTCCCACCGAGGGCGGCGGTGGCCATGTCTATTTCCTGCCTTACGACGAGGTCTTGGCCCTGACGCTCGAAGCGAGGGTCAGGGATGACGCTGAGGACAACGAATAGGTCTCCGGGGAGGTCGGGGCCGGCCTCTCCTTCACCTGAGACCTGAAGGGCATGGCCGTTCTCGACGCCGGGTGGCACATCAACTTCGATGTCGACCGTCTCCGCTGTCCTGCCGCGTCCTTCGCATGTGGCGCAGGGCTCTAATATGACTCTGCCGCTGCCTCTACAGGCGGAACAAGTGAGTATCTGCCGAACAACTCCGAACCCCGAGCGTTCCTCTCTGACGGACCGTCCAGAGCCGAGGCAGGTCTCGCATTCACTCTCGCCTCCAGCCTCAGCGCCGGACCCGAGGCAGCCTACGCAGGCAGAGGCGCGGTCTAGGGTAATGGTCTTCCTGAGGCCTTTGGCAACGTCTTGAAGGGTTATCTCCAGGTCATAGCGGATGTCGGCACCCTTGCGAGTGCGTTGCCGGGTCCTGGTGCGGCCACCGAAGATTCCTCCGAAGGGATCGCCGCCGAACCCCAATATGTCTCCCAAGCCAAATTCACTGAAGATGCTAGAGAAGTCGACTCCAGAGAATATGTCTTCCTGAGTGTATCCCTCCAGGCCGGCGTGGCCGTATCTATCGTAGAGGTCGCGCTTCTTGGCATCGTTGAGGACGGCGTAGGCCTCGTTGACCTCTTTCATGGATTCGGCCGCCGCGTCATCACCCGGGTTCCGGTCCGGGTGGTATTTCATGGCCAGGGAGCGGTAGGCCTTCTTGACGGCCTTGGAGTCGGCGGAGCGGTCGACCCCCAGGACCTCATAGTAGTCCCGCTTGGCCACGAGCTACCCTCCGACGTATTTCCAGCCTACCTGGTCCCAAGAATAGGAAGTGTTGTTGCAGCCATTGCAGACAACAGTAGTGTTTTCTCCGTCTACATTCCGGCGGACGCTAACTAGCTTCTTACACTTCCTGCAATAGACCTTTTTTGCGATCAAATTCATTTCATGCGCCTTAGATATGGTGTGTAACCGGTACCTTCGTTCAAACGATTGGATATTTGCAAGTGTTGTCCTGGCAGGTCTTTATTTCTTTGCGGGCGGGTGCTGCCGGAATGCCGGTTTGGAAGGAGTCCTTATGTAGTAGTCTACTTTTGATGCCGCTGCGGACATCAGCTTTTGGCCTTCGGCGCCGCAGGTGGGGCAAGGGGCGAGGTCTCCGGCTTTGCTTATGGGTCTCATAAGCTCGAATTCCTTGCCACAGTCAGCGCAGTAGTATTCGTAAATGGCCATGAGCAGTCTCCTGGAAATTGGTGAATCGGGGCTATTCCTCGTCCTCTTCCGGCCTCCAGCCTGTCTTTTCGAAGACTTCCTGCAGCTCCCGGATGCGCCCCAACACTATGTCCTGGACCTTGGCCTCGATGTCAGGGGTGATGATGAGAAGGGCTATCTGGTTCTTACGATGCCAGACCTGCAGGTTACCAAAAGTCTCCTGGACCCAGTAGCCTTTCTTGATCTGCTCCTCTGTAAGGTAATCGGTCGGGGCGATTTCATCGATGTCGGCCACTATTGCACCTCCAAACGGGGCCCGGGCCCCGGATGCCTGAGCGATTTCGGCGAGGATAGTATACGGACTGGGGGGCGCATGTAAAGAACAAGGCATGGACACCGGGCGATTAGCAATGCAGGTGGTCACTCCACGTGGGCATGGTAGGCATCGCCTATGTGTCCCATTTCCTCGAATTGCCAGTATTCGGAGTCCGTGTAGCCGAGGAGCTGCTTGTAGACGTACTCATTGTGCTCGCCAAGTCGGGGCGGGGGAGTGCGGATAGCGTTGGGCGTCTCGGAGAGGCGACCGATTATGGACGGGTATTCGTGCTTGCCGGTGCCGGGCATATCCACCCACTGGAAGAAGTTGCGGTAACGGAGTTGGGGGTCACGGGATACCTCGGCGTGGTTGGACACCTGACCCGATGGAACCCCGACCCGCTGTAGCATGCGCATCACTTCCCCCTTGTTGAAGGTGCGGGTCCAGTCCAAGATCAGGGCGTCGAGTTCATTCTGATGTTCGTATCGGCTAATGTAGCTGGCGAATTTTCTGTCGGCTGTCCAGTTGGGGTTTCCCATCGCTCGACACAGAGCATCCCATTGCTCTTCATTCTCGACTGCGATTACCACCCATTCATCATCTCCCCGGCAGGGATAGCAGCCGTGGGGCACCATAGTGCGGTGCCGGTTGCCGAGGGTACGCTGCACCCGACCGTTGGCTAGCCTGTCCATGTTCACGTCGCTTATATATGAGGTGAAGTTTTCCACCTGGGCCAACTCGATCATCTGGCCTTTGCCGGTGCGCTGCCGGTACCTGAGAGCCATCAGCACGGCGAGGGCGCAGTTGATACCGCCCGCGGCGTCGCTGTAGAAGATGTCGGTCTGGAATTCAAGGCCGAGCTCTGGATAGCCGCGCAGGCTGGCGTGTCCCGATACGCCATCGATGTGGCTGCCAAGGGTCCTGTAGGTCCTGTATGGCCCCTGCAGGCCGAATCCTGGCATCCGGACCATGATAAAGCCGGGGTTAATCTTTCGAGCCCTCTCGTAAGAAATCCCGAGCTTGTCTGCGGTGGTGGGTACGTTGTTCTCTATCAGCACGTCGGCGACGTGAAAGAGTCTCTGGAAGACCTCCTGGCCGCCTGGTGCGCCCAGGTTTACGGTCATACTCTTCTTGTTGCGGGCATGCACATTGAAGGAGGGTGTCCTGTTCCAGGGCATGTCGGTGGGGTCCCAGTCGGGGTAGGCGTTGTGCCAGTCAGTATCGGCAGTGATTTCCGCCTTCGACACCCGAGCCCGCTGACCCCGGGCCATGGGCTGGAAGTGGTCGATGGGTTCTAGTCGGATAACCTCGGCGCCCCAGTCAGCGAGCATCTGGGTGGCGTAGGGGCCGGCCCAGACGAGGGTGATGTCCAGGACCCGTATGCCTTCCAGCGGCAGCTTGGTCGTACCCACGAGCCTAGATTACTCCCACCTGTTTCAGTGTCGAGATTTCTTCCTTGGAGAAGCCGAGGATGCCCCCGTAGATTTCAGCGTTATGCTGGCCGAGGGTAGGGGCGGGGCGGCGCATGGCCCACGGGCCACCGTACATCTGGAAGGACTTGCCGGGCATGCGAACCTTTTCGCCGTTCGACCTTTCTACGGTTGGCCAGTAGGCACGGGCGCGGAAGTTGGGGTCGGCGGTGAGGAGGGCGGAGTTGTAGACCGGTCCCGAGAGGATGCGGGCCCCCTGGGCAGCGGCGAAAGCCTCGGTTACGGGCCGTTCCAAAAGCCACGGGTTAAGCAGTGCATCGAAATACTCGTGGCTTTCGGGCATGGAGCGGGCCTCCATGGTAGAGAACAGGGGCTCTTCCATCAGCTCGGTCATGCCCAGCATGTTCAGCCCCTTGGGAATCATGGTGGCATCGGGGAACATGTTCAGGTAGCCGTCCTTGCACTGGTGGATCGATCCACCGCCACCTTCAAAGTTCTCGCGTCCGGTGATAAAGCCAGTGTACTGGTAGGCCAGGAGCATGGCGGAGGTGCGGTCTATGCTGCCCGCCTGTAGTTCCTGTATTGACTCGTCGACGTGCTCTCCGACGCCTCTTGCAGCCGTGCCCCGAAGGGCGATCATGGAATGCAGGGCGCTCATGATGCCCGCATGAAACTGAATAACATTGGGGCCCAGCTTGACCGGTTCTCGCGATGCCAGCCCGGTAGCGTTCATCAACCCCGACATTGCGTAGTAAATGGCCTCCGAGGCCTGATACTCGCTGTAGGGCCCGCTTTGTCCAAAGTTGGTTACTGAAGTGAGCACGATCCTGGGGTTGCGCTCCTTCATAGTCTGGTAGCCAAGGCCGAGGGAGGGGAGGGTTGAGGGAGAGAAAGTCTCCACCACAAGGTCGGCGCACTCAACAAGCTCAAGCAAGAGCTTCCTGCCGGTGGTGGTCTCGAAGTCGAGGGTGATGCCGCGCTTGTTGTTGTTGAGGTAGCGGAAATAGACGCCGGATTCGGCGCTGGGGAGGTCTTCGATGAATGGGTTAATGGAGCGAGTTGGGTCACCGGTTGGGGGCTCAGCAAGGATGACGTCGGCGCCGAAGTCAGCGAGAACCTTGGTGCAGACGTGTCCGGGGATACGCCGGCTGATATCGAGAACCCGCAGGTCACTAAGCGCCTGATCGTGCAATGCGTTGGCCTCGCTCATACCCTAGGAGGATGGGTACGATTCTATCACTGCGGTAAACCATCTATAGGGGCAACCCGCGAGGTTTTCGACGCCATGGACTACAGAGGCGCTTTCAGTATTCTATTCCCAACCCCAGCAACTGTGTTGGGGGCGGGGTGGAGGAGAGGTTTTTGGGAGGGGATTCCAGGGGGCATTGTCTCTAAGCATGGCGTTGAGGATGGTGAGGAGCTTGCGCATGCAGGCGACGAGGGCGACCTTGCCGGGTTTGCCGGCTGCGAGCAGTTGCTCGTAGAAGGCTTTGATGGGGGGATTGTGCTTCCTGGCGCTCATGGCGGCCATGTAGAGGGCTCTTCTGACGTTGGCCCGGCCGCCCCAGATGATACGTCTTCCCCTATGGACTCCACTGTCCCTGTTCAAGGGGGCTACCCCCACCAGGGCGGCGATCTCCTTGCGGTTGAGGGCGCCCAGTTCGGGGAGGGCGCCCACCAGGGTGAAGGAGCATACGGAGCCTATGCCGGGGACATCCTTGAGGAGGTCGTATTTGGCCTTCCAGAGGGAGTTGGACTTAATGAGGTCGTCTATCTCCCTGTCCAGGTCGTTCAGTTCCTGGGAGAGGAACTGGATGTGCTTACGCAGACTGGGGTGAAGAGGGCCGAGGGCCCGCTTGAGGCGAAGGGACTCGGCGGCCCTCATGTCTATGAGCTGCTTTCTGCGGGCCAGCAGGGCCTTCAGGTGGGCGGCCTGAGGGTCTGGGAGGGGACGGGCATCGGGTCTGATGGTGAAGGCGAAGCGGGCGATGCTGTAGGCGTCGATGGCGTCGGTCTTGGCCAGCTTGCCTATGGAGCGTGCGAAGTCCCTGATCTGCCTGGGGTTCATAACCGCCGTGGGTATCTGGTGGATCCCACACTCCAGGGCCAGGGGCCTCTCCAGGCCACCGGTGGACTCCATGACGATGAGGCCGACATCGAAGTCCTTGGCCACTTGAAGGACCTCTCTGATGCCTTCAGCATCGTTGGTGTGCCTTGTGGCCCGGCCTTGTGGCAGGACGTGCAGGTCCAGGAACTCACTGCTGACATCGATTCCCATTACGGAGTCTTGACTCATGTTATCCCTTTCTTGCAGGTACGGGTTGTTGACCCGGGCAACTGTACGGGCTTAAATGAGAGAGGGGTGCGGTGGCCCTCGCTGGGGCTCGGCCTCCAAAGACCATGATTCCTGCGGCCTACCGCACCCCGACTCCTTAACTCTACCACTGCTTCGTCACACAAGATTCCTCGCGAGACTTCGAAGTGACAGCCAGGCAAAGGTGGCTGAGCGGTATAAGGAGAGGCAACAGGCTATTGTTCGGGGCCGACTTCGTCGGGGATGAACTCTTCCTGGACCTCGACGGTGAGCCAGTTTTCGAAGCAGACGCCGCTGGAAAGGCTGGTGACTCCAATAGTGGCCCGTCCCCCGAGACCCCGCTCTTCGCCCAATACCTCGACAAAAAGGTCGGTGGCTCCGCTGGACACCTTATTCACGTCAGTGAAGTCCGGCGTGCAGACGACGAAGTTTAGGGACCTGATTATGCCGGCTATCTTGTCCAGGTCACCTATGGCGTACTTGATGCCGGCGAAGCAGTGGATGGCGGTGAGCCGGGCGGCCTGGTATCCCTCTTCGATGGTGACGTTCTTGCCGAGGGTGCCAATTCCAGTCGGGCCTCCATCTTTCCAGGGGACGTGGCCGCTGAGGTAGAGGACGTTGCCTACGCGATGGTGGGACTTCATGGTGCCAAAGGTCGCGCCGGGATAGCCCTCCTTTGAGTAGTCGGGGAGGGTTATGCCCATCTCTGCTAGCTTAGCTTCGACTCTCATGTGCGAGACCTCCGGGACGGTCGATTAGTCGAACACCCTGATGATATCGTAGGAAGTGGTGCGCTGGGCCGGGACCCGGCCAATGTCCTTGATCAGCCGGGTGAACTCTTCGGGGGACATGTACTGGCCGTAGGGAGCACCCGCGGAGCGGGAGATCTTTTCGTTCATCAAGGTCCCGCCAAAATCGTTGGCGCCGGCGTTGAGACAGACCTGGGCAAACTTCTGGCCCAGCTTGACCCAGGAGACCTGGATGTTCTTTATCCAGTTGTTGAGCATGATGCGGGAAATGGCGTGCATCCTGAGGTCTTCCATGCCCGTGGGCCCGGGCCTGACGCCCCCCTGCTGGTATAGAGGCGCGTCCCAGTGAACGAACCCCAGGGGCACGAACTCGGTGAAGCCGCCGGTTTCCTTCTGGATGTCACGGATGAGGGCAATGTGGTTGGCCCAGTGAACCGGAGCGTCGATGTGGCCGTACATGATGGTGGACGTGGAGGGCAGACCGACATCGTGGGCGGTCTTGATGACCTCGGTCCATTTCTCAGCGCTGAGCTTGTTCTTGGTGAGGCGTTGCCGGATCTCGGTGTCCAAGATTTCGGCGGCGGTGCCGGGTATGGAGCCCAGCCCGACCTCCTTCACCATGAGCAGGAAGTCACGGACGCTGAGGCCCGTCTTCTTGCTCCCGTACTGGACTTCAAAGGGGGAGAAGGCGTGGATGTGGATGCCCGGGACCCGATCCTTGATAGCGATGACCATGTCGCGGTACTCGTAGCCGGTCATCTTGGGGTGGAGACCGCCCTGCATGCAGACCTCGGTGGCGCCAGCTTCCCATGCCTCCTCGGCGCGGTCAGCGACCTGTTCAATGGTCAGGGTCTCGGCTTCCTCATCACCGAAGTGCTTGGCGAAGGCGCAGAACTTACAGCCCGTATAGCAGATGTTGGTGAAGTTGATGTTGCGCACGGTCACGAATGTAACCATGTCGCCGACGGTCCGCTTGCGCAGTTCGTTAGCTGTGGCGCAGAGGGCGTGAAGCTCAAGGTCGGTGGCGGAGAAGAGGGTTATGGCCTCATCCACCTCGATATCGTAGCCGTTGAGGGCCTTGTCGAGAATTCGGGCGGTCTCGGGTTCGATCACCGACATAAGCCGGTCTATACCGGTTTCGAGGGCGCCGGGCAAAGCGGCATCAATTACCATCGGGTCTCCTCATCCTTAACGTAGCCGTCCCCATCCACGAGGCCAAGCACAGCAGCCTCCATATCGGGGTTCAAATAGTCGGATTTTTCCACGATGTATTCGGGGTAGATGGCGAGCCTTTCTCGCAATTCGTAGCCCAGGGAAGCGGTTCGGTCCTTCAGTTCGGTGATCATGGGCCAGGCCTTCTCCGGGTTGATGAAGTCCTTGGTGACTGGCGAGACACCACCCCAGTCGTTGATGCCGGAGGCCAGGTAGAACTGGTAGGCGTCGGCGGTGAGGTTGGGCGGGGCCTGGATATTCATGTCGGGGCCGAGGACCAGACGGGCCACGGCGATGGTGACTGCCATATCGACGGCCGAGGGTTCGCTGTATGCCCTCATGCGGGTGTCGGGCTTGGCGCGGAAGTTCTGGATGATGACTTCCTGGATGTGGCCGTAGTCTTCCTGGAGGTCATTGATGGCGAAGAGGGTATCAACGCGTTCGTCGATGGTTTCGCCGATGCCGATGAGCATCCCGGTGGTGAAGGGGACTCGCATCTCGCCGGCGTAGCGCATGGTCTGAATGCGGATCCGTGGGTCCTTGCCCATGCTGCCGAAGTGGGCCTGGCCCCTTTCGAGGAGCCGAGGGCTGGCGTTTTCGAGCATGAGGCCCATGCTGACGGTGACCTCGCGGAGGCGGGCGACCTCCTCGAGTTCGAGGACGCCGGAGTTGGTGTGGGGAAGGAGGCCGGTTTCTTCGAAGACCAAGCGGCACATATCGACAAGGTAGTCAGTCATGGAAGGGTAGCCGAGCTCCTGGAGGTGAGTGCGTGCCAGTTTGTGCACGTCCTCGGGCTTTTCGCCGAGGCTGAAGAGGGCTTCTTTGCAACCGGCGTTGCGACCCGCCTTCGCCACTGCGAGGACTTCGTCGGGGGTCATGGTTTTGGCTTCGGGGTGCCTGGGGGCTTTGACGAAGGTGCAGTAGCCGCAGCGGTCGCGGCAGAGGTTTGTCAGGGGGATGAATACCTTGCGGGAGTAGGCAACCCGACGCCCCTTGACCCTTTCGGTGAGCCTGGCGGCGCAGGCGAGGAGGGCGGGGATATCGGGGCCCTGGGCACGGATGAGGTGGTAGGCGTCGTCCCTGGATACGGGCCTGCCGTCCAGGGCGTCTTCGAGGAGACGCTGGACAGGGGTATCGGTGGATAGGTAGACCAAGGGTGTCTCCGGGAGCGGCGGTTACCGTAGAGCCGTCAAGGTCGGGCGCGGGGTCACAAAGCGGGGGTCCAACAGGCGATGCATCGGGATGGGCGTGAGTCTATCCGCGCACCTGGGGAATGTCAAATGACCGAGGGCGGGCTATTCAGTCCTCCCGAGGCGGATCTTCGATTGTGGGTTTGGGGTTTTGATTGTTCTGTCGGGTTTTGGGTCGGCGATGGAAGACGTCCTCTTGCCCTCAATGGCTCGCACTCTTCTTTACGGATGTTCCGGCTGTTGGGGGGCCTTTAGAGCAGGCCCCGCCTGAGAGGGAGGGACTTGCAGCCGGCCGTGCCTTTTTGCTCGATTATGTTCACGGACCGTTCCGGGTCAGGACGTCCGCCAGAGGCTCCTCTTTCGGGACCGTATGCCCGTGGGGGCACGACGGGGCCAGTGATCCAGCTGTGGCCCCACAGCCTAACTAATGATGTCCATGTTTGCCGGAGATCTCAGGAGCCGAGTCTCCGACGCCCCCGCGCACAATGCGCATCTTAGCAAGAGCAGACCTATTTGGAGACGATTCTCCTCCGGGGGCAAAGGGTCCGCTGCATACCTCCTAAGTAGTCACCCCCGCTGCTAAACTCCGTTGTCGGGAGAGGGGTGGGAGTAAAAGCCAGAGCGTCTATCCATCGCCTGGGGGTTAGGGGAAGGGCATGGGTCGGGTCTGGGGTGGAGGAGATGGCGCCCCCGACGTCTCGGGGGCAGGCCTTTCGCTTGTGCCGCGGGCTTGCGCGGGGGCCGTTGGGATGGGCTAGGGCGTTGAGTCCTCCGGGCGCTTTAGAGAGGAGATGGCGTCCCCGACTTCTCGGGGATGACGTCTTTCGCTTGTGCCGCGGGCCTGCGCGATGGCCGTTGGGATGGGCTTGGACGTTGAGTCCTCTCGGGCGCCGGGGTTGTTTCCCCTGGGTTGTGTGGTTCCTCCTTAGATACCGAGAGTATTTGTTCGGACGCAGGGTATGATAGCGCCGTTGCTCAGGTGTGTCAAGCAAATGTACGGGTTATGGGGGGAATGCCCCCTGTCCCCACCCCAGATTCACGCCTTGGGCGCACGCCCAGGCGCATCTTCGACATCTTCGACCTCGCGGGGCATCGGAATGATCCGCCATAGGCGGACAGGCTCCCCTGGGGGGTGGGGGTGATGGGGGTGGGCTTAGGTAGGGGCGCGATAGATTCCTCGCGGGACATCGGAATGGGAAGGGGCGGGGATGGGGGTGGGGGTTGGTGTGATATCATCGAAGTGGTTACATAGTCGGCTTTTTTCGGAGGGAGCATGAACGTAATAGACCCTGAAAACATCGCCAAGCAGATAAGCACGATGCCCATATTTACGGGGGGAGAAGTGAAGGTGCAACCGCTGGTGGGCACGGAGCACACCGACACCCTGAACATGCTGCACGTGCACTTCGCGGCAGGGGCGCGGACTAAGTTCCATACTCACACCAACGACCAGGTACTGCTGGCGACGGAGGGTGAGGGGATAGTGGCGACCCGGGAGCGGGAGCAGGTGATGACGCCGGGGATGGTGATCCACGTGCCTCCGGGAGAGGTGCACTGGCACGGGGCGACGAAGCACTCGGCGTTTTCTCACATTTCCATCAACCCGGCGATGGAAACCGAGATAGTTGAATAGGCGGCGCAAGTGAAAGCTAACATGAACTGTCCCAGGTGCGACGTGGGCCTGGATATCGAGAAGCACAAGGGCATAGAGATAGATAGGTGTCACCGGTGCGAGGGGTTGTGGCTGGACCACGTTGAACTGGACCAGCTGGAGGATACGGCCTTCGACAAGGACGAGTTGAAGGGAATGATGGAGTACAACCCCAGGGCGAGCGAAATCGATTGCCCGGTGTGCGGGGCCCGGATGACGACCTTCAACTACCGGGCCTACAACCTGCCGATAGACACGTGCAAGGAAGAGCACGGGTACTGGCTGGACAAGGGCGAGGACAAGCGGGTCATAGAGGTAATGAAGCAGCGGATCAAAGACCTGAACCGAAAATCAAAGGCGGAGGCGCAGTGGTACGGGTTTCTATCGAAGCTGGGCAGGAAGAAGGGCGGGCTTTTCGGATAGGGCCCGTGTCCATTGGCTTCGGGCGGGCTTGGTATAATGGAGGGAGTCGGGGATAGGCTTGCAGTCCATAAAGACATTTCCGTTTACCTGCGATATTCGGGCAGACAGTTTCGGGAGGCCCTTTTAGTCCTGGCAGAGGCCTCAGCCTGGAGGGAGATGAGACCATGCTTGTACGGGTGCTTATAGAGAGACACATCAAAGAGGGCCACGAGTCGGAGGCGGCGGACAGGATACTGGAGATGAGAAAGCAGGCCACGACATTTCCCGGCTATGTATCGGGGGAGACGCTGGCCGACACGGCGGACCACCGGACGGTGATCATCGTGAGCACGTGGCACTCACGGGAAGAGTGGCAGAAGTGGGACGAGAGCCCCGCGCACCGGGCGGCGGCGAAGGACCTGGAGCCGCTTCTGGAGGGGCCGGCGACGGTCAGGACGTTCGTGAACCCGTGGGACGCGCTTCTGGATAGCTAGCGAGACTTACTGAGGGGACGGGAACCCAACCCCAGATTCACGCCTAAGGCGCACGCCCAGGCGCATCTTCGACATCTTCGACCTCGCGGGGCATCGGAATGACAATGTTGCGAAGGTCTCTTAGCTGAAGAGGAAGCCGTCTTTGAGCGGGTCCCGGGGGTCGATGAAGAACTGGTGGGCGCCGGTCATGTATGCCGACCCCGTGACCTCCGGTATCACCGCAGGATAGCCGTCCACCCTTCCTTCTTCCACTATGCGGCTGCGGAAAACCGTGCCCAAAATGCTTTCGTGGATGAACTCCTCGCCTACACCGATGCGGCCCTGGGAGTGAAGAAGGGCGAGCCGGGCGGAGGTGCCGGTGCCGCAGGGCGATCTATCGAAGGAGCGCTGGGCGAAGGCCATAATATTGCGGGCGTGGATACCGGGGGAGGGGTTGTCGACGTACATCTCCACGCCGTGCAGGGGGTTGATGCCGGGCTCTGTGGGATGGCTGATTTCAAGCTGGTCCCTGGCGGCGTCCCGGAAGGCGATGCCCCGCTCCACTAACCGGTTGACGTTGCCTGGGGCTAACTCCAAGCCCAGCCGCTCCACGGGAAGAATTGCGAAGAAGTTCCCGCCGTATACGATGTCCGTCAGAACTTTGCCGCCATCGAAATCGACTTGGGCGTCCCTCATGTAGACGAAGGAGGGGACGTTGCGTATGGTCACTTCCTTGACGTTGCCCTCGTGGTCCACTGCGGCGCGGGCGTATACGGAGCCGCCTAAAGTATCGACCCGAACATCGGTATGGGGGTGTACGGGGGCGACCTGGCCGGTCTCTATGAGAGTGGTAACGATGCCTATGGTGCCGTGGCCGCACATGGCCTGGAAGTCGAGGGAGTCAAAGAACAACACGCCGATGTCGCTGCCTTCGTTGACGGGGTCGGTAATGACGGCCCCGACGATCTCGGCATTGCCCCGGGGCTCCAGCATGAGTGATTTGCGGACGGAGTCGAGGTTTTGGATGAAGTGGTCTCGCTTGTCGGCCATGGTCGGGCCCGGGATGCGTGGTATGCCGCCGGTTATCATGCGGGTGCGCTCTCCGGCGGTGTGGGAATCAATGGTGGAGATAATCCTCTGAGCCTTCATGCCCTTTCCTCCGATGCCAAGTGTGGGGTCATTATACATCCCGCGCGGGTGATAAGATTAGGTCGGGCGCAGGCCCGAGACCAGGAGCAAGGAGACCCGACATGCCGTTCTACGACCCCAAGTCCCTGAAGAGCAAGGAGATCGCCCCGGGGGTGCGCATACAACAGATATGGGGAGACAAGGTGATGATGGTATACATCACGCTGGAGCCCGGGGCCGAGGTGCCGAACCACACTCACCCCAACGAACAGGCGGGCATGTGCCTGGAGGGGGAGTTCGAGCTGACGATAGATGGGGAGGCGCGGATGGTGAAAGAAGGGGACGCCTACCTTGTGCCGTCGGGGGAGGAGCACCGGGCGGTGGCGACGTCGGGTCGGGCGCGGGCGCTGGACATATTCTCGCCGCCCCGGGAGGACTTCATAGGGCTGCTGGAGGGTTGAAGAACACGCGTCAACGTTTTCCAAAACCCCTTGGAAAGGGAGTCGGGTTGTAGTATAGTCGCGGGAATTAAGCTGTTCAGTCATCTGCTCGGGCCTCTAATCTTCAACCGGAAAGGGGGAGACAAGGGCGCTAACAGTCAAATCCGTTAGTGAACTCCGGGGATGAGTCGAAGCATCCGTGCTGACATTCCGTTCTCCGGAAACAACTGCGCTTTGCAGAGGAGGTAACAGCGTTGGACACAATTGCCATGGAGGCAATCTACATGACCTCCCTGAGATGGCTGCACGTCATTGCAGGGATCATCTGGATTGGACTCCTCTACTACTTCAACTTCGTCCAGACCCCTTCCTTCCCCAAACTGGAGGGTGGCTCCAGGCGTGATGCTTTTGTCAACCTGGTGCCCACCGCACTCTGGTGGTTCCGATGGGCGGCACTTGTGACCGTTCTGGCCGGTGCGGCCTGGATGGTCTCATACGGCGTCGGACTAGGGAACAGTGGCGGCTGGGCTGAGTACGTGGACACGGCCAAGTTCAAGTCGATACTCTCCGGTGCGATACTTGGCACGATCATGATGCTCAACGTGTGGCTGATCATCTGGCCCAACCAGAAGAAGATCATCCAGGCCAACACGGACGGCGAAGCTCCGGACCCGGCGTGGGTCGGTGCGGCGGGACAAGCCTCCCGCACCAACACCCTGCTCTCCATACCCATGCTGTTCTTCATGATAGCGTCGGCTCACGGCACCTGGCTCTGGGGGGCAATAGTTTAGGAGGCCACGATGGAAACACTGCTAAGACCCTTATTCAGCGTCTACGAATTGCTAGTCAAACCCGTGGCCGTCCTGGCTGAGGCCATCCTGAAAGCCATGATGCAGGTCTACGACATGCTGACGCCGCTCCTGGCGATTCCCTTCAAGTGTGTCGAAATCGGCATGCAGCCCTTCGAGCGTCCCTACGCGGCGATCGTGTCGCCTCTCATCAAGCCCTTCGGCGGAATTCTGGGCGACCACAGGCTCACCATCCTCGCGAGTCTGATACTGCTTGGGCTGATGATACTGGCGATACGGCTGGCGACCCATTACGGCTAGCATTCCCAGCGAATCGACCATTCGGAAGGGGCCTCCCGCGATGCGGGAGGCCCCTTTGCGCTACCCCACCCCTAGACCCGATTTTTGGCCCTGATGTATACTTCTCCCAAATATCCCCACACAGGAAATCGCCCATGAAGGTAGTCTGTCTCCAAGAGAATTTAAGCGCTGCGCTGTCCGAGGTCGGGAGGGCGGTGGCGTCACGAACACCCCTTCCGATCACCAGCAACGTCCTGATATCGACGGACAACGGGCGGCTGAGGCTGTCGGCGACGAACCTGGAGCTGACGATAACGAACTGGATCGGGGCTAGGGTGGAGGAGGAAGGGGTGGTGACGGTGCCGGCGCGGCTGCTGACGGAGTTCGTGGGGTCTCTTCCGTCGGAGGAAGTGACGCTGAACAGCGGGTCGGGTGGGAAGAGCCTGAACGTGACCTGTGCGCGATTTGAGGCCAACATCTCGGGGACGGACCCCGAGGAGTTTCCTCCAACGCCCACCGTAGAGGACGGCCTTCAGGTGAACATAGCGCCGGACATGCTGAAAGATGCCATTGACGGTGTGGCGTTCGCGGCGGCTACGGAGGACTCTAGGCCCGTGCTGACGGGCGTGCAGATCGAGCTTAAAGAGGGGACGCTGGTGCTGGCGGCGGCGGACGGGTTCCGGCTGGCGGTGCACGAGACGAAGGTCGGGGAGGAGTTGCCGGAGGGTGGCGCCATTATCGTGCCGGCGAAGTCGCTGCAGGAAGTGAGCAGGATGTCGTCGGGTAAGGACCAGCCAGTCAAGATAAAGGTCAACGAGGGCAAGACCCAGGTGCTGTTCCAGTTCGAGAATGCGGCGGTAGTGTCCCAGCTGATACAGGGCACGTTCCCGAACTACAGCCAGCTTGTGCCCAAGGAGCACGTTTCCAAAACGACGGTGGACGTGGGAGAGTTCGCGAGGGCAACGCGGGCGGCCTCGATATTCGCCCGGGACGGGAGTGGGATAGTGAGGCTTCAAACCTCGGAAGGTGGGGAGGATGGGGTGGGGGGGTTGTCGATTTCGGCTCGATCAGAGGAGGTCGGGGACAACCAGGGAGAGATATCGGCCACGGTGGAAGGGGACGCGGCAAAGATTGCCTTCAACAGCAAATACCTGACGGAGGTGTTAGGCGTCCTGGGCCACGGGATGGTGGCCCTGGAAACGTCCAGCCCCTCGAGCCCCGGCGTTCTGAGGCCCGTGACCCCCAGCGAGGGCGTTACCTACGTCCACGTCGTCATGCCCATGTTCGTCCAGTGGTAGCCTGACCGGCTGCCTCATTTCGTTTGTCCGGCCATTGTCGTCCCTGTAGTAGAGGCGGAGGTTAGTCATGACCAGTGATCCAGCAGCAACCAGAGACCAGCGCATCGCGTCCTTGAAGATAATCGACGAATACTACTGGATGCTACTGCGTCATCTGACCATTCACACGCGGGCTCGACTGGGCGATGCGGGAATGAAGGCCCTGGGAGATGGGTTCCGGCTGGCCGGTCGGTACAGGGGTCAGTCGATGGCGGAGGACCCGGCGACTTTGGCGTCGGGGAACGACGCCTTGTCTTTGCTCAGGGCGTGGGACGTGGCAGACCTGGCCTTTGCCCACCCGGACTCGGTGGTGGAGGTGGAGGGAGGGCCTTCCGCAGCAACGGTCATGCTGCCGAGCGTGCCGGGAAGCGACTACTTTGCCAGGCGAGGTGGGGCGGAGATCCTGGCGTTGTACTGGAGCAATACGCTCCAGGGGATAGCCGAAGGATTTGATGAGGAGATGTCCGTGTCGTACACGGAGATACCGGCGGACGGGTCGGGGCCCCTGGCGATTACGTTTTCGTACTCGGGAGACACGACCGGGGCGTCGGAGGAGATGCCCAGGGACAGGCTGGCGGACGTTGCATCATCGATCCTGTTTTCGCGTAGGACCTTCGGGGTGTTCGGGGCATTGGGCATGTACGTGGCCCGTGCGATGGAGGAGAATTTTGACGCTACTGCTGAGAAGCTGATGCGTGAGGCGTTGTACGACTTCGGGTACGAGCGGGGGGAGGGGATGAAGGCGGAGGCGGTCTCGAGCGAGATGCCACTCGATTTCGAGACGTGGACGGATATTATCAGCCGGCGGGACCCGAACTCCACTTGCTTCGTGTTCAAGGGGTCCAGCCACGTGTCTCCGGGGGTAATGCACACGACGTGCACTTACTGCCCCTGCGCGGAGGTCTGGGCCGAAGAGGGGCACCAGGGCCTGGCCTTCGGGTACATCTACGACACGGAAGTGCACCGGGGGCTGGTTGAGGCCTTTGACCCCAACGGCGTAGTGGGGTGGTCAAAGGTGAAGACGCGGGGAGACAAGGTGTGCGACTTCCGGTTCATACTACCGTCGTTGGTGACGAAGTCGGACCCGGAGTGGGCGCAGCAGCAGGGCAGGATTCGGACGCCGGTGGAGGGGTAGGCCCAGTTACTCGGATTATTCGAGTAGCCACTCGTTTTCAAGCCGCGCGCTAGAGGACGATGTAGGCATTGAACTATTGGAGATTGCGCCCATGCGGGCTGACTTTCAAGCAATTGTCGACCAGTTGGAACCACTCCTCCAAGCACTCCAAATGAGTCCCGCGCATAACCTCAAGAGTGGACTGAGGGGCATTCCCAAGCGAGGAGTCTACGCGTTCTACGAGAATGGAAGGGCGATTTATGTAGGCAGATCCAACAGAATGCGGGACCGTATTCGAGAACATGGGGCAGAAAGCTCGCGACACGAATCGGCTACATTTGCGTACAAGCTCATGCTGGAGGTAGAAGGGGAACAGGGAGGACACTCTTCAAAATTGTCTAGGCGGGAACTTCAAGAAAAATACAAAGAGACGTATGCAAGACAGAGGGAACGCATTCGTGAGATGGAAATTAGGGCTGTCGAAATAGATGACCAAGCGGTTCAAACCGTCTTTGAGATCTATGCGATCCTTGCTTTAGGAACCACCAAGTACAACTCCTTCCAGACCACTTGATCAACAGCTTAATTCAGTAGCCTACAACCGCATCTGCGAAAGCAATCCGCCGTCTTGGAACACTTCGGAACAACGGGCAGCGTAATCCATGGCTAAAGCCCCACCCTAGACCCCTCGCGGGGCCTCGGGATGACACGGGATGGGCGTGGGCTTTTGCGGGCTGAGCCTAGAGACGTTTAGACTAGCGTGGCCCGACCCTCGCTCGACCCTTCGAGTGCCTCAGGGTGAGCGGTCCCCTACACCGGGGAGGAGGAGCGGGTGTGACCGTTGGCTAGCTGCTGAACATGGGCATGATTTCGCGGCTGATGCGGCGCATCATGTCCTTCTTGTCGATGATTGTAAAGAGGACGGTGGAGATGTTGTCGACCCCAAGGGGGAGGACACCGGATATCTGCTCACCGATGTCGTCGGGGGCGCCGGGCATTAGGAAGAAGTCGATGAGGCGCTGGGAGGCGAGCCTGGCGTGGTCGGCATCGGTTTTTTCGTGCTGATATGGGTCAAAGGCCTCGTAGGCGATCCTGAACTCGTCGATTAGGCCGGGCTCGGCGGCCTCGATGCGCTGGCGTAAGTCTTCGATCTCGGGGGCTTTGCGGCGAAAGAGGGAACCGTAGAAGCTGCAGGCCCAGCTCATGGCGTAGGAGGCGACCTCGCGTCGGGCCTGCTCCTTGGAGTCGGCGACGAGAATTTCGGTGCGGGCCCATATGTCGATTTCGGAGGGGTCCCGACCTGCCGATTCAGCGCCTCGGGCGATCTGCTCCAGGTTCCACTTCATCATCACGGGGTGCACGCCGCCCAGCATCACGCCATCGGCCAGCTCACCGGCCAACCTGAGCGATCGCAATCCGATAGAGGCCATGTAGACAGGCACGGGCGTGCGTATCCATTCGGAGTGCATCTTCGAGCCGTGGTAGTCGACCTCTTTGCCGGCGGTGTAGTCCTTGATGAACCGGACAGTATCCCGGAACTCCTGCATTGTGCGGGCCTTCATGCCCATGGTGATCACGGAACTGAACCCTGCGCCTATGCCAACGAAGGCCCTGCCCCCGGAGACCTCGTTAATCGTCGCCGAGGCGGTTGCGGTGACGGAGGGGTGTCGGGTGAAGGGGTTGGTCACTCCGTGGCCGATCATAATCCGCCTGGTGTTGAGGGCGGCGATGGTCATCATGGAGTAGACGTCCCGGGAGAGGTTCTGGGAATCGATCATGGTGAGGTGGGAGAAACCACAGTCCTCTGCGAGTTTGGAGTGAGCCGCCACCTCCGACATGGCGAGGTTGCGGCCCATGCCCACGCTGAAGTCGGCTTTCATTGGAGAACTCCTCCCACTCTAGGATTCCACGACGGGCAGCACGAGCCTGGATGGGTGGGCGGCGTCGTGAAGTATGGTCTGCAGGGCTATGACAGCGTCCTCCCTCGATTCCCAGTTGACCGGCCCCCCCGTCCCGAGGTTTCGGGCGAAGGCGGGGAAGTTGGAGCTGGCGATGCGGAGCCTGACGGACTGGCCGGGTTGGAAGGCGATGGAGGTCGGGCCGAGGTCAACGGTGTATTGGTAAGGCCTGTCGGGATCGATTAACGAGGGTGACTCCAGCGACTCCCGGCAGGAGGCCCGGAGGATTCCTTCGCAGAAGTTGTAGGATGCGCCGTCGGGATCCACAACGCTGAGGGTGACGGCCCAGTCGGTGTCCCGGGCCGAGGACGTCGCCCAAAGCACCAAGCTCACATGGCCGGTAACCTCCAACCGTTTGTCCATCGGCTCGGAGGTATAGACGAGGATGTCCTCCCGGGTCTCGGCGGGAGACTGTTCAATGGAGCCTGCCTCGACGAACCCGGGTATGCCCCGGACGTAGGGCCCCCCGACGGTGGGCACGGGATTCAGGGGGTTGTGGAGGTAGGAGTCGGGGGGTTCCGACTCACCGGGCGGGTCCAGGCTGAGTGTGCCGTCGCCGTGTCGGGTGTTGGCCCGGCCTTTACTGCGGAGGAAGAAGGGTGTTTCCACAGAAGGGGGAGGCCAAGACTCGGCTTCCTGCCATTGGTTGTCGCCCATGGTGAAATAGTAGGCGCGGGGGTCGGTATCGATGCCGTTGTCCTCGCCTTTGAGCCAGTGGTCGTACCAGGCCAGGACCATGCCCTGGTAGTCGATGCCCGGCCCTGACGCCCCACCCCCGAAATAGCGCTGTCCTGAGTTGGGCGGCAACAAGTGGCTGTGAATCCAGGGGCCGAGGACTATGTGCTGCTGGTCTCGGGTGGCGGACGTAGGGGCGTTCTGCTTCAACCAACTATACGACCGCACCGTGCCACGGATGAAGCTGTCGTAGTAGCCGCCAACGCTCAGAACCGGCACTTTGACGTTGGAGAGCCTGTCCCACGCCCCGATTTTCTTCCAGTAGTCGTCGTAGGTAGGATGGTCAATCCAGTCGTAGTAGTAGTCGGCGACTTTTCTGAGCGCGGGCATGTCATGTACGGGGAGGTGGCTGGCGAGGGCGAGGGGCTCTCGGGCCCACTTGCGGGTCTCGGCGACAGCGTCCTTGAGGTGGTCCGGGGTGTCGGCGATGTTGTCCAGCACGAAACCCGCAGACCAGTGGCCCGTCCACCACAACCCAAAGGCCCCGCCCAGGTAGGTCCAGCTATCGAACAGGTCTGCGGAAGTCAGCCCCGGAACTATGCCCTTCAGGGAGGGTGGAGCTTCAACGGCGGCCAGCCATTGTGAAGCGCCATGGTAGGACATCCCAAACATCCCCACGTTGCCGTCGCTCCACGGCTGGGCAGCACACCATTCGACAGTATCGTAACCGTCCTGGCCGTCATAGCGGAGTGGGTACCATTCACCGTCGGAGGCGTGTCTACCGCGCACGTCCTGGACGACCATCACGTAGCCTCGTGCGGCGGCTCTTACCAGATCAAGGTGGAGGGTCCGGTACCGAGGGTTGTGCTTGCCGTAGGGGATACGGCTCAGTAGGACAGGCCACTTACCGGGCCCGCTGGGCCGATATACTTCCGCCCTGAGTATCGTGCCATCTCTCATGGGGACGGGGACGTTGGTGTCGACGGTGAGAGATGTGGGACGCGTATGCTCTACTTTGCTTCTTCTGGGCAGCAAGGCAAACCTCTTCCAGTTTCAGGGGTGTATGGGGGCTGTCGTTATCCCGCAGCGACAGGGGCGGTCCTGGCCTCTTTTCTGAATTGCGGCATGACTTTCGTGCCGAAAAGCTCCAGGGAGCGCATCACCTTGTTGTGGGGGATTCCACCTCCGCCGGGGAAGTTGGTCAGGATGTGGTTGATGCCGCAGACTTCCTGGAGCTCGTGCACCCTTTCGGCGACGTGGTCAGGCGGGCCGGCGAGGAACTGGCGCTCGTTGAGGAAGTCCCAGTCGAGATTCATGTCGGGCGTGGGTTTTTCGCCAGGATTCATGTAAAAGCGGAGAGACTGGGTAACGTCGGTGTGGAAGCTGCTGACGAAGCCGTGGGCCCGGAGGAAGGCATCCTCAGCGTCATTCTTGGCTTCTTCCATGGAGTCAGCGACGTAGGTGTTGCGCTGCACGGCCCACCCCTCCCCCAGCCCAAACTCCCGACCCTCCCTCTTCGAACGGGTAGCGGCATAGATCTCGCACCATTCCCTAATTTGAAGCACCGACGGCCTCCAGGTAACGGCGTTGAACCCGAGTTCAGCCGTCTGCTTCAGGGAGTTGGGTGACGACACCGTGCCCCACAGGGGTGGATGGGGCTTCTGGTAGGGCTTGGGGAACACGGCGAGCTTGGTAATTATGCCGTTCTCGGTGGCCCGGGGGTCGGGTGGGGCGTAGGGGGTGTTCCACGGGACGCCCGGCGGAGGGAAAGTCCAGTTCTCACCCTCGTGGGAGAAAACGTCCTGGGTCCAGGCCTTTACCAGAATCTCGATGTTTTCTCGCATCAGTTGGCGGGACTTTGGTTCGTCCCGGGGATCGGCGTTGGGGTGGTAGGGGACGGTGTCCCTGGGCCATGGGCCCCGGCCGAAGCCGATCTCTATGCGGCCTTCGGTCAGGTGATCCAGGGTAGCGATGTCTTCGGCAAGCCTGAGGGGGTGCCATAGGGTCGGGACCAGGCATGCAAAGCCGATGCGCATGTTCTTTGTGCGGCTCGCCATGTCGGCGGCGACCATGAGCGGGTTGGGCGAGTTACCAAAACCCTCGAGACCCAGGTGATGCTCCCCGAGCCACAGGTAGTCGAAGCCCAGCTCCTCCATTGCCAGGACATACTCCCGCATCTCCCGGACCAGTTGGTAGTAGGGGGTGGAAAGGCCCGGGTCCCTGAACATGAAGACGCTGCCGAACAGCATCTGGCTTACCTCCGTTGTCTCACGCGTTTGTAAGGACAGATCAATGGGCTGGGGGGATTATACGGGATATGAGAAGCTACGGGGTCAATGGCCGTGCCTCGATTCCTCTTCCAGCCACTGCGCCCGACCTTGTAAAACCTCTTCCGTTACGAGCCCCTTATCCAGGGCGATGCGTTCAAGGGCGGAGGCCCACTGTTCGTAATAGGTGCGGCCGTCATTAAGGCGCTCGGACTCCCGGATGGCGGATACCAGGGCTTCCCGGAAGTCGGGCCAAGGGAGGACTCCGGCCTCGCTGAGCCCGACGGCAAGGCCGAAGGCCCGGCTTTCCCAAGGTTGTTCGAAGACGAGCTCGCCATTCTTGCGGGGAAGGGCCTCGGGGCCCCGCATGGAGGAGATTTGGTTGTCTATTAGTTGGGGCACGTAGGCCATTATCCTGAAATTGCTAACATCACGGAGCCTGTGGGTCCGTCATACACCATCTGCAACCTCGTAAGCATGTCCCTTCCCAACAGGACGCGTGGAAGCCTGGAGACTTCCAAAGGCAAGCCGATGAACCGGCCTCGTATTCTCACATTCAACTGGGGAACGCTTATTTCCGCCATATAGAGATTGGATTCCTGAATGCCGTGAACGCCGGCTACGTGTTCTCTCCCCACAACAGGGAGCTCCAAGCCTTGGATGAGCATCATGTCCAGGCAACTGCGAGTTGCTCCCGTATCCACCAACCCGGTGCACGAAATCGTATTGGCTTCTCTTGCTCCAGTTGAGGCAAGTCGCCTGGATGCGGGAACACTGACATCAACCGAGAGCAGGAGACCTCTCCGCACGAGAAGCCCGGGATTCCCGGGCGCGCCGCATTCGATGGGCATTCTACAAGTCCCTGAAGAGGACAACGGGGGGGAGGGTGATGGGGTCTTCTCCCACCTGCTTTATCAGGTACGGGCCACGTCCAAACCTCTCCACGGCAACTTCCGAAGCATCATGGAAGGACTCGTAAGCGCCGATGAGATTCATGTCATGGAAGACTACCCATTCGCCCCAGTGGTTAGCTTCAAGGTCTTCCTGCATGGCCTCGTAAGCCATTTTCTCCTTCTCTATTCTGAGTATCTCGGCCTTATGATCAATCATTGTCCATTCCTACCTGCATCCAAGCGTAAGGTCCATTGAGAACCAGCCGGTCGAGTTTTGGGAAAAACCTCATTAAATCTGCGCAATCATGGGATTCCGTATATGACGTGCGGACACAGGCGCAGGGTTGAATCGACTCCAATCTCCCTTATTAAATATGGTCCGCGTCCGAATCTCCTGGTCGCTACGGAGGCGGCTTCTTGGAACGTTTCGTAAGTTCCGATTAGCTGTTGGTCATGCACCAGCACCCATTCTCCCTTATGGTCAGCTTCGAGTTCTTCCCGCATGAGGTCATAGGCGATGATTTCTTTTTCGATGATTGCCATTGCAGTCACTCCCGTTCCTTCACTACAAGCCCATCTACAGAGACGTTGCCTCTTAACTTATACCACGACTTCCGGGAGTCGGGCCCGGGCCACTCCAACCATGGCGTCCCGGGTCACGAGGCCCGACAACTCCTCCTCGCTCATACTCTCCGTGCCTTCGGGTCTTTCGGGGAGGACCATGTAGCGGATCTCGGCGTTGCTGTCCCAGACCCGGACTTCGATGGACTCGTCGACTTCCAGGCCGAACTCCTGGAGCACGGCCCGGGGCTCGATGACCATGCGGGAGCGGTAGGCGAAGGACTTGTACCAGTTGGGAGGCAAACCGAGGACGGGCCACGGGTAGCAGGAGCAGAGAGTGCAGACAACGACGTTGTGGACGCCCGGCGTGTTTTCCAGGACTACGATCTCCGAGCCTTCGGCGCCCTGGAAGCCGAGTTCTGCAATAGCTTCCGTGCCATCTTCTAGCAGTCGGGCCTTGTAGTCGGGATCGACCCAAGCCCGGGCCACGACCCTGGCGCCATTCATTGGGCCGATGTCCTCCTCGTAGGTCTTGACCAGTGCGTCTATGGCGTCGGTGGTGATGTAGCCTTTCTCGACCAGGAGAGACTCCAGGGCCCTGGTGCGAAGGGAGGCGTAGGACTCGGCCTCGTGTTCGTGGTCGTCGTGGTGATGGCTCATTTGCTATTCCTCCGAGTCAAGGTAGCTGTCCCACATATCGATATAGACGCATTCGGATTCGGGGGCTTCATTGCCCCAGAGCTCACGGGCCTCGAAGCGGACGCTGTAGATGTGCTGGGGTTCGTGGCCCCGGCCCTGGGAACGGGCGTCGTCGAAGCTGTGGACCCCGTGCAGCCTGTCCACCACTCCTATCCTTCCGCGGATGTATCTCGGGAGGCGGGTGTGGCCTGTGGGGTTTATGGTGCGCCCCCGCACCCTGTCGCCGGGCTGGAACCGCTGGGGCAGGTCGGTCTCTCTCTGGGGAGACCGGTGCCTGTAGATGGAGGCGGCCACCTTCGTGGCTTCCTCGGGGTTTTCGAGGCGGTCTGGTTGGGAGCCGGGGTTGTCTGCGAATTGGGCCATGCGCCGGTCCAGGTCTTCTTTTGTGGTAATGCCCCGCTCAATGAGGGCGTCTTCGAGGGCGCCCATCCAGCGTTCGTAGTAGGAGGAGGCGAGGTATCGGGCCGGGTCGAGGCCCTCAATGTAGGCCCGAAGGCCGACGGGTTCGGTCAGCCGTTTCTTGCCCGCGGCGATGGCCATGGCGTAGACCCGACCCTCCCAAGGTGCATGGAAGACTGGTTCGTCCTTCTCTCGGGGCACGGGGCCAAAGCCGTGCATGCCGCCCATGTCATGGATGCCGTTCATAGTCTATGCCGCCAGTTTGAAGAGTGCAGCGACTCCCTGGCCGCCGCCTACGCACATGGTTTCGAGGCCCAGCTTTGCGTCCCGGCGCTTCATTTCGTGGAGCATGGTGGCGAGGATGCGGGCGCCAGTGGCGGCTATGGGGTGGCCGAGGGATATGCCCGAGCCGTTGACGTTCAGGATGTCGTGGATGTCGTCCCTCGGGGCCTGCCACTGGTGGATAACGGATAAGACCTGGGAGGCGAATGCCTCGTTAAGCTCGATAAGGTCGATGTCTTTCCACCCGTAACCGGTCCTGGCGAAGAGCTTGTTTACTGCGGGCACGGGCCCGACGCCCATGTACGCGGGATGCACCCCCGCCGAGGCCCATCCCTTCAGGTAGGCCATAGGCTCCAGGCCCAGTTCGTCCAGCTTTTCTGCGGCAACGACGAGGCATACGGATGCAGCGTCGTTCTGAGAGCTGGAGTTTCCGGCTGTGACGGAGCCGTCCTTCATCAGGGGCCTGAGCTTGGCAAGGGACTCCATGGAGGAATCCTTGCGGGGGCCCTCGTCGGCTTCGAACATCACGGGAGGGCCTCGGCGTTGGGGCACGGGCACCGGGACGATCTCGTCCTTAAACTTGCCCGACTCCGATGCCACTACTGCGCGCTGGTGGCTGCGCAGGGAGTATTCGTCCTGCTCTTCCCTGGAGATTTCGTAGTAGTTGGCGACGTTCTGCGCTGTTTCGATCATGCCGTTGATGTAGCCGAACCTCTCTTCCGGAGTCGAGGCCTCGCGGCTTCTAATCAGGCGGTCATAGAGGTTCATGTTGCCGAAGCGACCGCCCCACCGTGCGCCGAGAGTGTAGTATTCGACGCCGCTCATACTCTCGGCGCCGCCTGCTATGACCACGTTTGCGTTGTCGGTCTGGACGAGCATGGCGGCGTTCAGAATGGCCTGCAGCCCCGAGGAGCAGCGCCGGTCCAGCTGGTAGCCGGTGACCTGGAGGGGCAGGTCGGCCTTCATGGCGCATAGCCGGCCAATGGCCGGGTTTTCGCCGCTGGAATAGCCGTGACCCAGCACTACTTCGTCAATCCTTTCGGGGTCAACGCCCGACCTGGATACGGCCTCCCTGATTACCAGCGCCCCCAGGTCCTCGGCGGGGATATCCCTGAGGGTTCCCCCAAACCTCCCGACGGGCGTGCGGACGGGGCTGACAATGGCTACTTCTCGCATGAGATGTGACCTCCGGGTTGGTGGTTTTGGTGGCCCATAGTGTACAGCATCGGGGTGGGATGGGATGTTGCAGCCCGCTTAAACTTCGAAAGCTCCGGCGTGAGCAGCCCCGCTCTGGAACAGGGATTAAGGAGAACGGGACTTATGCGCAGAGAGGATCGCCGGGTTTCCAGCGGTTGTAGACGGGGGTCGGGCCTTTGGCAAGGGCCACGCCGGCGCGCTCCCAGAGGGATGCCCATTCGTCGGGGTTGGTCAGGACGGAGTCGGGGTTGGCTTTACTGCGGGCCACGAAGCCCGGGAACCAGGGTCGGCCCGTGGCCTGACCCGTGGGGTTGTAGCGGAGGTCGAAGCTCCATCGGATGTCGTCGCTCTTGTTGGGTAGGGAACAGTGCATGGTGAGCTTGTGCATGAAAAGCACGTCGCCGGGTTTGAGGGGCACGGGTATGACGTCCCCGCCAAGGCGCTCTTCCAGGATGTGGACGTGCTTGAGTTCGGGTTTGGCCGGGCAGTGGGGCACGAGACCCGTCCTGTGGCTTCCCGGCACTACGGCCATGCAACCGTTTTCCTCTGTAGCCTCTATGACGGGAATCCATACGGTGAGGATATCCGAGTCGTCTGCATCCGGGATGATTACGCCCTGGTCTTGATGCCATGCCGTGTACCCGACGGATGAGTCGCTGAGCATATCTCGCGGTAGGGCGCTCTCAGGGGGCTTGATGCGGACGTGCTGGACGGGGTTGCAGTAGATCTCGGGGCCGATGAACTGCTCGACGGCGTCGAGGAGTCGGGGGCTTCTGAGAACGTTGAAGACGGCGGGGCCTGTGTGTACGGGCATCTTATCTTCAACATCGGTTTGGGTGAATGAGATGTCGATGTGGGGGTAGTAGTTGCCTCTTGTGGCGACGGCTATCTTGACGAGGCGTTCATTGAAGGGAAGGCCCTCGAACATATCCGAGATGTCGCCCCGGTCGTACCACATGCGGGAGATGCGGTCGAGGAGTTCTTCATACTCGGTGAATACGGGTCCGAGGTCGACCTCGGGATCAAGGACGTCTCGGGCCACAAGGTAGCCCTGTTCGTTGAACTTCTCTAAATCGAAGACCTGCTGCGCCATAGGAGACCCCCTTTTGGGTCGTTCATCCTTCCGTCGGGGATAGGGTAAATCCGGCGTTATGGAGCGTCAACCGGACGGACTAGGAGTGGCGCAGGGCCCGACCCGGCAAGGCACCCGTGTGCTCTCCCTGGTCGATGACGAGCTTGCCGTTGACGATGACGTAGTAGATGCCGATGGGAAGCTGCTCGGGCTCTTCGAAAGTTGCGGTGGCCTGGACGGTGTCGGGGTTGAAGACCACGATGTCGGCCTTCATGCCGTTACGCAGGATGCCGCGGTCCGAGAGGCCGAGCTTCTGGGCCGGGATGGCGGTCATTTTTCGGATCGCCTCTTCTAGGGAGATCACACCCTCGTCCCGGGCGAGCTGCCCGAGCAAATAGGGAAAGGTGCCGTAGGTGCGTGGATTGGGTTTGTTGCCCGTAAGCAGGCCATCGCTGCCGACCATCTGCGCGGAATGCTGGAGAAGTGTGCGGATGTTGTCGGGGTTGCCAGTCCGGGCCACAAAGGCCACGTCCAGGTTTTCTTCAATTAGCAGGTCGCAAACGGTGTCCACGATGGACTTGTCCCAGGCCCGGGCCATGTCTTCGAGGGAGCGCCCTTCCCACTCCTTGTTCTTGGCGGAGCCTATCTGGCTGAAAATGTACTCGCTCATGTCGCCGCCCCAGGTGGGGTTCACGGCGTCCGACATCTGTTCGCGGACTTGAGGATCCTTGATTCGGGCCATGAAGGCGGAAGGGCCTCCGGCGTGCACCCAGGGAGGAATCATGGACAGGAGAAGAGTGCTGGCGGCGGGGTATGGATACTGGTCGAAGGTGACGTCGACGCCCCGGTTGCGCCCCTCATCTATCAGGTCGATCATCCGCTCTCCCATACCGTCGACTGGGCTGTGGAAGTGGGAAATCTGGACGGAGACCGCGGCCTCGGCGCCGATGTCTATGGCCTCGCGGAAAGGGTCCAGGAGTCCATCTCCGCGGAAGTACCTGCAGTGGGTTACGTACATTCCCCCCGAATCCCTGAGGCTTTTGCAGACTTCAACGAGTTCGTGGGTGTCGCTGTAAGTGCCGGGCACATACGTCAGGCCGGTGGAGAAGCCAAATGCACCATCTTTCATGCCTTGTTCTACGAGGCTCTGCATGTGTGCAAGTTCGTCCTCGGTGGGGAGGCGGTTGTCCCAACCCATTGCCTCCACCCGGACAGCGGCGTGGGGCACAAAATAGACGACGTTACACGAGGCGCGCTCGTCGAATAGGTCGAGGAACTCCTTGACGGAGCCCCACCGGACATCGGGGGGCGGGGTGCCGTTGACGGCGGCGAGATACCAGAGGAGCTGCTCAAGCTTCTGTGGTGAAGACGGAGCGTAGGAAAGGCCGTCCTGGCCGAGAGCGTCGGTGGTGACGCCCTGGGCGAGCTTGGCCTCGTGTTTGGGGTCGCTGAGGAGGGAAAGGTCGGAGTGGGAGTGCATGTCGATGAAGCCGGGGCAGACGATGCAACCCGAGGCGTCGATAACCCGCCCCGCCCCCACCCCCGACGCATCTCCCCGTATTACGGTCACCTCGTCCCCGGTCACCCCAACGTCGGCGCGGAACCATGTCTGGCCCGTGCCGTCGATTACCCGACCCCCGGTTATGAGCAAATCAAACATTGCCGTCGTCCGCCTAATCGTCCAGGTTCACAACGTCGAACAGATAGTTGCCGAGGAAGCCCAGTAGGCCGCTGGCCGCCAGGTATGCCGTGTTTCCAATGGGGTCGAGGGGCGGGGCGACTTCGCAGAGGTCCAGGGCCTTGATGCAATCATATTCGCTGAGAATCGACATTGCTTCCAGCAGGTCCCGACCCTCGATGCCTTCAAACACGGGAACGCCGGTGCCCGGGGCGTGAGCAGCAGATACAACGTCTATATCCACGCTGACGTACACGGCGTCGGTGCCGTCGGCGGCGGCTTCGATAGCCTGCCTGAGGACATGCTCCATACCTTGTGTGCGCACGTCCTTGGCCGTAGACATCTTCAGCTTCTGTGATTTATAGACGCGGTAGATGTCGGCGTCCATTACGCTGCCGTTCAGCCCGACCCAGCTCATGTTGTCGTAGGAAATCACCGAGTTTTCGCTGATCCTGCGTACGCACGTGCCATGGTTGTAGCTCCCGAGGTTGCCGTACCCGTCCCGGAAGTCGGTGTGGCTGTCTATGTGGACGTAGCCGAGTCTCGGGCTTTCGCCGCGCTCCATCAGCCCTCGGGCGAAACCTTCGAAGCCCGGATAGGCCAGATAGTGGTCGCCGCCAAGCAGTATAGGGATGCCGCCCCGCTGCACTACATCCCGGATGCCCTCTATCACCGAGTCGGTGGTCTGCATGATGTCCTGGGGATTGACGTGGAAGTCGCCGAGGTCACCCAGGTTGAGTGTCGACTTCAGGCGTCGGGCGATATGCGTGTCAACGTTGACCGAGGTATTTTCGGAGGCTACGTCCTGGAGGCCCCTGTACATCAGGGTTGACTCCCGGATGCTCCTCGGGCCGAACCGTGCCCCGGCCCTCGGAAAAAGGATGCCGTTGTCTATGGGCGCTCCGGCAACGACGGCCATCCCCTCTTTCACATCGTCTAAGCCAATTTTAGGTGCGTTGAAGAATGTCGGGATCCCGACGTAGGTGGTCAAAAACTCGGCGTCCATCACATCATCCCTTCTAGTTCAAAGTCTCCTGTTTCTGTGTCTATCCGTCCAGGTCAACAACGTCGAACAGGTAATCGCCGAGGAAACCTATGAGGCCGCTGGCCGCGAGATAAGCGGTGTTGCCGTTGGGGTCGATGGGTGGGGCGACCTCGCAGAGGTCAAGGGCCTTCACGCAGTCGTATTCGCTGATGATAGACATTGCTTCCAGGAGGTCGGAAGCAGTGATCCCCTCAAAAACCGGGGCCCCGGTCCCGGGCGCGTAGGATGCATCCACAACGTCAATGTCGACGCTGACGTATACGGCGTCCGTGCCGTCTGCCGCCTCCTCAATGGCCGACCGGAGGACGTGCTCCATGCCCTGGGTTCGGACATCGTTAGCCGTGGACATCTTCAGCTGCTGCTTCTTGTACATCTTGTAGATGTCGGCGTCCATGATGGTGCCGTTCAGCCCGACCCACGACATGTTCTTGTAAGAGACGACGGAGTTTTCGCTGATGCGTCGGGCGCAGGTGCCGTGGTTGTAGCGCCCCAGCTCTCCGTAGCGGTCCCGGAAGTCGGTGTGCGTGTCGATATGTACGTAGCCGAGCTTGGGCTTCTCGCCTCGCTCCATGAGGCCCTTTGAAAAACCCTCAAAGCCCGGGTATGCGAGGTAGTGGTCGCCGCCCAGGAGTATGGGCACCCCGCCCCGCTTGACTATCTCCGCAATGCCGTCGATAACCCACTCGGTGGTCTTCATGATGTCCTGGGGGTGAACGGGAAGGTCGCCCAGGTCGCCCAGGTTTAGCTGGGACTTGAGGCGTCGGGCGACGTGGGTGTCGACGTTGACCGAGGTGTTTTCGGAGGCCACGTCCTGGAGGCCCCTGTACATCAGGGATGCCTCCCGGATGCTCCGCGGCCCGAACCTTGCCCCCGACCTCATGAATAGTATCCCCTGGTCGATTGGGGCGCCGGTGACCACGCCCATGCCCTCTTTGATGTCATCCAGCCCGATGGTCGGGGCGTTGTAGAAAGTCGGGATCCCGACGTAGTCGGTTAGGAATCTGTTGTCTTTCACGTCGTCTCTCCTCTATGTACGGTTCCCTCTCCCGTCGAGGGAGAGGGTTAGGGTGAGGGTGATTGTACTTACTCGTCCTGCTTGAACAGATAATAGTTGTATTCGTGCTTTCCTACCAGCGTTTCGCCCTCTTCAAATCGGGAAAGCCTGAAGGGGCTGATGTCCACGCTGGAGGCCCGACCATCCACGATAAGCTCCGACATACACTTGCCGACCGCAGGTCCGACCTTGAACCCCGTCCCGCTCATCCCGACAGCGAGGTACAGGCCTTCGATGCCCGGGGCCCGGTCCATAATCAGATGCCCGTCCGGTGTGTTGCCGTCCACGCCGCTCCAGGACCTGACCCAAGTGGCGTCTTCCATGGCGGGAATACGGGATGCGACGCGACGGCTGGTGCGCAGGGACCAGCGCATGTCTGGCTCGGCGTCGTAATTGTCGGGGTCGAGGGTCTCCGGCGACTCGTGGCGGTCTACGACGCTGCTGAATCCGAGGAGGGTGAGGTTTCCAGGCTCGGGCCTGAAGTAGATCCCGTTTGCGGCGTCGATGCAGGCGGGGTGGGGGCCGTGGAGGGCCTCGGGTCGTTTGAGCACGCCGACGGAGAGGAGCATTCCGTTTATCGGCAGGTCCATGCCGACGGTCTTTCCCAGTTCCCTTGACCAGGCCCCGCCCGCAAGGACTACGGTATCGGTAGAGATAGTCCTTTTGCTGGTCTCGACACCCTTGACCCGGCCCCCTTCCTCCAGTATCCGCAGGACTTCCTCGCCCTGGGACACCTCCGCCCCAAGCTCCTGGGCCCGGCGGGCGAATCCCGTGGCGGCGGAGTGGGGGTCGCCGTAGCCGCTGTCGGGTTCGTAGGCGGCGGCGCCAACGTCGCCCACGTACCAGTTTGGAAGGAGCTCCTGGAGGGCGTCGGGGTCAAGGGCGCAGGTGTTGATCCCGGCCTCGTCCCGGAGAACCTCCACGTTCTTGTGCAGTTTCTCCTTCTCCTGCTCCCCGACAATGAAAACAAACCCCGAGTTCACGAACCCGCTATCGCCGCCGATCAAATCCGACCAGTTCGAGTAGACCTCGCCGCCTATCTTCGCCATCGCCGAGTCCCACGGGTTGGTGTAGTGCATCCGTATGACGGCGGTGGCCTTGCCCGTAGCCCCTCCTGCCAAGGAGTCCTTGTCCACCAGCGTCGCCTTCACGCCCTTCTCCGCAAGGTAGTGGGTGATGCTCGTCCCCACAATCCCCGCCCCTATTACTACGGTTTCGGCGGTGCTGTTAGTCAAGCGGTCAAATCCTCAATTCTCGGTCGGGTCAAAACTCCCGACGAATCTAGTGATACCATCGCCCCGTGTCAACCCGCCGAGACGACACCCGTTAAATGGCCGCGCCAACCTTCGCACAAAGGTCTATAATGCGGCGCATGAAACCCCCTTCGGGCCGGAATGCGGTAAACGTCGCCAAGACCCGATTCCTTCCCGCCCTCGCCCACCGAGACTTCCGCCACCTCTGGTTCGCCGCCCTCGCCGCCGACGGAGGGGCCTGGGCCGTAATCGTCGCCCGTGGCTGGCTGGCCTACGAACTTACCAAAGATAACCCCGACACTTGGTTAGGACCGAATACGGCCGTAGGGATCGTCATATTTGCCGCCATGATTCCCTATGTTCTAGTGCCTATATTCGCCGGTTTCCTAGCCGACAGGATGATCCGGCGAGACCTCCTGGCTTGGGCTATGGGATTCCAGATAATCATCCATATAGCAACAGTATTCCTGGTACTGCTGGACGTTGTCCAGGTATGGCATCTGATCGTAATAGCATTCGTTACCGGCAGCGCTATGGCCACCCAGGTTGCGGGTCTCGAGTCGCTAACGGCCAACCTAGTCCCGAGAAGAGACCTGGTAAACGCTTACGCGCTGGTAAATGCAGCCTTTCACGGGACACGGGCCCTGGGTCCGGGGGCAATTGCACCGGTGCTGGCCCTGCTGAACATAGGGTGGGCCTTCGCAATAGCCGGGGCCGCGTATGTCTTAGCGATCGTACTGGTCTTAAGAATCGATACGCGGTCGACGGGGGTCATTGAGTCTGCAAGGGGACACCTGCGCAATCTGCTACAAGGCTTCATCTACGCCTACCGGCACCCGGTTTTGGTTCGGGTCTTCGCACTGGTCATCTTCCACTGCGCCCTTGTCATGTCCTTCGAATCCCTCCTACCCGTCATCTCCGAGACCAAGCTGGGGACGGATGGCTTTGGTGTGAGCATGATGAATGTGACAGTTGGGATAGGGGCGCTGCTGATTTCTCTCGTCATTGCCCCCCTCTCGACACCCCATCGAAGGGGACGACTGTTGCTGATCAACGGCATTGTCAGCGGCATCAGTCCCCTGGGCCTTGCCTTCGCCCCGACCCTTCCGCTGGCCATGCTGGCCACCGCTTTCATGGGAGCGTCGCAGGCGGGATTCATGATCTTGTCGTCGATACTGATCCAGTCGGTGGTGCCCGACGGGATACGGGGTCGTGTGACGAGCATCTACATCCTGCACGCAGCGGGGATAATGTCCTTCGCCAACTTCGGAAACGGCGCACTGGGGGACAGGTTCGGCCCCGAGTGGGTGCTGTCGGTTGCCGCGGGAGGATTCATCGCATTCGTTGTGCTGACCGCACTGGAAAAGAGAACGCGTGGGATGTACATCCGGGGAGTGGCAGTCGAGGCCGTGGCGCCGACAGCCTAGAATGGGATGGACATCAGCTCCTCGGAGAAGATGACCTCCCCGGGGAAGATGTCCCTTACGTCCGACTGAGCCTTGGCCCTGGCAGCATCGTTCGCGAGCCCAGGCCCCATGTGGACTAGCACGAGCCTCTTGACCCCCGCCTCGCGGGCCATCTTTGCCGCACCGGTGGTGCCGCACTGCCCGACGTGCTCGCCGTTTTCGTTCATCACATCCTGGTCGTCCCAGCACATGCAGAGCAGGGTGTCAGCGTTCGCGGCGAGATCTCTAACGGAATCGCAGGGCTGGGTGTCGCCTGTGAATACGATGCTGCCGGAAGGGGTTTCGAGGCGGTAGGCCAGAGAGTCGAGCCAGGGCTGGACATGCTCAGCGGGGGCAGCAGTGACTTCCCAGTCTGGGCCCGTGTAGACCGTTCCGGGGCCAACGTCCTTCGCGTCAACCTCGGGGGGTCTCCTCGGTAGCGTCCCGCCGCGGTTGACGTAGACCTGCTGGCTGACGGGGTGGTTGACCCGAGCCTTCCAGTCGTGGGCAAAGGCGCCGTCCTCGCCGATGATTTTTTCGGTTATCGACTCCGTGAGGGTCGGGCCGAAAACCTTGAGTTGGTTGTCGCGGCCTGCGCCCTGGTCCCATCGGCACAATAGGAAGCAGGGGTAGTCGACGTCATGGTCGAAGTGATGATGGGTGAAGAAAAGGTGGTCGATCTGGGTGGGCCAGAGGCCGGCCTTGACCAACTTGTGGGTGGCCGCAGGGCCGCAGTCGAACATAGTGTGCTGGCCGTTGACCTCGACGACGAAGGATGAGCCGAAGCGGTCGGTGGTGGGGGTCGGGGTGCCGGCCCCGAGGACGTATATCTTGCTCATAGAGCGTTCCTTCCGCCATCGATGACCATAGCCGAACCCGAGACGTAGGAAGCGTCGTCGGAGGCGAGGTAGACGATGAGCTTGGCAATGTCCTCGGGTTGGCCGGGTCGACCCACGGGTATTCCGGCAGCCACCTCGTCGAATATCCCGGCCTTCCCCTCGACGCCCTGGGCGCCGGGGGTGTCAACGAGGCCCGGGACCACGCTGTTCACCCGTATCCCCTGTCGGCAGAACTGGGCGTTAGTAGTCTTGGTGAGCTGGATCAATCCAGCCTTGCCGACGGCATAGGGCAGGGAAAATGCACTGCCCCGGAGCACGACGGATGAGGATACGTTCACGATGGCCCCACCCCCGACTTTCAACATCTCCGGGATCACGTATTTCGAGCACAGGAAGGGCCCCTTGAGGTTGATGTCCAAGACGGTGTCCCACTCTTCCTCGGTGACCTCCGTGAGCACGGGGGCCTGGACCTGGAGGGCAGCGGCGTTGACCAGCACGTCGATGCGCCTGTATTCATCCAAGACCCGTTTGACGGCGGCCTGCACCTGCTCTGCCTGGGAGACGTCGGTCTCGACGAAGATTGCGGAGCCCCCGGCTTCGCGGATGGCGGCGGTGGTGCTCTCACCGCCCGGAACGTGGATGTCAAGGATGGCGACCCGGGCGCCTTCTCGGGCGCACTCCCTAGCCGTGCCGCTGCCGATTCCGAGGCTGCCCCCGGTTATGACACACACTTTGCCGTCCAGTCTGTTCGTCATTTTCGATGTTCTCCACACCCGCTTTGTCGCTTCACTCGGAATAAGAACTGGTAGGCAACCGGTCGCTTAACATCTCCCTGATGGTTGACGGGTTGATCTCTATGACGCCGTCAGCTATCTGCAACACTTCTCCCGCAACGCTGCTCCTGTTGGGAGTGGCAACTAACACGCGGATGCCGTAGTCCTGCACAGTCCTTATCACCTCTGCCAGGTCTCTGTCTCCCGAAATAACGATGGCCGTTCCGAATGCGGCTCGGCTCGCCAGCCTGACCATGTCCAATGCTATTAACGTATCGACTCCCTTTTGCTGCGATGTTGGGTAGAACCTCCAGTTCTTCTCAAACTCGCCGATGAGCTCTTGCGGAGCGATGCCAAGCCCCATAGCCGTGTTTTCTAAAGCCCTGTATATAGGAGCCTTCAACTCGGGAGGCCGCTCTACCAGTTGTCCTAACCGCAGCTGTACGCCGGGTATGTGAGCTATGGCATCGTGATAGCGGCGTTGCTGCCCGTATCTGGCGTGGGAAGGCGTGTAAGCCCCATCGTACCAATATACGCGAAGGAGCTGCCCCCCAATCGAGGGCTGAACCTCCGATGATTTGCCCAGCAGACGGTGCCAATCAATCACGTATGAGGCATTGAGTCGCACCTCGTTCGGCCTTTTCCCGAGAATCCTGGCGCTTTCCGCTATCAGGAAACCCGCATCCACAAAACCGGCGTATGTGTCAGCCAAAACTCGTCCCTCCACAAACAAATAAGGGCCTCGAATGAGGCCCTTAGCTGAAAACTCCCAACGGGAGCGGATGTAAGACCCCCAACGGGGTGCATGAACGGCCCCCAGCGGAGGCAACGTTTATTCTAGCGTCTAACCCCCGGCTGTCAACCCTATATAGCACGTATACGCTAGTAAATATCCTGAGCACATTTCCATTGGACCACTTACCCGACCTAGTACATCACTCGCCGGACTCTACGCTTCGTAAACGGCTTCTCCGCCGACCATAGTCATTTCTACGGGGATGTCCTTGATGGCGAAGGGGTCGGCGGCGGTCGGGTCCTGGGAGAGAACTACCAGGTCGGCGAGCTTACCGGGGGTTATCGAGCCCTTGGTGTCCTCTTCGAAGGAGGCGTAGGCGCCGTGGAGAGTGTAGATGCGCAGGGCTTCGTCTATGGTGGTCTTCTGATTCGGCCCCCAGACCCGACCCTCCATATCCGTTCTGGTAACGCAGCATTGGATGCCGAGAAGCGGCTCGAAGGGGCTGGCGGTGAAGTCCGATGCACCGGTGCAGGTTATGCCGTAGTCCAGGAAGGAGCGATGCGCAAACATCCAGCGGGCCCGTTCCTCGCCGTAGAAGTGCATCTTCTCGCCGTGCTGGTAAGCATAGGCGCCGAAGGGGGTCGGGACCACGCCGAGGGCTTTGATCCTGCTAAGGATGTCCGGATTGACGACGGTGCAGTGCTCAATGCGGTGTCGGGTGTTTTGCCTCGGGTGGGAGGCCTGGGCCCGTTCGAAGGACTTGAGCGTCATGTCTATCGCGGCGTCGCCGTTGGAGTGGACGCAGGCCTGGTACCCGGCCTCGTGAATGCGACGAATCTTCTCGTCTAGCTCTTCCTGTTCGAAGAGCATCAAGCCGTGATCGTCAGTCCCGACATAGGGCTCGCTCAAATATGCCGTCCGGGTAGCTATTCCGCCATCGTTGGTGAGCTTGATCCCGCCCCATTTCAGCTTGTCGTCACCGTAGCCGGTACGAATGCCCGCCCGCCTGAACGAGTCGAAGTAGTTTTCGTGGACCAGCATGTAGACGCGAACCAGAAGCTCGTCACGCTGCCAGGCGTCCTGGTAGACGCTTACCTCGTCGGGGGTGACCATGGCGTCGTGGACGCTGGTCAGGCCTGCGGCGACGTACTCCTGGGTGATGGTTTGAAGACCCCGGCGTCGCTCCTCGGGGGTGATCTGGGAAAGCAGGAAGAAGCGTATGCGTTCTTCGCCCGCCTCGTACATTACGCCGTTGGGCTCCCCCGACTCCGGGTCTTTTTCGTAGGGGCCGGAGATTGGGCCGCGGGAGTCCCGGGTAACCTGAAACTCGTCCAGGGCCATGCTGTTTCCCGAGCTTTTGAGGCCGGCCCTGTGTGTGACTATGACAGGGTGCTCACGGCTAACCTCATCCAACTCCCAGCGAGAGGGCATACGGGCCTCAGTGGTCTTGGTGTCGTCGTACTTGAAGCCCATGACCCACTGGCCGGGGGGAGTCTCCCGGGCCTTGAGCCTCAGCTCTTCCTGTACAAGCCCTATGGTTGGGAGTTCGCAGTCGACCATGCGCGATGAGACCTTGCATCCCGTGCTCATAACGTGGATGTGGGCGTCTATGAAGCCAGGCAACACCGTCTTTTCTCCCAGGTTGAGCACCTGGGTGCCCGGCCCGGCCAGGTGCTCAACGTCCTCGTTGCAGCCGACGGCTACGAACTTGCCGTTCTTGATTGCCAGCGCCTGGGCGCGAGGGAGTCGGGAGTCAACGGTGATGACGTTGGCGTTGACGATGAGTTTGTCGGGGATGAGGGCTGGCGAGGGCATGTCAAGCGCCTAAGCTTCGTAAATGGGCTCGCCGCCGACCACAGTCATCTCTACGGGGATGTCCTTGATGGTGAAGGGATCGACGGCGGTCGGGTCCTTGGCGAGGACAGTAAAGTCGGCCAGCTTCTCGGCAGTGATGGAGCCCTTCAGGTTCTCTTCGAAAGAGGCGTAGGCGCTGTGCATGGTGTAGACCTTCAGGGCCTCCTCCACGGAGATGCGCTGGTTTGCGCCCCAGACGTTGCCGTTGCTGTCTGTACGGGTTACGCAGCTCTGAATGCCGAGCAGGGGCTCGAAGGGTCCCGGGGGGTAGTCGGTGGCGCCGGTGGCAACGACGCCGTAGTCAAGGAAGGAGCGCTGGGCGAACATCCACTTGACCCGTTCCTCGCCGTAGTACTGCATCTTCTCGCCGTGGTAGTAGACGTAAGTGCAGAAGGGCGTCGCCACCGCCCCGAGGGCCTTCATCCTGTTGAGCAGGTCGGGGTTGACAAGGGTGCAATGCTCGAGCCGGTGTCGGGTGTCCTGTCGGGGGTTGGCTTGCTGGGCCTTTTCGTATGCGGTGAGGACCATGTCTATTGTCGCGTCTCCGTTGGCGTGGACCGCGACTTGGTAGCCGGCGTCGTGCACTTCCCTGACCATCTCTTCCATCTCATCCGGCTCGATAGCCCGGATGCCGCAATCACTGTCGCTGCCCTCGTAGGGTCGGGAGAGGTAGGCTGTGCGGGAAGCGATAGCGCCGTCGCTGACCATCTTGATGCCGCCCAGACGCAGACGGTCGTCCCCGAAGCCCGTCTTCAGCCCCGAGGCCTTGAACCCTCCGAAATACCTGTAATGCACAAGCATGTAGACCCGGAGGGGAAGCTCGCCGCGCTCCCAGGCCTCCTGGTACACGGCTACGTCGTCGCTGGTGACGAGGGCGTCGTGTACGCTGGTCAGGCCGGCGGCGGCAAACATCTTGCAGATGGTCTTGAGCCCCTCGCGACGAACGTCGGGGGTGACCTTGGAAAGGAGCTCGAAGCGGATGGGGTCGGCAGCGGTCTCGTATAGGACTCCATCCAACTCCCCAGTCACCGGGTCCCGACCGTACCGACCCCCCGTGGGGTCCGGTGAGTTCTTGTCTATGCCCAGCCTCTCCAGGCCCTTGCTGTTGGTGTAGTAGACGTGCCCTGCCCGGTGGGCAACCAGGACAGGGTGGTCGGGGCTGGCCTGGTCAAGGTCCTGCCGGTTTAGGAACCGGTTCTCGGTGGTTTTGGTGTCGTCGAACTTGAAGCCCTGGACCCATTCTCCGGCGTCGGTGTCGGAGGCCCGGAGGCGTATGGCCTCCTGTATTTCACCGATGGAGGGTAGGGCGCAGTCAGCCATGAGGGTGTGGCGGATGCCGCTGCTGAGGACGTGGATGTGGGCGTCGTTGAATCCGGGAATCACTGTGCTTCCGGCGAAGTCCATCTTTCGGGTGTGGGGACCAGCGAGGTCCTTTATCTCGTCGTTATCCCCGACGGCTACGAAGACGCCCTCTCGGATTGCGAAGGCCTGCGCCCGAGGCTTGTATGGATCGACGGTTATGACATTGCCGTTGTATCCGATCAGGTCGGGAATGAGCTGGTCCGAGGCCATGTTTCACCTCCGAGGCAAGAACCTCTGGATTCGGACGATTAGCCGGCAAGGGCCGGGACCCGGGAGAGAATCACCCCTCCGGCGAGAGCCGATCCGATGACGCCGGCCACGTTGGGGCCCATCGCGTGCATGATCAGGAAGTTGTCGGGACGTTCGCTCTGGCCGACCCGCTGTACTACCCTTGCCGCCATGGGCACCGCAGAAACCCCCGCCGCCCCTATCAACGGATTTATCTTCCTGCCGGATAGCACCATCATCACCTTGCCGAACAGTACCCCTGAGGCCGTGCCGATTATAAAAGCCCCGAGGCCCAGACCCAGTATTTTCAGGGTTTCTAGGTCCAGGAAGCTCTCGCCGGTCATGGTGGAGCCGATTACCAGGCCCAGGAAGATGGTCACGATATTTATGAGCGAGTTCTGGGCCGTGTTGGACAGCCTGTCCACAACCCCCGACTCCCGCATCAGGTTGCCGAACATGAACATTGCCAGCAGTGGGATGGCCTTGGGCGCCAGCAAGCCGCCCACTATGAGAACTAGGATCGGGAACAAAACCTTCAGGAGTTTGGGCACAGGCCGGTCGGTGTATTCCATGGGTATGCTGCGCTCGGCCCTGGTGGTGAGCAGCTTCATGATGGGAGGCTGGATGATGGGCACCATGGCCATGTAGGAGTAAGCGGCGACCACGACCGGGCCCAGGACCTCGTTGGGGCAGGTGTCGGTGTCGGGGCAGAGCTGGCTTGCCACGAAAATGGTGGTCGGCCCGTCTGCCGAGCCGATAATGGCGATGGAACCCGACTCCCTGAGCGAAAAGTCCAGGGCAATCGCCGCCATCAGGCTGACGAAAATCCCCGCCTGGGCCGCTGCCCCTAGGAGCATGGTAGTAGGTCGTTGCAGCAAGGGAGTGAAGTCGGTCAGGGCCCCAAGCCCGAGGAACATCAGGAGCGGGAATAGCTTATTGTTGCCCTCCAGGCCTGCACTCTTGAGCACGCTAAAGAGCCCATCTTCGTCGGTAAGGCCGCCCAGGGGAAGGTTGGTGGCCATCGCCCCGAGCCCGATGGGAAGGAGGAGCAGGGGTTCGAACTTGTGCTTGATGGCGAGGTAAATCAGGACACCACCGACGAGCATCATTACGACGTCTCGCCAGTCCAGCCCGATAAATCCTTCGAAAAGCTCCTCTACCAGCATGTCCAGATCAGTGCCTTATCGGTCGGTGCGACCTTCGGCCTCTTCCTCCTCGGTAAGGTAAAGGGCTACGGCTATGGCAGCGGCGCGCGCTGCTTTGTCCTTGGGGGTGGCTATGACAGACTCGGGTGCAGACGGCGCGGATTCCACAGGGGTGGCGGGTGAAAAGGCCACGGGCGGCTCTTCCGGCGGGGCGGGGGGTGGGGCAACTGGCGCGCTCGAAGCTCGCACCTTGTCTAGTCTATCAATGAGCAGGCGCAGAGACAGGGTAGATATGAGCATGACCACGAGGGCCAGGAAGACCATCCCGGTGCCGAGACCCGCTATTTCGAGGCCGTCAAGATACACTGGATGTTCCTGTGATGGGACTGCGGCTCTGTGCTGGGAATCCAGTTGTTGGTTGATTGTGCAACGTGAATATTCGGTCCTCGGGGCTCAGTTGTTGGCCCAGATTCCGTTGTAAAGGAGGCACAGGGAAACAACGTAGTATGTCCTCGGCAATTGGCGGCCTCGGAGAAGCTTGTGGACGAACCTGGGAAAGTTGAGGTCTGTACGGCTGCAGTTCTCTTCCAAGGCGTGATAAAGGTTACTTCCGTTGATGAAAATGGCCACGTGTGGTCTAAGGTGGTTTCCGGCGATGTCGGTGCTTATGTGGTACTCCCGGCGCCTCGCTGGGAAATATAGAGTGAGCGAGGCGATGCGGCGTGAGTATACCGTAACACGGAGAGGGCCTACCAGTGGGTAGGTCAAACAGCGAGTCTTTTATGGGGTGTCTTAACCTTATGTTGACACAAGACGCTGACACCCATTGACAGGCAACCCATGTGTCAGTATATTGACCGTACCCCCCTATCGATTCGACGGTAGGGTCGAGACCGCCGCGACCGGCGGTCTCTGTCTTTAATGCGCAAATAATCTACCAGTACCCCCACCCTCTGGAAGCCTACCTCCCAGCTACTGCACTAATAAACGAGCATGAGAGGCTTGTTGCATCATAGGTTACGTCTGATGGGTGGATTCTTTTCTTTACGTTGGCGTGCGGCGCTGAGTTCTGGTTTGTAGAACTTCCAAGGGGGATTTAAAGCTTGGTAAGAGTCGGAATCCTTACGCCAAGCCGTAATCTCTATCTCCAAATACCATTCGGCTACCGTCATCATATACCCCGCTTCTTCCATGAGCTCTGCCCACCCTATAGCCCACCAGCAGAGGTCATGTTGGTCTTGGTATCTGGGGGATTCGCCGTGCTCAATAGCGTATTCCACCGCCACATAAGATACCGCTCTATACCAAGCCTGCGTTGCCATGTCGTGGCGTAGCGTACGTGGCACGTCCAGTGCATCGAGATTCTTGAACAGCTCATAGAGCAGGGTTTTGTTAATTTCCATTTGCTACGCCTTTCCAACGACATATAGGGTCAATATGCGAGAATTATCATACCTTATAACGCAACAGAATCCATTGATAAATGCCCCTGCCTCCGTTGACCTAATCACCACACACCCCTATCGTTTCGCCGGCAGGGTCGAGGCCGCCGAATCCGGTAGCCTCTGTCTTTTACAGCTATCCCCGTGTTCTCCTTGAGACCCACTTCGCTGGCGGCTATAATGTGCCCCAGCCCGTGCCCCTTATCAGGCAGGCCCGACTCGGACAAGGACCTGGACTCATTCAAGCGATAACTCCCCTCGGTTCTGAATTCGCCAAGGCTTTCAACCCCAAGTCGGTGGCGGTGGTCGGCGCATCCCGGGTCTCCCAGGCGGAGAACGCCAACTGGAGCAATCCCTCGGGGCAGTTCATACCCTACTTGCTCAAGCTCGGGTATCAGGGCAGGATCTATCCCGTCAACCCCAAGGCCGACGAAATACTCGGGCTGAAATGCTACCCATCGGTTTCCGCCCTCCCCGAAGTCCCCGACATGGTTACCGTCTCCGTCCCGGCGCGAGTCCTGGCCCGAGTCCTGGAAGACTGCGCCTCGGTGGGGGCGCTCAACATCCACGTTTTCACGTCGGGATTCTCCGAAACGGACACCCCCGAGGGCAAGGAGATGGAGAATGCTGTACGGGAGGTGGCTACTCGGAACGGGATCCGTGTAGTCGGGCCTAACTGCCTCGGCGTCCACTCACCGGAGGCCAACTTCTCCACTATCGGCGACATCAGCAACAAATCAGGTGGGTCAGCCTTTGTTGCCCAGAGCGGCGGCCATTCCATGGACTTCATCTTCCGGGCGGAGGACGAAGGGATAGGCGTAAGCAAGGTGATCAGCTTCGGCAACGCGCTGGTACTGGAAAGCGCCGACTACCTGGAATTCCTGGGGCAGGACGCCAACACAACTTCAATAGGGATGTACATAGAGGGCGTCAGGAACGGGCCGAAGCTGCTGAAGCTTGTCAGGGAGATCAACCCCCGGAAGCCGGTGATAATCTGGAAGGGCGGCCTCAGTGAGTCGGGGTCACGGGCGGCGGCTTCTCACACAGGGTCGCTGGCCGGGCAGAGCGCCATCTGGGACGCCTTCTTCCGGCAGACGGGGGCCGTGCGGGCGGGATCTGTGGAAGAGGTTGTGGACGTGATGCAGGCCTTTGCGCACCTGCCCACTCCTCGCAGCAATCGGCTGGCAATGATCGGGAGCGGCGGAGGAAACAGCGTTGCGGCCTCCGACATCTGCTCCCAGGAAGGCCTCGACATGGCAATCCTATCCGATGAGACCAGCACCCGACTTCGCGACTTCATCCCCGATGCAGGCAACAGCGTCCGTAACCCCGTAGACCTGTCATTCATGGCTAACGTTAGGGGGAAGCAGCAGCAGGCCGCAGAACTCGTCACCTCCGACCCAGCTATCGACATCCTCCTGATGATTCCCAGCCTCAACGAGTACGCCGACGTAACGTCGGATTCGGAGAAGGCCGTGGCCGCGGACTTCGCGGAGATTGCCCGGAATCACTCCAACGGAAAGCCGGTGGTGATTCTGCTGCCGGTGCGCATCCGTGACCCGCGCATCAAGATGGACTACCGGAAGTTGCGGGAGGAATTCTCAGAAGCGGGCCTTCTTACCTATACGGACCTGCGTCGGGCCTGCCGAGCCCTGGCAAAGTTCGTTGGGTACCACATGCACCAGGCCGCGCTGGCTTCAACCTAGGCGGTCAGCCCAGCAGGACCTCCAGCACCCTCCCGGTGTCCGACAGGTCTTGGAAGACATGGGTTGGGTGGAGGGCTAGCAAGGTCTCAACGTCACATCGGCCCGTGGCAACCGCTACAGTATTGATTCCGTTGGCTTTTCCCGCTTCCACATCCGAAGGCGAGTCCCCGATGAGGAAGATTTCTCGACGGTCGTAGACCCTGCCTGAGAGGGTTTGGCATTTGACTAGGGCGTCAGCAACGACTTCAGTGCGAGTCATCCAGTCGCCCCCGAATCCTCCTTCTTTGAAAAATACGTCCAGGCCGAATTTCCTCAGCTTCAGAAACGCTGCCTCGCGGAAATTCCCCGTTTCGAGGCCAACCCGAGCTGGACCCCCGGCTCCCGCGCCAGCGCCTCAAGTAAATCCCGGGCCCCGGGGCAAATATAGCCTTCCGTCCAGTTATCGAGGCCCTTGGCGAGATGATCGAAGTAGACAGTCTTGAATACGGACAGGTCAGGCACTTCGGCGAAGTCTCCATCCGAGATGCCCCATTTCTTGTACATCTCAGTCATCAGAGGCAGATCGAGGCCGCCCCCAAAGACCACGTCTTGGAAAGCGTCGGGGATTCCGTGGGCCTGCTCGAAGGCGCTGTTTAGCGCAAGGAGGTTGCACCCAGTGAGAGTGACCAGGGTCAGGTCTACGTCGAAGAGAATGAGTCTCCGCAATCCCGTGCTTCCCAACCTATCTAGCCCAGCAGGGCATTCAAGACTCTCTTGGTGTCTGACAGGTCATCAAAGACATAGGTCGGGCCTAAGGAGGCCAGCTTTTGGGTATCGTAATGGCCCGTTGCAACGGCCACGGTGTTGATGCCGTTCGCCCGACCCGCCTCCACGTCCGAAATCGAGTCTCCAATCACGAAGATTTCGTTGCGTTCATATTGCCTGCCCGACAGCGCCTGGCATTTGGCTATGGCATCGGCGACCACTTCCGTACGCTGCGGGTGGTCGCCACCGAATCCCCCCTCCTCGAAGAAACCGTCCAGCCCGTATCTTTGCAACTTGATAAACGCCGCGTCCCGAAAGTTCCCTGTCGCCAGCCCCTTCTGTACCCCAGCCTCCGACTCCAGCACCCTGAGTAACTCCCTGACTCCCGGATAGACAATCCCACCATCCCATTTCGGCAGGGTCTCGGTCAGATGCTCAAAGTAATGCGCCTTAAATTCATCAAGCCTTCTGTCACCTTCCGGCACTCCACTAATACGATAGACCTCGGTCATGATAGAAAGGTCCATCCGACCCCCGAATCCCACTCCTTCAAAGGCGTTGTCAATTCCGTACATTTCGCGAAAAGCCGTATTCAAAGCCTTCCGGTCACCGCCCCTGGTGCTCAATAGGGTCTGGTCTACGTCGAACAGTATCAGCCTTTGCAATGTTGCTCTCCTCAGTCGAAGGTCAGTATATCCGACCAAGAATGAATGGAGCCTATCTCAGCGTGGCATATAATTGCCTCCGGGGGCCGAGACTTGTACGACGACACCATAGCCGCCATATCCACTCCCATCGGCGAGGGGGCCATTGGGGTAGTGCGGGTGTCGGGGCCCGACGCCCTTGCCATTGCCGCCAAGGTGTTCACTGGCAAACTTGCCCATCGTCATCTGAGTCGAGGACAGGTGGTGGATCCTAATGGCGGAGCGGTACTCGACGAGGTTATGGCAACGTGCATGCTAGCGCCCAACAGCTACACCTGCGAGGACACCGTGGAAATCTACGGGCACGGGGGCCCGGTGCCGCTGCGGGCTGTCTTGGGAGCGCTGCTGCGGTGCGGAGCCCGGGCTGCGGAGCCGGGGGAGTTCACGTTAAGGGCGTTTTTGAACGGTCGGATAGACTTGTCTCAGGCTGAGGCGGTCAGGGATGTCATAGAGGCCAAAACTGACGCTGGGCTGAGGGTTGCGATGACCGGACTTCAGGGCGGGCTCTCAGGCAGGGTGAAGGAAGTCCGTAGCGCCATCCTCGATGTACTTGCTTACCTGACAGCGAGAATCGATTTCCCGGAAGACGACGTGCCCGTGGAGGACCCGCTACCTGCCATTCGCAAGGCAGCTGCATCCCTGGACAAACTAATCAGCTCCGCCGATGCCGGCATCGTCTATAGGCACGGCGTGAGGGTTGCGATAGTTGGGCGGCCGAACGTCGGAAAGTCTAGCCTGCTGAACCGGCTACTGGAACAGGACAGAGCAATTGTCACGCCGATTGCAGGGACGACCCGGGACACGGTAGAGGAAGTGGCCAACATCCAGGGCATCCCCTTCGTCCTCGTGGATACCGCAGGCCTGACCGAGACCTCCGACTTGGTGGAGCACCTGGGTATTGAACGAAGTCGTCAGGCTATGGCCGGCGCCGACCTCGTGATACTGGTCCTGGACTCCAGCCAGCCTCTTACCGAGGAGGACGCCGAATTGATTGGCCGGGTAAATGGTACAAGCGCGGTTACGGTGGCTAACAAGTCGGACCTGCCAGACATGGCCGATGCCGGTGCAATGCCTGTGAGTGCAGTCCACACGTCCATGCTCACGGGAGAGGGGTTGGCATTGCTGAAAGAACGCATGGTGGAAGTGGCGTTGAATTGGAAAAGCGTGGGGTCGGGGGAAGCGCTGGTGTCCAACGCCCGACAAAAGGCCGCGCTGGAGTCGGCGGCCGGACATCTGGCATCCTCGGAGAAGGCCCTCGTGGAAGGGCTCGCCGACGACTTCGTAACCATAGACCTGACTGCCGCGCTCAATTCCCTGGGCGAGATCACCGGAGAGACGGTTACGGAAGATCTGCTCCACACGATCTTTTCCCGTTTCTGCATCGGGAAGTAGGGTCGGGTCTGCGACACATTGAACGCGACATGATAAAGTCACCCATATTGGAGGAACCCAAAGCCGCAGCCATTGACGGGAAGGTGCTTGGTAGCAGCTATGCCTCGTGAGGCGGCATTCTTGGATGTTAGAAGGGAGACCCGAGACATGACGACGAACGGCAAATACAACGGTGTGGTGGCGGACGCCGACGGGCACATCATGGAGCCCGGAGACCTCTGGAGCGAGAATCTGGAGCCCGAGTACCGGGACCGGGCCATGCAGGTCGTACGGGGAGACGACGGCCTCGACTTCCTTCAAATTGACGGCAACCGCTCCCAGGTCCTCGACGGAGCGTTGGGATTCCTGGGCAGCCTGGATGAGGGGGTGGCGTGGAGAAGGCAGGAGCATAACCCGGAGTTCCTGAACTGGGAGGACTGCCGGAGCCCCGGGTCCAGGGACCCTCATGCCCGCATAGAGTGGATGGACGCCCACGGCATCGACATGGCTTTCCTGTACCCGTCTCTGGGGCTCAACTGGCAGACGGAATGCGGAGACGCGGGTCTAGCGGCGGCGTACTGTCGGGTGTACAACGACTGGATTATCGACTTCTGCAAACCCTATCCTGGTCGATTGATACCCATCGCCATGATCTCGCTCATGGAAGTCGAGTACGGCGTCGAGGAAGCCAGGCGGACGGCGAAACTCGGAGCCAGGGGCATCTACATGTTCCCGAACCCGCCCGTTAACGGAATCCCGTACGGAGAAACATACTACGACCCCTTCTGGGCCGAGGTGCAGTACCTGGATCTGCCCATCGGTATCCACGTCAGCAGCACCCCCAGGTACACGGGCCACGAACTGTATAAGGCCACCTTCACCAGTAACGGATTCTGGTACGGGCTTATGCAGAAGCTGGATTGCCAGCTTGCCTTCACCACATTCATCCATGGAGGCGTATTCGACCGATTTCCGAACCTGAAGCTAGGGGTGGTAGAGGCCCATTGCGGCTGGATGCCGGCATGGCTGGATGCCATGGATGCGGCCATGTCACGCGAACCGGATGTCACCCTCCTGCCCAGCGAGTACTTCAAGCGGCAGTGCTGGATATCGGGCGAACCCGACGAAAAGGCCTTCGCCTTCACCGCCCAGATGCTGGGTGCCGACAGGCTCGTCTGGGGTTCCGACTACCCCCACGGAGAAGGCCACACCGACCCCCTGGCGGAGCTCAAGGAGACCATCGGGAATCTCTCCGAAGAAGACCAGAGGCAAATCATAGGAGAGAGCGCGGTGAAGCTATACGGTCTTCAAGCCTAACGGATGGTCAGGAAGACTTAGTTGGAGTAGATGATGGTCAAAGTGAACTTTGGGGTCGGGATGGGGCGCAACGAGAGGATCGATGAGATAGCAGACCTCGCGCGCACCGCCGATGAGGCCGGTTTCTCCCACATGACCCTCGTTGACGAGCCCTACCTCTCCCGCGAAGTCCACATGATGTGTGCCATCGCCGCCCTGAACACCCGACGCATCCGCATCGGGCAGGCAGTTGTCGACCCGAAAACCTACCACCCCTCCACCCTCGCCAACGCCGCCGCAACCCTGAACGAGCTGACCGGGGGTCGGGCGTTCCTGGGGTTGGGGGCTGGCGGGCCCTTCGGCAAGATAATGAAACCCATCCCCCACCAGGACCTGAGAGACGCGACCATGTTCGTCAGGAAGTTCATGGCCGGGGAGGAGGCGGAGTACAAGGGCCAGAGAATGATCTCCGAATGGATACGCGGCTCGGTGCCCCTGTATCTGGCAGGAGACGGGCCCCGCTCCCTGCAACTTGCTGGCGAGGTCGCCGACGGCGTCTATTTCATGGGCGGGCCCCCGGCGCTTATCAAGTGGAAGGTTGACCACATCTACCGGGGTGCCGAGAAGGCCGGTCGGGACCCGACCAAGATAGACATCTGTGTCCGTTCCTACATCTACGTCACGGATGACAAGCAAAAGGCCCACAGGGAGATATCTGGGTACGTGCCCTTCGGCATTCACGTTCGGGAGCGGAACGAGAAGCAGCCGGAAATAATCAAGCTGTTCGAGGACCTGGAGCGGGAGAACCCGGGCATAACGGAGGAGATGGAGAGGTACGCTGCGGCCAAGGCCGAGTTCACCCGTGAAGACGGCTACGACCCCTGGTTCGAAAAGATGGACGCCCCCTACGCCCGGCACATGACCCAGCGCGTAATCGACTGCATTCACCTGGTCGGGTCGGTCGATGAAATCTGCGAAGGAATCCAGAAGATGGCCGACGCCGGGGTGACTACCGTGTCCACGGCCACTTATACCATCATCGACAAGAAGTGGATGCTGGAAGAGGTCGGCCGCTCGATAATGCCCCACTTCAGGAGCTAGGGGCCTCCAATTCTAGCCGGTTTTCAAGGCGGCGAGTTGGCTGTCTACTGCTTCCGCTTTTAGCGACAGCCTTTCCCATTCTTCCCAGAGGGAATGGGTCTCATCTTTGAGGGTCTGGTACTGCTCTGCCTTGACGGCTATTTGCTCGGCGTCATCGAAGCGTTCTGGGTTGGCGAACATCTCCTCAAACTCGGCGATGCGTGCTTCACGGTCGGACAGGGAGGCGCTGATGCTCTCTATCTTTCTGGCAAGCTTGCGGGCCTCGCTGTTTAGAGACCGACGTTGCCGTTCCTCCGGGGAGATGTATCTGCCGTTACGGGGGTGGTTGAGGGATGGTATTGCATCGTCAGGGGATTCTGGACCAGGAGTCCGTTCAGTAATCGCTTTCTCGGATGCAGGTTGTTTATGGTAGAGGTAGCTGTCGTAGTCGCCCGGGTGAACCGTCACCCGACCCCCGTCTATCTCGATAATCTTGTTGGCGACCTGGCGGATGAGTGTCCGGTCGTGGGTGATGAAGCAGATGGTGCCCTTGTAGTCGCCTAGGGCATCGGCTAGGACTTCCCGGGAAGCGATGTCCAAATGGTTGGTCGGCTCATCCATCAGGAGCAGGTTGCTGGGCTGGAGCAGCAACTTAGCCAGGGCCACCCGAGCCTTTTCACCACCCGAGAGAACGGAGATGCGCTTGTCAACGTCGTCTCCGGCAAACAGGAATCCCCCAAGAGTATTGCGAAGGTTCTGGTCGGGTTCCGAGGGTGCAGCTTGGCGAAGCTCTTCGAGAAGAGTGTGGGTCGGGTCCAGGAGTTCCAGAACATGCTGGGCATAGTAGGTGGTAATAACGTTGTGCCCCGTCTTTCTCTCGCCGTCTTCGAAGGGTAGGACATCGGCGAGGATTTTCAGCAAAGTTGTCTTCCCCGCACCATTGGGCCCGACCAGCGCAACGCGGTCTCCCCGGGAGAGGGTCAAGTTCAAATCTCGGTAGACCACGTTCTCACCATAAGACTTGCGGACGTTGACCAGGGATATGACCTCTGACCCACTGCGGGGAGGCTTGGGAAAGGAATAGTTGACCTTCTTTGTTGCCCTAGGCAGCTTGATGATCTCCATCTTATCCAGCTGCTTTAGGCGGCTCTGCACCTGGCTCGCCTTCCGGGCCTTGTAGCGAAAGCGGTCCACGAAGCGCATCTGCCTCTTGATCTCGCGCTCCTGACGGGCAGCGGCGGCCTGCTTGGCCTCCAGCGCCCGTTCCCGTGCCACCAGATAGTCGTCATAGTTGCCCCTGTGAAGGCCCACTTCGTCGGGTTCTATGGCCAGGACCCTGTTGACGGTCTGGTTCAGGAAGGCGCGGTCGTGGGAGGTGACCAGGACGCCGCCCGAGAAAGAGGAAAGATACCTTTCGAACCAGAGGTTGGCTTCAAGGTCCAGGTGGTTGGTCGGTTCGTCTAGGAGAAGGAGGTCGGGGTTTCTGAAGAGCATCCTGGCAAGGCCCGCCCGCATAACCCAACCGCCACTGAACTCATTCATGGGTCGGAGAAAATCGCGTTCCTTGAATCCCAGACCCGACATTATCGCCTTGGCCTCGTGCTCCCGCACCTCACCACCTGCGGCTTCAAGGGCCGCATCGAGGCTACTGAGACGGTCCAGCAAAAGTTCCTGCTGTCCGGGGTCGGTCTCCGAGGCGAGGGCCTCTCGCACGGAGGTGATTTCGTCCAGGACACTGTTTAGCTTGGGGTCGGCGTCCAAGACCTCCTGAAGCAGAGACTTGCTTGAGAACGTCTCGGGCTCCTGCCTCAGGTAGCCTAGGGACACGTTGCGCCGTCGGGATATGGCGCCGGTATCGGGTTCGGTCTCCCCCGCGAGGATGTCCAGGAGGGTAGTCTTTCCCGAGCCGTTGGGGCCTATGAGGGCAATCCGGTCGCCCGGGGCCAGGGTAAAAGTGAGGCCGGTGAACAGGGTCTTGCTCGGGTAGGACTTGGCTATATTGGAGGCGACTAGCATATCGATGTGCCCGCAATTACATCGTAACTGAATAATGCAAGTGCGGGGCAGGTTTTCGAGGAGCCGCCGCCAACGTGACCTTGAATTGCAGCGAGAGGCTACCCGCTTTACTGAGCTTCACCCGCGTCACGCCGGGCGAGTTAGAATAGCCTACGGGTCGAACTCATTAGAGCAAGGCGGTATCAATGGGTAAAGAACGGCTGGAGGTCCCCCTCGACTCCCTGAACAAGCGCTTCGACCCCGACACCCTCGGGTTCGAGACCACAGACGAAGTCGAACCCCTGGAAGGGTTGCTGGGGCAGGAGCGGGCCGAAAGTGCGCTGGAGCTGGCCCTCGGGATCGACGCCCCGGGGTTCAACCTCTTCATATCGGGGCCTCCGGGCACAGGCCGGCATACGGCGGTGCGTCGGCATGTAGAGCGGCTGGCCCTGGACAAGCCCATCCCCCCCGACTGGGGCTACGTGCACAATTTCGACGACCCCGCCCAACCCACCCCCATAAGCCTGCCCTGCGGCTGGGTCCGTATCCTGGCCGCCGACATGAACGAGCTTATCGAAACGGTGTGTCGGGACGTGCCCAGAGTCTTCGAAAGCGACGAATATCGGGAGCGCATGGAAGAAGCCATGCAGGACATCCAGGCCCGACGCCAGCAGATGACGTCAGAAATGGAACAGGCGGCGAGGCAGGTGGGATTTGCGCTCCGGTCTACCCAGGTCGGGCTCACCCCTCTGCCGGTGATTGACGGAAAGCCGGCGTCCCGGGAGGTCTTGGCAGCCCTGCCGGCCGCGGAACGGGCCCGCCTGCGCCAGACGGCCGACGAGATTCAAGATGTTATCAACCGCACGCTCGTCGAGATACGCCGCCTGAGCAAAGAGGCCATTGAGCAAGCCCGCAACGTGGACAGGGAGATAGTGCTCTTCACCCTGACCCCCATAGTCGATGAGTTGCAGGAGAAGTACAAAGAACACCCGGAGGTGGTCGATTACCTGGAGCAGGTCGAGAAGGACCTGGTTGAACGCCTGGAACTACTCAAGCCAAAGGATGCAAAGTCCGGAGCGTCGCCCTTCCAGCCGCCGGTGGATGAAGAGGAAGCCTTCACGCGTTACAGGGTCAACGACCTGATCGACAATACCACCTGCACCACTGCGCCCACAGTGGTAGCCCACAACCCCACCTACTACAACTTGTTCGGGCGCATCGATTACCAGTCTCGTATGGGCACGCTCACCACCAACCACATGATGATCAAGAGCGGCGCCATCCACGAGGCCAACGGCGGCTACCTGATCCTGCAAGCCCGTGAGCTGCTGTCGAATCCTATGTCCTGGCAGACCCTGAAGCGCACCCTGCACAGCGGGGAAATAGCAATCGAGAACATGGGGGAACAGTTCAGCGCGCTGCCCTCATCCACTCTACGACCCAGACCCATCCCATTGGACGCCAAGATCATCATCGTAGGAACGCCGGGCGTCCTATACAGGCTCCAGTCTTTTGACGAAGAGTTCCGGCGATACTTCAAGGTAACCGCAGACTTCGAAACGGACATGGACCGCACACCCGAGAACGCAGCCAAGTATGCCGCCTACGTTGCTGAACAGTGCAAAGAGGGGAGGCTCAGACCCTTCCACAAGACCGCCGTGGCCCGGGTCATCAACCATTCCAGCAGGATCGCGGCCCACCAGGACAAGCTCACCACCAGGTTCATGGGCATAGCCGACATCATCACCGAAGCCAACTATTGGGCAAAATCGACTGGAAGCGACCTTGTGATGGCCCAACACGTGAACAAGGCCATCGAGGAACGCCACTACCGCTCCAACCTGAGGGAAGACCGGGTCCTTCAGATGATCGAAGAGGGCGTAATCAGAATCTCAACGGACGGTAAAGCGGTGGGACAGGTCAACGGACTGGCGGTGCTTTCCGTGGGTGAACTGTCCTTCGGAAAGCCCAGCCGGATTTCGGCGAGGGCGTCGCTGGGTCGGGGGCAGGTGGTCAACGTGGAGAGGGAGACCAAGCTCAGCGGCAGGATCCACGATAAGGGATTCATGATCCTCAACGGGTACCTTCAAGGCAAGTATGGCTACGACAAACCCCTGTCTCTGGCCGCGAGCATAGGGTTTGAGCAGAGCTATAGCGAGGTAGACGGAGACAGCGCTTCATCGACTGAGCTCTACGCCCTCCTGTCGGCCATCTCGGGGCTGCCCATCGACCAGGGCATCGCGGTCACGGGGTCGGTGGACCAGAACGGCGACGTACAGGCCATAGGCGGCGGAACTCAGAAGATCGAAGGCTTCTTCGAGGTGTGCAAGGCCCGAGGCCTGACAGGCAAACAGGGCGTGATGGTCCCGAAGGACAACATCCAACACCTGATGCTTAAGGAAGAGGTGCTCGACGCCATAGAGGCCGGAAAATTCCACGTGTACGGCATCTCCACCATAGACGAAGGTATCGAAGTTCTGACCGGCGCCCCCGCGGGCGAAAGGCTGGAGGGCGGCGGCTATCCCGAGGGTACGGTGCACTACCTGGTTGAACAGCGCTTGAAAGAGATGGCGAAGGCCGCCCGGGACTTTTCCAAGGGCGGCAAAGAGACGGACGCCTCAGAATCCTCCGAGCCGGATGGGAACCCGGACGATGAAAAGGAAACGGGAAAGAGTGGATAGGTGCAAACGGACACGCCTAGAATTGACTTTGGGAAGGGACGAGACCAGAATGACGAGAAATCAGGCTGAGGTAGCGTGAAATGCCGAAAGAAGTGAATCGGGGCTACAGTGAGCCGTTGACCCGTGAGGACGTCGCCCGACTCGCCCATCTCCGCGGCCTCCCCGTCGAGGAGTCTGACCTCGACGAGATCCGGTTCCGACTCAACGCCCTCAGCGACGCCCTCGCCTCCCTGGACGACCCCGAACTGGACACCACCGACCCCCTCCCCATCCTCCTCGACAGGGAGGCCCGCTAGTATGCCGTCCAACGAACTGATATACCTGCCCGCCCATGAGCTCGGGGCGCGTATGCGCCGCCGAGACCTTTCCCCCGTGGAGGTCGTCGACGCCTACCTTGCCCGGATAGAAGATATAGACTCCAAGGTTAGGGCCTACATCACGGTTTGCGGTGACCAGGCCCGAGCCCAAGCCCGAGACGCAGAAGCCGCAATATCAAAGGGTGATTACTTGGGTCCGTTGCACGGCATTCCCGTAGCCGTGAAGGACCAGTTCGATACCGCCGGCATCCGCACCACTATGGCCTCCCGGATCTTTTCGGACAACGTCCCCGACGGCGAGTCCACCGTCACCGCAAGGCTCAAAGCTGCTGGGACCATACTCCTTGGCAAGCTGAACATGACCGAGTTCGCCTTCGGAGACACGCGCGATTTCGTGTTCGGCACCCCCCGAAACCCGTGGAATCTTGACAGGATACCGGGAAGTTCCAGCGCCGGTTCCGGGATAGCCCCATCTGCCGGCATGACCGCCGTCGCCATCGGAGAGGACACGGGCGGCTCCGTCAGGCTTCCCGCCGCCATGTGCGGGATAGTCGGGCTCAGGCCCACCACGGGCAGGACCAGCCGCTACCGCTCTTTCCCCATGTGCTGGTCCATGGACACCGCCGGCCCCATGACCCGCACCGTCCGCGACTGTGCGAACCTCCTCGCCGTCATAGCCGGCCACGACCCCAATGATCCCCTCAGCAGCCCCCGACCCGTCGATGACTACTCCTCGAATCTCGACGCCGGTGTGCAGGGCATGAAGGTAGGCTACCTGCACCAGCTTATCAACCTGGAAGGCGTCGACGAGGATACCCGGAACGCCGTCGACGCCACCAGAGACGTTTTCCAGTCCCTAGGTGCCGAAACCGCGGACGTAAACATACCCCTCCTGGAGCTTGCAGGCCCGATATACATAGCCATCGGCGACTCCGACGCCGCCGACACCCACGAATCCCTGCTAAGACAACGGCACAGGGACTACGACGTAGCCACCCGCACCCGACTCATGGCCTCCAGCCTGATCCCCGCCTCCCTGTACCATCGTGCCCAGAGGGCCCGGCAGCTCCTAAGGAAACGGCTCATCGAGACCTTGGAAGAATTCGACGTCCTGGTCGGCCCCGTCGTCTCCACCCCCGCACCCGAGATCAAGGAAGTCCAAAGGGTCTTCGTCAGCGAGGCCGACGTGCGCAACCGCATCTTCGGCGCACGTAGCCTCACTACTCCCTTCAACCTCGCAGGCCTACCAGCTATATCCATACCCTGTGGGTTCTCGGGAGACGGATTGCCCATAGGGTTGCAGATTGCGGGCAGGGCCTTTGACGAGGCTACGGTCTTGAGAGTCTCGGCGGCCTACGAGGGAGCCACGGACTGGCATACGCGGCGACCTCCCATTTAGCCTGAGAATGCACGAAATAGAGAAGGGCGGCCCGTCTCAGGCCGCCCTTCTGTGTAGCATCTGAGATAGGGCTAACCGCCATTCGTGAAGCGGTATAGCTTCGCAGCCGTGTCCCGGATGATCTTCATCCGCTTGGTCTCGTCCTTCAGGCCCTTCAGGTTGTTCTCGATAGTCTCCTGGGAGTCGGGCCAGACGCCGTCCGGGTGGGGGTAGTCCGAACCCCACATGACGTTGTCCTCGCCGATGAAGTCGATCATGTCACCGGCAAAGGCTTCCTTCTGGAAGGTCGAATATCCCTGGCGCTTCCAGTAGTCGCTGGGAATCATCGAAAGGGTCACGTCCCCCTCGTCCTCGTGGTCCATCCGGTCCAGAACGTAGGGGATCCACGTAACCCCGCACTCCCCGAGCACGAACTTCATGTCAGGGTGCCTCTCGCACGCCCCCGACAGCACCATGCTCGCCAGGATCTCCGCCCCCGACAGCTGGAACGTCACCATGTTCACCACACGATGGGTCAGCGCGTACAGCTTCTCGTCCCCGGGCTCGGGCGGACGGGGGTACAGGCCCGTGGTGTGGAAGGATACGGAGACCCCACACTCGGCGGCGGCTTCCCAGAGCACGTCCCAGTCCCGGTAGTACATCGGCTTGACCGCCGTCGCCACCCCGAACTCCACCCCCACCAGCCCCTTCGCCGCTATCCTCCGCACCTCGTCCGCGGCGGCCTGGGGATCGTGGTTCGGCAGGCACGCCAGCCCCCGAAGCCTGTCCGGGCACTTGCTGGTGAAGTCGGCGATCCAGTCGTTATAGGTGCGATATACGGCGGCGACCAGCTCCTGGTCCTTCAATTTGGTGGCGACGGCGAACATGCCGTATATCACCTCCGCGTCCACGCCGTCTGCGTCCTGGTCTTTGATCCTCAGGTCGGGGTCGGTCGGATGGTACCGGCCCTCCGCGGCGTCCTGTATGAAACCCGTCGCCGCCATCTTGTCCACCCGAGTCTTCATCCCCGGATTGTAGGTAGCCACCTTGGAGAAATGGCCCACGTCTTCCAGGTACACCCCGTCCGCCCACCACTGGTCGATGCCGTCGTGTTGCTCCACCCTCGGCATCCGTTCTGCGTACTGGCTCGGGGCCTGGGAGGTGAACAGGTCCCAGGGCAGGAAACCCAGGTCCACGTGGGAATCGGCGGAAATAACGTTGTATTGCATATTACCCTCCTTGGGGCTTTTCCGGGACACGTCGATACTTAGGGCAGAATATCACCGCGCCCGATTAAGTCAAGACGAACCCCCCACCCCCGACCTCCTTTCCGCCATTCCGGCGCCCCGCGAGGAACCTGACGCGCCAGCCCACCGCCCACCCCCTCATCCCCACCCCCCTTAACTCGTCATTCCTGCGGAGGCAGGAATCCATCCCTCCGGAACAACCACCTACAACCTCGCAACTCACCTCTTCCCGTTCCGATGCCCCGCGAGGAATCTAGGACTTGCACACTTACATTCACCTAGCATTCCAAGCCAAGAAGCGCTTCTATCGTGATTTACCCTCGGATTTTCCGAGAAGCGCTTGACAGAGTCGCGAATATACACTATTATCTATAGCAAGCTATAGAGAGCTAAAGATTATGGAGACACTATGACAGATAGCATGTTAGAACGAATGCGAATATTACGAGACGACGCCCTGGAGATTGCCAAGGACAGCCTCGATCACGACCCACGCATGTTTCGCGTCCTCAATGATGTTGCGGAGCGGATTAGAAATGCCATGCACTTGAACGGCACTGGTGTGGCCTCAGTAGTGGTGAGCCAGCCTACTCTTTCACTGCCTGAAACTGCTATGCGCTCTACAGCCGAGATAAGTTCATCGCAAATTATCTCAATCTACACCATATACAACGGGGTCAATTATCAGGCACAACTAGACCTTTCGCGTATTAGTCGGGGAGTCAAAGAGTGTGTGTATTTTGAAGGCGATTGGAGGACCCCCTCGGGAGCTGCAATGAGGTTCACGACGAGCAATGTCAACGGATGGATTTTCTGGCGATACAAACGCGACGATGGCTCAGAAGGACGAATCAATGAGATCAAGAAGGGGTGATTTCTCTCCCCTTCTCCCTTAAAGGGACCTTTGCATAACCGTCATTCCCGACCCCGATCGGGAATCCATCCCGCGGGGCGCGGCGGGGTGTTCCCTCCTCCGTAGGGGTGCCCCTTGTGGGTACCCTGGGGCGGGGGGAGGCCCACGCCGGCCAACCCGTCGCAGATTCCTCCTAAAACTGGCACATTTGCTTGACACACCTGAGCAATGGCGCTATCATACCCTGCGTCCGAACAAATACTCTCGTTATACAAGGAGGAACCACACAACCCAGGGGAAACAACCCCGGCGCCCGAGAGGACACAACGTCCAAGCCCATCCCAAGGGTCTTAACCCGGCCCGCGGCACAAGCGAAAACGCCATCTCCTCTCCACGACGCCCGGAGGACTCAACGCCCTAGCCCATACCAAAGCCTATCCCCTCCCTCCCGTAGGGGCGACCGGCCAATCGCCCTCCCTTGCGAGGCAGGCAGGTTGCGGCACAAGCGAACGTCGCCATCTCCTCCACCCCAGTCCCGACCCATCACATTCCCCTGACCCCCCAGGCGATGGATAGACGCCCTGGATAGAAGCCACAGCAGACCGGCCATCCCCCGCCGAGAGACCGTTTCGGAGGTCGGCCTGTAGCGGACTTGCGCTATATCAAGATAGGGGTGGCGGGCTGGCTAGCCCCGCTCCGGACAAGTTACCGGTGGTTGGCCCGTCGGCGAGCTTGCGCCACACCAAATCAAGCACAACTTGGGGTCGCTGGGGCACTCGGGACCTGCGGGTGCGCCACGTAATAACAAACTCCCGGGGGCTACCAGCCCGATCACTGGCCCCCACTGCGCCCTTAGGCGCCTGGGAGCGGGTCAAGGCCCGGCTTGTCTGCCCGAACAGCCGGAGCACACATCGAGCAGAAGGGTGCGGCCGGCTGCAATCCGCCCCACGGCGGACCTCTATGGCCCCGGACTGCCGAGCACCGCATGGTAGGGACCAACGGCTCACCAGGTGCGTCTCCATCGCCGACCCAAAACCCAACAGACAGAACCCAAAACCCCATCCCCCACAACTGAATACCCCAGGTGAATGAGCGCCCCCTTCCTCCGTCACCCAAACCCGATCCCCTGCTCCTTCAGGCTCACGAAAGCCTTTTCCGCAGGGTGCCCGATGATCACGTGGTCCAGCACGTCTATCCCCAGCAGCTTGCCGGCCTTGACCAGGTCTGCGGTCACGTGGGCGTCCTGGGCGCTGGGCGTCGGGTTCCCCGAAGGATGGTTGTGCGCCAGCAGAATCGACGTTGCGTTCGCCTTCACCGCCGCCCTGAACACCTCCGCCGCCCTCACCATCGAGGAGTTCACGTTCCCCTTGTACACCTCGTCGACTTCCATCACCCGGTTCTTCGTGTCCAGCAGAACCACCTTCAGGTGCTCCTGGGTAAGAAGGCTCATCTCGTCGCCCAGCAGATCGAACACGTCCTGGGGATTGTTGATGGCACGCCTCTCCAGGCGTGGATCGTTGCGGAGCCGCTGGCCCAGCTCCAGGCCTGCCTGTATCTGTGCGGCCTTGGCCTTGCCCACCCCGTCCAGTTGCGTCAGTTCGCTGAAAGAGGCCCGCGCCAGGCCCCTGAGCGTACCGTACCGGGACACTATGCGCCGCGCCATGTCCAGGGCGCTCTCCCGGCTGCTGCCCATGCGAAGGAGGATCGCAATAAGCTCGGCGTGGCTGAGGTTTTGGGCGCCGTATTTCTCCAGCCGCTCCCGAGGCCTCTCGTCCGAGGGCATCTCGGAAATGCGAAGGTTGTAGCGGGGTTGGACCTCTTCCGGCACGGGGTCAGCTCTTCAGTTTCACCATCTCGGGGTCGTAGAGCGGTTCTCGGGCAACGGTCGCGTCAATCAGCTCCCCGAAGTACTCGATCTGCACCTTCGTCCCCACCTCCGAGCGCTCGATGGGCAGGTAGCCGTAGGTTATTCCCCTACCGATGCTGTACCCATAGTTGGCGCTGGTCACGAACCCGGTGGGTTTGCCGTCTATCAGAATCGGCTCGTTTCCCATCACCACCCTGGACGCGTCGTCAAGGGTAATGCAGCAGAGCTTTTGGGAAAGACCCGCCTCCCGGCATTCGACCAGGGCATCCCTCCCGAGGAAGTTCCCCTTCTTCATCCTGACCGCAAAGCCGATGCCCGCCTCGTAGGGATTGTATTCGGTGCTGATGTCGGCGCCCCATAGCCGGTAGCCCTTTTCGAGTCGAAGGGAGTCGAAGGCGGCGGCGCCCATGGCGGTTACGCCTAGGGGTTGGCCTGCCTCCCAGAGAGTGTCCCAAAGCCGCAGCCCGAATTCAGACGGGCAGTAGACCTCCCAGCCGAGCTCGCCGGCGTAGGAGATGCGCAACGCCAGGCATGGCACGTCGCCGAGCATCACCTGTTGGCCGGTAAGGTAAGGGAACGCCTCGTTGGAGAGGTCGTGTCCGGTGACTGACTGGGCAAGCTCTCGTGCCCGGGGCCCCCACAGGCCGATGCAGCAGTAGTGGGAAGAGATGTCGGTTATCGACACGGAGCCGTCCTCGGGCAAATGAGACTTGATCCAGGCTAGATCATGGGGTGCGAAAGAGCCCCCCGTGACGACCATAAAGCGGTCGGGGGCAAGGCGGGTGATGGTGAGATCACACTTGATCTTCCCCTGTTGATTGAGTAGAGAAGTGTATGTGACCCGACCCACGGGCCGGTCCATCTGGTTGCTGGCGATGTAATTTAGCGTTTCCAGAGCGCCGGGACCCTGGATTTCGAACTTGGCGAAGCCGGTCTGGTCGATCATCACGACCCGTTCTCGGGCGGCGCGGTGCTCGGCGTAGACCACGGGAGACCAGTTCTTGGACTCCCAACCCTCGCGGGGAGGGGCGGGGTCGCCTTCAAGGAGCTTTTCATTGGCGGCGTACCACTGGGGCCGCTCCCACCCGGCAACTTCAAAGAACTGCGCCCCGAGCTCCTGCTGTCTCGGGTAGAAGGGGCTCAGGCGCACGCGACGGGGGTCTTCCATCTGCTGGAGGGGATGGACTATGTCGTAAACTTCCCGGTACTGCTGGGCGGAGCGGGTCTTGATGTAGGAGTCGGCGGCCATGTGGGGATGGAAGCGTGTAATGTCGGCTTCATGGGCGTCGATTTCCGGAGAGCCGTAGACCATCCACTCGGCCAGGGCCTTGCCTACGCCTCCCGCGTGCGCCACCCAGACGGCCTGGGCTATCCAGAAATTCTTGACGTTGGGCGCCTCGCCCAGGAGGGGCATGCCGTCGGTGGTGAAGGAGAACATGCCGTTTATGGGTTCGAAGAGCTGGTTGTCTGCAAGACCGGGCATAAGCTCGTCAATGGCGAGCAAAGAGTCGGCGAAAAGTTCGAGGCTGAAGGGCATGACGGCAGGTGTCACCCGGGCCATTTCGTAGGGGACTATGTCATCGGCGTTCACCAGGATCGGCTCATTCTGATAAGTCCCGACCTCCATGTATTCGAAGTACTCCCGGGCGTACATGGACATGTCCTGGTGTCGGACCCCGGGCCGCGTGATCTCCCGCTTGTGATCGGCGAGTTCCGGTAGGGGTCCTATCTTGACCAGCGGGTGCTGCATCGGGTAGTAGGGGATGGGCAGCCCGACCATCCGCCCTATCTTCGGACCCCAGATGCCTGCGCAGGCGACCACGTGCTCGGCCTTGATGTTTCCCTTGGTGGTGACCACGGTATCGACACGACCGTCATGGGTGAGAATGTCGGTGACCTCGGTCTCGCCGTGGAACTTCACTCCGAGGGCCTTGGCGGCGTTGGCCATGGCCTCGTCGGCTCGGACGCCCTTCACCAGGCCGTCGGATGGATTGTACATTGCGCCTAGGATATTGTCGGAGAGCATAGGGAAGAGGTCTCGGGCTTCCTTGGGGGAGATGACCTCGGCCTCCAGCCCCCAGGACTTGCCGAAGCCCACTTTGCGCTTGAGTTCCTGCAATCGCTCTGGAGTCCATGCGACTTCCAGTCCCCCAACCCGGTAGAAGGGGCACTGCCCATCCACTTCCAGGGAGTTGAACAACTCAACCGTGTACTTGGCAGTCTCCGAAAAGAACTTTGAGGGGTTTATCTGGAAGATGAAGGCGGGAGCGTGGGAAGTAGACCCACCCGTATCGGGCAGGGGCCCCTGGTCCAGGACGACTACGTCGGTCCAGCCCAACTTGGCTAGATGATAAACGACGCTGCAACCGGCAATGCCGGCCCCGATAACGACAACTCTTGCGTGGTCTTGCATCGGCTCGGGCCCCTTTTTACTGATTTTCGGACAAGTCGTGCAATTCTAGCAGGCGTAATGAAGGGAGTCGACAGAAATCAAGACCTCCTCTGTGGTAAATTAGCGTGATGAATTGCCCGTCTAGGCCCATTCGAGGTCGACACTCCACCGGGGACAAACGTGGCGAGGTCGGGCGCCCGGCTTCAGTCGGCCTCCGGACGGCATGACCACCCAGGTCGCGGTACAGGAGCAGATGGAGGCGCGGGAGGGTGGGTGGAGTGTCCTTGTCTATTTCACCATCGGGCTGGCCACGGTGCTGGTGGCAACTACCTCACTGGGCCTTTTTCTCCCCGACATCATAGAAGACCTGGACCTATCCCCGGCTGAGCAAGGTTGGCTGGGATCTTCCTTGCTGCTGGCCAACGTAGTTTTCTCAATTCCCATGAACTGGTGGGTATCGAGGTACAGGCCGTGGAGGACGGCGGCGGTGGGGTTCGTGGTGGCGTCGGGGCTGATTGCGCTGGCGGGGGGAGCGCCGGGATTCGGGGTGCTGATATTTGCGAGGATAGGGCTGGGGATAGTGCTCCAGGCGTGCCAGTCGCCCCGAAACATACTGATACTCCAGTGGATACCGCGGCGTCGGTACGGCCTGGCAAACGGGTTCTCCATCTCTATAGTGGACATCCTGATGGGCGCGGGGACTGTACTGATCCCCTACATGCTCGGCTGGTTCGGTGGCTGGCGGGAGACGATGTTCGTGTGGGCGGGAGTAGTGATGGTGGCAGCCATGCTGTGGATGGCAATGGGGAAAGACCGGGGAAGGCCCGAGGCCCCCGGAAGCGGCGATGAGGCCGCAAACGGCTCCCCGATTCGCAGCATCCTGAAGTACCGGGAGGTGTGGTTCATCTGCCTGGGCATGTTCGGGATGCTGCTGGCGCGGCTGGCCTTCAACAGCTTCTGGCCTCGGTTCATGGGGGAGGAGTACGGGATCGACATCCGTACGGCAGGGATATTGATGGGGATCGGGACTTTTGCCATGGCGCCGGCGGAACTCGGGGTGGTGGCTTTCCCCTTTTTCGGAAGGCACACTACCCTGGTGCTGCTCACGTGCGGGGTTGGACAGGCCCTCACCTATATAGGGTTAGTTGCTACGGACTCGTTCCCTCTACTGGTGCTGCTCTGGATAGTGGGCGGCGTCATGTTCAGCTTCTTCCCGATTCTGATGACACAGATATTCAACCTGCCGGGGATTACACAGAGAGAGGTAGCCGTGGCATCTGCTACGGTGTTCGCGGCCCTGTGGGGTGGAGGGGCGGTGGGACCAATCCTTGTCGGGTTCGTAGAGGAGGCAACTAGCGATTTGAGGTTTGGACTATTTGTCAGCTCATTCGCCCCGCTGATGCTCGTAGCTACCGCCCTGCTCCTAGGAGCCTATAGGAGAGAGACTCCAGAGTTGACCGAGGCTGATATGGTGGGACGCCGCAGAGAATAGGGCCACAGTCGCTATACGAGAGTAAACATAGAACGCACAGGTAAAGAACACATGAAAAGTAGTTTGACCGGAATCGTGGTAGTCCTGCTGATGGGCCTGGTTGCGGCAATGGGGTGCGGGGGACCGGGAGGAGGAGAGAGGTTGACGATTGGAGGTGACGTACCGGAAATCGCCACCGACGCGACTATGGTGGACCTGGAGGTAATTCGCGGGGACCCGGGCCTTATTGGGGAGGTGGGTGAGGTGCTGGCGGCGCTGAACCGGAGCCTGGGGAATGCGGGCGTGGGGAGTTCAGACCTGCGAGGCGCGGTAAGCTTTGTCATCGATGGGCGTCGGGTACTGATGGTAGAGGGGAGCTTCAATACTGAGGAGGTGGCGGAGCGCCTGGAGAGGAGTGGCCATGCCATGAGGCGCATAGCTGACACGGAGGTCTGGAGTGGAGATGCGGGCAATGTGGCGCTGTTGGGTCTCGGGCGTATGGCAATCAGCTACGACTTCAGGACCCTTGAGAAGGTGATAGGGCAGCTGGAAGAGGAGATAACCCTGGAACGATCAGAGGCCGCCAGGGCGGTCCTGGACAGGATGCGCGGAAACGCATACGTATCCATCACTATGAGATGTGAACTGATCGCCCCCGGATGCGAATCATTGGGCTTTTCTGCATCCGGAACAGGAGACTCGGCCGGGACTTTCGACCTCGTGTCCTACCACGAGACGGCGGATTTGGCTACCGAGGCACGGTCCGCCTTGGAGAATTTTACGTCCGCCGAGGCCCTCTTCAAAGACGCCGTAAACACCATAGAGGACCGACTGTTAATCGCCTCAGGTGAAGGTGAACTTTCAGAGGTATTCCGAGGAGCGGAGTCGGACTTCAGGTTGATCCCCTAGGCCAGGTCGATGGTGGCGCCGGCGCCTTCGAGTTTTTCCTTGATGGTCTCGGCCTCTTCCTTGCCCACCGCTTCTCGGACTGCCTTGGGAGCGCTTTCGACGAGTTCCTTGGCCTCGCGCAGGCCAAGGGTGGTGACCTCTCGGACGGCCTTGATCACGTTGATCTTGTTGGGGCCGATCTCCTTGAGGACCACGTCGAACTCGGTCTTCTCTTCTTCGGCGGGGGCGTCGGCGGCAGCAGGCGCGGCGCCTGCGGCAGCGACGGCAACGGGTGCAGCGGCGCTCACGCCAAACTCATCCTCGATAGCCTTGACGAGCTCTGAGAGCTCAAGGACGGTCATCGCCTTGATTGATTCCAGGACTTCTTCTTTGGTCGCCATGTCATATCTCCTTATGACGAGTTAATTTGCGGTCTCTTCCTGCATCTGGTCGATTCGTGCGCTCAGGGCAGTAGCAAGGCCCCTGATATTGGCGCTGAGTACGGATTGTAGGGCATAGATCGGGCCCACGAGGGCGCCTGCAGTTTTCGCAATAAGCTCCTGTTTCGACGGGAGGGTGGCGAGCACGGTGATGTCGGCAGTGGCCAGGGCCCGGTCTCCCATTACCCCGCCCTTTACTGTCAGAATGCTGCGCTCCTGCCGGATGTGGTCGGTGAGGACCTTGGCAGGGTCAGTGGCCTCGCCGTACCCGAAGGCTATTGCGGTGGGGCCTTCGAGAAATTCGACTAGGGATTGTGCATTGGTCTTCTCGGAGGCGATGATTGCCAGCGTGTTCTTTACCACCCTGTATTCAACCCCTGAGGCCCGGAGTTTTCGGCGCAGAACCGTCATCTCCGGCATTGCGAGACCCCGATAGTCTGTGGCTATAGCTATGGTGCATCTGCCCAGCCGGTCCGCTATCTCCTGTACTTGCTGTTCCTTTTTTTCCGTGGCCATGTGGTTACCGCCTTGAAATCGGATTGCATTTATAAAACGAAATCCCCGGTGCACAGCCCAGGGGATTTTGGCAAGCCCAACGCTTTCTCTGAGAAAGGGGGAGGACTTTACGAATCACCTGGGCAGGCTAAAGCATTAAGGCTCCGGGGAGCCGCCCGCCGTCTGCGGCGCAATCTCTAGTTGTACTGGTTTCTTCTAGGGTATCTCTCCGGTGGGGCTAGTCCTGGGCGCTCATGGTCATTGCGGCCTGCACATCCATGTTGATTCCGGGCCCGTGGGTTGTGGACATCGAGATCTTCTTGATGTATTGACCCTTGGCCCCCGACGGCTTGGCCCGCACTACGGAGTCTACAAAGGTAGTCAAGTTCTCCAGCAGGTGTTCCTTTTCGAAGCTTGCCTTGCCCAGGGGTGCATGGATTACGGCCGTGCGGTCGAGGCGGTACTCGATCTTGCCCTTGCGGGAGTCGGATATTGCCTTGGCGAGGTCGGGCTGCTGGACGACGGTGCCGGAGCGCGGGTTGGGCATGAGGCCCCTGCGACCTAGAATCCGGCCAAGCTTCCCGATCTTGCTCATCATGTCGGGCGTGGCGATTGCGGTATCGAATTCGACCCAGCCGCCCTCGATGCGCTTGATGATGTCGTCGGCGCCAACGTAATCAGCGCCGTTCTGCTCGGCGGTGGTTGCGGCCTCGCCTTGGGCGAAGACCAGGACCCGGACCTGCTTGCCGGTGCCGTTGGGCAGCATTGCCAGGCCCCGAACCTGCTGGTCGGCGTGACGGGGGTCAAGGCCCATGCGCATGTGTATCTCGACCGTTTCGTCGTACTTTGCCTTGGCGGTCTGCTTGGCGAGATCAACAGCCTCCTCCGGTGAATAGGACTTATCCCTATCAACCAGTGCGGCGGCTTCTAGGTATTTTCTGCCTCTCTTAGCCATTTCGTGCGTTCTCTCTTGCGGTGGGGGATGTCAGGGCTAAACGACCTCAATGCCCATATTGCGAGCGGTCCCTTCAATGATGCGCATGGCGCCTTCTATGTCGTTGGCGTTGAGGTCATTGAGCTTGGTCTCGGCAATCTCGCGGATCTTGTCGCGAGGGACGCGGCCTACGATTTCCTGACCCGGCAAGCTGCTTCCCTTATCGAGGCCGGCGGCATTTTTGATCAACACCGCGGCCGGCGGGGTTTTCGTAATGAATGAGAAGGAGGAGTCCTGGTAGACCGTGAGCTCCACCGGAACTATGGTGCCTGCCTGCGCGGAGGTCTTGGCGTTGTACTCCTTGCAAAATCCCATGATATTGACGCCGTGCTGACCGAGAGCGGGGCCTATGGGAGGGGCAGGGGTGGCTTTACCCGCTTCGATTTGAAGCTTCAGCACGGCTTTGATTCTCTTTGGCATTTTCTATATTCCGACCCTGGGAGCGTTTACAGCTTTTCCACTTGAAGATAGTCCAACTCGACACCCGTATCGCGTCCAAAGAAAGAAACGAGAACGCGGATCTTCCCCTTGTCGGGGTAAAGGTCATCGACGGTGCCGATAAAGTCGGAGAAGGGCCCGTCTATTATGCGAATCTTCTCGCCCTTGTCCAGTCCAACCTTGACCCGAGGGGCCTCGGCCTCCATCTGAACGACGATAGCCTTAACCTCGTCGTCGCTAAGGGGCACGGGCTCGGGCGGGTCTCCGGAGGTGACGAATCCGGTGACGTTGGGGGTGTTCCTGACTACGTACCAACTCTTCTCGGAGGGGGTTCCACGCTCGGTTACCGCCATGTTCACGAGGAGGTAGCCGGGGAAGACCTTCCTGGACACGGTGCGTCGCTGGCCTTCCCGGATGTCAAGCTCTTCTTCGGTGGGGACGAGGACCTCGAAGATTTCATCGGTGACGTCCATGGACTCGATGCGGTGTTCAAGGTTGTTCTTGACCCGGTCCTCATAGCCCGCGTAGGTATTGACTACGAACCACCGAGGGGCCAGTTTTGATGATTTCGATTGGGAGGTCATAGACATCTACTTTGTAATCAGCCTGCTGCGCTCAGTGACAGGTCTGCGTTAACCAATTCCCGCCTAGAAGAGGAGGAGGTCCATGAAGAGGGAAAATGCTTCATCGACGAGACCGAGAAATGCCCCCATTATCACGGAGATTATGACCACCATGGTGGTGAGGCGCTTGGTTTCCTCCTTGGTTGGCCAGTTGACCTTGCGGAGCTCAGCGATGGCCTCGGCGAAGAAGCGGAACCGCCCGAGGGTCGGCCCCGAGGAGGGCATCCGCGCCCTGGCTGGAAGGGTAAAGCGTCTCATCCGATTTCCATGGCCTTCATTGTCATCGGTTTTCTTCTACCTGGTCTCTCGGTGGAGCCTGTGCCCCCGGCAACGGGGGCAATACTTGGAGAACTCCAATCGTCCGGAGTCATTCCTCCGGTTCTTGCTGCTGGTGTAGGTCCTCTCCCGGCACTCGGTGCAGGCGAGGTGTATCACTACGCGTACGTCTTTTCCTTTAGCCATTGTTTAATCCAAAAGTCCCCAGAGAGGGTCTAGTTCTCCACCTTGGTGAATACTCCGGCCCCGACGGTCCTGCCGCCTTCCCTAATGGCAAACCTGAGCTCCTGCTCGATGGCGACGGGAGTGATGAGCTTGATGCCCATGGTGATGTTGTCGCCGGGCATGACCATTTCGGTGCCTTCAGGGAGGGCAATCTCGCCTGTAACGTCGGTGGTGCGGATGTAGAACTGGGGCTTGTATCCATTGAAGAACGGGGTGTGACGTCCGCCTTCGTCCTTGGTGAGGACGTAGACTTCGGCGTCGGAGGCGGTGTGGGGGTTGATGGAGCCGGGCTTGGCGAGAACCTGGCCGCGCTCGATCTCGTCCCGCTCTACGCCCCTGAGTAGGCAGCCGACGGCGTCGCCGGGCTCCGCGTAGTCAAGGGTCTTGTGGAACATCTCGACGCCCGTGACCGTGGTGCGTCGGGTCTCGCCGAATCCGACGATCTCGACCTGATCGCCCGTCTGAACGGTGCCGCGCTCCACACGGCCGGTTACGACGGTGCCGCGGCCCTTGATGCCGAACACGTCCTCGATGGGCATGAGGAACGGGAGCTCGGAGGGGCGCTCCGGCAGGGGGATGTAGCTGTCGACGGCGTTCATTAACTCAACGATAGGCTGGTACTCGGGGGCGCTGGAGTCGGTGGAGTCGGACTCCAGGGCCTCGAGGGCGCTGCCGCGGATGATCGGGATGTCGTCTCCGGGGAAGTCGTAGTTGGAGAGAAGCTCCCTGAGCTCGAGTTCCACGAGTTCGAGAAGCTCTGGGTCGTCCATCTGGTCGGTCTTGTTGAGGAAGACGACGATGTAGGGCACCAGCACCTGTCTGGCCAGGAGGATGTGCTCCCGGGTCTGGGGCATTGGGCCATCCGGGGCGGAGACCACGAGGATGGCGCCGTCCATCTGGGCCGCGCCGGTAATCATGTTCTTGATGTAGTCGGCGTGTCCGGGGCAGTCCACGTGGGCGTAATGGCGGTCGTCGGTCTCATATTCGACGTGGGTGATTGCGATGGTGAGGCCTCGGGCCTTTTCCTCGGGAGCGTTGTCGATGGAGTCGTAGGGCCGGAAGGAGGCCCCGCCCTTCATACCGAGGACCTTGGTGATAGCCGCGGTCAGGGATGTCTTCCCGTGGTCGACGTGTCCAATGGTGCCGACGTTGACGTGGGGTTTTGTTCGTTCGTAACGCTGTTTGGCCATGCTCTTGACTCTCCTGTAATGGAGCCCACAACCGGATTTGAACCGGTGACCCCGTTCTTACCAAGAACGTGCTCTGCCACTGAGCTATGTGGGCCTACTGGATATTTCCTTTCCCGATATTATAAGTTCTTTTTGATGGTGGAGGGGGCAGGATTCGAACCTGCGTAGCCTTTCGGCAGCGATTTTACAGACCGCCGGTTTTAACCACTCACCCACCCCTCCAATGAGTCGCTCAGGACTATGTGATGATAAGTTGATGGCTGTTTCCGAGTCCCGGGTTGGCTAGCTGGAGCCCGAGAGGGGATTCGAACCCGCCAACCTGCCGATTACAAATCGGCTGCGCTGCCATTGCGCCACTCGGGCAGAAGGATCCGGGTCTTGCCTCCCTGCTCCATTTACCTGGGCGCCGTCCATTGGGCACAGCACCCGATATACAATGTCCCAGACTCGAAAGTACCTCCTACGAGGGGCCCGCAGAAGGTACGATAAGAGAATCCCTAAAATCGTGGATTCAGTATAGGAAATTGCCATACGAAAAGTCAAGGCTAGGGGGTGTCTTGGGTAAGGGGAATATGACCGGGCCTCGGGCCACGGTGCTGTACGATGGCAACTGCCCCCTGTGCAGGGGAGCGGTGAGGTGGATGAAGCGGGCAGACTGGCTAGGTCGGGTGGAGTGGATACCTGGGCAGGAGTTGGCGGTGTTGCCCGACGGCCTTACACGCCGAGACCTGGATGCGGCGATGTACCTGCAAGACAACGGCGGTCGGTTGCACGGGGGATTCTTTGCGGTGAGGCGTTTGACGCTTTTGCTGCCTCCCCTCTTGCCCATTGCGCCACTCCTCTGGCTGCCCGGGGCCCGATTCCTGGGAGTACGGGTATACGCCTTTATCGCCAGGAACCGGGGATGCTTTACAAGGGCGAAATAAGGCGTCGGGAAGCCTCTTCCGTCACAATGCGGTAAACGTCCTTGAGAGGAAGCCCTGTACCGGAGGCAATTGCGGCGCAATCTTCGTATTCCGGGGCGAGGGAGACGGGGTTTCCATCCTGGAACTTCAGCTTTACCCGCACGGGCCCTAGGCTGGTCTCCATTTCTTCTATTCGGCGCTGAACCTCGTGGCGCATGACCTGGGAGACCCGGACTCCAAGGGTGGATGTCTCCTCCATTACTTTTTCTATGATGTCTTGCTGATCACCGGGACTCGCGAGGATGCTGAGGGTGTAGGCGGGTCGGCCCTTCTTCATCAGGATGGGCGTGAGCCATACGTCCCGGGCCCCGAGTTCGAAGAGTCGGTCCATCAAGTAGGGATATATCTCCGGGTTCATGTCATCTATGTTGGTCTCGATGACGACCAGGTGTCGGACGGCTAGAGAGGACTGGACTTCACCGATCCACAGGCCGAGGACGTTAGGGTATTCCCCCATGTCCTTCTGCCCGATCCCGTAGCCGGTTGAGTGGACTCGGATCTCGGGCTGGGAAAACTCAGCGAGAGAGGTCATGATTGCGACGCCCGTGGGCGTGGAAAGCTCCGTGTGTGGCGCGTGGGGAGAAGGTGCGGCGAAGGGGACGTTGGCAAGGGCCATAAGCTCCACGGTGGCGGGAGCGGGGACCGGGAGCCTGCCATGTTCGGACTTGACGGTTCCGCTGCCCCCGGGGATGGGCGAGCAGTAGGCCCGTTCCACACCCAGCAGATGCAACCCGCAAGCAGCACCTACTATGTCAACGATAGCATCGACTGCCCCAACCTCGTGGAAATGGACCTGGTCGGCGGGAACTTTGTGGACGCGGGACTCGGCGTCGGCCAGACGGTTGAATATATCGCCGGAGTTCTTCTTCACAGGGGTCGGCAGGTCGCTTTCGTTTATCAGGGAGAGGATGTCGCTCAGGTTGCGGTTGGGCTGAGAGTCGGGGCCTGTGATTACAGTGACGCGGGTGCCGGAGATGGCGGCACGGGTGCCGAGGGAGGCGGTAATGTCGTAGCCCTTCAGGGAGAGTTTGGAAAGTTCGTAGCGTAGGGAGTCGATGGAGAGGCCGGCATCCACCAGCGCGCCGAGCACCATGTCGCCGCTCACCCCCCCTATGCAGTTGAAATAAGCCGCCTTCATGCGGGTTCCAGTACCATCTGCCTCATGCCCCATTCTATTTCACTCAGGTTATCGGGGGAATCTTTCATCATTCCTTCCAGGTCATTGTGCAGGGAGCGAAGAAAGTCGGAGCCGTACAGGGAGAGGGCAGGGTGGCTCATGCTCCACGATCGGATGTTCATAGAGAACATGGCAGCGGCGTCCCGGTTGCTCACGGCAAGGTGTCGGGTGTTATCGGCGGTGATTTTCAGGGGAGTGCTCTTGATAAGATCGGGAAGCCGGGCGCCGGCGTAGAGGATGACGCCCATGGCGTCCATGACGTGCTCCAGAGCAGAGAGATACGATTCCAGCACGGAGTTATGGGGGTGAATCCAGTGCACCTCTTCCAGCAGGATCGCACCGTGATTTGAGATCTGCGACGCCCACCGGGCGAGTGCCTGATCGGGCGCGGGGAGGTGGGTGACTAGGAACCGACAGAAGATGAGGTCGGCGGGCGGGATGGGAAAGGGGATCGATGTCACATCATGTTGTTTGAAAGAGATACAAGTGGAAGAGGAGTTGGAGGCGGCTTCAATGAAACTCGGGGACTTGTCCAGTCCTACGATTTTTTCAAAAGGCAGTGTTTCTGCGATCAGGCGAGTAGTGTGTCCTGGCCCGCACCCGAGGTCTAAGGCGAGGTCCGTGCCTTTTGGGGTGAACGTCGAAAGGAATTCTCGGGTGGGGGGTTCAAAGGTACGGGCAAGAACGTCGAGCCTGGACTGGGCGGTTTTGGAATCTCCGAAAAGGTAGGACATGGGGCAGAGCGTAGGTCAACTACTCCCCACCCTTGGAGCGAGATGAAGCGGCTTTTGCCGGTTTTCGGGAGAGTTGCAGTACCTCGTTGAGGCTGCCCGAGCGGAACCCGGCCAAATCCAGCGTTACGTAGGTATAACCGAGAGAGCGGAAGTGACGGACAAGCTGGCTGCGCACTTCCGCTTGAGCCAACAGAGAGATGCCCTGCTCATCAACCTCAATCCTGGCGATGCGGTCATGGTGGCGGACGCGGAGGTCTCGGATGCCCAACCCCCGGAGGTATTCCTCGGCGGCTTCTATCTGGTGCAGTACCTCAACGGTTACCTTGTCACCGTACGGCACCCGGGACGCAAGGCAGGCCATGGCCGGCTTGTCCCACGTGGGCAGGCCCAACTCCCTGGAGAGTTCCCGGATCTCCTTCTTAGTTAAATCGGCTTCGCAGAGGGGGCTGCGGACGTTGGAGCGTCGGGCGGCGTCCAGCCCGGGCCTGAAGTCACCCAGATCGTCGGCGTTAGTGCCATTGGCAACCCAGTCATAGCCCTCCTCCTCGGCGATGGGGAGGAGCCGAGAGTAGAGCTCCCCCTTGCAGAAGAAGCAACGCTGGGGGCTGTTCTCCTGGTATCTGGGATCATGGGTCTCAAAGGTGTCAATTACGAGGTGGCGGAAGTTGAACTGCCGGGCCAGGGACTGGGCGGCGCGTAGTTCCGACCGCGGGATGCTGGGGGAGTCGGCGGTTACGGCCAAGGCCCGGTCCCCGAGAACTGTATGGGCCTCCACGGCCAGGAACGCACTGTCCACACCCCCTGAGTAGGCAACGACAACCGACCCCATATCCTTAAGGATGTTACGGAGGCGGCCCGACTTCTCGGCGGTGAACGGCTTAATGGTCATATCGTGGGCTTTTTTGGTTCAAGGGCGGCCTTTACCGCCTCGGAAAGGTTGGACACTCTGGTAAGGGTCATGTTGGCCGGGGTAACGAAATCCTTGGGGGTGGTCACGGGTATTATACCCGTATCCAATCCGAGGTGAGCGGCTTCCTGCAGGCGGCGGGAGAGGTGTCGGGCAGAGCGGACCTCCCCACCCAACCCCACCTCCCCAACCGCAACCAAACCGTCCCGCACCGGTCTGTCCTTCAGACTGGATAAGATGGCGAGAGCCACGGCAAGGTCGGCGGAGGGTTCTCGAATACGCAGCCCGCCAATGACGTTGACCAGGACGTCCTGGTTGGAGAGTCGGGCGCCCATCCGCTTGCTCAGAACGGCAGTGATGAGGAGCAGCCGGTTTGTGTCGATGCCATTGGCAGTGCGACGAGGGAGGTTGAAGGGCGTCATGCTGGTAAGCGCCTGCACCTCCACTAGGATGGGCCGACTACCTTCCATTACTGGCACGATGATGGAACCAACCTCGCCGGGCCGACGCTCGGAGAGTAGGGCGCGAGAGGGGTCCGGAACGTCGACAAGGCCCTTTTCCGTCATCTCGAAGATGCCGGTCTCATTGGTGGACCCGAAGCGGTTCTTCTCGCCGCGCAGGAGTCTGTAAGGGCTGTAAGCGTCGCCTTCCAGGTAGAGCACAACGTCGACAATGTGCTCGAGCATCCGGGGCCCGGCTATGGCGCCCTCCTTGGTCACGTGGCCCGAGACCATGACGGGAACCCCCGACGACTTGCTCCATTCCAGCAGCCTCCAGGTAGCTTCCCTGACCTGGGCCAGACTCCCCGGTGAACTCCCGACCTCGCTAAAGAAAACCGTCTGTATAGAGTCTACTATTACGAGGGCAGGGGAAATGTCGTCCATGGACTGGAGCGCGGCGCTCAGGTCGTTGGCGGCATGGATGAAAAGGTTGGAACCCTGAATCCCGAGCCTGGAAGCCCGCATCCTTGCCTGCTGCTCGGACTCCTCGCCGGAAACGTAGAGGACGCGGGAGTCGGAGCCCGAGAGGTCGGCGGCAGTCTGTAGCAAAAGGGTAGACTTGCCAATACCCGGCTCTCCACCCAGTAGGACCAGGGAGCCGGGGACTACACCTCCACCTAGGACTCGGGAGAACTCCGGGGAGGAAAGTGAAATGCGGGATTCGGCGGAAATGGCAACGGACGAGAGTTCAACCGGCGGTCGGGAGAAGATGGGAGCGCCGGACTTGCCGGGTCGACGGCTCTGCTGTACGGATTGGGTAAGGCTATTCCAGGAGCCACAATGAGAGCAGCGCCCTTCCCAACGAGGACTTGTTGCCCCGCATTCGTTGCAAAGATACGCGGTCTTTGGCTGAGTCTTGGGCATCGGCTTAGTGAATCGTCGCCTGTTTCCGGTGTCAATGAAAGAAGGGAAGCCCCCGACGGGACTTCCCTTCGCCTTTTCAGTTTAGCCGAGGGGCCGAGGCTCAGGACTTGGCCAACTCTGCAACGGGCCCGACCGTGATCTCCTCGCCGTCCCGGTCTATGAAGACGGTGTCTCCGGGGCCGAACATGCCCTTTAGGAGCTGTTCCGAGAGCGGGTCTTCGACTATGTCCTGGATGAGTCTCTTCAATGGCCTCGCACCGAAGGTAGGGTCGTAGCCTCTCTCTCCGAGGAGTTCCTTCGCACTCTCGGAAATCTCCAGGCTGACGCCTTTCTCGGTAAGGTTGGCGCGGACCTCATCCAGGAGAAGGTCCACGATCTGGAGGATGTGCTCCCTGGTCAGGGCATGAAATACCACGATGCCGTCTATGCGGTTCAGGAACTCGGGGCGGAAGAAGCGCTTGACCTCTGTGAGGACCTTGTCCTTCATGCGCTCGTAGGACTCGCGGGATGCCTGGCTCTCATCGAGAGCTATGGAGAAGCCCAGGGTGTTGTCCCGTTTTATGAGCTCGGCCCCGATGTTGCTCGTCATTACGACGATGCTGTTTCGGAAGTCTACCTTTCGCCCCTTGGCGTCCGTAAGGTGACCGTCATCGAAAATTTGCAACAGCATGTTGAAGACGTCCGGGTGGGCCTTTTCGATTTCGTCGAGAAGGATCGCAGAATAGGAGCGCCGCCGGACGGCTTCCGTAAGCTGTCCCCCTTCGTCGTACCCTATGTAACCCGGAGGGGCCCCGACCAACCGCGCAACCGCGTGGCGCTCCATAAACTCCGACATGTCCAGCCTTATCAGGGATTCTTCAGAGCCGAACATGAACTCGGCGAGGGCACGGACGAGGTAAGTCTTGCCTACACCGGTGGGGCCCAGGAAAATGAAGTTGCCGATGGGCCTGCGCCTATCCTTAAGGCCCGCCCGAGCCCTGCGGACCGCCTTGGCGACCACGTTGATCGCTTCGTCCTGGCCCACAATCTTGTCATGCAGGACCTCTTCCATCTTGAGGAGGCGCTCGATCTCCTCGGTTGCCAGCCGGGTCACGGGTATGCCCGTCCACATGCTCACCACCTCGGCAACGTCGTCGGCATTGACGCTGGGCTTATTCTCTTCACGCTTGGACTTCCACTCCGTTTCCATGCCCTCTAGCTCATCCGAGAGGACGAGTTCCCTCTCCCGAAGTTGAGCGGCGGTCTCGTACTCCTGGGACTGGATGGCGCTCTCCTTTTTGTTCTTGACAGTTTCGAGGGCGAGGTAGGCCTCGTCCAGGTATACAGGTCTTGTGGAATTGCGGATGCGCACTCGGGAGGAAGCCTCGTCAATAACGTCGATGCCCTTGTCAGGGAGAAAGCGGTCACTGATGTATCGAGAGGCGAGGTTTGCGGCTTCCTGGATCGCTTCGTCGGTAATTTCCAGGGCGTGATGCTCTTCATAGCGGGACTTTAGGCCGCGGAGAATTTCCACGGTTTCCTCTACGCTCGGCTCTTCCACCCTGACAGGTTGGAAACGACGCTCCAGCGCCGGGTCCCGTTCCACCTGCTTGCGGTAATCGTCTTGGGTCGTCGCCCCTATGCACTGTAGCTCGCCTCTGGCCAGGGCGGGCTTCAACATGTTGGCCGCATCTACCGCACCTTCCGCGGCCCCGGCCCCGACGATGGTGTGCATTTCGTCAATGAACAAAACGCAGTTCCCGGAACTCTTCAGTTCATCTATAACCTTGCGCAGCCGTTCCTCAAACTCACCCCTGTACTTTGTACCGGCCACTAAAGCGCCAACGTCCAGGGTAACCAGGCGTTTGCCGTGAAGGGTTTCGGGAACCTTGGAGCCGGCGATTCTCTGGGCCAGGGCCTCGACTATGGAGCTTTTGCCGACGCCGGGCTCGCCTATGAGTACGGGGTTGTTCTTGGTCCGCCGGCTCAGGATCTGGACGACCCTCTCGATTTCCTTATCTCTGCCGATAACCGGGTCTAGGTCTCCGTTTCGGGCCTTCTGGGTAAGGTCTACGCCCAACTGGTCCAGGGTCGGGGTGCGGGCCGAGCCCCGCGAGGCGGACTGGGCCTGTGATTGAGACTGGCTCAGGAGTCGGGTGGTCTCTGACCGTGCCTTTTCAAGGTTAACGCCAAGGCTTTCGAGGACACCGGCGGCAACGCCGTCGCCCTCGCGAAGGAGTCCGATGAGGAGGTGCTCGGTGCCGATGTACTGGTGGTTCAGGCGCCTTGCTTCATCAACGGAAAGCTCGATGACTTTCTTGGCCCTGGGCGTGAGTCCTATCTCGCCGCTGGCGGCTCTCTCTCCACGGCCAATAATGAACTCAACGGCCGACCTTACCTTGTTGAGCTGCACCCCCAGGTTCACCAGGACTTTCGCAGCCACGCACTCCTGCTCCCTGACCAGGCCCAGGAGGATGTGCTCGGTCCCGATATAGTTGTGGTTGAACTGCTGGGCCTCCTCTTGCGCCAGCGAAAGTACTTTCCTGGCGCTTTCGGAGAACTTCTCGAATCTACTGGCCATGTGCTGCTCCAGGGCGGACGGTCAGGCCGCGTCCGCTGAATGGGTGTTACCCGTTGTACTCTTCGTAATTCCCGTCTCCGTAGTCTGACCCGCCGTAGAACTCGTCCCGGTATCGCTCGGCAAATCCGTAGGAACCGGCTTGCTTGAGGCTGAGGGCAAGACGCCTTCTTTCCGGCTCTATCCTCAAAATCTTCAGGGTCAACTCCTGACCCTCGGAGACCACGTCCGAAGGGTGGCGGACCGGGCCGTCGCTCAGTTCCGAAATGTGTACCAGGCCCTCGATGGCCGGGTCCAGGCGAGCGAACGCGCCGAAAGTCGTAACCTTCGTCACTGTAGCCGTGACCGTCTGCCCCACGTGGTATTTCTCGTGAATCGACTCCCAGGGCTCGGGATGGAGGCGGCGGAAGCTGAGCGCAACTTTCATGTTTTCCCGGTCTACCCGAAGGACGTAGACGTCAACCTCGTCACCTATGGCAAGGGTCTTTTCCGGGGGCTCCACCTGGCCCCAGGAGAACTCCGAGAGGTGTACCAGGCCATCCACGCCGCCAATATCCACGAATGCGCCAAACTCCCGGATCCCCGTGACCCGGCCTTTCCTCACCTGTCCGGTGTCCAACTCGGCGAAGAGCTGTTGGCGCTGCTCCTCCCTCTGCTGGCGCATGACCTGCTTTTCAGAGAGGATGAGGCGGTTACGGCGCCGGTTGATTTCAATCACCTTTAGCTTTAGCTGATTGCCAATCAGATCGGCGAGGGGGCTGCGGGTCGGGTCGGCGGAGGGGTCAAAGGCCACCGGGCTGGCCAACTGGGACATTGGCACAAAGCCCCGCACCCCTTCGACATTGACCAGGAGGCCCCCCTTGTTGTAGTCGACGGCTTCGCCTTCTATGACGACTCCGTTTTCGTAATGCTCTTGGAGGATGTGCCAGCCTTTTTCTCCCTGTGCACGGTCGACGGACAGGTAGATCTGGCCTTCGCTTTCATCGGACTGGACGACGTAGACAAGCACGTCGTCTCCGAGGCTGAGGGCCTCGACTTCATCGGCTGAGAAGGTTCGCATTTCCCGGGCAGGCACTACGCCTTCGGTCTTGGCGCCGATATCGACAAGCAGCCCCTCGCGATCTTTCTGGACGATGACACCCTTTACGATATCGCCTCGCCTGATGGTGGCGACGTTCTCCGCTTCGTCCAATAGCTCCTGCATCCCGTAGGATGAAGTGTCCTCGGGCTGGGTCTGCTGTCCTTCAGAATCGTTCATAAGCCTGAATTCAATTATATTTAACGCCTTGTATAGTGTAAAGGCAGAGGAGGCGTTAGCTTGTGGGATTGAGGCATTTTAGGCGGTATGGGAATGCGAATGCAAGGACGGATGAATTATCCGTGCAGAGAATCGGACGAATCCCGAGGGCATGAAGAGCGCATCGCTGGTGGTGGTTTGCAGGCAATGTCTCTGATCTCGCTCACACAAAACCCGTACATTTGCTTGACACGCCTGAGCAACGGTGCTATCATACCCTGCGTTCGCGAACACTAATCCAGTAACACAAGGAGGAACCCAACACCCAGGGAAGTCCACTAGACCCACCCGAGGATGTCATCCCACAGACGTCAGGAATGTCACCCCCTCTCCACGGGTCCCGTGCCCCTTCCCCGTCCATCCAGGCGATGGATGGTCCATCGACTCATCACGGGCAGGCCCTCTCTCATAGAGACCCCGCCCAACACGCCCCCTGATGGGGGTACTTGCGTAACCGACTTTGTCCTTGCCGGTTAACAAGAACGGCCCCACTTTGTCGGGCTCAGGGGCTTAGAGCCCTTGCGGGACTCCATCATCGCAGTCATATGCGATGAAAGCGGGTTCGGTGCTCCCTCCTCGTACAGGGGTGGAGTGCCATGTGACCCCACCGCCGTCGCCATTGACGGGGGAAGCGGGTTCGCGTTCCCCCTTCATAGAAGGGCAGAGCGCATGTGACTCCACCGTTGTCGCTGTAGACAGCGGAAGCGGGTTCGCGTTCCTTCCTCATAGAGGGCGGAGTGCCACTGGTATACGGGCATGGCCCCACGCCGAGACAGTCTCGGTCGCCCCCGGAACCAACATTAAAACCTATGGGGCTGCGCAGACGGGCCTCCCGCCTCCCTGCCTACGAGTCTGGACCTCCATCTCCAACCCCCTCCAAAACACACAGAATGAAAACCCAAACCCCACAACCGAACAACCCATTCCCCACCCCCATCCCTGCCCTTCTCTATCGTCATTCCCGAGTAGTCGGGAATCCATCCCTGGGGGCTGGGCCGCTCGTGCTGAGGCTCTCGAAGTGCGAGCGGGGGGCGACCCAGCTTCGTCAATCCGTCTCGTATGGCTCGCCCACGCCACGTGAAATCCCCAGAAATCCCTTCAGGCGTCGTTCAATCAAAACAGCTACGAGTTCAATCAACGTTCAATCAAACGTCCACAGCATCCTGTGGCGCCCGCGCCCCCTCTGTGGTATACTGCGCCACGGAAATAAGAGGTAGAGATTTTTGGACCCACAGCTTAAGCAAGAAATAATCGGTTCCTACAGGCTTCACGACAATGACTCCGGGTCGGCGGAAGTGCAGATAGCCCTTTTGACCAACAGGATAGGGTCTATCACCGAGCACTTGAGAAGTCACAAGCACGATTATCACAGCCAGCGGGGTCTCCTCAAACTGGTAGGCCAACGCAGGCGGCTGCTCGAGTACTTGAACCGGGAGGACGTGGGGCGATACCGCTCCATGGTTTCCAGGCTGGGACTGAGAAGATAGAGCTGTGGGTGGCCTGATACGGACCGTACTTGGCACCAACTAGCACCTTTCAACGAGACCTGGGCGGCACTCCCCTGATCATTGGCACGGGGAAGCTCGCCATGCAGGCCCACGGGTCGGTAACCGTCATATACGGTGAAACCGTACTATTGGTTACCGCCTGCGTCTCCGCCCAGCCCCGACCCGGCATCGACTTCTTCCCCCTTACCATAGACATGGAAGAGCGTCACTACGCGGCGGGGAAGATTCCGGGCAGCTTCTTCAAGAGAGAGGGCAGGCCGGGCGCGGAGGCCATTCTCACCGGCAGGCTCATCGACCGCCCGCTCCGACCCCTCTTCCCCAAGGGCTTCCGCAACGACGTACAGATAATCGCCACCGTCCTTTCTACTGACAGGGAACATGAGCCGGCCATTCCCGCCATCATCGGGGCGTCGGCGGCCCTTTCCATTTCGGAGATTCCGTTTGAAGGCCCGGTGGGCGGTTCTCGGGTCGGCTACGTAGACGGCGAATTCGTGCTGAACCCAACCTACGCGCAGCTTGATAAGAGCGACCTCGACCTGGTCGTTGTAAGCACTAAGGATGCAGTGGTGATGGTCGAGGCGGGGGCCAATCAGCTGCCCGAAGACCTCGTCTTCGATGCGGTCAAGTTCGGGCATGAAGCTAACCAGATAGTCATCGGGCTGCAGGAGGAGATGGTCTCCACATGCGGCAAGACCAAGATGAAGCTCCCGCCTCCGCCACCCCCAATCCCGACCTCGAAAGAAGCCGTCCTGGACCTGGTCGGCGACCGCTTGAAGAACACAAGCAAGGTAGTGCGGAGAGAGGACAGGGAGTCGGCGATAGAGGCGCTGGAAAAGGAAGCGATAACCGCACTTTCCGATAGCTTCCCAGGGGAGGCAGTGGGGGACATAGTCCGGGCCCAGGTGAAGAAACAGGTCCGGGCAAACATCCTGGACACCGGTGTCAGGCCCGACGGCCGGCAACTGGACGAACTCCGGCACATTGAGTGCGAGGTCGGGATTCTGCCGAGGACCCACGGGACTGGGCTGTTCACCCGGGGGCAGACGCAGGTGCTTTCGGTTACCACCCTCTCCTCCTCGGGTGACGCACAGAAGATAGACAACATCAGCCCGCAGACCAGAAAACGGTTCATGCACCACTACAACTTCCCGCCCTACAGCGTGGGCGAGACTGGGCGGATCGGGTCGCCGGGGCGTCGAGAGATTGGCCACGGAGCTCTCGCCGAGAGGTCCATTGAGCCGATCCTGCCCAGCGAGGAAGATTTCCCTTATGCCATAAGAGTGGTGTCGGAAGCGCTTAGCTCCAACGGCAGCACCTCAATGGCTAGCGTCTGCGGGAGCAGCCTATCCCTGATGGACGCAGGCGTCCCCATATCTCATCCCGTCGCCGGTGTAGCAATGGGGTTAATCACGGATGAGAACGGCCGGTATTCGGTGCTTACTGACATCGCTGGTATTGAAGACTTCATGGGAGACATGGACTTCAAGGTCGCCGGGACCACCGAGGGCATGACCGGCTGGCAGATGGACCTGAAGATCAAGGGCCTGAGCTTTGAAATCATGGAAAAGGCCCTGAAGCAAGCTGTGGAGGGCCGACTCAAGATCCTCGACCTGATGGGCAAGACCATCCAGAAGGCCCGACCCGAATTGAGCGAATACGCCCCCCGGATGACGACCGTCAAGATAGATAAAGAGAAGATCGGGATCGTCATAGGCCCGGGCGGCAAGACCATCAGGTCCATTGTCGAGGCCACGGGTGCAACTGTTGATGTCGAGGATGACGGGACGGTGATCATAGGGTCGTCCGACCGAGAAGCCTCGCGTCGGGCCGAGGAGATGATCCGCGGCCTGACCAAAGAGGTCGAAGTAGGCGAGACCTACACCGGCAAAGTAGTTCGAATAATGAACTTCGGGGCCTTCGTGGAGATACTGCCCGGCAAGGACGGCCTGGTCCACATCAGCGAGCTTGCCGAATACCGGGTCGAATCCGTGGAGGACGAGGTCCAGGTCGGCGACGAAGTCACCGTGATGGTCACCGAAATAGATTCCCTGGGGCGGATCAACCTCTCCAGGAGAGCGGTGCTCGAAGGAGCGCCCGGGGATGATGGCTCCGGCCCAGGGAAGAGTACGCTCGGTCGGGTGGAGGTTATGGGAGGTCGGACGGAGACTTCCGGGGCGGGGGCCGGGACAGGAGGCCCCAGGACAGGCGTCCGCCCAGGGGCGATAGGCCGCAGGGCAGATTTTCGGGGAGCCGGGGCCGGAGACGGTAGCACGGCAACCCTGCAAGCAGGGAGGTCCAGCCGTGGCAGTTCTCAACGTAGCTATCCAGGGAGCGACCGGGCGCGTCGGCAGGGAGATAGTCGCAGCCGTATCCAATCATCCGGATATGCGCGTGGCGGGGGCTGTGTCCCTGGATGCTGACGGCTCCCCACTAACCCTCCCCGACGGTTCAGGCGTGCCCCATACCCTGGACTTTCCCAGCCTCCTCCAGCACGTCAAGCCGGACGTTGTCGTGGATTTCAGCCAGGCCGAGGGCGCCTTGGCTACGGCCCGACACGCCATTACGAACGGCGTACACGTAGTTATCGGCACCTCGGGGTTGACAGGCGATCAGGTGTCGGAGCTGGACGGGCTGTGCCTAGAGCATGACGTTGGTGGGGTCATTGCACCCAACTTCGCCCTGGGCGCGGTGCTGATGATCCACATGTCCAAGATCGCCAGCAAGTACTTCGACTACGCAGAGGTGATCGAACGGCACCACGAGACCAAGATAGACGCCCCATCCGGCACTGCAATCGCAACCGCCGAAGACATGGTGAAGGCCAGGGGTAAGCCCTTTGACCTGTCGATCACGCAGAAGGAGAACCTGCCCGGGTCCCGGGGGGCGGTGGTAGACGGCGTAGCTGTGCATAGCCTGAGACCCCAGGGCTCGGTGGCACACCAGGAAGTCATCTTTGGGGGTCTTGGCCAGACTCTCACCATCAGGCACGACACCTCCGGCAGGACATGCTACATGCCCGGCGTCCTGATGGCCCTGGAGGCCGCTCCCAAGCGGGTGGGGATCGTATTAGGCCTGGATGCCCTGCTGGGCCTTGACTAAGTTCCCCAAAGTCCTATTATTCCAACCCTACGGATAGAGGCGCTTGACGCGCCTACCTTAAGAAACCGACATGACTCGAGAACCTAACATAGCAATCGCCGGCGCCACGGGCCTCGTGGGGCGACAGTTCATCAGTATCCTGGAGGAGCGGGACTTCCCCATGTCCTCCGTGCGGCTTCTGGCCTCGGAGCGGTCTGAAGGGAAGGTGATGCACGTCAACGGGCAGGACGTGGTAGTGGAACGGCTGGATGAAAACTCCTTTGAAGGAGTGGACATCGTGTTGTTTTCAGCGGGATCGGGTGTGAGCCGGAAGTACTCTCCGATTGCGGCGGAATGCGGGGCCGTGGTTGTGGACAACAGCAAGGCCTTCCGGATGGACAGGAATGTTCCCCTGGTCGTCCCCGAGGTGAATGCTGATGACGTCTTCAAGCACGAGGGCATAATAGCCAACCCGAACTGCTCCACCATACAACTGGTCATGGCCCTTGACCCGATTCACCGGGTGAACCCAATCAAGCGGGTTATCGTGGATACATATCAGTCGGTGTCGGGAGCGGGGGGAGCGGGGGTGCAGGAACTGGAAGGACAGACTCGTGCCGCATTCTCCGGCGAGGATCCCGGAGCTAGGAAGATGCCTCACCCGATAGCCTTTAACGTGATACCGGAAATCGACACCTATCTGGAAAATGGCTACTTCAACGAAGAGTGGAAGATAGTCCAGGAAACCCGCAAGATCATGCACGCCCCGAACATGGCCATTTCAGCTACGGCGGTACGGGTGCCCGTCTACGTGAGCCACAGCGAGGCCGTCCACATGGAACTGACAGACCCCATGGACCCGCGTGAGGTCAGGGAGATTCTGTCTCGGGCGCAGGGCGTCCAGGTAATTGACAATCCGGCAGCGCACGAGTATCCCCTGCCTACATCTGTAGCCGGAACCGACGATGTATTCGTGGGCAGAATCAGGAAGGACGTTTCCCACCCTAACGGGATTGCCATGTGGGTAGTCGGGGACAACGTGCGGAAGGGAGCGGCGTTGAACACGGTGCAGATAGCAGAGGTGTTATTGTCGGGACAGAGCGAGTCCCGACGTGAGCCGGCGCTATCGTCCGCTGCACAGTAAGCAAGCCGACATTCATATAAGCTAGGACTGACGGCCTAGTGACAGTCGGCAGGCAAGATGCAAGAGAAGGGAGGCGAAAGATGGTGGAGATAGGAAAACTTCTCACGGCGATGGTGACGCCCTTCGATAAGTCGGGGGAGGTGGACTACAGTACTGCAAAACGACTGGCCTCGGCGCTTGTTGACTCGGGGAGTGATGGGCTTGTGGTGACGGGCACTACGGGCGAGTCGCCAACCCTTACGTCTGAGGAAAAGATAAGGCTGTGGGCGGAGGTGAAGGCGGAGGTGGGAGACAGGGCGTCCGTGATAGCGGGTTCCGGGAGCTACTGCACCGCGGAGTCAGCGGAGCTAACCAGAGAAGCGGAGAAACTGGGTGTAGACGGCGCATTGCTGGTGGTCCCCTATTACAACAAGCCGCCCCAAGACGGCCTCTACGAGCACTTCGCCTACATTGCCGGCAGCACCTCGTTGCCCTGCATCATCTACAACGTACCGAGCCGAACGGTGACGAACATCCAGGCAGGTACGGTGATAAGCCTGAGCGAGATTGACAACATTGTCGGCATTAAGGAAGCCAGCGCGGACTTCGACCAGATTTCGAAGATCATCTCGGGCGCGGGCCCCGACTTTAAGGTCTGGAGTGGCAACGACGGCGACACCCTACCCATCCTGTCTCTGGGCGGGTACGGTGTGGTCAGCGTCCTTTCACATTTGGTCGGGATCCAGATCAAGCAGATGATCGAAAGCTACGTGAGCGGGCGCAACGATGAAGCAGCGGCTATTCATCGCAAGCTTCTGCCTCTGGTTAACAGTATGTTCGTTGTGGCTAACCCCATACCGCTCAAATATGCGATGGGCAGAATAGGCTTCGACGTGGGAGGCACAAGGTTACCGCTCTTCGGCCCCGACGATGTCACCGCAGAGAAAGTCATGGCCGAAGTCGCAAAACACAACATGGACCTCCCCATCCCGGTTAGGGTGTAAGCATAAAACCCTGAGAAAGATGAAGGGCCGGCAAAGCCGGCCCTTCATCGCGTTCTGAATAAAGAGCTATGGCAGGGGGCGCAGGAAGATGGATTCTTCGCGCCTAGGCCCGACGGCAATAAGGTCGATGGGGGAGCAGATGAGTTCCTGGATGCGTTCGACATACTGACGGGCTTGGGGAGGAAGGTCTTCGAAGTTGCGGGCACCGCGGGTGGATGTACGCCATCCTGGCAGTTCTTCGTAGAGGGGCTGGCACTTGGCCAGGGACGCCGCACCTGAAGGTGGGTCGGTTAGGACCGAACCATTTAGTCGGTAGCCCGTACATATCTTCAGGGTGTCAAGTTCGTCCAGGACGTCCAGACGGGTTAGCGCCACAGAAGTGTACCCATTGATAATCGAGGAATAGCGACCCAGCACAGCGTCAAACCAACCGCACCGTCGGGGGCGGCCTGTTGTAGTCCCATACTCGACTGCTTTTTCTCGAATGTGGTGCCCCACCTCATCATGGAGTTCGGTTGGGAAGGGGCCGGTCCCGACCCGGGTCGCATAGCTCTTGTAGACGCCAATGACGGAACCGATAAGGTTGGGGTTCAGGCCCGCGCCCTGCGCCGAACCGGCAGCTATAGGCGCGGACGAGGTTACGAACGGATATGTGCCAAAGTCAGGATCAAGGAGGGCGCCCTGGGCGCCTTCCATGATGACCATGGCGCCTCCTTCGGCAGCTCGACTCACAGTGATTTCAGTCTGGCCTATAAAGGGTCGGAGCTTTTCTCCATGCTCGCAGTACTCGTCGAAGACATCATCAAGGGACAGCGGTTCCACGCCATAGAGATTAGTTAGAAGGGCGTTCTTGTAGTTGAGCACGTATTCAAGGCGCTCTCGGAATGAGTCGGGTTCGAGGAGTTCACCCACCCGGATTCCCAGCCTGCCCGTCTTATCCATGTAGGCAGGCCCTATTCCCTTCTTGGTGGTGCCTATTGCCTTGCTTCCCCTAGCCTTTTCTTCCAACTCGTCCTGCAAGAGGTGGTAGGGCATGATCAGATGGGCTTTGTCGCTTATCAGGAGCCGTTTGCCGGGGGCCAAATCTATGTCGGTATCTTCCAGGATTTTGATTTCTTCCAACAGGGCCGGAGGATGCAGAACCACACCGTTAGCCAGTACACATGTGGCTTTGGCGTTGAAAACGCCTGCGGGCACCATGTGGAGCTTGAACTCACCGTATGAGTTCATCACGGTGTGGCCGGCGTTGTTTCCGCCACCATACCTGACGATATAGTCGGCGTCCTCTGAAAGGAGGTCGACGATTTTTCCTTTGCCTTCGTCGCCCCATTGGGCGCCGACTATTGCTACTACTGGCAACTCGGGTCCTTTCTAATGCGGTATCGGGTCTGGGCCGTCGGGGAGTATAACACGGGGGCGACGCTTCCCCCAGTCCGGAAATGAAGTGGGGAGACCTGGAACCGTAGAATGGAGTCGAGAGTCGCGATGCGGTGGCGGGCTGCGGGGTGGCTTGACAGTTATAGATGGAGATTTATACTCCATTGGCACAGATAAAGCAGGTCAATTGTGACATGAGAGACCAAGATGGAGACCTTCTTTATTATCACACGCAACCCAAACCCCTAACTATTTGCACACAGAGACGTTATAAGCCAACGAACGACTTATAATTCAAGAACTACACAAACCAAGCAATTGTCGGAGGCCGGAGCATTAGCGGAGATCTTGGGATGGGGAGCCTCGGCAGGGAGGAACCATGCGCTATAGGGTTCTATTCACATCTATCTTACTGATCATCCTTGTCCTGTCCCTGGCTCTGCCATCGGTGGTACTGGCGCAGGATGAGGAGGAACCGGAGCCCTGCACCCCGGGGGTAGTCAGCATGGAACCCCCCGCTACGGGTATCTTCCTTGAGGCCGTCACTACAACGGCAAACTTGGATACCGTGCTGTGCAACGGCACAAATCGCACGATGCTGGTGAACCTGGAGACATCGGGCCTGCCTGAGGGCTGGACTGCTAGATTCCGGCCCAGGGTCGGGTCGTTCCTGATTACCAGCATCGAATTGGCTCCTGAGCAGAGAGAAGACCTACAACTACGCATCCGCGGGCCGAGGGACCAAAGCGCTGCGGACTTCACGATGACCCTCCTAGCCAAGTCAGCTACAGGGGATGTGCTTGTCGAAAAGAGCCTGAGGCTCCAGAGAGTAGAAGGAGCGCCGGAAGACCCCGGCGAAGTCACGGTCACGTCCAACTACCCATTCCTCAGCGGTCCTACTACCACGCTCTTCGAGTTCGAAGTGTCCGTTGTGAACAACACCCCTGAGGATGTATCGCTCAACCTAGGGGCGCTGTTCCCGCAGGGGTGGCGAGTCCAGTTCCTGCCTGCTTTCGGGGCTGAGCGGCTGATAACCAACGTGAGTATAGTCACCCAGCTGAACCAGCGGATCAAAGTGAGGGTGTCGCCGCCGGCATTGGCGCCTGCGGGAGATTACCCGATAGTGGTACGCCTCGCGGATGAAGAAGAGATATACGTACGAGAGATACCGCTCCAGGTAACCCTGACGGGGACATTTGACGTGTTCATGACCACCCCCGACGGCCGGCTGAATGTCAATGCTGAGGCCGGAAGTGCACAGGCGGCAACGGTGCAGCTAGTAAACACGGGCACGGCTGACATTACAAACCTGGGCCTGATAGCAGACACCCCCGCGGGTTGGGAAATCGAGTGGCAGACCGCGAACATCGAATCCATACCGGTGAACAACCTCATCAACGTCGGCGTGGACATTACTCCGCCCAGCGATGCGGTGCCGGGCGACTACCTAGTCACGCTGCGGGCCCGCAACAACGACATTCAGGACCAGGTCTCGCTCAGGATCACGGTCGAGAAGTCGACGGTCTGGCAGTGGGTCGGGATCGGCATACTGATAGCCGTGATCTTTGCCCTGGTGGGTATGTTCATACGGCTGGGCAGGCGATGAGCGAAGTCATAATCGAGACAGAAGGCCTGACCAAGAGGTACGGCAACTTCACTGCCGTCGAATCTCTCGATCTGCGCTTGGAAGAGGGTGAGGTGTTCGGGTTCCTCGGTCCCAACGGGTCCGGGAAGAGCACCACTATCCTCATGCTCCTTGGGCTGACGGAGCCGACGGAGGGGTGGGCGCGCATATCTGGCTTCGACCCCACGCGGAATCCTCTCGGCGTCAAACGCATGATCGGATACCTGCCGGAGAACGTAGGCTTCTACAATGACCTCTCGGGCCGGGAGAACCTGCAATACACTGCCAGGTTAAATGAAATGCCTCGGGAAGAAAGCGACCAGCGCATAGAAGACCTGATGGACCAAGTCGAGCTGTCAGCGGCGAAGAGTCAACCGGTGGGCCAATATTCACGAGGCATGCGCCAGAGGCTCGGACTGGCGGACGTCCTGCTGAAAGAGCCAAAACTAGTCATCCTGGACGACCCTACCTTGGGACTAGATCCGGCGGGAGTTAACTGGCTACTCCAACTCATCCAGGAGATGAGCAAGACAGAGGGCATAACGGTCTTCATCTCTTCCCACCGTCTCCACGAGGTGCAGCGAATCTGCAACCGGGTGGGGATAATGTCCCACGGCAAGATGGTGCTGGAAGGGCCGGTCGGGGAACTTATTGACAGGCAGGAAGAAGGCTACCAACTGGAACTGGAGGTAAGTGAGGTTACGCCGGAGTTAGTGCAAGCCCTGGACGGCCTCCCGACCGTAGACCGATGTGTCGTACTGGGCAACACCATCACTCTCTCCTCAAAAGATCAGGTGAGACCCATTGCCATGGCGGCGATCCAGGAGCACGGTGTTGAGCTTCTCCAAATGCAGTCGCGTGACCGAAGCCTGGAAGAGATCTACCTGAGGTATTTCCAGGAGGGCTAGATGGGCGCAATCTTCTGGAAAGAGATGGCCGACCACTTCGGCAGGAGGAGGTTCATCTTTCTGCTGGCGCTGGTGCTCCTGGCGATAATCTGGGCGCTGTCGGTGATTTTCGGGACGGTGCAAGACGCGGCGAGCAGCCGCGAGGAGTTCCTGTTTCTGAAGGTGTTCTCATCCAACACGGACGTATTGCCTTCTCTCCTGTTCTTCATAAGCTTCTTCGGGCCGCTGGCCGGGATCATTCTTGGGTTCGACAGCATTAACAGCGAACGGACCCAGGGAACGCTGGCACGGGTGTTGTCAAATCCCGTGCATAGGGACTCGGTCTACAACGGGAAGTTCCTGGCCGGGCTGGCGACGTTGGCTGTCATCCAGGTATCTACGATACTTGGGATTGTTGGGGCTACGATGGCTTCCCTGGGCATAGTACCGGACGGGGAAGAGATCATCCGGCTGGTAGGGTTTGCGATAGTGTCGATAGCCTACCTCGGGTTGTGGCTGGCGGTGTCCATGGCGGCCTCCATATTCTTCAGGAGCACAGTAGTCTCGGCGATGGTGGCGATAGGGCTGTGGCTGCTATCGACGTTCTTCCTGATATTGGTGGCGGGGGCGATTGCGGATTTCTTCGTCGGGGAGATCGTCGATCAGGAAACGGCCATTGAGCACTTCAACATGGAGACCTGGATATCACGGGTCTCGCCGTCATTCCTCTTCTCGGAAGCCGCCGACACTCTGCTGAACCCGACGGTGCGAACACTCGGAGTTTTCCTGCAAGAGCAAGTGCCCGGCCTGCTGAGCAGCCCCATTTCCGCAGTGCAGAGCCTGCGTCTGGTGTGGCCTCACATAGTGGCGATGATCTCAGCGGTCGTGATCTTCCTGGCCGTCTCCTATACGAAGTTCATCCGTGAAGAGATAAGGTCGTAGCCCCAGGACGGAGAGGCGACCCTCTCCCTTTGTCGTCAGACTGAAGTCGCAATCGGGCGTTGGGAAATCCCAGCGCCCGATTTCTTTGGCCGTTGCTCACAGTCGACGAAGTTGTCATTTCACGGCTCAACCAATACAGTTGTCGCCGAACTGGCGGTAGGCAACGGAGTAGAGATTGGCTGTATTAGGCTCAGTACGCAGGGCCGCCCTTGGGATCCGGAACGGAGAAGGACGCGCCTTGCTGCGGGCCGGGTGGGTGAGATGGGATGGGAACACACTTCTTCTGCTTACGCCAGTGGTCATCCTGCTGGCGATTTTCTTCGTGGTGCCGCTGGTGAGCGTATTGGAGGCGAGTTTTGGGGGCCGGGGGCCGTTTACTCTGGAGCAGTACGAGAGGGCGCTTTTTGGTTCCGTAACTCAAGTGTGGTGGGAGATCACCTTGGAGCAAACGCTGGTTACCACGGCCCTATGCCTGGGACTGGGCTATCCCGTGGCCTACTACCTGGCCTCAAGTGACGGGTGGAGGCGGAATCTAGTCCTGATGGCGGTTATCGTACCGTTCCTGACCCATTTCGTGGCGCAGACCTCGATATGGCGGGTGGTGCTCGGGCGGAGGGGGTGGATCAACGAAGCGCTGACGGGTCTGGGAATAATCGATGAGCCTTTGTCGATCCTGTTCACCGGCCCGGCTGTCCAGATCGGTCTGATTCAGACACTACTGCCATTCATGATCCTGTGCATATACGCGGGCATGAGGGGTATCCCGCGGGCTTTCATGATGGTCGCCAACAACCTGGGCGCGGGCCCAGTGCGCAGCTTCCTGAAAGTGTACCTGCCGATGAGCATGCCAGGGGTGTGGGCTGGGGTGCTGCTAGTGGTGGTGCTGAGCATCAGCTCCTTTGCGGCGCCGGATATCCTTGGCAATGTCCCGCATCGGGGCATTGCATCCCACCTGAGGGGAGGAGGGCAGTTCAACTCCGCACTAGCGATGGTGACCTTAGCGGGCGTGCTGATACTGTACCTGGTATTCGTGAGATGGGTCGGTTTCAGGCCGCTGTACCAGGCTGGGGAGGCATTGACGGGACTCGGGGGGGAAGAGAGAGGACAACCATCCAAGAGACGGACGCTTCTGGGATTGGGGGTAGGGGTGATATGCGCTTACCTGCTCCTTCCCACTGCGATGATAGTGATGATGTCATTCAGCACGTCATCGTTCCTGGTGTTTCCACTCAGGGGGGTCACGTTGAAGTGGTACCGGGACTACTTCACGTCGGCGGACCCGTTGCTGGACTGGCCCGAGGCCACACTGAACAGCCTGGTAATCGGGGCGTTGGTTACTGTGCTGGCACTCGTGCTGGGTGGCATCGTATCTTATTTCTTGGTACGGTCTCGGACGCCGGGACGGGGATTATTCAACGGATTCGTCATGTCTCCGCTGGTAGTCCCTACGGTAGTGACAGCTGGGGCTCTCTTCCACCTATATTTTCACAGCCGGATACTGAGTCACCTGCTGGGTACGATACCCGGCTTAGTGTTTCCTCATACGGTGCTGGCCCTGCCATACGTGATCATCGTGTTAACGGCGGCGCTAAGGAACATAGACCCGATCCAGGAGAGGGTAGCGTTAAGCCTGGGGGCAAACCGGTTGACGGTTGTCAGGAGGGTATTGCTGCCACAGCTTTATCCGGCGCTTTCGATAGCGGGGTTCCTGGCATTCCTGGTTTCCTTCAACGAGGTAATCGTGGCGCTGCTGTTGAAGGCCCGGGGCTTCGAGACCCTGCCGATGAACATCTGGTCCGGGAGGAGTGCGGAATACGGGCCGATGATGTCCGCTGTGTCGGTGCTGGTGCTGCTCGGGGCGGGGGCGCTGCTGGCGACTGTGTGGACGGTGAGACGGCGTATGAGCAGAGGGGCTAGCGCCCCATGACATAGGTCTCCCTGCGGGGGTCGGCGCCGCCCATCAACACGCCATTTTCGTGGTCAACCGTTATGGCTGACACGGAGGATGAATAGGTCTGGGACATCCCTGGAAGCACCTCTATGTCATGCCCTCTTCGCTGGAGTTCAGCACAGGTCTCCGGGGAGATTCGGCCCTCTACCCGGAGGCGACCGGGTAGGTAAGTGTGAGGCCAGAAGGAGTTGGGAAAATTCCAGGTCGTGACCCGGGGGGCCTCGATGGCCTGCTGAGGCCTCATGCCGAAGACAGCGATGTTAAGAAAGGTCTGAATCATCCCCTGGGGCTGCGCGTCGCCGCCAGGGCAGCCAAAGGGCATGAAGAGCTTGCCGTTCTTGAAGGCGATGGCGGGGTTAGGCGTTAGGCGGGGTCGCTTCCAAGGGCCGAGACCTGACGGCATGTCCGGGTCAAGCCAGCCCTGGTAACCCCTCCCGGACATTACGAAGCCCAGCCCCGATACAATAGGCGTCTCCGAAACGGGGTCTGAGGGGGTGGCGGAGAAGGCGTTGCCCCATCTGTCGACAACGCAGGTGTAGCTAGTGTCTGCTGCGGAGACACCGGCTAGGGGGGAGTGTTTGGCGCTGCAGGGGCTGAATACGCGCTTATCGCCTTTGGGGGGACTCTGGTAAGCCCAGGGGTTGCCGGGGTCTGGCATGCGACCCACGGCGCGGTCCATGTCGATATCGGCGCGCCGGGTACGGGTATAGCCCTTGGACAGGATGCCTTCGATTGGGACGTCGATGAAGTCAGGGTCTCCGTAGTAGTGGTGGCGGTCGGAGAAGGCCATGTTCATGGCCTCGGCGTAGAGGTGGAGGTAGTCGGGGGAGTTGTGTCCCATGTCTTCGAGGTCGTCGTCTTCAAGCATCTGGAGGACCTGCCCGACAACCGGGCCCTGGCACCAGGGGCCACAGGTGTAGATCTCGTAGTTACGGAAGCGGGCCTTTACGGGGGACTCGATCTTGACGGTGAAATCGTGGATGTCTTGATAGGTTATAAGGCCGCCCTGTTCCTCGCTGAAGCGGGCCATTTCGTGGGCGATGTCGCCCTTATAGAAGTAGTCCCGGGCGGCGCGGATAGCATCGGGCCTGCCCAGATGGGCGTTGGCAGCTTCTACATCGGCGAGGCGTTGGAAGGTGCGGCCGAGGTCCGTCTGTACGAAGAGGGGCTGCCGACGGGAGGCACCCGGCCATCGGGCATGAAAATCTCCCGGGTGGAGGGCCAGCGGGCAAGGGTGCCGGTAACCGGGTCGGCGTCATCCAACAAGCCTTCATAGGTGACGGGGTTCATGGGAAAGCCGTCCCTGGCGAGCTGAAGGGCCGGGGTGACGACTTCGGCGAAGGTCTTGGTGCCGTAGCGCTCGAGGGCGGTGAGCCAGGCGTCGGGGGCGGCGGGCATGACGCTCTGGAGAATGCCTTTTGGGAATCTCGCCGCCCGCGTGTCGCATGTAGTATTCGATGTTGGCGGCCCGGGGCCAGCGTCCAAGTCCGCTTATGGTCACGACGGAATCCGATTCGGCGAGATAGATGATTATTGGGGCGACACCGCCGAAGTTGGTGCTCTCCGGCAACAGGACGTTGATGGCGATTCCGGCAGCCACGCCGGCGTCGACGGCGTTGCCGCCCTGCTCCAGGATGCGGTAGCCGGCCTCGGCGGCGAGGTAGTGACCGGCGGCGACCATGTGGGTGGTGCCCATGTATGTCGGGCGCATGCTCTCGATTCCGGGGTATGACATTGCCGTACTCCTGTTTCGGCTAGCGGCCTGCGCCTTCGGAAACGGCGCGGATGGCTTCTTCGATCACTGTAAGGGCCCGATCTATCTCCGACTCCCCGATAACCAGTGGAGGTGCAATTCGGATTATGGGGGTGCCGGGGGTGGTGAAGAGTATAAGGCCCTTATCAAGACAGTAGCCGGTGATTTGAGTCATCAGGTCGGGGGCAGGGGTGGCGGACGCTTTGTCGGTGACAATCTCCATTCCCAGTAGGAGCCCCACGCCCCTCACGTCCCCGACTATCTCGTACTGGTCACGTAGGGCCTCAAGCCCTGATTTGAAGTATGCTCCCATCACTTCCGCCCTTTCCACCAATCCTTCATCTTCGATGATGTCCAGGTTTGCAAGCCCGACTCCGCAGAGGAAGGGGTCGCCGCTGTGGGAGGTGCTCTGAGAATATCCCCCCTCTTCCAGCTTCCGGGCCACGGACTCCGAGACGAGGGTCGCGCTGAGGGGCACGGCGCCACCCAGGCTCTTTGAGAGGGTCATGATGTCGGGGACGACGTTGTGGTGCTCGGCGGCGAACCATTTGCCGGTGCGTCCGAGACCGGTGAGGGCCTCATCCATGATGAGGAGCGCTCCCCTCTCGGTGCAGAAGCGCCGGAGGGCCTGCATGTACTCGGGGGGAGGTACGAGGATTGGCCCGCCGAGAACGGGTTCGATGATGACGGCGGCGGGCTCGCCGGTGGTGTTGAGGTCGATCATCTCCACCGAGTATTCAAAGCAAGCGAGAGAGGAACATCCCTTGTCGGAGCAGATACGGCAGCGGTAGGGGTTGGGGGTGGGGATGAAGGTAACACCGGGCATAGCGGGACCGTACTCCGGATGCCCCCGACGGTAGCCGCGCCCGGTCACGCTCCAGGACCCGAGGGAGAGGCCGTGGTAGCTCTCGGAGAGGGCGACCATCTCGTGGCGGCCCGTGGCGAAGCGAGCGATGCGGATAGCGGTTTCCACGGAGTCGGAGCCTGTGCAGCCGTAGAAGGGTTTCTGCAGGTCGCCGGGCGTGACCTCGGTGAGACGCCTGGAAAGCTCGACTTCCTGAGGGGTGGTGAAGGAGGAACCGGTCTGCATCAGGAGGGCAGACTGCCGGGCAACGGCATCGAGGAGTCGGGGGTGGGAGTGGCCCACGGAGACGCAAAGCTGGCCGGACATCATGTCCAGGAACTCGTTGCCTTCCACGTCCCAGAGGGAGCAGCCGAGGCCTCGGGCGGGGACTATGGGGAACTTGTGCCACGTGTTAAGGGACCACCGCTGCCCGGCCTCGATCCATTCTTCGTTGGTTGCCGGGGAAGAGTCGACCAGATTTTCCACCAAATTTCGCTCCCTTCAATACGTGTTAGGCGGCAATTGCAGGAGTATTATATTGCGCTTAGCAGAATGACGCTCTAAATATCGAGAAGCTGACATGCCCATAGGCGAACTGTCGGTCCTGGCTGCCGCTCTGACGTTTTCGATAACCGGAGTAGTGCAGAAGCTCCTGGTGCGCAGATTCAGGCCTCTTACCCTCGGTGCGCTGGGGGCGGCAGGCGGAGCATTCGCTTCGCTTCTCATGGTGCTTGCGACCTCCCAGCTTGGAGATGTGGCGGACACCCCAATCCCATACCTGCTGCTGGGAATACTGGGCGGAGTCATAAACATCGGGTTGGGGGACCCGCTCTATATCCTGTTCCTGAGGAACGTGGACATCAGCAAGGCCTGGCCGATAATGGCGGGCTTGCTCAATAGCTATGCGCTCCTATTCGGGGTAGTGATCCTTGGGGAATCGCCTACCCTCTACGATCTTGGCGGGGTGGTTGTGGTGGCGTCGGGGGTGTACCTGCTGAGCTTTGCACAGCGCAGGTACACGGACAAGGACCAGGCATCCTGGTTGGGGCTTCGCGGGCTTCTCTTGATGGCCTTGGTGGCCGGGTTCTGGATGTCGGGGCTTACGCTGCAGGGGTTCGCGTTGCGGCACATGGATGCGCCGGTGTTGAACATGGTTCGGCTTGCCGTAGTCTCCATGTTCCTGACGTCACTGGCCTCGATGGGGTTCAACGAGGTGTTGCTGCCAATGGAAGGAAGGGCGTCCCATGGGTTCATGAGAAGGGTACGGCTTGCACTGTCTCAAGGTCTGGTGGTGCGCACGTTCCGGCGATGCCTGAGGATGGAAGGGAAGACTCATAGTGCGGTCGCTCACAGGGACTCCCTGCGCAGGAGGAGGCGCATACAGTACAGCTGGTCATATCGAGACTCCGGGGCGGCGATCGCAAACGGGGCCGTCTCATTGGGAGTCGGGAGTACGCTGTCCCTGATAGGAATAGAAAGGGCCGGGCTGTTCATTTCCTCCGTGCTGGGGTCATCCCAGATATTCTGGACCACAACTCTCTCGATCATAGTGCTGAAGGAACGGATGAACAAGGCGGGGATTGCGGGCGTGATGGCCATGTTCGCGGGCATTACGATAATCGTGCTGCTGTAGGGCCCGACCCTAGCACGCTGCCTTCGCACCCTATCCGGCGCCTCGCATCGTATTCGGCGATGCATTAGCGGGTATCATGTTGCGGACAAAACTGGACGATTGCGGTGAAGAGAACTTGACATGCCGATAGGCGAACTGGCGGTACTGGCCTCCACGCTGGTCTTTTCCATAACGGGGATAGTGCAGAAGAGGCTGGTAGCGCGGTTCAGGCCTCTAACACTGGGAGCCCTGGGGGCGGGGGGAGGGGCGCTGGCTGCGCTGGTGTTCGTGCTGACGACGTCGGACATCTCTGCGATTCCACGTATCCCGACTACGCACGTGGTGCTAGGCATTCTCGGCGGGATTATCAACATTGGACTGGGCGAGCCGCTGTACCTGCTCTTCCTGAGAAACGTGGACGTCAGCAAGGCGTGGCCGATAATGGCGGGCCTGCTTTCCATCTTTTCGCTGCTTTCCGGGATCCTGATACTTAGAGAAACGCCCACCGCATTCGACATTGGGGGCGTGGTAGTGGTGGTCACAGGCGTTTATCTCCTGAGTTTCGGGCAGCGTAAACATACGGACAAGAACCAGGCTTCATGGCTGGGGTTCAAGGGCGTATTCCTGTCTATCGGTGGTATCCGCGTTCTGGGTGTCTGGGCTTACGGTGCAGGGTTATGCGTTACGGGAGATGGACCCACCGACTTTGAATGTGCTGAGGCTATCAGCGGTATGTATCTTCCTGACCATCATGTCCTGGCTGGGGGTGAGCGAGATACTCATACCGAGGGAGGAAGACGCAGGTTTGGGGTTTGGGAGCAAGGTCAAGAAGGCGTTGTCGCAGAGCCTGGCGGCGAGGACAGCTGCGAGGTCACTTAGGCTCGGTTGGAGGTGGGCGGGAGGCAATGGCTCACAGGGACTCGCTTCGAAGGAGGATGCATTACCGGTCCGGCTGGTCATTCCGACTTTCAGGTGTGGCGATCGCGAACGGGGCGGGGATGCTGGGGGTGGCAAGCATGCTGTTCCTAGTGGGTATTGAAAGGGCCGGGCTTTCCATTTCGGCCGTATTGGGATCGACGCAGATTTTCTGGACGACGATGCTTTCGGTGCTGGTGCTAAGGGAACGGATGAACCTGGCAGGGATAGTGGGGATAACGGCGATGTTCAGCGGGATCACGATAATCCTGCTGCTGTGAGCATGGGCAGAGGGAGGTGGGAGCCTTAGTAGGCAGGGGTGTCGTGGGCGAGGAGTAGGAATGGTTCACCCCACTGGGAGGGTTCTTCGAGGGACCAGTCTAGGGTCGAGCCCTCGGGGCACAGGCGGATGCCCTCATCGCCTCCGTAGAGCAGGAGCGCCGATCCTTCACCCGAGTCATCCACGAGCGCGGCGAAGGCGGCAACGGGCCCGTCCCCCGACCAGCCGACCACTTCGAACATTCCCTCCGACCCGTCAGGGCCGTAGGTCTGCACCCGGGAGACGGGGCGGGGGTCTTCCATGGTCTGGAAGCTGCGGGTGACAGCGAAGAGGCTGTTTTCGGACTCTTCGACCTCGATGACGAGTAGCATGATCGGCTTGTGGTCAGGCCTCTATGCTGCGCATGCCGGTGCGCTGCATCTGGGCCGTAGCGAGGTGCTGTTCGAGGAGGAGGCGGGCCTCGGGTCTGCGTAGGTCAAGGGATGAGATGGCTATGGCGCGGTAGAAGGCTCCGGCGGGCACCTGAACGGAAACGGTTGATCCCAAGTCGGGGAGTTCCGTGCCTAGGGCGATGGCCATGAACTCGGCCTGCATTTCGCCGACGCCGGTGGCGTGGCACTTGGTGACGGCTCGGCCCTTGTGCAACAGGGTCACCCCGGTTTTGGACCGCCTGATGGTCAGGTCGATAGCGGCGCGAGGCTTTTCGAGGATTTGCTCGGCGTAGTCCTGGGCGCGTGAGCGGCTTATGCCCATGCGACCGCTATACTGCGCACTCTCCCTCGCCGCGTTCGACCTTGAACATACGGGTCTTGCCCCAGTCCATGTAGGTGCCGACGGTGTCCTGGTTCAGGGGGCCGGTCTCCTTGTAGGCGCCGGCGAGGGTCTCGAAGGGTTCGGTGCCGACGCGGTCCACGAAGCGGTTGAAGACCTCCTGGGGCTCGCGCTCGGCCTGGTAGTAGCGGACGATGTCCTGAACGAGGCTGGGGACCTTCTTGGCAGGAACCTTGGTCTTTACGCGCTTGCCAAAGCGAGCAGCTTCATCGCTGCCGAAACTGCCGCCTATGAAGAGCTCATAGGAGGGGATCTGGCTCTTGTTGGCACCCCGGGTGGCGGCGCCGTGGAAACCGATGTTGGCGATGTGGTGTCGGGCGCATCCGTTGGGGCAGCCGCTGATCTTCACATGGAGGGATCTGACCAACGGATCATCGTAGGCCGCTTCCTTGAGCGCCTGGCCTACGGCCTGTCCAAGCCCCATGGAGGAGGTAATGCCCAGCTTGCAGCTGTCGGTGCCGGGGCAGGACACAACATCGCTGATTTCACCCGCGCCCGCCTCTCCGAGACCCGCGTCCTTAAGCTGACGCCAGACTTCCTTGAGTACCCCGGTCGGGACCCAGCGGTAGACGAGGTTCTGCTCGACCGTCGTACGGACTCGGCCCCCGGCAAACTCGCGGGCGATGCGGCCCAGGATAGGGAACTGCTCGGTGGAGATGTCGCCAAGGGGCAGCTTGACAGTGACGACGTTGTAGCCGTCCTGCTTCTGGGCACGGACGTTGGTCGAAAGCCACCGCTCGAAGGCGGGTTCGTGGTGGCCGTTGGTCTCGGCGGGGACGGGGGCGGGGGGGTTGTCGATGAGCTCGGGGGGGAGTTCCATGAGAGGGGTGGGATCGTAGGACTCCTGGGCCCAGGGCTGCTTGAGCTCCTCTTCCACTTCTTCACGGAAGGCGTCTATGCCTACGCGGTCGATGTAGAACTTGATACGGGCCTTCATGCGGTTGCGGCGAAGTTCGTCGGTGCGGTTGAAGATGCGGATGATGGCCTCGCTGACGCGGAGGTAGTCCTCGACGGGGACAAAGTCGTAGAGGGTGTAGGCGAGCCGGGGCATGATAGAGGTGCCGCCGCCAGTTATGATCTCGAAGCCTCTGCGTTCGACGCCGTTTTCGTCGATCCTGAGCTTGGGCTTGAAGGCGAGGTCGTGGATGGCGGTTACCACGCAGTCGTTGTTGCAACTGGCGAAGGCGCACTTCATCTTGCGGGGCAGGGCCTGGGCCTGGGGGTGGCGGACGAACCACCGGGCGAAGGCTGCGAGGTAGGGGCCGACGTAGAAGGGTTCGTCGGGGGTGACGCCGGAGAGGGGGCAGCCGATTACGTTGCGGACGGTGTTGCCGCAGGCCTCTCGGGTAGAGAGGCCGACTTCACCGAGCATGCGCATCACGTCTGGGGTGTCTTCCAGCTTGACGAAATGAAGCTGGATGTTCTCACGGGTGGTGACGTGACCCTTGTTGAGGGGTACGTACTTGTCGACTATTTCGCCTACGGTTTCAAGCTGGTCGGCGGTGAGGGAGCCGGAGGGCATCTTGATACGGACCATGTGGACGTCGGGCTGGCGCTGGCCGTAGATGCCGCGGACTAGCCGGTAGGCGGTGAACTTGAGAGGGTCGTCCCAGCCGCCCTTTTGGAAACGGGTGACCTCGGTCTCGAAGTCGGAGACTTCCTGGGGAAGGTAGGGGATTATGCCCTTGGAATAGTCAAGGCCAGCCTTGTCCTGGATCTTGGGTTCTCTTTCGACGGTGGTCATTTCGGGTTGGTCTCCAGTATGTTTCTGTGCAATAAAAGGCGCCCCTTCGATGGGAAACATCGTCGGGGCGCAACGCTATGCCTATGCGGTTTTACGTCGGCCCTATAGCCGACAGGTACAGGAGCAGGGGTCGGGGTGGATTTTTATAATCATCGGTGCAAAATCTTAGCCGTGTTTGGTGAGGTTGTCAAACGGAGGTCGGGCGGGGGGGTTGGGGGCGGGGCGTTTGATTGAACGTTGATTGAACATTGATTGAACGTTGATTGAACTCGTAGCTGTTTTGATTGAACGACGCCTAGAGGGGAAAGGAATGTAATGGGGGTGAATTGCGGAGACGGGGGTGAGTGTTTCGGAGGGATGGATTCACGCCTCCGTGGGAATGACGAGTTAAGAGGGGTGGGGATGATGGGGGTGAGTGGGGAGACTCTGGATTCCCGTGTCGGGGCACGGGAATGACGGGGTAAAGAGGCGGGGATGAGGGTGGGGGAGGGGTTGTTCGGTTGGGGGGTTTGGGTTTGCATTTTGTCTGGTTTGTTGGGTTTTGGGTCGGCGATGGAAGACGCACCTGGTGAGCCGGTGGCCCTTACCATGCGGTGCTCGGCTGTCCGGGGCCATAGAGGTCCGCCGTGGGGCGGATTGCAGCCGGCCGCGCCCTAGCGCTCGATTGTGAGCTCCGGTTGTCCGGGCAGACAAGCCGGGCCTTGACCCGCTCCCAGGCGCCAAGGGGCGCAGTGGGGGCCAGTGATCGGGCTGGTAGCCCCCGGGAGTTTGTTATTACGTGGCGCACCCGCAGGTCCCGAGTGCCCCAGCGACCCCAGGTTGTGCTTGATTTGGTGTGGCGCAAGCTCGCCGACGGGCCAACCACCGGTAACTTGTCCGGAGCGGGGCTAGCCAGCCCGCCACCCCTATCTTGGTATAGCGCAAGTTCGCTACAGGCCGACCTCCGAGACGGTCTCTCGGCGGGGGATGGCCGGTCTGCTGTGGCTTCTATCCAGGGCGTCTATCCATCGCCTGGGGGGTCAGGGGAACGTGATGGGACGGGACTGAGGTGGAGGAGATGGCGCCCCCGACGTCTCGGGGGCAGGCCTTTCGCTTGTGCCGTGGGCCTGCGCGGGGCCGTTGGGATGGGCTAGGGCGTTGAGTCCTCCGGGCGCCGTGGAGAGGAGATGGCGTCCCCGACTTCTCGGGGATGACGCTTTTGCTTGTGCCGCGGGCCTGCGCAAGGGCCGTTGGGATGGGCTTGGACGTTGAGTCCCCCGACCCCCGACTACTCGGGGGCAGGCTTTTCTCGGGGGCATGCCTCTCGGGCGCCGGGGTTGATTCCCCTGGGTTGTGCGGTTCCTCCTTAGATAACGAGAGTATTTGTTCGGACGCAGGGTATGATAGCGCGGTTGCTCAGGTGTGTCAAGCAAATGTACGTGTTTGGGGGAAATATCCCCTCGTCCCCACCGGGGAACCCTCACCCCCTGGCCCCCTCTCACGCCATAGGCGCATCTTCGACCCTTAGGGCCTATAAGGGAGAGGGGGAAGATGAACAGGGGCCCACGTGCGTGCAGAGCACGCACGTGGGCCTCTAGTTCAGTACTGGGGGGAAGGGAGGGAACGGAGGTGGATTGCTAGGATGGAGGTGAGTGTTTCGGAGGGATGGATTCACGCCAATGGCGCATCTTCGACCCACCTCCGTGGGAATGACGAATTAAAGAGGCGGGGATGATCCGCCATAGACGGACAGGCTCCCCTCGGGGGTGGGGGGTGGGGAGGATGAGGGGGGCCAATGGGCGCGGTCGTTACTGCATCTTTTCGATGAGTTCTACGGCCTGGGATTTGGGGAAGGCTTTGAGGGTGGTGAAGCGGATGTTGCCTTCCTTGCCGGTGCCCATGGAGAAGGTGAGCATGGTCTCGTCGTCGGGGAATTCGAAGATGCCGACGAAGTCGTACATGCCGAGGGTGAAGTAGATGGCCTCTATTCTGCCGCCGAGGGACTCGACCCTGTTGGCGGCGCCGTCCATTCTGTCGGGTGCGCCTTTGACGGCCTGGACGCCTTTGTCGGTGTAGTTTCCAAGGACTACGTAGTACGGCATGACTCACTCCTTATGTTCAGTTAGTTGAGAGCCTGGGTCGGTGAGAAGATTGGCTATCCGGGGTTTGTAAAAGCAAGGGCCCGAGCCGGATTCCCAACCAGTATCCGGTCAATTTCTTCAGGGAGGAATCCCTTGCGGCGCATGATGGGCATGACGTTCTCCAGGATATGAGCGTAGCCGTGGCCTCCAAACCGGGTGAGCCGGTGCTTGTTGCAGATATCGTGGGCCATGAGGGCTTGCCCTAAACGGCCCGTATCCCGGAGGTGAAGGAAGTAGTCCAGCCTCTTGCCGTCGTTGGGCATGTCTATGGGAGAGAAGGGGTAGAAGGTGGTCTCGGAGCCGAAGAGGTCGAACTCTATGAAGCAGCCAGTTTCGGCGAGCTTGTCGAGGGTGTCGTTGTCGAAGATGGTGCGGTCGACGTGGCTCATTATTGAGCGGGTCGGGTCTCCGCCCGACTCCCGGACAATCTCCATGATTTCGAGTGGGGCCTGGGGGTTGCGGCCGGGGTGTATGAGGAGGGGTGCGCCGGTGATGGTCTGGGCCCGGGCGGCGGCGCGAAGGCTCTTGCGTTCGTTGTAGTGGAGGGGCCACGTGCACCCGACCTCGCCTATCACGCCCGACTTGATACCGGTATCCCCGACACCTTCGGTAACGTCCCGGACTATTTCTTCGACTATCTCGTCCTCGGACTTATCGTTGATGCTGGCGGGCTGGTAGTCGTGGACGTAGTAGCCGGAGCCCATAATGACGTTGAGGTCGGTGGCCCGGGCGATGCGGGCCAGGCCGAGGGGGTCTCGCTTGATACCTACGCTGGTGGCGTCGACGATGGTGCGGCCACCGGACCTCCTGAAGCGGGCGGCTTCCATTACGGCGGTGTCTTCGTCCAGCAGCTCCATGTTGTCCTTGTTGCCGCCGTAGTTGTAGCGGACCCACCAGAGGTTATCCAGGGTGACGGGCTGGTAGGCGAAGGAGTAGCTGGAGGCGTCGTCGGGGGGTTGGAAGGTGGAGCCGAGATCAATCAAGAGGTGTTCGTGGGTGAGGGATATGCCAAGCTCGTCCGCGGATACGGGGCCGAGGACGGTCTGAGCTTTTCCGGCGAGTCCTGAATCAGGCATAAGCGGGCCTCGATTTCTTCATACGGGCCTTGGCACCAGGCCGCGTTTCCACCATGCAGAGACTCCGATCAAGTTCAACCAAGTTGCCGGTTGTACGTGCGGATTTAGCCTCGGGCCTGGTCGAGGGCGTAGTCCATGGCCTCGATGGTCTTGGCGATGTCGTCGTCGGAGTGGGCGCTGGCGGTGTAGAACTTGGAGTCACCCTTGAGGACGCCCGATTCCAGCATGGCGTGGTTGAAGCGGCCCATCATCGCGCCGTCGGCTTTGAGGGTGTCCCTGTAGTTCTCCACTTCATCAACGCCGAAATAGACATCGAAGCAGGGGGCTTCGCCTACGACGGTGCCGTGGATCTCCTTCTCCTTGAGCATCCTGTCCATCTCGGCCATCAGCTTGTTGCCCGTGGACCAGAGCCGGTCGACTCCACCTTCCTTGAGGATCTTGAGGGTTGCCAGTCCGGCGGTCGCAGCGACGGGGTTGCCGCTCAGGGTGCCGACGCCAGGGACGAAGGTGCCGTCCTCCTTGGAGACGGGGTCGAAGACCCGCATTATCTCCTCGCGGCCTGCGACTGCGGAGAGGGGGTACCCACCGCCGACGGCCTTGCCGAAGGTAGCCATGTCGGGGGTGACGCCGTAGTACTGCTGGGCGCCGCCGTAGGACCATCGGAATCCGGTCACCACCTCGTCGAAGATCAAGGGGATCTGGTAGTGGCTGGTCACTTCACGGAGGCCTTCGAGGAATCCGGGTTTGGGGGGGATGATGCGCTGGCAGCACTCGGTGATGACTGCGCCCAACTCATCGTGGTGCTTTTCGATAACCGCGGTGGTTGTTTCGAGGTCGTTGAAGGGGCAGATGAGGACCTCGTTCTCCAGTACGGCGGGGATGCCTGCGGAGTTGCGGCTGGGTCGGGGGAAGTCACGCATTTCGGTCGGGGTTACGCTCATGAGGGCGTAGTCGTTAGTGCCGTGGTAGCCGCCTTCGAACTTGAGGATCTTGTCGCGGCCACGGAAGGCGCGGGCGGCTTTCATGGCGAAGTAGGTGGCCTCGGAGCCGCTGGAGAGGAATTTCACCTGCTCGGCGCAGGGGACGGCGTTGACCATTTCCTCGGCGAGGTTGACGGCTGCGCCGCCGGTGGCGAAGTAGGTGCTTCCCTTGCCAATGACTTCGGAGACTGCGGCAACAACGTCCGGGTGGGAGTGACCGACGAGCATGGGGCCTGAGCCCAGCAGGTAGTCTATGTACTCGTTGCCGCTGTAGTCCCAGACCTTGGACCCCAGGGATTCCTTGATGATGAGGGCGTCATCGGGCTTAAAGAAAATGTTGCCCGTCGAGCCTCCGGGGAGATACTTGGCGGCCTTGGCCATCATGGCCTCTTCTTCGGGTGTCCTCTGCTGTCTCGACATGGCGTCTCCCTCGGGGCTGAGATTTGTCCATAGAATATCATGGGGACAACAGTTGATAAACAGGCTATTGCCTGCTATGACCTCGCAGTTCAGGACTCAGGTCTTGACACCTCGTTACCCCTTACCTATGTTTAGCCCTGCCCGCAAGCAACAAGGAGGAAGTACACAATGCTCAAAGCAGGAGACCCGGCCCCCGATTTCGAGGCGGTGCTGGACAATGGAGAGAAAGTATCGCTCAGTCAGTTCAAGGGCAAGAACGTGGTCCTATACTTCTATCCTAAAGACAACACGTCAGGTTGAACCAGGGAAGCATGCGACTTCCGGGACAATATCTCGTCCCTGGAAGACAAGAACGCCGTGGTTCTCGGCGTCAGCCCCGATAGCGTGAAGTCCCACCAGAAGTTCAGGGACAAGTTCGACCTGCCCTTCCCACTAATCAGCGACGAAGCGAAGGATGTAGCGCAGGCCTACGGCGTATGGCGGGAGAAGAAGATGTACGGCAAGACGCGGATGGGGATTGTGCGATCTACATTCATAATCGACGGTGAAGGCAAGATATTGAAGGCTTACGACTCGGTTAAGGTAAACGGGCACGTAGAAGACGTGATTGCCAGCATCTAGGGTGGAGTCAGCCAACCCACCGGAGGACACTATGAGGCCGAACAAGATTAAACAGCTCTGGAGAGAAGGGAAGCCGGCGGCGATAGCGTGGGTCGGGAGTGCGGACACCTATATGGCCGAGGTGCTGGCGAACGTCGGGCTTGATGCGCTGGTGCTGGACATGCAGCACGGCATGGGCATCGGGCCGGACAGGGCGGCACAGTGGTTCCAGGCGGTGAGCACGACGGGCACCGTGCCCATGGCCCGGGTCCCGTGGAACGATCCGGTGTGGTTCCAGTGGGTGCTGGATGCGGGAGCGTACGGGGTCATCGTGCCCCTGGTGAACGACGGTGAAGAGGCGGCGAAGGCGGGGATGTCATGTCGGTATCCGCCTGTCGGGTTTAGGAGTATAGGGCCGAACAGGGCGACGCTGTATGCAGGCTCGGACTACCTGTCAAAGGCGAATGAAGAGATCATATGCCTGGTGATGGTGGAGAACATCAACACGATCCCGAACCTTGAGGAGATGGCAAAGGCCCCGGGAATCGACGGGTTCTATATTGGGCCGGCGGATTTGGCTATTTCCATGGGGGTCGATCCCCGGGACTACCGCTCGAGCAAAGAGCACGGGGAAGCTTCTCAAAAAGTGCTGGACGTGGCTCGGGCGAAGGGTATTGTTGCGGGGACGCACTGCGGAAGCCCCGAGGAGGCGAAGGAGCGGTTCGAGCAGGGATTCGTGATGTGCCCGGTGCTATCGGATGCGGGGTTACTGGCGTCGGCGGCTCGGAATGCGCTGGAGAGGGCGAAGACGCCGGAGGTCGACGCGGCCAAGCCTTTCTACTAGGCCACTACGGCGCTCAGTTCTTCGATCGTTGGAAAGGCACGCCCCTGGAAGCGATGGCGAAGGGCGCGGCGACGATAGTCGCAATCCCGAAGGCGACGAATACCCATGTGTATTCACCCATCCGGTCGAAGGTCAGGCCAGCGAGGTAGGGGCCCAGGATTGCCCCGATGGCGTAGGGGGCCGACAGCATTCCCTGAATTGCGCCGATGTGCCTGTGGCCGAACTCGTCAGCCAGGAGAGGGTAGAGGACCGACCCGTAAGACTGCGCCGACAAGCCGAAAATGCCTATGAACAAGGCAAGGGTCCAGGAGCTTTCCACGTTGGCGAGGGCCAGGATGCCCAGGCCCTGAAGGGTGTACGACGCCGCAAGTACGAGGCGCTTGTTCAGGACGTCGCCCAACCAACCAAATCCCATTTTTGGAACAAGGCCAAGGACCGTGTAAGAGGCGACTATCCAACCACCCGTGGTGGTGGACAGGCCCTCGGCTTCCAGGTGGGGAAGAACGTGGACGTAGACGGCGGCAAGGCCGAATATGGCGAGCAGCTGTCCAATTGCCAGGGCCCAGAAGGTCCATGTCTTGAGGGCCTGAGTAAGGGTGTAGTCGTGTCCTTCTCCTCGGGTGAGGGCAGGGGCGATTGGAGGGGGACGGTCCAGGCCGTCGGGGTGGTAGCCGTACTGCTCGGGTTTGTGACGGAGGGCTGCGGAGGTCGGGATTCCGACGATAACAAGGCCAATGGCGGCGGCCACGGAGGCAGTGCGCCAGCTATAGGCATCAATAATCCAGACAAGCAACGGGGCAATCAGGCCGCCCACATTCGAGCCGCCCAGCAGTACTCCGTTGGCCTTGCCACGGTGCTTGCGGAACCAGATTGCGGCCAGAGCAGGGCCGATCCCGGCGAAGAAGATGGTCCAGCCGACGGAGAGGATGGCAAAGTCGAGGTAGAAGCTCCAAGCGGAGTCGCTGACGGCAAGGAGAAGCAATGCTCCCGCACCCAGCGCCGTGGCGATGAACATCAGGAGTCGGCCGCCGATGCGGTCGAAGAGCAGGCCGACAACAACGGACCCGACTCCCGCCATACCCTGCTGCATGGAAAAGGCGAGGGAAGTGGCAGCGCTGGAAAGACCGAAGGTATCTTTCCAAGGGTTGAAGAATGCCGTGAACCCGGACCCCATCACGCCCGACCAGTAGAAGTTGATGAAGAAAAAGGAGATGGCTATCCACCATCCGTAGAAGATGCGGGGTCGGTGGGTCGGCATGGAAGTGTTTCTCCTGAGGGTCACTCAGGGCCGCGTGCGAATCACGGGCATGATAGACACATGCCCACGCGGTAACAAGGGGAAGAGAGGAAGCGGCGTTAGGTAGGGGCGGGGGCGGGGTTGCCGGTCCAGTAGATGCGTCGCATGGTGGGGCCTACTCCGCTGGCGATGACCACTGCGAGGAATGCCAAGCCGCCGATGGCAAGGAGCCAGAAGGGGTCAAAGAGCTCGGCCAGGGCCCCGTTGCCGAAATTGGCGAAGGACATGATGCCGCCGGCGTGAATTATGTAGATACTGGAAATGCGCCCGCGGACGGCGTCGGGGACCATGGACTGCATCATGGTGAGGGTGATGACCATGTAGGCGGTCTGAGTAGCGCCCATAGCGCTAGTAGCCAGCATCCCAATGGCCATGTTGGGCGCGAAGGCAAGGGCCAGGGGTGCGAGGGAGCTGAGCACTCCGGTAGTCAATAGCACCCGACCCCGCAATCTGTCCGAACGTATTCCCGCCAGATAGATTGAGGAAACCATGGCCCCCGCCCCGACGGACATCATCAGGTATCCGACACCGCTTCCACCCCACCCGAACCGGTCCTGGGAGAGGACAGGGAGCAGGGCCTCGAAGGACATGGTGAGACCGCAGTGGAAGGTAATTAGAACGACTATCAGCGTTAGCGCGGGTCTCTGATAAACGTACTTAAAGCCTGCCACGAGGTTGAAAAGGAATCCTTTTGTCTTCTCCATTACGCCGGATGACACCGTGCGGATGTTGAATACGAGGAACAGGCTCAAGACGAACGGGGCGTTGCAGACGGCGAATACCAGGCCGGGCTCCACAGTCGCCAACAGGGGTGCGATCAGACCTGCTCCAATTAGCCTGGACGCGTGGAAGGTTGCGGAATTCAGAGCATAGGCGTTGATCATCAGGTCTCGGGGAACGAGGTTGGCGACGAGCGAAAATGCCGTGGGAGTCTGTATAGCGCGCGCCGATCCGTTTACGAAGGACAGGAACACCAAGTGCCAGAGCTCGAGGGACCCGACCAACGCCAGTACAGTCAGCGCCACGCTTTGGGCCAGGGCGAGGACGAAGGTGAAGGCGAGGACGTGTTTCCTAACGAAGCGGTCGGCGAGATAGCCGGCGATGGGCGGTACGAGGATGAAGGGGATCATTCCGGCGAAGACTACGACCCCTACCCACAGGTCACCGAGTTCGTCAGCTATGTCACGGGCCACGACGGCCCGAGCGGTCATGAGGGCCCAGGTGCCCGAGTCGGAGGCCAGGATAGCCGTCCAGAGGAGGCGGAAGTCCCGATGGCCGAGCGCCGGGAAATAACGGCGGCCTACGCTGCGGCTAACGTTGTCTAAAGAGTTCAATTGCCCTTGGTTCGCCTAGGGCATTCAGGTCTGGCGTCTATTGTTTTCCCCAGCCGGGGTTATTGCCCCGCATTCGATTGAGCCAGTCGTCTCGTTTCTCGGGGGTGAATATCTCTGCGGAGGCATCGGCCATCACACCTTCGGTCAGGTCGATGCGTCTGTCGGCGCCGGCCCATGAGAGGAGGCCCGATACCGAGTATTCCCCATAGGTGCGATGCTCACCCTCGAACCGTCCGCCGATTATGAGGGTGTCAATACCCGAGTTCATGATGGCGCCGCAACACATGGGGCAGCATTCGAAGGTGATGTACATTGTGCAACCGGCCAGGTAGGGGGAGCCGATGTTGGCGGCTGCGTTGCGGATGGCAAGGACCTCGGCGTGGGCGGTGGGGTCGGAGTCAACCATGACGCGAGGTTCGCTCTGGCCGATGATTTCACCGTCTCTCAAGATGATTGCGGCGACGGGGACGTCTCCGTGGGACTCGGCGGTCATTGCGAGATCCAAAGCCTGTTGCATCACTTTTTCGTCGATTGCCATGATTGCCTCCTATTGCCAAAAGCGAGCGCAGTATTCCTTCAGGGAGTCTTTTGTGCTGGGGAATGCGAGGTCGTCCCAAGGGATTTCGTCTCGGTTGAAGAATCCTATGCCTATGGACTCATCCAGGGCCCTGGGTTCCCCGCCTGCTATTGTCCCAGCATAAACGATGATAACCACGGGCGATCCTTCGTAGGAGTAGGCCCCGATCAGACCATCTATGGAGACCTCAATCCCGGCTTCTTCCATGGACTCGCGGATGGCGGCACCCTCAAGGGTCTCGCCGGCATCCACGAAACCGCCGGGGAAGACCCATTTGCCGTAGGCGGGCTCGATTCCACGTTTAAGGAGAACAAGTTTGCCGTTTTGCCGGACGATTGCGCCGGAGGCGACCCTCGGGTTCAGGTACTGGATGAAGCCGCAGGACTGGCAGACGAGGCGTTCGGGTTCTCCTTCTTTCACCAACCTGAGTTCGAGGCGTCCCCCGCAACGGACGCAGAACTTGTAGCCGGTGTCTTTGTGTTGGTGGGGCATAGCGTGGTTATTGGTCGAAATGAGCCTTGCCTAGGCCGTGGAGTTTAGGGTAGGTTACTCTGAATGGTAGACTGCCCGCAAACATCGAACCGGCCAAACGGGCCGACGCGAGATTCGCGCCCATAGCGAGGAGGTCAAAGGTGAAGCCCATAGACTACGTAGTCAAGCTGAACGCCCATTACCAGGGCCACGGGTTTCCGCCGTATAAGTGGTCCGTGTTCCGGACGACTACATGGGCACCTTTTGAAAAGCCGCTCAACGAGGCAAAGGTTGCGCTCCTCTGCTCGTCGGGGATGTCACGTCGGGACCAGGAACCTTTCGACCCCCTGGCCAGAAGCGAAATGAGCTATCGGGAGATCCCAAAGGACACGCCGACCGAAGACCTGGTCATAAACTACGACTATTACGACCATCGGGACGCCGACAAGGACCCCAATGTTATCCTGCCCCTGGACAGATTTCGGGAGCTGGAGCAGGAGGGATATATAGGGGAACTGGCTGAGATCAACTATGGACTCGGGATGGGGAGGATGTACAAGCGAACGGCTCTGCAGACCCAGTTGGCGGCGGAGATTGCCAGGAAGGTGAAGTCGGCGAAGGTTGACGTCCTCTTCTGTGTACCCGCCTGACCTCTCGACCACCAGTCCGTTGGACTGCTAGCGAGAGTGGTTGAAGAGGTGGGAGTCAGCACGGTTTACGTGGGGTCAGTGAGGGACATGATGGCGCAGGTGAAGCCGCCCAGGCCAGTGTTCGTCAACTTCCCGTTGGGACATCAATGCGGCAAGCCGTTCGACAAAGAGCTGCAGACGAACATCATCAAAGACGCCCTCGGGACTCTGAACACGCTGGACGAGCCGGGTCGGATTACGGACCTGCCCTATGAATGGGGGGAAGAGTTCGTTTACGAGACCGGCAAGGGGGAGTTGCCTGCGGACCAGAGGCCGCCGGGTCGGTGACTGGGGTGGGGTGGAGATGCCAATAATTCACTGAGCCAACAGCTCAAGCAAGCGGCGGTTTCGCTCCATGCTCGCGCCAAGGTGAAACATGACTTCAGGTCGGACTTTCGATTGTTCCCTGCTCTCAACATACTCGCGCATGGCGTCTTCCATGACTGCCTGAAATGGAACGCCCCTCTTACGGGCAATCTCCCGCACGGCTTCCAGCAGTTCCGGCGAGGCCCGGCTTGAGAATTTTTTTCGATGCGCAACCATCACTTAGTTCTCTTGCGGTGTCTCTATATTGTGATGTCATGCAAATAGGCCGTCAAGGACAATCTTGATGGCTCACGAAATTTATGTCTACCCTAGCCCCCGAGGCCTGTATTGGATGGCTTCTGCTACGTGGGTTAGTTCGATGCGATCTGAGGCGGAGAGGTCTGCTATGGTGCGGGAGAGCTTGAGGATGCGGTGAAAGGCGCGGGCGGATAGCTGGAGTTGCTGGGTGGCCTGGCGAAGGAGGCCTCGGGCGCCATCATCCAATGTGCAAACTTCCTTGACCTGGGCGGCGCCCATGTCGGCGTTGCATGCAAGGGGCGTACCTTCGAATCGAGAGGTTTGAAGGCTGCGGGCTTCCTCTACCCTCTGCCGAGCTTGTCCGGAGTGTTCAGCGTTGTCCGCTTTCATGAGTTTTTCGTAATCGACTCTCGGGACTTCTACGAACATGTCGATGCGGTCAAGCAGGGGGCCGCTGATGCGTTTCTGATATCTGGCCACGAGACCCGGTGCGCAAGTACATTCCCTTACCGAGTCCCCATAGTAGCCGCAGGGACAAGGGTTCATGGCGGCGACGAGCATGAAGTTTGCAGGAAAAGTCACGGTTCCCTGGGCCCGGCTGATGGTGACGACTTTGTCCTCGATGGGCTGGCGGAGGACTTCCAGGGTGTTGCGTCCGAACTCGGGGAGTTCATCAAGGAAGAGGACGCCGCGGTGACTCAAGCTAATTTCGCCGGGGCCGGGCCTGCGGCCTCCGCCGACAAGGCCTGCGTGGGAGATGGTGTAGTGGGGCGAGCGGAAGGGGCGCTGCCTCATCAGGGCCGTGTCCGACTGGAGGAGGCCGCTCACGCTGTAAATCTTGGTCACTTCCAGGGACTCGTCGGGGGACATCTTCGGGAGGAGGGAAGGGAGAGAACGGGCCAGCATGGTCTTTCCGCTCCCGGGAGGGCCGGTCATGAGGATGTTATGGCCTCCTGCGGCGGCGATTTCCAAGGCCCGCTTTGCATGTTCCTGTCCCTTGATGTGAGCGAAGTCCGATTCGAAGAAATCAGGTTCTTCATCCGGGTGCGAAGTGTCGATCCCGAGGTGGGGGGCGAGGGGCTCGTCGCCGCGGAGGTGATTGACGAGAGAAGGCAGGGTGGCTACGGGAAAGATGTCTATGCCGACCACGACGGCGGCCTCGGCCTTATCGTGGTCGGGAACGAAAACGCTGCGGAAGCCCTTGTCCTTGGCGATGCCCACCATTGGGAGAACGCCGTGGGTGTGCCTGACCGAACCCTCCAGGGAAAGCTCGCCGAGGAAGATGACTTCTGAGGCATCGGTCTGGATCTGGCCCGAGCTCATCAGTATTCCGACGGCGATAGGGAGATCGTAGGCGGGGCCTTCTTTTCGGAGATCGGCGGGGGCAAGGTTGACGGTTATCCGCTTCATCGGGAACTGATATCCCGAGTTGCGGATGGCGGCGCGGACTCTCTCACGAGACTCCTGGACTGCGGTGTCGGGGAGGCCGACTATGTGGAATGCCGGGAGTCCCGGGGAGATATCTACTTCTACCTCAATGATGGCCCCTTCGAGGCCAACGACAGCACAGCTTCTAACTCTGGCGAGCATGAGTGGGGGAGGCAGCTATTCGGACTCCGCGCCCGTCCCTCTAACCTGCACTCCCGCCCGCTCTTCGATAATAAGGTCGGTCGAGTTGAAGTTTCTGTCTCCCCAGCCCCGGTCCATGGCTTCCAGCTGGATCTGTTCTGCAATGGAAGAGAGGGGCACGGGAGCACGGACTTCGCGGGCCAACTGAATTGCGAGGGACGTGTCTTTCTGAGACAGCTTGAGGGCGAAGCTGGCGGGATCGAACTTGCCTGACAGGAGGTCGTTCTCCAGGCCTCCGACGGGGGAGGCCTGACCGTACATTCCGCCTCCGACGGCCTTGAGAAGGGTCTCGGCGTCTACTCCGGCTTTGACGCCCAGGGTCATGCCTTCGAGGACAACCATGCGGGTGGCGGCGCCCATTACGTTGTGGACGAGTTTGCAGACCGAGCCGTTACCTATGGGGCCCGTGTAGAGGATGTTGTTGCCAAGATGGTCGAGCAGGGGTTTCACCCTGTCGAAGATATCCTTGTCGCCGCCGATCATGATGATCATGGTGCGGTTGGTAGCGCCGACCTCGCCGCCGCTTACCGGAGCGTCGAGAACATGGGCGCCCTTTTCTCTGAATGCCGGGTACATCCTCCGGGCGAGGGAAGGGGAGATGCTGGAGAGGTCGGCGTAGATGGCCCCCTCGGAGATGCCTTCGAGGATGCCATCAGGGCCGAGGGCGACGGCTTCGACCTCCACGGGGCCAGGGAGGGAGCTCAGGATGATCTCACTGCCCTCGGCGGCTTCCCTGGGTGTAGCGGCCCAGTCGGCGCCCAGCTCCTCAAAGCGTCTGACTGCTTCACGGTTGATGTCGTTGACTTTGACTTTGTAACCGTCTTCAAGCAGGTTGCGGACCATGGGGCCGCCCATGTTGCCGACACCAATAAAGCCCAGGTTCATGTCAATCTCCTCTGTAATGGAAGACTCGGCCACTGATACAAGTCTGGCAGAAGGGCATTATAGCAATCGCTGTCTGCCTTGACACCCCGTAAGCCGGGGAATAGCCTTCGAGACAGTCGGGACAAAGGCAAGAGCAAAAGCCGTCGGGAGGGAGTCATGGCAAGAAACGGGTTCAAGGTGATGGACTCCGACATGCACGTGATCGAACCGGTGGACCTGTGGGAAACGTACATGGACCCAGAGTTCCGAGACCGGGCACCAAAGGGCGTCACCCGGTTCCAGGGTGACATGATGATGGAGGTGAATGGGCAGAACGTCCCATACTGGATGCCCGGCAAGCGATACCATGACTGGCAGAAGCACACGGCCAGGGAGCAGGACGCCGCCTACAAATACTCTTATGAAAGAGACTGGAACTCTGCGACGCAGGTGAGGGCGATGGATATCGAGGGGCTGGATATTGCATTCCTCTACCCGAGTCGAGGGCTTTACACGCTGGCGGTGGACGGAATGGAACCCGCGCTGGGGGCGGCTATTGCTACGGCATACAACCGGTGGATGTATGACTTCTGCTCCGTAGCTCCTGACCGGATGTACGGGGCTTCAATGGTGTCTGCGTTCGACGTGGAGTCGGGGGTGGCGGAGGCCCGGGCGAGCGTCCGAGACCAGGGTATGAAGGCGATCTTCATCAGGCCGAACATTGTGAACGGTCGGAACTGGCACGACCGCTACTACGACCCGCTCTGGGCGGAGGTCGAATCACTGGGGGTGCCCCTCGGGTTTCACGAAGGAGCAAGCGCCCGGCTGCCCCAAGTGGGGAGTACATTCGAGACCTACATGATGCACCACACCGTGTGCCACCCGTTCAACATGATGATGGCCGTGGTGAGCTTCATTGGCGGCGGGATACTGGAACGGTTTCCAAAGTTGAACGTCGGGTTCCTGGAGGCGAACTGTGGGTGGGCGCCCTGGCTATTGTGGAGGCTGGACGAGCACTATGAAATGGTAGGACGATTCGAGTCGCCGGAGCTAACGATCGAGCCACGGGAGTATTTCCTGAGGCAGTGCTTCGTGTCGGTGGAGGTTGACGAGGAGCCGGCGGAGTATGTGGAGAGTACGGGCCTCGGGGACACTGTGGTCTTTTCCACCGACTACCCACACAACGATTCAAAGTATCCAAAGGCAACGGACACGTTCCTGGAGATGCCATTGCCTGAGGATTTCAAGCGGAAGATTCTATGGGACAACTGTGCGCGGATGTACGGGTTTAACTGAGCGGAGCGGGGCCCGCCAATTCGTAGTATGCTAAGCGACAAATAGGCAACACCCGAATGGACTGGAAATCACCATAGGAAGGAAAGGAGGTCGGACAGGAAATGAAAGACGGAATGAGGTTTGTAGACTGTGACATGCACATCATGGAGCCGCAGAGTCTGTTCGACCGGTACCTGGACCCGAAGTACAAGAGTCGGGTCACCTCAATGGTGGCGGCGGACGGGTCGGCGAGGGCGAACTGGTACATAGACGGGGTACATCCTTCGGAGGACACGGAGCTTTCCCAGTACCGAAAGCCGATACGTCCCAACAACGCCGACGCCTCGATTCTAAGTCCATCCCTGGGCAACCTGACGAGCTCGCGGCTGGTGGAAACGGGTCGGATGGACTTCGCCCTGAATCGGAAGTACAACGAGGAAGCCCAGGTCATGGCGATGGAGATGGAGGGGATCGACATTGCGGTATTGTTCCCGACCTCGGGGCTGAACCTGATAGCCAGGGACGATATGGACCCGTGGATGTCGCTGGCGCTGTGCGAGGCGTACAACAACTGGATTCACGAATTCTGCCAGTACAGCCCCGACCAGCTGAAGTTCGCGGCCATGTTACCGATACACGACGTTAACCTGGCATGCCGGGAGCTTGTAAGGGCGGTGACGGAGCTGGGGGCGGTCGGGTCATTTGTGCGCCCCAACCTGCTGAAGGGACGCTACTGGCACTCCAACTACTGGGACCCCCTCTACTCCCTGCACGAAGAGCTGGACGTGACCTGGGGCTTCCACGAGGGTACAGGGCCCTGGTATTCCTACATGAACCGGCTATATGGGGAGAACAGGTTCTATCGCCACGTGGCCAGCCACTGGATAGAGATGCAGCACGCGATGATTGCGCAGATCATCGGCGGGGTGTTCGAGTTTCACCCGAAGCTGAGGGTCGGGTACCTGGAGGCGCAGAATTCATGGGTGCCGGGGCTCCTGACTAGGATCGAATGGGACTACCCGAACTACCGGGAGACCCACGCCCCTTACTTGTCGATGACGCCCAAGGAGTACTTCCAGCGCAACTGCTGGGCTGCTGTTGAGGGGTCGGAGCCGGAGATAGAGCCGACGGCGAGCCTGATCGGGTCGGAGCACATGTGCATGTCGACGGACTACCCACACTTCGATTCCAACTTCCCGAACGTGTCCAACAACCTGCTGGAGACGGCGAGTCGGGAGACGGCGAAGAACATCATGTACGGCGGCGCGCTGCTGTACAACTTCTCGGATGCGGACTTCACGAAGGCCGATGCCGCGATGGCGGCGTTCCAGGCACGCAAGCAGGAGGAGAGGGCGCCGGCGGTGGGTTAGGGCTAAGAGATAATGAGTGTTGAGCTGGGTTAGAAGCCGGGGCGTTTGACAGTCGTCGCCATGCCTTTTGGGTAGAGCAACGAAACGACACACGACCCTTTAGATGAGACGACGGCACAAACGTACCCTGGACCGCATGCGGTCCAGGCCGACTCCGCCGGATATTCGTTGGAGTCAGGTCGAGTCCTTACTAAGAGCTCTCGGAATAGACGTTATTGAAAGAGAAGGGTCAAGGGTACAGTTGGTGAGTGCGGCTGAGTCTATTGTCATTCACCGACCTCATCCCCGGTCCGAGGTAAGGCCTGTCACCGTACGGAACATAGTCAGATTTTTGGAACTGGCAGGAGCAATCGACTAATGCTCGAATACAAAGGCTACTTCGGCGAGGTCTCCTACGACGAAAAGACAAATACACTCTACGCCAGGGTAGTGAACAGTGGAGCCTACTCTATTGCCGATGCAGAGTCTACCGACGAGGAAGGGATCAAACGAGAATTCCGCAAGTCAATCGACGTATACCTTGATGGATGTACGGAGCTAGGTATCGAACCCGTGGCGCCTACTCCCCAGAGCGTACCATCCGAGGCTGTCGGCTGATTTCTGCTCATTAGGGCTACCTAGGAGACTTAGCACGCCGCGATTAAGGTCTGTTCGCTACATTTGTGCGGCAAAGCAGAGACCCATTGGCCCTGCGTGAAGGTTAGGAAAATTACCCCTATACGCCTATATGTAGGTTGTGTGTTTTTCGGTGAAGGCTTCGGTGACGGGGAAGAAGATGAGGAGCTTGGCGGGATCGGGGCCGACGACGGTGAAGCCGTGGTGGGCGTCTTTGGGGATGGCGATGGTCTGCATGGGGTGAGCCCGGTGCACTTCTCCAGCGAGTTCAGCGTCCACCACTCCCTCCAAAACGACGATCAGCTCATCGATGTCGTGGTGGTGAGGCGGGGCGCCGGAGCCCGGGTCTACGATGTGGTAATCGAAGGTTAGCTGGAAGCCGTCCTCATAACCCGACAACCTTCGGCGTCGATACCCGGGCCTGCGGGTCTCCTCTGCGGCACTTTCGTGGTCGATGATAGACATGGAGCCTAGCCTCCGTAGAAGACCTTGTCGCCGAGGTCTTGCATCCAGAGGGTGGCGTTGTCGACGCGTCCGTCGCCAAGATCACCCGGGGTGCCGGCTTCTATAACTTCACCGACAAAGATGGAGTGGTCGCCCTTTTCAATAGTGTCGGTGAGCTTGCACTCGACCCATGCGGGGGCGCTGTCGAGAATAGGAGCGCCGGAGCTGCCAGCCTGGAAGGACTCGCCGCCGATGGAGTTGCCGGCCCTGTCGTGGGACTTGAAGAAGTTGAAGGCGAGACCCTGCTGCCCCTTGCCGAGAATGTTGAGGACGAAGCTGCCGCTCTCCTTGACGATAGCGTGGGCGCCGGAGTCGGCCTTTACGCCAACCGCCACCAGGGGTGGGGCAAAGGAAGCCTGGGTAACCCAGTTCACCGTTGCGGCGGCCACGGAGCCGTCCTTGCCTTCCGCAGTCATTACGTAGATGCCATAGGGGATCATTGTGAGCGCGCTTTTCTTCGCATCCTGATCCATGGTTTCCTCCCGTTTGGTGCTGAGGCCGGTAACCGGCGAGGCCATTATAGCAGGCCGATTGACACCCGATTTTCGCGATGTGATACTGGCCGAAAGGAAGGGTCAACAGAAATGAAATACACAACGATTTCGGCGGACACGCATATCGACATCCCGTGGCTTCCGGCGGACTTGTTTCAGTCCAATTCCCCCGAGCAATTCAAGCCCCACATGCCCCAGGTGGAGGACACGGACAAGGGCAGAATGTGGATGGTGGATGGGCAGGAGCTGGGATGGGTGGCGGGCGCGGGGTTCCATGGGATGTGGGAGCCTTATGAAGCAGGGTTGTCCAATCGCTTTGACGAAATGGCTGCGACCGGGTTCTTCTCGGACGGTGACAAGGGTGACTTTCATCCCACCACCCCACACCTCCGACTAAAGGACCAGGATCTGGACGGAATACAGGCGGAAGTCATCTATGGGATTCTCGGGCTTGGGGGAGGATTCCCCCTGGGGGTGAACGACTACGGGATCACCGACGCCGACCGTACGGTCCTGATGTACGACATCTACAACGAATGGCTGGCGGGTTTCTGCAACACCAATCCCGACAGGTTTGCAGGTCTGGCTTGCCTAACCAGCCACGACCCACAGGTGGCAGCAGAACAGCTTAAGAAGGCGGCGGAAATGGGGTTGAGGGGCGGGGAGATAAACGTCAGCCAAGCAGTAAAGCCCATCTACCATGAGGCATGGGACCCGCTCTGGGCAACGGCGGCAGAGTGCCAGATGCCAGTCTCCTTCCATACGCTCGGGATCGGGTACCGCAAGCCGGACCCCGAGGACCAGAAGAGGCTGGAATGGATGGACTTCGGGATCCTGATGGTAACCTTTCAGCTCTCGGGGGCGGAGTTCCTGACGAGCATGGCATTCAGCGGGGCGTGCGACCGCTACCCGGGATTCAACTTCGTGCTAGGCGAGTGCGGGATCGGGTGGATACCCTATGTCCTCTACAGGATGGACGAGGAATACAAAGAGAGCCTGTTCCACCTGAACCTGAGCGTGCTACCCAGCGAACTGTGGCATCGGCAGGGGTATTCGACGTTCCAGCACGAGAGCCCGGGACCTGAGGCCATTGCTGCCATCGGCGAAGACAACGTCATGTGGGGCTCCGACTATCCCCACCACGATGGCGTTTGGCCTGATTCCCAGAAGGTGATCAAGGAAGATCTGGGGCACCTGGACCAGTCGGTGATTGACAAGATCACCTGCGAGAATGCGGCTCGCGTGTACCGGTTCAACTAAGTGAAGACCCGGCGCCGTAGCTTGTATTGCAGTTACGTAGTGTCGGGGGCTGGTTGAAGGGTGGTTGCGAGGTGTAGTCAACGTTGTTTGCCACCTATTGCGGCTGTTGCTACTACTGCTCTCCTTGTACTCGGCGCTTGCATATTCGAAACAACGCCTACTTCCGAGCCGACCAGGGTGCTACCTCCACCAGCGCAGCCCACGCCCACCAGCACATCTCTGGCTACAACTTCCTCTCCGGCTCCGGCATACGACAGGGATGAATGGGGTGGGTGGATTGACGTCGACGGTGATTGCCAGAACACCCGGGCGGAGATTCTTATAGAGGAGAGTCTAGTAGAGGTGGTGCTGGAGGGGTGTCGGGTGGTGGAGGGAGAGTGGCTGGACCCTTGGGGTGGTGTCACCCACGATTCAGCTAATGAAGTGGATATAGACCATCACGTGCCGCTGGCCCATGCGCACAGGACAGGGGGTTCGGGGTGGGATGAAGAGCTCAAGGTGGAGTTTGCCAATGATCCTCAGAATCTCAATGCGATGTCGTCATCATTGAACCGGAGCAAGGGGTCTAGTGGGCCGGATGAGTGGCGGCCGCCCGAGGAATCTTCTCATTGTGAATATGCGCGGCAGTGGGAGGCGGTGAAAATGAAATATCAGCTTACGATTGACGGGGAGGAGCGTCGGGCGCTGGATGAGATGCTGGCGACGTGTGACAGCACCCTGCCGACGCCGACGCCCCTGTCGAAATATCTGCCCGTTCAACCGATTTCGACACCGGTGGCAACGGGAGGAGTGTACGAAAGCTGCGAAGAGGCAGAGGCCGCGGGAGAGGAGCGCATCAGAGGGAGCAGAGGAAACGGATGGGGATTTCCCCAGACAGTAGTGCCGAGCAAGCAGGACGGCGACGGTGACGGAGTGATATGCGAGCGATAGGGATTTGGATATTGACTACAACATGCCACATTCTTAACATAGCCCCATAAGGAAGAGGCACACGACAAACGGCGCGATTTAGGAGGGATTGATGGAATACAAAGTAATCACCGCCGACACCCACATGGACGTAACCTGGCTGCCGGGCGACATGTTCGTAAAGGGCGCTCCCGCCGCCCTGAAGGACAAGATGCCCTACGTCAGCCAGAACAATGGCAAGGCCCAGTGGGAGATTGAAGGAGAGTTCATGTGCTGGGTCGGGGGTGGGGGGCTCACGGGCGCCTTTGGGGACTACGTGCCCGGCGAATCCAAGCACCTGGACCGGATGGCTGAAGTGGGCTTCTTTTCGGGGATCAAGGATGGAATCTATCACCCCTCGGACCCCAACCTCCGGGTGGGCGACTTGGACATTGACGGCATGGACGCCGAGGTCATATACGGCATCCTGGGCATCGGGGGTGGTGGGTTCTCGGGGCCGGGGTTCAAGGACCCGGAAGTGACGGCTACGATATACGACGTGTACAACGAGTGGATCGCCGAGTTCACGGGGGCGAACCCGAGCCGGATGAAGGGACTGGCCTGCCTCGCGAGCCACGACCCCGAAAGGGCAGCGGGCCAGCTCAGAAGGGCCGGAGAGCTTGGTCTGCGGGGCGCCGAAATCAACGTCGGTACGATGTCCAAGCCCGTCTACCACAAAGCGTGGGACCCCCTGTGGGAGACTGCCGCCGAATACCAGATGCCCATTTCATTCCATACTCTCGGGGTGCCACACAGAAAACCGGACCCCGAGGATGAAGAGACATACCACTGGCTCGAAGTTACCTTGGGATACACCCTGTTCCAACTCTCTGGGGCGGAGTTCCTGGTTAGCGTCGTACTGTCGGGGGCTTGCGAAAGGAACCCGGACTTCAATTTTGTCCTGGGCGAGTGCGGCATCGGTTGGATTCCGTACGTGGTTGAGCGCGTAGACGAGGAATACGACGACCGGGGCTTCCACATGGGATACTCGATGAAACCGAGCGAGTACTGGAGACGGCAGGGCTACTCCACGTTCCAGAACGAATATGTCTCCGTCGACCAGATCGAGCGGATCGGGCTGGACAACATCATGTGGGGGAACGACTACCCCCACCCCGACGGCGTGTTCCCGGACTCCAAGAGGGCGATTGAAGAGGGTCTCGGGCACCTGCCGGCAGATATCCGCAAGAAGATCGTCTGCGACAACGCAATCAAGGCCTACAGGTTCAACTAGGCCGGGGCTGGGAAGCGGGGCCTGATGCCCTACGACGAGGGTCTGGCTGAGAGAATCCGTGGGGAGTTGGCGCCCTTGAAAGGAGTGTCGGAGAGGCGGATGTTCGGCGGGCTATGCTTCATGCTGCACGGGAACATGGCCCTTGGAATTGACAAGGACAGGTTGATGGTGAGAGTCGGGCCGGAGGATTATGAGTCCGCGCTCCAAAAGCCCCACGCCCGACCCATGGACATGACGGGTCGGCCTATGAGGGGATTCGTGGTCGTGCCTCCTGAAGGATTGGCAACTTCCGAAATACTGAAGGACTGGGTAGGACAGGGAGTCGATTATGCCCTGAGACTGCCACCCAAATAGCGCCGACGAGGCTTTTGGAAAGGATGGAACCGGACATGGAATACAAAGTAATCTCTGCCGACACGCACCTGGACCTCACATGGCTTCCTGGCGACATGTTTGTCGAGGCTGCGCCGGAACATCTGAAATCGCAGATGCCATATACCACCGATGCTGGACCGGAGAAGCGGTGGATTGTGGAGAAGGAAGACATCGCCCGGGCTGGCGGGTTTATCGGCTATACGCCCGGCCATTCGAAGCACATGGACAGAATGGCGGAGGTCGGGTTCTACGATGGGGTTAGGCAGGGTGTATACCATCCAGCGATAGCGGACCTGCGGGTGAAAGACCAGGACATTGACGGCGTGGACGCGGAGGTAATATACGGGATACTGGGAATAGCCGGTGGAGGATTTTCGGGGCCAGGGTTCCAGAATCCCGAAGTCACCACGGCGATCTATGACATCTATAACGAATGGGTGAGTGAATTCGTGAAGGCGGCTCCGCAGAGGCTTGGGGCGCTGGGTTGCGTTATCAGCCACGATCCCCAAGTTGCGGCCCAGCAATTGCGTAAGGCAGCTGAGATGGGCCTCAAGGGTGCGGAGATCAACGTTGCAAAGATGAGCGCACCCATGTACCAGAAGGAATGGGACGTGCTGTGGGCAGTTGCCGATGAATGCAACATGCCGATCTCGTTCCATACGCTCGGGATCCCGACCCGGAAGCCGGAGGGAGATTCGGCGGGAGACTACGATGTGGCGTACGACGGGGTCAGGGAGTGCCTGTTCCAGCTGTCGGGGGCGGAGTTCCTGGTGAGCGCTGTGTACTCGGGGGCTTGCATGCGCTACCCCAATTTCCAGTTCGTTCTCGGGGAGTGCGGAATCGGGTGGATACCGTACGTGATTGAACGGATGGATGCCGAGTACGAAGACCGCTACCATCCCATCGGGCTGGAGATGGAGCCGACGGGCTACTGGCGTCGGCAGGGGTTCTCTACATTCCAGAACGAGTACGTGTCGCAGGACCAGGTGGACCGGATAGGGGCGGAGTGCATCATGTGGGGCTCCGACTATCCGCACCGGGACGGCGTGTTCCCGGACTCCCGCAAGGTGATAAGCGAGGGCATGGGTCACCTGGACGACGCAGTGGTCAATCAGATTGTCTGCGGCAATGCCGCTCGTCTTTACAACTTCAACTGATCTGATCGCACATCGGGCTGAACGTAGAGGCAAGATAAGGTCGGGAGGGGCGCATGGCCGTTATGGACCGGTTCAGCGTTTTCGCCTTTGCCTTGGGCGACCCTCCCCCGGCGGCTTCCGAGCTGTTAGCTGCGGCACGACACGCTGACAGTCTCGGGTTTCACTCCATTTCCCTTCCCCACCATCTCACGTTGCCAGCGGCGCAGGTGTATACGGGATTTCCGCGTCGGGACATCCTGGACCCACTCGTCATGCTTCCTGCCATGGCGGCGGTGACGGAAAAGATTAAGGTGGGAACAAACTCAGCGATTGTGCCGGTGCTCTCGCCGTACGTGTGGGCGAGGTATTTTGCGACGCTTGACGTGATGTCGGGAGGTCGGGCACTGGCGGGGATGGCGATGGGGTGGTTTGAGAAAGACTTTGCTGCTGCCAATGCAGATGTAAGGAGAAGGGCGCGGCATTTTGACGAGGCTCTCGGGCTTATACGTCGACTCTGGACTGAGCCATCAGTAAGTCACAGTGGTGAGACCTGCGAATTGATTGACATGGAGCTAGAGCCGAAACCGGTTCAAAAACCTCATCCTCCGATCTGGATTGGGGGGCACACGGCATCTATCGAGAGGACGTCAAGGCACGCTCAATACCTGCTGCCTGCTAACCTGACTGTGGAAGAGGTTAGGGATGTCTACCTGCCTCGACTCCAAGAGGCGAATGATATATGGGGTACGGAGGCTGGGATATGCCTAAGTGTCCGGGTGAATGTTGGGGACGGGAGGGGAGCTGACCCAGAGATGCTGCCGCGGATCGCAAGGCTGGTGAACTCCCGCCGACGGCCAGTAGACGACATCCACAAGATATCCATCGCGGGCACGCCACGACATTGCGCTGAGAGGATAGAAGAATATGTGGATGCGGGTATTTCACATTTTCTCCTGGACTTCCAGTATCACGGGCTAACGAGTGTGGAGTACTCGATGAGACAGATGGAGCGGTTTGTGTCGGAGGTCGTGCCTCTGATAGATGGAAAAATGCCTGCATAATTCGAACATATATTTCTTGACCCTGTGTTTCGCGAGGAATAATGTTCCATCCACTAACGGGGCCGCTTATTTAGTCGCTTCCTAAGGGGAAGACGAGGCGAATAGTGCAATGGGCATAGGCCCCTTCAACTGCAGACTCCAAAGCAGCCATGTGCCCGCCTCATGGTGGGCCAAGTGGGGAGTTGCGCCTCCCCGAACCCTTGCTCTTCTTTAGGGGACCCGCACTCCCCCAATGATTGTCCAAACACCGCGAAGAGCTTTCTCTTTGCGCCTCCCACTAATCAGGGATTGCGACGAATACAGACATTGGGTCTCGGGTCTCCGATTACGCTAGTTAATCAGCAAGGGAGATCCCATGAAATTTCAACTTTTCGTATTGCCAACGATACCGGGCATTCTAGAGGACGGACAAAGACTCCGACCCATAGCCCGGAACAACGAGAGATTCCAGGAGATGCTGGAGCAGGTGAGGCAGATCTGTGTCCTGGGTGACGAGCTCGGGTATGACTGCTTTTCGACGACAGAACACCACTTCCACTCGGAGGGGTACGAGTGCTCGGTGGCGCCGCTGGTGCTCTACTCGAATCTCGCGGCCCAGACCAAGAGAATCAAGTTCGGCCCGCTGGGTCTCGTGCTTCCATCCTGGGACCCGATCCGGTGCGCCGAAGAGATAGCCATGCTGGACCATCTGACCAAGGGTCGGGTGATCGCGGGATTCGCCCGTGGTTACCAGGACAGGTGGGTTAACGTGATGGGGCAGCAGTACAAGGCCATTGCTGCGCAGTCGGACCAGAGCGCCGGAGATTCTCACAACCGCGAGATATTCGAGGAAGTGTTCCACATCATCAAAGGCGCGTGGACTAACGATGCTTTCTCCTACAAGGGAAAGTACTACCAGGTGCCCTACCCCTACGAAGAAGGCATTCAAAATTGGCCGGCCGAGAAGTGGACGGGCAGCAACGGAGCTCCAGGAGAACTTGATGAGGACGGCACAATCCGTAAGGTATGTGTCGTGCCGAAGCCATACCAGCAGCCCCATCCCCCGATTTTCAACGCCTTTTCCGTAAGTGAGAACACGGTGAGGTGGGCCGCCAAGAACGGCACAATTCCTCACATGCAGATCTCTATTCCCGAGTCCTTCAACAGGCTGTGTCACGTCTACCAGGATGTGGCCCGTGAGAATGGTCGGGACCTGAAGCTGGGAGAGAGCGTGGGTGCGTCACGGGTGGTGTACACGGGCAACACCTATGAAGAAGCCTACAAGCTGGCAGAGCAGACCTTGGGCTGGAGCTACGCGGTCTACTATGACCAGTTCGGTTTTGCGGAAGGGTTCCGTTATCCTGGGGAGGACACGCCAAAGCCTCTGAGGTTCCCGAGCAAGGCGGCAGCGACCGAACGGCTAGTGGACCAGGGGTACGGGATAGTAGGTACGGTGGACCAGGTGAAATATAAACTGGAAGACCTTCAGAGGTGCCACGAAGACGGGGACCTGGAGTGGTTCGGGTTCCTGGTAGACCAGGGCATGTACCCGCTGGAGGAGGTACTGGAACAGGTCCACACCTTCGGGAGCAAGATCATGCCGGAGTTTCAAGGATAAGAGTGTTCGGGTCGGAGATTAAGCCGGAGTCTTAAGGGTAGGCAAAAATAGTAGCCGGAAGGAACGGTGCAGACGGCGCCGTTTCCTCCCGGGCACAGGAGGCATTAAAGCCATGACCTCTACGGCAACGCGAACCTCGGCTCCTCTTTGGACTACTCTGCCCAGCCGCTACTACTGGGCAGAGGACATCTACGAACTGGAAAAAGAGCGGATCTTCTACGATGCCTGGCTGTATGTCGGGCGGGTGCAGCAGATCCCGAATCCCGGTGATTTTATAACGCAGGACATAGTTGATGAGAGCGTTATAGTCGTGCGCGACAAGCAGGGCACAATCAACGCCTTCTCCAACGTCTGCCGGCACCGGGGGAACAAGCTGTGCAGCGCGGCGTCGGGGAAATTCAGGGGCAGCGCTATTGCTTGTCGCTACCACGGATGGACCTACGACCTGGGTGGGAAGCTGATAGCGACCCCGAACATGATTGGGACAGAGGGGTTTCGCAAGGAAGATTTCCCGCTGTACCCGGTGTCTCTGCACGTATGGCAGGGTTGCATATTCGTGAACCTGTCTCCGAATCCCGAGCCATTCGACCCGGGCATCGGGCCCCTAGAGGAGGTAATAGGGAGATACAACCTGGAGAACCTGGCCGTCGGGGAACGGAGGGAATACCACCTGGATGCCAACTGGAAGATAGTCCAGGAGAACAACATCGAGTGCTACCACTGCCCGTCGATCCACCCGGAGCTCTGTGCAATCCAGCCGAACGTAAGGAGGGGGAACATAGGGGCCTCTATCAGGGACGGCAATCCGCTGATCGAGGGGGGCAATGCCTTCACCCTGGACGCCACGACGAAAAGGCCACTAATCAGCACGGTAACTCCGGCGGACGAGGGTCGGTTCCGCAGCACGCCGGTGTGGCCCGGCTTCTTCATGGGGTTCCTGCCCGACCACGTCTTCTTCTTCAACGTCTGGCCGACCGGCGTGGAGAAGAGCACCGTGGTAATGGAGTGGCTATTCGAGCCTTCCACCATAGCGATGCCGGACTTTGACCCGAGCGACACGGTGAGTTTCCTTGACACGGTGCTGAGGCAAGACTTCGACATCTGCCACGAGGTGCAGAAGGGCATCAAGGCCCGGGCGCACAAGTCGGGGGTCTACGCTCCCAACGAGTTCCTGCCCTACGATTTCAATGAGTGGGTCAGGGCTCGGGTGGAGGGATAGGTAGTTTGGGCCGGGCGGGAGGGTCTCGCCCGTGCAATTGAGAGACCGGCGACTTACGCGCCGAGGGCCCATCAACCAGACCTGCCCGTTCTGCCGGTCAGGGGGGTGGGCCTACGGTGCATAAGTCCACAAACGAAACGCATGCGCCCCGCGCCTACGCTGACACCCGAATTCCAGCCTCAGGGGTCACCGATCCGCCGGGTGGGTAAACTTAGTCCGACCTGGTCCGTAGTTCCGGACAAATTATTCGACGAACTTCCTCGTCCATCCTTCCTTCTTCAGACGGAGAGCAGACCATGAATGAAGCGCAAAAAAGCAAAGGGGTGATTTTCAGGGACCTGCATTTGGCTGAAGGGATATTCGTCATGCCCAATGCGTGGAACGCCGGCAGCGCCTGCATGCTGGAAGCCGCCGGCTTCTCCGCAGTGGGGACCACCAGCGCGGGAATCTCCTACTGCCTGGGGCTCCCCGACTCCGAAGGGGTGTTGAGCAGGGAAGCGGCGTTGGAGGAAACCCGTCGGATTGCCAACGCTATTCGGATACCGGTCAGTATGGATGCGGAAAACGGCTACGGACATACGCCCGAAGAGGTGGCCGAGACCATCCGCATGGTGGCGGACACCGGTGCGGTTGGCGCCAGCATCGAGGACTATGCCTCCTCCTATGGCACGGGCGACCTTTATGATAGGGGCCTTGCGAGGGAGAGAATCGAGGCTGCGGTGGCGGCAGCCGATTCCCTGCCCTTTCCCTTTACCGTGACCGCAAGAGCGGAGTGCTATCTTGTCGGGCACTCGGACCCTTTCGAGGAATCAGTGGCAAGGGCCGTTTCCTATCGGGACGCGGGCGCGGATTGCCTCTATGTGCCCGGAATAACTGACCCGGAGACCATCGGTAGACTCGTTAAGGAAGTCGATGCACCGCTCAACGTGGTCATGGGTCTGGCCGGGAGTCCAATGAACGTAAGCCAGCTTGAGGACTTGGGGGTCAAGCGAATCAGCATCGGCGGTTCGCTGGCCCGCGCAACCTTCGGGCTCATCCGGCGAGCCGCGGCAGAGATTCGTGATCACGGTACTTTTACATTTGCGGATGGCCAGGTGCCGGACCCCGAGCTCTGTCAGTTCTTTTCTGACCGACTGGAGCAGAATCGAAGTTAACTCACCACTAAATGAGGGGCACAAGAACGGAGTCTATACGGCCAACGAATTCCTGCTTAGGGAGTTCAACGAATGGGTCAGGGCGAGGGTGGAGGAATGAGGCTGTTTGGTGGTGGACTTCGCGTTGACAAGGCCGGATAATGGGCTAGCTTTGATGGCACGTTTAGTCTTTTCAGGGGAGGACTACCATGGGCTACACAGGAAAGGTCATATCCGGGGACTGCCACGTAGACATACCGTGGTTGCCGGCGGACCTGTTCACGTCCAATGCTCCGGCGCATCTCAGGGACAAGATGCCGCACGTCCAGGATACCGATGACGGAGAGCAGTGGTTTGCGGGCGACAGGCAGCTAGGATGCGTCGGGGGGGCAGGCATAGGGTTACAACCGAGCCTCTTCTGGGACCCATACGTGGCCGGGGTGAACGAGAGGCTGGACCGGATGGAAGAGAAGAACTTCTTCACCGACGCAAGTCAAGGCCTGTTCCACCCCACCACCCCAGAGCTGCGGCTTAAAGACCAAGACACGGACGGGATTTCGGGCGAGGTGCTTTACGGCGTGCTAGCCCTGGCCAGCGGTTTCGGAACGACGCAGGCCGGAGAGGAAGGGGCCGTAATAGGAGGGGACGAGCCCGGGGGCGCTGGCTACGGACTCACGGACCCGGACGCTATCCTGGCAGTCTTCGAAATCTACAACCAATATATATCTGACTTTTGCAAGACGAATCCTGACAGGCTGGCGGCGCTGGGCTGCCTTTTTGCCAGGGACCCGGAAGAGGCTGCCGGACAGGCGCGCAAAGCGGCGGAAGTCGGGTTGAAGGGCACCGAACTCAATGTCGCCTCCACGCAAGAGCCGATTTACTTGAAGGAATGGGACCCTCTCTGGGAGGCGGTTGATGAATCAGGCCTGGCGATCGCCTTCCACACAGTCGGGTTGTCGCCTCGGGCTCCGACGAGAGAGACCACAGCCGCAGAGAAGGCGGTTATGACGGGGGTCTCTCTCACCGTCTTCCAGCTCTCGGGGGCGGAATTTGTTTCGAGCATCATTCTGTCGGGCGCATGCGAACGGTACCCGAACATGAAGTTCGTGCTGGGAGAGTGCGGCATCGGGTGGCTGCCGTACGTGCTGTTCCGGATGGACGATGAGGCTGAGCGCTGGAAGATCGGGGAGCACGGGCTGAAAATGAAGCCGTCCGAGTACTGGCACCGGCAGGGCTACTCCACGTTCCAGATCGAGTACCTGACCAACGAGATGGTCGAGATGGTGGGTGAAGACAACATCATCTGGGGCTCGGACTACCCCCACCCCGACTGCGTCTGGCCGGACTCCCGGTCCGTAATCGACGAGAACCTGGGACACCTGGACGAGGACAAACTGAAGAAGATCGTGTGTGACAACACGGCGAGGCTCTACGGCTTTCCCAGCTGAGGGCTTGCCCGAATAACAGGGGGAAGATAGAAAGGAATTCTAGGAGAACTGTAATGGGTTACACGGGCAAAGTTATCTCGGGAGACTGCCATCTTGACATTCCGTGGTTGCCGGAGGATATCTTCACTTCTCGGGCGCCGGCGCATCTGAAGGACAGGATGCCAGTGGTGAAGGAAACGGAAGATGGCAGGCAGTGGTTTGCCGAGGACGGACTTCTGGGGTGGGTTGGAGGGTCGGGGATTGGTCTACGGCCCGGGGGCTGGGACCCCTATCAAGCGGGGGTATCCAACAGGCTGGACCGAATGGAGGAGCTGAACTTCTATTCGGACGCTGACAGGGGGCTCCTCAGGCCCGGAACACCGGAACTGAGAATAAAGGACCAGGACGCCGACGGCATCAGTGGGGAAGTAATCTACGGTGTGCTGGGGCTGGCCGGATTCGCTGGCACCCAGGCTGACGAAGTTGAGACGATCCAGATGGGCGACGAACCGAGCGGCCCCGGCTACGGCCTGCACGATCCGGAACTCATCACCGCCGTGTATAACGGCTACAGTGAATGGATATCCGAGTTCTGCAAGACCAACCCAGATCGGTTTGTGGGGTTGACCTGCCTGACCCCGAGCGACCCCAAAATTGCGGCAGGGCAGATGCGCCGGGCGGCGGAGCTGGGTCTCGGGGGGGCGGAGATTAACATAGGCTCGTCCCCGAACCCCCTCTACCACAATAGCTGGGACCCTCTCTGGGAAGCCGCCAGCGACACGGGTCTGCCCATATCTTTCCACACGGTGGGTCTCGAGCCTCGGATGCCGAAAGTGGAGGAATTCGACGACTACAAGTGGGTCATAAACGGGCTGTTCATCACCATGTTCCAGCTGGCCGGTGCGGAGTACCTGGCCAGCATCATCTATAGCGGGGCCCTGGACCGACACCCTAACATGAAGTTCGTGCTCGGCGAATGCGGCATCGCCTGGATTCCCTACGTGCTCTTCCGAATGGATGAAGAGTACCAAAGACAGCTATTCCACATAGGACTGAGCCTGAAGCCCAGCGAATACTGGGCGAGACAGGGCTATTCCACCTTCCAGATTGAGCACTTGACCAACGAGATGGTAGACCTGGTAGGAGAGGACAAGATAATGTGGGGCTCAGACTATCCCCACCCCGACTGCATTTGGCCCGACTCCCGGGCCGTGATAGATGAACATCTCGGTCACCTGGATGAGGCAAAGATAAAGAAGCTGGTGTGTGACAACACGGCTAAACTGTACGGCTTTCCGAACTAGCACTAGCCAAGGCCTGATTAATCGTTAGCGGGGAGGGAGACGATGGCTGAATTTGACGTCGTAGTCAGGAATGGGACCGTGGTGGAAGCGACGGGGATACCGGCGTACAGAGCAGATGTCGGGATCAAAGGTGGAAGGATCGCCCAGATAAGCGGCAAGGTCCGGGGGTCGGGGGGTAAGGAGTTGGATGCGTCGGGTTGCATCGTGGCGCCGGGAGCGGTGGAGCAACACGCCCACTATGACGGTCAGATCAACTGGGACCCGTACTGCTCGCTGTCGGGTTGGCACGGGATGACCTCTATGACGATTGGTCACTGCGGCTATGGGGTTGCGCCGGTCAGGCCCGAAGACCGGGAAGGGAACATGCAGCTTCATTCTCGCATTGAGGCGATTCCGCTACATTCGATGAGAGCGGGGATCCGTTGGGACTGGGTGACATTTCCCGAATACCTGGACAGCCTTCAGCGGCAAGGGACTGGGGTGAACGTAGGAGCGATGTTCGCCTATTCACCGGCCCGGGTGTGGGTGATGGGAGCAGAGGAGGCCGCCAACCGGGACTACGTGACGAAGGAAGAATTGGACGAGATATTGGCTCTTTTCAGGGAGGCGCTGGATGCAGGGGCATTCGGCTTTTCGCTGAACAAGAACATGGCGGACCGGCCCGCGACCGGCGGTTATCTCCCCACGCACGTGGCCGCGGACGTCGAATTCGAGGCGATGGCGCGGCTGCTGGGGGAATACGGGCTCGGGGGGATCACGATGACGCTTGGGAGCACGGATGAGGAAGGGAGGGATATGCTGGTCGAGAAGATGGCGAAGGCCAGCGGTCGACCCGTCCAATTCGCGGCTCTCAACTACAGCGACCAGGACCCACAGCAATACAAGAGGCAGCTGGCGTGGGTAGAGGATGCCAAGGCCCGGGGGCTTTCGATATACGGGCAGTCGATAGTCATGCCGATAGACCCGAGGTTCAAGCTATCAGAGTTCAATTTGTTCGACGACATGCCGAACTGGTTCACTGCGCTGCTCGGGACCCGGGAGGAGAGGATAGAGAGGCTTGGGCGCGAGGAGACCCGGGACGGCATGAAGAAGGACATAGCAGAGTGGGAGGAGACGGACTTCCACAAGGACTGGTCCAAGTTCAACGTGCTGGAGACGGTAAACGAGCGCAACTACAAGTACGACGGGATGAGCATAGCGGAGATTGCCAAGTCGGAAGGGAAGGACCCGGTGGACGCATTGCTGGACCTGAGTCTGGACGAGGGTCTGGAGACGGAGTTCAGCTTGTCGGGGCTGGTGGGCGGCAACCAGGAAGCGGACTTGGAAACGCTGACTCACCCACTGACCCATCCTTCGTTTTCTGACGGCGGCGCCCACGTCAGGTTCTTTACAACGAGCACATGGCCTACTTATCTGTTGAGTCACTGGGTACGGGACGAGGGAGCGCTTACCCTAGAGCAGGCGCACTACAAGATGAGCGCGTTGCCCGCATGGCTGGCCGGGTTTCGGGACAGAGGGACCCTGCGGGAAGGCATGGCGGCAGACATGATCGTCTATAACCTTGATGAGATAGGCTTCGAGACGGACAAGCCCGAATACGCCACCGACTTCCCGGGCGGGGAGAAGAGGCTGATACAGAAACCGAAGGGCATGCGCTACATAATGGTCAACGGCACGGTGACCTTCGAAGAGAACACGTGCACGGGGGCGCTGCCGGGCAACGTTCTGAGAAGCTACGACATGATCGGCTGAGGTGAGTTAACATAGAATTGTAGAAGGGGGACGATTCTCGTCCCCCTAGTCATGTCGGGAGCAATAAGGGGATATGAGGATAGAGGAAGGCACAAGGCCGGTGGTCCGTCGGGGGGAGGGGTTTGTGGTAGAGGTCGATGGGAACTCGGTGCAGGCGTTTGAAGGGGAGACGGTGGCGTCGGTGATGCTGGCGAGCCGGACGCGGACGTTGAGGAAGACGAGGAAACTGTACGAGCCTCGGGGCCTGTTCTGCGGAATCGGGGTGTGCTACGACTGCCTGGTGATCGTTAACGGGAGAGCGAACGTACGGGCGTGTATGACCCAGGCGGTGCCGGGGATGAAGGTGCGCACACAGGAAGGAGTCGGGGGAGGTGAGGAAGGATGAGGGGCGTTGCGCTGGCGGTAGTCGGGGCGGGGCCGGCGGGGTTGTCGGCGGCGATTGCCGCGGCCAAATGCGGACTCAGACCGGTGGTGATTGATGAAAACGCCGCGCCGGGAGGTCAGATATACCGTCAGCTTCCACGCGGATTCAGGGTCGAGCAACCAGAAGCACTGGGACTTACCTACGAGAAGGGACAAAAGCTGCTGGATCGGGCGTACGATGCGAACATAGAGCTGAAGCTGGGGACGACGGTCTGGGGGCTGTTCGATCCGCTCACCCTGGGACTGGAGAGTGGGGGCAAGGCCGAGTCGCTGCAATGTGGGGCGCTGATACTGGCCACGGGCGGCTATGACAGGGCTATCCCTTTTCCCGGGTGGACGCTTCCAGGGGTGATGACGCTGGGCGGGGCCCAGACGCTGGTCAAGAGTCAGAGGATGCTGCCGGGGAGGGAGATTATACTGTCTGGGTCGGGGCCGTTTCTGCTGCCGGTGACGTCGCAGCTGATAGAAGCGGGGGCGAACATAGTGGCGGTGTTGGAAGCCTCAAAACCGATGGGATGGCTTTCGAGGGCGGGTTCGTTGTGGGGCCAGTGGGGACGGTTCCGGGAAGGCTGGGACTACGTGAAGCCATTGTTGAAGGCGCGGGTTGGGGTGCGGTTCGGACAGGCAGTAATCGAAGCGTGGGGCAGGGGAAGGGTGGAGGGGGTGGTGACGGCATCGCTAGACGATGACTGGCGACCCATAGCCGGCACGGAGCAAACGATATTGGCTGATGCGGTGGCTGTGGGATACGGGTTTTCGGTGAACACGCAGTTGTCGCGACTGTGCCGGTGTGAGCACCAGTTCAGGAAGGGATACGGGGGCTGGACGGTCAAGGTGGATAGCAGGCAGGCTACCTCGGTGGCGAAGGTGTTTGCGGCGGGAGAGACGACGGGGATCGGGGGGTCGGACATAGCGGCGGCGGAAGGGTCGATTGCGGGATATTCGGCGGCAGAGTCGCTCGGGATGATATCGGAGTCGGAGGCGAGGGCGCGTCGGGCGCCGTACGTGGAACGACTTCGGAAGCTTCGCCCTTTCGCACGGATGATGGCCGACCTGTTCAGCCCCCGGGATGGTCTGTTCGATATCACATCGCCGGAGACGGTGGTATGCCGGTGCGAAGAGGTCACGGCAGCAGAAATCCACGAGGCTATCCACAACGGGGCCAACGATCTGACGGGGGTTAAGTCGAGGACACGGGCGGGGATGGGGATGTGCCAGGGCCGGGTGTGCGGGGCGTCGGTGGCGACGCTGGTGGCCCGACGGACGGGTCGGGGGCAGGGCGAGGTTGGTGCATTCACGGGGAGGCCGATAGTGAAGCCCGTATCAATGGGTGCGTTGGCGGGGATGGAGAAGGGACGCCCGTGAGTCCGGGGGTGACTACAGTTGATGCCGTGGTGGTGGGCGGGGGCATAGTCGGGACTTCTACGGCGTATCACCTTACGAAGATGGGGGCGAAAGTGGCTCTGCTGGAACGCGGCGCTATCGCCTCCGGGACGTCGGGGGCGTGCGACGGGCAGATCCTGATAGCGGACCGGCACCCGGGCCCCGAGCTTGAGCTGGGCAAGCTGGCTGCCAAGCGGTGGAAGGACCTGGCGGAGGAGCTTCCGTTCGATGTCGAATATGAGGTGAACGGGAGTACGCTGATAGCGGAGGTGGAGGAGGACCTAGAGGTGCTGAGGAAGCTGGTCGATAGCCTGCGGGATGAGTCGGTGGAGGCGGAGATTGTCGATGGGTCTGCGGCGAGGGAGTTGGAGCCCAACCTGGCGGAGGACATACCGGGGCTGGCGTTCTTCCCGGGGCACGGGCAGGTGCAACCACAACTGGCGTCGTGGGCGATGGCGGAGGCGGCTAGGCTTGGGGGAGCAGACGTTAGGCCGTATACGCCGGTCACCGGGATTGAGAAGGACGAACAGGATCGAATATCGGGGGTGGTAGCTGGGGAGGAGAGGTTTTTGGCGGGGGTGGTGGTGTGTGCGGCGGGGGCGTGGAGCTCGGCGGTTGGGGAGATGGCGGGGGTGGACGTGCCGGTGACGCCGAGGAGGGGACACATACTGGTTTCGGCGCCGGCGCCGGCGATAATCAAGCACGCGGCCATGGAGGCGTCATACACACGGACGATCGATGCGGACGAGTCGGGGCTGGCGGTGGCGTGCGTGATCGAGCATACGAAGAGCGGGCCGATGCTGTTCGGGAGCAGCCGGGAGTTCGCCGGGTTTGACGGGAAGGAACAGATGGCGGCGGTGACGGGTATCGCGGCTAGGGCGGTGCGGTTCTTCCCGGCGCTGGCGGGGGTGCAGATCATCAGGTGCTACACGGGTTTCAGGCCGTACACGGCGGACCACTTGCCGATCCTGGGGGAGTGCGAGGCGGCGCCGGGTTTCTACCTGAACACGGGCCACGAGGGCGGGGGGATCTGCATGGGGCCGGTATCGGGGATGCTGGTGGCGCAGATGGTGACAGGGGAGGAGACGGATATCCCGATGGGGGCCTATAACATCGCCCGGTTTGGGGGAGGGTAGGGGGGCGGCCTGGAGGGTTATTCAGTTGTGGGGGGTGGGGTTTTGATTGTTCTGTTGGGTTGTGGGTCGGCGATGGGAGACGCCCAGTGGGACAAGGCCCCTGTTCCTGTCGGAGCAGTTTTTCGGGCGCCCAGGGTCGGGCGCAGGTTCAAGCGCCTGCCACGGGGCCCGGAGTGTCAATGGCTATGACAGCCAAGGCGCTCCCAGGGTAAGGGGAAAAGGGACAAAATGTGATGTTATGGAACAGGACGGGACAAAGATGGGATCCAAGGCGTCTATCCATCGCCTAGATGGTCAGGGAAGGGCCACGGGCGCCACGATGGTGAGGGGACAACATCCCTGTCCGCCTGAGGCGGATGTGCCAGCTTATGCCTAGGGCCTGCGCGTGGGCCTTTGGGATGGGCTGGGGCGTTGAGTCCTCGGGGTCGGGTCTCGGGGGCTTCCCTGGGTTTTTGGTTCCTCCTTGTGTTAGTGAATTAGTGTTCGCGAACGCAGGGTATGATAACGCCTTTGCTCAGGTGTGTCAAGCAAATGTGCGGTTTTTGGGGAGAGATATACGCGACGGGTTGGCCGGCGTGGGCCGCCCCCCGCGTCCGGGGATCACCCTCACCCTAGCCCTCTCCCCTCAAGGGAGAGGGGACAGGACGCCGCCCCGCCGCGCCCCGCAGGATGGATTCCCGACTACTCGGGAATGACGGAAAAAGGGATGGGACGGGAGGAGGGCCGAGTCGGTTGGTGAGGGAAGTGAGAGGTCACGGGTTAGAGTGCGGTAGGGCTCGCTGGGCCTTGCGGTGACCGGGAGTCCGGGTTAAGGGTATACTCTGGAAATCCGCACACGGAGCGAACCGATAGGAGGTTGTGAAAGGAGGGGTTGATGAGAGACACAGGCACACCGGCGTCGACACAGTCACCTGAACCCACCATGCCGCCGAGCCGTCCGAAAGAAGAGACGGCCCGCCTGGGCAAGGAGATATACGAGCGCGATATCCGGCGGCGGGTCGAGGCGGACCACGAAGGGAAGGTCGTCGCCATCGACGTGGAAAGCGGCAGATGGGCCATCGACGGAGGCGTCCTGGAGGCGGTGGACCGTCTGCAAGCGCAATGGCCCGATGCTTATGACATCTGGTGCGAGCGGGTGGGGTACAGGGCGCTGGCCAGCTTCGGGGGCGGGTCTGTAGGGAACATCAACTAAAGGTCGGAGTTAGTGATTCTATTTGCTCCGAGGAATTTGTCTCCGTTGAAATGAATCAAGTGGTCCGGTATCTCGGCTATCCAAACCTCAGTTTCCCAAGCAATATTGCTTACATGCCGCTTGAACTGCCGAAAGTCCGGGAAAGCACTGATATATACCCTCGTAGCGGCACTATCCTTTAAGGCATCTTCTAATTCCTCGACTCGCTTGGGACTCATGGGGCCATGAGACGTGACAGCCTCAACCAAGAACAACCAGTCCCGCTCCTCATGGTAGAGCACCACATCTGGGAGTTTGTCGTGCTCGGTAATAGGAATGCCGAGCCGATCCAGTCTCTCACGGTCAAGGTGCAGAAGCTTGTTAGCGGCATCGCCCATGTATAGCAGAGTAGCCCCAGGTGCGAACCTTGGCCCGAAGTCCGATACAACCAAGGCTTGAAGTCTGTTGTGCTTGCCGGGGGACAGGCGAATCTCCTCTCCGGTCGAGGTACGGATGGGTATCTCGCGCATCCGACGCCGCCGCTGATATATCTCCAAGAGGGTTCCTTGGCTAGAGCGGAAGGCGAGCAATTCTGATTCCCAACGCTTGCTTTTATACGACCGGAGTACCTTCAGGGCTTCATCGGTGAGGCCGTAATGAGTTCTGGGGCTGTTGGTAGGAAGGTCCGGGATGTCGGGATTCCGGTCGACTAACCGCGCCTGCTCGAACTGGTGAATGACCTGACGACGCACGGTTTCCCGCGTATTCTCTGCGTAATCTCTCCCGTATGCATCCCTCATGAACCCAAGGATTTGATGAATAGTCCGGGACGGTTTGGAGGCTCGACTCCAAGCGGAGTTCTCAGATAACCCGGAAAGAGCCAGTAAAGTCAGGCAAGCTATGTCGTTCCACTGGGCCGAGGGGAGCCCGAGATTTTGCAGGATATCCCTCGCCTCATCAATCTTGCTCATACCGCTACTGGCGTCAGTCCATACTCAGGGGAGAGGCTAAGAATCTCGGCGACGAGGGCGTCAATCGTAGGAAGGTCTGTCTTGGAACAGAGCCATTCGCGTGCCTTCACTCCAATTGAGCGGATTACGCATTCGTCAGGGAGCGGCATGGCCCGTAGTTCAGTAGCACTGACTTGAGTGTTGCCGTTAGACACGCGGAAATACCGATCCAAGAAAACCGAGTTGAAGAGGGCTGCGAGACCGAGAGCTAATTCCTCATCCAAGCACCTTGAAACCCCGCGAATGTAGTTTAGATGATTCTCCAGACCCACTGTGCGCGCGTTCAGACGGCCTTGCACCAGAGGGGCAGCCACCAACCGACGCTTCTCCTCTTTGGCACTAAAACGTCTCAGAAGTACGTAGGTCTCATCCCTTACCAAGAGCTTTGTCGATGTCGGAACGGCCTCGATCCACTGTGGCTTATGGGTTGCCGTAGACGGCCATTCTACGCGCATGGGTCTCACATTGTGCATCCACAGAAGGGGGACTGCGGATAGCCCAGATGCAGCATGGGCTAAGAACTGCGTTGCCCTGAACGGCACGACAGGACCGGTGGAGATGTCCAACCCGAGAGACCTCAGCGTTTCGGGCCACTTACGGACAGTCTGCACCAGAGCCAAGTCCTCCGGGCAAACGGGGATGCACAATTCCTTATTCTTTCTCCCCAAGTCCAGCACGGAGTCCAGTCCTACCAGAAGACGTTTGCGGTTAGCGAGGTCTTCGGTCGCCTTGCTGTGGGATACCAGCACTTGACTTTCATCGGACGCTTCGCCGTCCATCCGCTTCCGACCCGTTAATATCAAATTCTCTTGGAGTACTGTCTGGTTCCTGAACACATCTTTTCTAGACTCAAAGAGGTGGATGGCCGTAGGAACCACGCTCCGGAAGAATACCTCTCGGAATTTCCTGAAGTACGGCCCTGATGCGAAGCTTCTCGGCACGATGTATACGAGCTTCCCCGATTCCGACAGAAGCTCGGCGGAAACCGCCATGAACAAGGTGTAGATGTTGGGTTGGCCGTGCACGACAGACGACCATGCTATAGCTCGTGGGTCGTCCTTCCGTATCTTAAAGTAGGGGGGATTGGAGATCACGAGGTCATAGCTGTGGCGCAGGTTGTCAGAGTCCATTTCATGTCCGTTGGCATTGAAGATAGCCTTCAAAGTGGCTGCGTGACCCAAAACAAAATCCCCGCACACTACATCGAATGTAAGAGTCACGCCGCGCAGAGCAAGCCATTCGCGTGAGAAGGTTAGAGTGAGGTGCGTGAGGTCTGCCAGCAGTGGCTCGGCTTCATAGGCGTCGACATGCAAGCTCTTGACTATATTGCTTTTGGATGCCGCCTCGCATACCGCAGCCGACAGGACACCCGCGCCGCTTCCCGGATCCAGGACTCGCAAGTGTGGCTCCGAATAAGAGTGGTGCTCTGCCATGAACCTGCCGATGACTGTGGGTGTGAAATAGTGTCCGCCGTTCTTCCGGCGGTCGTGCTTGGCGAAGGCCAAATAGGCGCGTCCCAGGATATCCGCATACCCTACAGGAGTATCATCCGAAGTCGGGATAGGGGCATTCAGGGCATAACGGCTGAGCCCTTCATGAAGGTCTCGTGATAGGTTTACCATGTAGTGAAGATAGCATTAGGCAGGCATGGCGACAAGTTAAAGGGGGGGTGTTACGTGGTAGAATGGGCGGGTTTCCGGGGCTAGAAGTTTGGGGGTGTTTTGTCGAGCGAAAGACATACGGCGGACCGCGTGCGCCATTTCACGGAGTCGATAATTCGTGACATGACGCGGATCAACAACAACCTGGGCGGGGTGAACATGGCCCAGGGTTTCCCCGATTTTCCGCCTCCTCCGGCCCTGGTCGAAGCGGCGCATGAAGCGCTGGCGGGGGACTTTCACCAGTACGCCAACACCTGGGGGGCGGGGCCGCTGCGGGAGGCGATTGCGGAGAAGTTCGGGTGGTACAACGGGCTGACGCCGGAGCCGGACGCGCACGTAACGGTGACGTGCGGCGGGACGGAGGCGATGATGGCGACGATGCTGGGGCTGGTGGACCCTGGGGACGAGATCATCATCTTCGAGCCGTTCTACGAGAACTATGGGCCGGACACGCTGATCTCGGGTGGGAAGCCGGTGTACGTGCCGCTGCGTCGGGTGGGTGACGAATTCAAGTTCGACCCCGATGAACTGCGCAGCGCCTTTTCGTCGAAAACCAAGGCGATGGTAATCACCACGCCCCACAACCCGTGCGGCAAGGTATTCTCGGACGATGAACTGGGGGTGATTGCGGAGCTTTGCCAGGAGTTCGATGCGCTGGTGTTTTCGGATGAGCCGTACGAACACATCATCTTCGACGGGTTGAAGCACAGGAGCATAGCGTCGCTGCCGGGGATGGCGGAGCGGACGGTGACGGTGAACAGCGTGTCTAAGACGTACAGCGTGACGGGCTGGCGGATCGGGTGGGCGATAGTGATGGATGCGACGCTGTGCACGGCGATACGCCGGGCGCATGATTTCCTGACGGTCGGGGCGGCGCACCCGCTGCAGATGGCCGCGGCCAAGGGCATGAGCTTTCCAATGAGCTATTTCGAGGGGTTGTCGGGCGAGTACCAGGCACGACGGGATGTCACTTTGGAGATTCTGAGGGATTCGGGGTTCGACTACGTCACGCCGCAGGGCGCCTACTACGTGATGACCGAGTACCCGGACTGCGGCTACGACGACGACCTGGCCTTCGCGATGTTCATGGCGGAGACGATAGGGGTGACGCCGGTGCCGGGTCGGGCGTTCTACCGCAGCCCGGAGCATGGCAAGCAGTTTGTGCGCTTCGCCTTTCCCAAGAAGCTGGAGACGCTTGAAATCGTCCGGGAGCGCATGTCTCGGATAGACGAATTTCGGAAGTAACCGAGGAATCTACGATGATCAATGAAGACCGCTTGGTCAAGACTTTCTGCGACCTCGTCCAGATTGACAGTCCCTCCGACGAGGAAGAGGAGATGGCTCAGGACCTGACGAGGAGGCTGTCGGGGCTGGGGTTCGAGGTTCTGAGGGATGCCCACGGGAACCTGATAGCTCGGGAGGAGGGAGAGAACCCGTTGCTGCTGTCGGCGCACATGGACACGGTGGAGCCGGGGCGAGGGATCAAGCCTCGGGTGGAGGGTGAGCGGATCGTCTCGGATGGGACGACGATTCTCGGGGGTGACGCCAAGGCGGGGGTGGCGGCTATATTGGAGGGGATAGAGTCGGTTATCGAGGAAGGGCTGCCCCGGCGGAACATTCAACTGGCGTTCACGAGGGGCGAGGAGATAGGGCTGGTCGGGGCTCGGAATATGGACTACTCGCTAATCACCTCAAACGAGGCCGTGGTCTTCGACGGGAACGGGCCGGTAAACAAGCTAACGGCGTCGAGCCCGACCTACGTGAGCTTCGAAGTGAATGTGACGGGGAGGTCGGCGCACGCGGGAGTCGAGCCGGAGAAGGGGCTCTCGGCGATCAAGATAGCGGCGGAGATTATCAGCGAGCTTCCGCAGGGTCGGCTGGACGAGGAGACGACGTTTAACGTGGGGACTATCTCGGGTGGGAGTGTCCGGAACGCCGTGCCGGAGCAAGCGACGTTCACGGGTGAGTTTCGCAGCGTGAACCTGGAGACGCTGGACCTGCTTCAACTCCAGGCGCGGGGGATATTCGACCAGGTGCGCGACCGGTACAAGGAAGCGATTATCGAGGATGGATTTACCGTCGAGTTCAATACATACACCGTCAAGCCCGGCGAAAAGATGCTGGAAATGGCAAGGCGCACCCTGGACTCGATGGGGCTGCCGCTCAGGCTGGAACCCTCGGGCGGGGGGACTGACGCGAACGTAATGAGGCAGAAGGGGATAGAGTGCATAGTGGTGGGGATGGCGACGAACGAAATGCACACGGTGAGGGAGTTCGTGGTGATACCGGACCTGGTGAACGCTGCGACGTTCTGCCGGAAGGTGATGACGGAGCAGGGGTAGGGAAGGGGTTATCGCTGCCATGAGGATGGAAGGGAAGATAGCGCTGGTGACGGGTGGGGCGGGGGGAATAGGGTCGGCGATATGCCGGCTGTTTGCGTCGGAAGGGGCGAAGGTTGTGGTGGCGGACGTGGACTTGGGGCGGGGGGAGCGAGTCGTAGAGGAGATAGTAGAGGTCGGGGGGGAGGCTTTCTACATATATTTAGACGTCACCAAAGAAGAAGACTGGGAGCGGGCTGTGGCAGCGACAGTGGAGCGGTTCGGGGGGTTGAACGTGCTGGTGAACAATGCGGGGGCCTACAGTCCCGAGTTGGTCGCCGACACCCCTCTGGAGACCTGGGAGCGGATCATGGCGGTGAATGCGACGGGGACATTCCTCGGGAGCAAGCACGCGATACCGGAGATGAAGAAGTCGGGTGGAGGATCGATTGTGAACATGTCGTCGGGTGCGGGGATAGTGGGGAATGCCGACGGGACGGCTTACGGCCCTGCTAAGGGAGCGGTGAAGATCCTGACAAAGACCACGGCCCACCAGTACGCCGGAGAGGGAATCCGGGCCAACTCGATTCATCCCGGACCCATCGACACGCCCATGCTCCATGCCCAGACCCGAGAGATGGCAGAGCAAGGCGACCCCATCGGAAACATTCCCATGGGACGCATCGGGACGCCGGAGGAGATTGCCTACGGGGCGTTGTACCTGGCATCGGACGAATCATCTTATGTCACGGGGGTTGAGCTGCCGATAGACGGGGGTCGGGTGAACACGTAGTGGCCCGACTTGGGGGTCGGGACTATAATCGAGAATAATGAATGCCCGGGAGGAATCACCCTCACCCTCTCCCCTCAAGGGAGAGGGGACGGGAAGGGGACTCGGGGCTGAGGAGAGCGAAGATGGCCGACTACAACATCATTTCCGGAGACTCACACGTTACCGACCCCGCGGACCTGTGGATAACACGACTTCCGCATGAGTTCAGGGATCGGGCCCCAAGAATCGTGAAAGACCCACCCGGAGAAAAGGGAGACCGTTGGGTATGCGAGGACTTGCCGACGGTTACGGCGTCTATGGCTTTCTTTGCGGGGGCGAGTCGGGAGAGCTACTCGGAGTTCGAGTCGCATATCGAGGAGGTGTCCTACCGGGATGGTCGGGCAGGGGGCTATGATCCCGCGGCTCGGCTGGAGGACATGAAGATAGACGGGACGGAGGCCGAGGTCCTTTACCCGTCCTACGCCCTCACGCTCTACCGGCTCCAGGACCCGCCATTCCAACGGGCGCTGTTCTCCGTCTACAACGACTGGCTGGCCGAGTTCTGCTCCCACGCTCCCGACGTCCTGCTGGGCATCGGCCTCATCTCCATATACGACGTGGACCAGGCCGTGGCCGAGTTGGAGCGCTGTGCAGCAATGGGATTGCGGGGTGTGCTGATCAACTCCTGGCCCGAGCCCAAGTACACTTACGAAAAGCCTGTGTACGATAAGCTGTGGGCCGCGGCCCAGGAAGCCGGTATTCCCATAAGCCTGCACGCTTTCACAGGTTTCGGGCCGGAGGACCAGCTGGGCCAGGACCGGATCAGCCAGACCTGCCTCCACCACCCGGGGCAAAGGTCTCTTTCTCACCTGATTTACTGGGGCGTCTTCGACCGGTACCCAAGATTAAAGGTCGTTTTGGCCGAAATGGACATAGGATGGATTCCCCACTATCTCTGGCTGGCCGACGACAAGTACCGGATGAGGCAGGACTCTCGGGTGGAGGTGCCGGACATGGCCCCGAGCGACTACTTCAAGCGCAACATCTACGCCTGCTTCATGGACGACCCGGTGGGGGTGAAGAACACGGACATCATCGGGGCGGACAACTACATCTGGGCCAACGACTATCCCCACTGGGAGAGCACGTGGCCGAAATCCCACGAATACATCGCCCGCAACTTCGAAGGGGTCTCGGATGAGATCAAGAAGAAGATCACGCGAGACAACGCCATCCGCCTCTTCGACATGAAGCTGAACGGCAACTAGGCTCTCAGCGGCGCTAGTACCTGATCTCGTCCCACTTCTTGGGCAGCAGCATCGCGCAAATGGACAGGCTGATGGGCATGGAGGATGCCACCATGAGCGCGAGTCGGGGCTCCAGGGCGTAGTCCTCCAACACACCGGTTAGCAGGGGGCCGACCAGTGCGCCGGCCCATACGGCCGTTTCCAGGAAACCTATAGCAGTGGCTATCTCCCGGGGCTTGATGCCCGGAAGCTGGAATGGGATCGAGAGGGTGATGGGGAAGTATGTCCAGGCTATGCCGTTTACTGCGGTCAGCAGCACCAGCCAACCAAAGGAACCCGTCCACAGGAAGCCGACCTGGGTCGCCGCCATCCCCACCCCACACCACCACAAGATGACGCGCTTCTTGCCGATCCTGTTGGTAAGCAGTCCCACAGCTATCCCGGCGACGGAAGAGACCCCTCCCCCGATTGCTATGACGATTCCCGAAGTGAGTTCCTTGACGCCGTACTGCTCCAGCATGAGGGTTGGCCAGAAAACGGCGAAGGCGGACCATGCAGCCGAATTGCCGAGGAGGCCAAAGGCCAGAAACCAGAGCTCTCTGTAGCGAAAAATGGATGAAAGGGGGCTGCGGGTCTGGGCCTGCATTTCGGCCAGGTACTGAGGCGAGGTGCGCTCCTTGCCCAGCACTTGCCAAATGACGGTAAGGCCGATGATTCCCAGGGCGAAGATGTAGAACGTCGTTCTCCAGTCGTCGTCCAGGACTTCGAGGAGAACGGGCACCAGGATGAAACCGAATGCCGTGATGCCCCAGAGCATGTTGGACATGGCATTGACAATGATCACCTCTCGGGGGAGGGCCCATTGACGGACGAGCATGGCTCGAACGGGCTCCCGCAGAACCGTTGTGATGCCGTACATGGCTCGGGCGATGAGGAGCAAATAGAAGGAGCGGGACCATCCTTGCAGGAGCGCCAGCAGCGCGCCCGCCACGAAGGTGATGGTAGTGACTCGCTTGGGATTTAGCCTGGAAAGCCACCAGCCGGCAGGGAGGGCCAGGAGCATCATCCCGACCCTGGGGGCTGAGCCGAGAATGCCCTCCTCGGTGGCGCTGAGGTGGAACTCCTTGTTGATGCTGGGGAGCATGAGGCCCAGGCTTTCCAGGAGAATGAAACCGAAGACGTGGGGAATCATCCACGCAGTGATTACGACGAACCGGTAGTTGGAAGATTGGGGCGCGGCGGGCTGGTAGGGTTGTGCGCTCATGCGGAGGGGAATATACCGCGTGGGGAGGGTTGTTGGATACAGGTTGAGGATGGAAGCGTACGAGACGAGTCGGCGGACGCGGGGCCCCGCCACCTGGGAGGGCAACTACAAGGGTTTGCCCATACGGGGATGGAGAGCCGGAAAGGCCCCACCCCAGCAACTGTGTTGGGGGCGGGGTGGAGGAGAGGTTTTTGGGAGGGGATTCCAGGGGGCATTGTCTCTAAGCATGGCGTTGAGGATGGTGAGGAGCTTGCGCATGCAGGCGACGAGGGCGACCTTGCCGGGTTTGCCGGCTGCGAGCAGTTGCTCGTAGAAGGCTTTGATGGGAGGGTTATGCTTCCTGGCGCTCATGGCGGCCATGTAGAGGGCTCTTCTGACGTTGGCCCGACCGCCCCAGATGATACGTCTTCCCCTATGGACTCCACTGTCCCTGTTCAAGGGGGCTACCCCCACCAGGGCGGCGATCTCCTTGCGGTTGAGGGCGCCCAGTTCGGGGAGGGCGCCCACCAGGGTGAAGGAGCATACGGAGCCTATGCCGGGGACATCCTTGAGGAGGTCGTATTTGGCCTTCCAGAGGGAGTTGGACTTAATGAGGTCGTCTATCTCCCTGTCCAGGTCGTTCAGTTCCTGGGAGAGGAACTGGATGTGCTTACGCAGACTGGGGTGAAGAGGGCCGAGGGCCCGCTTGAGGCGAAGGGACTCGGCGGCCCTCATGTCTATGAGCTGCTTTCTGCGGGCCAGGAGGGCCTTCAGGTGGGCGGCCTGAGGGTCTGGGAGGGGACGGGCATCGGGTCTGATGGTGAAGGCGAAGCGGGCGATGCTGTAGGCGTCGATGGCGTCGGTCTTGGCCAGCTTGCCTATGGAGCGTGCGAAGTCCCTGATCTGCCTGGGGTTCATAACCGCCGTGGGTATCTGACGGATCACACACTCCAGGGCCAGGGGCCTCTCCAGGCCACCGGTGGACTCCATGACGATGAGGCCGACATCGAAGTCCTTGGCCACTTGAAGGACCTCTCTGATGCCTTCAGCATCGTTAGTGTGCCTCGCGGCCCGGCCTTGCGGCAGGACGTGCAGGTCCAGGAACTCACTGCTGACGTCGATTCCCATTACGGAGTCTTGACTCATGTTATCCCTTTCTTGCAGGTACGGGTTGTTGACCCGGGCAACTGTACGGGCTTAAATGAGAGAGGGGTGCGGTGGCCCTCGCTGGGGCTCGGCCTCCAAAGACCATGATTCCTGCGGCCTACCGCACCCCGACTCCTTAACTCTACCACTGCTTCGTCACACAAGATTCCTCGCGGGGCATCGGAATGACTAAGAGGGACTAGTTGAAGCGGTAGAGCTCGGCGGCGTTGCGGTAGGTGATGTTGGTGCGGGTCTCCTCGGTGAGGTTGGCGAGGTTGGCTTCGAGGAGCTGTTGGGACTCGGGCCAGATGCCGTCGGGGTGGGGGTAGTCGGAGCCCCACATGATGTTGGACTCGCCTACGAGGTCCACGACTTCCTGGGTGATCACCTCGTCCTGGAAGGTGGAATAGCCCTGCCGACGCCAGTAATCGCTGGGCTCCATCTCCAGCCCCAGGTGGAACAGGCGGTCCTTGTACTCCTGGTCGAGCCTGTGGAGGACGTAGGGTATCCACCCCACCCCACACTCCCCCAGAACGAACTTGAAGTCCGGGTGGTCCGTGCACGCCCTGGAGAGGACGATGCTTGCCAGGAACTCGGCGCCGGACAACTGGAAGAGGGTGAAGTTTATGCCCATGGCAACATACTGGCAGTAGTCCGGGGAGCCGACATCCGGCTTCCGGTACGGAAGGCCCACGGTGTGGAAGGAAATCGGCATTTGCCGCTCTTCGGAGACGGACCAGAGAATGTCCCATTCCGGTTGGTAAATGGGCGTCGAGGCGCTGGAGACGTTGAACTCTGCCCCCCTGAGGCCGAGGTCTGCGGCTTTGGATAGCTGCTCTGCGGCCAGCTTGGGGTCGTGGCTGGTGAGGCAGGCCAGGCCTATGAACCTGTCGGGGTTGGTGGAGCAGAACTCGGAGGCCCACTGGTTGTAGATCTCGTAGATGGCGCCCAGTGCCTCGGAGTTGCGTACGGCGTCTCCGCCCGCTGCAAATCCACTTGCCACGCCAAGGATGCCGTATATGACTTCGCCGCTTATGCCGTCGATGTCCTGGTCTCGGAGCCGTAGGTCGGGGGTGGTGGGGTGGTACAGGCCCTCAGAGGCGTCAGAGAAGAAACCCTGCTCTTCCATCTTGTCGAGGTGCAAGGAGAAACCGGGCACGTATTTTTCGCCGGTGCCGCTCAGGCCGGAGCCCGCCACCCTGGAAATCACCGCATCCTCGATTTTCCACCAGCGACCGTCGTCCGTTTCTTCGACTCTCGGCATTGCGGAGCGGAGGTGGGCCGGGGCCCGGGTGATGAACAGGTCCTCCGGCAACCAGCTCAGGTCTATGTGACAGTCCGCCGAGACCACTTTTTGCATGACTAATTCCTCTCAGTTTTGGGGATTCCAGGGTATTGGAATTTGGCTTGGACAATCCTACATTCACCTACAGGGTAAGGCAATGCCCAACTGCGCTTCATTGACCGCTCCACCAGCCGCTTCTAGAATCGGGCGGCGGGCATTCGGTCTCCAGAGAATAGAAGCGAGGGTCAACGCAGTGTGTGCCAAACAGTTGCATGAAAAGGATGTGGTCGGGACTCAGGTGGTGGACTTCGAGGAACGGGTGGACGTGCGAAGGCTACGGCTGGACCGAGTAGCAAGAATCCAGGCTGAGCTGGCTCGGGCGAACCTGGGAGGGCTGTTGCTCTTCGACCCGATAAACGTGCGGTACGCCACGGGCACCCGGAACTTCGAGACGTTCTATCTGCACCTGAAGGGTCGTCACGCGTTGGTGCCCAGGGAAGGAAAACCGGTATTGTTCATGCCCTCGGTCACGGAGGCGCCGGTGCTCGGGGACGATGTGATAGGTAGGCCTGCATTCAACATGGCGTCATGGAGGACGGCGGAGTTTATGTGGGATGCCACCAGACGGTGGGCAGCAGAGTTGAAGGATCTGTTGACGGAGCTAAACATTGCCGGGGAGCCGATAGGACTGGACAAGGGGGATATGGCGACCATTCGGGCCCTGGAAGAGCAAGGGGTAGCCCTGGAAGACGGTCTTATTCCTATGGACAAGGCGCGGGCGGTGAAAACTGAGGATGAGCTGGTCCTGATAAAGCAGGCCTGCGCCATCGGAGACGTGGCCCTGGCAAACGTTCAAGCCGCTATCGAACCAGGCGTAACCGAAAACGACCTGTATGCAGTGCTGGCGTCGACCAACCTGAAGTTCGGGGGTGAGAGGACGGACTCCAAGCTGCTGTGCGCGGGCGGGAACACCAACCCGTGGCTGAAGAGAGAGGCGTCGGACAGGCTGGTGCTGCCCGGCAACCTGGTGACCATCGATACGGACATGGCCGGTCCGCTGGGATACTTCGCTGACATATCTCGCACCTACCTGTGCGGGGACTCGGGGCCGAGCGAGGAGCAGGACGATGCCTACAAACGCGCCTATGAGTTTTTACAGCAGTGCATACCTCTGTACAGGGCAGGAGCAAGCTTCCAGGAAATAGCGGAGAAGACCCCTGAAGTGCCGGATGAGTACAAGGCCAACCGGTACACGATTCTTGCCCACGGAGACGGGATGTCGGACGAGTGGCCCGCCATATTCTTCCCTGATCGAAGCGACACGGGATTCGGGAACTACCCCGGCCACCTGGAAGAGAACATGATCATTTCGGTGGAGTCCAGTTGGGGTCGGGAGTCGGGGCTGGAGCAGGTGAAACTGGAAGAGCAGGTGATTATCACCGCTAATGGCCCGGAGGTGATATCCCAGGCGCCTTTCGACTGGAGGTTTGTGGGCTAGGACTCGGCGGCCCGGGCGGGGGTGAAGTTGGCAAAGGGGTCCCAGCGCCGGAAGACGAGAAGCAGGGAGGCGGGGACGAGGACGAGGGGTGCGAAGCAAATCACCAAAACGGCTGTTCTCAGGTCCCCGGTAGCTTCCTCTACGAACCCGACCACGACAGGCCCGAGCGCCCCACCTCCCCAGATGCAGGTCTCGATGAAGGCCAGGCCGATACCCGCCTCCCGGGGCTTTACACCCGGAAGCAGGAATACCATGGTCATCAGCACGGGAAAGTAGGCACGGGACAGGCCCTCCGCCACTCCGAGGAGCAGGACGAGAGGTGTGGAAGTGGCAAAGAGCAGGGCTATGTAAGAAGCGGAAACCGCTACTCCTCCAACGGCAAGGATGAGGGTCTGCCTGCCCACGAATCGGGGGACGGCGTTGACCAGGAAGCCGAGGGGGGCTGTGGCAATGGCTTGGAGAGCGAGGGTCAGGGCGACGATCTTGGGGTCTATGTGGAGTTGCTCGTCGGCGAGCCGGGGCCAGAAGGTCTGGAAGCCGGTATTTGCCGTCATGCCGCCGAACATGCCGATCCCGATGATCCAGAGCTCGGGATACTTGCGGAATACGGTCAGGGGGCTTTCGAGCTGGGACTCCATTCTCTGTCGGTACTCGCCGGTGGGCCTCTCCCTCCCGAAAACGAGCCATACGACTGCGAGGCCAAGGCTGAAGAACCCCCAGAAGTAGTAGACGCCCTGCCAGTTTCCGACCCAGTCGAGGATGAAAGGCGTAACCAGGAAGGCGATGCCCATCACGACGTCGACTCCGGAGACCCAGGCGCCGTTGGTGAGGGCAATGCGCTGCTGGGTGGACCACTGCTGGAGCATCAGGGCCCGGGGGGCCATGGTGGCGGCAAAACACAATCCGACGCCCACCCTTCCGATGATCAGGGCGGCCAAAAGTGGGGACCAGCCTTGAAGGAGCCCGAAGCCGGCGGCGGCCAGGGACATGATAGCTATCACCCTCCAGGGCCTGTACCTGGACATCAGCGTGTTAAGGGGGATGGCGAGAACCAAGTTTGCCAGCAGTACGGATGAGCCCAACCAGCCCTGTTCGGTGGGGGAAAGGTCCAAATCGTCTACTATGTCCGGGAGCAGCAGTCCAATTATGTAGATAAGCGCCAGGTGCGCCCCGGTCAAAGCGGTAACGGAACTAACAATGACCCAGCGGTAGGGGCCTATGTATTCGGGTTGGGAGGCCATCGGTTTAAATGGTAATCTCGGTCGTCATGCTAAGAGTCGGGTGAGGTAGGTCGGCGGCGGAGCAGATGCCACAGGCCGACTACGGAGAGGCCAAGGGGCGCCAAACAGAGAACGAAAAGGCCCAGCCTGAGGTTCTCGTCTTCACCGGCAATGAATCCCGTGAGGACCGGTCCAATGGCCGCCCCCGCCCACATGATGGTGTAGAAGACTGCCACGACTATGGCCAGGTCTCTGGGTTGTATCCCTCGCAGTGTGTAGAAGGAAGCCATCATAATGGCGAAGAAGCCGAAGGATAAGCCGTTTCCCAGGCCGAGCAAGAACAACATAGGCAGCGAGCCCGTGAAAAGCATGCCGATATAAGTGGCAGCGACGAATATTCCCCCTCCGATCATCGTGATGCCCGGGTGGCGGACCAGAAAGGGAATAGCGGACAGGCCAAGGGATGACGGAAAACCGGCAACGGAGATTACGGCAAGAATCAGTCCGGCAGTCGCTTTTTCGATGCCGTGGGTTTCGGTGATGAAGGTGGGCCACCAGGTGTCGAAGGCGAGCCTGCCGGCAATGGTTGTGGCAAAGCCAAGCCCCAACATCCAGGGCTCCTTGTACTTGAAGATAGCTTTGAGTGGGGTCTGGTTTTCGGGAGGAGGCTCGGGGCTGGGTTCCAACTGCATGGACTTACGGTCAACGCCAATGATGGTCCAGATGAAAGTACCGACGGCGCACAGAATTGCCCACACGAGGAGGGTGTCACGCCAGTCGCCGGTCCAGGCGTTGATACGAGGAATGAGGACAAAGCCCAGGCCTTCGAAAAAGGCCATGATGCCGAAGAGTACGCCGTTGGCTAACCCTACGTTCTTCTTGGGGATCCACATGAGGATCAGGAGGGTCCTGGGAGGCTGCGTCGAGAGATAAAAGACGCCCAGCCCGACTCTGGCGATAATGAGGATGGCAAAAGTCGGGGAGAAGGCATGCAGGAAGACCATAGCCAGGGTGCCGAAAAACGCGATTGTTGAAACGCGCCAGGGGCGGAATTTGGACAACAGCCAGTTAATGGGGATTTCCAGGAATAGGTTGGCGATGAGGAGAGATGACGCCAGCCAGCCAGCGCCCCGCACGTCGATGCCGAGGTCTTCCCGTATGTCAGGCAGGAGGAGGCCGAGGGTCATGAACACCACAACTACGAAGGCGTAGTTGACGGTAAAGGCGACCAGGACGGCCCAGCCGTAGGCCCGCTTCTCCCGGATCGCCAGGATGGTGTTCAAAGCATTGCCGAAAGGCTTGAAACTAACGCCGTGCCAGGGCCTCGAGGACCCGTTCGGGGGTGGCTGGGAGATCGAAGACCCGGGCGCCGGTGGCATCGGCGATGCCGTTGATGATGGCCCCGACAATGGGAACGTCGCTCATCTCGCCGCCGCCCTTGGCCCCGAAGGGCCCCTGGGAGTAGCTCCCTTCGACGGTGATCACGTCGATATCCACGGGGGCTTCCTTGATGGAGGTGAGGCCGTAGTCCTTGATGGTGCGGGTCTCGCCGGGGATGTACTGTTCGCTCAGGGCGAGACCCAGTCCGTAGACGACGCCACCCTGGCATTGGCCTTCGAAGCTGAGGGGGTGGATGATCTTGCCGGAGTCGGCGACGTAGGTGACGCGATGGACTTTGACCTGTCCGGTCTCCGTATTGACGTCCAGCTCCGCCAGGCAGGTGGCATAGGCGAACACGTCACAGTTGGAGCCCTGGCCGGTAACCGGGTCGAAGGCCTGCTGCTTGGACTTCTCACTGTAGGTCTTGGCGAACTTGTAGGCGAAGGAGCCCTCGTACTTGGTTGGGAGGTTGTTTTCCTGAAGGTGCCGGGCCAATTGAGGGAAGGTGAGGACTTCAGCCGGGGCCCGGGTCGAGAAGATTTTACCGCCCGAGCATTCGATGTTGTCGGTGGAATCTTCAAGAATCTCCGAGGCGGCCTCTACCAGCGCCTTCTTTAATGCTATCGTGGCCTGGTGGAGCGCCCCGCCGACCATGGTGATAGTGCCCTGGGATGCGGTTATGTGATGGTAGGGCGCAGCTATGGTGTCGCCCATCACTACTTCAATGGCGTCCAGGGGCAGACCAAGTTCTCCGGCGGCAATCTGGGCCATGGCAGTCTTGCTCCCCTGGCCCTTTTCAACCGCTCCGAGATACACCTTCACTTTGCCAGATTCCAGCAGCTCCGCCGCGGCGAAATACCTTCCTCCAACACCCACGGCTCTCCAGCCGGTCCCGATGCCAATTCCTCTCTTCCAGGGGGCGGGAGGAGGATTGGATTCGGCGCGGGCACGGGCCTCGGCGTAGGGCTTTTTGGACTGTTCGAGGGTTGCCTTGACCTCGACGCTCTCTTCCAGGAGCATCCCGGTGTGGAGGGTGTCGCCGGCCTGGAGGGCGTTTTTGATCCTGAAGTCCAGCTTGTCCATGCCCAGCTTCTCGGCGAGGAGGTCCATCTGGATCTCGTGGACGAGAGCGGAGTTGATGCTGGTAATGCCGCGTATGGGGATGGCGCGGGCGCTGTTGGTGCAGGCCTCCATCACCTCGATCTTGACGTCGGGGACGAGGTAGGGGCCGGTGAGGAAGTAGGAGTTCCGGCCCACGCAGTCGTTGATTTCCTGGCCCGGCTCGTGGCTCCAGTTGCCGCCGTCGACCAGGACCTGGGTGTCTACAGCGACGAGTTTTCCATCCTTGGTTGCGCCGGTGGTGCAGTCCACCTCGAACCCGAACCACTTGGAAGACCCGAGCAGCGACTCCTCCCGGCTCAATACCACCCTCACGGGCTTCCGGGTCTTGTGCACCAAGACGGCCATCACCCCGGCCGTGACGTAGTCCTCCCGACCTCCGAAGTTTCCACCCATGGTCGGGCAGAATATCCTTACTCGGTCCTCGTCGATTCCGAGGAGGCTCGCTATGAAGGCATGGCCCTCGAAAGGCTCGTGGGAGGGGAAGTTCAGGAAGATACGGCCATCGTCGTCTATGTAGCCGAGGCCTGCCTCGGGCTCCATGTAAAAATGCTCCCACCGGGGGCTTGAGAAGGTGTTGCGGACGACAACGTCCGCCTTTTCCATGGCCGCACCGGCGTCTCCCGAAATCACCCTTCTGGAGAATATCGTGTTGGGTTCCGGGGGATTGATCAATGGTGCATCGGGGTCGTCGGCCTTGCGAAAATCGAGTATGGGTGCAAGCTCTTCGTATTCGACTACTATCTTGGACAGAGCCTCTTCGGCAGCTTCTTCCGAGTCTGCGGCTACTGCACCAAGGGCCTCGCCCATGAACCTGATCTTGTCGCTGGGAAATAGGAATCTCTGGGGCTTGGCGTTGATCATTACGGGGCTTCCCGGAATGTCCTTGGCTGTGACGACTGCCTCGACGCCCGGCACGGCCTCTGCGGCGGAGGTGTCGATGGAGATGATGTTGGCGTGGTGGACCTTGCTGCGGAGAACTTTCGCGTAGAGGACGCCGGGCATCTTGAGGTCGGCGGCATATCGGGCGACGCCGGTAACCTTGTCTCGGTCATCCAAACGGGTGATGCTGGCGCCGACCGTCGATCCCCCATTGGGTGACCCTTTAGTTGTTAACGTGCCGGTGCGGATGGCGTCGGCAGCCCCAAGAACGGCCTCTACTACTTTCACGTAGCCCGTGCAACGACAGATGTTCCGGGACAGGCGTTTGACGACGTCCTCTCGGGTGGGGTTGGGGTTCTTGGCAAGAAGGGCCGAAGCTTCCATGATGATGCCGGGAATGCAGTAGCCGCATTGGGAAGCGCCCAAGTCAATGAAGGCCTGCTGGAGGGGGTGGAGGGCGTCGGGTTCAAGGTCTGCGACCTCCCTGGATTCAGAGTGCCAGTCTGCGAGACCCTCGATGGTGATGATGGGCTTGTTCTGGGCCCGACTGGCAGGCAACAGGCAGGACATGACACCCTTGCCCCCGAACATGACTATGCAGCTCCCGCACTCACCAACATCGCAGGCCTGTTTTGCACCGGTCAGGTCAAGGTCGTTTCTCAGGATTTCGAGGAGGGTGGTGTCGGGCGAAGCGTCAACGGTATGAGTCGAACCGTTGACATTCAGGGAGATGGGAGAGGTGGTAGTCATGTGCGAGGTTCCTCTTTCAATTCCACGAGTTTAGCGCGGGCGGGGGGTGGAGGGGTGGATTGTACCATGCAGGAAAGGGTTGCTTATTCCGTAATCCAGAGGATTAACCTCGCGCACACAGCAGAATACAGGTTTGAGATCACATCCTCACTCCTTCCAATCCCGATGCCCCGCGAGGTCGAAGATGTCGAAGATGCGCCTAGGCGTGCGCCTATGGCGTGCACCTATGGCGTGAACCCATCCCTCCTGAATAATCACCCCCAACCCCGCCACTCACCCCTCCCGTTCCCTCCGTCATTCCCGACCTCTACATCATCATCCCCACCCACCCTTTGCCATCATACCCACCCCCAACACCCGTCAACCAACCCCCCAAAAACCGCACCGAAAACCCCTTGCTTTCTATAATATTCGTGCTAAACTGTTTGCAGTTCGAACTGGTATTCAGTAACACAAGGAGGAACCAAAAACCCAGGGAAGCCCCCGAGACCCGCTCCGAGGACTCAACGCCCCAGCCCATCCCAAAGGCCCACGCGCAGGCCCGAGGCCAAAGCCAGGGATGTTGTCTCCTCACCATCGGGTCACCCGTGGCCCTTCCCTGACCATCTAGGCGATGGATAGACGCCCTGGATCCCATCTTTGTCCCGTCCTGTTCCATAACGTCACATTTTGTCCCTTTTCCCCTTACCCTGGGAGCGCCTTGGCTGTCATAGCCATTGACACTCCGGGCCCTGTGACAGGCGCTTGAACCTGTGCCCGACCCTGGGCGCCCGAAAAACCGCTCCGACAGGAACAGGGGCCTTGTCCGACTGGGCGTCTCCCATCGCCGACCCCTCCAAAACAGACAAACCGGAAAACGAAACCCCCACAAGTGAATAGAAACCCGATACCCCACTAATCTACCGAACAAGTACGCAGGTTTGACACGAGTTCGGGCCAGCAAGTATATTGAGTGTGGTAAGTTGGTCGCAGATAGGGTAGCCGCTCCCAGGGAGTAAAGACATGCCGAACACCACCGTTTCAGCAGGGCCGGGTGTAACTTACGACGAGCATTACGAACCCAAACTGGACTGGATGGACTCCAAGGGCCAGTGGGGCATGAAGGCCGAGCCGGGCAAGCACGGGCTGACCCTTGAAGATATCCAGATGGACTCCTACGGGGAGGCCCCTGAGAGCAGCTCCATAAGGTCGGGGCGGCAGCGGGGGTCGGCGGCCCGGGAGTGGAACTACCGGAGCGGCGCCTACTATGTCAACTCCAAGCAGGACGTCTGGCTCAGGAACGCCGGTGGCCTGTACGAAGAGGCCCTGCAGCGGCAGTGGAGTTCGGCTACCGACATCCCCTGGGAAACGATCAAACCCCTTCCCGATGACATCGAGCGGGCAGCGTGCCAGTTCACGACGTTCCTCAGCGACATTGAGTTCGTTGCTGCGGATATCCCGGGTCGCTGGGTCGCTACCATCAGCCCCGACTATCTTGAAACCCGGATGTTCCTGATGACCCAGATGATGGACGAGGCACGGCACCTGGACGTGTTCCGCAAACGGGCGCTGTCCAACGGCGGCGGCCTGATGCGCTCCTCCGAGGATACGATGGGTGGCGGGGTGGTAAGCATCGACATGGCGCGGGACTTTTCGGAGATGTCCGCCCGGGTGCACGTCATAGGTGAGTCGCCTGTGCTGACCATTTTCCGCACCGGTGAGTTGCTGGCCAAGAACGAAGCCGAGAAACGGATATACCGGCTCGCGGCGCAGGACGAGTCCCGGCACGTGGCATTCGGAATCATGCACATGCGCTACATCGGGCAGACCGAGCCGGAGCGCCGGGAAGAGATCCAGACGTACCTTGATGAAGGAGAAGAGTACCTGTTCTCGGGATCGGCGGTCGGGTCTGCTGGGACGGACAGATCGAGTACGGCCTCTATGGCGGTGCTCCTTGGGGGCGGCAAGGACAAGATCGACGAGGGATGGCGGCTGCTGATGGCGATCAACAGGCGCCAAATGCGGGAATGGGTGCAGAGGGTCAAATCGGCTGGGTTCGAGGAGCGATTCACCAACGGTCGGGCGCACCCAGAGGTCCTGAAGCTGCTCCGCAACTGATTGCGTCGGGCCTGGATGTCCTTATCTGGCGCCCGGATCCCTGTCCGAGTGAAACGAACTTCACCACAGGTTAACTAAACATGCCCACATCAGAAGAAAAAATCGAGGATCAGCAGAAAACCGGCGTCAAAAGACACCAGCGTATCCTGCAGGAGATAGTGGAGGAGGAAGCGTCCGAGACTCCCCAACTATCGCTTGACTGGATGGAGCACAACCTGGAGTGGGGAGTAAGGGTAAAGCCCGGAAAGAAGGGCTTGACCATTGGGTCCCTAAACGTAGGGATCTATGGTGAGGTCCCCGAATACCACGAGGACCGGACTCGGGCTTTGCGCGGGGCCTACCCCAGTGCGGAGCGCCCATTCATTGCCAACATCAACCTGAGGCACAAACGGGAACTGTGGGCCGACAATGCCGCCGATCTATATGAAGAGACTATTCAGAAGCGATGGGTGCCGGCAACCGACATTCCCTGGGACACTATCGAGCCGCTGCCGGACGACGTTGAAAGAGCAATGTGCCAGCTTTGTACGGAGCTGTGCCAGCAGGCAAACGTTGAATACGAAACGGTGGCGGGGTGGATCCAGCAGATGTCCTACGGCTTCCACGAGGTTAAGGTTTTCCTGGCCTCGGAGGTGTTTGACGCTGCCCGGCACTTCGACGTGTTCAGAAAGCGGGCGCTGAGCAATGGCGGAGGCCTGGGCCTCGAGAGCCGGGCCGAAGTGGACAGGGTGATACTGCAGAGCAACAACGACTGGACATCGACGTGCCTGTTCCTGCATGTTCTCAGGGGCTCGTTCACGCAGACTCTTTACCGATACGGAGAGATGTTTGCACACAATCCAGCGGAGAAGGCGATATTCGCGCGATGCCTCCAGGATAAGGCAAGACACCTGACATACAGCCTGGCCCATATCAAGTATTCATTCTCCGAGCAGCCGCGCAAGGAGAGGGTGTTTCAACGGGTTCTTGATATCGCGGAGACCCAGATGGTGAGAGACCTGAAGGACCCGGTGCTCCCCGAGTCCCTGGGAGTGATCATGGGCAACGGGGTGGAGGGAGTCAGGACCGGGATGCGGCGGGTTGGCAACCTGCTGGGAGATTTTGTCAGGACGTACCTGGCAAATGCTCGATATGTCGGGCTGGACCGGTCGGAGAGGCTGGCAGAGGGGTTGGCAGTATATCGGGACATGTAGTCCCGTGCCGGTTGCTGACAAACTTTCTGCCCAAGTCCGAAACCATTAAAATCTCACTTCATTTCGGCGCGCCTGCCGTTCTTATACTCCAGGAATAGGACAATAACGATATGAAATATGGCGTTGGGATTGTGAGCAACCTGCCCGTGGCCCGGGTGGTGGAGCAGGTGAAGTTGGCGGAGGACCTGGGCTACGAAAGCGCGTGGATGATCGACTCGCAACTCACTTGCCGCGAGTTGTACGTGACTCTCACAGCCTGTGCACTGGCAACATCCCGGATCAAGCTGGCGGCTGGGGTCACGGCCCCACGGACACGACATGCGAGCGTGACGGCGGGGGCGTTCGCAACGCTGCATGACATTGCGCCGGGCAGGTTGATACTGGGGATGAGCGTCGGGAACACGCTGGTGAACAGCATCGGGGCTAAGAGGTCTACCATCGCATCGCTGGAGGAGTACGCGGCGAAGGTCAGGGGTCTGCTGGGGGGTGGGGAGGTTGAATTCGGGAGAGGGGTCAGGAATGGCATCTCTTACCTGGATGGGCCCACTGGGATACCGATATATTTTGCAGTTTCGGGGCCGAGGATTACGAGGTCGGCGGGTCGGGTGGCGGATGGTGTGTTGCTGCATTACGGGGCGGAGCCAACATTGGTGAAGGAGGGGCTGAATCTTGTGGAGGAAGGTGCGAGGGAGATGGGTCGTGACGTGGAGGAGGTAGAGAAGGCGGCTTGGGTGATAACGTCTGTGGCGGAGGAGCGGGCCGTGGCTCGGGCGCACGTGCAGGGTCGGGTGCTGACGATGTTGAACATGGTGGACAAGAGTCGGTTCAGCGATGAGGACAGGCGGGCGATTGAGGTGTTCAAGAGAGATTACAACTTTGCGAGCCTTGGAGGTGCGGAGTTGCCGCCTGTGCCGGGCCTCGACTCTTTCATTGACAGGTTTGCCGTGGCCGGGGATGGGGGAGAGGTAAGGGAAAAAGTTGCGGCGCTGGCTGAGATGCAGGGGATCAACGAGGTCGTGATCACGCTACCCGGGGCAGGGGGGCCTTATCCCTCTTTCGAGGCGATTATCGAGAGGTTTGCGGAGGCGGTGTTCGGGGGGTGAGTGGAGCTCTCAGAGGACTTGGTAGACGTAGACTTTGTGGGCAACCTCGGGTTCGCCGTAGGGGAGGCTCTGGAAGTAGGGTGTGTCTTCCGAGAGGCGCCATAGACTTCGGCGCTCAAGGTCGTCCTGTTTGCGCTTGAAATCGGACTCGACGGGCTCCTGGTGGAGCATGCTGAAAACGATGATGCCGCCGGCCCTGGTAATCCTCACCAACTCGTCCAGGGACGAGGGCGGCGCGTGTCCGACGGTGAGCACCCCCATAGCAACTACGCCTGCGAAATGTGCATCGGGGAAGTCCAGGGGATCGCCGAGGGCCATCTGTCGGGTGGCACGGTAGATTCCCTTGCTCGCGGCGACCTTGAGCATGCCCCCAGAGATGTCCAGGGCGGTGAGGTTGGAGTAGCCGAGTACGTGTAGGGCTTCGCCCAGGAGGCCGGTGCCCGAGCCGGCGTCGAGGATGGGAGCGGAGGTGTCGGAGAGGTGCCTGACTACGAGGCCGGCGATGACGGGCGGCATGCGGTAGCCTGAGGCGGCAAGGTCAGCGTCGTACTGGGTGGCCCAGGTGTCGTATTGCTCCAGCAGCTGTTCTTTGCTCTCCAGGTTGTAGGCTGCTGCAAGCCGACTCTGATGTGGTTCGATTCCCAAATTTACCTTGTCTGAATGGGACTCTACGAAGTAATGTTGCGGATCAGGAGGGGTAGTCGGGGGAGTAGACGTTTCTTTGGAAGGCGTCGGCGGCGCGGAGGACGGTGGCGTCCTCACCCGTGCGCCCGACCAGCATCATCCCGACGGGCAGGCCTTCCGACATGCCGCACGGGACGGTAATGGCAGGGTGGCCGGTGACATCGAAGGGGGCGGTGTTGGGGATCATCTCCAGGGCGCGTGCGACGTATTCCTCGCGGGAGGCGTCGGGGCCCGGGATCCTGGTGGCCTTGAGTGGGAGCGTTGGCATGAGGAGCAGGTCAACATCCTCAAAGGCCCTGTCGTAGGCGGCCTTCAGGCTGCGGCCGAGGTTCTGGGCCTTGGCGTAGTAGCGCCCGTGATAGTCGTCGTGGAGATACTGGCCGAGGAGAATGACCATCTTGACGGTTTCCGAGAAGTCGTTGGCGCGGGTGCGGCGGCCTCGGGCGAAGGCGTCGAGGAGGCTCGTTGAATAGTGGCCCTTCCAGTTGGTGCCCATACCGTTGTCTGAGACCATCAAAAGGGTCAGGCCCTCGATACCGATGCCGTTCCATAAATGGACGCCGTCCTTGTGCCAGGGAACGGAAACGCTGGATACCTGCGCTCCCAGACTCCCGAAGGCCTCAGCGGACTTGCGGGTAATTTCGTCTACGTCCTCTTCAGAAAGGTCTTCTATCCCGAATCCTTCCTGCAAAACCCCAATGCGGAGACCTGAGACATCGCCGGAGAGGGCCCGCGTGTAGGGTTGGGGCAGGAGGTTGGCATTCTGGCGAGGGTCCAGGCCGTCGGGGCCGGCGATGGCCTCAAGAAGGAGGGCGCAGTCGGCGGCAGAGCGGGCCATGGGGCCGGTGTGGTCCAGGGTGAGTTCGATGGGGAAGATGCCGGTGTATGGGACGAGGCCGTAGGTGGGTTTCAGGCCGTATATGCCGCACCAGCAGCCGGGGATGCGGATGGAGCCACCCTGGTCTCCGCCGATGGCCATATCGACGGCACCGGCACCTACGAGAGCTGCGCTGCCGCTGGAAGAGCCCCCTGCGCTGCGGGTCGGGTCGTAGGGGTTGCGGACGGGACCGGTGTCCGAAGTGTGGCTTCCGCCGGATATGCACAGACTTTCACAGACGGCCTTGCCGAGAATAGTGCCACCGGCATCGAGGATTCGGGTGACGATTGTGGCGTCGGAGTCGGGAACGTAGCCTTCCAGGACGGCGGTGCCGTTCATCATGGGAACACCGGCGACGGAAACGTTGTCCTTGATGGCAATGGTCTTGCCGGCCAATGGGCCTTCTGATGCACCCTTGATCTCGCTGCGCCAGTACCAGGCGTTCAGGGGGTTGTCCTGAGGGGAGGGGCGGTGTCCGGGGGTGCGGGGATACTTGACGGGAAGGGAGGGTTCGGGGAGCTGGTCGAGCCGTTCATAGGAGGCCATTATGGGTGCGATCAGGCCTTGGAAGGAATCCAGGTCTTCCTCGGAGAGTTCCATGCCGTAGGATTCGGCGATGGCGGACAGGGTGTCGAGGGACGGGGGTCTTACGCGCATAAGGGCCTCCTTTTGGTCGGGTGAGAGGGCTTGCGGTGGTGAGCATTATAGCGTGTGATTACGCCCTGCCCCACCTCCCCCATTCCGCTCTTGAGACCCTTCGACTTCGCTCAGGGCGAGCGGAATGCCCCTCCCACCTTTGGGACAAACATAGAATTGAGCGCTAGCTGGGGGTAAGAGTGAAGGGGAAAGGGGCGTCGGGGTAGCGGTCGAGGAGTTTTCGCCAGGCCCGGGTCCCGACTTCCTGGGCGGCTTCGACGACTCGGGCTTCGTCTATGGTGAGGACTTCACGGTCCCGCATGATCCACTTGCCATCGATCATCACGGACTCCACGTCTCCGGCCTGGCCGTTGTGGACAAAGGCGGAGACGATGCGCAGGTTGGGGATCAGGTGAGCGCGGGAGGAGTTGATGATGAAGAGGTCGGCGTGCTTGCCCGGTTCAAGTGAGCCCACTTTGTCGTCGATGCGAAGGGCCCGGGCGGAACCCATGGTGGCCCAGTGGAGGACATCCTCGGGCATGGGATGCATCTGGGAGTTGCGGCGGACTCGTTCGTAGAAGACGCCGGAGCGGAGAACCTCGACCATGTCCTGGGTCATGTTGTCGGAGCCCATCGCGATATTGCAGCCTGCTGCCTCCAATTCCAGGACGGGAGCTGCCGTGGCCCGTCGGGCGGCGATGGCCGGGTTGTTGGATATGTTCACCTTGCCCCAGCCGAGCATGGCGATTTCTGAATGGTCAAGGTAGCGGTTGTGGGCGGTGAGGAGCCGTGAGGAGAGGAACTCGTTGGCGAAGAGGTAGTGGGTCGGGCGGGTGCCGTATATGCGGTGGATGGCGTTCATCTCCACCATGCTCTGGCAGAGGTGAATGGTGTACCCGATGTCGTATTTCTCTGCCATCTCCCTAACGGAGCGGAGCATTTGAGCCGAGCAGGACTCGGGGGTGCCGGGGGTGAGAAAACAGGTGATGCGTCCGTAAGCTGCGCCATGCCAGTTCCTGATGAGGTCCTCGCTGTCCCGGAGCCGAGCTTCTCTTTTTTCGTCGGAATAGTCGTAATAGCCGCGCCGGGCGGGTCCCGGCTCCAGGTCGTCGATGGCTTCGGACAGGACGAGACGAAGACCAGTACTGGAAAGGGCGTGGGCGTAGGATGCGGTGCCCTTGCCTATTTCCAAGACGGCGGTGGCGCCGCTCTTGATCGACTCCAGTGCCCCCAGGGTGACCATTGCAAGGGTCTCGTCGGGGGAGAGGATGTCCCGGATGTCCTCGGGATGTTGCAGAGTGTTGGGGTAACCCGTATCTTCCAGGATGCCCCGACCCACGGTGCGCATCAGGTGGGTGTGGGCGTTGATCAGTCCCGGAAACACGGTCTTGCCCCGGCAGTTGACCTGCTCGGCGTCGGGGAACTGTGAGAGGAGGTCGGGGGTGGGGCCCAGGGCGGCGATGTGGCCTTTATCGACCGCCAGGGCTGCGTCGTACAGGACTTCGCGCTCGGGGTTACTGGTGACTATAGTTGCATTTGTCAAAAGGATAGACATGGTATTTGGATTCTACTCGGTTAGAGGAGGTGTTGGAACCTCTATCAAGTTTCCACTACAGGAGTGGCTGTTCAGCTAATGCTACTCTCAGGGCCCGAGCTGGCCTTTGCGATGGGGGTGGTATTCCTGAGCTCGGCTGTGGCGGGGGTGGTGGGGTTTGGGATGGGGATGATGCTGTCGCCATTGCTGCTGCTGGTGCTGGAGCCGCAACCGGTGGTACTGGCGGTAAACACCCTGTCATTTGTCGGACTGGCGATGATCGGGGTTCGGAACCGACCGGAAGTTTCGAAGGAATCCGGATGGCCGCTGGTGGTCTCGGGCCTGTGCGGAGTACCGCTGGGACTTCTGGTGCTGGAGACCCTGGCCCCCGACACTCTCAAGCTCATGATAGGGGCAGTAATAGTTGTGCTGGCGGCGGTGAGCCTGTCCAGGAGAAGGGTGCCGATTCCCAAGTCCAGGGTGTCTGATGCGGCGTTCGGCTTCAGTGGGGCCGCCCTGGTCACGGGGTTGGGGGTGGGGATTCCGATTGTGGCGTGGCACCTTTTCAACAGGGGTTACGACGGCAAGACGATCCGGGCGACGATAGCGGTGTACTACGCATCAGCGGCTGTGCTGGCGATAGTTTTGTACTTGATATTCGGCATTTACACGGGAGAGCGGTGGCTGCTCAACCTGTTGCTTCTGCCAGCCACACTGGCCGGGTTCTGGGTAGCCTCCCGGTTGGTTGGGAGGATGAAGGAGTCGATGTTGAGGTTTGCGGTTGTTGCAGTCATAATCATCTCCGGCCTGACGCTGCTGATAAGGGAACTGATTGACCGATTCAGCCAGGCTTAGGGCTCAAAATCAACACAATTTCCAACCAAGAGGTAACTGGAGCATGGAAGACGATATCAAGCCTAAGAGGGGGATGGTGATAGTGGCCCATCCCGATGATGCGGAATGGAGTTGTTCGGGCACGGTGGCCAAGTGGTGCAAGGAAGGCATGGATGTGGTCTATGTCATTTGCACCAACGGCAACAAGGGGACGGACGTACCGGAGATAAACAACCAACAGCTTGCCGAAATGCGAAGGCAGGAACAGCGGGACGCCGCGGACGTGCTGGGGGTCAGGGATGTGATTTTCCTGGACTATGAAGACGCCATGCTCACGCCATCGCTGGAGCTGCGTAAGGATATTTCCAGGGAAATAAGGCGCCATAGGCCCGACATTCTGATTGCACCTTGCCCGATACGCAGTTTCGACCACGGAGACTACATCGGGCATCCTGACCACATTGCTGTGGGAGAAGCCACCCTATCGGCGGTTTATCCGGCGGCTCGGGATCGGCTCACGTTCCCGGAGCTCCTGGATGAGGGGTTCGAACCGCACAAGGTTGCGACCTTGCTGGTGATGGACCGGGGCGACGACGCGAACACAGTCATAGACGTTACGGACACCATCGAAACGGCTATCGAGTCGTTAAAGCAGCACAGGAGCCAGGTGAAACCCGAGGATGCCGAAAAGTACATGCGGCTGTGGAGAAGTGAGAATGGAAAGTCGAGGGGTATGAAATACGCGGAAGTGTACAGGGGATTCAATATAAGGGATTAGAGCGAAGTGGGTTCGGATTGAGGACAATCTATGAGTAGTGAAAGCCTCGCTGGAAAAGTACAGACGGTTCTCGGGCCAATAGACCCGGAAGATCTCGGGGTCACCATGACCCATGAGCATCTACTGGTTTCGACGGTGGGGGTGTACAAGGAGCCGACGGAGGCGAGTGAGAGGGCGAGGTGGGAAGCCCCATTCAGCATCGAGATCCTGGGATGGTTGCTGCACGGTCGGGGGATAAACAAGGACAACTCCAAGCTGGACCACATTCCGACGATTATTGAAGAAGTGAACCTATACAAGCAGTTTGGCGGCACGGCGCTGGTGGATGCCACAAGCCAGGGGTTGGGCCGGGACCCGATCGGGCTGACGCGAATATCGCGGGCCACGGGGGTGAACATCATCATGGGTTCGTCATTCTACGTCGGGGTGACACACCCCGCGGACATGGATGAGAGGAGCGAGGAGTCGCTGACCGAGCAGATCGTAGGGGATGTCCTGACAGGTGTGGGAAATACGGGAATCAAGTCGGGGGTGATGGGGGAGGTGGGGTGTACGTGGCCCCTACGTCCGAACGAGCGGAAAGTGCTGAGAGCCACGGCTCGAGCTCAGAGGATAACGGGGGCGCCGATCCTGATACATCCGGGTCGGGACCAATCAAGTCCCGCGGAAATCATGTCAATCCTGCTGGAGGCCGGGGCAGACCCCAAGCGGGTGATTGTCGGGCACCTGGACAGGACGATATTTGACAAGAGGCTGTTGAAGGACCTGGCGGAGACGGGCTGTTTCCTGGAATACGATGTCTTTGGGCAGGAGACCTCGCTTTATCCGGCGGCGCCGCACATCGACATGCCCAACGACGGTCAGCGTTTGAATATGCTTGCGTGGCTCATAAGCGAGGGGCACGGAGGTCAGATCCTTGTTTCGCATGACATAGCCCGGAAGAACAGGCTGGTCAGATACGGGGGCCACGGGTACTGCTATTTCCTGGAATACATGGTGCCGCGGATGCGGATCAAGGACTTCGAGGAAGAGGATATCTGGCGGATACTTGTCGATAACCCTAAGCGGGCGTTGACCTTCGTGGAGCCGGTGGAAGGTTGAAGGAACTCCCGAAAAGCCCTCCTTGCAGGGACAGAGTGAGGGTGGACTCTCTGGTTTTCCCCTCGTAAGCGGGAATGGCCGGCAGCTTGCAGAAGTCGACATGAAAGGCGCGGGTCAGGTGGGGAAGGTGCAGACAGTACTCGGGCCTATAGAGCCGGACGACCTCGGGATAACGATGACCCATGAACACATCCTGGGTTCATTTGACAGCGTATTCCCGATACCAGTTGAGGCGAGCTACAGGGGAAGACTTGAAACCCCATTCAGGGTTGACCTCATGGGATGGATAAATCACGGGCGATGGCCCAACAGCGACAACGCCAAGCTGGACGATATTCCCACCCTTATCGAGGAGGTGGGGTTGTACAAGCAGTTCGGAGGTTCGGGGCTGGTGGATGCTACTAACATAGGAATTGGGCGGGACCCGATCGGGCTTACGCGCATATCCCGGGCCACGGGTGTGCACATCATCATGGGGTCGTCCTTCTACGTGGCGTCCCGGCATCCCTCGGACATGGATGACAGGACAGAGGAATCACTTACAGAGCAGATGGTAGGAGACGTGCAGAGGGGCGTGGGCGTTACGCGTGTTAGGTCGGGGGTGCTGGGGGAGGTGGGGTGTTCGTTTCCGCTCCATACCAACGAGAAGAAGGTGTTACGGGCAACGGCTCAGGCGCAGAGGAAGACCGGGGCGCCGATACTGGTTCACCCGGGTCGGGACCAGTCCTGTCCTGCGGAGATAATGGAGATACTTCAGGATTCAGGGGCCGACTTGGCACGGGTGATTGTCGGGCACCTGGACCGGACGCTCTTCAACAAGAAGCTGATAAAGGAGCTGGCAGAGACCCGGTGCTTCCTGGAATACGACATCTTCGGGCAGGAGGTTAGCTACTATCCTCCTGCACCGCACGTAGACATCATGAACGACGCTCAACGTCTGAGCATAATCGAGTGGCTGATAAACGAGGGGCATGGTGGCCAGATAGTGGTAGGACATGACATAGCGCAGAAGGCCCACCTGGTGAAATATGGGGGCCACGGGTACGGATATTTCCTGGAATACATGGTCCCAAGGATGCGCATCAAGGGCTTCCGGGAGGAGGACATCCATCGGATTCTGGTGGAGAACCCGAACCGGGCGTTGACGTTTGCGGAGCCTGGATGAACGGAGTAAGCCTCGTAGGAAAGGTGCAAACGGTGCTCGGGCCTATAGAGCCTGAGGCCCTCGGCGTGACCATGACCCACGAGCACCTGTTGTCGTCATTCGAAGGTGTACTGGATGCGCCGGAAGAGGCAAGCCGGAAGGCTCAACATGACGCTCAACTCAGCATGGACCTACTGGGCCAGTTCTATCACGGGCAGGCTGAGAACACGCACAACTACAAACTGGACGACATCCCGACCATCATCGAGGAAGTGGGACTTTACAAGCAGTTTGGGGGCTCGGCGCTGGTGGATGCTACGAGCATCGGCATAGCACGGGATCCGGTTGGATTGACGCGCATATCCCGGGCTACGGGTGTGCACGTTATCATGGGGGCGTCTTTCTATGTCGCGGCTGCGCACCCGAACGACATGAATGACAGGAGCGAGGAATCGCTCGCCGAGGAAATAGCAGGGGACGTGGTGAAGGGGGTGGGGAGCACCGGGGTTAGGTCTGGGGTGATGGGGGAGGTGGGATGTTCTTGGCCGCTGCCCCCAAACGAGCGCAAGGTATTGAGGGCCACGGCGAGGGCACAGAGGATTACGGGGGCGCCGATATTGATCCACCAGGTAGAGATTCGTCCAGTCCAGCGGAGATTATGGAAGTGCTTTTGGATGCGGGCGCCGACTTGTCGCGGGTAATCATCGGGCACCTGGACCGGACGATATTCGAGAAGAAGACCTTGAAGGAACTGGCGGAGACAGGATGTTTCCTGGAGTATGATTTCTTCGGGGAGGAGGCTTCGTATTTTCCGTCGGCGCCTCACATAGACATCATGAATGATGCGCAGAGGCTGGCTATGATGAAGTGGCTTATAAGCGAGGGTCACGGGGGCCAGCTGCTGGTATCTCACGACATTGCCAGGAAGAGCCAACTGGTGAAGAACGGGGGTCAGGGATACTGTTACTTTCTTGAATACATGGTCCCGAGGATGCGGGAAAGAGATTTTAAGGAAGAGGATATCCAGCAAATACTGGTAGACAACCCGAAGCACGCGTTAACATTTGTGGAACCGATGGAAGCGTGCGGGCTGTGATGGATGGTGCATTTGCAGCCGGACAAGCAAACAGGGAGTTCAATCAAGAGGGACTAGATGCGATTTGATAGCTCAATATACTGGCATACGAAGAAGGTAATTCCCTGGCATATCCAGGTGGACGAGTACCGGGAGTACGGTCGGGCGCTGGAGGCACTGGGGTTTGAAACAGCTTGGGTAGCAGAGCACCACCTTTGGCACGACGGCTTCTTCTCCACTGCCACCAACCCGATTATGACCGGCTTGGACATAGCCCTCCATACCAAAACGCTGAAGGTGGGGCAGAGCCCAACTTCGATATGCGACTGGCACCCGATCCGCGTTGCTGAAGACATCGCCACCCTGGATCACATGACCAAAGGAAGGGTTGAGTTCGGGATTGGAAGGGGATTCAACAGCCGGTGGGGGGCGCAGCTAAACCCGGAAGCCGACAGGCGGGACAACGAGAAGAACTACGCCCTGTTCACCGAGTCCCTGGACATCATCATCAAGGCCTGGACGGAAGAAGCATTCAGCCACAAGGGACGATTCTATACGATACCCATTCCGGGCTGGATGGAGACCGATCCCGGGGTTCCTCTCACCCCTCCACATTACACACCGGACGGAGAACTGGTCAAGGTGTCCGTGCTTCCCAAGCCGTACCAGAATCCACATCCGCCGATCACGCAGATGGTAACTAGCAACCGTTCGTGGGAAGTGGCCGGGGCCCGGGGGCTTTTCGGAATGGGTTCGGCGAGGTCTTTGGAAGGGGTAAGGGAGGGATTCGAAGCCTATAAGAAGGGCACAGAGAGCGCAGGCAAGGGTCTGCCGTTGGGCGAAAAGACCTCTATCCAGTATATGACGTTCTGTGCAAAGACCATGGAAGAAGCGTTCGAGATAGCAAGGCCGGGAATCAATGATCTTTACGGCAACATTGAGGCGCACATGGGTCGGGTGCGGCAGGGCCTGCTGGGGTCCAACGAGGAACTCACAAACGACGACCTGAACTGCGACTGGTTCGACTTCCTTTGGAAGCATAACGTCATTATGATTGGGACTCCCGACCACCTCGCAGAGCAGTTGGACAGGTTGAACAGGGAGATCAACTTCCAGCACTTCCAGATATTTCCAAGCATACCGTTCATAGAATTCGACCAGTATATGAAGAGCATCGAGCTGTTTGGCACGGAGGTCGTGCCGAGGTTCCGGAAAGAGAATGGCGAATAGTAGACGCCGGACATAGTCAGGCGCAGGTGAAAATAGGCAACGGAGGATAACGTGGCTTACGAATACGTTCTGACGGAGAAGAAAGACGCGATCGGGTACGTGATACTGAACCGACCCAAGAAGCTGAACGCGCTGAACAAGCCGTTCGTCAGAGAGATTGTGGATGCCCTGAAGATCATGGATGACGACAGAGAGATAAGGGTAATAGTCATCAAGGGCAACGGAAGGGCGTTTACGGCCGGGGCCGATCTTTCGCCTGGCCAGCCAGACAGCACCGGCAAAGCTGAAACTGCATACGAGTATAAGAAGGTAACCCGGGTCTGGACCGAAGGCGCCGACGTCATACGGGGCATCAGCAAGCCGACGATCGTGCAGGTGCACGGCTATTTCCTCGCAGGGGCCACGGATCTGTTCCTGCAGTGCGACTTCATCATAGCGGCTGAGGATGCACAGATCGGATGTCCGGACGTGAAGGGTATGCAGAGTGTGTTGAGGCACGCGTGGACGTTCCTGGTCGGGCCTCAGTGGGCGAAGTTCGTCCTTCTCACGGGAGACAATATTGACGGAAAGACGGCGGAGCGGATCGGGCTGACGTTCAAGTCGGTGCCAGAGGAGGAACTGGAGTCGGAAGTGGACGATCTGGCGCATAAGATTGCGATGCAACCGCTGGACTTGTTAGAGCCCAACAAGTCGCTGGTGAACAAGGTCATGGACAACATGGGGTATGTCGCCTCTCAGAGGTTGGCCGTCGAGAACTCGGCGTTCACGCACCTGGCGCCCCAGGTCAAGGAGTTCACCGACATGATAGAAGAGAAGGGCCTGAAGGCTGCGCTAGCGTGGCGGGAAGAAAAGTACGGAGGGATTCGGGTGAAGAGGGGGGGGTAGAGGGCTAGCGAGACTCCAAGATAGCAGCGCTTCCTTTGGGTTTCGATGATACGACCCTGTTTCTTGAGGTAGCGGACGGCGGCCAAGACCTGAGGATCGCCATGGCGTCGAAACTGGCCTGCCACCTTGCTCATGGTGCGTGGGCGTCGGCAGAAGTCCCAGATTGCCTCAGCTAGGGCGTTATTGGCGTCTGGGAGGGGTTCGAGGGGGGTGACGTAGGTGCAGCCTCGGTTGCCGTCTACTTCCTCGCCGGGTGTGAATTCCAAGCTTTCACGGCAGCCAGCTAGGAAACGCCGCAAACGATTACGCAGGACGCCACCCTGCCCCGACGCTCCCCACCCGTGAATTATCTCCAGCCGTGCCCGTCCTTTTCTAGAGTCAAGCGCGTTGTTGTAGAACTCGACGAACTGCTTACGGGCCTCGGGCCAGGAGAGTCCGTGGAGGTCCAGTTCACGGGACTGGTTTTTGCGTTTGCGGGGCATGGTTGGGTTGGTGGGGTGGTGCGGAAGGTGGGACTCGAACCCACACGCCCGAAGGCACATGATCCTAAGTCATGCTCGTCTACCAGTTCCGACACTTCCGCTCGGGGCCCAGGCTGGCGAGGCGCTAAAGCCATCGACAACGAATAAGTTTCCCACCAGTGGGCCGGGGGTGCAAGCAGGGGTCGATGGACAGGGTGGGGTACAATCGGGGTGTTATGAATAGCAAAGTAGACATTTTGACGGCTGGAAGCTGGAACACGCGAAAAGTGGCGGACCATGCCAGACTCGTGGAGGAAGGAGGCTGGCACGGTATTGGGATTTTCGATTCCCAGAACCTGGGAGGAGACACTTATGTCGCTATGGCCCTGGCAGCTTCAGCAACGGAGCGATTAGAGCTGAGCACGGATGTTACCAACCCCCTGACCCGACACCCGGCGGTAACGGCGGGCGCCATTGCGAGCGTGCAGGAGATATCGGGGGGCAGGGCGGTGCTGGGTATCGGGCGTGGGGACTCGGCACTGGCGTATGTGGGGCATGCGCCCGTCTACGCAAACTTTCTTCGAAAACTACCTGAAGGCGCTGCAGTCGTACCTAAGTGGAGGAAGCGTAGCTTTCGATGAGCTGACGCACTGGCGAGGCATGGCGCCCCACGTGGACACTCTGAAGCTGGCGGACACCCCGGATGACAGTCGCCTCATGTGGCTTGACCCCAACGACAAGAAGGTTCCCGTGGCCGTTGCGGCGAGCGGGCCTAGGGTGATCGGGGCGGCGGCGAGGCACGCCGACATTATCATGTTTGCCCTGGGCGCAGACCTGGGAAGGCTCAAGTGGGGTTTGGAGCAAGCCCGGGCAGCGCGTCGGGAGGCGGGGCTGGACCCGGACGGAATCCGATACGGCGCGTACCTGAACATTGTGTGCCATCCGCAGGTGGAGGTCGCAAGAGAGCTGATTACGTTCCTAGACACGTTCGTGCGGTTTTCGGTGATGCACGGAAAAACGTACGGGCCCGTTACCCAGCAAGAACAAGAAGTGCTGACGGGCGTCCACAGGGCTTTCAATATGCGGGACCACAGCGACTCAGGGGTTCCACCGGCGGAGTTCGTGGACAAGTTCGCAATTGTCGGGCCACCGGAAACATGCATCAGGCGGATCCAGGAGGTCATCGACCTGGGGATAGACAGGATTGTTGTGCTGGGGCCGACGGTCGATGAGACCGAGGGTGAGAAGAAGGTGGCGGCGGAGCTGATGGTCAAGGAAGTGCTCCCGGCTTTTGGGAAATAGTTTGCCGGTGGAGGCTTCGCATCCACCCCTCCAGCCAAAGTGCCTACGAGAGTGTGAACGAGGGTGTAGGGTGAGCATCATGGGGTACAATCCAGGGTGATATGAGCGACAAGATTGAACTGTGGACGTTCGCCAATCCGGATGTGCGCCTGATCATGGAACATGCCCGAAGGGCTGAAGAAGCGGGTTGGGACGGCATATCCATCGCCGATGTTCAAAGCGCCTCGGGGGACATGTACGTGGCAATGACACTCGCGGCGATGGCCACGGAGCGCATCCTGATTGGCTCGGACGTGACGAACCCCCTCACCCGGCACCCGGTGGTCACTGCCGGAGCAATTGCAAGCGTGCAGCAAGTGTCGGGTGGGAGGGCGGTGCTGGGCATCGGGAGGGGTGACTCGGCGCTGGCGCACGTGGGGCACGCGCCGGTGTACACGAAGCTCTTCGAAAGCTATATCAAGGCTCTTCAGGCTTATCTCAGAGGCGACGGCGTACCCTTCGAGGAGCTCACCTTTGGCCGGGGGATGGCGCCGCACGTGGATACGCTGGGACTGGCGGAGGCTCCCAATGACAGCCGTCTCACCTGGCTCGAACCTGACGACAAGAAAGTGCCCGTAGCGGTTTCGGCCTCCGGGACCTAGGGTGATTGCGGCGGCGGCACGACACGCCGACATTGTGATGTTCGCAGTAGGCGCCGACCTCGGTAGGCTGGAGTGGGGGATGGAACAGGTCCGAAAGGCGCGAAGGGAGTCGGGGCTGGACCCCGACGGAATCCGCTACGGTGTCTATCTCAATGTGGCCTGCCATCCCGACATCGAAGCGGCTAGAAGCTTGTACCCGAGCTGGCTGCGACCGCCCGCTTTTCAAACATGCACGGGAAGGCCAACGGGCCTGTAGCGGAGCAGGACCAAGAGGTGCTTACAAGGGTGCACGAGAGCTACGATGTGCGCAACCACGGTGCGTCGCTCAGGCTGCCCGCGGAGTTCGTGGACCGGTACGCGATAGTCGGGGCTCCGGAGGAGTGCATAAGGCGGATTGGTGAAGTGGCCGAATGGGGTTTGAGAGGCTGGTGGTGTATGGCCCGACAGTGGATGCAGTCGACGGGGACAAGAAGCTGGCGGCAGACCTGATGGTGAAAGAGGTGCTGCCGGCTTTTGCGGGGTCATAACCATGCCCGCAAAGGTATGAAAGGCGTCGCCAGATACCGCATCCAGCATATCTCGCGCTACCGGTACTCGGCACCGGTACAGAGCTCGGCGATGACGCTGTGCTTCAAACCTCGGGACGATGATGGGCAGTCTGTAATCGGATTCGATATCGAAACAGAGCCGGAGATTGGGCTTACCCAGGAAACGGACTACTTCGGCAATGTGAAGCACTACCTGATACTGCACAAGCCCCACGAGTCGCTGGAGATAGTATCCACCGCAACGGTAGATGTGACGTCAAGAGAGGCGCTATCAGCATCGGTGGGCATGGAGTCTTGGGATGAGGTGCGGGGCTGGGGGGAGTCGGTGGAACACTGGGCGTACTCCCACGCGAGCGCTATGGCGCGTCCTTCTCCCGAGTTGCAAGAGTTTCTCTCGGGGCGGGGGTTGGAGGAGCCGGAAGGAGACCCATTAAGCGCTCTGAAAGGGTTAACCGACACGGTCTATGAGAGCTTCGAATACGTGCCGGGCAGCACGTCGGCTGTGTCTCCCATAGAGGAGATCCTGCGAACCGGGAAGGGCGTGTGCCAGGACTATGCCCACGTGATGATAACAATCGCCCGGGGGTGGGGAGTTCCTACACGCTACGTATCGGGGTACCTGTATGTAGAGGATGATGCAGGCAATCCGATACCTTCGGCGGCGGGACATGCGTGGGTGGAGTGCCTGGTCCCGGGAGTGGGATGGGTAGGTTTCGATCCGACTAACAACTGGATCGTGGGAGAGCAGCACGTGAGGGTTGCGGTGGGTCGGGACTACCAGGACGTGGCGCCGACCCGGGGGATATTGCTCGGGGCCGGGGATACGAGGCTGGAGGTGGAGGTGCGGATGGAATCCCTCGCGCCAACCGACTAGACAATAGCTCCCTCACACGCTTTCCGTAACATCTGGAAAGCTACCGCGCGCCGTAGACGAGGTTGGGAAGCCAGAGGGCGATCTGAGGAAAGGCCAAGACCAGAGCCGCGGTAACGGCCATGCAGGCCATGAAGGGCAATACGCCTATCCAAACATCCTTGATGGTCCTTTGGGTCATAGGCTGATTCGTGCGTTCGGATTGCTCTCTGTCGATGTCTCGGCGGACGCCGTGGAGGACGTAGAGGTTCAGGCCCTCCGGGGGGCTGATAAGGGCGGCCTCTACCAGGATGACCATGATTACACCAAACCAGATGAGGTCCACTCCGGCGGCCTTGAGCGCGGGCAGGAGGATTGGGACGGTAGTAACCATCATGGCAAAGCTCTCCATGAAGGTGCCCAATACCAAATAGAAGAGGACAAGGGCCAAGACCAACTGCCAATCGTTAAGATTCAGGTCGGATATCACTTCGGCAATTTGCTGGGAGATACCGAGCCGGGCGAAGGCGAAGCTGAGGGTCAGGGCAGCTAGCAATATCAGGAAGATCATGCCGGTGGTGCGTACGGCGGAGAGCAGGGAATCCCGCACCATGCGGAAGTTGCTTTCCATGACGGCAGAGACCGTTCCCCTGTCGGGGAGGGGGGTGGGTGGGGAGGACGGGATCAGGCCGGCGTTATTGAGTAAGCGCCTGAACAGCGGGTTGATGAGGTCGGCGGAGTTGAAGAGGATGGCGAGGATGAAGGCGCCGGTTACGCCGAAAGCGGCGGCCTCACCGGGCGTTGCGAGGCCGAGATAGATGGCGCCCAGTACCAGGAAAACCAGGGCCAGAATCGGGAGAAGGTGGAAAATGCCGAGGAACCTTATGCGCCAACCGTACCAAGAGGTTAGGCCATAGCCGCGCTCTCTCGGGGCCATGCCACGCCAAATGAGGGCCACGATGGCGATCATCACCATGAATGAAATGGCGAGAAGAAGGCCCGGTATAAAGCCAGCCATGAAGAGTCGGCCAACGGACTCTTCGACCAGAACTCCGTATAGGATGAGGGTGATGCTGGGCGGTATGAGGATGCCGAGGGTCCCACCTGCTGCCAGGGAACCAATGACCATGCGCTCGGAATAGCCGCGCTGTCGGAAGGAGGGTAAGGAGACGCGGCTGATGGTGGCTGACGTTGCGACGCTGGACCCCGAGCAGGCGGCGAAAAGAGCGGATGAGATGATGTTGGTGTGGACGAGACCACCGGGAAGGAACCAGACCCAGCGGGAGATCACGGCGTACATACGCTCACCCATGCCGGAGCGGTTTATGAGCTCGCCCATGAGGAGGAAGAGGGGGATGGCGACGAGGATGAAGCCGGTGTTAACGTCGAAGGCCTTGCTGGACATGATGTTCCAGAGGGCGGGCTTGCCGAAGAAGAAGAGCATGATGAGGGAAAGGCAGCCCAGGGCCCCGGCCACGTACATGCCGGCCATGAAGAAGGCCCCCATCAATCCAAAGGCTACGCCGATTGCCAAGGGTCAAGCTCTCCGTTGATTGGGCTGCGAGGAACTACCGTTGGTCTGTTCGGGGGAGATGTCGGCGCCGCCCATGAGCTTGTGGATGGTCGGGAGGGACTTCTCGGCGAGGGTGGAGAGGAGCATTTGAAGGGTGGCCAGGAGCAGAAGGTTGTAGCCGGCGGCAATGAAAGCCTTGGGGATGAAGAGGGCGATGCGGGGATTGTCGTTGCTGTACTGATTCAGCTGGTATGAGTTAATCACGTCGCCCCACATCTTCCAGGTGACGATGTAGGCGAGAAAGGCCAGGCCAGCGATGGCGGCAAAGTCGGCGACGGCGCGGACTTTCGGGCCCATGAGAGGAATCAGCACGTCAATGCGGACGTTGGCGTCGGAGCGGAGGGTGTAGGCGAGTCCCCAGGTGGCAGCCATGCCGAGGATGTAGCCGCTCATCACGTCGGTGCCCGGCGCCCGGGGCCAGTCCAGGTTTCGGGCTGCGACCTGATAGGTGATGAAGAAGCCCAGAAGGAGAAGCTCAATGCCGCAGAGGTAGCCAAGGTACTTGTAGAGGGTGTCGGCTTTGCGGGTGAGGGCGCGGAGGATGAATAGGAGGTATAGGGCGGGGGTCCTGCGTCCGGTGTAGGCGGAGAGGCTGATGGTGCTCATGGGGCGTCGGCTAGATCGGGGTTGGGGAGCGGGTGCAACGCGGTGAGGAACTCCAGGGAAGATGCGAGAAGGCTGCCGACAGGGCGATCTGCCGGCAGCCTTCCTTTTGGTCGGGTGTTGGATGTCACTGCTTGGCGCGGGAGCCCTTGGTTATGGGGACCTCACTGACGGAGCCGTCTTCATTGAAGCTGTAGCCAACGTAAGGGCTAATCTTCTCATTGAAGGAAGCTATGATGTCGGCGTTTCTTTCGGGGTAGCCGAGGCGGGCGCTCCAACGGGGCAGGATGTAGTCAGGCAGTACGACGTTGTCTATGTATTCGAGAATCTCGGGTGAGAAGGGGACAAGCTCCATTCCTACTGCCATGTTGGCCTGGATGGGGTACAGGTTTTCGAAGGGGGCGAGGCGCAAGGCTTCCAGCTCGGCTTTAGCGCCTTCCTCTATGATGATCTGCTGGAGGTCTGCGGGTATGTCGTCCCAGATGTCCTTGTTTATGACGTTGTTGGTATAACCGAACGCGATGATCGGGCCGGCCAAATGGGTGGTGACCTCGTGGATCCTGTCGGAGAAGGAGAGGAGGATACCGAGGGCGGCTGCGTCTATCTGACCAATCTCGATGGCGGTGTAGGACTGGCCGGGGCCCAGGAATACGGGTTCGGCGCCCATGCCGGTAATGAAATCGGACATGGAGGTGCTGTGGGAGCGAATCTTGATGCCCTTGAAATCGTCGATGGTCCTCAGGGGCTTGTTGCCGTAGAACCACTGGTCGGAGCCTGAGAACCAGTTGCGGTTGATCACGGGGCTGCCGCCGCTGGACTGGAGGATTATTCGGTCAATGTCCGGGGCAAGCTCGGTGAGGACGGAATAGGTGGTCTCCCAGTCCCGCGAGGTGCCCCATAGAGACTGAATTTCCAGGGCCGGTACTGACCCGGCAACGTAGCCGGTATAGATGTTGGCCATGTCCAGGGTGCCGTCGCTGACCTGCTGAAGGGTCTCGGGGCCGGCGAGTCCGAGCTCGGGGAAGGAGGTCACGGAAATCCTGACCTGCCCATTGGTCCTCTGCTCGATGTTCGGGGCGAGGTAGGCCTGAATCATGACGCAGGTGGCCAGGACTCGGTTGATGCAGGCGTGCTGAATTCTGATGTTCTCGCCGGAGGAGGTGAGCTCGGTAGGGTTAGTGAGCCGGGCCTTCTCTAACAGATTCTTATAGTAGTCGCTGGTGTAGATGAACATGTGGTCGGAGATGCCCATCGAAGGGAGCCCGACAATGGAGGCCGTCAAGGCCTGGAGGTACTGCTCCTCGGTGGTCTCGAACATGAGGCCCGGGTGGGGAGGGAGGCCGACGAGCTGCATGGGGTCTCCGACGAATATGGCGCCCGGGCCTCCGGCGTGTTCTGCGGCGTAGGCAACGAGGGCTTCCTCGGCAGACGGGGGCGCAGGTGTCGGGGTGTCTTCGGGGGCGGGGACGGGTGTATCGTCGGGGGCGGGCACGGGTGTGTCAGCGGGCGCAGGAACGGGGGTGTCTTCAGGTGCGGGTGTATCGTCGGGGGCGGGAGCCGCGGTGGGGGTGGGTTGGGGAGGGGTGGTGGCGGTTGTCTGGGGCTGTTCGTCTCCGCCACATGCGGCGAGAAGCAGGGCGAGTATGGCAGCGGCTGCGAGTAGGGTGAGGACTCCAGGGATACGGCGTTTCATTATTTGGCTCCTCTATGGGCATGGGGGTCGGGATGTATGCGGGGCATTGTAGACACCGAAAGACGTTATGGTCAAACAATTGTAACCGTTGGGCAGGTTGGTGACGCAGTGGGGTTTTGATTGAACGTTGATTGAACTCGTAGCTGTTTTGATTGAACGACGCCTAAAGGGATTTCTGGGGATTTCGCGTGTCGCGTGGGTGTGGGGTTTTGATTGTTTTGCGATTTCAGGCACGGCTTTGATTGTTTAATGGACGGGGAGGGAACCCTCACCCATCCCCGCATCCGGGATGGATTCCGGCTCGGGGGCCGGAATGACGGATAAGGAAGGGTGGGGATGATGGAGGGGGAGGTCAGGTTGTTCGGTTGTGGGGTTTGGGGTTTCATTCTGTATGTTTTGGAGGGGGTTGGCGACGGAAGGTCCGGGACTCTGGTGCAGGATGACTATGGCACCTATGCCGATGCTTCCGGTCCGCCATAGCGGATGTATCACATCGGCGGCTGTCCTGCCTAATCCCCACTCGTGCCATTGGGGACTTGCCGGTGTCGAGGGCGTCCCTGGGTGGGGCAATCCGTCCTGCATCAGCGCTCGACCGCTGAGCGGGACAGCATTCGGCTCGAAGCCGTCACGGGCGGAACGGAGTCCTCCGATGATTACGACGGCGGAGCCGCGTAGGGGCACTGAGGCCCTGATCCCGGTAACGCCGGGCCGTAAGATTTCGCCGGCGAGTCAATGCCAGCGACATAGGCGTCCCAAGATAGGGAGCACCGATTCGGCAGAGGCCCCTTAGCGGGGCATACCGCGTAGAGCAGATGGACCTTCCATCGCCTGGATGGTTAGGGAAGGGGCACGGGACCCTTGTAGTGAGGGGGTGACATCCCTGACGTCTGTGGGATGACATCCTCGGGTGGGTCGGGTGGGCTTCCCTGGGTTTCTGGTTCCTCCTTGTGTTATTGGATTAGTGTTCGCGAACGGAGGGTATGATAGCGCCTTTGCTCAGGTGTGTCAAGCAAATGTACGGGTTTGGGGGGGGAATTCCCCCCGATTCCTACCCCAGATTCACGCCTTGGGCGCATCTTCGACATCTTCGACCTCGCGGGGCATGGGAATGATCCGCCATAGGCGGACAGGCTCCCCTCGAGGGTGGGTTATGGGGGGGAGGGGGGCTATAGGTCTGTTCGGTAGACGTAGCGGGAGTCGAAGAGGCCGTAGAGGGTCGGGGTGAGGTTGCCGAATACGTTGCGGACGGCGGAGAGCCGCTCGGAGAGGGTGGTGTAGATTACGGGAACGTTCTCGGCGGCGACCGCCTGGGCGCGGTGGTAGAGGTCAATGCGCCTGTCACGGTCCAGTTCGCCGCTGGCCGTTATGTATATCTCGTCGATTTCGGCTTCCCAGTCGGTGGTGGGGGAAGGCTGGTTGGGATGCCACAGGTGCAGGTTTTCGCCGCTGTGCCACAGGCTGATGCCGTTGTGAGGTTCGGGGCCGCCGGTAAAGCCGATGATTATGGCTTCCCAGTCGTAGGACTGCGATAGACGGGTTACCAAGTCTCCGAATTCCACCAAGTCGTAGTCCACTCCAAGCCCTATCTCTTCCATGCCCTGAGCCACGATGTCCCCGACCCGTTCGCGCACGGTGTTGCCGGAATTGGTCAGCAGGGAGAACTCTATCTCGTTGCCCCGGGCGTCTTCCCTGATACCGTTGCCATTGGAATCGACCCAGCCGAGACCATCCAGGATGGCATTGGCCCTGTCGATGTCGTATTCGTACTTGCGAACGTCGGGGTTGTGGAAGTCTCCGGCGGCGGGGCTAATGGAGGACCATTGAGGGTAGCCTTCGCCGTACTGTACGTCGTTGATGATGGCGTCCTTGTCGATGCTATGGGCTACGGCCTGCCGGAACTCCTTGCTGCTGAACCACTCCAGCTTGCGGGAGTCCATATAGGGTTCGTAGGTATCCGGGTTGCTGCCGGGGTTCATGTTGAAACCGAGGAAGGTTGTACCGAAGGCGGGGCCCCGGCGGTAGATCGTGAAGTTCCCGTCGTCCTGCATCGGCTCGAGCCGGGCGAGTTCCTCGCCTAGGACTCCGTGGGTGTCTGACTCTCCCGAGAGGAATTGTTCCAGTTCAGCCGCAAGGTCCGGGACGATGTTGTGGACGATGCTATCCAGATACGGCAGGGAGTTGCCCTGGGCGTCCTTCAGCCAATAGTCGGGGTTGCGCTCCAGAACCACGCGCTCGCCAGGGAGGTAGCTTCCGATGGTGAAGGGGCCAGTGCCGATAATCTCCGCGGGATCGGTGCTGATGTCCCAGGTGTCGTTAAAACTGCCGTCATCCACGTGCTTTTCGAGGATGTGCCTGGGATATATGGACGTGCCCATAGAGCGGAGGAAGGGGGCAAAGGGGGTGGGAAGAACGCATTGAATAGTGTATTCGTCGAGGGCAGTTACGGTCATGGGCTTCTCTTCCCACTGACCGGTGTCTTCGTTCAGGAGGCGGAAATTGAAAGAGGGTCGGGCGCTGGCGGCGATGTCGTGATTGTAGATGATGCGGTTGAAGGTGAAATCCACGTCGTGGGCGGTGAAGGGGGCGCCGTCGTGCCACCGAACGTCCTTGCGAAGATTAAACGTCCAAGTCAGGCCGTCTTCGGAGTGGTCCCAGGACTCGGCTAGGGCGGGTTCCACCTCGTCGGTGAGCCAGGAGGTCTCGGTCAGGCCTTCGAAGAGGTAGCCAAGAACGTCGGAGGATGAGGCGTCGTTGGATATTGCGAGGTTGAAGGTGAGGGGCTCGGATATGGTGGCGACGGTCAACGCGCCGCCATGCTTGCCGATGGAGTATTCGAATTGCTCGGCGTTCATCCTGAGCTGCTCGACAACGGTGGGCGCGGGTGTCGGGGTTGGGGGCGGGGCGGTGGGGGTGGGGGTGGGGGCGACGGGGGTTGGGTCGTGGTGATCTTCGGGGGTGGGGTGGATGTCTTCCCAGCAGGCGGTGAGCAGGATGAGGGAGAGGGCGATCAGACCGAGAAAAATGAGAGGGGAGGCTTTCTTGTGTTTCACAGCGCTGTCATCCTTTGGGATTTCAAAGAAGTCCGGAGGGCGAGATCAGGGTTTTGAGGGGGAGTCGGGCCTGGCAATGAAGTGTCTTTCTATTCGGCCGGTAATGAACATGAAACCGACGAGAATCAACCAAACAAGGAAGGCGATACCGGTGATGCGGTGAACTATGGTTGCGGCGTCCCACCAGATGAACTGCATGGCTATGCCCAGCACCGCTGAGAACACTGCGATTTTCCTGAAGGACGGGCCGGTTTTCCATTGCCGCCACGCGGCGACTGCTACAGCCAAACCCGAGACGGCAAAGCCTATCTTGCCGAAAAGCGATCTGAGGTGGGAAACGGTCTCGGTGGCCGTGCCGATGGGCTCCGCAATTGCGCCAGCGGGGGCAGAGGCTGCCAATGCCAAGGCACAGGCCCCGGAAACGGCAGTCAGCACTCCCGACAGCGCAAAGAATGCCGAGACAAGAGGGTTTTCGTGGCGCTGCCTGGTCAGCCAGGACCGCATCAGAAGCCATGCGGCCAACAACAGGGTAACTCCAGAGATGAACCTAGCGGCGCCGCCGATGCCATAGAGGACACGGCTGTCGGCGATGGCGGCGAGGGACTCGGGGAGGGTGGGGTGGTCAGTGTTAGCGGCAACCCTGGCGACGACGGCGATCAGGGTGACAATGGCGGTGATTATGAGAAAGAGGCCCGCGAGGGGGGCAGAAGAGTCCCGACCCACGAAAGTCGGGTGTACTGGGTTATCTTGCGGTGCCTGCTGATTGGCTGCCTGCATGGTTTTACGATGCTATTTTAACAGGTCGGGCACAGGTGGCTATGAACCCTACGTCCGTCTGCTAACTCAAAGTGTTTGTTCCACGAGGTCTGAAGGAAAGACTCGATGCGGCCCTTAAGATTTGTACGGTGTTTCTCCTGGGAGATTATGAAGTAGACGCGTGAAGTGCCACGTCGGTAGCGAAGGGGGATTGGGGGACGGGACAATTTGAGGCAATGCCGGATGGACTCAGATAGTGACCCGATCTGATCGTTCGCCGGTTTATGGCGGCCAAGGTGGTGGTAAACGATGAGGCTCTGGCCCCGGGTGTAGAAGCGTTCAAGGTCATCCATGAAGACATACTTGGGGCCTTTCTTGCGCCAAGGCGATACCTTCCCGGCAATGCCGTTGTCGGGGTCTAGGAAAACGAGGTCTGCTGGCTCGGTCGATTTGAAGGCACCCTGTAGCCAAGACTCCCGCAGCGTTTGTCTTTCAAGGCGTTTCATGTGTCTGGGGTAGGAGAGGGAGCATTCATAGTAAAGGGTGTCGGCGGGGAGGATACCCATGCGTTGGACGGAGGCAACATCGCGTTGGCCGCTACTTACTAGATGTCGGAGATTCTCATATAGTGTGGGGTCGCACGTGCAGAAGCGTTGGTCATTGCGGTCACTTTCGGAGAGAAAGCCTGTTAACCTGCCATCTCCGCTATTGGACTCGTCGGGGAACAGATACCAGACGACACCGAGGAGAAGGGGAGGAGTCGGGCTGGAGCCAGTCAGGGCTCTGAGAAGGCCATACTTGCCGAAGTCGCCTATATCCCCAACGTATCTGTTTTGCATTCCGGTATTGTAAGTCGGGGGTAGGGGGTGGGGGCCAGGATAGTCTGGGCCCAGGCCCTGGCTTCCTCGACGGCTTTTTCGAGGTCGGGGATGGGTTTTTCGCTGCTTGGATGGAGGTAGAGGAAGACAACTTCCTTGACGTGCTTGCCGGTCATCCGCCGTATGGCATGGGCATAGGCCCCGCCCTGGAGACGGTAGCGCGCGGAGGCCCTGTCAGCTTCCTCGGGGTCTACGGCATCGGTCTTGTAGTCAACTATTACGAGGGCGTCATCTTCCTGGAAGAGAAGGTCTATAAAACCGTGAAGGGCGCCGTCGCCCGTCGGGGCGGAGACGGGGACCTCCCGCCAGAGGCGTTGTGAAGCTACGGCCCGTCTGACGATATCGGAGTTAACCGCAGCGCCGACCAGTTTAGCGATCTCCTTATCGCGGTCAGGGATGCCCTCGGCGACGGCCTGGGCCCGGGAGCGGGCCAGGATGTCGTTGCCTGTGGAAAGGTCTATGGACTGAAGGACGGCATGCACGGCGCGTCCGATGGAGGTGCCGGCCCGGCCTCTTCGCCACGGTTCATCGGTGTCGGGTTCAGGTTTGTCCTCCTGTTCATCCTTGTACTGGGTCAGCGCAGTAGCGGCTATGAAGGAGGGTCGGTAGAGCTCTTCAAGCAGTGATGCTCTGTCGGAGACCCAGCGGTCTCGGGCTTCGACGGAGTGATCAATGAGTGCGGGAGGGGCCTCGGGGGTGGGTGGGTGAGCAGGTTTCTCAATCTCTTCAATGTCAGCGAGTCGGACCGGTTCCCAGAGGTCCGAATCCTTCATCGCATCGGAGATTCTGGCGGCGATGTTGGAGGCGCCCGACGGGCGTCGGAGGCTCAGGACGAGGTGGTCGCAGGCTCGGGTGGCGGCCACGTAGAGCAGACGGACGGACTCGGCGTTGGACATCTTCTTTTCGAATTCAACCAGATCCTCGTAGCCCGGGGTGGATATGCGCTCCTTCTCCGACCCGACTCCCACCTCAACCTTTTTGTTGATCCGGTCGAATATGACGGTCTCGCTTCTGAACCTGTCCTGGGCATTGATGCCGGTCAGGACGACGACGGGGAACTCGAGTCCCTTGGCGGCGTGGATAGTCATGACGCGGACGGCCTCTTCATCGGAGTCGGGGACCGGGGTCTCGGTGACCCGGACGCGATCGTTGGCCTGATCATCAATCCACTGGACGAAATCCCTGAGGGAGTTGCCACCTCCTTCGGTGAAACGCCAAGCCTGCTCGACGATGAAGGCGTAGCGACGCCACTGCTCCCTGTAGCGGGGATGGTCCAGGGCGGCTTCTACCAGGCACCTGTCCCGGATGAAGCTGTCGATGAGGGCGGCGGGCGGGCGCTTGATTCTGTCGTCGTGGAAACGGCGAAGAACGTCCAGGGCGTCGGAAACGGGGCCGTCGGGAGAGGATTGAGGCCGGGTATAGTCGAAAGAGCCGCGGGCATCGACGTGCATAAAGAGGTCCACGTCGCTGCAACCGAAAGCAGGAGAGCGGAGAGCGCCAACGATAGCGACCGAGTTGGAAGGGTCATCTATGGCCCTGAGGCAATTGACGAGGTCGCGCACTTCCTGGGTCTCGAAGATGAGGGAGGCGTTTTCAAGGCGGAAGGGAACGCCCAGGCCTTCGAGGGAGCGTTCGAGGCTCGATAGGCCGGTGCGGTAGGGCATGAGGATGCAAATATCGGAATATTTAACGGGCCGATAAGCAAGGTGCTCTTGACCGTCCGAATTCTCTTTGTCCCGGACCAGCCATCCCTGGGACACCATCCGGAGCAGAAGGGTTGCGATGTCCCGGGACTCCTGTCGACGGATATCATCCATTTTCGCTTCGTATTCAGTATCTGCCAGGGCCCACACCCGGGGGCGTTGGGGGTGATCAGGGTCTTCCTCCCAAAGGTGGTGCATCTCCTCGTAGCCGGCCTGGGTGTCGCCGCCCTGCATCCAGCCGGGGAAAAGACCGTTGACCCAGGAAACAATGGGCCTGTGGGAGCGGAAGTTCTGGGTGAGGCCCAAGGCCTCGCCGCCCGCAGTTTCTATTTTCTTCCGGAGCCGGTTCATCTGAAGGATATCAGCGCGACGGAATCGATAGATGGACTGCTTCGGGTCTCCGACAACGAAGAGCTTGCCCTTTTGCGGGTTGATGTCCAGCCATGACATGGGTCGGGAGGCAGACGGTGTGTTACCGGGGATGTCTTCGGAGATGAAGAGGGCGATCTCCGCCTGGAGAGGGTCGGTGTCCTGTACCTCGTCAATGAGCAGATGGGAGAAACGGTTGCGGAAGTAGTCACGGACTTCCAGATCGTCACGCAGGAGGTCTCGGGCCCAGACGAGAAGGTCGTGGAATTCGGCACGACCTTCTGTTCGGCGTTTCTTGACGTAGCCAAGGGCGAACTCTCGAAGGGCCCGGAGGATAACAGCAAGGGTGGCATGCCTTGCGTTATCGAGTTCTTGATTTACCAGCGAGTGAAGACCCTCCAGCATGGTCTTGAGGGTCTTACAGGCATTTTCTCCGGTTTCGGGGTCGTCACCCCAATCACCCTGCCTGCCAAATCGGCACTTCAGGGGAAGCAAGCGTTGCAGCATCCGACAGCACAAGCTGGAAATCGGGTCTATTCCCTCCAGGCGACGGATGCCCATCAATTTTTCCTGCACGTGATCATAAAGCTTGTCTTCCGGCCCGTTGAAAGAATGAGCACAGAGTTGTTCCAGGCGCGGCATTGCCCTTATGAGACCGGGCGTTGCGGCTGGGGCTATAGGTGAGGGATCAAAGGAGGCGTTGGCCAAGTCGTCGTAGTTTTGATGGAAGGCGTAGGCCACCGACTTGATTCTGGTCAGGTCGAGGCCAAGGGCGCCGCCGCGAGAGATGTGCCGGGCAAGCTCGGGCTGGTCGAGGGCCCAGTCAAGCCAGCGGTCCCACTCTTCGTTAAACCTGATGCCGGCCTGGATTTCGTCACTTACTTCAAAGGCGGGTGGCAGTCCCGCTTCGAGGGGTCGTTCATGGAGGAGGAGGGCGGCGAAGGCATGAAGGGTCTGAATGGCAGCCTGATCGAGGTGGGTGAGGCCCTGCCGGCAGTTTTCACGTTCCCAAACGGTGAGGTCTTCCCCGGAAGATGCCCTTTCGAGCTCCTGCCGAATGCGGTCACGGAGCTCCGCGGCGGCAGCCTCGGTAAATGTAATGGCGGCTAACTTGTCCAGGGTAGCGGAACCGGTGGAGACCAGTCTTACGATGCGGGATACAAGGCTGTGAGTCTTGCCGGTCCCTGCGCTGGCCTCAACGAAAAAGGTCTGGTCGAGGCGGCCGGAGATGAGGCCGCGGGCAGCTGAGTCGACAGGGGTGAAGGAATTGCCCACTACTCAACCTCCTTCTCAGCAGGGTCATTTTCGGCGAGGTCGACATAGGATGTCAGTGCGGGGTCTTTCTTCTTGAGGTCCCAGGCATCGGCGCGCCGAGAAGGGCAGATGGCATCGAAATCGCAATAGGTGCAGTTTGCGTACTTGCGCCAGTCGGGCGGGCCAGGGTTGGCCGGGAACAGGCCGCCCCGAATACCCTGAGAGATGACCGAAACGCCTTGATTAAAGCGCTCAAGGGTCCGGGGGTCGTCCAAGTTGAAATGCTCTTTGGGAAGCAGCCTGTAACCACCCCGGGTAGTAGGAAACCAGTATGCGGCCCTCACGCGCTCTGCATTGGGGAATTGCTTCCTCGCGGCGAGGGAGTATACGGGAAGCTGAAGCCGCTTACCTCGATCAATGGGGTCCTTGTTCAAGGCCGAGTAGCTTCCAGAGCTGCCGGTCTTGTAGTCGATTACCAGGACTAACTTGCCGTCACGAGAAGTGTCGACGCGGTCGATAATGCCCCGGAATCGGAAGGGGAAATCGGCGCCATAGAGGGTCGGGGGAGAGGTCCCGGTATCGAACTCGATTTCCGCCGCAATGTTGGCCGAATCGTGCGCTGCCCTGAGTTTGCCGTCCTCTTCCAGGAAGGTCTCGAGATCGGCAAGGATTTCCTCTTTTGCCATCTCCCAGAGGAGGAGCTTTCCAGTAACTCCCCGCCGTTCCGCCTCGGCGAACTCCTGGTCAGCGATGGACTTCAGGCGAGCGTGGTCGTCCTCCGACCACGGTTCCATGGGAGATGGATGGGGGCGTGATTCGTTTATAAATCGTTCAAGTATCTTGTGCATCAGGCCACCGCGCTCCAGGGCGCTGATGGAGAGAATGTCCTCCGGCGTTTCCAGTGCACTGAGGTGCAAGATGTGGCCCAGAAAATAGCTGAATGGGCAGGTGGCCCATGCCTCGAGCCTAGTCGGGGATATGGGGGCCTCGTCCGAGGGACGGGCGAAGCGGGCGTTCCGGGCAACGTGTGAGAGGTTTCCGTCGAAATCGGTGAGAGCTGCCACGGAGCGACGTTCGTTGAGTATAGCCGCCCGATCGAGGGGGCTTCCGGCAGTAAGAGGGTGCTGAGGAACGCTATTCCCAGCCTGCTTCCAGTGCAGGTACCTGTGCAGGGAGTAGTCGTGCAGGTCGGCGAGGGCAGAGTCGGCAGACAGGTTGGACAGGGCATGCCGGGGCGAGGCGTCGATGGTGAGCCAAGGTCGGTCGGCGAGACGGGGCAAGTCATCGGAATGGACGGGCGACTCTTCCAACACCGATGCCTGTTCCAGCAGCCAGCGAGAAGGATAGGCACGGCGGCCGGAGGAAGCGCCGGCTACGGGGTAAGACAAGACCCGTCTTGGAGCGGATGCGACAGCGGCAAGATAGGCACGGCGTTCATCCGCAACGTGTCGTTCAATGCGCGAGGGAGCGCCAGCAGCAATCCAATCGGCTTCCGGGACCAGGGGGTCGGGAGGGATGGGCGGGGGTACCGCGCCTTCGATCATGCCGACAATCCAGACGACGTCAAAATTCATGCCCTGAGCGCCGGCGAGGCCGGAGACAAAAACACCCCGACCGGTGGGGCCGAGCGGGCCGGAGGAGTCCTGCAGGGCTTCATGGACGGCTTGTCGGAACTCCGCCATGGTGGTGGCGGGGTTAAGGGCATCGGCGGCTTTGAGTTCGTCCAGGGCGCGGCGAACCTTGTCCAGAGCGGAGTCATCGTCATCGATGGCATTCCTGTCCAGATAGTGGTCGAGGAGTTTACGGGCCCATTCCGAGAAGGACTCCCAATTACTACCTTCTGCGGGCGGTTCCAGTTGTGCGCGGAGGTCTTCCATGAAATTGCGGAGCACCCTGGCCGCCGAGGCGTCGTTGCGAAGGACTCGGGAACGGGACTCCGAAGTTTCGTTTTCGGAGAGCAGGCGAGCAACTTTCTCTTCCTGGGACCTGGCATAGCCATCAAGTCGGTTAGACCACTGGCTGAAACCTCCTACAATTCCAGCCCTGCGAGACAGGGAGTCCCAAGCGCTAGGGATGGCGTTGGGGGGAAGCCGGACGGGGCATCCGGTGAGCCAGGCCATAACATCTGCGCGTAGCAATTCGCCACCGGCGAGTCGCAGAAGGCCCATAAGGGTCTTGCCGGGGACAGAATCGCGAAGAAGTTGGATACCCGGACCTGCAATGGGAATCTTGGTCTGGGTGAGCTCGTAGTGAATCAGGGGGGCGTAGGGCTCTCTCACCCGGTACAGGACGGCCATGCGGTGGAATGGCGTGCGGTTTTCGCGGGCTTCCTGCATGATCCCGCGCAGGACCCGGCGGATTTCTTCTCGAGCGGTGGGGGCTACGTGAATTCGGGCCTGGCCTGGAAGGAGAGGCGAGGGGGGAGGTGAATCCGATTCGGGAGTTCCCGACACCGCGATAAGCGAAGACTCCAATTCATTCAAGCACTGGTCAGCGGTGTCATCGTCCGTGGTGCCAATAATGACAGCGCATTTGCCTTGCCGGGCCAGCGCTTGCACGAGCTTCAACTCTGAGGGGGTGGTCCTGCCGGGAAGGTAGAGGATGACGAGACCCAGGTCGGCGAGGGCGTGGGCACGGCCTGAGGTTACGGCCGCTGCGGCTGCTTCGGCGAGGTCATGGGAATCGTAGAAATCATTGCCTGTCTCGGACCGAAAGGTGCGATACATCCGGACGATATCAGTTCGCAGACCCCCCCGCCGTTCCAATGCATTGAGCACGGTCGGGTGCAGAAGGCGGAGCTGCCGAAAGGAAGCACGGACTCGGTCCTGGGTGGCAGGGTGTGAGCGTACGGGCTGAAGTCGACGTGAGCCGCCTTCCAGAACTTTCCTGACCGCAACAGACTCCAGGACACGAGCCAGCGGCCGACGTGCAGATTCCGGGGGTCGGGACATACTGAGCACTCCTGAACCTAATAGCTCGGAGAGCTGAGATAAGACGATAAAGCGGACGTTTGCAAATCCAGTCCAGCCGAGTTGCTGTCGTAGCGCGAGGTTGGCGTACCTGGTTGGTCCGATCACAGTCACGGGGGCCAGAGCGTCGTCGGCCTGAGCCTTCTTTATAAGGCCCCAGAGGGTATCGGTCATCCGCGGGGAGATGCGATCTTTGAAGAGCCTTGTGTTCGGCTGACGGACATTGCTCACGGTGCAAACATAGCATAGTAGGGGTTCCGGCGGGAGACATCGAGAGACCAATCCCAATGGGAACGATCCTGGACCTGGCGGCTAGGGAAGGGATGACTCCGGGGCTTGATTCGACAAACGACGGACCTGGGCATTGGCATGAAGGGGTCGCAGAGATCCGGCATTCCTTGTAGAATCCGACTCAGTTCTGCCTGGCAAACCAAGTGCAGGAGGCCACTCCAACGGCAACAGCAGCAGGCAATCCCAAGTACGAAGTCGACGAAATCCCGCCCCATAAGTCCACGTTTGGGCTTGGGCTGCAATTCAGCGTACTCGCTTCAGCGACGCTGCTGGTAACGCCTGTCGTCGTGGCGCAAGAGTCCGGGCGAGATGACTCCTACCTCATCTGGATGGTGTTTGCGTCGCTGCTAGTGGTTGGGGTATCGACACTAATCCAGGTGAAGAGGGTGGGGCCCGTGGGGGGAGGGGGGGTACTCCCGATGTTCACCGCAGCATTTGCCATACCCTTCTGCATAACGGCGGTTGCGGATGGAGGACCGGCAACGCTTGCCACGCTGACTATGGCGTCGGCGATTTTCCAACTGGTGATTTCCAAGTGGCTGTTCCTGCTGCGCCGGGTGGTGACACCCATTGTAAGCGGCACCGTCATCATGATCCTTTCGATAACGTTGGCGTCCGTGGTGTTTGCACTCCTGGAAGACGCAACGGAGGAAGAACCGGGGTCGGCGCTTCTCACAACACTGGTAACGCTGACGATTGTGGTAGCACTGACACTCAGGGGAACGGCGCTTATGAAATTGTGGGCGCCAGTTTTGGGCATCGCGGCTGGGTGTGTGACATCGGCAGCGCTGGGACTGTACGACACAAGTTTAATCACCGAGTCGGCGTGGGTGGGGCTGCCAAATGAGATTCCGCCCCTAGGCGTTGACTTCGGTATCGACTTCTGGGTGTTGCTGCCGTCGTTCCTGTTCCTGGGGGTGATCATTTCGATACAGGTGAACGGCGAGTCCGTGGCGAATCAAAGGGTGTCGTCAAGGGAACCCAAGGCTATCGACTTTCGTCGGGTGCAGGGAAGTTTGGCAGGGGCAGGGGTTGCAAACCTGTTGGCAGGAGCAGCAGGAGCTGTCCCGATAGTAGTCAACCCAGGGGCAGCGCCCTTCACCCAGGCCACGGGGGTGGCATCGCGCAGAATCGGCTACGTGATTGGGGTCGTGTTCATTCTGGTTGCATTTTTCCCGAAGGCGTCCGGTTTGCTGAGCACGATACCAGGTGCGGTTATGGCGGGATACCTGCTACTGGTGGTGGGGTCGCTGTTCGTGGAAGGGGCGCGAACGGTAATACAGAACGAGCAGAACAGGTCCCGGTTAATTGTTGCGGGGATTTCATTCTGGATAGGGGCGTCTTTCCAGTTCACACTCTTCAATTTGCCGGACCTGGGGCCGGTGATTGGGGGATTGATGAAGAGCGCGGTGACCACCGGTGGGGTGTCGGCGGTGCTGATGATCATCTTCCTGGAACTAACCAGCTACCGCAGGATGCGGTTCCAAGCCAAATTACATATCGATTCGCTCTCTGAGCTCACACAGTTTATTGAGCGTTTCTCCAATAGCCGGAAGTGGAACGAGGCTATGAGAGACCGATTGTCCGCGGTTGCTGAAGAAACCCTCCTTACCCTGGCGCCCCTGGATCTGGAGGCGGAGCTAGAGGAGCTTGAGGAGGACCCGGACGTGATTCCGAGACAGTTAGTGGTCGTGGCATCAAGCGACGGCTCGGTAGCCGACCTGGAGTTTATAGGCGGCGGCAGCGGGTCGGGGAATGTGGAGGACCGGATCAGACAGATGCAGGACCACGAAGAGGAAACCCCTGTTGATACGGATATTTCACTAAGGTTGTTGCGGCGCTATGCGTCTTCGGTAAGGCACCAGCAGTTCCACGACATGGACATCATCACAGTCAGGGTTGGGCCGCCGGGTACGCGTTAGGTCGGGCCAACGGGAGGGGTGGGGTTAACGGCCTTCCTTGATGAAGTCGGAGACCCTTTCGGCCATGGCCATTATGTTGGCACTGAGGTTGGCCCGGAGGGAGTGGGGCATGATGGAGGCATCGATCACCCGGACTCCTTCCACGCCGTGTACCTTGGCATACTGGTCGACAACGGCGAGGGAGTCGGAGGAGGGGCCCATCTTGCAGGTGCCGGCGGGGTGATGTCCGGTCCTGACGTTTTTCCTGAGCCATCGGTCAAGGGCTTCGTCTGATTCAAGAATGTCGTCCGAAGGGGCCAAGCGCTTGCCGATGAGGCCATCGAAGGGAGACCTGCCGAAGATATCAATGCAGACCCTGACGCCCTCCCGGAACCTGGAACGGTCCAGGGGCTCTTCCAAGTAGTTGTAGTCCAGCAATGGGGCTTTACGGGGGTCGGTGGAGGTGACTTTCATCTGACCACTGCATAAGCTCATGTAGATGAGCAACTGGCAGCCGACCAGGACTTCAGCCGCTTCGTCCAGGGGAAGACCGGGCATTTCCGACATGCGGTTGTTCATGCAGACCACCATGTCGTTCTTCCAAGGCGAGCCGGTAGCAGTGTAGCGAAGGGTGATGGCACCTTCGGCGCATTTTTCGTCGGCGAGGCGCATCGGGGCGAGGGACTCCCAGACGAGGTCCAGGTCCATGTGGTCGCGTAGATTCGCCCCGACACCCGGCAGGTCCTGCACCACCGGTATCCCGAGATTGACAAGCTGGTCCGCAGGCCCCACACCCGAGAGGGTGAGTATATGCGGCGATCCAATGACCCCGGCACACAGGATGATCTCATCGCCGTAGACGGTGAACATCTCGCCTCCACTGTTGACCAGCAGACCCTCGGCCTTGTTGCCGTCGAAGATGATGCCGTGGACGACGCAGTTGGGGCGTATGTTGAGGTTTACGCGGTGCCGGGCGGGGTTGAGATATCCGAGCGCCGTACTCCAGCGTACGCGGTCTACCATGTTGAAGGTGAGCGGGCCGACGCCGGTAGAGTCGGGGCGGTTGTGGTCGGGGCAGTCTGGGAATCCGTAGTCCAGGCAAGCGTCATAGAAAGCCTTTTGGAAAGGCCCCCATTCGTCAGGGGTGAAGCGTTGGCAGCGGATGGGGCCGGTCTTGCCGTGGTAGTCAGCATCGAAATCCTGGTCGGACTCGGTCTTCTTGAAATAGGGAAGGATTTTTTCGAATGCCCACTCGTCGTTGCCGGCCTCGGCCCAGAGGTCGAAGTCTTCCCTTTCTCCGCGGAGGAAGTTGGCCCCGTTTATGGCGCTGGTGCCACCGGTGACTCTACCTCGAGGGACCATGGTAGGTATGGCCTCATCAGTGGTGCGGGCCTCAAAGTTCCAGAGGTGATGGCTCTCGAAGACGGTGGGTCGGGGGCCGTAGACGTACTTGAGTTCGGCGGGAAGATGGTCAAGGTCGGCGAAGTCGGTGCCAGCTTCGATGAGGAGGACGGAACGGTCCGGGTCCTCGGAGAGTCTGCTGGCCATGACGGCTCCACCGGACCCCGCCCCGACTACGATGTGATCGTATTTCATGGCAAACCTCGGGGGGCCGGGCCACGGGAGGGGATATCCCCTCCCGTGGCCATTAACTATTGCCAGTTCGTTCTCCGCGTCCGTTTCAATTCGGGCGAAGGGCGCTTACGGGATCCAGGCGCTCCAGATGTCCTCGTTGGCGTCTATCCAGGCTTGAGCGGCCTCACGCGGGGTAACTTCGTTCTCGGTGACGTTGAGCACCATCTCGTTCTGCTGGTCGTTGGTCAACTGGAAGTTAGACAGGAACTCGTAGACCTCGGGGAATTCGTCCTTGAGGCCGGGCCAGACCAGCTTGGCAACGTCGTCGGCGGGCCAGCCGCACTTGAAGTCGTCGGCATTGCCTGCGGGGTAGCAGTCATCTGTGAGGGGCGGCAACTCGATTGAGACGAGGTCGTACTTGGCGTGGGCCCAGTGGGGTTCCCAGAGGTAGGTGAGGACCGGGTCGCCGCGGTTGAAGGCTGCGTCGAGCTCGGAAAGAGCTGCGGCCTCTGAGCCTGCGAAAACGACCTTGTAGTCGGCTCCCATGGCGTCCAGTCTCTCCTGGCTTCGGTCGTCCCATGCGGGAGTAAAGCCGAGAAGCCTGCCGCTTTCTCCTGTGTCTGTGGTGGCGAACACCGACTTGAACTGGTCAAGTTCGTCCCAGCTATCCAAGCCGGGGGCGGGGGCATTGGTGCCTTCGACGACGTAGGAGGGAGTGTACCATCCAGTACCGCCGACGATGCCGGTCAGTCCCAGACGCTCCACGGACTCCTTGCCGCCGGGGTTCACGTACTCATCCAGGAGGGCGAAACTGTAAGAGGGCCAGTTGCAACAGACGAAGTGGAAGTCGCCGGACTCCAGACCTATGAAGAGCGGCGCAGAGTCGGCAGGGGCGAATTGAGTCTCGACTGTATATCCCAGTTCGTCTTCAAGGAGGATCTGTACGACTCGGGTGGTAACAAGCTGACCATCCCAGTCCTGGTCGACGATGACGACGGTGCCCTTGGGCTCGTCAGCGCCACAGGCAAGGGCCACGGCCAGAACTACGATGAGGGCAAGGACTACAACCAGGGCCGTCCGTTTAGATTTCAGTTTTGTCATGTCGGGTCTCCCTTCCGGGTTGGGAGTTTAGCTTACGTACCTGAACATCTGAATCTCAGCTAATATCTCATAGGCATCACCCCAATTGCAGGGTCCTGTGCTTTTGCGTTGCTGATTCTACCTTAATTCGGCAAAGGTTCGCGTGGCCCCACGTTTGCCCTGGGTCATGCGGTCCAGCACCATAGCCATGAAGACTATTGCCATACCGGAGACGAACCCCTCTCCTATCCTGAGATATATGGAGTTGATGTAGACCTGTTCCCCGAGGCCCCCTCCACCTACCAAGCCCCCGATAATCACCATGGCCATAACCATTATGATGGTCTGGTTTACGCCCATCATGATGGTGGGGAATGCCAAGGGCATCTGGACTTGCAGCATAGTCTGCAGACCGGTGGAACCGTGGGACTGGGCGGTCTCTATCACCTGTGCGGGCACTTCCTTGATCCCGAGGGAGGTCATCCTGATTACGGGAGGAAGGGCGTAGACAAACGTCGCTATGATGCCTACAAGAGGTCCAATGCCCCATAGCATTATGACCGGTATCAGATACACGAAGATGGGCATGGTCTGCATAGTGTCCAGGATGGGACGGAGAATCGACTCAAAGGTGCGGTTCTGCGATGCCAGCACCCCGAGGGCAATACCGACAGTAACCGTGACAACTCCTGCAGTAAGGACCTGGCCGAGGGTGTCCATGGTCACATCCCACACACCACCTATGCCCACAAAGGCAAGGCCTATAATCGCCAGAAGGGCCACACCTCGGCCGGCGGTTATGTAGGCGAGTCCGGCAGTAAGAACCATCATGGCGGGCCACGGGAGCCAGAGTAGCAGGGTGCGGACGGGTACAAACCCGAGCTCCCGGAAAAGGGTGTCCCTAATCCAACTTGTGATGAAGTACAGGTTGACGGACATCCAATCGACCACGGACTCGACAGGGCCGGCGATGGAAAAGGTGATCTCTTCGGGGAAGTCCTTCAGGAAGGGGAGCAAGACACCGACGATCAAGAGAATGACAATCACTCCGGCACCTGCCACCTGAGTCGGGTAACGGACGACCAGTGCTGTCAATCTTTCGCTGAATGTTCCTTCGGTAAGGGAGGGGTTGGGTGGGGCTTTCAGGGAGGAGGAGTCCGTACGGGCGAGGGCATAGCTTATGCGGTCGAATATGATGGCGACCAGGACGATAGCGATGCCGCTTTCCAGGCCTACGCCCGGGTTCACTTCCCTCAGCGAGATCCATACGTCCTGGCCTAGTCCCGGGACGCCGACCAGCGCCGTGATGATGACCATGGCAATCGCCATCATTATGGTCTGGTTTATGCCCAGCATGATGGAATTCTTGGCCAAGGGCAGCTGGACCTGGAAGAGGGTCTGTAGGGTAGTGGAGCCATGAGAGTGGGCAGTCTCGATTACGGCGCGGGGGACTTGCCGAATACCGAGGTTGGTGAGTCGGATGACGGGTGGGATGGAATAGACGACGGTGAGGAAAACTCCCTGAGTACCGCTAACTCCGAAGAGGACGATGGCGGGGATAAGGTAGACGAATGCAGGCAATACCTGCATGGTGTCGAGGATGGGACGGACTACGGCCTCGAAGCGGTTGTTGTAGGCGGCGAGGATGCCTATTACGACACCGACAGCTACGGAAATGAGCACCGAAACCGCCACAACGCTAAGCGTGATCATGGCGGAGTCCCAGTAGCCGTTCAGCCCGATCCAGAGGGCGGCGGCGCCGCAGAAGAGCCCAAGCCACTTTCCTCCGATCCTGAAGGCCACGAAGGCTGTAGTGGCCACAACGACGGGCCACGGGAGCCACAGCAGGAACGAGTCTATGAGGTCGAGTCCCCAGTCTATGACGTCCGAGATTGGGTTGAAGAACCAGGAGAAGGTGTCGGCGATCCATTCGAAGAAACTGTCGATAGGCTCCTGGATGCCCAGCTCCCAATCGGCGGGCCAGTCTCCGAAGTCGGTGCCTGCATTTGTGCGAGAAAGGGAGTAGGCGAGGAGGTATGCAGCAACGGCCACAGCGGCCCAGAAATAGATCCGGTAGCGACTATTGCGCTGGATTTGAGCCTGAAGCGTACCGACGCGGATCACGTTGCCACCCCGTCGTCGCTTATCAGGGCACTCATAGCGGCCTCACGGGTGATGGTGCCAAGGCAACGGGTGTCATCGAGAACGGCGATGGGGGCGTCGTTGGCGATTACGAGAGGTATGAGCTCTTCGAGTCGGGTGGCCGGGGCTGCGGTCGGGCAGGTGTCCCGCATGACGGATGCGACACTGGCGTTGTCATCGACGCTTGTACAGTCGGAGAGCTGGACAGCTCCTCTAAATGTGTCCTGGTTGTCGACTACGACAGCGCAGTCGCACTCCTCACTGGACATTCTGGCAACGACGGCGGTCAAGCCTTCATCTGCAGTTGCCGATACGCGAGCCGGGGTCATGACAGAGCGAGCAGTTAGAACCTTGGAGCGCGGGACGTCTCGGGTGAAATCCCGGACGTAGTCGTCGGCGGGGGCGGATACTACCTCCTCGGGAGTGCCTACCTGGACGAATTCTCCATCCTTCATGATGGCCACCCTATCCCCGACCTTCAGCGCTTCCAGGAAGTCGTGGGTGATGAATACCATGGTCTTCTGGACGAGTTCCTGAAGCCGGATCAACTGGTCCTGCATCTCACGGCGGATGAGCGGGTCAAGGGCGCTAAATGGCTCGTCAAAAAGGAGGATCTGGGGGTCGACGGCCAGAGCTCGGGCGAGGCCGACGCGCTGCTGCATGCCCCCGCTCAACTCATGGGGGAAGCGTTCTTCCCAGCCCATAAGGCCGACAAGCTCTATGACTTCGGCGGCGCGCTTGTTGCGGGTGACCTTGTCCATACCCTGTATCTGGAGTCCATAGACCACGTTGTCCATGACGCGCTTGTGCGGGAAGTTGCCGAAGTGCTGAAAGACCATGCCCACTTTATGACGGCGAATGTCCCGCAACTCCTGCTTGTTCATGGCCAGAACATCCTGGCCGTCAATGAGGACCTGGCCCCGGGTGGGCTCTATGAGGCGGCTGAGGCACCGTACAAGGGTGGACTTGCCGCTGCCGGAGAGACCCATTATCACGAAGGTCTCGCCTTCCCGGACGGAGAAGGACACATCCTTGACAGCAACCACGTTGCCCGTCTGCGCGAGAACTTCCTCCCGGGTGAGCGCGGGGTCTATGGAATCGACGAGGGCCTCGGGGCGGTCTCCGAAGACCTTCCAGATGTTGCGACATTCCAGTCGGTAGCCGGATTCGATTCCTGGCGCAGCAATGTCTTCCGCGGTTGTCATTCGCTTGAAACCTTACGTCAGGTCGTACACCTCTACGGCGTTTTGGCCCATCACCTTGTTTATGTCCTCTTCAGGAAGGGGGCTGAGAAGACCCCTGATGGCTTCGACCACGCCAGGAAAGCCATCGTGGTGGGGAAAGTCGGAGGCCCAGAAGAACTTGTCCGCGCCGACTTTGCTGATGATATGAGGGATGAGCTCTTCCTCCGGTTCGAGGGAGATCCAACACTGGCGTCGGAAGTAATCGCTGGGCTGCTCTTTGAAATTGGTGGCATGGCTCTGGCTTTTGAACTTGTCGTCGAGGCGTTCGAGGAGATACGCGAGCCAGGTGGCCCCGGTCTCCAGGAAGACGTACTTCATGGTCGGGAAACGGTCGAATGCTCCCTCGGTGATCATGTGGATCAGGGCAAGCTGAGACTGGAAGGGGATGACCATAGTCAAGTAGTAGAAGTCGTCACCTAAGGTTTCCACTGTCCGATTTTCGTCCTTGGCGAGATAGTTGAGTTGATTGACCACGTGGTTGCCGATAGGCAGGCCTGACTCCTGCACGGCTTCGTACAGCGGATCGAAATGGGCGTTGCCATAGTAGAGTCCGTTGGTGGCAGTGTTATAGACCATGAACCCCTTTGCTCCAAGCGCAGCAGTGCGCTGTACCTCTGCAGCCGCCTCGTGGGCGTCCCGGGTAGGGATGTGAGCGACGGGGTAGTGCCGGTCCGAATAAGACTTGCAGAAGTCGATTACCCAGTCGTTGTAGGCGCGGGCATAGGCCGACGCCACTTTGAGGTGTTCACACTCGTCTTCCCACCCCAGGCCGAGGGTAGGATAGAGAAGGGCCTTGTCGATGCCCTCCTGGTCGTGCCAGGCGGCGCGGGCGTCGGGCTGGTTGGAGGCGGGAATCATGCCGTCGTAGTAGTGGACTCCGCCGGGGGTGAAGAAGGGTTCGTAGTCCTCGGCGCCGAAGGCCTTCCCTGCGTCGACTCCCAGGCCGGTGCCGCCCTGCACAAGCGTCGACTTCTTCCCGTTTATCTCCAGGTACTCGAGGCCGTTTTCATCGTTGAGGAGGCGCAGGGGTCTGTCCCTGAATTCGGGATCAAGATACTGCTCCATGATCTCGGTTATGGGCTCTGCTACATGCCCATCTACGTCAACGACTACGCTTTTCATCTACATCCCCTGAATCAGCCTAGTTGACCCCTTTATCTAAACGCATAGGACCCACATTCGGTTGAAGGGTCTACTGAAGGTCGTAAATTCTGAGAGCGTTGCCGCCCAGGATGAGGTCCTGCTCCTCTTGCGTCAGGGGTTCAATGGTCTCCTTGAGTTCGGCGACGGGTTCTTCATGGCCCTCCTCGTGGGGATAGTCGGAACCGAACATGAGCTTGTGTGCCCCGACCAGCTGGGCCATGTGGGGGAAGGTCTTTTCGTCGGCTTCACCGGTTATCCAGCCCTGACGGTCGAAATATGCGCTGGGAAGCATGCTCATTTCGGGGTGGCCCGTTATCTTGTACTTGGAGTCAAGGAGCTCCAGCCAGTGCGCAATCCAGCCACAGCCGGTCTCGACTACACCAACACTCAGCTTTGGAAAGCGCTCGAACACACCACCCTGGAAAAAGGACGTGAAGGCCATCTGGCAATCCTGGTTGTACATGACATTGAACCACCAGTAATTGGAATGGAATCCTCCCTGGTAGAGGTGTCTACCGGCGTGCTTGGGCGTGTTGCTGACATGAATGCCAATGGGTAGATTCAGGTCCTGGCAAGCTTCCCAGAACGGATCGTAGCGGTGGTCTCCGTAAGGTATGTCGTAGATGGGGGTTGCGAAAAGGTAGACGCCTCGGGCCCCGAGCTTGGCGGCGCGCTTTACCTCCGCCACTGCCTCCTCGATGTTGTGAAGGGCCACATGTGCAATCGGCACCATGCGGTCTGAGTAGGGGCGACAGAGGTCAGTAAGCCAAGTGTTGTATACGCTGCAGTAGGCGGTCGCTAGGTCAGGGTCCTCAACCTCATCCTGCCACCCAAGTAGCAGAGACGGATAGACGATAGCGATGTCTATGCCCTGCTGGTCCATCCAGTCCAGGCGAACGTCGAAGTTGCGGGCGCCTTCGGGGACGCTCTCCTCGTAGGTCGGGCCTCCGGATCCTTCCGAGGTATCGCGGAGGGACCTTACGTCCGCATCCAGGCTACCAAAGCTGTTGAAGCCCCCACCGCTTACACAGATTGACTTCTTGCCCTCAAGCTCCAGGTATTCCAGGCCGTCCGAGTCGATCCTGAGACGGATTGCGCGGTCCCGGTACTCGGGTTCGAGGTTCTTCTCCCAAAGATCGGATGGTTCCAAGATGTGACCGTCTGCATCAACAACCTTAGACATGCTATCGACTCTGCCTCCCACTGCAATGCGGGCCTTCCACTCGAAAAGGACTGGTCGGTCGACTAGCCCTGGAACTCGGGCATAATTTTAGTGCCGAATATCTCCATCTGCTCCATCGCTTCTTCGATGGGCTGGTATCCCTGGTCCAGCTGCAGGGTGAACCACTCGAGGTTGCCTCCGTCATGGCATCGGGACAGGGAATCCATCTGGCGCTTGACGTCATCCACCGTGCCGACAAGGGCAAACTCATGCTCGATCAGGCGCTGCGTGACAGCAGCGGAGTCCTTGAAGCGGAGGGGCTTTGGTTCTTCAGGGTCTTCCGGGTTGCGGAAGCCTTCCATGAATCCGAAAGCGCCGAAATATTCGGAGTACTGCCAGCCAAGGGTCCTTTCGGCGCGGGCGAAGGCCTCTTCGTAAGTGTCGCCGATGTAGACGTAACGGGGAGCGGCCACGCTTTCGCCCAAGGCCAGGTCTCTCCCGTTCTCCGCAGCCGTTTCCTTATACACGTGGCAGAGTTTGTTAAAGTCCGCGGGTCGGGACACCTGGATCTGGGAAATCATGCCTTCCCTGGCGGCGAACCTGATGCTGGTCTCGCTGAGCGAGAAGGCCATGAAGACCGGTGGGTGGGGTGACTGATAGGGCTTGGGCACTACGGAGATGCCGCGGATGACTCCCTCGTCATCTATCTCGCCGGGTGCGCCCCGGTCTCGGGTGATCTGACCCAAGGCCCACCCCTGGATCCCGTCCTCGTATGGGAAAGGGACCTCGTAGAAGTCGCCCTGGTAGCTGAGAACGTCCTGGGTCCATGCAGCCTTGATCACCTGCCAGTTCTGCTCAAAGAGCCTGCGGTTGCGCTCGTTGGTCTGTGATTTGTCGGACTGGGTTCCCTTGACCCGATACTTCTGCCCCAGCACTCCAACCCACCGATCCTGGTAGCCGCGGGCAAAGCCGGCCATGAGGCGGCCCTTTGTAAGGTGGTCGAGGACGGCCAGCTCCTCCGCGGCGCGGATCGGGTCCCAAGTGGTGAGGACAAGGGCGAGGGGTGCGAATTTTATCCTCTTGGTTCTCGCGGCAAGGTCCGTGTACAAGAGCAGAGGGGCAACGGACATCTCAATGCCCTCGGAGTGGAAGTGGTGCTCGGTGGTGGAGAAGGTGTCGAAGCCGAGGTCTTCCGCAGCGAAGCAAATGCGCTTCATCTCCTCGATAAGTTCCTGGTAACGTTCGTTGTTGCGCCCTATCGGGGCCAACTTCTCGCCGTCTGGGATTACGCCAGGCGATGCAGGGTTGGTAAAGATTCCGAACTTCATGTTATTCCTCCTTGGATTAGGAGCAGGGGAACGGATGCTGAGGTTGTCTTACCCCCATTACTGGACCCACGCCACTGGTGTCAATCCGTAGAAAGGGAGGCGGCGATTCATGCCGACCTATTAAGTGGGGATACTAACATATCGAGCTTGACATTAGGTAGACGTGCAGTTGACCGTGTTATGTGGGGTGGATACCATCGCACTGGAAAACGGTCGAGGCAACGATTTCCGGACGCTTCCAGCTGAAACAACCCGAACCCTCGGGGCGTCGACACAACAGGGAAGAGAGGATGAGATGGCAGACCCAATATCGGATGCAGTGGAGGTAATCGAGCACTTCTACCGGGAAGGCTTGACCGACGGCCTCCCCGTTGTGCCCCCGACAGCTGAGTCCGTCAGCCGGTTCTTAGAGGCGGCGGGTGTCGGGGCTGGGGTGGTGGTGGGGACCCGGCCCAGCCGCAATTGGAAAGTTACCGCTCATAAGGTAGCCATCAATGCGGTGATGGCGGGGTGCCGACCCGAATACGCACCTGTAGCGGTCGCCGCAATGCGCGGGATGCTGGAACCGGAGTTCAACGCATCCGCCCTGGCGGAGACGACGGGGGCCTCGGCGGCTATGGTGGTCATAAACGGGCCCATCAGAAATGAAATCGACCTGAATTGCGGGTGGAACTTGTTGGGTCCCGGGTGGCGGGCGAACGCGACCATCGGGCGTGCGCTGCGGCTTGTGATGATGAACGTGTGTCGGGAAATACCGGGGGTGACGGACAAGTCGGCCTTCGGGCACTCGGGTCGGTACACCATGTGCTTCGGAGAGAACGAGGAACTGAGCCCCTGGAGCCCCTACCACGTGCAGCAGGGGTTCTCCCTTGAAACCAGCACCGTCACCCTGCTGCCGGTCGGGCACCCGATGGAAGCCTACAACCAGAGGGACAGCAGTCCCGAGGCGATACTGGAGGTGATAGCACATACTGTAGCCGCCAGTGAGCGGTGTCACGGAGGCGCCATCGTAGTCCTGAGCCCCGAGCACTCGACGCTGGTTGCCGAGGCCGGTTGGTCCAAGGAAAGGGTGAAGGAGCACCTGGCGGACAGGTCCAACGTTCTGAGGCCAGTCCTGGCCCCCGACAAGGGCATGAGCGGAGCGCTGGCCGGAGCCGTGTTCCCAGGCCACGAGGGTGACGCCGGTGCTGCACGAATCACTGCCGACGACGTGATGCTGTTCGTGGCCGGGGGTCCGGCGGGGGGACATTCCATGATCTTACCCCTCTGGGGACAGGGGATCTGCAAGCCCGTCACCCGAGAAGTGATCGGGCCAAGGTAGGACAATGGCCAAGTCGTACGATGTAGCGGTGGTCGGGGGTGGTCACAACGGGCTGGTCTGCGCGGCGTACCTGGCCAAGGCAGGACTGCGCGTAGCGGTGCTGGAACGGAGGTCGATGGTCGGGGGGGCCTGTGTTACGGAGGAAATCTTCCCCGGGTACAAGGTCTGCACTGCGGCGCAAATCGGCGGGCTGCTGAAGACCAAGATTATCCGAGACCTGGATCTGGAAAAGTTCGGGTTCCGGCTTGTGCCCTTCGACCCGCACCGGCTGCACCTCTTCCCCGACGGTCGCTACATCCAGTATTGGCGAGACCCGACCAGGAGCATGGCGGAGGTCGCCAAGTTCTCCGATAACGATGCACACGCCTATCTGCGCTTCGAGCAGCAGATGGACAGGCTCGCCTCGATAATGAAGCCTTACATGGAGCTGCGACCTCCGATGTCCATTGGAGAGGTGGAAGCGAGGTTTACAGACTCGGGAGAATCGAGGGCGTTCCGGGAGATTATGTTCGGGAGCATGAAAGGTTTCCTGGATGCCCGGTTCAAGTCCGAAGAGGTAAAGGCGTCCATCGCGCCCCGGGGCATGACGGGGATAGGGATGGGCCCGATGTCGGCGGGGTCTGCGTACATGATGCTACACTACTGGCCTGAGCCGGGGACGGCATGGGGTCGGGTGCCGGGCGGCATGGGTACAATAACGCAGGCCCTTTCTAGCGCGGCCAAGAGTCTGGGGGCGGAAGTTTACACGGACGCGGAGGTGGCATCGATAAGCGTGAAGCACGGTCGGGCGGCGGGGGTGGAGTTGGTGGATGGTCGGGTCATCGAGGCCAAGGTTGTCGCCTCAAACGCCGACCCTAAACGGACCTTTCAGACGCTGCTTGAACCGAGTCACCTGGATGCCGATTTCCTGACGCAAGTCGAAGGGATATCGGCGCATGGCATGACATTCAATATCCACTTAGCCATGAGCGGCCTGCCGCAGTTCAAGGCGTTTCCGGGCGAGGGGCAAGGGACCCAGCACCAGGGTTTGTTCTGGATAGCCCCGACCGTCGAGTACCTGGAAAAAGCATGGGACGAGGCCAAGTTCGGAAGTCCGGCCAAGGGGCCCTATCTCAGCGGGATCATCCACTCGGTTATGGACCCGACTATGGCGCCGCCGGGCAAACACTACATGACGGTCTACGGGCAGTGGGCGCCCTACCATCTGAAGGAAGGGACGTGGGACGAAATTGGGGACTCATACGTGAAGCACTGCATCGACCTCATGACGGAGTACATCCCCAACCTCCCGGACATCATCGAAGACTACTTCCTCGTATCTCCGAAGGAGCTGGAAGACCGGATTGGCATGAGCCAGGGGCACATGTTCCACGGCGAGTGCGTGCCGGGCCAGCTATTCCAGCATCGACCCTTCTCAGGCTGGGCCGACTACCGTACCCCTATCAACAGCCTGTACGTGTGCGGGGCCGGCACCCATCCCGGAGGCACGGTGACCGGCGCCCCGGGCCACAACGCGGCCCACGAGATTCTGAAGGACTGGGGTGAGGGGGTGGTGGGGTAGGGAGTGCCGGCTAGACGTGCTGGTCAACCAGGATCGTGTTGCCGTCCGGGTCCTGGGTGATGAAGCTGGCCGGGCCCGAGGAGGATTCGTCGGCTTCGCTGATGAATTGTAATCCTTTGGACTTGAGTTGGAGCTGCAATTCGCGGATGTCGGTGAAGGATGCAAGGGGTTGGGCCTCGTCATCCCAGCCGGGGTTGAATGTGAGCAAGTTGTCTTCGAACATCCCTTGGAAGAGGCCAATGGTGTGGCCGCTGTTCCTGAGGATCAGCCAGTTCTGGGCCTGCTCACCCCCGACAACCTCGAAGCCCAGCTTTTCGTAGAACTCCCGAGAGGCCTGGATGTCCCTTACGGCCAGACTGACCGAAAACGCGCCGAGTTGCATGTGTGTATCTCCTGGTTTGCGTTAGGCAATGGGCTTGGAAGTACCAACTAATACTACAGGCTTCCAGAATACCTTGGGTCAGCAACTGAAGGAATATGCGCCCTCACCGAAGATGCCATTGGCAAGCTGGAGCTCCCGGATGTAGCAGATGAGGTTCTCAACTGCCGCATCGGAGACTCCTGCCACGGGAGGCATATTGCCGAACCACCAGTGGTGCTGGGGCACGCCGTTACGCACCGCGCTGCGGATGCTCACGTCCGAGTGATGGCCGGGCTCATATATCCGGTCGATAAGGGGAGGCCCGGTGCCCGTGCCCATGACATCCGCCCCGTGACAGAGCGCGCAGTTGGTGTCGAATACCTCTTTGCCCATAAGCGCCGAGTTTGAGAGCTCGGGCCCCGAGGAAGCAGATGTCGCGGCTGGTGGGGGAGTGGGGGTGTCTTGGGGCGGAGGGGGTTCTGAACCACAGGCCGCAATTGCCGTCAATATCAAGACCGTCACGGCAAGTAGTCCCAAGCCCCCGACTAATCGACCGTTCTTGTCTGCCATATCCAATCCCGAGCTCTAGTGCCGACGTGATGTAGCACTAAAGCTGCGTCAACTTTGGTGCAGTCAGCCAAAACGCTCTTCCGTTTACGGTGATTAAATCTTATCACGAGCCTGCTCTTCAGGAGTGGGGATTGCAGAATGAGTAATGCTAAACTCGGTACGTGAATCAAGGTCGGTGAACCCCTGCGCATCCTTACAGAAGTTATTATGACAATTCCAAGGACAGTTGCCCCACTCCTCTTGCTGGCGACCCTGTTTGCTGTTGCCGCGTGTGGAGAAACCCGGGCACCGGAGCCCACAGAGGCCTCTGCCTCTGCGCTGATGGCTTACCTGGAGGAGGTGGACTACCGGGAGAACTGGGTCCTGTGGCCCGGGCTCGGAGAGAGGTACTCGGCCAGAGAGCCGCATGGGGTGCTGATAACTACGTATCTGAACCCTGCGGCCCTGGACGCCCTCGTAGGCAAGAAGGGAATCATGCCTGAAGGCGCCGTCATCGTGAAGGAGAACTACACGGCAGACGGGAAGTTCAAGGCGCATACGGTGATGTACAAGAAGGTGGGGTTCAACCCTGACCACAACGACTGGTTCTGGCTCAAGGTGCTGGAGGACGGAACGGTGGAGGAAGAGGGCCGTAGCGAATCATGTCTCGCATGCCACGGGCAGGTGGAAGTAAACGACTATGTCTGGAGCGGGCCCCTGTTCTGAGGCTCCGGCCCGGGTCACGACCCAGCAATGCGCTCGGCGCGTTTGGCAACAGCCCTGATAAGTCCCCGAAAGATCCAAGAGTGTACCGGGTACAGGCCGTACCAGTAGAGCAGGCCGCCTACGCCCCGCGGATCAAAGGACGCAGTCTGCTCCAGCCAGGTTGTCCCATCTTCGGCCTCCCGGGCTTTGAACTGAAGCCAGGCGCTTCCGGGCAGCTTCATCTCGGCTTTCAGACGAAGAAGGTGGTCGGGTTCCAGGGCCTCCACGCGCCAGAAGTCCAGGGCATCCCCGACGCGCAGTTCTTCGGGGTGGCGCCGACCCCTCCTTAGCCCCGCTCCGCCGAGAAACCGGTCGATCATGCCTCGTATGCTCCAGGCCCAGTTTGCAAAGTACCAGCCCCGACGGGCGCCTATGCCGGTGAATACCCTATAGACTTGTTCCGGGGTGGCGGACACGCGGAGGTGTCGGCGTTCGATTATCAGACCGTGTCGGGACTCCAGGGTTACCGGTTCGTGGGCATCACCATAAGCGCCGAGGGCGTCGCTCCACGAAGTGTCTATCCGCCCAGAGTCAAGTTCTTCTGTCACTCTTCTGATGGCAGAGGCATAGTCCAGGGGGCCAATATCGGGAAAGAGGCTCCGGGCGAGATCGTTGCTGACTACGATGTCGTTGCGCAGGCCTTCGACAAGAGCAACGGTGATCGAGGCGGGGATGGGTGTCACCCAGTGTACCCAATAGGATGAAAGACGAGGAGTTAACACAGGCACAGGTATCAGCAACCGGCGGAGACCCCGGGCCTTCGCATAGCCCAGCATCATACCGCCGTAGGTCGTCACGTCTCCGCCTCCCACTTCGATGGTCAGGCCTTTGCTGTCGGGGTTAGTCAGAGCGGCAACGAGGTAATCCAGAAGGTCATCTATGGCCATGGGCTGGACCCGGGAGTAGATCCACTTGGGACACACCATGACGGGCAGACGCTCGACGAGATAACGGATCATCTCGAAGGAGATGCTGCCGGAGCCGACTATGACGGCGGCGCGGAACTCGGTAACTGGAACCCTGCTGTCACGAAGGGCGAGTCCACATTCCTGGCGAGACCGGAGGTGTGGTGAGAGGTTGGAGCTCGGGTCTCCGAGGCCACCGACATAAATGATGTGCCCGGCCCCGGCGCGCCGCGCCTCCATGCCAAAGGTACGCGCTGCCTCCATGTCAAGGGCGTGGAAATCCTCGCCGCCGGTCATGCTGTGAATCAGGTAGTAGGCGGTATCCACCCCTTGCAACGCATCAGCGAGGGTGCGAGGGTCTCGGGCGTCGCCTACGACTATCTCGACCTGTCGGGCCCAGGGGCGGGAGAGAGCTCGGGCCCGGTTTCGCACCAACACCCTGACGATATGTCCTTGCCCAATCAGGCGAGGTACAAGCCGCCCGCCGATGTAGCCGGTAGCGCCAGTGACTAGGATGGTCTGAGGAAGGGTCAAGGTAATGCCTTAGTTGAACGAGGTTGATTGCGAAGGAGGGGGGAGTGAAAGAGAGGGAAAATTTTGGGAGAGATGGTGGGCGATACTGGACTCGAACCAGTGACCTCTGCGATGTCAACGCAGCGCTCTCACCAACTGAGCTAACCGCCCCAGGAATTGAGTCTAGCAAAGGGGTTTTGGGCAGTCAATAAAGCCGGAAATCCAGAGGTACGGTTCGTTCGGCCTGGTATCGTTCAGAAAGATGGGTAATATCACTCTCCCAAACCCGTACATTTGCTTGACACGCCTGAGCAATGGCGTTATCATACCCTGCGTTCGCGAACACTAATTCAGTAACATAAGTCAGTAACATAAGGAGGAACCAAAAACCCAGGGAAGCCCCGAGACCCGACCCCGAGGACTCAACGCCCCAGCCCACCCCAACGGCCCTCGCGCAGGCCCGAGGCTCAAGCGAAAGGCGCAACATCCTCAACACCGGCTCCCGTGCCCCTTCCCTGTCCCCCAGGCGATGGATAGACGCCCTGGTTTTTCCGCTCCCACCCCGCTCCCGTAAGGGAGATTGCATCAAGGGTGACCCGAGCATTTTGCTCCGCGGACCGCCTGACCCCCATAGAGAACCGTCTCGAACGTCGGCCCGCATCGCAGGAGATTAGCGCTACGGCGCGGGGGTAGTCCGGAGGATATTCGCTCCTGTCCTTTACCGGCGAACCTGGAAACCAATAGTTAGGCTGTGGGGCCTCGCCCAGCTGGATCCCTGGCCCCGTCGTGCCCACCGTGGCATACAGCCCCCAAAAGGAGCCTCTGCCCGGATGTCTTGCCCGAGAATTGTCCGTGTACTTCATCTAGCATCACAGGGCGTACTGGCTGCAAGGCCACGTACAAATATTCCGCCTTCAGGGCGTCTTCCATCGCAACTCAAAACCCAGCAAAACAATCAAAACCCCACCCCCACAACTGAATAAAAACCCCGCCTGCCGCCAACCCGCCGAACGGGCGCATGGCCTTGCAAGGTGTCTCGCGGCTCTGATATAATCGCAGCAACTTAAGGTCCGTAGTAGGAAGTGGGCGCACCCCACTTTTTTTAATAGCGGCCAAAAGTCGGGATTGGAGGGTACGGCCGGTATGAAAAGCGATTTTCTAATCGCGGTGACTCAGCTTGCCTCTGAGAGAAACCTGCCGCGCGAAGTGGTTATCTCCGCCATCGAAGCAGCCCTCGTATCCGTGTACAAGAGGGAAGGCGAGACGGCGGGGCAAAACCTGTCGGTCAAGATCCTGCCCGACACTGGCGAAGTCAAGGTTGCTACCCTGAAGACCGTGGTAGAAGAAGTGACCGATATCGACCTGGAGATCACGCCCAAAGACGCCAACAACTACAAGAAGGGCGCTGCGATTGGGGATGTCATAGAGATCGAGGCCACCGGGCAGTTTGCGGGCCGAATTGCGGCACAGACGGCCAAACAGGTGGTGATGCAGAGGCTGAGAGAGGCCGAGCGAGAACTGGTATACCAGGAGTTTTCCGAAAGAGAAGGCGAGATTGCCAGCGCCGTGGTCCAACGCCTGGAGCCGAGGCAAGTGATCGTAGACATAGACAAGACCGAAGCCGTCATGCCCGCCCCCGAGATACCCCCCAGCGAACGTTGCCGGCCCGGCCAGAGGATGAAGGTCCTTGTCCTGGAGGTAAGCCGTAGCATTAAAGGCCCACAGGTGATAGTGTCCCGTACCCACAAGGACCTGGTGAAACGGCTATTTGAACTGGAGGTTCCTGAGGTTTACAACGGCACGGTTGAAATTAGGTCCATCGCTCGGGAGGCAGGTTACCGCACCAAGGTAGCTGTCTCGGCGCGGCAGGAGGGAATCGACCCAGTGGGGTCATGCGTGGGGCTGCGCGGTATTCGTATACAGAACATAGTTAACGAGTTGCACGGAGAGAAAATTGATGTGGTGCAATGGGACAGAGACCCATCGATTTTCATTGCGAACTCGCTCAGCCCTGCACAGGTGGCTCGGGTGGAGATAGAGGAGGAAGAGCAGGCAGCGATGGTAGTCGTGGCGGACCGTCACCTGTCCCTCGCCATAGGAAAAGAGGGCCAGAACGCCAGACTGGCGGCCAAGCTCACGGGATGGCGAATAGACATCAAGGGTGTGAGTGACGCCGGCGAGAGCAAGATTCGGGCAGCAGCGATTGCGGCCCTTACGCAGCCCGCCCCCAAGGTAGAGGATCCCACCCCCGAGCCTGTCACCGCATCAGCAGAGACCCCGGCAGCTGAAACAGAGACATCCCAGCCGGCCGAGGCTGTCCCAGCCGCAGCAGAGGTAATTGAAGAGGCGGTCGCGGTCGCAGAAGAAGCCGCTGCAGCCCTGGCTGACGAAGCTGTAGAGGCAGAGGTGCCGGAGCCCGTGGCGGTCGAAGAAGTTGCCGTGCCCGAGGAATTGGTCCCGGTAGCCGAGATGGCGGCCATGGACGATGTAGAGCCGGATTTGAGTGGCTTCCCGGAGCCAGAGTTCCCCGAAGTAATGCCTCAGGCCATAGAAGACATTTGGCCAAGCACGGAGCAGGAGATTTATCGTCCGGCAACGGAGTTGAGGTTCGCGGAGGACCTGGACCTGTTCATTCCGGGCAGGGGTGGAGGGAAGTCCAAAGGCAAGAAACGGAAGGGTGGAAAGAAGGGAAGAGGTCAGGGAACCGGTGGGGGGCCAAGCAATTTGGGGGCGTTCCCTAACCCGTCGCGGTCCCGGCGGTAGCCTGAGTGAGGGCTTAGGGTGCAGGTCCCGGGTCAGAAATGGTAAATAAGGTTGGTCAAGAACATCACTGTCAAACAGAGACGCATGCCGCCACAGCGGACCTGCATCTCTTGTCGCGGGGTGTTCGACAAGCGCCAGCTAAGCCGGATAGTGCGAAGGCCTGAGGGAAAGGTCACCCTAGACCCTAGCGGCAAGATGTCGGGCAGGGGGGCTTATCTTTGCAGCAACCCCGAATGCTGGTTGAGGGCGATAAAGTCCCAAAGGCTGGAAAAAGCCCTTAACTCCAGGGTTTCGGCTGAAGTCCTGGCTGTTGTAAAGGAGAAGGCAGAGTCATTAAAAGGAGAAGCCGTGGCGTCGACCGCAAGTTAGGAAATAACACGTAGGTCTTGTATAGATCGTTCGGGAAGTAAAATCGTTCGGGAAGTAAATTGGTTTCAGGTCAATCCAACACTACAAGAAGCAGAAGGGTCCGTCAGGGCGTAAACGTCGAGACGAGACCCGTTTCCGGCCCCCCGCTGGAGATCCCCGGCGCCATAGCCGTGCAGGGCCTGTCGGAGCTGATGCGGGCCAGTGGCATCGAGGTGATCAAGCAGTTGATGCGCCGCGGCGTGATGGCAAACATCAACCAAGTAATTGACTACGAGACCGCCTCGATAATTGCATCAGACTTCGGGTTCTCTCCCCAGCAGGAGGAGTCTCGGGACACGGGGGTCAAGGACGCCAAGGGAGCCGACACCGAGCTTGACGAGGACCTGGAGCCTCGTGCGCCGATAGTCACGATACTGGGCCACGTAGACCATGGCAAAACGTCTCTGCTGGATGTCATCAGGAACACCTCGGTCACTGCTTCCGAAAAGGGTGGTATCACTCAGCACATCGGGGCGTACCAAGTGGGCGTAGACGGCCAACCTGTAACTTTCCTGGACACCCCGGGGCACGAGGCCTTTACGGCGATGCGGGCCCGAGGGGCACAAGTCACGGATATCGCCGTGCTGGTGGTGGCCGCGGATGACGGTGTCATGCCCCAGACCCGAGAAGCAATCGACCACGCAAAAGCAGCGGAAGTGCCCATTATTGTGGCGCTTAACAAGATGGACGTGCCCGGCGCCAATCCTGACAGGGTCAAGCAGCAGCTGTCCGAGGTCGGGCTCATTGCCGAGGAATGGGGCGGCGACACAATAGTCGTACCCCTTTCGGCGAAGACGCATGAAGGGGTGCAGGACCTTCTTGAGAACATCGTGCTTGTAGCCGAAGTTGCAGAGTTGAAGAGCAATCCGGAGGGGAAGGCCCGCGGGGTGGTAGTAGAAGCGAAGCTGGATACGACCAGGGGCCCCATTGCCACGGTTCTGGTCCAGTCTGGGACGCTAAAGTCGGGAGACCGGTTCTTCGCGGGAGATATCAAGGGCAAAGTACGGGCGCTATTTGACTACCGGGGGCAGAAGATGGCAGAGGCCGGCCCCGCGGTGCCCGTGGAAGTGCTGGGGTTCGACAGCGTTCCCAGGACGGGAGACATCCTGGTGGCCGCTGAGACGGGACGCAAAGGCACGTCAGCCGCTGAGCGCAGAGAGCGTCAGATGGCGACCCGGGACGAGGGGCATGGTGATGCGGAGGCGCTGCTGGCCCAAGTGCGGGTGGGATACAGCAAGGAATTGAACGTAATCCTCAAAACGGATGTGGAAGGGAGCGGGGAGGCGCTAAGGAGCGCCCTTGAAGATATATCCACCGACGAGGTTGTAGTCAAAGTGATCCGCACCAGCAGCGGCATCGTGACAGAGACAGACGTGCTACTGGCGTCCGCTTCGGATGCTGTGATACTGGCCTTCAACACAAGAGATGAGGCCGGGGCCCGACGACTCGCCGACATTGAAGGCGTAGACATCCGGCACTACGATATCATCTACGACATGCTGGACTATGTCACCGCCGCGGCATCCGGCATGCTTGAGCCCGTCTACCGTGAGACAGTCGAAGCGCGGGCGATAGTCAAGGAAGTGTTCGACGTGAAGGGCGGCAAGGTGGCAGGCATTGGGGTGGGGGAGGGGAGGTTGAACCGGAACGCAATTATACGGGTGATTAGAAACGGCAACCCGGTCTACGAGGGCAAGATCAAGAGCCTGCGACACTTCAAGGACAATGTAAGGGAAATCGCCTCGGGTTCCGAGGGCGGGCTCGGGCTCGAAGGCTTTGACAATTTCGAGGCCGGCGACGAGCTGGTGGCCTTCAGGAAAGACCTGGTCACCGCACCATCCAACTAGCCCCGGGCCCAAAGCACCCTTTCCCTAGGCCTTCAATATCCTACCGGAATCCCACTATGAGCAGGCGTACCTTAAGAGTCAGTGAATTGCTACGCGAGGAGCTCAGCGCGCTCCTCCAGAGAAACGTCCGGGACCCGAGGCTCAACCGGATGCTTTCTATTACCTCTGTTTCCGTATCCAGCGACCTCAAACAGGCTACGGTCTTCGTGAGCGCGATGGGGACGCGGGAGGAGAAGTCGGAGGTGGAGAAGGGTTTGGAGGCGGCAGGAAGCTACCTGAGGAGAAGCCTAGGAGAACGGCTATCGCTGCGTTACATCCCTCGGTTGGCTTTCCAACTGGACGACTCGATTGAGAGAGGGGCCAGGCTGAACAGCATTATCAATAGCTTCGAATTTGCCGAAGAAGGCGCCGAGGCAACGGGGGAGAATTGACAGTTTCGGGAATATTGAACCTCTGTAAGCCTTTAGGCTGCACTTCCTTCGATATGGTGAAGCGAATCAGGAGGCTGTCGGGCGAAAAGAAGGTGGGACACGGGGGAACCCTGGACCCTCTGGCATCCGGGGTGCTGCCCATATGTCTCGGGCGCGCTACTCGGGTGAGTGAATTTCTGGCGGATTCCAGCAAGAGCTACCGAGCCGTGATGAAGTTCGGAGAGGCGACGGACACCTATGATGCCGAAGGAACCGTTACCGAAGAAAATGACGCATCCCACCTGACCCTGGAGAAAGTCGAGGAGTCCCTGGGACCGTTTCGCGGAATCATCCTCCAGGAGCCGCCCATGTACAGCGCCCTGAAACACGAGGGCAAGCGGCTCTACGAACTGGCGCGGGAGGGCATAACCATTGAGCGGCCAAAGAGGGAGACTGCAGTGCACAAGCTGCAAATCCTCACCTGGGAACCTCCCTACGCAACCATCTACGTCGACTGTGGCCGAGGCACCTATGTCAGGTCTTTGGCCCATGATATCGGGCAAGCGTTGGGGGTCGGGGCTCATCTCACGGAACTGGTCAGGCTTCGCTCGGGACCGTTTGACATCTCGGAGTCAGTAACACCCGAGGAATTCGAAGAGGCCGTGGAGGCCAGCAACTGGCGGGACATCATGTTCCCCATGGACTTCGCACTCAGCAATATGCCTGCAGTCATCCTGGACAAGAGAGCGGAGAGGGCCACGACAAACGGTCAGCCCATCCCCGTTTCCTACCTGGACTACGACAAGATATCCACGGCGGCTGCCCAGCTATCGAGCGCTTATAGGGAGCCTGGCGAATTGATACTCTGTAGAGCCTATTCGCAGGAAGGTCGATTCCTGGCAGTAATCTCGGCACCCACCCCCCGAGGCCCGTGGAGTCCCAAGCGCGTCTTCGCACCCCAGAATGAATGATGCCTGTGACTCTGTTCCGAAGTGGAACGGCAAGGTCACCGAAGACCAGCGTTCGAAGCCGACAAGCTTGACAGTCACAGGCACGATTGTTAAAGTCGCAGGGAAATCAGGATGGGGTGGGGTGGCTGTCGGCACGCCTGCGGATGGTCACAAACCGAGGCGTCGCCACAGGGACAGCCGGATAAACCAGCGAACTTCATCAGGGCTCGAACAGGGTGCAGTGAGCAAATCTCCAGTACGTCACACCCCCGAGTCTCAGCCCCGAACCCCCTTACTCGACACAATCTCCGCCTCCTTTCATCCCTCCTTGCTGCCTCGGCTCGCAAGGCGACAAAGATTGCAGACGTCACTGAAAGACTAATGCTCTGGAAGTACTTCGCACTGCTTGCCGCAGTTGCCCTTGTTGGCCCTATGCCCAGAAGGGTTGGCTATTTCATCGCCCGTATCGTAGCCGACCTTATTTTTCTGACTTCTCGAAGGGCAAAGGCCGGGATAATGGAGAACTTGTGGCACGTACTCGGCCCGGATGTCGATGACAATGAGCTTAATCGTCTCGCTCTCGAAGCGTTCCGGAACGCATCCCGGAATACTTTCGACCTGATCAACATCCCCAGGCGGGACCCCAGCACTCTGGAGAAACCTGTCACGGTACACGGGTGGGAGCACATGGAAAGTGCACTGGCTCGGGGGAATGGGGTGGTGCTGGCATCCATCCACATGGGGAACATGGACATGTCCATCCAGGTAATCAGGGCCAGGGGGGTGGACGTGACGATCCTGGCCGAGGTGGAAGAGCCCGAGCAGCTGTACCGGAAGACCAGCAGCCTACGAAGCTTTAACGGCATCTCCATTCTACCCGTGACATACTCCGGCATTAAAGTCGCCATGAAGAAGTTGCAGAAGGGGGGGCTTGTGGCAATTGCCTGCGACCGGGCCCTACAGGGCAGCGGGCAATACCGGCCATTCTTCGGACAGGAAGCGCTGCTGCCAATCGGCGGCGTGGAGCTGGCATACCGGACCGGAGCGGCCATTTTGCCTGCATTCACATTCAGGGAAAAGGGCTACAAGTTTTCCATGCACTTCGAAGCCCCAATCATTTTGCACCGGGAAGCCGGACGCGAGGACTGCATAGAGTCGGGGCTTTCAAGAATCGTTACTCTGATGGAGGAGTACATTGCCCGTCACCCCGAGCAATGGATGGTCTTCGAACCGATATGGCGCGAAGAGTCTTCCGTTCCTTTGAAGACAGCGTCATTGACCAGTGGCAGGAGGGCTTTGAACGGTGTAGGGCCCAGAGCAATCAGCTCGAATGGGAGTCAGGCGGGGGCATCAAGGGCCTCGACTCCATCAACAAAGCGTTGAATATAGGCTTCGTTTCGATATATGACTTCGGATATCCGGGTGGCGTTAATCTTCACGTGGCAAACCTCGCCGAGCAGTTTGCCAAGGAAGGCCATCGTGTCCGCATAATAGCCCCCTGCTCCCGGGAAACGGACCAGTTCGGGACCGACAAACTGATACCACTCGGCTGGTCCATCCCCCTTCACACCGCCGGCACCACCGCCCGTATAGTCATTTCTCCCCGACTCACGAGCAAAGTGATCCCAATCCTGGAACGAGAGAACTTCGACCTACTCCATTTTCACGAACCCTTCTGCCCCACCCTCCCCACCACCATCCTGCGAAACTCAAGAGCCGTCAACGTTGCAACTTTCCATGCCTTTCACGGCAATCGCAGGGTCATAGGAGTATCAAGTGCGGACAGGCTATATACTCTATTCAACAGGTACGTGAGGAAGCGCTGGCTGAGTCGGCTGGACGCCAAAATCGCCGTGTCCCAGGCGGCGCTGGAATTCATTTCGAAGCACTTTCCCAGCGATTACAATATCATCCCCAACGGCATCGACCTGCAGGCCTTCAACCCATACGTAAAGCCTCTGGAGCAGTACAACGATGGTTATGTCAATATTCTCTTTGTAGGCAGAATGGAAAAGCGCAAGGGCCTAAAGTACCTAATCAGCGCTTACTCCAAGCTGAAGTGGGACTATCCGAAGATAAGGCTTTTGATAGTTGGGCCTGGGAACATGGACGCCGATTCTGCCCAACTCCTCGGTGAACGCAACCCGCCCGACGTGGTGGTCGTGGGCAACGTTCACCACGAGGAGCTCCCCCGCTACTACCGGACCGCCGACATTTACTGCTCCCCGGCAACGGGCAAGGAGAGCTTCGGCATAGTGCTGCTGGAAGGGATGGCGACCAGGTCTGCCGTTGTAGCCTCAAATATCATTGGATATGCCGGTGTGATGAGTGACGGGGTACAGGGGTTACTGGTACCGCCCAAGGATGAGGAAGCCTTGGCCTCGGCGTTGGCCCGACTCATCGAAGACGAAGAGTTAAGGGTGGCAATGGCCAACCGCGGGCTTGCCCATGTACAGGAGTTCAGCTGGGACAAGGTGGCGGGGCGGGTTATGCGGGTCTATGAGGATGCCCAGGCCAACCACAAGGTTCGGATGGCAGCGGAGTTAAACTAGAGCCTGAGGGCCCGTATAATACGACCTCCCGCGCCGGGACGCTCATATGAAGAAAGACAGCCGACGTAAAGTTTTCCTAGACACCGCCCATCTGCGGGACAGGGCGAAAGACCTGCTCACGGAGCGGTTCTCCAACCCGACGGCCCGGGTGCTGTCGGGTCGGGGGTTTACGCCGAACAAGATTACCGTGGCCGGTGGCATAATCGCTGCAGCCGCGGGAGCCGTCGCGGCAACCGGGAGGCTGCCAGAGGCCGGGGCCCTAGTCCTGGCCGCAGGCGCCCTGGACCTGGTGGACGGGTCTATGGCAAGGCTGACGGGCCAGCAGAGCAAGTTCGGGGCCGTGCTGGACTCCACCTTCGACAGGCTGGGCGAGGCAGCACTGCTCTTCGGGTTGCTTGCTCTTTACAGCGGCCTGGGTCAGCTGCCCAACGTGCTTCTGGTGTTCGCGGCGATGTTCGGGTCCGTGCTGGTTAGCTACATCAAGGCGCGGGCCGAGGGCGAGGGGATAGACTGCAACGTGGGGCTGCTGTCTCGGGGGGAGCGGGTGGTGCTGATGGGCCTCGGTTTGCTGATCAACCAAGTGCCGCCCGTATTGCTGATCTTGACCTTCTTCTCCTACGTCACCGCCGCCCAAAGGCTCTGGCAGGTGAAGAAGGCTACGGAAGGCGACGCCGGAGGCTACTAACCTGCCGCGCCAGTCCCGATCATCGACTTAAGGTAAGCGTCCAGCAACGGGTCGATCTCTCCCTCCAACACTGCCTCCGGATTGGTCGACTCGAACCCCGAACGGTGGTCCTTCACGAGCTTGTAAGGATGCAGGACGTAGGAGCGAATCTGGTTTCCCCAGCCCGCTTCCACATGTTCACCCTTTAGCCGGGCCTGTTCCTCCGACCTCTTGTTCAATTCGATTTCCAGAAGCCTGGCGCGCAAAACCTTCATGGCAGTCTCCCGGTTCTGGAGCTGTGAGCGTTCGTTCTGACAGGTCACCACTATGCCGGTGGGAGCGTGAGTCAGCCTTACCGCCGTGAGGTTCTTTTGGACGTGCTGGCCGCCCGCGCCGCTGGACTTGAAATAGTCGATTTTGACGTCATCGGGGTCTATGACTAAGTCTATGTCATCCTCCGCCTGCGGAAGCACTTCGACCAAGGCGAAGGAGGTGTGGCGAAGGTGGTCGGCGTCGAAGGGGGACAACCTCACCAGCCTGTGGACGCCCCGCTCCGACTTCAGGTAGCCGTAGGCCCATGCCCCGTTTATCTCCAGGGTGACACTCTTTATGCCGGCTTCCTCGCCCGGGGACAAGTCGAGGATCCGTGTCCCTCGCCCCTTGGCGTCACCCCAGCGGAGATACATGCGCATTAGAGTCTCGGCCCAGTCCTGGGACTCGGTGCCGCCGGCTCCTGAGTGGATAGCCAAGAGCGCGGCGTCGCGGTCGTATTTGCCATTGAGGGCTAAGTTGAACTCCAGCCGGTCCAGTCGCGAGCGAAGCTCGGAAATCTCGCTCACAATCTGGCCTTCCAGAGAAAGGTCTCCCGTCTCTACAGAGAGGTCGATGAGATCAGCTAGGGTGTCGACACTGCTCTCCAAGTCGCTCCACAGGGCAATCTCTTCATTGAGCCGAGAGAGGCGGCGCATGGTGGACTGGGCAGAATTAGGGTCATTCCAGAGGTTGGGGCTGGAGGCTTCCACCTCCAGCGATTCGACCCCCCGTTTCTTGCCGACGATGTCAAAGACGGTCCAGAAGGTAGGTTGTGCGGGCTCGCAATCCCTCTATCTCACGTTTCTGCTCTTCCATGACTCTCTCTTTGTCGGGGCAACGCCCAAGGGGAATATGCACCTAATGCGTGTGAAGATTTTAACATCAAAACTCCGGCACGAATGGGGCGATCTTACCGGCGGCGGCGAGGTGGGCCAGGCGGGTGGGTTCCGGTATGCGATATTTGAGAGAGCAACTACGAACAATCCGTAATGCGGAGACAAGGTCAACCTTGTGTCCCACGGAGATAAATATGGGCCTCGTACCGTCCCGCGATCTAAAAGCGGCGCCAATGACTTCATCTTCGTCCCAAAGGAAAGTATGGGAACCCTTGCTCAACGCAGGTTCATCAAATGCGCCGATGAGCCTAGACTTCGCGCAGCCTATTGTTGGAATATCGAAGAGGAGGCCCAGGTGGCAGGCGATGCCGAAGCGTCTCGGGTGGGCGATGCCCTGGCCGTCGATGAGCAGAATGTCAGGTTGAACGGAGAGGGACTCCAGCACAGGGGACAAGGTGGGGGTTTCCCGAAAGGAGAGGAGTCCGGGAATGTATGGGAATGGCACTTCCGACGATGCAACTCGGCATTCGATGATTTCGAGGTAGGGATAACTCAGGACTACCACGGCGGCAGTCGCACATCCATCGGAATCCACGCCCGATATATCCAGACCAGCGACGAATGCCGGGGCTTTGTTCAGTGGGCGAATTTCTACTCGGTTGGCCAGACTTCGCTGGATGTCAACAGCTTGGGATGGAGAGATGTCCCAAGGATGCAGATGCCGAGCTTTCATGTCGGCGATGGTATCATAACGGTGCCGACAGTGGCTGGGGAATCCCGTTGATGACCCCGATCCCATTAGGGCGTGGAGCGCACTTGATATATAATTATGTGCGGAGATAGGGGTGTGAAATTGACGCACATATAGCCTTGTGCTATATTCCCGCCACTTTCGGGGTCTTTATAGATATCTGAAGTGAGGTATTACGAATAGTCCGAGACTATAGAACCAACGGCAGGATACGAGCGCGCGAGGTCCTGGTTATTGGGTTGGACAACGAGCAGTTGGGAGTGATGCCGGTGCCCGAGGCTATCAGCATCGCTCGGGAAAATGGCGTCGACGTGGTGGAGGTAGCGCCCAACACCGATCCCCCTGTCTGCCGCCTGATGGACTACGGAAAATTCCGTTACGACCAGGCGAAAAAGGAGCGGGATGCAAAAAAGGCGCAGAAGTCCTCGGCGATGCGCGAAGTGCGTATGAGGACTCGGATTGGCGAGCACGACATGCAGCGGAAGACCGGCAAGATTCGGGAGTTCCTTGCGGAAGGGGACAAGGTGAAAGTGTCGGTCCAGTTCAGAGGAAGAGAGATGACCCACCCGGAGATCGGGAACCAATTGCTGGGAAGGGTAGCGAGATCGTTGATGGACAGCGCTCGGGTGGAGACCCCACCGATAATGGAGCGCAGAATGATGAGCATGGTGCTGGTGCCGGGCCGCAGAGATGCGACTCCGGCTTCGGCTTCAGAGGATACAAATGCCGAAACTGAAAACGCATAAGGGCGCCAAAAGGCGCTTCCACATAACGGGTACAGGGAAAATCCTTCGGGCCAAGGGTGGGAAGAGCCACCTGCGCCGAAAGAAGCCCAAGCGGGTCAAACGGCTCTATTCAGAGATGCATGCCCTGTCTCCCAGCGACAAGCGTAAGATATCGAAGACGCTGCCTTACGGCCTACCGTAGCGACAGACTCGACGCCCCACCGGCATCCATAAGTTGAACCCCGGAGAGATAAATTGCCACGGGTAAGAGGCGGACCGACAACCAGAAGACGACACAAGAAAATATTGAAGTTGACGCGCGGGCAGAGGGCCAGCAAGAGCACCCTTTTCCGCAGGGCAAACGAGGCCATGCTGAAGTCGCTGAGCTACGCGTACAGGCACCGGCGGGAGAAGAAGCGGGACTTCAGGCGCCTGTGGATAGCCCGGATCAATGCTGCGGCACGAAGCGAGGGCCTCTCCTATAGCAAGTTCATGCACCTGTTGAAGGAGCAGAACATCAGCCTGGACAGGAAAACACTGGCTGATATAGCCCTCAGGGACCCGTCAGGGTTCTCTCAGCTGGCCGCCGAGGTCCGCGGAGGTTAGATACTCAGTCCATCTCGTCAACTTGCAAGCTTCGAGAGACGGGCTGCCCACGAGGTTTGCATGAGGCGTCCTTTTGTCCCATAAGAAGGGATACTCAATCTCTATTGACGGCCCCATAGGGCCATTCTAAAATTGGGGCGCCACCAATTGCGGTAATTTTTCACAATCAACCTGTATTCTGCTTGCGTTGCCCAGCAAATAACCATCCCCGTGGCTTAAGCTAAAGAGAGGAGTGAGCCACACTATAATGGACGGCATTATTCCAGACGTAGTAGTGCTACGTTTGCCGCTCTACGTAAGGGCATTGACTCAGCTTCAAGACTCAGGCATCGAAGTTGTTAGTTCCCACGCGCTTGGGGACAAACTTCAGATCACGCCTGCACAAATCCGCAAGGACCTCAGCTATTTCGGGCGGTTTGGGAAGCAGGGTCGGGGTTACAACGTCGGGTACCTGCTGCAGGAACTACGAACGATCATGGGCCTAGATCAGGAGTGGCGTGCGGCACTGATAGGTGTGGGCAGACTGGGGCGGGCGATTATCAGCTATCCTGGGTTTTCGAGGGAAGGATTCCAGGTGGTCGCCATTTTTGACGCCTCGCCAAGCCTTGTGGGAACCGAGTTGGATGGTGTGAAGGTGCGAGCGATGGGAGACCTGGGCCCTGTGATACGCTACCTAGGCGTACACATTGGCGTCGTGGCAGTCCCTGAAGAGCACGCCCAGGGAGTGGTGGACCTACTGGTCGCAAGTGGGGTGAAGGGAATCCTGAATTACGCCCCAATTTCGCCCCAGGTGCCGGAAGGGATATGGGTCCGAAACATTGACCCGGTGCTATCCCTGCAGACGCTCACTTTTCATCTGAAGTCGGCTGAGACTTAGGCCAGCGGCGCAGGCCCGGGACAAATCGAGGCTAGTTCTTAAGGGGATTCAGCCACCCTGGATTCTTTGATAGAGTCGCCCCATCAGCCTGGAAGGTGTTGGAAGTAGGACCTAGGGTTGGGCCGAAGGTACGCCACCGCTGCCGCGTCTCCGCCGGCGTTCAGCAACTTTCATACGCAACTGCGAGCGCCTGATCGCGGCAAGGGCCACAGCGAGGTCAGCGTCGGAGGCGCCGGATTTAACCTGTTCCTGCGCCCGGGCCATGGCTTTCTGTGCCCTCTCCACGTCGATCTCCTCAGCGCGCTCCGCGGCGTCGGCGAGGATGGTCAGTTGGTCCTGGAACATTTCCAGGAACCCTCCTGAAACAGCAATAATGACCTCGTCCGAGCCTTTCTTGATTCGCAGCTCGCCGGGCTGGAGGGGGGTAAGAAGAGGGGCGTGGTTGGGAAGAATGCCCAACTCTCCGAGCAGCCCAGGGGCTACCACCATGTCCACCTCGTCGGAGTAGACACGGCGCTCGGCGGTAAGGATTTCGAATTGCAGAGGCATAACTGTCTCGCCCCTTATCCCTCGGCTGCCATGCTGGCCGCCTTTTCAACGGCCTCGTCGATGTTCCCTACCATGTAGAAGGCCTGCTCTGGCAGGGCGTCGTGCTTGCCCTCAAGTATCTCCTTAAAACCTCGTACCGTCTCCTTGATGGGCACGTAACGGCCGGGAGTGCCCGTAAAGGCCTCGGCCACGAACATGGGCTGGGATAGGAAACGCTGTATCTTCCGGGCACGGGCCACAGTCAGCCTGTCGTCCTCACTCAGCTCTTCAACACCGAGAATGGCAATGATGTCCTGGAGGTCCTTATAGCGCTGGAGCACTCCCTGCACACCTTGAGCCACTTCATAGTGTTCGTCGCCCACTACCTGGGGATCGAGAATTCGTGAGTTGGATGTCAGTGGGTCTACGGCCGGGTAGAGACCCTGAGCCGCAATGGACCGCTCGAGGGCAATCACAGCGTCAAGGTGCCCAAAGGTCGTGGCTACTCCGGGGTCGGTGTAGTCGTCAGCTGGAACGTAAATTGCCTGGAAGGAGGTGATAGATCCCGACTTAGTGGTCGTGATCCGCTCTTCAAGATCACCCATCTCCGTGGACAGAGTCGGCTGGTAACCCACCGCCGAGGGCATTCGTCCGAGCAATGCCGACACCTCCATACCCGCAAGTATGTAGCGGTATATGTTGTCGATGAACAGGAGGACGTCCTGCCGCTCCCGGTCACGGAAGTATTCGGACATGGTTAGTCCTGTAAGGGCAATCCGCAGGCGGACCCCAGGGGGTTCGTTCATCTGGCCAAACACCATGACCGTTTTGTCTATGACACCCGACTCCTGCATTTCATGCCAGAGGTCGTTGCCTTCTCGGGAGCGCTCTCCCACGCCAGCGAAGACCGAGAATCCTCCGTGCTCTGTGGCAATGTTGCGAATAAGTTCCTGAATAATAACCGTCTTGCCGACACCCGCACCGCCGTAGGCTCCGATCTTTCCACCCCGGGTGAAGGGGGTGGTCAGGTCAATGACCTTCAGGCCCGTCTCCAGCATCTGGGTCTGGGTCTCCTGTTCTTCAAGCGTGGGCGGTGTGCGGTGGATGGGCCACTTCTCCTCGGCGGGAACGTCTCCCAAATTGTCCAAGGGCGTACCGGTCACGTCGAAGAGCCGCCCCAAGGTACCACGCCCTACAGGTACTGCAATGGGCTGTCCGGTGTCTTCGGCATCGACGCCTCGGGCCAGGCCGTCGGTAGGGGCGAATGCCAGGCAACGCACCCAGTTGTTGCCGATGTGCTGCTGGACTTCCAGTGTCAAGCTCGTGCCATCAATTGGCACAACAAGGGCGTTGTAGAGGGCGGGAAGCGAGTCGGGAGGGAATTCCACGTCCACTACGGTGCCGATAACCTGTACAACTTTTCCTGTAGCCATGACCGTCTCCGAGCGCTATCTGTTGAATTGGGGCCTGTGGGAGTAGTGCTTTTTGCCGTTGAAAATTCTTGAAATAACCGACCCTGAGGATTCAAGGGACTTGAGTGCCTCACGGAAGTCGGAGTCAGTCAGGCCGGAGAGTCCATCCGTTTTGCGGCCTCTGACCTTCGTGGCAAGGGTGCCCGAGTCAAAGGCCTGGGACTGGTTGTCGGCCAGATATCCCAGGATCTCGTTTAGCCAGCGTTGTACGCTCATTGCCAATTGACGGATCTATCCTTCCAGAGCCACAACGCCGCCGGTGATATCCAGCAACTCCGTGGTGATCATTTCCTGTCGGGCCTTGTTATATATGAGCGTAAGGTCCTGGATCATGTCTGCGGCATTGTCAGTGGCGTTGCGCATGGCGACCATACGGGCCGACTGCTCGCTGGCGATGGATTCCAGGAGTGCGTGATATACCTGCATCTCCACGAACCTGGGCAGAAGCTCACTGAGAGCGCTGGCGCTATCGGGTTCGTAGATGTAGCCGGCCTGTTTCATATCCCCGGTTTCCGCAGGCTCCACCGGCAGTATCTGCTGCATGTAAGGGACCTGGTTGGTGGTGGTAACGAACCGGCTGTATGCCAGGTAGACCTTGTCCACCTTGGCATCGGAATATTCGTCAATGATTATTCGGGCGATCGGGAGGATGTCCTCGACGCCCGGCCTGTCTCCCAAGTCAGAGAAGACCGCCTTTATATCCCTTCCAAACCGGCCCATAAAGTCTCGGCCCTTTTTCCCGACTGTAACCAGGGAAACCGAGGCCCCGTTGGAGCCCAGTATGAAGCCGCTGGTGGAACGGTTGATGTTGGCATTCAAACCGCCGCAGAGACCCCGGTCCGGTGTGATGTGCACTACGGAGATTCGGTCTCCGTCCCGTTTCTGGAGAAGGGGGTGGACCACATCGTCTTCCGACGGTTGTGAAGCAAGGTGGCTGAGTATTTCAGCCATCTTCTCTGCGTAGGGTCTGGCGGCGAGGACGCGGTCCTGGGCACGCTTCATCTTGGAAGCGGCGACCATTTCCATGGCCTTGGTTATCTTGGCAGTGTTTTCGACACTGCGGATTCTTCTGCGTATTTCCCTGGTACTGGGCAAGGCGTTTGCTCGTCGGGGCTAGGCTGCTACGGTCTGCTTGTATTCGTCGATTGCCTTCCTGAGGTCTTCCACCACATCGTCGCCAAGGTCGCTAGTCTCGGCTATCTTGCCAACGATGTCCGGGTGATTGGTCTGCATGTACTTGTGGAACCCGGCCTCGAACTCGGCGACATTGGCAACTGGTACGTCGTCCATGAAACCGCTGATGGCGGCGTAGATAATGCTGACCTGCTGCTCCAGGGAGGCGGGCTCGTACTGGGGCTGCTTCAGGATTTCGGTGATGCGTTGGCCCCGTTCAAGCTGGCGTCGGGTGGCGGCATCAAGGTCTGCGGTGCCGAACTGGGCGAAGGCCGCCAACTCACGAAACTGGGCAAGGTCGAGCCGCAATCTGCCGGCCACCTTCTTCATGGCCCGACTCTGCGCAGACCCGCCCACCCGGGATACCGATAGCCCCACGTTCATCGCCGGTCTCTGTCCGGCGTTGAAGAGGTCGGTCTCCAGGTAAATTTGGCCGTCGGTGATGGAGATGACGTTGGTGGGAATGTAGGCGGACACGTCGCCGGCCTGAGTCTCGATGATGGGCAGAGCAGTGAGGGACCCGCCGCCGGCGGAGTCGTCCATCTTTGCAGCTCTTTCCAGGAGACGGCTGTGCAGGTAGAAGACGTCTCCGGGGTAAGCCTCACGGCCCGGGGGTCGACGCAAGAGGAGTGAAATCTGGCGGTAGGCCCAGGCGTGCTTTGAGAGGTCGTCGTAGATTATGAGCGCGTCCTTACCGTTCTCCATGAACTCCTCGCCAATAGCGCATCCTGCGTAGGGTGCGAGGTACTGGAGGGCGGCGGGGTCGGAGGCATTTGCGGCAACAACGACGGTGTGCTCCAGGGCTCCGTTCTGCTCAAGAATCGCAACAGTCTGGGCGACCTTGGATGCCTTCTGGCCGATGGCCACGTATATGCAGACGAGATCCCCGCCCCTCTGGTTGATTATGGTGTCGATGGCGATAGCCGACTTTCCGGTGGACCGGTCACCGATGATGAGCTCCCTCTGGCCTCGGCCGATGGGGATCATGGAGTCGATGGCCTTGATGCCCGTCTGAACTGGGGTATCCACCGACTTCCTGAGCACCACGTTGGGAGCAACCCGCTCCACGGGCCTGTTCGTGTCGGTGTTGATCGGACCGCGACCGTCCGTAGCCTCCCCAAGGGAGTTGACCACCCGCCCGATAAGGGCGTCGCCCACAGGCACCTCGGCGATGCGTCCCGTGGACCGGACTTCATCACCTTCCTTGATGTCCGTGTAGCCGCCAAGAATGATGGCGCCCACACTGTCTTCTTCCAGGTTCAGGGCCATGCCCGTGACCCCGTTGGGGAAGGTGACGAGCTCGTTGGCCTGGACGCCGGACAGGCCGTGGATCCTGGCAATTCCATCGCCGACCTCAACAACCGTACCGACGCCTGTCATCGTGACCTGCGCCCCGAACTCTTCTATCTGTCGTTTGATTATGGACGTTATGTCCTGAGACCCGACCATCGCGCCTAACCTCTAACCGGTCTAGTTTTATTTTGTCTCTTGCGAGTCCGCTTCAAACCTTCATACCCGCCGCTCGGCAAGGGAATTTCTCATCGCCGAGAGCTTCGTCCTCGTGCTGCCGTCTATGAGCCTGTCACCAATCTTGATGACGATACCTCCGACGATGTCGGGGTCCACGCTGGAAGTCAGCATGATCCTCTTGCCCATGGCCTTCGACATCTGATCGACTATCCGCTTCTCCGCATCGGAGTCCAGGGGCACGGCAGTTATCACCTCCGCAGCCCCGACTCCCCGGTGATCGTCCATAAGAGCCCTGTACTCCCCTGTGATGTCTCCAGCCAAGCCAACGCGACCCTTGGACACCAGCAGGCTGGCCAAGTTGCGGGCCAAGGGGTCGAGCCCCGCCAGCCTCTGACCGGCCAACTCCTGCTTCTGGTCGGGCCTGATCCTGGGGCTTTCCAGCACCCTGCCCAGGTCCGGGTCGCCAAAGGCGGAAGCGATCTCGTCCAGGTCAGCTTGCCACTTGTCCAGGGTGTCCTGCTCTCGGGCAATCTGAAAGACTGCCTGGGCGTGACGTCGGGCGGAGGAGTCGGCAGCCATGGGGCTAGCCTCCGTCCTTCCGGGAGGAAACGCTCTCTTCCAGTACGTCGTCTATGAGTTTGCGGTGCCGATCTTCATCCAGTTCGGAGTTGATGACCTTCTCCGCTGCGGTGATGGCCAGCCCGGCGAACTCTTTGCGGACCTGCTCGACGGCATCATCACGCTCCCGAGCGATCTCGCTTCGGGCACGCTCGATCATCGCCTCGCCTTCCTTCTTGGCATCTTCGCGAGCTTCCTCTTTCAGGCGTTCACCCATTTCGGACGCCTGGCCGATGAGGCGTTGACCTTCCTGACGAGCCTCGGTCAAGGTCTTGCGGACCTCTTCTTCGCTGCGAGCAGATTCGGCCTTGGCGGCCTCCGCGGCTTCCAGGCTCTCCTTGATGCTCGACGAACGCCGTTCTAGCAGCCTAAGGATGGGTTTGTAGAGGACCAAGCGCAGGATTATCAGCACCAGGGCTACGTTGATGACCTGCACCAGAAGCCCCGGCAGGTTGATTCCCAGCTCTCCCAATGGCCTCTCCTTTCGGAATTAAGTCCCTGACCGCCGTTAAACGAACTTGATGATGACCGCAACGACGAGGGCGTAAATCGCAACCGCCTCTGCGAACGCGATACCCAAGATCATGTTGGCACGGACAGCGGACTCGGACTCGGGGTTGCGGCCAAGGGCCTCCATAGCCTTGCCCACGAGCAGGCCGATTCCAAGGCCCGGGCCCAGGGCACCGAGACCCATAGCCAGTCCGGTGCCGATAGAGCCGAGGCCCTCATCGCCGATCTCGGCTAGTATCATACCGAGCAATTCAATCATCTGGTTGCCTCCTGCTGTCTTTCCGTTTCTTGACTACCTGACTGTCAATTTGCTGAATTCGATATTTGGTCGGATTATCGGCTGCCTTCCGTCGCTTCTTCCGCAGCAGACGCTTCAACCTCTGCGTGCCCTGATTTCTCAGAGTGCTCCTCGTGGTCGCCGTGGTCACCATGGGCGGTGACGGCGATTGCGGCAAACATCAGGGTGAGCACCGCGAAGATTGTCGCCTGGATGAACCCCACGAAGAGTTCCAGCCCGTAGAAGGGCACCACCAAGGCCAGGGGGATGAGGAACATCATAACGAAGAGTAATATCTCGCCGGCGAACATGTTGCCGAATAGCCGGAAGGTGAAGCTTATCACTCTGGCGATTTCACTGATGCCTTCCAGGATCCCGACAAAGAAATCTATGAACCCAGTGGTGATTCCCCTCTTGAACCCGCTGAAGTTCAGGAACTTCCCGGCATACCGGAACAGGCCCAGTGACCGGATTCCCCAGAACTCCACGAAGAACATGGCAATCAAAGCTATGGCGAGGGTTGTGTTCAGGCCCGTGTTGGCATTCCTGAAAAATGGTATCAGCAATCCGACTTGCTGGCCTTCGGGGTAACGGAAGTCTTCGATGTGGCCGTCCTTAAAGTCAATGTAATCTTCGGTGTATTCCGCAGCTGTCATGCTCTGCTCATGCATGGCGAAGGGCATGACCCGAAAGGTTCCGACCTCATCCCAGATGTGGAGTTCTCTGCCTTCGAGAGCAGTGTATATTTGCTTTCCGACGTGATCGGTCGGGGCTGCGGCTCTCTCGGCGTCATCCCATTCCAGGAAGACTTCGAGCTCGTGCTCAGCTTTGTAAACCGCCTCTGTGAGCGATAGATCGGGTTCAGCTTCCTCCGCCTTATCCTCTATTACGTGATGGACCACCTCTTCAGCTGATTCTATCTTCCCGACGGTGGCGAAGCCCGGCAGCAGGCTCATCCAGTTGTTGACGATTACGAAGATGAAGATGGTGGCAACCAGGGGGAAGAAGCGTCGGCCCTTGGGCCCTGCTATGGAGTCGACGAGACCCAGAAGCCAAGAGAGGACGGCCTCAACGAAGTTCTGCAGGCCCCTCGGGACCAGGCCCAGCTTACGGGTAGTGAAGTAGGCGAGGATGAAGATGACTGCAATGGCGACCCAGGAAGAGAAAATGGTGTTGGTGAGGTTGAAGTCGCCGATGGGCCCAAGGGGAATAAGCTCTTTGCCGAGGTTCTCGGGCTTAATGGAGATGAAGGGGAAGGGGAAGCGAAGGATGGTATGACTTACGACTAGAGAAACAATGACCAGGCCAATGGCCAGAAGGAACTTTGGTCTGCGAAACAGTCCCACTAACGGTCTTCCTTACGGTCGATATTTCTCTTAAGCAGGGGGGAGACCATCCGGAGCATACCCCAAAACGCCGCCAGTATGCCCAGTCCCAGTCCTACCAGGGTCAGGATGGGTGTAGTGTCGGCCCACCGGTCGATGAAAATCCCGGCGGCAACCCCCACCCCGATGGCCGTGACCACATACCAACCCAAGCCTAAAAGGCGGAAAATATCCAGCCACTGCCTTCTATCCAAGACCCCCTCCCGCTCCGGTCGTGCATTATATCACAAAGGAAAATCGGGCGGAAGTATAGGCAGCAACCGATTTCCCGTTATTTCCAGCGCTTTCGACCCTTTCGTTCGGACGTACAATGGGTTGACGCCCGATGGATTGTCGTAATCCAAGGAATGGACACGCGATTTAACGCCGAATCATACATGTAGTCGCTGAACGGAAGAAGGAGACAATGAAATTTGACGTAGAAGGCCATCTAGCGGCTGTCGAACGGTCAGTCACTTTCTTGGAAAAGAACGCGCGACCTGCGAGCGCCGTAACGCTGTCCCGCACCTACACCACGACTATGGAAGATTTGTGGGACGCACTCACCAACCCGAAGCGTATTCCACGGTGGTTTGCCCCGGTCAGCGGTCGGCTTGAGCTTGGAGGACATTACATCATAGAGGGCAATGCCAGCGGAACGATAACTGAGTGCGAAAGGCTATCCCACTTCACACTAACCTGGGAATTCGCAGGGGACGTGAGTTGGGTGGAAGCGCGGGTCTCGGGTGAAGGGAACGAACCACGTCTCATTCTTGCCCACACGGCGCTGCTTTCGCCGCACTGGGATGAGTACGGGGCCGGGGCGGTGGGGGTGGGATGGGAAATGGGATTCCTTGGGCTGGCTTTCCACATAGCAGACCCGGATGCCCCCAAGCCCGACGACATGGAATTCGCAACTTCACAGGATGGTCGGGCATTCATCACGGGCAGCAGCGAGGGATGGGCCCAGGCGGCTACCGAGGCGGGGGAGGAACCCGAAAAGGCAAATGCGGCCGGGAGACGGACGACCGGTTTCTACACGGGAGATTCCGAATAAGCCAAAGGCTTCAAAGCACCACAGATACTGGTGGGCACCGGCGGCGCAAAGAGGGGGAATTAAGGCGACTGGGTCGGAACCCGAGGCTATTCCGATCCGGAAGCCTTCTTCTTGCCGAAGTCTTCAAGATCCAGGTTTTCTACAAAGTCCTGGAACGCCGAGAGCCGTTTCAACTCTTCCTCATCAGGCGGCTTAACGTCCGCGCCTTCCCCGGCGATTATGGGCTTGCCCGTCTCCTTGTCCAGGATCACGCCCGCCTTCTCCAAAACTATCTCCTCGACGAAAATGGGCGCCTTGACACGCACGGCGAGGGCAAGGGCGTCGCTGGGCCGGGAGTCGACCTCCACTGTCTTGCCATTCGACTCCAGCAGAATCTTGGCAAAGAAGGTTTCGTTGTTCAGGTCGGACACCACGATGGAGTTTACGGCAGCGCCCAGGTCCCCGATGACCGACTGCAGCAGGTCATGGGTCAGTGGCCTCGGGACGGAGACGTCCTGGAGTTTTACGGCTATGGCGTCAGCCTCGGCGGGGCCTATCCAGATCGGCAGGTATCGGTCAGCCTCTTTCTCCTTGAGGATGACGACCCGCTGATAGTTCATCAGGCTGACGCGGATGCTTTCGATGGTAACTTCAAGCATAGTAAGGCTCTGGCGTCGGGGGCTATGAGTCCATTCTAGCCCACTAAAAATTTTAGTGTCAATCGAATTCCTACGCCCCCGACCCCAAGATTGAGCGCAGCACCTCATCAGTGTTGCCGCCATGAAGCGGCGCTGCGCCTCTGACGTCAGCGGCGGTGCGGGAGAACCTTATAGGGTTGTTGATCATTTTGATCGTGCCCGACTCCGGGTGGGGAACGTCGATGATCATGCCCCGGGTGCGGATGTGCTCGTCTGCGACGATATCGGCGATGTTGTTGACGGGCCCGCAGGGGATGCCTGCCTCAGTGAGTTCTTCAAGCCATTGTGCAGTGGACTTCTTGCGCATGCCGTCTTCGATCATGGGGTTTAGCACATCGTAGTTGAGCGTTCGGCTCCAACTGGTGACGAACCTCTCGTCGTCGATCAGGTCGACCCTGTCAAGGAGGGCGCAGAACATGGGCCATTGGTCCTTGGCCCCGCCAACGAAAGCGACTGTCACATAGCCGTCACTGGTCTCGTAGACCTGGAAGGGGGTGGTCACCGGATGCCGAGTTCCGATGGGACCCGGCACCTCACCGGTCGCAAAATACCGGGCGAAGGCGTTTTCAAGGACCGCGAGCTGGCAGTCGAGCATCGATACGTCGATCATCTGGCCCATGCCGCTGCGCTCCCTTTCGTGAAGAGCAGAGAGAATGCCGATGGTAGTGAAAAGGCCGGCGGTTATATCTCCCAGAGAAGAGCCGGGCCTGACGGGCGGGCGCCCTGGCTCCCCCGTGATACTGAGCATGCCTCCCATGGCCTGCACGATTATGTCGAGGGCCGGGCGCTTTGTATACGGTCCCCACTGACCGAAACCCGACACCGCAGCGTAGATAAGGCCCGGATGCCTCTCCCGGAGCACATCGTAGTCCAGTCCCAGCCGTTTCATCACACCCGGCACGAAGTTCTCCACCAAGACATCGAAATGCCCAAGGATCTCTAGGAAAGTGTCCTTGCCCGCCTCATCCTTAAGATCCAGGATCACGCTCTTCTTACCCCGGTTGATGCTCATGAAGTAGGAACTCTGGCCATTGACGAAGGGCCCCGTACCCCGGGCCATGTCCCCGCCCTCCGGGCGCTCCACCTTTATGACCTCCGCGCCGAGGTCGGCAAGGACCATGGTGGCGTAAGGGCCAGCCAGCACCCTGGTTAGATCGAGTACTTTCACTCCTTCCAGTGGTCCGGCCAATTTATCCTCCTTCAGGAATCCTGTACTTTTGCCGTCCCGACAACGGCCCAGAGAGTTTACTACAGCCGCATTCGAATGGGCCGCTGCCGTTTATTCATCCCCGACTAGCCTTAGCAAGTCCTCATGGGTGGAGACTCGGGCCATGGTCTCCAAAAACTCCTTGAGATAAGCGCTTTGCTCTCTAACCTGCCTCACCTGCCCGCCGATAGGACTTACGGCGGTGGGTCGGTCAGCGTAAGAACCGTAGAAAGCAAAATAGGCCTGGTTCAGCTTGCGCAGGAAGTAGCCGTTGTCTGCGAAAACAAGCCGCCGCTCCTCCATGTACGCCTCGGCCTCGGCAACTTGGCCTTCAGCCAGCAGGCGGTCGGCTTCCAGACGGGTCTCCCGCATCTCGCGGTTGAAGCTGAAGGCGGGGGGCTCGGGGGTGGATGCCAGACGAGGGGTTGGGGGTGGGAGAGATTTCTCGGCGTAGTACCTCTCATAGACCGCGTCGCCAATTTCATCGCCAGCTATGTCCGCTACCGTTTCGTTGATTGTGACCATCTCACCCGAGTCCCAGTAGTTGCGACCGAGCGGGTAGAAGATGAGGTAGTGATGGACCCATTCGTGGGCGACGGTTCGGAGCGTATATTGGAGATTGGCAGAAGCACCCACGACCGCGGGAAAAGTAGCCACTCCTCCGGTATCGACCACCAGGGCCGAATAGTCTCCATCCAGCACTTCGACTTCTCCTTCAATGGCCTGTCTATCACTAACGCCCAGGCCGGGGGTCAGGAGGCGGGTTGACTCCAGTTCGATCCGATCCCGGGGTGAGATTACCAGAACCGGCGGCGAGTCTTCGTACTTGAAGTCGACGGGTGGGAACAGATATCCGTCAGCATCCAGGAACTCGACACGCCAGGTCAGACCTTCTTCAGCCAGTATCCCGCTTATCTGCGCCTCTATCAACTCCTCAACCCGTGCCTCGAGCCTGTTCCTCTGCCTAACCATATCCGCCCGCTCTTCTTCCAGACTCGACACCGGCTTACCCAGTGTCACAGCGCGATTTATGGCCCCGTCAATCCTGCCTATATCGCCGGTAAGACGGGCATACTCCCGCACGTCCGTAATAGTTTCCTCCTCGGTCGGGTCGTCCCTGAATATAGAAGCACCCCTGGACAGCCACTTGTCGAAGAAGTTCCGTACTTCCCAGCCGATGAGGTCGTGGTTATGGCCATGAATGACAATGCCGATGTTGTCCCGGGGCTGAGGAGATGAGGGTATGAAGAGCGCCAAGTAGAAGAGAGCTGCAAGCAGCAGGGAGGCCCATGCGGACTTCAACAGCCGGGGCAGTAATTTAGATTTTCGAAGGTCGCTCAACATAGCTGGAAGTGAAGGGTAAAGAGGTTGTACATTCAGGATAGCACCCCCTTGTAGAACGTTCTTGGTTGCAAATGGGTGCCGAGTTGTTGCAGGGGTCGGGAGCTTTACCTACAATGACAGGTACTCACAGGCACGGGGGAGGCCTTCAAGGTATGCAGACCTACAAGACCGAGGCAATCAGAAACGTTGTGCTGCTGTCCCACAGCGGGGCGGGCAAGACTTCCCTTTCTGAGGCCATGATATTCAACGCGGGCCACGTGACCCGACTCGGCAAGGTGGAAGACGGGAATACCACCTCCGACTACGAACCCGAGGAGGTGCGCCGAGGCGGAAGTGTCCAGCTATCCATCCTCCCATTCGAATGGAACGACACCAAGGTCAACCTCATCGACACCCCGGGCTACGCCGACTTCATTGGTGAGGTCATCGCGGCACTCAAGGTTGCGGACTCGGCGCTGCTGGTGATCTGCGCCGCCTCGGGGATCGAGGTGGGGACGGAGTTGATGTGGGCGGAGGTTTCGGGGCGGGGTCTTCCCGCAATGATTCTGCTCAACAAGATGGACAGGGAAAACGCCAGTTTCAACGGCGTGCTGGAGCTTCTGCGAGACCGGTTCGGCAGGAAGTGCGTGGCTATTCAACTCCCCATCGGGGCGGAATCGGACTTCAGGGGCGTGATAGACCTCATCAGCATGAAGGCCAAAGGCCCCGACGGCCAGGACATCGACATCCCCGATGAACTATCCGACCAGGCACACGAACTCAGGGACGCCCTCGCCGAGGCCATCGCCGAGTCGGATGACGACCTGACCATGAAATTCCTGGAGGGCGAAGATCTGACTGAAGAGGAGTTGCTTAACGGCCTCGCGGAAGGGGTCAAGACGGGATCCATAGTCCCGGTAGTTGCGACGTCGGCCCTCACCAACAGTTGCGTTCAGGGGGTGATGGACAGCATCAGTGCGTACATGCCCTCCCCTAACGCCAACGGCGGCGTAGAAGCCCAAGACCTAGTCTCGGAAGAGACCGTCACCCTGGACGGAAACCAGAGCGGGCCATTGGCGGCGTCCGTGTTCAAGACTTCGGCGGACCCGTTCGTCGGGAAGCTGTCCTACTTCCGGGTCTACTCCAACACCCTCCACAGCGACTCCCAGGTCTGGAACGCTTCCAAGAGTTCTGCCGAGAAGGTCAGCCAGCTGTTCATGGCGCGGGGCAAGTCCCAGGAGAACGTGGCGGAGGTCGTGACCGGAGACATTGGAGCGGTGGCCAAGCTATCCGCTACAAGCAGCGGAGACACCCTGTGTGACCGGGACCGGCCGCTGGACTTGGGCGGCATCGACTTCCCGCTAGCCCCTCTATCGGTCGCCGTGACAGCAAAGTCCAAGTCGGACATCGACAAGCTGGGTTCATCCCTGACCCGCCTGGTGGAGGAAGACCCGACCCTGAAGCTGGAAACTCACCCGGACACCGGAGAGATGCTGCTTTGGGGCATGGGCGAGGCCCATATCGACACTACATTGCAGAAGCTGAACAGAAAGTTCTCGGTGGAAGTTGTGACGGAGATCCCCCGCATCCCGTACAAAGAGACCATCACCATGGCCACAAAGGCCGAATACAAGCACAAGAAGCAGACCGGTGGCCACGGGCAGTACGGCCACGTCATGATCGAAATGGAACCCATGCCCACGGGCTCCGGTATTGAGTTTGCTCAGAAGGTGGTGGGTGGAAACGTGCCGAAGAACTACATCCCGGCGGTCGAAAAGGGTGTTATGGAAGCCGCGCAGGGTGGAGTGCTCACCGACTTCCCGATGGTCGACGTCAAGGTAACTCTCTACGACGGCAGCTCGCATCCCGTGGACTCATCCGATATGTCCTTCAAGATAGCCGCAGTCCAGGCCTTCAAAAAGGGCGCCAACCAGGGTAATCCGGCCCTGCTGGAACCGGTCATGAACATGAAGGTCACAGTGCCCGACACCTATACCGGGGACATAATTGGCGACTTGAACACCAAGCGGGGTCGTGTTCTCGGGATGGAGCCCCAGAACGGCAGGACGGTCATCGAGGCAGAAGTGCCGCAGGCGGAGATTATCCGCTACGCCGTAGACCTGAGGTCGATAACCCAGGGCCGGGGAGCCTATGCCACGGAATTCGTACGCTACGAAGAAGTGCCCGCCCACCTCACCCAGAAGATTGTGGAGCAGGTCCAGAAGAAGGACGGGTAGCCACAGCAGACCGCAAATCTGGCAAAACGAAGGTCGGCGGCTGAATGAGCCGCCGACCTTTTCGCGTGCATCTTTCTACAGTTTTTACCGGGGGGCTTCCCAGAGAGTGTAGTAGTTCTTGCCAGTGATCACCGCTGCCAGCTCTTCTGCATCCAGTTCCAGCAGCTTTTCGTAGCAGTTGTTGCATTTGCCGATGATCTCCGTGTTGCCAGTGATCATCATGCGCTCAAGGATTTTGCCCCAGAGCCCCAGCCGTTTCAGGCTCTTGACCTGCTTGGGCCATGGGATAACGGTGACGCTCTCGGGACGGGGGAAGCGGGGGCGCATTCGCTTGATGGAACGCAGTCGGTCATCGACGGACTCGGCCATGGGGACAACACGCGCCATAGGTCCGTCCTCCAGGTCCGAACGTGTGTCGAGGACCAGGGACTTTCGGAGCATGGGGAAAAGTATCGAAATCACATCCGAAGACTCGATGGTCGTGGCTATCTCGTCCAGATCGATGCGGTATTCACCGTCCATCCGTTCCCTCCTGCCTGCTAGGGGACCAGGGAAACCGAGTTACGAAGAGGCCAGCAGCTCTTTACACTTTTCGTGGAACGCCGGCATCACCTGCTTGAAGTCGCCGACTGCGCCGTATCTAGAGTCCTTGAAGACGTTGGCGTCCGGATCCTTGTTGACGGCGACTATCACCTTTGACCCGAGGCAACCCGACATGTGCTGGCTCGCACCCGAAAGAGCTACTGCTATGTAAAGATCGGGGCTGACGACCCGACCGGTGATGCCAATCTGTACCGAGGGCGAAATGTATCCGGAGTCGCAGGCTGCCCTCGTGGCGCCCACCAACCCACCGAGAGTGCCGGCTATCTCTGCCAATTCGTCAAAGGCCTCGGTGCTGCCTACGCCCCTGCCTCCCGCGATGATGGCGGGTGCCTCTTCCAGTTTCATGCCGCTGGCTTCGGCCTTCACCCGGTCCACGACCTTAGTCTTCGACGCCGAGGCGTCCACCGAGGGTTGCCAGTCAACTATCTCACCAGAAGCGGAGCCGTCGGGTTCGGAAGGCTGAAGGGTCTTGGGGCGAACGGTTGCCATCTGGGGGCTGGAGCCATCCACTACGACCTGGGCCTGGGCGTTGCCGCCGTAGACGGGTCGGGTCTGGACCATCAGGTTAGTCTCCGCGTCGATGTTCAGGTCTGTGCAGTCGGTGCCGATACCCGTGTCAAGCCGGAAGGCGAGCCTCGGCCCCAGGTCTCGACCTACCTCCGTGTGACCCATAAGCAAGATCGACGGCGAAACTTCTCCGGCCAGTTCCTGCAGCGCCGCGGTATAAATGTCTGAGTTGTAGGCGTCCAATGCGCCACCCTCGGAGCAATAGACCTTCGAGGCCCCATGCGCGACCATTTCCTGCGCCGCTCCCTTGGCTCCGACTCCGGCTACCACGCCGATCACGCTTTCGCCGAGAGTGCCGGCCATCTCGGAGGCTTTGCCAAGAAGCTCTTTGGTAGTGCCACTCAATCCATCGTCGGCGACTTCGCCAAAGACCAGGATTCCACTATTCTCCGCCATTGATTAAACCCTCCTGAAACGTACGGATTGAGTTTCTTATATAACCTTGTCTTCCCGGAGCTTGAGGGCGAGATTCGCGCCGATCTCGGCGGGGGAATCACCCGGGATGAATTCGCACTGGGAGACTTTCTCGGGTTGGAAGAGCTTCATGATTTTCACTTTGGAACCGGAAACGCCGGCCTCTGAAGCATCTATTCCGAGGTCCGCGGCCGACCAGACGGTGGGCTGCTTGCGGCCCGCGGCCATGATTCCGCGCAGGGTCGGGTACCGGGGCTCACCGAGCTCGTTGCTGACCGTTACCAGCACCGGAGGCGCAGCCTCGACTACTTCATAGCCGTCGGCAACTACCCTTTCGATGCGAACGGTGCCGTTCTCCATTTTCACATCACGGATGATGGGGACTATGGGAATTCCCAGGAGTTCGGCTACGCCTGCTCCAACTATACCGGTGTCGAAGTCAGAGGACTGGCGACCGCAGATGACGATGTCGAAGTCGCCGATCTTATTTATGGCGGCGACCAAGACTTTGGCGGTGGCGTAGTCGTCGGAGTCTTCGAAGGCGTCATCCTGGAGTAGCACCAGTTCGTCGGCGCCCATGGAGAGAGGTTTCTTGATTACGTCGGATACAAGATTTGTGCCCATCGAGAGGACGGTGATCTTGGCGTCACCGCCCTCCTTTAGCCGGAGCGCCGCCTCGACGGCCTGCTCATCGTAGCCGTTGATTACGGGGGGGATGCCGGGGGCCGGGATCAGTTTGTTAGTTGCGGGGTCGATTCTGAAGCTGGCCAAGGGCATCTGGGGGTCGGGCACCTGCTTCACGCAAACAATGATGTTCATCTACGTTTTCCTCCGCGCCCTGATACGGTCGGGACGAGGTTTGAGAAATTCGGCCTAACGGGTCTGCACAAAGTGTGTGATTGCGCTCACAATTGTAGCACTCACGCGATTTTAGTGTCAATAGAAATGGAAGGTAAGCGCGTCTCTGAAAAGGGCCTTCCCCGTTGCCATTTCTCGCCAGGCAAACCCCCTACTCAGCTTCTTTGAGCTGGATGTTGTTGCCCTGGGCCGTGACTCTAAGGTTGACGTTGGTGACGTTGGTGATGTTGAAGGGAATGCTCGGCATGAAGGGAAGCGGCTTCAGGGCAATCTGCGCGACGGAATTGGGTTTGACGATTATCTGGGGCATTCGGGCCTCCTTTGTGTGCTTTCTGCGGGGCCGAGGTCGGGCCCCGGGGTGTGGTTTTCACTGACGATTTTGCGCGCCTATCAGGTTGAGCGTCAAGCCCGTGGGCCGGGGTGATGGGTTGGCGGCACGTCGGGTTTTCTCCGGTTGTGGGGGGTGGGGTTTTGATTGAACGTTGATTGAACGTTGATTGAACATTGATTGAACTCGTAGCTGTTTTGATTGAACCACGCCTAGAGAGATTTTCTGGGGACCTCGCGTGGCGCGGGGGTGTGGATTTTGATTGTTTTGCGATTTCAGGCACGGCTTTGATTGTTTAAGGAACGGGGATGGATTCACGCCTTGGCGCACGCCCAGGCGCATCTTCGACCCGACTACTCGGGAATGATGGTGTAAAGGGCGGGAATGACGGGTTAAAAGGGCGGGGATGATGGTGGGGGAGGGGTTGTTCGGTTGTGGGGTTTGGGTTTGCATTGTGTCTGTCGGGTTTTGGGTTGGCGATGGAAGACGCTGGTTGGACGTTGCCCCGTTCCTGTGCTTCGGGGCACTCCGACACCCTGGGGCAAGGGCGCCGGCCCGCCTGCCGCTATCGCGGCCTTTATCCCTGTATACGCTGGACATGGGCAGGGACCGACAGGCCAAACGAGTCCAAGCCCGACTCCTGGGGTTGGCTGCACCGCCTGAGGGCGGCTGGGAGGCTCGTCCAGCGTCCGGCATTGAGCCTCTTGCAGGCGTAGTATGTCCAAGTTTGCCGGTGCGACCCGGAGTGCGGGGGTGACCGGCTCCCGGCTTGATCAAGCGGTCGGATACCGAGCGGGCCTCGGCGCCGGGCCTATCCGACCGCGCTTCCGCTCGAAAGAGCGGCTTCCTCCCGAGGGAGGCTTCCCCTGAAAGAGGCCAAGAGGGCGTCTTAGAGGGGCTTCACAATGGAACGTAGCGTCCAGGGCGTCTATCCATCGCCTGGGGGTTAGGGAAGGGGCACGGGACCCGTGTGGGGTCGGGTGGGCTTCCCTGGGTTTTGTGGTTCCTCCTTGTTTTGTTGAGGGTATTTGGTCGACCGTGGGATATGATAACGCCGTTGCTCAGGTGTGTCAAGCAAATGTACGGGTCTTGGGGGGGGAATTCCCTCAGATTCCTCACGGGGCATCGGAATGACATGGGGGTTGGGGGTGAGTTGCGGGGGACGGGGTTGGAGTGACGGAAGATGGGAGGGGTGAGTGGCGAGGTGGGGGGTGAGTGTTTCGGAGGGATGGATTCCCACCTCCGTGGGAATGACGGGTTAAAGGGGCGGGAATGACGGTAGAGAAGGACGGGGATGAGGGGGGTTGGGTGGGGGCTGGTGCGGCAGATTCCTCGCGGGGCATCGGAATGGGAAGGGGGGGATGGGTGGGGTAGAGTTGACGGGTTGGGGGGTGGGGCCTAGAATGCCGGATTGTGCCCCCAGTTTGAGCCGTGCCTGCGGCTGTAGGAGGATTTATGCTTGAGTTTGGGAATAAGTTGAAGAGAAAAATAACGAGGGGGCGCTTTATCATCGGAGTGGTTGGCGTTCTGTGATGGCAATGCTGCTGGTGTTAGCGGCTTGTGAAGGCCCAGCCGGGCCCGCCGGCCCTGCCGGCCCACAGGGCGAGCAAGGCGTCGCGGGTCCTGCCGGTCCCGCCGGCCCACAGGGCCCACAGGGTCCCGCCGCAGACGAGGAACCGCTGCCCACTGCGACACCGATTCCTCCCACCCCGGTGCCACCGACTGCGATTCCCGCACCACCCACGGCAACACCCGTGCCCGTCGGCAGCAGGCCGCCTTCGCTGTGGACCGAGGAAGTCCCGGCAACGCGTGCAGAAATCGAAGCCGAACTAGAGAAGTTCCGGGGATCGACTATAACCTACGGCACCTGGGGCGGCGCCTACACCGCTGCCGAGAACAAGGTCTACTTCGACCCCATCGCCGACCAGTTCGGGATCGAGGTCATTGCGGACGGCAGCACCAACCCGAACACGAAGCTGCGGCTGATAGCGGAGACCCAGAACTTCGAGTGGACATTCGCCCTGGGGACAACGCCGGTCTTTGCCCAACTTGGCGAAATCGGGCTGCTGGAACCCCTGGACAAGACTGTTGTGGACAACCGGGGCTTTGCAGGGATCCTGAGGAACCACCCCTACTTCGCCGGGGTGGGCGGGATAGCCTCCGAGCCGCTGGCATACAGCACGAACACGTACACGGAAGAGACGCGGCCCATGACGATGAAGGACTTCTTCGACGTGGAGAACTTCCCGGGTGTGCGGGCCCTGGACAGCCGCGGATGGACCTGGCTGAGATACGTGACTGCGGCCTACTGGAGCGAGAATCCCGAGCACATTGGCACGACCGAAGGCACTCTCAGCGCGGAGCAGATCGATGAGGCTTACATCTACCTCGACGCGATCAAGCCGCACATAGATGTCTATGCCGCATCCTCCTCCGACTGCCCGACTTTCCTGATCGTCGGAGAGGTGGACATGTGCCTCACCGGAAACGGACGTTTCGGGGCGGCCATCCTGAACGGAGACCCGCTACAGATGTCCTGGGAGGCCGGCCACCTGATGACCACCTTCGCGCAGGTAATCCCCGGCGGTTTGAGGGAGGCAGAACCCTTGAGGTTCGAGCTTACCCAGCTAATCATGGCGTGGCTCTCCTTCCCGGAGATAAACGCCCGCATCTCCGGCGAAATCCAGTACTCGCCCATCAACCAGGACTCCTGGGCGCTGCTGGACGGTCCTGAATTCGAAGACGACCGCCCGTTCCTCCCAACCTCTCCTGAGAACGCCCAGTACGGTTGGCTGGTGGACGAGGTATGGCAGACCAGCGTCACGGACGAGCAGACCGAGCGCTATGTCGCCTGGCAGACTGAGTAGCAGGTCAAGCAGCAGAGAGTTGGTCTCAAGGTCATAGAAAGAATTGGTGGGGTCGGGTGTCAGGATGTGACGCCCGGCCCCATCGCTTTCTATGGGACGTTCCATAGTCGGGCAATACCGGTCTGCCGCGGGTCAAAGTCTCGTGGGACTCGCAGGGACCCGGACGCAGAAGGGGTGCAATGGCAGAGAAACTGAACCTGGAAGATGCGAAGGTCGGGGATGCGATTGGGCCGTACCGGTACAGGGTGACGAGGGAGATGGCGGAGTTTGCGGCGTCGAGGGAGATGATGGGCACGCCTCTTTATTCGGAGGGTTCAATTGCCCCGAGCACGTTGACGGACAACGACTATTCACTGGCATTCATGGTGAAGTACAACCCGGGCGAGGCCATCCATACCAAGGCCGACAATCAATACCTCAACCCGCCCATCATCGGGAAGGAGTTGATAGTGAGCGGGACGATAGCGGACAGGTTTGAAAAGAGGGGCAGGGATTTTCTGGTGTTTGAGACGACGACCCGGGACGAGGACGGTCGGGAGATAGTCAGGAGCAAGAACACCGTGCTGATAAGCATGGGTTGATCGGCGTAGAGAGAAAAGGGATAAGGAATGACAGTCTCAGCGGGGGAGCTGGTCCCGGGATTCAGTTTACCGCCATTGACCAGGACGATCACGGTCGAGCAGATAGTATCGAGCAGCAGGGGCCGGGAGTCGTTGTGGGGGCTACCGGCCGCGGGAAAGAACATCCACAACGACACGGAGACGGCGCGGTCGATCGGGGTGCGGGACGTGGTGGCGGGCGGGGTAGTGACGATGGGCCTCGGGTGGGAGATGCTGCTGGACGCCTTCGGGGAGCGGTGGCTGAAGGGAGGTCAACTGTCGTGCACTTTCGTCAACATGGTGTGCGGAGGGGACGAGCTAACGGTAAAGGCGGTGGTGAAGGAACCGGGCGAGGGAGACGCGGAGGGCCGGGTACATCTGGAACTTTCGATAGAAAACCAGGAGGGGGCGAAGGTGATAGTGGGGAAGGCCAGCGTGGCCGCCGGTTGAGGATGAAGACGGCGAAAGCTCCCCAGGCCCTGGAAGGGATAAGGGCGCTGGAGGTAGGCCATGGGCTGGCGGCCCCTTACTGCACCAAGTCGATGGCCAGCTTCGGGGCCGAGGTAATCAAGGTGGAGGACCCCTCGGATGGAGATGGATTCAGGAAGACTGGGCCTTTTCTCGACCACGCGCCACACCGGGAGACGAGCGCTCCGTTCCTGTACCTGAACACGGGGAAGAAGAGCGTTACGCTGAACCTGGAGTCGGGGGAGGGGGTGGATATCTTCAGGAGGCTGGTGAAAGAGGCGGACGTGCTAGTCGAGGACTTGAGGCCGGGGCAAATGGCGGGGATGGGTCTCGGTTACGAGGAACTGAAGGGGATAAATCCCGGGCTTGTGATGGCATCGATCACGGGGTTCGGGCAGTCGGGGCCGTACCGGGACTACAAGGCCAACTCGATGGTCAGCTACGCGGTCACGGGGCTGATGTACATGAACGGCTACCCCGGCAAGGAGCCCCTGACGGGGAGCGGACACATCCCCGAATACGAGGCGGCGGTACACGCCTACAATGCGATTGCTGCGGCGCTCTTCTGGCGGGAGGGGTCGGGGGAGGGGCAGTACATAGACGTGTCCGTGATGGAGACGATGGCCTATTTCCACGAATTCGCGATAGTGGTCTGGACTCACGTGGGGATTCAGAATGAGAGAGCAGGCAACCGACACCCGGTCGGGATTCATCCCCTATCGCTGTACCCGTGCAAGGACGGTTACGTGTCGATCAGCGTGGCGACGCCCGACCAGTACGACAACCTGATGCTGCTGATAGAGAGGCCGGACCTGCTGGACGAGCCTCGGTATGCGGACCGTCACGACCGATGGAACCTGGCGGATGAGTTTGACGAGATACTGCTGCCTTGGCTGCTGGAACACACGGCGGACGAGATAGTGAGTCGGGCGCAGGAGCTGCGGATTCCGTCGGGGAGGCTGAACGAGTGCGGAGAGCTTATGAGCGACGTCCAGCTTTCGGCCCGGGACTTCTGGGTTGACGTGGAGCACCCGCATGCGGGGCGGCAGACCTATCCGGGGGCGCCGTTCAAGATGAGCGGGACGCCCTACCAGGCGGGTCGGGCACCGGTGCTGGGGGAGCATAACGAGGATGTCTACGCGGATATGCTGGGGTTGAGCCCGGGAGAGATGTCGGGGCTGAGGGAAGCGAAGGTAATCTAGGGTGCAAAGACGGAACCGGTCATTTGACTGATGAAGAATGGGTTAACACAATCGGCTTTGAAGGGTGTGCGGGCGTTGGACCTGACTCGGGGTTGGGCGGGGCCGATAGGGGGTCGGTTCCTGGCGGACTTCGGGGCGGAGGTAATCAAGGTGGAGGCGCCGACGGGTCGGGGGCTGGCGAACGTGGAGCCTCTCCACCCCCTGAAATACATGCGGGTCGTTCATGCCGCTTACCCGGACAACGACCCCGGGGATGAGCCATACAATCGCTATGGCGCGTTCAATGAGTATCACCGGAACAAGCTGAGCCTCACCCTGGACCTGACCACGGAAGAGTGCAAGGAGATATTCCGCAAGCTGGTGCTGATTTCGGACGTGGTGCTGGAGAACTACAGCGCGAGGGTGATGAGGAACTTCGGGTTTGACTACGAGTCGCTCAGGAAGTTGAACCCAGGCATAATCATGGTGTCGATGCCGGGTTTCGGGACATACGGGCCGCAGGGGCACTTCGTGAGCTACGGGAGCGATATCGAGCCGAATGCGGGGATTACGCATTTGATGGGGTATGAAGGGTCGGGGCCTATGCGTCACGGCGAGGCGTATGCGGACCCGAGCGCGGGGGTGCACGCAGCGCAGGCCATGTTGACGGCCTTGTTTCACAGGCGTAGGACGGGTCGGGGGCAGTACGTGGACCTGGCGCAAAGCGAGTCGATGATAGGGCTGATAGGGGAGCACATCCTGGCCTACAGCATGAACGGGGAGGAACCCGAGAGGATGGGTAACAGGCATCCGACGTTCGCTCCGCACGGGTGTTACAGGTGTCGGGGGGAGGACAAGTGGGTGGCGATTTCGGTAGAGAGTGAGGAGGAGTGGGGGGAATTTTGCGAGGTGCTCGGCAATCCAGGGTGGGCGATGGATGAGAAGTTCAGGGGGGTGGAGGGGCGTCGGGGGAACCAAGATGAGCTGGACGCCAATATCTCGCGGTGGACAGCGGACAAGGATTACAAGGAAGTGATGCACCTACTTCAGTCGAGGGGGATAGCGGCCGGGGCGGTGTTTACCAACCAGGACGTGGCGGAGGACCCTCATCTGAAGGATCGGGGATATATCTGGGACGTGCCGCATCCTCGGGCGGGGACGCGACAGTTTCTCGGGGCTCCTTTCCAGATGTCCAGGACGCCGGTGGCGCTGCACAGGCCTGCTCCGATGCTCGGCGAACACAACGAATATGTCGTGAGGGAACTGCTAGGGATGAAGGCGGTCGAGGCTGAAAGGCTGAAGGAAGCCGGTTTGATGGTGACCCGGCCACCCGTGTGATAGTCCCGACGCAAATAATACGCGGCCTTACGGAGAAGCAAGAATATATGTCACCCGATAACACCCTGACCCCCGACAAGTGGTCTCTTCAGCGTCAGTGCGACTTCATTTCGAGGTTGTACTGGCTATGGGTCGGGGGGATGACGGTGGTGACGCTGTTCCAGCATGGAGAAGAGACGGTTGTGAAATGGCGCTTCAAGATGTTGAACAGGCACCAGTCGGGGCACTTCATCGAGGGGTTAAGGAAGCTAGGGATAGACCCCGACAATGAGCCAGCGGCGGTAGTCGCCGCCAAGTACCACTACTTCTCCAACGGGCTGGGGGGAATCGACCTGGAGATGGTGGTGGAGTCGCCGAAGAAGGCGTGGATACGGTACAACTCGCCTTACGTGCCGGACGGGACGGGGTGGCTGGCTAATCCGCCGAGCGTGGGTCGGGCGCCGTTCGAGGGATGGCATCCATATAACGGGGTGAGGCTAAACAAGCCCAACCTAGGTTTCGTGCTGTGTCGGGGGTTTGCGGACGGGGAACCTTACGCCGAGGGCTACTTCATGGAATACGACCATGAACTCACGCCGGAGGAACGGTTCAGGTTCGACCCTTCGGAGACGATGCCCCCGTTTGACCCGGAGACTGCGCCGAGACTGGACCCGGAGGTCTGGCCGCCGGAGCGGATAGCAAAGTCGAAGCGGAATTTTGGTCGGGGTTACGTGGAGGAGTCGATAATTTCGTTGATCGAGTTACTGGGCAGCGACGTGGTTGCACGGATCGTGCGGAAGTCTTTTGAGGGTATAGCCATTCAGTATGGGCGGGAGCTATTAGCGGAGACGGGAGTAGAGGGTGCGAATGCGGGGGCTATGGCAGAGTTCATGAAGCACCTTGCGGACATGTCGGGGGACGAGGCTGAACTGTTATCAGACTCGCCGGGGAAGCACATTCTGAGGACGACCCGGAGGCGGCTATTCGAGGTGGAGAAGGCGCCGGCAGAGATACATTACGCCATGTTCGGGTTCGTGGAGATGATGGCGAAGATAGTGGGGCGGGGGATAAGGGTGTCCTTGACGGCCCTGAGAGAAGGAGACGCAGCCTACGATGAGATGGTGTTTGAGGATGTCGGGGAGTAGGGTCGCTACCGCTACCGGTAAATGTTGCATTCACCGAGTCCGGTTCGATATATGTGCTACCATTGACTCATAGCCACATTGAAAGAAGTCGTCACTAGAACGAGAACAAAGTGAGAGGAACGGCATGAGAGAGTACGATCTGGTCATCAGGGGTGGAACGGTTATCGACGGCACGGGGGTGCCCCGACGCCGGGCGGACGTGGCGGTGAAGGACGGTCGGGTGGCGATGATCAGCGGAAACATTCCGGCGGGTGCGGCGAAGGAGATAGATGCGTCGGGGTGCTTCGTTGCGCCGGGGGCCATCGACCTGCACACCCACTATGACGCCCAGCTCAACTGGGACCCGTATGCCTCTCTATCGGGTTGGTTCGGCGTGACCTCACTTACGATCGGGCAGTGCGGGTTCGGCTTCGCCCCCACCCGCCCCGAGGACCGGGACCTCAATATGCGCATGATGGACCGCATCGAGGCCATACCCCTCAAGTCCATGCGACTCGGCATGCGTTGGGACTGGGAGACTTTCCCGGAGTACCTGGACAGCCTTGAGAACCAGGGGCTGGGCCTGAACGTCGGGGCACTGTTCCCCTTCTCCCCGATGCGCGGATATGTCCTGGGAATGTATCCCGCACGGGAACGCACATCCGTCACCGACTCCGAACTGAACGAGATGAAGCGGATATTCGACGAGGCGATGGAGGCGGGGGCCTTCGGGTTTGCGCTGGACAAGAACCTGGAGGACAGGGCCGAGGACGGGAGCGTCCTACCGACCGTCGTCGCCTCCGATGAAGAGTTCCTGGCAATGGCGGACGTCATGCGGGGGTACGGGGTGGGGCACATTGGCGTGACCATCGGCTCCGGCCTGACCCTCGAAGAACGGACCGGAGCCCGTGACCTGAGCGAACAGTTGATGAGAAGGAGCGGTCGCCCCCTGCATCTGCTGGATGCGCAGTTAGGCGAGGGCAGGGACTGGTTGAAGGCCTGCCGAGCCGATAACCTACCCCTCGTCACCCAGTTGGTCTGCACCCCCTTCGACAGCGAGTTCAAGCTCGCCGAGTACAACCTCTACGACTACATGCCCAACTGGGTGCAACCCCTCGTCGGCAGCCCCGAGGAACGCGCCGCCAAGCTAAGAGTCCCGGAGACCCGCCAGGCTATGAAGGACGACGTGGAGAAAATCCCCCACTTCCGCACCACCTGGAACTTCGTCAAGGTGTTGGAGACGGAACACGAGCGCAACGTCCAGTTCGAGGGCAGGACCGTCAGCGAGGTCGCCGAAATGACCGGCAAGCATCCCGTCGACGCCTTCCTCGATCTTGCCTTGGACGAAGACCTGGAAACTGTTTTCGCCCTCCCCACCATGCGCTCCGAGGACGTCATAGAAAAGGCCGCCCGGCGGTTCAAGGACCCCTACGGTCACATCTCAGTTTCCGATGGTGGTGCCCACACGAGGTTTGCCACCGGAAGCACCTGGCCTGTTTACTGGCTCATGTTCTGGATCAGAGACAGGGAGATCATGTCGCTGGAGCAGGCTCACTACAAGATGAGCACCATGCCCGCCTGGTTCGCCGACTTCAAGGACCGCGGCACACTTCAGGTCGGTAACTGGGCCGACATCATGGTCTACAACCTCGAGGAGTTGGGCTTCCTCTACGACAAGGTGATCTTCGCCAACGATTTCCCGGGGGATGAACGACGCCTGATACAGAAGCCTACGGGCCTGCGCTACACCATAGTCAACGGGACAGTGACATTCGAGGGCAACGACTGCACGGGGGCGCTGCCCGGCAAGCTGCTGCGCAGCCGAGACATGGTCGGGTAGACACCCGAGCTACACACCGGCCGATGCGTAAAGTCCGGTTTGGGGCCACCTACCCGAGGTCAACTCCCCCGACCCTCGTTGAGCCTGCATCCCTTGCCGAGAAGGTAGAAGCCTGGGGGTACGACTCATTCTGGGCGCCCGATCTGCTGACAACGTCCGACCTGGACCCCCTGGTTATTATGTCGGGGGTTGCTACGCGGACAAAGCGCATCCGGCTCGGGACGAGTGTATTGATCCTGCCGGCGAGGCCGCCCGTTCAACTGGCGAAAACGGCCCTGTCCCTGGATGCCATGTCCAATGGGAGGCTGATACTGGGGACGGGCCTGGGGGTATTTCGGAAGGACCTGAGGGCGGCGCAGGTGGGCCACGTTTCAAGAGCGAAGATAAATGACGAGGCTCTTGAAGTGCTTCGCAAATTGGTGCATGAGACCAACGTGAGCCACCGGGGCGAATACTTCAGCTTTGAAGACTTGACGATCCTGCCAAGACCCGTACGGGAAAACAGCCTGCCTATCTGGACCTCGGCGTTCTGGGACGGGAAGCTGAGGGAAGGGCCGTTGAAACGTGCCGGAAGATTCGCGGACGGGTTTCTGAACAGCGCTCCTCCACGAATCTACGAGGAGTGCAGGAATAGGATATCCGACTATGCAGTATCCTTCGGGCGTGACCCGGAGAAAATGGAATGGGCATGCCTGATGTACAGCTGCCTGGGCGAGTCCAGAGAAAAGGCCTGGGAGACGATCAGATCTGTGGTGAGGCAAGGGGCGGGGCGGGAGCCGAGGGATGAGGACAACGGCTGTTACGCGTTTGGCACTGTGGATGATTGCGTTGAGAGCATCGGACGGCATATAGATGCCGGGGTGACTCACATTCTAGTCTCGTCGAAGTGTCGGGCGGAGGAATTGCCGGAGATGTACGAGGCCTTTGCGAGGGAGGTGCTGCCTCGGGTTATGAAATAGTCTCATAAAGGCTGATACGAGAAAGGGAGATATATAATGCCTACGGCCCGCGGACCTATGGATGTCAACATGGACTTCGAGCCTCCGTTCCTGGAGCAGGACGGGCTTAAACTAAATCGCACGGTCGTGCACAAGAAGTACTCAGGCGGTATGTCCGGCAAGTCGGAGGCCCAGATGATTGCGGCCTTCACCGACGTTCCCGGTTCCGCAGGCTACGTGGCGATAGAACATTTCACGGGCTCCGTGGATGGAAAATCGGGCTCACTGGTGCTCCAGCACAGCGGGGTGATGAACAAGGGCGACGCCCAGCTTACAGTCATAATCGTGCCGGACTCGGGTACGGGAGAGCTAGCGGGCATTTCGGGGACGCTAGAGATTGACAACGACGAGGGTCGACATTCCTACGTCCTTGAATACGAGTATCCGTAGGTCTCCGGCGAGCCAGCCTCAGGGCTAGGTGTAGAGATGCGCCGGGTAGTCCATGCCTATGTGGCCCGCATCTTCAAGCCTCTTATACTCCTGTTCAGTGAGGCCCAGGAGGTCTTTGTAGATCATTTCGTTGTGTTCGCCGAGCATGGGGGAAGGGCGGCGGATGGGGTTGGGCGTTTGTGCCATCTGCCAAGACATACCGGGATAGGAGTGAGTCCCCGTTGAGGGCTGGGTGAGCTCCTGGAAAAACCCACGAGCTTTCATGTGGGGATCGTTGTAGAGCTCTTCCTGGTCGTGGACGGTAGCCGCGGGTACGCCTTCGGACTGGAGAACGTGCATTAGCTCGATGTGGTCTTTGTCCCGGGTCCAGGTGGAGATGTGATCGTCAATCTCTTCCTGACACCGGTACCTGCCAAGGACTGTAGAGAAACGGCGGTCTCGGGCCCAGGGGGGACTGCCCATAGCGCGGACCAGGCCCGACCATTCATCGTCGCTCCCTACGGATATGACCAGCCAGTTGTCTTCACCCTTGCACCGGTAGCAAGCCTGGGGGGCCCTGGAGGGGTGGGCATTGCCAAGGGGTCCCTGGATACGACCATTCAGGTCGTAGTCGATGACAGATTCGGGGACGTGGTGGACTACGGCGTCGGCGGATGCCACCTCCACAAGCTGGCCCTCACCGGTGGCGCGCCGGTGGCAGAGGGCGGCCATAGTAGCGAAGGCCTCGCTGGCTCCTCCTACGGCGTCGGCGAGGTAGGTCGTGCCCCGGACGGAGATCAGGTCCCTCGACTCATCGGTCGTCTCATCCCTGTATCCCCGGAGCCAGTTGTGGCCGGCGAGGGACTCCATCTGACGCCCTGCCGCCCTGTACGTGGCGTAGGGGCCGTGCAGCCCGTAGGCCGGTAGCCTGACGAGGATGATGTCGGGTCGGGCCTGGCGAAGCATCTCGTAGCTGGCGCCGAACTTGTCGTAGGTCTGGGGGACGTTGTTTTCCATGACCACGTCGGAGATGGATACGAGTTTGAGGTAGGCTTCCATGCAATCGGGGTCGGGGAGGTCGGAGGTGATGCTGAGTTTATTGCGGCCGTGTACCTGGAACATAAGGTGCCGGTTCCAGTGGCGCTCTCCGGGTATGCCATCGGGGTAGTCGTTGGCCCAGTTGGATGTGGGTCTCTTGAAGGGCCTGATGTTCGGGGCCCGGGTGGCGCGCTGCATGAACTGGAGGGGCTCGACGCGGATTACTTCAGCGCCCCAGTCGGCCAGGAGCTGGGCGCCGAAGGGTCCGGCCCAAGCGAGGGTCTGGTCGACAATCCGAACTCCATCCAAGGGGAGTTTGCGCACAGGCATGGAAACTAGATAACTCCCATCTGTCGAAGCCTTGAGAGGTCTCGGGGGCTGTAGCCGAGCATCCCGATGTAGACATCGGGGTTGTGTTCACCGAGGTCGGGAGCGGGGCGTCGGGCCTGCCACGGGGTACGTTCCATTATTGAGAGGCGACCGGGGAAACGGCCTCGGCCTGAGTTGGCACCTTCGATTGAGGTCCACAGGCCTCGCAGGCTGAAGTTGGGGTCGGCGTGAACGCCCGCAGCGTTGTTGAAGGACGCAGAGAGGGTCCCGTGCCTCTGGAACTGGGCCCATGCCTGTCCCATGGGTCGGGCGCGGACCCATTTTTCCAGCATTACTCCGAGCTCTTTGATGAGGTCGCCGCTCTCCAGGGGGTTACCCTCAGCGTTTTCCCACTTGTCGAGGAATTGGGCGAGGGTCACGGCTTCGGACTCGGTGATGGTGTCGGGCTGGCCCATGGCGGCGAGGAGCTGGGGGAAACGTTCAATGACCTGGACGTCCAGAAAGCCGTCGAGGGCGGGATATACGCCGCCGAGGTAGGCCTCCGAAGCATCGAGTCGGGAGAACCTGTTGCCGGTGTACCGGTTATTGACGAGAAGGGCAGTCTGTCTGTCGATGGAGCCGGCCTGGGTCTCCATGATCGAGACGTCGACGTGTTCACCTTCATTGTCCCGACCCATTCGCCTGTAGAAGGCCATAAGGGTTGCCATGGCGGCTTCCTGACCTGTGAAAATCATGCCGACTCGGGAGCCGAGCTTCAGGGGTTCGCGCTCCGAGGTGCCGGTGAAAAGCATGGGGCCGCCTATGGCGTATTCGATTATCTCGGTGGCCTTGTATTGGCTGTAGGGGCCGGTTTGCCCGAAATTGGAGATTGAGGTGAGGATGACTCCGGGGTGTATATCGGAAAGCAATTCGTAGGACAGGCCGATTCGCTCCATCACACCTGGGGTGAAGCTTTCGATCACAACGTCGGCCCAACATGCTAATTCGCGGCATATCTTTGCTCCTAAAGCGTGCTTCAAATTAAGCGTGATACCCAGCTTATTGCCGTTCAAATATCGGAAGAGTCCTGAGGTCTCGGAAGTGGGAGAATCATCGTGGAAGGGGGCAAGCCTGCGACCCGGGTCTCCGGTATCCGGGCGCTCGACCTTTATGACCCGAGCGCCGTAGTCGGCGAGGAGCTTGGTACAGAATGGGCCAGCTACGTAATGGGTCAGATCGAGAACCTTCATCGGGGCAAGGGCCTGGGGCGGATGCCCATTATGGAATGGGGAAGTCATACATTCGCTGCCAGTGCAGCCAAGGCGCGAGGGAGGGGTGAGATCAAGTCGGGGTTCCTAACCCACGCGGGTGAAGACGTCTTCCCATACGTGCTGGAGGTATTCGCGTCGGGCGGGGAGTCCTTGTGGGAGGTTGAGGAAGGTGAAGGCCATGTAGCCGGAGCCAGAGTTGTCCCGCTGCTCGGCGATGAATTCGGCACATTCCTCGGGGTTGCCGACGACTGCCCATTCTTCCAGGTTGCGCAGCTTGTCGAGGCCAAGGTCAACGGCCAGTTTCTCCTGCATACCCCAACCGCCGTAGAGCTTTGCGGTATTTTCGGCGGTTTCCCGGGCCTGCTTGATGGCAGTTTCACGGTCTGCGGCTACGCTGATGCAGCGATGGCCGGCATAGAAGCCGTCGGCATCCGAATCAGCCTGTTCCAGTTCGTTCCAGTAGATTTTGGACAGGGCCTGGTGGTCGGCCCAGCTGACGTAGGGGCCTACGAGGCAGGCGTCGGCGATGCGGGCGGCTCGGGCGGCGGCCCGGGGGCCCTGGCAGGCGAGCCAGATGGGGGGGTGAGGGGTCTGGACCGGGGTAATGCCGACCTGTGCGCCCGTGGCCCTGAAGTAGCGGCCCCGGTAGATGACTTCTTCGCCGGACCAGAGAAGTTTCATTAGCTCTATGGATTCGGTGAGCCGGCCCACCCTTTCCTTGCGGTTGGAACCGACGATCTCCAGTTCCTTCTCCCGGTACCCAAGCCCCAAGCCCAGGATAAAGCGACCATTGCTAATCTGGTCCAGGGCGGTGGTCTGCTCGGCGATATCGACGGGGTTGTGGAGGGGCATAAGTAGGACGCCGGTGATCAGTTTTATGGATGAGGTGGCTGCGGCAAACCTGCCGAGGAGGGGCATGGGGTGGACCCACCGGCTGGGGTGGGAGACCCAGTGCTCGGGGGCGTAGCCTCCCCAGAAACCCAACTGTTCCCCATAGGCGAGCAGTTGAGAAGTCTCCTCGATCTGATCGTGGACGGGGACTACGGGGTCGGCCATGAAGTTGCGAAGGTTTAAGCCAAATTCCATGCTGTCACCTTATGCTCTGTGGGGCGTTAGGGGGCTTCGCGTAAGAAGGGGTTCCACTGGGCCTCGGCGCCGATGCTGGAGTGGGGCCCGTGCCCCGGGAGGACGACGGTGTCGTCGGGAAGGGGAAGGAGCTTGGTCTTGATGCTGTCGATGAGCTGCTCCCAGTTCCCGCCTTCAAAGTCGGTGCGGCCGACACTGCCGCGGAAAAGGGTGTCGCCGGTGAAGACGAGGCCGTGGCCAAAGTAGGAGATGCCGCCGGGTGTGTGGCCGTGGGTCTCGATGACGGAGAAGGAGAGGTCTCCGACTTCTACGGTGTCGCCCTCCTCCAGGTAGAGGTCGGGTTCGGGGGGATTGCGGAAGCCGGGGATAATGGAAGCGGAGTCGGGGGGCTTTTCGAGCATATAGGCGTCGTTCCGGTGGATGGCAAAGGGGGCGTTGGTGGCGTCCACCATGTCGGCTACGGCGCCGACGTGGTCCTCGTGGCCGTGGGTGGTGAGCAGGTACTTGACGGTGAGGCCCGAGTCCTCGACGGCGCTCATGATGGCTTGCCACTCGGCACCGGCGTCGATGATGGCGGCTTCAAGGGTCTCATCGGAGCCGATGATGTAGGTGTTTTCCTGGTAAGGGCCGACTACGACGACTCGGAGGATCATTCTAGGGAGGAGGCTCCTTATGCGAGATTGGGTCAATCTAACGGGTGGGGCGGGGGGGAGTCAACAACGAAACCTGGCTCCGCAGGAGGTGGTTAAGAGATTATATGGGTACTGGCACTCATGGCAGATGCTAGCATTTGCGATATAATGGGCTTTAACATAAAGGGGAATTATATATCTAATGAAAACTCTACTAACCACAGTGGCCAAGAAAGGCGGCAAGGGCGGTTCCAAGGGTCCGTCTAACGCCCCTAGCAAGACCGGCAAGCCCTCCGGGGGTGGCAGGGGAAACAACCCACCCAAAAAATAGGACTCCGCCTCATTCGAGAGGAATCGCTCCTCTAATATAGATTAACGTAAAGGAGTGAAATGACCGAGAGGTATATCAGCGGGAAACGATAGGGTTGTGATATCTGAGGACGGGTTCCCTTTGATGCTCTCGGGACATCGGAGTGATGCAGTTAGGAGTGGAGTCGATGGCTTTTTCCTAGCTTTATCCGCTCATACCCGGGATAGTCTTACCGAACATTGTTTAGAGAGCATGAGCGAATAGTATTAACCGCTCCCATCCGAGGCGACCATGGCGAACAGCTAAGGCCCGGAGACGTAGGGGTGGTCATACACATTCATCCCGGGGCGGAGGCCTACGTTGTGGAGTTCATCGCTCTTGACGATCGCACGGTGGCCATTGCTACTGCTCTGCCGTCTGAGGCCCGAGCCATCACTAGCCGAGACCTTCTTCATGCCCGCACCGTAGAGACTGCCGTTTAGTCTTATCGCAGGATTCTTCGGCCTGCGAACCACCGCCCACGGCACTTTTCCCACAGTTCCCAGACCAGATTACGGGCTGCTTACGGCCCCTATTGTGCGCCTTTTCACTTGCGGGCTCCCATGGCCCTATGCTATATTCGGGCCAGCTTTTTCCGGGGAGGGTACGGGTGCTGGCCGACTATGGCTATATAGGTCTCTTCCTTCTCCTAGCTACCTTTATACCCATCTCCATGATCCTGATGCCGTGGGCTCTGTCCCTGGTGAGGATCAGACCCAGGAACCCCACGCAAGTCAAGCTCGAGACGTATGAGTCGGGGATGAGGCCCGTTGGGGGGTCATGGGTCCGGTTCAACTTCCGTTACTACTTCATCGCCCTGCTATTTGTCATTTTTGACGTTGAAGTGATATTCCTGTTTCCGTGGGCGGTGCACCTGGACCAGTTAAAGCTGTTCGGCCTGATAGAGATGGGGATATTCATCGTAATTCTTCTCATCGGATACTTCTATGCGTGGCGTAAGAAAGCGCTGGAGTGGAGCTAGGCCATGCGGGATACTAAGGGCAACCTACCCATCCTGGGGACATCAATCGACGTGCAGGCCCTCGACTTGGCTGAAGGGCAGGAGGTTACGGACCTGAAGGCTGCTTCGCAGTTCCCCAACCCCGACCCGGTAATCGAGGTGCCAGCCGACCTGAAGCGCAATATCCTGGTCACGAGCGTCGACTACATCCTGAACTGGGGGCGTCGGAATGCGGTTTGGCCGTTGACGTTCGGGCTGGCATGCTGCTCCTTCGAGATGATCGGCGCGGCGATGTCCCGATACGACATTGCGCGGTTCGGGGCGGAGGCGTTCCGGGCCACGCCTCGACAGGCCGACCTGATGATCGTTGCCGGAACGCTCACGTGGAAGATGGCGGTGCCCGTGAAGCGCATCTATGAGCAGATGGCCGACCCGAAATGGGTCATCTCGATGGGCGTATGCGCGACTTCGGGCGGGCCGTATTACGAATCGTACTCGGTGGTGCCGGGAGTCAACAGGATAGTCCCGGTGGACGTGTACGTACCGGGCTGTCCACCCAGGCCCGACGCCCTGCTCTACGGCCTGATGCAGCTGCAGGAAAAGATCAAGAAATACAGCATAGCCAAGACGAAGAGCTAACCTCAAGTGACCACCCAGCTTAACGTCAAGGATCTAGGCCAGCAGATAAGGGAGCGTTTTCCCGGAGCCGTCGTGGATGACGGCGGCGAGGCGCTGGTAGTCAAACCCGACTCGTTGGCGGACGTGGCGCGACACTGCTTTGAGGAGCCGGGGCTGGCGTTTGATTTCCTGGTCGGGGTCACGGGGGTGGACTACATAGACCACTTCGAACTGGTCTATCACCTGGTCTCGATCAAGCACAACCACGCGGTGGTAGTGAAGACGAAGACGTACTCCCGGGAGTCGCCGTCGGTGCCATCGGTGACAGGGATATGGGAAGGGGCGGTGCTACAGGAGCGGGAGGTCTACGACCTGATGGGCATAGCGTTCGAAGGGCACCCGGACCTGAAGCGCATCCTGCTGTGGGAGGGGTTCCCGGGGCACCCGCACCGGAAGGACTTCACGACAGCCTAGAGATCACTATTGGGTCGCTACATCACACACAATGGTAAAACGGTAGAACAGGGGACAGGGTGACGCTCAAGACCGAAGAAGTGATGGTAAACATCGGGCCCCAGCACCCGAGCACCCACGGCGTGTTCAGGATGCGGGTCACGTTTGACGGCGAGGTGGTAACAGACCTGGAGCCGGTCTTCGGGTACCTGCATCGCGGGACGGAAAAGCTGGCCGAGGAGCGCACCTACACGCAGATCATCACGCTCACGGACAGGCTGGACTACCTGGCGTCCATGTCCAACAACCTGGCCTACGTGCTGGCGGCGGAGAAGCTGGCGGGAATCGAGCCGCCGGAACGGGCGATGTACATCCGGGTGATCATGGCGGAGCTGATGCGCATCGCCAGTCATTGCATGGCGCTGGGGTTTTTCATCAACGACCTCGGGGCGCTGGCGACGCCTTTGATGTACATGTTCCGGGAACGAGAGAAGATCCTGGACTTGTTCGAGATGGTGTGCGGGGCCCGAATCACCTACTCCTACATGCGCATCGGCGGCGTGAGCGGAGACCTTCCTCCCGAGTTCATGCCCGCCCTGACCAAGTTCATTAACGAGATGCCGGGCTACATTGACGAGTATGAGGCCCTGCTGAGGGAGAACGAGATTATCATCTCCCGCACCAAGGACATGGCCATCCTCCCTCCCGAGACCGCTATCAACGCCTCGGTGTCGGGGCCAATGCTGCGGGCCTCGGGGGTGGACTGGGACCTTCGGAAGGCGGACCCCTACGAGGTGTACGACAGGTTTGAATTCGACGTGCCGGTCGGGCCTACGGGAGACACCTACGACCGCTTCCTGGTGAGGCTGGAGGAGATGCGGGAAAGCGTACGTATCGTCAAGCAGGCGATGGAGCAGATACCAGAGGGGCCTTTCAGGGCGAAGGCGCCTGCCCTGATCAGGCCCCCGAAGGGCGAGGCTTACGCGCACGTGGAGGCGCCGAAGGGGGAGCTCGGGTTTTATCTGGTGAGCGACGGGGCGATATCTCCGTACCGGTGCAAGATACGGGCACCGTCCTTCATCAACCTGACGGTGTTGCGGGAGCTTTCCATCGGGTGGAAGCTGGCGGACCTGATAGTCATCCTGGGAAGCGTGGACATCAACATGGGTGAGGTGGACAGATAGTGGACTGGTTCTACGAGCTCTGGAGGGAGCTAGGCGAGGTCTTCCGCGGCTGGATTGAGGCGATTTTCCCGGACTCGGCGGAGGGATGGATCACTTACCTCGTGCTTGGGTTCCTGAGCGCTTTCGTGCTCATCAACCTGCCAATGGTGCTAGTCCCACTGTTGATCTACGTCGAGCGGCGGCTGCTGGGGAGGTTTCAGAACAGGGTCGGGCCGAACAGGGTCGGGCCTTTTGGAATCCTACAGCCCATCGCCGACGGTATAAAGATCATGACCAAGGAGGACATCATTCCTCGGGGGGCGGACAAGCTGGTGTTCACCCTGGCGCCGGTGGCCGTGATGGCGCCGGCATTGCTGATGTTCACCGTGATCCCGTTCGGGAATGAGACGTTCCTGACCAACCTGAACGTTGGGATTCTGTTCATTGTCGCGGTCACGGCTGTGGAGACCATAGGGGTGTTCATGGCGGGTTGGGCGTCCAACAACAAGTACGCCCTGTTTGGGGCGATGAGGGCAGTGGCGCAACTGGTGAGCTACGAAATCCCGCTGGTGATCTCCATCATGGGTGTCGTGCTTATTGCCGGTTCAATGGTGTTGAACGATATTGTGGCCGTCCAAAGCAGCTGGCCGCTGATCCTATTTCAGCCCCTGGGATTCCTCATTTTCTTCGCGGCAGTATCGGCGGAGTTGAACAGGTCACCGTTCGACCTGACGGAAGCAGAGTCGGAGATTATTGCCGGCATCCACACCGAATACAGCGGCGTGAAGTTCGTCATGTTCCTGACGGCAGAGGGAATTGCGCTGGTGGGGTACTCTGCAGTGATTGCCACGCTGTACCTGAGCGGCTGGGAGGGTCCCGGGCTTCCGGGATACCTGTGGCTGCTGGTCAAGATATTCTTCATATTCGGGATATTCGTTTGGACCCGGGCCACGCTGCCGAGGCTGAGGGTGGACCAGGTAATGACCTTTGCCTGGAAGTTCCTGTTCCCGCTGTCGCTCCTTAATGCCGCGATTACGGCGGTGCAGGTGGTCGTGTGGTCGGACGGGCTGCCGCCATGGCTGATACCCGTGAACTTTGCGATAGCGATTGGGCTGATAGCGGGCCTGCACAAGTTTGTGGGCTTCCAGGGCGAGACGCGAGAGGTAGTGCCGGGCGGCGCCGAGCGGCTTACGGCGGTGTCGAGGCCCGTTGCGGGAGGTAGTGAGTAATGTACGGTCTGGGAATTGCCAAAGGAATGTTCGTGACGCTGAAGCACCTGTTCAGGAAGCCGTTCACCGTCCAGTACCCCGACGAACAAGTGACCCGGGGCACACGGTTCCGGGGTTACGAGTTCACGTGGTACGAAGACCGGTGCACAGGCTGCGCATCCTGCGCGAAATACTGTCCGCTGGGAACGATCCGAATAGTGACGCATCCCGAGGGAGACAGGAAGCAGGGTTTGGACTATGCCATCGACGTGTTTGACATCGACACGGGGCGGTGCATGTTCTGCGGGCTCTGCGTGGAGGCGTGCCCCTACGATGCCCTGTTTATGGGGTCGGGGTTCGAGAGGGCGGTCTACAGCCGCACGGACATGGTGGTACACGTCGACGACCTGAGAACCCGGGAGAAGAGGCCGAGCGCGTTCTTCCGGCCGAACCTGGACGGGACCCGGTACCTGCCGGAATACTCGCTGCCGTCGGACGATGCGGGGAGGCCGTGGAAGGGTCGGTGGGCAGATGAAGGGGAGCCGAGCCCACAATCTCCCGGGAGCGCAGACAGGTAGCCCATGGACGTCGGGATTGCGATAGGGTTCTGGATACTGGCCTCGCTGGCGGTGATTTCATCCGCGGCGGTGGTGCTGTTGAGAGACCTGTTCCGCGCATCCCTTTTTCTTGTGCTCTCCTTCCTGTCGGTAGCGGGGATATACATCGTTTTGCAGGCCGACTTCCTAGCCGTGGCACAGGTGCTGATCTACGTAGGGGCTATATCTATCCTGCTGATATTCGCCATCATGCTGACCCGGGACACGCAGAGAGGAAACCCTTCGAACCGGCTGTCGGCGCCCGGGGCATTTCTGGCGGGGGTCGTGTTCTCTGCGATTATCGTGGCGATATTCACGACGGATTGGCCCCTCTCCTCGGAGCCCCCGCCGGACTCCACGACGGAACTGCTGGCCGAGGTCCTGTTCAACAAGTTCGTACTGCCATTCGAAGTGGCTTCGGTGCTGCTGTTGTCCGCCATGATCGGGGCAATAGTCATTGCTCGACAGAGAGGGCCTGGCGGCAATGATTAACCTGGAACATTTCCTAGTCCTGTCGGCCATCCTATTTTGCATAGGCCTTTGGGGCGCGCTCTCCAAGCGGAACATAGTCGCCATCCTTATGTGCATCGAGATTATGTTCAACGGTGTGAATATCGCCTTCATCGCTTTCTCGCGGTACAACTCCCCGACATTATTGACGGGCCATGTGTTCGCAATCTTCGTGATAGCGGTAGCAGCGGCGGAGGTGGCGCTCGGGCTGGCCATAGTGGTAGCCGTATTCCGAAGTCGTCAGACGGTTGAGGTGGGAGAGGTCGGGGCACTGAAAGGCTGATTTAGAGACTGTTATGAGCTGGATTGAATTCAAACGGGTCCCGACCCTCATGGTCGCCGAGATGTGGAAGGACCTGTTCGAGGGTGAAGGGCTGCCGACCCGTATCCTCCCGGAGGGAGACATCCTTTCCTGGTCGGAGGGTGTGCCCTTTATCGTCTACGTTCCCAAGGGCCGAGAGCACGTTGCCGACGAGATACTCAGGAAGATATAGATGATCCCTGAAGCGGCAAGCTGGCTAATCCTTTTCCTGCCCCTTATCTCGTTCCTCCTGATCGTGTTCGTAGTGAGGCAGGTCTTCGGCTCCGCCACGATGCTCGCGGGCTACGCAGCCGTTCTTGCCATTGGCGCTTCCTTCGTCCTGTCTATCTGGGCGTTGGCGTCGGTGATAGGTGCGCCGGGGCACCTGCAAGACTACCCGAGCCACACCTGGCTGGACATCGGGCCCCTTGAAATCAAGGTCGGGATCCTGATGGACTCACTGACTGCGATCATGCTGATCGTGGTGTCGGGGGTGAGCCTGATGGTGCAGCTGTACTCGCTGGGGTACATGAAGCACGATGCCTCGGTGGCGCGGTTCTTTGCCTATATGTCGCTGTTCACCTTCTCGATGCTCGGGCTGGTGATGGCCGACAACCTGATACTGTTGTACGTGTTCTGGGAGTTGGTCGGGTTATCGTCCTACCTGCTGATCGGATTCTGGCACGACAGGCCAACAGCGGCAGCAGCAGCGAAAAAGGCGTTCATTGTCACCCGCTTCGGGGACCTGGGGTTCCTGATTGCCATCCTGGGGGTGTACTTAACTGTGGGCTCCCAAGGCTTCGACATCCAGCACCTGAACGGTGTAGCGGGCGTGGATGTCACAGGCATAGCTCTCACACTGATTGCGCTAGGGATATTTGCGGGGGCGGTGGGGAAGTCGGGGCAGTTCCCACTCCATACATGGCTCCCCGACGCGATGGAAGGCCCCACGCCCGTCAGCGCCCTGATTCACGCCGCCACTATGGTAGCGGCGGGGGTCTTCCTGGTGGCCCGCATGTTCCCAGTGTTCGAGGCATCCACGGCGGCGATGAACACGGTGGCCTATGTGGGCGCTGGGACCGCGTTGTTTGCGGCGACAATGGGCCTGGTAATGACCGACATCAAGCGGGTCCTGGCCTACTCAACGGTGAGCCAGTTAGGGTTCATGATGTTTGCGTTGGGAGTCGGGGCTCCAGCGGCGGCGATGTTCCACCTGTTCACCCACGCCTTCTTCAAGGCTCTGCTGTTCCTGGGGGCGGGCAGCGTGAACCACGCCACGGGTACCTACGACATCAGGCGCATGGGCGGGCTGGCCAAGTCGATGCCCTGGACCTTCGCCACCTTCACAATTGGAGGGCTGGCGATTGCGGGGATACCACCGTTCTCGGGGTTCTGGAGCAAGGACGAGATCCTAGCGGCGGCATGGCACTACGAGAAAGGGGTTTACATCCTCGGGATAATCGCGGCATTCCTGACCTCTATCTACATCTTCAGGCTTATCTTCATTACCTTCCTCGGCAGTTACAGGGGAGGGGAGGAGCCGCAGCACGGGGAGCACGTGCCGGACCATCCCCACGAATCGCCAGCGATCATGGTGCTGCCGATGGTTATCCTGGCGGCCGGTGCCTTTGCCTCGGGATTGGCGAACCTACCGGAGTTCTCGTTCATCGGCGTACCGAAGAGCTGGATGTCTGACCTGCTCACGGGCCACGGGGAGCCATTCCCCACGGGGATTGCAGCCTCATCATCAATCATCGCCGCAGTAGGGATAGTTATTGCCTATGCGGTGTACGTGAGGGGTGTCGTGAAGCCCGAGGCCATAGCCAACGCTTTCAAGCCCATCCACCAACTTCTCGTGCGCAAGTACTACATGGACGACATATATGAGACGGGCATAGTGAAGAAGGCAGGGATGGGGGTCGTGGCGCGGGGCGGCGACATCTTCGACCGGAACGTAGTTGACCGGATAGTGAACTGGGTCGGTGAAATCGGGAGGCAATTCGGGGGTGGAATCGCCAAGCTGCAGACGGGGCAGGTGCAGGTCTACGGGGTCGGCATCTTCATAGGGCTGATAGTAATCATGGCCGTATTTTGGTTCGCCACCGGATTCTAGAGCTTTGTTCACCGGCATACTCAGCTTAATCGTCTTCCTTCCCCTGGCCGGGGTGTTGCTGATTCTGCTGTTGCCTCGGGAGCAGGGGGGGCGGATTAGACACATAGCGCTGGTAGCGACCCTGGCCACCCTCGCGCTGACCATTGCCACAGCCGTCCGCTTCGACACATCAATCAGCGATCCCCAGTTCGTCGAGCAGTATCAGTGGATCCCGTTCATCAACGTGGAGTACTTCTTCGGCGTGGACGGACTGTCCATGCCGATGGTGGTGCTCACTGCCCTGCTTACGGTGGCGGCGATATTCGCGTCCTGGCACATAACGCACCGGGTGAAGGAATACTTCATCTGGATGCTCGTCTTGGAAACGGGCGTGATGGGGGTGTTTACGTCGCTGGACATGGTGCAGTTCTTCCTCTTCTGGGAGGTGGAACTGGTGCCGATGTATCTGCTGATCTCCATCTGGGGAAGCGGCAGGCGCGAGTATTCGGCGATGAAGTTCCTGATCTACACGGTGGGTGCGAGTGCGCTGATGCTGGTCGGAATTCTGGCGGTCGGGTTTGCGGCGGGCTCGTTCAACATGATCGAGTTGGCGGAGTCGGGGGCCGACTGGATACCCAACCTGTTTATCTCGGCGGAACTGGTTTTCCTGCTAATCATGGCCGCATTCGCCGTAAAGCTCCCCATCTGGCCCTTCCACACGTGGCTACCCGACGCCCATACGGACGCCCCCACTGCCGTATCCGTCATGCTGGCGGGCGTGCTGTTGAAGATGGGAGGTTACGGCATCCTCCGAATCTCCATAAGCCTCTTCCCCGAAGTTACAGATAAACTTGCGATCTGGCTCGCAGCCCTGGGGGTTGTCAACATCCTCTACGGGGCCTTCGTCACGTTCCAGCAGAGCGACCTAAAGCGGCTTGTCGCGTTCAGCAGCGTGAGCCACATGGGTTTCGTGCTGCTGGGCATTGCCTCTCTGGGTGAGGTCGGGCTTACGGGCGCAGCGTTGCAGATGTTCACTCATGGGACGATCACGGGACTGCTCTTCTTCACAGTGGGCCTCGTCTACGACCGGGTGCACACCCGACACATCCCTGATCTCGGGGGGCTGGCGAACCGGATGCCGTTCATTGCGGCGGCGTTCCTGATTGGGGGGCTGGCATCTCTCGGGCTGCCGGCTACCTCGGGATTCGTGGCGGAACTGATGATATTCCTAGGGGCATTCGAAGAGTGGAGGGTGGCAACGGTGCTGGGAGTAATCGGGATCTTCCTGTCGGCGGGGTACATACTGTGGACCCTGCAACGTACTATGTACGGAACCCCGACCACCCGATTTCAGCACGTGGGAGATGCAGGGGTTGCAGACGTGGCCGGGGCGTCGCTGCTTATCGCCCCTATATTGATAGTCGGGGTCTACCCGTCCTTCATCACCGACATGCTAAGGGAAGGAGTTGCGCCGATCAGCGCCCTTTATGGCGGCTAGTCTGAGCAAAGGCTGATGTATCCCGACGACCTATACCTGTTAATGCCCGAGCTGGTCCTGGGCGGAGCCGCGGGCATAATCATTATTCTGGACCTGCTTCTGAATCGGAAGGATATCCTCGCGCCTCTAAGCCTGCTGGGGATAGGGGCCTCTGCGGCGCTTACTCTGGTGCTGTGGCTCAAGGTGGATGGGGTAGAGAACAATGCGCTGACTGGGTTCAACGGCTACCTGATAGTCGACCACTATGCACTTTTCTTCAAGTTCCTGATTCTCGGGGCGACGGGACTGGTGATTGTGGCCTCTCACAACGTGCCTGCGGCCATACGAGCTTTCCGGGCCGAGTACTTTGCGCTGTTGATGATGGCCTCGGGCGGCTTGATGCTGTTGGCGGCATCGACCGAACTGGTCTCCATCTACGTATCTTTGGAACTGAGTGCACTGGCCACCGTGGCGCTGATAGCGCTTGCCAAGGATAACCGCTCAACGGAGGCATCGCTGAAGTTCCTGGTGCTAAGCGCCATAAGCTCGGGGATCATGCTGTTCGGATTTGCACTGATACTCGGGCTCACGGGAAGCACCAAGCTCCTGGATATAGCGGCCCGGATCACCACCTTCACCGAACTCATTGAGCAGCCAGCTCTGCTGTTGGGCGTGATATTCATCGTGGCGGGCTTCGGGTTCAAGATATCCTCGGTGCCGTTCCAGATGTGGGTCCCCGACGTTTACGAAGGGTCGCCGACGCCCGTGGCCGCCTATCTGTCGGTGGCGAGCAAGGCGGCAGGATTTGCCGTCCTTGTCCGGATTTTCTTCCTGGCCTTCGGGTCGGTGACCGATGAATGGGCCTTCCTCTTCGCAATCCTGGCTGCGGTCTCGATGTTTATCGGTAACCTCGTTGCGATTGCACAGAACAACATCAAGCGGATGCTGGGCTACAGCACGATTGCACACGCAGGATTCATCATGGTCGGGCTGGCCGCGGTGGGCAGGGAGGGTGAGGCCCTGGGCCCCGGGGTCGAGAGCCTGATCTTCTACCTGGTCGCATACGCAGCGACCAACCTGGCGGCCTTCTTCGGGGTAATTGCGATATCCGGGGCTATCAAGAGCGAGTTGATTCGAGACTACGCGGGACTGGGGCGTCGGAATCCGGTGCTGGCTCTTGGAATGGCGATATCGCTGGTATCACTGATGGGCATTCCACCAACCGCGGGGTTCTGGGCCAAGCTGAACGTATTCAGGGCCGCCATGGAGACCGACCTGGTCTGGTTGGCGATTGTAGGGATGATCAACAGCGTGATCTCTGCCTACTTCTACTTGCGGGTGATAAAGGCGATGTACCTGTCGCCCTACCCGAGAGAAGGGGCAGTGCAGACGAGCCTGCCCGTGAACGGGGCCATGGCACTGTCGGTGCTGGGGGTGCTGTTCATGGGCGTAGTGCCCAACTACGTGATGGACCTGGTCGGGACGGCGGTTACCACGCTGGCTTGACGGCCACGCCCTGTCGAGTGCCAACGCGCTGGAGCGCTATCGCTGATAACTTGCCCTGGCCCTGTAGATCTGCAGTCCGGTGTGGCGCTCCAAGACTTCAAAATCGACGTCTCTATGGAGGATTGGGATGTCCTCGCTAATGGCCACGGAGGCGATGAGACAGTCGATGAGCTTGCGCACGGTCTCGCCCTGGCGACGGCAGTGACGGTATAGGGAGGCGGCTTCTTCGTAGTGAGTCGGTCGGGTGGGAAGTATGACAGCCCGTGCGAGGAGTCGACGCAGGTCGCGCAAGTGGATTTCGTTTCGGGCGCCGGCCAGAACCTCCATGCGAACCGCGTCGCAGATGACTATTTCGTCTGACAGCAGCTCGTCTACGAGGAGGCAGACCGGAGAACCCGTGTCCCGTAGAAACTCAACCCAGGCCGAGGTGTCTATCAGGATCACAAGGAGCGGCCGGAGCGCATGTCTTCAAGGTCACCGTCCCAGCCCGAGCCGCGGAGGGCGCGGGCCTCGTCCAAGGACATAGACTCCCCGGCAACTATCCGGAGAGCGAAGTTCACGGCCTCCCGCTTGGTGTCTATGCTGTAACGGGCCATAACCTCGGCGATAGCGCCGTCATCAATGTTTATGTTTGTGCGTCCCATACACCTACGATACACCATCAAGATGTCGTATGTCAAGGGCGTAGCGGAACAATATTCAAAGAAGGGAGATTAGGTACGTTTGCACGCTGATTCTCCTACTTCTGATTATCCTCCGAACCTGTCTCCGATCTGCAATCCCGATGCCTCGATATATTCGGGAGCAGGGATTTTGCGGGAGTCGGGGGGCTGGACTCGCTTGATCTTCACCGAGCCGCTGCCTGCACCCACAACGAAGCCGTCATCCTCGATCGCCAGCACTTCACCTGCGGTCCCTAAAGCCGTGCCCAGGGCGGAATCGAATACCTTGATTTTCTGGCCTTTCAGGATTCCCCAGGCCCCCGGCTGGGGGTTGGTTCCCCGGATCAGGTTATAGACCGTCTGGGCGTCCTTCTGCCAGTCCAGCTCGGCATTTTCGGGGCGGCATATGCCCTCGTAGGTGGCCTGGGACTCGTCCTGGACGATTCTCGGGGCTTTGCCAACCTTGACGAGGTCAACAGATTCGATCATCGCCTCCACGCCGTCCGGGAAGAGGTGATTGAAGTAGACGGAGCCTACGGTGTCGTCAGGGCCTATGGCTGCTTCCTTTTGCATAAGGATGGGGCCCGTGTCGAGGCCTTTATCAGGCCAGAAGATGGTCAAGCCTGTTTTGTCCTCTCCATTGATGATGGCCCAGTTGATGGCGCTGGCCCCGCGATGCTTGGGGAGGAGGGAGGGGTGATACTGGATGGTGCCAAGCGTAGGAGTGTCGAGGACCCGTTCCGGCACGAGGAGGGTGACGAAGGCCATTACGCCGATGTCGGGCTTCATCCCCTTAATCGTTTCGTAGATTTCGTCGGTCTTCATAGAAGTGACGGTGACGAGAGGTATGCCGAGTTCCTCGGCCTTGGCAGACAGGGGGTCGGGCCTGCCCCTTCGCTCCGGGGGTGCAAACACGCCCACCACCTCATCGTCTTCCCTCTCCACCAACTTTTCCAAGACTGCGGCCCCGAAGGGCGCCTGGCCTATAACGATTATTCTCACGCGGATACCTCCATCAAGTCCAAAATGCGGGCGGTTCAACAACCTCGGTGGGCCGGTCTCGACTTGGATTCCAACTGCCCTATATACTTGCGCCTCGACACTTGGAACAACTACAGCCCAATGGCGCAGGAAAGGAAACTTTGTCTGAGGGGCAAAACATAAGTCGGGTAGCAGTATTCTACCATCCGCGTCTTCCCGAGGCCCGCACGCTGGCGGAAGACCTTCTGGACATTTTGTCGAAGTCCGGAATCAGGGGTTGGCATCGTTCAGCCTGGGACGAGGATGCAACCTCCGACGACGTAGGGGACCGGGAGCTGCTGATAAGCGTTGGCGGCGACGGGACGATGCTTCGCGTGTCTCATCTGGCCTTGCCGTGCGGTATACCCGTCCTTGGGGTAAACATGGGTCGAGTGGGGTTTATGAACGAGCTCAACCCCGAGGAGGCCAGAAAAGACTTGCCGAGACTGATGGCCGGCGGGGGCAGGATCGAGCGTAGGGCAACGCTGCAGGCAGAGATCATTCCCCCGAATACATCCTCCGGCACCGAAGGAGATGGGCGACGGACTTACTTTGCGCTGAATGATGTGGTGGTGGCCAGGGGTCGGGTGGCGAGAGTGATACGAATCGAGGCACGGATTGACGGGGACCTGTTCACCACGTACAAAGGTGATGGTGTGATCATAGCCACTGCGACGGGCAGTACCAGCTATTCCATGGCAGCAGGCGGGCCGATTCTCAATCCATTAACCGACGAGTTTGTGTTGAATCCCATCGATTCTCACCTCACTATATCTAATGCCCTGGTCCTTCCGTCCACTTCCAAGGTTGAGCTCAGGGTCAGCACGGACCATGAGGTAATCATGAGCGTGGACGGGCAGATTGAAGCCGACCTTCAGGACGGGTATGCGGTCTCCGCCACCATAGGCTCAAATATGGCGAAGTTTCTCAGGTTCCAGCCTCCCGGGCGCTTCTACTCGACGGTTACGGAGAGGCTGACGAGGATGGAGTAAACTCCTAGTCGTCTATGGGCAATTATCCCTCTGCGAAGACTGAACGCATTTACGACGGCAAGGTTGTCAACCTGCGCATTGACTCCCTTCGGCTGGCTGATGGACGGGAAGTGAAGATGGAGATTGTGGAACATGCCGAGGTAGTGCATATACTGCCGGTCGATGAAAGCGGGAAGCTACTGCTGGTGCGCCAGTACAGAGCTGCAGTGGACAAAGAACTGCTGGAGACTCCGGCCGGCGGCATAGAGCCCGGCGAGGACGCGGAAGCAGCGGCGCAACGGGAGCTAAGAGAAGAGACCGGGTACAGGGCGGAGAATTTCAGACTGTTAGGCTCGGTGTACAGCTCGCCGGGGTTCTGTACGGAACTTAACCATCTTTTCCTAGCCACCGGGTTATCCCACGATCCGCTGGAGCCGGATGCAGACGAGGATATAGCGCTGGTCCCGGTAACAATTGCCGAAGCGGAAGAGATGGTATCGAAGAGCGAAATCGGGGATGCGAAATCGGCGACGGCCATTCTCCTTTACAAATTCCTCGGCAAGACATAAAATCTGACTGATCCCACTACTTCCTCCCCAGGGGTCTTTTTCTTTTCCCGGAGGCTTAACGCCATGATGCTCAAGAAGACTTATCTTACCCACAGGCGTTACGAGGAGCTCAAGGAAGAGCTTCATCAACTCCGCACGGAAAAGCGACATGAAATAGCCGACAGGATTCTCCATGCCAAGGACTTTGGGGGCACGGAAGACAACGCCGAGTTTGACGATGCCAAGAATGAGCAGGCGTTTATCGAGGGTCGGATAATAACGCTGGACAACATGTTGTACAACGCGACTGTTATTCCCGATGAGCACCTGAATTCGGGGATCGTGGACGTTGGGGCAAAGGTGACTGTCCAGAACGAGTCGGGCCGAACGATCGAATATCTCATAGTGGGCAGTGACGAGGCAGACCCAAAGTCGGGCAAGATATCCAACGAAAGCCCGGTGGGCCAAGCACTGCTTGGCAACAAGGTTGGGGACGAAGTCCAGGTAAGAGCCCCTGCCGGAGTGCTGAAGCTGACCATAAAGAGCATTGACTAGCGCCAGGGGCAGTTTGCCGGCCGCTCGATACCGCTTCCATGGCCGATAGAGGCGAAGACCTTTTCCAGCAACGAGTCGCCAAGGTTGGGCACCTGCGTGCCCAGGGCATCGACCCCTACCCGGCGCGGCTACATCGAACACACACGGTGGCTGACGCACTGGAGTATTTTCACGGCGTAGAAGCATCGGGGCGAACTCCGAGAAAGATCGTGGCGGTGGCAGGCAGGGTGATGGCGTTGCGGGGCATGGGTCGCGTCACGTTTGCAGATGTCCGGGATGGCACAGGATCCGTGCAACTGTTCATCAGGCCCGCCGACCTGCCGGTGGAACAGCAAACGGTCCTAGCAGAGCTGGACACCGGCGACTCCATCGCCGCCGAAGGCCCAATGTTCCGCACGCGTACGGGAGAGATAACCGTCCGAGTCCAGTCTTTGACGCTTCTTACAAAGGCTTTAAGGCCGTTACCCGAGAAGTGGCACGGACTCACGGACGTTGAGAAGCGGCACCGGCACCGCTACCTGGACCTCATTTCCAATGACGAGGCCCGCCGGATATTCGACATTCGGGGCCGGTTTATCTCCGCCATGCGCAGGTTCATGGACGACAGGGGCTTCGCAGAGGTGGAGACACCTATACTGCTACCCGTGGCGGCAGGCGCGATGGCGAGGCCTTTCGCCACGGAGCACAACGCCCTCGACCGCACGCTCTACCTTCGCATCGCCACGGAGCTTTACCTGAAGCGTCTGATAGTCGGGGGGATCGACAAGGTGTACGAAATAGGTCGCATCTTTCGGAACGAGGGGATAGACACCAAGCACAACCCCGAGTTCACCACGATGGAGAGCTACGAGGCCTACGCCGACTACAACGACGTGATGCGCATGGTCGAAGATATGATGTCTTATATCACGCAGGAAGTTCTGGGAACCCGGAGGGTGAAATACGGCGGGCATACGCTGGACTTCACGCCGCCGTGGCCGAGGGTGTCGGTACGGGACGCCATTCTGGATAGAAGCGGGCTGGACATATCCGATCCGAAATACGCCGATACGGAGGCACTGAGGGCGGATGCCGAGGGAGTGGGGCAGCGGGTAGAGGGACTCAGCCCTGCTCAGCTTTATGACAAGCTGCTGTCTACCTTTGTGGAGCCGTACATCATCCAGCCGACCTTCGTGATAGACCATCCCGTGGAAATGTCTCCCCTTTCTAAGCGCAAGCCCGACGATCCCAGGTTCGTGGAGAGGTTCGAGGGGTTTGCTGCCGGCATGGAGATAGCCAACGCCTTCACGGAGCTAAACGACCCCATAGACCAGAGGCAGCGATTCGCCGAACAGGAGAAGTTCAGGCTAGAGTTCGGGGACGAAGAAGTTGATCGGCTGGACGAGGACTTCCTGCTTGCGATGGAGCACGGGATGCCGCCCACGGGCGGGCTGGGCATGGGCATCGACAGACTGGTGATGCTGCTTACCGATCAGCAGTCGATAAGGGAAGTGATCCTTTTCCCGCAGCTGCGGGCAGTGGAACGACCGGGCACATAGGCCAGTTCTCCGAGCCCGTGGGCTATTGCCGTACCCGCTGTCTTATACTGTCCCCTGAAACTTGTACTCAAGAGCGTAATCCATGCTGTCTATAAACCTGATACGTGAGAGGCCGGATGTGGTGAGGGAGGCCCTTGATCAACGGGGGGAGGACCTTGCTCCCTTGGCCCGCATCGCTGAACTCGATGAGAATCGCCGAGGCATGCTCACGTCCTCCGAAACGCTGAGGGCCCGCAGGAACCAGGTGAGTAAAGAGCTTTCCAGGATGGAAGAAAAGCCGCCGGACGTTATCGCCGAGATGCGGAAGGTCGGGGCGGATATCAAGGCGCTGGAGAGCGATATCAAGGCGCTGGATGAAGAACTGGACCTTCTGCTTCTGCAGTTGCCCAACATACCCCTGGATGACGTGCCGGTGGGAGAGGATGAGACCAGCAATGTAGTGGTGAAGACTGTCGGTGAGCCGGTGACTTTCGAGTTCGAGCCCAGGCCACACTGGGAGATTGGGGAGAAACTGGGGATTCTAGACTTCGAACGGGGGGTAAAGATATCGGGCTCTAGGTTTTACGTGTTGAAGGGGCGCGGCGCTCGGCTGCAGAGGGCTCTGATCGCATGGATGCTGGACTTTCATCAGAGTCATAACGGTTACACGGAGGTCTACCCGCCCTTCGTTGTGAAACGGGAGGCTCTTGTCGGGAGTGCACAGCTACCCAAATTTGCGGACAACGTGTACCACGACGAGCAGGATGACCTCTGGCTCGTTCCCACCGCTGAGGTACCCCTGACCAATCTGCACAGAGATGAAATACTGGACGCATCGGACCTGCCGTTGAACTACGTGGCTTACACACCCTGCTTCCGTCGGGAGAAGATGTCGGCAGGGAAGGATACGCGGGGGATCAAGCGGGGGCACCAGTTCGACAAGGTGGAGATGTACAAGTTCGTGGCGCCGGAGGAGTCGGAGCAGGCCCTTGAGTCGATGCTGTCCGATGCGGAAAGCGTGGCCGAGGCACTGGGACTGCCCTACCACGTGCTACAGCTCTGCACAGGCGACCTGGGATTTCATTCCGCCAAGTCCTACGACCTTGAAGTGTGGGCACCGGGTTGCGGTGAGTGGCTGGAGGTGAGTTCGTGCAGCAACTGCCTGGATTTCCAGGCCCGCAGAGCCAACATCCGGTATAGGCCGAGCGAAGGAGCGAGGCCACGGTTCGTCCATACTCTCAATGGGTCGGGGCTGGGGTTGCCCAGGGTGTTGATATCGGTCTTGGAGACTTACCAGCAGGCGGACGGGTCGGTGCGGATACCCGATGTGTTGCAGAGCTACACGGGTTTCGATGTAATCGAGCCCCCATAGCCCCCTGTCCCTCCTCCCACCTTAGGTTGAAAGGCGCGTATAATCCTCTCCGTGCGGGGAGGGATGGCCGAGTGGTTTAAGGCACCGGTCTTGAAAACCGGCGTGCGCGTCAGTGTACCGTGGGTTCGAATCCCACTCCCTCCGCCACCACCCCCTTTCTCAGTTAGTCCCTATTTGGTTCTGGTTGTCTCATTAAATTTCAATAACCTAGCTATATCTAGTATCATGAAGGCTATTTGGACTTCTCTTGTGGTCTCCGATGATGTCCTCTAATCCCTTGTCATCTCACGATATTTATGGTAACTATTGTGGGAATTATTTTGAGGGGAGGAGAGTTCATGAGGCTATCAGCGACCAAGGCAAAGGCACTTCGTAAACCCGGACGTTACACCGACGGCGCAGGATTGCACCTGTTCATCGGGAAGTCTGGCAAGAAGAGCTGGGTACAACGCATCACTGTCGAAGGGAAGCGACGGGATATCGGCCTGGGTGGCTTTCCGGCTGTATCGCTGGCGCTGGCGAGGGAGCTTTCTGCCGACATCCGTACAGCGGTTGCTGAAGGAAAGGACCCCCTTACGGAAAAGCGCAAACCGGGGAAGCCCACACTCAGGGAGGCTGCATACACCGTCCACAAGGACAACAAGCCTCGTTGGCGCAACTTGAAACACGCCGCCGCCTGGATTGGAACCCTCGAACGGTACGCTTTCCCAATGATCGGGAACAAACCCATCGACAAAATCGGGCGTGCCGACGTTCTGACGGTCCTGAGCCCGATCTGGTCGACCCGGCCCGAGACGGCACGGCGTGTGCGTCAACGGCTGCGGACGATCTTTCGCTGGGCGATGGCGCACGGCATCATAGAGACCAATCCAGCGGGAGAAGTGATCGACGGTGCGTTGCCCTCCATGCCGAAAGTGAAGGCACACTTCAGAGCCATGCCCCATGAAGAAGTCCGTTCAGCCCTTGAGAAAGTTGACGGGTCTCAGGCCTCTAGGGCGGCAAAGCTGTGCCTGCGGTTCCTGGTCTTCACCTCTGTACGGTCGGGGGAAGCCCGGGGCGTACGTTGGAACGAGATTGACCTCAAGGGCCGGGTATGGCGGATACCGTCGCAACGTATGAAAGCGGGCTCGGAGCACCGCGTACCGCTCAGCAAGCAAGCGGTTGAACTGCTCAAAGGGGCATCTGAGCTGCGCGACGAGACCGACCTAGTGTTCCCGTCTCCCCAGAAACGCAGGACTCAACTCTCCGACATGACGCTAACTAAAGTTCTCCGTTCCCTTGGTCTGGCGGAACGGGCCACCGTCCACGGGTTCCGCAGCAGCTTCAAGAACTGGACCCTGGAGCAAACGGATACGCCCTGGGCCGTCTCTGAGGCGGCCCTGGCCCACACCCTGGGCAACTCGACCGAACAGGCCTACGCGAGATCGGACCTGTTCGAGCGTCGCCGAGACTTGATGCAGAAGTGGGCCGACTACGTGACCGGCTGACCTCAGGATAGACCGGCGCCAGACGCGAATACGGCTCCGGTCTTGGTGGCCGACCCATACCGGGACAGGCGACAACATGTACGCTCTCCCCGATGTCTTCGAGTCCATCCATTCGTTGATGTCGCTTAGCTTCCACCTGACGGCTCTGCTGCCGATCTTAACGGACTGAGGAAATTGGCTGGCATTCATCATCCTGTAGATGGTCGCGCGGCTCAGGCTTGTGACTTCCACAACATCTCGAATCCTCAGCAGTCTTTCTTCCATTGCATTAACCTCCAATTCTCCTCCGGTTAGTTGCCATTAAGGGCTGGTAGGCAAGCCCGTTACTCTTGCTATTAGCCTCTTTCCGACCGTGGAATGCTGCTTGGACGATGTCTCTTGCAGGGTAGTTTAATTCCCAAGGCCGGATCGTTTTGAATTCTCTGTTCCTTCTTCGTTTCCATTTGAATGTGAAATTTGTCCCCACGACCTGTTTCATCAAACCCTCTAGTCCGACCAAATCCCTACTTCCAAAGAAACTCGCTTACATAACAAAAAACCCGCGTCGCCTATACTGGGTTGTTCCCAGTTGTCGGCTAGCCGGTTTGTGTTAGATTGCCTCCCTAATAAGCGAAGCGCGGCACTCACGCTGCCTTTCTTAGTGCGCTCGCTTGCCTGTATTTAGGTGGCTCAGAAAGCGTACGCCTATAAATGTGCCGTGTCAATTGAAGAGATATACACAAAACGGTTCCACTTGAAAGTGCGGGTTTGCAACAAAGCCAGTTTGAAACAGTGGCGATGCTGTCCTCACGATCTAGACGGGGGGTGGGGTAGGGTCTCCGACCCTACGTAAACATGGGGGTTCCAAAGGGGGGAAATTCAAAACGGGTATGCTCAAACTATGGGATATCTCAGCCCCGATGGATTGAAACATACGGGTCTTGCGGTCCGGCCGGGGTTTCACAAGCCCTTAAGCAATATGTTGCCGACAGGCAATTGACCATGACGCATTTGACCGTAGATGCGGTTGCCAGACGGCTGAACATGGCGGGCTATTGGCCCGTTCTCACGTCGGAAGCCAAGAGACGACGCCAACGAAGGCGGATCAATCGGATGGACGAGAGCCGACAGTGACAGCGAAGGGCGGCAGCCAGCCTCCTACTCCGAGCGGTCACTGGCGCAAGAGACCCTAGATATTGGCGGGTGGTAGAGCATTTCCGCCAAGACAAGGACGCTGGATTTGTCTGACGGGGAGGGGTGGAAGGGTGGGGTCACCCTTCTTGCGGTCAAATGCCGGTACAAAGCTGTTGAGGACGGTATGTGATGAATGATGACTATGTTCGATTGATCTTGAGTTGTCATACGTGCCATCAATTACGGATGGCGGTAGAGGAAATTGGAGTCCCGTCGTCAAGTCTCGACTCCCATTATCGTGGTCAGGGCCTTGTTAATCCGTACCAATAATGAAGGAGGTGTATCCGCCGCCGGGCTGCAAAGCGGCCAAACGGACGAGCATACCCTGTACCACGGCAGGATAGCGTTAGGAGATATCGGGGGCGACCCGTTGTACGACGAAGGACGCCAGATGGGGCATTGCACCCACGGTGCAAGCTAGCTTTCATCACCCGGTGAGTAGGCTGTTCCCACGGAAACACAATGGCTTGTGCCCGCGGACACGGATTTAAGCCATAACCTACTTTGCTACAAAACCCTTGCAAGATGAGTCAGGTTGCCGTTCGCTAATCGGTTCCACATGTAAAATCGGCTGGCTCAGTTCCACCCCCACCCCGTTGAAAAGTTAGGGATAGCATCGCTGCGATTCCAGACTGGCTTTGTTGAAAAACCGCACTTTCAAATAGAACCCACAGAACTGTCCACATATCAAAGACGGAATTGCCTGCCTTAAGTTCCCCCCACCAGGATTTGATTTTTGATGGTTCCCCTTGAAAGTGGGGTTTAGGCACATGGGGCATGGGAGCCTCCACAGTTCGGGCAACAGCGATGATCTGCGCATTCCCACTCCCCGCACCATTCGCACTAAAAGAACTCGTAACCCCTGTCACAGCGATACCAGACGAAATCATCCACTTCCGTTGCAATCGTTGGATCGCCGTTGAAACAAATGATAGCAGTCATTCAACCCCCACTTTCAAGGAGAACCCTTCCAAACTATGCTGGGGCGTCTGGGATTCCTGGTGCAGTCGTCCCGACAGGCAGTTCGATCATCGTCTGAGATGAGTGCGGCCCCCAAACTTGTATAACGCACCACAGGTGTGGCTGGGACCTGCAGGCCCCTTGCGCTCGTGGTCGGAGGCTTCTGCCTGCCGAGACCCTTGTGTAGCTCGCCCAGTCTTCCGCCCTGCCCGGCTTGCAGTCCATGCAGCCGGTACATGAGATAGAGCGATGCAGTTGACGAGTTCACCAGGAAGTGATACTCTAGCGCACTTGATGATATCCAATACCATTAATATCCCGCATTTGAGGGATTTCATAATGGAATATGGAAATACAATATTGATATTTAATATCGTTACATTGCATCTACAAGCTGCGTACGAGGCGGATAGACCGGGAGATTGGAATGGCCTGCGCCTTCCCCACTAAAGGCCGTCGGAATCCACGGGATCGCCCTATCGACGGGAAAGTGACGGGAGGGCGACACCCGGGATGATGGTCCATCGGAGAATGCTGGCACTGACGGAGGGGGCGCGTACTCGAATCGCCCTGACCGTGGTGTTGGGGCTAGCGATCTCCGGGACGTTTGTCGGGCAGGGCGTGGTCGTGGCGCTGGTGGTCAGACGCATTCTGGCCGGCGAACCATGGACCGGGGCGCTCGCCCTTGTGGGGGTTGTCCTTCTGCTGGCAGCGCTTCGCGCGCTGCTACTCCGGTGGCGGGAAATGAGTTCCATGCACACCGCCGCGGAGGTGAAGGTTGCCCTGCGCCAGCGGCTCTACCGCGTGCTGCTTGCACTTGGCCCCGGGTACATGGAACGGACGCGGACGGGAACCGTGCAATCCACGCTGGTGGACGGCGTGGAGGCCCTGGAGTCTTACATGGGCTACTACCTGCCGCAGTCGATTGTTGCGGTGGCCGTGCCCCTGGCCGTGGTGGCGTACATCTGCGTCCTCAGCCCTCTGGTGGGCGTGGTCGTGCTGGTGTGCGTGCTGGCCGTTCCTCTGGTGCCGCGCCTGTGGGACGGCCTGCTGGGCGAATACGGACAGCGGCACTGGCAGGCGTACACGGACCTAAACGCCCAGTTTGTCGACAGCATGCAGGGAATGGTCACGCTGAAGGCGCTCAACGCCAGCGGGCGTCGGGGGCGGGTGCTCCAGAAGGCAGCGATCGCGCTCTACCGGGCGACGATGGCGCAGCTCTCCATCTCCATGATCCGCAACGGGGTTGTCGGGCTGGCGATGAGCGCGGGCGTGGCGATGGCCGTCGCCGTGGGCGCGTTCCAGGTGGCGGACGGAGCGCTCAGCCTGGCAGGGCTCCTCGTGGTGCTGTTCCTCACAAGCGAGTGCTTCCGCCCGTTGGTGGAGCTGGACTCCTACTGGCACAAGGGCTACATGGGGGTGTCGGCCTCCACGGGCATCTTCACGCTTCTGGACGCAAAGCCCGAGGTGGCCGACCGCGAAACCGCGCCGACGCGCCCAGAGCCTTCGAGTACGCCGAAGTCCATAGCCTTCACGAACGTCACCTTTGCCTACCACCCGGATAACGCGCTGGCGCTCGACGGCCTGTCGTTCAGTGTGGATGCAGGCCAGAGCCTTGGCCTCGTTGGCCAGTCGGGGGCTGGGAAGAGCACTGTGGCAGCGCTGCTGTTGCGGTTCTTCGACCCCCAGCGGGGTCGGGTAGAGATTGGGGACGTGGACATCCGAGACTATCCCCTGGAGACGCTGCGCGGCCTCATCGCCGTGGTATCCCAAGACACCTACTTGTTTCATGGGACGGTAGAGGACAACCTTCGGCTCGGGAAGCCCGGAGCCTCCTCAGGGGAACTGGAAGAGGCGGCTCGGGCGGCCAACGCCCACGGGTTCATCACCGCACTTCCGCTCGGGTATCGGACCGTGGTCGGGGAACGGGGGGCGAAGCTCTCCGGTGGTGAGCGACAGCGCATAGCCATCGCGCGGGCGTTGCTGAAGGATTCCCCTATCCTAGTCCTGGACGAGGCGACCTCCAGCCTGGACGGCGTGAACGAGAGTGCCATACGTGACGCACTGAAGCGGCTGGCCCAAGGACGGACGACCATCACCATCGCCCACCGGTACTCTTCGGTCGTCCACGCCGACCGCATCGTGGTCCTGGACGAGGGTCGGGTGGTTGAGGCCGGCCGCCACCGGGAGCTGATGGAGCTAAGCGGAGCGTATGCCAGCCTCGTCCTGGCGCAGCAGGAGGCCATTTGAGCACCCTAGCTAGCAATCGCTCCCGTGAATGGGAGTTCGCCCCACGCAGCGGCAGATGGGCGTCCGGGTTCTGGCAGCTGCTCCGCATCCTGCGCCCGTACTACTGGCTCATGGGCATCACCGTGATCATGGGCATCCTGAACCACGGCTTCATGATCGCCGCTGCGGGGATTGGTGCGTTCATGGTGGGAAGAGTAGCGACGGGGGCGGCGGCTGATGCGCTCTATCTCAGCGCGTTCCTGCTCGGCGGTGTTGTGGTTGGGAGGGCGGTGTCGGCCTGGGCGGAGATGTGGCTTGCGCACGACCTCGCTTACCGCATCCTGGCGGAGCTACGCATCTGGCTCTACCAGGCGCTGGAGCGGCTGGCGCCGGGCTACCTTCTTGACCGGCGCTCCGGCGACCTTTCCACCGCGGCGATGGCCGACGTGGACATCATCGAGTGGTTCTACGCTCACACGGTGGGGACATTCATCGTGGCGATCATAGTACCGCTGGGGGCGCTGCTCACCCTGGCGGCGATGCATTGGCTTCTTCCCTTAGTGCTGCTCCCAGCGACCCTGGCGGTGGCGACCGTTCCCTTCTGGATGCGCAAGCGGGCGGCAACCCAAGGCCGGAGACTGCGAGAGAGCCTGGGTTCGCTGAACGCGGAGGTGGTGGACGGCGTCCAGGGACTCCGAGAGGTTGTGGCCTTCGGGCAGGGACGGCGTTTCCTGGAAGGGCTGTTCAAGAGCAGCCGGAGCCTGGTGAGTGCGCAGGTCTCGCACGGGCGCAGGGCAGGTGGAGAGCAGGCGGTCACATCCGTGCTTATCACGCTAGGGATGGTAAGCATTGTCATTACCGCAGCCTACCTGGTGTCCTCGGGCTCCCTCTCGCCCGCGCTCTACCCGGTCACCATCATCCTCGCCATTTTCATCTTCGGGCCGGTAACCAACATTACCAGCATCGCGGAGAGCCTCGGCGTGGTCTTCGCGGCGGCTGACCGGGTGTTCGCCGTGCTGAATGCCCCCGCTCCAGTGCGGGACATGGCTGTGGCACCGCCCCCAGGCCCGGTGGAGCCCCGCATCAAGTTCAGGGATGTGAGTTTCCACTACGCCCCAGGATTGCCTCGGGCGCTGGATGCGGCGAGCTTCTCCGTAGAGTCGGGTGAGAGCGTGGCCCTCGTGGGGCACTCGGGTGCGGGGAAGTCGACCTGCATCCATCTGCTCATGCGTTTCTGGGATGTCACCGACGGCGTCATCACTATCGGCGGGCATGACGTCCGGACGTTCCCACAGAGCGCCCTGCGCAGTCTCATCGCCTGGGTGCCACAGGACATATACCTGTTCAACATGACCATCCGCGAGAATATCCGCCTAGCGCGCCCGGATGCCTTGGACTCGGAGGTGGAAGAGGCCGCAAAGGTCGCTCTGGCGCATGAATTCATTATGCGGATGCCCCAGGGGTACGAGACCAACACCGGTGAGCGTGGGGTCCAGATGTCCGGAGGACAGAGACAGCGTATCGCCATCGCGCGGGCGGTCCTCAAGGACGCCCCCATCCTGGTGATGGATGAGGCTGTCTCCAACCTGGATGTCGAGAACGAGCGTCTTCTCCGGGAGGCGATGGCCCGCATCCGCGCCGGCCGTACCTCCATCGTCATCGCGCACCGGCTGTCCACCATCCGTAGCGCCGACCGCATCATTGTCCTAGAGAAGGGGCGCATAGTGGAAACCGGCTCCCATGACACCCTGCTCGCCGCGAGGGGCGTGTACGCGGATTTGATCGCATTCCAGCGTCGGGCTATTGCCGTATGACAATCAGAGGCCGAATTTGACCATGCTGTGGGTCCGGAACACGAAGGAGTCGGGCCTGCAGCCGACTGATCAAGCAAGTACATAGGAGAGATAGGAGAGAAGTATCATGAAGTATGCAATCGTAGTCTTGGTACTGTTGCTGCTGGTGGGATGCGCCACGGCAACGCCGACCGCGGCTCCGCAGCCAGTGGCCACTCAGGCACCCACCCCCACGGCGATGCCTACCGCGACCTCGCAGCCGGCGGCCACCCAGGCACCTGCCCCCACGGCGGCGCCCCCTACCGTCACTCCGGCGGGCAGCGCGACGGCGACGCCAACCGCGGCCCCGTCGCCGGAGCCCACCCAGGCGCCCGCCCCCACGCCGACACCTACCACCGTCTCGCTGACGGACAGTACGGGCGAACTCTTGACCTTTGCGACACCGCCTGTACGTGTGGCGTGCCTCACGGAGATCTGCGTGGACATCATGGCTGAGCTGGGACTGGAACCCGTGGCGGTCAATGACCCGCTCTCCAAAGACCCGCGATTCTTCGGAAGCAGGGCGGACGAATTCAGGGTGATAGGCGGGTCGTTCTTCGAGCCCAACCTGGAGGACATCGCCGCCGCAGAGCCGGATTTCGTGATCGGGCTGGTGGGCGTGCATGAGGGACTACGGGACGCGCTGCGCCCCATTGCTCCGCTATTCATTGTGAACCCCCTGACCTATGAGGACTCCATCCGCTACCTGAAAGAGATCGGAGCGGCGATGGGACGTCCGGCGGAGGCTGAAGAGGCAGCGCAACGGTTCCTAAGCAAGCTGGAAGACTACAGGGCGCGCTCGCCCAAAGACCGCATCGCCTTGGTGATGTATGGTTCCGACGTCAATTTTGGCATCGACACCGAGGAGGCGTTGACCGGCGGACTTCTGGCTGAGGTGACCGACTATCCCTGGCCGATGCCGCCCCTGGACCAGGGCGGGCACGCGTCGGGCAGCATCCAGTTCTCCCTGGAGGGCGTGCTCAACGTTGACCCTGACGTGATCTTCGTCCAGACTCTCGCTTTCCCCGGGTTCCAGCCGCCGCCTCTGGCGGAGCAACTTGCCGAGAACCCGCTGTGGGGTGAGCTTCGAGCCGTTCAGAACGACGAGGTGCACGATGTCAGCTTCAGTCTCTGGAGCACCGGGCGCGGCACCCGGTCCCTGGGCTTGGTGCTGGACGAGGCGATGCCCTTGCTATACCCGGACGTGTTCGGCAACTAGGACGCCTCGTCCAGGAAAAGGCAAACAGTGACAGCCAGGTCCGTGAGCAGGTGGAAGGAGCCTGTCAAGCTTCTTCTGATTGCCATGGTCATGCTACTGTGCATCTTCGTGGCGGCCTCGATCTCCCTTGCCAACGGCATACCCAAGCTCTCGATGTCGGAGGCATGGGGGATCCTCTGGGGAGAGGAGGCGGAGCGCCTGGCGCATATCTCCGTCCGCGAGCTGCGCGCTCCCAGGGTGGCCCTCGCCATCCTCAGCGGGGCGGCGCTGGGCCTGGCAGGGACGATGATGCAGGACGGCCTGAGAAATCCGCTGGCGGGCCCGGAGTTGCTGGGCGTGGCCTCCGGGGCTTCCCTCGCCGTGGCAGTCGTCACCCTCTTCCAGGTCCCGCTGCTCCTGGTGTTCCATCCCTGGGTGGCACTCGCGGGCGGCCTGCTGGCGGGGGCCGTCGTGATCATAGCGGCGAAGGGGGCACGGAGCCCTATGCAAGTCGTGCTCATCGGCGTCACGGTGACGGTCTTTATCAATGCGTGCATCATCGCCCTAATCAGCCTGGTGGGTACCAGCGGGTCGGTCCTCGTCCTGTTCTTCTTCCTGCTGGGCAGCCTGGCGAATAGAACGTGGGAGCATGTCTGGATAGTCGCGCCCTGGGTGGCGGTCTGCCTCCCCCTGGGCCTCCTGCTGGCGCGACCGCTAAACACGCTCCGTCTGGGCGACCATGCAGCACAGTCGCTGGGGATGAGTGTCGGGCGCGTGCGAACTCTGGTCCTCCTACTCGGCGCAGGACTTGTGGCTGCCGTGGTGGCCATCACCGGCCCTATCGGATGGATAGGACTCCTTGCCCCGCATCTATCCCGACGAGCCCTGCGCAGTGAGGACCCGCGCAAGGCGCTGCCTTTCTCTGCACTCATGGGCGCAGCGCTTCTCACGATGGCAGATGTCGGGGCGAAACTCGCTATCGCCCCGGCGGAGACACCCGTAGGACTATGGACGGCGGTTATAGGCGGACCGGTCCTGCTCATGCTGCTCAGGGACAGGATTCTAAGGAGTGACTACTATCGCGACTGACGCAAGGGCGGACACAGCGGACGGGCGCGCTTGGGGGGCCAGGAGGTTCTCCGTACTGCTGGCCTGTGGGCTGGCCCTCATCGGCGTGCTATTCGTCGTGCATCTGTGCACGGGTACGGTACGCCTGGGACCGGACGAGGTGCTGGCGTCGCTCCTGGGACGGCAGGCCGAGGAACTGCACCGGACAATCGTCTGGGACCTGCGACTCCCCAGGTCGCTCATTGCCATCGTCGCCGGCGCGCTGCTGGGGATGGCTGGGGCGGTTCTCCAGGTCGTCATGCGGAACAACCTCGCGGAGCCGGGCATCACCGGCGTGACGGCGGGGGGAATCTTCTTCGCCGTTCTGTGGACCGTGGGTGTCGGAGGGCTTCCGCACCCTGGACGTTTCATGCCTCTCATCGTATTGCTCGGGTGCTTGGGCGCGGGCGCGTTAGTCTTCGTCCTGAGCTGGCGCGGCGGAGTTCACCCGCTGCGGATGGTGCTTAGCGGATTGTTGGTCACCGCCATCCTCTCATCCATGACCGCGTTCATCATGCTGCCCGCTCAGTCCGGGGTTGGGGCCATCCTTCCATGGATCATCGGATCGTTGAACGGCCGCGTCTGGGTCCACTGGGACCAGCTGTGGCCGTGGGCGGTGGCGGCGCTGCCCTTGGCCCTTCTGGCCGCCCGACCTCTGAACGTCCTCCTGCTTGGCGACAGCGTGGCCGCCGCCAGAGGGATGCGGGTCAACGTGACGCGTACTGCGCTCTTCTGCCTCGCCGCCCTGCTTACCGCGGCGGCGGTCTCGGTGGTCGGGGCGGTCGGGTTCCTGGGCCTTGTGGCCCCACACATCGCGCGGTGGCTCACCGGGGAGAATGCCCGACGTCTGCTTCCTGTGGCCGCCGTGGCGGGCGCGGCGCTGCTCATCGGAGCGGACATTGTTTCCCAGGGGATCACCATACGCCCACCCTTCCCGTCATCGATTCAACGACCAGGGTTGCCGGTGGGAGCGGTCATGGCGTTCATCGGGGCGCCGTTCTTCCTCTATATCCTTCGTCGAGGGGCGGCGCGATGATGCGAGACAAGGTCGTATTGGATGCCCAAGCCATCTCGGTGCATCTGGGCAAGAGTCCCGTGCTGAACGAGGTGATGCTCTCCATCCCGCGGGGCACGGTGACTGCCATCATCGGCCCCAACGGGTCCGGGAAGACCACCCTGCTTCGCACGCTGGCCCGCCTCCTTCGCCCCAAGACGGGCTCTGTTCTGCTGAATGGGGCAGCCATCGCCAGGATGTCCCCCGGCCACGTGGCGCGACAGATCGCGACGCTACCGCAGTCGCCGGGGGCAGTTCCGGGGATGACGGTGCAGGAGTTAGTCGAACAGGGCCGGTATCCCCACACCGGTCCGCTGCGGATGCGTTCTCACAGGGACCACACAGCGGTCGAGCGGGCGCTGGAACTCACGTCCACCGGCCGTTTCCGGCACCGTCTCCTGGATAGCCTCTCCGGGGGTGAGCGCCAACGGGTCTGGATTGCACTTGCCCTGGCGCAGGAGCCGCGTATCCTCCTCCTGGACGAGCCCACGACCTTCCTGGACATCAACCATCAGATCCAGGTGCTCAACCTCATCCAGGCGTTGAACCGGGAACACGGCCTCACCGTGGTCATGGCGCTCCATGACCTGAACCAGGCGTCCCAGCGTGCGGAGCGCCTGGTAGTTCTGGACCGTGGCCGCATCGTTGAGGAAGGTCCGCCCGCGGCGGTTATTCGGGAGGACATGCTCGCCTCGGTCTTCAACGTCCAGGCGCACATCAGCGTCTCTCCTATCGACGGCGCCCTTCTCTGCTATCCATACGCGGCACTTTCAGGGGAGGGCGACAGCGCGGACGTGGGGCTCACAGGCCCCGAGCAGTAGGCATCCATGCTCCTCACCGCTCTTCAACGGTCTACAGGGTCGAAGGCAGTGGTTTTGGCTGCCTTCTGATGCTCATTGGGAAGTTTGGAGAGGCTTGTGGTGAAGGTGTCGGCTATGCGGAAATTCATAGATCGCTATGCGGTATGGCGCCAGTCATTGCCTGGCATGATGCGCAACATGAACTTATCAAACATTGGAACCGTAAATGCGGTATCACCGTGGCTTGGACTCCAAATCATACCTTTAGCAATCAATTGATTTCTGGTAGGCGCCAAAGAACTCACCTGACGATTCAGTTCATTGGCTATGTCACCGGAACGATGAGGCCCCTCTCCAAGCTCCGCCATCGCCCGTACATATTTTTTCTCAGACGGTGTCAGCCGGTCAAACCTGACCAGGAAGAAGCTCTCATCGAGAGCAGCCACGGTCTGAGTAGATGCCATTTCGACATTGGCCGTTGTGATAGGTGATCGTTCTGCTACGTCCCATACGTGCTTACCCCATTCCTGCAAAAAGTATGGATAACAGCGCGTTTGGCACACTATCGCATCCAGAGCAGCGTCCTCTATCTCGACTCCTTCAGCAGTTGCCGGCTTGGCAATTGCCAATCTGGCGTCTTCAGCAGACAGTGGCCCTATCTCAGGGAACTCGAATAGTCTCTCGGCATAGGACTTGGCCTTTCCCATTCGGCCTCGCACTTGAGGAAGACCGGCGCCGAACATCACCACTGGAAGCTGCCGCTGAGATGTCCGGTGCAATGCCGTAATTAATGCTGCGAGTTCATCCTCTTTCACGTACTGAAGTTCGTCGACGAAAATCCCTACGCAAGTTCCGTCTGCTTTGGCGGCCTCGCCAACGACTTCCAACAAGTCCTGCAAATCGATTTCCAAATCTCCATTGTCAGCAAGACCGGGCTCAGAGTCGAAATCCAAGCCAACTTCGATGTCCTGGTACTTTACCTTCAGGGCTCCTACGAATCCTGCGAGCCCTCTAAGCGCACGATGCGCCAACTGCTTGGCGGCCTCTCTATTCGAGAGTTTCAGCAACGCAATTCGCAATTGAGGAGCGAGAATGGAAGGAAGCGAACGTCCTTCAGGCGCTTCTATTCGCAGGGCACAAATACCTCCGATTTCGGCGTCTTCACGAATGCGGTCCAGCAGCACGGTCTTTCCAACACCCCGCAAGCCAACCATCAAAAGACTTTTGCTGGAACGTCCAATTCTGGTCCGCTCCAATGCGATGTGCGCAATGCGCCGGATCTCATCGCGTCCGGCCAGTTCGGGCGGCGGCGTTCCAGCACCAGGCGCGTATGGGTTGTTGATCGGGTCCACGGGGTCAATATATAGCAAAGTTAGCCATATTACAATGAAATTATAATTAGGCTAACTTAGGTATAATTCAGGGCGGCCAGACCTTCACCCCACCCGAAACACCTTCATGACCTCATCCCCTAGGTGGTTGATGATTTTGACGGCTATGCGCCCCGACTCCGGCACGGGGAATGAGCGGGAAATGTCGCTGTTGAGGGTGGCCCAGGCGTCGGGGTCTATTTCGGCTTTGAGGGTTGTCTTGAGGGACTTGTAGGGGTCGCCGGCGCCGAGGAAGTAGGCGTGGCGGACGAAGAAGCTCTCCTGGTCGTAGTCGGTGTCTATGAACCAGCAGGCGATGCCGTCGGGGCCGTCGCTGCGCACCTCTCCCGTGTTGGGATGGAAGACGTCGACGCCGTTGACCTTCACCTGAAGCCGGCCGTCGTCGGTTTTGAGGACGTCGATGTCAGGTTCGCCGAAGATGACGAAGAGGTTGCCGTTGCCGGTGTTCTTGAGCTCGCCTGCCATGTGGAGGTCGGCGTTCATTCGGGCCTTGAGGACGGGGATGCGGCCAAGCTTTTCGAACTCGGTGGTGTGGGCGTCGTAGTTGAAGGCGCAGGCGATGAGAACGTCGAAGTCGCATTCGGCGGCCTCGCGGGCGGCCTCTACGAGGTCGGGGCGGGAGACGGTGCCGAACTCGGGGCCGATGAAGATGCCGGCCCTCTTCTCCGAGCCGCCGGAGGCCTCGCCATCGTCATCCACCGTTTCACCTTCCATGTAGCGGCCTTCGGCGCAGACGAGCCTGCCCGGCCAGGGGACGAGGGAGGTGAAGGTTATGCGGTCTTCCTTGTGGGCCTGCTGGACGCCGGAGCGCCGGAGGTTTTCGAGGATGACCTGGCCGAAGTCGTAGCCGGTGCCGTAGCCGTTTGCCTGTTCTGCGAGGTTGTCTATGACCTCGCCGTTTTCGTCAACGCCCAACACCCGATGGGGGGTGATGCTCTCCACGGTGAAGGGCCCGGCGACGCGGACCTTGCCGGTGTCTTCGTAGGGTTTGTCGTAGAGGTATTCGAAGTCTGCGTGGGAGGCTATTGAGGCGTCGATATCCTTCTGGCGAGCGATGCGACGCTCCCACCACTGTTTGTGGAGCCGTTTTGCGTCTTTGGACCAGTAATCTTCCGGGTCACGGGGTATCTCCCACTCTTCCCAGGATGTGTCCAACTCCCTGTTCAGAGCTTCCCGCAGGGGTTCAAGGTCTTCCTGGGCGGTCTCCCAGATGACGTCTATCTCCGCGTTGTTGGCGATGGCCTTGAGGGTGACGTGGGGGACACGTTCATATACGAAGCCCTGACGGATGTTGCCGTAGGTGGGCATCTCCGATGGAGCGCGGCGTGTAACCTCGGCCTCCTTTAGCTGGCCTTCACGGGTGTCTGCGAGGAGGTAGTAGGGGTAGCGGGCGCCCATGATGCGGGCGCGGGCAAGGGCAAGAGCCACGCGGGAAGTGTCAATGGTTATCCAGCGCCGCCCCCATTGCTCTGCAACAAAGGCAGTGGTACCGGCGCCACAAGTAGGGTCTAGGACGATGTCACCAGGGTCGGTGGTCATTAGGATGCAACGTTTAATGACTTCTGTATTTGTCTGCACGACGTATGTCTTGTCATTTGCACCGACTGTATCATCCCAAGGGACTGTGCGATCGCCAAACGCCTTATCATCTGCAAACAGGGCATAACGGACAAGCTTACCGGCGGGAATCAACCTATTTGCCAATGCCAATCTATCCAATCCATCTGGCGATGTTCCATATCCATTTTTGGGATGTTCGTAATTCACGCCGTGGTATGTGTATCCGAACATACCTGATTGCATTGGTCCGGATGGTTCTAGAGATTTGGACGTAAACAATCTAGCATGGTCTGGGATTTTCCCGGTCTGCTTGACGATTGCGGATACTCGAATGTCCCTACCATCACTCAGGCGACACTGGTTGAACCCCGAGTTAGGGCCGTAATTCATTTCCCGAAATAGCTTGCGATACTTAGCTATTTGTCTGTTTCCACGATCTGCCTTGTTTTTTGCATACCAAACGATAAATGCAGCCATTTGCTCGGCAAAGTTAGTGCCAAAGGGCATTGTCTTGGTGCGAAACGGGATGAGGGCGACGAAGTTTTCGTCTCCGAACACCTCATCCATTAATGCCCTGACCCGATGCACGTTTTCGTCTCCAATCTGCACGAATATAGAACCAGACTCGGCCAAGAGATCCGAGGCTATTAGGAGGCGATCGCGAAGGTAAGTCAAATAAGAGTGGATGCCATCACGCCAAGTATCGCGGAATGCCTTCACCTGCTCCGGTTCGCGGGTAATGTGCTGGGCATTGTCTTTGCCCGCCACCACTCGATCTGTAGTTGACCATTGGAAGTTGGAGTTGAAAGTGATTCCGTAGGGCGGGTCTATGTAGATGCACTGTACCTTGCCCTGCAACCCTTCCCGCTCTGCCAGGGAGGCCATGACCTGGAGGCTGTCGCCAAGGACCATGCGGTTAGACCAGTTGGAGTCGTGCTTGTAGAACTCGGTGCGGTCGGCGCCTTTGGGAAGGCCGTTGAAGTCGGCGAACATATCGATCTGGTGGTCTTCCGATTCCCTGTTCCGCTTGGACTGGCGAAGCAAATCCTGAACCAGGGCCTTGGGGTGCACCTTCTCCTGGATGTAGAGGGGAGGTACGTTGACGATGAGGTCGGAGATGTCCTGCTCGTCCTTGCCTCGCCATACAAGCTGGGGGTCGAGGTCACGGTTGCGGCGCTGGTAGGCCTTCTGGATGGGGGAGGTCTCCGCCTCCGTCACCATGGACTGGTACTCGGCGGTGGGTATGTTGGGTCGCTTATCCCTCTCGTGGCGGAGGGTGTAAACGGACTTCTCTTTTTTGGCGCGCCTGGCACGGGCCATAATTTCCTCCTACGGGGCTCCTTCAAGAAATGCAATGCCCATTTCTTCGGCAATGCGCCTTACAGATTGCTCCTTCGTCTCGGGATGTCATCGATTTGCGGTCCACTTCCCCCTGCGTCGGCCAGCCAACCGGCGGCCGCGGTTTGTCGTACGTCAGCGTCGGGTCCGACCAGGTAGGAATCGATCAGTTGGTACAAGTTGTCCTGAATATCATGTACGGCGGTAAACTCGGCGAAGGCCCAGCGTCCGTGGTCGCCAGAGGCGTTAACACCCGGAATCCAGTAGGAGTCCATGGTGTTCTTCTTCTGCTTGGCGTTCTCTCCGCGGTAGCCCTTGATCTCGACGATGAGGTTCAGGGGGGCTTCACGTCCGTCGTTGATATGCAGAATGAAGTCGGGGATGTAGAGGTGGGGGGTGGCGCCGAAGAGGTAGGGGACCTCGAGGCCGAGGTTGTGGTTCTTGGCGTAGGCGATGACGCGGGGGTGGGACTCGGCGGCCCGGCAGAACTCGGCTTCCCAATGGCTATCGAGCACGACGTAGTTGATGTGGGACTTGCGGGGGTCGGTGCGCCATAGGTTGGCCTTTGAGGTGTTGAAGTTGACGTGACCGGTGGAGCCAAGGGGGTTGTAGGAATCCAGGAGGGCCTTGATGGAACGTTCGCCTTTGCTGCTGGTTACGGCGGCGGCTATCCGGTTACAGGCTTCGTCTGCGAGGGACTGGTACATAAGCTGCGACCGAAGCGTCCCACCGGTACAGACAAGGCAGGTTTCGAGCCACTGCTTGACCACGGTTTTCAGCTTGCCGAAGAGGTGCAGCTTGAGGTCCTGGTTGGGGTCTCGCCACTTGGTTTCCAGGAGCCGCTTGGTAAGGTAGTACACGAGGGCTGAAGGGCGCATGTCACCATTTTCGATTACGTTGAGGTCTATGCCCTCCCCGATAATTCCCTCGACCCTGGTGCGGGTGGGCCCGACGAGGTCGGGAGTCAACTCGAGCCTGGAATCCCCGGTGAAGTTGGCAACCAGGTCTTCCTTAGGGGGGTCCTCGCGGTAGCCGGAGACGCGGGGGAAGGTGATTTCGAGGTGGTCTCTGTCGGGTCGGACGGCGTGGACCTGGGTGGTTTCTCGGGGGCTGCCCGGCCTGACCACAACGGGTCTTGCGGTGAAGTCGAAGGGGATGCCGAGAACGTCGGCATATTCCACGTCGAAGAGATTGTTCTCATTCAGGGCGTATGACTGGCGCCTGAGGGCCCGGCCGATGACCTGCTCACATAGAAGCTGGGTGCCAAAGGCGCGGACCCCGAGGATGTGGGTGACGGTGTTGGCGTCCCAGCCCTCGGTGAGCATGGAGACGGAGACTACGCAGCGTATGTTCTGCCCCAGCCGGCCCTTCTTGCCGACGGTGTTCATGACCTCACGGAGCAGGTCTTCTTCGGTGATATTTTCACCATCGGCGGGGTTGCCGGTCCGCTCTATGCGTTCCCGTCGGAACCTCTCGATCTGAGGGGCGGCTGCCCGGCGGAAATCCTCGCTGAGCTTGTCCCCTGATTCCAGCTGCGTACTATCGATCAGCAGGGTGTGGGGAATGGGGAGTCGGTTGTTGTACTCGTCGTAGTTGCGGAACAGCTCAAATCGTCCCTGTATCAATGTAGTGCTGCCATCTTCGTTCACGCGTTCAAAGCCGGATATGTAGTCATAGACCAACTTGGAGGTCGCAGTGTTGTTGCAGACTATGATGAAGCACGGTGGGGCCTCCATGCCCGCTTCGTTCCAGTGCCCGTATGTGTTCTCGTAGTGACCATAGAGAGCAAGGAGCGCCGTCTGGAGTTCCATGGGCAAGGTGAGGGGGTCGGGGTTCCCGGACTTTGCTTTGCCAGCCTTGGGCATCTTACGGCGGATGTGCTCCCACAGGTTGCGGAAAACCGGGACTTCTTCACCGGGAATGTTGTCGGCGACGGGGACGCGGGGAAGCTTGACGATGCCGCATTCGATGGCGTCCATGAGAGAGAAATCACTGACCGTCCAGGGGAAGAGGGTGCCCTCGGCGTAGCCGGAGCCACGGAGGAAGAAAGGGGTGGCTGACAGGTCTACGACCTGGCGGAGACCCAGCTTTCGCTTTACCATCTCGAGGCCTGAAATCCAGACTCGGGCTTCCTCGTTGTTCTTCCTGGCCTCTTGCTGTTCTTCTCGGGTGAGGGGCCTTTCGGAGTCGTCCCCCGGCTTGCGTCGATAGCAGTGGTGGCCTTCATCGTTCAACACCATCGGATTCTTCATGCCCATGAGTTTCGGCATTACCCGCTGGATCATCTGGCCTTCGGTCTCCAGGGTTTCAATGGGGCTCCCCGGGCCCTGCAACAGCGCCCGTCCGCCCTTGGAAATCTCTAGGCGTTCCCGCCGACGCAAGGCATGGTAGTTGGTAATCACTATTTCCGCCTTTTGAAGGTCGGGCAGCATGTCGGCAGGCACCAGTTCCCTGCTCTTGTAGTAGCTGTCAGGGTCATTGGGTTGAAGAACGCGCAGCCGGTCTTTGATGGTGAGGCCCGGGGTGACTACCAGGAAGCCCCTGGTAAACCGGCGGCTGTTCGGGTTCCGGACGGCGTTGACGGTCTGCCAGGCGATGATCATGGCCATGACAGTCGTCTTGCCGGCGCCGGTGGCCAATTTCAGGGCGAGTCGATACAGGTCGGGGTTGGCCTCCTCGTTGACGCGGGACAGTCGATCCAAAACCCCCTTCACATCCGGCCCAAGCCTGGGGGCGACTTCGGTGAGCCAGATAAGGGTCTCGGCCGCTTCGACCTGGCAGAAAAAGGGTCGGAGATTGCTGAATTTGTGTTTGCGCCAATGAAGGAGCAATCTGGCCGTCTGGGGTGTAACGCCTCAATTGTTGGGTCCGGGTATGTTCCGCCAGGCGTCGACTCGGCGGCGAACCTCGGTGATGGCGGCGGTGACTTCGTACTGCTGGTTCTCGGTGGAGAGTTCTTGACCCTCATCAAAGGCAAGCTGCTGCTGTCCCCTTTTTCCCCGTTGCCTGGGTTTGGGGATAGGGGTGATGAAGTCGGGTGTTCGCCGACTTTGGATGATTTGTTGAGTCGGCTGGCCGGTCTCGTCGAGCTCCCAGTGTCGGGAGGGGTATTCGTAGGGGGAGTTGATTATGGGATGGTCAAAGAATGGGTTAGCCATGGTGTGTCTGTCTACAAAGCCTATCGGATTTTACCACTTGGGACAGAGGGGCAATTGCACGCACTCAATTTAGTGCCGACGTTGGCCGTGTTTCTTGTGCGGGTCCACATATTGATATCCGTGTAACTGCTGGATTCGCTTCTCCTCCGTCAACCAACCGGAGCTAGCTGATGAAAGGTGTTCCATTGAGTTCCCACCTGATCTTCAAATACAGTTGCTAGGAGCCTTCTGTCTAAGTGGCGATCGGAATAAAATTGATCATGGGTCGTCATTTCCAGCGAGAGCGTCGTCCGAGGACGAATGAGATGTATAACGAGGGTGAGATAGTCAATTACATGCGGGCTGAGATCTATCAGATATTGCAGACGGTTGGCCTCGAATCACATTACACCTAAATTCTGCGAATTGCCTCAGTTGCCGTAGATGATGGAGACTCCGCGCTCCGGAGTTTGATGATTATTGATGAGACGATACCAGGTTTGGGCCAACACAACATAAACGAAGAAACAGAAGAAGGACTCGTTACTGCCGTGGCCAGAATTGAAGATAGGCCTATCTTCAGACCCATCCAGTACGTGGGTAGCTACCTTAAACATCGCTCTCTCTAATGGCTTACCCGAAGTATCGTGACCATGTCCTGCCTCCACGTGGAGAACAGCCTGAAGCAGCGATTCAAGATTGATGGCCGTCTTTCCATAGGTATGATATTGAAGCGTGGTAAGGCCCAGTCTATGAGTGCTGGTTTGATAGACGTATTATGGGAATTGAACGAGGTGGTATACAACAGATCAAAGCACTCTATCGAACGTACCTATGCCGACGGACACACGTTCTCGATAGCGGACTCTCTCGCCATCTATCTAATATGTCGAACCCTTGGCTTTCGTATATTGAAGGATTACGGGATAACTACCAAGTATGACGAGCCTGTGTTTGATGAGAAGATACGGCTGTCGTCAAGGCGATTCCCTATCTGAGGGACTCCGAGCAGGTAACGGGCTTAAGTTGACAAAAGCAGAACGTTCTCAGCAAGACTAAGGATGGGCTGCTGAAAAGCTGCAGGGCTTTGTCTCGAGCCGTTCGACATAATATCTACATTAGCGTCCCGTGGAACCCATCCCTGAGGTTCCCCGATATGTGCTTTCGAGCTCGTCGCTAAGCACGAGAGCGGCTTGGGAGGTCTTCAAAAGGATCAACTGTGCAATTCGGTCACCAGCCGTGATTTCGTAATCAGTGGAGCTGAAGTTCTTAAGTTCGACCATCACCTCGCCTCTGAAATCACTGTCAATCCATCCTGCACCGACTTCTATGTTGAACTTGGTCGACAATCCCGAGCGAGTTGCTATGCGGCCAACAGTGCCGATTGACAGTTCTAAGGCAATCCCGATTGAAACTAAGCATCTACCGATATCTACGGTTCCATTTGCTAAGGTGGTAGTTGCGGGAACTACTGCGTCTACAGCGGCGTACAAATCGTAGCCTGCGCTTCCGGCGGTCATCCTAGTAGGTATATGTGCCCGGTCGCTAAGCAGAGTTATTTTGACATCTACCATTCCGCTGCCCCTTTTTCACCCTATTGCGACCATTCGGCGAGTCGACTAAAGGAGAATATCCGAGACGGGTTAAGAGATCACTTAGCCTGCGGTTCGTAATGTATCGAGCGCCAGATCCAACATATTCTTGCTCCAGTAAACCCCAATGGGATTGCAAGTCCTTCCACAGAAGTTCAGCGCTTTCGGGGTTGGGACACATCAATGCAATCACGCAATCAGACAGCATGAAGACATCAGAGTCAGAGTGTTTGGCAACCTTACTTCGTTTCGGTTGACCTACTCTCGGCAACAAGACCATTGGACCAGCTGCACAACGGCCAAGACGACCGATGACTTTATCATGCGAGCAGATCGTGAAGTCCTGTAAGTGTGTTGAGTGGATAAAGGGAATTGAACCTGCACATCCCTCACCTCGCTGAATCTCATTCATTTGTGTTGCGCCTCTAACGATGCGAACTTGCGGGAGCAGTTTCTGACTAGGAGCACTGCAAGTGTTGAGACCTGGAGAACGCTCGGCTTTTGCTTGGTTATGGCGCTTGTAGAATCGAACAACTGCTGTCCGGACTTCGGCCTGGTCGAAAGTCCCAAATCCGTTGTTCTTGAGGACTTCTGTGTTGCCCATCCTACTCAGCAGGTCCAATGCCGCGGTGTCCCTCTCCGAAGTTAGCGAGCCTTGAGGCAGAACGGCGATCAACTCACCACCTTCGGGCAAGTAATCAATAGAGTTCACCATGAAGGCAAGTCCCAAACTACATTTGGTCGTAACGCCACCGCTTGTGGCAGGTATCCGTTTCCCACCGCGACATGAAAATGGAGGGTTCAGCAACACCAGGTCGGTATACCCTATCAAACTTCTCAGCAGGGAGGAGCCTCGCTGTGATCGCGGATTCAAAAAGTCGCAGACACCCGTACGCCAACCCCGCGATGTCACTCGTAGTCTGAGAATTGCTAGGGAGTCAATGTCGGTTGCGACAACAGTAGCCTTGGGCCACATTGTTTCCGCCGCGAAGAGCAATTCACCGGATCCCGCGGCAAAGTCAGCTACAACAAACTCCTAGCACAGGCTTGGACGGATGTGGGAAGATGCGGCCATCGAAGCGGCGAGATGGGGCGGAGTGTAAAATTTGTCCAATTTTCTTCAGGCTGGCAGGTTCGGTCACAAATGGCGAACGTCATATACAAGGATGTTTGCGCTGCCAATGGTACGATTCGGTTTCTGGATCGGGTGATCGTAGATGATCTCCACTGATTGTTCGGTCCTGAGAGCAAATAGGACAGCACCTAACGCATGGAGTTTCGTTCCGATAGGGGCAACCTTCAGGATATGTTGCAGGTATTCCTCCGCAATCTCCTGCAGAAGGTAAAACGCGTCAACAGCCGAATTCGCCATAATGTGTCTGACTTGGGTATGCAAATGGCCGTGGCCAAGTATATTCCTATTCCCTAAGTACGTGTGAAATGGGAACACAGGCATGAACCCGGGGACGCCTATGATAGGAAAGATTTTTCCTTCCGGGCGGTTGCACTTGTTCCAACACGTAAGCGAGCCTATGGCCCTCGAACCCGAGAAAAGGAACAAACAACACGGAGTCTTCGTCCTCTGGTTCACTCAGCACCCCGAATCCCGGCAAGGGATGAATGCCATGGATCGCCTCGCTAAGGTCGAATATTTCGGCTTCAGTGGGAGTTGGACTGAAGGAGTAACTGCGGGGCTCCACATAGACACCATATACTCTGATAGGAGTAGACAAACCCGCCCTAAGGAGCGGAGCCCAGACGTGGTGCGGCAGGCCAGTGATGTCGAGGTAAACTTTTTCGGATTCGATTTCCAAAAAGAAAGCCTGCAACTGTTCACCGCTGCGCAGGGGTATTGTCCTCGTTCTACCATGCGCTTCAACACTGCAGCTCGAGAAATCCGGGCCAGCCGCGCTGTCGACGGGCGTGAAGCGTACGAAATTCACGTCGGTGGCGGTTTGTTCCCACCCTATGGGGTGGACACTTCGCTCCTCCACTGAAATGCCGTGAATATATGTACTTCCCGGCTCTAAAATGAACGAGTCCCAACCCTGGTGTAGTCTTGTTAGGAGCGGCTTGTCAATTGAGCTGGGCATAAAACGTTTCGAATAGCCGCAATTGCTACGGTAAGGGCTCGTCGGGTGACCGATTGGTCGTCGCCAGGATCCGGCGGATAGCTCGACTGGAGGAGTTTACTAACTCCAAGAGTTATTCCGGCGTTAGGCTCATTTTCCGCTTGCGGCGGTAGCTGAAGTTGAAGACCGGGGCAAATATAGGATAGATCATATAATCCCAATCACGTATGTCTCCCTCGCTCGCCAACTTGCTGCCGCTGTGCCTTCCGAGGGCCAGATGCATGACAGCTGCATCCAGAAGCTCTCTACTCTCGTCTGTTCTGGTCATCGTCCCGCGCGTGTCTACGACTTCGAATTGGTTGACTTCGGAAGCGTGACCCTCTAGAGAGGCAGCCATTATCCCGAAGATGCGTCCCAACCCCAAGAGCAGCTTCACAAGCTGGGCTCCACGTACAGACATTCCTTCGAGTTCAGTGAGATTCGTTCGGCCAATCGTTTGGGCCGCGTTGGTCTGCATCGCGGGTGATAGCGGTTCGTTAAGGCTGCGGCCTTCTCGAATATGACGGGCAAAACTCGCTTCAACGAGCAGCAGCAGGGATCTGATGTTGCCACCCGAAAGTTGGATAAAGGTATCCCATCCCGCATAATACTTGCGGATTCCGGGCCGGCCACGGTGTAACGTAAACAGCAGAGCGTGGCTGTAATTGTTCAATCGGTCCCGCCAAGAAACAGGGTTGCTTTTATAGTCCTCAAACACTTCGCGCAAAGACTGGTTATGGCTTCTGCCCCAAAACCCTAGTAGGTAAATCTCCATAGGGCTGAGGTTGTCTACAATGTCTGTTGATCCGATCTCCCTGAGTTCCCGCAATATTTCTAGATTGTGCTCATCGATGCCCAGGAGTCTGGCTTCTTGTTCTTCCATGATGGATGGCAGCAAATCCCGTATTTCGGCCATAACAGTGGGATTGCCTTGGGCCAGGACAGCCAAGCGATCTTGACACACTTTATGTGAGAACTCTTCGAATGGAGGGCCCTGAAGCACCTCGTTAAGGTCGATCCGGATATAGTCAGCTGGACTAATGAGATACTCATTTTCGGCTAACGTGTTGCGCACACGCCAACCAAGTTCGCGTACGCAAACTTTAAATGAGTACAACTCGCCAGAATGCTTGATGAGCGTATTCATCAATTGCTGTTGGTAATCTTCAAGGTTCTCGTATTCATCTATGAGGAAAAAAAGAGCTTGCTGGCGAAAACCTCCTGCCGCTTCAAAAACTCGATCAGTAGGGCCGTCGGCGCTCCCTGCATCGATAATGTCGGACTCGCGCAATCTGCTACGTTATTGATATGTGCCTCAAATTCAATCAACGAGCGTTGCAGGAACTGGAGGAGATGGGCATTGCTTTCTGGCGCGGGCAGGCCAAAGGAGGCTGCGACCATCTCAAGTTCGTCCTCATCAAGGTTCGTAGAGATCTTTGTAGTCACTTGAAACCACGATAGGAAACGGAGAACCTGAACGCACATGAGGAGGTTGATATAGTGTCCAAAATATTGGATCCATTGGGACTTTGAAAGCTCTGGTCCTTTGAATGCTGCAACCCTATTCGTGTCAACCCTGGAATAGAGACCGTAATACGGCCAGTCCGGCACTCTTTCAGCAATTCGGTTGTCAAGTTCAAATTGACCCTGATAAGACATGCCACGAAGCACTGTCGTCTTGCCGGTTCCTCGTCCGCCCACCAGTATGCAGGGACGTGGAGTCGTCATTCGAGGAAAGTAACTCGGTTCCGAGAAGAGTTCAAAGAGGCGTGGCCCGAGCCATTCAGCCTTTTGGGCGCCGAACAGTTCGGTCAAGCGTGCCAAGGTCTCCGAGTCCGCTTGTTGCAAATTTGCTGTCATGCTTTCCTGCGCATTAGAGGACGCCAACCATTCTGCTCCCAATAGATCATGGGCAAGGTCGCGTCTGGCACCGAATCCTCGAATGCGATGGTCAAGCCCAAGCATGCGAATCCGCGCCAGTCCTCTGGTTCGGTCCCACCTAAGTCGGGAATCCCTGCTCTCTCACTGGCTGAGCGAATGAACTCCTTGGATGTGCTCCTGAGTCGCGTGGGCCAGATAACAGAGTCGGGATCCAGTGCACCGTAGCTCTTTGGTATGAAAACGCCGGGGCTCACTGTAACCTCAGGACACTCGCTCTCGATCTCCTGTAAGCCGAATTCGGTGCAGAACGCCGGACAATAATAGAACTTCGCGGGGAATATCGGTGCTATGTCCTTGAAGGAATCGCACTTTGTTCGATTAGGGCGGTGCCAGGTCGTTTTGAATTGCAGTCCGGAACCCACGAAATCATCAACGAAAACCACCGGGCCATCGAAGCCCCTTTGTATCAGGTCATTAGCCTGCTGAGGATTGATGATGCATTCTTCTGGTATGCCGAGAGACCTCGCTTTCCGGGCAAACAGGTGACCGCTGTCCGTAACACTCGGCTCTTCTCCAGTGACTATCGTAACAACCAGGCTATTGAGGAATTCTTCCCATTGCTCGGCGGTCATGCAACGCCCGACGGTCCTTATTGCAGTGCTGAAAATCTGCTCGACAAAGACAGAACCAAAGTACATGAACGCATTGAGAAGGTATAAAGCATGCTCCACCTCGCTCGGCAAAAAGTTGCCCAACCAACGTTCTGGATCGAGTTCGGCCTTGCTTGGTCAAATCCCAATAGCTGAAAAGTACTCGCATTTTTCCATCAAGGATTCTGGCGTGAGGTCAACCGGCAACGCTGGGTCCTGTTCTGGAATTTGCAGGGCTCCCAACGTGTGGGGATTCAGTCTTTGGTTCATTTGTTCCTACTTGACATGGCATTGGGGCACATCATAGACTGCCCCCCTTCGAAGTCAGATCCCGTAGGTTCGTTCCTATTCTAGCCGTGAGTTAGCCAATCCACAACGAACAAGAAATGCCTTCGGGACAATGCCAGTGAATTTGCGGACTTGTCCGCAGGATGCACAGAAGGAAGAAAGGACAATCGTCAAATTACATCGAGACCTCCCACCGAAAAGTTCGCAATGCAGTACGCCCCAGCCCACCATCCTGGACACGAACTTGGCACAAAGGGGCAAGGAATCGGACAGGTTGCGCAATTTCTATCAATTACCTTGTCGCAACATGCCTATTCGAAAGTACACTCGCGGTTTAGTATCCGTCCTCAAAGAAACTGCCAACCCGACTATTCAGTGCAATTGGACGAATTGCGAGACGGGGGGATACAATAGAAGCACTAGAACAGGTTCAATTTCTTTGCCGCCACAATTGTGGTAAAGGAAGTGGGAATCATTAGGAATATCCCGCCATTTCATAGCTAAATATTGATCCCACTCCCTTTTTTCCGTCACGATACCTTGCGTCATTGACTCTCGATATCCCAATGGACGTTCAATACGTACCTAAAGTTCACCCATTAAATGCATTTTGGTTCAACTCAGTTACGGTGCTTTCCTAGTCCTTCTTGGCATATTCCTTCATAGCTGAAGGGCTGAGAGCCTTCCGCACTCCGACCTCCAACCCTCACATTCATCCTACCCACGTATTGCGCTTGCTTTTCGGTACACCAGTAATGTGGGTTTTCCGGTACGTTCCAATCGAGTCTCTTCCCGTCGCGGATCTCTAGTTCCCCAGGCTATCTAACAGGTACACTTAGCGTATACGTCTCACCCTCCGACTTTCAATCAGCAGGAGTTTACTGATGCCAAATGCGACCATAAAGATCGAAAACATCCGCTTTATCCTCACCCTCGACCCGGAAAGAAGGATCATCCAGGACGGGACGATTGTCGTGGAAGGTTCGAAGATTACGCAGGTTGGTAAAACCGTCGACCTTAAGGACATCTCTGCACAGACGGTCATCGACGGTTCTGAGATGGTAGCTACACCCGGCTTCATTAACGGCCACCTTCATATTTCCTATGCACACGCCACCCGGGGCATATTTCCCGACTCCCTGAATCCGGTGGACTACTTGGGTAGCGTATTCCAGCTGGCCAACCAAATGCGTCCCGAGGAGGAGTACCTCACTTCCCTATTAGCCCTAACCGAGTGCCTGAAATATGGCACGACGACCATCATCGACCCGGGATCAACCCGCTATCCGAACGCCTGCATGAAGGCTTATGAGGAGTCGGGAGCAAGGGTGATTATCGGCGCTTCAGTAACCGATTTGCCGAATCCCATCAACTTGCCGCTCATAGACCTGCAGGACGCGGAGCAGCTTATGGAGAGCACGGTCAGGCAGTTTAACGGCGCCCTCGAAGGCCGGGTCCAGGCTTGGACCATGCCAATGGACGTGAGCATTTGTTCCAAGGATCTCCTGCAGGCCGCCAAACGCATAGCTGATGAAAACAACACCCGCATGACCATCCACTGTGTCAACTCGCCCCAGTCCGTTCAGGCCCATCTCGACAAATATGGCCGGAGGCCAATTGAGTGGCTGAAGGACATCGGCGTTCTGGGTCCTAACGTACTCCTCGCTCACGTAGTGGGGCTTGATGACTCGGAGCTGGACTGTGTTGCGAGGTCCGACACACGGTTGGTTATGTGCCCCACTGCAGCCGTGAAAATGGGTGCGGGTACCTCCTCCCAGGGCCGTCTCCCGGAAATGATTGAACGGGGCATCACAGTCGGCCTAGGCTCGGATTCGGCCAACAACTCCTCTGTGGCTGAAGTATTACGCTCCATGTATCTCGCTGCTGTTCTATATAAGGATGGCCGAGGCTCGACCAGCATGGTGCCCGCAGAGAAGGCGCTCGAAATGGCTACCATCGACGGCGCACGGTCCTTGGGCCTCGAATCGGATATCGGCTCATTGGAGCCTGGCAAAAAGGCCGACATCGTGCTATTCGACACGCGCCGCCCGGAATGGCGCACCCTGTTCAACCCAGTCAATAGCCTTGTATACAATGCCGATGGTAGGAGCGTGCACACGGTCCTGGTAGACGGCAGGGTGGTAATAGAGGACCAGAAGCCGACCTATGTGGATGAGTGGACCCTCATCGAGAAAGTCCAGTCTATAGGCGCCGACATGCTCTCTCGCACCGACACCCACTTTCCGCAACCCTGGCCTATTGTCTGATCAAGAAGTTTAGCGGCATCGCGCCTAGTGCCCATCCAGGCGTAGATAGGATTCGATTCTGTGCATAGTATGGCAACATGACTCGGCGTAGTACCCCCTTAAGTCATGGGCCGCAAATGCACTTCACCCTGTCACGCCAAGATACTTCGCTTGTATCTCTGTGTTGCTCCTAAACTCCTCCGGCAAGGCCTCATAAACTATTTGGCCTCGGTCTATTACATACACGTAATCGGCAAGTTCCAATGCCATGGGGAGGTTTTGCTCTACTAGCAGAATCGAAAAGCCCCGGTCCTTCAACTGGGCGATAGTTTGGGTTAGCTCTCTTACGATCACTGGGGCCAAGCCCTCCGATGGCTCGTCCATTAAGAGCAGGTCCGGGTTCGTCATAAGAGCCCTGCCTATGGCAAGCATCTGTTGTTCTCCCCCGCTTAGTTGATTGCCTCTGTTCTTGGCCCGGCTTCTCAGCGCCGGGAAGAGTGAATAAACTCCCTGCAAATCCCAGGAGAAAGATTTTCTATTGCCCCTGGCAGACATCGTAAGGTTCTCTTGTACGCTTAATGAAGGGAATATCTGCCTCCCTTGAGGCACCAAACCTATACCCAATTGTGCAATCCGATAAGACTTTGCATCCGTGATCTCTTGTCCCTTGAAGCGGATCGTTCCACGGCGAGGCGGTTTGAAACCAATAATCGAACGGATTGTGGTGGTTTTGCCCATGCCGTTCCGACCCAAGAGAGCCACAACCGAACCCTCCTCAACACTCATGGAAAGTCCTTGGAGTACGTAGCTCTCTCCGTAGTAGGTGTGTATGTCAATCAGCTCGAGCATCACGGTCTGATTCCTGTAACCCCATGTAGATTTCTCGGACCTTGGGATTGGAACCGATGTCGTGAGGCATCCCGTCCGCTATGACTTGACCATAATGCAAGACTATGATCCTTTCCGCCACGCCGAATATCAGGTCTATGTCGTGGGCAACCAACAAGACTGTTGTGTCGGGACCCAGGGTTTGAATCATGGTGCCTATATGCGCACTTTCAGCTGCAGTTAGCCCGGCACTGGGCTCATCTAGGAGCAAGAACCTCGGATTGGACGCCAGGCTGAGCGCGATCTCCAGCTTTCGCTGTTCGCCATAAGCCAGGTCTTCAACTACGCTATTCCGGTGCTCCCATAGCCCCCACGGCTCCAGAAGGCGTTCTACATCCGCATAGACATCCTTATAGGCTGTCATCGGTCGAAACATTTGGAATCGTGAAGGACGAGTCCCTTGGGTGGCCAACAGAGCGTTATCCAACACCGTCAACCCCAAAAACGCACTAGATACCTGAAATGATCGAGCCATGCCCAGGTGGGCTCGGCGGTGTGTGGACTTCCGGGTAATGTCTTGACCGAAGAGGTAGACTTGGCCCGTTGTAGGTAACAGTTGGCCATTCAGAATATTGAACAGGGTAGTTTTGCCAGCCCCGTTCGGCCCTATGATCGCCAGTCTCTGCCCGGCTTCCACGCTGAAGGAAACACCCTGTACCGCTTGAACGCCTCCAAAGTCCTTGGACACGTTTTCAACTCGCAATGCTTCCAAGCTAGTTGATTGCCCTCTTCCACATTCTGTACAGGTAAACTCCAAATCCTTGACGGGCAAACATCACGCTCACAATGAACACTCCTCCCAGAATGAGAGGCCAGCGTTCCGGGGTGTAATCAGCGGCGAAGAATTGCAGCAAAGTTATACCGACTGCCCCCATTACCGCACCATAAAGTGTGGCTATCCCACCAATGATCACCATGAACATGACCAGCCCAGACATAAGGAAGCCAACGTTTGATGGGGCTATCAGTCCGTTGTGATAGGCGAAGAACACGCCCGCTACTCCCGCAAAAGTTCCGGCGATTATGTAAGCAATATAACGGTAGAGCCAGGTGTTGTAGCCCAGGGCGCGCATTCTCGGTTCGTTTTCTCTTATCCCCTGCAGTGCGATTCCGAAGGGAGACTTCACGATGCGATATAGAACAAACCCGCAAACGGCAAAAAATACGGCAACAAAATAAAGGTAGCTCTGGTTGTTCCAGGCGATATCAAAAAATCCGAGGTCCGGCCTGCTGATACCGGTAACCCCTTCAGTTCCGGCAGTAGTTAACCACCCAACACTGTGCGTTACACTGAACACCAGTTGCCCCAACGCGAATGTAACCAGGATGAAGTACAACCCTGACACCCGAAGCGCAATTATCCCAAACACCGCTGCCACTAAGGCCGACGCCAGGACCGCCGCCGGCGCTCCTACCCAGAATAGATCTACGTCATATCGGACCATCAGAATGCCAACCGTGTACGCTGAAACGCCAAAGAAAGCAGCATGTCCCAGCGAAATCAGCCCTGCATAACCAAAAATGAGGTCCAGGCTCATAGCAAAGATGGCGAAGATTAGCATACGAGTCATCAGACTCTGCACATAGCCAGGAACGACAAGCGGGAGCAAAATGAGCAGTATTCCCGCCACAATCAATGGAGCGAAACCAACAAGTCGGTTCGGCCTAGGTTGACCTACTAGAAACCGTTGCGCCAATCTCATGGCTCAGATTTTCTTTCCCAGGAGACCCGAGGGCCTGACCAGCAGGATAATGACCATCGCAAGGAAAACCGAGAACATGGAAAACTCAGGAAACAGGGTCTTGCCGAAGGCGTCGACTATGCCGATCAATATACCTCCCAATAGTGCCCCCTGGATCGATCCCACCCCGCCAACCACAACTACAACCAACGACAATAGCAACACGTCGACGCTCTGCGCGCTGCTGGCTCCCAGTATCTGTGCTCCTACTACTCCCGCAAAGCCGGCGATGAATGAGCCCAGGAAAAAGACGGCGATGAATATGCGTTCCAGGTTTATTCCCAGTCCCATCACCATCTCCCGATTATCCATTCCCGCTCGCACTACTGAGCCAATCCGAGTCCTGTCTTGCAGCCACCACAAACCGACGGCTAACACCAACCCGACCACAATGATCACCAGACGAGCCGTAGGGTAAGTGTAGCCCCCAAAGTTCACCGAGCCGGAGAGGATCTCCGCCGTGAATTGGCCTCGCGGGATTGGGCCCCACGCCCACTGCACGGCATTGGTCAGGATAAAGACGAGTCCGAACGACACCAACACTTGCTCATTAAGCTGGTTATGCAAGTATCGAAAGAGTCCTCGCTCTATCAGTAGCCCAACCAGACCCGCAGATAGTCCACCAATCACAACAGCGAGCAAGAAGGGTAGACCTAGGGTTACTGCAATGCTCCATCCCGCGAAGGCGCCAACCATGTAAAGGGCGCCATGAGCTAGGTTCAGGATACCCATGACGCCTATGATTAATGACAGCCCGGATGCCATCAGAAACAGGATGAATCCGAATGAAATCCCGTTGAGCATGCCAAGCACGAACGTGTCCATTTGAACTCCTGGGTCGCCGGCCTTTCAAGTGCAGCTGCGTTCCGGAAATTACGAGCTGATTACCGAAGCCATTGCGACCCACTACCGGGAAAAGTTGTCGGATGTATACGCAGGATTATTGACATTGGGGTGCTAATGAGCTCGTGCCTCAGTTTAGCAGAGATAATAACCTAGCTTATCGAATTTCTCTACCATCCGCTTTTCCTAGGGTATCGTGAGAGCATGTGCAATCAACCCATAAAAGAAGCTTTTGATGCGAATAGAGAAAGGGCGTGCACACACGCCCATGAAGGTCGGATCGGCCAACCAGTTGATTTAGCCGCCCTGTTAAGGGGCTTGTGAACTGCTCTGGGAGATAAGGAAGAGCCGGAGCTACATGCTACGCATGTAGCTCCGGCCCAGTCTCCAGCGAAGTGGAACTGACTAATCGCTAGGGTCTTTGATGTTGGTCAGGGTCTCTATGGGCTCCCAGGTGTGCCTGCCATCGTCCAGCACCGTGGGCTTAACTATGTATCGGTCTGAAGAGGCCATGCCGGAATCAGCAAAGGTAAGCTGCCCAATCGGTGTATCCAGGTCTAGCCCCAGTATAGCTTTGCGTAGCGCCTCAAATCCTGCATCTCCATCTGTTGCCTTCAGGGCCTCGATGACGATGTCAGCGGCTACGTAGGCGTTGGAGTGGTCGAGGGTAGGCTTTTTGCCCCATCGTTCCTCGAAGTTCTCAACGAATTCGGCGCTTACTGAATGATCAACTAGCCAGGTCCAGCCTACAAAGCCGGTTATCTCCCCGGTGCTGTCTTCCAATTCTTGTATCGTCGGGCCGAAGTCCTTCATAAAGTCGTCAAACAGTCCGTGTATCATCACGAGAGGCAGGTCTCGTCCAAGGTCTTGGTAGCCGTTCAGGAAAGACACCATGTCGGCGGGAACGAGCCAGGTCAACAGCGCGTCAGCTTCTTCCAGATTAGTGGCGTAGGGAAGCATGTCTACTGTACCCAATGGAACCCATTGTTGCTGAACGATTTCTCCACCGAGAGCCTCAAAAGCATCGGTCGTCGTGCCCAGGAGCTGGTGCCCGTAAACGTAATCAGGGCCCAGTGTAGTGAGTGTCCTATAGCCTAGTTCTTCGTATATGTACTGGCCTAGGCCGGCCGAGAGTGATTCGCTTGAACCTGGGCTGCAGAAGAAGCTACCACCCTCGCCTAGGGCGTAGGAGCAGCCGTGGACTTGGATCGCGGGGACTTGCATCTCGTTAATGTATGGTCCAACTGCTTCCTGGCTGGAGCCGAATAGCGGGCCGATAATCACATCCACCTCGTCCTGCTCCACCAGCTTCTTCACCCTCTCCAGCGTCAGAGATGCATCTAGAACGTCTTCATCTGCGATGATCAGTTCTATAGCCCTTCCTTCGACTTCAAAGTCAGCTTCCTCCAACCGCAGCCTTATCCCTTCTTCTCCCCGAGGGCCGTAGTCGGCCGAAAAGCCTGTGAAGGGCCAAACGAATCCAACCTTCATTGGCCCCCTGTCTTCCTCAGCGCCACAAGCCGCCAAAAATGCCAGTAGACCTGCTACTAGGGCTAAGCCTAGCAGTGTGAGCCTTCCTCTAGTCACCATTGTTCTCATCTCCTTGGAGAGTTTATGCACTAGGCTTTCGAACTAGTCGGGTTCCGGTGTATCTGACAAGCATGTATTGGTTGACCGCTGATGCGATTTCTGTCCTGTGTTTGTTGTGTTATCTAAGGTTAGATGCCCGGGAGGTAGAGGTTGGTAACGTCGGCGCCTTCCCCGCATCCCGCCGACCCAACAACACAATCGGTTGTCGCCGTTACTCCGACCAACTCTGTACGCTATCTAATCTGCAGGCCACACAGCTTGCATGACGAAGAGATCGGGGCTTTCGCGTTATGGTTTTGGGGCAGGCGCTGGGACCGCATAAATGCGATCAACCTGCATTTCCTGGGTAGTTCTGCACTCTACTTGTGCCACCCTGTATTGTCAACCTCCGGGCCTCGGCCTTGCCCATTGCCTCTAGCGACTCGCGGTCTCCCATTTAACATGTTTGTTCTTAACATGGGACAGGTACTCCAATGGCGCTACGGCGGATGGGGTCTACCTGATGTTGGTCACAGGGTTTGAACATTCTTGAAGAATGCTGCAAATTGACGATGAAGCTGATAGCCTGCTAGACTCCGCTCGATTTCCAAAGGCACGGAGACTGAACCTCCTGGGCACTCCAAAAGACATAGACCTGCCCGCGGGAATTCCATATCTAATCTGGGCCTTTAGTAGAACTTACTTCTGAAAGAGGCAAGAAATGGCTACGACGGCATATGTCGGTGGGACAGTCATTAACGGCACGGGCCGAGCGCCCATACCCGATGCGGTAATCCTCGTCAACAACCAGCACATCATCAACGTGTACCGCAAAGGTGAATTAGATGTACCCGAAGGCGTGCGAGTTGTCGACATATCCGGCAAAACAGTCATTCCCGGCATGATCGACTGCCATGTGCACGTCGGCGTTCTTGCGGACAACGCCTTCCTCCAACTGGACGATCCAATGGAGGCATGTGACCGGTTCTTTAAGCAGTTCGTCGAATACGGAGTCACCACCGTCCGAGACACCGGTAATTGTGATCCCGGGTTGATGGAACAGTTCAGGAAAGGGGAGGCTGGGTGGCCCCGCTGGTTTGGGGCTGGCAGGATCATGGATGGTGATCCACCCGGGCCGTGGAAGTGGGTAAGAGTGTTGGAAAGTGCGACAGCCGTGAAGGAGGCAGTGCCAGAGGTCCTGGATGAGGGTGGTGACTTCCTCAAGGCTTACGTGATGGCAACTCCAGATATCCTGCAAAATGTAGTAGATGAAGCCCACTCCCGCGGGGCTTGGGTCACCGCCCACGTGGGCCACTTGACTACCGTTGAACAAGCTGTGCGATTGGGAGTGGACTCCCTTGAACACGTCCGAGTCGGTCCTGAGTTGGTAGAAGACGCCGACCGGGAGACATTTGAGGGCCTGCGAGCCCGATTTTGGGACCCTCTAGTCTCCTGGATGGCGTGGCGGTTCGTAGATCCCGCCTCCGACAAAGCAGGGCGTCTCATTGAGCTCATGAAAGAACGCGGCGTGATCATGACCCCTACTCTCTCTCTGTCCAAAAGCATCCTGCTCGGTGATGATCCGGCGGTCGTGAGGCCCCCAGGTATAGATACCTTACCGGAGTCCGTAACGAAAGAGTGGGACCGCTTCGCTGTCCCCTTCGACTTCACCCAGGAGGACTTCCAGCAAGGTAGGGTGGAGTTGGCCCGGCAAATGGAGTTCATCGGTAGAGCGCACAAGGATGGGGTGAAGATAGCTGCAGGCACCGACGTGACAATGCCGTACGTTGTGCCCGGGGCCGGCCTCCACGGCGAGCTTAAGTTGCTGGTTGACAGCGGGCTGACCCCAATGGAGGCATTGGTTGCCGCCACCGGACAGGCCGCCGAGTTGCTGGGCCAGCAAAACATCCTGGGAACCGTTGAAAAGGGAAAACTGGCCGACATGGTTATCCTGGACGCAGACCCACTTGAAGACATCGCAAACGTTAAGTACATTTCTGCAGTCTTGCAATCCGGCCAAGTCGTATCCGGCTCGGGCCTGTCTGACTAAGCGGCGGTATGTACTCGAACACAGCGCCGCTTAGCGCTGAGTCGATATAAGAAACTGGATTACGCGGAGACTCGTCACCAGGCTGGTCTCCAGCTATACGATAGGAAAATACAAAGAGAGGTTCCATGGGACAAAAGGTTAATTTCGGACTGACGCTTTCCAATCGGGGTGTCCTTCTCGGTTTGACGGAACCGGATGAGTTGCTGGCAATGGCAGAGATGGCCGAAGAATCCGGCGCATTCGATCATGTGTGGGTCGGGGACTCCATAATGGCTAAACCGCGGATGGAATCCATCACCCTTATGGCGGGCATCGCAGCCAGGACCAAGCGGGTCAAGATCGGCGTAGCTTGCATGGCCAGCTTCCCTTCCCGTGAGCCCATTGTTCTGGCGTATCAATGGGCCAGCCTTGACATTCTGTCTCATGGTCGCATGATCCTCGGCGCTTGTATGGGTGGCAACATTAACGAGCAACAGCATCGCGCCGAGTACGTAAACATGGGCATCAAAGGTTCCGACAGGGCCCAGCGGATGGAGGAGAATATCGAGATTCTTCGTCGGCTTTGGGCGGAAGATCGTGTCGATTTTGATGGGCAGTTTCACCAATTGGAAGGTGCATTCATTGACCCCAAGCCTGTTCAGGATCCACCTCCCATCTGGATAGTCAGCAATCCACGGATCAACACGTGGAAGCCCCACATTGTAGAACGCTCGCTGCGCCGGGCAGCCCGGTTCGGCGACGGCTATATGACAACCGCCAATCCCCCTGACCAGTTCGCCGAGATTCGCCGCAGGATTCTGGAGTATGCCGGTGACTACGACCGAAGCTATGAGAACCTGCCATTCTCGGCCTATTACAACATCAACGTAAATGAAGACCGAGAGGCGGCCTTCCAAGAATCCAAGAAGTATCTGGACCTGTATTACTCGGTGGACTTCAATCGAGATTTCGTGGAAACATGGGTGGCTCTCGGAACACCGGAACAGTGCATTGAGCAAATACAGGCCTATGTGGATGCCGGAGCAACAGACATCACCCTGCGTTTTCCCTCCTGGGACCAGCAGGGCCAGTTCCGGCGATGCGTTGAAGAGGTTTTGCCTCACTTTTCCTAACGAGTCCCTGTTCCATTACCGCCCTTGTGAAGGACCGATCTTGCGAAGATCGCGTCGCTGTGTTTCTCCTTCACTTCACTTTGGATTTGGGAGTTAATGACTCCATCACTTGAAGAGCGGCCCAGAACCGATCTGGCATCATTGTTGGACGGATTACTAGACGTATGGATACAATAGATCCGCTAGAACAGATTCATTTTGAGAGACTCCGCAATCGTGGTAAAGGATGTGGGAATCAAGAGTGAAATTCGTCCAAATCATAGCTAAAGACTGATCCCACTCCCATCCGCCACTACATTTTGCATGATCGGCCCTCTAGTGTTCCTAGCACGGTTCGCCTTGGCCCACCACGGCTCTTTACGCCGAGAGCGCCGCCGCGACGCCCTCTATCTTTCCTGGCCCGGATTCAGTCAGCTCCCCGATAGCTTTGACGATATTAGGATGCTCCAATCCGGATACGAGGAAGGTCCACCGACACGCCCGCTGCGTCTTTGTCGTGATTTCTTCTTTTTCTGCAGCCGCGAAGGTCCGTCCCGTCACCCTCTCAAGAGCCTCTATGTTCAGCCCAATCTGCTGAGCCAAGAGCCCGTCGATCGCCCCACCAAGCTCCAGAACCTCATCGATCGCACTCTCCCGCTCTTCAAGGGTCAAGTTCTCGGCTACTTCGCCGATTAGCAACGTGTCCAGCTTGGCGTGCTGAGACTCTTCGATCCAATGAAACCTCAAGAGATCCCGGAACAGGCCATCGAGGTCTGAGTCGTCGCGCACGTGCTCTATGTAGTGGAGTTGGGTGAACCATTCGATAATCGTGGTCAAGACCATGACGGCTAGTTTCGACTTGCTCCGAACCACTTGCGCCACTTCTTCCCGGCCAGGGATTAAACCGCACTCACTGCCGAAACCCCGGCCGAAGAGTTCAACGGATCTCCGAAACAGTTCCTGATGCTTGAGTTCTTCCTCAGCGAACCGCAACAAAGAGCGGGCTCTGACTTCATCCCCGTAGACATCATTCATAGCCTCTTCCGTGACGGTGGGGATAATGAACTCCTCCACGAATGCGAAGATGTGACAGTAGGCGTTACCCATAATCTGATTCAGCTGAATCTTCTCGTTTTCGTTCAAGCATCCGATCTCGTCTACGCCGGTCAACCTGTTGGGCAGAAAACGTTTCGAGAAGTCGAAAGTCTTGTCGGCCAGGACGTCGTCTTCCAACCAGGAGACTCTCTTTGATACGTCCAGACACTCCTGGTACGTGTAGTTGTGGGAAAGCATGGGATTCACCTCCTTGTATCGGTCCGTTCGGATGGATCCTCAACACTCAACTGGCGAGGTCCAACACCAGTCTATTATATAGGTGACGACCATAGGTGTTTCATTAGCAATCGTGGGTAGGCTTTCTATTAAGCTCGAAGGTTCATGCAGAGAGCGGCATGTATCGAGGTACAAGTTGGCACATCCCGTCGCCTGAGGTCGCAATACCGCCGAGGAATGTCCAAGGGGGTCGGCGCTGTGCTAAGGGTCAGTGCGCTCTGCATGGACCAAGCAGAAGGAAGGTCTTAGGACGGCTTTACGAGGGCGTAGAAGGCGCAGCCCACGATACCGTCTGAAGCCGCCTGCTCCCACATGCGATAGCGTTCAATAGTGTCGTTCAGGGGTTGAGAGCCAACGTCAGATTCGATTTCAGACCGGAGTCTTTCGAGCTCATGCGGGAGTCTACGCCAGGCCCACAGGGCACGTTCGCTCCAGTCCTCCCGTTCGAGAATGGCGAAACCGATCTCACTGAACACCCGGTCGTACTGGGACATAGACCAAAGTCCAGGTGAATGTGCGTCGGCGGAGAACTTCATTAGATTGTCAAGGTCCAGGCCTTCGGCGGCGGTGAGCTCGGTCAATACCATCCGGCCTCCTGGCTTGAGGACCCGGAAGGCTTCACCGATTACCCTGGGTTTGTCGACGGCGTGGAGCACGGAAAGGGTGCACCACCAAACATCGAAGCGGTTATCCTGGTAGGGGAGGCCGTGGAAGTCTGCGTATTCGTAGGAGATCCGGTCGCTGATTGCTGCTTCGGTGCGCTCGATGGCGATGGCGAGCTGATCTCGTGACAGGTTGGTGGCGACGACGCGGGTGTCGAAGCGCCGGGCGATGTATCGAGAGGCGCCTCCTACTCCACAGGCTACTTCCAGTATCTCCATACCGTCCCTTATGTCAGCTGCCTTTGCGAGTTGGGCGTTAGCCCTTTCGGTGGCGAGTGCGAGGTCATCGTCAGGGGTCTCAAAATAGCCGAGGTTTATATTCTCGCCCCACATCCGAATCATAGACCGGTATATGGGAGAGTCGTACATCTCCTTCAACTCGTGGTTGAAGCGCTCGATTTGTTCTCTAATCATCGGTGTTTCCGGGGGACCCTGGCGGACGCGATGTCAGCGCAAGCATTCCGTAAAATGAACTATAGGACACAAAAAACGGCGATGCGGTGCTGGGTCTCCGGCTCAACATCGCGGATGGAGGAAGAGGACGGTCGTCTCGAATATGCGCACGTTGTGATACGTCAACCAATCATTAGAAACGAGGAACTCCGGATGTGCGAAGGTCATTGTAATCTCCATCCAGCCTGGGCTTGTCTCGAGGTCGTCCGTTCGCAATCCAGTATCCAACCGCGCCCGCGCAACTTGCCGTCGTTAAAGCAAGACGGGTCGAGTCATTCTGCGATTTCTGCCATCTCTACCTTGGCACAACTGCAGGCCAGCATAAACTTCGGAAATGGCACCGATTGAAATCGAGTAGGATACAGCTAGCCTTTGTTGGATTGGAGCAACGCCACACATTCAAGGGTTCTGTGTATAGTAAGGTGATGCGTTTCGAATGGGATTCTAACCTGTTGTGAGTGTACTACACGGCATGGGATTGGAAGGTATGGCTTGGGCACAACGGTATTGATATGCGGGCTTGGGGATGTCGGAGGTTGGGCGCTGGAATTCCTGGCCCGGGACCCGGGGGTCGACTCCATCGCCGTGGCCGACATCCGCGCCGACTGGGGCGAATACCGCACCAACCTCGCGGCCATCGGCGCAGCCATGAGCGGCCAGGACAAGTCCTTCGAGTTTCACCAGGTTGACCTCTCCGATGCTCAGCAGGCCTCCCGCGTTCTGTCCAAGGTCAATCCGGATGTTGTCATCAACATCTCGTCCCTGCTATCCCCCCGGTCGGTAACTGAACAGCTATCGAAGATTGAGGGAGAACTGGGGGAGCGTGTGCGGGCTGCACTGACCATCGGGGCGCAGCTCCCGTGGCACCTGGCTCCGGCATACAGCGTGATGAAGGCGAAGGAGGAGTCGGGGCTGGAGGTGCCGGTGGTCAACGTGTCCTTTGCCGACGTCGTGAACCCCATGCTGTGGGGTGCGGGGCTGGGGGCGGCGTGCGGGGCGGGAAACTGCGAGCATCTTGCCTATGAGATCCGTCGGGCGGTGGCGGTGGAGCACGAACGACCCCAGGAGGCCATGCAGGTCTTTCTAGTCAGCGGCGGCAGCGCCATGCTACATGCTGGCCCGGGCAAGCTCCCCTACTTCCTGAAACTCACGGTCGACGGCCGGGACGTCACAAGCAGTTACGATACAAAGGCGCTTATCGAGTCCGCCATCGAGAGCCGGTTCTTCCGCGGCGAGGGCCAGGCCCCGCTCTTCTCCACCCCCGCGGCATCGGCGGTGAAGAACGCGCTGGCAATCGCCCACGACTCGCAAGAGTTAATGACCGTGAATTCTCCGCTAGGATTGCCGGGAGACTACCCGGCGAGACTCGGGGCCCGGGGCGCCGAACTCGCGCTGCCGGAGGAACTGAGTCGGGAGGAGGCGGAAGAGGTCGGGCGGGCGGCGTTGCCCGTCTTTGGTTTCTCGGCGATAGAGGAGGATGGGACGGCCATTTACTCGGTTGAGACCCGTGAGCGCCTTAAAGACCTTCTAGGCTACGACTGCCCGCGGATCCATCCCTCGGAGGCGTGGGCCCGGGCCCGGGAACTCATGCAAATCTACAAACGGTTCCTCGACCTCAACACATAATGACTTCAACCCCAGGCATCTACGAACGTCTCAGGAAGATAGACCCCAGTTGGCTGGTACTGGCCACCGCCTTTATGGTGATATTCGTCAACAGCGGCACCCGGATGATATTCGGCGTGACGCTGAAGCCGATGCAGGAGGACCTGGGGTGGGGCCGGGGGGCTCTTTCGTCGGTCCAGACAACGTACATGGTCGTCTCAGCATTGACCATGCCGTTGGCGGGCCGGCTTGCGGACAAGTATGGCTTCCGTCTAATAATTGCGGCCTTTGTACTGATTATGGCGGCGGGGGCCGGGTTCACGGGTTTCGTCCAGGTGCCGTGGCAGCTCTTCTTGCTTTACGGCGTAGTGTTTGCCGTGGGGAGCGGAGGTTCGAACCTGGGCGTAGTGATAGTTCTGGTTAGTCGGTGGTTCACAGGAAGCCCGGGAAAGGCTAACAGCACGGCCATAGCCGGAGGTGCGATAGGTCAACTCATAATCATTTCCATTGTCTCGACTTTCTTGCTGGACTGGGGATGGCGCCCTTCCTACAAGATAGTCGGGCTGATAATTCCGGCGCTCAGCGTACCAATGGTGCTGGCCTTCATCCGGTTTCGGCCACCGGAAGTGTCGGGCCCCGAGACCCGGGCACAGCCCTCAGGAAGAGACCCGGGAAGAGAATCCCCGCAGGTCGGGCCGTCCTACAAGGAGGTCATCACTTCCCGAAAATTCCTCACGATGATCTTCATGTTTGCAATCTGCGGGTTCCAGGACTTCCTGGTGAGCACGCACATCGTCGCCTTCGCCACCGACGAAGGAATAAGCGACGTCCTGGCAGGCAACCTTCTTGCGATCATGGGCGTGATGGGGATGCTGGGGGTGATGTTCTCCGGTTTTCTCTCCGACAAATTTGGCCCCGGGAAACCCTCCGGGCTCTGCTTCCTGATCAGGATCGTAGTTTTCTCCCTGGTAGTGAGTTCGAATTCGCCGGCGGCAGTCATAATTTTCGGGCTCATGTACGGATTCACCTTCCTGATGACCGCCCCCCTCGCTCCGATTTACCTGACCAGGGGTTTCGGAATGAGGAACCTGGGTGCGCTGACCGGCACGGCCAACATGGTTCACCAGATGTCGGGTGGTCTGGGCGCCGTTGTCGCAGGTGTGATGTTCGACAACTACGGCAATTATCACGCCACCTGGATTCTGGCGCTGGCACTGTCGGCCATCGGGTACTTCTCTGTCATTGCCATCAGAGACAGGGATACGCTGGCAGTGTTATGTCCATGTTGCGGTACATATCTGAGGGAGCCGCATGTCACTGAGGGCTCAATGGACAGGGCATAGGGGGTCGGCTATCATGTTTGCCGTTTGCCAAAGGAGCCGACATGAAGATACATGAATACCAGGCCAAGGCGCTGCTGGCCCAGTACAAGATTCCGGTGCCCAGGGGCCGAGCAGCCGAGTCGCCGGAAGAGGCCGCCGAGATCGCCCGAGAACTGGGGGGTAGGGTGGTGGTGAAGGCCCAGGTGCACGCAGGGGGTCGGGGGAAGGCGGGCGGGATCAAGGTAGCGGAAATGCCGGAAGAAGCAGCCGAACACGCCAGGGCCCTAATCGGGACCCGGCTCGTCACCCACCAGACTACCGCCGATGGCGTTCCCATCAACAAGGTGTTGATTGAAGAAGCCGCCCCGGAAGGCAAGGAACTGTACACCAGCATCGTGATTGATGGGTCGGCGGGTGGGCCGGTGATCATAGCCAGCGAAGCGGGTGGGATGGAGATCGAGGAGGTCGCCGCCTCTACACCAGAGAAAATACTCAGGGAGAACATCGACCCTACCATAGGCCTGCAACCGTTCCAAGGGCGGAGGCTGGCGTACGGGCTCGGGCTTGGGGACAAGCAGATCAGGCCTGCGGGGGCGATATTCTCAGGGCTGTACAGGCTGATGCGGGAAAAGGGATGTTCGCTGGTCGAGATAAATCCCCTCATTGTCACGGGTGACGGGGCCCTGATCGCCCTCGACGCCAAGGTCGACTTCGACGACGACGGGCTGTTCCGGCATCGGGACGTGCAGGAACTGCGTGACGACTCCCAGGAAGACCCGCTGGACGTACAGGCCAACGAGTTCGACATCAACTACATCAAGCTGGACGGCGACGTGGGCTGCATGGTCAACGGGGCAGGTCTGGCGATGGCAACCATGGACATCATCCAACTGCTCGGTGCTTCACCCGCCAACTTCCTGGATGTCGGGGGTGGGGCCAACGAGGAGAAGATAGCCCAGGCCTTCAAGCTGTTGGTGTCCGACCCCAAGGTGAAGAAAGTACTGGTTAACATATTCGGCGGCATCCTCCGCTGCGACGTAGCGGCTCGGGGCATAGTGCAGGCGGCTCGGGAGGTGGACGTGGACATGCCGGTGGTGGTTAGGATGAGGGGTACCAACGTCGACGAAGGTCAGAAGATACTGGAGGAGTCGGGGCTGAACATCTCCTTCGTGCCAAACCTCCAGGGCGCCGCTCAGAGAATTGTCGACGCTAAGAGTTCCCGCTAAGGACAGAAATATATGAGCATTCTTGTAAACGATGAAACACGGCTGTTGGTCCAGGGCATTACAGGCAGGGACGGCAGCTTTCACGCCATGCGCTGCCGGGAATATGGAACGAACCTAGTGGCGGGTGTGACTCCCGGCAAGGGTGGCACTGACGTGGAGGGTGTGCCGGTCTATAACTCGGTGGAGAAGGCGGTGGCGGAGACCGGGGCAAACGTGGCCCTGATATTCGTTCCGGCGCCCTTCGCCGCTGATGCCATCCTGGAGTCGGCGGATGCCGAGGTGCCTCTTATCATCGCCATCACCGAGGGCATTCCGGTGATGGACATGGTGAACCTTGGGAAGTACCTGAAAGACAAACCGGTAAAGTTGATCGGTCCGAACTGCCCCGGAGCGATTTCTCCCCGGTTCCGAGCCAAGGTGGGCATTATGCCGGGCAACATACACATGCCGGGCAGGGTGGGCATCGTGTCTCGAAGCGGCACCCTGACCTACGAGGCGGTGGCCCAGCTGACAGAGTTGGGCATCGGGCAGTCCACGTGCGTGGGCATCGGGGGCGACCCGATAATCGGGACCAACTTCGTGGAAATCCTGAGGCTCTTTCAAGAAGACGACGATACCGACGCCATAGTGATGATTGGAGAAATTGGAGGGTCACGGGAGCAGGAAGCGGCGGCGTTCATCAAGGACAACGTGACAAAGCCCGTGGTGTCGTTCATCGGGGGGGCGACGGCGCCTCCTGGCCGACGCATGGGTCACGCAGGCGCCATAATCACCGGAGAGAGCGGGACGGCGAAGGCGAAGCAGCAGGCGCTGAGCGAAGCGGGTGCGGCCATCGCATACAGCCCGGCGGAGATCGGGTCGACGATGCAGAAGGTGTTGAACTCACGCTAACCGCCTGGTTTTGAGTTGGTCCGGCTGCTATTGATAGGAACCGGTCAATCTGCTAAATTCTGAGTCCTTCAAGGATTGCGTGGGGCTGTAGCTCAGCTGGGAGAGCACCTCAATGGCATTGAGGGGGTCAGGGGTTCGAATCCCCTCAGCTCCACCAGGTTTACGTCCTCAATTCCGGCACATTCGCAGGTGTTTCCGCGCGCTTTCGACCAGCCATCGGGGGCATTGTACCGAGTTTTGGAAGATGGCACGTAATGGAATTACTGGTCCGGGGATGCAGTAGAGGAAGTTGTGCCGGGAGGAGAGTCGGGGGAGGGGTCTTCGGGGGGGAGGGGGGCCGTACGCGTACGTCTTTTGAGGCGGACAATGAGCTTTATGACTGCCATGATGAGGCGCAGGGCGAACTCGAGGCCGATGAGGAAGAGGAGGTAGTAGAGGATGCTTTCGGTGTAGTCGCCGGCTACTTTCAGGCTCTCAAAGGAGTCGGAGAGGGAGAAGAAGGAGGCGTCGACCAGGAAGATGCCAAGGACTGCGAAGGGCAGGATCTTGGCGAGGTCCCGGGAGAGGTCTTCCTTGTAGTAGGAGGCGACGCGGATGGCGGCGACGGTAGCTAGGGCAATCAGGAGGGTTTCGGGGAAGGTCTGACCCTTGGAAAGGAAGGCCAGTATCAGCGTCAGGACGGCGAACCAGAAGAAGGCGAAAACCGGAAACAGGATGAGGTACTTGAACACGTACAGGACAACATGGAGGACAGACCTTGACGGTCCGTGGCGGGAACCCTCGTACCTGGAGAGGTCGAAGCGGAACATGTCCCGGGCGGCGACGAAGCGGTAGAACTTGAAGACGAACACGGCGTAGGCGGACATGCCGATGACGTATATGGACACGGGCCAAAGGAGGTCCCAGGCATCGTTGATATTCAGGCCCTTGGTGAATATGTCGTTGATGTCCATGTATGCGCCCGGTAAGAGGACCAGTTTCGGGGGAGGTTGTCAGCCTGCATTGTAGCGTATTTCGAATGACTATCGGGGGCTGGGGTGTCTGACAAGGGATGGTGAAGACTTTGACACTCCGAGGCGGTGGGAATATCATCCCATGCGGCAAATCGGGGTGCGGGCCCCGGGGCAGACAAGTAGAGAGGAATAACGATGCATCACTGGAAAGAGATCAACGTAGACGGCATATTTTCGTACAAGGACAATTTGAAGATAGCGCATGCCATCAGGGCGGGAAACACGGTGTACATATCGGGGCAGGTGGCGCTGGACCCGGATGGGAACGTGGTGGGCGAGGGTGACGTGGAGGCGCAGGGCGATTACATCTGGGGGAACATCAAGAAGGTGCTGGAGGCGGCGGGGGCTTCGATGGACGACGTAGTGAAGGGGTTCCAGTTCGTGGTCGGGCAGGAGAACTTTGCGGGGATGTCCCGGGCGCGGAGGAAGGTGCTGGGCGAGGACCCGCTGAGGTGCATGACGGCGATAGTGGTGTCGGGGCTGGTGAAGCCGGAACTGCTGCTGGAAGTGGACGTGGTCGCGGAGATTGGGGAATGACCACGACGCAGACGGGCAAGAAGCACTGGACGAGCTACACGGTGCCCGGCATCTGGTCGTTCCCGGAGCACCAGAAGATCAGCCATGCGATAAGGGTCGGGAATACGATCCACATCTCGGGGCAGACGGCCCGGGGGGTCAACGGTGAGGCTGAGGGCGGGAGCGACGTGGAGGCGCAGGGCCTGGCGATCTGGAGGCACATCGAGGCGATACTGACCCACGTCGGGGCGAGCATGGACGACATAGTGAAGGTGTTCCAGTTCGTGGTGGGGCAGGAGAACTTCGCGGGGATGTCACGGGCGCGGAGGGCGGCGCTGGGGGAAGTCAAGCCACGGGCGGTAACCTCGATTGTGGTGGCGGGTCTTGCGAGGCCCGATTTGCTGCTGGAAGTCGACGTCATAGCCATTCTGCCTGACTAGCCGGGGCGCAGGGCGTATCCCTGTAGGTCGAAGGTGCGGTCAAGGCGCCCGTCTTCGGAGAGGGCTTCGATGCGACGGGAGAGGGGGGAGGCCTCGGGGGAGGACTCTGCGGCGTCGGCGAGTTCGGGGGACTCCCATACGAAGATGCGGCCCACCTCTGAGGACCCGGCCTGGCCGGTGAAGCGGAGACCGAGGACGTAGCCCTGCTGTAGAGAGAGGGCGGTGTCGAGGGCTTCGAGGAGGTTGGCGACGCGTTCCTCGTTGCCGGGTTTGGGGGTGAAGGCGGTCAGCCTCATTACTGCCATAGCCAGACCTTTGCGCAACTCCTAGTCCGGGGAGGGGAACACCCCACCCATTCCGCTCTTGAGACCCTTCGACTCCGCTTCCGCCAGAGGCGGACGAGCGGAATGCCCCACCCCCAGAGGATGGATTCCGGCTCTGGGGCCGGAATGACGGATGGGGAAGGGATGGATTCCCGATCGGGGTCGGGAATGACGGTTATACAAAGGTGCCATGCGGGGTCAGCCTGCTTCCTGGCGGGCGAGGGCCCGTTGGAGGATTCTGACGTAGAGGTCGGCGGGGGCGGCGCCGACAATGGGGTCGCGGCCCTGGATGAGGACGAGGGGCAAGCCGGACGGGGCTTCGCCGTGTTCCATGACCATCTCCAGGTGCTCGCCGATGACGGCGACTTTCTGCTGGCCGCCATCGAGGTCGCGGCGGAAGCGGTCGGGGTCAAGGCCTTCACGGGCGGCCAGGGAAGTCAATTCGTCGTAGTCGCTGATGTCGATGCTGTCTACAAACATGGCTTTGAAGAGGGAGCGGTGGTAGGCCTGGAAGGCGTCGGGGCCCTGGAGGGCGGCGCACTTGGCGGCTTCGAGGGCGGGGAGGCTGGAGGAGATGTAGGGTTTGCCGGGGGACCAGGGTTGGAAGGGGGCGTCGGGTTCGGCTTCTGCGGCGGCGGCACGGGAGGTGCGGCTGTGGGGTGTGACGAGTCGGGAGTCGGCGCGGCCCATGAGGAGGGCGTAGCTCTTCCAGCGGAAGTCGACCCGGGGGCCGAGCCGGGATTTGACCTTGTCCAGCCGCACGGACGTGATGTAGCACCAGGGTCATATGTAGTCGGAGTAGATGGTGATGGGGAGGGGGGTGGTCATGGGTTTTGTGTGTTATGTCTAGTTGTGGGGGTGAGGGGATTATAGCATGGGTGGGGTTTTGATTGAACGTTGATTGAATTCGTGGGTGTTTTGATTGAATGACGGCTGGAGGGATTTCGCGTGGGGCGGGGGAGACCCCCGCCCCACCCCCCAAGAAAAAAGTGGCATATCAGAAAAATGCGGCGCATTTTTCTGATATGCTTTGCCCAAGGGGGAAGGGGGCGGGACGCCCAGCCCCGCCCCGGGATCACCCTCACCCTAGCCCTCTCCCCTCGAGAGACCTTTGCATAACCCAAGTAGCAGAGGCGACAATAGGGTGGCAAGAAGGCAAAGGATGAGGAGGGTGGAATGCATCGAGAACTAGGGCAACCGTCATTGGCGGAGTCGTTGCTGCCGGAGGGGTTGGGAAGCAACCACCAGCTGGAGCGGATCAACGATGCCGTAGATTGGGGAAGGTTCAACAGGTTGGTGGAGGGGGTGTATTCGGCCAGTGAAGGGAGGCCGAGCTACCCGCCGTTGACGATGGTAAAGGTGCTATTGCTGGAGCAGTGGTACAACCTGTCGGACCCTCAGATGGAGGAAGCCCTTGGGGACCGGATATCGTTCCGGCGCTTTGTGGGGCTGGGGCTTCAGGACGACACGCCGGATCACTCTACGATCAGCCGGTTCCGGGGGATATTGACGGAGAAGAGGCTGGTGGAGAGGTTGATGAAGGAGTTGAGCCGGCAGTTGGAGGAGAGGGGAATGGTGGTGAAGGGAGGGACACTGATGGATGCGACGCTGGTGGAGTCCCAGGGCAGGCGGGTGTTGATGAAGGAGGAAGCTACGGACAGGGATGCGGCATGGACCCGTAAAGGTGGACGGTATCACTACGGATACAAGGTGCATATAGGGGTGGATAAGGAGAGTGGGTTGATACGGAAGGCGGTGATGACGGCGGCAAATGTCAACGACACGGAAGTAGCCGACGAGTTGATCTCAGGAGATGAGAAGGCTGTATATGCAGACCGGGCCTACGACACCCATGAGAGGAGACAAAGGCTGAAGTCGATGGGGATAGAGGACGGGATAATGAAGAGGGGGAACAAGCACCATCCTGAAGTAAGCGAAGGAGACAAGGAGCGGAACGAGCTGATATCAAAAGTGAGGGCGAGGGTGGAGAAAGTGTTCGGGACACTGAAGCGGACCTACAGGTACAGCCGGGTACGTTACATAGGCTTGGAGAGGAATACGACGGAGATGTGGCTGAAGTGTATGGCCTACAACCTGCGTAGGGCTGACCGTATAAGCCTCGTAGGAACGTGAGCTTACAGGGGTGAGATATGGGCTAAAGAGGCGAGAATCCACCGGACAGCCCAAAAAATAGACTGTTCAGGACTGAAGTAACGACGATAAGTCGCTAACCTCACCATTCGATATCGACAGTTCCAAGGAAAATACCTCCCTCCAGCACAATGCCCACAGTTACGCAAAGGTCTCCTCGAGGGAGAGGGGACCGGAGGCCACCCCACACCGCCCCGCCACCGGGGATGGATTCCCGACTTCTCGGGAATGACGATATAAAGGGCCGGAATGATCCGCCATAGGCGGACAGGCTCCCCTGGGGGGTGGGGGTGGGGTTATTCATAGCCTTTTCTCAGGCGGCCGGTGGCGCGTCTTGGGGTGTAGTTGGAGGCCTGGACTAGGAGGGCGAGGGAGGATAGGAAGTCGTCGTGGCCTTCGGAGGGGTCTACGAAGAAGTTGATGGTCTGGTTGGATCTTACGGTCCTCCTTGCTTTGGAGATTTGAGCCCAGAACTCACGGTACTCGGGGGAGCCGTCGGGCTCGTACATCCGGAGCCTGCCGGAGTTGATGGCGGCGAGGAGGTCGAAGCCGAGCTTGGACTTGCTCTGGGCGGTGAAGGTGAAGGGAACTACGATGGAAGGTCCTATGTTCTTTCGCAGGAAGGCGGCTACGCCTGCGCCAATGCCAGTGGCGTCGACGACCACCCTGCGGCAGCCCCAAACGTCTTTGAGGAGGTGGACGAGGCCCGAGAAGGTCTCGGTGTGGGGCTTCCCCGTCCAGCAATGGTGCTCGACGACGGTGAGGGAGGGCCGCTTGGACCCGAAGCCATCATCGAGCATTTGGAGTTCGCCGATAGTTACGACGGTAGAGTCTTGGGTGGGCTTGAGGCCCTGAAGACGGATGTCTTCCGGTTGTTCCGATTCGCCGGCGAGGTCTATGCCGGCTACGTAGATTCGACCTGGAACGGGGGCGCTGATTCTACGGTGTTGGCCCTGAAGTAGAGCTAGCCGATTTGAGTTTAGGAACCTTCCGTTGCCGGTCACGGGGACCAGGCAGTATTGAGAACGGAACAGTGGGTGATCGCTGCCGAGGCGCTGCCGTTCGGCCTCGACGAAGCGCTTGTAGTGAGGGTTGTGTTGGGCGACGGTCTGCCAGTCGAACTCGAAGTGGCGCTGGATGCCGTCGGAGCGTTGGAGCTCGAGGTTGGACTGCTTGACCTGCTCGAGGAGGGAATGGTCGTCCCAGGCGGTGCCGTAGTGGACGGTAGTGACGTTGTTGTGGGCGGCCATGGGAACGAAGTCTCGGTTGAACTTGTCGGGGGAGACGTCCTGGGACTCGTCGATTTCGAGGAGGAGGCTGGCGGTGTTGCCGACGACGTTGCTGGATGGGTGGGCACTGAGGAACATCTGACGGGCGCGGCCGATGCGGAAGAGATGGCCGCGTTCAAAAGAAAAGGGCACGCGTCTACGGCGGAGGACTTTTTCGAGCCGGGAGATGCTGATACGGGCCTGGGGGTAGAAGGTAGGCGCGGCCTTAATGGCGGTGACGTTGGAGCGGACATAGGCGGAGAGGAGGAAGGCTTCGATCCAAGCGGAGACCTCGTTCTTGCCGCCCTGACGGGCGATCATAACGGAGAAGGAGAGGCCCTTGCGGCCCTGGACGCTATCCAATACGGCTTCGGCTATGCGGTCCTGATAGGGCCTGAGGTCGTCGATGGCTACCAAGGGGCAGTTCCGGGGATGCCGAATACGAACCGGAGGATGACGTTGAAAATGTTCATGAAGTCCTTTAGCAGTTGGAGTCCCAGGCGATTATCTTGAGACCGTATTTTTCGGATGCGTCTCTGAGCATGCTGTCGATGCCCTGCTCGGTGGGGGCGGAGGGGTCGCCGGAAGCGCGGGCCCTGGCGGAGTAGCCGCGGATGACAAGCTCGATGGCTTTGAGCAACAGAGGGGTATTTTTATCGTCATCTGCGAGTATGGTCTCAACGCGGGTGCGCAGGAGGGCGAGTTCCTGGTCGATATCCTGGATTCTGAGGGCGCGCTCGAATGTCTTGGGGCCAGTGCCCTTCAATTTATTTCTGTAGAGGCAGGGTTCGAGGTCGGGGCCGCGATAGGGATTTTCGCTCTGGGGCCTCAGCGACTTGGGTTTGCTTTTGTGTTTGCTCATACGGCAATTCTTTCAGCCTATTCGGCAATTCAGTTTTTTTCGGCGATCCGACGGGTCGGGACCGGGGTCGTTAGTTATGATAACAGTGCTGATTATATGTGTCAAGGGCTAATGTAGCATTAGGGGGATGTCTGAACTGTGATTCATGGGATTGAGGGATTGTTTTGATTTGTTGGGAGGGGGCACCTCTACGGGGGAGAGGGGTGAGTGGGGAGACCCTGGATTCCCGTGTCGGGGCACGGGAATGACGGTGTAAGGGTCGGGAATGGCGGGTAGAGGGGGGTGGGGATGGGATGCGGGACTTGTTGGGCATTCGGCAGTCCTTTCGGCCAGTTCGGCAATTCAGTTTTTTCGGCGGGTCCGAGGGTGTCGGGGGCCGGGTCTGGGGATAGTATAGGACTGGTGTTTGGGAAAGTCAAATGTTCGGGGTGGGGGGATGTCTGAACTGTGATTCGTGGGATTGAGGGATTGTTTTGATTTGTTGGGAGGGGAGGGGGCACCTCTACGGGGGAGAGGGGTGAGTGGGGAGACCCTGGATTCCCGTGTCGGGGCACGGGAATGACGAGTTAAAGGGGGTGGGAATGGCAGAGGAGGAAGGGGCAGAATGACGGTGTAAAGGGTCGGGGATGACGGATTAAGGGGGGTGGGGGTTAGTTTTGGGCGAGGGCCTCGGCGTCTTGGATGAAGTCGGCGGTTTCGTGGATGAGGCGCTGGATACCGTCTATGGGCTCACAGAGGCCGGTGTAGAAGCAGTCACCGTGGAGTATGTCCCGCCTCGCGGCGTAGCGGTCCAGAAGTCCCCGCATTTCGGGGTAGTCCTGGGCAAGCCTAATCAATGAGCGGGTGGTGTCGGGGGACTTGGGCGGGAGGTTGCCGGTGCGGGCGAGGATAAGGGCATCGGCGGCGCGCTTGGCGGCGCACCAAGCTTTGTCGGAGGCGTCTCGGATGTCTCCGGCGTCAAATTGCTGAAGGGCTGAGGAGTACATGTGGCGGGCGTCGGCGAATATGAGGGTTGGATTAATTTCAGTAGTAGTCATGGTCAGATTGTATCACGGAGACTTGGGAACGTGACGGATAGGGGGTGGGGGGTGAGTGGGGGGACCCTAGATTCCCGTGTCGGGGCACGGGAATGACGAGTTAAAGAGGCGGGAATGATCCGCCATAGGCGGACAGGCTCCCCTCGGGGGTGGGGGGGTGGGGGGTGTGGTATATTGGCGGGGGTGGAGACGATTTGTAGGTGCGCACATAGGGGCCAATATCGCTTGCCCGGGGAGGGTGAGTGATGGCGCTTCCGGCGTCTCTTTCGGTGCTGCTTTCGACGCCTCGACGGCGTCGGGTGCTGGTTGCGATGGCGGCGGGGCACATCCTGACTCAGATGTCGAGCCTGCCGGTGGCGTTGTCGGTGGCGACGCTGGCGGACCATTTCGAGGTGGGGATAGATGAGGCGGCGTGGATTGTCATTGTCTATCTTCTAGCGCTGGGGAGCGGCGCGCTGTTGGGGGCCCGGCTAGGAGATCGGTACGGGCACAGCCGGGTGTACGTGCTGGGGGTGATGGCCTCGACGCTGGGGGCGGGGTTGATAGTGGTGGCGCAGTCGTTGTGGGAGGTGATGGCGTTCAGGGCGATGTCGGGGGTGGGGGCGGCGCTGATGATAGGGAATGCCAACGCGATACTGGCGTCGACGTTCCCGGTGAACGAGCGGGGTCGGGCGTTTGCGGTGCCGATCATGGGGTCGAGGCTGGGTACGCTGTTCGGGCTGGCGAGCTTCGGGTTGTCGCTGGAGTTTGCGACGTGGCGGATAGCGTTTGCGACGTTCCTGCCGATAGGGGTGCTGGCGGTGGTGTCGTCCTTCGGGCTGATCAGGGGGCCCCAGGCGGAGTCGGAACTAGAGGAGAGGCGGGACACGGGGTCGATAGACTTCGTCGGGGCGGGGCTGATCGTGGCCTGTGCGTCGGTGCTGATCCTTTCGACGAACCACTTGCACCCGGGGGAGGAGTCGTTTACGTCGCCGGATGCGCTGACGTACCACCTGCCGATGCAGGGGGCGTTCTTCGTACTGCTCGGGGTGTTCGCTCTTGTCGAGCACAAGGTAAGCAACCCGATGGTCGACTTCCGGCACTTCCAGCACAAGTACTTCACGATGTCGCTGGTGTCGAACGTGGCGTTTCACTTTTCGATGCTGGCGGCGATGACGCTGGTGCCGATACTGATGGAGGAGGGGTTCGGGCTATCGCCGATATTCGTGACGTTCGTGCTGATACCGAACCAGAGCGTGGGGCTGGTAATGCCGATGATAGCGGGGTGGCTGTACGACAAGCACGGGTCCCGGCTGTTCAGGCCGCTGGCGATGATGACGATAGCGTCGGGGTTCCTGGCGCTGGGGCTGCTGGCGCCGAACATAAGCTGGTGGATAGTGCCGTTCCTGATGCTGCCGATCACGATGGGGACGGCGATATTCAACCCGATAAACAATGCGACGGTTATGAGCGCGCTGCCTCTGGAGCACCGGGGTGTGGCGTCGGGGCTGCTGGAGACGACGCGGGAGCTGGGGCACGCGATCGGGGCGACGGCATCGGCGACGGCGTTGTCTATGTTCATACCGGCGTTCGTTAACGATCTGACGCAGTCGGAGGCGCAGGCGCACTATTTCGAGGGGTTCCGGGTGTCGACGATGATGGTGATGGGGGTGCTGCTGGCGGGGGCGGTGATTGCGTACTTCCACAAGGCGAGGCCGAGGGGTGGGGTGGCGATTGCAAGTCCCGCTCCTTCTTCGTAAGGGCTGCACAGTCCGATGTGTCGGGGGGTTGGGATATATAATGAGGGGAGGTCGGGATTCGGGGGGGAGTTTGGGGGAGACGGAGATGTCGGGGAAATTCTGGGTCAACATTCGGAATAGCGAGCTTCCGTGGCACAAGACCTTCCTGGCGGCGGCGTTGAATATCTGGCGGAAGGTGAGGGGGGCGCGTCGGTGCTGCGGCCACGGGGGTCATCCGGGCTGCTGACAGTGACGGAGCTTGCCGGAGTTTCCGGCGCCAGCGGTTCGATGTCCGTGGACGATCTGATGCGGGCCGAAGCTGCGTAGCACGTGTAAATGGCAGGTGTTACAATGCACCCAGGAAGGGATGTCACTATGACCATCGTAGAGCATCCGATTACCCGTTCCGAACTCCGGGAGGAGTTGAATGAGCTACGCCTCGAGTTCAGGGAACGTTACGCTACTAAAGTAGACATAGCCGAGTTGAAGGATGCCATTCGAGGCTACCTGAACAAGGCCGTCATCGGTCTGGCAAGTTTGCAACTAATTGGTCTCGGCGCCGTTGCGGCCATAATGGGATTCTTGGCATAAGGCCAGGGCGCGGGGAGGATAGCCATGAGAGAGATATTCGAGGAAGTCGGGGGGTTGATTGAGAGGGAGAGGCCGTTTGCGCTGGCGACGGTGGTGAGGACGAAGGGGTCGACGCCGCAGAAGCCGGGGTCGAAGATGCTGGTTCGGGAGGATGGGTCGTTTGCCGGGACTCTCGGGGGCGGGTGCATAGAGGCGGACGCTTACACGGCTTCCAAGCTGGCGATGGCAGAAGGCACTCCAGCGGACGTGCAGGGGTTCACGCTGAACGACGACCTGGCGGCGCAGGACGGGCTGGTGTGCGGCGGGACGATGTACATCATGATCGACCAGCCTCAGAAAGACCCGATGTACGAGGCATACACCCGCGAGATAAATGCGGCGTATCGGGGCGAGGGCGGGGTGGCGCTGGCGATGGTGACGCAGAAGGGGGCGATGTCGGGGGGGGTGGGGACGAAGGTTTTGATAAGGGAGGACGGGTCGAGGGTGGGATCTTTGGGGGATGATTCGCTGGACGATGCGGCGGAGGAGTCGGCGTTCAAGGCGATGGACTTCGGTCGGCAGGATTTTATATCGACTAAAGACGGGACGGAGATATATGTTGAGGCGTTCACGAGCCCGGCGACGGTGGTGCTGGTCGGGGGAGGGCACGTCTCCAATGCGATCTACAAGCTGGCGACGTTCCTCGGGTACCGGACAAGGATAGTCGACGACAGGGAGGAGTTCGCGAATGCCGAACGGTTCCCGGACGCCGACGCGCTGGTCGTGGACGAATATGACTCGGGGATCAAACGGATTGGGATAACTGCGAACTCGTTTGTGGTGGTGGCGACACGGGGGCACAAGTACGACGACATGGCGCTGCTGGAAGCGGCGAAGTCGCCGGCTAAGTTCATCGGGCTGCTGGGGAGTCGGCGGAAAGCGCTGCTGATATTCCCGACGCTGCTGTCGTCGGGGGTGCCGCTGGAGAGGGTGAGCGAGATACGGACGCCGGTGGGGCTGAACCTGGGGGGGAGGACGCCGGAGTCGATAGCCTTGAGCGTGATGGCGGAGATCGAGATGGTGAGGTATGGGGGTGACGGGGCGTCGATGAAGATGGATGAGAAGCTGGTGATGAAGGCTCGGGAGAAGGCGAGGGTGTTGGCGTAGGGGTCGGGCCGTGTGCGCCATATGTCGCTCGGTTTTCCGTAGTTGAGTTTGAGGCGATTGCTTCACCCTCACCCTAACCCTCTCCCCTCAAGGGAGAGGGAACCGGACACCCACCCCACATCCATGCCCCTGGATTCCCGATCGGAGTCGGGAATGACGGTTAAATTAGGGGAGCGAGGACAGGACTCCCCACCCCAGATTCCTCGCGGGGCATCGGAATGACATTGTTATCGGGTGGGATATGGGGGGTGTTGTTGGCGGCGGGGATGTCGACGCGGATGAGTAGGGTGAAGGGGTTGCTGCCGTGGATGGGGTCTACGCTGGTGGAGTACCAGTTGGAGCAGTTGGGGGCGTCTCGGGTGGAGGGGGTGATTGTTGTGCTGGGGCATGAGGCGGAGTCGGTGATGGGTCGGGTGGCGGGGAGGATGGGGGTGAAGGTGGTGGTGAACGGGGATTATGAGAGGGGTCGGGCGTCTTCGGTGGTGGCGGGGGTTGGGGCTGTGCCGGTGGGGGCGGGGGGGGTGTTGATTTTGAACGTGGACCAGCCCCGGCCAGCGTGGTTGATAGACGAGGTGGTGGACGGTCACCTCTCAGGAAAATCCAAGATTACGATACCGGTGCACGGGGGTCGGAGGGGGCATCCGACGGTGCTGGACGGGAGTTTGCACGACGAGATGCTAGGGATCACGGAGGAGGGGCTGGGGTTGAAGGAGGTGGTGAGGAGGGACAGGGGTCGGGTGGGGTACGTGGAGGTGTCGTCGTCACTGATATGCCTGGACATGAACACGCCGGAGGAGTACAGGGAGGGGCTGGGTCGGGTGGGGGAGTTTGGGGGGTGTGGGGCTGTGAAATCTGTCTGAGAATTAACGTCTAAGCGGTATCATTACCAGGGGTGCTGTCGTCGGAATCGTTCCGCAACTTAAAACCGATCAAAGCGGCAACTAAAGCGATGATGAGAGCGAACCCACTAACTGAGCCTGCTACCCAAGGTTGATCATTCACTACGGCAAGAACTGCGGTTGCAGCTATGCCGCCGAGCACCCCTACAGCCGAAATCAGCGCGGATATGCGGCCTATAGCAGATACGCATATCAGCCTATCTTGAGCTTTGTGCCGATGAGCCATTTCCTTTTCCGCATGACTCACAAGCCTGTCAGCCAGACCGGGGCTAACTTCGTCATAAGCACGCAACATCTCCGGTGGGGGCAGCGTAGCCTCCCATTTCACGGAAATCATCTGCACGGACGGTTGCTCGCCGGATTCTTCGTTGCCTTCCTTCGGAAGCAAACTCTCTTGGTCAGCTGGCATAATACCGTCCCAGGCGGCTTGACGGCATTAAGAAAGTTACTACGTTGTCCTCATCTTCTTTCAAGACACCTAGCTTACTGGAAGCACGACGCCAATCTTTGTACGCTTGCTCCCAATCTCCCACAATAGCCATATTCGCCTCTGCGGCTGGGCATTCCTTGATGTCGTCCCTGGTATACAGCCCCATAAAATCCAGTGATTCCACAATCGAGTCAATCATAGGCTTGTTCATTTCTGAGCAAAGGCAAAGCGACTTTCCGGGTGCGCGCTTAGGGGCGGGCTTTACCTTAAACATCGGGGCTTTGGTCTCCTTTCAATGCAGAGAAAGGGTGTATGGGCAGTCTCCTTCAATGTCATATTAACACAAAGCGTTAAAGGAGCAGCCCTCGATTTCTAATGGACACCATACGTCGTCAGAAGCAGGTTTGTAATTCGCAAAATAAAGCTCCACCATTTTCATTTGGGAGAAGGTTTCCTTTCAATGAAACTTGCACTTCGGGGTGTGCTTGACAAGGTATGGGGTCGGGCCTATGTTACGCGCGTTTTCCCAAGGGTGGTTTCGTAGAAGGAGATCGGGCAATGATGGCTTTGGAAGGCCTTCGGATAATCGACATGACGATATGGCAGCATGGGCCAGTATCGACGGCGATGCTGGCGGACATGGGGGCGGAGGTGATAAAGGTGGAGGAGAGGCGGTCGGGGGACCCGGGGCGGTACCTTTCGACATGGAACTTCGGGAAGAACGGCAATGCGTTGAATTACTATTTCGAGAACAACAACCGGAACAAGAAGAGCCTGGCGCTAGACCTGAAGACGGCGGAGGGGAAAGAAATCCTGACGAGGCTAATCAAGAAGTCGGATGCGTTCGTGTCGAACTTCAGGGAGGCGTCGTTGAAGAGGTTGGGGTTCGACTACGAGTCGGTACACGAGATGAACCCGAAGCTGGTTTACTCGGCCGGGTACGGGTTTGGACCGAAGGGGCCGGACTCGGCGAGGCCGTCGGCGGACCTGGCGGCGCAGGCGCGGGGCGGGATCATGAGCCAAATACAGTCGAGGGCGCCGATGCAGATATGGGGTGGGATGGCCGACCAAACGGGTGCTTTCATGCTGTGCCTGGGTACGACTATGGGCCTGCTCACGCGGGAAAGGACGGGGATAGGGCAGAAGGTGGAGGAGTCGTTGTTCGGGACACAGCTGGCGGTGGGGGCGCTGATGGCGCAGGGGACGCTGTTCTCGGGGCAGGTGCCGGGGGAATACACACGTCGGGCACTCAGCCCGTTCTGGAATGTTTACAAGACGAAGGACGAGAAGTGGCTGTGCCTTTCGGTGCTGGACATGGACCGGGACTGGGAGGCGACGTGTCGGGCGCTGGACCTGGAGTGGATGATGGAGGACCCGAGGTTCGTGTCGGGGGAGGACAGGGTGTTCAAGCACAGCGACACCCTGATAGGCATCCTGGAAGAGAGGTTCGCCGAGAAGACCAGGGAGGAGTGGCGGGCAATCCTGGACGCGACGGACGTGCTGTGGGCGCCGGTGCAGAACTACATGGAGGCGTTATCCGACGAGCAGGCTGTGGCGAACGAGTACGTGGTGGAGATAGACCATCCGAATGCGGGTAAGGTGAAGATGCTGGGTCTTCCGATCCAGTTCAGCGAGACGCCGGGGAAGGTGAGGAGCGGGGCGCCGGAGCTGGGGCAGCACACGGAAGAGGTGTTGACGGAGGTGCTGGGATATTCGTGGGAGGAGGTGATCGGGTTGAAGGATAGGGAGGTTATTTAGGGCGGGATCTTTGCGTAACCCTGACTTGAAGTCAGGACACCCCACCCATTCCGTTCTTGAGACCCTTCGACTCCGCTCAGGGCGAGCGGAATGCACCACCCCGCGGGATGGATTCCGGCTCTCGGCGGCCGGAATGACGGAAGGGTCGCCACCCCAGATTCACGCCTCAGGCGCATCTTCGACCTCGCGGGGCATCGGAATGACGGTTATGGAAAGGGTTGTTGATGGTGGACGGTAGCTTTAAGTACATAGTTATAGGGAAGGGGATGATTGGGTCGGGGGTGGCGCGACACTTGGCAGAACAGACGGACGGGGTGGCGCTGATAGGGCCGGACGAGCCACGGGACAAGGCGAGCCACGACGGGGTGTTTGCGGACCACTACGATGAGGGTCGGATAACGCGGATTCTCGATCCTCACATTGTTTGGGCAAAGCTGGCGCGGGAGTCGATAAGGCGGTACCGGGACATGGAGGAGCGGACGGGGATTTCGTTTTATCACGAGGTGGGTCAGTTGTCGGTGGGGCCGATGGACAGGGCGGTGTCGGAATACGTGCCCGATTCCCTCCAGGTGATGGTCGATCTGAAGGAGCATTTTCAGAAACTGGAGGCGAAGGAGCTGGCAGAACGGTTTCCCAAGCTTAGTTTCGAGGCGCAGTGCACGGGGCTGTACCAGTCCATCGATGCTGGACATATAAGCGCCCGTGGAATAGTGGAAGCGGAGGTGGCGCTGGCGAAGATGGATGGGGCAGAAGTCATTTGCGAGGAGGCGGTATCGGCGGAGAGTGGATCGGGCGGGGTGGAGGTAAGGACATCGGGGGGAGGGGTGTATCGCGCTGAGAAGGTGATGGTGGCGGCGGGGGCGTTCACGCGGGACTCGGGGCTGTTGCCTGTTGCGCCGGACGTGGACGTGCTGGCGGTGAACGTGATTTACATAGAGCTGACGGAGTCGGAGGCGGGGGACCTTATCGATTTGCCGAGCATGATCTACATGACGGGTCGGGAGAACGACAGCTGCTACATAGTTCCGCCGGTGCAGTACAGGGACGGGAAGTACCGGATGAAGATAGGGGGGTCTGAGGGGCACAGGGGTCTCGGGAGCATGGAGGAGATCAAGGGGTGGTTCCGGGGGTCGGGAGACCCGGCGGAGAGGGACAGGCTCTGGGAGAAGATACGGGATGCGATTCCGTACTTGCAGTCGTTGCCGGATGATCGGGTGACGCTGGACACGTGCGCGGTGAGCAAGACGCCCAGCGAGATGCCATACATTGACATGGTGGACGACCGGGTCGGGGTGGCGACGGGGGGGAACGGGCTGGCGGCGAAGTCGGGGGATGAGATTGGGAGGTTGGGAGCGTTGACGTTGCTGGGGGCAGAGTGGGAGTCGGATTTGGATCGCGGGTTGTTTCGGGTGGGGTAGGGGGTGGGCGGTTGCCTGGCAATTGATAGGGCGTGGGCCGCCCCCCGCTCGACCCCCTGCCTTCGCAGGGGCAGGCTCTTCGACGGGGCTCAGGGTGAGCGGCCCCACACCCAAGGATCACCCTCACCCTAGCCCTCTCCCCTCAAGGGAGAGGGGACTGGACCCCGCCCCGCCCAGGGCAACCACGAGGGATTGCCCATACGGGGGAGGGGAGACGGAGGGGGTTAGGGGGTGGCGGTGGCGAGGGCTTTGGCGCGGGTGATGGACTGTTCTACGATGTCGAAGCCGGCGAGTTCGGAGAAGGCGGCCATTAGCTGTTGGGTGACGGGGCCGGGAGTCTCCACTCCGACGGTGCGGGTATCGACTCTGCCGACGGGAACGACGCAGTAGGGGGTGGTGGCCAAGAAGGCCTCGTCGGCGGTATAGGCGTCGTAGGGCTGGATGTTCTCTTCGATGAAGGGGATGCCCAGCTGTTCGGCTAGCTCGCCGACGACTTTGCGGGTGACGCCTTGAAGGATAGCGGAGTCGCCGGCTGTTCGTATCTTGCCGTCGGTGACGATGAAGAAGTTGGAGCCGATGCTCTCGGTGAGGTTGCCGTTGGCGTCGGTGAGGACGGGGAAAGCCTCGGGGTCAATGTCGGTGGCTTCCAGTTCGGCAAGGACGAAGTTGAGTCGGCTGTAGTGCTTGATCTTGGGGTCAAGGGCGTCGGAGGGGTAGCTCCTGATCTTAGGGATTACAACGTGGGCGCCATCGCTGTAGAGGGGGGCCATGCGGGGATGGTCCAGGGGGTCTACCCAAATGACGATGTTGGGGGTCATGGGCTTCGCGGAACGGCCGCCTTCGCCTCGGGTGACGAACTGGCTGATCATGTAGTCGTCACCCGGTTCACGGACGGCCTCGTTGCGCTGGACGACGTCGAGGGTGACGTCGGTCATTTCTTCCTTGGTCATGCCGGGGTCGATGCGGACGTAGGTGAGGGAGCGGTAGAGTCGGTCGATGTGGTCTTCAAGGCGGAAGACCTTGCCGTTGAAGGTGCGGGAGGTGTCGAAGACTACGTCGCCGAGCCTGAAGCCCCTGTCGGTGAGGCCGATCTTTGCCTCGCTGCGGGGCATGAATTCGCCGTTTAGCCAGACCTGGTATTCCATGGGTTCATCTCCCTTCGCCCCAAGCGCCGGTTACCTCTTAGAAAGGGTGTCCGTAGCAAAATAAACCGGAGGGTCACATAGCCTTATGACGGGAGCAAAACCTCGGCGCATCAGGATTCAGCATCAAGCAAAGCGCCAATGAGCCTCCAGGTGAAGAAAGCTGTAGCACCATAGGATGCTATGAGCACAGTAAGGATTAGAGTGAGCATTGCCCAAGTCCACCAGAACCTTGATAGGGCGGTGTCCAGTTTGTTACTAAGGGCCTGCGTATCAAGTCGGGTTACCTGTAATTGCTGGTCCTTTACAACCTGGCGGGCGATTTCTTCGATAGCTTCATGAGGGCTTTTGCTCTCCGGTCTAAATGGTCGCAAATCGGCTGTACTCCCTCATAGCTTCGGTGAAGGCCCTCCTTTGGTTTTCGTCGAATGTAGGTTCAAGTTCGTAGGAGGAGTCTTCATCTTGAACCATCTGCAACATCCGCAAAAGAGCACGCCGGTTGCTTTCATCCTGGACCACAATCGCGATGAGGCCCTTTACTGCTATGTTTGCAGCCATTAGCTGTGCACTTAGCTCTGCCCAATCTTTGTCCGTTTTTTGGGCGGTCTCCGGGCTCATGTCGGCCTCCCTTTCGTGTGTTCCTATCCCAGAGTAAGTGGGCTGATTTTATCATAACGAGATAAAAACTTCCCCGCCGGTTTATCAATGGGCATCATCGATCCGCGATCCGCCTTTTCATCAACTCAGCACCGTATCCCGGTGAGATTCGTTTTCAAGTCTATCACCTTTAGAAGATGTCTATTTGTTGGCCCAGACCCTGTTCGAGGGCGAGTTCGTAGAGCTTCATGGCGGTGGCTACGTCCTGGATGGCAAGGCCCTGGGACTCGAAGAGGGTGATTTGGGTGTCGGAAGTGCGGCCTGGGGTCTTGCCGGATACTACGTCGCCGAGTTCGGTGACGGTTTCCCAGCTTATGGCGCCGCGCTCGGCGGCGACGAGGAGGTCACCGCATTCGAGTTGGGCCTGTTCACGGGAGTCTACGGTGATGATGTCGGACTTGCGGATGGCGTCGTTGTCGAGCTCCTTGCGGACGAGGGAGTTGCTGCCGGCGGCGTTGATGTGGGCGCCCTCGGAGATCCATTCACCTTTTACCACAGGGTCGCGGGAGTTGGTTATGGTGATTATTACGTCGGCGCCGGTAATGGCTGCCTCGGGGGAGGGGGCGGGTGAAACGTCGATGGCGAGCTTCCGGGACATGGCGTCGCAGAAGGCGGCGAGGGGCTCGGGGCGGCGGCTGAAGACTCGGGCGGACTTGATATTGCGGACGGCGCATACGGCCTCGAGCTGGGTGGCAGCCTGGCCGCCAGAGCCGATCATGCCGACGGTGGTTGCGCCATCCTTGGCGAGATATTTGGTGGCTACGCCGGAGGCTGCGCCGGTGCGCATGCGGCCGAGGTGGTCGGCCTGGACGATGGAGAGGAGGTCTCCGGTGTCGGCGCTGAATAGGAGGACCATGAAGCGGGTGCCGATGCGGTAGGAGGTGTAGACCTTGAGGCCCATGGCATCGCGGTAGTAGCAGACGCCGGACATTAGCTGCATGCTGCCCTTGCCGGGGATGTGGAAGCGGCGTCGGGGGCGGTTTATGGACGTGCCATCGCCCTGGCTACGGAAGGACCCTTCGACGGCGTCAAGGGTGTCCTGCATAGTGAGGAGCCGGGCGACTTCGTCTTCACGGATGATGAGAGTCAAGGTCAGGACTCCTGGACCGGGCCGCGGGGGACGAGGCCCTTGATGTACTGGACGCTGCGGCCAATGACCTCGGCGTCTTCGGCGTCGGGGCTGAATTGGAGGTAGGTCTCGAGGTCGGCGAGGGCGGGCCGGTAGTCCTTTAGCTGGAGGTGGACCTTGCCGCGGTCTCGGAGCTCGTCGAGGTCCCAGGGGGAAACGTCGAGGAGCATTTGGGTGAAGGTGAGGACCTTTTCGTAGTCCCGGCGGGAGGCGTAGATGCCTTTGAGGTTGTTGAGCATGCGGGTGACGATCTGGGCGTCGGTGCTGGCGGCGAGGTGGTGGTCACGGAAGGGCATGAAACCGCCGCCGGCGAGTCGGAGCCTCTGGGCGAGGTGCTCTTTTTCGAGGACCATGCCGCCGTAGAAGGGGTCGACGAAGAGGGGGCCTTCGGGGGTCTCGTGCTTGACGATGAAGTGACCGGGGAAGCTGACGCCCCTGACGTTGAGGCCGGCGTGTCGGGCGACCTCCATGTAGAGGACGGAGAGGGTGATGGGGATGCCGACTTTTCTGTCTATCACGTCGTTGAGGAAGCTGTTACGGGGGTCGTAATACTCTTCCTCGTTGCCGCGGAAGCGTTCTTCGTCGAAGAGGATGTGGTTGAGGGTCTGGATGGGGGCCATGATGGTGTCGTCGGGGGTGTTGGAGCGGACGCGTTGGCCGAGGTCTTCGATTACCTGGAGGTAGTAGGGGATATCAAGGTCAGGGTACTCGGCATGGGCGATGAGGAGGGCGGCACGCGAGAGGTCGATGTCCCGGTGGGGCGGGGCCATGAGTCGGGCGAAGGGGGTGTGGGGTTGGGGGTCTTGCATGGTTCTCAGGGGGTGAAGTTTAACATGGGGTGGGGGGCTCATTGAAAGAACTTAAATGTAACATTCGGTTGTTTTTTCATCCTTAGGTTGATTATCCTTCTGCAAGGACCAACCCGTAACGGCATGGTTAACGGCATCCATTGAGAAAGCGGTTATGAACGAAACAGAAGCTATTGAAGCCCTCAAGTCTTTCATTGATGACAATGAGGACTTGGAGAACCTGGAGTCCAGACTAGACCGATTTAATGTATTTGAATCTCTGGGTTTAGTCCGCCAAGAGATACGTCATTCCGCTTTTTTGCGATGGCTGCTTGATCCAACGGAGACTCATGGCCTTGGAGACTACTGGCTGCGGCGGTTTCTGAGAATAATCATCAAGGCTTGTGAGGAGAAGCCATGGAATACTCCTTCACTTTTCGACCTAGATGGTTGGGACCTTGGAGAAACTGAGGTCTACAAGGAATGGCACAACATTGATCTCCTTATCCTCGATAACCGCAATAAATTCGTCTGTGCGCTAGAAAATAAAGTTGATGCCGGTGAAGCCAAGGGGCAACTTCAACGCTACAGGAAGATTGTGGAGCAGGAATTTGGAGGGTATAAGAGAGCATACGTTTTCCTAACGAAGTACGGGCAGAGGCCATCAGACGAGGCATATGTTCAGATCGGGTACAAAGATGTCGTAGCTGTAATCGAGAATGCCCTAAAGAGACGTGAGAGCCAGATAAATGACGACATTAAGCTGTTTGTTGGACAGTATCTTGATATGGTAAGGAGGCATATTGTGAAGGAATCTGAAATACAAGAATTATGTCGCAGAATCTATCAAAAACACCGTCGCGCCCTAGATCAGATATTTGAGTATCGGCCAGATCGTGCTGCTCAAGTATCCCAAACAATACAAGACCATATTAAGTCGCGGCCGGACTTGATCTCCATCTCCAACTCTAAAACGTACATCAAATTCTTGCCCGAGTGTATGGATATACCCGAACTTCATAATGAAGGAAAGAGAATACTGGCTTGGCTGTTGGAGAACAAAGGTAATAAAGTGAAGTTCAGATTGGAGCTACAACCAGGATCCAAAGATGTGCGAGAGCGAATATACGAAAGAGCGAAGAGCGCACCCAGAGTATTTGGCAAAGCCAAGTCTCTATCACCGCAATACCACACGTTCTTTTCGGAATCCTGGATAAGCCAAAAGGACTACGACGAGCTTGACGATGAAGGAATCAAGCAAAGAGTGGATGGACGAATTACTGGTTTGCTAGAGAGAAAGGGCGAGGCGATGGTGAATGCTCTAAGGAGAATCACCCAGCAGTAGCATTAGTCTTTCGACTAAAGACACCCAAAGCCTCGCTAGTCTTTGTCCCGAACCGACGGGCTGTGATAAGATGCTGGGGCTTTTCAACTGATTTTTGCGGGGGTTGTTCGATATGGCAGAGGGCCAGTTAGCTTCTCAGACTTTCCAGGTGCCGGATACGGTCGAGGCAATCGAGTTCTATTTCGAGCAGGGGCTGACGGACGGGCTGCCGGTGGTGCCGCCTACGCCGGACATGGTGGCTCGGTTTCTGGATGCGTCGGGGCTGGGGGCGAAGGACGTTGTCGGGACTATACCGACCCGGAAGCGGGAGATCACGGCGGAGAAGGTGGCGATCAACGCGATCATGGCCGGTTGCAAGCCAGAGTACATGCCTGTGGTGACCACGGCGATCTCGGCGATGTGCGAAGAGGAGTTCAACCTGCACGGTACGTCGGCGAGCACGGCGGGGACGGGGCACATGGTGCTGGTGCACGGGCCTATAGTGAAAGATTTGGACATCAACTACGCCAACAATCTCTTCGGGCCGACGAAGAGGTCGAATGCGACGATTGGCCGGGCGATCCGGCTGATAATCATGAACGTGTGCGGGTCGATACCCGGGATACTGGACAAGTCGACGTTCGGGCATCCGGGCAAGTACAGCTATTGCTTCGCAGAGAACGAGGAGCTAAGCCCGTGGCAGCCGCTGCACGTGGAGCGGGGACTGCCCCTGGAGTCGAGTGCGGTGACGGTGTACGCGGGGAACGCCCCGATACAGGGGAGCGACCACGGGAGTCACACGGGAGAAGGGATCCTTAACTCGATAGCGGGGTTAATGGTGGCGAACGGAATGCCCGAGGGCGGAGAGATGATGGTGGTAATAAGCCCCGAGATGCTTTTGCACGTCCGGGAAGAGGGATGGTCCAAGCAAGAGGTAAAGAACTATCTCTTTGAAGCTACCAAGCGTGAATATGCATTCTGGGATACGCTGGACCGTGGATGGAGCTCAAGAAGCGAGCCTCACGAAGAAACGGATGTTGTATCAGTGGTGGAAAGTCCAGACGACCTGATGGTATTGGTGGCCGGGGGCACGGCGGGGGGATTCTTCTGCACGATCCTGCCGTGGGGCGGAGGGACTGCGACGAAATCGGTTACGAAACAGATACCCGGAATGTAGAGGGCCAAGAGTCGGCAAAGGAGCGCGATATGACAACGGAGACGAGAAACGGGGGCATCACGGTGATGGACCCTCGGGCGGGGGCCCTGGACGCAAATGCGGAATTGGCACCGAGGCCCGGAAAGCTAGACGGGAAGGTGCTGGGGCTGCTTTCCAACGGCAAATTGAATGCAGCCGAGCTTTTGCAGATGGTGGGGGAGATGCTGGGCGAGCAGTTCGAGTTGAAGTACGTCAAGGAAGCCGACAAGCCGGATGCCTCCCGGCCTGCGCCGGAAGACACGGTGGCGGAACTGGCCAGGGAGAGCGATTTCGCCGTAGTAGCGATCGGGGACTGAGGCTCCTGCTCTCAGTGCAGTTTGCACGACGGAATCGAGCTGGAGAAGCTGGGCGTACCCTCTGCGGTATTGATAACGGACGAGTTCGTTAACCAGGCGAAGGCGATTGCGGAGATCCAGGGCATACCGGACTACCCGTTTGCGATAATCCCGCACCCAATCGGTCGGCTGACGCCGGAAGCGCTGAAGGGTAGGGCGGAGGCGGCGGTGCCGCAGATCTTGAAGATACTGGAAGTGGAAGGGTAGGGCGGTAGCCTACAGAGCTTCCGGAAGGTGAGAGGCATAAACACCCCCCGCTCGCACTTCAAGGGCCTCAGCACGAGCGGCCCCGCCCCCACATCGAATATGTCTACGTCTCAACGAGGGGAAGGGGACAGGACCCCACCCCAGATTCCTCGCGGGGCATCGGAATGACATGCCGATAAAGGCTTTGGCGAGGGAGAGGGTGACGGAGTCGACAGGATGTGCGGTGGTGCGTCGGCTGGTGGAGGAGGTGGCGAACGGGGGCCGGATGATGCTGATTGACGAGCTGGTGGCGGGGGATTTTCGGGAGCACGCGGGGCCGCCGGGGTTGCCTTCAGACCGGGAGGTTTTGAAGCAGGCTATAGCGTCCCGGCGGCTTTTCGGAGTCGGCTCAGAATATAGAATCTCAGCACTAAACGAAGAAGACGGCCTAGTGACTCTTACCCTAGAGGAGCGCGGGCAAAGATCGGAGGGGACTTGCTCAGCGGAGCACAGGATTCGGATGGTGGAGGGGAAGATAGCGGAGCACTGGGGCGTCAAGCCCCTCTTTTCGACTTCCCAGCCATGACCGAATCTACGAAAAACTGGAAGCTGAGCCCCTCGGACTTTGCGTTTCTCTGGGAGGAGTGCAAGCGGTGCTTCTACCTGAAGGTGGCTCGGGGGTTCTTCCGGCCTCGTACGCCTTTTCCGGGCATCTTCAGCGTAATCGACGAGTTGATGAACGAGTACTTCAACGGGAGGCCGAACTCGGAGATTTCGGAGACTCTGCCGCCTGGGGTGGTGAAGTACGGGGAGAGCTGGGTAGAGTCACAGGCGTTGAGGGTGCCGGGTCGGGGGTCTACGTGCTTTATCAGGGGTCGGTTTGACTCGGTGCTGGAGTTTGAGGACGGGAGCTACGGGATCATCGACTTCAAGACCACCTCCACTCAGAGTCATCACCTTGCTCTCTATACACGGCAACTACACGCTTACGCCTATGCGCTGGAGAATGCGGCGCCGGGGAACCTGGCGCTTTCTCCAATTACACGCTTGGGGCTGGTATGTGTTGAGCCGGACGAGCTTGTTAGAGATGCGGGAGGACGGATATCCTATGCGGGCAATGTTGAATGGAAGGAGATGACCCGGGACGACGCCGCTTTCGATGCGTTCCTGGGGGAGGTGGTGGGGCTGCTAGAGGAGGCGGAGCCGCCGGCGTCGGGGCGGAGGTGTGAGTTTTGCCGGTATCGGGCGGCGGCGCGGAAGATGCCGCATTAGGCAGTTGAGCCACAGACGATCTTGGGACCCCACCCCAGATTCCTCGCGGGGCATCGGAATGACAGTAGAATGAGGGGTGGGGTTTTGAAAATAGTTGTTGAAGGGAGTCTTTTGATTTGAAGATGAATTTTACGGTCGGGATGGGGAGGAACATACCCATCTACGACGTTCCAGCCCATGCCAAGGCAGCGGAGGAATGCGGGTTCGATATGATGGGCTGGGTGGACCAGCCAAACCTGTCTCGGGACATGTATTCGAGCCTGACGGTGGCGGCGCTGAACACGAGCAGGATCAGGTTGATGTCAGCGGTGACTGACCCGATAACGTATCACCCTTCGGTGACGGCGACGGCGCATGCGACGCTGAATGAGGTGTCGGGGGGACGGGCGGTACTGGGGCTGGGGGCGGGGGGGCGGTTCGGGAAGTCGATGCGGCCTCGTTCGACCAAGGAGGTTGAACGGGCCATCAAATTTTTGAGGGGATACATGGCCGGTGAGGAGGTGGAATGGCACGGGGCGAAGATGCACTCGGAGTGGTGCAGGACGAAGATGCCGATCTACCTGGCGGTGGACGGGCCGAAGCTGTGCAAGCTTGCCGGCAAGATCGCCGACGGGGCGATTTTCATTGGTGTACATCCCGAGATGGCGAAGTGGAGGGTCGAGCTGATCCACCAAGGGGCTGAGGAGGCGGGTCGGGACCCGGGGGAGATAGATATCTGGTGCCGCAACATGACCTACATCTCAGATACGAAGGAAGAGGCGCGGAAAGAGGTGTCGTCGTACCCGACGATGTACATCAAGATGCACCAGTTCTTCAGCCGAGACGTGCCGGAGATCCACGACCTGAGGAAGAGGATGGAGCGTCGGGAGCCGGGGATTGTAGAGGAGCTGATGAGTGACTCGGCGAACGCGGCGAAGGCCTATGACGAGTATTTCCATGAGCACGTTGATGCACCGCACTCCAAGCTAGTCACGCAGCGGATGGTCGATGCGTTCCACCTGACGGGGCCGCCGGAGGAGATACGTCAGCGGATTGAGGAGCTGGGGAACATGGGGGTGACTACGTTTTCAACGGTGCTGTTCACGATATTCGACAAGATAGGGATGATGCGGAAGTTCAGCGAGCAGATCATGCCGCATTTCCGGAACTAGTCCAGGAGGGCATCGTGGCGGAATCTTCAGGCGTTCAGCTACCGGACACGGTAGAGGCGATCGAGTATTTCTACGAGCAGGGCATGACAGACGGCCTGCCCGTGGTGCCGCCTACCCAGGAGTCTGTGGGGGCGTTCCTGGAGTCGGGAGGGGTGGAGCCGGGGGAGGTGCTGGGGACCAGGGCGAGCCGTAACTGGGTGGTGACGGCTCAGAAGGTGGCTGTGAATGCGGTGATGGCGGGGTGCAAGGCGGAGTACGCCCCGGTGGTTAATGCGGCGGTAAGGGCATTGATGAAGCCGGAGTTCAACGCATCGGCGATAGCGGAGACGGCTGGGACGTCGGCGCCGCTAATCCTGATCAACGGGCCTGTTCGGAAGGAACTGGACGTGAACGGGGGGTGGAATTTGTTCGGGCCCGGGTGGCGGGCAAATGCGACGATAGGCAGGACTCTGAGGCTGGTGCTGATGAACGTGTGTCGGGAGATACCGGGGGTTACGGACAAGTCGACGTTCGGGCACCCGGGTCGGTACACCTTCTGCATTGCAGAGAACGAGGAAGCGAGCCCGTGGGAGCCTTATCACGTCGAGCATGGGATGTCGCTGGAGTCGAGTGCGGTGGCGCTAATTCCTGCCCTCCATCCGATGGAGGTGTTCAACCAGTCGGACCCGGTGCCGGAGCAGATCCTGGACACGTTGAGCCACGCGATTGCGGCGAACTCGGTGTGCCACGGGCCGGTAATGCTGATAATGAGCCCCGAGCATGCGCAGAATATCGGGCCGGCGGGTTGGAGTAAGCAGGACGTGAAGGAGTACCTGGCCAAGCGGGCCAACGAGTTCCAGCCACAATTTGCCTATCAGCGGGAGCGGATCGGGGCCCTGGGCGGAACCTGGTTTTCGGCCACGGCCAACCCGGACAATTCGTCGATTCCGACGACTGTCGAGGGCATTACCTTGATCGTGGCGGGGGGCGAGGGTGGGGGGCACTCGACGATCATTCCGTTGTGGGGACAAGGAGTCTTTAGCAAGAGCGTGCTTGAACCGGTATCCGCGAGCTAGAGCGACACAATGACAACCAGAGGCACAGAGCTTCCCGACACTATCCAGGCGATTGAGTATTTTTATGAGCAAGGGCTTACCGACGGCCTGCCGGTAGTTCCACCTACTCAGGAGGCCGTGGGAGCCTTCCTGGAGGCGGGTGGGCTGGCGCCGGACGAGGTTCTCGGGACACGGGAGAGCCGGAATTGGGTGGTGACGGCGCAAAAGGCGGCGGTGAACGCCGTGATGGCGGGGTGCAAGGCCGAATATGCGCCGGTGGTTGCGGCGGCGGTGAGGGCGATGATGAAGCCAAAGTTCAACCTTTCGGGGATAAGCGAGACTACTTCGGGGATGTCTACGCCGATGGTGGTTGTAAATGGGCCGATTCGGAAGAAGCTGGACATCAACTCGGGTTGGAATTTGTTCGGGCCCGGGTGGCGGGCGAACTCGACTATCGGGAGGTCGTTGAGGCTGATCTTGATGAACGTGCTGGGGGAGATACCCGGGGTGACGGACAAGTCGGCGTTCGGGAGCCCGGCACGGTATACGTGCTGCATAGCGGAGGACGAGGAACTGAGCATCTGGGCGCCGTATCACGTGGAGAAGGGGTTCGATCCGTCCACGAGTACGGTGAGCCTGTTTGGGGCACTGCCTCCGGTACCCGTGTTCAATTACATCGACAACTCGCCCAAGGCTATCCTCGACACGATCAGCCACGCCATTGCGGCGAACATCAACTGTCACGGTGAACTTGTGCTAATCATAAGCGGCGAACACCTGATAAACATCGAGCCGGCGGGGATGACCAAGGCTGAGGTCAAGGAGTACATTGCCGAGCGGGTGAACCAGTTCGCTCCGGACCTAGTATTCGATGCGGAGCGGGCCTACGAGCTGGGCGGGGTGACGCCATTCGAGGACCCGGTGAGTCGGGAGCGGACGGTGCCGACGGAGCCTGAGCAGTTACACCTGTACGTGGCGGGGGGGACGGGTGGGGCGGTGTCGGCGATGGTGCCGCTGTTTTCGCACGGGCATTCCAGTGGGTCAGTAATCGAACCTATCGTAGAGCCGTAGCCCCTCAGGCAATACCACTTTTCTCGGAGGTCAACGGATGGCAGGAAAGCTGTATACGTCTTACAAAGGGTTTCCGTCCTTCTTCAGCGGGAAGATCATGGGGCCGGAAGAGATCGAGGAGGGGATGCTGGTGGTGGCCGGGGTGCCGATAGACCAGGGGATTGTGACGGCGAGGCCGGGGGCGCGGTACGGGCCCCGGGGAATACGAGAGGCGTCTATGCTGCACCGGGGCGCTTATGAGGTGTCGGCGGAGAATACCTTGTTGGACGTGGAGTCGGGGATATGGAGGAAGCCGGTGGCGTCGCCGCCGCTGGGGGACATCGGGGACTTCGACATCAACCCGACCAACACGCAGGAGACCACGGAGATAGTCATTGACGGCGTGGCGGACATAGTGAAGAGGGGCGGAATTCCGGTGCTGCTGGGCGGCGACCACTATGTTGCATACCCGGGATTTGCGGGTTTTTCGAAGGGGATGTCGGAGAGGGGCGGTTCGCCGAGGCTGGGGTACCTGCACATAGACAGCCACCCGGACTTCCGGGACGTGCACGGGGTGGGGGGGAAGTACACGCACGGGACGCAGGCGAGGAGGCTTAGCGAGGACTCTCACATTTCGTACAACAACATGGCGTGGGTGGGGTTGAACGGGTCGGTGATCGACCCGGCACAGCACCGGATATTCAGGTCGGGTGGGATGCGGGTGACGACGGCGAAGATGGTGCGGGAGCAGGGGCCGGCGGCGATAGTGAAGAGCGCGATGGAAGTGGTGGCGCACAGCGTGGATGCAGTCTACGTGACGATAGACATAGACGTGGTGGATGGGTCGGAGTCACCCGGCACGGGGGCGCCGGTGTTCACGGGGATCACGGCAGTGGAGTTCCTGGAGATGATGGACTGCCTCGCAAGCTACGACATAATCAAGGCCGTCGACATTTGCGAGGTGGCTCCGCCGCTGGATCCGACGGGTCGGACGGTGCACCTGGCGGCGAGCGGGCTGCTGGGGATACTCGGGCCTAAGATATTTGAGACGGTTGAGATAGACTGACCCAAAGTCAGTGGGAGAAACCCCGCCCCCCAAAGTAATTATTATTGGTGAAAGTGCAAGCACTTTCACCAATAGTTTCTTTAAGGGCAATGGAAGGAGTGGACTGCAATGGTTGATGGTGTAGGCAGATTGGACGGGAAGGTGGCGATTGTGACGGGGGCGGGGTCGAGTGGGCCGGGGTTTGGGAATGGGAAGGCTATGGCGATTTTGTTATCTCAGGAGGGATGAATGTTAGCAGTTCTTGATGGATAAAGTAGGAAAATGATAGTGGCCGATGAGTGAGGCGACGTTGCCGTATCCAGGTTGTAAGAATTGCCTTGACCAGATAAAGCTGAATAGGTACGCTTACATTACACAGAAGACAGATTGAGGCAAGCAAAATGACTACCGCCGAGCATCCCATCACCCGGTCCGAGCTTCGGGAAGAATTAAAGCACTACGCCACCAAGGAAGACCTGGCCAAGCTGGAGACTCGACTTATCAAGTGGATGGTGGCCCAGTTGCTTGCCGCCATTATCGCTGCATCCGGCATTGCGGTAGCCATCCAACAAATCATCGACTAATGAGGCAGTGGCCCAGTCCGTCAAAAGCCCTGACGCTAAGTCCTAGCAGTCCATTAGAGTTTGGACATCATCCTGGATAACTCGCAAAGTTATGGATAAGGCGAATGGCAGGCTGGCCGGGAAGGTGGCGATTGTGACCGGGGCGGGGTCGAGTGGGCCGGGGTTTGGGAATGGGAAGGCGACGGCGATTTTGTTTTCTAGGGAGGGGGCAAAGGTGCTGCTGGCGGACTTGCACGAGGAGCGGGCGAAGGAGACGCTGGCTACGATTGAGGGGGAGGGTGGGGAGGCGTCGACGGTGGGGGTGGACGTGACGGTGGAGGAGGATGCCCGGCGGCTGGCGGAGACGGCGGTCGAGCGGTACGGGCGGATAGACGTGCTGGTGAACAACGTGGGGATATCAAAGCGGGGGTCGGTACTGGACGTGACGGCGGAGGAGTGGGACCGGGTTATGGCGGTGAACGTGAAGAGCATGATGCTTTGCAGCCAGCATGTTATCCCGAGGATGAGGGAGTCGGGCGGGGGTTCGATAATCAACATTGCGTCGACGGCGGGGCTGAGGGCGCACCACAGCACGCCTTACTCGACTTCCAAGGCGGCGGTTATCGGGCTGACGTTTTCGATGGCGGCGGACCATGGTCGGGACGGGATACGGGTGAATGCGATAGCGCCGGGGCTGGTGTACACGCCGATGGTCGCGCCGCGGATGGTGGAGGGGATGCGGGAGCGTCGGATGTCTGCGGCGCCGCTGGGGACGGAGGGGACGGGGTGGGATGTCGGGTGGGCGGCAGTGTACCTGGCGAGCGACGAGTCTCGGTGGGTGACGGGGGTGACGCTGCCGGTGGATGCGGGGCTGAGCGTGACGACTGGGATTACTGATCAGCCGTTGTTGCAGCAGAAGTGGGGGTGATGGGCCGCTTGCCTATTGAATCGCTGCTTGACTAGAGCGACTGTATTACGTGTCGTGGAGAGAAAGTTCCACGGCGACGCCGAAGTGGTCGGAGAGTTTTTTGCCTTCATGGATGTTGCTGATTACGTCCAGGGATTCAACAGACCAGTCATAGCTTGCTGCGATGTGGTCGATGCTTTTCTTGCCGCGGAAGGCTATGTCCGCGGTGGCAATTGTCATATTCGGCGCGAAGGCCTTTTGGAGCGCTGATTGGAGGTGGCGAGGCGCTTTGCTTTCCGGGCCTATTTTCTGATTGAAGTCACCCATCACTATGAGACGTTCCGAGGGAGACCGTCGAAGAACTTCGGTTAGACCTACCAGGTATTGTTCGTGGTCTTGCCATTGCTTCTTGCGCTGAGTCCCAAATAGGGCCTGTGTGCGGGAGCCGAACCAGGGGATGCAGACCCCAAGCACCGTTATTTTGCCCAACGACGTTTGTGTAACTCCAGACACAAATCGGCCAGGGGGCATCGAATCGATGCCGAGGTCGTCGACTTCCTCCCAGGGTTGGCGGGACCAGAGGATGACCTTACGCCGATTGGCGATGACTTTGTAGCCTGCGTCGGGCTGGGAGCAGATGATGTGGCCGGGTTCTGAGAGGAGGTGGACGTTGGCCTCGGTGAGGCAGATGATCTCGGGGGCGTGGGAGTTGATGCGGCTTCGGATTTCGGGGGCACGTCGAGACCTGGGACCAGCCCATTCAACGTTCCAGGTAAGCATTTTCAGGGTCATGGCTTGTTCTCTCTGTGCACTGCTATGCGGGGCAATTTGGAACCCAAATTCGCTATGCTCAGTGCCAATCCTACCTATGAGAACATCTTTTGTCGAAGAAGGGCAGTGGCGCAGCCCCTGGGAGGGCGACCAAACGGTCGCCCCTACGGAAGACGGCCTCGGCTCCGGAACGCGGGATGGATTCCCGATCGGAGTCGGGAATGACGGGATTAGCGGAAGGTCGGATTGGTGGGGGGTGGGATGGCAGTTGGCGTGGTATACTGTCGGGAGTTAGTCAGCGAAGGAGGCGTCCATGGCCAATGAAATGCTGAAAACGATGATGGCCCTCGACCCCCGGGGTGAGGAGATGATCGAGGAGCATATTGACATGGCTCCGAAGGTCGACTCGCTTAACGGGAAGCGGATTGGGTTGCTGCACGACCGTCGGCTGAACGGGGACAAGCTCCTGTGGATGGTCACGGACCTGATCAAGGAGAACTACGAAATCTCGGATGTGACGTTTGTGGCGAGGCCTAACGTGTCGGACGTTTCGCCGCCGGAGATGCTGGACGAGCTGGCGGAGAAGGCCGACGCCGCCTTGATTGCGATAGGTGACTGAGGCTCCTGCAGCACGTGCTGTATGCACGATGCGATCTCCCTGGAAGACCGGGGCGTACCGACTGCGGTGATAATCAGCGACCAGTTCATCCCCGGCGTTGAGGCGATAGCCCGGACGCGCGGGCTGCCGGACTACCCGTTCGTGGTGGTGAAGCACCCCATAGGGAGTTTGGCTGACGATGACCTGAAGGGTCGGGCGAAGGATGCGCTGCCACAGGTGGTGGACATTCTGACCAACGGCAGGAGGCCATAAGCCACTGCCGAGCTAGAAGCTTCAAATAGAGAAAAGGCTCGGTGGAAAAGCCGACGGGGTGACCCGTCGGCTTTTCCCATGCCAGGAAATCAAGGCAAGAGTGATATACTTCACGACGCCTGCGCAGGGGGAGCGCAGGCTGGAAAGGGAGCGATGACAGACTCCATGGAACGGATAGAAGGGGGCACGGTTACCACTCCCAAGGGGTTCCGTGCCGGAGGCGTTTACTGCGGCGTGAAGCCCTACGGGGCTGACAAGCTGGACCTGGGGTTGCTGTATTCCGAGGTGCGGGCCTCGGCGGCGGCGGTGTTTACCAAGAACAGGGTCACGGCTCCTGCGATCCTAGTCGACAGGGACTACCTGAAGGACCCGCACGCGCAGGCGGTGGTGGTGAACAGCGGTATAGCGAATGTATCGGTGGGTGAGCAGGGTCGGGTGGACGCGGTGGAGATGTCGGAACTGGCGGGGAAGAAACTGGGTGTGGCGACGGAGGACGTGCTGGTGGCGAGCACGGGCGTCATAGGTGTGGAGCTTCCGATGGCACGAATTCGGGCGGGGATAGAGGAGGTTGAGGTGACGGAAGATGGTGGGCAGATGATGGCCCGGGCGATCCTGACTACGGATACGCATCCGAAGGAGATCGCGGTGTCGTTTGATGCGGGGGAGGGGAAGCGGGGGGTTGTGGGGGGTATAGCCAAGGGGGCAGGGATGGTGCACCCGGACATGGCTACGATGCTTTCTTTCATAGCGACAGATGCGGCTGTTGAACCTGCCTTTCTCCAGGCTGCTCTGGAGAAAGCTGTAGACAAGTCCTTCAACATGATCAGCATTGACGGTGACACGAGCACTAGCGACACGGTGGCGATACTGGCGAACGGGCTGGCTGGCAATGCGCCCATTACTGCTAATCATCCGGGGGCAAGAGCTTTCTCGGAGGCATTGACCGAGGTCTGCACGTTCCTGGCGAAGCAGATAGCGCGGGACGGGGAGGGGGCGACCAAGCTTATCGAGTTTGTTATAGAGAAGGCGCGGACTCAGGAAGAGGCGAGGAATGCGGCGCGGATCATATCGACGTCCATGCTGGTGAAAAGCGCGATACACGGGAACGACCCGAACTGGGGTCGGTTGATGGCGGCGCTGGGTCGGACAGGGGCTTACATCGAGGAGGCGAAGACGGACCTGTTCATCAACGACATCTTCATGCTGAACAACGGCACGCCGGTGCCTTACTACGAGGACGCCGTGTCGCGGTCGCTGGACCAGGAGGAGGTGTCGATCAAGCTGGTGTTGAACGTGGGAGAGGCGTCGGCGACAGCGTGGACGTGCGACCTTTCGGAGGAGTACGTGACGTTCAACAGCGAGTACACGACGTAGGGTCGGGGCGAGGCGATAGGGATGAACGAGGCAGTCGTGAAGATAGGGGGTGGAGCGCTGGGGACAGCGGACACGCTTTTCTCGGACCTGGCCGAGCTTCAGAAGAAGGGCGCCGAGATAATTGTGGTGCACGGGGGTGGGAACGTGGTGTCGGAGTGGCAGAAGCGTCACGGGGTGGAGGCGCGGTTCGTGCGGGGGCTCCGGGTGACGGACGGGGCATCGCTGGAAGTAGCGACCGCGGTGCTGGCGGGGCTTGTAAACAAAGAACTGGTGGCGTCGATTGCGGGGTGCGGGGGTCGGGCGGTGGGTGTGAGCGGGGTGGATGGGGGGATTATCCAGGCGGAGGTGCGTGACTCGGAGCTGGGGTACGTGGGTCGGGTGACGGGGGTGGATGCGGGGCCGCTGGAAGCGCTGGCGCGAAGCGGGTGTCTGCCGGTGTTATCGCCGATAGCGGCACAGCAACGGAACGGGAGCTCGGATTGGAAGGGGTTCCTGAACGTGAACGCAGACACGGTGGCAGGAGAGCTGGCGTCGGCTATCAATGCGTCGAGCCTGATATTCCTTACGGACGTAGAGGGGATTTTGGATGGGGATGGGAACTGCGTGTCATCACTTACGAGGAACGAGGCGCAGGGGATGATTGAATCCGGGGTTATCAATTCGGGGATGATTCCGAAGGTGGAGGCGTGCTTGAAGGCGGCGGAGTCGGGGGTGAGGGCGGTCATCACGGACGGGCGTCGGGCGGGTGCGTTGCTGGAGGCGGTGGAGGGGCGGGGGTCGGGGACTTGGTTTGGGTAGGAGAGAACGTAGAATGAATAAAGCGCGTCTTCACCCTAGCCCTCTCCCCTCAAGGGAGAGGGGACAGGACCCCACCCATTCCGCTCTTGAGACCCTTCGACTCCGCTCAGGGCGAGCGGAATGCCCCACCCCGGATTACATGCGGGCATCAGAATAACAACGAAAACGGGTGTTTAGAAAGGAATAAGAGATGGTGAACTGGCAGGAGCTGGAAGCCAAGTATTTTATGAAGACGGGCCGGCGGCAGCCGTTGACGTTGGTGCGGGGCGAGGGTGTCAGGGTATGGGACGAGGACGGCAAGGAGTACCTGGACTTTGTGGGCGGCATAGCGGTCACGGGGCTCGGGCACTGCCATCCGGTGCTGGTGGAGGCGATACAGAAGCAGAGCCAGGCCCTATGGCATGTGTCGAACCTCTTTTACACGATCCCGCAGGTGGAGCTGGCACAGATACTGGTGGAGAACTCGTGCTTCGACGAGGTGTTCTTCCAGAACAGCGGGGCGGAGGCGAACGAGGCGGCGATAAAGATCGCCCGGAAGCACGGGAAGGTGAACCTGAACGGGGCGTACGAAGTGATCTCGGCGATGGACTCGTTCCATGGGCGGACATTTGCGATGGTCGCGGCCACGGGCCAGCCCGACCACCAGGCGACATTCACACCGTTACCCCAAGGGTTCGCAAATGTTCCATACGACGACATAGAGGCAGTCATTTCGGCGACGAACGAGAGCACCTGTGCCGTGATGCTGGAACCGATACAGGCAGAGGGCGGGGTAAACGTGCCATCCCGGGAATACCTTCAGCAGGTGCGGGACTGGTGCGACGAACGGAACTTGCTGCTCATTTTCGACGAGGTGCAGACGGGCATCGGGAGGAGCGGGAACCTGTTCGCGTATGAGCACTTCGGGGTGGAGCCAGACGTGATAACGCTGGCCAAGGCGCTCGGGGGAGGGTTCCCCATCGGGGCGGTGATGGCCAAGAAGGAGGCGTCGGTGTTCGAGCCTGGCGACCACGGGTCGACGTTCAGCGGCAACCCGCTGGGTACGGCGGTGGCCGTGGCGAACATGCGGTACATCCTGGATAACGACGTTGTGGGAAATGCGCGGCGGGTTGGGGAGCGGCTACGGTCGGGGCTGGAGGGGCTGACGGGCAAGCACGACCTAGCGCTGGGGGTGCGGGGGGTGGGGCTGCTGCTGGCGCTGGCGCTGGGCGACAACGTGTCGGGGGCTCTGGTGAATGAGTGCCGGGAGAGGGGGCTGCTGGTGAACCCGGTAAGACCCGACGCCCTGCGGCTGATCCCACCCCTGATCGTGTCGGAGGAAGAAGCGGACAAGGCTATCGAGATCATAGACGCGGCCCTGGGGGTCGTGGCGCAAGGCTAGACCAAAAAGAGGAAAAAGGTGACCCAGAAGATAGTTCTCGCATACAGCGGAGGATTGGACACCTCCGTAGCCATCAAATGGCTTTCGGACAGATATAACGCGGAGATAGTTACGCTCACCGTGGACGTGGGAGGTCAGATAGACCTGGAGGAGGTGAGGCGTCGGGCGAAGGGGACAGGGGCCATTCAAGCTGAAGTGCTGAATGCCCGGGAGGACTTCGTCAACTACTTTGTGTGGCCAGCATTGCAGGCGGGCGCGATGTACGAAGGAAAGTACCCCCTGGCCACGGCGCTGGCCCGGCCGCTGATGGCGAAGCTGCTGGTGGACGTGGCGATGGAGACGGGGGCCTACGCGGTGGCACACGGGTGCACGGGCAAGGGTAACGACCAGGTACGTTTCGACGTGAGTGTCGGGGCTCTGGCGCCGGGGCTGGAGATCATAGCACCGGCCCGGGAGTGGGGGATGACGCGGGAGCAGGAGATCGACTATGCCAAGGAGCACAGCATCCCGGTGCCGCTGACCAAGGCGAACCCGTACTCGATCGACGAGAACCTGTGGGGTCGGAGCATCGAGACCGGCGTGCTGGAAGACCCGTGGGTCGAGCCCCCGGAGGACGTGTACCAGTGGACGGTGTCGTCCTCCAATGCACCAGACGAGCCCGCCTATCACGAAATCGAGTTTGAAAACGGCATACCTACGCGGCTGGACGGTCGGGAGATGGGTGGGGTGGAGCTGATAGACGTGCTGAACAAAGCAGCGGGTGCACACGGGGTGGGTCGGATAGACCACGTTGAGAACCGGCTGGTGGGAATCAAGTCCAGGGAGATTTACGAGGCGCCGGCGGGCATCGTGCTGACGACCGCGCACCGGGCGTTGGAGGACATGACCCTGAGCAAGGAGCAGGCCAGGTTCAAGGAAAGGGTGGCGCAGGAGTATGCGGACTTGATCTACAACGGGTTGTGGTTCACGGCGCTGCACCAGGACCTGGCGTCGTACGTGCAGAGCACACAGCGCCATGTGACGGGGACGATAAGGGTGAGGCTGCACAAGGGGCAGTGCACGGTGGTCGGGCGGAAGGCGCCGCAGGCGCTGTACCAGTTCGAGCTAGCTACTTACGACCAGGGTGACACTTTCGACCAGGGCGCATCAAAGGGGTTCATAGACATATTCGGGCTGCCGGTGAGAACGCAGGCCAGGATCCAACTGTTAGACCAGCCGGGCGGGGCCCTTGGCATCACAGGGCCAACAAGCGAAAACGACTAGCGCAATTTAGAACATCGAGATTCTCAGGGAGGAACGAATGAGCATTGTCCTAACCGAAGAGCAGAAGCAGATGGTCTCGACCATCCGTGACTTCGTAAACCGGGATGTTAAGCCCTATGTAGCGGAGCTTGAGCACGCCGACGAATATCCGCACGAGATGGTGGATAAGATGAAGGAGATGGGCCTGTTCGGGGCGGTGGTGCCGAAGGAGTACGGGGGTCTCGGGCTGGACAACGTCACCTTCGCGTTGATCATCGAAGAGCTTTGCAAGGGATGGATGAGCTTAAGCGGGACCATCGGCAGCCATTCGATCATGACCTACGCAATCGTTAACTACGGGACGGAGGAGCAGAAACAGAGGTTTTTGCCCAAGATAGTCACGGGCGAGAAGCGCGGTGGAATCGGACTGACGGAGCCGGGCGGGGGAAGCGATCTTCAGTCGATCCAGACGATGGCGGTAAAGGACGGCGACGACTACGTGATAAACGGGTCCAAGATGTTCGTGACGAACGGCATCCAGGGGAATACCTTCGCACTGCTGACAAAGACCGACCCGGACGCCGAACCGGGCTACAGGGGCATCAGCCTGTTCATCATTGAAAAGGGTGGGGAAGGGTTCACGGTGGGGAGGAAGATCAAGAAGCTGGGGTATCGGGGGATAGACACAACAGAGTTCGCATTTGATAACTTCCGGGTGCCGATAACCAACTTGCTGGGCGGGGTAGAGGGGCAGGGATTCAAGCACATTATGTCGGGGCTGGAGGGGGGTCGGGTGAACATAGCGGCGAGGTCGGTCGGAGTAGCACAGGCGGCTTTCGATGCGGCTATAGCATATGCGCAACAGCGGGTGACGTTCGGGAAGCCGATAGCGCAGCACCAGGCGATACAGCTAAAGCTGGCCGACATGGGGACGAAGATAGAGGCTGCGCGGCTGTTGACGCTTTCGGCGGCGGCTAAGAAAGACCGGGGGGAGAGGTCAGACCTGGAGGCGGGGATGGCGAAGCTGTTCGCCAGTGAGACGGCCCACGAGGTAACGATGGAGGCGATGCGGATACACGGCGGATACGGGTATACGGAGGAGTTTCCAGTGGAGCGGTACTTCCGGGACGCGCCGTTGATGATGATCGGGGAGGGGACGAACGAGATACAAAAACTGGTTATCGCCCGTAACCTGCTGAAAAAGCACCAGATCTAACCTAACCGGACACAATCAACAGGAGAGCATAATGGACCACGATGGAAGAGAGGCCTTCGGGAGCTGGTATGAGGACTACCAGGTCGGGGACATATACAAGCATTGGCCGGGTCGGACGGTGAACGAGTACGACGACACACTGTTCAGCATGATCACGATGAACCATGCGCCGCTGCACATCGACGAGCACTACATGTCGGGGAGCCAGTTCGGGCAAAGGCTGGTGAACGGGCTTTTCGTTATCAGCCTGGTGGTCGGGATGACGGTAAGGGAGATAAGCGGGAAGGCGATAGCGAACCTGGAATACGAGAGCGTCAAGCACCTGGGGCCGACCTTCCACGGCGACACTATCTATGCGGAGACGGAGATACTGGAGAAGAGGGAGTCGAGGAGCAAGAACGACCGGGGAATCCTGTATGTCGAGACGCGGGCGTGGAACCAGAAGGATGAAATTATCCTGACGCTGAGGCGTCGGGTGATGATACCGAAGAGAGGGAATGGGTCTTCCTAACGGGCGAATTCCCGCTGCACCAACCAGGTTGTAATGCCCGCAATCCCCCACCCATACACCACATCCATAGCGTTTGACCGGCGGCTGTACAAGCAGGATATTGCCGGTTCGAAGGCTCATGCGCGGATGCTGGGGAAGCAGGGGATTGTGTCGGGGGAGGAGGTGGAGGCGATTTGTGGGGGCTTAGACGCTATCCAGGCGGAGATAGAGTCGGGGGTGTTCCCGTTCCGGGAGGAGCTGGAGGACATTCACATGAATGTCGAGACCCGGCTGGCAGAGCTGATAGGGGAGGCGGCGGGGAGGCTGCACACGGCGCGGTCACGCAACGACCAGGTTGCACTGGACGTGCGTATGTTCGTTAGGGATTCGATTGACGAGATTGTCTCTGGGCTGAGAGGGTTTCAGGCCTCGCTTCTATCGCAGGCGGAGGCGAACGTCGATACGATCATTCCCGGGTACACTCACCTTCAAAGGGCACAACCCGTACTAGTCGCGCATCACCTGCTGGCGTACTTCGAGATGGCACAGCGGGACGTTGAGCGGTTCGGAGATTGTCGGAGGAGGGTGAATGTGCTGCCGCTTGGGGCGGGGGCGCTGGCCGGGGTGACGTATGACATAGACCGGGAGTTTGTGGCGCGGGAGTTGGGGTTCGACGGGGTGGCGAGGAACAGCATGGATGCTGTGTCGGACAGGGACTTTCTAGTCGAATTCCATGCTGCTGCCTCCATAGCGATGATGCACATGTCTCGACTGGCGGAAGAGCTAATAATCTGGACGTCCGAGGAGTTCGGGTTTGCGAAGCTCGCGCCGGAATACACGACGGGTAGCAGCATCATGCCGCAGAAGCGAAACCCGGACGTTGCGGAGTTGGCCAGGGGGAAGGTGGGGCGGGTGTATGGAAACCTGATAGGAATGCTGACTATGCTCAAGGGGCTGCCCTTGTCCTACAACAAGGATATGCAGGAGGACAAGGACGGGCTGTTCGATACGGTGGTCACGCTGAACACTACGCTGGATGCGTTTGCCGGTATGGTGGAGACGATGACGGTCAACCGGGAGCGGACGCGGAGGGCAGCGGAGGAGGGGGTGTATTCGGGGATTCTGGCCACGGACCTTGCGGACTACCTGGTAACCAAGGGTGTACCTTTCAGGGAGGCGCACGGGGCTACTAAAGCGTTAGTAGCCTATGCAGGGGAGAAGGGCGTAGGTCTTAATAAGTTGGCGCTGGAGGAGTACAGGCGTTTCTCGGCTTTGTTTGATGAGGACGCTTTTGAGATTACAGTGGAATCGTCCCTCGGGGCGAGGGGGAGCCAGGGAGGCACGGCGCCGGAGAGGGTCAGAGAGGCATTAGCCGAAGCGAGGCAGCTGCTGGAGACGGAGAATGGTTGAGCAAAGTGAAATCAAGATCTCTCCGTCGATACTAGCTGCGGACTTTGGTCGGCTAGGGGAGCAGGTCGCGGAGGCGTCGGGTGCGGGTGCGGACTACATTCACCTCGACATCATGGATGGACACTTCGTCCCCAACCTGACGGCAGGGCCGATCATAGTGTCGGGGGTGAGGCCGTGGACCAGGCTACCGCTGGACGTGCACCTGATGATAGAAGAGCCTGACAGGCTAATCCCAGACTTCACCAAGGCGGGGGCGAACATCCTGACAGTGCACCCTGAAGCGTGCCGACACCTGCACCGGGTTATCTACCAGATCAAGGAGCTAGGGGCGAGGGCGGGGGTGTCGTTGAATCCGGGGACGCCAGCCTCGGCGCTGGAGCCGGTGATCGGGGACGTGGACCTGGTACTGGTGATGACGGTGAACCCGGGTTTCGGGGGTCAGAAGTACATTCACAGCGTTACGAGGAAGATAGCGCAGGTGCGAGAGATGCTGGACGAGGCGGAGTCGGATGCAGAACTGGAGGTGGACGGGGGGATAAATGAGGACACGGCGGCGATAGCGGTGGAGGCCGGGGCGAGGGTGCTGGTGGCGGGGTCGGCGGTGTTCAACGAGCGGGAGTCGGTGGGGGAGGCTATCGCACGCCTACGACGCAGCGCGGGACTATCCTAACCGTCATTACCCAGGTATTGGTCGATAATTACCGACAGCTGTTCAACGCTTCTGAAGCCGGACAGCTTCTTGTATTCTCCATCGCCGGATATAACAAAGTTGGGTTGATAGGATAGTCCGTATCTTCGAGCGGCGGCTTTGTCTTCAGTCAGGTGCGACCAGTATTTCTGAGAGTTCAGGCAGCCGGAGAACTGGTCGGCATCCAGCCCGAGAGAACCTGCCAAGCTGACCTGACCTGCGATATCTCCAGCGCCGCTCTGATAGCGGGCGTCGTGGAATTCCCAGAAGGCCCCCTGCTCTCCTGCACATTCCGCACCCAAGGCCATAATTTCCGAGCTACGGCCAAGGTTCGTTACGTGTCGGTAAACAAGTCTGAGTTGACCGCGGTCCACGTATTTTCGCTTTAGCTCCTGAGCCGGTCCAAGGGCCCAGTCCCTGCAAGTGGGTCATTGGAAGTCGCTGAAGTCCTCCAGGGTGACGGGCGCATCGGGCGATCCCAACGTGTTCCAAGTACGCCCTGTGGCTATGGTCTCGGGGGTGGCAGTTGGCCTCGGGGTGGGCGAAGGGATGGGGGTTGGTTCGGGGGCGCCCAATAGCTCGTCGATGGCCCTGGAGATGTTTTCGAAGGAGGGGGAGCCGTCGAATTTCGTGCCGGTCCGGGTGGGATCGCCGGAGAGGACGAAGACGGTAGGGGTGACGGATACCTGGTTTTGCAAAGCGAGGTTTATGTCTCTCTGTATGACACCGTCGTATTTGCGGGTCTCCATACAAGAGGAAAACTGACCCTTGTCCAGGCCGAGGTCTTCGGCAAAGCCATTAAGTCTCTCCGCGCCTCTGCCACCCTCTCCCTGGTTTATGTACAGGTGGTCATGGTAGGGCCAGAAGGAGCCCTGTTCGCCGGCGCACTCTGTGGCCAAGGCGGACAGGTAAGAGTCGTCGTTTATATGGGGGAAATGGAAATAAGCAAGGTTGACCAGTCCAGTGTCAACGTAGGCTTTCTTGACTTCGAGGGCCGCACCACGGGCCCAGTGCTTACAGCCGGGTCATTGGAAGTCGCCGAAATCTGCAATGGTGACGGAGGCGTCCAAGGGCCCGAGGATATTCCATTCCCGGGTTGTGGGTGGGGCGGAGGGTGTGGAGTCGGGGGAGGGGGTGTCGGAAGGAGTTGTAGTCGCGCCGGGGACGAGGGTGTTGGTGGGGACGGGAGTTGCGGTTGCGGTCGGGTCTACGGGGTCGGGGGAGGAGGAGCAGGCCCACGAGATTACGGCAAGCGCGGTGAAGGTTAAGAGGAAAAGGGCGGTTCGGGGGAGAGTAGTCATGTCAAGGGATGTCTGATCTGAGGCCCGTATAAGGTGTCACTAATACTGGGCAGCCAAGTATTCGTCGATGACGGCGGAAACTTCATCGAAGGAGCGGGCGCCGACGAACTTGGTCATCTTGTCGCCGCTGATGACGAAAATGGTTGGCTGGGTGGTTACTCCGTCTTCCCGGGCCTGGGCGAGGTCGGCGGCTACGGTGCTTTCGTGGGTTGCGTTTTCCATGCAGGCGGTGAACTTGGGGACGTCGAGGCCGAGGGTTTCAGCACGGGCAATCTGACCTTCAATGCCGCGTCCTGAACTGCGGTCCTGGAAGGCGTGGTCATGGTAATCCCAGAAAGCGCCCTGTTCGCCAGCACATTCCGACCCCTCTGCTATGGTGCGAGACTCGGAGCCCAGAACAGCATAGTGGCGGTAGACCATCTTGACCCGGCCGCCGTCCACGTATGCGGACTTAATCTCCCGGGCCGTACCAAGGGCCCAGCGCCTACAACTGCTTCACTGGAAGTCGCTATAGTCCAGGACGGTGACGAGGGCGTCGGGGGAGCCGAGGACGTTCCAGTCACGGGCTGATGTATCGGAGGTAGTAGAAGGGACGGTGGGCTCGGGTTCCTCATCCGGGAAGGCAGTTGGGGTGAGGGTGGGTTGGGAAGTCTCGGTGGCAACCGGGTCGGGGGAACCCCCGCAGGCTATGCCGAAAGCGATAGCACTACAAAGGACCGCTGTAAGGAGGACGGGTGAGGTGCGTATGGCAGGGAAGGGCCGTGAATTCACGACACCTGCTTGTACTGGGTGCGGAGGCATCGGGTGCAGACGTTCAACCGCTGCCGCTTTCCGTTGACCATAAGTCGCACGGGATGAACGTTCGGTTTAAACATACGGGGAGTGTGCCGCTTTGAATGGCTCACGTTCCGGCCGAACCTGGGAACCTTGTTACATATTTCGCACTTGGCCAATTCAGTCGCCTTTAGTGTAGAATTCCTAGAATCAAGTTAGCATAATCGAGCCTAATTTACAACTTGAAGGGGCCCGGCCGAGCAACCAATGACAGCTACTGAGAAGACCGCAATCCCAAGCCAGGAAGGCAAAGCCGATGACAGCCCGCTTCTAAACATGTTCGAGGCGGCGACCCGCTGGCTGGAGGCGAACGCTGCGTACGTCGATTCCCTGAACGTTTTTCCGGTGCCCGACGGAGACACCGGGACGAACATGCTGTTCACCCTGCGGGCGGCTTCAAAGGCGGCGGTGGAGTGCCCAGAGCCGGGGGTCGGGCCCCAGGCGAAGGCCCTGGCGTGGGGAGCACTGATGGAGGCGCGGGGAAACAGCGGGGTCATACTGTCCCAGATTCTAAGAGGATTCGCGGACGGTATAGACGGGGCAGGGGAGTTGGACGGTCGGTCGTTGGCAAAGAGTTTATCGCTAGCGACGGAGTCGGCGTACAAGGGGGTCGAGAGCCCGGTAGAGGGGACGATGCTGACGGTGATCAAGGATGCGGCACGGGCGGCGGAGGAGTCGGTCGGGGCCAATCGCGATCTGGAGGAAGTACTTGCGGAGGCGGTGCGGGAGGCCGAGGCATCGGTGCAGAGGACGCCGGAACTGCTGCCGGTATTAAAAGAGGCGGGGGTGGTGGATGCGGGGGGCCACGGGGTTTTCCTGATCCTAGAAGGAGCGCTGAAGGGACTCAAGAAGGAACCGCTGGGAGAGGCGCCGGCTTCAATCAACCGGGATGCCATTGCGAGGGTCTCGGCGATGGGAATGGGAGAGAGCGCCGAGCAGGTGTATGGAAACTGCACGCAGTTCATAATCCGGGGCGAGGGGCTGGACTCAGGGGTTATAAGGGCGGCGGTTAGCGGCATAGGGGAGTCGACGGTGGTGGTAGGTGACCAAGAGGTGGTGAGGGTACACACCCACAGCTTCGAGCCGGATGAGGTCGTAAAGCTGTGCAGCGGCTTCGGGGAGATATCCCAAGTCAGCGTGCAGGACATGGACGAGCAGCACGGGGTCTGGCTGGGGGCGGGGTACGATGGGCAAAGCGCATCGGTCGGGATGGTTGCGGTGGTGCCGGGGCCCGGTATCCAGGAAGTGTTTGCAAGCCTGGGAGTGGGGGCGTTCGTGTCGGGGGGGCAGTCCATGAACCCCAGCGTTGCCCAGATAATGGAGGCTGCGGACTCTCTGGCGGCGGAATCAGTGATAGTAGTGCCAAACAACAAGAACGTAGTGTTGACGGCACAGAGGGCAGCGGAGATAGCGTCCAAGCGGGTGGAAGTAGTAGCTTCACTCAACGTGCCGCAGGGCGTGGCGGGGGCGCTGGCTTTCAACTCGACGTCCGACGTGGAAGACAACGTGGAGTCCATGCGCGCGGCGCTGGACGATGTAGCCTGCCTGGAGATAACACGGGCCGTTCGGGACACAACGGTAGATGGGCTGCGGGTTAGCAAAGGGGACTCGATAGGGATACTGGACGGGAAGCTGGTTGCGGCACGTTCCAGGCCGGAGGAGGTCGTGGAAGAGCTGGGGGGGAAGCTCGAGGGGATGGGGCTATCGCTGGCGACCGTGTACTGCGGGGAGGGGGTGGGGAAGGAAGATCGAACCGCCCTGGTAGAAGCTTTGAAGGGAGCGGCTCCGACACTGGAAGTAGAGGCGCTGGAGGGCGGTCAACCGCACTACGAGTTTATAATCTCGTTGGAATAGACAAGAGTAAAGACGCAGCTCAAACGACGGAAAAGGGAGGCAAGAGCGGAAGATGGGAGTGAGAATTGTAACGGACAGCACATCGGACCTGCCGGCGGAGGTATGCCGGGAGCTAGACATCACGGTGGTACCGCTGACGGTGATGTTCGGTGAGCAAGGGTATCGGGACGGGGTGGACCTGGGAGCGGACGAGTTCTACAAGAAACTGATAGAGTCGGACAAGCTTCCGACAACCTCCCAGCCCTCGGTAGGGGCTTTTGCAGAGACCTACAAGGAGGTTGCGAAGGAGACGGACGAGATTCTGTCGATCCACATATCGGGGAAGCTGAGCCAGACGTACAACTCGGCGCGGCTGGCGGCCTCGGAGATGGAGGGCGGGTGCAAAGTTGAGGTGATGGACTCACAGCAGGCCTGCCTGGGGCTGGGGCTGATAGCGGTGGCGGCGGCGCGGGCGGCGCGGGACGGGGCATCGATGGAAGAGACGCGCGCGGTGGTGGAGAAGGCCATGACCGGAACCCGCACCCTGGGGTTGCTGGACACCCTGGAGTATTTGGCCAAAGGGGGCAGAATAGGGAGAGTGCAGGCATATCTCGGCAACTCACTGCGTCCCCTGGCCCTGTTCAAGGTGATACCGATAATCCAGGTCAAGGACGGAGAGGCCCATCCCATGGAGCGGGTACGCACACGGAGCAAGGGGCTCGAACGGGTCATCGCGGAGGCGAGCAACACGTCGGGACTCAAGATGGCGGGGGTGTCGTACAGCACCAAACCCGAGGAGGCGGAGCGGGTAGCGGAGAAGCTACGGCCCCTGGTCGGCTCCGAGAACCTGGTGATGTCCCGGTTCGGGCCGGTGCTGGGGACGCATCTCGGGCCCGGGGCGCTGGCGGTGGCATTCACCGCCGGCTGAAAAGGTCGTTGACGGCGCTATAGCCGGATCATGGAGCCTGGACCGGACACACTGAGGAAAGTGCTGGCGCAGGAGCGCGCGCTCGGCTTCCAAGATAAGGCGATGATCGGGGGGCTTGACGCGTTCCTGGAGCGGTGGAGGGAGACCAAGCCCGAAGGGTTGACGATTCCTGAGAGCTACAAGGGGCTGGGCGTGCGGGAGCGGAGGCAATGGATCGAAGGGGCGCTGGCCACGTTGGAGGGGGCACCTGCCGCCATCGATAAGAAGGTGGATGCCAAACCGGTCTCGAAGCCAAGGCATTCCAACAAAACTCCCTCAAAGCCCAAGCCCGCGCCCAAGGAAGATTCCCCAGATCTGGACTCCCCGGTAACTGCACTCAAAGGGGTGCAGGAAGCTACGGCGAAGAGGCTTGCAAAGCTGGGCGTGACGACGGTGAGGGACCTGATATATCTATTTCCAAACCGGCACATGGACTTCCGCGCTATGAACCCGATAGCCGAACTGACACCGGGGGAAGACCAGACGACCACGGGTTCCATCTGGGAGGCGTCGGTGGTGAGGCTTGGGCCGCGTAGGCAGGGATCCAAGGTGATCATCGGAGATGACACGGGGACCATCGAAATCGTCTGGTTCAACAATACCTGGTTGGGGCACTCGTTAAAGCCCAACCAACAGATTGCGGTGGGTGGTCGGGTGAGGGTATTCCGGGGGCAGAAGGTGTTTGAGAACCCGGAATACGAGGTGCTTTCCGACAAGGCGTCGACGCATACGGGCCGGCTGGTGCCGGTGTATCCACTGACAGAAGGGCTGTACCAGAGGATGTTACGCAACCTGATGCGTCGGACGCTGGAGCTGTGCATAGGGAAGGTATCGGAGTTCCTGGACGCGGGTCTAATCCGACGCAGGGGGCTAATGCCAATCAAACAGGCTATAGCGCGGGCGCACTACCCGGAAGACGAAGAGGTGAAGGAGAGGGCTCGGGTGAGGCTGGCTTTCAACGAGCTTCTGCTGATGCAGCTTCGGGTGCTGGCGAGGAAGCGGGAGTGGCAGCTTGGGCAAGAGGCCCGGCCGATAAGAACGGATGAGGAACTGGAGAGGCGCTTTGTCGAATCACTGCCGTTCCCGTTGACGGGGGCGCAGAGTCGGGGGTTGGGGGAGGTGTTGGGGGACATGGGCGGGTCGAAGCCGATGGCGCGGCTGCTACAGGGGGATGTCGGGAGCGGGAAGACGGTGGTAGCGACGGGGGCCCTGCTTCAGGCGGTGGCCAGCGGAGCGCAAGGTGCGATCATGGCGCCAACGGAGATTCTGGCGGAGCAGCACTTCCAGACCATATCAGTGCTCTTAGGAAAAGAGCCCGACTCCCTGTGGGGGAACGAGGTGGTGCATAGTTTCGACTCGGCGTTGGGGAGGCCGGTGAGGGTGGGGTTGTTGATCGGGGACATCCGGCAGGGTGTCAAGCGGGAGGTACACAGGCAGATTGCAGAAGGGGCGATAGACATAGTGGTCGGGACTCAGGCTTTGATACAGAAAGAGGTGGAGTTCCGGGACCTGGCGCTGATAGTGGTGGACGAGCAGCATCGGTTCGGGGTGATGCAACGGGCTGCGCTTCGCCAGAAGGGTGCGAGCCCTCACCTGCTGGTTATGACGGCCACACCGATTCCGCGGACGCTGGCGCTGACGCTGTACGGGGACCTGGATGTTTCGGTGCTGGACGAGATGCCGCCGGGACGGATCCCGATAGTAACCATGTGGGTGAAACCCGATCAGCGGAAAAAGGCCTACGAATTCGTGAGGGAGCAGGTACAGATGGGACGGCAGGCGTTCGTGATTTGCCCCTTGGTGGAGGAATCTGAAGCATTGCAGACCCGGGCGGCGACGAAGGAGTATGAGCGGCTGTCGGATGATGTGTTCCCGGACCTAAGGCTCGGGCTGCTGCATGGTCGGCTGAACTCGGGGGAGAAGGACGAGGTGATGGATGCGTTCCGACGGGGAGACCTAGACATCCTCGTATCGACGGCGGTGGTGGAGGTGGGTATCGACATTCCCAATGCGACGGTGATGATGATAGAAGGGGCGGAAAGGTTCGGGCTATCGCAGCTGCACCAGTTCAGGGGCCGGGTGGGGAGGGGGCGTGAGAAGAGCTACTGCCTGCTCCTGGCGGACAACCCATCCGAGGAGGCACAGGAAAGGCTGGACCTTATGACGAGGACGCGGGATGGGTTCAAGCTGGCGGAAGAAGACCTGAGGCTTCGGGGGCCGGGGGAGTTCTTCGGGACACGGCAGAGCGGTCTGCCGGACCTGCGGATGGCCCGGCTAACGGACACGAAGTTGCTGACGATGGCGAGGGAAGAGGCAGAGCGGGCGATGGAGTCGGACCCGTACCTGGAACTGCCGGAACACCGGGGCCTGGTGGCGGAACTGGAGCGGCTCGGGGGTGGTTGGAGCATTGGGGGGAACGAGGCTTAGGTTATAATCTGCGTTTTCCAAGAGCAGAGGCGAAGCTAATGGCTATCAGAGACGACATCGACGCGCTTATCAGGAAGTCCTTCCAAGAGGCCCAGGAGCAAGGGGAGCTACCACAAATCAGCCTGCCCGACGTGGTAGTGGAGAGGCCACAGAAGGCCGAGCACGGCGACTATGCGGTGACCGCGCCGTTGAAGCTGGCCCGAAGCGCCAGCATGAGCCCGATGGCCATTGCGCAGAGGCTGCTGGACCATCTGGATACCTCGGAGGAGATAGAGAGCGTTACGCTGGCGAAGCCGGGGTTCATCAACTTCAGGCTGAAGGCGGAATGGGTGAAGGCGCAGGTGGATGCGATTATCGAGGCCGGGGGGTCTTACGGGAGCGTGGACGCGGGGGGAGGGAAGCGGGTGCAGGTGGAATACGTGAGCGTCAATCCGACGGGGCCATTGCACGTGGGGCATGGGCGGGGGGCGGTGCTCGGGAGCGGGCTGGCGCGGATGCTGGAGGCGGCGGGGTGGTCGGTGGAGCAGGAGTACTACATCAATGATGCCGGGAACCAGATGTCGCTGTTCTACCGGTCGCTGTACGCGCGGTATATGCAGGAGCTTGGGCGAGAGGGGGAGATGCCGTCGGGGGGGTATGTTGGGGAGTACGTGGTGGACGCGGCGAAGGAGATCATCGGAGAGGAGGGGGAGAGGTTCCGGGCAATGGCGGAGGAGGACGCGGTGCGGGAGATCGGGGAGATCGGGCTTCGGAAGATGCTGGACCTGATCGGGGGAGACCTGGAGGAGATGGGGGTGCACCACGACGTGTGGTTCAGCGAGCAGAGCCTCTTTATGTCGGGGAGGTACGAGGAGACGATGGGGAAGCTGGAGTCGGAGGGGCACACACGGGAGAGGGACGGGGCGACGTGGTTCGTGTCGACGGCTCTGGGGGAGGACAAGGACAACGTGCTGGTCAGGGGAAGCGGCGTGCCGACGTACTTCGCATCGGACATCGCTTACCATTATGACAAGTTCGTGACACGGGGATTCGACCGGGTTATCAACGTGTGGGGAGCTGACCACCAGGGGCATATTTCGAGGATGAAGGCGGCGGTGGGGGCGCTGGGCGTCGATCCTTCGAGGCTGGACATACTGGTGTCGCAGATGGTGACGTTGAAGAGGGGCGGGCAGGTGGACAAGGTGTCAAAGCGGGGTGGGAAGATAGTGACGCTGAAGGAAGTGGTGGATGAGGTCGGGGCGGACCCGTGCAGGTTCTTCTTCCTGGCGCGGTCGGCGGACAGCCAGATGGAGTTCGACCTGGAGCTGGCGAAGAGCCAGTCGTTGGAGAACCCGGCGTACTACCTGCAATACGCCCATGCGCGGATGTGCAGCATCCTGCGGAATGCCCGGGAGAAGGGGTTGGACTTCTCGGACGGGGATGTGTCGCTGCTGGGTGAGGAGTCGGAGATGCAGCTAATCAGGCAGATGTTGAGGCTGCCGGAGACGGTGGAGCTAATCGCGAAGACGCTGGAGCCGCAGCACCTACCACACTACTCGCAGGACCTGGCGTCGGTGTTCCACAGCTTCTATGAGAAGTGCCGGGTGCTGGGGGAGGATGCGGAGCTTTCGAAGGCCCGATTGAAGCTGGTGTACGCGGCCCGGATTGCGCTGGCGCGGTGTTTGGGGTTGATGGGGATGTCGGCGCCGGAGGAGATGTAGGGGCGGGGTAGGACCCAGCACCGCCGGGGAGGGCAGGCACAAGACCTGCCCCTACGGGGAAATAGGGAGATATAATCCCGGTTATTCGGTTTTTGGGCGCGGGTTGTCGGGGTCAGGGCGGGGGGCGGCCGCGGGCGATGCGGGGCGGGGGGTGCGGATTGGGGTCGGGCCAATCGGGGGGCAGGTCGGTTGGGTCTACGGGGGAGGGGGCGGGGTGAGTTGCGAGGTGGGAGGTGATCGTTTCGGAGGGATGGATTCCTGCCTCCGCAGCAATGACGGAGGGAGGGGCGGGAATGACGGTTGTTAAGTTGAGCGGGTCTTCGTCATAGAGTGGTAGGTAGGCGGGACGCGGGCCTCCCCCCGCTCGCACTTCGACAGGCTCAGCACGAGCGGCCCCACCGCCAGGGTCGGGATCATCTTCCGGGTCTTCGTCATGATCGGGATCATAGTCGTCATCGTCGTCGGGGTCGTTGTCGTCTTCATCTTCGTCATCATCGTCGTCTTGCAGGTTATTGAGGAAGTAGGGGGTGCGGTAGGGATCATCGTCGGGGTCGCCGTAGTAGCTGGACTCGGCCTTATCCAAGGCATCCATCATGGTGGAGTCCTCTTCATCGATGAGGCCGTCCCGGCGTCGTTCATCTATGGATACCAGGTTTCTCCAGGGCCACCATTTGTCGCCGGGCTTGGCGGTGCGCACCGGGAGGAGGTCATAGTAGGAGGTCTTGCCATCATCCACCTCCTTGTGGAAGTGCTTCTTGATGAGGGAGTCGACTTCCTGTTCGTCGGTGAGATCTTTGGGGGCCTTGGCTTGTGCGGACTGGGCCTGGATGAGGAGCCGCATGTACCGGGAGATGTAGGTGTGGTTCAGGGGGCGCCTGCTCAAGAGGCGGTTGATCATGGAACGTAGGAGAATGATCTCCTGCTCGAAGCCCCGGCCCTCGGGGGCCAGACGCGGCAACGAGTCTTCGGCTTGGCCGGCTTTACCGGACCCGTCGCGGTTTTGCGGGTACGGTCTTCCGCGTCGACTGCGCTCCCGGCGTGCAGGAACGGGGGTGCGGGTCTTCTTCTGCGGTAGGTTGCCGCAGGCATCCGGGGCCGTGAGGATTGCGCCACCGAACGGCGCCGGGCCTCGGGCGGTCTTCCGCGGCTTAGCGCCGCGGGCATCCGGGGACAGGTGGGGCCCCGGGAAAGGGGAAGAGGAGGGACCAACCGCCTCTTGGGCAGGCGCCCCGTGGGAGGGGCGATGGTTTATTGACAGGTGATTGTTGTGGATTTTGGGTGTAGACATGGAGTCTAAACGTTAGTGTAGAATGTAAATCAGAGAAGTCAATAGGTAAAAAGCGCAGTTTTGGGGGAATTTTTTGGGGGTGGGGGTGATGGGGGCCGCCCTGCCTCACCCCGCGGGATGGATTCCCGACTTCTCGGGAATGATCCGCCATAGGCGGACAGGCTCCCCTCGGGGGTGGGGAGGGGGGTGGGCCACCCCTCATTCCGTTCTAGCGACCCTTCGACAAGCTCAGGGTGAGTACTTCCGCTGGTATGATTTGACAGTTGATATAATATGGCAGAGGAATTCGGCGCGTCTTGCCGACGTACTCTGCCGTTTGGAACGTCGGCGTCCCAGGGCGTCCCAACCCATCCCAGGCCGTTGTCGGTAACCGATTGACGGTCAGCGGTACGGATTGCAGAGAGGTGGCTACCGTGCTCGTGTTCATTGATGAGAGCGGCCACCCGCATCCAAAAGACTCTACCATGCGCCCGGTCCTGGCTGCCGTCTGTTTTCCGGAGCGGGAATCACGGAGTATAGGCCGACAGCTGTTCGGTATCAAGCGTTCTTTGCTTGGAGACGAACGAGCGGGAAAGGAGTTGAAAGCTAACCAAGTACTGAACAGGCGTACCTTCAACCGAAGGTCGGAACTGCGAGAGCTGCTGGAGGAGGTTTTTGAGCAAATCCAGAACCTCGACATCACGATCTTTGCGGTGGTTATGGAAAAGCCGGAGCAAGTAATCCCGAGAAATACTGTCTATTTGCCGCGGCAATACCGCTACATTCTACAGCGTGTCAACGCCTTGCTGACAGGAGAGCAGTCCATGGCGTTTGTGCTGGTGGACGGCGACGGGAGCCAGTATGGTGAGTTATCCGCGAAGCTCGAGAGGTTCCTCAACAGGTCCTATGAAGGGCGCGCCATGACCAATGTCGTAGATACACCCTACTTCGTCGATTCCAGGTACACGATGGGGATCCAGATCGCTGACTTGGTTGCGGGGGTGATCAGGCAGTACCAGGAAGCTGAACTGTTCCGTGATCCCAGTACATCGGACCTTTACCTCAGGGCTATCGCTCGATACTACAGGATCATAAAGAGCAAGACCAAGGACTTCACCACTGATGAAGGATATCCGTTGCAAGGGATATACTTCATGACCGAGCGCCTTCACTACTTCGACGATCCTGAAGACGAGGTGGCTGGCGGAGAGCAGCCTTAAAGCCAAAGTGCCAAGTATGTGACGCTTCCTGAGCATCACTGCCTGGCACTTGGGTCAGTGTAATTCTTCTCTTCCTTCTTGTCAACAGAACCACACGCCGCTTGACATGCCCGCCGACGGGTTCGACGGCGGCTCCGGCCCGTTCGGGACCTCATGCTCGTGTTCATCAATAAGATCGGCCACCCATACCCCGACGACAGGCAACGGATGTTCAGGATGGACGCGAACTAGGGTTGTGAAAGCTTGGGATGCAAACCCGATTCGCGAATCGTCCCTGCACCGCCGTGGGATAGATTCCCCCCGACTACTCGAAGGCAGGCCCCATTCGGGAATGACGGGTGGGAGGGGTTAAAAGGGGGAATGGTTTGGAGAGATGTGGGCCGCCCCACTCCGCCGGGGATGGATTCCCGACTACTCGGGAATGATCCGCCGTGGGCGGACAGGCTGGCCTGGGGGGTGGGGGGGGTTCTTTGGGCTTTCTATTTCAGGGCGGCTTTGTATCTGGGAACCATGGTGGTGTAGAGTTGGCTGGCGGTTTTCAGGTGGTCGATGAGGTGTTTTTTGAGGGGCCGGACTGTTGCGGGGACGCCGGCTACGAAGGAGTAGGGCGGGACTCGGGCGCCTTCCTTGACTACGGCGCCGGCGGCGACGAGGCAGAACTCGCCGATTTCGGAGTCGGCGAGGAGGGTGGCGTTGATGCCGATGAGGGAGTGGTGGCCGATCTTGCGGGCTTCGATCATAGCGCCGTGGCCGATGGTGACGTCCTCTTCGATGTCGACGCCGCCGGTGTGGATTACGGCGTTGTCCTGGACGTTGGAGCGGCTGCCGATGCGGGTGATACCGTGGTCGGCGCGGATGACTGCGCCGGGGAGGACGATGCAGTCCTCGCCGATTTCGATGTCACCGATGAGGACGGCGAATTCGTCGACGTAGGCGGAGGGGTGGATGCGGGGGGACTTGCCTTCGAAGGAGCGGATGGGCATGGTGTCGGCCTCCAAAAGAGGGTGGAGTCGGGCTATTGTGTGCAATTTATCACAGGGGTGCTAAACTGCAACCGCTTTCGAAACTCGACTATATGAAGGGAATTATGGGAAACGAGAAAAAAGGACGGGTGTTTTCAGGGGCGCGGCCCACGGGTCGGCAGCATTTGGGGAACTACCTGGGAGCGATACAGAACTACGTGGCGTTGCAGGACGACTACGACTGCATCTATTGTGCGGTCGATATCCACGCGCTGACGACGCTGGAGAACACGGGACAGCTACAGGACAACATCAAGGAGATGATGCTGGACTGGCTGGCGGCGGGGCTGGACCCGGAGAAGTCGATCCTGTTCGTGCAGTCGCACGTGCCGGAGGTGCTGACGCTGCACACGCTGCTGAGCATGGTGACGCCGCACGGGTGGCTGACCCGGGTGCCGACGTTCAAGGAGATGGCGCGCAATCAGCCGGACAACATCAATTACGGGCTGGTCGGGTACCCGGTGCTGATGACGGCGGACATAGTGATATATAAAGCCGACACGGTGCCCGTAGGCGAGGACCAGGTGGCGCACCTGGAGCTGGCGCGGGAGATTGTGCGCAGGTTCAACCATATCTTCGGGCCGACGTTCCCGGAGCCGCAGGGGAAGTTCACGGAGGCGGCGTTGATTGTCGGGTTGGACGGGAGCAACAAGATGAGCAAGAGTCTCGACAATCACGTCGAGCTTGCGGCGACTCCCGAGGAGACTCGAAAGAGGGTGATGGGTGCGGTGACGGACCCACAACGGCAACGGAGGTCGGACCCCGGGCGGCCGGAGGTGTGCAACGTATTTTCGCTGCACAAGCAGTTCAATCTCGACAAGATCGAGGATATTGCGGGGCAGTGTCGGGGGGCGACGCGAGGGTGCGTGGACTGCAAGAAGATGCTGGCGGACGGGATAAACGGGTCGCTGGAAGGGTTTCGGGAGAGGAGGCGGGAACTGGCGGAGAGGCCCGAATACCTGCGGGAAGTGGTGGAGGACGGGGCCAAGAGGGCGAGCGTCATTGCCAGGGCGACGATAGAGGAAGTCCGGGAGAAGATGGGGCTGAAGGCCGGGGCCTGGTGAGCGAACTTCCGCTTTCGGCGTCGGGCAAGACCGCAGAGCAGGTCGCCCGGGAGGCCATAGCCAAAGCAAGCCGGACACTGGCGCGCGGGTTTCGGGGGCAGAAAGAGGTGCACTTCAAGGGTCGGGGGAACGTGGTTACCGACGCGGACTACCGGGCCGAGGCTCGCATTCTCCAACACCTACAGAGGGAATTTCCTGAATTTTCTATCCTTTCCGAGGAGAGGGGCGCCATAGAAGGCAGCTCGGGATGGACGTGGATAGTAGATCCATTGGACGGGAGTCGGAACTTCGCGTCGGAGAATCCGCATTTTGCGGTGAATCTGGGGCTGGCTTATGAAGGCGAGATGGAGTTGGCATTTACTTACGATCCGCTGCGAAAAGAGATGTTCTATGGGAGGAGGGGCGGGGGGGCCTTTTTGAATGGCAGGCCAATCCAAGTGTCGCAGCAGGAGACGATAGCGGCGTCGGTGCTTTCGACGGACATGGGGTACGACGAGGAGATGGCGCGTCGGGCGGTGTTGATGCTTATGGACATGTGGCCGGGGATGCAGACGATAAGGATCATGGGGTCGGCGGCGCTGGGGCTGGCGTGGGCAGCGTGCGGTCGGGTGGACATGTACTTTCACCATGCGCTGGCGCCGTGGGACGTGATGTGCGGGCTACTACTGGTGCGGGAGGCGGGAGGGGTGGTGACGACGGGGTCGGGTGCGCGGGCGGATTTCCGAACACCGAGCGTCATAGCGACCAACGCCGCGATTCATGCGGAGTTTATGGAGAGGACTGAGGGGTCGGGGTGGCGGGAGCACGTGACGGGGTAGTTGGGGATACCGTCGTCGTAAGTTGAGGAGACACGTAGAGAGGTCGGGGGTGCTGGCAATAGCGGCGATGCTGGTCGTCCTGGCGTTTGCGTGTACGCACAGCCCATCGGAATCGGCTTTTCCGACCTCCACACCGACTACTCCCCCTATTCGGGCTACGGCTACCGCCGTTCCAACCGCCACGTTCCTACCAACTTCTACGCCTCGTCCTACAACAACTCCTGATCTGGCGACTACTCCCACTGCAACGGCGAGGCCATTGCCCACGGCAATTCCCAGCCCGACGCCCGAACCCACGCCAACAGTACCAATGCCGACTGCGACGCCAGTCTACACTGGGCCTACGGTGATTGTCGGGGAGGTGGCGTTTCCGGTGGAGGTGGCGGTGACGCCGGAGCAGCGTAGGCAGGGGTTGTCGGACAGGGAGATTTTGGAGTCGGGGGCGGGGATGCTGTTTGTTTATGATTCGGCGAGGCCGCTGCGGTTCTGGATGGTGCGGATGCAGTTCCCGCTGGACTTCGTGTGGATCGGGGCGGACTGCACGGTAGGGGAGATCTCGCGGGACATTCCGGCGCCTCCACCCGATGCCGACGATTCGGAGATTGAGCGGGTTAGCCCGTCGGGGGAGATGCAGTTCGTGCTGGAGATAAACGGGGGGGAGGCGGAGGGGCTGGGTCTTGGGGTGGGGGAAGGGGTGGTGTTTGGGGGGTCGATTGAGGGGAGGTATGGGTGTTAGGTGGGGGGGCTGCCGCGTGTTGCCAAAGGGGAAAGGGCTACGTTACGATAATCGTCGCCTTTGGGGGAGGGGCAGCTATCGTTCATTCAGCCTAACTCCGAAGCGCACTTCCAGGCACGTAAAGGCGCCTGCATTTTCGAGGTAAAGAATGGGACTACGTACAGGCGAGGAATACCGGGAGTCTTTGAGGGACGGTCGGGAGGTGTATTACGACGGGGAACTGGTGAAGGACATTACCGAGCACCCGGCGTTCGAGCCTATCATCAAAGTCCGGTCTCGCATGTACGACATGCAGAACGAGGCGGAGTTCCAGGATGCCACGACGTTCGATTTCAACGGCGAGCCGGCGGCCCGGTCACTGAAGCCTCCCGTTTCGGCAGAAGACCTGATGGCCCAGAGGCGGTACGTCGAAACTGTGCTGACGGAGATCGGGGGGATAGTGGAGCGGGTGGGGGATGATACCGCGGGTGAGCTGTGGTCGATGTACGACGCCCGGGAGACGCTGCGGACTTTCAACCCGATGTTTGCGGAGAACGTGGAGCGGCACGTGAACCGGCTTCAGGAGCTGGACCTGTTCCACGTGAGCGGCAACACGGACCCGAAGGGGGACAGGAGCCGGCCGCCGCAGGAGCAGGACCCGGACATGCTCCTACACGTGGTAGATGAGAACGACAAGGGGATCATCGTGCGGGGGGCGAAGTACGAGACGGCGGCCTGCTACGCGAACCAGGGTTTCGTAAAGCCCACGATTGCGCAGTGGGACGAGGCGTTGAAGGACTATGCAATCGGGTTCATTACGGATATGAACGCTCCGGGGCTCAAGCTGATATGCAGGACGGGAATCGGTGTTGGGAAGGACCCGAAAGACTACCCGATAGCGACGAAGTTCGATGAGATCGATACGCTGCTGATCTTCGACAACGTGCTGGTGCCGTGGGAGAACGTGCTGTTCTGTCGGGAGCCGAAAGCGGCGGGGTACATACGGGGGACTCTGCACCGGTACGTGGTGTTTCCGTTCGTGCTGAGGACGCTGTTCAGGGCGGACTACCTGCTGGGGACGGCGTTTTTGAATATCGAGCAGACGGGGCTTCAGAACGTGCCTCAGGTGCGGGAGAAGCTAACGCAGCTTATGTGCTACCGGGAGACGATCAATGCCCACCTGCACGCGGCGGTGCACTGCGCGGAGCCGAGCCCCGGGGGCCTGACGATGCCGAACCAGGCGATCATCTACGCGGGCCGGATATACGGGTCCACGAACTTGCCGGCGATGGTGGGGATAGTGAGGGAGCTGGCCGGGGGCCAGTTGGAGCTCACGCCGGACACGGCGGCATGGAAGAACCCGGAGGTGCGGAAGTACCTGGAGAAGTACTATGCGGTCAGGGACTGGGGGATGGAGGACAGGATAAAGCTGCTGCACTTCACGCGGGACCTGGTCGACTCATCGATGGCGGGGCACAAGCTGGCGTTTCAACTGTTTGCGCAGAGTCCGCCTTATGCGAACATGCTGGCCCTGTACTTCAATTTCGACCCCACCCCGATGAAGCGGCTTGTCAGGAAGGCCGCGGACCTCTCCGAAGAGGTTATGAAAGAGCGGTAGCACCGTGCCTATCGGCGGTTAAAGGAGCAGATTATGACTTTTTCACTGGTTGGACATTGCGAAAGGACGGGGATGGTAGGTATGGCGGTATCGACGAGCAGCATATGTGTCGGGGCGAGGTGCGTGTGGGTGGAGACGGGGGTCGGGGCGGTGGCGTCGCAGAACCTGACAGACCCGCGACTGGGGAAGCTGGGGTTGGACCTGCTGCGTCGGGGGTATTCGGCGAAAGCGGTGGTGGACGAACTGGTGAAAGCCGGGGCCTACCCTGAGTACCGGCAGATTGGGGTGGTGGACAGGGTCGGTGGGACGGCGGCGCATACGGGGAGCCTGGTCTACAAGGAGAACAACGAGTACCTGGGAGATGACGTGGTTGCAGTCGGGAATCTGTTATTTTCGGAGCAGGTGGCGGTGGCGATAGGGCAGGGTTTCGAGGCTGACCCGGACCTGCACATTGCGGAGCGGCTGGTGAGGGGGCTGGAGGCCGGAAAGGCGGCGGGCGGGGAGGTGGGGAAGAACGAGCACTCGGCGGCGCTGGTGGTACATGACCGGTACCCGTTCCCGATCATCGACTTGCGGGTGGACTGGCACGATGCGCCGATTGCCGAGCTGCGAAGCCTCTGGGACAGGTACGAACCTCAGATGAACGATTTCATGGACAGGGCTATCAGGCCGGATGTCGCCGCGCCCCATCTAACCGGGCCGTAGACCCCAAGGGAGGGATCTCCATTGGACGACGCTCAGCAAGAACGAATCCTCGCGCACGTAGACCGTGGGGCGATGCTGGACCTGGCGAAGCAGCTTATCAGTATCCCCAGCTTCAAGCCCAACGAGACCCCTGTAGCACACTTCCTGGACGGGTATTTCCGGGAGAGGGGTTACGAAGTCGAGCTGCAGGAGGTCGAGCCGGGGAGGCTACAGGCGATAGCGACGCTGAGGGGGTCGGGTGGGGGGCGGAGCCTGATGCTCAACGGGCACACGGACATCAACTCGCTGCGTCGGGGGGCGCACCGGGACCCGACGGTGCCGACTATCGAGGGGGACAGGTTGTACGGGCAAGGGGTGGAGAACATGAAGGGCGGGGTTGCAAGCATGATCACGGCGGCGGAGGCGATAAGGCTGTCGGGGGTGGAGTTGAAGGGCGACCTAGTGCTGGCGTGCGTAGTGGGGGAGACGCAGGGTGGGGAGGGGACTTACTTCCTGACGGAGAGCGGGTTACGGACGGACATGGCGGTTTCCCCGGAGCCGACGGGGGTCGGAAACATAGCAACGGTGCACGCGGGCATCGCTCACCTGGCGATTCACACCTACGGGGTCACGGGGCACATCAGCGTGCAGGGGCACACGATAAACGCGGTGAGCAAGATGACGAAAGTCATCAATGCGCTGGAGTCGATGAAGCTAACCCATACGCCGAGCCCCAAGCTGCCGGCGATGCCGCGGGTGAACGTGGGGAGCATAATCGGGGGGCGGGGGGAGAGCTACGTGCTGATAGAGCCGCCGTACATCCCCGACTACTGCACGATATTGATTGACGTGCATTTTGTGCCGGGGCAGACATTGGAGACGATAATCGCAGATATCCGCAACGCGCTGGACCCGCTCACGGTCGAGGACCCAGAGCTTAAATATGAGATAGAGGTGCCGCCTCCAGCGTCGTTTGAAGGGAGGCGTAGGCTGGTGATGGAGCCGTTCGACCTGCCGGAGGGGCAAGAGATCGTCGAGATAGTGAAGCGGAGCCACGAGGCGGTGACGGGGACTGAGCCTCGGGCGGTGGGGCCGATATACCCGTTCTCGTACTCGGCGGGGGACGTGACGTGGCTGTGGAAGGCGGGGATACCTTGCCTGGAATACGGGCCAGGGGGCGGGTTCGTTTCGTCGGTGGAGGGGGAGGACAACTTCTGGACGTCGATAAGCGAGATGGAGACGTGTGCGAAAGTGTTGGCGGCGACGGCGTTGGAGGTCTGCGGGTAGGAGAGGGTGGTGTCGGGCGGGGTGAGGGAACCGAGGGGGAGTCGATATTGAGGTCTCGCGAGGTTCGGGCGTGAGCGTTGAATGGTGATTTTGCTTGACACCAATCGGCCTTAGCCCTAAGATAATGAGTTAAATGGCCCCACTGTACCCTGATGGCATTTAACAAATAAGCACATAGAAAGAGAGGAAAGGATGGCTATATTAGTAGCCATCTTGTGCGCCGTTGGGGGCATTCTTCTAGGTGGGTTAATAGGTTTCTTCGCACGCTATTTGGTGCAAGCCAGCAAAAGGAAGAAGGCCGAGGCAGAGGCGTCGGCCCTCTTAACGGAAGCGGAAGGCAAACAGAAGGCGCTACTCCTGGAAGCCAGGGAAGAAGCGCACCAGATGCGGAAATCGGCAGAGAACGAGTACCGCGAACGAAGAAATGAGCTGAGACGGCAGGAAAAACGCATAACCCAAAAGGAAGAAGCCCTAGACCGCAAGGTGGAATCAATAGACCGGAAGATCCAGGGCCTTGACGACAAAGAGGAGACGCTAGATAGAAAAGTAGCCGAAGCAGACGAACTGAAAGAGCTGCAGCTGCAGAAGCTGGAGAGCATTTCCAGTCTGACAGTTGATGAGGCCACGGATAGAGTTATCCGGGAAGCAGAAGAGATAGCGCAGGGCGAGATCGACCGCCGGGCTTATGAACTTGAGCTCCGGATGAAGGAAGAGGCCGACATGAAGGCCCGCAAGGCGATCGCCCTTGCGATTCAGAGGTTGACCTCGGACGTGGTGTCCGAAACTACTTCGGCGATAGTTCCGCTGCCGAGCGACGACATGAAGGGGAGGCTGATAGGTCGGGAGGGGCGGAACATCCGGGCCCTGGAACGGGCCACGGGTGTGGACCTGATCATAGACGACACCCCGGAGGCCGTTACACTTTCGACATTCGACCCCGTACGTCGCGAGGTGGCGAAGGTCGCCGTGGCCAAGCTAGTCAGCGACGGCAGGATACATCCCGCCCGCATAGAAGACATTGTGCAGAAGACGCAGGTGGAGGTGGAGGAGGGGATGAAGACGTCGGGGCAGGAAGCGCTTTACGAGCTGGGCATCACGGGCTTCCACCCGGACCTGGTGAGGCTGGTGGGACAGCTCAAGTTCCGGTACAGCTACGGGCACAATATCCTCAAACACTCGGTGGAAGTGGCGCACCTAGCCGGGATGATAGCGGCCGAGATCGGTGCTAATGTAGACATCGCCAAGAAGGCGGGTCTACTGCACGACATCGGAAAGGCGCTCACGCACGAGGTGCAGGGCGGACACGCCGAGATCGGGGCGGACATTGCCCGGAAGTACCACATCCGTGCGGAGGTGGTGAAGGCCGTAGAGGAGCACCACGAAGAGGACCGGGTGAACGTGGAAGCGTTCATCGTGGCTGCAGCGGACGCGATAAGCGGAGCGAGGCCCGGGGCACGTCGGGACAGCGTAGAGAACTACGTCAAGCGGCTCCGCGCCCTAGAGGACGTGGCCGACAGCTTCGACGGGGTGCAGAAGTCCTTTGCCATCCAGGCTGGGCGCGAGATCCGTATCATGGTGCAACCGGACAAGGTGGATGACGCTGGAGCGTCACGGCTGGCCCGGGAAGTGGTCAAGAAGATCGAAGACGAACTGGTCTACCCGGGCGAGATCAAGGTAACGGTGGTGCGGGAGACCCGGGCGCTGGGGACTGCACGCTGACCATCGCGGCTGCGTCCCCGTCCACTTCACAGCAGGTCTATGAGCGCAACGGTGAGGCGCGCATGCAGATTCGAAACAGAGGGGTATAGATGCGCGTCCTGATGATTGGAGACATAGTCGGGAAGCCGGGAAGGCGCGCCGTCAGTACACTGCTCCCGGGAATCAAGAACGAGTATGGTGTCGACTTCGTGGTGGCGAACGGGGAGAATGCGGCGGGGGGGTTCGGGATCACGCCCCGGACGGCGGAGCAGTTACTGGCGGCTGGGGTGGACGTGATTACGACCGGTAACCACATCTGGGACCAAGACGAAATCATCCCATACCTGGATACTGACGCACCGGTCCTTCGGCCGCTGAATTTCCCGCCGGACTTGCCGGGGCGCGGGTGCGTGATAGTGCAGGACGTGCTGGTGGTGAACCTAATCGGGCGGGTTTTCATGAAGGACTACGATTGTCCATTCAGAGCAATGGACGGGCTGCTGAACGGGTCCCGGGAGAGGCCAAAGGTGACGGTGGTGGACTTTCACTGCGAGGCTACGTCCGAGAAGGGGGCGATGGGGTGGTACCTGAACGGTCGGGTGAGCGCGGTGGTGGGGACACACACGCACGTGGGGACGGTTGATACGATGATCCTGCCGGAGGGGACGGCGTACGTGACGGACCTGGGGATGGTCGGGCCTTCGGAGTCGATCATAGGGGACGACCCACCGCCGATTATCGAGCGGTTCCTTACGCAGATGAACCAGCGGATGAACGTGGCCAAGGGCCCGGTGCGGTTCAGTTCGGTGCTGATCGACATCGACGGGTCAACGGGGAAGGCCACGGCCATTGAACGAATCGACCGAAGGATAGACTGAACATTGCACGTAGACCTGCACAGCCACACGACAGTTTCGGACGGGGTGCTGTCCCCGGAGGAGTTGGTTGATCATGCCGCGCGCAAGGGGCTGCGTTTTCTGGCAATTACGGACCATGACGCTACCGACGGCTTGGGGCGGGCCATTAGGCAGGCCAAACAGTATCCTTCGCTGAAAGTGATTCCGGGGGTCGAGCTTAGCGCCGACGTGAAAGGCAGCGAGGTGCACATTCTCGGGTACCTGGACAACTTTGAAGAAGCGGGATTTCAGGAGGAGATGAAGAAGTTCAGGGACGGACGGGTGGGTCGGGCGAGGGAGATGGTAGAAAAACTGGGGAGGCTAGGTGTGGATGTAGACTGGGAGAGGGTGAAGGAGATAGCGGGGGACGGGGCGGTGGGGAGGCCGCACGTCGCGCAGGCGCTGGTCGAAAGGGGTCACGTTGAGTCGGTGCAGGAGGCGTTTGACCTGTATTTAGGTAACGGAAGGTCTGCGTACGTAGGTCGGGAGAAGCTGAAGCCGGGGGATGCGATACGGTTGATACAGTCGGTCGGGGGGAAGGCGGTGCTGGCGCACCCGAGCTTTACACGGAATGTCGAGTCGCTGTTACCGAGCATGAAGGCGGAAGGACTGGCGGGGATGGAAGTGTACTACGCCAGATACACCCCGGATATGACTTCACGGATGAAGCGATTGGCAGACAAACACGAACTGATCCCCTGCGGCGGGAGCGACTACCACGGGCCGGGGCTGGGGCCCGACATCGACCTGGGAGACGTCGACGTGCCGGAGTCGTCGGTGCTGAGGTTGTTGGGAATCGGGGACTCGAAGGGCGGATAGAGTGAGCGGGACAGAGCTTTCGGCGCAGGAGATCCAGGAGCTGCTGCCGCACAGGTATCCGTTCCTGATGGTGGACCGGATTGTGGAGCTGGAGCCCGGGGCACGGGCGGTGGGGCTAAAGAATGTAAGCATCAACGAACCCTTCTTCCAGGGGCACTTTCCCGGCTACCCGATCATGCCGGGGGTGCTTATCGTGGAGGCCCTGGCGCAGGTGGGTTCTGTGGCGCTGTTGAGCCTGGAGCAGAACCGGGGGAAGGTCGGGTACTTTGCGGGGATAGACTCGTTCCGGTTCAGGAGACCGGTGAGACCGGGGGACGCGCTGGTGATGGAGGTTTCGCTGGAGAGGATGCGGGGGGCGGTGGGAAAGGCGAAGGCAGAGGCGAAGGTGGAGGGGAAGACGGTGGCGTCGGGGGAGCTTACGTTCGCGTTGGGTGATCTGGCCTAGGCGCACCCAACATCCGGTCCTATTCCTAGATTCTATGCAGTGTGCTACTCATCCAAACGTCGAGACGTACCTCAGTTGCAGCAAGTGTGACAAGGCTATCTGCCCGAAGTGTCTCGTTCACACACCGGTCGGGGCGAGGTGCAAGAGGTGTGCGAACGTACGGCGTTCACCCATCTATGATGTAGGCAAGGTCTACTACTTGAAGGCTGCGGGCGCGGGTCTGGGGCTTGCGCTGGGGGGAGGGGTGGTGTGGGCGCTGCTGAGGGGAATACCGTTTGCTTCGATCATCACGTCGATCATAGTGGGGGTGGCGATAGGGGAGGGGATATCGAGGGTGGCGAACCGGAAGCGGGGGGTGGGGCTGCAGGTAATTGCGGCGATGAGTGTGATTGCGAGCGCATTTGTGGGGAAGGGTATCCAGGCGGCGTTTTTCTATGATCTGTCGGGGCGAGGGTTTGGTGCTTATGTGTTTTCGGTGGACATATATCTGCTGCTGTTCCTGGCGGTCGGGGTTTTCTATGCGGTGGGGAGGTTGAGGTAGGGTGGATTTGACGGGCAAGACGCGAGGGTCGTAAAGTAGCGGAAGGTGCGGGCGTAACTCAGCGGTAGAGTGTCTGCTTCCCAAGCAGGAGGTCGAGGGTTCGAATCCCTTCGCCCGCTCCACCCCTCAACCCCATGTTCATACTCTCGAACACCGATCTGAATTTCGTTGTCGAGACGGTGACCCCGGACCCTCGGGAGCGGGCCAGGGTGGCTGAGGCGGTACGGGACAAGCCGGACATCCTGGACGCGATGATCGGGGACCCGCGGCTGGTAGAACGGGTGCTGGATGATGAGGAGGCGGTGGTGCATATCTCGCCGCGGCTGCTGTTCACGATATTGCTGAGGCAGACGCGTCGGGACCTGGACAACCAGCCTTATATCAACGAGATCGGGGAGCGGGGGGAGGTGATCCCGGTTTTCGAGTCGTCACAGGTGGCAGACCTACTGGACGAGGAACCCTCCCGGGAGTACCTGGCGGACATGATGTCATCATTTTCCAGGACATACTCCACTGTGATGTACTCGCTGGAGAGGGGTCGGTTGAGGAAGCGACGGTTCAGCAGCATAGACATGGACGACATGATCTATGCGGCCCGACACGCGGACCCGGAGGAGCGGCCCGACTACTACCGTCGGGTGGCGGACATTGCGTTGTTCATGACGGGGGTGTTTCCATACCAGGCCATACGAAGCCCGCGACGGAGGCGATTCGCGCACCGCCGGACGATGGCGGACTATGAGCGGGAGGGGAGCGCATTCTACGGGCTCGCGGCGAGGGAGCTGGACGTGCCGGAGCTCGGGGGGGTGATGACGACGTTGTCGGAGAATTTCACGCTGGCGCGTCGGGCGTTGAACCATCTGAGTGAGAGGTATATCCGGGCGCGGAGCTCAAGCCTTTTCGGGATGGAGGAGTAGGGGAGGATTTGCCCTCACCCCAGCCCTGGATTCCCGACTACTCGGGAATGAAGGAGGGGTGTTAGGGGACGATGAGGGGGTTGGATTCGGTGAGGATGTGGGTCTCGGCTGCGAGGGATTCTCGGAGGAGCCGGGGGAGGAGGAAGAGGCCCTGGTGGGTGAGGCCGTCGTAGGCGCGACAGGGCTTGGTGAGCCGGGTGGAGAGGGCAGAGTCGACATCAGCTGCGGAGAGGGATGTCGGATCAAGGGTCCGGCTGGCGGTGGCGAAGCCCCAGTCGCCGCTGAAGCTAGGAACAACTATATGGTAGGGAAGGACTTTTTCGAAGACTTGGTACAGGGTGTGGCAGATAGCGGTAAAGGCGGCGGTACGTAGGTAGTCTACGGTCTCGGCCTGGAGGGCCATTATGCCACCGGGGGCGAGCCTATCCCGGACGACGCTGAAGAAGCGCTCGGTGAAGAGGAGGGCGGATGGGTTGCCTTCCACGGGGTCGGAGAGGTCTATAAAGATGACGTCGAAAGTGGAGTCAGTGTTTTCGAGGTAGTCCTTGGCGTCTTGGTGGAGGAGGGTGGTGCGGGGGTCTTCGAAGGCGCCGGCGTGCCAGGCGGGGAGATGTCGGCGGGAGGCTTCGACTACCTCCTCGTCGATATCAACCATGACGGCCTGCTTGACGCTCTTGTGAGAGAGGACGTCCCGGAGGGTGGCGCCCTCGCCGCCGCCTGCGATGAAGACGCGCTCGGGGTTGGGGTGGGTGATCATGGCGGGGTGGACGAGCATCTCGTGGTAGATGAACTCGTCGGTTTCCGAGGACTGGGTCTTGCCATCGAGGACGAGGGTGCGGCCGAAGGGGAGGGTGTCGATAATCTCGATGGTCTGGTAGGGGCTCCGGCCGGAGTAGACGATGCCGGAGATCTTGGCTTCCTGGTAGAGGTCCTCGGAGACCGACTCTCTGAACCAGGTGCTGGGGTCCCGGGTCATGGTTCCGACTTCCTGAACAGCGGGGTCTCGGCTAGGAGCCGACAGAGACCGGGACAGGGGTGAGGATACCCCGGTTGACTACCATGAGGGACGGGTCCTTGCAGTCGAACTTGTCGATGAGGAATTCGGCGACGAGGTGGGGGTCGAAGGTCCGGCTACAGGTGAATACGTCGACGGCGGCGTAGCGGTGCTCGGGCCAGGTGTGGATGCAGAGGTGGGACTCGGAGATGGGGACGACGCCGGTCACGCCCTGGGGGTGGAACTTGTGGAAGGACTCACCGAGGACTCGGGCGCCCATCAACTCGGCGGCGGATAAGAGGGCTTCTCTGACGAAGTGCAGGTCATCCAGCAGGACGCTGTCACAGTTCTTCAGTTCCAGCAGTAAGTGGTTTCCCAGGACATTCAATCACCCGCCCCCCCATAGTGGATTTGCGTACGCGCAGAGCACGCATTATATAAATCGCGGGGGAGGCTGGCAACTGTGTGGGTTCGTTAGGGAGGCTTGTACACACCGGGTTTCTATTCAGTTGTGGGGTTTCTGGTTTTCGGTTTGTCTGTTGGGTTTTGGGTCGGCGATGGAAGACGCTGGCCGGAGGCTGTGCCCCTGTTCCCATTCGGGCAGATTTACTACATGCGCCCAGGGGTGGGGCGCACCAGCCCAATGGCCGTAGGAATGAAATGCTATCAGCCGTGTTCAATTGGGTCACGGCCATACCTGCTCCTGTGGTGAGGAGGAGCCACAACTTTACTGCCGCCGGTCGCCACATCGGCGCCGACCCACTTGGCGCGCCACCAACGCGCCGGGGGCAAAGCCCGTGCCCGCTAATGCGGGGTTAGGCCTGACGGGAACAGCTTAGGCCAGAACGTCTATCCATCGCCTGGGGGGTAGGGAAGGGGCACGGGGACCGTGGTGAGGGTTGGCGTCCCGAACCCCCGACGTCTCGGGGGCAAGCTTGTCTCGGGGATGCGTCCTCGGATGGGGTCGGGTGGGCTTCCCTGGGTTTTTGGTTTCTCCTTGTGTTACTGGATTAGTGTTCGCGAACGCAGGGTATGATAATGCCTTTGCTCAGGTGTGTCAAGCAAATGTGCGTGTTTGGGGGGAATTCCCTCCGATCCCCACCCCAGCAACTGTGTTGAGGGAGGGGTGTAGGGGAGGTTTTTGGGAGGGGATTCCAGGGGGCATTGTCTCTGAGCATGGCGTTGAGGATGGTGAGGAGCTTGCGCATGCAGGCGACCAGGGCTACCTTGCCGGGTTTGCCGGCTGCGAGCAGTTGCTCGTAGAAGGCTTTGATGGGAGGATTGTGCTTCCTGGCGCTCATGGCGGCCATGTAGAGGGCTCTTCTGACGTTGGCCCGACCGCCCCAGATGATACGTCTTCCCCTATGGACTCCGCTGTCCCTGTTCAAGGGGGCTACACCCACCAGGGCGGCGATCTCCTTGCGGTTGAGGGCGCCCAGTTCGGGGAGGGCGCCCACCAGGGTGGAGGAGCATACGGAGCCTATGCCGGGGACATCCTTGAGGAGGTCGTATTTGGCCTTCCAGAGGGAGTTGGACTTAATGAGGTCGTCTATCTCCCTGTCCAGGTCGTTCAGCTCCTGGGAGAGGAACTGGATGTGCTTACGCAGACTGGGGTGAAGAGGGCCCAGGGCCCGCTTGAGGCGAAGGGACTCGGCGGCCCTCATGTCTATGAGCTGCTTTCTGCGGGCCAGCAGGGCCTTCAGGTGGGCGGCCTGAGGGTCCGGGAGGGGACGGGCCTCGGGTCTGATGGTGAAGGCGAAGCGGGCGATGCTGTAGGCTCGATGGCGTCGGTCTTGGCCAGCTTGCCTATGGAGCGTGCGAAGTCCCTGATCTGCCTGGGGTTCATAACCGCCGTGGGTATCTGGTGGATCCCACACTCCAGGGCCAGGGGCCTCTCCAGGCCACCGGTGGACTCCATGACGATGAGGCCGACATCGAAATCCTTGGCCACTTGAAGGACCTCTCTGATGCCTTCAGCATCGTTGGTGTGCCTCGCAGCTTGGGCTTGCGGGAGGACGTGCAGGTCCAGGAACTCACTGCTGACGTCGATTCCCATTACGGAGTCTTGACTCATGTTATCCCTTTCTTGCAGGTACGGGTTGTTGACCCGGGCAACTGTACGGGCTTAAATGAGAGAGGGGTGCGGTGGCCCTCGCTGGGGATCGGCCTCCAAGGACCATGATTCCTGCGGCCTACCGCACCCCGACTCCTTAACTCTACCACTGCTTCGTCACACAAGATTCCTCGCGGGGCATCGGAATGACATGGCATTAGGTGAGTGGGGCTAGGCAAGCGGGAGGGGTGGATTGCTAGGAAGCAGGCGATTATTCCGGAGGGATGGATTCCCGACTACTCGGGAATGACGGCAAAGAGTGGGTGGGGATGATGGGGGTGGGCTTAGGGAGGGGCGCTGTAGATCCCTCGCGGGGCATCGGGATGGGAAAGAGGAGCTACGGGGTGGGAGGGGGGAATGGTGCCAGACCTTTGCCCAAACGAGAAAGGCTGTGACGGCTAGCTGACGCCTAGGGCTGTGTCGAGGGGGGAGGTGTCGAGGGAGGACTCGACTAGGGAGGTGAAGGCGGTGAGCTTGGCGTGGGAGTCGAGGGCGGGGCCGTCGAAGATTTCTTCGAGGGCGTCCATTACGTCCAGGGTTTCTTTTTCGACGACGGCGACGGGGACCTGGCGTTCCTCGGCCTTGGAGAGGAGGTAGGGGATGGGTTCGAAGTTGCCGGTGAGGATGACGCAGCGGGTTGGGGTGTCGATGGCGCTCCAGTGGAAGTCGGGGCGGTCGCCGCGGCCGATGACGGCCTTGTTGGAGCGCTGGGCGTAGTACTCGGGGCCGGCGGGGAAGTCCTCGGCGTCGAGGACGTTGGCGCCGACCATGACGTGCTCGACGAGGGCGTCGCCGCTTTCGAGTTCGAGGGCGTAGCGGGCGTCGAGGCGGGTGATGAGGTCATCGACGGTGATGCCGTAGAGGGCGCGGGATTCGGGCACGATGCCGAGGACGGTTAGGCCAGCGGATTCCAAGGCAGGTTTGAGGTCGGTTTCAGCGGCTCGGGCACCGTAGGTCGGGACGCGGTTGATGATGACGCCCTGGAAGCCTTCGTCGAGGGAGCCGGCGGCGGACTTTACGGCGTCGGGGTCGAGGTCACGGGAGAAGGAGGCAACGAGGACTGAGGCGTCGGTTTGGGAATCGGAGGATTCGGTGATTAGGATGTCGGGGTTGGGAGGGGAGGCGGAGAGGCCGAGGAGGGATTTTATGGGGTCGGGGGCGGGGCAGTCGACGGTTCTGCCCTGGGACTGGAAGTGTCGGGCGAGGGCGGCGATGATGGTGGACTTGCCGTCGCCGGGGGCGAGGGAGGCGACGTTGAGGGACTTGGTCAAGCTGTGCTCCTTATGGTGGGGAAGGCGGTGTTTCAGGCGGGAGGATTATAGCATGGCGGGGGTGGGTTCAATTGGAGGGGGGCGGGGTGTGTGCTAAGATAGTAGGTCGATGCCGAGGTAGCTCAGTTGGTAGAGCAACGGACTGAAAATCCGTGTGTCGCCAGTTCAAGTCTGGCCCTCGGCACCAGCTATTTCTAGCTGCAAGGGTGTCGGGCCGAAGTGGCGGAATAGGCAGACGCGGCGGTCTCAAAAACCGCTGGGGGAAACCCTGTCCCGGTTCGAGTCCGGGCTTCGGCACCACGTGTATCCCTTTGACAGAAGATGAACCATTACGAAGAGGCCGACATAGACAGCCTTCCCTTTGAGGAGTACGCGCAAGTGATGTGCGAGCGGGGCGCGGCCGAGTTTGGAGACCCGAACAAGCCCAAGCTTACCTTCCAAGAAATCGTCGCGAGCGACATGACTTATCGTCAGATTGAGGCCGAATACGGTGAGGAGACCGCCATCAACTCCGGGATAGCTCGGGACCCGGATACGTGGATGTGGACTGATGAGGACTTTGCGCGCGCACTTTCCTATCCAGAGTTTCTGGCTCGAACTAGGAAGAGCTAGGGCCGAAGTGGTGGAATAGGCAGACGCGGTGGTCTCAAAAACCGCTAGGGGAAACCCTGTCCTGGTTCGAGTCCGGGCTTCGGCACCAGATCATTTCACTTATGCAATGCAACCTACAACAAATGCTTTACGCATGCCATCTAAGCTGCTAACTAGACATTGGATCCATTCCTCAAGACGGTCTTCCAATTTACTCATCCAGAGGCCCTAGGCGGCCAGTTCTGCGGAACACCTCAATGGCAGATTTCAGTTGATTTACCGTTGAGGGGATTTCCATTGCACCCTTGTAGTACTGCTGACAAATCCAGCCGGAAAGCTGGAGAGTAGGTTCTATCAAGGCTTCCCAATCTCCAGGCTCGTATTTCTTCACCTCCCACGTTGGATAGGGACGGCTGGCATACTCTGCCCGCAGGTGGACCTTCGCGATGAATTTTCCACCCGCCTTTACGGTTGTTGCTCCTCTCGAATCGTTAACTTGTACATATAGGCCCAACTTGTTGCACCATTCTCGTAAGCTTAAGGGCAATGACGTCTTGGCAATGCCGATCGAGTGAAGGTGGTTCATATATCCTTCTGAGAGCATGTTGACTCCTAAAACTGCACCCGGCGGAGGGGGAGATGAAGATGGGAGCAACGCTAACTCGGAACTCACCCTCTCCCCTGAGGCACATGCACCCTAGCATGTCAATATGAGAGTTGACAACCTGCCGACTGGGATTTAACTTGCGTAAGAGTAGACTCGTGAGCTAGGTTGAGACCAAAACGCCCTGATTCGGTGGATAAAAGACAATTGTTACTAGGCGTCGACATCTCAGAGATATCTCCATCAATGAATGTCTTCCTGTCTCACATAGCGTCTCCAGAGTTCGTCCTTTTGGTTGTGAGAGAAATAAAATAATGGCTAATGAGTACGAAAAGAGGGTAGTACATCTACTAAGCGCTGGACGTTATTCGTTAGGAGAATATCCTGACGACCTTTGGGACGAAGAAGAACAATCTATCTTGACCTATTTAAGCAAGCAGGGTTACATCGAAGGGGACTATACGACACCTGCCGGACGAAAATATTTGGAGGAACTCAAGGCCCCTCGAAAAATGTGGTTTAAACGGAACTGGCTTCGGATAGCCTCGCTAATAGTTGTAGCACTTACAGCGCTCGGTCATATTCTTGCAGGCTTATTTCTATAACCATGCTAAAAGTGTCAAAAGTTGCTAATTACACCGTATATCAGGCAATAGGACTTCTTAGGATGAAGTATATCTATCCATGCAACATAGCTTTAGACGAAGAAGCGGACGGCGAAGCGTACGTGGTCACTTTCCCCGATGTGTACGGGGCTACGACCGGGGGATGGTCCTGGGACGAGGCCCTGGGAAACGCCCGGGATGCGCTAGTGGCGGCCTTGGGCGCATATCACCGCCTCGGGGAGGACATCCCTATGCCTAGCCCCGTAGCCGACGGACAGATCCCGATTGCTCTTCCACCCCTGGTCGCCGCCAAAGTCGCTCTAAACGCAGTCATGCGTCGGCGGGGGATGGATGAAAGGCAACTCGCAGGGGAGATGGGATTGACGCTATCCGCCGTGAACAGGCTGCGCAACCCCGACGTCTATTCGCATCTCAGCACGCTTGAGAAGGCACTCCGTCTTTTGGGTTGCAATCCTGTGGTAGAGGAATCCGGGGGTGCGCCCGTCAGGTCGTCATCCAAGAACCCTTTGAAAGCTAAAGAGCCAGTGGCCTTAGACTAAATCAGATACTCTCTAGCCTGCGGGAGACACTTATGGACGTAGTTGGGTATACGGATAGGCCTAGTGTGAGGGTGGGGGAGACGGTGAGATTCATGGTGAGCTGCCGGGCGCCGAGGTATCGGGCGGATGTGGTGAGGTTGATTCATGGGGACGCTAATCCGTCGGGGCCGGGGGTTAGGGTGGAGGAGTTTGCTGCGGAGGTGAACGGGGAGTATGAGGGTCGGGAGCAGGTGATACGGAAGGGGTCCTGCATTGTGGCGCCGGATGGGCCTGAGATCCACGATTTGCAGTCGGTGACGATAACCGCGTGGATCTGGCCGACGACGCCGGACAAGGGCGTGCAGGGTATCGTGACGAAGTGGTCGTGGGAGGAGGGGAAGGGGTTCGGGTTGTTCATCGATGAGTCGGGGTGTCTGAGCTTCAGGGTCGGGGGTGGGGGTGGTGACGTCAGCGAGGTGAGTTCGGGCGTGCCGCTGCACAGGTGGGTGTGGTATTTCGTGGCGGCGAGCTTCGATGAGGAGAGCGGGGAGGTTGTGCTTTACCAGACGCCGGTATCGGAGTGGCCGGGGGAGGGGTTGGAGGTGGTTACGCGGTCGAGGAGGGTAGGGTCGGGGGTGGGGGTTACGGATGCTCCACTCATAATGGCAGCCTCCTATGGCGGGACTGAGAATGGCAAATTGCTGACGGATGGGCATTTCAACGGGAAGATAGACAGACCTCGGTTGTTCAATGCGGAGTTGGGTGTTGACGAATTGGCGTCGGTGGAGAGGGGGGCGGGGGTGTCGGGGTTGGGGGACAGGTTGATCGGGGAGTGGGACTTCTGGCGGGACATGGTGTCGATGGAGGTTAGGGATGGGTCGGGGCGGGGGTTGGACGGGCGAATCGTGAACAGGCCGGCTCGGGCGATGACGGGGTATAACTGGAGCAATCGGGAGAACGCGTTCGTGCTGCGGCCCGAGGAGTATGGGGCGATCCACTTTCACGATGACGACCTGGGAGACGCCGACTGGGACGTGGACTTCGAGTTCACTGTGCCGGAGGGGATGAGGAGCGGGGTGTACGCGGCACGGTTGCGAGCGGGGGAGGCGACGGACTACGTGCCGTTCTTCGTAAGGCCGGAGACAGGGGCCTCGACCGCACCGACGGCGTTCTTGGCCCCGACCTTCAGCTACATGGCTTACGGGGATGGCCGGAACACGGATGAAACGACGGGCAACTTCGGAGATTACTTTCTGCCCGGTTTCAAGTATCCGGTGAAGGCGGAGGACCACTACATAGTCGACAACGGTCTAACGAGCCTGTACAACTCGCACAGTGATGGGTCGGGGGTGTGCTATTCGTCGTGGCTGAGGCCGATAGTGAACATGAGGCCGGGATACTACTCGGTTGGGCTGGCCCGGGGGCAGGGGAGCCCGCACCAGCTGAGCGCGGACCTACACCTAGTCGACTGGCTGGAGTCGGAGGGGCACGCTTACGACGTAATCACGGACCATGATTTGCACAGGGAGGGTGTCGAGCTTCTCGAGCCGTATAAGGTAATCATGACTGGGTCGCACCCGGAGTACTGGTCGGGGGAGATGCTGGATGCTATGGAGGCGTACCTGCGGGAGGGCGGCAGGCTGATGTACCTGGGCGGCAACGGGTTCTACTGGGTGACGCAGCTGGACCCGGAGAACGGGGATGCGATAGAGATCCGGCGCACGGGGGGCACGCAGACGTGGCGGGCGAGGGCGGGGGAGGCGCACCTCAGCTTTACGGGGGAGCCGGGCGGGATCTGGAGGGAGAGGGGTCGGGCGCCACAGAGGATGCTGGGGATAGGGTTTACTTCGCAGGGGAATGACGTTAACGCGCCCTACAGGCGGGAGGAGGGGAGTCGGGACCCGAGGGCGGCGTTCATATTCGAGGGTATCGGGGATGATGAGCTGATCGGGGACTTTCCGTCGCTGGTGATGGAGTACGGGGCGGCGGGTTTCGAGCTGGACAGGATGGAGCCGTTGTTTGGGACTCCGCCACACACTATTCACCTGGCGACGGCGACGGAGTTCAGCGATTCGTACCAGCACGTTGTGGAGGAGGTGGACCAGTCGGACTCTAAGCAGGGGGGAAGCACGAATCCGCTGGTGAGAGCCGATATGGTGTACGTGCCCTATCCCAAAGGGGGCGGGGTGTTCTCGGTGGGGTCTATAAGCTGGTGCGGGAGCCTTTCGTACAACGAATACGACAACACGGTGTCTCGAGTGACGGGGAATGTGTTGAGGGGGTTTGTGTCGGGGGAGGGGTTGGGGTAGGAGCTATTATTAACCGGGTGATGGTCGCAGCTCACGAGCATATCTCTAGCCCGCAATTGACATGGCTGTCGTTCGGCCAAACATCCGATACCTTGCACTGACAAATATCTTTAATTGCGATAGCATGAATTGCCAAGAGTATGATCACTAAGGCCGAGAATGGAGCTTAACACACGTGCGATCAGACGGAGGCTGGAAAGAGAAGGGTGGTACTTGGCTCGTCACGGCAAGCACGACATTTACAAACATTCCGAGTCCGTCGAAACAATTCGATTGCCACGCCATCGGACAGTCTCTCCAGGCGTAGCTCGGCAAATCTCTAAGCAGGCAGGATGGGAATAATGACTGATGAGAAAGTAATCAAATATCCTGCGGTAATAGACGGGGAGCGCGGCGCCTATGGTGTGGTCATTCCTGACCTGCGCGGCGCTTATGCCATGGGCGCTACCGTAGACGAAGCCCTTGCTGATGCTGAGGATATGCTTCCCGAATTCCTAGAGGTGCTACGGGAAAGTGGCCTTCCCATCCCCCCGCCAACACCTACAGAAGAAATTGCCTTAAGAGCCGGAGAAATGTTGGCCTTCGTGACACTTCGCGTGCCCATTCCGGTAAAGTGAGAGATATTCGGGTGACGGGGAATGTGCTGAGGGGGTTTGTGTCGGGGGAGGGGTTGGAGTAGTCAGGCTTGGGTGGAGAGGTCTACTAGGTTGGGGGGTGTGAGGCCTCGGGCGAAGGCGTCGACGTTTTGGAGGCCGACTTTGAGGAAGTTTTCTAAGGTCTCGGGGTTGAAAGCGGCGCGGTCGCCGGTCATGACTACGTTGTCGAGCTTGTGGATGCCCATGCGGGAGACGATGGGGTTGGCGACGCCCCAGTGGATGAAGGGGACGGCGTCACCGGGCTCGGGCATCATGTCGTAGTCCCACCAGACGTCGGTGCCGAAGCCTGCGATCCAGTTCTCGGTCAAGGCTTTGTGCAGGGCGACTTCGTCGATGATGCGGGCGCGGGCGATGTTTACGAGGTAGGCGGTCGGCTTCATTAGCTTCAGAGCAGCTTCGTCGATGAGTTTGTCGGTGGAGGGCATCCAGGGGACGCAGATTTCTACGAAGTCGGATTCCCGGAGGAGTCGGGGGAGGTCTTGGGGTCTGCCGAGGAAGTCGAGGTTGAGGTCTTGGGCGAGGTCGGGGGAGGGGGTGCGCTTGGTGGCGAGGACCGTCATGCCGAAGGCGGTGGCGCGTCGGGCGAGCTCTATGCCTATGGCGCCCAGGCCGACGATGCCCATGGTCTTGCCGGCCAGCTCGCAGCCCATGGTGTCCCGGGTGTATGGATACCAGTCGCCCTGGGAGATGGCCCGGTGTGCGGGAAGGATGCGCTTGGCAAGAGCGATGGTTAAGGCGAAGGCCAACTCCGCTACGGCAACGGCGTTGGCGCCTGCAACGTTGGATAGCAGTATGTTCCTGGCGCGAAGGGCGTTGAATGAGAAGCCGAGGTCGGCGCCGACGAGGGAGCGGTGGGTGACGCCGGAGTGGAGGGTCTGGACCAGCCTGACATTGGGGGCGTTGTCGATCATCTTCTCGGGAATGAAGCCTCCGACGATGGCATCGGCGTCGGGGGCGACGGCGAGGAGGTCCTCCAGGTCGTAGGACCTGGGTGCAATGATCCGACACGCGTCGGAGACGTAGCCGTAGAGCTTTTCAAGTTCCTGCTCGTTGACGGGCCAGGACAAGGCTATGGTGAACATGGTTAGTCGACCTCCCGGGAAATCGGTAGAGCGTTATCCAGCGGGCTGGTTCAGGGTAACATCATGGGGCAAACAGGACGCGGGTAGGGAGTGCATCGGGGCTGACGCCTCTCCACCACGTCTAATTGGTTCATCCCAAAGGCGCAAGCACAGCCCTTCCATACTCTTGGTAAAATCTTGTCAAAGGGGTGGGGCAAACCCAAACGTCCATGCAATTCCATACTCACATCTTCGCAGAAAGTGCATGGATATATCGTGTTTTGTGGCTAGGGCCTCGGCGTATTTCGTTGACAGGCGCCAAGGTTCGCATTGAGGGGCAGTTCGGGGTTATTTCACAAGAAATACCTGTCGCTTCCATAAACGAAGTCACTCTCCAACGCTCATGCTTTTGGAAAGAGTTGACAATTCACCTAGTTGACGGAAGTGAACACTCGATTGGAGGGCTTGCCGAAGGGGAAGCTTCAAATGTCCGTGATGCCATTTTCGAGGAATCCGCCAAGATTGCGGAATCTCTGGGAAAGCGTCTGAAACATCTCATCAAGCAGCTCTCTGCCAAACGCTACATTAGGCATCGCGATTCACGAGAAATTCATGAACAGCTTGTATCTCTGGTGGTTGAGATGCGGCGATGCGGAAAGCTCGTCCATGAGCGTCTAGACCAAGGGGCGGAAAAGGCTTTAGGTAGGCTTGTGCGACTGGAATCTGTCAAAGTTTTTGAGAGAGTAAGAAGGCATCTAAACGATCTCTATGTCCGCCGCACTTTGCCTTCAGTAAAGGCGGCGGCTGGGGCAGACCTAACGGATGAACAGGCTGAAGCCATAGCTACCGATGAAGACGTGACCCTGGTATTAGCGGGGGCGGGTACGGGGAAGACCAAGGTTATAGTTGGCAAGATTGCACATCTAGTCCGCAACCAAGGTGTAGACCCATCAGAAATACTGGTTTTGGCATTCAACGACAAGGCAGCCAAAGAGATACGAGAACGGCTTCCGGCTGATCTCTCAAAACCCAATGTGTTTACCTTTCACGCTTTCGGCTACGACATAATCGGGGAAAGTGAAGGTAAGAAACTTCCAGTTTCCAAACTTGCGGTAGACGAATACAAGCTCAAATCAGCCATTGATGGCATTATCAGAGATCTCTTGCAAGACCCGCGTCAATCACAGACTTGCATCAATTTTATTCTTTCCCGTCAGAACCGATGGCGCTCGCCCTTCGACTTTAAGACGGTCGCTGAATATGAAGAGTATGTGGGCGGTATGGAGCTACGGACTCTGAGCGGCGACTTGGTCAAGAGCTTGGAAGAACTTGAGATAGCGAATTTCCTAACGTTGAATGGCATCGAGTTCCGCTACGAGCGCACTTTTGGGCTGGAGTGCTCCCCCAGTAAGCGTTTGGATAGGAGTCGGGTTAGATTCTGCGATGACTGTCCCTATGAGACTCCAACGACAACCATGATGCGCCGCCAATATCAACCCGACTTCTTCCTTCCAGACTATGACATCTACATAGAGCATTTCGCTCTGGACGAAAAAGGCAATCCTCCGGCGGATTGGCACGATTATGGGCAGGGGGTGGAATGGAAAAGAACAGTACATAAAAAATATGGGACTACCCTTATAGAGACTTACAGTTGGCAACACCAGCAAGACGCTTTACTTGGAACGCTGCACGAGAAGCTTGAAGAATTGGGCGTTGAATTCAATCACATACCTATCGAACCACTTATTGGGAAACTGGGAGAGGAACGCATTTCATGGCTGTCAGGGCTTTTGGCTAATTTCCTGAACCACGTAAAGACCAGTAGTCTAAATACCGGCGAGTTGAGATCACGTGCCAACTATCTGAAAGACAGGAGACGAGCTATGGCTTTCCTGGGCGTTTTCTGTCAAGTGCAGACTCGTTATGAGCAACTGCTTAGGAACGCTGAGGAGATAGACTTTCATGATCAGATCAACCTAGCTGCCGATCATGTGCAACAGGGCAGATGGGAGCCGCCATACCGATACGTGCTGGTGGATGAGTTTCAGGACATATCCAAGGGGCGCATGAGGCTACTTCAAAGCCTTAACCGCCGAAATGTCGCATTACTCCTCGTAGGAGATGATTGGCAGTCGATTTATCGCTTCGCGGGTAGTGATGTTGGATTGATTAGTAACTGTGGCGACTACTTGGGTTACGTTCAAGAACAAAATCTTAGCCAGACCTTCCGGTTCTCCAAGGGCATTCTGGGTCCATCAACTACGTTCATAAAAAAGAACCCAGACCAAAGCCAGAGGAATTTGAGATCCACCAGCAATGCGGAGGACAGGGGAATCACCATCGTCGCGGCCAACACCCCGGACAAAGGCATTAGAAAGGCATTGCAAGACATAGATGTAAAAACAAAAGGCAAGGTATTCTCTGTTCTGATATTGGGACGCTACAAGAACGCGCGGAATGCACTCCCTGAAGACTTTAGGACATTCAAGTCTTTGCACGTGGAATTCAATACTGCTCACAGTGCCAAGGGTCGTGAAGCGGACTATGTAATCGTACTAGACCTAAAGGATGATGACCGATGGGGCTTCCCTTGTAAGATCGAGGATGATCCGCTGTTGGACATCGTGCTACCCCCGGCTTCCGGGAAGTCATACCCATTTGCTGAGGAGCGCCGCTTGTTCTATGTGGCGATGACCCGTGCTCGGATAGGTGCATACTTAGTGGCCGACGCAACGCACCCATCAGATTTTGTTAAGGAGCTTCAGACATACTCAAAAATTAGGAAGGTGGGTGAATTCGCCGAAAGATGTCCCAAGTGCCATGTGGGATTCCTAAAAGAGATACCTGGCTCCAGAGGCCCTTTCATGGGATGCACCGAATACAGCGCAAATCCACCATGTCGATACACAAGGAACATCGATCTGGGCCCAGACGATGCCAGTGACGAAGATTTTTGGCTACGGTTCTCGTCGGAAAAGCATTCGATTTAGGGCTGTGCCATAGACCATATTCGTTGACTAGGCGGGAGCCTCGCCATACCATTGGGCAGTTGGGGTCGGGGGGAAGGTTAGGCAGGGCCGTTAGTCGGGAGGGATTTAATGTCGAGCGTGCTTGAGAGGTTGGAGAGCAGGACCCGGAAGTCACAGGAGGTGTTTGAGCGGACACGGGAGGTGGTGGCGCAGGAGGTGGTGGGGACGGTGGACATGCCATACCCGCTGTATATCGAGAGGGCGAAGGGGTCGAGGATGTGGGACGTGGACGGGAACGAGTACATCGACATGACGATGGGGTTCGGGCCGCACATCCTGGGACACGCGCCGGACGTGGTTGTGGATGCGGTGTCGGAGGCGGTGGGTCGGGGGTTGCAGTTCGGGCTGCACAATCCGTACCAGGAGCCTTTGGCGTCGTTGATAGTGGAAGCGGCGCCGTGCGCGGACAAGGTGGTATTCACCAATTCCGGGACAGAGGCGACGATGTACGGGGTGCGGGTGGCTCGGTCGTACACGGGGAAGAACAAGATAGGGATGTTCGACGGGGGGTATCACGGGGCGCACGACCAGGTGCTGGCGGGGGCGCGGAGGGGAAGCTCGAGGACTCGGCCGGTGGCCCGGGGGCTGGGCGGGGGAATCCCGCTGCAGACCACGGAGCAGGTGGTCCTTCTGCCGTACAGAGAGGAAGAGGCTTTCGAGATAATCCGGGAGCACAAGGATGAGTTGGCGGTGGTGATGATCGAAGGGGTACAGAGCTCCAACCCGAGGCTAAACCACGGAGACTTTCTGAGAAAGCTGAGGCAGGTCTGCAAGGAGTGCGATGTCCTGTTCTTAATCGATGAGGTGATTACGGGGTTCAGGCTGGGGTACGGGGGGGCACAGGAATACTTCGACGTGACGCCTGACCTGGCGGCTTACGGGAAGATCATCGGGGGTGGGACGCCGATAGGGGCGCTGGCGGGGTCGGAGGAGATAATGCGGGTTTTCACGCCTTCGCGGGAGTCGGGGGAGGGGGGGAGGTCGGGGCCCCGGCGGATATTCTCGGGAGGGACGTTCAGCGGAAACCCGATCAGCATGATTGCGGGGCACGCGGCGGTGAACCATCTGAGGGAGCACCCGGAGTTGTATTCCGAGCTCATGGAGCGGGGAACCCGGTTGTCGGATGAGATCAATGCGTTCTGCGTTGCGGAGGAGCTACCGGCGCAGATGATGAGCGCGCAGTCTTTGTTCTATCTGCGCTTCCAGAGAGGGGTGATTAACAGCTCTCGGGACGTGGACTCCTCGCTGCATGATGCGGAGATCGAGTTTTACCTGCACCTGCTGGACAGGGGTGTGATCGTGCCGGGGATCCACCTGGGGTTCATATCTACGGCGCATACGGACGAGGATATCGACCAGATAGTGGATGCTATGAAGGAGTCGTTCAAGGACGTGCGGAAGAAGGGGATGTTGTAGGGCTTTCGCCAACCCCCCACGCCGCTCATACTTCGACAGGCTCAGCACGAGCGGCCCCAGCCCCACCAAGTCTCGGTCAAGCACGGTCCGATAGGATATCTTCTTAGGAGATTTGAGTATTGAGTCGGAAGCCGCTTGAAGGGCTGAAGGTTATAGAGGTCGCGAACTGGGTGTCGGGGCCGACGTGCGGGGTGATGCTCGGGGACTACGGGGCCGAAGTTATCAAGGTCGAGCACCTACAGACGGGGGGAGACCCGACGAGGGGCTGGATTCCGGAGCCCGACCCTCCGCCCGACTCGATAAACTACGTCTTCGAGCACATCAACCGGGGGAAGCGCAGCCTTGCGGTAGACCTGGGGGCTGAGCGGGGGAAGGAAATTTTCAGAAGGCTGGTGGAAGAGGCGGACGTGCTAGTGACGAACCTACGCTCCGGTACGGCCCTTTCGCTGGGAATCGACTACGAGAGCGTAAGTGCGATCAATCCCAGGCTGATATACGGAAGGCTCACGGGCTACGGAGTCGAGGGGCCGGACAGTGACCGGCCGGGCTACGATATGCTGAGCTACTGGGCGCGTTCGGGGCTGATGTCGGTGTTCAGTCCAGCGGACGGGCCGCCGGTTGACCTAGCGTGTTCGCTGGGCGACGTCAGTACGGGCACCTTCCTCTTCGGCGGGATAATGATGGCGCTCTATGCGAGGGAGCGAACGGGAAAGGGGAGCGTGGTTGACACCTCCTTGTACAACGCAGGAATCTGGGGAAGTGCGGAGTCTATCTGGTCGATGCTAATCTCGGGCAGGCCTCTGAAATCGCTTGCCGAATACATAAACATCAATCCTCTGGTGAAGTATTACCAGTGCGGGGACGGTAAATGGATGCAACTTTGCCTGCTCCAGAGCGACCGTGCGTGGCTTCCCTTCTGCGCGGCCATCAGCAGGCCCGACCTGGCAAAGGAATCAAAGTACGGTTCGCTTGAAGACCGGGCGGTACATACTGACGAACTGACGGCCATTTTGGAAGCGCATTTCCGAACTCAAGGCCGAGACTACTGGGCCAAGCGCCTGGATGAAGCGACCTTGCCGTGGGAGCCGGTATCGAGGGTGGATGAGGTTGCGGCAAATCCTCAACTGGAGGCCACGGGGTCGATAGTTGAGGTGGAGCATCCCCAGCACGGGCTGATGAAGGAGCTGGCGTCGCCGTACAGGGTGGACAACGAGAGCTTTGCATCGGAAACGGGAGGGCCGGAGTTTGGAGGAGCTACCGAGGAGGTACTGCTGGGCCTCGGGTATTCGTGGGAGGAAATTGTGGGGTTGAAGGAGGCGGGGGTGGTGATTTAGCGCCCCGCTTGAGCATGGAAAAAGCGTCGGCTCAGTAAGCCGACGCTTTTTGTTTGTTCAGGTCGGGTTGGGGCTGGGGGGAGGAGAATTTATGAAGAAGGAACTGACAATTCAGAAGGGTTTTGGAGGTGATAGGCAAGCAATCTCAATACAGCCTCGTGAAGCTCAGGCACTTCTATTGAGCATATTTCGGGAGGATTCAGTGCAGAAAGATCATATTCATATTCCGCCTTAATCTGCTCTACCAGCTCGTCCAGTGTGCCGGACCGCTTCTTCAAGACGCCTCGCACGATGGCGTCAAGGTACAGAATTACCGATCCTTCGCTAAGGCCAGTGTATTCATCATTGTTATGCGACACGCTGAATGAGCTCTCTTCCTATCCTATCGAAGGCCCAGGGGCTAGGGGGAGGGGCTGAACTTGGGGTATTCGTCCCGGACGAAGGAGAGGTAGAGGTTGACCCTGGCTGCCCAGCGCAGATAGCCCTCGGCGAGGGAGAAGACGGGCGTCGGGTACCGGCCCGTAAACAGAATGATGAACCAGGTGAAGAACTGGACGATTAGCAGGATTATGCCGTAGACGGTGAGAATGATGCCGTGGGGTATGGCGACGTAGAGCCAGCCCAGGAAGAACTTGAGCAGGGCGTGGAGCCTGGAGAGCCTTTCGGGGTATTCGACGCGGAGGAAGGCCTGGTCGTCGGGGGTCTCTTCAAGGGAGAAGGCGGGGTATTTGTCGACCATGAAGTTGCCGAGGATAGGACCGGCATAGGCGGCGACTCTGAGGCTCCAACGGCTATCGGCGACTACGAGGTCGAAGAGGATTCTCGGGTATCGGCCGGTGAACAGAATCGCAACGAAAGCTACGAGGGACAAGGCCCAGGCCGCTATGCCCAACAGGTAGAGGATGATGCCGTGGGGTATGCCGACGTATATGAAGCCAAAGAAGGTCTTGAGTAGGAGATGGAGTCGGGAGAGGCTTTCGGGGCGCTGGACATTGAGGACTATCGGGGCGGCGGGCTGTTCTTGGGACATTGCCGTACCTCCTTTAGCAGGACCTTTCCGATATGGCGGTGTCAGACGTTGTTTCGCTCACGGGGGCGGGGGCGGTGGGGCTAAACATGGCGAAAGAGCTGGTGAATCCGTGGAGGAAGGTGGAGCCGCCGACCTGTCCGATCTCGCCGTTGCAGAAGAAACCGGAGAGAGGGGCGCGAGAGATGCGGTCAAGGAAGATGTCGCTGTCGTGGTTGGGGCGACCAAAGAGATGTTCTCCCCGGCCGAGGCAGGAGAAGAGGAGGGCGCCGGATGTGGTCGGGGACTCATTGTCCTCGACGTAGCGATCCATCACGGCTTCGAGGTCGTGGCGTGCGGTCTCGGCGTCCCGGACGTGGAACTGGACGACCTGTCCCTCGCTGAGCATTTCGCCGACGACGAGGGCCCCAGTCTCCTGGTGAAGGCCCATGACGTTCCGGATGAGAAAGTCGCCGGGGCGGAACTGGTCCTTGAGGGGGTCCATGACGACGCCCAGGTGAAGGGCCGAGTTTATGAGTCGGCGGTCGTGGTCATCCGACCGGTCGAAGACGCTACGAAGGAATTCGAGCGGGCTCTGGCCCTCGAGCTCCATGAGGAGGTTGCCGTTGCACCTGGTTATCACGCCGGACTCTCCGATGGGCCTGCATCCCTGGGCAACGATGGTGTCGACCTTGAGGTTGCCATGCAGGGCCATGCCCACTGCACCGGAACGGTGGACTTCGGGGCCGAGGAAAAGAGCGTTGGCGCCGGCGCGCATTCCGCCGCTGGCGAGGCCGCCTATCTTCACCCCCTGGCTGAAGGCGAAGTCGAGGCCTTCGACGAGGCTGTCGGCGTGGATGGTGAAGGGGTCGGGGAGTACGACGAAGTGGGGAGTGTCTTCGGCCTTAACGCCGACGATTTCCTCCCAAGCTGAGGGGCCGTCGTCGGGGGTGGGGAGATCTTTGTCTTCGAGGTAGAAAAAACTCAGGTGAACGTCGGGGAGGATGGCGGCGGTTATGGAGACAGCGGGCCGGTTCTCGACTTCCCGTCCATCGCCGATGACGCCTCCGCCGGAGCAGCCGATGAGGTTGTCGATGGGGAGGGTGTCGGCTATGTAGGAGGGGACTCTGCCATACTGGCCTTGGTGGGCGTTGGAGACGAAGGCAAGGAGGAGGTCGGGGGGTTGGCCCCCAAGGTCTTCCTTAACCTTTTGGGTCACCTCCCGGATGGCATTTTTCAGGGATTCATGTTCGGAAATTGCGGATGCCCATTGCATGGTACTGCCCCACCCTCAAGTAGTGTTCCAGATTTCATTATACATCGCACGTGAGTCGGGGCCCTGTTATACAATGCCCGAAGCCCAACTTGAGAACACAGGACATTAGAATGCCCATTTACGAACTGGACGGCAAGAGGCCAAAAATAGCGGCATCTTCGTACATACATCCCACGGCGGTGATAATCGGGGAGGTGACCATTGGGGAGAACTGCTGGATCGGGCCGAACGCGACGATCCGGGGGGATGACCACTACATAAGGATAGAGGACGGCTCCGACGTGCAGGACAATTGTGTGATCCACGGGGAGACGGTGCTGGGGCCTCGATGCCGGATGGGCCACGGGGCGGTGGTGCATGGGGCGGTGCTGGGGGAGGGTGTACTGGTGGCGATGAATGCGGTGGTGCTGGACGGGGTGAGACTTGGAAGCGGGGTGGTGGTGGCTGCGGGGTCGGTGGTTGCACCGAAGGCGGAGGTGGAGGACAGGAAGGTGGTGATGGGGGTGCCGGGGGCGGTTGTCGGGGACCTGCCGCCGGGGATGCAGAGGGCGGGAGAAGACGAGGACTATGTGACGGCGATCCCGATGTACAGGGACAGTCAGGTTGAAGTGCCGATCGAAGAGTGCAGGTAGGTTAAGTAAGGAGTCGGGGGTTGAGCGCAGAAGCAGGAATGGAAGAGATACAGAGTCGGGTGAGTGCGGCCATGAAGGAGGCGCTGGATACGTGTCCATCTCCCAGGCTGGCGCCGTTTACACCGGCGCAGATGGCTTTTCTGGAGAGGGTTTTGGTGTCGGCGCTGGGGAATACGTCTGGATGAAGTGGGGCTCCGTTGCGTCAACCTGATCGGACGGCAGACGGATCAGATTCATCGCGGGGCATCAGAATGGGAAGTAGGGGAGAGCCTGGCTAGAGGAAAGGGAAGGGCAGGGAGTCTAGCGAAGGCCGACGAGGTACATTTCAGGGGAGGGGATTAGCCTGTGGTGGGTGGTGTCGGCGATTAGGCCGAAGCTCTGAAGGGAAACGGCACCGAGAAGGTACACGTCATCTGGGCCAAAGATTACGGGGGAGGTGCGCTCCCTTTCTTCGATTCTGAATCGGGCCTCCCCTAAGTCGTAAGTCTGGCGGCTGCCATCGGCGAGGGTAAAGGTCATCTTCTCTAAAGGCGAAAGGCCAAGTCTTTCCTTTAGAAGGGAATTAGGCAGCATGGAATAGGTGGCGCCGGTATCGACGATTGGCTTTATCTCCACGAATTTCCCATCCGCGGGACTGCCCACTTCAATTGTTGTTCGAAAAAGACCCATTGAATCCTCCGATAACTCATTGTAACTATTGTTGAGTCTCTAGGCTATACTAGCTCAATGCCGCACAGTCCAATAAAGCTGCTTCATTTTTCGGATACTCATGTTCGGGAGAAGGGGGAGTTGCATCCGGTTGTACAAGAGGCTTTGAAGGAAGCCGACTGGATTGTCCATAGCGGCGATTTCACGGGCCCGACCCTGGTTCACCAGCTTATTGATGACCACCCCAAGTTTGTCGGGGTGTTTGGCAATACGGACAAAGATGATACGCGGAAGATATTGCCGGACAAGCAGTTCTTTGCGATCGGGCAGTGGAGGTTTGGGGTTATTCACCCATGGTGGGGGATGGAGCCGGATGGGATCGAGGAGCGGATACTGGAAGAGCTGGGGCGGCAGGACATCATACTGTACGGGCACACGCACGAGCGTGTTGAGCATTATGTCGATAACACGCTTATCGTTAACCCGGGCCCAGGGTACCCGGACTTCATGATGCCGGGGTCGGTGGCGATGTTGACGCTGGGGCCTACATCGATTGACGTGGAGTTCCGGGTGTTTGAGAGGCCACCAAGAGGTCGTAGGTCGGCGTTCTAGGCTCTGTTTCCTTGCCCGCCAATTTTCACGCATATATAATGGCGGGTTGTCGGGCTGGCGGGAATTTCAGCGAGACGACGGTGTGAACTCCCACGACACCGCGCCCGGGAGAAGATAAGAGATGTGCGGCATAAGTGGAATAATGCACAAACATGCAGGAGCCTCGGGGCTGGCGCCGATAGGCGAAGAGCTTGTCAGGATGCTGGACGCGATGAAGCACCGGGGCATTGACTCGACGGGCATTACGGTTGCCGGGGAGGACTCAAAGTCGGACCTGATAGTCAGGATCTGGTCTGACCCCGAGGACGACTACCGGGCCCGCTTCAGGGCGGTGGAGGAGTCGGTGATTGCGAAGGGCGGGGTGGTGAAGAACCGGCAGTCTACGGACGAATTCCTGCGACTCAACGTTAACTATGAAGGCGACCTTAACGCGTTGGCCGCATCGCTTTATGAGCTTCCCGGGGTGACTATTCACAGCATCGGGCAGAACTCGGAGGTGGTGAAGGACGTGGGCACGGGGCTGGAGTTGGACGACAAGCACGGGATCGGGACGATGAAGGGGACGCATGGGATCGGGCACGTGAGGTTAGCGACGGAGAGTCGGGTGGACATTACGCATTCGCATCCCTTCTGGGCGTACCCGTTCCCCGACGTGACAGTGGTGCACAACGGGCAACTGACCAACTATCACAAGATGAAACGCCAATACGAAGACCGGGGCCACCGCTTCCAGACCGAGAACGACTCCGAGCTGATCGCGGTCTACTTGGCGGAGAAGCTGGCCCAGGGCGCGGGCCTGGAAGACGCCCTTTTCGACTCGCTGGATGACCTGGACGGCTCCTTCACCTACCTGGTTTCGACTGACCAGGGGATGGGGTCGGCGAAGGACCCGCTGGCGCTGAAGCCGCTGGTGCTGATGGAGACCGACGACGTGGTGGCGCTGGCATCGGAGGAGGTGGCGTTGAGGTCGGTGTTTGATGAGGAGATAGAGCGGGTCGAGCCTCAGCAGAACGAGGTAATGACTTGGCTGATATAAACGCAAGAGACATGACGATCCGGGAGATCAACTCCCGGGTGAAGGAGCTGGTCAAGGAAGGCCAGGAAGTCCGTATCACGGATCCGCAGGCCCGGCACAACCTGGTAATCGGGGTACTGCAGGACTGCAAGATAACCGTAGACGGGAGCGTGGGATACCTTTGCGCCAGCCTTCTGGACGGTCCCGACGTGACCATCAACGGAAACGCGGGCTGGGCGCTGGGCGAGAACATGATGAGCGGCCGGATCACGCTGACCCGGAATGCCGGAGCGTCTGTCGGGGCGACGTTGAGGGGTGGAGAGCTGTTTGTGGGTGGGGATGCAGGTGCGAGGGCCGGGATATCGATGAAGGGTGGGGACCTGATAATCCGAGGGAACTCGGGGTTCTTGACGGGCTACATGATGCAGAAGGGTCGGATAATCATCTGCGGGGATGTAGGGGATGCGGTGGGGGACTCGATGTACGAGGGAGAGATCTACGTGGCGGGGAATATCGGGTCATTAGGGAGCGACGCGAAGGAAGAAACGCCTTCCGAGGACGAGCTTCTGCGGGTGTGGGAAACTCTGGAAAGCTTCGGCATCACGGAGCGGTTCCAGTTCAAGAAAGTGGTCTCGGCGAAGAAGCTATACCATTTCGACGCCCTGGAGCGCTTCGAAAAGAGGGTGGTCTAAGGATACAGCCATGGTGATGAACAGCAGCCAGATTTATTCCCCCTGGGTGATGGAAGACATCCACGCCAAGGCTGACCTTGGCCGCTACCGGATACGGGGATTTTCTTCCTTCCAAAAAGTCACCCATTTCGACGATTTGACGTTTCTCTCCACGGGTCTGACCAGGATCCCGCTGGAAGGATATAAGGAGAAGTGCAGCACACAGGTAGTCATCGGTGAAGGCAATGCCAAGAATCCCCTGGTGCTGGAGACCCCGATATACATCACCGGCATGAGCTACGGGGCCCTTTCCCGCAACGCGAAGATTGCACTGGGGAAGGGTGCCTCGGAGGTGGGGACGGCGACGTGCACGGGCGACGGTGGCATGCTGATGGCCGAACGGGAAGCTTCCGAGAAGCTGATATACCAGATACTGCCCAGCCGGTACGGCGTAAATCCCCATCACATCATGATGGCCGACTGCATAGAGATCTGCGTGGGCCAGGGTGCGAAGCCCGGCACGGGTGGGATGCTGATGGGGGTTAAGGTGCTGGACCATATCGCGGAGATGCGGGACCTGCCGACGGGAATCGACCAGCGGTCGCCGACCCGGCACCCGGACTGGCTCGGGCCCGATGACCTGCCGATAAAAATCGAGCAACTGCGGGAAGCGACGGACTGGCGGGTCCCGGTCACCGTGAAGCTGGGGGCCTGTCGGGTGAAGGATGACGTGAAGCTGGCGGCCAAGGCGGGGGCCGATGCGATAGTCATAGACAGCATGCTGGCAGGGACGGGGGCGTCGTCGGAGATATTGCTGGACCACTCGGGCATACCCACAGTTCCGGCGATTGTGCTGGCCCGGGAGGCCCTGCGAGAGATAGGGATGTACGGGAAGGTGGCGTTGATAGCGTCGGGTGGGATCAGGAGCGGGGTGGACGTGGCGAAGGCGCTGGCCCTTGGGGCGGATGCGGTAGCGATCGGCATTGCTGCACTGATAGCGCTGAACTGCAACCGGGACATACCGGAAGCGAACTTCGAAGAGGAAGTCGGGGTGCCGGCGGGGATGTGCCACCACTGCCAGACGGGCAAGTGCCCGGTGGGTATAGCGACCCAGGACACGGAGCTGATGAAACGGCTGGACCCTGATGAGGCCGGGGCACGGGTGGCGAATTTCCTAAACGCTATGACGATGGAGCTGGCGCTGATCACGCGGTCGCTGGGCAAGAGCGACGTACACAGCCTGGAGCCCGAGGACATGGCGGCGCTGACGATTGAGGCGTCGGCGATGGCGCGGATCCCGCTGGTCGGGACGGACAAGGTGTTCGGCTTCGACTAGTCTTTTCGACCACGAGCATATTTCCAGAACCCAAACCGGAGCTAAGGATGGCCAACAGAGAGCAGATACGCGAGCAGATGACCCGGGATGGGATCAAGTACATCCTGACGCAGTTCGTCGACATTCACGGGGCGGCGAAAGTGAAGCTGGTGCCTGCGTCCAGTTTTGACGACGTGATTGATGAGGGAGCGGGGTTTGCGGGGGGCTCGCTGCACGGGATGGGGCAAGGGCCAAACGATCACGACATGCTGGCCCGAATCGACCTGGACAGCTACACACGACTACCGTGGGATGGGGAAACTGCTCGGTTTGCCTCCGACCTGTTTGTGGACGGGGAGCCCCACCCATATTGCCCACGGCAGCACATGAAGAAGGTGCTAGGGGCACTGCGGGACGAGGGGTACGTGTTCAATGTCGGGATTGAGCCCGAGCATTTCCTTGTACTCAAGAACGACGACGGCTCGATACGCATCTTCGATCCTGCGAACGTGGACAACCTGGAGAAGCCTTGCTACGACTACAAGGGGATTTCGGGTGTGCTCGGGTACCTGAAGGAGATGACCGCGGGGTTAAACGGACTGGGATACGGCGTTTATCAGTCGGACCACGAGGACGGGAGTGGGCAGTACGAAATCAACTTCGACTACACAGACGCCCTGACCACCGCAGACCGGTACACGTTCTTCAAGATGATGACCAGCCAGGTGGCCCGGAAACACGGGGCGATTGCGACGCACATGCCCAAGCCGTTTGCGGACAGGACTGGGAGTGGGGGGCATATACACTTTCACGTTGCCGATGCGAAGTCGGGTGAGAACGTACTGATAGACCACGATGACGAGCAGGGCCTGGGGCTCTCCAAGATGGCCTACCACTTCATCGGGGGGATTCTGAAGCATGCGCCAGCGTTGTGTGCGATCAACTCACCGACGGTGAACTGCTACAAGCGGCTGCAGATGGGGTCGGCGCTGACGGGGTCGAGGTCGGGTTTCACGTGGACACCAGCGTTCATTTCCTACGGGGACAACAACCGGACGCAGATGATCAGGACCGCGGGCCCCGGGCACCTGGAGGACCGGACGATGTCCTCGGGGTGCAACCCTTACCTGGCTTTCACGGCATATGTGTCGGCGGGGATGGACGGAGTGAAGAACGAGATCGATCCGGGGAAGGCCAACTTTGAGAACACCTACGCCCTTGGGATGGAAGAAATTCAGAGGCGCGGAATCCGGGTATTACCCCAGAGCCTTCCCGAGGCCCTCAACGAACTCAAGAACGACGAGGTCGTGCAGACGGCGCTTGGGCCGATCTACGACGAGTTCATAAAGGTGAAAGAGGCGGAGTGGGCCGACTACCACCGCCAGGTGAGCCAATGGGAGGTGGACCGGTACCTCACGATGTTCTAGGGGCCCGGTCGATCCGGTCTATTGCGCTTTAACGCCTTCATCCCATCGAGTCCCCCAACCTGTTCACGGACAGCGGTCGGCCGCGGGTAGCGATATGTCCTTCCTGCTGAACTGCCCAAACTGCGGTTCCCGGTCCGTCAACGACTTCCGATACGGGGGGGAAGTCACGTCACGGCCATCACCTGGGGATTCCGAGGAGACTTGGTCGGCATATTTCTACGTGCGGAAGAACGTGGCAGGGTTGCAGCGGGAGTGGTGGTACCACAAGTACGGGTGCCGACGGTGGTTCCAGGCCGAAAGGAACACTTTGGATAACCGGGTGTCGGCGACGTTCTGGCCGGGTGAGGGGCCCGTGCAATCCTCAGGGGAGAGGGGCTGAAATGGCAGAGCGAAGGCTTCCGCCTCATCCATCCCAGGTCATAGACCGGTCGAAGCCGATAAGTTTCGAGTATGAGGGCAGGCGAGTCCCTGGTTACGAAGGGGACACCGTTGCCTCGGCGATGTATGCGTCGGGGATAGACATCTACAGCCGGAGCTTCAAGTATCATCGGCCCCGAGGGCTCCTGTGCGTATCGGGTCGGTGCCCGAACTGCATGATGAACGTGGACGGGACGCCGAATGTAAGGGCGTGTGCGTGCGCGGCGGCGGATGTTGGAAGGGTCACGGGGCAGAACGCGTGGCCCTCGGTGGAGAACGATGCTTTATCCGCTCTTCAACATTTCGACCGGCTGATGCCTGTCGGGTTCTATTACAAGACGCTTGTCAGGCCCAAGGCAGCGTGGCACCTGGCCGAGCCGGTTATCCGTCGGGTGGCGGGGCTGGGAACAGTGGACACGAGCCGGGTGCCGGATACCGAGTACGAGCACGTGAACGCCTATACGGATGTGGCGGTTATCGGAGGAGGGCCAGCGGGGATGAGTGCGGCTTTGGCAGCGGCAGGGACGGGGGCGAGGGTGGCGCTAATAGATGAGGAACCGGCTCTCGGGGGGCATTTGAGGCATGAGACTCTGCCGCACACGGTGCCGGATGCGCTGATGAGGTTTGGGGAGGGGACGAGGGGTGGAGTGAGTGATGATTACGCGGCTCTCGGGTACCAGATGGCGAGGTATCTTGCCGAGCAGGTGGAGGCGTCGGGGAGGATACGGGTGTATTCGGGGGCGTCGGCGATGGCGCTGTACCAGGGGAATTACATTACCGTTCACCAAGGTGAGCGGATTATCAAGCTAAGGGCCGACCAAGTAGTGGTGGCGACTGGCGCGCAGGAGTCTCCGCCAGTGTTCCCGAACAACGATCTGCCGGGGATCATGTTGAGCAGCGGCGCCCTGAGGCTGGTGAATCTGTATGGTGTGAGTCCCGGCAACCAAGGGGTGATATTCACCAACTGCGATGATGGGCTGAGAGCAGCGGCGCAGTTGCTGAACGCGGGTGTACGTGCCCACATAGTGGTCGACTCCCGGATGCGTCACAATTGTCCCTTTGCAGAGGACTTCAGGGAACGGAACGTGACGCTGCTCCAAGGATGGAAGGTGGTCAAGGCGGAAGGCGGCAAGAGGCTGAAGTCGGTGCTGCTGGAGAGCACGCGAGAGGGGGCACAGAGAAGCGTTGATTGCGATTTCCTGTGCCTGGCGCCCAACCCCGAGCCAGTTACTGCGCTTCTCTCACAAGCTGACGCCAAGTTGACCTATGACGAAGTGCTAGGCGCCATGGTCCCTTCGCAGCTGCCGGACTCCGTATATGCGGCGGGCGACGTGACGGGTTTCCAGGACGTGGAGGTGCACCTCCTACAGGGTAGGATAGCGGGGCTGAAGGCGGCTGCGGCGTCGGGGGCGGGTGGCTGCGAGGATAACCTGGAGGACCTGGCATCTCAACTCACCCTGGCTGAGTCGGTGCACAGGGGAGAGCTGTCTTCTTCCCCGTTCCGCAGCACGGTGGGCAAGAGGTTTGGGCGTGCCAAGAGATTTGTGTGCCTGTGCGAAGACGTGACCGAGAAGGACGTACGCCAGGCGATCGACGAAGGATTCGCCGACGTACAGTCGTTGAAGCGGTACAGCACGGTCTCGATGGGACCATGCCAGGGGAAGATGTGCCACAAGAGCTACACCTACCTGATTTCGGAGGCGACGGGTCTGGGGTTGGATGGGGTGGGCGGGACTACGCCTAGGCCACCGTTCCATCCCACGCCGCTGGGGGCGATTGCGGGTCCGGGGCACATGCCGTTCAGGATGACTCCCATTCATCACGCTCACGTGAGGGCAGGGGGGAAGATGGCGGAAGTCGGACAATGGAAGAGGCCACACTCCTACGGCGACCCGATTGACGAGATCAAGGCGGTTAGAAACGGCGTCGGGATTATCGACGTGAGTACATTGGGAAAGCTGGACGTGGTTGGAGAGGATGCACCGGCGCTGCTGGACCGGGTATACACGCACTACTTCTCGAATCTCGGGGTGGGGAGGATCAGGTACGGGGTGATCTGCTCCGACAGCGGGATCATCATGGACGACGGCACTGTGACCCGGCTGGCGGATGACCATTACTACGTCACAACGGGTACGGGGAACATCGACCTTGTTGAGGAGTGGTTCCGGTGGTGGACAGTCGGGACTGAGATGTGCGCTTACGTAGCTAACGTGACGCCTGGATTCGGTGCGGTGAACGTGGCGGGGCCAAAAGCGCGGGAGACACTGCAAAAGCTTACTGAGGTTGACCTCTCCAAGGACAAGTTCCGCTACATGCGCAGCGCCCGGGGGGATGTGGCCGGGGTCCCGGCGCTGTTCCTGAGGGTCGGGTTTGTGGGGGAGGCAGGGTGGGAACTGCACTTCCCGGCAGAATACGGCGAGCACGTTTGGGAGTCGATTATGGAGGCGGGGAAGGAGTTCGGGATCATGCCGTTCGGGGTGGAGGCGCAACGGGTGCTCAGGCTGGAGAAGAAGCATCTGATTCCGGGCCAGGATACGGACGTGATGTCGAACCCGTTGGAGTCCGGCCTTGAGTGGGCGGTGAAGTTTGAGAAGGAGGACTTCATAGGTCGGGAGGCGCTGAAGCAGGTTTCGGAGCGGGGGTACCGGAACCGGATGGTGGGATTCGTTATGGAGAACGGGGCGGTGCCGGAGGACGGGACTCCGGTATTGGAACACGGCTGGCCTGTGGGTAAAGTCACGAGCTCAAGGTACAGCCCATCGATCGGGAAGGGGTTCGGGCTGGCATGGGTGCCCGACCGGCTGGCTGCAGAAGGGCAGCTCTTGGAGATCCGGGCACCGGGCGGGGTGGCCTGGGCTCGGGTGCGACATGCGCCAGTCTATGACCCGGAAGGCGTACACCTGAGGGAGTGATTCGGCTCTGATGGACCCTATGACAACTGCAATTGCCAAGCTGACTGCCATGAATGCCGCTCACCGAGAGTTGGGAGCGGAGTTCATTTACCGGGATGGGTGGAAGCTGCCGGGTCGGTACACTGCTGTCGATGAGGAGGTGGCGTCGGTGAAGGAAAACGGTGGGTTCTTCGATATCAGCCCAGTCGGGAAGCTGTCATTCCAGGGCGCCGATGTGCTGGCAGGAGTTGCCCAAGCGCTGTCATTGCCGGAAGCACTGATCGTGGGCAAGGCGATGAGGTGCCCAAGCCCGACGGCGAGTGAGGACAGCCGGGAATCGGTGACTGTGGCAGCGCTGACGTATGATGAGGCGATGGTGTTTACTTCGCCGGGGGCGAGGGAGTCGGTGGCGGAGGCTTTGGAAGAGCAACTGGCCGGTTGTGCATACATGATTGATCTGACATCGGCGTGGGCGGGGATAGGGTTGGTCGGGCCGCGGGTGGGGGATGCCCTGGCCAGGATAGTCGATCTGGACCTGGATCCCGAGCGATTTCTTGACGGGGCGTGTGCACAAGCCAAAGCGGCAGAAGTGCATACGTTGATAGTCCGGGGGGATGTGTCGGGGGAGTTGGGTTATCAACTATACGTGACCCGGGACTACGGGGAGTACATGTGGGTGGCGATGGTGCATGGTGGGAAGGGCGTGGGGGTGGGACCGGTCGGGGTCGAGGCATTTGAGCGGATCTCGGGAGACAGCCCGGGGATACCCTGGTAGCGAGGCCGATTGATGGACCCATTGAAGTTTCTACAAGAGAACCCGACACCATCTGAACTACCTTTTCTCGAAGAGGAATTTCAAGGGCGCATAGCGAAGGTGCGCAAGCTGATGGGAGAAGCAGGGATAGACGTACTGCTGGTCACTCACCTTCCCAACCTGTACTACCTTACAGGTTATAACACCATCATCCCCAATCGATACGCCTGCTTGGTCCTGCCGATAGAAGGAGACCCCGCGATCCATATCGCGGACGTGGAACTGGGAGCAGTATTTGCTACCGGGTGGGTGAGGGACGTTGAGTTGTACCACTACTATGATGCGGCGCGGGCGATGGACCTTTTGGCGGAGATTGTAGAGGGTCGGGGGTTGGGGTCGAAGTCTATTGGGGTGGAGACCGGGGTGTCAGGACTGCACGTAAACCAGCACCGCAGGCTGACGGAGATGCTGCCTAACGCCTCGCTTGTGGATGCTTCCCGTTTGGTGTACGAGGTTCGGAAGAGCAAGTCGGCGGCGGAAATTGAGTATATCCGGGAGGCAGGCAGGCTTACGGTGCTCGGGGTGGAGGCGGCGATGGCGGAGATAGGGCCGGGCAAAACGGACAACGACCTATCGGCGGCGTGCCACGAGGTGATGATACGGGCCGGGAGCGAGTATTTCACGAAGTGGCAGAACATTATGACGGGACACAGGTCGGGGTTTCACCACTCCTTTCACGCCCGGCACCCGATTGCGCCCGGTGATGTCATCTACATGGAGCTCGGGGCTTCGTACAAGCGGTACGACGCCCTGATGATGCGAACGGCGACATTCGGGGAGCCCGACGACCTGACGAAGAGGATGGCCGATGCGATGCTTCGAACCTTCGACGTGCTGACCTCCAACATAAAGCCCGGACGCACGGCCCACGACGTGGCGATGGAGGCGAAGAAGGCGGTCGGGCCGGTGACGGACGAGGCGTTCTTCATCGAGAACTTCGGGTATTCGGTCGGGATTGGGGTGCCATCGATCTGGGGAGAGGACCTGATCTTCATAGCCGAGGGCGTTGACGAGCCGCTGCAGCCGGGCATGGTGTTCCACACGCCGCTGACGATCCATGTACCGGGGCAGCGGGGGGTGGGGTTCAGCGAGACGGTGCTGGTGACTGAGACGGGTTGGGAGTCGTTGACGGCCCAGGAGCGGAGCCTGAGGGTGGTCCCACTGTAATGTTCCAGCTTTTCAAGAAAGAGCGGATGTGGAGGGATGAGCCCCTCAAGAAGAGCTATGACATCGTGATAGCCGGAGCGGGAGTGCATGGGCTGGCCATTGCCTATTACCTGGGGCAGAAGGGGATCACCAACATTGCGGTGCTGGATAAGGGGTACCTGGGGGGAGGGGCGAGTGCTCGGTCCACGGCGATCATCCGGGCCAACTACGTGACACCGGAGGGCATTCCCTTCTTCAACGAAAGCGTGAAGATGTATGAAGACCTATCGCAGGAGCTGGGATACAACCTGCTGTTCAGCCAGATGGGTCGGCTGGAGCTGGCGCACACGGAATCGTCGGTATATGCGCTGAGACTTCGGGCGGATGCTAATGCGGCATTAGGGGTGGACAGCAGGATAGTCGGGCGCGACGAGATACGGGAGCTTGCGCCGTTGCTGGACATGCGGGAAGGCAAGGACCTGCCGATACTGGCAGGGTTGTTCCACCCGCCCGGCGGGGTGATCCGACACGACGCCGTTATCTGGGCCTACGCCCGGGGCGCTGACCGCAAGGGGGCAGAGATTCACCCATTCACCGAGATCACAGCGATAAACCGGAGTAACGGTCGGGTGACAGGGATGGAGACGAACCGGGGGCCTATTGAGACAGACCTAGTGGTGAACTGTACGGCGGCGTGGGCTTCGAGCGTGGCAGCGATGGTCGGGCTTGACCTGCCGATGGTGACGCACCCTCTGCAGGCGATGGTGACGGAGCCTTTGAAGCCGTTGCTGGACATCGGGGTGTCATCTACAAATTTTCATGTTTATGTCTACCAGACGGACCGAGGGGAGTTGGTGATCGGGGGGGCTGTGGACCATTACACGAGCTATTCGTACAAATCTACTTTCCCGATGATCGAGGAGTTATCGGCGGGTGCGTTGAGGATGTTCCCTTTCCTGAAAGACGTGAACATCCTGAGACAGTGGACTGGGATATGCGACATGACGCCGGACTACGCGCCGATCATGGGGAAGGTGTCGGGTATCGACGGGTTCCTGCTGAACTGTGGGTGGGGGACATACGGGTTCAAGGCGGCGCCGATATCGGGTAAGACGATGGCGGAGCTAATCGATACGGGGGAGGCGCCGGACCTGATAAAGCCGTTCACGCTGGACCGGTTCCGGGATGGGAGGCTGGTGAATGAGAAGGGGGCAGCTTCGTCGGCGGCGTTGCATTAGCAGAGGAGTCGGAAAAATGGAACAGGAGATTTGCTGGCTTTCGGGGACGGAGTTGGCGGCGGGGATACGGAGCAAGAGGTTCTCGTCACAGGAAGTGGTGCAAGCGCATTTAGACAGGATTGAAAAGCTGAACCCGACTCTGAATGCGATAGTCACGTTTGCAGCGGACCATCTGGAGAAGGCCAAGGAAGCCGACGCCGCAATAGCCCGGGGTGACGAGTTGGACGCCATTCACGGGGTGCCTTTCACACTGAAGGACTGCGTGGAGGTGGCGGGGCTGAGGACGACCCAGGGGTCGAAAATCCTGGCGGAGAACGTATCTGCCGAAGATTCGACGGTGTACAAGAGATTGAAGGCCGCGGGGGGCATCCTGCTGGGCAAGACCAATCTTCCGGAGTTTGCGCTGTGGTGGGAGACAAACAATCTGCTTTTCGGGACGACGCACAATCCGTGGAAGATAGGTTATACGCCCGGAGGGTCGAGCGGGGGTGAGGGGGCAGCGCTGGCGACGGGGATGTCGCCGCTGGGGGTGGGGACGGACCTGGGAGGTTCAATACGGCAGCCTTCGAGTTTCTGCGGGTTGGTGGGGTTGAAGCCGACGCTGGGTCGGGTGCCTTACACGCGGGTCGTGCCGCAGACGCTGTTCCGGGCGATCCACGTCGGTCCGATGGCGCGGAACGTGCAGGACGTGGCCCTGGAACTTGGCATTATGGCGGGCCCCGACGGGGAGGACATCTACGCACCGCCAGTGCCCGTGCCAGACTACACAGACCTGGAGGGCCCATTACCCAAAGTTCGAATCGGGTGGAGCCCGACGGGTGGCACGGCTGTGGAAGAGCAGGTACAGAAGGTGGTTGCTGATGCGGCGGAGGCACTATCGGGGCTGGGATTGGAAGTGGAGCCAGTAGAGATCCCGGGGCTGGGGGATAACGATGCACAGGTTATCTCGTCGGTGGTCTACCCGGCTGAGGCGAAGCCACTTCTGATGGGCATAGTCGGGGGACGGGAGGATGAACTCACGCCGCTGCTGCGCAAGCGTTACATCGACTCGCCCGAGAAGACCCTGGACGAATACCTGGAGGCGAGCTTTAACTGGGAGTCGCTGAAGTGGGAAGTGGGGGAGTATTTCACGCGGTATGACCTGTTCCTGTGTCCTACGGCGCCGATGCCGGCATACGAGGCGGGTCGGGAGGAGTTTGTCATCGGGGGGAGGGCTATGGGAGCGAGGCACAGCCTGCGGGCGACGGTGCCCTGGGACCTGACAGGCTCCCCGGCGATGAATGTCCCGTTCGGCTGGAGCAGCGAGGGTATGCCGATAGGGGTGCAACTGGTGGCTCGCCACTTCGAGGAGCACACGTTATTGAAGGTTGCGAAGGCACTGGAAGGATGCCAGACGGACAGGCGTCGGCCGGCGATTGCCAAATAGGAATGCGACTCCTGAGAGGATTTGACACCCGTGCCCGGCGGCCTTACCATCATTCCCACAATAGACAAGGGGAGTAACCGTAATGTCAATTTCACAGGGACTTTTCCTGTTGTTCACTGTCATGATAATCGCGGGGGCGGTTATATCATTCGGTGGGTATCTGGTCGATTCCGATCCGGATAGCGGTAACCTCCTGGCCGGCAACCCAGGCATCGGCAACGAATTGGCTTTCTTCCTTGTACTCATCGGAGCCCTTGGACTGGTGGGGACGTTTCTGCTTCGCGGCTTGCCCAACCCCTGGGGCGAGTAGAGTCGGCTCCCCAGAACTACGGGAAACAAGGGTATGAGGCCCGTTTGGATATTGGAGTAACGACGGAACGCAGAGACCTTAACCTGTACAACTAACAGGCAAGCTTGATCCGGCGCATTGAAGCACCCAAGCCGTTTTCAGAACCTCAAACAGGTTCGAGTAAAAGGCTTGGGTGCGTCTCTATGTACTAGTAAATCGGAGGGTTTGCAAGCAGCACCCGCCCTATTGAAGATAGGAGCAGCGCCATGGTGGCAGAACTCACCGGAACGTCGGGGTTGAACCGCACTCTCCCAAGCCGCTATTACTTCGACCCTGATATATTCGAGCAGGAGAAGGAGCGCATCTTCTACGACTCGTGGGTGGGTGTGGGTCGGGTGGAGGAGGTTGCCAAAGCCGGAGACTACATAGTCCGAGAGATCGGGGGCCAGGGTGTAGTCGTAGTGAGGACGAAGTCAGGGGAGGTCAAGGCGTTCTATAACGTGTGCCGGCACCGCGGGAACCGGTTGTGTTCGGAGGAGAGGGGTCGGGCGAAGGGGAGTGCATTCACGTGCCGATATCACGGGTGGACTTACAGCCTAGAGGGCGACCTCGTAGCAACGCCTAACCTGGCAACTCCGCCATCACTGAACGGCGACCCGCTGGGCCTCTATCCCGTGGCAATTCATATCTGGCAGGGGTTCATATTCCTGAACCTTTCGGAGAAGCCTAAGCCGTTTGCGCCTGAACTGGGTGTACTAGCTGACAAGCTGCCCAAATACAACCTGGCCAGTCTGAGAATCGGGCATCGCAACGTGTATGAGATCAAAGCAAACTGGAAGCTGGTGTTGGAGAACAATGTTGAGTGCTACCACTGCCCGGGCGTCCACCCGGAGCTCTGCGAGATACATCCGACGTTCAGGAACGGCGTGATAGGGTAGGAAGCGAAAGACGGGGCGCCGCTAGTAGAAGGAGCGACGACGTATTCGGACACGGGTTTCGGGGCCCGGCCCATGATCAGCACTCTTTCGGAAGAGGACGCGGCCAAGTTCAGGAGCCTGACCATCTATCCAAATCTATTCTTCGGATTGCTCCCTGACCAAGTCTTCGTTTTTTATAAGTGGCCGGTTTCTCCGACCACATCTCGGCTGACCGTGGATTGGTTGTTCGAGAAGTCAGTGATTGAGGCGCCGGGATTTGATCCCAGCGACACAGTCGGATTCCTGGACCGGGTGCTGAAACAGGACTATGACATCTGCGAAGAAGTGCAGTCGGCGATCAGGTCTCGGGCGCACCGGGCGGGGGTGTACTCGGTGCAGGAGCACCTGCCATACAAGTTCAACCAGTGGGTGCTGGAGAAGCTGGGGTAGGCTAAGCGCCGTTTACGCCGTACATGGCCAGGGAGTTGTCACGGAGGATCTTGCGCTTGACGTCTTCGGATAGGTCTTCCCGGGTCCAGAAGTGCTCAACGTTTTCGGGGTATTCGTTGTCCCAGTGGGGCCAGTCGGAGGCGTAGAAGAGGGTGTCCTCGCCGAGGATATCGACGACCTGGGGGACTAGGGTCTCGCTGGGTTCGGCATGGTACCAGACCCTGTCGCTCTTGAGGTACTCGCTGGGTTTGCGTTTGCAGTCGGGGGTCTCCAGCCAGCCGCGTTTTTCCCATTCCTCATCCATCCTGTCGAGGAAGAAAGGGACCCAGGTGCAGCCCGTCTCCAGGTAGCCGACCTTTAGAGTCGGGAACCTTTCGAAGACGCCGCCGTAGACCATGTGGACGGTCTGCAGCATGTTGGAGATGGGGAAGGCGGTGGTGTGGCGCTGGATGAACTTAGTGTATTGCATGTACTCAGAGGTGCCGCCGTGGACGGCGAGGAGACATCCCAGGGCCTGGGCCTCTTCGTAGAAGGGGTCGAAGCGGCGCTCGCCGTAGCCTCCGAAACCTACTGCAGGGAGCATCACGCCGGAGAAACCCGACTCAGTGATGGTGCGGCGCATCTCCTTAGTGCCAGCCTCGACGTCAGTGAGGGGGACGAGGGAGACGGCCTTAAGCTTGGGGCTGACGCTGAGCCATTCGTCGGCCACCCAGCAGTTGTAGGCGTGGGTCAGGGCCTTGAGGTAGTCGGGGTCCCAGATTGTGCCGTAGGTGAGAAGGACGGTAGGGAATAGGAAGGTCATCTCCATGCCGCCCCAATCAAGGGCCCCAAGCCAGTCGTTGGGGAAGGGGTATCCGGCGGGGCCGAGGCCGCCCATCCTGCCCCCGAGGGTGGAGTCGGAGAATGCACGGTTGGTGATGGCGCTGCCGTGGCCTACGCGGCCCTGGGCGTCGGGGAGGTTGTCCATGAGGAAGCCGTTGTAGGGCTCCGGCATATAGTCCCGGATCCGAGCCTGGTCTTCGATGATGTGGCCGTCCGCGTCTATGACGCCGAAGGGAAGCTGCATAGCTGTTTGTCCACCTTCCGTGGGAGGTTTAGTTAATGAGGTGAGTCTAGTCGTGATGGTGGGGATATGCAATTGGGGCGGGGAGGTGGAGTTTGACAAGAAGGCGGGTTGTGGATACTGTTTCGGCGGTGATCCGGTCTGCTTGCGCTTCTCATTAAATACGAATCAGGCTGTTTTGCATACCGACAAGCGGCAATCAACGGCATCTGCAACAGGCTTAGCGGCTGTGGAAGCTGTGGACAAGCCGTGGGGTTGGTATGTCCTCGGGGGTGGGGCGGAGGAACAGCGAATCCCATTGAACGACACCGCACCTCCTCTTCCCTACGAAACGGCCCCTTAGGGTTCGTTACAAAGCTAGTATGTATGGATACCAGTAGATGAAGTTGACCGAGGCGATACGTTCAAGGGTGACGGTTGGGATTTTGCTTGCGGGTCTGCTGATATTGGCGGCAGCGTGCGGGTCGGGGGCCGAGCCCAAGATGGAGGCAACACCTGAGCCAACGGTTACTCCTGAACCCGAGATTGCCTTGGACGAGCTGGTCGCCAACGCTAGAGAGAAACTGGCGGCCATTTCGACGACAAAGTTCGAGATGGTGGATGAGAAGAAGTCGGGGGCGAAGTTCTTCGGGATGACCTTGAAGAGCTTGGAAGGGGAAGTGAAGTCTCCCGACGGATTCAAGATGTTCGTGGACGTGGAGAACCCGAGTTTCGGATTCGTGGTTATCGAAATGACGGCGCTGGGCGAGGATGCGTTCATCAAGTTCTCGGCAGACGCGCCGTGGCTGCCCTTGCCCCTGGAGGAAGTGCCCTTCAATTTCGCAGGGATTGGAACGGTCCTGAGCCAAGTGCTGCCTGCGATGGATAAAGCGGAGATCACGGGGCGGGAGTCGATAGAAGGCGTGGAGAGCATCCGGGTACAGGGCGACGCAGTCTCCGAGGACCTGGCGGACCTGATAACGTCGGTGGACCCGGGTCATCCGCTCAGGCTTGGTTTCTGGTTCAGCGAGGCTGACCACTCCATTACGCAGTTCCAGATCCTGGGCAAAATCTTCAATGACGATGGCCCGGAAACGAGCCGCCTGATCAAGATCAGCAACATCAACGTACCTGTAGAAATCCAGGTCCCGGATATAGCTTCACAGCCGTGAGGTCAGCCAGGTCGGGGCTGATGTCCCTGGGTTCGTCGCAGTCGGTGGTTCTGGGCATTCTGTGTCTGGGGGTTTTCTCCACCGCCCTGGACCAGACCGTGGTGGTGGCCGCGTTGCCCAGCGTGATGGTGGACCTGGAAATTCCTCTCACGGACCTGGACAGGGCCTCCTGGATAGTAACGGCATACCTCGTGAGCTACACGGTGGCGATGCCGCTGGCAGGCCGACTTTCGGACGTGCATGGCCGGGTGAGGATGTTCCAGGCGGCGCTTGTACTATTCTCGATAGGGTCGGCGCTGGTGGCGGTGGCGCCCAACTTTCCGTGGGTGGTGACGGCGAGGGTGCTGCAGGCGGCGGGGGGAGGGGCCACGGTGCCGATAGGGCTGGCGATGGCCGTGGGAACCGTCGAGCCGCATAAGAGGGGAGTGGCCTTAGGGCTGGTTGCGGCGTCGGCGGAGGCGGGGTCGGTGCTGGGGCCGTTGTATGGCGGCGGGATTATCGAATGGCTCGGGTGGCGGTGGATATTCTGGCTGGACATCCCCCAGAGCTTCTTCCTGATAGCGCTGCTGGCAATCCTGGCAAACAAGGCGAATCCCTTGGCGAAGATGGATTACTTCGGGGCGCTGGTGCTGGGAGGCGCACTGACCGTTCTGAGCCTGGCGCTTTCGCAAAGAAGCATCTTTTCAGGGGAGTCGATAGTCCCGTATTTCATGATCGCCGGAGGAGTCCTGCTAATCGGGGCGCTTATATTGATGGAGAAGCGTGCCTCACAACCCCTGCTGGCGTCATTCCTATACAGTTCCAGGGCATTTCTCTCGGCCAATGCGACGCAGTTCCTAATCGGGGTGGCGTTGATCATCTCCTTAGTTGCGGTGCCACTAATGGCCGCGACGGTGATGGAGAAGCCTGCTTGGGAGAGCGCCTTGCACCTGTTCCGACTCACGGCTGCGATACCTGTCGGGGCGATAGTGGGGGGATATATCTTGCGCTGGACGGGAGTGCGGCCGGTGTGCATAACCGGCTTGGCGTTCATAGGAATCGGGCTGCTGTTCATGAGCGGTTGGGAGACGCAGGTGGAGCAGTTGAGGCTCACCGGCCCACTGGTAATCGCGGGGCTGGGGTTCGGGCTGGTAATACCGCCGATCACGGTGAGCGCGCTGAGCGCTGCGCCCGGAGACTACTGGGGGGCGGCGGCCTCGCTGGTGACGGCGTCCCGGATGGTCGGGATGGCGTTGGGCCTAGCGGCCCTTTCGGCGTGGGGGATAGAGCGATTCTACAGCCTGACCGCGGACGTCACGCTGGGAGATACCTTCGAGGAGACGGAAGCTCCCCTGATCGAGGCCGGTGTGACCGTTTTCCAGAACCTGTTCATGATCGCGGGATTCCTTGCGCTGTTCTCCATATTGCCTGCCCTGCTGATGCGGGTGGAAGACACAGAGGAAGCCTACGGCTTCGCCTGACGCTTACTGCTGAGAGGGTGTCGGGGGTGGGAGGGATACGCCAAACCAAGCGCGACATTGCCTATACAAAATGAGACGTGATAGAGTTCTCGCACTTTAGGCGGGACTTGTGAAGCAGGTCAGGGCCTTGGGCAATTCTGCAATGGTCAACAGAAGCATCCAGAAGAGGTGGAGGCGTTGACGACAAGCCAGCGTAGGAATTCTGCGAATGACACACTGCCCTCTCCTTTTCCCGAGGGCTGGTATTTCATCGCGAGCCGGAAGGCCATAGAGAAGGCCGGGCTCATGCAGAAGACCTGGATGGGCGAGGACATAGTGGCCTGGTGCGACGAGAAAGGGCAAGTATGCGTGGCAGAGGCGTATTGCCCCCACCTGGGATCCTACCTCGGCAGCGACGCAGGAGGATGTGTTCGGGGGGGTAGGTTGGTGTGTCCATTCCACGGTTTCGAATATGACTCGAGCGGACAATGCGTCGCTACGCCGTATGCGGAGCCTCCCAAGACCGCTAGACTGCGGGTGTTCGAGACCCATGAAATCGGGGGGTTGATATTTGCGTGGTGGGGAGTCGGGGGGAGGGGGCCGCAGTGGAGCTTGCCAGCCGATGATCTGGAACAGACCGGCTGGAGCGGGACGAAGGTGCAGACCATCCGACTGCCGGGGCATCCCCAGGATACGACGGAAAACTCCGTGGACCTCGCCCATTTACGCTACGTGCACGGCTACGGGAACGTGAAGCGGGTCGGGAAGATACTGGTGGAGGGACATTACCTGGAGAGCCGGTTCGACTTCAGGAGCACCCGAAAGATTGCGAAAATCGGGAGGTTCACCCTGGACGTATCGGCAAATACTCAGATATTTGGTCTCGGGTATTCGTACGTGCAGATCCGAGAAAAGTCTATAGGTGTGGATATGCGCCTGTGGATCCTGGCGACGCCCGTGGATGAAAAATCAATCGACCTTTCGCTCGTGTCACAGGCAAAAGAGATAAGGAAGCCGAAGCGGTGGTTTGCAGGACTAGGATTCTTGCCGGTGAGATTTCGGGCCCCGGTCTTCAATAAGTTCGTTTCGCGTTTCCAACTAGGAGACGTGATGCAGGATGTGGCGATCTGGAGCCGGAAACGTTACCGGTCACGTCCGCGCCTGTGCCGCTCGGACGGTGAGATAATGCCGTTCAGGTACTATTGCGCCCAGTTCTATCCCGATCCTTCGGACGCAAACGGTTCGACAGCAAGTAAGAGCGAGGGAGCTGCAAGGGTACGTTCCAGGGTTTAGGAATTGCGTTGGATTTCATCCCGGAAGGACCAAAACGAGAGGGTTGGGCCGTTGGGGGCGAGCATATAGAAGCGTAGTCGAAAGGCAAGCGTTTCGGTGTACGGGAACGGCCTTAGACAGAAGGGCAAAAGATGAGCAAGTTTCTCGGTTGGCTTAGCTGGGTTATCACAGCCCGCCCATACGTTACGATCCTGGTCCTCCTTGTCATTACCGTTCTGCTGGCATTAGGTGCGGACAGGCGGGCGGAACCTCCCGAGACCGAAGCGACCCTGCCCAAGGGAAGCGCGATAACCGCGGCGATGAACGAGATTGACGAGCTGTTCGGGGAGTCCGGGGAGACGAGCGTTGTGACGCTGCTCTTCCGCGGCGACGCTCTGACTCCCGACGGGTTGTCCCAGATGGACGCCCTGATCAACGAGGTTGTCGGGGACCCGGCGGTGTCGGGGCTGCTGGCGCCCACCGACCCAGTCATCGCGCCGACAGACCTGGTCAGGGTACTGCTGCAAGTTGAGAGTTTCGAGTCGGTTACGGAGGCGGGAATCGAGTCCGCCACCGGCCCCCCGGAAATCAAGGCGGCTCTGGACGCACTGACGGGCACGGACACCGACGGCACGCCGGTCACGATTGCGAACATCCGGCTTCGGGACACGGGGGACGAGAGAATCGAGGAGGCGGAGCGGAGGATTCACGAGCTTGCGGTGGGGGATAAGGAGCCTCTGGAGATAACCAGCCTTTCGCCCGTGATAATTGAAGACGAGTACAAGGAGGCCACCGAAACGGGGATGCTGCCTCTGATAGGCATTGCGTTTCTGTTGATAGCGGGATTGCTCCTACTGTTCATGCGCACCATCACGGACCTGCTGCTTACGCTGGCAGGGCTCCTGATGGCGCTGATCTGGATAGTCGGGGCGGAGGGGTGGCTCGGGCCGAACGCCCTGGGGCTCACGGGCCCTCCGAACTCACTGACGACGATGGTGCCAATCATCGTGATAAGCCTTACCGTGGACTACGCGATCCAGATGATTTCGCACTACAGGGAGCAGCGGAATGCGGACCTGGCGGTGACGCCCGCGATTCGCACGGGGCTGCGAAACGTGATACTGCCGCTGGTGCTGGCTGCGGTAACGACGATAGCGAGCCTGCTGGTGAGCCTGTTCTCAACTGTTGAGATAGTGGGAGACTTCGGGATCATTGGGGGGCTGGGGGTGGGGCTCAGCCTGATAGTGATGCTTACGCTGGTACCGGCGGGCAGGACGATCATCGACCGGAGGCGAGAGGCCCGAGGAAAGCTGAAACGGCCGCGGCCAATAGCCCAGGCCCTGCCCGGTGTGGAGAAGATAGCGGAGGTCCTGGGGAGAAACGTAACCCGAAGACCGGCGTCCTTCCTGTTGGTGGTGCTGGCGATTACCGTGGGGCTCGGGTTTGCGGCCACGGACATCGAGTCGGAGTTCAGCATACGGGACATCCTGCCCAGGGGCGGGGAGCTTAGAACCGACATGGATACGCTGGAGGCATCCGTCGGGGGATCTACGGAGATGGTCAGCGTAATCGTGAAGGCCGAGGCTACGGAGACGCGCACCCTGTTGAACATGCGTGACCTCGAGCGCGCATTCGAGGATGAGGGGCGTCGACCCCAAGCCGCTGCGGGACCGATAGTGTCCTCATACGAATTGCTGATAAGGGACTGGACGCACGACAGCGGGGCCCCGGGCGACAAGTTTGATGAAACGATGGCGTCTCTATACCGGGATGCAGATGCCGGGCTTGAGTTGAATCCAGTAAAGATGCAAGAGTTGATTGACAGGATGGAGGAGTTGGACCCGGCGACGGCACACGTGCTGGTGGACAATCCCGACGGAATAGACACATTGCTGTTCCAGTTCCCTGCTTTCAATGACAATCCAGCGGCTAACAAGGTCCTCCAAGAGGAGATAGAGGAGCTTTGGGCGGGCGATGACGAGGCTATCACCGCAACGTCCTTGAGCCTGGTCTCCGTGACGGTCACGGACGCGATCACGAACCGGCAGACGGAGGCGATAACCACCACTGTGGGGGTAGCGCTGGCGGTCCTGGGCATCTTCTTCTGGGTGACGCTGCGCCAGCCGATACTGGCAGTGTTCGCGGTGGGGCCGATAGTGCTGGTGCTGATCTGGGTGTTGGGCACCATGGCGCTGCTGGACATCCCATACTCGCTGGTAACATCGATCATCACGGCGTTGTCAATCGGGATTGGGGTGGACTACACGATCCACATCATTCACCGGTACCGAGAGGAGTTCACGCGCCTGAGAAGCCCGGAAAAGGCGGCGATCAGGACGCTGGCTACTACGGGATCGGCGCTGCTGGGGTCTGCGCTGACCACGGGGCTGGGGCTGGGTGTGCTGGTATTCTCGCCGCTGGATGCGTCCCGGGACTTCGGGATTACGGCGGCGATTACGATCGTCTACTCGCTGATAGTGTCGATCCTGGTTGTCCCGACGGCGATGACGGTGTGGGGCGCGTACCAGAACATGCGGCTGCGCTCCATGGTGGAGCGGATGTGGACCGACCTGGACGTGGCGATAGAGGACATTCACCACCGCCACGAACAGGAGCGGAAATCACAATAGGAAAGCAGGCTAATGCGACTCCGTAAACTCTCAGATGGGCTAAAGGCCGCGTACCGCGGGTCGGATGTGCACCGACGCGTTGAGCACTTCGATGGATGGATGAACAGGGCCAACGGAAAAGATGCCGACCCGGCCGGCTACGACCACACCGAAACCGTCAGGGAATACTACGACCTGTGCAACGAGTTCATGGTGTTCGGTTGGGGCGAGTCCCTTCACTTTGCACCCCTGACTCCCGGAGAGAGCCTGGAGGAATCCAAGGTCCGGCACCAGCGGCTGATGATCTCCAAGCTGGAACTGGGCGAGGGCATGACGGTGATCGATGTCGGTTGCGGGATTGGGGGACCCATGCGCCGGGTGGTCAGGGAGGCCGGGGTGAAGGTTGTGGGGGTCAATAGAAGTGAAGTGCAGCTGGAGAAGGCCAGGTCATTGAATCAAGAGGCGGGGCTCGACCACATGGTTGATTACCTCCTGTGCAGTTTCATGAACATGGACACCGTCGCGGACGATACGTTCGATCGGGGCTATGCGATTGAATCCACGTGCCATGCCCCGGACAAGGCGGGCGCCTTTGCCGAAATCTACCGGGTGCTGAAACCCGGCGCCCTCTTCTGGGGCCAGGAAATGTGCATGACGGACAGGTTCAACCCAGAAGACAACCGGCACCAGGCCATCAAAAGGGAACTTATGCGTGGCATCGCGCTCAAGGACATTGCCACAATGGGCGAGGTGAACCGGGCCCTGGAATCGGCGGGGTTTGAAGTCATCGAGGGGAAGGATCGGGCTGTCGAGGGGAGCGGTCCGATCACGCCGTGGTATAAGCCTATGGAGTCGGGGGGAGGGCAACAGACGCGGCTTGAAGCATTGCGCAGGATTCCCCTGGGCCGAAAGGCGTTCATCGCAATGTCCGGCCTCGCCGAAAAGCTGGGGATATTCCCGAAGGGATCAGCGGGTGTCGTCACGTTGCTGGACCGCACCGCCAAAGCCTATGTAGCGGGCGGCAAAGCAGGGCTATTCACGCCCTTGTACTGTTTCCTGGCACGCAAACCCCTTTAGCGCTTCCACGCCCCCTATCCCGGCCAGTCCTTTACCGCGTTGCGTTACGTTTTGATCTCTCGCCGCTGCTCCGCGATGAGGAACTTCAGCTTCTTGCTCGGCTTCATGGAGGGAATGGGGTTGAACGTGAGCTTGAAGTTTTCCGGTGACACCTTGAGGTTGAAGTAGTGGGCCACCATCAGCACGTTTACGGCAAGCTGAAGGTCCATCCACCGGGACCCGAGGCACTTGTGCGTGCCCAGCCCGTACGGCGCATACCCGGGACTCAGGTGCTCGTTGCGGGGAGGGAGATAACGGTCTATATCGAACTTGAAGGGGTCGGGGAAGACATCCTCCATGAAATGTGCGGCCGTCTGAGCGATAACGACCTTTGAACCCACCGGCACCTGGTAGTCTTCGACCACGCACGCGTTCATCACGTGCCGCATGGACATGGGTACGATGGGATACATGCGCAGGCATTCCATCAGGAAACGGTGGGTGACGTCGATTGAGGAGGGGTTAAAGTCATCGGGTCCCGGGTCTCCGCCATCGAACAGGGCGTCGGCTTCGGCTTGGATTTTTGCGTACAACTCGGGCTGCGAAGCCATGGCATACAGGGCAAAGCTGAACCCGTCGCCAAGGTATGCGCTGGCCACCAGGGCCACAGTGAAATTGAACCGGAGGTTGGACTCGGGCACGAACTGGGGATCGCTGGCATGGAGGCTCAGATAGTCGTCCACCAGGTTTCGGTGTTGTCCGGCCCGCTGGGCGGGGGTATGCACGCTCTGGATGCGTTCAAGCAAGGTTTGGATTTTTTTCGCTCGGCGCTTCATCCCCGGGGTTTTCAGCATGAATTTGGGCATAATTTTAAGGATGTGAACGGCCAGGGCCCGTTCTTTGAACTTCAACAAGTCGTCGATGAGGTCATGGGTGTCAACGCCGACCATGAGGGGAGAGATTTGAGCGTTTATCATGTGCCGGCTCATGCTGGTTGCGGGATAGGAGTCCCCAACCTTCCACTGGGTCATGTGCTTACGTGCATAGCCGTATAGGTCGTCCAGCTGATCCGATAGTCTTTTGCGGGAATAGGCGGCGGACAAGGACTTGCGGAGCCTGAAATGGTCCGCACCGTCAAGGGCGGGCAGCACCCCGGCAGCGCCATAGACTTTCTCAAGACCCTCAAAATAGTCTCTGGCCCTCAGGTACATGCGACCTCGCCGGTGCACCCATTCGTTTGTCTCGGGGCCGGCCAGGAAGATCATGGGCTTGGAAAAGGGAGGACGGATCTCGAACACCGGGCCATATTCTTCCGCGATGTCCGTAAAGAGCGCCGGTATGTTTCCCTTGCGAAGGTGGGGATTGAACAGCATTTTGCGCAGGGGCACCCTCGGAATTGTCTTGGTGAGGGCGGACCGTTGGAGCAGGGGGCCGGCCAGGTTGTTGGATACGGCGGCGGCTATGGACCGGCCAATCACATCTATGTTGCATATGAACGCGATCCGTTTCTCCGCATCCTCATCAAGCTGAAACATGAAACGAAAGACATCGCATGTGTTGATTAGCGAAATAATGATGGCGTCTTTGGGGTCGGGGGTCTCGTTTTCGAATATAGCCCTGTTAATTCGCGCCTTAACGAATTTCTCTCCGGCGCTTTCCCGGAAGCCATCGGACTGTTCCGTCCGCCATACATTGCGAGACAGCGTCCAGAATTCACCGTCGTGGTGTTCCAGGATCTTGAGGTGAGTCAAGCGGTCCAGCGTCATGTCAATGATGGATTCCGCCTTTGGCGCAAGCCTTTCGATCCAGTACTGAGCGTTGCGTTGGGACGGCTCGCTTGCGATTTCTTTCAGGATAGGGTCCAGGACGGGCATGCCCGTTTCCGTATCACTGACCAGGAAGAGGGAGTCCTGGTCCGTGTCGATTCGGAATTTGAGGGAAAGGTCCGCGAGTACGGCTCCGGTGATGGCACAATTCAAGTTCCAGCCGGGCACCTGGTGGAAATAGCCGCTCTCTTCGTTGAGGAGCATGATAATGAGCTCCTCGGTCAAACTTAGAGTCGCGGATTGCGTGCGCTCTGCCAGGGTCATCGGTCCGTTCCTCCGGGCATCAACTCGATACCGCAGCCGACATTAAAGTCGGTCTCAACAATTTAAGTATACATCTCCACTACGGAGAGGACAAAAGCAGGCTATTGAAGAGGGCAAATGATACGCTCTCTTTGTAAGGGGTCAAGCGGATTGAGGCAATCTACTGCCTGCTCGATCCATCGGCGGAGGAAGGCCAGCATAGACCGTGGGAAGGGGTGTCATCCGCTATAATCCTCTTCAACGCTAGCTCCCCGGAGGCCAAGATATGCCAAGTTCTCCTCACGGCGTCCAGTTCGAATCGCACAGGCCCGACATCATGGGTCGGAACGGGATGGTCTCCTCGGGGCATCCGTTGGCATCGCAGGCGGGCATTTCTATCCTGCAGCAGGGCGGGAACGCCGTGGATGCGGCGATAGCGGTGGCTGCGGCGGTGAACGTGGTGGAGCCGCAGATGTCGGGGATCGGGGGGGACGGGTTCATCATGGTCTACCGTCGGGACCTGGGGAAGATAGAGGTGGCGAACGGGACGGGCCCCGCGCCCCTGGCGACGACCCGGGAGCGGTATGCGGACACGGGCATTCCGGAAAAGGGACTTCTCTCGGTCTCAGTGCCGGGGCTGTTAGACGCATGGCTGGCAGCGCACGAAAAGTATGGGACGCTGCCGTTGTCGGAGGTTTTTGCCCCGGCAGTTGGGATGGCACGGGATGGGTTTCCGGTGAGCAGGAAGCTTGCGAAGGACATAGCCGAGGACACATTCCTGTGTAGTCACGCGGTCTCAGGGGAGATATTTGCGCCGGGGGGTCGGGCCCTGGGGGCGGGGGAGAGCCTGTACCAGAGAGACCTGGCGGATACGTTCGATCTGATAGCGTCGGGCGGGGCCGACGTGTTTTACAGGGGAGAAATAGCCGAGGCGATAGTCCGCTACCACCGGCTCAATGGCGGACTGCTTTCATTGGAGGACTTGGGGCGGTTCCATGGGGAGTGGCAGGACCCGATATCGACGACGTACCACGGACACACGGTATTCGAGGCGCCGCCGAACTCCAGCGGGCATGTGCTATTGCAGGAACTGAACATCATCGAGCAGATAGACATCCGGGGCCTCGGGTGCAATACGCCGGAGGCCGTACACGTGATGGTAGAAGCGAAGAAGCTGGCCTTTGCGGACAGGGAAGCGTTTGTAGCCGATCCCGACTACCTGGACATTCCTATGGACGGGCTTCTTTCCAAGATGTATGCGTGGGAAAGGGCATCGCTCATCGACAGGCAGAGGGTGAACAGGGATGTCGGGCCGGGGAATCCCTACCTGTACCAGGATGGGCCGACGACGGAGAGTCAGGTGGTGAGACGGGGCTCGGTGGGGGACAAGGGAGGGGACACGACTTGCTTTGCGGTAGTTGACAGGTGGGGAAATGCGGTGAGCCAACTTCAGAGCCAGCAAAGCGCCTTCGGGTCCGGAGTCGTCGTGGACGGAACGGGGATACTGCTCAACAACCGGATGACGTACTGGCACCTGGACCCCGACCACATCAACTGCCTGAGGCCCGGGCGTCGGGTGAGACATACGATGAATCCGGTGATGGTGTTCGAAGGAGAGGAGGATGCGGCAATCAACGGCGAGTTGGCACTGGTCTGCGGGACCCCGGGCGCCGACACCCAGGTCCAGACCAACATGCAGGTGATCACCCACGTGCTGGATTTCGGGATGAACGTATCGGAAGCCGTGGAGGCGCCGAGATGGAGGCACCTGCAGAACCGGACGGAGTCGACGGAGCCAAGGGAGTTTGAAGACCGGTTGCAGTTGGAGGGGAGATTTTCGGAAGAGGCTAGATCATCGTTGGAGGGGAAGGGGCACGATCTGGAGATCTTGCCGGACTGGGGTGCATCGGGGAGCGAGGTGATGATACGCCGGGACGCGAGGACCGGGGCGCTGTTCGGGGCGGCGGACCCGCGTCGGGACGGATACGCTATCGGCTGGTAGGGTCCCTGTGAGTCAGGTAGGTGTGGGCGGTGTCGTACCTGGGGTTGATGTGCATGTAGTCCTCGATCCTGAAGGCGGGCAGCACGGGGTTGGCGGAGAGCCTGGCGGCCTTCAAGGTGTTGACCATGAGCATGGCCACAGTCATCACGCCCACTCCACCCGGCACCGGCGTAATGGCCTGGGCCTTCTCCTTGACTGAATCGAAGTCCACGTCGCCTACCAGCTTGTAGCCCGATTTCCTGGTCGGGTCCGGGATGGAGTGGATTCCCACATCGACTACCACGACGCCCTTGCTGACCATATCTCCGGTAATGCCCTGGGGGTTGCCCGTAGCTACGACCAGGATGTCGGCCATGCGGGTGATGCTGGGGACGTCCCGGGTCCCGAGGTGGCAGATGGTGACGGTGGCGTTGGCCCAGGGTTTCTCCTGGAGCAGCAAGGCGGCCAGGGGTCGACCCACTATCAGGCTCCCTCCGACGACGACCACATGCTTACCTTCCGGGTGATGGCCTACAGAGACGAGCATCCGGTGAATTCCGGCCGGGGTGCAGGGAACGAATCGGGGCTCACCGGCGAGGAGCCAGCCCACGTCAAGGGGGTGCAGGCCCTCGATGTCCTTCAAGGGATCTACGGCGTTGATGACATTGAGCATGTCAATGCCACGGGGCACGGGAAACTGGATGAGGATGCCGTGGAATCGGTCGTCGTGGTTGAGGCGTTCGATGAAGTCCAGGAGGTCGGGCTCGGAGGTGCCGGCGGGGAGCTTGAAGGTCTGGGAGTAGATGCCCGACTCTTCCGCGGCCCTCTCCTTGGCTGCGACATACTTGGCGGAGGCGGGGTCATCGGAGACCAGAACCACGGCGAGGCCGGGTACGACACCCGTCTTGGACTTGAGCTCCTGGACGCCATACTTGACGCCCAGCCGGACGTTATCGGCGATCCGGCGTCCATCGATTATCACGGCGCTCATATCTGTTTCACACGCCTTCCCACGATAGAGCGGGCCACGGGCACGGGACATGGGAGTCCCGTGCAACGCGAATGATACTCCCCGCCGGCGATTCGTGCGAGTTGCTACACTCTTTTGGCAGGTTGTGACGCATCGAGGCTTTATTAAGTTGTGGAGTTTCGGGTTTTCGGTTTGTTTGTTGGGTTTTGGGTCGGCGATGGAGACGCACCTGGTGAGCCGGTGGTCCTTACCATGCGGTGCTCGGCTGTCTGGGCCTGGAGGTCCGCCGTGGGGCGGATTGCAGCCGGCCGCACCCTTCTGCTCGATGTGTGCTCCGGCTGTCCGGGCAGACAACCGGGCCTTGACCCCACTTCTGAATGCCCGCAGGCATGGTGGGGGCCAGTGATCGGGCGGTGGCCCCCTCAGACACCATGTGTTACGTGGGCCCCCCGAGGGTCTAGGCGGCCCAGCGACCCCTTGCTTGATTTGGTGTGGCGCAAGCACGCCGGCGGGCCGACCTCCGGGAGCTAGTCCCGGTCGGGGATAGCCGGCCCGCCACCCCTTCTTGATATAGCGCAAGTTCGCTACAGGCCGACCTCCGAGACGGTCTCTCGGCGGGGGGTGGCCAGTCTGCTTGGCTTCTATCCAGGGCGTCTATCCATCGCCTGGGGGGACAGGGGAATGTGATGGGACGGGACTGGGGTGGAGGAGATGGCGCCCCCGACGTCTCGGGGGTGACGCTTTTCGCTTGTGCCGCGGGCTTGCGCGGGGGCCTTTGGGATGGGCTAGGGCGTTGAGTCCTCCGGGCGTCGTGGAGAGGAGATGGCGACGTTCGCTTGTGCCGCGGGCCTGCGCTAGGGCCGTTGGGATGGGCTAGGGCGTTGAGTCTTCTCGGGCGCCGGGGTTGATTCCCCTGGGTCGTGTAGTTCCTCCTTAGATAACAAGAGTATTTGTTCGGACGCAGGATATGATAGCGCCGTTGCTCAGGCGTGTCAAGCAAATGTGCGGGTTGGGGGGAATACACGACGGGTTGGCCGGTGTGGGCCGCCCTCCGCCCCGCCGCGCCCCGCGGGATGGATTCCGGCTCTCGGCGGCCGGAATGACGGGTTAAAGGGTCGGGAATGGCGGGGAGGGGGGTGGAGTTAGGCAAGGGTGAGGGGTGGATTGCTAGGATGGAGGTGAGTGTTCCGGAGGGATGGATTCCCGACTACTCGGGAATGACGGGTTAAGGGGGGTGGGGATGATGGGCTCGGCAAGGGTTGCCGCGCTATGGGATTCGGTACTCGATTGCGCTCCCCATTTCCCCGCCTGCGCGAGAATCCTATAATGTCAACCGGTAAATGAACGGGATTGAAGGGTTTAAGCCAAGAGGTTGCGATGACAATTCGACGGCCCATTGAGGATACGGCCCGATTGGGCAAGGAGATATACGAGCGGGATATACGGCACCAGGTTGAAGCCGACCACCGCGGAGATGTCGTCGCCATAGACGTGGACAGCGGAAGCTGGGCCGTTGGAGGCAACGTGATTGACGCGACAGACAGCCTGCGGATGCGGCGCCCTGACGTTGTAGCTGTCTGGCTGCACCGCGTAGGACACCGCGCGCTGTATCACTTTGGGGGCAATTCGCTTCGGAGAGCAAAGTGATCGAAGGCGCCGTGAACGCCCATCTCGAAGCTGTCGTAACCCTTCACCTGGCAGGCCCGACGGGGAAGGGGCGGGAAATAGATGCGGTGATAGACACCGGCTTCAACGGCTATCTGGTCTTGCCGCCGATGTTGGTGGCGGATCTGGGGCTACCTATTGTGGGCGACGGCGAGGCAGTGCTGACCGACGGCAGCGAGGCAGCCTTCAACGTGTACGGCGTTAGCTTGCTTTGGGACGGTCAACCCAGATATGTCGAGACCGGGGCGGTCGGTCTGGACGCCCTCCTAGGCATGGCTATGCTCGACGGCTACGACCTGAACGTCCAGGTCAAGAGCGGTGGTCGGGTGGTCATTCAGCCGATGGAGTGATTCCAGATAATTGGATGGGGAGACCGTCGCCCCCGCCGCGGGATGGATTCACGCTCCGCCAAAGGCGGACTTTCAGCATGGCGCACGCCCAGGCGCATCTTCGACATTGTCGACCCGACTACTCGGGAATGTCGGGTTAAAGGGGCGGGAATGATCCGCCATGGGCGGACAGGCTCCCCAAGGGGGGGTCGGAAGCTATTTACATCCAGGCTTGTCGAGTATGTCCCATGCCGCTATGATTGAGTTTGTTCCCGAAAGCCAGGAGGATATAGATGCGATTTCAATTCACCCCGGAAGAGCAGGCATTCAGGCAGGAGGTCAAGGACTTCCTTGCGGCGGAATGGAAGGAAGACCCGGACCTGGTGCCGGGCAGCGAAGAGGCCCACGCCGTTGAAATGGGCATGCGGAAGAAGCTGGCCGACAAGGGCTGGCTGGCGCTTTCCTGGCCCAAGGAGTACGGCGGCTCCGATGCGTCCGTGATGCAGCAAGTGATCTTCACAGACGAGTGGTCTTACGCCCACGCCCCGGGTCGGGACGGGGAGGGGATTGGGTACATCGGGCCGGCTATCATGGTGCACGGGACGGAGGAGCAGAAGAAGGAGCATATCGGGGGGATTGCGCGGGGTGAGGTCGTGTGGGCGCAGGGGTATTCGGAGCCGGAGTCGGGGTCGGACTTGGCGTCGTTGCAGACCCGGGCGGTGCTGGAAGGCGACGAGTGGGTGATAAACGGCCAGAAGATATGGACCTCCCAGGCCCACGTTGCCGACTGGATTTTGCTGCTGGCCCGCACCGACCCCGAAGCCCCCAAGCACCGGGGAATCACGATGTTCCTAGCGGACATGAAGACGCCGGGGGTCTCGGTGAGGCCGATCGTCGACATGACGGGCGGGCACCACTTCAACGAGACTTTCTTCGACAACGTGAGGGTGCCGAAGGGGAACGTGGTGGCGGAGGTGAACCGGGGCTGGTATGCGGGGATGACGCTGCTGGACTTCGAGAGGTCGGGTGTGGAGTATGCGGCAGTGGCGCGTCGGGCGCTGGACGAGACCCGAAAGTTCGCCAGCGAGACCAAGGTCAACGGCAAGAACCTGATCGACCTGCCCGTAGTTCGCAACAAGCTCGCCGAGATGGCGATCAACGTTGAACTGTCCTACATGCTCTCGTACCAGATTGCGTACATACAGAGCAAGGGAGAGGTGCCGAACAAGGAAGCCTCGATGGGCAAGGCGTTCGGGACGGAGATAGAGCAAAGGATCATGCAGGCGAGCATGCAAATCCTGGGACTGCACGGCCAGCTTACGCCGGCGTCGGCGAGTGCACCTTCCCACGGCTGGATAGAAAACAACTACCTGAAGAGCATTTCGGACACGATCCAGAGCGGGACTTCGGAGATACAGAGGAATATCATTGCGACTCGGGGGCTGGGGCTGCCGAGGCAGTAGTCTCTCGATCAAGAGGATTCGCAATCTACGCCGCTCCGGGACACGGGGCGGCGTAGTAGTTAGCAGGAGATGAAGGCTTGAGAGACGCAGACGTAATAGTTGTGGGGGCGGGGAATGCGGCGCTGTGCGCCGCGCTCTCGGCGCGGGAGCAGGGGGGTCGGGTGCTGGTGTTGGAGAAGGCGCCGGAGCACCTGCGGGGGGGCAACTCCTATTTCACGGGCGGCGGGTTCCGGTTCCCCTATCAAGGTCTGGAGGATATTCGGGCCCTAATTCCCGAGATGAACGATGAGGAAGCTGCGTCGATCGAGATAGGCTCTTACCCCCAGTCCAGGATGTACGAGGACATCATGCGGGTTACTGAGGGGTTATCGGATGCGGACTTGCTGCAAACCCTGGTCTCGGAGGCGCATTCGACGGTGCACTGGATGAGGGAGCAAGGGTTGCGTTACGTGCTGATGTACGGCCGGCAGTCGTTTGAGGTCGGGGGGAAGCAGCACTTCTACGGGGGCCTGATCACGGAGGCGGTGGGGGGCGGGAAGGGGCTGGTGGACGAGCTGTTCAATATGGCGGAGGCGAGGGGGGTGGAGGTCATGTACGGGGCCAAGGTCAGGGGGTTGCTGACGGATGATTTGGGTCGGGTGAGGGGGGTGTCGGTGAGAACGCCAGAGGGTCGGAGGGACTTCGAGGCGGGGGCGGTAGTGCTGGCTTGCGGGGGTTTTGAGTCGAACCCGGAGATGCGGACCCGGTACCTGGGGCCCGGGTGGGAGCTGGCCAAGGTCCGGGGCACCAGGTTCAACACGGGCGACGGGATCCGGATGGCGTTAGATATCGGGGCACAGCCCTATGGTCACTGGAGCTCGTGTCATGCGGTGGCCTGGGACCTGAACGCCCCAACCTTCGGAGACCGGAACGTGGCGGACCTGTTCCAGAAGCACTCCTATCCTTTGGGAATCGTGGTCAACACCGATGGCAAACGCTTCCTGGACGAGGGGGCGGACATTCGTAACTTCACCTACGCCAAGTACGGACGGGAAATCCTCATGCAGCCTCACCGGGCGGCGTTCCAGATCTTCGATGTGAAGGTGTCGGAGAAGCTGCGGGACGAATACTATTTCTCCCGGGTGACGAAGGCGGAGTCGAACTCGATTGCGGGGCTGGCAGAGGCCCTAGGGATTGATGGCGCAAACCTTGTGGAGACCGTCGGCAAGTTCAATTCCTCGGTGATGGAGGGGGAGTTCAATCCGGCGGTGCTGGACGGGAAGGGGACGGTAGGGGTGGAGCCGCCGAAGTCGAACTGGGCGCAGAGGCTCGACTCTCCGCCCTACGTGGGCTATGCCGTGACCTGCGGGATCACATTTACATTCGGGGGGTTGAAGATATCGCCGGAGGCGCAGGTACTGGATACGGAGGACGCACCTATCCCGGGGCTATACGCGGCGGGAGAGCTTGTGGGCGGTCTTTTCTACTACAACTACGCCGGTGGGTCGGGGCTGATGGCGGGGTCGGTATTCGGGAGGATAGGGGGGCGGGGGGCGGCTCGGGCGGCAATGTCGGCTGGGTGACCCACCCCCGCTCATACTTCGACGGGCTCAGCATGAGCGGGTCCCACCCCTGGATTCCTGCCTACTCAGGAATGACGGTTATGGGGGATTTTAGGTTCCCTTGGCCCCGGTGATGTCTCGTCTCTGGAAGAGCCAGAGGGCGGCGGCTCCAAACACGATGCTGTAGCCCAAGAGCACCAAAAAAGCCTGTGCAGTGCCCGGCAACTCGCCACCGGCGATGGTCGTGACAAGGAATATAAACTCCTGAGCCCCGCCCTGGCTAACGAGGGTGTTGGCGTTTATGCCCAGAGTAAAGCCAGCTATGGTGTCGAAGCCGTCCACGAAGACGATGAGGATTGGCACGACGATTTGCTCTGCAATGTGATATCCCACGGTGATGGCGAGGCCGACTGTCGCTGAAGAGGTAAGGACGGTGAGAGCGGCGGCAAGCAAGGCGTAGGGGATCAACACGTAGGCTGCCTTCAGGATGGTAAGGACAGCCTCAGACCACTCTCCAGATGAGGTCAACTCGCTGCCATTCTCGGCAAGGCCCGTGGTAACTATGCTGCTAATCCCGATGAAAACAGCGGCAACTATCAGAGCTGCCAGGCCCGCCAGAGCGACGACACCGAATTTCGCAAGGAGGAAGGGCCAGCGGCCCGGGCCCCGGGTGATGACGGTGCGCAGAGTACCCCATCCGTATTCAGTTCCGGTCATTGACGAAGCCAGCGTTACCATAAGGACTATAGCGATGCCAAACATAGAGCTGATAACGACGGTCACGCTGCCGGGCAGCACGAAGGAGTCGGAGCCGACGTCGGGTTCGGTCCTGTAGACCAGATACGGGACCCAGACTATCAGCTGAGTGAGCAATACGAAGATTGTAAGCAGGATCCAGGGGAACCAGCGACGGCGGAGTTTGAACCACTCCAAACGCATGAGGGTAAGGAGGTGAAGTATCAAGTCAACTCTCCGTCCGACCCGCCGGTCACTTCGAGGAAGTATTGCTCAAGGGTCTTGGCGCGGGGTCGCATTTCGGTGACGTAGACGCCTGCGCCGCTGAGGGCGGCGGTCAACTCTCCCGATCTTTCGCTGGGGGCGTTGGCTACGAGGTAGCCCTCCTCTTCTTCCAGCCCCCTGATCCATTCCACGGATGAGAGAACTTCTTTGGCCTTGAGGTCATCGGTGGTGCGGAACTGGATCTGGGCACCTGCGCCGAGCAATTCGGAAACGTCGCCCTGGGCGATGAGCTTGCCCCTGGAGAGGATGGCGACGCTGTCGCAGACGGCCTCGACTTCGTGGAGGAGGTGGCTGGAGAGGAGGACGGTGCGGCCACCGGTGCCGAGCCTGCGGATGAGGTCACGGATCTCGGCCATGCCGGCGGGATCCATGCCGTTGGTGGGTTCGTCTAGGATGAGGACCTCGGGATCGCCGAGGAGGGCGTAGGCGAGGCCCAATCGCTGCTTCATGCCCAGAGAGTAGGTGTGAAACTTGTCGTTGGCACGGGTGCTGAGGCCCACGGTGTCGAGGAGCCGGTCCAGTTCCTGGCGGTCACCCTTACCGGTGATGGCCTGGAAGTAGGCGAGGTTGTTTCGGCCGGACAGGTAGGGGTAGAAGGCGGGGGTCTCGACGATGGCGCCGATGCGGTGGAGGGCGTCGGTGTGGGAGGCGTTGTCCTCAAAAAGGGTGAAATTGCCGGAGGTCTGACGGGTCAGGCCGAGGAGGATGCTGAGGGTGGTGGTCTTGCCGGAGCCGTTGGGGCCCAGGAGGCCAAAGATACGGCCTCGGGGCACGTCCATGGAAAGGTCGTCTACGGCGATGATAGGGCCGTATCGCTTAGAGAGGCCCTGGGTGCGGATTACTGAATTGTTCATTGGCGGGGCATTATCCGCGTCTACGCAGCAAGAAGTCCAGAACCTTTTTCAGGGGGTTGCCGCTGCTTTCGATTCTCCGGAGGCGGCGTCGGGTGCAGCTTGCACAGGTGCAGGCCGGGGGGTGTCGGCCCCCGAGCTCCTGGTTTCTGAACTCGCGCTCTTTCACCGAGAGCTATCCAACGGCTGCGCCTTTAGCCGGCACGGCGTCAAGGAGGAACCCTTCGTAGCCGTTTTCGGCGATCTCATTGCAGCGTTTGCGGTAGGCGCCCATGCCTCCGGTGTAGGGCATGAAGACTCGGGGCTTGCCCGGTATGTTTGCGCCGAGGTACCAGGAGTTGGCCTGCATGTAGAGGGTCTTGTTGGCCTCTTCCTGGACGTGGGCATCCCAGTCCTTTTCGGCCTGGGGGTCGGGTTCGGCAGTCTCTAGGTCCCGGTGTCGCATCCAGTCTATGAAGTCGGCGACCCATTCGATGTGCTGCTCTATGGCGACGGGCATGTTGGTGAGAACAGAAGGGCTGCCGGGGCCAGTGAGCATGAACATGTTGGGGAACCCGGCGACCTGGAGGCCGAGGTAGGTCCTCGGGCCCTCGGCCCATTTTTCTTTGAGGGTGATGCCATCCCGGCCCTGAATGTCGATCTTCATGAAGGTGCCGGTCATGGCGTCGAAGCCTGTGGCGAAGACGATGGCGTCGAACTCGACCTCCTTTTCGGAGGTGCGGATGCCTTTGGGGGTGATTTCCTGGATGGGGGTCCGGCGGAGGTCGACGAGGTGGACGTTGTCACGGTTGTAGGTCTCAAAGTAGTTGGTGTCCATCAGGGCTCTCTTGGAGCCGTAGGGATGGTCGAGAGGGAGGAGTTTTGCAACGGTGTCGGGATCTTTGACGGTCTCCCGAATCTTGGAGCGGATAAAATCGGATGCCGTGTCGTTGGCGTCCTTGTTGGTCATGACGTCGCCGAAGGAACCGTAGACGAAGTCGTTGCCTCCGGCGGCCCAGGCTTTCTCATAAATGGCACGCCGCTCTTCTTCGGAGAAATCCAATGCGGAACGACCCATGGGAATCTGGGGGGCGCCGCCGTGGGCCCATTTCATCCTTTCGATGATCTCGTCGTAATGGGGTTTGACCTCTTCTTCGATGAAACGGGTGTCGATGGAGGCGTGTCGGGCGGGGACGGTGAACTGGGGGGTGCGTTGGAACACGGTGAGTTGCTTAGCCTGAGCGGCGATGACGGGGATGGACTGGACGCCGCTGGACCCGGTGCCAATGACTGCGACACGTTTGCCGGTGAAGTCGACGGGGTGGTGGGGCCAGCCACCTGTGTGATACCAATCCCCTTCGAAGGAGTCCAGGCCCTTGATCCTAGGGATGTTGCCCGTGGAAATGCAGCCGATGCCGGTGATGAAGTATCGGGCGGTGACTTTATCTCCCCGGTCGGTCTCTATCTGCCAGAGGTTTCTGTCCTCCAAAAAGGTTGCAGAGGTGACGCGGGTCTCGAACTGGATGTTGCGACGGAGGTCAAAGCGGTCGGCGACATGATTGAGGTAGGTGAGGATCTCGGGCTGCTCTGGGTACTTGCCGCTCCATTGCCAATCGTGGAGTAGCTCCTTGGAGAAGGTGAAGCAGTAGGTGTAGCTTTCGGAATCGCAGCGGGCGCCCGGATAACGGTTCCAGTACCAGGTGCCGCCGACGCCGGTACCCGCTTCGTAAATCTGGACGGACATGCCTGACTCGTCCCTGAGCCGTCGCAGCATCCCCAATCCCGAGAACCCGGCACCGATCACAACTACGTCAAAATCACCACCATTGTTAAAGCTCGTCATACGACTCCCCCTGCGACTCAGCATCTTCGATCCGCTCCCGGCTACACATCTCCGGGACACGGGCCATTGTACCAGCAAAGGATTTGGTGGGGAGTATACACTTGGGTTCGATAACAACAATTATGGGAGAGCCCAGCTCTCCCATTGTTGCTCGACGGTGATTCGGGGTGAGGACGGTTTAGGAAACCCGATTCATCCCGTTATCACCGTCTCTTTTTCGTGAAGGGGTCGATCTTGTCTCGCAGCTGGCCCGAGCACGAATCCTTCGTAACCGTTTGCGGCTACTTCGTTGCATTTCTTGCGGTATTTGCCCTGACCGCCGGCGTAGGGCATAAAGACTCGGGGCTTTCCGGGTATGTTAGCCCCCAGGTACCAGGAGTTGGCATAGACAAAGAGAGTCTTTTTGGCCTCCTCATTGACGTGGGCGCCCCATTCTTCCTCGGCCAGGGGGGTGGCTTCCGCGGTTTCCAGATTATGTTCCCGCATCCAGCTTATGAAGTCTCCGGTCCAGTCTATGTGCTGCTCAATGCATACCGGCATATTGCAGAGTACGGAGGGGCTGCCGGGGCCCGTGAGCATGAACATATTGGGGAAGCCTGCCACCTGAAGTCCGAGATAGGTTTTAGGGCCTTCGGTCCATTTTTCACGAAGGGTCAGGCTGTTGCGGCCCCGGATATCCATCTTCATAAAGGTACCGGTCATCGCGTCGAAGCCCGTGGCGAAGACTATGATATCGAAGTCGAATTCCTTCACCGAAGTTCGTATTCCTTTTGCGGTTATCTCCTCGATTGGCGTTTGACGCAGGTCTACAAGGTCAACATTCTCCCGGTTGTAAGTTTCGAAGTAGTTGGTGTCCATGAGAGCCCGCTTCGATCCGTAAGGGTGATCAAGGGGGAGGAGTTTCTGAGCGGTCTCGGGGTCCTTAACCGTCTCACGAATCTTGGAGCGGATGAACTCGGCGACGATGTCGTTAGCATCTCTGTCGCTATGGATGTCGTCGAATGATCCATAGATGAAGTAGTTTCCGCCTATGGCCCAAAACTTCTCGAATACCTGGTTGCGCTCCTCTTCGGAAAGAGACAAGGCTGAGCCGGAGTCGGGGGTCATGGGTGAGCCACCGTTCGTCCATTTACCCCTTTCAATGATGGCATCGTAATTGGGCTTGACCTCTTCCTCGATGAACTTACGGTCTATGGCACCGTGTCGGGCGGGAACAGTGAATTGAGGGGTACGTTGGAATACGGTGAGATGGCCGGCCTGGGAGGCGATCACGGGAATCGACTGGACGCCGCTGGAGCCCGTGCCTATGACTGCGACTCGTTTCCCGGAGAAGTCGACCGGATGGTGAGGCCAGTTGCCAGTGTGATACCAGTCTCCTTCGAAAGAGTCGAGACCCTTAATCTTGGGAATGTTGCCGGTAGATATGCACCCTATGCCCGTGATGAAGTATCGGGCGGTGACTTTGTCGCCCCGGTCGGTTTCTATCTGCCAGAGGTTGCGGTCTTCAAGGAAGGTGGAGGAGGTGACGCGGGTGTTGAACTGGATGTTGCGGCGGAGGTCAAAACGGTCGGCGACGTGGTTGAGGTAGGTGAGAATCTCGGGCTGTTCAGGGTATCTGCCGCTCCAGCTCCATTCCTGGAGAAGCTCTTTGGAGAAGGTGAAGCAGTAGGTGTAGCTCTCGGAGTCGCATCGAGCGCCAGGGTAACGGTTCCAGTACCAGGTCCCGCCGACGCCGCTGGCGGTTTCATATACCTGGACGGACATTCCCATGTCGTCCCTGAGCCGTCTCAGCATTCCCATGCCTGAGAAGCCGGCCCCTATTACTACTGCATCGAAGTCGGGGGCGTTGTTCACGCTAGCCACGTGCATTCCTCTGCAATTCTAATCGTGGAGACTGAACCCCACGCTACAACCACGGGACTGGGCCATTGTACCAACAATGAAAATGGGTGGGGGGAGGGGTGTGTGCTAGTATGGGGGAGGGATATCAGTCCCATCGGACAGCGGAAGATTCCCATATAGTCGAAGGCCTTCTACAAATGCTCCTATTCTCAAACACGTTGTGCACTGGGAATGCCAGATACATGCTAACATTCATGCATGACGCACAAAGAGTTTATAAAGAGGGGTAGGAGGTACGCAAGGAAGAATGGGTTAGACTTCATCCTTGATACCAAAGGTGGTAAGGGCAGCCACGTAAAGCTCAGGATTGGGAGCCGTCGTACCGTAGTGAAATACGGTGAGATAGGACCAGACATCTTGGCATCTATGCTAAAGCAGTTGAATATCAATCGCCGGGAGTTCTATCGATGAAGTATGTTTATCCATGCAGTGTAATGCCCGATGACGAGGAGTTGAGAGAGTCTGGGAGAGAGGCATTCGTAGTAAAGTTCCCCGATGTTCCGGAGGCCATCACTGGCGGGTGGTCCTGGGATGAAGCGATCGAGATGGCAGAGGACTGTCTCGGGGTGGCCCTCAGTTTCTATACCGACGAATGCGCTGACATCCCAACCCCAAGCCTCCCCACTAACGGTCAAGTGATGATTCCTGTTTCCACGCTGGTGGCAGCCAAGCTAACCGTTTACAACGCCATGAGGGAGCAGGGCATGACTAGAAGTGACCTTGCCGCAAGGCTTGGGTTTACGGAGGAAGCTACTCGCAGGCTACTGAACCCGCTGTATCGTACGCACCTTTCCCAATTGGAAAAGGCTCTCAAGGTTGTGGGGCGGTCACTGGTGGTCGAGGATGTACCGGTCGTGAAGCCTGCTCTGAGCCCAGTGGTCGGATAGAGGCCACATTCAGATGATGCGAAACGGGGTCGGCGTCAGGCGCTGACCCCGTTCTCTTTCAAAGCTAGAGCAAGACGACGGCTGCTTAGAACCAGCGGGTGATTACGACTTTCTTTTCGGTGAAGAAGTCTATGGCGTCTCGGCCCTGGCCGTGCAGGTCTCCGAAGAAGGACTCCTTCATGCCGCTGAAGGGGAAGAAGGCCATGGGAGCGGCGACACCGACATTGATGCCGATGTTTCCCGCCCGTACACGGTGCTTGAAGTCACGGGCGGAGCGGCCGCTGGAGGTGAAGATGCTGGCGGCGTTGCCGTAGCGGTTGGACTCGATTATGTCCATGGCCTGTTCGAGATCGTCGACCTGGACTATGGAGGCTACGGGGCCGAAGATCTCCTCCTGGGCTATGGTCATGTCGGGCTCTACTTCGTCGAATATGGTGGGGCCTATGAATGCGCCATCGGGGAAGCCCTCAACGGAGACATCACGACCGTCCAGAATCAGCTTTGCGCCTTCCTTGACACCCTGGTCGATGTAGCCAACGACTTTTTCGCGGTGTTTGGCGCTGATGACAGGGCCCATGTCGGAAGATTCGTCTAGGGGGTTGCCGACCTTAATCGACCTAGCGGCTTCCATCAGCTTGTCCTTGATGGGCTGGTAGGAGTCGCCGACGGCCAAGACTACCGACCCGGCAAGACACCTTTGGCCAGCACCGCCGTAGAGGGAGCCGATCATGTTGTCGATGGTCTTGTCGACATCGGCGTCGGGCATAGCGACCATGAAGTTCTTGGCGCCGCCCTGACACTGGGCCCGCTTGCCGTTGGCCGTGGCTCGCTGGTAGACGTACTTGGCGATGGCGGTGGAGCCGACGAAGGAGATAGCGCGGACGTCGGGGTTGTCGAGGAGGGCGTCTACGGCTTCTTTTGCGCCATGGACCATGTTCACTACGCCCTTCGGGAAGCCTGCCTTGTCCATGAGGTCGAAGCAGAAGGACATGCTTAAGGGCACCTGCTCAGAGGGCTTGAGGACGTAGGTGTTGCCGCAGGCGATGGCGTAGGGGAGGAACCAGTGGGAGACCATGGCGGGGAAGTTGAAGGGCACGATGCCCGCGCACACACCGAGGGGCTGTCTCACGCAGTCTTCATCGATGCTGCGGGCTATGTCCTCCAGGTTGTAGCCCATCATCAAGGAGTTGATTCCTGCGGGCACCTCGACGTTCTGGATAGCGCGTCGGACCTCTCCGCGGGCGTCGCCGATGGATTTGCCGTTCTCCTGGCTGACTATGCGGGCAAGCTCCTCGCGGTTCTCCTCCATGAGGTTCTTGTATGCCCAAAGGCGCTGGACGCGGTCGGGGGGAGGGGTCTCACGCCAGGACCAAAAGGCGGACTGGGCTGCTGCGACTGCGGCGTTTACTTCTGCGGCGGTGGAGAGGGGGACTTCGGCGATAACTCGACCGCTGGCGGGTTCCTGGACGTCCAGCCAGTTATCGGTGGAAGAGTCAATCCATGCACCATCGATATAGTTCTGCACCCTGCCGTAGTATTGCTTGACTTCGAGCAGGGCAGATTGAGATTCGGCCATTACGTGTATCCTCCCAAGAGATGCAAAGAGAAATAAGGGTCGGTGGGAATGTTACTGGGGGGTGGGGAGGGGGTCAAGCCGCTGCACCCCGTTTTGCTATGCCATACAGCTATGTCGCTAAATGTTGGTTGACTGAAGACTGATTGAGCTTGATTGGACTTGATTGATAGTTGATTAAACTTGATTGAAGATTGATTGATAGTTGATTGAATTCGTAGCTGTTTTGATTGAATGACGCCTGCAAGGGGATGGAAAACTTTTTCGGCGTCTGCGTTTTGGCTTTTCCGTGTCTCAAGGGCATTGGGGATGACATGTAATTAGTATAAGGGTTCGATGTATGGATTTCAAGGGGTTTTGGCACTTTCGGGGGGAGGGGTGTGACGAGTTGGAGGGGCGTGGGCCACCCAGTGTCGACGAGGGATGGATTCGCTTTGTTGAATAAGAATTGGCGGAGTTTTTGAGATTTTGCCTAGCGGCGTCGGCGCGAAAAGGCCCGCCTCGTGCTGGACAAGGTGGGCATTCCGTGTCGGGCTATTCGGTTGTTAGGGGTTTTACCAAAGCTCAGGATGCCCCCACGATTCCCTTGCTTCATCCGGTGGGCCTTGAGTCATGTATACTTCCCCTCTTCGCACTTCCCCTCCGGGCACTTCCATTATGGGATACTCCCCATCGACGGCAAATTTCCCATTATGCGCAGGGTTGTCCGCTGAGATAGGGATTGCCGCCACATGGTGATAGCTCATGGTGTTCCTGTCTTCCCTGTTTTGAGCCTCCATGTAGATATCCCACGCGTTGTGCCGCCTAACAACTCCCAAGTGCGGCTCATATCGGGCATCAAACATTTGTGGGGTGATGTCCGCGTAATCAGGGGGCCAACCCAACACCCATGTTGGAACGTCTGCCAAAACGCGCCGTCCCCATCGGCCCGTGTCCATTACCCCACTAGAGTGGTCTCCGGGAGTAGCACCAACGACGGGGCCGGACTGGACTAAGCGTATACCCGCTTCAGTCGTAGGCTCAATGGTTAATTTGTAAGTCGGAACGTCAGTTGCGAATCCGAGCATCGGTACGGGATTACCGCTTATAACAGCCTCTCCTAACACCTTGGCCTGACTCAACCATGCCGCCACATACCCTGTGTGCCCTGGGGTCAAGGATGAACTGCGATAGCCCACTACCACCTTGAAATACATATCAACCTTCGGGACGCCACACCAAAAGTGCGATTGGCATTTCTTATGCCTATCCATCAATAGACTAGCTAGCCCTCGTACACCCTCACTGGCGGCTTCTTCGGTTTTGAGTGCCGTATGGCCCGAAGGGAGAGAGTATCCCCCCGCGATTGTTATTGTGGAGGTGGGGGCCTTGCGCCCGAATTTGAGTAGCTTCCCTAATCCCATAGAATTTCCTATGCGCACAGACGGCTCTCGCTCCACAAGTGGGTGCGAGAGGAGGGGCGCACCGGCTAGGCCGCAAAGTTGGAGTCCACCCACTTGGACTGTCTCTAGGCTATGGCCTAAGCCGGTTGGTGTCAAATCGGGCTACCAACTCTCATTCAACAAAAAGGATGAATTCCCCTTCACGACTTCTCGGGAATGACGGGATGAAGGGTCGGGGGGAGTGAGTGGTCCTTTTGATGAACCCTATCCAAATAAGGCCGGGGTTGCTTTTTCTATGAGGCCGGTTATGGACTGGGGGTAGATACCGATCAGGAAGACGACGCCGACGAGGGTGAGAAGAGTTGCGCCGGTTATCTTCGGCATGGTGAGGGGTTTTGCGGCCTCGGGGGCGGGCTTGATGTACATCTGCCTGATGACCATGAGGTAGTAGTAGACGGAGATCAGGCTGTTAACCACGGCGATGGCGACCAACCAGATAAGGTCTTCTTTGGCGGCGGCAGTGAAGATGTAGAACTTGATTGTGAAGCCGGCGAAGAAGGGCAGGCCAGCCAAGGAGAAGAGACTTATAGTCAGGGCGAGGGCCAGGACGGGGGAGCGCTTTGCAAGGCCGGCGTACTCCTCGATCTTCTCGTGGCCGGTGAGGTTGAAGTAGATGATGACACAGATAAAGGCTACGAAGGTGGTTGCGGCGTAGCCAACAAGGTATAGCACGAGGGCAGTGGAAGCCATTTCGGAGAGGGCGGCTATGCCCACGAGGAGGAACCCGGCGTGGCCGATGCTGGAGTAGGCCAGCAACCGCTTGATGTTCTTCTGGGAAATTGCGACGACGTTGCCGACAGTCATGGTAAGGGCAGCTATGGCAGCGACGATGGGCTTCCAGTCGTCGATGACGGGTTCAAAGGCGACGGCGAAGAGGCGCAACAGAAGGGCGAAGCTGGCGGCCTTGGAAGCGATGGACAGGTAGGCGGTCACGGGGAGGGGAGCGCCCTCGTAGACGTCGGGGGCCCACATGTGGAAGGGAACGGCGACTACCTTGAAGCCAAATCCGGCAATTAGGAGGGTCAGGCCAGTGAGGAAGGCGAGTTCGAGGTGGTCGCCGGAACGGAGGGCATCGGCCATGCCTTCGAAGGTGGTCGTGCCGAGGGCGCCGTATATGAGGCTCATACCGTAGAGAAGTACGCCGGAAGAGAAGGCCCCGATCAGGATGTATTTGACTCCGGCCTCGTTGGAGCGAGCCTCACGCTTGGCGTAGGCGGCCATGATGTAGAGGCAGAAGCTGAGGAGTTCCAGGGAGATGTAGGCGGTCAGGAGCTCGTTGGCGGAGACCATGAGCATCATGCCCAGGACGGAGACCATGATGAGGCTGTAGAACTCGCCGGGGCTCTCCAGGTGCTTATTTACGAACTCTCGAGATGCGATGACCATCACCACGCCGACCAAGGGCAGGAAGACCTTGAAGAAGATGGCGTACTTGTCGACGATATAGATGTTGGCGTATAGCGAACCCTCATTGCCGAGGAGGGTGAAGGCAGACCCGGCTGTGACAAGGAGTCCGGCGACGGCGAGGTAGGGAAGAATGCCCTTCTTGTCGTTGGGGATGAAGAGGTCGACGGTGAAAAGAGCGAAGGCGAGCCCGACCAGCAGGAACTCGGGGACCAGTAGTGCGAAGTCGACGTTCATGCTACCGCGGCCACCCTATCGAGGATGGGGCCTATGCCCTGGTCGATGATCCGGGTGAAGGGCTGGGGATAGACACCGCCGAAAATGAGGACGGCGACCAGGGAGAGCATGGAGGCTTTTTCGAGGTTGGAGGCGTCGGGCAGGTCTTTCCATCGGGTGTCGAGGGGGCCGAAGAAGACCTTGGCGATGAGGCGCAGGATGTAGACGGCGGTTATGGCGGCACCAATTATTCCGAACACGGCAACCACGGGATAGGTCTTGAAGAGGCCTACGAACACCAGGAATTCGGCGATGAAACCACTAAGACCGGGGAGACCCAGGGAAGCAAGTCCGGCCACGGCAAAGAAGGATGCGGTGACGCCCATGCGCTTGGAGAGGCCCTGGAAGACGGAGATGTCTCGGGTGTGGGCGCGGTCGTAGACGACGCCGACGAGGGCGAAGAAGAGGGCCGTCATTATGCCGTGGGAGAACATCTGGTAGACGGCGCCGGTAAGGCCCTGGGGATGCAGTGTGGCGATGCCCAGGAGAACGTAGCCCATGTGGCTGACGCTGGAATAGCCGATGACGAACTTCAGGTCTCTTTGAGCAAGGGCCGACACTGCGCCGTAGACGACGTTTACCGTGGCCAGGATGACCAGGACAAGCTGCCAGTCCTGGGCGCCCTCGGGGAGGAGGTCCAGACCGACGCGTATGATGCCAAATGCGCCGAGCTTCATGAGGACTCCGGCGTGGAGCATACTGACGGAGGTCGGGGCGGCGACGTGGCCGTCGGGGGACCAGGTGTGGAAGGGCCAGAGGCCTGCGAGGACGCCGAAGCCGAACATCAGGAGGGGGAACACTACTTTCTGGAATGTTGAGCCAAAGCCGGCTTGCTCAAGTTCGATCAGGTTGAATGTGCCCATGCCCGCGTGGACATAGATGGCTATGAGTCCGACCCAGACTAGGACGCTGCTCGCGACCAAGTAGAGGACCAGCTTCAAAGCTCCGTACTCCTTCCGGGTGCTGCCCCAGACGCCGATGAGGAGGTACATAGGGACTACGGCGAGTTCGTAGAAGAAGAACAGGAAGAAGAGGTCCAGGGATAGGAAGACACCGTAGACGCCGCAGACCAGAGCCATGAAGAGGGCGAAGAAGTCCTTGGCCCGGGGGGCGGTGTTCCAGGCCATGAAGACGGCGGTGACCATGACAATACCGGTGAGAAGGACCATAGGGGCGGCTATGCCGTCCATGGCGAGGTGGAAGGTCACGCCAAGGCCCGGGAGCCAGTGGTATTTTTCGGTCATGAACTGGTAGCCGCCGAGGTCGTTGTCGTAGGCGACGAAGAGGTAGATGGAGATGGCAAGGGTCACGGCGGCGACGGCGGCCATGGAGTATTTCATCCACTCGCGCTTGGCCTCGGGGATTAGTACGGCGAGTACGCCGCCTGCCGCGGGGAGGAAGAGGAGGACTATGAGGATGCTATCGTCCAGTTGACTCTCCCTATGCGGCCAAAGTGATGGCCACCACGAATATCAGGGCGCCTGCGCTTATGACGAGAATGTAGTTGGAGACCTGGCCCGTCTGGTGCCGGCGGAGGACTCGGCTTGTCAGTGCGGTGATTTTGCCCGAGCCGTCGACGCCGGTATCGTTGACGACGTACCGGTCAAACCAGGCTGTGGCTGCACCTGTGGCCAAGACTACGCGGTCAATTGCCCACTGGTAAGCATCATCAAGGTAATACTTGTTGGAAGCGAGGGTGCGGACGGGGGCGAGGGCGCGGTCCACGCCTTCCGGTAGCTTGAGGTCATGGCGGTAGAGGGCGAGGCCGAACGCTATTCCGGCAAGGGCCACGACGGAGGATATGGCGGCGAGTACGACGTGTTCGTGGAAGCTGTCGGCCTTGTCGAGGACGAAGCTGGCGAAGCCCGTGGCCTCGCCGGGGAGGCTGAGGACGTTGTCCAGCCAGTCGGGGGCGGTGAAGCCGAAGACGAGGGTGAGGACGCCAAGGAGGGCGATGGGGCCGGTCATGACGGCAGGGGCCTCGTGGGCGGATTGGTTCTCGGGTTTGAGCTTGCCGAAGAACACGAGCCAGACGAGTCGGGTCATGTAGAGGGCGCTGAGGAAGAAGGCGACGATGGTGATGACGAGGGTGGCGGGGTTGCCGTTATTCCAGATGGCCTGGAGGATCTCGTCCTTGCTCCAGAAGCCGCTGAGGGGTGGGATGCCGGAAAGGGCGAGGGCGGCGATGATGAAGACAACGCTGGTCACGGGCATACGGGCACGGAGGCCGCCGAGGCGTCGGATGTCAACGTCTGAGTGTTCACCGATGGCGTGGAGGACGTTGCCCGCTCCAAGGAAAAGGAGGGCCTTAAACAGCGCGTGAGTGGCCAAATGGAACATGGCCGCGGCGAGGGCCCCGTGGCCTAGGGCGAGAATCATAAACCCTATCTGGCTAACGGTGGAGTAGGCGAGGACTCGTTTAAGGTCGTTGGAGGTGAGGGCCATGGTTGCGCCCATGACAGCCGTGACCAGGCCGATGGCAATGACTAGCTCGCTGACGGCGGGGGCTGCTTCGAAGAGAGGGAGCATGCGGGCGACGAAGTAGACGCCGGCGACGACCATGGTGGCGGCGTGGATCAGGGCACTGACGGGTGTCGGGCCTTCCATGGCGTCGGGGAGCCAGACGTGGAGGGGGAACTGGGCCGACTTACCCATGGCGCCGAGGAAGATGAGGATGGCGCTAAGGGTCATCACTCCATCACTTAGCGCTCCGGCCTGGACTTCAGAGAGGATGGTCGGGATGTGGAAAGTGTCCAACTTGTAGTACAGAAGCAGAATGCCTACAAGCAGTCCAACGTCGCCGATGCGGGTGGTTATGAAAGCCTTCTTTGCCGCCTCGGCGGCGGAGCGCCGTTCGTACCAGAAGCCGATAAGCAGGTAGGAACAGATGCCCACCAATTCCCAGCCGACGTAGAGGACGAGGAGGCTGTTGGTGAGGACGAGGCCGAGCATTGAAGCGGCGAAGAGGGAATGGACAGCGAAGTACCAGGCGAGCCGGGACTCGCCGCGCATGTAGCCCAGTGAGTAAATCTGGACCAGCAGGGATACGAAAGTGATGACGCCCATCATGACCATAGCGACGGGGTCGATGGTTAGGCCAAGATCGAAGGCGTCTCCTCCGGCGTCGAACCACGAGACGGTGAAATCTCGTTGGGCGCCGTTGAGGAGGGAGTTAAGGAGGAACCAGAATAGGACGAAGGAGAAGCCGATTGCGCCGACGGCAAGGAGGACTCCACTACGCGGCAGGTTGCGTCGCAATAAAGCCGGCAGGGCAAGGGCGCCGAAGGCGCCTATACAGGCCGCGGGGGCGAGCCAGGCCCATTGCAGTCCGATTGCTCCTGCTTCGCTCATAGAGTCGGGGTCACCATTTCATCCGGTTTAGCTCGTCCACGTTTACGGAGGATCGGTTGCGGTAGATTCGGAGGACGATGCCGAGGGCAAGACCTACTTCTGCGGCGGCGATGGTGATGACGAAGATTGCAAAGATGAAGCCGAGGTGTTGTTCAGTGTCACCACGGGGTATCAGGTAGGTGGAAAAGGCGAGGAGGTTGATGTTGACGGCCTGGAGCATGAGCTCAATAGACATGAGGATGAGGACGGCGTTGCGGCGGACAAGGACACCATAGACGCCGACGGCGAAGAGGGCGGCGCCCAGGACCAGGTAGTACTCAATGGCAATCAAGGGTTGGGGTTCCTACTCCTCGGGGCCGGGGCGGGATATGACTATGGCTCCTATGAGGGCTATCAGTAGAACGAGGGAGGCGACCTCGAAGGGGATGGCCCACTGCTGGAAGAGGACCTCAGCAATTCCGGTGAAGCCGGGGCGCTGGGGGTCCTGGATGGGGTCGGGCCAGTCGGACAGGAGGAAGATGACGGTGAGGGCGGCGAATATGGCGCCGGTGGCGAGAAAGGCGATGACCCGTTGGTTGTTGTCGAGCTTGAGGGTGGACTCCCGGGCGCGGGTGAGCATGAGGGCGAAGAGGAGGAGGATTGTGATTGCACCACCGTAGATGAGCACCTGGACTATGGCGAGGAACTCGGCGAGGAGGAGGACGAAGAGGCCAGCGACGGCGAGAAGGGAGAGGATGAGGAAGAGGGCGGCGTGGACTACGTTTCGGGCGGTGACGGTGCCGATGGCCCCGATCATGGTCATGGCGGCGAGGATTAAGAAAAAGACGAGTACGGTAGTCACTATTCCTCGTCGGCCTCCGGGTCGACTTCGGAGTCGGGGTAGGCGGGGCCGTGCTCTTTTTCGTAGGCGTTGCCGAGGGCGTGGAGGGTGTCGAGGTCGGCCCAGAGGCCTCGTCGGCCATATTGGCCGATCTCATGCTCCTGGGTCATGACGATGGCGTCGAAGTTGCAGACCTCCACACAGATGCCACAGATGATGCAGCGGGACATGTCGAGCATGAAGTCTTCGACCATCTTCTTGCGCTTGCTGGTACCCGCGGCGAAGTTTTCATTGGGCTTCATGGTGACGTACATGCAGTCGGTGGGGCAGTATCGAGCGCAGACCTGGCACCCAACACACTTGGACTCGCCAATCTCGTCGTCCCAGAGGAGGCCGGGGAAGCCCATAAAGCGGTCGGAGACGGGGAGATGCTCATCAGGATATTGAGCGGTGACGGGTCGTCTGATCATGGTCTTGATGGTGGTGGCCAGGCCTTTGAATACACCAATCATGTCGCGAGCTTCTCCCTACGGGCCTTGAGGGCCTCTTCGAACTTGGCTGTGCGGGCTCTCTGCCGCAGTCTGACTACGCCTCCACTAACAACCAGGAGGGCCATGGACATGAGGAACATGGTCCAGGACGGCCAGCCGTAGAAGGCGTATATGCCTGTGAGCAGGATATTGACGAAGGTGAGTGGGATGAGGAACTGCCAGCAGATGGTCATCAGCTGGTCGATCCTAAACCTCGGGAGGGTGGCGCGCAGCCAGAAGATGGCCATGATTATCGCGGAGGTCTTGATGGCGAACCAGATGACGCCTGGGAGAAGGGGGCCGCTCCAGCCTCCCAGGAAGAGGACAGTGCCAAGGGCGCCGATGGCGAAGGTGTTTGCGTACTCGGCGAGGAAGAACATGGACCAGTGCATGCCGCTGTACTCGACGTAGGGGCCGCCGACGATTTCGGACTCGGCGGTGGGGATGTCGAAGGGGGTACGGCCGAGTTCGGCGAGACCCGCTACGAGGAAGATTACAAGGCCGAGGGGCTGCAGGTAGACGTAAGGGTAGCTGCCCTGGGCGTGGACAATCTCCCTCATGTCCAGGGTGCCGGCGAGCATGACGACGGCGAGCACTACCAGGATGATGGGGAGTTCGTAGCTGATGAGCTGGGCGGCGGCTCGGGCGCCGCCAAGGAGGGCGTACTTGTTGTTGGAGCCCCAGCTGGCCATGAGGATGCCAACGATGGCAACAACGCTTACGGCAATGATGTAGAAGATGCCATATTCGAGGTTGCGGACGACGAGGTCCTCGGTGAATGGGATGGTGATCCAGAGGATGAAGGCGGGGACGAACACGATGAGGGGGGCGATCCAGAAGGCGGACTTGTCACGGACGGAAGGGGTTACGTCTTCCTTGAGGAGGAGCTTGAGGGCGTCGGCGATGGGCTGGAAGATGCCGTGGAAGCCGGTGCGCATGGGGCCCATGCGCATCTGGATGCGGCCCAGGGCCTTCCGTTCCATATAAGTCAGGAGAAGCACAACGAACGTAATCAGGCCAATGACGGCCAGCACCTTGAGCACGGTGAAGAGTACGTCCTGCCAACTCAACGGTCGACGTCTCCCAGGACGATGTCTATGGAGCCGAGGATGACCACTGCATCGGCTACGTAGGAGCCAATGAGCATGTGCCGGAGGGCGACAAGGTTGCAGAAGGACGGGGTCCTCATCTTTATACGATGGGGCTTGTCCTTACCATCACTGACGAGATAGACGCCCATTTCGCCTCGGGGGTTTTCCGTGCGGACGTAGACATCGCCCTTGGGGGGGCGGAGGGTGCGGGGGGTCTTGGCCATGATAGGGCCGTCAGGCATCCGGGCCACGGCCTGCTTGACTATCTTGAGGGACTCCCACATCTCTTCCATGCGGACCATGTAGCGGTCGAAGCAGTCACCAGAGGCGCCTATGGGGACGTTGAAGTCGAAGTCGGGGTACATGAGGTATGGGTCGTCTTTGCGGAGGTCATAGGTGGAACCGGAGGCACGGAGGTTGGGGCCGGTCACGCCGAAATCGATGGCGGTCTCAGCGTCGATGACACCGACGCCGAGGGTGCGTTCAAGGAATAGCTCGTTTTTGGAGAGGAGGGCTTCGCACTCGGTGATGCCTTTTTCGAGCATGGGGAGGAGGGAGTCGAGGCGCTGGTTGAAGTCGTCGGGGAGGTCCCGGAAGACGCCGCCGACGCGGAAGTAGCCGTGCATCATCCGGGCGCCGCTGACGGACTCGAAGAGGGACTGCATCTGCTCCCGCTCACGGAAGCCGTATAGGAAAGGAGTTACGGCACCGCAGTCGGCGCCGAAGGCGCCGTAGAAGAGGAGGTGGCTGGCGATGCGGTTTAGCTCGCACATGATGAGCCGGATGTACTGGGCGCGCTCGGGGACTTCCAGGCCCATGAGCTTCTCGACGGCCATGACGTATGGAAGCTCGTTGTTGAAAGAGGAGACGTAGTCGAGCCTGTCGAAGAGGTCTACTATCTGTCGGTAGTCCTCGGCCTCGCAGAGTTTTTCCGAACCCCGGTGGAGATAGCCTATGTGGGGCTGAACGTCCACTATGTTTTCGCCATCGACAGTGAGCACCATGCGGAAGACGCCATGGGTGCTGGGGTGCTGGGGCCCCATGTTGAGCATCATGTCGACGGTGTCTAGGGATTGGTCGATGGTCACTGGGGCACCTTGATGTCGTCGGGAATCTGGATTTCTGCGAAGGGGTATTCCTTGCGGCCCGGGTAGCCTTCAAAGCCTTCCCAAAGGAGGAGGGGTCGGGGGTCGGGGTGGCCGGTATAGACCACGCCAAAAAGCTCAGCGTTCTCGCGTTCGAACCACTCGGCGGCGCGCCATACGGGGGTCACGGACTGGAAGACGGGGTTGTCCCTGGGGGCATCGGCCTTGAAGACTGCACTGTGTTTGAGGCTGGTCGAGTAGAGATGGTATACGGTCTGGAAGGCTTCGTCGTATTCCACGAGGGACTGACAGCCGAGGAGGTCGAAGCGGAGCCTGGGGTCTTCCTTGGCGATGCGGCATATGCGCTCGGAATCGTTTGGGGCAATGGTCATCTCGACCTGGTTGAGGTTGAGGACGGGCTCCGATTCGGGGAAGGCTGCCTTCAAAAGCTCCAGGGTTGCCAGCGCCCTGGGGTCGGGGGGCGGGGGTGGGGGGCCCTTTTTGCCTTTCGGGGGCATGACTAAGTCCCGGCCTCCCCGCGCTCACGCATGATCTTTTCCTGGAGCTTGAGGATACCGTCCATAAGGGCCTCGGGGCGGGGGGGGCAGCCGGGTACGTAGACGTCCACGGGGATAATCTTGTCGACGCCCATGACGACGGAATAGGACTTCTGGTAGGGGCCTCCTGCGCTGGCGCAGCTACCCATGGCTATGACCCATTTCGGGGAGGGCATCTGCTCGTAGAGGAGCTTGATGGGATCTTCCATCTTCTTCACGACGGTGCCGGCGACGATCATGAGGTCGGACTGTCGGGGGGAGGGCCACGGCACTATGCCGAAGCGGTCCAGGTCATGGTGGGACATGAAGGTGCTTATCATCTCGATGGCGCAGCAGGCGAGGCCGAACTGCAGGGGCCAGAGGGAGGACTTGCGGGCCATGGCGAATATCTGGTCGGCCCTGGCGGTAATCACGCCGGGAGCGGCAGACTTGAAGAGGCTCTTGCCGGGCCAGTTGCGTCGGGCGCCGGGAGTTATTTCCAACGTAGCATCCCCTTGCGCCAGCTATAGAGAAGCCCGAAGAGCAGGATGGCGATGAATAGCATCATCTCGTAGAAGATGATGGGGCCGTTTGTCTTGAAGATGACCGCCCAGGGGAAGAGGAACGCGGCCTCTACGTCAAAGATTAGGAAGAGGATGGCGAAGATGTAGTAGCGGATGTGGATCTGAGACCAGAAGCGGCCAACGGGGGGAATACCGCATTCGTAGGGGGTGTCCTTGGCCTCGGATTTACTCTTGGGGGAGAGGAGCATGGAGGCGAGGAAACCGAATAGCACCATCAGAGTCCCTGCTATAACAGCTATGAGGACTGCGGTATATTCGAGGGAGTATTGTTCCGGCACGTGCCTTAGTTCAGTATCCGGGGCCCGGGTGCGGGCGTTAAGTCCTCGCGTTCAGAGCCGTTTCCAGAGGTGTTAGTACAGGGCAGTAAACCTGTCCATACGAGAGGCGGAATCGGTATTGAAATATACCAATCAGTCGGGTTGAACGTCAAGGAAAGGGCAAGTGCAGCAAGACTTTGCGTTTGAGGAAAGGTCAGCCTATCAGGGCTTTGATGAACAGGCCGATGCCGTAGCAGCCGATGAATACGGGAACCATGCCGATGCTGGGTCGGATGCTTCTCTCGGTCTTTTCAAAGTAGAGTCGGGCGATGGCGGCAAGGACCAGGATGGTGATGATTATGGCGACGAGGGTGGTAACACCGAGGGCGATTCCGACTGCGAGGCCGGCAAGGGCCCAGATGACGAGTTCCAAGTTGGGGTGGAGGAAACCGAGAGGGGATGGGGTTCGGGATTGGGAATGGTGGGAAGGCTTTTGGGGCCTTCGGTTCTTGGTCAAATCAGCTTTCCATCCTCCACAGTGCTTTAGCATCCAGGTTAGATATTTCCATTTTCACCCTCTCCAATATTATGTCCTCAATGGCATCCATCGACTGGCGTGCGTCAACAATAAACCAGCGACCGGGTTCTCTCTTGGCAAGCCTGAGATATCCTTCCCGCACTTTTTTATGGAAAGACATGCCTTTATTCTCGAATTTGCTCTGACCTTCCTCGTATATCCGCGGTAAAACAATTTGAGATTCCTTGCTATCACCGAGAGCAAGTTGAACTGCTCTGCGCCTAAGCGCTTCCTCAGGACCTATGTCAAGCAACACCGTCAGATCCGGCATTACGCCTCTAGTTGCCGTCGCGTTGATCGCCTGAATCTGATCCAATGTTGGTCGGCCCTTGCTGCCTTCATATCCATACCCTTGATAAGCCGTGGTGGAATCGACATAGCGGTCCACAATGACTATTGCCCCTTGCTGAAGTTCCGGCTCAATCTGGCTGCTGAGCAATTGGGCTCGAGCGGCTGAGAAAAGAAAAAGTTCCGCAGTTGGCGTTAGAGACGTGTCACCTTTGATGAATGGCCTTAGAAAATCGCCCAAGGGAGTTCCACCCGGTTCGTTCAGGAGTAAGCACCTGTAATGCATACCCTTGAGTCGAGCATAGAGTCTTTGGGACTGCGAGCTTTTTCCGGTGGCTTCGCCGCCTTCGAAGGAGATGAATAGTCCCATGGTGCGCGATATTTCCGGCTAGTAGGGGGTCGGGTTCCTTCGGGACGGCACACTGCCGGGCCGGGAGATGTTGACGTGACGCCACGGGTCAGTGCCGACGCTGTAGGATGAGAGGTTGGAGCGCTCGGCGGTCTGATGTTGAAGTCGACGGATAAAGCTACTCTGGGGGCTGAGGGCCACGGATTCTTCTCCGGTTTCGATCATACGGACGGCGTCTTCGGCCTCCCTGATAGCTGCGTTAATGCCGTCGCCCCGTTTCTCAAGTCCGAAGACCGACATAAGGTATTGCTCAATCTGAGTAACGCTGCTGCGGCGCAAGACGAAGATGGGCACGCCCTCGGCCTCAGCGGCACGGAGGGCCTGGGGCCTCTTGCGGTAGTAGGTCTTGGTGGTTATCACTACATCGGCGTCACGGAAGCCGTCTACCAGGCTTACCGGCAACTTGAGTTTCTTTATGACGCTTTCCAGGCGACCGCGATTGACGCCAAAGGAGTATATGCGGGAGATCCCTGCCAGCGTCCTCGGTTTTCGCTCGGGGGACGGAGATGGAATGGGGGCGTCGGTGCGGACTGCGGCTTTCTTGCCGATGGTCCCATCTTCTTCGAGCCATCGCTCTTCGGGAGCGGCGGGGCGTTGCCGGAGGGTGGAGTCAACGGTGGCGGCGACTTCCGGGTGGACTGCGACTTTATCCCAGCTCTGGATCTCGACGACGATATCAAATGTCGGGGGCGCCTTGCGCTCAAGTATGGATTTCTGAGTGCCCCTGCGGCGGGCTTCGTCATCACCCAGGGTCACGGACTGAATGCCGCCGATGAGGTCGGAGAGGGTCGGGTTCAAGATAAGGTTATCGAGGTTGTTACCGTGGGCGGTGGCGACGAGTTGGACTCCCCGTTCTCCTATGGTCCGGGCGGCTGTGGCCTCAAGCTCGGTGCCGATTTCGTCGATGATGATGACCTGGGGCATGTGGTTTTCAACGGCCTCGATCATGACTGCGTGCTGGAGGGTTGGGGTGGGGACCTGGAGGCGTCGGGCGCGGCCGATGGCGGGGTGGGGGATATCGCCGTCGCCTGCGATCTCGTTGGATGTATCAACGATGACGACGCGCTTACGCATGTCGTCGGCGAGGACTCGGGCGACCTCGCGGAGCATGGTGGTCTTGCCAACCCCCGGCCTCCCCAGAAGAAGGATACTCTTACCTGACCTTACAAGGTCCTCGATAATGGCGATGGTGCCGTATACGGCCCTGCCGACCCGGCAGGTAAGGCCCACTATTTTGCCCTTACGGTTCCTGAGAGCGGAGATGCGGTGCAGGGTCCTTTCGATGCCGGCGCGGTTGTCGTCTCCGAAACTGCCGATACGTTGAGCGACGTAATCAAGGTCTGTTTCCGAAACCTCGGAATGGCTCAAGTAAACCTCACCGCTGGGGAAACGAGCTTCGGGTTTGCGGCCGAGATCCATAACCACCTCCAGGAGTTCCTTTGCGTCCACTCTCGAATGGAGGGGATCCTGGAGATGGGAGGGAAGGGCTTCGAGCAGAGCTCCCAAGTCATCGGTAATTTGCTTGTCTGTCACAGTCATACCTTAAATGGCAATTAATCCGCGCCGACGGGCACAAGTGACGGTCTTTTAATACTAGCCGTAACCTTTCGCACTGCCCTAGAGTACTGCTCAACCAAAGTATAGCCGCGAGCCTCCATAGCAACCATCAACGAGTTTGCAAATTCCGAGGCGAGGCATAGCAAGGTGTCCAAGTGGGAAAGGCGGCTTTCGACCATGGGCAGCACATCGTCGAAGGAGACCGGGGACCCGGGCCTTATCATGATATTGAAATAGCCAAGCCGTCCCTGCTCCCGGGTGCCGACCCAGCCAACGATCTGACCGCTGTGGAGGACGAGGAACTGACGGGTGTTCCGGCCCTGCCAATTGCGATCTCGGGTCTGTCGCCAGTGTTCCAAGGTGTGACCTTCAGCATCCCGGACGTGGAAAGGGTACACGGCGTTGTAAATCTGGTAGACGCTGAAATCGTTGTCGCGGGTCATAGGCTGCAATTCAAGGTCCGGGGCAGCGGAGTCGGGAGGGATGGGACTTCGAATAGAGCGAGTGTATAGGTATTCATCAAGGTAGAAGGAGAAACCTGCTGCCTTGACCTCGTCCCTGCAGGGGCTGGCACCAAGAATCCTTAGAAAAAGACGGTCTACGCCTTTGCGGCCAGCGCTGAGTATGAGCCCATTGAGCAGGTCCATGACAGAGCTTCGAGACTCCGGGGCTACGGCGAGGGAATTGACCTCCCATACGGTCGAACTACCCAAGTCCTGTGCCAGGGCGAGTCCACAAATCTTCAACCCCCTCGTCTGTACACAGGTGTATCTACGAGGCGCAAAGCCCAAGATGGGTTTCGGGGACATTACTTCCAGCATGCAAAGCCGGGCAGGGCCGAGCTTTCTATGTGGTTTCGCCAAGTTCGGAAGCTGACCCATCCTAGAGAAGGTCAACCTGACAAAGTCGAACGGGTTGAGAGTCCTTATCATCTTCCTCAACAGCAGCAACGTTCAACATTCACTCGTCCCCAAGACACCCTTCAGCTGCGACCCATATGAATGAACAGGTTATGGAAGCGGGTGTCGTTAGTGAGTTCCGGATGGAAGGAGGTGACCAGCACGTTTTCCTGGCGAGCAGCGACAGGGGTGCCATCCCTGAGACGTGATATGAGTTCCACGCTGGGTCCCATCCTCTCAATCCATGGGGCCCTGATGAAGACAGCGTGGAAGGGAGGGTCTCCGAGGATGGGGACTGGCAAGTCGGCCTCGAAGCTGTCTATTTGAGAGCCGAATGCGTTTCTCCTGACATCCAGGTCTATGAGATCCATCGGCACAAGGACATCTCCTATGACGTTGCGTGAGGAGACGATCATTCCGGCACAGGTGCCCCAAAGGGGCCTGCCCGACTGCACAAACCGTTTAATTGGGTCCACCAAGCCGTATATTTCCATTAGCTTGGTGATGGTGGTGCTTTCGCCGCCCGGGATGACCAAGCCATCGACGTCGTCAAGTTGGTCGGGCAGCCGGATCTCGGGGGCCTGCACGCCCAAGTCCCTGAGAATCTTGCAGTGCTCGGCGAAGTCTCCCTGGATAGCCAGGACTCCTACCTTCTCCATAAGAGAAGGGACACCTCAGCGAAACTACCAGCCCCTGGAGGCCAGTAGCGCCTCGGGGGGCAGGTCTTTGGCGGACATTCCTCTCATCGGTTCACCCAAGCCCTCTGAGACGCGGGCCACGATGTCGGGGTCTTGGAAATGGGTGGTGGCCTCAACGATGGCGCGGGCGCGGGGGGCGGGGTCTTCAGACTTGAAGATACCGGAGCCGACGAAGACGCCCTCTGCACCGAGCTGCATGACGAGGGCAGCGTCAGCGGGTGTGGCGACACCGCCGGCGCAAAAGTTGACTACGGGGAGCTTGCCACTTTCCCGTACCTCGGCGACGAGTTCACGGGAGGTGCGCATCTCTTCGGCGGCAACGGTGAGCTGGTCATCGTCCAGTTCCTTCAATTGGTCAATGCCGCCCAGGACGGAACGGAGATGGTTAACGGCCTCGACGATGTCGCCGGTACCGGCCTCTCCCTTAGTCCTGATCATGGCGGCACCTTCGTCGATTCGGCGAAGGGCCTCGCCCAGGTTGCGGCAGCCGCAGACGAAGGGGACTCGGAAGTTGTGCTTCCAAACGTGGTGCTTCTCATCAGCGGGGGTTAAGACTTCCGACTCGTCAATATAGTCGATGGCGATGGCTTCGAGGACCTGGGCCTCGGCGAAGTGGCCGATACGGCACTTGGCCATCACGGGGATTGTGACGGCATCCTTGATGTCCTTGATGATCCGTGGGTCAGACATCCTGGCGACGCCGCCGTCCTTCCGGATGTCGGCGGGGACCCGTTCGAGGGCCATAACGGCGCATGCGCCTGCGTCCTCGGCGATTTTCGCCTGCTCTGGGGTAACGACATCCATAATAACGCCACCCTTGAGCATCTGGGCGAGTCCTGCCTTAACTTTCCAAGTCCCCTTGTCCATCTTTGCCCCTCCTTGAAGCCTTTCAGTCAGAATGAGTCGAGAGCCGAGTGTTCAACATGAAAGCGGAGACAATTCTATCACAAAGCGGCCGGAGATAAAGACTGTTTTGGCACTGGGCAGACCTAGACCCTCGCGGCTCCGACGATGGAGGAGAGGGTGTCCAATCCCTCCCGTTCCATGTACTTGCGGATGCCGTCAGCGACTTCGACGCAGGCCGTGGGGTTCGTGAAATTGGCAGTACCGATCTGGACGGCCATGGCCCCGGCCATAATGAACTCAAGGGCATCCTGGGCGTTGGCGATGCCGCCCATGCCGACTATGGGTATGTCTACGGCGCCTGCGGCCTTGTAGACCATGGCGAGGGCCAAGGGCTTAATGGCCGGGCCCGATAGCCCTCCGGTCACAGTGCTCAACGCGGGTCTACGCCTGGCGACATCGATGGAAAGGCCTACGAAGGTATTGACGAGGGAGATGCAGTCAGCGCCGCTGTCCACAACAGCCCTGCAGATCCGGGTTATGTCGGTAACGTTCGGGGTGAGCTTTACCATGACCGGTAGGGAAGAGGCCCTCTTGACTGTCTCAGTGACGAGGGCGGCGGCGCGGGCGTCTACGCCGAACTCAAGGCCTCCGCGCTCCACGTTGGGGCAGCCGATGTTCACTTCCAGGGCGCTGATGCCGGGACTACCATCGAGGATGCGGGCGATTTCTCCGAACTCGGCGGCGGTCTCACCGGAGATGTTGGCGATGACTTTAGTGGGCCAAGTTGCCCAGATGGGAGCGAGGTCCTGTGCGGCAGCCTCGGCACCGACGTTCTGAAGGCCGATGGTGTTGAGGAGGCCCGAGGCAGTCTCTGCGAGGCGAGGCTGGGGATTACCGAGACGCGGCCATCGGGTGATGCCCTTGCAGACGATGGCACCGATGCGGGACAGGTCCGAAACCTGACCTAACTCATTGCCGTAGGCAACGGTCCCCGACGCCCCAATAACAGGATTAGTTATCACCAACCCCCCCGGGTGAAGGGGAGCGAGGTTAACCGAGATATCCCGTTCTACGGCTGTTGTCATCTAATTGTCTGAGAAATTGCTGGCGAAACTCCAAGAATCGAAGATGTCCTGGCCATCCTCCATACCGGAAGGAATAGTCATGCCCTCCCCGAGTTCCGGCAAAGGTTCCTTTTCAAGCTCAAGGAGCTCGGGGATGTTGAGTCGGGCGGGAATGAGCCTACCGATTATCACGTTTTCCTTAAGCCCGAGGAGATGGTCCTTGCTACCGCGCAGGGCGGCCTCGGTGAGTATCTTGGTGGTCTCCTGGAAAGAGGCCGCAGCAAGGAAGCTTTCCGTGTTGAGGGATGCCTTGGTGACACCGAGGAGGATGGGTTGGGCTATGGCGGGCTCGCCGCCTTCGGCCAGCACGTTGGCATTGTTTTCGTGGTAGACCTGTCGATCCACGAGTTCACCGGGAAGGAGCTGGGTATCTCCCTGAGAGTCGATGCGTACCTTGCGGAGCATCTGGCGGACGATGACCTCAATGTGCTTATCGTTGATGTTCACACCCTGGGACTTGTATACCTTCTGGACTTCTCGAACCAAGTACTGCTGGACGGCATCGGTGCCCATAATTCTAAGGATGTCCTGGGGGTTGATTGGGCCCTCGGTGAGCTGCTGGCCGGCACTAACAGCTTCACCTTCTTCCACCAGAAGTCGGGTGGTGGCAGGCACGGGGTACTCTCGGCGGTCCTGTTCTTCATAGGTTACGACGATACGGTCCTCTTCCAGTTCCACGGCACCCGGGGTGCGTGCGAGGATAACCTTGTCGGGGAGGACGGTCTCGGGGTCTTCTTCCGAATGTTGACCAGCCAAGGCCATATCGGCCTCAACGTGTTGGCCTGCCTGGACGAGGGGTTTGTAGCCCTCCGGCAGGGGGTACTCCTCGGTGTACTGTTCGGTGCTGACGGTTACAATTTTGCGGGTATCCTCGTCCTGTTCGACCTGGACGACACTGTCCATTTCGGCGAGGATGGACTGGCCCTTGGGGGCGCGGACCTCGAAGAGTTCCTCGACCCTGGGGAGACCGCTAGTGATGTCCATACCGCCGGCTACTCCGCCGGTGTGGAAGGTCCTCATGGTGAGCTGCGTTCCGGGTTCGCCGATGCTCTGGGCAGCAATGACGCCCACGGCTTCACCAATATCCACGAGCTCGCCTCTAGCGGGACTCCAGCCGTAGCATATCTTGCAAAGACCTCTCTTGGCCTCGCAGCCGAGGGGGGTGCGCACGTAGACTCGGGTGACGCCAGCATCCTCGATAGTGCTGGCGGCGCTCTCATTGATCTCTACACCGGCGTCGACGAGGACCTCTCCGGTCTCAGGGTGGGGAACGGGGGCCGCGGTGTAGCGGGATACGATCCACTCAGAGAGGGAGCCGAGGATGGCGGTCTCGGGGTCGTAGTTGATCCAGATACCGGAGGTAGTGCCGCAGTCATCTTCCGTGATGATGACTTCCTGGGCCACATCAATCAGCCGGCGGGTAAGGTATCCGCTGTCAGCGGTACGGAGCGCTGTGTCTGCAAGTCCCTTGCGGGCGCCGTGGGTCGAGATGAAGTACTCAAGGACAGTTAGGCCTTCCTTGAAGCTGGAGCGGATGGGGAGATCCATGATGCGTCCCCTGGGGTCGGTCATCAGGCCTCTCATGCCAGCCATCTGCTTGACCTGGGAGATATTACCCTTGGCACCGGAGTCGGCCATCATGTATATGGATCCGTAGGAAGGCAGCACTTCCTGGATGATTTCCTGCACTTTGGAGTCGGCCTCACTCCATATCTCCACAGAGTTCTTATAGAGTTCATCGTCGGTGATGAGGCCCATGTCGTACTGAGCCTTTTCCTCGGCGATGCGTTCATCGGCTTCGCTGAGGACTTCGGCCTTGGCCTCCGGGACCTTGAGGTCGGTGGCGGCGATGCTCATGCCGGAGGTGGTTGCGTAGCTGAAGCCGAGCCGCTTGATGTCGTCAAGGACGGTAGCCGTGGCCTCGGAGCCTATCAACTGGTAGCACTCGGCAGCGATATCCTTGAGGACTTTCCTGTCTACCACCTCGTTGCGGAAGCCGATGTCGTCGGGAAGTATGTCATTGAAGAGGATGCGGCCCACAGTGGTGACAAGTCGTTCTCCCTGCCCCTCGTAGACCTCTATCTCTTCATGAAGGTGGATCTGGTCGAGGTCATAGGCAAGGCGGGAATCTTCGCGGCTCCGGAAAAGCTTACGCTGACCCTCGGGGATGGGCTTGAGGAGGGTCATGTAGTAGCAGCCGAGGACTATATCCAAGGTGGGTGCTGTAATGGGCTCCCTAGAACTGGGAGAGAGCATGTTCTTAGTGCTGAGCATGGCGTGCTCGGCTTCGATGACCGCGGCCCGGGAAAGCGGGAGGTGCACGGCCATCTGGTCACCGTCAAAGTCGGCGTTGAAGGCAGTACAAACCAAGGGGTGCAACTGGATGGCGCTTCCATCAATAAGGACGGGCCAGAAGGCCTGGATGCCAAGCCTGTGGAGGGTAGGGGCGCGGTTGAGGAGGACAGGCCTTTCCCTGGTGACCTCTTCCAGAACGTCCCAAACCTCGGGCCTGGTGCGTTCGACCATACGCTTTGCGCTCTTAATGTTGTGGGCCAAGCCTTTCATTACGAGGCGCTGCATGACGAAGGGTTTGAACAGCTCCAGGGCCATTCTCTTGGGCAGCCCGCACTGATCGAGGCGGAGGTTGGGGCCGACGACGATGACCGATCGGCCACTATAGTCGACCCGTTTCCCTAGGAGGTTCTGACGGAAGCGGCCCTGTTTGCCTCTGAGCATGTCGGAAAGAGACTTCAGCTTGTGATTGTGGCTGCCTGCGATGGCGCGGCCACGGCGGCCGTTGTCTATGAGGGCGTCGACGGCTTCCTGAAGCATACGCTTTTCGTTGCGGATGATTATCTCGGGTGCGCCTAGTTCGAGGAGCCTCTTGAGCCGATTATTTCGGTTGATTACCCGACGGTAGAGGTCGTTGAGGTCACTGGTGGCGAACCGGCCACCGTCCAACTGGACCATGGGCCGCAGGTCGGGAGGGAGTACGGGCAGGACAGTCATAATCATCCAGTCGGGATGGTTGCCGCTCTTGTACAGGGCGTCCACCACGCGCAGACGTTTTGTGGCCTTCTTGTATCTCTGGCCCGATGTAGAGTTAATTTCAGTTTTGAGACTGTCCCGGAGCTCTGTCATATCGAGGTTCTGGAGGATTTCAAGGATAGCCTCGGCACCCATGCCAGCGGTGAATATGGAGCCGTGGCGCTCCTTGAGTTCCCGGTAGTGGGCCTCGGTGAGCATCATCAGGGGTTTGAGTTCCTGGAGCTCGTCGAGCTTCTTCTTGGAGTCGGCTTTGAGGGTGTCGCGCTCTTCCGCCATCCTCCGTTTGACTTCATTGATCTGCTCGATAGCCCGATCGGATTCCTCCCGAATCTTCTTTTCGTAGCGATTAGAGATTGCTTCTATCTCCTGGTCCGCTTCTTCCTGGATCTCCCGCAGTCTGCTTTGTAGTGCTTCTTCAAGGGCGTCCAGATTCGCCGTGGAAACCTCTTCACCTTCCCGCAGCACTACATATGTATCCAAGGTCAATGTTCTTGATGCAACCCCTGCCATAAACTCCTGAAATTGAGCTTCAGTCAGTTCCCCCGTCTGGCCCTCAATAACAGCTACTGGTACCTGCCCCCCCATTTGCCCCTCCGCTTCATTAGCCAAGCCCAACTTCTCCACGTCAGATTCATCTATCATTTTAGATATTTGAACTTCAAGGTCCCGGGCAGCTTCCCGTACGCGTTGCGCTTCGGCTTCAGCCTTTTTCGCGGGGGAATCGAGTTCGGCATCCCGCCGACGCTGGAGGTCCGCCTTCGTATTCTTCGCTATAGTCTCCCAACCTTCAATGGCTTCGGAAGTCTTCTGGGCTATCTTTTCCTTTTCGATCTCTGCGACCTCGGCGACGTCTTTGAGGGCGCGGTCACGGGCATCGGTGTCAACGCTGGTAACGGTGTACTGGGCGAAGTACAGGATGCGCTCCAGGGTCCTGGGGGAGACGTCCAACAGTAGTCCAAGCCTGCTGGGGGTACCCTTGACATACCAGATGTGGCTTACGGGCGCGGCGAGGCGGATGTGTCCCATGCGCTCTCGCCGGACCTTGGACCGAGCGACTTCGACACCGCAGCGGTCGCAGATAATGCCCTTGTAGCGGACCCTCTTGTACTTGCCGCAGTAGCATTCGAAATCCTTGGTTGGGCCGAAGGTGCGTTCGCAGAAGAGGCCGTCTTTTTCCGGCTTCAGTGTGCGGTAATTGATGGTCTCGGGTTTGGTAACCTCGCCGTAGGACCATTGCATGATCTGCTCCGGAGAAGCCAGAGAGATGCGGATAGCATTGAAGTTCTCAGCCTCGACTCCCTTGATGTCAGTGACCATGGGTTACAACACCTCTTCTTGTTCAGACTGTTCGGCTTCGGTATCGTCGGGCTCGGGGGCGAGCTGGGCCATGATGTCCAGCTCTCCGCCGAGGCCGTCCTCGGACTCTTCCAAATTCTCCTCAAGGAGGGAATCGTCGGATTCTTCGCTTAGGAGCTCGACGGACAGGCCGAGGCTCTGGAGTTCTTTCTGGAGGACCCGGAAGGACTCGGGGACGCCGGGCTGGAACACGTCTTCGCCCTTGACTATGGACTCGTAAGTTTTGACGCGCCCGGCAACGTCGTCGGACTTAACGGTGAGCATTTCCTGGAGCAGGTGGGCAGCGCTGTAGGCTTCCAGGGCCCAAACTTCCATCTCTCCGAAACGCTGTCCACCGAACTGGGCCTTACCGCCAAGGGGTTGCTGGGTGATGAGGGAGTAGGGGCCCGTTGACCGGGCGTGAATCTTGTCCTCAACTAGGTGTATGAGCTTCATCATGTAGATGGGGCCGACGGTTATAGGCTGGTCGAAAGATTCGCCGGTGCGACCGTCCCGCAAGAGGGCCTTGCCGAAGAAGGGCGGGGTAAGATCCTCGTCTGCAATGGCCTGGGTAAGCCTGGCGTTGAGTTCGTCGGGGCCGGCGTCGGAAGCGTCCATGCCCAACTCCTCGAACCAGAGTTTGAGGCATACCTCTCTAGCCAACCCGGGGCTGTCGTCGCCCATCACCTGTTCACCCCGGAAGCCTTTCTGATTCAGCCAATCTATTGCTACTCGTCCGTTCTGGGGGCCGGCACCATTGCCGAGGTGGGAGAGGGAGGACTCGGCGCGTTCGATGATCCACATCTTGGAAAGGGCATCCTCGATGGAGGTGTCACTGGCGCCGTCGAAGACGGGGGTGGTGACTTTGAAGCCTAGGGCCTGCGCGGCGAGTCCCAGATGGGTCTCCAGTATCTGGCCAAGGTTCATCCGGGAAGGCACGCCGATGGGGTTGAGGACGATGTCGATGGGGGTGCCGTCGGGGAGGAAGGGCATTTCTTCCTCGGGGAGGATGACAGCGATGACGCCCTTGTTGCCATGGCGTCCGGCCATCTTGTCTCCCTCCGCGATCTTCCGGGTGTGGGCTACCCAGACCCGGACCAGCTGGTTTACACCGGGGGCCAGTTCATCCTTGTCGTCCCGTGTGAACTTCTTAACGTCGATGACCTTGCCCTGCTCGCCGTGGGGGACCCGGAGGCAGGTATCTTTCACTTCACGGGCCTTTTCACCGAATATGGCCCGGAGGAGTTTTTCTTCGGCGGTGAGCTCCGTTTCACCCTTAGGGGTGATCTTGCCGACGAGGATGTCGCCGGGGCCGACTACGGCGCCGATCCTGATGATGCCTTCCTCGTCGAGGTCAGCGAGGCTTTCTTCGCCGACATTGGGGATGTCCTGGGTGATCTCCTCGGGGCCGAGCTTGGTGTCCCGGGCTTCGACTTCGTGCTTTTCAATGTGGATGGAGGTGAACTTGTCCTCCCTGACGACGCGTTCGCTGATGACGATGGCGTCTTCGTAGTTGTAGCCTTCCCAGCTCATAAAAGCGCAGAGAACGTTCTGGCCGAGGGCCAGCTCTCCCCTTTCGGTGGAGGAGCTATCGGCGAGAACCTGACCGCGCCGGACCTTGTCTCCCTTGCGCACGATGGGCCTCTGGTTGATGCAGGTGCCCTGATTGCTGCGCATGAACTTGAGAAGCGGATACTCCCGCAGGCCGCCTTCGTCCTCCTTGACCATGATTGATTCACCGGAGACGGAACTGACGATGCCATCGGCGGCGGCTACACATACCTGACCGCTGTCCTTGGCGACATAGGCCTCCATGCCCGTACCTATGAGGGGGGACTCGGGGCGGAGGAGGGGCACGGCCTGTCTCTGCATGTTGGAGCCCATCAGGGCACGGTTGGCGTCATCGTGCTCAAGGAAGGGGATAAGGGAAGTGGACACGCTGACGATCTGCTTGGGGGACACGTCCATGAAGTCGACCCGTTCGGGGGTTTCGATCCTAGTAGACTCACCGAATCGGGCTTCGATTCTGTCGGTGGTGAACTGGTTCTGGTCGTCCAGTGGCGAGTTGGCCTGGGCTATGACGTACTGCTCTTCTTCATCGGCGGCAAGGTAGTCGATATTCGAAGAAACGAAAGGATGGACCTTGACGGTCACACCATCGAGTTTCTTTATCCTGGTGGCCAGGGCCTTGGAAATCACCCTGCCCGCCTTGGCGATTGCCCTACCATCTGTACCCATTACCTTTTCGGTCAGAGTCTTGCCCAGCAACTCCTCGGAGTCGCAGGGGACTTCCGTCATGACCCGGCGGTAGGGGGTCTCTATGAAGCCGTATTCATTGATTATCGAATAGGTGGCTAGGGAGCCGAGGAGACCGATGTTGGGGCCTTCCGGGGTCTCGATGGGGCATATGCGACCGTAGTGGGAGTGGTGTACGTCCCGGACGTCGAAGCCGGCGCGTTCCCTGGAAAGTCCGCCCGGGCCGAGGGTGGAGAGCCGACGCTTGTGGGTCAACTCGGCGAGGGGGTTGGTCTGGTCCATGAACTGGGAAAGCTGGGAGCCGCCGAAGAACTCCTTGATGGCGGCAACGATGGGTCGGACGTTGACGAGGGCCTGGGCCATGGCGGTCTCGGCCTCGGTGAGGGTCATGCGTTCACGGACGACACGCTCCATGCGCATGAGTCCGATGCGGAACTGGTTCTGGATTAGTTCGCCGACGCCCTTAACCCGCCGGTTGCCAAGGTGGTCGATATCGTCGACGGTGTCCTTGCCCTGGTTAACGAGGATTACCTTGCGGACTATGGCAAGGAGGTCCTCGTTGTTGAGGGCTCGGTTGCTAAGAACCTCGATGACCTTCTCGGCTTTCTCTTCGGGGAGGAGGGAGCGGATGGCTTCTTCATCGACGATGCCGGGGGCAACTACAGGATAGACCTTCTGGGCCTCTTCGTTGTTCAGGCCTGCGGCCTTCAGGAGCTCAGTGCCGAGCCTCTTGTTGACCTTGTAGCGACCAACTTTTCCGAAGTCGTAGCGGCGAGGGTTGAAGAAGAGGGCCTTGAGGAGGTTCTCGGCGTTTTCGACGGTGGGGGGCTCGCCGGGGCGGATGCGGCGGTAGAGCTCTATGAGGGCTTCTTCCCGGGACTCGATTCCGCCGTCTTTTTCCAGGGTCCTTTCTATGTAGGAGTGCTCGTCATCCAGGTCGATGTCTTTGAAGAGTTCCCTGAGGGACTCGTCCTCTCCGTAGCCGATGCAACGGAGCAACGTTGTGACGGGGATCTTCCTCTTCCTGTCGACCTTGGCGGAGATGAGGTTCTTGTTGCTTGTCTCCAGCTCAAGCCAAGCGCCCCGGTTGGGGATGAGCTTGGCGGAACAGAGGCCTCGGCCGGTTGAGGGATCGGTGTCCATGGTGAAGTAGACGCCGGGTGAGCGGACAAGCTGGCTGACGACTACACGCTCGGCGCCGTTGATGATGAAGGTTCCCTGGGAGGTCATGAGCGGGATATCCCCCATGAACAGGTCATGCTCCCTAACTTCTCCCGTCTGCTTGATGAGCAGCTGCACCCTCACGTAAAGGGGGGCGGCATAGGTGGCGTCACGGAGGCGGCACTCGCTCTCGTCGTATTTGGGGTAGTGCTTGTCCAGGCAACGCTTTTCCGCATCTTCGGGAGATTCGTCTTCTCTCTTAAGCGGACACGGGAGTGGATTCCCCTCCGAGTCCTTGTCCTTGGTGGGGTCGCGAAGCTCGTAGTCGAGGAAGTGGAGGTCGAACCTGCCGCCTGCGTAGTCGGAGATGGGCGACACCTTTTCGAAGAGCTCCTTGAGGCCTTCCTTGCGGAACCACTCATAGGAGTCCAGCTGGACGAGGATGAGGCTGGGGATTTCCAGGACTTCGGGGAGCTTGGCGAACGAGACACGGGAGCGGTCGAGGGCTTCGGGCGCGGGGAGAATGGAGACCATCGCGGCTAGAACCTCCAAGGCAAATGGATATTAAAATACCTATGCCTAAACTAGGTGAGGTGTGAGTACAATTGGTCAGCTTGGGGGGCTGAGCTAGGAATGGGGCATGGGCCCACGCAGTACTGCATTCGACCTGCCATGATAGCACCGTTTGTCAAGGGTGTCAATAGGATTCGCCGCCGATCCGGTGGATTAGTGGCTCATCGGGTTATTCGGTTGTGGGGTTTTCGTTTTCGTTCTGTCTGTTTCGGAGGGGTCGGCGATGGGAGACGCCCAGTGGGACAAGGCCCCTGTTCCTGTCGGAGCAGTTTTTCGGGCGCCCAGGGTCGGGCGCAGGTTCAAGCGCCTGCCACAGGGCCCGGAGTGTCAATGGCGATGACAGCCAAGGCGCTCCCAGGGTAAGGGGAAAAGGGACAAAATGTGATGTTATGGAACAGGACGGGACGAAGATGGGATCCAGGGCGTCTATCCATCGCCTAGATGGTCAGGGAAGGGCCACGGGTGCCCCGATGGTGAGGAGATGGCGCCTCTAGCTTGTGCCGCGGGCCTGCGCGTGGGCCTTTGGGATGGGCCGGGGCGTTGAGTCCTCGGGGTCGGGTCTCGGGGGCTTCCCTGGGTTTTCTGGTTCCTCCTTGTGTTACTGGATTAGTGTTCGCGAACGGAGGGTATGATAACGCCTTTGCTCAGGTGTGTCAAGCAAATGTACGGGTATTGGGGGGAATTCCCCTACCCCCACCGCAGATTCCTCGCGGGGCATCGGAATGACAGTGCATGGACGTGTAGGGGTAGGCAAGCGGGAGGGGGTGTAGGGCTAGGATGGAGTGAGTGTTCCGGAGGGATGGATTCCCACCTCCGTGGGAATGACGAGTTAAAGGGGCGGGAATGGCGGGTAGAGGGGGGTGGGTGGGGTGCAGGGTACCCACAAGGGGTACCTCTACGGGGGAGGGGACACCACGCCGCGCCCCGCGGGATGGATAAGGCGGACTTTCAGCACGGCGTACGCCCAGGCGCATCTTCGACACTTTCAGCCCGGTCGGGGTCGGGAATGGCGGAGAGAGAGGGTACTTTGGAGGTGGATATGGGGTTTTCGGCGCGAGGGGCCTGTGCTATTATCGACGCATAGTTTTCGGCCTTTGGTGGCATGTCTTCCCTTGATCTGAGCCTTCTCATCGAGCCCCCTTATCGCGACAAATTGGACGCCGCATTGATAGAAAAAGCCGTGTCGTGCGCCCTGGAAGAAGAGGGCGCCAGATACGCCACTGAGGTGTCGGTGGCGGTCATCGGAGACGAGGCGGTGGCGGAGCTCAACTCGCGGTTCAGGGGCAAGGAGGGGACGACGGACGTGCTGTCGTTTGCGATGACGGGCGTGGAGGTTGGGGAGGGGGGATTCGTTAGCCCGCCGAGCGGGAAGCAGGACCTGGGAGAAGTGATAATCTCTTATCCGCAGGCCCAACGACAGGCCGAGGGGCTGGGGCACGAAACAAAGGACGAGATTGCATTCCTGACGATTCACGGCGTGTTTCACCTTCTGGGTTACGACCACGAAGTTGTCTCCGAGGCAGAGCTAATGAAAGAGATGGAGACCCGGGCGCTGGGGAAGATGGGGATTGAGAGAAGTTCCCTCTCACCGGAGAGAAGCTGATGGTTTCGGAGGTGCTGTACAGGAAGTGGAGGCCGCAGACGCTGTCGGGGGTGGTGGGGCAGGAACATGTGACACGGACTCTTCTGAACGCATTGGCGCAGGGTCGGGTGGCGCACGCGTACCTTTTCTGCGGGCCCCGGGGGACGGGGAAGACGAGCACGGCGCGCATCCTGGCGAAAGCGGTGAACTGCTCTCGGAACGGGAAGGGAGAGCCGTGCAACGAGTGTGGGCAGTGTGTCGGGGTCAGCCAGGGGAATGCGCTGGATCTAATCGAAATCGATGCGGCGTCGAACCGCGGGATCGACGAGGTACGGGAACTGAGGGAGCGGGTGAACTACTCGCCGGCGGAGGCGCCTTTCAAGGTGTACATCATAGACGAAGTACACATGATGACCACACCGGCCTTCAACGCCTTGCTGAAGGTGCTGGAAGAGCCCCCGGCACACGTGATATTCATCCTAGCCACGACGGAGGCGCACAGGCTGCCGGTAACAATCGTGTCCCGGTGCCAGCGGTTCGACTTCCGGCGGTTGAGCCAGGGGGCGGTGGAGGGTCGGCTCAAGGAGCTTTGCGAGGATGAGGGGGTAACGATCGGGGACTGGGCGATGAAGTCAATTGTCAGGGCGTCGGAGGGGAGCCTGCGGGACGCGGAGAACCTGCTGGAACAGCTCATAGTTTCATACGGGACGAACATCGAGGCGGACCACCTGAAGGAACTGCTGGGGGTGTCGTCGGGTCTGCCGATAGTGGAGATCGCAGAGGGGATGTTGCTAGGAGACCTGCCGGGGGCTCTACGGGCGTTGCACGGGGTGGCGGAGCAGGGTTTGAACCTGAAGCATTTCCACCGGGAGATGCAGGAGCACCTGCGACGTCTGCTGCTGTTAAAGGCTGGGGCCGGGGACGTGATTGAGATTCCGGAGGAGGAGTTGGAAGGGGCGAGGGAGCAGGCTTCAAAGTGCGACATCGGGATGTTGCAGAGGGCATTAGCGTCCTGGAGCAAGGCTAACGTAAGAAGCGACTCATCGGGGGCGATATACCTGGAGATGGCGATAGTCGAGGTTGCGCTGGGGGTTGGGGAGGCGGGTTCAAGAGCAGGAGGTGCAGCCGCAAAAGAGGCCGCCAGGGCACCGACAGCGGTTCCGGAGCCAAGGACGAAAGAGCCTACTCAATCCGAGCCGACCAGGCCATCACCTCGGAAGAGGGTTGAAGCCCCGGGCACTGCGACATCCATCAAAGGTGACCCGGGTGGCGGGGGCAGGGTGCAAGAGGCCCCGAGGCCCGTGAAGGTAACCGACCTGCAACCCTCCCCTGTTTCGCAGGAGGGCGGGGACATATCGGACTTCAAGGAGAAGTGGCCGGCGCTGGTGGATGCGTTGAGGGGAGTCGGGTCAAAGGGGAGTCTGGACGCCTTGCTGAGAAGCGCGTGCGAGCCGGTGGCCCTGGAAGGCGATACGCTGGTTATCGGTTTCTACCACGAGTTTCACAAGAACAAGATTGACGACCCCAAGTACCGACACCTGGTGGAGAAGAAGGTCAACGACGTATTCGGGGGGCCGTACCGGATCCGGTGCGACCTAGTGGGCAAGGGAAATCCCAGCCCCACCCGGACATACCGAGATGCGAGCCCTGAGATTCGGGAGCCTGCTTCCACAAACGGCGGGTACGGCCAACAGCGGGAAACGTCGGGCAGAAATGACGTGCCGGTCGCTTCGGCGTCGGAGCAGGGGCCCGGGCCGCTGGTGAGGGCGGCACTGGACATGGGGGCCAAGATAATAGAGCGGGGCTAGAGGGTCGGGGGCAGGGGAAAATCGGAGCAGAGAATGAACAGGCAATTCCGAAGACAGATGAAGCAGATGCAGGACGTGCAGGCCATGCTTGCCAAGGCGCAGGATGAGCTGGCGGAGAAAGAGGTGGAGGCGAGCGTGGGGGGGGGCATGGTGAAAGTGGTGATGAACGGCAAGCAGGAGATGAAGTCGATAACGATATCGCCGGACGTAGTGGACCCGGAGGACGTGGAGATGCTGCAGGACCTGGTGCAGGCGGCGGTGAGCGAGGCAATCGAGAAGTCGCAGGGGCTGGCGTCGAGTCACCTAGGAGGTCTGACGGCGGGCCTCAATATACCGGGGATGTAGAGGGGAGGGGCGGTCGATGGCCAGCTCTCCGACGTCGCCGGCAGTGACCCGGCTGATAGAGGCGTTTCACCGGCTGCCGGGGATCGGGCCGAAGACGGCGCAGCGGTTGACTTATCACCTGGTGCGGCTGCCTGAGGAAGAGGCCCGGGCGCTGTCCGAGGCGATCATGGCGGTGAAGGAGCTGACGACGCTGTGTGAGTCGTGCCAGAACATAGCAGAAACAGAAGTCTGTCCGTTATGCAGCGACTTCCGTCGGGACAGGAGCCAGATCTGCGTGGTGGAGGAGCCGCTGGACATATTGCCAATCGAGAGGTCGGGGAAGTTCCAGGGGCTGTTTCACGTTCTGCACGGTGTGATATCGCCGATGAACGGGATCACGCCCGAGGACCTGAAGGTGAGGGAGTTGCTGGAGAGGCTGAGGGACGGGCAGGTGAAGGAGATCATCCTCGGGATCAACCCGAACATCGAGGGAGATGCGACGTGCATGTACCTGAACGGGTTGATATCGCCGCTGGGGATTAGGGTGACGAGGCTGGCCCGGGGGCTTCCGGCGGGGGGAGACCTGGAGTACGTGGATGACGTGACGCTGGCTCGGGCGCTGGAGGGGCGGCAGGAGTTGTAGGATCAACGAATTCCAATATGGATTTAGCTAGCATTTGTTGGTACGATTTACGCTAGACGACGTCGCTTACAGGAAAGATGAGTATGCAAGTACCCCAACAACATGAGTTACACGATCCGACGCTAGATGCACTTAGGTCTCTCGGGGGAAGTGGTTCCATACGAGAGATTACTGATGCTGTTATTGAAAGTATGGATTTGCCTGACAGTATCGTTCGCCGACTTCATCGAGGAGGCCCTCAAACTGTACTCGAGTATCGCCTGGGCTGGGCACGAACCTACCTGAAGAATTATGGTTTGATAGAAAATCCGGCAAGAGGAATATGGACACTAACCCCAGAAGGCCGCGGACAGATTTCGACGAACGTGGGGGAGAGAACAGAAAATACTAAAGAACAGAGTGAAACACCACAGTTATCGGCTCCGAGTAACTCTGCGGAGATCCAATCGGACGCGTGGCGCGGACAACTGCTATCACTGCTACAAAATATGACCCCAGAGGCCTTTGAGCGTTTATGTCAAAGGTTGCTTCGTGAATCAGGGTTCATCGAGGTAGAAGTAACAGGGCGCACAGGCGATGGAGGCATAGATGGCCACGGCATTATCCGTCTCAACGGCCTAGTAAGCTTCCCTGTGCTATTTCAGTGTAAGCGCTATACAACTAGTTATGTCACGCCGTCCCAAGTGCGCGACTTCCGTGGTGCCCTCGCTGGCCGTGCAGACAAGGGACTGTTTATAACAACAGGCACATTTACCCGAGAGGCGAAGCGGGAGGCATTCAGGGACGGTGTCCCTCCAATCGACCTAATTGACGGAGACCAATTGGTGGAAACCCTCAAGGAGTTGGGACTGGGCGTAGAAACCAGGTGGGTTAAAGAAGTGGTAAAGGTGCATGGCACATTCTTTAGGGACATCTAGCCACTTCCACCGCGTAACCACCAAGAAGTCCACCCCACTCCCTGACATTCCTTCAATATTGGAAACTTGGGCTCGACGTATAATGCCGGTATGGTCAGGGCGCGGGTATATAAGACTGAGGGGGTGGTTCTGAGGCATCAGGGCCTGGGGGACGCGGACAAGATTATTACGGTGTACAGCCCTTACCTGGGGAAGCTGAGGGTGGTGGGGAAGGGGGTGTTGAAGCCGAAGAGCCGGTTGGGGGGGCACGTGGAGCCGTTGTCTCGGGTGTCGTTGCTGATTGCAAAGGGGACGAACCTGGACGTGATCAGCCAGGTTAGTCCCATCGATAGCTTCGTGGGGCTGCGGGACGATTTGGAGCGGACGGCGCAAGGACTGTATGCGGCGGAACTGCTGGACCTGTTCACGGGGGAGGAGGATGCCAGCCCGGAGCTTTACGAGGCGTTCCTTGAGACGCTGAATGCGCTCACCGTCAATCGGGACGGGGGGCTTGTGCTGAGAAGGTTCGAGTTGAGGCTACTGTCCATCCTCGGGTTTGCGCCGGAGTTGGACTCTTGCGTGTCGTGTCGGGAGTCGGAGTTCAGGGGAGGGGTATGGTTCAGCCCGCGGTCGGGTGGGACGTTGTGTGCGGAGTGTGCGGATGGAGAGGGTTCGGCGTTTCCGATGTCTCGGGATGCTTTGGTGTCGTTCAGGTATCTGAGAAACTCGGATACGGGGGCGATTGCGGAGAAGGAGACACCGGAGCGGTTGGCGGGGGAGATGGAGCTGGCGTTGAGCCGTTACATCCGTTATCAGCTAGAGAGGGAGGTGAGGTCGGCGGGGTTCCTGGACAGGCTGTCGGCGCTGCCTCAACGGAAGGGTTAGGGGTCGGGACACGGGTGATTTCACGGGGAGTCAGGCACGGGCCGTGCTATACTCTCTGCCGTCGCACACCCCACGCCCAGAAGGAGAAATCATGTCTGAGAGTCGTTCGAGCGCGGAGCTAATGAGCCGGGCGTCGCAGTTCCTGGCGGGGGGCACGATGCACCACACCACGCACGGGTCTCTGCCGCGGGAGCTTCAGCCGATCGTAGCTCGGGGGGAGGGGAGCAAGTTCTGGGACGTGGATGGGAAGGAGTACATCGACTACGTGATGGGGTCGGGGCCGCTGGTGCTGGGGCACGCGCACCCGGAGGTGGTGGAAGCGGTGGAGGCGCAGGCGGGGGCCGGTTCGCAGTACTACAACCTGAGCGAACCGATGATAGACCTGGCGGAGACGTTGGTGAATGCCGTGCCGTGTGCGGAGAGGGTCAAGTTCACGGGGTCGGGGAACGAGGCAACGATGACGGCCCTGAAACTTGCGAGAGCGGTCACGGGCAAGCAGAAGATCATGAAGATGGAGGGCGCCTACCACGGGACTCACGACTATACGGCGTGGGGAGGGACGCACAAGGAGCCTTTCGAGTATCCCAATCCGCCTCGGGACTCACGGGGGATACCGGATGCGTTGTCGGGGCTGGTTTTGGCCGCGCCGTTCAATGACCTGGAAACGACTTCGAGGCTGATTGAGGTGAACAAGGATGATCTGGCGGCTGTGATCGTGGAGCCGATCCAGCGGAATATCCCGCCCAAGGTGGAGTTCCTGGAGGGGTTGAGGGAAGTGACTACCCGATGCGGAGTAATCCTGATATTCGATGAGGTGGTGACGGGGTTCCGGCTGGCGTGGGGTGGGGGCCAGGAATATTACGGAGTGACGCCCGACCTAGCCACGCTGGGAAAGATAATGGGCGGGGGGTATCCGATAGGGGCGATAGTGGGTCGGGAGGAGTTGTTCTATCCCTTCACGCCGGAAGCCGCGGCGCGAGGCGAAGTGGCGATGTACGGGGGAACGTTCAGCGGGAACCCGGTGTCGATGGCGGCGGGTCGGGCGGCGCTGAACGTGTTGCACAGGCCTGGGCAGTACGAGAGGTTGTCGGTGATGGGGAAGAGGCTGGGTGACGGGTTGAAGGAGCTCAGCCAGATGCTGGAAGTGCCGATGTTCGTGTGCCAGGAAGAGTCGATAGTGGACGTGATGTTCACGGACCAGGAGGTGGTCGGGTATCGGGACACGTGGTCGGCGGATGCGGACATGGCTTACCGGTTCAAGACGGGGATGATAAGACGCGGAGTCTGGACGGTGCCCGGGGGCCCGAAGATGTACGTTTCGCTGGTCCATTCAGAGGAGGACATAGACCGGACGCTGGCTGTGGCTGAGGAGTCGTTGAGGGACCTGCGCAGCTAATCTCCAACGAGTCTTGCTACACCTAAAGGGCTGTCCCCAGAGACGGGGGATAGGCCGTGGTCAGTTGTGACTGTGTCATGCCTGTGCTAGGATTCACACCCGTCTCAGGACTATGAAACTTACAGCGGTAGGCAATTTCCCAAAAATAGGCGAAGGGCCTGACGGGCAGAAGCTACGTCGGGCCATAGCCCGCTCCGACAGAGGACAGATAAGCTCTGAAGAGCTAGCCCATGTGAAGGATGAAGTTACCCGTGAGGTGATTGAGGAGCAGGCGGACGCGGGGCTGGACATGGTGACGGACGGGATGATCCGGTGGGACGATGGCCAGACCTACATCGCTAGGCAGTTGGAAGGGTTCGAGGCGACGGGATTACTCCGCTATTTCGATACGAACACGTACTACCGGCAGCCCGTGGCGAAGAGGCCGGTGGGGTGGACGGGGCCGATAACGGTGGACGACTACCGGTTTGCGGTCGGGTGCACGACGCTGCCCGTAAAGGCGATTATCACGGGCCCCTACACACTCGCCAAGCTCTCCCGCTCCGAGCACCATCGAGACCTTTCTCACCTGGCGATGGAATTGGCCGATGCGATGAGGCAGGAGGCCCTGGCGCTGGAAGAGGAGGGGGCGCCCCTATTACAGGTGGATGAGCCGGCAATCGTAAGGAACAAGGAAGACTGGGGCCTGTTCCAGCAGGTAATGGAGCGGTTCACCCGAGGCCTGACCGTGGAGCGGATGTTGTATACGTGGTTCGGGGATGTGTCGGGGTTGGATGGGTTCTTCGGATTGGACTTCGACGGGTTCGGGTTGGACTTCGTGATGGGGCCGGCCAATTTCGATCTGCTGAACGGGTTCCCGATGGAGAAGACGCTGGGGTTGGGAATCCTGGATGCGCGGAACGTGAGGATGGAGTCGGTGGAGCAGATTTCCAAGACCGTCATGGATGTTTCGAACCGGGTTTCATTGGACAGGATTTACCTTACACCAAGCTGTGGCCTTGATTACCTGCCCCGGGAGACGGCGATAGCCAAACTGAGACGCATGGCCGAAGGCGCTGCGGCATTAAAGGAGACGGTGAGCTAGATGGGGCCTTTGTTGACTACATCCGTGGGGAGCTTTCCCAAGCCGCCGTACCTGAGGAAGGCGAGGGGTCGGGTGTCGCGGGGGGAGATGGACCGGCACGAGCTGCGAGAGCTGGAGATGAAGGCGACCCGGGAGTGGATTGAGGCGCAGGAGGAGATTGGCATTGACATACTGGTGGATGGGGAGATGGACAGGGGGGACATGGTCACGTTCTTCGCGGAGAATTTGGAGGGGATGGGAATCAGCGGGCTGGTGCGGTCATACGGAAACAGGTATTACCGCAAGCCGATAGCCACGGGCCCGATACGCAGGAAGCAACCGGTAACGCTGGACACCTGGAAGTATGCCCAAAGCCTGACTGACAAACCAGTCAAAGGAATGCTGACGGGGCCCTATACGATCTGCGACTGGTCATTCGACGAGTACTTCCCGAACCGGGAGGCGTTCATCATGAACGTGGCCGAGTTCGTGAGGGAAGAGGCTCGGGACCTGGAGGAGGCGGGGGCGAAGTATATCCAGATAGATGAGCCGGCGCTCTCGACCAGGCCGGAGGAACTGGATATTGCGATCCGGGCAATGGGTGTGGTGACGAAGGGGCTTTCGGCGACGACGATTACCCATATCTGCTACGGGGACTTTGCAAAGATATACCCGCGGATGCTGGATATGCCGGTGGACATCTTCGATCTGGAGATGGCAAACAGTGGATACCAGCTTATGGACGTGTTCGCCACGCATCCGTTCAGGAAGATGCTCTCGGCGGGTGTGGTGGACGTGCACAGCCACCGGATAGAGGGGCCGGAGGAGGTGGCGGAGGGGGTGCGCAAGGTGTTGGCGCAGTTTCCCGCGGACAAGCTGATGGTGGACCCGGACTGCGGTCTCAAGACCCGGACGGTGGATGAGGCTAAGGACAAGCTGATAGCGGTGAGGAAGGGCGTGGACCTAGTCAAGGAAGAGCTGGGAGTAGCCTAGCTTCTCTGCAAGGTCGCGGCGGGAGGCTGTCCCCAAGGGACCAGACCAAGGATAGTGAAGGGCAAGCCGGATTGAGAGCGGTACTGATAGAAGAGCACGGCGGCCCTGAGGTACTGGAGGTACGAAAGGCGCCCAACCCGGAAGTCGGGCCTCTGGAGGTACTCATAAAGGTATGGGCGTGCGGGGTGAACCACGTGGACCTGTACCTTCGCCAAGGCATCATCGGGGCGAATATTCCGTTGCCGGCGATCCCAGGTCGGGAAGTGGCGGGCGAGATCATAGAGATGGGGGAGCTGGTCAGGGACTTCGAACCCGGGGACCGGGTGACGGTGATCCCTCGCTTCCCGTGCGGGAACTGCGAAGCATGCCGCATCGGAGAGGAAGGGATGTGCCTTCAAGCGGCGAGCATTCCAGGAGGGTACGCGGAGTTCACGACGGCGCCAGCTTCCAGCCTGATTACGCTTCCACCCGAGGTGTCCTACGACCAGGCGGCATCGGTGGCGCTGGCGTACCTTACGGCGTGGCACATGCTGATAACCCGGGCCAAGGTGAGGAGCGGTGAAGACGTTCTGGTGCATGCGGCGGGGAGCGGGGTCGGGAGCGGGGCGATCCAGATAGCGAAGATGGCCGGAGCCCGGGTCATAGCGACGGCATCGTCGGACATAAAGCTGGAGAGGGCTCGGCAGATAGGTGCAGACGAGACGATCAACTACTCCAGGGACGACTTCAAGGATATGGTGATAGGGCTGACGGAGGGGCGTGGGGTGGACATTGTTGTGGAGCATATAGGAACGGATACGTGGGAGGAGAGCATAGGGTGTTTGGCATTCAACGGCCGGCTGGTGACGTCAGGAGCGCACACTGGGGTGTACGGGCGGATCAATATCCAGGAGTTGTTCATAAAGCAGCTGACTATAATCGGGTCATACCTCGGGTCTCGACACGAGTTGGCTCAACTGCTGAAGGTAGTGGCCCAGGGGAAGATAAAGCCGGCGATTGACAGCGTCTACCCGCTGGAGGGTGCGAAGGAAGCGCACCAGGTGATGGAGGAGAGGCGGCAGTTCGGGAAGCTGTTGATCAAGCCGTGGTTGAAGTAGGGGCAGGGTGGGGTTGGCTGGGGTGAGACATACGCGACGGGGCGGCTATGGGTGGGCCACCCCCCACTCGACCCTTCGACGCAGCTTAGGGTGAGAGGCCCCGCCCCGGGGTGGGCGCCTGCCAGGGACGCCCCTACGGGGGAGAGAAGGTAGGTCACAAATAAGGGAAAGATAATGGGCCGACGCCTGGGCGTCGGCCCATTATTTCTATTCGGTTTTGGGACCCTGTGCCTTAGGACTAGTAGTCCATGGGCGGGGCGGGGGGCATGGGCGGGGTCTTGTCCGGAATCTCGGTTACGAGAGACTCGGTGGTGAGGACCATGGCAGCCACGCTCACCGCGTTTTCGAGGCCGGCCCGGGTGACCTTGAGGGGGTCGATGATACCCTTGTCGACCAGGTTGCCGTAGTCGTCGCTGGCGGCGTCGTAGCCGTTGGCGGGGTCAAGTTTCTTGACCATGTCGACGACAACTGAGCCTTCCTGGCCTGCGTTCTCGGCGATGCGGCGCATGGGCTGCTCAAGGGCCTTGGAGACGATGGAAGCGCCTGTGCGCTCGTCGCCTTCGAGGTCGTCAACCACAGAGCCGAGGGCCTTCTGGGCATTGAGGAGGGATACGCCGCCGCCGGCGACGATACCTTCCTCGACCGCGGCCCGGGTGGCGGAGAGGGCATCCTCTACGCGGTGCTTCTTCTCCTTGAGCTCGACCTCGGTGGCGGCTCCGACCTTGATGACGCCAACGCCACCGGCCAGCTTGGCCAGTCGCTCCTGGAGCTTCTCACGGTCGAAGTCGGAGGTTGTCTCTTCGATCTGGGCCTTGATCTGCTTGATGCGACCCTGGATTGCGTCCTCTGTGCCGCGGCCTTCGATGATGGTGGTATCGTCCTTACCGGAGACCACGCGTCGGGCCCGGCCGAGGTCTTCGAGGGTGGCGGAGTCGAGCTTGCGGCCGACCTCTTCGCTGATGACGGTGCCGTTGGTCAGGATGGCTATGTCCTGAAGCATGGCCTTTCGGCGGTCGCCGAAGCCAGGGGCCTTGACGGCGAGGCAGTTGATGGTGCCGCGCAGCTTGTTGACCACAAGGGTGGCGAGGGCTTCGCCGTCCACGTCCTCTGCGATGACGACCATGTTCTTGCTGACCTGAAGGACTTTCTCCAGGACGGGAAGAACGTCGGCGACGGCAGAGATCTTCTTGTCGGTGATGAGGATGTAAGGGTCGTCTAGGGCGGCTTCCATGCGCTCCGAGTTCGTGACGAAGTACGGGCTGATGTAGCCGCGGTCTATCTCCATGCCCTCTACGTACTCGATCTCGTAGCGGATGCCCTTGGACTCCTCGACGGTGATGACGCCGTCCTTGCCGACCTTCTCCATGACCTCGGCGATGAGGCCGCCGATCTCGCCGTCTGCGGCGGAGATGGAAGCGACCTGGGCAATCTGGTCCTTACCGGCAACGGCGATGGAGAGCTTCTTGAGCTCGTCAACGGCGGCGCCGGAAGCGGACTCCATGCCGCGCTTGATGGCCATGGGGTTGGCACCGGCTGCGACGTTCTTCATGCCATCGTGGATCATGGCCTGGGCGAGAACTGTGGCGGTGGTGGTGCCGTCACCGGCGACATCGTTTGTCTTGGTGGCGACTTCCTTGATGAGCTGGGCGCCCATGTTCTCGAAGGGGTCCTCGACCTCGATCTCCTTGGCGATGGTCACGCCGTCATTGGTAATGGTAGGGGGACCGAACTTCTTGTCGAGGATGACGTTGCGGCCCTTGGGGCCGAGAGTGATCTTAACCGCGTCGGCGAGGGCGTCGATTCCCTTGCGAAGGGAGGCCCTTGCTTCCTCGGCGTATTCCAATTGTTTTGCTGGCATTTATGCTCCTTTCGTAACAATTCCCAGCCCTGTTTTTGCAAGGGGCTAGGATATCTTGGCGACGATGTCGGACTCCCTAACGATCAGGTACTCCTCGTCATCTTCCTTGATCTCGGTGCCGGAGTACTTGCGGTAGAGGACTACGTCGCCTTTTGCCACCTCCATGGCTACCCGGTTGCCGTCTTCACCGAGACGGCCTGGGCCAACGGCGATAACCTCGCCCTCCTGGGGTTTCTCCTTTGCGGTGTCGGGGAGAACGAGGCCGCTTGCGGTGACCTCTTCTTTTTCCATGGGCTTGAGCAGAACTCCGTCGCCCAGCGGTTCAAACGTTCTTGCCAATATGGGTCCTCCTTTCGGGTCTTCCGTTTACGCATGATATTAGCACTCAAGGCAAGTGAGTGCTAACCGTCGGAGATTTTAACTACATAAGTATGTATGCGCAAGGGGAAGAATTGATGGAAGAGGGAGGCACCCACGAGGGGCGCCGCTAGAGAGGAGAATACGAGGGATTTGGGGTGTCTTTGGCTGTGAAGTTGAAGACCTGGGTGAAGTGCTTTTTGAGGGCGTCGCGGACCTGGTGTAGATGGACGGGGGTGTTCAGAACTTTCTCGATGGAGGTCATGGGGGCGTCGGTGATGCCGCAGTGATTTATGAGGGAGAGGTGGCCGAAATCGGGGGCGAGGTTAAGGGCGAAGCCGTGCATGGTGACCCAGCGCTTCACGTGGATGCCGATGGAGGCGATCTTGTTTTCGCCGACCCAGACGCCGGTTTCATTATCTCGCCTGATCCCTGAGACACCGAGGCTGACCAAGGCGCGAATCAAGACTTCTTCCAGCTTGCAGAGATGCTTTCGCAGGTCTGTGCCGTGTCGGGTGAGGTCCATGATGGCATAACCGACAATTTGACCCGGGCCGTGGTAGGTGACATCTCCGCCGCGGTTGGTGTGGATCAACTGAATGCCGAGGTCGGAGAGTTCAGACTCTTGGACGAGGACGTTATCGAGGCTTCCGGAACGGCCCAGGGTGATTACGGGGGGGTGTTCGAGGAGGATAAGGGTCTCCGGGACGAGGCCGGCGATGCGACGGTCCCGGAGGTCGGTCTGGATGTTGAGGGCGACCTGATAGTCAACGAGTCCGAGTTCCAAGACCTGCAATACACTCTCGGGTGCAGGCGTCTGTCGGTGTTCGGTCATCATAGCGAAAAAGACTTTGGGCCGCTTTTCAGCGGCCCAAAAGGCTTCATGTTATTACGAAGGGTGGTTAAACCCTGAAACCGTCGAGAATCTTCGAGAGGGGCCTTTGACGCGCCTTGCCCCGGATGTCGTCCTGGCGGTCCTGCATGGGGACGGAGTCGGGGTCCTTATAGAGGACGCCTACGGGGATGCCAGGTTCGTGGATGGCTTCGTAGGCAGACCGCTTGTTGGAGGCATCATAGTCGTCGGGGAGGGGCCAGAGGGCGGGCTTGATGCCCTGCTTGGCGTTGCCCTTGAGGAGCTCATAGGTGTCGTTGTACTCGGTGCAGGGGGACTGGATGTGGACGATGGAAAAGCCCTTGTGGTCCATTCCCTGAACTATGAGGCCGGCCAGATCCTTGGGCTTCCCGGAAAAACCGGAGGCGATGAAGGAGACGCCGGCGGTGAGGTAGAGGTCCAGGGGGTCGACGGAGCCTTCGATCTTGCCGTAGGGGGTGCTGGATGTCTTGACGCCGAAGTCGGTGGTCGGGGAGCTCTGGCCCTTGGTCAGCCCATAGACGCCATTGTCCATAATGACGGCGCAGACATCCAAATTACGCTGGGCCTGGGGGACGATGTGTTCGCCGCCGATACTGAGGAAGTCGCCGTCTCCAGCGACGACCAAAACGCTAAGCTCGGGGCGGCCCATCTTGATTCCGAAGGCCTGGGGGAGGGTGCGGCCATGGACGCCGTGAATACCGAAGGGCTGTTCGCCCTCGACGAGGTGGACAAGGTTGCCGGAGCAGCCGATGCCAGCGACGATTACGGTCTCGGTGAGGGGAGCCTCGTCTCTAAGGGCCCGTTCGCGGATGGCCATCTCAACGGCGCGCCGGACTCCGAAGTCGCCGCAGCCGGGACACCATTTGAAATCGTATTCGGGGTTCTTAACCTTGGGCGCTTTTCTCGGCGCTTGCTTTAGGGTGGTCATACCTGGACTGTCCTTTCAGACTGCACTCGGACTCGGTCGCCGATCCACTGAACGAGGTCTCTGACCTTGAAGGGGAGGCCGGTGATCTGGGTAATGGACTCGGCGTTGATGCCCTTTGACCTGAGAATCATGGAGAATTGGCCAAGGTGGTTGAGCTCCGGGACAATGACCAACTCTTTCCCTTTGAGTTCTTCGAGGAGGGACGGGGGGAGGGGGTTAATGTTCATGGTGTAGTACCAGCCCAGATCGACTCCACTGGCGACGAGCTGGCGGTAGGCCTCGAGGGCGGGACCCTTGGAGCCACCCCATGGCAATAGGGCTACGGGGCAGTCGGCGTTCTGCACCTCGAACTCGTTTTCCTTGAGGAGATCCAGCTTGCTGAATCTGCGGTTGGTCATGTGGATGTGGCGGTCGGGGCGGTGGGTGGTGTCGCCGTAAGGGTCATGCTCACTGGCGTTGGCGACATAGGGGCCGGGGCCGCCGGGGAGGGGCATGGGGGAAACGTGGGCGGCCTCGTAGCGAAGATAGCCGTTGGCGCCGGTGTAAACCTGACGGGTCTCGGCGTTAACGGAATCGATGTCGGGCCTGGGGATGTTCTGGGCTCTTTCGGAGAGGTTGTGCTCACTGAGAATCGCAACAGGGCCCTGGTAACGCTCGGCCCAGTTTAAGGCCTTAACGGCGGCGTCGAAGCACTCCGACACATCGCCGGGTGCGATGACCGGGAGTTCCATGTCGCCGTGGGCGGGGTGGATGGCGGTGAGGAGGTCCGACTGCTCGGTCTTGGTCGGGAGTCCGGTGGCGGGGCCACCGCGTTGTACGTCGACCACGACGCAGGGGATTTCGGCCATCCAGGCAAAGCCGAGTCCCTCGCTCATCAGGCTGAAGCCCGGGCCTGCGGTGGAGGTCATGGCCTTCTTTCCAGAGTAACCGGCGCCGACTATTGCGTTGATTGATTCAATCTCAGAGCTGGCCTGATAGGCGAACTTGCCCTCTCCGATTAGGTTGTTTTCCATGAAAACGAGGATGGAAGTGGCCGGGGAGATGGGGTAGCCGATGAAGCAGTCCAGCCCGGCGGCGATTGCGCCCATGGATAGGGCCTGGTTGCCATTTATGAGAACCTGCTCGCCTTCGGTCCTGGTGGCCGGGGCGAGGGTGCCGATACTGAAGCCGCTCTTGGCTGCGCCTTCCCTACCTAGGAGGAGGGCCTTGTTGTTGGACTCAATGATCTCTTCGTCATTGGGCCGGCCGCGGGTGTAGCGTTTGCGGTTGAACTCGGCGAGGTATTCGTGGGGCATGTCGACGAGATGGGCAAGGGCGCCGACGACGACGAAGTTGGCGGCCCGGAGGTTGCCGGTAGAGCGGGCCAACTCCTCGAAGGGGAGGCCTACGCTCTGGTCGTCCTCTTCGAGTTGAAAGTCGCCGGTGTTATATATGACGACGCCATCGTCGCGTACTTCTTCGCGGTGGGTGTCGTAGGCTTCCTGGTTGAAGGCGACGAGGACGTTAAGGGCGTCGCCGGAACTGAGGATGGGGGAAGTAGCTACGCGGACCTGGGTCCAAGTCGGGCCGCCACGAATCTGGGAAGGGAACGTCGAGAAAGTCAGGACGTGGTAGCCCACCTGAGCTGCGGCCTGGGCAAGGGCTGCGGCAGCGGTGACGACACCCTGACCACCCTCGCCGGCGAAGCGGACTACAAAGTCTCTAGTCTCCAATTGCCACTCTCCTGTCTAGTCGGCCCGATTGGGGACGGAACCGGTTATTTGGTCGGGCCTTTGCAGGTTATTCACTGCTCCACATTTTATGCGCGCTTATTGTCGGTCGGAACAAGGGCCCGCCAACACACAAGTTTTCCCACTGACGCTGAGTCAGGGGCCGGAGCATCCTAACATCAGGGAGTCGGATTGTCAACTTGGAGGCAACCTTGGGAAAGAGCATAACAGAGGCAAATATCGTTGCATTGCGATACCAGATGCAGGCATCCGGCAGCGTGCCTGTGGTTGACACTCAAGCAGGCGCGATGATAAAGTCCAGAGTCGGCGCCTGTAGTCGATACCCTCACCCCAATCCCAGCAAAACGTTTGCCCGCAAGGCATAGTCAGAAGTCGGCAAGACGCGGGGTTGGGTGGAGGAATACAGGGCAAGGGACTTAGAAGACAAATCAGGCAGTACGACAGGGTGGAAAGCCGGGGTGTCGGGACTGACTGACCAAGAGCCAGGGTACTCCAGGGAGCAGCAATGGCCGAGGCCAAAGAAGAGATTCAACTACACCGGGGCCTAAAGGGGATATATTTCGAACGGTCTGCGGCGTCGTTTATAGATGGCGAGGTGGGGAAACTCCTGTACCGTGGATACAACATCCATGACCTGGCCGAAAAGTCGACATTTGAGGAAACAACCTACCTGCTCCTGCACGGGTCCCTGCCGACCCGCAGCCAGCTAGAGGAAATAGACGAAGCATTGAAGAGCAGCCGAGAGGTGCCCGACGCGATCTACGAGGTAATAGACCTAGCGAAGGACGCACACCCGATGGACGTGATGCGGACCGGGGTGTCGGCGCTGTCGGCTTTTGATCCTGACGTGAACGACAACTCGTCCGAGGCGAACATCCGAAAGGGGATACGGCTGACCTCGCAGGCGGCGACCATAGTTGCAGCGCACCACCGGATAAGGCAGGGACTGGATCCGGTAAGACCAGACCCGACCCTCGGCCATGCGGCGAGCTTCTTGCACATGCTGCACGGAGAGAAGCCAACCGAAGAAGACGCCAAGCTGCTGGACGTGGACTTCATCCTGCACGCCGAGCACGGTACCAACGCGTCGGCGTTTGCGGCTCGGGTGTGTGCGAGCACTATCTCAGACCTGCACTCGGCGGTGGTGACTGGGATTGCGGTGTTGAAGGGTCCGGCACACGGGGGTGCGGCGGAGGCGGCACAGACTATGACACAGGCTATCGGGTCTCCGGACAATGCGGAAGCGTACGTGCGGGACACGATCAAGAACGGCGGGCGGATCATGGGATTCGGGCACCGGGTGTACAAGGCGGAAGACCCGCGGGCGGGACACCTGAGGGAGAGGTCTCGGGCACTGGGGCAGAAGATGGGGCAGCCTGAGTGGTACCAGATCCTGACCCGGGTGGAGGAGGCGATGGCGCCATATCGGAAGCGGGGTGTGTTCGTGAACGTGGACTTCTACGCAGGGTCGATCTACCACCTTCTCGGGATCCCGGACGACCTGTTCATCCCGCTGTTTGCGATGGGTCGGATACCGGGGTGGACGCTTCAGGTGGTGGAGCAGCACGAGAAGAACATACTGATCCGGCCGCTGGCGGAGTATACAGGCCCGATGGACCTGGAGTACGTGCCGCTGGAGGAGCGGGGCTAGCTGATCAGAGGCTTCCCCGTAACCCCAGACTTCTCACTTAACATGAGCGCCTAGTCAGTGCGCCTTCTATTGCTGGGATTAAGAGGGGAATGTCCTCCACCAGCGTCCGCCACAATACATCGAGATTGATGTCGAAATAGGCGTGGACGAGTCGATGACGCATGCCTATCACATCAGCCCAGGGGATTGCCGGAAACTCATTTTGTGTAGACTCTGAGGTTCTGTAGGCCGCCTCTCCGATAATCTCAACCTCCTTTACCAGTGACAGAACCAACATCCGGTTCACGTCTAGTTCCGGACGTGAGATTCCCTCAATAAATGAGAGAGCCTCCCGCGCTGCATCCAGCATGTGACGGAGGCGAACTTCGTCAAGTCTGTCCATACTGCACTTCAGCCTCTTCCATCACTTCCTGGCGGAAGTATATGCTGAGGTCTTCAGGGGTTCGCAGATCGATTTTCCGTTGGCCAAACAAAGGAGAGAGCTCTCGCTCCAAACGGCTTAAACCCAGTAGTCCAGGAGTGCGACCTTGTTCGAATTCGACCAAGACGTCGATGTCGCTCTCAGGTGAGAAGTCGGGGCGGAGGGCGGAGCCGTATACAGCCAAGCGCTTTATGCCTTCCGTACGGCATAGTGATGCCAACTTTTTCTTTTGAACCGAAACTTGGGTATTCATGACGTTGATCTTCAGCTATACACTAGGAAGAGAGCTCGTGGCAGGGACGGGCATAAGATATCATCCAGCTGGCCTGACTCTCAAACAAAGGTGTCGGGCATGAACCTGAATAAGGTGCTTTGTGATATGATTGCGCGGCTGCGGGAAGCAGCCCTGAACGAAAACACCGAGGGAGGACAGAATCATGGCGGACCAGGCCCAGGTCGGGCAGGAAGCTCCCGACTTCACTCTGCAGAGTACAAAAGGCGGCAAGGTGACCCTGAGCCAGTACAGGGGAGACAAGAACGTACTGCTGGCGTTCTACATTCTTGACTTCACAGGCGGCTGAAGCACGGAACTGGCTACCCTTCGGGCAGCCAAGAGCGATTTCGAAAGCGCAAGCACTGAGGTGCTGGGCATCAGCATAGACAGCATATTCGCCCATAAGGTGTACGACCTGACCCTAGGGGGGCTGTGGTTCCCGCTATTGGCGGACTTCCACCCCAAGGGCGCGGTAGCAGACCTGTACGGGATCATGACCGAGAACGGGATCAGCAAGAGGGCATGTTTCCTGATAGACAAGCAGGGAGTGGTGCAGGCGGCGGAGGTTTACGAGGGTGGGCTTCCTGACGTCAAGGCGCTGGCGGCGAAGGCTGCGGCCCTCTAGGGGCCCTACGGCCGAAGGGTCGTTGTCAAGCGTGAGCCTATGAAGACAAGGCAGGAGGCGCTAGACCTCCTTCACGAATATACGAAGAGCGAGAACCTTCGTAAGCACGGGCTCGGGGTGGAGGCAGCAATGCGGGCCTACGCCCGCAAATATGGGGAGGATGAAGATGTGTACGGGCTTGTCGGGCTTCTGCATGACTTTGATTACGAGGTGCACCCCACTACCGACAAGCACCCGATGGAAGGGTCCGAGATCCTGAAGGAGCGAGGGTTCCCGGAAGATGTCATCTACGCCATCCAGTGTCACGCCGACTACCTGGGGCTGGAGCGCAGGACGAACATGGACAAGGCCATCTTCGCGTGCGACGAGCTGGTCGGGCTGGTGAACGCCGTAGCGCTAGTGCAGCCAACCAAGAATATAGATGACGTCAAGGTACGGTCGGTGAAGAAGAAGCTGAAGGACAAGTCTTTCGCCCGCGGCGTTATTCGTGAAGACATCACGAACGGGACGACACAGCTAGGCGTTGAGCTTGACGATCACATAGCGACGGTAATCGAGGCGATGCAGTGCGTGGCCTCGGAGCTTGGGCTGGACGGAAGGCTGGCCAAGGCGTAGGGGCACCGTTGCAGGGCGACAAGATCCTGCTGGAAGGCATGGAGTTCTATGCCTATCACGGGGTCAACGAGAGCGAGAAGACGCAGGGTCAGCGTTTCATTGTCGACGTGGAGATGGTCGCCGATCTGAGCAGGGCTTCGGAGTCGGATGATCTGGAAGACACTGTCAACTACAGTCGTGTTTTTCGCCTGGTCAAAGAGATCGTAGAAGGCCCTTCCCGCGACTTAATTGAGGTGGTGGCAGGGGAGATAGCCGGTCGGGTGCTGCAAGACTTCGCCGTCGAGCAGATAAAGGTGAGAGTTAGCAAGCCGGATGTTCCGCTAAAGGGAGCGAAACTCAAGGGTGCGGCGGTGGAGATAGTCAGGCGCCGAGAGTCGGGCCACGGAGGTAACAGAGATTGAACGCAGCGAACGACGGTCGGGACTGGGCGATAGTGCTTGGTGCGTCCAGCGGGTTCGGGGGGGCTTGCGCGCTGGCCCTGGCGGAGAAGGGGCTCAATATAGCGGGAGTCCACCTGGACAGGAGGGCGACACTGGCTAACGCGGAAGCGATAGCGGCAAAGATCGAGGAGTCGGGGGTGAGGGCGCTGTTCTTTAACACGAACGCCGCGGACGATGCTAAGAGGGCCAATGTCCTAGACGGCGTGAAGGAGAACCTGGAAGCCGGGGCGTCTGTGAAGGTGCTGGTGCACTCGCTGGCGTTTGGAACTCTGAAGGCGTATATCACGGATGATCCGAAGGACTCGTTGACCCAGGCGCAGATGGACATGACGCTTCACGTTATGGCCAACACGCTGGTGTACTGGATGCAGGACCTGGTTCATCGGGGGTTGATGGGGGAAGGGGGCCGGGTGTATGCACTAACGAGCGCGGGGTCTCATCGGGTGGTGCCAACCTACGGAGCGGTGTCGGCGGCGAAGGCGGCCTTGGAGTCGCACGTGAGGCAGCTGGCGATGGAGCTTGGGAGTCGGGGGATCACGGTGAATGCAGTGAGGGCCGGGATAACGGACACGCCTGCGCTGAGGAAGATCCCGGGCCACGAGGAGTTGATAGCCGGGGCCACTGCGAACAACCCGAGCGGCAGGATGACCACGCCCGAGGACGTTGCAGCGGCTATAGCGATGCTGGCCACTGGGCCGACGAGCTGGATTAACGGGGACGTTATAGGGGTGGATGGGGGGGAGGATATAGCGGGGTTTTAGGCAATTGGGGTGGGGTGGGAAGAGGGCTGATTACAGCTAGGTAGCTTCCCAGGCGAGATGGGGGTACTTGCCGTGGAGGAGGTTGAGGTGACGGCGGGTGGGGAGGGGAACGGGGAGGTCGTGGGTGAAGGTGCGGCCCGGACCGCCGAGGCCAGACAGGTTCTCTAATTCAACGCCCTTAGACTGGATGAGGACTTTGAAGCCGCCGAGGGCGTCGGGGTCTATGAGGTTGCCGAGAGCCATTAGGTTGGCGTTGTATTGAGCGGTGGTTAGGCCCTGATCCCGGAGGCGGTTCTTGACGGTCACTATGCCGAGGTTGCCGAGGAAGTCTCTCTGGGTGATCAATTCGCTGGGTTGAAGTCCGTAGCACTCTTCTGCTTTAGCCAAGGTCGTGAAGTCGACGTGGGCGGTGATGTCCTGGAGGCCGATGCGCCGGAGGGGCTGGTTGTTCGGGGTGTGTCGGTAGTGGCAGACAAGGGTGCCCGAGAGCCGGGAAGGGGAGTAGAGGTCCCGGGCGGGGTGGCCGTAGTCGATGGTGAGGACGTAGCCGGAGTGGAGGGATTGGGAGAGGGAGCGAGCGAGGGAGTCAAGGGTGAGGTTTATCTCAGCCTTTTGGCCTTCTACGAGGGTGACGTTGAGGTCGGTTAGTCTCTGTTGGAGGAGGGGGGTGGAGAGTTCGTCGATGACTTCGACGAGGGTATTGTCTTCGAGGCCGACGTAGATTTCTCGGAGCTTTCCGCTTTGCATAGCGACTCGGTGGACGGGGAGGGCGTCGAAGTATTCGTTGGAGAGGATGCAGCCGGTGATGTTGCGGAGGGGGAGGGAGTCGGAGATGATGGGGTGGGCGCCTTCTACGCCGTGAACGGGTCTTCTATCGATGGTGATATATCGGAGGGAATCGGAGAAGGCGGGGGAAAGGTGGGGGGCGAAGTCGAGGATGTCAGTTGCGAGGAGGCCGGCGCCCGCACCGAGCTCCACGGCGTAGAAGGGGGATGGGTTGCCTAGCTTGTCCCACATGCCGGCGAGCTGGACGGCGAGGAGGGCGCCGAAGGCGGGATGGGCCCCGGGGCTGGTATAGAAGTCGCCGTCGGCGCCTATGGGGTCGGGGCCGGAGGAGTAGTAGCCGAGGGTCGGGTGATAGAGGGCCAACTCCATGAACCGGGCGAAGGTTATGGGGCCCGTGCGTCGGGCCTCTTCGGCTATCAGGGATTCAGGTGGATTTTCGGGCATAGAGGGATGTCTCAGGGGTGGGTATTCATTGACATTAAAAGCGGGCGACTTGTAGGATAGCTCATATTCAGACACTCAGTTTTGCCAATCGGGGGGACACGGGCAATGAGCGCCAAAATAGACTTCAACTGCGACATGGGAGAGAGCTTTGGGGCGTGGAAGATGGGGCTGGACGAGGAGGTCATCAAGCACGTTACTTCTACCAACGTGGCATGCGGCTATCACGCGGGAGACCCGGTGTGGATGCAGCACACGGTGAACCTGGCGAAGGAGAACGGGGTGGCCATAGGTGCGCACCCCAGCTACCCGGACCTGCTGGGATTCGGAAGGCGGAACATGACGGCGACGCCGGAAGAAGCCCGGGCCTACGTGAAGTACCAGGTCGGGGCTTTGCAGGGGTTTCTCGGGGGGGCGAAGCTGCAGCACGTGAAGGCGCACGGTGCGTTGTATAACACGGCGGTGAAGAACGATGACCTGGCCAAGGGAATCTGCCAGGCGATCCTGGACATCGACCCCGAAATAATACTTGTGGTGCTGGCTGGGTCAAAATGGGTAAAAATCGGGAAGGAGATGGGCAACAGGATTGCCCAGGAGACCTTTGCGGACAGGGCTTTCAACGCGGACGGGACACTGGTAGCGAGGTCGGTGGAAGGGTCGTTACTGCACGACCCGGATGTGGTGGTTGAGCGGAGCCTGAAGATTGTAACGGAAGGCACTGCAACAGCGATCACGGGCGAAGAGATCTCCATAGACGCGGACACGATCTGCCTGCACGGGGACAACCCGGGGGCGGTGGAACTGGCCTCGGCGATCCGGAGCCGGTTCGAGGAGTCGGGGGTGGAGGTGGCGCCGATGGGGACGTTCTGCTAGGGCCTTTCCGAGTCGCAACGGCTAAGAGATGCCACTCTTCAGCGAACTCAGCTTTCGGAACGGCGGAGACCGCGCCTTGTTCGTTGAGGTGGGTGACGAGATCACTCCAGAGGTCAACCAGGGCATCCGCAACCTGCTCAGCGCGATAGACAAGGCCGACCTGGCCGGCGTTCAGGCCCTTGCCCCGACATATCGCTCCATCCTCGTCTACTATGACCCGTTGAGCGTGGCCCCCGACACGCTGAAGGAGCAAATCGCGGGGCTGTACGGGAACCTGGAGGATGCGGAGCTTGGTGGGGCGAAGATAGTGGAGATTCCCACGCTGTACGGGGGCGAATACGGCCCGGATATCGACTTCGTGGCCTCGCATAATGGGATCAACGAGGCGGATGTGGTCGAGATACACACCGGATCGGACTACCTGGTGTACATGGTCGGGTTCAACCCGGGGTTTCCATACCTGGGTGGGATGTCGGAGAGGATAGCTACGCCGAGGCTGCCGACGCCCCGGGTGAGGATGGTGCCGGGGTCTGTGGGGATAGCGGAGAGGCAGACGGGTATATACCCGCTGGCGAGTCCGGGAGGATGGCGGGTGATAGGCAGGTCTCCCATAAGGATGTTCGATCCCGGAAGGGAGCCACCTTCGCTGGTGATGGCGGGAGACCTGGTGAGGTTCACGTCCATCGACGAGACCAGGTACAGGGAGATCGAAGGAGAGGTGGAGGCGGGGACGTACAAGGTCACGACTCGGGAAGCGGGATGATAACGGCATGGGCGTGATAGAGGTGTTGGAACCGGGGCTGCTGACCACGGTGCAGGACGTGGGTCGGTTTGGGTATCTGAGGCACGGGGTGCCGGTGTCGGGGGCGATGGACCCGGTGGCGTTGCGGCTGGCGAACCTCCTTGTGGGCAATCCAGAAGACGAGGCTTGCCTGGAAGTGACGCTGTCGGGGCCGAGGCTTCAGTTCAGGTCGACGGCGGTCATAGCGGTGACGGGGGCAGACTTATCTCCGAGCATCAATGGGTCGTCGATCCCGACCTGGGCATCGGTGGAGGTGCGGCAGGGTGACGAGCTCTCGTTTGGGGGGCAGGAATCCGGGACACGGGCATACGTGGCGGTGGCTGGCGGGCTGGACGTGCCGGTGGTGATGGGGAGCAAGTCGACGTTCATGAAGGCAGGGATAGGGGGGTTCGAGGGCCGGGCGCTGAAGGCGGGGGACATGCTGATGACGCGGCTGCCGGACTCGTCAGGTGGGATGTCGGAGAGACGGATACCGCGGAGCCTCGTGCCGAGGTATGACGCCAGCCTGCCGATCAGGGTGATACTGGGGCCGCAGGACGACAGGTTCACGGAGGCAGGTCTCGGCACTCTCCTGGGGGAGGCGTTCACGGTGTCGGCGCAGTCCGACAGGATGGGGTACCGGCTGCAGGGGCCGAAGGTCGAGCACGTGTCGGGGCCGGACATCATATCGGACGGGATACCGTTTGGGGGGGTGCAGGTGTCGGGGGACGGGCAGCCGATAGTGCTGATGGCGGACAGGGGGACGTCGGGCGGATACACGAAGCCTGCGACGGTGATAAGTGCGGACATAGGCAAGGTGGCGCAGAGGATGCCGGGTGACGAGATCCGGTTCCAGAAGGTCACGCTGGAGGAGGCGCACGAGGCGTTGAAGGAGCAGGAAGCCGGGGTTGAGAGGGTGAAGGAGTACCTGGGTGCGGCGGTATCCGGTCGGCGGTACACGATCACGGTGGATGGGGAGGCGTTCGAGGTTGACGTGGAGATGGCGAGGACAGCGTGGGTGGCAGCGGGTCGGGCGGTGGTGTCGGGGGGTGGGGTGATGAGGGAGTTTCCGGTGGACGTGGGGGTGGGGTAAGACTCGATGGCGCTTGACCTCAGGTGAAGGAAGCTCAAGCCTCTTCTTCGTTGCCCTCTTCTTCTAATTCGTTGACTATGGGAGTTAGTGTCTCGATGAAGGCTTTTACCGTGTTGGAAAGTCTGTCAGCGAGTTCATCGTCCAGGGAGTCGGCGGAATGGGTTAGCACTACCCGTTTGTCTTCCAGCAACGGTTCTGATGCCACTCCCAACGACCTGAGCTTGTTTGACAACTCCCCAATCGCCTCCCGCTCCTGCAGTCTAGCCTGTAGCGCGCTGGATAGGTAAGCCAATTCTACGTCTGCCTTATTAGGCTGTGCTTGGTCATCAAAGAAGAGATTCACCATATACGATAAGCGCCAATTACCCCAAGGTTGGCTTGCGTACCAAAAGTGATAGTAACGCCATCCTCCCGTATCTCCAGCCCATCTACTTTTCCTGTTCGGTCGGACTTCCTGGGGGAGGTCGCTCATTACACGAGTGCCTACATTCCGCATGAAAGCAGTGACATGATCTCCACTGTTTCTTGCGAACGTTTCAGTTAGCGTAATGCCCAAGTTGCTGACTACACCATCTTTGTCTCGTCTGATAGCAACCTTCACCATATAGTCTTCCGCTCCAGGCACGGGGATGATGGTATTTGCATGTACGTACATGGATTCCCCGTCCTGATATGGCGTCAACTGCACGCAGGTTATCAATTTGGGCGACTTACCGTTCAACCACAGAGCAGCGGAGGTCACTTCAGGAGCGAAGCGATGGCTTACAAGGATTATGCGCTGGTCGTTGTTCAGGCTATTCAGGTCATCTTTATTGAGGTGTCGGCGTAACTTGGTCTCCGCTTCTATCGTCGACGAACCATCATAACCTTCGAGTATTTCGACGATTTCTTTTGCACTGGTCTTTTGGAAATAGCTTGCGTACTTGATTGCCTGCCAGTAGGCATCAGCCCCGGAGTCGTCACGCTTAAGTTCAATTATGACAAGCTTGCCGTCCGAGTCGACAGCTAATAGATCCGGCCTTTCGTTCGTCTTATCGAATTCGCTGAATTCCTTGCCGATTATCAGCAAGTCTTCTCCCAGGATGGTTGGGTTAGCAGCTACCCATTGCTGAATGTTCCGCCGCTCCTGAAGCCTCAGACGAGAGAATTCGGTCTCTTCAATCGGTCTACTCTGGTTTTCTTTGGGGTCTATTTTGAACAGTTGAGGGGCAGCATTCATTGCCGAGCTCGCAGGATCATGCAGGATGTAGGGGGGTGGGGTTAGACGATGGTTAGGTCCCGGGAGGTTTGGGAGAGGATTTGGGCGCCGGTGTCTGTTACGAGGACGTTGTCTATGATGCGGGCGCCGAGCTTTTCCTGAGGGAGGAAGACGGGGGGTTCGATGGAGAGGACCATGCCGCTGCGGAGGGGCTCGTCGGTGGAGCCGTCCATCTGGATGTCTTCGGACCACCTGGGGGGGAAGCTGGGGGCGATGCCGTAGCCGCTGGTGTGCCAACGGCCTTCCTCCATGCCCGCATCGCCTATGACCTTCTTAGCTGCCTCATGGGGGACGGAGGCGGGCACGCCGTCTTTGATGGCGGCTATCTGGGCATCGCAGGCGTCACGGACGACCTGGTAGACCTCTTTCATGCGGTCGGTCGGCTGGCCGATGCAGAGGACGCGGCCGATGGTGCAGGTGTAGCGGCGGTAGGCGGCGCCGTATTCGTGGTGGACTAGGTCGCCTTGCTGCATGACGCGCTCGGAGGGGAAGCCGTGGGAGTAGACGGTGCGCTCTCCGCTGACGAAGTTCATGGGGCTGGAGGTGAAGTCGCCGAAGTTGGCGATCATGGTGCGGTGCATTTCGGCGACGACTTCAAACTCGGTCTTGCCGGCGGCGAGGGTGTCGACGCAGGTTTGGTGGACGGCGTCGTTGATGTCGGAGGCTTTGCGGATGTAGGCGAGCTCGGCGGGGGACTTGACGAGCTTGAGCTTTTCGACGAGGCCGGTGGGTTCGGAGACTAGGGAGTCGCCGAGGATGTCGCGTAGTTGAAGGTAGTCGTGGACGGAGAGGTAGGTCTCGGGGACTTCGAGGCCGATCCTGCGGTTGAGGTAGCCTTTCTCTTCGAGGATGCCTTTGAGGATGGTTACGGCGTGATCGCCCGGGTCGCGGTCCCAGCCTCGAACGTCGTCGGCCAGGGATTCCTGTTGTGCTTCGAATACGTCGGCGAAGCGGGTCTGGAGCGTGAGGTCGCGGGGTTCGAGGGTGAATAGGAGGGCCTGGAACTCCTGGTAGCCCTTGATGCGGCTGCCGATGAGCCAGTGGATGTGGACGGGGTGGGTGACGATGAGGAGGTCAATGCCGACCTCTTCCATGGCGCGGCGGGTCCTGGTCTGGCGGTCTTCGAACTCGGCAATCTCGAAGTCCAGGGTGGTCATGGGTAGGCCCTTTCTGCTAGGTGTCGGGGGAGGGTGGGGCGCCGTCGGCGGGGGCGAAGGTCTCGGCGATGGTGGAGAGGATGTCGTCGCCGGGGGGGCCGGCGAGGAGGTCAACGTTGATGGCCTGGAGGGTCTCGGTGTGGACGCCGGCGCGGAGGCCGAATTCGAGGGAGAGCCGGGCGGCGGCTTCGGGGTCTTCGGCTTCGGCGATGAGCACGAAGTCGTACCTACCGAGGACCATGTAGCGGGATAGGAGGGTGGCGCCGGGTACGGCGACCTGCTTGGCGACGTCGTTAATGAGGTCGGGGTTGTCGATCAGCTTCTGCTGGCCGTCGGTGGTGAGGGTGGCGAGGAGTATGTAAAGCATGGTGTGAGCCGTCGGGTGAGGGTTTGGGGGGATTGTAGCATAGGGGCGCGGGTGAGATAAGCTGGGGGGAGGGGGGTGAGGGGCGCGCAGGGCACCCACGAGGGACGCCCCTACGGGGGAGGGGGGTGAGTGGGGGAGACCCTAGATTCCCGTGTCGGGGCACGGGAATGACGGGTTAGGGGGTGGGGATGAGGGGGGTGGGGATGAGTTGCGGGGTTGTAGGCGATTATTCAGGCAGGAGGGATGGATTCCTGCCTCCGCAGGAATGACGGAAGAAGGGGTGTGGGGGGAGTTTCGGGGGGAGCGACGGCGGGGGCGACGGGGGCGGCTGAGGACCTGGATGCGGGTGGGGCGTTCGAGCCTGTAGTCGAGGAGTTTGGCGGGGCCGGGTCCTTTGAGGTAGGGGACGACGCGGGCGTCGAAGGCGATGGAGGTGCGGGGGCGTATGCGAGAGCTCCACTTTCCTTCCCGGAACCAGATGTGGTCAGTGAGCTGGGCGCCGGTCTCGGAGTTCTTGACGTCGACCAGCAGGATGCGGCGGTTGCCTTTGTGGCGCCTTCTCAGTACGGCGGTGAAGCGGGTGCGGATGCCTGAGAGGTTTTCCAGGTACCTTCTGTATCGCCTGGCTTTTCTCGGCCTTCTCGGTCTTCTCAATGCTTGCTCCAGGTTAGATTCGGAGGGTTGCGGCATTCAGTTTTGGGGCAGGGTTTCAATAGGGTCAGGGAGGGGGGCGGCCTCGGGCGATGCGGGGGGGTTGGATGGGTCTTCGTCATGGGGTGGCGAGTAGGCGGGACGCGGGCCTCCCCCCGCTCGTACTTCGACGGGCTCAGCATGAGCGGCCCCACCGCCGGGGAGGGCGCCCACGAGGGACGCCTCTACGGGGGAGGGGGGTGAGTGGGGAGACCCTGGATTCACGCCATAGGCGCACTTCCAGCCCGGTCGGGGCACGGGAATGACGGAGGGGTTGGGGGAGGTATCGTCATCAGGGTCGAAGTCGTCATCATCGTCGGGGGATAGCTGGTCCGGATCATCGGGGTCGGGCCATTGTTCATATTCGTCATCGGGGTCTTCATCGAAGGTGTCAGTGTCGTCAGAGAGATCATCGTCGGACAGGCCGTAGTAGCTGGACTCGGCCTCATCCAGGGCGTCCATCGTGGCGAAGTACTCTTCATCTTCGTGGGGCCAGGGGTCGTTGGGGTCGATGAGGCCGTATTCGCGCCGGGTCCGGAGGGGTATCAGGTCTCTCCAAGGCCACCACTTGTCTCCGGGTTTGGCCTTGCGTACGGGGAGTAGGTCGAAGAAGGATATTTCTCCTTCGTCAACGGTCTGGTGGAATATCTTCTTGATTAGGTTGTCGATCTGTTCCTGGTCGGTGAGCTGTTTGGGGGCCTTGGCCTGGGCGGAGAAGGCCCGGATGATGAGTCGGAGGCAGCGGTTTACCTGGGTGTAGTCGAGGGGGCGCGTGCTCAAGAGGCGGTTGGTCAGGGAGCGGAGGAGGGCTATTTCGCCGTCTATGCCGGTGCTGTCGGGTGACAGGCGGGGCAGGGAGGGGCGAACGTAGTTCAGGGAGCGGCGACGGTTGGGGCGACGGCCCCTGGGCCTTCTGCCGCGCCCGACGGGGCGGGAAGTCTTCCGCGGCGCAGTGCCGCAGGCATCCGCATCGACGCCCGGTAAGGCGGAGCGGGAAGTCATCCGCGGCGCAGTGCCGCAGGCATCCGCATCGACGCCCGGTAAGGCGGAGCGGGGAGTCATCCGCGGCGCAGTGCCGCAGGCATCCGCTTCAACGCCCGGTGAGGCGGAGCGGGGATTCATCCGCGGCGCAGTGCCGCAGGCATCCGTGCCCTGGTAGGTAGCCTGGGTACGGGCATTCTTCCGCGGCCTGGGGCCGCGGGCATCCGCGAGGGAATCGGGCATGGGGAGACCAACCGCCTCTTGAGCAGGCGCCCCGGTGGAGGGGCGTCGGTGTTTTGACAGTGTTTTGTTGTGATGTTTGGGTGTAGACATCGGGTCTAAACTTTAGTGTAGAATGTAAAACATAGAAGTCAATAGGTAAAATGGGCAATTTTGGGGGGATTTTTTGGGGGTGGTGGGGAGACGCGGGCCGCCCTGCCCCACCCCGCGGGATGTATTCCCGACTACTAGGGAATGACGGCATTAGGTGGGTGGGGATGATGGGGGTGGGTGGTGGGCTGGCGCGGCAGATTCACGCCTGAGGCGCATCTTCGACCTCGCGGGGCATCGGAATGGGAAGGGGGTGAGTGGGGAGACACTGGATTCACGCCATAGGCGCACTTTCAGCCCGTGTCGGGGCACGGGAATGACGAAAAAAAGAGGGGGAATGACGAGGAAAAAGTGGAAGGGGGGTGGGGGTTAGCTGCGGGTGTAGGTGGTCTGGGTGGGGCGGCGGGTTAGGTTTTGGGTGCGGACCTCGGAGGTTACGAGGGCAAGGTCGGTGAGGTATTGTTCGGCGATGTCGTGGTGGGAGTAGTCGAAGAAGAGGTGGATGCCTTCGGGGTCGACGATGCGGTTGCTGTTCCAGCCTTTGTTGAGCATGCCGTCGTGGACGGCGAAGATGTCGAGGTCTTTTGAGGGGAGGTGCTGGGGGTCGGGGCCGAAGGCTATCAGGTAGGCGTGGGGAGTGCCGTAGACCCGGAGGCCGTCGATGGCGTTGATGCCGTCGATGAAGCGGTCCCGGGTGTTCAGGATTCTTTCGACGATGCGGAGGTAGCCCTCTTCGCCGAGGTAGTTGAGGACGGCCCATGCGGAGGCGACGCCGCCGCCGGAGCGGGAGCCGGTGTTGCTGCGGGTGGAGTAGAGGCCGGAGGGCCAGTCTTCGAAGGTGAAGCGCTGGTATTCGACGAGGGCTTCGTCACGGAGGAGGAGGCCGGAGACGCCCTTGTTGGCGTAGCCGAGCTTGTGGACGTCGACGGATATGGAGGTGACGCCTTCGACGGCGAAGTCATAGTCGGGGACGGGGTAGCCGAGCTTTCGGGCGAAGGGGAGGACGAAGCCGCCGTGACAGGCGTCGACGTGGCACCAGAGGTTGTGCTTTTGCGCGAGGGCGCCGATTTCAGAGATGGAGTCGTTGATGCCGTAGGGGTAGGAAGGGGCGGAGCCGGCGATGAGGATGGTGTTTTCGTTGATGGCGTCGGCCATGGCGTCCAGGTCGGCGCGGAAGTCCGTGCTGGTCGGGACCCGGACGGTCTTGATGCCGAGGATGTGACCGGCTTTGTCGAAGGATGGGTGGGCGGCGCGGGGGACGACGATCTCGGGGGCGGTGGCGTCGGGTTTGTGGTCTCGGGCCCAGGCCCTGGCGGCCTTGACGGCAACTACTATGCTCTCGGTGCCGCCGGAGGTGAGGCTGCCGCCTGCGGCGTCGGGTGCGGAGAGCATTTCGAGGAGGGCGTCGAGGAGCTCACTTTCGTACTTGACGAGGCTGGGGAAGAGGTCGGGGGCGAAGAGGGCGTTGTGGTTGATGTACATTTGATAGGCGTCGTTGGCGACCTGGACAACATCCTCACCGCCGAAGTAGCTGCCGCCCTTGAACTGCCGGGGGGCGTACCAGGGTTTGTCCTGGGCGTGGGCGGAGGTCATCTCGGCCTGGATGTCGGGCCAGGGTCGGGAGTTGGGGGGGAAGTGGGGTGGGGTCATGGGTGTGGCTCCTCCTCTGGAAGCGTAGAGTGCCTATACTGCTGCGATCGTTTCAAGGCCTTACATTCATGAATTCCAACGCCCACCTGGGTTTATTCTATTCTTGCGGATTTTTTAAGGTTATGCCTGACACAAAGAATTCGCACATTCTCCGGTGTGAGGCTGGTACCACCCTTAGAGAATGGGAAATCGTGGTCAAAGTGGAGTTGATCCGTTGCTCCGCACATTACACATTGCCCTTTGTCTCGCTTATACACAAGTTGCTTGATCCACGAGGGAATCTGTCGGCTAGGACTGGAATGTATGCTAGTGCCTTCATGAGGTCCGCTGGAATCAAATTGTGATTGCTCTAGCCAAAACTTGAAGACCTTGCGTTTATTCTCAGTAATGTATTCGTACTCTTCTAGATTATAAAGGCCTCGATCAGTCCAAATGCCCGGTCTCATCTTCTCGTAAACTCGGAAAACAGCCCGAGGAGCATCGCGATTCTTGTAGCCATCCACCCAAGAAGCAAATTTTCCATTCTCGGTTAGTCTTCCATCCCTCATGGCCCGGGGTTGGTCTAAGATCTTAGGGTTGGGAGTATCATTCGTCCGCTGAACATCATGGCCTTCATATAGCAATATGGTGCCATCATCGCTCATTTCATCAGCGTACGGAGCATTCGACCGCCGCGACATGAGAATTATTCCGTGGGCTGGAGGTGGTCTGAAATACATACCACGTTGCAGCGACATGCCCTGTCGACTACACATTTCCCAATATGTCAGAATCTCATCTTTCATATCTTTTCATCCGTTATGTAGATGAGATTCGAACCAAGGTTACACTGAGTTCTGTAGTGTTTGGGTTGAGGGGTTAGAACTTCAGAATTCCGCACTGTGGATAAGAGGTATTCTGTTTGAATTTCACACCTACTTCCGGATGTGGAATATAGCAGGGGTAGAAGGAGGATCAATGAATGTTGTGCTGAGAGGATGTACCCGGGTTAGGAGATTTGGAGGGTTAGGAGTCGGTTTTGAGGAGGGCAGGGCGGATTCTGGTGTTCCAGTCATCGTCGCCGGAGCGGCGTAGTTCTTCTACCAGTTGGGCGGTTTCTTTACCTACGTCTTCTTTCAACTGGGAGGCGGTCCGGTCGGCGGCGAGTTGGGTGACGGCGGTGCGGAGTTTCATGACGTACTCGGCGACTTCGTAGGCGGCTCGGTCGGAGGCGGAGCGGGCTTGCAGGGCCTCCAGCTTTTCGAGCCACTCCAGGCCCCTTTCGGCTTCTTCGAACCTGTCGTCAAGGGCGTCGGTGGTGGTCATCTGCGTACTCCTAAACGGGTGTCGGGCAAGCTGTCTTTCCTTCCAGTCGACAACGCACACCGGGCCTGGGGCATCTAAACGATTGAATCCTGCCCGATCAGTTCTTCTGCCAGAGTCCGGTCGTCGGCTGTGAGGGCGACGGTTGCGTAACCTCCGTGCCGGTCGAGGATATGGAGGCTCTGGATGTTCACGCCGGCGCGCTTGAACTTTTCCGCGACCTTGGCGAGGGCGCCGGGTTCGTCGGGGAGGCGAACTACGAGCACGTCATCAATCACCGCTCGATACCCGGCATCCGTGAGCACTCGGAGGGCTTCATCGGTGTTGTCGGCGGTTATGATAACGAGGCCGGTCTCGCCGGTGGTCTCGGTGTTGATGGAGCGGAGGTTGACGCCGGCCCCCGCAAGAACGCCGGCTATGGCCGCGATCACCCCAACTTCGTCCTTGACCATAACTATGATTCTGTCCACTCGGGGGCCCTCCCGGAAACTAGTCATTGAGGACATCATCAACTAGGGCGTCAATGGCCTCTCGGGTGACGTTGGGCATGGTGATGAGGTGAGCTATGTCCCCGAAGGGCGCTATCTGCCACTTGCGGACCACCTCTTCAGATGGCCTAGGGAAGATTACGGTCACGGAGTTCCTGTTCCGCCAAGCGGAGATACCGACCTCATTAAAGCGCTCAACGGCGTATTCCGCATTGGCGAGGCTTTCGGCCACCATGCCCTTGAACCCCTCTAGCCCGTGGCGCTGGAACGCGTACCAGATCATCAGCGGTGCGAATGCACTACGGGAACCGGTCAGGGTGGTGTCCAGGACTCCCACGTATTCGACGGAGCGGGCAATGCGGGAGACGTACTCGCGACGCGTTAAGGCTACCCCGCACGGGAGAGGTGCGCCGATCATTTTATGTCCACTTATCGCGACGCTGTCGAAGCCTCTATCGAAGCCGTAGGGCTGCGGGTCGTCGACGAAGGGGAGGACCATGCCGCTCAGCGCAGCATCGGCGTGAATATAGGAGTTGGTGACTGCGAGGTCGTTCAGTATGCCGCGCACCTTGTCCACGTCATCAATGGCGCCCTTCATAGTGGTACCGATGTTAGCCAGGAAGATTACCGGAACGTCCCGGTTAATCCGAATGGTCTCAAACAGGTCATCGTAGTCTATCTCTCCATTGGGCTGGCTCTTTATCATTATGTTCCTGGCTTTAAGAAGTCGCAGGATCTTCACGGCGCTGTAGTGGGTGTCCTGGGAGAAGTAGACGACACCGTCGGGGAACATCTCTCGGCCTATGAACAGCCCGTACATGTTGCCTTCGGTACCGCCGGAGGTGACGTAGCCCCAAGCCTGGTCCCGAGGGATGTGCATCATGTCCGAGAAGATGTCGATAACCTCGCGCTCTATGTCGTGGGTGTTGCTGGCGTAGTTGCTATCGTGGAACGGGTCTCCGATGTTGTTGCCGCTGTATTGCAGAAAGGACAGCAGTTCCCGGTAGTCGAAGTTCTTGTTTGTCGGGTAGCCCAACATCTGCCGGCCCGACTCCTCGAACTTTTTAAGCAACGCGTCGAGGCGCTCCCGGGCCGACGGCGGCACCATGCTCAATGGCTCTGAGACGGCGTCGCCGGTGTCTGTTCGGCTGCTGGCGGGCGTGTTCATATTTTCGCAGTATCTCGGGTGAAAACGGGGATTCAACGGTGCAATTTTACACTACGGATTCGTACAGTTTGGGGCCTACGTTAGTCGAACGAGGTGATTGGTCGGGGGGCGGCACCGATGACTATGCGGTTACTGTTTGAACTCCTCGGCGGGGGGCGAGTAGACATCCACGAAAATCACGGGCTCGTTCCCAAGGATTTCGCCGCCGTGGGGCACATCGCTCGGGGCGTACCACATGTCTCCGGGGCCGATTTCCTTAACTTCTTCCCCAACGGTGAGTCGCATCCGGCCACTCAGCATGAAGCTGAACTGCTCGCGCTCATGAGAGTGGAGGCGGTAGGTTGCGCCGGGCTGGAACTCGGCGCGGATGAGCTGCATGTTCTTGCCGGTCACCACTTTTTCGGCCACCCCCGGATGTTTGGAAGGCCAGGGGTCCACATCGGCCCAGTTGAAGATTCTCCCCAGGTTCATTATTGCTCTCCTTTAGCGGTTGCCATTGAAAGACCCCGGCCGGACCTTACCCCTGTTCGCGCCGGCGGATGAGGCGCGTTGGGGTGTCGGCGATGTAGCCGGAGAGGTTCAGCGCCGTGTGAATGAGGCCGATGTGGGAGTACGCCTGCGGGAAGTTGCCCAACTGGCGGCCGGTAGAGGGGTCGATCATCTCCGCGAAGAGGCCGAGGTGGTTGGAGCAGCGGGTGATGGTCTCATGGAAGAGGTCAAGGGCATGGTCGGCCTGGCCCGTGTATATCAAGTTGCCCAGCAGCCAGAAGCTCAACAGGGTAAATGCGCCTTCCGGCTGGGCGTCGAGGCCGTCGTCCGTCTCTTCCGGGATGTAGCGCCAAACCAAGGGCCCCTGGGCCAGCTCCCGCTGTATGGCGTCGAGATTCAGGCGTACACGGGGGTCTTCGGCGGGGATGAAGCCGAAGAAGGGTATAGCGAGGTTGGAGGCGTCCAGGGCGTCGCTGCCATAGCGCTGCCGGAAGGCCCGCTTTGACTCGCTCCACCCGAGGTCGAGCACCTCGGACTTGATGACGAAGGCCGTTTGCGCCCAACGCCGGTACTGCCGCCGCTGCTCCACCGCGGCGGCTATGTACGCAGCCGTATCGAGGGCCGCCCAGCACAGAACCTTCGAATATACGAAGTGCTGTGCCGCTCCGCGCACCTCCCAAACGCCCTGGTCGCGGCTCCGCCAGTTCTCGATGGCCATTTCGGCCAGGGAGCAGACCAGGTCCCACGCCTCCTCGGGTATCTCCCCATGCAGCACGAGCAGCGAGTGGATCGCTTCGATGACCTCGCCGAATACGTCCAACTGGAGGTGGTCGGCGGCGGCGTTGCCGATGCGCACGGGCCTGGAATTTTCGTAGCCGCGGAGGTGATCAAGAACCAGCTCTTCGTGGGACGACGACGGCGCAATCCCGTACAGGATCTGCGGGGGTCGGCGATTCAACTGGCACTGCTCCAGCAGCCAATGTATATAGTGGTCGGCGCCGTACATGTCTCCGAGGCGGTAGAGGACGTCGACGGTGAAGCTGGTGTCGCGCAGCCATGAGTAGCGGTAGTCCCAGTTCCGGGACCCGCCGAGGGTCTCGGGAAGGCTGGTGGTCGGGGCGGCGACGATAGCCCCGGTGCCGCGGTACATCATCAGGTGCAAAACCAGGAATGACCGCACAACCTGCTCACGCCACAGGCCGCCGTAGTGCATACCGGCGACGAGGCCCTGCCAGTATCTCCGGGTCAACTCAAACTTCTCCTTGGTGCGGTACCGTTCAAGACTTGCCGACCTCCCGTCGCCGTAGGCGAGCACGAAAATTGCCGATTCACCCTGGGCCAGCTTGAACGCACCATTCACGGCGCGGGCGTCGACCGAGAGAGGGACGTTGCTGAGCAGCGTCATGGCCTGCCCGCCGCCTTGAGTCTCGACCGCTATGCCGTTGCCGTTGCTCCGGAGCAGGCGAAACTCGGGCACAGTGCGGGCGTAGTCGTGCCGGGGTTCAAATTCGCAGCGCATTTCCACGCTTCCATTGATGCAGGTAACGATGCGGTGAATCTCCGGGGGGTCGGCGGGATTGGTATCGGGTTTGCCGTCCTTGTCTCCGTCCTGAATGGGCATAAGGTCCGTCACTTTCACCACGCCCGTAGGGGTCGTGAAAGTGACCTCGAGGATGTTGGTATCCTGCAAGTAGGCCTGTCGGGCGTCCGTGTACGGTCCGTCGGGGCGGATGCGGAACCGACCGCCGATATCCTGGTCGAGGATTGATGCGAAGACGCTGGGTGAGTCGAACCGGGGAAGGCAGCACCAATCGATGGAGCCATCGGCGCCGACCAGCGCGGCGGAGGACATGTCGCCTATCAGTCCGTAGTCGTACATAGGGCCTCCTCGACGTCACGGGTGTGGGAATTGCACCATTCTAGCATCCAATGACTACGACTCTTAACACGGGCCTGGGGTGTCCGTGGCGAGTGAGGAAATAGGACTAGCTTTTGCGACGGCGGGTTACGCTTCGCGCAGGGCCGCGAGGAAACTGTAGCACCAGTCGCGTGCGGTGTGAGTGCTTACGTCCTCGAAGAGCGCCTTCCAGCGACGTTGGCGCTCGGGCCCGGGCATGGTCAGGGCGTCGTAGATGGCGGAAGCGGTCTGCTGGGTGTCGTAGGGGTTGACGATGACTGCCTGCCGCATGGTCTCTGCGGCGCCGCAGAAGCGGGAGAGGACCAGGACCCCGGGGTCCGAGGTCTGGGAGGCCACGAACTCCTTGGCGACCAGGTTCATGCCGTCCCGGAGAGGGGTTACGAGGCAGGCGTCGGCCTCCCGGTAGAGGTGGGCCAGGTCCTGCTGAGAGTAGGAGCTGTGAAGGGGGATAACGGGTCTCCAATTAGGCAATCCGAACCTGCCGTTGATCCTGTCGACCAGGGAATCGACCCGCTCGCGTTCACGGGCGTATTCCGGGATTGTGACCCGGCTGGGCGCGGTGATCTGGATGAGGGTGACCTTACCGAGGAGTTCCGGGTGGTCTTCAAACAGCCGCTCAACGGCCAGCAGCCTCTGGTATATCCCCTTTGTATAGTCAAGACGGTCGACCCCGATAAGAAGCTGGCCGTCCCCGGGGAGGTCATCCAGCAATCGCTTGACGGGAGTCGGGACCCGACTCAGGGCCATCTCCTTGAAAGCCTGGGCGTCGGCGCCGACGGGGAATGAGCGCACCGTCAGGGTCCTGCCCTTGCGGCGTACGGTTTCTCCATCGAGTCCCACGCCAAGCTCGTCGCCCAGGGAGCGCAAGAGGTTATGGGCATAGTTTTGGGTCTGAAGGCCGATGAGGTCGTAGTCGAAGAGGAGGGCCAGCAGCTTTCGGGCCCAGGGCAGGATGCCGAAGGTCTCGGGTGGGGGGAAGGGGACGTGAAGGAAGAACCCGACCTTGCCCGTCCAGCCGAGCTTTCGAAGCTCTCGGCCGAGGGGGAAGAGGTGAAAGTCGTGGACCCAGACCGCGTCGTTGGGGGTTAGCAGGTCCATGAGGGAGGCGGCGTACTTTCGGTTTACGTCGCGGTACACCCGATAGCTGTCGCGGTAGATGGTCGCCTTGTCGGGGAACCCGTGAAGGACGGGCCAGAGGATGCGGTTGCAGAAGACGTTGTAGAAGCCATCAACCTCGGCGGGGGTAAGGGAGACGGCGGCGAGACGGATGCCTCCGGCCTCGGTGATTGCAGCGGAGGCGGAGTCTTCCCGACCGTCCGGGTTTCCGTCCCAGCCCAGCCAGATGCCGCCCACGTCCTCCAGGAAGGGCCTCAGGCAGCTCACGAGGCCACCGACGGGAAGCCTGCGCCTTTCCTCTACGCTGGAAGGCGCGGACAGGGAAGGCGTCCTGTTAGAGACTAATACTACCCGACCTTCGCCGCCCACGATTCCTCCAACTACCCGAGTGCCTGACCGGTACATGGCGGCCCCGTTGCGCCGCCGCGGTGCGGGCCTCGGGTCTGATTCTACCCCCAGGCAATGGAAGTTCGCCAACTGCCATGCGACGCGCAGATTAGCAGGGAAGGCTTTACCGATTTGTTCAAGGCAGGCATCCCCGTGTGTAGAATAGGTCGGGGGTGAGTGGAAGATTATTCCGAATTATGATCGGCCCCTATTTCCCACGAAGGACAGGACAATGAGTACGCCTGAAGAGATTGAAGGACGGGTGCGGGCGGCACTGGACGAACTGGGCATCGCTGGATGGGAGTGGATCGAGATCGATCCCCGGTACGGCGACACCGCGGACTTCTGCCAGCAGTACGGGTATGACGCCCCTCATTGCGCCAATACGATAATCGTGGCGAGCAAGCGGGGGCCGGCGGCGTACTGCGCGGGGATCGTGCGGGCGTGCGACCGGCTGGACGTGAACAAGCGGGTGCGCGGGCTGATGGGGGTGTCGCGGGCGTCGTTTGCTTCGGCAGAGGTGACCCGAGAGGTGACGGGGATGATGATAGGCGGGGTTACGGCGCTGGCCCTGCCGCAGGACCTGCCAATTTACGCCGACGCGCGCTTACTGGAGATGGACTACGTCATCCTTGGGGCGGGCAGCCGGTCCGCGAAGCTGAAAATGGCGCCGCGGGAGCTGGAAAAACTGCCGGGGCTGGAGTTCATCGAGGGACTGTCGATATCCGTCGGGTGAGGGGAGGGGGTCTCATCGCCCGAGCCGTTGCCAGGGTTTAAGGGGTGTTGGCGGATGGGACGAAGAACAACCTGTAAATCAGGACCTCCCACCCTAAAGTTTCCTTCAGTATGCACTTGACTCATTGTCTATCGACTCCTTTTTATCTTCTTTATGCCCCGACTGCGCTCCCGGCCCGCTTCCTCCGTCGGCGGAGGAAGAAGACTATGAACAGGGGCAGGGCTATCAGCCCCGACACCACCGCCATCACCAGGCCCGCCAAGGGCATTGCCGATCCTTCGTCGTCGATGGGGGTTGTCATCGAGGGCGGATCGCCCTCCATCCAGAGTATTCCGCCCTGGCCGTCGTCCAGCGAGCGGAAGGGCAGGTCCATCCGGCCCAGCGAGTTCCGGCTCCCGTCCTCTTCTCCCGTGCTGATGTCGTACAGCATGGACGGGCCTACCGTCGGGGTGGCCGTGGGCACAGGCGTGGACGTAGGCATTGGGGTGGCCGTCGGCATAGGTGTCGGGGTGGGAGTGGGCGGCTGTCCGCCCGTGGGCACGAACGCCGGAGTGGCCGTCGGAACCGGCGCGGGTGTCGCCGTGGGCGCCGGTGTCGACGTCGGCACGGGCCTCGGGGTGGCGGTGGGTACGGGCGTGGCCGTAGGAACCAGTACGGGTCTCGCTGTGGGCACCGGTGTTGCCGTAGGCACGGGTGTCGCCGTGGGAACCGGGGTGGCCGTGGGCACGGGTGTCGGCGTAGGAGTGGGTGCCGGCGTGGCCGGCGGGGAGTTAGTCGGGGGCGACGGATTGCGGTATATCTGCGTTGTGTACAGCGTCCCTATCGCCGACCACGCCCCGTATCCCTCACCGTTGTCCGCCATCACTTCGACCTCGTAGGCCGTGCCCGGTTTCAGGGATGAGTTGGGGTCGTTGGGATTCGTGCTGTCAACATCCAGCAGCGCCTCGTTGGTTTTGACCGTCCAGGCATTGAGGCCCCGGTTCGTCCCCTTCTCCCAGTAACGGATCCAGTACTCTTTGATCGGCGGCTTGCCGGTTCCGTCCGGGGCCGTCCAGGTGGCCGTGATGGTCGTGGTGGTGGCGGTCTTGGCCGTGGGAGTCCCGGGCTTGCCCATCGGCTCGTTCACGTCCGTCACGTTTATCGTCACCGACACCGTGTGATCTACCTCAGTGTCCGCATTCCCCTCCGAGTTCTTCTTGTCACTGACGCTTACAGTGACGCTGTAGCTTGTCTTCGCCTCGTAGTTCGGGCTGGTGCCGTCCGCGAGGGTTATCTGGCCCGTCGAGCCGTCTATCTCGAACTTGTCCGCGTCGGTACCCGACATGGTGTAGTAAAGCGTAGTGGTGTCCGGGTCCGTAGCCGATACCGCCGTCCCGACGTTCGACCCGCCGCTGGAGTTCTCGGCGATGCTGCGGGTCGGGCTGGCGGGCAGTTTGGGGTCGACGTTCGGCAAGGACCCGATCGACGACCAGCCGCTAGTGCCCTCGTCGTTCGTGGCCCGCACTTGCACGTTGTAGTTGACGCCTCCCACCTGGCCCGTGATGGCCGTCGAGGTGCCGGTGCCCGTGAACGAGTGGGACTTCCAGGTTGAATCGCCCTTCTTCTGGTACTGCACGTCGTAGTCCGTTATCGCGGGCTTGCCCGTCATGTCGGGCGCAGTCCACGACACGTGCAGCGCGGTGTTGTCCGAGTTGCCCGTCGAAGTTACCGTCGGGGCGGCGGGCCGGGCCGGGGGCTCGTTCACGTCCGTGACGTTGATGGTCACGGGCACGATGTAGTCGCCCGGGTTGTTGGGCGCAAGGCTCAGGCTCTGCGCCTGCACACCGCCTGCCGTCGCCGTAACCGTCACTATCACGCTATACGAGGTAGTTCCAGACTCATAGTCCAGGCCCGACTTCACCTTTATCTGCCCGGTGGACGATTCAATCGTGAAGCTCGAAGCGTCCGTCCCGCTCAGGTTGTGCGCAAGATCGTAGTTGTCCGGGTTCGACGTGGCCGTGACGGGCTTGCCGATCTTGGACCCGACCGCCGAGTTCTCATCCACCGACAGCGTTATCCCGTCCGCTTTGGTTATCACGCTGCCCGTCCCCCACGCCCCGTCACCCTCGTCATTCACCGCACGCACCTGCACCTCGTAGCTCTTGCCCGCGGTCAGGCCCGACAGCGTCTTGCTAGTGCCCGTTCCCGAGAAGTTCGTGTCCGTCCAGTTTTTAGCCCCGTGCTGGCGGTACTGTACGTCGTAGCCCGTTATGTCGGGTTTCCCCGTATTCGTCGGTGCAGTCCACGATACGTCTATCTTGGTCGTCGGAGTCGTGGTGTTGAGTGCCACTGTCACCGAAGGCGCGGCAGGCGGCTCCAGCACGTCGTTTACCTGGATTATCACCGTGATGTCGTACTCCAGCGTTGTGCTGCCCTGCTTCGCGGCGTCAATCTCCACTGTCACGTCGTAGTGGTCCTTGGCCTCGAAGTCCAGGCTGGTTCCGTTGGCCAGCGTTATCTCGCCGCTGTCCTCGTCTATGTCGAACTTGCTCGCATCCGTCCCGCTCAGCGTGTGCGCCTTGTCGTAGCTGCTGTCGACGGTCTTGGTTACCGTGTCCACCACGGCGTTGGCGGCGGAGTTCTCGTTGATAGTCAGGGTCTTCGAGTCCGCGTTGGTAGTCGCGTGGCCCGGGTTTGACCACCCGCTGTTGCCTTCGTCGTTTATGGCCTTCACCTGCACCTCGTAGTGCTCGTTCTCGGTGAGGCCCGTGATGGTGGTGGAGGTGCCCGTGCCGGTGAAGGAGTGGCTTGTCCAGGTCGGCGAGTGCGCCGCCCGGTACTGCACGTCGTAGTCGCTGAGGGCGGGCTTGCCGGTCATGGTGGGGGCAGTCCACGACACGTCCAGCTTGGTCTTGGGGGTGGTGGAGTTGGGGGTCACCGTCGGGGTGGAAATGGTGGGCGGCTCGTTCACGTCCGTCACGCTTATCGTGACCGGCATGGTGTAGTCGCCGGGCGCGTTGGGGTCGAGGGACTGGGCGTTAGCGCCGCCCTGCGCCTTCAAGGCCACCGTTACGATTACGTCCACGCTGTACGAAGACTTGGCTTCGTAGTTGGGGATGTTGCCCGACTTGACCTTTATCTGCCCGGAACTGCTATCAATGTCGAAGCTGTCCTTGTCCGTTCCGCTCAGGCTGTGCGTGTAGGTGTAATCGCTGTTTGCGTTTGGCGTTACCGGGGCTCCAATGGCAGTCCCCACCGCCGAGTTCTCGGCGATGCTCCGGGTGTACGCCTGTTGTCCACCGGCCACGGTTATCGCCGTCCCTGAGTCCGACCAATCCCCGGTTCCCTCGTCATTGGTAGCCCGCACCTGCACTTCATAGCTCTTGCCGGAATCCAGGCTGTCGAGTTCGGTACTGGTTCCCGTTCCCGTGAAGGATGCGTCCGTCCAGTTTTTAGCCCCGTGCTGACGATACTGCACATCGTAATCGCTGATGGCAGGCTTACCGGTCATAGTGGGGGCCGTCCACGACACGTCCAGCTTATTGGTGGGTGAGGCGGTGTTGACCGACACCGTAGGCGCGGACGGCTTGCCCGGAGGCTCGTTCACGTCCGTCACGTTGATGGTGACCGCGATGGTGTCGTCAGCCGTGGTGTCCGCGGTGCCGCTGGCGTTCTTTCCATCCGTGACGTTGACCGTCACCGTGTAGGAGGTCTCGTCTTCGTAGTCCAGGGCCGACTTGGTCTTGATCTGCCCCGTGGACGAGTCAATTGTGAAGTCGCTGGCATCCGTTCCGGTCAGCGAGTAGGTGAGCGTGTTGAACTTCGCTACGCCGTCCGGGTCCGTCGCCGTCACCACCGCGCCGATGCTTGTGTTGGCCGCCGAGTTCTCGGCGATGCCCCGCGTAGCCGTGTCGTCGGCGAAGGTCGGCGGCTCATTCACGTCCGTCACGTTGATGGTCACCGGGACGATGTAGTCGCCCGGCGCATTCGGGTCCAACGACTGCGCGTTGGCCCCTTGCGTCTTCGCCGCCGCCGTCACCGTGACCGTCACGCTGTAGCTTGTCGTGGTCTCGTAGTCCAGCGACGTGCCAGTCTTCACCGTGATCTGCCCCGTCGTCGAGCCTATTTCAAACTTGCTCGCATCCGTCCCGCTCAGAGCGTGGGTGTAGGTGTAGGTGGTGTTGGTGCTGACCGCCGTCACCGCCGCCCCGACATTCGTACCCGACGCCGAGTTCTCCGCCACGCTCCGACTCACGCTTGCGGCCGTGGTTATCGCCGTCCCCGAGTCGGACCACGCCCCGTTCCCCTCCGCGTTCACGGCGCGCACCTGCACATCGTAGGTCTTACCCGACGTAAGTCCCGTCAATGTTGTGGAAGTGCCCGTTCCCGTGAAGCTGTGGCTGCTCCAGGTGGACGTTCCGGTCTGCCGGTACTGTACGTCGTAGTCGCTGACGGCAGGCTTACCCGTCATGGTGGGGGCCGTCCACGACACGTCGATTTTGCTGGTCGGCGTGGTGGAGTTGACGGCCACCGTGGGCGTACCCATCTTCGGCGGAGGCTCATTCACGTCCGACACGTTGATGGTCACCGGCACGATGTAGCTGCCCGGCGCATTGGGGTCCACCGACTGCGCGTTGGCCCCCTGCGTCTTCGCCGCCGCAGTCACCGTGACCGTCACGCTGTAGCTCGTCTTGGCCTCGTAGTTTAGCGTAGTTCCCGACTTCACCGTGATCTGCCCCGTCGTCGAGCTTATCTCAAACTTGCTGGCATCCGTACCGCTCAGCGCGTGGGTGTAGGTGTAGGTGGTATTGGTGGACTTCGCCGTCACCGCCGCCCCGACATTCGTGTCCGCCGCCGAGTTCTCGGCTATGCTCCGCGTCACCGCGTTCGCATCCGTTATCGCCGTCCTCGTGTCCGACCACGGCCCGTCGCCCTCGTGGTTCCCGGCCCGCACCTGCACCTCGTACGTCTTGCCCGAGGTAAGGCCGGTTATGGTCGCGCTGGTCGTCGTGCTGGTATTGCTGGCGTTCCACTCCGTCCAGTCGGTAGCACCGGCGAGACGGTACTGCACATCGTAGTCGTCCACGGCGGGCTTCCCGCTCATCTCCGTAGTCGTCGGCGCAGTCCACGACACGTCAATCTTGGTGCTCGGCGTCGTCGAGTTGGCGCTTACCGTAGGCGCAGACAGCTTCGGCGGCGGCTCGTTCACGTCCGTGACGTTGATGGTGACCGTAGTGGTGTCGTCCACCACGTCGTCGGCGGTGTCGTCGCTGGCCTTCTTGTCCTTGACGCTCAGGGTCAGGGTGTAGGAGGACGTGGTCTCGTAGTCCAGCCCCTTGGCCACGTCGATGGTCCCGTTGTACTGGCCCAGGCTGAAGTCGCTGGCGCCCGTGCCGGTCATCGAGTACCACAGCGCGTCATTGTCATCGTCGTCGGCGGCTACCTTGCCAACGTCGTCCCCGACCCCGGCGTTCTCCGCTATGGACAGGGTATAGCTGTCGTTCTCGAACTCCGGCTCGGTCTGGTCGTGGGTCTTCACCTCGTCGGTGTCCGACCACGCCCCGTCGCCCTCGTCGTTGGCGGCGCGCATCTGCACCTGGTAATCGGTCTTGTAGGTGAGGCCGGTGATAGCGTAGTACTTCAGGGCCTTGCCCAGGTCGTCCACCTGCGTCCAGGTGCTGTCGCTCTTCTTCTTGTAGCGCAGGTCGAAGTGGGTGATGGCCGGCTTGCCCGTCATCGTCGGAGCCTGCCAGGACACCGCTATCTGGTACTTGGGGGCGCTGGCCTGCTGGGACGCCGTCGGGTCGAACTTGGGCGGAGGCTCGTTCACGTCCGTCACGTTGATGGTCACCGTTATGGTGTCGTCGACCACGGTGTCCGCCGTGCCGCTGCTGTCCTTCAGGTCGCTGACGCCCACGGTCACGGAGTAGGAGGTGGTGGACGATTCGAAGTCCAGCGTGGTGCCGGAGCCGACCTTTATCTGGCCCGTGGCGCTGTCGATGCTGAAAGAGGAGGCGTCGGTGCCGCTCAGCGAGTAGGTCAGGGTGTCGCTCTCGGTGTCCGTGGCAGTGACCACTGCGCCGACAGCCGTGTCCGCCGCCGAGTTCTCGGCGATGCTGCGCGTGGCCGTGTCGGCGGAGAACTCCGGGTCCACGTTCTTGTCCTGGGTTTTCCCCTCCCCGGGATCCGACCATGAGCTGTTGCCCTGGGAGTTCTTTGCCTGCACCCGCGCCTCGTAGGTGGTTCCCTCGGTCAGGCCGGTGATGGTCGTTTCCAGGGTGCTGCTGCTGTATTCGTTGCCCCACTGTACCCAGTTCGTCTCGCTCTTCTTCTTGTATTCCACGAAATAGCCGCTGACCTTGGGCGCTCCGTAGGTGGCCGTCCACTCTACGTCCAGTTGGGTCTTGGGCGTGGTGGAGTTCTGCGTCACCGTGGGCGCAGCCGGCTTGTTCGGCACCGCCGGCGACGCCGTCGTCGCTTCCGCCACGTCGGAATATTTCCAGCCGCATTGCCCAAAGTCGAGGTGGCTCGAGTTGAACCTTATGGCAAACATCACCTCGTAGGTGGTGCTCGAATCAAGGCTCTCGATGGCCGCACTTGAAATGTTAGCGTCTACCGTTTTATCAGACCAGGTGCTGTCGCTCTTCTTCTTCCATTCGATTTTCGCCTGGTCTGCACTGCCGTTGGCGGAGTTTATCGACAGGGCAAGGGCATACAGCGTGTGCGACGGGTTGGTAGATGCACTAACCGAGATGCTCGACTTCAGGCTGCTGCAACCTATGGCAGCCTTTTCCAGCACCTCCGCCTTGAAGGACAGCATGACGGTGTCCGTGTCGTCGGTGGCGGTGTAGCGGTAGGTGGCCTGGGCGCTGGTGGCCGTGGGCGTGCCGGTGATGGTGCGGGCCGATGCGTCGAAGGAGAGGCCGGTGGGCAGGGAGGGCGAGAGGCTGTAGGTGATGGTCCCGCTGCCGCCGGTGGCCTGGGGCAGGTTCAGGGTGGTGATGGCGTCGTCCTTGTGCCAGGACTGGTCTGCGATGGTCTGATTGCCGAAGGAGAGGTCTGCGGAGGCCTGGACGACGGCCTCCGTCACTTCTATGGCGAAGCTCAGCGTCACGCTGTCATCGCCGTAGGTTGCGGTGTAGGTGTAGTTCGCGCTCGCGGCCAGGGCCGTCGGCGTTCCGGTGACGGTGCGGGCGGTGGCGTCGAAGCTCAGGCCCGTGGGCAGCGCAGGCGATAGCGTGTAGGTTATAGTCCCCACCGTCGTCGACGCCCCGTCCCCCGACCGCTTCGCCTTTGGCAGGGTCAGGGTGGTGATGGCCGTGTCCTTTACATAGGACTGGTCGGACACGGCGGCATCGCCGAAGGACAGAGCGGGGGTGGGTGTGGGGGTGGGAGTCGGCGTGGGCGCAGTGTACGGCCCCGACGACGCCGAGTTCGTCCACCCGCTGTCCCCGTCCGCATTGCGCGCCCTTACGCCCACTATGTACGACTTGGTGTTGTCCGCGCTGATGGTGATGCTGGTCGACGAGTGATACAGCGCACCCAGTTTCCAGCTTCCTCCCCCGTCCGAGCTGTACGTGATGTGGTAGCTGGACGCCCTCGCCGGAGCGGACCAGCTTGCCGTCAATGATCCGTCGGCGCGGGTTACGGAGACCGAGGTTATGCGGTCGGGTGGCTGGGGTATGGGGTCGGTCTTAGGTGGGGTGTAGGGCCCCGCCTGAGGAGAGTTAGTCCACGGCCCCCACCCGTGATCGTTCCCCGCCCTCACCCCGACCATGTAGCTATCCGAGTTGGTCGCGCTGAAAGTGAGGGTGTTGTCTTTAATGTCCGTGTGGCCGCTCACCGGAGCGTGCCAGCTTGACCCGCCGTTGGTGGTGTAGGTTACGTGGTACTTCGTGGCCCCGCTGACTGCGGGCCAGTTTGCCGTCACCGTACCGTCGGCCCTGCTCAGAGACACCGACCCCACCGTCCCCGGCGCAGAATCCGCCGCGGCCACCGCCATCGGGACCGCCGCCGTCACAACCAGCAGCAACACCAACGCCACCGACACAACCCGAAGCAATCCCCGGTGTGGGGGTTTCGTTCGCCCTGAGCGGAGTCGAAGGGTCTCAAGAACGGAACGGGGTCGGGTCCCGCGCAGCGCCTTCAATGGGCTCACAACCGACTTCAGCGTTCTCAGCATTACCTTTGCATTCCTCTTGTTAATTGCGACTCCGCCGCCTGCTCACACCCTTACACCCCTACACGGTTTTACAAACATCGGGTGTCGGGGTGAACAGTGAGGCATATATTTATACCATCAGGGTATAGTTGTCAATAGCATTCATTGGCAATTTCGGAAAATCCCCGGATTCCCTAATGCCATGTCATTCCCGCCTCTTTTGGGGCAACTATACGAGAGAAATGTCGAGACATTTTCGACTTAACTCGTCATTCCCGAGTAGTCGGGTCGAAGATGTCGAAGATGCGCCTGGGCGTGCGCCATTGGCGTGAATCCATCCCGCGGTGGGGGGCCGCTCGTGCTGAGCCTGTCGAAGTGCGAGCGGGGGGTGGGGGTCCTACCCCCTCTCCCTTGAGGGGAGAGGGCTGGGGTGAGGGTGATCCCCCCCCCGTGATATAATCCACCCATGACCACCACCGAAGAACGCCTCTCCCGACTCGAAGGCGCCTACGAACACGTAGCCACTAAGGCCGACCTCATAGGCGAAGTAGGGTCCGTCAGGACCGAACTCGCCAACCTCCGCGCTGAGTTGAAGACCGACATCGGCGACCTCCGCGCCGAACTCAAATCCGACATCGGTAGCCTCCGCGCCGACATGCACCGGATGAACGCCACCAACCTCAAGTGGCTCTATGGCCTCACGGTCACCGTTGTTGTCGCCGCCGGCGCTGGCGTCGCATCCGTCATCATCGGCCTCACCGGCTAACACCCGACGCAGCAACCGAATGACCACCACCTCAGCCGACCCCACACCCATCTTCGCCGACGCCCGACAGATGCACCGCGCTGCCCTCCAACGCATGGCCGCCGGCGACATCCGTGACGCCTCCGAAAAAGCATGGTGCGCCACCGTCCGCGCCACCGAGGCCCTGGTCCTCGCCCGCACCGGCCAGCCGCCCGAAACCTCCACCCTGGCCGGACGCCGCCTCCAGACCCTCTCCATGAGCGACCAATCACTGCGGGAACTTCAGACCCGCTACTACGAACGCCAGTCCATACTCCACGGTGAATGCTTCTACCACGACTACTGCCCGCCCATGGTGATCGAACGCCTCATCCACGAAACCGCCGACTTCATCCAGGACGCCGAACGCCTCGCCCAAACCTGACCCCCCCATTCCCCTCCCCGTCCCCCCTCGACATCGAAGAAGGTGCCATAACCATCGAAGTCGAGCCCCAGTGCCTCAACCGCACCCTCGACGCCCTGTACGTCGAAGACTACCTCCAATCCGTCATTCCCGAGTAGTCGGGAATCCATCCCTCCGAAATTATCGACTGCATCCTGGCAATCCACCCCTCCCCCGAAAAAGTCGGACATCTCCCCTATGGCCTAACAGGAACCCCCGTGCTATACTTCGCCCATGCCCGACCACATCCAAACAACCGCCGCCCCGCCCCTCCGGGCCGCGCAAAAAACTTTCCCCAACCTCTTCAGGCACAATTCAATCAAAACAGCTACGAATTCAATCAACGTTCAATCGAGATCAATCAACCTTCAATCAAGTTCAATCATTCTTCAATCAACCTCAATCACCCTTCAATCACCCCGTGCTATCATTGACCCATGACCACCACCTCAGCCGACCCCACACCCATCTTCGCCGACGCCCGACAGATGCACCGCGCTGCCCTCCAACGCATGGCCGCCGGCGACATCCGTGACGCCTCCGAAAAAGCATGGTGCTCCGCCAAGCGCGCCGTGGACGCCCTGGTCCTTGCACGCATGGGCCAGCTCCCCGCCAAGTCCCCCGACACCACCCGAGCCCTCCTAAGGCTCGCCAAGGACAACCCTGAAATGGCCGGCCTTCGAGCCCGCTACGCCGAAAGACGGGACATGCTCCACGGAGACTGCTTCTACACCGGCCTCTGCGAACCCGTAGACGCCATCGAGGAGCTGATCCAACAGACCGCCGACTTCATCCACGACGCCGAAACCCTAGCCCATGCTTAACCCCCCCACTCCCGAGGGGAGCCTGTCCGCCTATGGCGGACCATTCCCGCCTCTTACACCGTCATTCCCGAGTAGTCGGGAATCCATCCCCGGGCGGGGCGGGGGGGGGGGGGGGCGACCCCCACCCCGTGATATAATCCACCCATGACCACCACCGAAGAACGCCTCTCCCGACTCGAAGGCGCCTACGAACACGTAGCCACTAAGGCCGACCTCGCCAACTTTGAGGTCCGCATCGCCGACGCCCGCGCCGACTCCAAAGCCGACCTTGCCAGTCTCCTCAGAAACATGTACGGCATCCTCATCACATTCTTGCTCACGGCCCTGGCCGCCGTTACCTCCCTTGTGATCGCCGTACTGGTACGCATCTCAGGGTAACGTCTATGACCACCCATCCCCCCACCCCCGACCCCGTCCCAAAGCTCATCAGAGTGATGCGCATTACCATGGTCGTCGCCCTGATCACCGCCGGCCTCTTCTTAGCCACCGCCATCGTCAACCTCATCAACCTCCTCTCCTGACCCCCCACCCCCGCCCCTTATACCGCCATTCCCGCCTCTTTAACTCGTCATTCCCGAGTAGTCGGGTCGAAGATGCGCCATTGGCGTGAATCCATCCCTCCGAAACACTCACCCCCGACGAGCCCATCACCCCTCCCCATCCCCCGTAGGGGCGTCCATCGTGGGCGCCCTCCCCGGACGCGGGGCCGCTGGTGCTGAGACTCTCCAAGTGCGCGCGGGAGGGGCTGGAAGTGGCCCCAACCCAGGCCATCCACGAAGAGACGCGGAAAGTCGAAAGGCTACGGGTGGGGGCGCAGATCTTAAATGGAGGCCGGCCTCAGGAGTCGTCCTCCATAAGCAGAGCCGCAGGGAGCGAGGCCATCCGCCGGTCCAGCGTCAGGGTCTCGAGCCCGGCGCGTGCGTAATCGTCGGTAATCAGGCGGTCGAAGAGACCCGGGCTGCCCGTGGCGGAAAGCGCTTCGAGGACTGCCTGACCGTTCAGAGGGGCGATCAGGCCGCTGGTCAGAATGCGCAGCAGACCGGCCTTGGCCTGGGGCCCGGTCAGCCCGTAGTGGTGCTGGACGGTTATGAAGGCTTCTCCTATAACCTGGTTGGAGGCGAACACCGCGGCGCCCTCCTCTTCCACCAGCCTGGTCAGCTCACGGTCGCATAGCTCGTATTGCTCCGGGGGCAAGCCGGTCAGCAAGCGAGCGAGTACCGACGTGTCAATCCCGATACGGCGTTGGATCATATCCCTGTTCCCGGAGCTTGCGGATGTCCAGGGGCGGCGCGCCGGGCGGGATCAAGTCCCGCAGCGGCGCCAGCTTGGAACGGTCGATGCGCCTGGGGCGCAGGGTGTACCCGTCGGGGCCTTCCAGCAACTCCAGCCGATCTCCCGGCCCGACGCCCAACTCGTCCAACACACGCTTGGGAAAGGTGACCTGCCGCTTCGATGTGATCTTGACCAACATGGCATTGCTCCTTACGTTTATTATAAATAGGTAAGGCGGTCAGTCAACCAGCTCGACCATGCCTCGTCCTGGCTTCGAACAGGCCAGGGGTTTTGAATGGGAAAGGGCGTCATTGGTGGAGATGGGGGGATTCGAACCCCCGGCCTCCGCATTGCGAACGCGGCGCTCTCCCAACTGAGCTACATCCCCGATCCAGAATGGAATATAGCAGGGGGTCGGGTGGGGGGTCAATTGCGGGGTCGGGTGGGGGTGGCCGCTAAGATTCGGCGGGGCGGAAGTAGGGGAGGGTGACGCCGGCTTCGACTTCTTCGAAGACGACCTGGACGCGCATGCCTATCCGGACGTCTTCGGTCGGGCAGTCTGCGAGGTGGCTGATCATGCGGACGCCCTCGTCGAGGTCGACCATGATGACGTTCCACGGGACACGGTCTTTCAGGGCCGGGTGTATGGCCTGGTGGGTGATGGTGTAGCTGTAGATGGCCCCGAGGCCCGAGACCTTCTTCCAACCCAGGTCTCCCTGTCGGCAGCCGGGGCAGAGGGGCCTGGGGGGGTGTCGGAATGTGTCGCAGCGGGGGCAGTGCTGGATGACTAGTTCTTGTCGGTTGCAGGCTTCCCAGAACTCCTGGTTATCCAGGGTGGGAACGGGAAGGGGCAGGGGGGTTTGTTTGGGCATAGGTGGCTACCTGCGAAGGATCATGGCGCCGACGCCCTCGCCGGTGTCTACCAGCACGTGTTCGGCGTCGGGAACCTGGGCAGTGGAAGTCCCGCGCAGCTGCCTGACGCCTTCGATTATGTGGTTGACTGTGTGCACGTAGGCCTCGGAGAGATGACCACCGGCGGTGTTGATGGGCAATTCACCACCTATCTCTATGCGGCCACCCTCAACGAAGGGGCCTCCCTCGCCCTTGGGACAGAAGCCGTAGTCCTCAATGGCGAAGAGCACCAGGGCGCTGAAGTGGTCGTAGATCTGGGCGACATCAATATCCTTGGGGGTGATGCCAGCCATATTGAAGAGTCGGGGACCAGCTTTTGCGGCGACGGTCTGGGATATGGGGCCGTTCTCGATGATGGGTGGGACCAAGCTCTGGGCCACAGCGGAGATGTAGACGGGTCGCTGACGCATGTATTTGGCACGTTCGGCGGAGGAGATGACGATGGCAGCACCACCGTCGGTCTCAAGGCAGCAGTCGAATAGGTGGAATGGGTCGTAGATCATGCGGGAGTTCTGGTGGTCTTCGATGGTCATGGGTCGGCCGTACATGATGGCGCGTGGGTTCATGTTGGCATGCTTTCGGCAGGCGACGGAGATGGCTCCGAAGTGCGCGCTTGTTGTGCCGTATTCGTACATGTGGCGTCGGGCGTACATGGCTAACTGCTGGCCTGGTACGAGGAGCCCGAACGGTTCCATGAATGCCGATTGGCCCTGGCCCCGGCGACCGGTAATAGCGCCTGAACCGTAGCGCTTGCCCGACCGGCCGTTCATTGCGCGGTAGAGGAGGACGTTGTTGGCCAAGCCGCTGGCCACGGCCATGCAGGCGTGGGCCGCGAGTCCTCCTGCGGCGGTACCCGTATAGGCAAGCTCGTCGAAGAAGGTGAGCTCGGGGATGCCGAGGGAGGCGATGACCTCTTCCTCGGGGGTTGGGTCAACGACAAAGCGGACCATGCCGTCTATGTCCTCGGGTTGCAGGCCGGCATCATCGATGGCCTTCATGGAGGCCTCGAGGACGAGGGAAAGCTCGCTGCGGCCCGAGTCCTTGGAATATTCGGTCTCGCCGATGCCTACGATGGCGCACTTGTCTTTGATGGTGTCCATTTGATTTCGTCTAATGTGGGGAGAAGGGTGGGGTCTAAAGAACGCCCCGTACGCGAAGGTCTTCGATCTTGTCGGGGGTCATGCCGGGGAGTTGGCCGAGGATTTCACAGGTATGCTCGCCAGCGGCCGGGACCTTGCCCACTGCACCCTTGCTCCTGGAGAACTTGATGCTGAGGCCGGGGGCCATGATCTCGTGCTGGCCGTTTTCGGTGGGTACGGGGACCATCATTTCGCGCTCGCTCATGTGGGGGTCTTGGGACATCTGGGCGGGGGTCTGCACGGGGCCGACGGGGACCTCGTTGGCGACGAGTCTTTCGGTGATGTCGGCTACGGTGTTGGAGGCGACCCAATCGGTGAGGAGCTTCAGGCGCTTGGCCTTGGAGCCTGCGTCGGCTTCGAAACCGAGGATGCTCGGGTCTTCGGCTAGCTCGTGCTGGCCCATTGCAATGAAGACTCGGGTCCAGAGGGTGCGGGAGGTAGCGGGGATGGTGACGTAGCCGTCCTTGGCCTTGTAGACGGAGGCGTAGTAGTCAGCAGGGCCGGCGCCCGTGCCCATGTGGTGGGAGATGGGGATCTCCATGAGGGTTACGCCGGTGTCGAGGAGGCTTACGTCGATTACCTGACCTTCGCCGGTGGCGTTGCGGTGGATGATGGCGCCGAGGGTGCCTATGCAGGCGTGAAGGGAGGTTATGCGGTCGATGATGGGGGAACCGGTGAGGACGGGGTGGCCTTCGTGGATGCCGGTGACTTCCATGAGGCCAGACATGGCCTGACCGATGGGGTCGAAGGCGGGGCGGTTTCGGTAGGGGCCGTACTGGCCGAAGCCGGAGACGGAGGTAAGGATGATGTCGGGTTTGATCTCCTTGAGCTCTTCGTAGGAGAAGCCCATTTTGGCGATGACGCCGGGTCGGAAGTTTTCGAGGACAACGTCGGCGGTCTTGACTAGCTCACGGAAGATCTCCTTGCCCTCTTCGGTGCGCATGTTGAGGGTGATGCTCTTCTTGCCGCGGTTGTAGACGGTGAAGTAGACGCTGGTGCCGTTGACGAGGGGAGCATGGGCGCGGGTCTCCTCGCCGCCGGGCTTTTCAACCTTGATAACCTCGGCGCCCATGTCGGACATGACCATGCCGGCCCGGGGCCCGGCTTGATAGCGGGCGAGCTCCAGGACTTTGATTCCGTCAAGGCAGCCGGTCACGGGTCGGGGCTCCTTTGGGTGGGGGGTGGGGGTGAATGTTAACACATTGGGGGAGAGGACTAGACGTCTGATTGCAAGGTTGGGGGTCGTCTGATTGAAAGGCTAATGGATGGCGCCGTTTGTTGACTATCGTGCCATCAGGCTGTATAGCTGAGATAGTTGCCTAATGGCTGGAAGTAGAAATGGATTTTGAGCAATGATTCAACTGCTGAATGGCCCTTGGCGGCGCGCACTCGCCGATGTTGCTTCAACTGCAGAGCGCTCTTTATTGATCGCAGTGCCATATTTGAAGTATGAAGAAGTCAAATGGCTTTGTGAACAAATCCGTCCTGATCTCGAGATCACCACTTTGGCAAACATAGACCCGGACGCCGTAAGTGCTTCCGCCCTGGATATAGGTGCCATTCGCTATCTTGCCGAGGCGTCACCGCTTGCACAGGTTATAGCACTGCCCAACTTGCATGCGAAAGTGTTCATAGCTGATGAGAAAGCAGCCATCGTAACTTCAGGAAATCTAACGCGTTCAGCACTAGACCGCAATATCGAATATGGCGTCTTACTTCATAGAGAAGATCTAGTTCAATCAGTACTTGAAGACATGCAAGCATTCGCTCGCTTGGGCAGCAAGATTGAATCCGATACCATCTTGGAACTGGAACAATTGGAGACTTCGCTACGTCAAGCCCGAGCCGCAATCACCATCACTGCACTACCTGAAGCAAAACGAAAATTCAGTGCAGTTATGCGGCGCGCTAAGCCTATACTCGCTTCTGCTCAAGTTGGGAAACGAAGCTCGAATGCGGTATTCGGAGAGGCCATAAAGTTCGCACTGGCACATGGGCCATTAACTACACCTAATATAGCCAAAGACGTTAGCAAATTAATGCCAGCCCTCTGTGATGACAGTGAAGAACTCGTCATCAATGGTCAGCAATACGGCAAGGCTTGGAAGCACCGGCTCCGAAATGCGCAGCAACATCTAAAGCGCAACCGTATCGTTACATACGACAGTCAAACGAGGCAGTGGGCGATATCATCACCAACGGTTGGTGAGGTAGCCCTTTAACGCCACGACCTAGAGACCAACCAGTACTGAATTAATCCAGGGAGTTGAGGAAGTCTAGGAGGATTTTGTTGGTGGCGAGGGGTTGTTCGATGGAGGGGTCGTGGCCGGCGTTTTTGATCCAGTGGACCTGGGAGCCGGATATACCGTTGTGGAGGGCCTGGGAGCCGTCTACGTAGAGGTCTTCTTCGCCGCAGATGACGCAGGTCGGGACGCTTACGTCGCCGAGCCTCGGGGCCTGGTTGAATGCGTTGCAGGCTTCCAGGTCACCGATGCCGACCTCTATGGGGGTCGTCCTGTTGTTCCATTCGTTGAGTTCGACGATGGCCCTGGGGGTGCTTTTGGAGAAGTTGCGGCCTGCGCTCTCCTGGATGGCCTTCTCGGGATCCTGGCGGTAGACGTCTATGTAGGCGTCGTCGATGTTCCACTGGGAGGCGGAGCCGACGGGGATGTAGGCCTCGACGCCGGGGTAGGCTAGGAGGTAGTCGAGGGCGATGGAGCCGCCCATGGAGTGGCCGGCAATGACGAAGGAGTCGATACCGAGGGCATCTACCAGGGCTTTGACAAAATCTCGATATTCGGAGACGTTGGTGGAGCCTGGGCCCTCGGAGTCGCCGTGGCCGGGTAAGTCCATGGCGATGGGGGTGTGCCAAGGGGCGAGGGCCTGGAGCTGGGGCGCCCAAATCTTGTGGTTGCTCCGGGCGCCGTGCACCAGCAGGACTATCTTGCCCTTCTTCTGGCCTGCGGCGAGGTCTCTCGGGCTGGCGTAGAAGGCGTTCTTACCGTTTACCTGTACGTTTGGCATGCGTTCCCCTTACTCAAGCACGGGCTTCAAGGCAGGGATTCGAGGTAGGCCCCGATTTTTTCGTTCAGGAGGGTCGGCTGCTCGATCATGACGGCATGGCCGGCAGCGGGGATAATTTCGAAGGTGGTGTTCATGGCGCTGGCGTGGATTTCACGGGAGTTTTCGAGCCACTCTTCTTCATCGCCGGCGGCAACGAGGGTTGGGACGGTGATTTGATTGATTTGGCCGAGGAGATCGTAGCGGTCGCAGTTGAGGAAGTCGGCGGTGCAGGTCCCGGGTCCCTGGGCAGCAAGTTGTTTGGCGTATTCCTCGACGAGGCGCTTGGACGTTTTCTTGGAAAATAGGAGGGCGACGTTTTCTCTCTGGGCGCGCTCGGGGTCGGAGGTCCAGACTTCCAGGTCCTCGGGAGCCATGTCCCAATGTGCGCCACCTCCGACAATTATGAGGCCTTCAACGTCCTCCGGATGGTGGATGGCGTAGTCAAGGGCCATGGAGCCGCCCATGGAATGGCCAGCGAAGACGAAGGGGACGAGGTCCATGACATCGACGAAGGCCTTGATGAAGTGCCGGAAGTCGGCGGGATCGTCGATGGGTGGGCCCTGGGAGTCGCCGTGGCCGGGTAAATCTATGGACAGGGGGGTGTGTTCGCGCTCCAGGTAGGCGTGCTGGTAGCGCCAGACGAGATGGTTGTCGACGGCGCCGTGGACCATGAGGACGTTACGGCCCTGGCGGACGCGGGCCTCGGCCTGGGACGGGAACTGGTAGTGGATGTTTCTGCCTTCTACGGTGACGAAACCCATAAAATTGCCTCGGGTGGACGGAGTGATTCTAACAGACGAGGGGGTCTGCCTAAAGCCCGTTATTTCGCAAGGCCGATGCTATAATCCCCGGAATCCGACCGCTTCCACTCAGCAGCTTTTGCTATACCAAGACACCCATAGGGTCGATTCCTTTCTTCCTCCCCGTGCAATGGAGGGCGTGAAGGTCCTGGATTTGGGAGTCGGGATTCCGCCTGCGAATGCAACAAGACTGCTGGGTAGTTTCGGGGCGGAAGTTATAAAGGTGGAGCCACCGCAAGGAGACCCGTTGCGGATGTCTGGCCCGTTCCTCGGGGACATTCCCAATGCCGAGACGAGCGGGTTTTTCCAGTACCTGAACGTCAATAAAAGAGGAATAACTCTAAACGTGGTGTCGGGGCGGGGGCGGAGGATACTGAAGGACCTGATCTGTTGGGCAGACATACTGGTGGAGGGGCTGGGGGCAGGAAAGCTGGACGGCCTAGGTTTGACGTATGGGGAGATGGAGAGTGTTAATCCAGCGCTGGTGGCAGTTTCCATTACGCCTTTCGGGCAGAGCGGACCGTACAGGGAGTATAGGGGTTACGAGATACAGCCCTACGCATTCGGAGGGCCGATGTACTTCACGGGCAATCCGGAGCGGGAGCCGGTGAATGCGGCGAACAACGTGTCGGACCTGCACACGGGTCTGGCCGCGGCAACTGCGGGCATGGTGGCGTTCCACAGGGCGGAGGCCACGGGGGAGGGGGACTACATCGACATAGCGGCGGCGGAGGTGCAGCTGGGAAATATCGACCGTCGGGCGGCGAAGCTGCTGGCATATTCGTACACGGGGGTGGTGGGAGACCGGAATCTGGACCACATGGGCATCGGGTCGGGGCCTTTTCCGTGTGCTGATGGGTATGTCAATCTGCTCGGTGGAGAATTCGGGTTTGACCGGGTGTGCAGGCTTGTCGGGCGGGAAGACCTGATAGATGACCCGCGGTTCAACACGCCTGAAGGGAGACGGGACCCGGCGAATATCGAAGAGATCTCCGGCATTATCATTTCCTGGCTATACGGCAAGTCGAAACTAGAAGTCTGGGAGATGGCACAGCAAAGTCGGGTGCTATCAGGGGTGGTGAACACGACGGAGGACCTGCTCAACGACGACCATTTCTGGGAGCGGGGAATGTGGACCAAGGTGAATCATCCCGTAGCGGGGGAGATGACCATGCCGGGCAAGTCATTGAAGATGTTCCGGACGCCATGGCAACTGAGATCGGCAGCTCCGACCCTGAGTCAGCATAATGCGGATGTATATTGCGGGACGCTGGGATACAGTCGGGAAGAGCTATCGAAGCTGAGACAGACGGGAGTCGTTTAGGTGTTGGAGAACAGGATTGGCTAGGTTACCTCTCGAAGGGATAAGGGTGCTGGAGATTACGGTGGTGTGGGCCGGACCGCATTCGTGCCAGATGCTGGCGGACTGGGGAGCGGACGTTATCCGGGTCGAATCGACGCAGTTCCTGGGTACGACAACGCGGACGGGGTTGATGAAGCCGGGTAGAGAGTATTTCAGGATGATGATCGAGATGGGGTATGGATACGCGGGAATGTATCCGGAGACCCGGGCGTGGGACAGGGGGGCGTTATTCAACACGCATGCCCGGAACAAGAGCAGCATGACGCTTGACGTAACCCGGAGGGAGGGGCTGGAGGTGTTGATGGACCTCGTATCCAAGTCGGACGTTTTCATCGAGAACAACATGCCTGACACAATGAAGAAGCTCGGACTCACGTATGCCGAACTGAAGGAGCACAACCCCGGAATCATCATGGTGAGGATGCCGGCCTTCGGGCTGGAGGGTAAGTACCACAGGTACCGGTCGTGGGGCCAGCACGTGGAGGGGGTGGCAGGGCATAGCTGGCTAAAGGGCTATCGGGACACGGATATATCGCAGAGGCCGGAATCCAACCAGAGCGATGCCGGGGCAGCCTACAGCACTGTCATGGCGGTGTTGATGGCCATGAGGCATAGGAGACGGACGGGCGAAGGGCAGCTAATCGAAATCCCTCTGTGCGAGAATTTTATTCCTTACCTCGCGGCGCCGATCATGGACTACACGATGAACGGCAGGGTACGGTCATCCCTGGGGAACGGGCATACGTCGATGGCGCCGCACGGGGTATACCGGTGCAAGGGGAAGGACTCGTGGGTGGCAATATCAGTGGGGAGTGATGAAGAGTGGGAGGGGCTGTGTCGGGCGATGAGGGAGCCCGAATGGGCAAGGGATAGGAAATTCAGAACGGTGCTGGGGAGATGGCAGAACCAAGAGGAGATTGACGTGAAGCTGGGTGAGTGGACGGTAACCCTGACAAACTACGAGGTAATGGAAAGGCTGCAGGGGGTCGGGGTGGGGGCTGCGCCGGTGCTGAACGAGAGGGAAGCCCACGCAGACCCGCATATCAAGGCCCGGGGATTTTTCGAGAGGGTGAATGACCCGGACCTCGGGGTACACGACCACGTCGGGTTTATGTGGAAGATGGCAAAGACGCCGAACGCCATCCGGAAGCCGCCGGCCCACCTCGGGTATGGGAACGAATACGTGTACAGGGAGCTACTGGGATACGATGATGAGCGGGTGAGGCGGCTGGGGGAGGAGGGACACATAGGGACGGAGCCTGCACCGCATATTCCGTGAGCACTACGAAATTATACGGTCTCGCAAGTGGGAGTGTCTTGTGGAAACCTCACAGGAAATAGTTTAAGGTTGTAGCGCTTTGGGAGCCCTGACCGACAAGTACTGCATAGTGGGCGTGGGGGAGACTCCCCATATGCGTCCCTCCAACAGGACGACGCTGTCCATGGCTTGCGAGGCCGTGCGCAAGGCGCTGGACGATGCGGGGCTGGAAGCCTCGGACATAGGTGGGATGACTTCCTACCAGGGCTTCGATTCATGTGCTTCGAAGGACGTGGGGTCTGCGCTGGGGATGAGGCTGGACTACTCGCTGGACATCATCGGGGGAGGTTCGAGCACGGAGGCGCTGGTAGCCCACGCCATCGGGCTGATTGAGGCGGGTTATTGCCGGAACATGGTGATATTTCGCTCCATGAACGGGAGGTCGGGGCGGAGGCCGGGGGGCCAGGACCCTGGGGGGTCGGCGGCCATACCTGCCATCAGGGGGATCGGGGACTTCGACAAGACCTGGGGGTTCACGACGCCCGCACAGCACCATTCCCTCACCTGCCTGAGGTACATGCACGACTACGGCCTCACTTCCCGTCATCTTGGCGAGGTGGCCGTGGCGCACCGCCGGCACGCGAACCTGAACCCCAAGGCGGTCTTCTACGACAGGCCACTTTCAATGGAGGACTACCTGAGGGGTCGGTGGATTTCCAAGCCTTTCAGGTTGTTCGACTGCTGCCTGGAGACGGACGTGGCGGCGGCGATCATAGTCGCGCCCCGGGAGTGGGCATACAACCTGAAGCAGCCCCCAGTGTTCATCATGGGGGGCACGGCTCGGGTGCAGGCGCCGGGTGCGGCGTTCCCGTGGGGTATGCCCAAGATCCACAAAGTGGGCGGGAACTACGGGAGGAAGAGGCTGTTCGGGATGTCGGGGGTGGGGCATGACGACATAGACTTCGTGTCTGCGTACGATGCGTTCACTTTCACGTCGCTGATACTACTTGAGGCGTTCGGGTTTGCGCCTGAGGGGGAGATCGGGGACTTCGTGGAGGGCGGTACGCTGCAAATCGATAACAAGTTGCCGTCTAATTTGTCGGGTGGGCACTTGTCGGAGGGGTACACGCACGGGATAGCGATGGTGATCGAGAACGTGCGGCAGCTGAGGCATCGGGCGGACGACGTGTGTCCCGGGTGGAGAGATGGAAAGCACACATATGACCGCAGCAAGGGGTGCAGACAGTTGACGAAAGCCGAAATCGCAGCGTGCCTGGCCTGGTCCTTCGAAGGGCAGAGCAGCGCAATGATTCTCAGGAGGTAGAGGCAGAGTGGGAGCACTAACGGACAAATACTGCATAGTGGGCGTGGGTGAGACCCCACACATGCGCCCTTCAAACCGGACGACGTTGTCGATGGCGTGTGAGGCCGTACGGAACGCAATGGCGGACTCGGGGCTGGACCCGTCGGAGATAAGCGGGATGACCTCGTACCAGTACGGGGACTCGTGCGATTCGGCGGCGGTGGCGTCATCGCTCGGGATCCGGTTGGACTATGCCGTGGACATCATCGGTGGGGGTAACAGCACGGAGACACTGGTGGCCCATGCAATCGGGCTTATCGAAGCGGGATATTGCCGAAACATGGTGATATTCCGGTCGATGAACGGGAGGTCGGGGCTGAGGTTCGGGGGTCAGGACCCGGACGGGCCGGTGCCGGTGACCAATGTGTCGAGCATCTCGGACATGTGGGACGCGTGGGGATTCACGACTCCGGCCCAGCACCACGGGCTGACCTGCATGAGATACATGCGTGATTACGGGTTGACATCAAGGCACCTAGGAGAGGTGGCGGTGGCGCATAGGAGACATGCGAACCTGAACCCGAAGTCGATTTTCTACGACAGGCCTCTTTCGATGGACGATTACCTGAAAGGTCGGTGGGTGTCGAAGCCGTTCAGGCTGTTCGACTGCTGCCTAGAGACAGATGTGGCGGCGGCGATCATAGTCGCGCCCCGGGAGTGGGCATACAACCTGAAGCAGCCCCCGGTGTTCATCATGGGGGGCACGGCCCGGACACAGACGCCGGACGCGTCCTACAGGTGGAACCGGGAGAAGATCCACTATGTGGGAGCGAACTATGGCCGGCACCGGCTGTTCGGCATGTCTGGGGTGACGCACGACGACATCGACTTCGTGTCCGCGTATGACGCGTTTACGTTCACGTCGCTGATATTACTGGAGGGGTATGGGTTTGCACCCGAGGGGGAGATCGGGGACTTCGTGGAGGGCGGTACGCTGCAGATAGATGGAAAGCTACCGTCCAATCTGTCGGGGGGGCATCTGTCGGAGGGTTACACGCACGGGATAGCGATGGTGATAGAGAACGTCCGCCAGCTAAGGCACCGGACGGATGACTCGTGCCCCGGGTGGCGGGAGGGCAAGCACACGTACGACCGAGAGAAGGGCTGCCGCCAGCTAAAGAAGGCGGAGATTGCCGCCTGCCTCGCGTGGGGCACGGAGACCGAGAGCAGCGCCATGATCATCAGGAGGTAGGTTTCAATGCCCGGATCAATCGACTATTCCCTGATCAACGTCAAACCCGATCCCGACACAAAAGAGTGGTGGGACGCCACGAAGGAAGACCGGCTGCTGGTGAGGCAGTGCAACGATTGCAGCAAGAAGTTCTTCCCTCCGTTTCCGGCGTGTCCGGGGTGTACATCCATGAGTCTCGGGTGGTATGAGACCGAGGGTAAGGGCATGATTTACAGCTACAACGTGGTGGTGCAGCCGATCCTGGCACCCTTCGTTCCGGCGGTGCCGTACATCACGGCAGTCATAGACCTGCCGGACTGCACCAACGAGGATGGCTCGATAACGAGGATCGTGGGGGTGCTGACGGACGATGAGGAAGCGGTGGCAATCGGGAACCCGGTGGAAGTGGTGTTCGAGAAGTCGGAGGATTCGGAGTACGTTATGCCGCGGTGGCGGGTGACGGGGGTGGCGGAGAATGCGTGGAAGTTCACGGGCGAGGGTGGCGGGCCTGTGGGCGGGTAGATTCAGTCAACCCTGTCTCGTTCTACCTAGACCTCCACACTCTTCTTTAGTCGACTATAATCTTTGCGCGGCCTGATGTATATGTTCCCCATAGGAAAATGGCTACGGCTAAAGAATCGCGCCTAACTGAATTGGCCCACTGCGCGGGCTGAGCTTCCAAGTTCAGTCCCGAGGACCTGGTGCAGGTCCTGAAGAGCCTCCCGAAAGTCGATGACCCGAACCTGTTGGTGGGATCGGGGACGGCGGACGACAGCGCAGTCTATAGGCTTAACGATTCGGTTGCGCTGGTACAGAGCGTCGATTTCTTCCCGCCCATCGTGGACGACCCGTACTGGTTCGGGGCGATAGCGGCGGCGAATGCACTGAGCGACATCTATGCGATGGGCGCCACCCCGCTCATCGGGCTGAACATTGTGTGCTTTCCGATAGGTCTGCCGAAGGAGGTCCTGGCAAGCATCCTGAAGGGCGGGGCAGACAAGATGACGGAAGCGGGAGCGATAATCGGCGGCGGGCATACGATTGACGATGCAGAGCCGAAGTATGGGGTGTCGGTGACAGGGCTGGTGAGGCCGGGGGAGCAGATCACGAATTCCGGGGCGAGGGCCGGGGACAGGCTGGTGCTGACTAAGGCTATCGGGACGGGGATCATTACGACGGCGCTGAAGGCGGGAAAGTCGGATGCGGAGACGGAGGGTGGGGTGGTGAGGTTGATGGCGGAACTGAACAAGGGCGCTTCGGAGGCGATGGTGGGGGTGGGGGTGAACGCGTGCACGGACATCACGGGTTTCGGGCTGCTGGGGCACCTCAGAGAGATGGTGGAGGGGAGCGGGGTGGGGGCACGGGTGAGCATGGACGAGGTGCCGCTGATTCCCGGGGCACGGGGGCTGGCGGAGAAGGGTATAGCTCCCGGAGGGACGCAGCGAAACCTGGCCTCGTTGAGGGACAAGGTGGTATGGGAAGGGGATGTCCCCGATGCAATGAAGGTGATGCTGGCCGATGCTCAGACATCGGGAGGGCTGCTGATTTCGGTGGAGGAAGAGAGGGTTGAGAAGTTGATGGATGCACTTGTTGAGCATGGGGTGGTCGGGGCGAGGGTGATTGGGGAAGTGGTCGCGGAGCATACCGGGACAATTCACGTTGTCGGATAATTCTCAGGAATCGGGTTGAGTAGATGTTCAGGCTAAGCAGAGAGCACGCAGACGAGATGATTGCCCATGCGAAGGAGGATGCGCCCAACGAATGTTGTGGGATGCTGGCGGGGTCGGGTGGGGAGGTGAGGCGGGTGTACCGCGTGCAGAACGCGGAGCCCAGCCCGGTGAAGTACGTGATGGACCCGCAGGACCAATTCAGGATCTTAGAGGAGGTGGATGGGGAGGGGTGGGAGGTGTTGGGCTTCTATCATTCCCATACGTTTAGTGAGGCGTATCCCTCTCCGACGGACGTGAGGCTGGCGACTTACGTGGAGGAGGCGTCGGGGGAGAAGCAGAGCCTATGGCCGGGGATGCTTTATTTCCTGGTGTCGTTGAGGAACCCGGAGTCGCCGGAGGTGAGGGGATTTCACATTGAGGATGGGGAGATCAGGGAGGAGGAGTTGGATATTGGAGGGTGAGGGTGGGGTTGGGACTACTTGAGGACCCGGCAATCCAGTGCCGCCCCCGCTCGACCCTTTGCCTCCGCTCACGGTGAGAGGCCCCGTACCGGGGAAGGGTTAGTCCTGGTTCTTGATTAGCCAGTATTCGAGGCTGTCTGCCATGGCCAGCCAACTGGCTTCGATGACGTTGGTGGAGCTTCCCACGGTCCGCCAGACACGAGCGCCGTCCGTGGACTCGATGAGCACACGGATGCTGCTGGAACTTCCCGAGCTTTCATCCACGATACGCACTTTGTAGTCTGAAAGCTCGACGACCGATATGCGGGGGTAGAACTGGGTGAGGGCTTTCCTAAGGGCGAGGTCTAGGGCGTTGACCGGGCCGTTGCCCTCGGCGGCGGTGTGGATGGTCTCTTCACCGACTTTGACCTTGACCATGGCCTCTGCGAGGAGGTAGGGCTCGGATTCATTAGCCATGGTCGGGGATCGGCGGCTGTTTTCGACCAGGACCATGAAGTCGACAAGCTCGAAGGGGGGCTTATAGCCGCTGTGGGCCCGCCTGACGAGGAGCTCGAAAGAGGCCTCTGCGCCTTCATATTGGAAGCCCTTGCTTTCGAGGTCCTTGATGCGGCCCAGGACTTCTTTAGTGCCCTCGGGGCCGAGGTCAACGTCGATGCCAAGCTCCCGGACCTTGTAGGCGATGTTGCCCCTGCCAGATAGCTCCGAAACGACGACGCGCTTGGTGTTGCCAACCAACTCAGGCGGAACGTGCTGATAGCTTTCTTCAAGCTTGTTGACTGCGGCGACGTGCATACCTCCCTTATGGCTGAAGGCGCTCATTCCAACGTAAGGCTGGTGTTCGTTGGGTGGGAGGTTGGCGAGCTCGCTGGCATAGCGGGAGACCTCGGTGAGGTGAGAGAGCTGTTCATCGGTTATGCAGTCGACGCCCATCTTGATCTTGAGGTTGCCGATGATGGAGATGAGGTTGGCGTTGCCGCAGCGTTCACCGTAGCCGTTGACGGTGCCCTGGACCTGGGCGACGCCGCCGTTGACGGCGGCGATGCTGTTCGCGACGGCCATATCGGCGTCATTGTGGGCGTGGATGCCAAGGCTGGCGTCGGTGGCCTTTTGAACCTGGGTGATGATTTCAGAGATCTCCGAGGGGAGGCGGCCGCCGTTGGTGTCGCAGAGGACGACATACTCTGCGCCTGCGTCATGGGCGGCCTGGACGGTCTTGATGGCGTAGTCTGGATCTTCCCTGTAGCCGTCGAAGAAGTGCTCGGCATCAAAGATTACGCGTCGACCCTTGTCCCGGAGGTAACGGACGGAGTCGGCGATCATGTCGAGGTTTTCTTCGGGGGTGGTCTCGAGGATGGAGCGAACATGGAGGGCCGAGCTCTTGCCGACGAGGGTTATCACTTGGGTCTCGGCCTGGAGCAGGGCCTCAATCTGGGGGTCTTTGTCGACGCTGACGTTGGCGCGTCGGGTGGCGCCAAAGGCGACGACGGTGGAGTTTTCAAGCTCGAGGTCACGGGCGCGCTCGAAAAACTCGGCATCCTTGGGGTTGGAGCCGGGCCAACCGCCCTCCACGAAATCGACGCCGAGCTTGTCCAACATACGCGTGATCTTGAGCTTGTCCTCGACGGAGAGGGATATGCCCTCCATCTGGGTGCCGTCTCGGAGGGTGGTGTCGTAGAGGGTCAGCCGTTTTGTGGTAGTAGTCATTGGGCTGTCGTTTCTATGCCGCCACCTTGTTGGCGATAAGGCCGCCCATCTCCACGGTGCCGGTGCTTTCGGTGCCTTCTTCGGCGATGTCGGGGGTGCGGTAGCCCTCAGCGAGGACATCCTCGACTGCGGTCTCTATGGTGCGGGCCTCTTCCTCCAGGCCGAGGGAGTGGCGAAGCATCATGGCAACGCTAAGGATCATGCCGCAGGGGTTGGCCTTGTTCTGGCCGACGATGTCGGGGGCGGAGCCGTGGCAGGGTTCGTAGACCCCGACGGCACCGCCTTCGCCCTCTTCCATGTTCAGGCTGGCTGATGGGAGCATGCCCATGGAACCGGAAAGGACGGCGGTCTCATCAGTGAGGATGTCGCCGAAGGTGTTTTCAGTGACGATAACGTCGAAGCGGGCCGGCTGGCGGACGAGGTGCATGGCACAGGTGTCGACGAGGAGATGGTCGAGGTCAACATCGGGATAGGAGGGGGCCATTTCGAGGACAATTTGACGCCAGAGCCGGGAGGACTCCAAGACGTTGGCCTTGTCGACGGATGTGAGCTTCTTACGGGGTCGGCCGCGAGCGACTTCGAAGCCGACGCGGACTATGCGCCGGATCTCATCCTCGGAATAGGCCATGGAGTCGACGGCCCTGCGGCCGCGGGAGGTGGTCCACTGGCGTTTCGGCTTTCCGAAGTAGAGGCCGCCCGTAAGCTCACGGATGACGATCATGTCGACGCCATCCAAGTTCTCGGGTTTGAGGGGGGTGGCGTCCCGGAGCTGGGGGTAGACCTTCACGGGCCGGATGTTGGCGAAGAGGTTGAGTTTTTTTCGGAGGGCAAGAAGTCCTTGCTCCGGTCGGACGGAGGCCTTGGGGTCGTCCCACTTAGGGCCTCCGACGGCGCCGAAGAGAACGGCATCGCTTTTCTTGCAGGTCTTCAGGGTGTCAGCGGGGAGGGCGGTGCCGAACTCGTCTATGGCGCAGCCGCCAACTATGCCGTTCTTCAATTTGAAATCGTGGTCGAAGCGGGACTCGGCGGCGCGTAGGACTCGGAGGCCCTGTTCCATGACCTCGGGGCCGATGCCATCGCCAGGAAGGACTGCTATGTTTGCTTTAGTCATTGCAACTACTTAGAGATATCCGCGTTGCAGGTACGCGGGGTCGGGACGCACTCTGTGCACCCACACTCCGTATGCCAGATGCCGATCCAGGCGGTAGACCGTCTAGCCTACCGCCACGACCTCCCTTGACTCTTCCCGGGAGGCAATCAGGCGGTTGAGGGCGTTCATGTAGGCCTTGGCGCTGGCGACGATGATGTCGGTGTGGGCACCCCGGCCTATGAAGGTCTGGTCCTCGCTTTCAATCCTGATGGTGACCTCGCCAAGAGCATCGATACCTTCGGTGACGGACTTGATGCTGAACTCGGTAAGCTGGTTGGGCACAGCTACGATGCGGTTAATGGCCTTGTAGACAGCGTCCACGGGCCCCGTGCCGACAGCGGCGTCGGTGGAGGACTGTCCCTCGGGGCCCTTGATGGTGACGGTAGCGGTGGGCACTTCGTGGTCACCGCAGGCCACCTGGACATGCTCAAGGCGATAGGTCTCGTGGACGGTGCGTCGCTCCTCGCCCATCAAGACTTCCAGGTCTCGGTCGGTGACCTCCTTCTTCCTGTCAGCAATGTCCTTGAAGGCCTCGAAGGTGCTGCGGAGCTCTTCGTCGGTCAGGGTGTAGCCGAGCTGCTCAAGCCGACTCTTCAGGGCGTGCCTGCCGCTGAGCTTGCCCAGGTAGAGAGTGGTCTGGGGAACGCCTACAGAGGTGGGGGTCATAATTTCGTAGGTGATGGGGTTCTTCAGGATACCGTCCTGGTGGATGCCTGACTCATGCCTGAAGGCGTTGGCACCGACCACGGCTTTGTTGGGCTGGACGGGGAGACCGGTGAGGTCGCTGACCAGGCGGCTGGTGCGGTAAATCTGGGTGGAGTCGATGTTGTTGGTGATGTCGTAGAGGTCATTGCGGGTGCGCATGGCCATTACGATCTCTTCCAGGGAGGCGTTGCCGGCCCTTTCGCCGATGCCGTTTACGGTGCACTCGACCTGCCGGGCGCCGGCGCGGATGGCGGCGATGGTGTTGGCGACACCGAGGCCGAGGTCGTTGTGGCAGTGCACGCTGACCATAGCCTTGTCTATGTTGGGGACGTTGTTGAAGATACCGGAGATGAGGTCGTAGAACTCCTCTGGGGTGGTGTAGCCGACGGTGTCGGGAATGTTGACAGTACGGGCACCGGCATTGATGACCGATTCGAGGATACGGTAAAGGTAGTCCCGGTCGGTGCGGGTGGCGTCCATGGGGGAGAACTCGACGTCGCTGAGGTAGCCTGCGGCCCGGCCGACCATCTCGGTGGCCAGTTCGAGGATCTCCTCGTGGTTCTTCTTTAGCTGGTACATGAGGTGGACGTCGGAGCTGGAGAGGAAGACGTGGACCCGGGGCCTCTCGGCGTTGCGGACGGCGTCGTAGCAGGCGTCGATGGCCTTGGCGTGGGCGTGGGCCAGCCCGGCGACGATGGGGCCCTTGACCTCCTTGGCAACCCGGGTGACGGACTCAAAGTCACCGGGGGAGCTGAAGGGGAAGCCAGCCTCAATGACGTCGACACCCAGCTTGTTGAGCTGGTGGGCGATCTCTATTTTTTCGTCCACATTCAGGGTGGCGCCGGGAGCCTGCTCCCCGTCTCTGAGCGTAGTGTCGAATATCATAACTTTTTCCATTTTGAACCTCCCAAAAACCTTACTGCAGGATGACGAACCCCTCAGAGCCGACCTTAGGTCGGCCTGTTAAGGAAGGTCATCATCTCCCGCAGGTCCCTGCCGACCACTTCCACTGTGTGGGACTTGTCTTTCTTCCGCATTGCGTCGAAGTTTGTGCGGCCTTCGCGGTTCTCGGAGATCCACTCCCGGGCGAAGGTGCCGTCCTGGATCTCCGCCAGGACCTTCTTCATAGATGCGCGGACGTTATCGTCGATGATGCGTCCGCCGCGGGAGTAGTCACCGTACTCGGCGGTATCACTGACGGAGTAGCGCATGTACTCCAGGCCGCCCTGGTATATGAGATCTACGATGAGCTTGACCTCATGTAGGCATTCGAAGTAGGCGACCTCGGGCTGGTAACCAGCTTCGACGAGGGTCTCGAAGCCTGCCTTGATGAGGGAGGTGACGCCGCCGCAGAGGACGCTCTGCTCGCCGAAGAGGTCAGTCTCGGTCTCCTCCTTGAAGGTGGTCTCCAGGACACCGGCCCTGGTGGACCCAAGACCCTTGCCGTAAGCGAGGGCAACATCCTTGGCGCTTCCACTGGCATCCTGATGGATTGCCACAAGGGCCGGTACGCCGACACCCTCGGTGTAGAGCTCACGGAGTCGGTGGCCGGGGGCCTTGGGTGCGATCATGCTGACGTCCACGCAGGGTGGCGGTACTACTTCCTTGTAGTGGATGTTGAAACCGTGGGCGAACATGAGGGTCTGGCCTGACTTCAAGTTCGGGGCGATGTGGTCGGCGAAGACGCCACCCTGACGTTCGTCTGGGATGGTCATCATCATGATGTCGGCCTCTTTGGCAACATCGGCGACTTCGGCGACTCGGAGGCCGGCCTGTTCGGCCTTTTCCCAGCTCTTGCTCCCCTGGTAGAGGCCAACCATTACCTCACAGCCGCTGTCCTTCAGGTTTAGGGAGTGGGCATGGCCCTGGCTGCCGTAGCCGATTACACCGATGGTCTTGCCATCGAGCATTGAGATGTCGGCATCGTCGTCGTAGTAGACCTTCGCGTTAATGGCCATGTATCTAAACTCCTCCTATGTCCTCGTAGACTATGGGCTTAACGACGCCGTCGCCGCGTCGGCCTGCTGCTCCGCGAACCATGGCGACCTCTCCGGTGCGCATCATCTCCAGCACACCGAAGGGAAGGAGCATGGAATGGAGAGCTTCTATTTTGTCGGCGTCACCTGTGGCTTGAATAATCATGGTGTCGACATCCACATCAATGATGTCGGCGCGAAAAATACCGATGACGTTGATGATGTCGTTGCGGTCCTTGGCGAGGGCGCGGAGCTTGATGAGGGCGAGTTCCCGGGCTACGGTCTCCGATCCTGTGATGTCTTTGACTTCCATCACGCCAACGAGCTTGCGGAGCTGTCGGGCGGCTTGGACCCGGACGCCTTCGCCACCCTCGACAACAAGGGTCATGCGGGAGAGCTTGGGCGTTTCGCTGTGGCCGACGGCGAGGCTGGCGATGTTGAAGCCGCGTCGGCGAAAAAGGCCTGAAACCCGATTGAGGACTCCAGGCTTATCCTCCACGAGGGCGACCAGTATGTGTCTTGGCAGCGCCATAGTTCCCTGTTTCTATCCCATAGCCGCGCTGAAGTTGGGATCTTCGACCATTGAGGCGACGGATCCGCCGGGCGGGATGAATGGGTATACGTTTTCCTCAACGGGGACGACGAAATCCACGATGACCGGGCCATCGTGGGCGTTGGCTTCCCGAATGGCCGGAACGACCTGGTCTTTCTCGGTGACCCTGATGCCCATGCAGCCGAAGGCGTCGGCGAGTTTGACGAAGTCGGGGGTGTGGAACTCGGTGGCCACGTAGCTCCTGTTGTAGAAGAGCTCCTGCCACTGGCGGACCATGCCATGGAAGCCGTTGTTCATCACCGCCAGCTTGACGGGTATCTTGTTCTGGACCATGGTGAGGACTTCCGACATGGTCATTTGGAAGCCGCCATCACCACATATTGACCAGACCACTTTGCCCGGGTTGCCTACCTGGGCACCCATAGCGGCCGGGACCTCGTAGCCCATAGTGCCAGCGCCTCCAGAGGTTATGAATCGGCCGGGCTTGTCGGAGACGAAGTGCTGGGCAGCCCACATCTGGTGCTGCCCGACACCGGTGACGATGATGGACTCGCCATTGGACTCTTTGTTGAGCTCACTGAGGATGTACTGGGGCAGAAGCTGGTCCGTGTCTCGGATGGAGAGGGAGGGGTGGGTACGGCGCCACTCTTCTATCTGGCCGACCCAATCGGCGTGGACTTTGCGCTCCACGAGCGGGTTCAATTCATCGAGGACATTTTTGACGTCGGAGACGAGGGCCAGGTCAACAATGACGTTCTTGGCGACCTCAGACTCGTCGATGTCGATGTGAATCTTCTTCGCCTTGGGTGCGAACAGGTTGACGTTGCCGGTTACTCGGTCGTCGAACCTCATACCGATGCCGATGAGAAGGTCTGCTTCGTCGATGGCCATACTGGCCCAGGCCACGCCGTGCATTCCAGGCATTCCGACGTTGAGGATGTGGTTGCCGGGTATGGAGCCAAGGCCTAACAGGGTGGTTATCACAGGGATCTGGGCTTTTTCGGCAAGCTCCAGAAGCTGGGCGTGGGCACCAGAAATGTTCACACCGCGACCAGAGATGATTATGGGCCTCTTAGCAGCGTTAATCATTTGGGCGGCGCGCTTAACGTCGGCGGTGTTGACGTCGGGGGTCGGGTTGTAGGTGGGCATCTCGGCTACTTCGGGGTAGCCGAGAAACTCGACTTCCTCGGTTTGAACGTCCTTGGGAATGTCCACGAGTACTGGGCCCGGGCGCCCAGTGCGGGCAAGGTGGAAGGCCTTCTTGATGACCGTAGGCAGGTCATTGGTGTCCATGACGAGGTAGTTGTGCTTGGTTATGGGCAGGGTGATGCCGGTAACGTCGGACTCCTGGAAGGCGTCCTTGCCGATCATGGCCCTCGGGACCTGGCCAGTGATGGCGACGACGGGTGCGGAATCCATCTGGGCGGTCATTATGCCGGTGACGAGGTTGGTTGCCCCGGGACCCGAGGTGGCGACACAGACGCCAACCCTGCCAGTGGAGCGGGCATAGCCGTCGGCGGCCATGGCGGCGCCCTGCTCATGGCGGACGAGGATGTGTCGGATTTCGGGGTATTCCGGGAGGGTCTGGTAGAAGGGCAGGATGGCCCCTCCCGGAAGGCCGAACATGACGTCCACGCCCTCGGCTTTCAGGCATTCCAAGACTATTTGCGAACCGTTAAGTTTCATTTTTGATCACCAGCTCGGGGGCCGGGTGAGGAGCCCCGGTCAACTCGGCTACTTTGCACTTCAGATGTTGGGTAAAAAAAATCCCCGCCCCCCAAAGGGGCGGAGAGTCCGCGGTACCACCCTTCTTCGCCTCCCGATAAACGTAGAGGCCTCGGGACTGTTAACGGTAGTCATTCGGCCTGATTTAGTTGCCCGGTCGGGGCTTTCGATCAGGCAGCTCCGAGGCGAGTTCGGGGTCCTACGGCCGCCGGGCTTTCACCTTATCCCGGCTCTCTGGAGGCTTTCGGGAACTCCTACTACTCCTCTTCACAGCTTTTGCACTATTGACAAGTCAGTGAAATCTATCACTTTAGGGATGGATTGTCAAGGAGAAATGACTCTTTCGCGAATAGAAGCCTTGAGTATGGCAAGGATGTGGAACATGAGGTGCGTAAGAGAGTAGTGCATTCGACGAGTGAAACCACGCCCGAGATTCCCCGCGGAGCCTCAGGTGGAGAGTTAAGGCCAAGTCGGGCTAGTAGCGGACGAAGACGCGGTCGAGTTCGGAGATTTGGTCGGGGGAGAGGTCCCAGCCGGAAGCGGCGCAGAATTCAAGGACCCGGGCCCCCTGGCTGGACTTGGGTATAGGAACAACGTTCTTCCGTGATATGCACCAGTTGAGGGCGACCTGGGCGCTGGTCTTGCCGAGCTCGGCGGCTATGCGTCGGAGCGTGTTCATGGCGTTGGTACGCCAGAAGAAGGAGAGGGAGGCGAGCCGACCCTGGGCCAGGGGGCTGAATGCCAGGACGGTAATGTCGTTCTCCTGGCAGTAGGGGAGCACTTCGTCTTCGATCTCGCGGTCAGCAAGGTTGTAGAGGACCTGGTTGGACACGAGAGGGTTGTTCTTGAGGCAGTCCTGGGCTTCCTTCATCTGGTCGGCGGTGTAGTTGCTGACGCCGATGTAGCGGATCTTGCCCTCGTCTACAAGGGTTTCCAGGGCGCTCATGGTCTCCTTGATGGGGACGTTGGGGTCTTGCCAGTGGACTTGGTAGAGGTCGATGGTGTCGATGCCTAGTCGGGCGAGGCTCTCGTTGGCAGAATCGATGACCTGGTCGTATTTCACGGTGGCACCCGAGACTTTGGTTGCCACGATCACCGATTCCCGCTGGCCCTTTACGGCCTCACCTACGACGTCTTCCGTCCCATACCTCGATGCCGTGTCAATGAGGTTTGCACCGGCCTCTATGCCGCGTACGAGGGGCTCGGGGCCTCCGTTGTACTGGGAGGTGCCGAGGCCTATCTCGGGAATCTGGACGCCTGTGTTGCCTAGCTGTTTAGTGCGCATTCAGTCTCCTTGGTTGATTGTTTCAGATTGTTACTGTGCCTGTGTGATTTTTTCGGCAACAGAATCTTTTAGAGGTGCAATGTACAGCGCAAGACAATTAGGGAAGGTTAAGGGAGATTTTCATAAGCACTACGTTATTGCATGGAGTGGTGCAGAGGCAAGGGGTAAATGTCACAGCCCCCTCGACAAAGGGGTGGGGGCGGGGTTAAATGGCTTTATGGGTTGGGGAATGGATGAGCTTTGAACATGGAGGAAAAGGCATGGCTGGCAATTTGATGACCATAGGAAACGTAACGGTGCTGTCTTTATCGGACGGGAACATGGACGGGCCGGTGCGGGAGATGTATGGGGATGAGGTGGCGAGGGGATGGGGCTGCGGGTGCGTGTCGGCGGAGACGGAGCCTGGGTTTTCGACAAATCTCGGGTCTTTTGCGATCAGGTCGGGAGGGAAGACGTTGATGGTGGACACGGGGATGGGGGATGTGGCGGGGGAGGGCATCGATGGTCAGTGGGGGTCGCTTTTCAATGAGATGAAAGAGAACAAGGTGCATGCGGAGGACGTGGACATGGTGTTCATGACCCATCTTCACTTCGATCACACGGGCTGGAACGTTTCGCGGAACGGGAGTGGGCCCGAAGTGCTGTTTCCCAACGCCCGGTACGTGACCCATGAGCTGGACTGGGACTTCTTCCGCAACGAGCCCGACGCAAAGGAGAAGTATTACTACGAACCGGAAACGGTTGAGCCGCTGCACGAGATGGGGAAGCTGGACGTGGTGTCGGGGGAGGAGTGGGCGATAAACGAGGAGATCACGGCGATACACACGCCTGGGCATACGCCGGGCCACATGAGCCTGTTGATAACGTCGCAGGGAGAGCAGGGACTGATCCTAGGAGATGTGGCGCATCACCCGAGGCAGGTGCATGAGACGGGCTGGAAGGTGATGGCGGACTGCGATCACGACGCGGCGCGGGAGACTCGGGAATCGGTGATGAAGATGGTGGAGGAGAAGGGGCTGAAGATGGCTGCGGGGCATTTCCCGGCACCGGGCTTCGGGCAGATTGTGAGGTTGGAGGGGCGTCGGGTGTGGCAGGTGCTGTAGTGGGTTTTCACCCTAACTTCCTTACGCCTCAGACGCGTCAGCGACCCGTCGAGGGAGATGGGGTGGGACGCCCCACGCCCAACCATCCTTGGATTCTCGGGAATGACAGTGGGGATTAGGTACCGTTGGACATAGCGTAGAGACGTGCGCAGTTGTCCCAGAGGATTTTGCGCTTGGATTCGTCGGGGATGGGGAGCTTGAGGAACTCTTCGACGGCGTGGGGGTACTTGGAGTCGGTGTGGGGGTAGTCGGTAGAGAAGACGAAGTTCTCATCGCCCGCCCAGTCTACGGCGTACTTGGCGGGCTCTTCATCGGCGTCGATGGAGACGTAGCCTTGTCGCTTGAAATACTGGCTGGGGGCCATGGAGATGTAGTCGGCGGTCCAGTCGCGACGCAACTCGTAGTGCTCGTCCATGCGCCAGAGCCAGAAGGGAATCCAGCTGGAGTTGCCTTCAAGGAAGCCGACCCTCAGTTTGGGGAAGCGTTCGAAGACGCCGCCGACGCAGAGGCACAGGCAGGCGTACATTTGCTCAATGGGGTGGCAGGCGACGTGGGCCATGGTCCAGACCTTGTCTTGCTCGCGGAGGAAGCGCTCGGCCATGGCCTGGGGGAGGTTGCTGCGGAAGCCTTCGTGGAAAATCATGGGGACATCGAGGTCCTGACAGACCTCCCAGAGAGGATCGTAGACGGCATCGTGCCAGTTACGGTCGCGGATGGGGTTGGGTCGGGCGAAGACGCCCTTGAAGTCGAGGTTGTTGCGGGCACGCTTGATCTCATCGATGGCGTCGTCGACATCTTCGAGGGTGATCATAGCGGCGCCGTAGAGCCTGCCGGGGCCACCACTACAGAAGTCATAGAGCCAGTCGTTGTAGCCCCGAGAGACGGCTGAAGCGTAAGCGCGGTCATTGAAGTCAACGGCACCGACGGCGAGGCCGCGGGTCGGGAGGAGCACAGCGGCGGTCAGGCCCTCAACGTCCATGGCGTGGACCTGGGAAGTAGCGTCGAAGCGGGCGGCGATACCTTCGGGGAGGCGCCCGGCCTGGCGTTTCTCGACCTCGCGGTGGATTTCCTCTTCGCGGTTGTCTCTGACGCCCGTGTCCTGGGCGAAACCGATGGGTTTGCCGTCGATGAGGGTGTTCATATCCATGGGGTCCTTGGAAGCACCGACGGGGGCGCGGTCCCGGAACTCGGGGGAGATGTAGTTGAGCCAGATGTCCCAGGGCTCGTGGACGTGCATATCGCTGTCGAGGATTTTCATGTGGTCACCTCAATACGTTGGGGGGCCCGGAGGGGATGGGAGTCGGGGCCTATTCGTTCGATAGCCTGCCCATGTAATATAGCAGGCGTCGTAAAGCTGCACGGCTTTGGCCGGTGTGCAACCCCAATGATCTACCAACTGCACGAAGAGCTGTTGCTGAACCACCCCCGGGAGCCGGTGTTCGAGTTCTTTGCTTCCGCTGAAAACCTGAATTTGATGACGCCGCCGTGGGTGAGGTTTTCGATAGTGACGCCGACGCCTATAGAGATAGGTCTCGGGACCATTATAGATTACCGGATCAGTCTGTACCGGGTGCCTTTCAACTGGAAAAGCGAAATATCGGTATGGGACCCGCCATTCGAGTTCTGTGATTTCCAAGTGAGCGGGCCGTACCGGTACTGGCTCCACCGGCACACGTTCGAGGAGACAGATGAGGGAACGCTGGTGACGGACCACGTCGACTATCGGGTGCCTTATGGGTGGCCGGTGCAGAAGCTCTTTGTAGCGAGGGAACTACGGAAGATATTCGGGTACCGGAGGAAGCGGTTGCTGGAGATTTTTTCGTGAGGTGCGCGCGTTAAGAGATCTGCTTTATTTCCTCTATAAGGGTCTTCAGCTGCTCATCAGGGGCATCTGAGAGGCCAAGGCTGACGCTGGGCCCAGCCGCCGAAACGTTTCTCGATGAGACCGGGAAGGGCGTCGTAGGGGCCGATGACGGCGAAGGCGTCGATCATTTCGTCTGTGATGAGGTTGGGCATGTCCTTCCAGCGGCCCTTGAGAGAGAGGGAGTGAAGCTCCAAAGTCACGTCACCCCAACCGTGTACATCCATGACGGGCTTGTAGGTGCGGGTGGAAGCGTAGAAGGCGATGCGCTGTCGGAGGGCGGCGATGCGGGCATCAATGTTCTCTCCGGGGGAGTGGGAGATGATGAAGCCTCCGCCTGCAATCTCCACGTCCTTTAACGATCTGCCTGCGCGCTTGGAGCCTTCCTCAACAGTCGGGAGGACAACATCCGAGACGTATTTGTCTGTGCAGAAGCTGTGGAGTTGGACGCCGTCGGTTAGCTCGCCAGCGAGGCGAAGCATGTAGGTGTTTACAGCGGAAATGGAGATGGGGATTGGGGGGTGGGGGATGGGGCCGGGGTCGAATACGGGGATCATGAGGCTGAAGTTGTAGAACTTGCCCTGGTATTGCAGGGGCGTGCCGTTTTGCCAGGTATCCCAGATTGCCCTGAGGGATTCGACGTATTCCCTGAGTCGGGGGCCGGGGGAGAGCCAAGGGGTGCTGAATCGGCGTTCGTTGTGGCCCTTCACCTGGGTGCCGAGGCCGAGCTCGAACCTGCCGCCCGATAGGGCCTGCAGGTTCCATGACATATAGGCCGTGATCATGGGGCTGCGGGGGAAGGCCACGGCAATGGATGTCTGGATTCCAGGGCGGGTCGAGTGCTCAGCAACGAGGGTGGAGGCGAGGAACGGGTCCAGGGTGAGCTCTGGGAGGGCGATGGAATCGAAGCCTAGTGCTTCGGCACGGGCGGCCATTTCGGAGATTTCCGAGAGTTTGTTGGTGTCAATGTGAGCGGTTACTTTCATGCCAGTCGGCCCCCGTGCAGAGTAGCAATAACGGCAGTGCAAAGGTTAGCACTTTGCGGGAGTTATGCAATCGTGGGGGAGGATTTGATTGACAGGGGATATAGGGGAATGTAACTTGTAGCCGCGGAAGAGGTATCGGGCGATGGGGGTGGCGAAAGGGAAGTATGCAGGCTAAGATCGTCATACAGCGTCACGTAATCCCGGGCCAAGAGGCCCAATCCCTGGATCTGGTAGTCGAGATGAGGTCCCTCGCGACCCGGCAGGCGGGTTACATATCTGGGGAGACACTGATCGACACGAGTGACCATTCCACGATAATCGTGATGAGTACGTGGCGCAGCGTCCAGGACTGGAAGCGCTGGGAGCAGCACCCCGACCGCATACGCTTGGAAGCCATGCTGCAACCCCTTATTGCCTCGGGCCCGGAGGTCCGGGTCTGTGCTGATGCGGGTGAGTTACGGGCCGAGGGAGAGGGAGCGTCGGGGCAGTTTTTGATTTGACCACTTTCCGTGCGTCCCGATAGCGGGGCGTTGGAAGGAGTAACGGTGACCCTTCAAGACAAGGTTGTGCTGATCACGGGCGCGAGCCGCGGGGTGGGGGAGGCGATGGCATACGGGTTCGCGAAGCAAGAGGCGATTGTGGTGGCAGTGGCGCGCACTCTGACCCCGGGCACAGGCGAGGGGACGGGGTCGCTGGAGGAGACTGTAGAGAGGATCAGGGAGTCGGGGGAGAAAGCACTGGCGATTGGGTGTGACGTGACGGACGAGGCGGAGGTGAAGGCGATGGTGGAGCGGGTGAAGTCGGAGGCAGGGGCGGTGGACGTGCTTATCAACAATGCGGGGTTGTCGATCCGGGGGACGATCGAGGACATGTCGGTGGAGGAGTTTGATCGGGTGATGAGGGTGAACGTGCGGGGGCCGTTCCTTACTTGCAAGTATGTTGTACCGTCGATGATTGAGCGGCGGAAGGGGAACATCATAAACATCACCTCACGGCAGGCGAACTGGACGGATGAGAGCCACATCGCATACGGCGCCTCGAAAGCGGCTCTGGACCGGTTCACGCTGAATATGGCCGAAGACCTGAGGCCGTACAACATCGCGGTGAATGCGATGAGTCCGGGCTTGATAACTTCGTACATGACTAGGAACTGGGATGCGGGGGCGAACCCTCGGGGGTTGGTGATAGAGCCTGCGGAGGTAGTGGTACCGGCGACGGTGTGGCTGGCACAGCAGGATGCATCATTCACAGGGAAGGTGCTGCTCAGGAACGATTTCGGGAAGACTTGGCCCTAGGGCCTGCGGATGACATCAAAGCCGCGAATCACCATACACACTGATGGCGCATGCCTGGGGAACCCGGGGCCTGGGGGATATGGGATAGTTCTGCAATCGGGGACTCAACGGGGGGAACTGAGCGGCGGTTACCGGCTAACTACCAACAACCGGATGGAACTGATGGGGCCGATAAAGGCTCTGCAGGCCCTTAACCAACCGAGTCACGTAGTTCTCCACAGCGATTCACGGTACGTGGTGGACGCTGTGAAGAAGGGCTGGGCGAAGAAGTGGCGAGCCAGCGACTGGATGCGGAACAATAAGGAGCAGGCAGTAAACCCGGATTTGTGGGCACAGCTCCTTGAGCTTCTAGAAGAACATGAAGTGGAGTTCCGGTGGGTGCGGGGACACGCTGGTGACCCAGAGAATGAGCGATGCGACCAACTGGCTGTGCAGGCGGCGAAGGGTCGGGGGTTGGCAAAGGACGAGGGGTACGAAGCCTCGCAGGCGGTACGGCAAAGACTGGTGTAATGGAGAGCTGAGTGTGCGGCATCCGCCGCACGAGGGCACAGTCTTATCCCCAACAATTGCCTAATTTGACACTGCCTACGCCGGTAGTACAATCACCTCAATCACTCGGGAATCCCAGTCTTATTGGGCGTTGTCTTTGAGGCCTGTGCGCCTCACCAGGCCAGGAGGTAAGAATGGCTGATTTACGTTTCATCTCCGCCGATTCCCACGTGCAGGAGAGCGACGAATTCAAGTTGAGGGTGCCGGAGCACTTTCGCAAACGGCTCCCTCATATGGAAATCATCAATGGGGGCGAGTACGAGATCGTGGAGGGACGGAAGCCCCGGCGATTCGACGTTGCGGAAGCCCGCATCTCCGATGACGATCTCAATCGCAATTTCCGTGAGGACCCGGACGGGGGTCGGAACATCGCGCGTCGGTTGTCGGACCAGGGGCGGGATAGCGTGGTGGGGGAGGTGATCTACTGCAATGCGCTGCTGACGTATCTCGGGTCTCCGGACACCGAGTTCCAGATGACCGTGGCCCGTACCTACAATGACTGGGTGCACGAGCTGTTCGGGGAGCATCCCGACAGGTTCGCCCCAGCTGCCATCCTGCCCACCCTGGACGTACCCGCGGCAGTCGAAGAGGTCTACAGACTCTCCAAGATGGGCTTCAAGCTCGTCAGCAGCCCCATCGGCATCAAGGAGCAGCCCTACAGCAGAAAGGTCTACGAGCCCCTCTGGAGCGCCCTGGAGGACACGGGTATCGTCTTCAGCCTTCACTTCAACACGGGGACGGAGGATCACCTGCCCGAGAACATCGGTGAAGAGGAAACGGACAACGACTTCCTCCCCTACATGATTATCAGCATGGCCGAGGGCATCGAGCCCGTCTCCCACTTGCTGGCGTCGGGGGTACCGATGAGGCATCCAGGGCTAGACTTCGTGGTGGTGGAGTGTGGGGCGGGGTGGCTGGCGTGGGTACTTTACGCCCTGGACGAGCAATACCAGAGAAAGCACATGTGGCTGGAAGAAAAGCTAGAACTCAATCTAAGCGACTACTTCAAGCGACAGGGCCATGCAACCTTCGGAGACGATCCGGTGGCTCTCACTACGCTGGACTACATAGGGGACAAGGCGCTGCTCTGGGGCAGCGACTACCCCCATGACGAGGGCACTTTCCCCCATTCTAAGGAGGTCATCGACCGGATCTTCGAAGGATATTCCGAAGATATCAAGCGGAAGGTCGTCTACGAGAACGCGGTCGAGTTGTACCGGTTCCCGACGAACTAGGAAAGAGGATACAACAATGGATGAACTGCGTTTCATATCCTCCGACTCCCACGTTCAGGAGAGCGACGAATTCAAGATACGTGTGCCGGAGCATTTCCGCAAACGGCTTCCCCACACGGAAATTATCAACGGCGGCGAATACCACATTGTGGAGGGACGGAAGCCAAGAAGGTACGACATCGCAGAGAGCAGGGTGGACGAGGACGATATGAGCCGCGAATGGCGAGAGGACCCGACGCAGGGTCGGGATATCTATCGCAGGCTGGAAGACCAGGACAAGGACGGGGTGGCGGGGGAGATCATCTACTGCAACGATTTGCTGACGTATCTGGGGTCTCCGGATACGGAGTTCCAGATGACTGTGGCCAAGACGTACAACGATTGGATACACGAGCTTTTTGGGAGCAGGCCGGACAGACTGGCCCCGGCAGCGATACTGCCCACCCTGGACGTTCCAGCCGCAGTGGAGGAGGTGTACAGGCTCTCCAAGATGGGCTTCAAGCTGGTCAGCAGTCCCATCGGCATCAAGAACCAGCCCTACAGCAGAAAGGTGTACGAGCCCCTCTGGAGCGCCCTGGAGGACACGGGCATCGTATTCAGCCTTCACTTCAACACCGGCACCGAGGACCACCTCCCAGAGAACGTGGGTGAAGAGGAAACAGACAACGATTTCCTCCCCTACATGATCATCAGCATGGCCGAGGGCATCGAGCCCGTTTCCCACTTGCTGGCATCGGGGGTGCCGATGAGGCACCCGGGCTTGGACTTCGTGGTGGTGGAGTGCGGGGCGGGGTGGCTGGCCTGGGTACTCTACGCACTGGACGAGCAGTACCAGAGAAAGCACATGTGGCTGGAAGAGAAGCTGGAACTTAACCTGAGCGACTACTTCAAGCGTCAAGGACATGCAACCTTCGGGGATGACCCGGTGGCCCTTACTACGCTGGACTACATCGGGGACAAGGCTCTGCTTTGGGGCAGCGATTATCCCCACGACGAGGGCACATTGCCCCATTCGAAGGAGGTCATAGACCGCATCTTCGAAGGGTATTCAGAGGACATCAAGCGGAGAGTTGTATACGAGAACGCGGCGGAGCTGTACCGGTTCCCGATGAACTAGGGGGTAATAACCAAGATGCCAGAGCTATCCATAATCTCTGCGGACTCACATTCGAACGAGCCGGAGGAGATATACGAGCGACTGCCTGCGGAATACCGGGCCCGGGCGCCTCACGAAGAGGTAATCGACGGGAAGAGATACCTGATGTATGACGGGCAGAGTCCGTCGGCGATGGAGGCGCCGCACCCGCTGAACGAGGATGACATGCGTCGGTACTGGCGGGATGGGGAAGCGCTGGGTCGGGTGCAGCACCGCGAGGGTGGCACGCATATCCCGACTCGGCTGGCAGACCAGGAGGAAGACGGCGTAGTGGCAGAGGTGGTATACCCGCAGGCGGTGTTCAAGATCTTCGCGTCGCCGGACCCGGGATACCAGCTGGCGCTGGCGCAGCTCTACAACGATTGGCACCACGAGATTTTCGGCGAGCACCCCGAGAAGTTCGCTGTGTCGGCGCAGATCCCGATTATGGACATCCAGGACGGGATAGACGAGGCGAAACGGGCGGCGGGGCTCGGGTACCGGTCATTCTCATTGCCCGTGTCGATGCCCCTAGTCCCGTATAACATGCCTGACTATGAGCCGTTCTGGGCAAATGCAGCGGAACTGGGCGTGCCTGTGGCGTTCCACGTGTTCAGCGGAGGCCCAAGCGGGAAGCCTCCCTCAAGGGAGCCTAGGATGACCTCGCCGGGCTCCGACCAGCTGGGGCAGGTGCTGGGAATGACGGAGGCGATGTACCCGATGGTGCAATTGATAGCGGGAGGAGCCTGCGCCCGGCACCCGGACCTGAAGTTCGTGCTGGCGGAGGCGGGCATCGGGTGGATACCGTGGCTCCTGGTGCAGATGGACGACAATCATCACCGTCGTCACATGTGGGAAGTGCCCCAACTGGAGATGCTGCCAAGCGAATATTTCAAGAAGCAGGGCTACTCCACCTTCTCCGATGACATAGTGGGGATTATGACCCGGGAGGTTGCGGGGGTAGAGTCGTTGATGTGGGGAAGCGACTATCCGCACGACGAAGGGACTTTCCCTCACTCACAGGAAGTGATTGAGCGGATGTTTGAAGGGGTGCCGGAAGAGGACAAGGCGAAGATAGTATGTGAAAACGCGGCGAAGCTGTACGGGTTCCCGGTGAATAGGAACGGATAATCTGGGCCGGACCTCGGGGCGCGGATTCGAGACTAGGCAGGGAGGCACATCATGGCAGGCTACACGATCATATCGGCGGACTCGCACGTAGCAGAGCCTCCCGAGCTGTACACGGAGCTGGTAGCGCCGGAATTCCGGCACAGGACTCCAAAGATCATCAAGGAGAACGGGGCAACGTACCGGGTGGTGGAGGGGCGAAAGCGCCGGAGGCTGGACCTGGCCGAGGCCAGGCTGACGGATGAAGACAGGGAAAAGGAGTTCCGGCACGAGGAATGGGGAGGTCGGAACCTGGAGCGTCGGATCTCGGAGATTGAGCGGGATGGTGTGAGCGCCGAGGTGATCTACCCGGACTACACCTTGTGGATATACAGCTCGCCGGATCCCAACTACCAGATGGCAGTGGCCCAGCCCTACAACAACTGGGTGATCGAGCATTTCCGGCCCCAGGGAGACAGGTTTGCACCGGTCGGGGTGGTACCAGTGATCGACATCGACAGGGGGATAGAGGAGATCAAGAGACTGGCCAATCTCGGGTTCAAGGTAGCCTCAATTCCGGCCCTTGTGAGCAGGCTGCCCTACAACCAGCCGGAGTACGAGCCATTGTGGCAAGCCATCGAGGACTCTGGGATGGCATTGAGCCTGCATGCACGCGCCGTGGACTATGACCCGTTCCCGGACGAGATAGGCGAGGAAGAGCAGGGCGGTTTCATAAAGTGGTTGGTGTGTGGGATGTCGCAGGTGCAGGAACCGATAACGGACTTGATCTGCTCGGGGGTATTGGAAAGGCATCCAGGGATCCGGTTCGTGGTGGCGGAGTGCGGGGCGGGGTGGCTGGCGTGGCTCCTGTACGCGCTGGACGAGCAGGCCGAGAAGAAGCACATGTGGATAAGACCAACCCTGGAGATGGCACCCAGCGAGTATTTCAAGCGACAAGGCGGCGTGACGTTCGGCGACGATCTGCCGGCGCTGCTGAACATCTCCCTGACGGGGGCCGACTGCCTGCTGTGGGGAAGCGACTATCCGCACGACGAGGGGACGTTTCCGAACTCGCAGGAAGTTATCGAGAAGACGTTCGGGGACCTGTCGGAGAGCGACAAGCGGAAGATTGTGGGGGAGAACGCGGCTCGGATTTACGGGTTTTCGGTGAATGGGGGGGTAGGGGCGGAAAAAGCGCCGCGAAAAGGCTCTCTTTTGGGTGTGAGGATGACTTCGGAGTCGGGTTAGAGGGGAGAAGGGCGTTCTCGGGGGTTCTGGGGGGAGTTGGGCACGGGATGAGAGAGGATTCGCTGCTAAGAGGTGAGTTCTTCGCGGAGGCGGCGGGCCACGATACGTTCTTCGCCTTCGAGGAGGGTGTCGACGCCGAGCTTGAGGGATGAGCCTTCGAGCCAGAGCCAGATGCAGGGGTCGCCTTCTCTCAGAGCCTGTTCGACGGAGGCGGCAGTGCGGCCCAGGGCCGTTTCGTCCAAGGTGATCTTCATTTCCATGGAGCAGTAGTGGTCGTACCAGCCCTGGGTAATGTCGATATGGGGGAGGCCGGCGAGGGACTCGGCGACGACCTGGAATAGACGGTCCTGGTCGGTGAGTCGGGCGTCGTGGTCCATTTCCAACCATTCCCGCAGTACGGCGACAACGGCAACAACCTCCTGTCGGTCAATCTTGTAACCACGGCCCAGGTTGCGGTTCTTTTCAGTCTCGAAGGCCATGAAGCCGTTGAGGGCGGCGGCACGCACTGCTTCCTTGCTGCCGCACAGGAAACCAGTTGAATTGGGACCGCCCATGTACTTGGCGCTGAAGCAGACTAAGTCGGCGCCGCTGTTGACGAGTTCCGTGATGCGTCCAAGGGGGTAGACCTGGTATGCGGCGTCTACGATGACGGAGACGCCGGCATCTTTGGCGATGGAGACAACTTCGGAGAGGGAGAGGATTCCGGGCTCGCCTTCCTGGTGGGCGGCATAGATTATGCCTCCGGTGGTCGGGCCTATGGCCTGGGCCAGCTGATTTGGCGTAGTCTGGTCATCATCGCCGACCTCGGTCATACGGGCCCCGGAGACGGTAACGCTTCGGTCGTAAGAATAGCGAGCGCATTTCTGGATCAGGAACTCATTTTTGAGGCCGGAGGTGTCGGGGAGGCGGGAGACGATATCCGGGTTTCCACCGGTCATAACACCGGAGACACCAAGGGAAACTGCGGCGAAGCAGCCGGGGGTGGGATGGGCGGCCTCGGCGCCGATTAGTTCGGCAATAGCTTCACCGGCTCGGTCCAGGAGCTCGGGCATTTCGACGTAAATTCGGTTGGCCTCTTCCATGGCGTCCCGGACTGTGGGGCTTAGGATGGAGCCGCCGAGGACGGTGGAGCTGCTGCGAGCACATATGACACGTTTGACGCCCAAATTTGAGTAGACGGTTGGGGTGGTGATGCCGGGCATTGGAAGGCTCCTTGAATGGGATGGGGAGTTATTCAGCGGTCTTGTCGACGACGAGACGACCATCCTTGAAGACCATGCGCAGCTGGCGCATGTTATCGATGCTTTCGAGGGGGTCAGCGCCGACGACTATGAGGTCGGCGATCTTGCCAACTTCCACAGTGCCAAGCTTGTCATCGACGCCACAGGTAAGGGCGGACATGGCGGTTGCAGCCTTTATGGCCTGCATTGGTGTGGCGCCGTCGCGTACCCAGAGGCCCATCTCGAGGTGGACGGCGTCCTTGACGGGGCCGAGATCAGAACCAAGGGCCATCTTTACACCGGAGTCCAGGGCCCTTTTGAACCACATGGCGTGCTCTTCTACGGCGGCGTCTGCCCGGGCGAGCATCTCTGAGGAAATCTGCTTTACCTCGAGATATTCCTCTTCCCATTCGTTGGTGACCTGCTTTGGGGTGAGGTGGCTGATACCGAGGGTTGGGACGTAGATTGTGCCCTTTTCCCTCATCATATCGAGGCACTCGTCGTCCATGATGTAGCCGTGCTCTACGGTCCAGGTGTTGTTTCTCACCGCGCCTTTCACAGCGTCGGGGTTGGCGGCATGGGACATGACTTTCATGCCGCGCTGGTGGCAGACCTGGTAAGTGGCTTCCATCTCGTCGGGGAGGAAGAAGCTGTGCCAGTGACGATCCCAGTCGGGGCCCATGATGCCCCCGGAGAGGTTGAGTTTGATGTGGTCTACGTTGTTCTCGATCTGTTTGCGGACGGCGAGGACGAAGTCCTCGGGACCGTCACACTGCTGGGAGAACGGCCATCTGGTGCCGTGGCCTCCGGTGGTGGTGAGAAAGTAGCCAGAGGCAAAGACCCGGGGACCGAGATATTTATCGGAGGCGAAGGCATCCCGCCAGGCAACGTCTATCCAGTGTTCAATGCCGCCGCTGCGGATCCCGGTCACACCGCTTTCAGTGAGGCCTTCCATAGCGTTCTTGCCGTAGCTTACGACACGCTCGGGGATGGTCTTGGGCGGGGGGTAGGGGAACATGAGGTGAACGTGAACGTCCCAGAGGCCGGGGAGGAGCCAGCCGCCCCGGGCATCGATAACTTGGGCGCCGTCCGCATCAATCTTGTTTCCATTGGTCTCGATGCGGGTGATGAGGCCATCTTCGATGGCGACGGTGGCGTCCGGTTGGGCGTGTTCTGAAACGGCGTCGATAAGGTGGCAGTTGGTGATGACGAGCCGGGACATGGTCACCTCCTAAGGGGACGTGGGTCGGGGGCATATTACATTTCCAGTTACACGTTGCGCAACAGGAGGCCCTATTGGGGTGAAAGAGAAAAGAGAGCGCAATGCGCTCTCATTCTTGGTCGGCTTACACAGACAGTTGGAAGCAGGTCAGGAGCTAGTGCGTTGGCCTTTGGCCAGCCAGAAGGCGATGATGGGCGAGAGGATGACTATGGCCAATCCGATGATTATGGTGCCCATGATTCCGGCGAGGGTGAAAATGACGCCCAGCCCTCCACCAACAACGAGGACGAAGATGCCAGCCATGAGAGGGAGAAGAATACTTGAAGGTATGCGATCCATGTTGTCTCCAGTGGTGTTGTGGCGGTCCCGGTGCGCTGGTTCAAATTATAGCCGGGCGGTCGGGAATGTCCAGAGTCGGCGTAGTGCCGGAGGGTTGGGTAGATTTACAACGGGTGGATTCCTATTGATAATATGGTGTGTCGGGCGTGAGGGCCCGGCGTTGAGGCCAGCGTAGCTCAGCGGTAGAGCAGCGGTTTCGTAAACCGCAGGCCAAGGGTTCGATTCCCTTCGCTGGCTCCATTATTACGGCTACAGACTTTTCCGTGTTTCTCGTTGTCCTACGCAGGGAGCGGCAAGCACTTCGTTTTGAGCGAGGGTCTCCTTGCGACCGCGTTCAGACATCAGAAAAACATCACCGCCCCCAAGGGTGACCCCTGGGGGCGGTGGACTATTCTAGCTGTTTGCCCAGTTGGTTATCTAACTGGCGAAGTACCTGCTGATAACCGCCAGGACTTGGTCGAGGGTTGTCTCGTCGTTGAAGTAGTTCCTCAGGGCCTGTAGAGCCTCACTGCGGTCGATGACGCCATCTCCATTGAGGTCGTATCTGGCGACCGTAGACTCGCCGCTCTCGTTCGGGTCATTGGCGACGGTAATGACTACATTCAGCGTAGACATTGTGCCCTCGTCATTGGTAGCGACGATTGTTATGTTGTATTCGTTATCTCTACCCTGATCCATCGGGTTTTCGTAGTCGGGCGGGGAGTTGAAGGTAAGCTCTACCAACCCGTTGAGTTGAGTGATGGAGAACAGGGCTGCATCAATTCCGTTGATCGACCATACGACACCTTCGGTCTTGGTACCGTCTACAGCGTATGTGGCGACCTTGGCGGTGCTGTTCTCGATGTAGTCAGACGGCCTGCTTTCGAGAATGATGAGTTCTTTTTCGAAGATTGTGGGGGTCTCGTCAACGTCGGTAACGGAGATCAGGACACCTATGGTGTCGGAAGCACCGGCGGGGTCAACCACGGTGAGGATGACGCTGTAGCTGTTGTCTGACTCGAAGTCGAGGGCTGTGCCTTCGGCGACTGTAATCTGACCAGTGGCAGCGTTGATGTCGAAGAGGTCAGAGTCAACCCCGCTGAGGGTGTAGACGAGGGTCTCGTCATCAGGGTCTTCTGCGCTGACGGGTGCGCCAACCGGGGCGGCCACTGCCGCGTTTTCATTCACCGACCTGCCAGTGGGGTCAGAGTCGACGAATGCGGGTGGCTGGTTGGGGCGTTCGATAGCCACAACGGCCTCATCCGTTTGAGCACTGGCTGTCTTGGTGGCAGTGGCGTCTTCACGGTCATTGTAGCTTGCAGTAGCCCGCAGGTAGTGATTGCCGTCAGCCTGACCGGGTGTAAAGATGGCAGAGGTAGCATCCTCTATGTCAGTCCAGCTAGCCCCATCTGTGGAGCGGGCCCACTGCCAGGAGACCCTAGAAGCGATGTAGTCGGGGTCACTCAGTTCAGCAGTTATTCGGACACCCTCCGTAGGCTGGCCGGTAGAAAGGGTTACCGTTCCGGCTTCTTCCACATTGGTGACCGTGACGGTGACTGCGAGCCAAGTTATGTTGGCCGTGGCATCCCTAGCCCCGATGGACACGTTGTGGATGTTGTCCACGCCCTGGTCGGTGGGGTTTTCGTAGTCCGGCGAGGAGATGAATGAGAGGACGCCGGCAGCGATGGCGAAGTTATCCGAATCGTTGCCGGAAAGCTCCCATCCGATGGACGTTACGCCCTCGGGGTCAGTGGCGGTGAAGGTGGCGACTGCATCGGTACCGTTCTCGGCGTACTCCATCTCGGTGGAGTCTGCGGCTATGGCTGGAGCCTCGTCAACGTTGTTTACGGAAATCACGACACCGATGGAGTCCGTCAAGCCATCGGGGTCGGTAGCGGTGACGGAGACGTTGTAGGTGGCCTGGGACTCGAAGTCCAGGGAGGTGCCTGTGCCCACGGAGATCTGTCCGGTGGCTGCATCAATGGAGAAGGAACCGGCGTCATCACCGCCAAGGGTGTAGGTCAAGTCGTCGCCGTTGCGGTCCTCGGCAGCTACCGGGTCACCGACGGCTGCACCCTCGGCCGCGTTTTCATTAACACTCCTCGATGCAGGATCATCCTCCAGGAACTCGGGGGCTACGTTGACTTCAGGCCCGCCGAGGACCGCGTTGTCGGAAACCTTGCTGGCGGTCTTATCCTGGGTGCCGCTTTCAGCATCCTTGTAGGTAGCGGTAGCCTGCAGGTAGTGGCCGACATCGACCACGGAAGGCCTGTAGATTCCCGATGTAGCGTTGGGGATATCAACCCAACCAGCGGCGGCGTCGGTGGAGCGGGCCCACTGCCAGGAGATCGTACCCCTGATTCCGTCTGGGTCAGCCAAACTGGCCGATATATCCAGACCTTCGCCGGGCTGATCGGATGAGAGGGTAACCGAGCCAGCTTCGTCAACGTTGGTGACAGTGACGGTTACATCGACGGAAGAGGTCTTGCCGGCGGTATCACCGGCGCTAACGGTGACCTCGTAGTCGTTGTCGAGGTCTCGGTCAGCGGCGCTTTCGAAGTCGGGGGAGGAGACGAAGCTGAGTACGCCTTCCACTATGGAGAAGTCGTAGGCATCATCACCGGAGAGGGTCCACCTCAACAGGTCTCCCTCGGGATCGGAGGATGTGAAGCGCTGAATCGCCCCAGTCCCATTTTCGGGATAATTGATTGCGGTGGCTCCCGAGGGGGTGGATGGGGGTTCATTTACGTCATTGGCGGAGATGGAAACGGTCACGGTGTCACTGGTGGCAGAGGGGTCCGTAGCCGTGACGGTTACGCTGTAGCTGCTCTTGGTTTCAAAGTCTATGGCAACGCCTCCACCGACCGAAACCTGTCCAGTTGCGCTGTCAATGACGAAGGAGGAGGCGTCCGTGCCAGCGAGGGTGTAGGTCAGGATGTCATTGTCCTGGTCTTCGGCGGCGACCGGGTTGCCGATCGGCGTGCCGTCGGGTGCGTTTTCGTTGACCGCCCTCGTGGGAGACCGGTCAAGGAATTCAGGTGCACGGTTGATGTGCGGCTCAGCTACAACGGGGTTGGCGGGGATGCCGTGGGCAGACTTGGAGTTGGTGTCGCCGCCCTGAGCGTCCTTGTAGGTAGCGGTCGCCCGGATGTACTGGCCTACATCACCTTCCACGGGGGTGTAATGGCCCTCCTCGGCGCCGGAGATATCGGCCCATCCGGTGACGCCATTGGCAGACCTGGACCACTGCCAATCGATCTGGGAGGTTATGCGGTCGGGGTCGGTAACACTGACTTCCACACGCACTCCCTGCTGGGGCCTTGTAGTGGAGAGGGTTACGACACCATCCTCATCGATGTTCAAGACAGTGATGGTGAGTTCTGCGGGTGCGATGTTAAAGCCGGGGTCCCGGGCTTCGACGGTGACTTCGTAAACATTGTCCCGGTTCTGGTCTGCGGCGTTTTCGTAGTCGGGGGGGATGACGAAGGAAAGGATACCTTCGTTGACGACAAAGTCGGCGGAGTCATTGCCGGAGAGCTGCCATCTGATGGGCTGATTCTCCGGGTCAACTGCATCGAACTCGGCGACCTGGTCCGTGCTGTTCTCGAGGAAGAGCTTGGAGACCTGCACGGGTTCGACCTGCCCTTGCGCGTGACCGAATTCGAGCAAGAGAGAGGGCAGGAACAGCGTCATGAACATGACGACCGCCAGGAATGCAGACGCCACCACTAGTGCGCGCGACGGGTTTTTCGAGACTGGGGACTTTATCGCACTTGTCATTTAGTCAATCTCCACGAAAGCGAATCCCTGGTCCTCTCGCGAACAGCCTCAGCCGTTCTATCCGGAACAGAGTAGGCCATGTCCGATGGATAATACCATATACTTCGTACTTTAGGCACCGTCAATTGTACTAATTTGCACGGAAAATTGGTAGGTATTTAGAAGGACTTTCAGAAGTTGGGTATCAGGGCCGGGGTGGGCATCCACATCACTCTGTAAAGCTTTGCTCCAAAACCCGCCTAAAGTCAAGTGATTACATAGAGACGATTCAAGGGAATTTCCGTCACCGGCTCCGAGACGGCCTCAGCGCCATTGATGAGAACCCTGGAAGTTCGAGGATCGATGTCGATTGTCGGGTTCAGGGTGTTGCGAACCATTTTCCGCTTTGAGGCGGTGCGCACGTTTCTGACGGTGAGGAGTTTCCGGCGGGTATTCAAGCGCTTGGACAGGCCCTTATCCAAGGAGGCCTGGGAAACGAAAAAGGCGCTGAGCATGCCAGCAGCCTTACCCATGGCGCCGAAGGCGGGGCCGTAGATGGTGGGTTCACACATGGATATGGAAGCGTTGCCCTCGCCACGGGCACCCCAGGCGACAAATCCGCCCTTGAAGACGACATCGGGTTTCACACCAAAGAAGCGAGGGTCCCAAAGCACTATGTCTGCCATCCTTCCCTTCTGGAGCGAACCGACATATTCGGCAATACCGTGGGTTATGGCAGGGTTTATAGTGATCTTGGCGACATACTGGAGGATTCGGTCGTTGTCATGATCCGGGTGGGAGGCGCCTCGTTCACCTTTCATCTTGTGAGCGAGCTGCCAAGTGCGGGCAACCACTTCTCCAATGCGGCCCATGCCCTGGGAGTCCGAGTTAATGATGGGAACGGCGCCCATATCATGGAGGATATCCTCGGCGGCCATGGTTTCGCGGCGGACCCGTGCTTCAAGGGCGGCGACATCCGTAGGGATATGAGGTGTCAGCCCATGGACGAGGGCGGTCATCGGAAAGTGTTCCTGATAAGTGCCGGCGGTGTAAGGCACGGTAGGGGTGGTAGACGAGGTCATTATGTTTTCGACACCGGCCAGCTTGAGGAGGTCCGGGGCATGGCCGCCTCCGACGCCCTCGACATGGTAGGCGTGGAGAGCTCTGCCACCGATAGCTTCTATGGTGTCGGTGACCTGCATGGACTCCTGAAGGCCGTCGGTGTGAAGGGCAACTGATACGTCATATTGCTCGGCGACCTGGAGACAGAGGTCGACTACATAGGGATAGGCGCCCTCGTCCTCGTGGATCTTCATGCCGCAGGCGCCCGCCTCGATATTGCGCTCGATGGGAGCGGGGTGGCTGGCGGCGCCCCGGCCCTGGACGCCGAGGTTTATGGGAATGTTTTCGAAGGCCTCGAAGTACTTGTGGATGGTGAAGTCACCGTTGTGGTTGAGTCCAGCGCCAATAAAGGTAGTAAGGCCGGCCCCGATGGCGGTCTCAAGCAGCTTGGGGTTGTGATAAATGTGGACGTGGCTATCAACGCCTCCGGGGGTGGCGATCAGGCCGGCCGCAGGGAAGACGTTGGTGTTGGGTCCCAGGACCAGGTCTACGCCGTCCATTATGTCGGGGTTGCCGGCGCGGCCAATGCCAGCGATCAGACCTTCCTTGATTCCGATATCTCCCTTGAATACACCGAGCACCGGATCGACGATAACGGCGCCGACGATGACGTCATCAAGCTCGCTATCGCTCGGGGTGCGGTAGGCGTGCATCATCCCGGTGCGGGTGTTCTTGCCCCAGCCGTGGGTGATCTCGTTGCCGTAGGAGGTGTGGTCGGCCTCTACGAGGAGGAAAAGATCGGTGTCACCCAGGCGTATGCGGTCTCCGACGGTGGGGCCGTAGAGGGAGTTGTAATGGGCCCTGTCCAAGTCGTGGGGCATGTTCAAGATTCCCGGTCCAGGAAACCGCGGGCATGGGCGAGGCGGAGGGCCTCGCCGCGTTGTTCTTCGGTTAGACGGCCGTTAACCATACCCTGGAAGCCGTAGACCCGACGCTTTCCGGCAATGTCGATGAGGGTTACATCTCGGGTCTCGCCGGGTTGCCATCGCACCGCGGAGCCTGAGGGCACATCGAGGCGCTTCCCGTAGGATGCGGCTCTGTCAAAACGGAGGCGCTTGTTGGCTTCGAAGAAATGATAGTGGGACGTGACCTGGACGGCGTGATCCGAGGTGTTGGTTACGGAGATAGTGACCGTCTCCCGGGGGTGGTTTATGGGGACAGGCCCATCGCCGGGGATGGTTTCGCCGGGCTTCATGGGGGTGGTTCTCCTACCTGATGGGGTCTTCCACGTAGATGAGCTTGTTCCCGTCGTTGAAGGTTACTTCCAGGCGAAGGGGGGTTACGAGGTCGGGGACGCCGTCCAGGACGTCGTCCCGGGAGAGGATCCTGGGAGCGTGATCGAGGACTTCTTCGTAGGTCTTGCCTTCACGGCCGTCTTCGAGGAGTTCGTCGGAGATTAGGGCGACGGCTTCGGGGTAGTTGAGTTTCAGGCCCCGATTGCGGCGTTTGCGGGCGAGCTCGGCGGCGGTGAAGATGGTGAGCCGGTCCATCTCTTTGGGGGTCAGGCGCATCCGGGTTCTCCTGGGGGGAAAGGGTCCGCCCCCGGGGTTGGGCCCCGGGGGCGGATTTCACTCTGTTTTATGCTGCCGAGCATGGGCAGCCGCTATGCAACCGGTTAGCTCTGCCTGCGGTAGAGGAAGAATCCTCCGCCGCCGACGACTACGACCGCTGCGATTACGATTACCACGATGGCCCATACGGGGAACCCGCCTTCGTCCTCCGGTTCGGGGACGGGGGTGGCGGTGGCCTCCGGCGGCACCGGCGTGTTGGTCGGCGCCGGCATTGGGGTGGCCGTGGGCGGCACCGGGGTTGCCGTGGGAGGCACCGGGGTTGCCGTCGGGGGGACGGGGGTTGCGGTCGGGACGGGTGTGGCCGTCGGGGGGACGTATTCTTCGCGGTCAAGGACCTGGATGGTGACCACGAGGGAGGCCGACTCGCCGAACTGGTCTGTGATGGTGACCTTGAGGGAGTAGCTGGCCCGAGTCTCGTAGTCCAGGTCTCCCTTGGTGCGGAGCTGGCCGTCGTTTTCGATGTCGAAGGTGTCTGCGGCGGCGCTGGTGATTTCGAAGGTGAGGCCGCCGATGGCTGCGGAGGCCATTATGGGGTCGCCGATGCGTACGCCCATGGGGGTGTTTTCGTTGATGGAGCGGACGGCGGTTTCATCGGCGGAGAAGGATGGGGGTACGGACCCGACTAGCAGGGCCGAGTCTCCCATCACTTCCACGTCGTTCTTGTCTATGTCGCTGAGGACGCCGGTGAAGTTGTATACGGCGTCGGAGCCTTCGGCTTCGGGGGCGATGACGACGTAGCTTACGGAGTCTTCGCCGAGGAGGTAGAAGGTTACGTTCTGCTCGGCGACGATGGTGCCGCCGGGGGCGAGGTCGCTGGCGACGAAGGTGAAGCCTTCTGGTAGGGTTTCGACGAGTTTTGCGCCTACGCCGTAGTCTTCGAGGGCGACGGTTACGTCCACTTCTGCGCCGAGTTCGGCGCGGGGTTCGGCGAGGGAGCGGGTTGCGGTGGCGGCGGGCCGGGGGTCAACGGTGACCTGGGATGCGCCGCCTACGAGTTCGGTGATCTTGTCGAAGTTGGTGATTGTGCCGGAGAAGTCGTGGGTCCCGGGGTCATCGGGGGCGGTGAGGGTGTAGGTTATGTTGTCTTCGCCGAGGAGGATGAAGGTGATGGTGTCGGCGGACACGTCAACGGCGTTGCCGGTGAGGCTGCTGGTGACGTAGGAGAAGCCCTGGGGGATGGTCTCTATGACTCGGCCGCTGGTGCCGTAGTCGGCGACGGCGAGGGAGACGACGAGGTGGCGTCCGGGTATGACGTTTTCGGCGGAGAAGGTACGGGTTGCTACGGGGAGGGCTGCGCCGCTTACGTCGACGGCGGAGTCTCCGGTGACGGCGAGGGAGTTCTTGTCTTCGTCGAGGACGGCGCCGGTGAATTCGTAGGTCCCGGATGTCTGGGGCGTGGCGACGGTGTAGTGGAAGGAGTCTTCTCCGAAGATAGTGAACTTGACGGTCTGGCCTTCGGCTTCAACGTTGTTGGCGTCGAGGTCAGAGCGGACGTAGCGGAATCCGGCGGGCAAGGTTTCGATTACCTGGCCGAAGGTGCCGAGGTTTTCGACGGTGATTTGTATCTCCAGCTCGGCGCCTGCTGCAACCGAGGTGGAGAGAAGGGACCTGGTGGCGCTGTGTTCGTCCGCGTTGACGGCGGAGGGAATCAGCAGCGAGAGGCCCGCTACCCCGACGATTGCGAGGATGCCCAGCAGTGTGAGCGCTCTTCTGGCCAATTTCTCTACTCCCTGTGTGTCTTTCTTTGGGCCTTGCTTTTTGATTGTTTTGCTTTTTCAGCTATGGCTTTGATTGTTTAAGGAAGCTGGGGCAGACGCCCCGCCGCCCAAGGCCCTACCCAAAGTAGAGCCTTATGACGGCGAGTACGTCTTCCCGAGACAGTTCGTCATCGAAGTAGTCTTTGACGGCGTTTACGGCTTCGACTTTGCTGATGCTGCCACTGTCGTCGGTGTCATAGGGGTTGGCGAGGCCAACGTTGCCGACGTTTATGGTGACTTCAGCGGAGGCGCTGGCCTCTTCGCCGTCTGTGGCGGTTACGGTGACTGTGTAGCTGGTCTGGGTTTCGTAGTCCAGGGACGCACCTTCGGCGACGGTTACCTGGCCGGTCTCGGAGTCGATCTGGAAGGACCCGGATTCGTCTGCGAGGCTGTAGGCGAGGGTGTCGTCTTCGTCGGCGTCCGTGGCGGTTACGGGGTCACCCACGTTTGCGCCGCCTGCGGAGTTCTCCGGGACGGTGCGGGTGTAGGTCTCGCTGTCGAAGGCGGGGGCGTTGTTTTCGTCCACGTCGTTGACGGTGATGGTCACGGCTATGGAGTCGCTCGTGTCCCTGGTGTCGGTGGCGGTGACGGTGACCATGTAGGTGTTCTGCTCGGCTTCGTAGTCAAGCATTGCGCCTTCGGCGACGGTGATCCGGCCCATATCGTCTATGTCGAAGTGGGCGGCGTCGTCACCGCTGAGGGCGTAGGTCAGGGCGTCATCGTCGGTTGCGGTTACGGGGTCGCCGACGCTGGTCCCGGCTTCGGAGTTTTCGTCCACGGAGCGTTCCGCGGTTTCGGCTGCGAATTCGGGGGCCTTGTTGGTGCTGATGGCCGGCTTGTCGTCCACGTCCGTCACGTTAACAGTGATGGTTATGGAGTCCGAAGCGCCGGAGGGGTCAGTGGCGGTCAGCACGACGGTGTAGACGTTCTTGGTCTCGTAGTCGAACTTCTCAGCCGTGGTGATCTTGGCTAGGTCGGCTTCCGGGATGGTTGCGTTGGTGTAACCCAAGCCACTGACCACCTCGAAGGAGTCAGCATCGGGGCCGCCGAGGGTGTAGACCAGCTTGTCCGAGTTACCGTCTTGGGCCTCGATGGCGTCTCCGATGGTCGCGCCCTTGTCCTCGTTCTCCTTCACCGAGCGGGTCGCGGTGTCGGACTGGTCACCGGGGGTGCCGGGGTCCTGGTCAAGGAACTTGGGAGCGGCGTTCGCGGGGTCGCTTGCCTGCACCGCGACCTCCGTCGACAGGTAGGCAGAGTCACCATCGTCGCCGGCGGGGCTCGCCAAGTCCGTGACATAGGCATCGTTGTAGGTAACCCTTGCCGTCAGGAACCAACCTGTCGTGATACCGGCAGGCCCGGTGCTCTCCGGCGTGTAAGAGGGGGAGCTGGCATTGGCTATGCGGCACAGATTGCTGCTGGGGCTCCCGGCATTCGTCGAACAGGCTCCCACGTCGCTGAAGCTAGTACCGACTGCCGTTCTGCCGTCGTCCCAGTACCATTGCCACACCACATTCTTGGTGCCGCCGTCCTCGTCCTTGAAACTGGCAGACACGGGCAGGTTCTCCTGAGGCTGCCTGGCGGAGAGGCTCACGGCACCGGGGTCCTCATTGTTGTTCACGGTGACTTTCACGTCCACCTTGCCCACGGCTTTTTTACCGTCCGTAGCGGTCACGGTTATCGAGTACGACTTCTTTTCCTCGTAGTTGACCTTGGTGTCGGTCTTGAAGGTCAGGGTACGCTGATCGCCTGACGAGGCAATCTCGAAGTACTTAGCGTCCGTTCCTGTCACCGCGTAGGTGAGGGTTGCATCAGAGTCATCGTCAGTTGCCTGGTATTGAGGCGCCTGGTTATCGGCGGTGGCCGGCTGTCCGTCCAAGTCCAGGGTATTCTCCAAGACCGTCAGGGCAGGCGGATTGTTAAGCTCTTGATTGGCACCCGAAGGTTCAGAGAACTTCGCGAACTGAGGCGCGTCGTTGACGTTTTTGATGGTGATGACCACCAACTGCTCTTTCGGTGCGCCGGACGGGTCGGTCGCCGTGACCTTGACCGTGTGACTGGTCTCATTGGCGTCGGTGTCGAGCTCCGTAGGATTAGAGTCCAGAGCCTTGACCGTCGTAATCTGGCCGGTCCTCGGGTCGATCTTCCACGCGTTCTTGGCGTCAGAAGCCGCAGCGGTGGCAGGGTCCTGGTCGTCGTCAGTGTGGCTACCACTGGTCTGGGCGTCCTCCAGCTTGTAGAGGAGCACGTCACCGTCGGCATCGGATGCTGCGACGGGCTTGCCGACGTTGGCATCCTTCGCGTTCTCGTTCACCTCGCGGGTACCCGCGTCGTCAGGGAATTTGGGGGCGGCGTTGGCGACGGTCCTGGGCTCGACGGCGTTTTCGGATACGGCGGAGGCGGTCTTGTCCTCGCCGTGTCTGTCGGTGTAGGTGACGGTGGCGCGTAGGTAGCTGCCCACGTCGTCGTTGGTGGGAGTGCGGGTAGCCGAGTTAGCCTTGGCGATGTCGGTCCAAGTCTCCATGTCGGCGGAGCGGGCCCACTGCCACTTGGAATCGGAAACGGGCCCGTCGGGGTCGTCTACGTCGCTGGCTTCTATGGGCCTACCGGCCTGGGGCTGGGGCTGGTTGAGGGTGACCTTGCCGGCCTCATCCACGTCGGTGACGGTGACCTCGACCTTGTGCTCGCCCTTGTTGGCGATGACGGTGACCTTGTAGATGTTGTCGGCGGTACCGTTGGTGCCATCGGCGGGCTTTTCGAAGTCGGGTGAATCCTTGAAGGAGAGGACGCCGGTGTCAGAAATCTCGAAGTCGGCTTTATCAGCACCATCGAGGCTCCACACGATGGCGTCGCCGTCCTCGTCGGTGGCGGAGTAGGAGGCGACGGCGGCGGCGCCGTTCTCGGCGTAGTCGACCGCCTTCTTGCCGGTGATGACGCCCTTGTCGTCCTCGTCGGTGACGGTGATGTTGACGTTAACGGTGTCGGTAGCGCCGGAGGGGTCGGTGGCGGTGACGACGACCGTGTAGCTGCTCTTGGACTCGTAGTTGAGCTCGCCCTTGGCCTTGATCTGGCCTTTGTCTCTTTCGATGGTGAAGGAGGAGGCGTCCGCGCCGCCGATGGTGTACATGAGGAGGTCGCCGTTTTCGGTGGCGTCCGCGTCGCTAGCGGTGACGGCGTCCCCGACGTTGGCGTCCTTGTCGTTCTCGGCGACGGAACGCTCGGCGTCGGCCTGGTCACCGGCGGTGTTGAGGTCCTGGTCGTCGGCGAACTTGGGGGCGGTGTTGGCGGGGTCGCTTTCCTGCGTGTCGGCGTCCGTTATCCCGTTGGCGGACGTATTCGCAGAAGTGTTGGCACTGTCCTTGTAGGTGGCTGTAGCACGCAGGCACTTGCCATCGTCGGCTTCCACCGGCGTGTAGGAGGCTGCCTCAGCATCGTCGATATCGGCGAAGTCGTCGGCGGCGACGTCAGGACACTCTACGTCCGTGCCTGGTGTGGCGGAACTCCACTGCCAGGTGAGGCCGCTTATGCTGCCGTCGGGGTCTGTGAGGGTGGCAACAACGGGGGTGTCGATCTGCGGGGTCCTCTGGGAGAATTTCACCGAGCCGGCATCATTGGCGTTGGTCACGGTGACGGTAACGTCCACCTTGGCCGTTGCGTCGTCATCATCCGAGCCCACGACGGTTATGGAGTAGGAACTCTGCGTTTCGTAGTCCGGGTTGTGGTTTTTGCCGGTTCCACAAAGTTCCACTGTGCAGACGTTCAGCACACCCGAATTGGAAATGTGGAACTTGTCCTTATCCGCGCCTTCCAGCGAGTAGGAAAGCTCACCAGCGTCGGCGGTGTCGTCGTCGGTAACCACGTAGGCGTTGGGATTAAGACTGGTGCCAGGCGACGCCTCGGTAATCCTGAGCGCCTTGCCAGTCTGGGTCTCCGTGGTTTCCGTGACCCAGAGCTTCTTCTGGACATTGGCATCATTGAACGCGGGCGCGTCGTTGATGTTTTTGATAGTGATGGTGACCGTTGCCGTGTCCTTTGCGCCGGATGGATCGGTGGCCGTCACGATTACGGTGTACGTGTCTTCCTCGGTGCCGTCAGGGGAGTCTCTATCCGCGTCGATATCTTCCTTGATTGTAGTGATTTGGCCCGACCTCTCGTCAATGGAGAAGAGGGTGAGCTCGTCTATGTTGTTGTTGGTGTCGCCGGTCGTACCATCGGCAATGGTGTAGTGGAGGACGTCGTCGTCGCCGTCAGTGGCGTTGACGGGCTTGCCGACGTTAGCGTTCTTGGCGTTCTCGTTCACATCGCGACTGACTTGGTTACCCGTCGCGGTGCCAGTGTCGTGGTCGGAGAGGTCCGGTGCGGCGTTGGCGACGGTCCTGGCCTCGACTGCATTGTCGGATATGGCGGAGGCGGTCTGGCCGGGGCCGTGCTTGTCGGTGTAGGTGGCGGTGGCGCGGAGGAAGTGGTCTACGTCGTCCGCCGTGGGTGTGCGTTCGGAGTTGGTGGCCTTGTCGATATCGGTCCAGGGGCCGTCGGCGTTGGCGCCGCGGGCCCACTGCCACTTGACGTCGGTGGGGCCATCGTTGTCGGGGTCAGTCACATCGACCGATAGACCCCTGCCGACCTGGGGCTGATAGCGGCCCAGACCGTTGAAGGCGACCTTGCCGTCTTCGGCAACGTCGGTGACGGTGACTTCGACCTTCTGCTCGGCCTTGGACTTGCCTGCGGCGACGACGGTGACTTTGTAGACGTTGTCCTCGTCGTCGTCGGCGGGCTTTTCGAAGTTGGGGGACTCCTTGAAAGAGAGGACTCCGGCATCGGAGATCTGGAAATCTCCGCTGTCGTCACCTTCGACGCTCCAGGTGATGGTGTCACCTTCCACGTCGTCGGCATAGAAGCGCTGGATGGGGTCGGTGCCGTTCTCGGCGTAGGACCGCTCGATGTGTCCGTCGGCGAGGGCGGCGGGGATGAAGGGGAATACCAGCGAGAGCGCGAGAGCGACGATGGCTATGCGGGCAATCACCGATTTGAAGGGTCTCTTAAGCATGAGATGCCTCTCTTTAGTGGAGTCTGGGGACAGGTTGAGCGATTCCGTTTTGAAGATGTTTCGCACAGTTGCGAGGGATGTTAGCACCGGATTGCAAGGGGTGTCAATAGAGAATCAGGGGGAATTATGGGGGAAGTGGGGAGTCGGGTGGAGGGTGTGGGGATGGGAGAGTCGCATGTCGGGTGGGATTATAGCACAGATTTGACCGCTGATTTGTGGGATTTGTGGGATTGGGATGATTGGGAGGGGTGGGGGGGTGGTCGGGAGGGATTATAGCACGTCGGGTGGGGGGTGGGGGGTGGGTTAGTCGGGTGGGATTATAGCACGGTCGGGTGGGGGGGTGGGGGGCATATAAGAAAGGAATGTAATGGGGGTGAGTTGCAAGGTCAGGGGTGAGTGTTTCGGAGGGATGGATTCCTGCCTCCGCAGGAATGACGGAAAAAATTAGTCGAGGAGGTTGATGAGGATGGCGGCGACGCCGGTGGAGACGGAGGTGAGCATGAAGCCGACGATCCATTTGAGTAGGGTGGAGTTGATGCGGTGCATTTCGGCGCGGAGGTTGGCGAGGTCGGCTTTGGTGGCGAGGTGTTCGTAGCCGGCTTCGAGTCGGGCGAGGCGTTCTTCGGGTGTGGTCATGTCGGGGGTCCTTTGTGGGTTTAGTCGAGGAGGTTGATGAGGATGGCGGCGACGCCGGTGGAGACGGAGGTGAGCATGAAGCCGACGATCCATTTGAGGAGGGTGGAGTTGATGCGGTGCATTTCGGCGCGGAGGTTGGCGATCTGGGTCTCGAGGCGGCCGTTGAGTTGGTGCATTTCGGCGCGGAGGTCTGATACGTCGGCTTTTGTGGCGAGGTGGAGGTTGGAGGCTTCGAGTCGGGCGAGGCGTTCGTCTGCGGTGGTCATGTCGGGGGTCCTTTGTGGGGTGGGTGTGGGGGGATTATAGCATGGGGTCGGGTTGATTGATGATTGATTGAAGGTTGATTGAACGTTGATTGAAGGTTGATTGAACGTTGATTGAATTCGTGGCTGTTTTGATTGAATTGTGCGTGGAGTGGGAAAAGCTGGGGAGCGGGGTCGGGGGGGGGGATTTTTCGGGGGGGGCGGGGGGCTGGTTGGGAGGTCGCGTGTATATAAGAGGTATGCATGTGGGGTTATTATAGCACGGTTGTGTGGTCGGGTGGGGGGGGCGGCCGCGCCCTGCCGGGGGAGGGGATCACCCTCACCCTAGCCCTCTCCCCTCAAGGGAGAGGGGACAGGACGGCCCCCCCCGCCCCACGCCGGGGGATGGATTCCGGCTCGGGGGCCGGAATGACGGAGGGGGAGGGGACTGGATTGGGGGGGAAGTTGACATATTGGGTTGGGGTTGAGAAAATTCTAGTTATGGTTTTAGACTGGGATAAGAGTGCGGGGGGGTGGAGGGAGGTACAGGGAGAGTTGAGAGAGCAAGAACGAGGTCCAGCAGGTTAGAGAGCCGACAGGGTGTTGTTATGATGCATTTTTCTTTGTTCGGGATGTCTTTGGGGTGGGGGCGGGGTGTGTGGGCGGGGTTGGTTGTGGGGCTGGTTGTGGGGGCGTTGGCGTTGGGGGGGGTGGGGAATGCGGTGTACGCGGCGGACCCCGAGTTTGTTGAGGGCGCCGGCGCACGGAGCATTGCTGAGAACACGCCGGCGGGGGTGAACATTGGGGCGCCGATCTCGGCTACGGATGCGGATGAGGGCACGGATGAGTTTGGGGATACGCTGACGTACAGCCTCGTAGACAGAAACGACAATGACCACCACAACTTCTTCGACATAGACGCTTCGACGGGGCAGCTTATTACGAAGGCTCCGCTGGACGCGGAAGGGACTACCCCCTACACAGTGACGGTGAGGGTGGACGATGGCGAGAACCGCGACGATAGTCCCATCACGCAGGAGGTGAGGATAACCGTCGATAACGTGGCAAATGCCGAGGCCCCGTTAGCGCCATTCAGGCCGACGGTGGTGTCTGGGGTGGATGACGACAATACTGACACTGTGAATGAGTCGACCACAAGGCTGCAAGTAGTCTGGCATGCGCCCGTGAACATGGGACGGCCCGTTATCGACAGCTACGCGGTGCAGTACAAGAAGAGCACCGACACTACCTTTGGTTCTGAAAACGTGGGCAGCATAGACGGCACTTCCACCACGATTACGGGGCTGACGGCCGACACTTCCTACGACGTGCGGGTACAGGCGACGAACGGCGACGGGGCAGGTCTCTGGTCGTTGGTGGGGACGGGATCGACGAACAAGGAGGGGAACAGCCCGCCCAAATCGACTGACGAATCGACCGCCACGCGGAGGGTGGATGAGAACACGCCAGCGGGGAAGGACGTCGGCAACCGGGTCTCGGCGAGTGACGACGATTCGACCTCGCTGACCTACCGGCTGGAAGGTCCTGATGCGCACCTGTTCAGCTTCGACACGCGGTCGGGCCAGATACGGACGAAAGCGCCCCTGAACCATGAGAACGCGGGGTGCGCTCACACTGCCGGTCAATGCACCTACAGGGTGACGGTGGTGGTCTCGGATGGGGCGGGTGGAGCAGACGCGACGGCGGTGAATGTCTTGGTGGATGACCTGAATGAAGCCGCGTCAGCGCCGGGCCGTCCGACGGTGCGGGCGGCGAAGGAATCGAGCACGGGCCTGGAGGTGAGCTGGAAGGCGCCGTCGAACACGGGGCCACCCATCGCCAGCTATATCGTGCAGTACCGCAAGGGCAGCGAAGCTTTCTCAGCCAATGGAGTTGACATTACGGACACCACGGCCACTATTTCGGGTACCGGTGACCACGATAATGATAGTAATACTGCTGATGCGCCGTGGCTCACCCCTGACACCACCTACGAGGTGCGGGTGCGGGCGCAGAATGGCGAGCGCATAAGCGAGTGGTCGACATCGGGGACGGGTAGGACAAGCAGGGCCAACCACCAGCCGATATTCGATGAAAGACCTCACCCGCCCGCCACCGGGAGCGACCGGAAGAGCGATTACACTATCTCGCGGGTTATAGACGAGAACGCTCGTTCCGGGCAGAGTATTGCAAGGGTGTTTGCCGACGACCAGGACAACGACAAGCTGACGTACAAGCTGAGCGGGACGGATGCGGCCAAGTTCGGTATCAACGAGTCGACGGGGCAGATACGGACGATAGCGGGGGTGACATATAACTACGAGGCTATTACGGGGGATAACACTTGCGGCACGCTTACTGAAGACGACGTCGGCAGCGACAGGTGCTACGAGGTGACGGTGGAGGTCAGGGACGGGCTGAACGACCACAGGGTAAAGGTGGAGGAGGCCGACGCCGACGACAGCATCACGGTAAAGATCGGGGTGCGAGACAGGGACGAACCACCATCCGCGCCGACGGTGACGGTGACGTCGCCCGCGGGCAATACGACGCTGATAGTGATCTGGGAGGCCGAGAACACGGGGCCAGCGATCACCGGCTATGACGTGCAGTACCGCAAGGGAAGCACCGCATACTCGAACGACAACTGCGAAAACACCACGGCTGACGATAACTGTGATGGCATAACCAATACCACCACGACGATTACAGGGCTGGACGAGGACACCTCGTACTCGGTGCAGGTACGGGCGAAGAATGACGAGGGCACAAGCGCATGGTCGCGCACGGTCACGCTGAAGACCAACAAGGGTGACAACGCTACGCCCACATTCGACGACAATGCTTCACCGGTTGCACTGGCGGTGGATGAGAACACATCGTCCAACCAGAATGTCGGCACCGCCGTAAGTGCGACGGACACGGTTACGACCAATCTGACCTACACACTGGAGGGCCGTGATGCGGCGCTGTTCAGCATCAGTGGAGGCAAGGGGCAGATAAAGACCAAATCGAAGCTGAACCATGAGGACCCGGCGTGCGGATACGTTGCCACCGACAGTACAACTTCATGCACCTACAAGGTGAGGGTGAAGGTGGACGACAAGGTGGGAGGCAGCGTCTCGAAAGAAGTGACCATCACAGTCACGGACAAGGACGAGCCGCCGTCCGCACCGACGGGGCTAAGGGTGACGGCGACGAAGGACACGGGCTGGAGCCTGGACGTGACCTGGAACGAGCCGTCGAACACGGGGAAGCCTCCCATCAACGACTACGACATAGAGTACCGGGAATACAAGTCCGGGGATGATAAAGACACTTGGGCAATATGGCCCCACGGGACGGACGATGCCGGCAACACGGACAGGGAGGCCACGATAACCAGGAGGCTTCCGGGCGCCAACGCGGACCCGCTGAAGCCCAGCACGCAGTACGATGTGCGGGTGCGGGCGAAGAACGGAGAGGGGGACACCACTGAGAACTGGTCGTCCGTGGTCAGGGGAACGACGGGGAAGAGCAACAGCAGGCCGGCCTTCGACGATTCAGATGCGGTGGTAGACCTGAGCGTTGCCGAGAACACGGGGTCGGGTCAGAACGTGGGGAGCGCGGTATCGGCCTCGGATGCGGACAGCAACACGCTGAAGTACAGCCTGGAAGGGCCGGGTGCGAGCTCGTTCACCATAGTCTCGTCGACGGGGCAGATAAAGACGAAGGCGGCGCTGGACTACGAAGCAAGGGACAGTTACGCGTTGACGGTGAAGGTGGACGACGGGCAGAAGAGGGCCAACAGCGTTGACGCGAAATCGGTGAAGATCACGGTCGATGATGTGCGGGAGCAACCGCCCGCGCCCGCCAAGCCGACGGTGTCGGGCATACCGGGCTCGACGGACAGCATACGGGTGACGTGGACCGCTCCGGCGAATACGGGGCCTCCCATCATCGGATATGACATACACGTCAGGGAAGTCGGAGGCGGCCCCGAGCGGTGGACTCACGATGGCACGGACAGAATGACGATAATCACCGGGCGCAAGGCGGGCACGAACTACGAGGTGCAGGTGCGGGCGAGAAGCACCGAGGGCACGGGCGACTGGTCGAGTTGGGGCAGGGGAGCGCCGAACCCGGACGTGGCGAACAGGGACCCGGCATTTTCGGGCGGGGCGCGCACGCTGAGCGTGGCGGAGAACACGACGGCGAACAGCAACGTCGGCGCTCCGGTGGGGGCTACGGACCGGGACGGGGACGTCCTGACGTACAGCCTGGAAGGGCCGGACGCGACATCGTTCGACATCCTGTCGACCTCCGAGGGGGGGCAGATAAGGACGAGCGCGGCGCTGAACCACGAGGATAAGTCGAGCTACTCGGTAACGATGCGGGTGACGGACGACAGGGGAGGGACGGATGCGGTGAACGTGACGATCCGGGTGACGGACGTGGACGGGGAGGCGCCGGAGACGCCGTTTGCGCCGACGGTGGCGGCGGTATCGAGCACAAGCCTACAGGTGAACTGGGAAGAGCCGGGGAACGACGGGCCGCCGGTCACGGACTACGACTACCGGTACCGGGAGCCGTCGGGGACGTGGACGGCGGTGACGAACACGACTATCGCGAGTACGACAGTGACGATAACGGGGCTGACGGCGAGCACGTCCTACGACGTGGAGGTGAGGGCGAAGAATGCGGAGGGGACGAGCGAGTGGTCGACCGTGGGCGTCGGGACGACGAACGATCCCGATGCGAACAACACGCCGGTGTTCAGCGAGGGGGCAAGGGCGGAGCGGAGCGTGAGCGCGACCTCGGCGGCGGGGACGGCGGTGGGGCTGCCGCTCAAGGCGACGGACTCCGACTCGGGCGACAAGGTGAGCTACACACTGGGAGGCCGGGACGCGGCGTTCTTCGAGATCGGCTCGGCCACGGGGCAGCTGACGATAAAGTCGGGTGCGAGGCTGATCGCCGGTGAAACGTACACGGTGGCGGTGTCGGCCAGCGACGGGGAGGACAGTTCGCAGATTACGGTGTCGGTAGAGGCGCTGGAAGCGCCGCCGAACAACGTGCCGGCGTTCACGGAAGGTGCGACGGCGACGCGGACGGTGAAGGCGAACGCTCCGGTCGGGACGGCCATCGGGACGCCGCTGGCGGCGACGGATGCGGACGTGGGAGAGACGCTGAAGTATGCGCTGGGAGGGACGGATGCGGCTTCGTTCGATATAAATACGTCGAACGGGCAGCTTCGAACCAAGTCGGGTGTGAAGCTGATAGATAAGGAATACAGCGTGACGGTGACGGTGACGGACCCGCACCAGGTGGGTGCGACGATAACGGTGACGATAACGGCGACGGACACGCCGGGCGCGGTGGCGCTGGGGCCGTCGAGCCCGCAGGAGGGCGACACGGTGACGGCGACGCTGACGGATGCGGACCTCGGGGTGGCGGGCGTGACGTGGGTGTGGGAGAGGTCCGGCAACACTACGGCCTGGAGTACGATAGCCGGGGCGACGGGTGGGAGCTACAGGGCGACGGCGGCGGACGTGGGGAGCTTCCTGAGGGCGACGGCCAGCTACACGGATGCGGCCTCGGGGACGGTGGTGAGGAGTGCGGTGGGGGTGACGGCTGCGGCGGTGGCGGTGGATGACGACGGAGTGGTGACGCTGACGCCTTCGAGCGTGACGGCGGGGGAGACGGTGACGGCGACGCTGAGCGACCCGGACGGCGGGGTGACGGGTGAGACGTGGCAGTGGTACACGTCGCGGAGCGGGGTGTCGGGTTGGACGGCGATAGCGGGCGCGACGTCGAGCAGCTACACGGCGAAGGCCGGGGATACGGGGAACTACCTGCGGGCCTCGGTGAGGTACACGGATAATGCGGGGTCGGGGAGGACGGCGGAGGGTGTGACGGCGTCGGCGGTGGCGGAGGACGACGACGGTGTGGTGACGCTGTCAACGACGATGCCTCGGGTGGGGACGGCGATAATGGCGAGCCTGAGCGATCCGGACGGCGGTGTGACGGGAGTGGCGTGGGGATGGGAGAGGTCGGGTGACGGGGTGGGGTGGACGTCGATAATCGGGGCGACTTCGTCGTACACGCCTCGGGAGGGGGACGTGGGGATGTACCTGAGGGCGACGGCGAGCTACACGGATGCTGTGGGGTCGGGGAAGAGGGCTCGGGCGGAGACAACGGCGTCGGTGGCGGTGGAGGAACTGATCGAGAGGTACGATACGAACGGAGACGGGATGATAAGTCGGGCGGAGGCGCTGGAAGCCCTGAAGGACTATTTCAATGACGAGGTAGACCTGACGGATATGGTGAGGATCATCCAGGAGTACTTCGGGTAGGGGATCACCTTCACCCTAGCCCTCTCCCCTCAAGGGAGAGGGGATAAGATTGGACAGGGGAGCCGCCCTCCGGGCCTCGGGGTTCGGGGGGCGGTTTCTATTTGGGGGAATTGGTTGTCGGGGACATAGATTTACAAGACGTAGGAAGATGGTGTAATATGGGGGGAGTCGGGTTCGTACAGCGGGAAATGGAAAGGGGAGAATGGCGGGAGAAGTCGGGGCAAGGGGGCCGGACCTGGGAAGCTACGTCAGCAACCTTGCCAACGCGGTGTACAAGGGAATAACGAGGGTGATGGCGCCGCACGATCTGTCGCCGGTGGACGTGCAGCTGATGATGATATGTCGGGACCAGGGTGAGGCGACGGCGTCGCAGCTGGCGCAGTTGCTGCCGGTGGACGCGTCTCGGGTGAGCCGGCTGGTGACGGACCTGGTTGAGAAGGGGTTGCTGCGGAGGCGTCGGTTGAGAAGGGACAGGCGGGTGGTGATGCTGAAGCTGACGCCGTCGGGGCAGAAGGTGATTGGGGAGGCGACGGAAGAGTTGGATGCATACTACGCCAAGCTGACGGAGGGGTTGTCGGAGAGGCAGTTCCGGGCGTTTGCGACGGCGGCGCAGAGGATAGCGGCGAACTTCGAGGGGATGGAGGGGAGTCGGGGCTAGGGTTTGCTGGCGAGGGCCTCGCCGTAGGCGATGCCGCAGAGTGCGCCGGGGTGGACGCTCCATTTTTCGTAGGCGTCGGCGATGGCGTCGCAGAGTTCTCGGGTGGAGGCGCCGTACTTGATGGCGGCTTCGGTGATCTCGGGTGAGAGGAACCACTTGTTGGCGAACTGGTAGATCCAGGCTACGTCGTCGGGTGTGCTGTAGAAGTCGAAGCCACCCTCCATGCGTATGCCTTCGAACCCGGCCTTGACCAGGTGCTCCTTCATGTCCTTGCCCATCTGGGGATGGCCGTCGTCAGCGGATATGAGGTCCTCGAACATGTCCCAGGCGTTCCTGAGCACCCCGAAGTTGGGGTGATTGAAGCTGGACCCGGCGATCATCTCCCGGCAGGCAATGACGCCGCCGGGTTTCAGGACCCGCTTCACCTCGGTGAGGACGGCTTTGGTGTCGGGGACGTGCATGAGGACGTTGTGGCAGTGGGCGGCGTCGAAGAAGTTGTCCTCGAAGGGGAGGTCGGTCACGTCGCCGACGTGGTAGACGGCGTTGTCCTGTCGCTGGGACCGGGCGACGGCCCTGGCCATTTCTATGGTCTGCTCGTCCATGTCGATGCCGTGCATCTCGCCGGGGTGAACGGCCCTGGCGAGGCCGACGGAAATGGTGCCCGGGCCGCAACCGAAGTCCAGGACGCGGAGTCCGGGTCTCAGGTAGGGGAGCAGGTGCCTGGCGTTACGCTCTGCGGTGTAGCGCTCCAGGGCGTCCAGCATCTCTTCGCTGAAGCCCATGGTGTAGTCGGGTGTTGAGGAGTGGGGGTGAGTCATGGGTAATGAGTCGGGGGAGATGATACCACATATTTAGTTGGGGGGTAGGGTTCAGGGGTGTGCGAGGGTTTGGGCGTCCCGGATGAAGCCGGCGGTCTGGTGGATGAGGCGTTCGGTGACGACGGGCTGGCAGTAGTCGTGGTAGAAGCATTCGCCGTGGAGGACGTCCTGCCGGTAGGAGTAAAGACGGGCAAGGCTTTCAATGGAGGGGTCTTCGACGGAGAGGGCGCGAAGCCTGCGGCCCGCGGCGGTGGAGGTCCCGGGCGGCTGGCCGGTGCGGGCGAGGACGAGGGCCTCGGTGGCGCGGACGGTGGCGCACCAGGCCTTTTCGGCGGCGTCACGGATGTCTCCGGCGGCGAGGCGCTCAAGGGAGGCGTTTTGCATGCGGAGGGCGTCGGTGAAGATGGGCGCGGGGTCGGCGGAGGTGGTGGTCATGGGTCAATGATAGCACGGGGTGATTGAATGTTGATTGAGGTTGATTGAAGAGTGATTGAACTTGATTGAACGTTGATTGATCTTGATTGAACGTTGATTGAATTCGTAGCTGTTTTGATTGAACGACGCCTAGAGTCGCGAAAAGCTGGGAACCCGGCCCGGCCACCCCGGATTCCTCACGTTCGCGGGGAGTCGGGATGAGATGGGTGTACATATAAGAGGTAAGCATTTGGTGGGGTTAGTCGATGAGGCGTTGGATGAAGATGGCGACGGTGACGGCCAGGGCGACGGAACTGAGCATCATGCCGACCATCCACTTTAGGAGGTCGGCTTTTAGGTTGGCGATGTCGGCTTTTGTGGCGAGGTGTTCGTGGGCGCCTTCAAGTCGGGAGAGGCGTTCTTCGTTGGTAGTCATGGATGCGGTCCTTTGTCGGGTGTGGGGTAATGATAGCACAAGGGGGATATATGAGAGGAAGGGGCAAGGGCGTGGATTGCGGGGTGTCGGGTGGGTGTTTCGGAGGGATGGATTCACGCCAATGGCGCACGCCCAGGCGCATCTTCGACATCTTCGACCTGCCTCCGCAGGAATGACGGTAGTAAGGGCGGGGGTGTTTAGTTGTGGGGTTTGGGTTTGCATTCTGTTTGTTTGGTTTTGGGCAGGCGACGGAAGGTCCGGGACTCAGTTTTCAGGGGGCGGGAGGCCAGCCTGGTTCAGCCCCGTGTTCCTGTGTCACATGGCAGACAAGCGAGGGGGTTCCTCGCCAGAGGGCGTCTCTGCCACCAGTTTTCAGTTTTCTTCCCGACCCACTCGGAGGGGTGGGTGGGTGTTTTCTCGCCGCCGTCGCTGGGTTAATGGGAATCTCCGAAGGGAACGACGGGGGAGATGTTCCAAGGGCCGTAAAGCCCGAGTTTTTTCGGCAAGGCTCCTATTTGAGGAGCGCGCCGCTTAATGTTGTGGACCTTCCATCGCCTGGATGGATGGGGAAGGGGCACGGGACCCGGGTGGGGTCGGGTGGGCTTCCCTAGGGTTTTTGGTTTCCTCCTTGTGTTACCGGATTAGTGTTCGCGAACGGAGGGTATGATAACGCCTTTGCTCAGGTGTGTCGGGTTCAAGCAAATGTACGGGTTGGGGGGGGATATACGCGGCGGGTTGGCCGGCGTGGGCCGCCCCCCGCCCCAGGGTACCCACGAGGGGCACCCCTACGGGGGAGGAGACACCCCGCCGCGCCCTGCCCCAGATTCACGCCATAGGCGCATCTACGACCTCGCGGGGCATCCGAATGACATGGGGCGTGGGCGCTAGTTGGTGGCGGCGCTGATATCGGCGCTAATCGCTCTGCCCCTGTTCATAGTCTTCTTCCGCCGCCGGAGGAAGAAGCGGGCGAAGGGTGCGGCCACGGCGTAAGGAAGATTAGAAAGATTGAATAGGCAGTGGAGGGTCGGGGCCCGGGTCTCGGCCCTCCATTAGCGTTTGCATTATTCCCGCGCAGGACGATAATGGGAGAGACCCCTACGCGACCAAGGAATCACTTGTCCCTCATAAGCAAGAAAATCCGCACCTCGGGCCCTTTCCCGGCGGCAGCGGCCATAGCCATCGTAGCCTTCGCGGCGGCGTTAATCGGGTGCAGCTCCCCGCCGCTGACAGTCGATGAAGACGGGCCGCTGTACCAGGACGGTTTCTGGGCGTCGGCCAGCGAGGACGACGTAAAAGCGGAACTGAAGAAGAACCCGGACTTGTCGGCGACGGTCGGGGGCGAGCTAGGGCTGGCGCCGCTGCACATAGCAGTGTCCCACACGAAAGACCCGGCTATCATTTCGCTGCTGCTGGAGTCGGGTGCGGACATTCACATCAGGAGCGTACTGAACAACTCGACGCCGCTGCACATGGCCGTCTCCTTCAACGTCGAACCGTCGATTACCGAGTTCCTGCTGGACAACGGGGCCGACATCGAGGCTACCAACGTCAGACAGGCGACGCCGTTGCACGTGGCCACGGCGCTGAACCCCAACCCGGAAGTGGTGGAATTGCTGCTGAGTCGGGGGGCGGACACCTCGGCCTATGTCGGGGACGGGGCTCGGGCGCTGCACACCGCGGCCTTCAACCGGGAGTCGGAGATGACCGTCCTGATGCTGGAGCACGGGGGAGACGTGGACGTGCGCAGCATGAGCGGCCGGACGGCCCTGCACACGGCGGCGCTGCACAACCCCAACCCCGAGGTGCACAGGATCCTGCTGGAGCACGGGTCGGACGTTTCCGCCAGGGACAACGAAGGGTGGACGCCGCTTCACTCGGCGGCGGCAACCAACCCGGCGCCCCTGGAGGTGATCGCCCTGCTGCTGGAGCACGGCGCCGACCCCACCGTCCTTAGCAACGAAGGGTTGACGGCATGCCGGCTTGCGGTGGCCAGGGGCGCCGAGATGGGGTTGGAGGACCTGCTCTGCCGATAAACGAGGGCTAGGGGTCGGGGGTCTGCTGGTCTTCGGGGGTCGGGTCTGAGAGGTAAAACTCCATGTCGGTTACTTCCTTAAGGGCCGACACCGGCATGAAGTCGCACAAGCTGGTGTGGAAAACTAGGGCTATGCCCTGCCGGTCGGACACGACTATCAGGTCGGTGGCAAAAGAGACGCAGTTCTCCTTGGTTTCCTGCCAGCGGTAATTGATCCGGTGCTCCTCCTGCTGACTGCCGTTGCGTTCGACGGTGGATGTTTCGGAATAGATGTAGGTGAAAGTGTTCCAGGCGTCGGCGCGCTGCATCAGGGCGTCGCTCCACCAGGCTGAGAATTCAACCAGGGACTCGTTCTCGTTCATGGGGAAGTCCCTGACGTAGACGGCCCCTACGAAGTCGTCTTCGTCGTATCTTTCCAGCTGAAGCCAGCATCCGGAGCTTTCGCCGGCCTTCTTCCATTCGAAGGGGGCCCGCAACCAGTATTGACAGGCCTCGTTATGGTGGATTTCGAACTCGCCACTGGCTCGGGCCAGGGGGTCCTGGCCGGCCGCCAGGGTGCGCAGATTGTCCTTCACCTCCCCGATGGATACGGCGAAGGAAACGCTGGCGTGTTCCTGGAAGGTGGACGTAGTGACGCCGATGACCTGTCCGGCGTTGTTCACCAGCGGGCCGCCGCTGCTGCCGGGGTTCAGGGCGGCGTCGGTCTGTATCAACTCGGCCGGGCCGCCGCTGCGGAGGGAAGAAACTATCCCCGTGGTAACGGTGTAGCCCTCTCCCAGGAGGTCGCTCAACGGGAAGCCCATAGCTATGACGGGGTCGCCGGGCCGGACCCGGGACTCGTCTCCCAGGGGCATGGCCTCTATGCCGCCCGGCGACGCGACCTTGACCACTGCCAGATCCGCGTCTTCGTCTTTGCCCAGCACAGTCCCGGGGTAGGACCACCCGCTGGCGGAGCGGACGGTGACCAAGTCATGGTCATCCAGCAAGTGAGCGTTGGTGACGACGAGGCCGTCGTTGGAGATTGCGAAACCGGAACCTTTGGCATCCGGGGTGACTATCTGGACCAGCCCGTCCACGATGCCCGCTATGATGTCGGATGTCGATTGCTCGGGGGTGGGGGAGGGGGCGGGGACACGGGTGAGGACTGCCGATACGGTGGCGGCGATGTCCAGGATGTCCTGAGTGGCAGGGGATTGGGTGGTTGTTGCGACAGTAGTTGCGGCGGGGGTCGGCGACGCCACTCCTTCTTGCCCATTTTCACCGGTGCAAGCGGCGGCAAGAACCGCCCAAGCGATTAGGGCAACGAGACCCGCGAAAGCGAATCTGCGAACTGTAGGCATAGTGTAGAAGGCATGTGGGAATGTTAGCAAGGTAAAGGGTTTGCGAACGCTAATAGCGTAGCGGAAATCAGGTCGGGGCACAATTGGGGGAGGCAGGGACAATTGGGTCGGGTGGCGGGTAGACGCTGCGACAGCGCCGATTGTATAGTACGCCACTGCATGCCCGAGTGCGAAGCAAGCCATATTTGATACATCATGTCGGGATTCGGGCGGTTGCGTAACATTCCGAAGGGAAAGCATTGAGAATGCGTATTCTTATCACGGCAATACTGGTCTTAGCCCTTGCCCTGACGGCAGTGGCCTGCACGGGGGATGAGGGGCCTGCGGGGCCGGAGGGTGAGCGGGGGGGTGTCGGGCCTCAGGGGCCTGTTGGGCCGATGGGAGAGTCGGGTCCCGCGGGCGAGCGAGGACCTGCCGGGCCGACGGGTGAGTCGGGGCCCGAGGGTGAGCGGGGACCTGCCGGGCCGACGGGTGAGCAGGGACCTGAAGGCGAACCCGCACCGGCAGTCGAGCCTGAGAGGCACAACGTAGTCGAGTACACGGTAGCGTTGGTAAACAAAGCAATCGAGAAATACAAGGCCGAGGGGCTGGAGGACACGGTCGCCTACTACAACACCCCGGAGAGCATAGACGGGCAGTGGTACGTGTTCATCCTGGACGAGAATGACGTGTGGCTGTCCCACGCTCCCGACCCGAGCCTGGTAGACCAACCCGCTTCTGCGGCTGTCGGGCCGAACAACTACCCTGTAGGCGAGGCAGTGGCCGCAGCCGCGGACGAGGACGGCGAGTGGTTCAGCTACACGTTTACCAACCCGGCAACGGGAGGCGTCGAGGCGAAGCATTCGTGGATGGTCGAATATGACGGGTTGACCTTCGGGTCCGGGTGGTACGAGCCGGGGCCGAGCAAGTCGGACCAGGCGGGTTACACGCAGGTCTTCGTCGAGCAGGCGATTGGACTTTACGACGCAGTGGGGCTGGAGGACACCCTGGCCTACTACAACACGCCTGAGAGCATCGACGGGGAGTGGTACGTGTTCATCTTCGATCCCGATGACACGATGATTGCACACGCAGCCACCCCCGACTTCGTCGGCCGGCACGTATCCTACGCCGTCGGACCCAATAATTACCCCGCAGGCGAGGCAGTGGCCGCAGCTGCGGACGAGGACGGCGAGTGGTTCAGCTACACGTTTTCCAACCCGGCCACCGGGAGCGTAGAGGCGAAGCATTCGTGGATGGTCGAATATGACGGGTTGACCTTCGGGTCGGGGTGGTACGAGCCCGGGTCGCCGAAGTCGGACCAGGCGGCCTATACCCAGGCTTTCGTGCAGCGGGCGATAAACCTCTACGACGCAGTGGGCCTGGAAGACACCCTGGCCTACTACAACACGCCTGAGAGCATCGACGGTCAGTGGTACGTATTCATAGTCGATGATGAGGAAGACGTGATGCTCGCGCTTGCAGCCAATCAATCCCTGCTGGGGCAGCGGGCGTCGGGGGTTACGGGGCCGAACAACTATCCGATGGGCGCAATGGGGATGGCGGTGGCGGACGAGGACGGGACGTGGTTCAGCTACGCGTTCCCCAACCCGGCTACCGGGAGCGTAGATGAGAAGCATTCGTGGATAGTGGAGTACGACGGGTTGCTGTTCGGGTCGGGGTGGTACGAGCCCGGGCCGCCGAAGTCGGACCAGGCGGCCTACACCCAGGCCTTCGTGCAGTCGGCGATAAACCTGTACGACGCGGTGGGCTTCGAGGACACGGTGGCCTACTACAACACGCCCGAGAGCATAGACGGGCAGTGGTACATGTTCATCGGCGACGAGAATGACGTCATGGCGGCCCACGCGTCCAACTCGGACCTGGTGGGCCAGAGTTATTCGGAGATTACGGCGCCGAACAACTACCCGTCGGGTGCGGGGGTGGCGGGGGTGGCCGACGAGGACGGATCCTGGTTCAGCTACCCGTTTGCCGATCCCTCCACGGGGGCCGTGTCGTTCAAGCATTCATGGATGGTGAGGCACGATGGACGGATCTTCGGGTCGGGGTGGTATGAGGACGGGCCCAGCAAGTCCGACAACCCGGCGTACACCCAGGCCTTCGTACAGAGGGCTATAGACCTGTACGAGGCGATTGGTCGGGACGCCACGGTGGAATACTACAAGACGCAGGAGAGCAGGGACGGGCAGTGGTACGTGTTCATAGTCGGCGCAGAGGACGGGATCACGATATCCCACCCCAACCCGATATTCCTGGGTCGGGACCCGAGCCTCCGCATAGATGCCAGGGGCTACTTCTATGGGGACGACCTGCTGAGCGCCACGGAATCCGGGCGCTGGGTGGACTACGTGTTGGAGAATCTTGAGACCAGCGAGGTCCAGCAGAAGCACACGTGGGCGGTGCGGCACGACGGGCTGATATTCGCGTCCGGGTGGTACGAGTAGTGCAGGGGTTGAGCGGACGGAGGTCTGTTGGCAAGCGCTGTAAGCGAAAACGTACGTTACGAACCGGATGAGAAGCCTCTCCATCCAATACGCTCGGCGCGGGGGTTTGATCGTTTAGGGGACGAGGAGGGAACTCTTACTCCCTTGGTCTCCCTTAGGGCCATTGAGGGAGAGAGAAGAACAGGGGCATACTCATGTGCGTTGCCCATGAGTATGCCCCTGGTTCAGTACTGGAGAGAGAACACCGCCCTACTCCAGCCCAGATTCCTCGCGGGGCATCGGAATGACAGTGCATTGGTGCGTAGGGCTGGCAAGGGTGGGAGGCGAGTTAGCGCTCTAAACGTTGGCTCCCCGAGCAGGACTCGAACCTGCAGCCTAGCGGTTAACAGCCGCCCGCTCTACCATTGAGCTATCGGGGATCGGGTAGATTATACAACCACAATGCAGCAATCGCGAGTCGACATTCATCCCGGACGGATTACGTTAGCGGCGGTTATAGCGTCGGCGTGTTTGATATCTCTTATCGGGTTCGGGATCCGGGCGAGCTTCGGCTTGTACCTGGAGCCGATGACGGTAGCGAATGGGTGGAGCCGGGAGACGTTTTCGCTGGCGATGGCGATCCAGAACCTGTTGTGGGGTATCGGGTTGCCGGTGGCCGGGGCGATTGCCGACCGGTTCGGGACGGCGAAGGTGATAGCGCTGGGGGCGGTAATCTACGCAGCCGGGGTGGCGGGGATGGCGATGTCGGGGAGCGGGGTGGCGTTGCATTTGACGGGAGGGGTCATGGTGGGCGTTGGAGTGGCTTTCTGCTCATTCTCGCTGGTGCTGGCGGCCATGGCGCGAATTATCGGGCCGGAGCGGAGGTCATTGGCGTTAGGGCTCGGGACTGCGGCGGGGTCGCTTGGGCAAGTCGTGTTTTCTCCCATCAACCAGGCATTGATATCCCAATACGGCTGGTATGACTCCCTGATAATAATGTCGGTCGTTTCACTGGTGCTGATCCCGTTGGCTTTCAGCCTTAGAGGGGGGTCGGGGGGAAGAGGGGAGCCGGTGTCTAACCAAGGGTTGGGAAATGCCCTGGGCGAGGCTGTCAGTCACCGGAGCTACCTGCTGCTAACGGCAGGCTTTTTCGTCTGCGGGTTCCACGTTGCGTTCATTACCGTGCATTTCCCGACGTATGTCACGGACCTCGGCCTACCGGCTCGGGCAGGGGCCTATGCACTTTCGATAGTGGGACTGTTCAACATTCTGGGTTCACTCATGTCGGGTGCTTTCGGGCAACGACACTCCAAGAAAGTAGGACTCTCGACCATCTACTTCAGCCGCTCGTTGGTAATCCTCGGACTTCTGCTTGCGCCGGCCAACGAGCTGACCATTTACGTCTTCGCGGCGTCAATGGGGCTGCTCTGGCTGTCGACCGTGCCCTTGACCACGGGGATTGTGGCGCAGATATTCGGGCTCAAGTTTATGGCGACCCTGTTCGGGATCGTCTTCCTGAGCCACCAGCTCGGGAGCTTTATTGGGGTGTGGCTGGGTGGGGTGCTCTATGACCGAACGGGTTCTTATGATGCTATGTGGTGGGCGGGAGTCGGCTTCGGATTATTTGCTGCGATCGTGCATCTTCCGATCAATGACAGCCCACTTCATCGGCTGCGCCTGGCTCGGGCGGAAGGGTAGCCCGGAATTCAGCGTATGCGGGAAGGCTCCTCGTCCCGGAATGGACGCTCCTGCCTTATACTACCCAAAACTATGGATTTCCGAGCCTGGATAATGGATCTCGGGAGTCGATAATCTTCGTGAGGTGACCGAATGAGCCACGAATACATCATCGCCGAGCAGCGAGGTCGAGTGGGGATAATAACCTTCAACCGGCCCGACCGGCTGAACGCCATGATCCCCGAGATGGGTGCGGAGGTAAGGACTCAGTTGGAGGAATGGGAGAAGGACGACTCAGTGGGGGCAATTGTGCTCACCGGGGCGGGTCGGGCGTTCTGCTCGGGGGCGGACATTTCTAACTTTGAAAACCAGATCTCCTCCCCCGACAGCAACTCTCCTGACGAAAGAGACCAATGGTACCTGTCGCTGCGCGCTATGCCGAAACCGACCATAGCCGCCATAAACGGGGTGGCGGTCGGGCTGGGAATTACATGCACGCTGCTTTGCGACATCAGGCTCGCTGCAGAAGATGCCAGGCTTTCGTTCAGGTTTGTGAGACTAGGGCTCACGCCGGAGCTCGGGAGTACGCACACACTACCCAGGCTTATAGGTTTAGAGCGGGCCAACGAGGTGATGTTGACGGGACGATTCTTCACGGGACAAGAGGCGAAAGAGATGGGGATGGTGCTGGAGGTCTACCCCAAGGAAGAAGTTGGGGAGCGGGCAGTTGAACTGGCACAAAGCATTGCCGAGGCGCCGATCTGGCAACTAGCCGAGACAAAGCGGATGCTGCGAGACAACCCGATTGCCCATGACTTCAGGAAGATAGACATGGAGGAGTCGGGGGTGTTCAGGAAGGCGATGGGAACGGTGGAGCACAGCGAAGCCATAACAGCGTTTCGGGAAAAGAGAGACCCGAAATTCCATTGACAACCACTAGCATATTTCGCCATCAGGCATTTCGCGTGAAACGATAATCTCAGGTCCAAAGATGCACGGAGGGATACACCATGGGCTACGAAATTATCTCGGCCGACACTCACCTGGACCTTCGCTGGCTTCCCCATGATCTCTTCGTCTCCCGTGCGCCTGAGGCATTCAAACCACGTATGCCTCGGGTGGAAACGCTGGAACGCGGCCAGTATTGGTTCGTCCAAGGGGAGGAGTTCTGTGCCGTAGGCTCCGACAGCGCAGGTGTCCGCGAGGGGCAAGAATACGCGCCCGGTGAATCGCTTCACCTGGACCGCATGGCGGAGGTGGGATTTTTCGACGGGGTATCCGAAGGCATATATCATCCCGTTGACCCCGATCTGCGCGTCAAAGACCAGGAGATAGACGGCATTGATGCGGAGGTCATTTATGGCATTCTCGGGATTGCGGGAGGAATGCACGTAACGCCGGGCACCGAGGCCGACACCCTCACCGCAACCTACGACATCTACAACGAGTATGTCGCAGGGCTCATCAAGGGATACGAACCTAGAATGGCGGCCCTGGCATGCATCACGTGCCACGATCCCAAGGTCTCGGCTCGGCAACTGCGCACTGCGGCGGAGCTGGGGCTGAAAGGGGCCGAGCTAAACGTCTCCCAGATGACCAAGCCAATCTACCATCAGGACTGGAACGTGCTTTGGAACACCGCAGCGGAATGTGAAATGCCCATCTCCTTTCACACACTGGGGTTGAAGCACGCAAAGGTCGACCCCGCCGAATCAAAGCGCTACGAGTGGGTGGATACGGGGCTCGTATACATCCTGTTCCAGCTCTCTGGAGCAGAGTTCCTGGTGAGCATCCTGTTGTCGGGGGCGTGCGAGAGACACCCGGATTTCAATTTTGTTCTGGGCGAATGCGGAATAGGGTGGCTGCCCTACGTGCTGGAGCGCACCGACAACGAGTACAAGGACCGTCTATTCCACATCGGCCTTCCACATGCGCCCTCAGAGTACTGGAGGCGCCAGGGATATTCGACGTTCCAACAGGAATACGTGTCGTTGGACCAGGTGGAGCGAATAGGGGTGGACAACATCATGTGGGGTTCCGACTATCCTCACCAGGACGGGGTCTTCCCGGACAGCCGGAAGGCCATAGAAGAAGGGCTGGGTCACTTGCCGGAGGATGTGAGACGGAAGATTGTGTGTGAGAACACTGGTCGGGTGTACAGGTTTAACTAGACTGCCCTGTCAGTGGTGACAGAATATCATGCTTGTCGTGTGATGATTGCATTGCAATCATTTCAATCTTCGTGCACACTTGCGACCAGGAGGACTGGACGTGGCAAGCATAACCATACGTAACCTAGAAGAAGATGTGAAGCAGCGACTCCGTATCAGGGCGGCGAAAAATGGCACATCAATGGAGCAAGAAGCTAGAGACATTCTGCGCTGCAGTCTTTATCGGGACATTCCGAAAGCAGGGAATCTGGCTGAAGCGATCAGGAGCCGATTCGCGCCGCTTGGAGGTGTGGAACTAGAAATACCACCCAGGGAGCCCATGCCTGAACCTCCGAGATTCGACTGATGCCAAGGCGATGTTCATTCTAGACACTAACGTAGTGTCAGAGATCATGCGTCCTACGCCAGTTGAGAGGGTCTTTCAATGGATTGCCCGACAACCAGCAGATGACCTGTTCTTGACGGCTATCAGCGAAGCGGAGTTGCGATACGGAGCAGCCATTCTACCTGAAGGCCATCGCAGGGAGAGACTGCTAAATCAGATCGATGCTATGCTCAAGTGGGACTTCGCTGGACGCATTCTTCCGTTCGATAGTGATGCCGCGCAGACTTACGCTGTCATTGCATCAGAACGACGTGCATCGGGACTACCGATAAGCCTCGCGGACTGCCAGATTGCTGCAATTGCTCGCTCCACGGGCTCGGCAATCGCTACCAGGGACATCGGTGGCTTTCAAGGTTGTGGAGTCGAAGTGGTGAACCCGTGGATAGCCTGAGACAAGGCGCTTCAAATGCAGGCATCCCCCACAGATGCATGGATTGAAGCTAGGTTGGCTGCCGAGCCAGGACTCGAACCTGGGCCAAGGGATCCAAAGTCCCGTGTGCTACCACTACACCACTCGGCAACAAGGAGTCGGGCTGGAGCCACGACCGGATGAAATTATAACCTTACGGGAGTGGAGTCGGGAGCGGGCCAATTGATTGACGCTCGCAGAAGGCGGTGCTAGCATTTGGCCCGGCCCGCACACATCCCGTTAGAGAGCGTTGCCTTTTCTGCATGAGACCCCTTGAAGAAGCCCAGACCGGCGAAGCGCTTCGGCCCCATTCCTATATTCTCACCCGAGAAATTGCCCTATTCGCAGCGCGTAATCTGGGCAAGGACTACCTTGAAAAGGACGACTCCGGGCGGGAGGTAGCCCCTGCCTGCGTCACGGACAATGATTACGTCGACCTGTGGATATCAGACTTCACGACCAAAGAGGCCGTTCACGCCAAGGCGGAGCATCACTATTTGAACCCGCCGATAGTTGGCAAGCGGCTTGAAGTGACTGGTCGCATATCGGACAAGTACAACCGAAGAGGTCGGGACTTCCTTGTGCTTGAATCGGAAACGACGGACGAGGACGGCGTGAAGCTGGTCGAGAGCAAGAACGTTTTACTCATAGATTTGTAGGTGGGAAATGGGAGACTTCAAACCAGGCCAAAGCCTGAAGGACCTCACGCCGGGAAAGGAACTGCCATCCGCGACCCGAATACTCACGAAAGAGGAAGTGCTGGCCTATACAAACCGGGGAGCGGAATTCGGGGGACGGTCATCGGGCAAGAAGAATATCCACAATGATGAAGAGACGGCGAAGTCGTATGGGATTCGCGGGGTGGTGGCGGGGGGAATCCAGACAATGCCGTACATCTGGAACCTCTTCCACGAGAACCTGGGGGAAAGCTGGGACAGGGGCGGGCTGTTGTCCGTAACCTTCACGAATATGGTCTGCGGCGACGATACCCTCGTGACCCGGGCGGTGGTCAGGGAGCCGAAAGAGGGGGAGTCGGATGACCGGATTTACTTTGACACCTGGATGGAGAACCAGCTTGGCGAGAAGGTGGTAGTGGGGAAGGCTAGTGTGGCGGGGGAGTCGGGGGGCGCCAACTGATGGATCGAGTCGTAAGATAAGACGGAAAAGGGGTGATGCTTGGACATACCTGACTTGGTAACCCCAGAGTTTGTCAGCCTAAAGAAGCACCCAATCCTCAACGAAAAGTGGCTCCAAGAAAGGCTGATTGATAACCCTTCCTTACTAGGACTGGGGGACTTAAGCGTCATAAGCAGCGAAAGAATTCAGCCCAGTGGAGGACGCCTCGACCTATTGCTTCGAGATGAAGACACATTAACTCGCTATGAAGTGGAAATTCAACTCGGAGCGGTTGATGAGTCCCATATCATCCGGACAATTGAGTATTGGGACATCGAACGCCGCCGCTATCCACAATACGAGCATAGGGCTGTTATTGTGGCTGAAGATGTAACAAGCAGATTTCTTAATGTCATCTCTCTCCTCAACGGAGCTATTCCACTAATCGCGATTCAGTTGAAGGGAGTTAAAGTCAACCACGCATTCACATTGATAGCAACGCGCGTAGTCGATCTAGCCACGTTAGGCACGGAAGAAGAGGATGAGGGGGACCCTGTAGACCGGGCGTACTGGGAAAGATTGGTTTCTCAGCCTTCCTTGTCGATCATGGACGATATAATAAAAATGGCAGAAGATGTTCAGTCAGGATTGAACACTAAGTATAACAAGGGATATATCAGCTTAGCATCCAGTAATGGCGCAAGACGTTTCCTGACATTGGGGCCTCGCAAGAAACCTTATGTGCTTACAGATTGGTATTTCGAGTTGGATAAAGATATAACTGATCAGCTTGATAACGCGGGAATAAAATATGACACCCAGCTAGGGAGATATCGTCTGTGGGTTTATCAAAACGACGTCAAGCAACACGGAGACATGTTACGTGGTTTTATCGACAAGTCGTTAAAAGCCAGTGTCGTTCAGTAGCAGAACAAAGGGAAGTGCGGCTATGACCGGCGTCCATCCCTTGAGCGGGACGACGTTCCCCGGGCACTCCGCACTTACACTTGAAGTTTATTTAGTGTTTACTTCCTTGTCAAACATTTACTGACATCCTGAGAACTACCTGGAGCATAGCTTAAACATGACAAATCATTACCGGCTTGGTAAGAGGATGATGTTGGGGAAGGCAAGTATTCCTGCAGGTACTGGAGGTACGGAATAGTGGACCGAGCCCTGGAAGGTCTCCGGGTTCTGGACCTGAGCGAAGGTGTCGCCGGGGGTTATTGCACAAAGCTGTTCGGGTGCCTCGGTGCGGAGGTAATCAAGGTCGAGGACCCGGCAGGAGGCGATATCTCCCGCAGAATGGGACCCTTTTTGGACTACCTACCCGACCCCGAAACCAGCGCCACTTATCTCTACCTGAACACGAACAAGAAGAGCATCACGCTGAACCTCTCGACTACCTCTGGCGTGGAGACTTTGAAGACGCTGATTCCGTCGGCGGACGTGGTTGTGGAGACATATACGCCCGGGACGATGGAGGAGCGAGGGATGGGATACGAGGTACTGGAGGAAATCAATCCGGGGGTGGTGCTGACTTCCGTCACGTATTTTGGGCAGACGGGGCCATACAGGAGCTACAAGGGCAACTCTATGGTCGGGTTTGCCCTGACCGGGCAGATGCACATGACCGGGGAGGCGGACCGGGCGCCGTTGGTCGGGGCGGGGTTTCAGCCGGAGTACACCGCGGGCGTCCACGCCTTCGATGCGGCAATGGCGGCGCTGTACTGGCGTGACGCCAGTGGGAAGGGCCAGCACGTCGACGTATCCGTGATGGAGGCGATGGCCTACTATCACGAGTTCGCCATTACAACGTGGACTCACCTGCATGCGAAGAACATTCGAACAGGGAATGACTATCCGGTCGGGGGGCACCCTCTGACGATGTACGAATGCAAGGACGGATGGGTGTCGATAAGCAGCGTGATGCCCCATCACAGCGAAAATCTGTTCCTGATGATGGAAAGGGCCGACCTTATAGACGACCCCCGCTTCGCCACGGCAGAGGGGCGTTGGGAACACAAGCCGGAATATGACGAGTCCCTGGTAGATTGGCTCATGCAGCACACGATGGACGAGGTTGTTGAGGTGGGGCAGAGTCTCCGCATTCCGGTTACTTACGTGCCCACCTTCGACGGGCTATTCAAGGACGTACAGTTGAGTGCCCGAGACTATTGGGTGGCACTGGAGCATCCGTTGGCGGGGCGCCAACTCTACGCCGGCGCACCTTTCAAGATGGATGAGACTCCCTGGCAGGTGACCCGTGCGCCGTTGCTGGGAGAACACAACGAGGACATCTACTGCGGGGACATGGGGTTGAGCAAAGAGGAGTTGGTGAGACTCCGCGAGCGCAACATCATTTGAGGACTTATGAACTATCCTGCTACTAGGGAACGTGCGCTGGAAGGAGTCCGGGTGCTGGACTTCACGACTGGCTGGTCGGGACCGATTGGGGCCAGGTTTCTCGCGGACCTTGGGGCCGAGGTCATCAAAATCGAGTCCCTATATGGTCGGGGCGCAAGGGAGGTGCCGACACCCGAAGACCCCAAGCACTATGCGAAGGTCGCCCACTCCGTTTACCCGGACAATGACCCGGGAGACCAGCCCTACAATCGATACGGCATATTCAACGAATACCACCGGAACAAGATGAGCCTGACCCTGGACCTCTCCCGAGACGACTGTCGGAATCTGGCAAGGAGGCTGGTGCCCATATCCGACGTGATAATGGAGAACTACAGCGCCAGGGTGATGCGCAACTTTGGCCTGGACTACCCGTCGGTGCGGCCCTTGAACCCGGCGATCGTATTCATTTCAATGCCGGGATACGGCATGACGGGCCCTCACCGGAACCACGTGAGCTATGGCACGAATATCGAGCCTTCCGCGGGGCTTTCAAACTTGATTGGCTACCCTGGCCCGAAACCCTACAAGTCCGGGGAGGCATATCCCGACCCCAACGCCGGCGTAAATGCAGTAGGCGCCATTCTGACGGCGCTCTACTACCGACGCCGTTCAGGTAAGGGACAGTTCATAGACCTGTCGCAGAATGAAGCAGCGGTCGGTCTGATTGGGGAGTCGGTGCTCGGGTATCAGCTGACCGGAGAACACCCGACCAGGATGGGCAATCACCACGCCTACTACGCTCCACACAACGCCTACAAATGCAAGGGAGAGGACAACTGGGTCACCATAGCCGTCACGAACGACCAGGAATGGGAAGGCTTATGTGAAGTGGCCGGGAATCCCGACTGGGCCTCTGAGCCGAAGTACCAGGACCAGCTGAGCCGGTGGCAGTACCAGGATGAGATCGACGAGCACGTCTCGAAATGGACGGCGGGGGAGGACTACAAAGACCTGATGCACAGGCTTCAGGAGGTGGGCGTGACTGCGGCAGCGGTATACAGCAATCAGGACGTGGTAGAGGACGGGCATCTGAAGGAGCGAGGGTACTTCTGGGACACCCCACACGCGGCTGCGGGGACGATGCCCTTTTCCGGGACGCCGGCGTTGCTTTCCAAGACCCCCGGCACACTGATGATGCCGGCGCCTTTGATGGGTGAGCACAACAGATACGTGCTGGAAGAACTGGCGGGTGTGGAAACAAACTATGCTGACCGGTTGGAAGCCGAAGGCGCCATCGGCACCCGACCCCCGGAAGGCTTACCAGGCCTCTTCGCCTAGCCGCTCTTTTGCCTTTGCAATCGCCCATGCAACATCCTAGAATGAACGCGCCTTGACAACTACCACAGCCATCGAAAACAAGTTCAGAATCACCTCCGATTTCCGCATGATGGGCGACCAGCCGCGTGCGGTGGACCAGCTTGTAGCAGGGCTGGAGTCGGGGATGAAGACGCAGACCCTTCTCGGGGTGACGGGGAGCGGCAAGACCTTCACGATGGCCAACATCGTTGAGCGGGTGCAAAGGCCGACGCTCGTCATCGCCCCAAACAAGACCCTCGCGGCCCAGCTCGCCACCGAGTTCAAGGAGTATTTCGCCGACAATCCCGTCGAGTACTTCGTCAGCTACTACGACTACTACCAGCCCGAGGCATATATCCCCCGCACCGACCTGTACATCGAAAAGGATGCGGATATCAATGAGGAGATCGACAAGCTGAGGCATGCGGCCACGAGGTCGTTGCTGAGCAGGCGGGATGTGCTGATAGTGGCCTCGGTTTCGTGCATCTACGGTCTCGGCGACCCGGCTGAATACCATTCCTTCGTGGTCAACATCCAGAAGGGAGAACGTCGGAACCGTAACAAGCTGGTGCGCCACCTGGTGGATATGCAGTACGAGCGGAATGACATGGACTTCACCCGAGGCCGGTTCCGCATCCGCGGCGACACCCTGGAAATCCAACCCGCCTACGAGGAAATAGCAATCAGAATTGAGTTCTGGGGGGATGAGGTTGAACGGATCGTGGAAGTTGACCCGCTGACGGGGGAGATTCTCGGGGCTAGGGAGTGGGTGGACATCTACCCCGCGAAGCACTTTGTTACGTCAACAGAAAAGCTCAACGCAGCGCTGGTAGATATCGAGGAAGAGCTACAGGCCCAGGTGGAGTGGTTCCGCTCCCAGGACCGACCCCTGGAAGCCGCCCGACTTGAGCAGCGCACCCACTACGACCTGGAGATGCTCAGGGAAGCCGGTTACTGCTCGGGGATCGAGAACTACTCCCGACCCCTGGCCCGTCGGTCGGCTGGCAGCACGCCGTGGACACTGTTGGACTACTTCCCCGACGACTTTCTCATGCTCATAGATGAGTCGCACATGACTCTGCCTCAGGTGCGGGGCATGTACCACGGCGACATTGCCCGGAAGCAGACGCTGGTCGACTTCGGCTTCAGGCTTCCCTCGGCGCTGGACAACCGGCCTCTGAACTTTGCGGAGTTCGAAAGGCACATCAACCAGATGGTCTGCGTCTCGGCGACTCCCGGGCCCTACGAATATGAACACAGCACGCAGATAGTGGAGCAGGTGATCAGGCCCACCGGCCTCGTGGACCCGACCATTGAAGTGAAGCCGACCGAAGGCCAGATAGACGACCTTCTCCACCAGATCAAGACCCGCGTCGAAAAGGAAGAGAGGGTCCTGGTCACGACGCTGACCAAGCGGATGGCCGAGGAACTGGCCGACTACCTGCGGGAGATGGGAGTCAAGACCCACTACCTCCACTCGGAGGTGGACACGCTGCAAAGAAGCGAGATTCTGCGAGACCTCCGGCTTGGGGTATACGATGTGGTGGTCGGGATTAACCTGCTCAGGGAGGGGCTGGACCTGCCGGAGGTAAGCCTTGTGGCGATTCTGGATGCGGACAAGGAAGGCTATTTGCGGTCGTCGGGTGCCTTGATACAGACGATGGGTCGGGCAGCGAGGCACATAGAGGGTCAAGCCATCATGTACGCCGACAGGGTAACCGACTCAATGCAGAGGGCCATGGACGAGACCTATCGTCGCCGCGAGATCCAGACGGAGTTCAACCGCGAGAACAATATCCAGCCCCAGGGCATAAAGAAAGAAGTCAAGGACATAACCGACCGCGTGAAGGCCATCGCCGAGGAGCGGGCGACCTACACCATCAACAAGGAAGTGCCTCGGGGTGAACTGCTGCGGCTGGTGAAAGACCTGGAGACCCAGATGAAAGAGGCGGCGCGGAATCTGGAGTTCGAAAAGGCGGCGGCGCTGCGGGACCAGGTGCTCGACCTGAGAAAAGCGCTGGTGCTGGACGAGGATGCCAAGGCCGAAGAGGGCATCCGTACTCGGTCAACGAAAGCCAAGCGGGCTAAACGGCCCTGGAAATGATAATTCGGCGTTCTTAAGGAGGAACCCTGCATGAGTCCCACCACCGACCCTTCCACATGGTCCCTGCAGGAGCAATGTGAGTTCATCGCCAAGGTCTACGGGCTTTGGGGCGGCGCCATCACAACCATTACCTACGCCCAGCAGGGCGAAGACACCATCGTTCAATGGCGGGAAGCCGTACTTCACAACCACCAGAAGGAGTATTTCCTGCAGGGGCTGGAGAAACTGGGCGTGGACCCCGACAAAGAGCCCCATGCCGTGGTAGCAGCGAAATACCACTACTTCTCCAACGCGCTGGGCGGCATCGACATGGAGATGTTCGAAGAGTCCCCGAAGAAGGCATGGATCAGGTACAACCCTCCCTTCGGGCCGACAGGTACGGCATGGCTGGCCATTCCTCCGCGGATGGGCCGGTCGATCTTCATGGGCTGGCACCCTTACAACGGCGTTAGGCTCAACAACCCGAGGCTCGGGTTCGTGCTCTCCAAGGCCTTCAACGACGGCGAGCCCTACGCAGAAGGCTACTTCTACGAATACGACCACGACTTGGCCGACGAAGAGCGCTTCCAGTACGACCCCAACGCAACAATGCCCGAGTACGACCCGGAGCGGGCGCCCAAGCTGGACCCCGAGGAGTGGCCGGACGACCGTCGCTCCAAGGCGCTGAGAAACTTCGGCAGGGGATACATCGAGGAGGCCGTGTTGGGATTGCAGCAGGTGGTGGGAACACCCATAACGGCTCACCTGGTCAAGCGGGCCTACGAGGGCATCGCCTTGCAGTACGGAAAAGAGCTGCTGGCCGACCTGGGGATAGAAGGTCGGGATGCGGGGAGCCTCGCCCTCTTCACCAAGCGCCTCTCGGACATGGCGGGGGATGAGTCGGAGCTCACGTCCCCGGAGCCGGGCAGACACGTGCTGAGAATCACACGGCGGCGGCTGTTCGAAGGGCAGTCCTCGTCAGGTGAAGTGGTAAAGGCGATGTTCGGGTTTACGCACATGCTCAGCAGGATGATGAGCCGCAGGATACGCGCTACCCAGACTGCGCTGATGGAAGACGGCTCGCCATACGACGAGATGGTCTTCGAGGATGTCAGGTAAGGCTCGGGTGCCGGGCCTGCCCCGATGACTTCATCCGGCGAAACTCCCGCCACACCTAAAGTCTGGGACGCACCCGGGTACCAGCAGAGCCATTCCTACATCTGGCAATACGGCGCCGACCTCCTGGGGCTGCTTGACCCGCAGCCGGGAGAGAGGATTCTAGACCTGGGGTGTGGGACGGGACACCTGGCGGCCGAAATTGCCAGGTCGGGGGCGGGGGTGGTGGGGGTCGACGGCTCGGCGAACATGGTGCGCACTGCAAGCCAGAACTTCCCCGACATCACGTTCATTCAAGCCGACGCCCGTTCCCTGTCCTTTGAGCAGCCCTTCGACGCCATATTCTCCAATGCCGTCCTCCACTGGATCAAGGAGGCCGATGAGGTCCTGGACTCGATCACAAGGTGCCTGAAGCCTGGGGGGAGAATAGTGGCGGAGATGGGCGGCAAGGGGAACATAGAGGGCGTTGTGTCGGCATTGCGGCGGGCCTTGAGCAACACCCTCGGACACCCGAGAAACGAGGTGGACCCCTGGTACTTCCCGACTATAGGGGAGTACGCCCGGCTGCTGGAAGCCCGCGGGTTCGAGGTGTCTTTCGCCAGCCACTTCAGCCGCCCGACACCGCAGCAGGAGGGCGAGGAAGGGTTGAGGGACTGGATCAGGATGTTCTGCTCGGACTTCCTGTCGGGCCTGGACGCCAAAGTTGAAGACAGGGTGCTCACGCTCGTAGAGGACGAGCTAAGGCCCTGGATGTATGATGGAGTCAGGTGGACGGTGGACTACCGACGGCTGAGGTTCGCAGCGCACAAAGTCGGCCTACCTGGTCTCGCCCGCTTAGAAGGGTAACATCTCCCCCACCCCCCCAGGCCAGCCTGTCCGCCTATGGCGGATCATTCCCGAGTAGTCGGGTCGAAGATGTCGAAGATGCGCCTGGGCGTGCGCCATTGGCGTAAATCCATCCCGCGGGGTGGAGGTTCCGTTCGCCCTGAGCGGAGTCGAAGGGTCGACCGAACGGAACGGGGTGGTGCCCCCTCCCCTCCCCAACAAATCAAAACAATCCCTCAATCCCATGAATCACAGTCAGACATCCCCCCCACCCTCCTTACTCCGTCATTCCTGCGGAGGCAGGTCGTAGATGCGCCTGTGGCGTGAATCCATCCTCCTACTCCGCTCAAGCTGTCCGCAAAAGATCGCCTCTAGACCACTCCGATGTCAACGCAACATCTGGACTTTCAGATGTGTCAATACACCAATACTGCACGTGCTCTGTGTTATTTACATTGTCAAAGGATGATATGCTATGACGTACCAAGACTAGAAACAAGTTGACACTACAACACAGCAATGGTAAGGTGCGATACAACATACCAGGTTGCACCACAGCCATCGAGCAAAGCGTTTGACAAGATGAAGCGTGCTTTAATTGTTTGTTTGATAATATTAGGTGTGGTTTCTTATTATCCCCTAGCGACATATGCGGAAGAGTCCTCTTTCGACGCACCTGTACTGGCGGTTACGGCGCTGCAAGAGTCCGAGGACTCTCCTGAGCGCACTTTCTTCCCCGCATGGCAGTGGTTGGAAGATTCGGGGATTGACTCGGAATTTATCCTCGATGAACTCTTATTGGCGGTTATAACACTGCTCGGATTCGGGCTAACTATTTTGGGACTTTTACGAGGCAAGTAGATATGCCTAGGAGCGGGTCTAGCAAGAGAATATATCGTGTCCGAGGCTGGCGTGTAACGGTCGCAAACGTGGGACTCGGTTTGCCCATTATTTTCATCGCAGTGTTGTGCTGGATCAATGACATCATATCGCTGGATATAACCCTTTGGGCCATACTAATAGGTGTTCTGATAATTTTGGCCGGACTGTTAATCAACATGATATCTGTGCCATTCGTGAGGCTACAAAGGGGTGAAACAAAGTTTACTGCACGTAACCCCTCTCTAAAGCCTCCGTTCGCAAGGGTTCTATTCAGCATCCCATTTTTTGTGGCGACGGCCTATCTAATAGGATTTACTAATGTTCCGTATGCGGTGCCATTCGTGATCTTTATTGTGGGCGTCTACTTCTATTTTCGTGGGGTCGTCCGGTTTTGGATAAATCAACACACCTTGTACTTCGTGACCAACCGAGGCCGGGTGGTTCGTGTTTATCGGATGCTGGGTCTGGACCAGCAGGAAATCATGATTCATACAAACACCAGCATCTCGCAGAAGCGGAGTCTGTTCGAGATGCTCACTGGCCGTGGCAACGTCTTGGTGAGCAACAGCTTTGCCAAAGAACAACGAATCCACTGGCAGGAGATAGACAACTCCTCCGAGGTTGTGGGGCGTATTAAGGGCCACATATCAAGAGCCAGATAGCGGACACCACGGTGCGCCATCCTCTCTTTCTCCCGTACCAGTAGCCCCACCCCCTCTCTCCCTTCCCATTCCGATGCCCCGCGAGGAATCTATCGCACCAGCCCACCACTCACCCCCATCCTCCCCACCCCCCTTTAACCCGTCATTCCTGCGGAGGCAGGAAGGTGGATTCACATTTCAAGTGCAACACGCTATCCAAGAAGACTTCCGCCGGGGTTTTGTAGCCCAGGCACTTGCGGGGCGTATTGTTGTAGGCCTGAAGCATCCGGGTAAACCGCTCCTGGGACAATGCCGCCAGGTCGGTCTTGCGGGGCAGGGTACGCCGCAGCCGGCCGATGGCGTTCTCCACACCTCCCTTCTGCCAGGGGGAGTGGGTATCGCAGAAGAAGGTCTGGATACCGAGATCGTGGAGCCGGTAGTGGAGGGCGAACTCGGTGCCGTTGTCGAAGGTAACGGTCTGGCGCCATTGGGGAGGCAACAGACCCAACACCTGGGACATGGCCTGGGCGATGGGCCTGGAAGCCTTGCCGGGTGGTCTGAGGGCGATGAGGATGCGGGAGTGGCGTTCGTGGAGGGTGAGGACGGCATGCCCATAGGTTCTGAAGAGCATCAGGTCGGCCTCCCAGTGGCCCGGGGTGAGGCGGTCATCGGCGGACTGGGGGCGCTCGGTGATGGGGCGACGCAAAGCCATGAAGGAGGCGGGGCTGTGGCCTTTGCGGGATCTCCGACCCCGCTTCGACTTGGCATGGGGCAGGTAGTAGCGCCAGCTGTAGTCCTTCTTGCGTGCCATCTGGGCGTATATGAACCTGTAGATGCTCTCATGGGAGATGACCTTGCTGCCCGACTCCATAGCCAGCCGACCCGACACCTGCTCCGGTGACCACCTCTGCTCGAGCCGGGACAGGACCTTGTCCCGCAGTACCTCGTCCCGCTCCAGTCTAGACCCGCGCCAACGCCGGGCATGGGCCTGCTGGTCCGCATACCGGGGCTGGTACCCCTGAGTCCTGGAACCATTGCGCTTCAGCTCCCTAGCCACTGTCGATGGCGAGCGATCCAGACTTGCTGCGATTTGGCGGATCGATAGTCCCGAGGCATGTAGTCGGGCAATCTCACACCTCTCTTCAATACTGAGATGTCTATAAGTTCTTCCCATGACAACACCTTAACCAGGTGTTGCACTTCGTTTGTGAATTTAGCGAATCCATCCCTCCGAAACACTCACCTACATCCTAGCAACTCACCCCCTCACCCTTGCCTAACCCCACCCCCGAAGGGAGCCTGTCCGCCTATGGCGGATCATCCCCATGCCCCGCGAGGAATCGGAGGGAATTCCCCCCAAAACACGTACATTTGCTTGACACACCTGAGCAACGGCGCTATCATACCCTACGGTCGACCAAATACCCTCAACAACACAAGGAGGAACACCAAAAACCTAGGGAAGCCCACCCGACCCCACCCGAGGACGCATCCCCGATACAAGCTTGCCCCCGAGACGTCGGGGGTCAGGGATGTCGCCCCCTCACCACCGGGTCCCGTGCCCCTTCCCTAACCCCCAGGCGATGGATAGACGCCCTGGATAGAAGCCAAAGCGGACCGGCCATCCCCCGCCGAGAGACCCTCTCGGAGGCCGGTTTGTAGCGAGGCTTACGCTATATCAAGCGAGGGGAAGGGCGGGCCGGCCTACCCCGACCGGGACTGGTTCCCGGGGGTCGGCCCGCCGGCGAGCTTGCGCCATATATCAAGCGAGGGGTAAGGCGGACTGGCTCTACCCCGCTGGGACCGGGTCCCGGGGGCCAGCCCGTTGGCGAGGCTTGCGCCATATCAAGCGAGGGGTTTCCTGGACCGCCCAGACCCGAGGGTGCGCTCCAGGTAAAGTAACTCCCGGGGGCCACAGCTGGATCACTGGCCCCCTGTGCGCAAGCAATTGCGTGGGAGAGGGTCAAGGCTCGGATGTCTGCCCGGACAGCTCGAGCATCGTATCAAGCAGAAGGGTGCGGCCGGCTGCAATCCGCCCCACGGCGGACCTCCATGGCCCCCGACAGCCGAGCACCGCAGGAGAGTGGAGGCCACCGGCTCGCCAGGTGCGTCTTCCATCGCCGACCCAAAACCCAGCAGACAAACCGAAAACAGAAACCCCACAATCGAATATCCGCCTTAGGAGGACTGAATAAAGACCCGGCGTGTCACCAGCACACCGAACCGGTACACTGCCTTTGAACGGCTAGGCCATTGGGCTATAATGAACTCAACGTCCCCCAATGGAGGAGTTATGGCTACCATAACCGAGCAGGAAGTACTGGAAGCTCTCAGCGACATCTACGACCCCGAAATCCCGATGATCAACATCGTGGACCTCGGCCTGATCTACGACGTAGACATCAAGGACAGTGAGGTCATGGTCACCATGTCCCTCACGGCCCAGGGGTGCCCCATGGCCGGCAGCATCGGTGGAGTTTGCACCGAGGCGGTGGAGGCAATCCCCGGCGTGGAGAACGCCTACGTCGACATCGTGTGGGACCCGCCCTGGACCCCCGACCTGATCACCGAAGAGGGCAAGCGGGCCCTGGGCTGGGAATAGTCGAAAGCAGGATCTGATGCCTGAGCCGATCAAGCCGATCGTCGGCAAGAAGAACATGACCGAGCAGGACAAGGCTCGGATTGCCGCTATGAAGCGCAACTGGGAGCAGAGGCGCAAGGTCGGCGAAAACCTTGGCAAGATCAAGAACAAGATCGCCGTCTACAGCGGCAAGGGCGGCGTGGGGAAGACCACCATAGCCGTCAACCTGGCCGTGCTGCTTGCCCAGAAAGGGCACTCGGTAGGTCTGCTGGACGCCGACATAGACTGCCCGAATGTCATCCGGATGCTGCACATGCACTCGGGCCCTTCCTCCGATGACGACGGGAAGATAATCCCCGCCGAGAAGCACGGCGTGAAGGTCATGTCGATGGGGTTCTTCCAGAAGAACGAACTGGAAGCCATCATCTGGCGCGGCCCGATGATCCACAACGCCATCAACCAGTTCCTCGAACTGACTTCCTGGGGAGACCTGGACTACCTCGTCGTGGACCTCCCTCCCGGCACCTCCGATGCACCGCTGACGATCATGCAGGTGCTGAAGCTGGACGGGTTCGTAGTGGTGACTACGCCGCAGGACTTGTCCTTTGTGGATGCCGTGCGGTCCATCAACATGATCCGCAAGATGAACGTGAACATCCTGGGCGTGGTCGAGAACATGTCCGGGGAGATTTTCGGGCAGGGGGCCGGGGAGGCCATCTCCGACAGGCTCGGGATCAAGTTCCTGGGCAGGTTCGAGCTTCACCGGGCATTCAGCGACATGTCGGCCCCCGTGGTGCTGAGGGACGAGGGTATCAAGAAGCAGTTCGCCGAAGTGCTGGACGGCGCGCTTTCGGAGCTCAGCCCGGCGGAAAGCGGCGCTAGCGTCCCATCGAGCTAGTCAGCCCGCCATCAATCGCGATGGTCTGCCCCGTAACGTAGGCTGCGGCCTCGGAGGCCAGGTATACGGCCAAAAGGCCCACCTCTCTGAGTTCACCACCCCTTCTCATTGGAATGCTGCGCAGGAGTCGCTTGCGCAGTTCTTCATTTTCGAACTCGGGCGCCATCATCTCCGTGTGAAATGCGCCGGGGGCGATGGTGTTGACGGTGATGCCGTTGCGGGCCCACTCAAGGGCGAGGCTCCTCGTCAGCCCCGACATGGCAGCTTTGGAGGTGGAGTAGAGGCTGTGCATCTGCACCCCCCGCATCCCCTCCACCGATGAGATGTTGATGATGCGACCCCACCTCTTGTCCAGCATGTGAGGGGCCGCAGCCCTGATACATCGGAAGGCGCTGGTCAGGTTGGAGTCGAGGACATAGCTCCACTCTTCGTTGCTGGTGGGTTGGAAGAACTCCGGAGGCAGTCCCTCGGCCTTGGGGGCGAAGCCAGGGATTGGGACGAGGGGCTTCACGACGGCTACCCCCGCGTTGTTCACAAGGATGTCGAGGCTGCCGAAGGTCTCAACGGTGCGGTCGACCAGGGAGGCAATATCTTCGTCGCGGGTGACGTCGGTAACAACGGAGAGGGCATGGCCGCCGGCAGCCTTGATTTCTGACTCAGTCTCCTGGAGCTTGGACTCTGTACGTCCGGCAATGGCGACTCGGGCGCCGGCTTCCGCAAGGGCCAAGGGCGATCCCCTTTCCGATTCCGCGGCCTCCGCCGGTGACGATTGCCACCTTCCCAGTCAGGTCGAATTCAGGTAAGGGCATGGCTGGAGTTCCGTCGTAAGAAGGGTAACCCGAGGGCCTAAGAAGGTCAGGAGGAAGTGCGCAGGGTGCTTTCTCCGGCCTCGGGGGAGGGTTGGGACGTTTGGGCGCCACGGAGATTGCCTCTCCACTGCCGGACCCGGTTAAGCACCTTGCTCTGAAGGTATTCGATCTCTTCCACCAGGGCTTCTCGATAATGGGAGCTGTATTCGCCCATATCGCGGTATTTCTTGTAGCGGGTCTTGACCAGCTTCCTTATGGGAATGGCCTGCACACGTAGAAGCTCCCGGACGAGGAGCCTTTGGAGCTGCTGGGCAGCCTCGTTGGGATACTGGTGAGCGCCGGCCTCGGGTTCCGGGACTATGGCGTCGACGATGTTAAGGCGTTTGCAGTCACGGGCGGTGAGCTTGAGGGCGGGGGCTACGGTCTCGGCCTTGGCAGCGTCTCGATACAGGATGGTGGCTGCACCCTCGGGGGAGATGGGGGTGTAGATGGCGTTTTCCAGCATGAGGAGGGAATCGGCGACCCCGAAGGCGAGGGCGCCTTCGCTGCCACCCTCCCCGATAATGACTGATACCACGGGTGTAGGGAGGTCTGAGAGGAGGGCCATAGTGGTGGCTATGGCGTTGCCGAGGCCATGCTCCTCGGCGGCGAGGCTGGGCAAGGGGCCCGGCGTATCGATAAAGGTGACGAGGGGAAGATGGAAGCGGGAGGCCATGCGCATCATACGCTGGGCCTTGCGGAAGCCCTCGGGGCCGGTGCGGCCGTTGTTGTGGCGTTGGGAGTCGGGGCCGTGGCCCTTCTCCTGGCCAAGGATAACGACGGCCTGGCCGGCCAGGTACCCTAGGCCAGCAATCACAGCTTCGTCGTTGCCACTGACGCGGTCGCCCTTGAGTTCGATGAAGCTGGAAGTCATGCGGCCTATGTAGTCGAGGGCTGTGGGGCGGTCCTGGTGTCGGGCAAGGCGAACCTGCTCCCAGGCGGTTGCGGAGTATCCCGTGGAGTAGGCCAGCTTAGGCTTCTTGCCCTTCACCGAAACTTTGTACCGGGAATAGAGCATGTCCAGAAGGACCGAGACGGTGTCCGGGAGACGTTCCCGGGCGACGACCTGATCGATCATGCCGTGCTTGAGGTGGGACTCGGCGGTGTGGGCGTCGGTGGGGAGAGGATCGCCGCTGCTTTCCTTGACGGTCCTGAGGGGTGCAAAGCCGACGAGGGCGTCCGGTTCGGCGAGGATGATGTCGGCCATATTGGCGAAGCTGGAGTAGACCTGCCCGGTTGTGGGGTTCGCCAGGACGGTAATGAAGGGCAGTCCGGGCCTGCGAAGGCGCTTGGCTGCGGAGACGGTCTTGGCCATCTGCATCAGCGAAAGGACGCCTTCCTGAATCCGGGCCCCGCCGCTGGTCACTACGGCGACTATGGGCAGCTTCTTCTTGACGGCGGTTTCGAAGGCTAGGGCGACCTTTTCACCGACGACACAGCCCATGCTGCCGCCGAGGAAGCCGAAGTCAAGGGCGACGATAACGGTGGGGCATCCCCTAATTTCGCAGGTGCCGGTGACTGCGGCCTCGGTGAGGCCGGTGGTCTTCTGGGCCTCTCTGATCTTCTTGCGGTAGGACACGCCCCCGGAGAAGGAGAGCGGGTCCATGGAGATGAGAGACCTGTTCATCTCCTTGAAGGAGCCGGGGTCGGCGAGGAGCTTGATACGCTCCCGTGCGGAGATGTTGAAGTGGAATCCGCAGTAGCTGCAGGTCCTGAATTTTTCGTAGGTGCGGGAGCCGGTCAGAAAGGCGTCACAGGATAAGCAGATACCAGGGTCGGCATCCTCAGGCGTTTCCCGCTCGCTTTCGCCCTTGATGAGGGAACTCAACAAGGTGACGAGCTTACGTGTTCTCTTCCTAGTAGTCGTCATCTTCCTCGCCGAGGGTCAACACGGTGCGGGACTTACCTGGTTCTCCTGCGGACACTATCCCATTTTCCTCCAGTTGGTCAAGGAGGCTGGCGGCCTTCGGATAGCCGATTCCGAGACGTCTCTGCAGCAGGGAGGCCGAAACGCTCTTGTGCCGGTTAGCCAAGTTACGAGCCTTGGCAAACAAAGGGTCCTCGTTATCGTGGATCTCCTGCAGGACATCCGAGGGGCCGGACCAGAGTGGGGAGACTGAATCTCGGTCCTCGGGTCCAGGCATATCTTCCGTGGCGGGATCCCCGAGGAGTTCCTCTATTGAAGGCGGCTCTGGGACACCGCCGGACTTATCCGACCAGAAGTGGACGATCCTCTCGACCTCTATGTCGGAAAGGTATACACCCTGGAGCCGCTTGGGCTTGGAGGCGTCGGAGGGGAGGTAGAGCATGTCGCCGCGGCCAAGGAGCTTCTCAGCGCCGGGGGAGTCGAGGATGACCCGGGAGTCGGTCATGGAGGTTACGGCGAAGCTGATTCTGGTGGGGAAGTTGGCCTTGATGAGCCCGGTAATGACGTCGACGGATGGGCGCTGGGTGGCGACGATGAGGTGGATACCCGTGGCCCGACCCATCTGGGCGAGTCGGGTGAGGGATTGCTCCACGTCGAAGGGGGCGACGACCATGAGGTCGGCCAACTCGTCCACTACAACGACCAGATAGGTCATGCGCTCTTCAGAGGACACTTTGAGTTGTAGCCGCTTATGTTTCGGGCGCCGGCGCCGGCCATTACCTTGTAACGGCGGTCCATCTCCTCGGTGACCCACTTGAGGGCGCCGACTACCTTTTCCATGTCCATGATGACGGGGGTTGAGAGGTGGGGCAAGGTGCTAAAGGGCACAAGTTCGACGCGCTTGGGGTCTACCATCACGAACTGGACATCGCGGGGCCCGTTGTTCATGAGCAGGCTGGCAATAAGGGAGGTTATGCAGACGCTCTTGCCGCTGCCCGTGGAACCAGCAATGAGCAGGTGGGGCATGGAGGCGAGATCGCCCATGACCATCTGACCTGCGCTGCCCTTGCCAAGGGCCACGGCGAGCTTGGACTTGCCGAGGGTCTTCTGGAACTCAGGGCTGGCGAGGGCCTCCCTGAGGCCCACCTTGCCCATGGTGACGTTGGGGACCTCTATACCCACGAGGGCCTTTCCGGGAATGGGAGCCTCGATCCGGATGGTCGGGGCAGCCATGGCGAGGGCGAGGTCCTTGTCGAGGGCGGCAATCTGGTCCACCCGAACGCGCTTCTTGGAGACTTCCTCGCGGCGGGTTACGGGCCTGCCCTGCTCGTCGACCATGAGCTTGCCTTCGGCGTCTCGCTCCCTGGTCTCCTTGTACTTGCGGAACCAACCAGGCTCGACGCCGAACTGGGTGACGGTGGGGCCGGAGTTAATCTGAGTCACCTTGGCGTCGATGCCGTGGCTGGCGAGGGCGCTTTCGATCTGCTCTGCGCGTTCCTGATGGTCTGCGGGCGCCTCATCAACCTCTTCCGTGGCATCCAGCAAGTCCAGAGGCGGTACGGCGGGACCGGTGTCCTCGGGGTGGTCCGCAGAAACTCCGTTGGTCGGTGCAGGAGTTACGAGGTCGGGCTCTGCGAACAAGGAGCTTTGTGTCGGCTTTGGCTCTTTCGTGATGACAGGGGGTTCTAAGTCCTCCTGCTCGTCTTCTTCGAAGAGGTCTTCCTCGTCTTCTTCGGGCTCTTCGAGGTCGGCGACGGCTGTGCCCGCAGGACCGGGAGCAGGCGCCGAGTCAACCAGGGAGTCGACTATAGCGGCTTCGTAGTTGAACTCTTCAGTCGCCTCGGGGTCTTGGGGTTGGGCCGGGTCATGGAGTTCCTCTCGCGGCTGGGGGCGGGGTGGGACCATGGCCAGCCTGGGCCACATTTCCGAGGGAGACATGCGGGGCGGGCTAATCCTGTTAAGGGAGGAGACCATGCCTCTGACCTGTCGGGAGTCGTACCAGTCCCGGAACTTATCCACGAGCACACCCGTCAGGCGGAACAGGAAGACGAATACCCACAAGACGGAGAAAACTGCTATGAGGGCGGCCTGATAGGAGAACCTGGGAGCGATCAGGGCACAGGCGAGGAGGGCCATGGCGCTGAGTCGGGCTATGCCCCACCTGTCGGTGTCACCGATTATGGCGTCTCCGACGGCGCCACCCATAGTCAGGTCCCTGAGACTGGCGTATTCGAATTCGAAGAACGCCATGATCCCAAAGACGATGGCGCCGGCCGTTACAACGGCAAGCCACCAGTTGAACTTGAACAGCAGGCTTCTCGGGTGTCTAACGGCGACCACGGCGGACACGGCGATCATTAGAACCACCGGCCCCGATGCGATGCCGAACATCCTGATGAGGGTTTCCCGGAAGATTACGGCTGGCGGTGCGAGAAGAATTAAGAGGACTATTGCTAAAAACAGCCAGTGCGACTTCGAGTCGACTCCTCCTGAGTAACCCATCTTCAGGTCCCATCCTGTGGGGCCCCTGGAATGTAAGCCGCCTTCCGAACCGTGAAGCGCTTTTGACCTAGCCATAGCCGGTCCTCCTTTCCTTGAAACTTGATCTGCATGATGAAAAACTCTATCCCTCCACAACAATCGGAAGGATTATGGGACGACGTTTGGTCTCTTGTTGATAGTATTTCTTCAAAGCGGATTTAACGCTGGACTTGAGATTGGCTGCGGTGAGGGTGCCGTTGAGCCGGTCAAGGGTTTCGGTGACGACCCTGCGGGTGCCTTCTATAAGGGCCGGGGTCTCGGCGGTGTCCGCGAAGCCCTGGGTCACGATTTCCGGATCTCCGTCAACGGTGCCGGTCTCGCTATCAAGACTTAATGTAATTATAACAAAGCCGTACCTTGCCAACTTCCTGCGGTCCTTGAGGACCTCGCTTTCGAGGGGCCAGCGGCCGCTGCCGTCGAGGTATACGGGCCCTGCCTGCACGCGGCCAGCGACGCGGGCGGCATCTTCTGAAATCTCCAGGACATCACCGTTGTCGAGGACGAAGGTGTTCTCCTCGGCAACACCCATGGACTGGGCCAGCCTAGAGTGGGCAACGAGGTGTCGGCGCTCACCGTGGACGGGGACGAAGAAGCGGGGTCGGGTGAGGCCGAGCATGAGCTTGAGCTCCTCCTGGCTGGCGTGGCCACGCACATGGACTTCCCTGATACGACCGTAGAGCACGTCGGCGCCGAGGCGGAAAAGGTTATCGATGGTCTTGCCGATAAGGGCCTGGTTGCCGGGGATGGGGGTGGCGGACATGACCACGGTGTCACCGGTCTCGATTTCGATGTGCTTGTGCTCACCGTTGGCGATCCTGGTCAGGGCGGAGGAGGGTTCTCCCTGGGTGCCGGTCAATACGATGGCGACCTGTCGGGGAGGGAGCTTTTGGGCATCAGGGAGGCTGACGAGGACTCCTTCGGGAACGTCCAGGTAGCCGAGCTTGTTGGAGAGCAGGACGTTTTCGACCATGCTGCGGCCTTCTATGCAGACCTTTCTCCGATTAGCTATTGCGGCATCTATGACTTGCTGCACCCGAGAGACGAGGGAAGCGAAGGTGGCGATGATAATGCGGCCCTGAGCTTCGCTCATTATCTGGCGGAGGGCGCCGGAGACGGTCTGCTCGGAAGGGGTGTACCCGGGGACCTCGGCGTAGGTGGAGTCGGAGAGGAGGAGTTGGACGCCTTCATCGCCAAGCTGGGCGAGTCGGGCGAGGTCGGCGGGACGGCCATCTACGGGGGTGTGGTCAAACTTGAAGTCTCCGGTGTGGACGACCGTGCCGCCGGGATATCTGACGATCAAGCCGGTGGAGTCGGGGATGCTGTGACAGACGCGGAAGCTTTCGATGGTGAACGGGCCGAGGGTGAAGGGTACGCCGGGGGTTGCGACGTTGAGGTCGGCGTTCTTTATACGGCTGCGGTTCTTGAGCTTGCCGGAGATCAGTCCCTCGGCGAGGCGCGGGGCGTAGACCGGGACTTTCAATTGGTCAAGGATAAAGGGAAGCGCGCCGGTATGGTCTTCGTGGCCGTGGGTGATGACGACACCCCGAACCCTGGCAGCGCTCTGCAAGAGGTACGAGATATCCGGGATTACGAGGTCGATCCCCGGAAGGTCTTCGCCGGGAAACATCACGCCAGCATCTATGACGACGATGTCGCCGTCATATTGCAATGCCAGCATGTTCTTTCCTATTTCACCTAGACCACCTAGTGGAATTACTTTTAGGGGAGTACTGGGCATGGGGAATATCTAAAACATGGATAATTGCTCGGGCTGTTCCTCTTCCGGGGGCTGCTGCTGGTCCTCCTGAGCCAATGCCTCCGGTATTTTCTTCATATCCTCGATCAAGGTGTCTCTAAGTCTCTGTTGGTGGAGGGCGGCGGCGGGGTGGTACATGGCGAACACCTTCCGGCCATTCACCGTTCCGGCCCTGCCGTGCATTTTTCCAATGGTCTCCCGGGGGAAGAAGCGGGCCATGGAGTGCCTGCCGAGGGTCACGATCAGTTCCGGGGCAAGGAGTTCTATCTGCTGCTCCATCCACGAGTTACAGGCCTGCACCTCCTCGGGGAGGGGGTCCCGGTTCCCTGGGGGACGGCACTTGATTATGTTGGTTATGTAGACCTCTTCTCTTGTCAGATCGATGGTGGCGAGGAGTTCTTCAAGGAACTTGCCGGCCGGGCCAACGAAGGGTCTGCCCTGCTTATCTTCGTGGAAGCCGGGGCCTTCGCCGATGAACATGATTCTCGGGCGTTCAGGGCCTTCGCCCGGGACGACGTTGGTGCGACCTTCGCAAAGACCACACGCTTGGCACTGCTTAATCTGCTCATGCAGAAGGTCAAGCTGCAAGGGTAGCTTCCCTTTTCACCCGGCGGGTAAAGGCCGAGACAAGGCGGTACTTTCGGAAACCGGGAACTTTATCGGGGCGGGGTTGGGGGCGGGGAACCAGCATGCTCGCTTTCATCGAGCTTTTAGAACGTTATAAAACCGAATAATGCTCCTGGAGTATAGCATCGGGTGGAAACGGGCCGCAACTCCATACCGGCACATAGGCGGGGAGTCGCTAAATAGAGGAAGAGTTCAGGCCGGGGCGCTACGACCCCGTGTCGACGTTTTCGGAGATGAAGTCGATGGCGTCCTGGACGGTGAGGATCTTCTCGGCGTCTTCGTCGGCGATTTCCAGTTTCTGGTCGCCTTCACTGAACTCGTCTTCAAGGGCCATGATGAGCTCGACGAGGTCAAGGGAGTCGGCGTTGAGGTCATCTATGAAGGAAGCGGAAGGGGTGACTTCAGACTCTTCTACGCCGAGCTGCTCGACGATGATTTTCGTAACTCTGTCGTTGATTTCGGACATGTAGTTTCTCCTATGGGCAACTGCAAATTGCGTATATGTAAAGGGTCTCAGGGTGTCGTGTCAAGCTTGGTGTTGGGCAAGCAGGCTGCCCAGGACGCCATTAACGAAACGGGGCGAGCTATCGCTGCCAAAGGCCTTGGCAAGCTCCACGGCCTCGTTGGCGACGGCCTTGGGAGGGGTGTCGGTGGGGAGGGTGATCTCGTAGACGGCGATGCGGAGGATGTTGCGGTCGATGGAAGAGAGCTGGGCGACGGGCCAGTTGGGGGCGAAGGACTCGATTATGCGGTCCAGCTTGGCAACGCGGTCGACGACGCCCCTGGCTAACTCGGCGCCGAAGGTTTGAGAGTCTTGGGTCGTGTCTTTGCCGGAGCGTTTGAGGACGGCATTGACGTCGTGGCGGGCGGTGTCAACTTCGTAGAGAGTTTGCAGGGCCAGGATCCTGCCTTTTCGCCGGGGGCCGGGCATAACGTGATGTGGGCTACGTCATGAACATCCCGCCGTCGACGTTGATTACCTGGCCGGTAATGTAAGACGAGCGGTCGGAGGCAAGGAACTCTACGAGGTCGGCGACGTGGTCGGGGGCGCCGAAGCGGGCCTGGGGGATCTGGGCGCGAAGTCTTTCGCGGACCTGGTCGTTGAGCTTGGCGGTCATGTCGGTCTCTATGAAGCCTGGGGCGACGGCGTTGACGGTGATGCCTCGGGAGGCGACTTCCCGGGCGGTGGTCTTGGTGAGGCCAATAATGCCGGCCTTGGCGGCGGCGTAGTTGGCCTGGCCCGGGTTTCCTGCGACGCCGACCACGCTGGAGATGTTGATTATGCGACCCGAGCGGTTCTTCATCATGCCGCTGAGAACCTTCTGGGTGCAGAGGAAGGCGCCGCGGAGGTTGGTGGTCAGAACGGCGTCCCAATCGTCAACTTTCATGCGGAGGAGGAGGCCGTCACGGTTGATGCCAGCGTTGTTGACGAGGATGTCGATCTTGCCGAAGGAGTCGACGGTGGTCTTGACGAGGCGGTCAATGTCTTCGGGGGAGGTGACGTCGGTGGGGGTGAAGAGGAGGTTGTCGCGGGGGACGGAAGCGGATTCTAGGAGGGCGCGGGTGTCGGGGATGTCACTGAGGCCGCCGACGGAGACCCGGGCGCCCGCCGAGGCAAGCCTTACGACTATGGCCTGTCCGATTCCCCGGGAGCCCCCGGTTACGACGGCTACCTTTCCGGCGAGGCTCTGTTCCACGTTATCGTTCAGGGGTGGCGCCTTATTTGCCGGCCAGGAAGTCGTTGATGGGGAGGGCAGTGACAGAGGGGTCGATGCGGCGGACGAGGCTGCTGAGTATCTTGCCGGGGCCGACTTCGACGAAGGTGTCGACGCCGGCGCCGATCATGTACTCGACGCTGCGGAGCCAGTGGACGCAGTGACAGAGCTGATAGACGAGCTCTTCCCGGATGTCCCTGGCGGCAACGACCGGCTGGGCGCTGCTGTTGGCGATGATGGGAACGAGGGCATCGCTGAGGCTTACCTGGTCGATGGCAGAGGTCATCCGGTCGACGGTGGGCTCCATGAGGTCGGAGTGGAAGGCGGAGCCGACGGGGAGAGGGACGACCTTCTTGGCGCCCCTGGCGCGGGCGAGGTCGAGGGCATTGGCGACGTTGGCCTTGGGGCCGCTGATGACGATCTGCTCACGGGAGTTGATGTTGGAAATCTGCATGCCGGTCTGCTGGCAGATCTCCTCGGTGGCGGACTCGTCGAGGCCGATGATGGCGGCCATGCCGCCGGGCTGGATGGTGTTGGCGTTCTGCATAAGCTCGCCGCGTTGCTTGACAAGGGGGAGGGCCTCGGAGAAGGAGAGGGTGCCGGCGGCGACGAGGGCCACGTACTCGCCGAGGCTGTGGCCGGCGACGAAGGCGGGTCTCACGTCCTGAAGGCCGGTCTTTTCCTTCATGTCGGAGAGGGCGGCGAGGCTGGTGGTGAAGATGGCGGGCTGGGCGTTGTTGGTCTGGGTCAACTCTTCCTGGGGACCTTCGAAGCAGAGTTTGGTGAGGGAGAAGCCGAGGATTTCGTCGGCCTCATCGAAGATGGACTTGGCGGTGGGAGAGGAGTCGTAGAGTTCCTTACCCATGCCGACGACCTGGGAGCCCTGTCCCGGGAATATGAAGGCGGTCTTCTTTTCTTCCAGCTGTGCAACCATAATTCGACCCTCCAAGGGGCTATTCGGCGAACACCTCCCGGCCATTGTAGACGCCGCAGGCGGGACAGACGTGATGGGGGCGCCTGGGGCTACGGCACCGGGAACATTCAACCAGGGCGGGGCCTATGACCTTGTCATGGCCGCGTCGCTTGTTTCTTCGGGACTTGCTTGTCTTTCTCTTAGGTAATGCACCCATTGGTAAACTCGAAACTCTCCGGGCCTGGGGTCAGGCCGTGCGGTACTTTTCCAGAAGGGCTGAGAGGCCGGTGCCGCCGGGCGCCTCGGTGGTGGTGCAGAGGCAGGCGGCACGGTTGAGGTCGGCGCCGCAGGTGGGGCAGAGGCCCGGGCAGCCGGGCTTGCAGACGGGCTTCAGCGGGCTGTTGAGTGAAGCGTATTCTTTGAGGGCAGGCTCGAGGTCGAGGAGGTTGTTGGAGTCGACGAGCAGGTTGTCGGCCTGGAGGGCCAGTCGTTCCGCTCTCCCGGAGACCTGATGAGCCGATATGTATTCCTCCTCCAAGGAGACGGGGACCGACTCCTCGAACTGTTCCAAGCACCTGACGCATTCCAGGGTGAGGGCTGCGGACAATGTCCCTCGAACCAGAACGCCGCGGTCGGTGCGCATGATTTCGACTGATCCGGCGATCCGGGTGGGCGGGAGGCGGTCCGCGGAATCCAGGACACTGGATATTCTGCGCTGCCTGACGGCGCCCATTGGGCCCGAGAGGAGCTGCGCTACGTTGAAATGCATGGCTTGCAGCCTTGATAAATCGAAGGGAAAGTATATTTCTGAGGCGGGGGGGTGTCAAGGAGAGGGGGTGTTTGATTGAACTTTGATTGAACTGGTGGGTGTTTTGATTGAATGACGGCTGAAAGGTGGAAAAAAGTTTTCGCGGTGTCCGGGGGTGGTGGAGCTTTGATTGTTTTGCGATTTCAGGCATGGTTTTGATTGTTTAGTGGATTTTTTCATGCCCGCCCCACCCCCGCCCCGGGATCACCCTCACCCTAGCCCTCTCCCCTCGAGGGAGAGGGGACAGGACCCTTCCCCCCCGCCCCCCACATCGGGGATGGATTCCCGACTTCTCGGGAATGACGAGTAGTAAGGGCGGGGATGATCCGCCATGGGCGGACAGGCTCCCCTGGGGGGTGGGGGTGGGGTTAGGCATAGCCTTTTCTTAGGCGGCCGGTGGCTCGGCGGGGGGTGTAGTGGGAGGCTTGGACGAGGAGGGCGAGGGAGGTTAGGAAGTCGTCGTGGCCTTGGGCGGGGTCTACGAAGAAGTTGATGGTCTGGTTGGGCCTGACTACGCTCTTTGCCTTGGAGATTTGCGACCAGAACTCGGTGGATTCGGGGGAGGAGTCGGGCTTGTAGGTGTGGAGCCTGCCGGAGTTGATGGCTGCGAGGAGGTCGAAGCCGAGGTCGGACTTGCTGCGGGCGGTGAAGGTGAAGGGTTTGACGATGGAGGTTCCGAGACGTTTTCGCAGGAAGGCGGCTACGCCTGCACCGATGCCGGTGGCGTCGACTACCACCCTGCGACAGCCCCAAGTATCTTTGAGAATGTGGACGAGGTTCGAGAAGATCTCGGTGTGGGGCCTGCCCGTCCACCAAAAGTGCTCAACTACCCGAAGGGAAGGGAGCACGAACCCGCTTCCGTCGTCGTTGGAACGGAGTTCACCGATGGTGACGACGGTGGAGTCCCGCGAGGGCTCAATGGCCCTGGTCCCGCCGTTGGCGGGACGTTCAGATTCACCGGCAAGGTCAATGCCGGCGACGTAGGTGCACCCTCGGAGGGGCGCGTTTATGCGGCTGTGGTTGCCTCGGAGGAGGGCCTGCCGCGTATTATCCAGGAACCTTCCATCGTCGGAGACGGGGGTGAGGCAGTACTGGGAGAGGAACAGTGGGTGATCGCTGCCGAGGCGGAGGCGTTCGGCCTCGACGTAGCGCTTGTAGTGAGGGTTGTGTTGGGCGACGACCTGCCAGTCGAACTCGAAGTGGCGTTGTATGCCATCCTTGCGTTGAAGCTCGAGGTTGGACTGCTTGACCTGTTCGAGGAGGGAGTCGTCTTGCCAAGCGGTGCCGTAGTGGACGGTGGTGGCGTTGGAAGAAGCGCCCATAGGGACGAAGTCGCGGTTGTATTTTTCGGGAGAGACGTCCTGGGACTCATCGATTTCGAGGAGGATGTCGGCGGTATTGCCTACAACGTTGCTGGAAGGGTGGGCGCTGAGGAATAGCTGGCGGGCGCGGCCCATGCGGAATAAGCTGCCGCGCTGGAAAGTGACGTAGGGGTGGAGACGCTGGTATTGGAGGACGTCTTTGAGTCGGGAGATGCTGATAGCGGCCTGGGGGTTGAAGGTGGGAGCGGCCTTAATGGAAGCGCCTCCGGACTGGGAGAAGGCGAGGAGGAGGTGAGCCTCGACGTGGGCGGAGATCTCGTTCTTGCCGCCCTGGCGGGCGATCATGACGGAGAAGGTGAGGCCCTTATGGCGCCTGGCGCTATCGTAGACGGCCTCGGCTATCTGCCACTGGTAGGGCCAGAGGGAGTCGATGTCTACCAAGGGGCGACCTCGGATATGCCTAGAAGGAACTGAAGGATGGCGGCGATCATGACGAAGAAGAATAGGGTGTTGATGCGGCCCTTGATTTCGGAGACCTGCTGCCGGAGCTCTGCGAGGCGGATTTCGAGAACGGCGTCGAAGGTGGACTCGGGCCGGACGGCGGGAGGCGCGGGGATGGGGGGTTTGCGTTTTAATACGTTCAGCGGGTTAATCATTCGCATTCGCTCCAGGGGACTCTGTCGAGTCCGAGGTTGTCGGCGGCTTCTCTGAGGGCGTCTATAACGGCGGTGTCGTCGGGGTCCTGGGAGCCCCTGGAGCCGCGAATTTTGGAGTTGTAGGCGCGGATGAGAAGCTCGAAGGTCTTGAATATGAGTGCATGGTTATGGGGATCGGAGACGATAAGCTCTCTGAGGCGCATACGGAATGTGGTGATTTCGTGGTCGAGACCCTGGAGCTTGCGGGCGCGGGCGAATCTTTTCCTCGAGTTTCTGTTCCTGTTGCGGGCATAGAAGAGGTCTCCCGGGCCACCGGCTTTTTGGGCGCGGCGGTCCCGGGTCTCCTTAGATGCGGGGCGCGGGTCGGGTTGGGGGGTACGGGTCTTGTTGCTCATACGGCAATCCTTTCAGCCTGTTCGGCAATTCAGTTTTCTTCGGCTATCCGACGGGGTCGGGGCCTGGGTAGTTAGGTATGATAACAGTGCTGATTATATGTGTCAAGGGCTAATGTCACATTCGAGGGGGGGATGTCTGAACTGTGATTCATGGGATTGAGGGATTGTTTTGATTTGTTGGGGAGGGGGCACCCGGCCGCGCCCCGCGGGATGGATTTACGCCAATGGCGCACTTTCAGCCAGCTCTCGGCGGCTGGAATGATCCGCCAAAGGCGGACAGGCTCCCCGGGGGGGTGGGGGGTGTGGAGGGATGGCAGGGGAGTTTGGTCATTTCGGCAGTCCTTTCAGCCAGTTCGGCAATTCAGTTTTTTTCGGCGGTCCGACGGGGTCGGGGGCCGGGTCTGGGGATAGTATAGGACTGGTGTTTGGGAAAGTCAAATGTTCGGGGTGGGAATGTCTGAACTGTGATTCATGGGATTGAGGGATTGTTTTGATTTGTTGGGGGGGCACCTCTACGGGGGAGAGGGGTGAGTGGGGAGACCCTGGATTCCCGTGTCGGGGCACGGGAATGACGGTGTAAGGGGGGTGGGGATGGGGGAGGGAGAGGAGAGGGAGGTGAGAGCATAGGCCAAGGTGCTGGCGCGTCCCTTCAGGAAGGCCCCGATGTTCATAGGCTAGTATATGTATAGGTTAATCATCAGGAATGCCACCCCGAGGCCCAACGTTCCCAGCATTCCAAGCAGTCCAAGCAGGAATAGCCGCCGCCTCGTGTCTGCCTGCCTGGCAGTGAGTGCGAGGGCAAAGCAGGCCACTGAGAATCCGATTAGGGCCATATAGATCAGCATGACTTACTCACGGTCTTCTTCACGTCTCCAGGGTGTGCAAGGGGGAGGGGGGAGGGTGATGGGCTCGGCGGGGGTGAGTGTTTCGGAGGGATGGATTCCCACCTCCGTGGGAATGACGGGTTAAAGGGGGCGGGAATGATCCGCCATAGGTGGACAGGCTCCCCTCGGGGGGGGTCGGGGGAATCAGGAATTTATTATTCGTTCGTAGGCGTCATGGGCGCCAATCCAGACCCAAAACAGGTCAGCCCCTTCGGTCACTGCAAGGGCACGGTAATTGGATCCGACTCGCGCTACCCAGTAGTCGCCGACTTTCTTGAGTCGGAGGGACGGGTAGGCAGGGTTTTCCTTGAGGCGTTGAAAGTTGCGGCGGGCGACCTGCTGAACCGGTTTGGGCAGGGCGGCAAGGTGTTCCCAAAACTCGGGTATGGTGCGGTGCGCTATAGATCTCTCACGGCGCCGGCGGCCCGGGCCCGGGCTACCTGTTCTTTGAAGAATTCGAGACGGCCGGCAGCTGCATCGGCTTCGATTTGCCGGTCCCAGAGGTCTTCTTGCAAGTCATTGAACCACTGGGCCATTTCAGCGAAATCGGCGGCGGGCAGGTTCTGGATGGCTTCTTTGATTTCGGCCAGACTGGTCATGGCTACTCACCTATTGGTCTATTGTACACCCATTGGCTGGGAACTCGCCCTCATTCATATTCCCACTGACGCGGCCCCGCGTCGGGGGAGGGGATGCCACCCCGTTCCGTTCGGTCAACCCTTCGACTCCGCTCAGGGCGAACGGAACCCCCACCCCGCGGGATAGATTTCGGCTCGGGGGCCGGAATGACGGATAGGGAGTAAGGGGGGTGGGGGTTTGTTGACGCTGGAATGGGGGGGTGGGTATTATGCCGAGAGGATGAGGGTCTGCGATAAGGGGCCCGATTACCGGGGAGATTGGCATGGGCTTGAAGTATTTTCTGATGAACAACACGGACGGTCGGGTAGTGCTTACTTTCAACCGGCCGGAGAAGCTCAATGCGGTGACGCATGACATGGGGCTGGAGTTCCGGGAGATATTGCAGCAGATCAACGAGGACCACGACAGCCGGGTATTGATTATCACGGGGGCGGGCAAGGGATTCTGCTCGGGAGCGGACGTTTCGGGGACGGAGCAGAAGCAGTCCGAGAATGCGTGGGCGGGTGTCTGGGAGCGCAATTTCCTGGATATGCGATCGCTGCGGAGGCCGATAATCGGGGCGATAAACGGGGTGTCGGCGGGGCTGGGGTTTTCGCTGGCTACGGCTTGCGATATTCGTATAGCGTCGGAGCAGGCGCGGTTCACGGCGATATTCGTGCGTCGGGCGCTGGGGGTGGACTGCGGTTTGAGCTATGCGCTGCCGAGGATTGTCGGGCTGTCCAATGCGTTCAGGATGATGTACACGGGGGAGATAATCGATGCGCAGACGGCGCTGGGGATGGGGCTGGTGAGCGAGGTGGTGCCGGCGGAGGAGCTTCTATCGACGGCGGATGCGCTGGCGGCGCAGATAGCGGCGAACCCGCCGTTGACGGTTTCGGCGATACGTCGGGTGACGTATGCGGCTCAGGAGTCGCCGTTGCAGACGATGCTGGGGATGGAGTTCCACACGAACCGGATGCTGATGCACACGGAGGACTACGCCGAGGGCATTGAGTCGTTCCAGCAGAAGCGGGCGCCGACGTTCAGGGGTCGGTAGGGACGTTTGGGCAATTCGCTGTGCCCGAGTGCGTTGAAGGTACGGGGGTTAGCGTCCGATCCAAGAACCCCACCCCAGATTCCTCGCGGGGCATCGGAATGACATTTGTAAACGCTGTTGGGCAGGACAGAGAGGTGATGGGGGAGAGGGGATCGGAGGCCATCCCTCGCCGCCCCAGATTCACGCCTTGGGCGCATCTACGACCTCGCGGGGCATCGGAATGACATTTGTAAGCGCTGTTGGGCAGGACAGAGAGGTGATGGGGGAGAGGGGACTGGACGCCCCACCCCGTTCCGTTCGGTCGACCCTTCGACTCCGCTCAGGGCGAACGGAACCCCCACCCCGAGGGATGGATTCCGGCTCGGGGGGCGGGGTGATGGAGGGGAGGGGGGATGGCTGAGCGGATAGTTTCGGCGAAGCCGCACACGCAGGACGGGTCGCTGGACCTGAGCCTGAGACCCAAGCACCTTTCCGAGTACATCGGGCAGGACAAGGTGAAGGGGAACCTGTCTATAGCGATAGCTGCTTCCAAGAAGCGGGGCGAGGCGCTGGACCACGTCCTGCTGTACGGCCCCCCGGGGCTGGGGAAGACGACGCTGGCCAACATAGTGGCGGCGGAGATGGGGGTGAACATCAAGACGACGTCGGGGCCGGCGGTGGAGAGGGCGGGGGACCTGGCAGCGATTATCACCAACCTGAAAAAGGACGACATCCTTTTCATCGACGAGGTGCACAGGTTGAGCCGGGCGGTGGAGGAGGTGTTGTACCCGGCGATGGAGGACTTCGCGCTGGACATCATGATCGGGAAGGGGGCGGGGGCGAGGAGCCTGAGGCTGAAGCTGCCTCGGTTCACATTTGTCGGGGCGACGACGCGGTATGCGATGGTGAGCGCCCCGCTGAGGAACAGGTTCGGGGCGATATACCGGCTGGACTTCTACGACACGGCGGCTATCAAGGAGATAGTGGGTCGGGCGGCGGGGATCCTGGGGGTGAAGGCGGAGGAGGAGGGGCTGGAGGAGATAGCGCGTCGGGCGAGGGGGACGCCTCGGGTGGCGAACCGGCTGCTGAAGCGGGTTAGGGACTATGCGGAGGTAATGAGAGACGGGGTGATTTCGCAGGAAGCGGCCTCGGAGGCGCTGGCGCGGCTGGAAGTGGACTCTTTGGGGCTAGACGAGATAGACCACCGGGTGCTTCGGACGATCATTCAGAACTACAACGGCGGGCCTGTCGGGCTGGACACGGTGGCGGCGTCGATCAGCGAGGAGCCGGACACGATCCAGGACGTTTACGAGCCGTACCTGCTGCAACTGGGTTTTCTGGACCGGACGCCTCGGGGTCGGGTGGCGACTAAGGGTGCCTACGAACACTTGGGGATAGCTTACACGGCGGGGGTGTCGGCGGAGCAGGGGAGTTTGCTGTAGGGGCTAGGATTGCATGGCCTGCATGGTCATGGCGTGGAGTCGGGCGTAGACGCCGCCGTTGCTCACCAACTGATCGTGGCTGCCGATTTCGGCGATGCGGCCATTGTCGATGACGACGATACGGGAGGCGTTGCGCACGGTGGAGAGCCGGTGGGCAATGATGAGGGAGGTGCGGCCTTCGAGGAGGCGGACGAGGGCACTCTGGATAAGGTTCTCGGTCTGGGTGTCGATGTTGGCGGTGGCCTCGTCGAGGATGAGGATACGGGGGTCGGCGATGACGGCCCGGGCGAAGCTGACGAGCTGACGCTGGCCGGAGCTGAGGTTGCTTCCCATTTCGTGGAGCTGGGTGTTGTAGCCGTCGGGGAGGCGGGAGATGAAGGGGTCGGCGCCGACGAGGGTAGCGGCTTCGCGGATTTCCTGGTCGGTGGCGTCGAGTCGTCCGTAGCGGATGTTCTCGGCGACGGTTCCGGTGAAGAGGAAGGGGTCCTGGAGGACGGTGGCGACCTGTCGGGTGAGGGACTCGCGGGTGACGTCGCGGATGTCGGTGCCGTCGATGGTGATGCGGCCATCAGTAACATCGTAGAGGCGGGCGACAAGGGAGACGAGGGTGCTCTTGCCGCCGCCGGTCGGGCCTACTACGGCGATGGTCTCGCCGGGTTCGATGAGGAGGTCGATGTCGCTGAGAACCTCGACGCCCTCGTTGTAGGAGAAGCTGACACGGTCGAAGTGGAGGCGGCCCTCGATGGTGGGGAGGGGGGTGGCGTGGGGGGCGTCCTTGATGTCGGGCCGGACGTCCATAAGCTCAAAAACGCCGACGCCCGAGGCCATAGCCCGCTGGACTTCCGTGTACTGCATCGTGAGGTTGCGCACGGGTTCGAAGAAGCGCTGGATGTACATGGCGAAGGCGACGAGGACCTCGGTGGGCAGGTCACCGCCGAGGGCGAGGCTGCCGCCGTAGACGATGACGAGGGCGAGGGCCAAGGCGCTGATGATCTCGACGACGGGGAGGACGCCGGAGGAGAGCCGGCTGGCGTCGAGGCTGGTGTCGAGGTTTCGGCCGTTGAGCCGGTTGAATTTTTTGAGGTTTATGTCCTCACGGCCCATGCTCTGGACGACGCGGATGCCGGCGATGTTTTCCTGTAGGGAGGCGTTGACGGCGGCGATGGCCCTGCGGACCCGGAGGTAGGCGCGTCGGGCGAACTGCTGCCAGTAGTAGAGGAGGAGAAAGAGGAGGGGAAGGACGGCGAGGGTTACGAGGGCAAGCTGCACGTCCATGAGCAGCATGGCGCCGATTATTCCGCCGAGGACCAGGATGTCGCCGAACACGAGGATGCCGGTGGTGAGGAACTCTTGCAGCTGGATGATGTCGTTCTGCATGCGGGACATGATGCGGCCGACTTCGTTGCGGTCGTAGAAGCTGAGGGAGAGGCCCTGGAGGTGGCGGAAGAGGTCCATGCGGAGGTTGTAGAGGACGTTCTGGCCGACCCGGGCCATGAGGACAAGCTGGACGTAGTTGAAGGCCCATCCGGCGAGGGCGTTGATGCCCATAGCCAAGAGGATCCAGGTCAGGCGACCCAACTCACCGTCAACTACGGCGGCGAATGCGAGGGCGATGAGCCAGGGGAAGACGACGAGGCTGCCGGTGTAGACGAGCATGGCGGCGGTGGCGACGGCGACGGTCTTCTTGTGGGGGCCGAGGTAGGGGAGGAGCCTCATCATGACCTGATGGTTGTAGAGGCTGCCGCGGATGTCGGTCTCGTCGATGTTGCCGGAGCGGCTGTTGTAGTACATGCGCATGGTGGGTGGGGGTTAGGGTTTCTCGGGGCCTATGCGTCACCTGCGCGCCAGAGCACCCGTTCCCAGAATCCGCTCGACACCCTCGATGGACTCGGGGCAGGCTCTTCGAATGGCCTCAGGATGAACGGATTTTGCCCCACCCGTGGAGGAATGGGATTTATGGATTCTTGGAATAGGGAGTAGCGAGTTATGCAAAGGTGCTTACATACGACTGTACACAAAGACCTATCTACTTCTCCCAATCATCTGGACGACGTGTTACTTTGAAATCGCTAGGCAATATTGACTCTACTTGAACCTCAAGTTTCTCCCGACAGCGTGCAGTCGTAAGGCAATTCCTAGATTCAAAAGCAGTCAATGGGTTGCGTCCGATGTCCAGCAATTGATTGTACGCGATGCTGAATTGTCTGTTGATTATGGCAGTGTCAACGTACTGGAGCGCACTGGAGGTCAGTGATTCATCTTTGGGTCCTCCATAAGACTCACTAGGTTCGCGCACTCGCTTTTCCCATACGAACCTCCAGAAGTCGATCGAATTCCAAAGGGCTAATAATTCTGCCAAAGTGGAATGCTCGTCCACCCAGCAACCATTATTGAGGCAGGTGCATAATGGACCATTGTCCTAAAACAGGCACGGGTTGAGGGCTGTGGTGACACTAAAACAAAAGGCCCTGCCTCACTTGCGGCGGGGCCTTTATTTCGGGGTCTTTGCGTCGGCCACTACTGCGGGGGCAATCTCTTGTTAGGCACGTATGGAAAAGGTGGGATGGGTTTTTCCTGACGGTTCATAGCCACGTGCTTCGCTGCCAGCAGTGCATTGCGTAAGGCCAAGTCCCGTTCTGCCTTCATCCATTTCTCTGCATGGGATGATCCATCATTCATGAGACACCTCCTCTACCACTTTTGTCTCCGTCGCGGAGCCCACACCTGGGGCTACTTCACTTTGTTCTTTGGCCTTGACAACTATGGCCTTCACTGCATCGCGTTCAAGTGATAGCTTGTAGGGCGATGCGATTAAAGAGTAGATAGCATGTGGCGCACCCGACCCGATAGCACAGTAGCCAATAGGCGAATGCTCACGAGCGACCCCTGGGTTAACTACCGTATGAATCGTATACTTCGACCCTGTAAGGCCGGCAATGATGAACTCAACCCCTAGGTCGAACTGAATCATGGCACTATCAACTATCTGCACTATCTGTGGTGCCAGCACCTGTTGCTTGTTTTGAAAATCCGGCAGTGTAAGTCCACGTGGTTCTAATTCGAGCTGCATGACAGAGGCTCGTCTACGTTCCTGGTATAGTTGACGCACTACCTCTGTTATTTCCTTTGCCGTTACGCTAGATCCTAGCTGGGCGGCTTGCTCCATTGCCAATGCAAGAATCTCAGTGCCCATCAAAACATCACCCGAGGAAAGGGCATAAACAGGCATCTGGTCGCTCTCAGAAGTCAGGCGAATGATTTTGTGGATGTCTTGGTGTTGAAATTCATAACCGATGGGAAACATCGCTGTTACCATTTGGTCCGAAGACAGCACGACCCCTTTGCCACCCTCGTATATAGCGGCAATACAGACGGTCATATTCCTTCCTCTCCTTTTTGATGGTAGCCGAGAGTTTATTGTCGGAGGACTTTTCCTGTCAACGCACAACTTGACGGAAAAGGATGTTGCCTAAAGTGTAAACACATTGACGGGCTAGGCGCAATCTTACCGAGCCATTCACCCGTTCCTCTTGTTGAGTTTTCGCTGTCCTGACAACGTGTAGGTGTTGCTCTTGGCCCTATTACACGGACCACAAAGCAGGACTCGCTTCGTGATGTGATTCAGATAGATCTCCGTTAGAATTCGAGTACCAAGCGACGCCAAACTAGGCTCAAAGTTAGCATGCGAGATTTGAACCAGTGTCCCTTCTGTAAATCCATGCACACACAAACAGGCAGGTGACAAACAAGCCGGAGGCTATTACGAGCCAGTCAGTGGATTCCCGCCCAAATGTACTTGCTGCTACGAATAGGGCGTTGGTGCCAAGGAAGGGGAAAGCTACATTCCACCAAGGGTCTGTTCTCTTTGGGAAGAACCCCGTCACTAGCGATGAACATCGGCGTTTGCCTGCCCACGTCAGAACGATAACCGATATGAGGACGCTGACAAGCTGGAGCGACGCCCAGCCAAGACACTTCGACCGCCGAATGACGGTCTCGACCTGCCCATTCGCAGCTTAGCCAAGGCCGAAGCCTGAAAGCTCAGGATGCTCAGGAGAACATGCAGCCGCACGCGGTACAGGCGCCGGGGTTTTCGGGGCGGGGGCGTGGGGGGTGAGCTGGAGGTCGTGGATTTGCTTGTAGATGCCGCCTGCGGCGAGGAGCTCGGAGTGGGTGCCGCGCTCGGCGATGCGGCCCTGGTCAAGGACGAGGATGAGGTCTGCGTTGCGGACGGTGCTGAGCCTCTGGGCGATGACGAAGGTGGTGCGGCCCTTGATTAGGACTTTGAGGGCCTCCTGGATCAGCATTTCGGTCTCGGTGTCCACGCTGGCGGTGGAGTCGTCGAGGACTAGAATCCTGGGGTCCATGAGGAGGGTCCTGGCGATGGAGATGCGCTGCTTCTGGCCGCCGGAGAGGGTGATGCCGCGTTCGCCGACCCAGGCGTCGTAGCCTTTAGGTAGGGACTCGATGAATTCACTGATACGGGCAGCTTCGGCGGCGCGTTTGACGTCTTCGAGGGGGGCGTCGGGGGTGGCGTAGGCGATGTTGTTTCTGACGGTGTCACCGAAGAGGAAGACCTCCTGCTGGACGATGCCGACTTCACGCCTGAGGGAGTCGAGGGTGAGGTCCCGGACATCGATGCCGTCGATGTGGATAGAGCCTTCGGTGACATCGTAGAAGCGGGGTAGGAGGTGGACTACGGTGGTCTTGCCGCTACCGGCGGCACCCAGAAGGGCGACGACCTGACCGGGCTCGACCTTGAGGTCGATGCCGCGTAGGGTGGGGGCAGCGCCTTCGTAGCGGAAGGAGACGTTTCGGAATTCCACGCTTCCACGGACGTGTTGAAGTTCCCGGGCGTCGGGGGCTTGCTGTACGGGGGATGCGGCGTCCAGGATTTCGAAAATTCTCTCGCCGGAGGAGGCGGCCCTGGAGAACATTGTTATGACCCAGCCGACGATCCTGACGGGGAAGGCGAGGAGCATGAGGTAGAAGATGAACTGGGTGAGCTCGCCGGGGGTCATGCTTCCGGCTACCACTTCTCGGGCGCCGACCCAGAGGACGGCGATGGTGATGACTGCGAAGATAAAGTTCATCAGGGGGGCGTTGGAGGCTTGGATCTGGGATGCGAGGACATTTTCCTCTGCGAGCTCGACGGCGCCCTTGTCGAACTTGCGGCTTTCGAAGTCTTCACGGGAGAAGGCCTTGACGACTCGGGCGCCGGCGAGGTTCTCTTGCAGATTGGCACCCATGCGGCCGCGCATGTCCTGGATGTTGCGCCAGACGACCCGGAGCCTGCGGGAGACGAAGGTGGCTCGGGTGCCAACCAAGGGCAAGACGCCCAAGGATATCAACCCGAGCTTCCAGTTAGTGACGAAGAGGAGGCCGCTGATACCGCCAAAGAGGACGAGGAGGTGGACGGAACGGATCAGGCCGAGGCTGATGAACCAGCGGACGCCTTCGACGTCGGCGGTGGCGCGGGACATGAGATGCCCGGTCTGCTGGGTGTCATGGTAGGCGAAGCTGAGACGCTGGAGATGGTCGTACATGACGCTACGGAGGTCATAGGCGACCTTCTGGGAGATGAACTCGGCGACGTAGGTCTGGAGGTAGGCGAAGATGCCCCGGCCAATTGCAAAGGCCATGACGCCACTGCCGAGGAGGACAAGGAAGCCGAAGGTGTCCTGTTCGAGGACCTTGTCTATGGAGTCGCCGAGGAGTCGGGGGACGGCGAGGGATAGGAGGGTGGAGACGACAAGGGCGAAGTAGGCCAGGGCGAGGTGTTTCTTGTAGGGCCCGAGGAAGGCCGAGAGGCGGAGGAGGGGTCGCATAGCCGGTGAAGTGAAGCGTACCAGCTAAGGGCGGGGGGTATCAAGTCGGGGGTTATTTTGGGGAGTGTCTCAGTTCAAGTTGATTTTGAAATTCGACCAGGGAGTCAGTTACACTCCCTTTAGGTCAGCTTAATTGTTGCACAGGGGGTTGACATGGAGTACTGTACTACTACGCCACACTTGAACCCCAGATCCAGTATCTAGAAACCAGATTCTAGTTACAAAGGAGCTATCAAGCCAAAACGCAATGGAAGGTCCCAATGTGGCGTTGGGCCTTTCCTTTTAGTGGGATCAGAGCCAGAGGCAGGACTGGTAAACCCACGGATTGAGAGGACAGGTATGACCTTAGCAGATCGTGTCGCCACATCGCCACCCTCCTCACTGCGACGTGCCAGAGATCGGTTTGACGCGCTATTCAACCGAGCTCTGCATCGCTTTGTGCGGGCTCTCTATCGAGACATGAAGCTAGGGCAGGCAGACATTGATGCGGGCCGACTAATCACCCTGGATGAGGCCCGAAAACGATGGAAGTCAAGCTAACTTTTCACGCTGTCTCACAGGTAGAATTACTACCCGAAAGCGATAGAGCGGCGGTTGAGGCGGGGATTGAAGCAATCCAGTCCAATCCCGAAATTGGAGTAAGAATGCCCGAGCATGGTCCGGTGAGGCACTTCCATGAAATACCAGATTACGTGATCATGTATGACCTACAAGACCCGCTCATCATAGTTTCCGTGACCGAGATACCTTTGATTGACGACATGTTGTTCGGTTTGCTGTAAGCGTTCGACTCTCAGGCCACGTGTGCTGGCCTCTTCTCTTCATTCATCTCCACAAACCATTCCATGCTCATGGGCCTCTGGCGGCAGCCCAGCACGTACGGCTGGCGTAGTCTTTAGCGACGTGTGACGCTGGCCGAAGTTGTATCAGAGAGAGAAGAGAGCCCAGGCATAACGCTGGTCTCGATCTTCTTCGAAAAGAACTCTATTTGCGGAAGGTGAGCCTGACGCCGTTGAGGGAGTCCAGGTCGTCGGTGGAGCGCTTGGCCTCTAGGGTGGCGATAGAGACGGAGTAGTGGTCGCGGACGCGGGCTATGGCGTCTTCGAGCTCGGGGAGCATGTCGGGAGGGACTTCGTACATGGCATCCTTGAGCCGGGCCTCGTTGGTCCTGACGTCCTGATTGAGGACGGCGAGGAGGTCGCGCACGGCGGAATGGTCCAAGTGCCCCCCACCTTCAAGCACCATGTCCAGAGCCTTTTGGAACTGCTTTTCATTCATGAGCCTCGGGGCTTCTTCGAGGTGGGCTTCCAGCTTTACGAGAAGCTCCTGGACCATTTCACGGTCTCCGTCGGCGGCGGCGGCGGCCATTTCCTGGGCGCGTCGGCCGGCCAACTCGACGTGGAGCTTGGCCTCGTCCTCCTGGGAAGTGGCGAGTCGCATCTGCACGCTTTCGGAGAACTCCTTGACGGGATAGAGGACGTCTCCCGGAGAGCTGCCGGAGGAGGCGCGGAGGGTGATCTGGCCTGCGGAGAACATGATTAGGAAGGCGGCAGCGGCAAGGGCGCCCCGGTAAGCCCACCGACGCCAGGAAGGCAGGGGGAGCCACTTGATTACCTTGCGCTGTTGGACGCGGGAGAGGACACGGCGGCGGGCTGCGGCCTTGAACTCGGGGCTGGGGGTTACCTGGAGGGTCCGGCGGAGGGTTGAGGCGGTGGAGAGGAGCGGGGTGAGGAGGGAAGACATTTCGGGGTAGAGCTCAAGGCAGTGCTCGATGGTCTTGCCTTCTGCAAGGAGGTCGAGACAGTGGTTGAGGGCGTCCTGGAAGCGGGCTTCCTCTAGGGAGGGAGGGGTGAGGTTGAGGGCCCTGAGGGTCTCGGCCTTGAGTTCGGGGCTGGGGGCGGGGTGGGGAAGGTCGATGATCCGGCGCGCGGCAAGGAGGAGGGGCTCGAGCTCGGGTGCGTGCTCGGGAAAGCGCGCGAGGCAAAGCTCGATGGAGTCTCCCCGGATAAGTGCGTCGAGGCACCGGTCTAGGGCAGACTCGAAGTCTCTAGTATTCTCCGTACTCGGCGGCAAACATCCTCCTGATCGCGGCCAAGGCGCTGTGCTGTGACGCTTTAACGGCACCCTCGGACTTGCCCATGATCTTTGCCGTTTCCGCCACCGAGATGCCAGAGGCCAGCCTGAGGCTGAGCACCTGCTGCTGGGCCTGGGTGAGGCGGTCGAACACCTCCCTGACCTTCTCGAAGGCGATGTTGGTGGCGGCCCGTTCCTCGGGGGAGGGGCCCTTTGTGCGGACGGTGTCCTCTATGGGGACGGTCTGTCTCCTAGAGTTCTTCCTGAGGTGGTCGACGGTCACGTTGTGGGCTATGCGGAAAAGCCAGGCACCGATGGAGACGCCCTGCCACTTGAAGGAGCCGATGGACTGGAGGGCGCGGACGAATACGTCCTCGGTGAGGTCTTCGGCGTCAAAGCGATTACCGATGCGGGCGACGATGTAGGCGTAGATCCTGTCGAAGTAGTCTTCGTAGATCTGCTCGAAGGCCGTCTCGCTGCCGGCCTGGGCGCTTTCGATAAGCTGTTGCTCGGACTGCATCGGGTTTCCCTGGGGGGTGGGGCTTTTCGGGGAAACGGATAACAGGAACCCTACATCAAATATAACGAAGGGAAGGGTGAAAGGGTAGGAGCGGGCAGCCTTGTGATAGAATGTACCAACTTCGCCTCGAGTGTCGGGCAAGGAAATGTCGCCCATTCCGATCCGCTTTCACATCAGACCCATGTCCAGCCTGGACTCCCGTCAGCTAGTGGAAGTTGAAAGGGATGCATTCCCGACGCTGTGGCCGCCTACATCCTTCAAGCGCGAACTGAATAACAAGCTTGCCATATACCTGACGGCGGTGGCGCTGGAGGACGTTTCGGAGCCGGATGAAGTCGAAGCCGAGGAGCCTGCCGCACCCGGCTTTCTTGCCCGACTCCTGACGGTCTTAAGGGGACTCTTTCCGGTCGGGCCGGAAGCGAGCAACGGCGACTATCTGCTGGGATACATCGGACTTTGGCAAGTCGTGGACGATGCGCACGTGGTATCGATAGGGGTGAGGACGCCGTTCAGGCGGCATGGGGTGGGGGAGGCGCTGCTTATCAGGGCGATAGAGACGGCGATGGGGTGGGGGTCAAGGTACGTGACGCTGGAGGTGCGGGTGTCGAACCGCGGGGCACAGTCGCTGTACGACAAGTACGGATTCAAGAGGGCAGGGGTGCGGAAGCGGTACTACCTGGACAACAACGAGGACGCGTACATAATGACGACGGACTCGATTCTGTCGGAGGAGTACAAGGAGACTTTCGCAAGGCTGAAGAGGCTCCACGCGCAGAGGGCGCTGATGGAACTACAGCCACCGGCTCCCATAGACGTTCCGGCCCAATAAGGAGGCGAAATGCCGAGTCTTTCCGAACTTTTCGAGCAGGTTGACAGGGCATACGACGAGATAGTCGGGCTTCAGCAAGACCTGGTACGCATCCCTACGGTGAACACGGGTTTCATGCCCACGGGGGACGAGACGAAGGCTTGCGAGTTTCTGAGCGACCTGCTGGCGAAGGAGGGGATAGAGGGGGAGACGATAGAGTCGGCGCCGGGGCGGGGGAACTATTTTGCGACGGTGAAGGGGGCGGGCGGGGGGCAGTCCATGATCTACATGGCCCATACGGACGTGGTGCCGGTGGAAACGGAGTCTGAGTGGATATGCCCGCCGTTCAGCGCGGAGATTATCGGGACTAGGCTGTATGGTCGGGGGTCTTCGGACTGCAAGGCGCTGCTGACGTGCCAGACGATGGCGATGATCATTATGAAGAGGACGGGTGTGGAGCTTCGGGGCGACCTGACGCTGGCGGCCTGTGCGGACGAGGAGGCCGGAGGGAGGTTCGGGGTGGGGTGGCTGGCGGAGAACCACCCGGACCGGCTGAGGGCCGACTACTGCATAAACGAGGGGGGAGGGGACGTGGTACAGAGGAAGGGCGGGGCGCCGGCGTACCTGTTCGGGATCGGGGAGAAGGGGAGGCTGGAGGTGCATATCACGGTGAACGGGGTGCCGTGTCATGCGTCGACGCCGTGGAACGGGGAGAATGCGCTGACGAGGTCGGCGCTGGTGCTTAGCAGGCTGGCGGAGTACGAGCCTGAGATAGACACATCGTCGGAGGTGTTCGGGCACCTGAGGAGCCTGGATGTGGAGGAGGAGCCGACGCCTGAGAATATCGACAGGCTGGCGTCGGAGCTGGCGGAGAGGGACCCGCAGATGGCTTCGAGGATCAAGGGGCTGTCGCGGATGACGATATCAGCGACGATGATCGAAGGGGGCATAAAGTCGAACTCAATCCCGTCCAAGTGCATGATCACGTGCGACGTTCGGACGCTGTACCACCAGGACGAGGCGTACCTGAGGGGAGAGTTGGACAAGATACTGGCGGGCATCCCGGACGTCGAATACGACATCGACTACATGGCGATCCCGAGCATGGCGCCGTACAACACCGAGTTTGCGGCCAAGGTGAGGGGTGCGACGGAGCGGTCGCTGGACGGATCGGAGGCGGTGTGGATACCGACGTTCACGACGGGATTCACGGACTCCCGGTTCATGAGGCCGCTGGGGACGTTGACGTACGGGTTCCAGGTGTCGCACCCGGAGGACCCGGGGAACCTGGCGAACGTGCACGGGACTAATGAGTCGGTGGACGTGCGGAGCCTGATACTGGGTACGAAGATGCTGATAGCGCTGGCCGTGGACGTGCTCGGATAGCGGGGATGATCACCGTCCTAGCGGGAGGGGTGGGGGCCGCCAGGTTTCTGCAGGGTCTGGTAAAGGTCGTAGACCCGGGCGAAGTCACCGTAATCATCAACACGGGCGACGACGTGATAATGCACGGGCTCCACGTATCGCCGGACATTGATACGGTTACGTATACGCTGGCGGGCCTGGCGGACGAGGCACGGGGGTGGGGGCTGAAACACGAGACGTGGGAGTGCCTGTTTGGGCTGAAGAGGTTGGGGAGGGAGACGTGGTTCAACCTGGGTGACCAGGACATGGCCCTGCACATTCACCGGACGGAGCGGATGCGTAAGGGCGCGTCCTTGTCAGAGGTGACGGAGGAGGTACGGGGGAGGCTGGGGGTGGGATGCAGGCTGCTGCCGATGAGCGACGAGAGGGTTGCGACGATAGTTGTGACAGAGAAGGGGGACTCGGGGTTCCAGGAGTACCTGGTGAAGGACCAGGCGGCGGAGAGGGTGAAGGCGATACGGTTCGAGGGGGCGGATGGGGCGAGGGCGTCGGAGGGGGTGCTGGAAGCGATCTCGGGGGCGGAGGGGGTGGTGATAGCGCCGAGCAACCCGATTATCAGCATCGGGCCAATCTTGGCGGTGTCGGGGGTCAGGGAGGCATTGACAGCGGCGAGGGAGCGGGTCACGGCGATAAGCCCGATAGTCGGGGGGAAGGCTATCAAGGGGCCGGCGGCGGACATGATGGATGCGCTGGGGTACGAGGTGAGCGCCTACGGGGTGGCGGAGATTTACCGGCCGTTCGTAAGCTCTTTCATCATGGACTATGCGGATGCGGAGGACATGGAGCGGGTGAAGGGGCTGGGGATCAGGGGAGTCGTGACGGATACGATAATGGCGTCGCTGGAGCGGAAGATGGCGCTGGCGCGGAGTGCGCTCCGGGCCCTGGGGCTGGATAAGTGAAGACGGCCTGCCTTATCCCAGTGAAGGAGCTATCGACGTCGATGTCCCGGCTGGGGGATATTCTGACGCAGGACGAGAAGATCGGGCTATCGCTGGCGATGCTGGAGGACGTGATTGAAGTTGTGCGGGGAGTCGGGGGGATAGAGCCAGTGGTGATCGTGACGAGGGATTCACGGGTGGTGGCTATTGCGGGGAAGTATGGAATCGAGGTGATACGGGAGCCGGTCGAGACCCGGGGGGAGGGGCCGGCGGTGGACTATGGGGCGGGGATTTTGGAGGGGAGGGGAATCGAGCGGCTACTGGTCATACCTTCGGACATGCCGCAGGTGTCGGAGGAGGACCTGGAGGCGATCCTTGCGGTGGATGCGGGGGCGTCGTCGGTGGTGATGGCGCCGGCGCACGACGGGGGAACGAACGGGATGTTGAGGAGGCCACCGACGGTGATACCGTCGAGGTTCGGGCCCGACAGCCTGACGTTGCATCTTGGGGAGGCGGAGGAGCGGGGGGTAGCAACGAAAATCATCGAGTTGGAATCGTTCAGGGTGGACGTGGATACGCCGGAAGACATGGCGGAGGTATTAACGTGGCCGGGGCTCGGGAGGACTAGGGGATATGCGGAGTCGCTGGAGCTTGGGGAGAGGTTGCCCAGGGCCAAAGGGCATCGGGCCAGCTTGAGCGGTTGAACCTGTCAATTGGGTACAAGCCATTGCAACGGGTCGACGAAGGTGGTGAGTCGGGTGGTGGGACGCATCCGACGATTAGTGTTCCGGTGGCAGACAGTGGTCGTGGTGGTGGTTGCGGCCAGCGTGGTCGGGCTGCTACTTATCCCGGAGCCGACGTTCGACCGGGAGTACTTCGAGCGGGTCGGGTATCCGGGGCTATTCCTTGTGACGCTGATGGCCAATGCGTCCATCATATTGCCAACCCCCGGTTTTCTGGCGGTTGTGGTTGCGGGGGCGGTGTTGAATCCTTTGCTGGTGGCACTGGTCGGGGCGCTGGGGATGACGATAGGCGAACTGAGCGGGTACCTGGTGGGGAGGGCGGGGTCGACGATATCAAGGGGCAAAGGAGAGAATGAGCAATCGCGTTGGTCCCGGTGGTCAAATTGGAGCAAGAGGCTGGTGGGGCGGTGGGGGGTGTTCGGGATATTTGTGCTGGCGGCGCTTCCGAATCCGTTGTTTGACATAGCAGGCATCGCAGCGGGGGCAGTGAGGATGGGGGTGGCGAAGTTCCTAGCAGCGACTTTCGCCGGAAGGTTGATAAGGACATCGCTCTTGGCCTACTCTTCCGCCTACTCGGTAGAGGCGATCATAGACTTCTTCGACTAAAACAACGAGCAAAAATGCACGTACTGATACTTGCCCCATTCGAGCAGAAATGTCTGGAGCGGCTGCGCTCCAGCATGAAGGTGACCTACAAACCGTGGACCGAGTCCCGTTCACTGTACGACCCGGAGGTGCTGGCAGAGGTCATTAACAAGTCGGGGGTGGATGCGGTGGTGGTGGAGGCGGACTTCGTGCTGGAGGAGACGTTCGAGGAGGCGCCGGGGCTCAGGTTTGTGGGGATATGCCGGAACGCTACGACACAGATAGACTTGGGCGCGGCGACGGAAGCCGGGGTTGTGGTGGTGAACGCTCCGGGGAGAAATGCAAGAGCCGTGGCGGAGCTGGTGGTGGGGCTGATGTTCGCGTTGGGCAGGGGGTTGGTCGGGGCGCACGGGTATGTGGCAGGGGGTCGGTGGGAAGACCCGGTCTCACCATACATCGATCTGAGGGGGGTGGAGCTGTCGGGCAAGACCCTGGGGTTGGTGGGGCTGGGGAAGATAGGGTCGGAGGTTGCGAGGATGGCGGGTGCGCTGGGGATGGGGGTAGTGGCGTCGGACCCGTATATCACGGCGGAGCAGGCGGCGGAGTTGGGGGCCAGCCTGGTCGAGTTGGACGAACTGTTGAGGGTGTCGGACTTTGTGAGTCTGCACTTGCCGGCGGGTGGGGACGTGCCGACGGTTATTGATGGTCGGGCTCTGGGGCTGATGAAGCCTACGGCGTATCTCATCAATACATCGACGCCACAGGCAGTCGATCAAGATGCACTTTTGGAGGCCCTCGGGGGTGGGGGGATAGGGGGGGCAGCACTGGACGTGCACGAGAGCCCGCCTATTCCCGCGGACCACCCGCTGCTGGCCCACGATAACGTGATCCTGACACCGCATATAGCAGGGGCCACGGATGGGACGATTGCGCGGCATTCGGAGATGATGACAGGGGCTCTGGAGAGCTTTCGGCAGGGAGAGCGCCCCAGCAATATAGTCAATCCAGAGGTATGGAAGGGCGATGGGTGAAGGGACGGTCCTGGTACTGGACCTGGGGACGAGCAGCCTTAAGTGCGGGGTGTATTCGCTGGAAGGGGACGTGAGGACGGAGGCCCGGGCGCCGATGAGGTACTCCACGCCTGCGGGTCTGTCCGACATTGCGGTGGAGTTTGACCCGGAGGAGACCTGGCGCCTGGCCTGTGGGCTTGTTCGGGAGTGCCTTGAGGAGGCTGGGTTGAGAGGAGGGGATGTGGTGGGAGTCTGTACGACGAGCCAGAGGGGAGGATTTGTGCTGCTGGATGGGGAGGGTGGGGAGGTGTACTCGGGGCCGAACAGGGACGTTCGGGCGTTCTTCGAAGGGATGGAAATTGATGAGAGGGTGGGGGGAGAGGTCTACAGGTTGACGGGGCACACACCCTCGTTTCTATTTGCACCGGCGCGGCTGGCTTGGTTTCGTGCCAACGCTCCTGATATCGCCGAGAGGATTGCCCATGTACTGCCGTTGGGAGACTGGCTCGGGTACAAGTTGTCGGGGGAGGTGAGGGGGGAGAGGTCGGCTTTGACGGAGGTCGGGCTCCTAGCTCTTACGGATGACGAGGAGGCGGATACGCTGCTAAATCTTATAGACGTAGATTCGGGCATGATGCCGAGGCTGTGTCGGGCGGGGGAGCAGAGGGGGGAGGTGACAGCTACGGCGGCGGGGGCCACGGGGTTGGCGGCGGGGACGCCGGTTATAGCAGGAGGGCCCGATACGCAGGTGGGGCTGCTGGGGATGGGGGTCACTGAGCCGGGTGGGATGGGAATACTTGTCGGGTGGAGCGGGCCGCTGCAGATGGTGACGCGGGGGCCGCGTGTCGATGCGGAGCGGCGGACGTGGACGGGGAGGCACGTGGTGGAAGGGAGGTGGGTGGTCGAGAGCACGACGACGGAGGCGGGTCGGGCGTTGGAGTGGATAGCGCAAACCCTGGGGATGTCGAGGGAGGAGGTGGCTTTCGAGCCTCGGGAGGAGGGTGATGATTACAGCGCCTTCGGTTTCCTGGGGCCGAGAATTATGGATGCCAAGAAGATGGGGATGCAGATGGGGGGGATGATGTTTCCCACGCCTGTCGGGCATACGGGGATTTCGCGGCAAGAGTTGGTGAACGGCGCTCTCAAGGGGCTGGCTTTCGCAATCAAGGGAAATTTCGATCAGCTGGAGGAGGTATCGGGGGAGAAGGCTTCCCGGGTGGGGCTGGGGGGAGGGGTGACGAGGGTGAAGGGATTCGGGCGGCTGGTGGCGGACGTGCTGGGTCGGGAGATATTTGTGGCGAGGGATAGGGATGCAACGCTGCTGGGGGCGGCGATGTGCGCGGCGGTTGGCGTCGGGGCGTACAATAGTCTGCCGGAGGCGGCGGAGGGGATGGGGGGCGAGATGGAGCGGGTCCAGCCGGACGGGGCTCGGGGGGAGGGGCTGGAAGAAGAATACGAGAAGTGGCTGGAGATTTACGGGAAACTAGACGAGATATCGGGAAGCATGTGATGAAATGGGAGTCGGAGAGGGCTACGGTCGTGGAGGCGGCGCAGCACCTGCTAAGGCTGGGCCTAGTGGCGGCGACGAGCGGCAATGTGAGCATGAGGCTGGAGGGGGGAGGGGAGGAGGGGCTGATCGCCATCACGCCGACCAGCATGGACTACGAGAAGATGACCGCCGAGGACATAGTGGTAGTGGACTACGACGTGGACGTGGTTGAGGGCGAGACGGTGCCTTCGTCTGAGTCGTTGACACATATGGCGGTGTACAAGGCTCGGCAGGACATCCAGGCGGTGATACACACTCACTCGATATACGCCAGTGTACTGGCAGTGGCGGGGGAGGCATTACCCCCGGTTCTGGACGAGCTGGTGGCCTACCTGGGCGGCACGGTTGAAGTGGCAGAGTACGGGTTCCCGAGCACGGAGGCGCTGGGCGAGAAAGTGGTGGAGGCGATGGGAGAGCGGAATGCGGCGTTCATACGCAACCACGGGGTGCTGGCGGCGGGTCGGGACATGGTGGACGCGCTGAGGGCGTGTGAACTGGTGGAAAGGGCATCCCAGATATTCATACTGGCCCGGGGGTTTGGGGAGGTGGAGACGCTGCCGGAGGAGATTGTGGAGGTGGAGAAGAGCATGTTCAGGATGAGACAGGGGACGGCGGAGTAGGGTGACTGCGGGCCGTTCCGAAAAGGAAAAGGCATGGTAACGATACCCGGTTTCCTGCTACGCAGGCTGTACGTGAAGGGGAGCTTGCAGAATACGGAGTCGGGGGTGAGCTTTCAGCTGAAGAACAGCCTAGGGTCGGGGTACGCGAAGGGGATGATGCCGGTGTCGCTGGACGGGGTGGAGTACCCGATGGAGGACACGTTCTTCAGCCTGGAGGGCAATGAGACGGCGTTCTCGGAGGTGTCGGACGAGAAGCGGTTCACGATAGCACTGAACAAGACGATAACGATCAACGTAAAGGGCGCCAAACTGGAGCCGGGGCAGCACAGGATAGCGCTGGGGTTCCTGGTGCCGGGGCTGGGGCAGCTGGGCTTCGACGTGAAGGATAGAATCGAGGAGTAGAAACTCCGGCTAGCGGTAGTCTTCCAAGTCTGAATAGCCCTGGTCGGTGGCCGAGTAGTCGTAGGAGTAGGTGCGGTGGGGTTGGAGGCGGAGGAGGGCGATGCCGAGAGGTCGGGGTTCGGCGGCGATCTTTGCGCCCACTTCATCACCGAGGTACCGGGACATGATTCCCTGGCGCCTTTCGAAGATGTCTTCGGTGATGATTTCAGCGGTGCAGTACATGACGAGGCCCTTGTGGGGAGGCTCCTTGTCGTCGACGCAGAAGGAGACCTCGGGGTCACGGGCGATGTTGGCTACCTTGGCCACCTTGAGCTCGGTGGGGATCCAGATGCAGCCTTCTTCGTAGGCGTACCAGACGGGGGAAAGCTGGGGCCCGCCCTGGCGTCGGTTGACGCCGAGAACGCCGACGTGTTTGCCGTCGAGGAATTCTCGGACTGCCTTTTCGCTCATAGTTGGAAGGGCCATTGCACTTGCCTTTCGAGGAAACAAACTCAGCGGAAGAGGTCTTTAGCGGGGTCCATGACGAAGTCGGTGGCGCGGCCTTCGCCCAGGGGGACGCCGCTTCCCTTGATTACGGCCACGGGGCACCTTTCGAGCTTGCCGGTGACAAGCTCTGCGGCGGAGGCGAGTTCATCGGCCTCGGCGACTACGGTGACCTTCAGCTCACGTCCATCGTCGTCCGTTTGGCCGACGTAGTCTCTGAGGGGCACGAGGCCGGAGATGCCGATGGCGAGGTCGATGATACCCCTGCGCCAGGGCCTGCCGATGCTGTCGGAGATGATGACGGCGAGTTGGCTTCCTGTCTCGGATTCCAGGGCGGCCCTTATTGCATGGGCGGAGGCGTCGGGGTCTTGGGGGAGCAGGACGACGGCCTCTTCGAGGCCGACGTTGGAGGCATCGACGCCGGCGTTGGCGCAGATGAGGCCGTGGCGGGTCTCGGAGATGATGAGGTTCTGGTCCATCTTGACGATGCGACTGCTTTCCCGGAGTACGGCCTCGACGTGACGGGGGTCTTTGTCGAAGCGTCGGGCGATTTCACGGGCGAGGGGGGAGGGGGTTATGGTGTCGAGGGGGATGACCCGGCCCTCGGCCTTGGAGACGATCTTCTGCTTGACGACCACTACATCGCCGGGGTCAAGGGAGACACCGGCGGAGCGGGCAGCATCGAGGATAATTCGGGCAACGTCGTCGCCAGGCTTGACCTCGGGTATGCCTGGGAGGCCGAGGACTTCCACCCTGTTAACCATGCTCGTCGAACCGGGGAAGGCCCTAGAGGCCGGTTATCTTCACGGATGCGTGGGACTTGTAGATGCGGTTGATGTTGAGGATCAGGGTGGTGAAGTCTTCGACGTAGCGGGAGTTGGCGAGGCCACCGCCGTTGACGGCGTGGATGCCATCGATATCCTCGGCGAGGTGCATGACGGAGGAGCGGGCTTCCTTGTCGCCGCCGCAGACTACGACGGAGCAGTCGATAGTCTCGTTGTGGTCCATTAGGGTCTCGGCGCTGAGGTTCTGGAAGGCGGATACGACGGTGGCGTCGGGGAGGACGGCCTGGGCCTGCTCGGCGGCGGAGCCCTCGTCGACGGGGATGGCAGTTATCTTGCCCTTGGCGAAAAGGACGGGGACGACGGTGTCGACGACGAGCTTGCTGCCGATAGCGTCGCGGAGGGCGGCGAGGATGTCGGCCTGGCCGGAATAGGGGACGGTGATGATGACAACGTCGCCGGCGGCGACGGCGGGCTCGTTCTCCAGGCCAGAGGCCTTGCCGACGTTCGGGCCCAGCTTGTCAGCGGGGACGGCGGCGAGCATTTCGGTGAGCTTGTCGGCGGCGCCCGAGGCACGTTCGGCGGAGCGGGAGCCGATGACGATGTCGTGGCCGGCGAGGAGGAAGCGGAAGGCGAGGCCGAGGCCCTCGGGGCCGGTCCCGCCGATGAAGGAGAGTATCAAGTGAAGCCTCCAGGGTGGTTTGGTGGGTCGGGGGCATTATAGCCGATGAGGGGATGTGGGGTTGTGGGGTGTCGGGGGGTTGATTGAAGATTGATTGAACTCGTAGCTGTTTTGATTGAATTGTGCCTGAAGGGTGGGTAAAAGTTTTTCGCGGTGTCGGGGAAGGGTGGGTTTTTGATTGTTTTGCAGATTCAGGCACGGCTTTGATTGTTTAAGGGGGAAAACCGTTTTTTCTCCGGCACTGGGGGGTTCGTGCGGGGGAGGCCCCGCACCTCACGGGGATGGATTCACGCCTTGGCGCACGCCCAGGCGCATCTTCGACATCTTCGACCCGACTACTCGGGAATGATCCGCCATAGGCGGACAGGCTCCCCTCGGGGGTGGGGGGGATGAGACTAGGTCGAAGTGGAACCTGCCAGGAGGTCTTGTTGCTCGGGCTGTTGCATGCTCTGTACGGGGTTATCGACGGGCTCAAGGCGGAGCCTGAGCCCCAATGCGCGTGTGACCTTCAGCAGCGTTGCCAGAGTGGGGTTGCCGCCTTCCGACAGCGCTTCGTAGAGGTTGCCGCGGTTTAGCCCGGTGTCGCGGGCGAGGGCGCTTATGTTCCGGGTGCGGGCGACATGCTTGAGAGCGGCGCGAATCACGGACCCGTCCCCAGGGTCCTCATCCGTAGCTGCTCTGAGGAGGCATCGGGTGTCCTCCCCGGTAACTATGTAGTCTACTGCGTCAAACTTTCGGTACTCCTCAGACATTAGCTCCTCCATTCCGTTGCCATTCCCCTGGCGACGATGCGGTTCACCGCATGCTGGTCCCGCAGCCTCTTCAACCAGCGGTCGAAGGTCGCACTTCGTAGAATCGTGTACATGGGGGTATTGTATGATATATCGTACAATACGTGAAGGGGATTTGAGGGTGGGGGGTGAGTTGCGGGGTTGCTGGTGAGTGTTTCGGAGGGATGGATTAGCTAAATTCACAAACGAAGTGCAACACCTGGTTAAGGTGGGCCACCCCCCCGCTCGACCTCCTGCCTTCGCAGGGGCAGGCTCTTCGAGTCGCCTCAGGGTGAGCGGCCCCACACCGGGGAGGGGACACCACCCCGTTCCGTTCGGTCGACCCTTCGACTCCGCTCAGGGCGAACGGAACCCCCACCCCGCGGGATGGATTCCCGACTACTCGGGAATGACGGGTTAAAAGAGGCGGGAATGATCCGCCATGGGCGGACAGGCTGCCCTCGGGGTGGGGGGTTCTTAGTCGAGCCTAGTCGAGCCAGTTGAGGACGCGTTCGATTTCTCTGCCGGTTAGGCCCTTGGTGCGGGCAAAGCGGGGCATGTTCCACCAGTAGCCCATGATGGTGTCGGACCAGTTGGGTCTCCGGGCGGGGGGCCAGGCGTCGGGGTGGGGGAGGCCGAGGGCGTGGAGAAGCTCGTGGAGGAAGGCGGCGGTCTGGCCGGTGCGGGAGCGGGCGTTGTCGGGCCAGGAGTCTCCGAGAAGGGCGGATGCGGCGTTGGGGGCGGGGTAGGAGCACAGGGCTTCGATGCATATATCGCCGAGCATGGCGTAACCGGGGGCCGAGTCGGTGTAGGGAAGGCCGCCGGCGTAGCCGCCCATACCACGTACGAAGGCGAGATATACATATTCCCTGGTCAGGGGCTTTTGCCTTTCTTCGAGCTCTCGCTTCAGGACAGCGATACCCTGCTCACGCCATTGGGAGATGGGGATTTGGGAGTCGAGGCGTTCGAGGGCGTGCCAAGGCAGGTCGACACCCAAAACATCGTTGAGCCAGTCTCGTCCGGCGTAAATGGAGTGCAAGAGGCGTTCATCGGGAATCCTGAGGGGCCAACTGATGAAGTAGGTATCCTCGCCGACGGGGATGGGGCTACCGACGGGTTCACGGTCGAGGTCGCCGGGATAGATGAGGAGGACGACGATGCTGCGGTTGAGTACGGGGGTCTCGGGCGGGGGAGTCGGGGGGCGACGGAACCTATGGAGGAGAAGATCGAGAAGACCCAGGGTGCATCCTCGTCGGGCGAAGTATGATAGAATTATAACCCCCAGCCGAAACACTACCTGTGTAGGTGGCGCAGGGCCCCAAAAGGCCAATCAAGGGACTCTAGTGAGGAACAAAGGGGTAGGAGGGTAAGATGCCGGCTATAACGATCCGAGGACTAATTGGAAGCGGCGCGTACATAATCGCGCCGGAAGTGGCGCGGGTGATGAACGTGCGCTACGTGGACCGACAGATATTGAGCGAGGTGGCGCGTCATTTAGACACGTCGGTGGAGGAGGTGGCGGACATTGACCATGTGCCGTGGGGGCTGAGAGGACGGATAGCGAAGGAGCTTGGCCGGGCGTTCGAGCAGATCTCGGCGGGTCCGGTGGCGCCGTTCGATCTCGGGCCTCACTACGTGCCGACGGGCGACGTGCTAACGGAGGAGAAGTACGCCAATGCGCTGGAGTCGGTGATACACGACCTGGCGGAGGGCGAGAGCGTGGTGCTGGTGAGTCGGGGGGCGCAGCTAGTGCTGAAAGACCACCCGGGTTCGCTGCACATTTTCCTGCACGCCCCACTGGAGGTGCGAATCCCACGGGTCATGGACTACTTCCACATCTCCCGGGAGGATGCGGAGGCGAAGGTGGAGGAGATGGACAAGGCCCACAAGGCCTATATCAAGAAGTATTTCAAGGCCGACTTCGAGGATATGGAGCACTACGACCTGGTGATCAATACCCGGAAGATCAGCCTTCGGGAAGCGATCCACATCATCATTTCGCTGGTGAACCAGAAGCAGGAAGCGGAGTTGGCGCAAGCCTAAACCGCAGTTCCATAGTCACAACTGAATATGTCCATGAAACCAGCCCCGAGAACGATCTCGGGGCTGGTGATTTTTCAGGGGTTTCGAGGCGGCTAGAGGATTTGCATAAACTCGGTTTCGGGGATGACGACGATGGCGCTGCGGGAGTCGGCGGCGACGGCGCGGTCATAGTCATCCCAGTCGGGGTGTTGTTGGCCCGCGGCGGCGACATAGACGTCGCGTAGGACCTGACGCAGTTCTTCGGGGGCGGTGTGGCCGGGAGAGTAGAGTCGGGCGGCACCCTGGAGGACGACGTAGCCCCACCAGTCGGGTTGGGAGACGAGGATGGAGCACCTCAGGTCCCGGCGGAGGTTGGCGAGTTTAGCCGGGATTCCGGAGACGGTGAATGCTACGCCATTGCCGTAGAGGCCACAGGTGACGATGCTCATCTGGGATGCACCGTTCTTACGGTAGGTAGTAAGGACGGCGTTATGGTTTTCGGCGAGGAACTGCCTGACGTTGTCGGAGAGCATGGCGCGGCCTATTCGATGTAGGCGATGCCTTCGATCTCGACGAGCCACTCGGGCTTGGCGAGGGCAGAGACAACTATTGTGGAATTAGCGGGCGGGTTGTCGCCATAGGCCTCTTCCCGGGCGGCACTGACGGCGGCGTACTGGTCGAGGTCGGTGATGTAGGTGATGGTCTTGACCATGTTGGCGAGGCTCCCGCCGTGGGCGCGGCAGAGATCGTCGAGGTTCTTGTAGATCTGCTTGAGCTGGGTGGCGGCGTCATCGCCAACAGTGTTCATGTCGTTATCCAGGGCAATCTGGCCGGAGATGTGGACGGTGTTGCCGATCTTGACCGTGGCGCTGAGGCCCTTCAGGTGATAGACGTTGTCCGGGTTAACTCTCTCGATGGGCATGATGTCCTCCCTTATTGGTTTCGGCTGCGAGGGCATTATACAGGGGAGCCGGGGGTGGGGCGGGGGGTGAAGGAGTCCATTACCTGGCGGGCCATGCGGTAGTCTCGGGCGCCGCCGGGGAAGATGGGGGGGATGAGGTAGAAGCAGCGGATGCCCAACCGGAGGAAGCGGTGTATGGTCTCGACGGCTACTTCGACACCTTCATTACGCATGTTAATTCGATCTCGGAGGGGGTGGGGGGTGGGGGTGAAGGAGATGCCGCCCTTGACGAGGATTTCGACACCGAAGAACAAGGGGACGGAAGGGCCGAGGTGAGATAGGAACCGTTCGGTGGCTTCAAAATCGAAGGTAGGTTGAATGAGGAGGAAGTCGGCACCGGCGTCGATCTTTTGATGGGATAGATCGGCTTCTCTTTCCACGCCCTTGGCAAGGTCGGCGACGGCGCCTACGCAGAAATCCCAGCACGGCCTTGTCAACTCTCGGATAAGTTCGGTGGGTGTGAAACATTCGGTGTCGGCGGAGTTAGCGACCCAGCGGTCTGCGTCTCCTTGAAGGACTACTACATTGTGCAGTCCAAGGTCTCGGGCGCGGGTGAGCTTTTCGAGGAGCTTCGGTTTGCTGGCGTCCCTAGTGGCGAGATTGAAGGCGACCTCTGTGCGGGTGTGGTTATGAATCAGGTGGGCGGCGGTAATGGGGTCGGGGCGGGCGGGGTGGGGGGCCAGATAGGGGACGCTGAAGATGTCGGGGTTTAGGGCGGAGGCCTCGTCAAGCCAGTCGGGGGAGGGGTTGCGGGGAGGGGAGAAGTCGCACATGAACACGGGCCTCGTCCCCGATGCGGAGACTATGTCCGTGACCCGAGCCATGCAGGGTAGTCTAGCTCATTTCCTTCATGCGTCGGGCGGCTTCCAGGCGGTCCTTCTCCTCCTCCTTGGCGGCCCAATTGAAGAAGATGATGCCGGCGGCGGTTACAAAGATTAAGAAACCGGGAAGCTTCATTATTACGCCGCCGATCTGCTGGTCCGCGGCAGTGGAGATGCCCCAGATCTCGGGGGCGTTGGCGTAGGTCTCGTAGAGGATGCCGTCGGCGAAGGTTATGAGGGCGCCGACGATGGCAGGGGGTATGGACAGGATGAACATATAGAGGACCTGGCCGGCGTAGGGGAGTCTGGGGAGCTCCTTCAAGGGGCTGAGCACGGGCCACCACATGATGACGCCGGTGGCTATGAAGGTGAGGTGCTGGATGATGTGGACGGTGATGTTGTTGAGGCCGGCTTCGTAGACGGCGGGGACGTGCCAGATGGCGAAGACTATGTTGAAAAGGAGGGCGGCTAGGACGGGGAAGGTGAGGACTTTCGTGACTGGGTAGACTCCAGGAAGTTTAAGGATGGGTCTCAGCATCCATCCAGGCGTACCGAGGAGCATGAGGGGTGGGCCTACGAGCACCAAGAAGAGATGCTGAATCATGTGGGCGCTGAAGAGGTAGTAATCGGAGAGGGGGTCGAGGGGGGAGTAGAGGGCAAAGAAGATGGACCAGAGGCCGACGGTAAAGAGGACAATGCGTCGGGTGGGGACATCGGAAGAGCCGGGATAGTGGGTGCGTAGGGGGCCGACGGAGAGGAGGTAGACGACTTCGAGGAAGAAAACGGCGGCGACGACGCTGATGTCGCCGCCCCAGTCGAGCCAGGAAAACTCGGGGGTGAAATCGACTTCAACCGGCAAGGGGCACCTCGGGAGTCAGGGGCGGGAGAGCAAAGGACACACTACAAAGCGTAGCTTAAGCGCCAAGAAGTTGGAAGAGGGCGAGGAGGGCGAAAAGGGCGGCGGCGGCAAGGGCCAAGCCACCCAGGAAGAGCCTTGAGAACAGTATGTCATCAAACTTCAAGTGCATGTAGTACATGATGACAATGGCGAACTTCACGCCGGATAAGACTATGAATACGAGGATGAAGAGGAGCCTGTTGAATTCGAGGTAGAAGACGCCAAACTCGATAAGGGTGATGATACCGAGGATGATGGCTATGATGATATAGCCACGTACGGTAGGGTGATGCCCTTCCGCTTCAGGGGAGTGGGCGGGGGAGTCGGGAGTTTTGAGGGCGTCGTCCTGCATTCGCTTGGCTCTACGTTATGGCGTGCTCAGGGTTCCTATACGAAGGGGACCTGCGATACCAATTGGGAGAACATGGCATGGCCGTCGGAGGCTTCAGCGCCGGGCGGGGCGTCGTTGGCGCCGAGGAGGTAGACGAGGGTGAAGATGATGATCCAGACGATGTCGACGAAGTGCCAGTAGAGGCCTGCAATCTCGACTCTCAGGGAGTCTTTCTGGGTCAGGGAGCCGTTCAGGTTCTGGCCGAATAAGGACACGAGCCAGATGACGCCGCCGGTGACGTGGGCGCCGTGGAAGCCGGTCAGGATGAAGAAACTGGTGCCGAACAGGTTGGTTGTCGGGGACAGGCCATAGTGTATGTAGAACTCTCGGAATTCGAAGACCTGGAAGCCCAGGAAGACGGAGCCGAGCAAGGCTGTGCCAAGCACCCACACCCGGAAACCCCTGTTATCGCCCTTCCTGATGGAGTAGAGGGTCATCACCATCATGAAACTGCTCATAAGCAGGACGAAGGTGCTGACCGTGGTGACGGGTACGTCTATGACGTCGGCGGGGTAAGGGCCTACGATGCTCTGGTTCCGGTAGACCAGGTAGGTGGAGATGAAGGTGCCGAAGAAGAGGCACTCGGAGCCGAGGAAGGCCCACATTGCGAGCTTGCGGTTATCAAGCCCTGTATTAGTGGGGTGTTCTTCGGGGTGATGAGTTGTAGCTACCTGGGCCAAAAATATTCTCCGTTAGGTTTCCTGATTAGTGGTGGTCGTCCTTGGATACGGGTTCTGCGGCCCAGGCGTAGAGGCCCACGACCGCTATGACCACGCCAATGGCGCTGAACCAGGGGCCGACCACGAAGAGGGCACCTGCTATGCCGAACCCTGCGGCGACTACCAGGGGCCAGTACGAGGGGTCGGGCATGTGGATCTCGGGGTGGTCTTCCTCTTCAGCCTGGTTGTAGAGCTGGGCGCCGGGGGCGTCGGACCTCTCGATTGGAGTTGCTCCTTCGGAGTCGTGGCCGTACTTGAGGTCCCAGGCGGGCTCGCGGCTGTGTACGGTGGGAATCTCGACGAAGTTGTAGTGGGGGGGCGGGGAGGCGATGGTCCATTCGAGGGTACGTCCATCCCACGGGTCGGCACCGGCCCTCTCACCCTTCTTCAGAGAACTGAAGACGTTGTGTAGGAAGATGAGGAAGGAGGCGGCCAAAATGAAGGCCCCGACGGTCTGGAGGAGGTTGTAGGCTTCGAAGCCGGAGACGGCGGAGTAGGTGTAGACCCTGCGGGGCATTCCCACCAGGCCGAGGATGTGCATGGGGAAGAAGGTGAGGTTTGCGCCGAACATCAGCAGCCAGAAATGCAGCTTGCCGAGGTTGTCGTTGAGCATGCGGCCGGTCATCTTGGGGAACCAGTAGTAGATGCCCGCGAGGATGCCCATGATGCTGCCGCCAAAGAGGACGTAGTGGAGGTGGGCGACGATGTAATAGGTATCCTGCTGCTGGGCGTCGGCGGGGGGTGAAGCGTGGGTGACGCCACTAAGTCCGCCTAGGATGAACATGGCGACAAAGCCCACGGCGAACAGCATGGGCGTGGAGAAGCGGATAGAGCCTCCCCACATAGTGCCCATCCAGTTGAATATCTTCACGCCTGTCGGGACTGCGATGAGCATGGTGGTGATGGCGAAGACCGAGTTGGCCACATTGCCAAGACCGACGGTGAACATGTGGTGGCTCCAGACACCCCAGCCCATGAAGCCGATGACGATACCGGAGAAGATTACGAACTTGTAGCCGAACAGGGGCTTCCGGGAGAAGGTTGGGATAATCTCCGAGACTATGCCCATAGCCGGCAATATCAGGATGTACACCTCCGGGTGGCCGAAGAGCCAGAAGACGTGCTGCCAAAGGACAGGGCTGCCGCCGGCGGTAGTATCGAAGAAGTTGGTGCCGAAGGTACGGTCGAAGAGGATCTGGATCAGGCCAACGGTGATGACGGGCATTGCCGTAATCAGGAGGAAGGAGGTCACCAGGGTCATCCAGACGAACGGTGGCATCCTCATCAGGGACATGCCGGGCGCGCGCATATTGATGATGGTTACGGCAAAGTTGAAGGCACCAGCGAGGGAGGATATGCCGAGGATGAGAAGGCCGAGGCTGTAGAAGGTCATGCCCTGGCCCGTGGTAAAGGGCTCTTCGGTGAGGTTAGCGTAGGCGAACCACCCGGTGTCGGGGGAGCCGAGGCCGGAGATGAAACCGCCGTTCAGGATGAGCCCGCCGAACAGGAAGACCCAGTAGCTGAGGGCGTTAAGCCTTGGGAAGGCGACATCCCGGGCGCCGATGGCCAAGGGCACGACGATGTTGAAGAAGGCGACACTCATAGGCATGACGCCCAGGAAGATCATGGAGAGGGCGTGCATGGTGAACATCTGGTTGAAGGTGCCGGGATCAACCAGGGTGCTGTCGGGGCGGGCGAGCTGGGTGCGGATTACGAGGGCTTCGATGCCAGCGCCGAAGAAGAAGATGATAGAGGTGATGAGGTACAGGATGCCGATCCGCTTGTGGTCGACGGTGGTGATCCAGCTCCAAGCCGTGTCAAAGGCCTTGGACCTGGCGGTTGCGCCCTCTATTACCTTGTCTACAGTTACCAAAATGAAGCCTCTTAGGGGTCGGGACTCAGATTATATTAACTTTCTATAGTCCTCTCAAGAAAACTAGTTCAGTGTCAGGAGGTATTCGATAACGTCGGCTACTGCCTGAGGGCCGATGGTCTCGATGAAGTTGGCGGGCATGAGGTCGGCCGGGAAGCCTTCGACGATGTAGGAGTTAGTGTCGAGCAGGGACTGGGTTATGTACTCCCTGGCGGTCATGCCTGGGATCCGGGCGCCAGCGGTGGAAGCGATGCCCTGCTGGGTCGGGCCAAGGCCCACCGTGCCATCAAGGGAGTGGCAGGTTACGCAGGTGAGGGGGGTAGAGGTCTCGAAGACCTGGGCGCCGCGGGCGGCATCGCCGGGCGGGAGCACGACGGGTGTGGGGCTGGGGGCCGGAGTCGGGGTGGGAGCGAAGGGGTCGGGGGTGGGGGTTGGAGGAACGGAGGCAGGGTCGGGGGTGGGGGTTGGGATAGTTTCGACGGCGGGCCGCAGGGTAAGGAGGTAGGCGGTCAATTGCTTGACTTCTTCGTCGGTCATGGTCTGGGTCGGGTCATTATAGACGGCGGCGAGCTCGGCCATGCGGTTGCCGGGCTTGAATTCTTCGGGGTCGCTGAGCCATGACTCGAGGTTTGATTGAGTTAGTGGAGCAATTCCGGCGGCCATAGTCGTGCGGGTGGCGAAGTGCTTCAGGTTCGGGCCGGGGACAACGTTGTTTCCCTCCATGAACTGATTTCTCTGCTGTTCCCGCACTTCAAGAGCGGTGGGAGCATCCTTGTTGTGGCAGAGGACGCAGCCCTTGCTCAGGAATACGGCCTGGCCGAGAAGGGCATCGTCGGTGGGCTGTTGAGGGGGAGCGTTGTAGGCCAGCTTCCACTGGTCGTAGTCTTGCCATTCGTGAGCGATGACGACGAACTTCATGTCGGCGTGGGCGAGGCCGCAGAACTCGGCGCATCGGCCTTCATAGACACCTGGCTCGCTGGCCATGAACCAGGTCTTATTGATGACGGTGGGGACGACGTCGAGCTTGCCGGCGAGGTTGGGAATCCAGAAGCTGTGTATGACGTCGTCGGAGAAGAGGTCAACGTCGACACGGGTGTTGACGGGGATGTGGAGTTCGTTGGCAGTCTCGATCTCGTCACCGGAATACCGGAACTCCCACCACCACTGGTGGGCCCGGGCGGTGATGTGCATCCGGGGCACGGTTATTTCGTCGCCGATAGATGCAGTGGGGACGACGAATCGGGCCTGTTCGACTGTGACCTCGTTGGAGGGGTCAACAACTTCATCTACGACGTTGAGGGTGATGTCGTAGTCGCTGGAAGAAGAGGTGTTGAATATGACAAACAGAGTGGGGATAGCGACACCGACGAGGACAATGGTCGGGGCGATGGTCCAGGCGATTTCGAGCTTGGTGTGGCCGTGGGTCTGTTTAGGGATGGCCTGACCCGGGCGTCGGCGGTAGCGGAAGGCGCCGTAGATAAGTGCGCCTTCTACGACTACGAAGACGAAGGCGGCGAGGGCGAAGATAATCCAGAAAAGCTCCAACTGACGTTGGGCGACTTCGCCTTTGACTTCAAAGGTAGACTGATCGCCGCAACTGGCTAGGAGGAAAAGGAAAGCGAGGAGAAGGGCGGGTAGGAACGTCTTCCTGATTAGGCCTGAAGCCAATATGGGGACCTTTCGCGAGACGGGTAGTCGGGGGTGGGCGCGTTGTCTGTAAAAATTTTCACTAGGGAGGGTAGCAGAGATGGAAAATGGCGTCAAGAGTTTTCAGCCACCGAGTGGGTATGTTGCACGGTCTTGTCAGAGGAGTCGGGAACGGTGGCCGGATGCCGTTTGAGGGGGCCGCTATGCTATACTTAACCAGTTGTGCAATCTTGCACAAACGGACTCCAGGGCGGAAATCGGGACCTACCCGGCGAGGGTTGGCCAGCCAAGACTGAGGCCAGTTGGTCGCGCAGACAGTCACCACGAAACCGATGCCGAATCGAGCCGGACGGGGCCTGAGGGCCTGGTCGCTGACTTCCGTCATATTCCTGCTGGGCCTGATCGTCCTGGGTGGAGTTGTGCGGATCACTGACTCGGGTCTGGGGTGCCCGGACTGGCCATTCTGCTACGGAAAGGTGCTTCCCCCGGCGGAATTCAAGGCCGTCGTAGAATATTCCCATAGGTTTGTTGCTGCGATCACAGGTTTGATTGTAGTGGGCACGGGAGTGACTATCTGGAGGTCGCATCGTGAAGACAGGCGGCTGACTACGGCCTTCGTCCTGGCATTCATCCTGCTGGTCATCCAAGTGATACTAGGTTGGGTCACGGTAAGGACGGAGTTGAACGAGTGGCTGGTGATGGCGCACCTGACGGTGGCCGAGTCGTTGCTGGCGATGATGTTGTTGATAACGGTTGTGGGGTGGACGTCGTTTGCTGGTGGCCAGGAAGAGGCCGTCTCGCCTATATCGAAAACGGCACGAAATACGTTCATTGGAGCACTGGTGTTGATGCTGGGTGTGATGCTGAGTGGAGCTTACACGCAAGCGACGGGGGCCACGGGGGCTTGCGGCGATTCGTGGCCGCTGTGTGCGGGGTCGATCTTTCCGGATACGTTTCTTGAGGGCGTTCATATGGGGCACAGGCTGGTAACAATCGTTGCCGTTCCTGTGCTGGTGGCGGCAGCGCACCAGGCGTACAACCTTCGGGGTCGGACGCCGGTCTTGAGCCAGATAGCGACGCTGTTCATTGCGCTGTTCGTGGCGCAGATAGTGGTGGGTGGGATCAACGTAATGGTCGGGTTCCACCGGGCCACGAACGTACTGCACGTTGCGGTGGCTACTTTCGTGTGGGCGGCGCTGGTGGTGATGGTGGCGGTAGCCTACCTGAGCAAGGGCAACACAAGCGAGGTCCGGGATGCTGGTTGAGCAGGGAGTCGGGGGGCGGGGGAGCGTGGTATCGACGGTGCAGGACTACGTCAGCCTGACCAAGCCGAAGATTATCTCGCTGCTGCTGGTTACGGCCCTGGGCGGGATGTTTCTTGCGGAGCAGGGGATACCGTCGGGGTGGTTGATACTGGTGGTGCTGGCGGGGGGGTCGTTGGCGTCGGGCGGGGCGAATGCGCTGAACCATTTCCTGGAACGACACTCAGACCAGAAGATGACGAGGACTCAGAAGAGGCCGGTGGCGTCGCAGCGAATCGTGGCGTGGCAGGCGATGGTGTTTGGGGTCGGGCTCAATGGAGTGGCCTTCGCAGTGCTGGCGGTGTGGGCAAACCTGCTGAGTGCGGCACTGACGCTGGGGGCGACGGTGTTTTACGTGCTGGTGTACACGGCGTACCTGAAGCGGCGGACGCCGCAGAACATTGTGATAGGCGGGGCTGCGGGGGCGGTGCCGCCGATGGTCGGGTGGGCGGCGGTTACCGGGGGTCTTGACCTGGAGGCATTGTATCTCTTCGCCATAATATTCTTCTGGACGCCGGCCCACTTCTGGGCACTAGCCTTGCTTATCCGGAACGATTACGCCCGAGCGGAGATACCGATGCTGCCAGTGGTGCGGGGAGTGAAAGAGACTACCTGGAACATCCTGCTCTACAGCTTCCTGACGGTGGCACTGACGATGGCGTTCTTCACAACACAGGCAGTGGACTGGCTTTACCTATACATCGCTGCGCCTCTCGGGGCTGGGTTCATCTACCTGGCGGTGAAGCTGTGGAGGGACGAGCAGGCGAGCAGGGCTAAGACGGCGTACTTGTATTCGCTGCTGTACCTTGCGGGGCTCTTCACGGCGATAATGCTGGACAGCACGATTGCGATTTGAGTCGGGGGCGGGGTGGGAGGAAATAGGGATGTCGATGGGGTCTCGGCAATCAAAGCGCCTATTGGCCGCGGGTCTAACAGTCGGGCTACTTATACTCATCCTAATAGCTTGCTCGTCTCCTGAGCCGACCACCACCCCTGAACTCTCCATACCTGCGCCGCCGTGGGAGCTGGAGAGTCACACGGGAAAGACGCTAAGCAGCGAGGGGCTAAGGGGCAAGGCCTACGTGGTGAATTTCACCTGGACGAACTGCCGGGATACATGCCCGACCCTTTCGTTGCAGATGGCGCTACTGCGGGACAGGCTAGAGGAGGAAGGGCTGCTGAGGGAGAGGGTAGTGCTGGTATCGATATCATTCGACCCGGAGCGGGACACGGTGGAGAGGCTGGCCGAGTATGCAGAGCTGTTCGGGGCGCGGGGAGGGGAGTGGGACTTCCTGACGGGGCCAGCGGAGGAACTGGACAGGGTCATCACGCGGGGGTTCCGGGTGTCGTACAGGCCATTCACGCCGGAGCGCGGGGGAACGTCTGCCGTAGAGGATGAATTGGCGCCGACCCTAGAGTCGAATACGGGAGATCCATCGTTGGCCGAATATGTCGGGGGAGAGTCGGTTGGAGATTTCCTAGAGATCGACGAGTCTATCGACTTCGACCATCAAAACGTGTTCGTCCTGGTGGACGGAGAGGGGAAGATACGGAGCTACTACATAGGGGTGTTCCTGGACAGGGACGAGGTAGTCGAGGATATCAAGGGGTTATCATGAGAAACCGGTTAGGGCTGACGGGCAAAGATACATCCGGGGCTTCGCAAGAAATTATCTAATTGTGCTATATTTCACTCATTGACTTATCCCAGGCCATGAATTAGGCTTTTAGCCGTTCTTGCGCAGGATCTGGAGGGTACAAACAGCACTTGCTTAACTTGACACTGAAAGCACTGTTACTAGGTGGAATCATCGGAGTTATAGCTGCGGTAGCGGTCCCGATGTCGGTCCTAGCGAACCGGGACAGGGGAGCAGGGGACCCGGACGTGTATCCGACCGCAACACCCGTCCTGCGAGCAATGGAAAGCGGCACCCTGGCCGAAGAGCCGGATGACTCGGCGCCTGCCGAAGCCACGGAAGAGGAATTTGATGGGAGTGAGGGGGAGCGGGTATTCAATAGGGCGTCTCCGATAACGTGCACGACGTGCCATTCCCTGGATGGGACGGTCGGCTTAGGGCCAAGCCTGCAAGGGATTGCCGAACGGGCAGGGACTCGGATTGCGGGGATGGGTGCGGAGGAGTACATACGGCAGTCGATCATCGACACGAATGCTTACATAGTCGATGGGTTCCCGGAGAGCCTGATGCCGGTGAACTTCAGTGAGACGCTGACGGCGGAAGAGCTTGAGGCGGTCATAGGTTATCTGCTAGAGCAGTAGGCGCGGGTCGGGCGTTTTTCTCTGTCTTGAGTGCCGGATATGCACGCGGTTTCAAAGCTTATGTAGAGCTTCTCAAGTTGCGGTGCATTTCTTGGGTCGGATGAGCTATCCCTTCAGGAGCCCCGCCACAGATTCACGCCTTGGGCGTAAGCCCAGGCGCATCTTCGACATCTACGATCGCGCCGGGCATCGGGGTGGGAAGGAGGGGAGGGGGTTAGGGGTGCTGAAGGCGTTCGATTTCGCCTTCGATGCGGGCGACTTCGAGGTAGTCTTCTTCGCAGAGGCAGTAGCAACGCTCGGTGTAGAGGGCGGAGAGGCGGCCAGCGAGAATGCCGGGTGTAAGAGCTACTTTTATGAGCTCCTGTATGCGGAACTTCTCGTCGAGGTGGCGGCCGAGGGCCTCCATGCGGGAACGAAGCTGGTCCGCGGATGACCGGTCGTTGCCTTCGACGGCGTAGCGCATGGAACCCGTCAGCCTGGAAAGCTCACCCAGCTTGTCCTTGTCGGACATCAGAGGAATGAGGAGGTCATCTACGTTGCTTTCGGAGGAAGATGCGGATTCGATCTCCGGGAGGGTGTCAGGGAGGGGGGGGCGGCTGTTGTAGAGCCGCAGATAGTCCTGGGCAGCCTCGCTGGTGGCGAGGAGCATTCTTTCTACTTCAGAGGCGTTGACGGAACCACCGTCAATGAGGTCGTCGCCTCGGTAGGCGGCGAGGGTCTTAAGGAAGGAGAGGCTTTCGACGGGCTCGGGGACGGGAGGCAGGGGAATGGGCATGGAAGACACAGTGTTGACGTCGGAGAGCGAGACGGTGGAAGCGAACATGGGCGGCATGTACTTTGCCAGTTCTAATTTTATGGGAGGCACGATGAGGTAGGTGGCATAGACGGAACGACCGTCTTCGCTGTTGGTGAAGAAGAGAAGGGCGTGGCCTGAGGGGTTGTCAGGGTTGCCGCGGTGGAATTTGAGAGTCATGAGAAATAAGGGCTAGGTGAAGGAATAGCTCAACCGGCACGGGCTCGGCGGCGGGTCTCGATCATGTCGGCGGCGGCCTCTATGAGGGCGGGGGTCAGGAGCAGGGCCGAGACAACCGCTGCGAGGATGGCCATAGACGTCAACTCGATATCAGCCTGGGCGGCGCGAAGGATGGCGGTTACGGCAAAGAAGGTAACGGCCATGAGGCCAAGTATCTTGAGCCTGCTTTCCCTGAGGTACAGGAATCCGACAGTGGCAAAGGCGAGGGTGACATTGATCAGGGACATAGTGCCGTCCAGGTGGTGAAGGGGGTCGGGACGGCCTGCAAAAAGGCCGCCAGCACGCTCTTGGAGTACGAGCCAGGTAATCATGACGGGCATTGGGAGGAGCATAAGCGATGCCAGGGTCCAGTTTCGCTTTGCAACCCTTACGGTGGTGGAAGCGAGAATCCAGACGGCGACGGCCAAATAGAGCAGCAGACCCGAGAGGGCCAGAGGATCGGGGGCGGGGCCTGTAGAGGCAAGAGCCTGGTACATCTGGTTAAAGATTGGGGCTGCGAGGTAGGCGCCAATAGCCAATGGTACAAGGGACCAGCCTGCCCACGGATACAACCAGTTGGGTTTTCCCTGCCACCAGCCGAAGAGGGTTACCAGCACGATGGGGAGAAGAAGGAGGGGAGACCAGAGCCAGCTGGACCAGCCGCCCATAGCAAAGAGGATGGCGATTAGCAGATAGGGAAGGGCGGCGACGCCCATTTCGGAGAGGCTGGTCTTGCGGTGGGACTCGTAAAGGAGTCGGGCGAGGGCCCTGGGCCTGCCAAAGGAGTAAATGGCGTGCGAGATGGACTCTTGGCGGGACAGGCCAGCTATCTCTCCTTCTTCGGAGCGCTCGAGCAGGTGGGACCTGAGCTCCCTGATAATGTGATTGGAGCGTTCGGGGGCGAGGTTTAGGTGGCGCCTGACCTCGTCGAGATATTGATCCAGCTGTGGGTTGGGACTCATAACAACGAGGTAGCTAGGAAGTGGGGTCGGGGGTGGGGGGAGGGCTGATTATCCTGTCGACGGCACTAGAGAACTGCTGCCACTGCCTGCGGCGGTTTTCCAGGACTTCTGCGCCGCGCTCTGTGAGGGAGTAGTAGCGGCGTTCCATTCCCCTGACTGAGACCCATTCACCCTTAATCAGCCCCTCTTCCTCAAGGCGATGAAGGGCAGGGTAGAGGGTGCCCTCCTTGAATCTGAGTTCACCTTCGGTGCGCTTTTCGATCTCCTTGATGATGCTGTAGCCGTACATGGGGGACTCGCCGACTAGAGCCAAAAGGAGGGAGTCGGTGCTTCCCCTGAGGAGGTCGCTGATGTAGTCGGTTGGTCGGGGGCCGTTTCGTCTTCGAATTACCATTGCAGGCTACACAGTCCAATCTGTAGATTCCGGCATCCCCATTCTATAGCGCGAGGTCGGCCCCGTAAACCACCTGCGCCTTGTGTCGCCTGAAAGGCCTCCATATAATTCGAAGGAGAGACGGCGAGAGGATGACAATCAACCCCCTAACAGACGGCTATATGGAGCGGGCAGATGCCACGCTTGGGGAAGCTGCGGCCCGGTTGAAGGAGCTACTGCAAGAGGCGGCGTCACGGCTCGATCCGTTCCCGACCTTCTACGGGAGCCTGACGGTGCGGGCGATAGAGGCGGAGCCGCCACAAGAACAGTCATCGGACTTGGGCTGCGTGGTGGTGTGCCCGGATGGAGAACTGTACGAGCTGGAGGTCGGGTTCAGCCCATCGCCGTTCGGGTTTTCGACGAACATGGAGCGGGAGGAGAAGCTGACGAAGCTGGACCTGCCAACCCTGACATATATCTCCTACGCTCACAGCGCCCTGTCGGAAGTCAGCAAACTGCTGGCAAGGTCCGGCAGGGCGTAGGCCCTACCGCCCGGAAGCGGGTCAGAACTCCTGGGCCGTGCCCCGGGCGTACATTACGGTGCCGGAGACGCCGGGGAATTCCCTCCGGGTAACCTCTGTAAAAGCGAGGTGGAGGGTATCGTCTGCGTCAATCCCAAGGGTTACGAGCTGTCCGAAAGGCAACTCGCCGCGGTGGCGGATGACCTCGTTCTGCCAGGTTGTGCCTTCCATATAGGCGATATAGATGGTGCTCTGGTCAGAGTAGGCGACGATGGGGCTGTTGGCGGAGTTTATGACGATTGAGGTTATGAGCCTTGCGCCCCGGAAGCCCATGAAGAGGTCGTCCACCCGGCCGATTTGCTGAATATCCCACTCGGGGCCGGAGTCGGTGATGGCGGTGGCCGTGGCGACCTTGATGTTGCCGTGGCTGAGGCCGTTCTCGGGGCCGGTGAGTTCGAGGTAGGAGATGACGGGCATGTCGTTTTGGTCGAGGGCGAGGGATGCGTACTTGCCGACATCGCCTTCGCTTTCCACGGCGTAGATGTCCCAGCCGTTGTCGCCCCTGGTGGCGTAGAAGAGGTCAGCGGAGTCGGGCTCGTGGAAGGTAATGTGCGGGCGATCCTGGGAGTCGAGGACGAGGCCGGTACCCCATTCGTAGGGGACGGGAGGGGAGCCAATGGACTCGACGGTCCACTCGTCGCCATCATAGAAGTAGTGTTCAATGCCTTCTTCACGGAGGAAGTTGGAGGGGTCGATGCCTATTATGTGAATGTTGCCCTGGGAGTCTACGGCAATGGCGGCGTCCCAGCCATCGTGGCCGGAACTGTAGGCATAATCCACCTCCCAATCCAGGTCCCTTTCAAAGCCGTAGGCGGCGTCGCCCAATTCAGGAACGAAGGTGTCGGGGTCCTGGTGGTCGTGCCAGACGATGTGGGCCCTGTCGTCGGGGCCGTAGGCGAGGTCGAGAGGGGCATAGAAATAGCCTTCTGCTACGACTGCCGAGCCGAAATACTCGGGGTTCCATTCGTCGGGGGGATACCATTCGCCGTAGCGGATGCGGCCGTGGGTCTCCTCCTCCATGTAGGCGATGCCGGGAAGGCCCGTGCTGTCAACGGCCAAAGCGGGTCTTGCGCCCTCACCGACTTCGACGTATTCCCAAGTGTACTTGGTCAGGGCGTTGGGGTCGGCAGTGGGAGCATCGGGGACGGGGGTGGGGAAGGCGGCGCCCCGCTGGAGGGGGACGACGTGCGCAACGACGGTCTCGCTACCGCGGCCATCGGTGACGGTCAGGGTGACATCGTAGTCGGCTATGCCGGGGAAGTAGGTCTGGACGTTTTCACCGGAGGCGGTCGGGGGACGGCCCCCGGCGAAGGTCCATTCGTAGGTGAGGTCATCGTCGTCGGGGTCGGAGGCCATAGCCATGAAGTGGAAGGCGGTCTGGTAGTTATCGCCCTCGGGGACGACGCTTGGGTGCCAGTAGAAGTCGGCTTCCGGGTCACGGTTATCGGAGTCGGGTGGGGTAGAAGTTGCAATGTCGGGTGGGGGTACGGACCTGTCGGTGGGTGGGACAGGGGTATCTTCACTCCCACAGGCGACTCCCAAGCCCATTCCGACGGCGATCAGGATGACCAGTAGAGACCAGGCGGTCTTACCATTATGTCGTTTCATGGGTTATTCCCACTCCAGGGTGGGAAAGTTCGGGGGTGGACCCGGTCGGGGCGCGCCGGTCTTATGCGCCATTTACTATATCGTTCAGGACGGACAAAGGATAGGCAAAGGGCTATTCAAGGACAATGTCGCCGGACTTACCGCCGGTCTTGCGGACGAGCCTTACCTTTTCGATACGCATGGCTTTGTCGACGGCCTTGCACATGTCGTAGACGGTAAGGGCGCTGCCGGAGACGGCGGTGAGGGCTTCCATCTCCACGCCGGTCTTGCCGGTGGTCCTGACGGTGGCGGTGATCTCGATGGCACTGATGTCGGGGGCGAGGCGGAGGTCTACCTCAACATGGGTGAGCAGGAGGGGATGGCACATGGGGACGAGGTGGGGGGTGTTCTTGGCGGCCATGATGCCTGCAACACGGGCTACGGAGAGGACTTCACCCTTGGAGATGCCGCCTTCGGCGACGAGCTTTAGGGTTTCGGGCTTCATGGTGACGAGGCCACGGGCGACTGCCTCGCGCTGGGTGTTGGGCTTGGCGCCGACGTCGACCATCCTGGCCCGGCCCTGCTCGTCGATGTGGCTGAGGTCTTGCATAATTGGCCCTTCCCTAATCCTTCAGTAGGCGTTCGATGATGGGCAAAGCGTTATGGACAGCTCTTCCTCTATGGCTGAGGCGGTTCTTTTCATCGGGGGGGAGCTGGGCCATGGTGAGGGGTCGGCCTTCGGGGAAGAACACGGGGTCGTAGCCAAAGCCTCCATCTCCACGACGTTCCGTTCCTATTGTACCTTCGCATTGGCCTCGGGCGTATTCGATGACACCGGAGGGGAGGGCAAGGGCTACGACGCAGACGAAACGGGCAGTCCGGGCTTCGTCAGGTACGCCGTTGAGGTTACGCAAGAGGAGGTCTACGTTGTCCTTGTCGGAGCCGGTGACTGAGTATCGGGCGGAGCGGACGCCGGGGGCGCCGGAGAGGGCGTCGACCTCAAGGCCGGAATCATCAGCGAGAGAGGGGAGGCCGGAGGCTTGGGCGAAGGCTATTGCCTTCAGGGCGGCGTTCTCTTCGTAGGTGACGCCGGTCTCGTCGACATCCAGGGAGATGCCCAAGTCGGCGGGGGTGACGACGGTGACGTCAGTATCGGCGAGCAACTGGCGCAACTCCCGGACCTTGCCGGGGTTCGAGGTGGCCAGGAGGAGCTTGGGAGGGATGGTCGGGTCCCTAGCCCACCGACTTCATGGTCGCTGCGGCCTCCTCGGCGGACTTCTGGCCGTTCTGGATGGCGAAGCGACCGACGAGATCTTCGACGACGGTGCGGAATCCGCTGTATTCGAGCTCCGTGTAGGGGAGCATGGCGGCGCCCGACCAACCCTGGGACCTCATCTCGGCGGCTTTCTCCTGGGCACGGTAGCGTACGGAATCCCAGGCGACGTTGTCGAACATGTCGATGGTGGACTCGGAGAAGCGGCCGTCGGAGTCGATGGAGAATCCGACGCAGGATACGAGGGGGAGGCAGTAGATGCCGGTGACGGCGGTGTTGAGGGCGACGGGCATGAGGGGCATGACGTGGGAGCCGCGGGCGTCGCCGCCGACGAAGTGGGCCTTACCGAAGGGGGAGAGTACCTCCTCCGGGGCGGGGAAGACGCCCTGGTTGCGGACGATGGCGACGGGGTCGTCCTTGCCGGTGTAGGTGCCAGCGATGTTGTGGAGGCGCTGGGCGGAGATGGCGACGGCGGGTTCGTCGAAGGTCCGGGAGTAGATGGACTCGATGGCGAAGCGTTCGTTGTCACGGAGGAGGATGGCGATCTTGTAGTAGTCCTCGGGGGCGTTGAGTTCGATGATGCTGTCGCCGCCCACGTTGTCCATGTCGATAATGCGGAATTTGAAGCCCTGGATCATCTTGGGGAGCATGAGGCCGGCGCAGTACATGGGGTCGGCGAAGGCGAGGAAGATGGGGAGGTTGTAGGCGCCGGGGCCGCACTTGTCGGCGGCGAAGACGCAGAAGGACTCGGCGGGGCGGACCTTGTTGGTCTTGACGGGGTCGTGCTCAAACTCGAGCTCGGCGACGGCGGGACCTGCGCCGCGGACGTTGCTGGATGGGGCGTCAACGAGGAGGTCCTGGCCTGCACCGTAGAGGCCTGCTTCCTGGGCGATACCGGTGGCGCCGATAAAGCTGTCCCAAGCGAACTGGTGGACATCGGTGTCATCTACGCCCCGGGTGTGGGACATGAGTATCGCGATATCGTCTCCCGTGTGGGAGACGAATCCATCGATAATGAGGCCCTTGCTCCTGGCTTGTCGGACGTCGGAGCGGACTGCTTCCATCATGCGCTCGGAGGGCTTGGTGTGCCCGCCGATGGAGCCTACATCCGCCTTGATGACTGAAAGGGTCAGTTTCATGTTGCGCCAGCCTTCCCCACCGTCAATGGTGAACCGTCGATTTTTTCCGGCGGCAGGCCTTTTCCGCCATGAGTGGACTGCCGCCTACAGTAAAAAATCCCTTGAAGCACGGGTGCGCTTTCAGGGGATTCACATCGGCCAAAAGGTAGCAGAGGGAGGGGGAAAAGTCAAGGAGAGACGGGGTGTTCAGCGTCGGGCAAGCAGTTGGCGCGAGACCAACGGGAAGGGAGGTTGCGGGGGGGTAGATTTTGATTGAACGTTGATTGAACTCGTAGCTGTTTTGATTGAACGACGCCTGAAGGGGATTTCTGGGGAATTCGCGTGGCGCGGGGGGGGTGAGTTTTGATTGTTTTGCGTTTTCAGGCACGGCTTTGATTGTTTAAGGAAAAAATTTGTTTTTTCTTCCCCACCCTCGCTGCGCATTCCACACCGGGGAGGGCGACCAGCCGGTCGCCCCTACGGAGAGGGGAGGTGATGATGGTGGGGGAGGGGTTGTTGGGTTGGGGGGTTTGGGTTTGCATTCTGTCTGTTGGGTTTTGGGTGGGCGATGGAAGGTCCGGGACTCAGTTTCAGGGGGCGGGAGGCCAGCCTGGTTCAGCCCCGATGTTTGGTGGGTCAGGGTCGAGTAAGTCTCGGTGTGGGGCATACCTGTCCACCGGTAGCGCCCGGTCATAATGAGGGCGGGGGGGCGCTAACCCGCCACCGTCAGCCATGGTGTGGAATGCACCGATGGCAAGGACGGTGGAGTCCCTGGAGGGCCCTACGGCCCGGTTCCCGCCATAGGCGGGGCGTTGTGCTTCGCCGGCAAGTTGAATGCCGGTTACGTAGTGCGCCGTGTTAGGGAGCACCGAGGGTGCAGGGTCTCTATAAGAGACGTCCTGCAGGTGTTAAGTCGATGGACCATCCATCGCCTGGGGGTTAGGGAAGGGGCACGGGACCCGGGTGGGGTCGGGTGGGCTTCCCTGGGTGTTGGGTTCCTCCTTGTGTTACTGGATTAGTGTTCGCGAACGGAGGGTATGATAACACCGTTGCTCAGGTGTGTCAAGCAAATGTACGGGTATTGGGGGAGAGCGGGAGAATCAGAGGGAAGGTTGACGGGTGTGGGGGGTGGGGATAAGGTGGGCCGATGAAATTTGTGGCTACGGCGATAGCCCTGCTGGTCGCATTTGTCGCGTGCTCCGGCACCGTGGAAGCTCCACCTCCCACCCGTGACGTAGACGCCACCGTCCAGACTGCCGTGGCGCAAGCCTTGCCTACCCTCACTCCTACGGCGATGCCAGACATCGACGCCACCATAGAAGCGGGTATGGCAGCGACGATGGCCGCCATCCCGCCCACACCCGTGCCACAAGAAACGTCTACATCCGTCCCTACGCCGATTCCTGTGCCAACTCCATTGCCTACCTCTACGCCCACGCCCCGGCCTACGGCCATTACCAGCCCGACGCCTACATCCAATGGCGGGCTTAGGCCGCGGTCTGAGTGGACGGAGGAAAATCCGGCTACCCTGCAAGAGCTGGAGGCAGAGATTGAGAAATATCGCGGCTCAAGCTTTGGGTTCATGTCCTTTGGCGGCGCGTACCAGTCTGCACAGTGGCAAGCCTACCTCGCGCCCTTCCAACGGAAGTTCGGGATTCAGATAATTGGAGACACCGGGGAGTCTCATCGCATGATTCCAGCCATGGTAGCGACGAACAACTACACTTCGCACGTGATGGATATAGGCGGCCGCGAACTGCACAGGCAGATAGCACTTGGCAACCTGGAAGAGCTAGACATGAGTGTAGTGGACAACCGTAACCACATAGAAACGGTACGGACCCGGTACGGAGGCGGAGGCGCCTGGTCAACGGTGCTGGCCTACAACACGGACGTGTTCCCGGAAGGCACTATCAAGGACTGGAGAGCGTTCTTCGACCGGGGCAATTTCCCGGGAACGCGAAGTGTAGGGGAGACTTACAGCTATGGCGGCAGCTGGCTCCCTGCCTTGTTAGCTATCGACCCCAGCAGGCTTGACGATCCTGAGTGGAGAACCAGGCTCGGGGCACCCACGGATGAAGATGTGCAGGCGGCTTTGGCATATTGGAAAGCCAACCCTCCGGACAACTTCTGGTATACAGGTTCCGACTGCCCGCAGTTCCTGATTGCGGGTGAGAACGTGATGTGCACAGCGTGGAGCGGCAGGATATTCGAACCTCAGCGGGAAGGCGAGCCTCTCGGCATCTGCTGGGAGTGCGGGCACCTAGTGGGTACTAGGCTATTCGCTATGGCCGAAGGTTTGAAGGAAGCAAACCCACAAGCCTTCGAGATTGGGCAATTGTTCATTGCCTGGACGGGACACCCTGAGATAAATGCCCAGATAGCTCTGTATGATCAGTGGGCCAACCCATACGGCCCCGTGAACCTGAAATCGGCCGAGTATCTGGACACCCCTGAGTTCGACGAAGCGCGGGCTGCCATTCCCACGTCATCAACTAATATACCCTACGCGATATTTGAGGATGTAAAGCTGTCCTCGGAGAAAAGCGGGGAGTGGGAGAAGTTGTGGAATCGGTATGTGGATGGGGTTGGGGGGTAGGGGGTGGATACTGGAGATGGCGCAGGAGAGGAGGCCGCCGAAGGCACCCTACAGGCGGAGGACTTAAATTACTCAGGATAGTCTGGTATCATGTACCCTACCCTAGGACGTTGACATCTTCAGAGGTACAGAACGGGGTACAATATCAATAGTGGTGGACGAGGCACGTCTTAAGGGGGTAGACCGATGAGCCAAACGCGGGGGAGAGACCATGAAGCCTAGAAAAATGCGGTGGCAAGGCCGCGACATAAACATTATGGACATGGACTTTGACGTTGCTAGCGAGGCTTGGTGCGAATATCGCCTACTGGATGGAGGAAGAGTCAGATTGAAAACCTCCGCACTGAGAATCTCTTGGATCCTAGACGAAAATGGGAATCGCACCTACAACGATGAAGGCGACCCCAATATTATTGTTAACCATGCCACGAACGTAGTGTGCACGGAGGAATAATCATGCAATCGTCAGTCCAGATTGCGATATCGACGCCTGACACTCGGTTGGTACTAGCAACTGGGGCCAGTCAACTTCCTCCCAGTTTCAGTCAACGATTGGGGAAGGTGGAAGTGTTCTCCGCGAACAGAGTGACGAGGGTGGTCATGATGTCTCCCTCCTCAGAGATCACACACTCCAAGGTGACCTTCAACGGGATTGTCCCTGACGCTCCAATCGTGTATGGCAACCCACAGGGCCATGAAGAGGGGGTTAAAGAGAACGTCATATTCTACCCTCACCGCATGGAACCGATGCGGCCCTATACCTTCTATTTCCTTGATCGCTATATGTTGGCGCGCAAGAATGACGAAAACGACCTTGAGTTTTTCTATTTGAGCGACGCTGAAGGGGAGCAGACTTAAGGTCGTGACAGGCGGCGAATTTCCCTTCGCCGGGGCAATTGTCTCTGGCATTGCTCGCTTTTTGTTCAGGCATAGAGAGAATGACCTACCCGTCTGCCATACGCGTATTGTGCGAGCACAACAGGGTTGGCCTTGGCACGAACGCATTGCCATTCATCCCCGCGCTGACTCTGGAATAGAGATCAAGGCCCTTCGCCCCGACAAGCCCGAATAACCATGATTAGGTGGGGGGACTGTGGGGATATTGGCGCGATATATTCCTCACGGGGCATCGGAATGGGAAAGAGGGGCAGGGGTGGGGGGTGGCGTTAGTAGGGGACGCTGGATAGGGTGTTGGCGCCGGTGACGTTGGTGGCGCCGAGGAGGTAGCGGAGGGAGAGGGTCATGGGGCCCCGGGGGTCGAGGGGAGGGGCGCCGAGAATATCGCCGCCGATTACGTGGTCGATGCGGGGCAGGTTGATTTCTTCTTCGTAGTTGCCGGCGCAGACAACGGCGTCGGCTTCGGGTGGGAAGAAGGTGATGCCGGTGTCACCGGGGTACTTGGACATTTCCGAGTTGACGACGGTGGTCTTGATTCCGGCCTTCTCGGCCTTGGCTGCGAGCATCATGGTGTCGACGCCGGGGTTGCCGGAGCCGGACCAGGTGAGGACAAGGCCGTCGGCGCGCAGCATCTTGAGGAGCTTGAGGGAGTAGTCGGTGGTGCGGTCCTTGTCGTCCTGGCTGAGAACCTGGGCCCGCTGGAGGAGGACGCCGGCGAAGTCGATCTGCCTGTTGTGCAGATCGTACAGGCAGCGGACTACGGGGTGGTTTTGCAGGTAGTAGGTGGTCTCTCTGCCGCAGGCGGGCGGGTTGAAGGGGTTGTAGACTGCGCCATCGAAGAGCTCGTTGGGGTGGAGAAGGGTGGGCTGCCAGCCGAAGATCTCGCCGTAGACCTTGTGGAGGACTAGCTGGCAGGCGAATATGACCTTGGGGAGTCGGGTGTTGGATTGGGTGAGCTGATAGGTGTCCACGATGTCGGGATTCACAGCGTTAGCGGAGCGGGACAGGTATTCGGCGACTTTGAAGCCGGCGAGTCGGGCGGCGTGATTGTATTCCTGGACGTGGCCCGCTCCGTAGGCGTGGCTGTTGAGGGCGGAGGCCCGCTTGTCGGCGGATTCTTCGAGGAGTCGGGGCTTCAGTTCCAGGACTAGGAGGTGGTTGTCCCGGAAAAGGTTATAGCGGGCCGCGGAGCCGGTCATGTCCATGATGGAATCGCGCCAGTAAACGGGCTCGTCAGTCATGGGCTCGCTGCATACGACGACGAGGGGGTTAGTCAGGCGGTCGGTGCGGCCGGAGCCTACGGGGGTCGGGGGGCCGAGGAGGCCGGGGAAGATCCGGGCGGGGCCGGAGGGTTTGTGTCGGGGTTCGATGACGTCGAGGATGTTGATGAGGCGGGTTTTGTCGCCGGGGCGGACGAGGTGTAGGTCGACGCTGCTGAAGTGCTCGTCCCGGGAGACGAGGCCTATGACGGACTGGCGGTCTATGAGCAGGGTGTGGTTGGAGAGGCGGGTGTCGGGGGCGAACTGGGCGTTATGGACGGTAAAAGTGTGGAGTTGGAGCTTCAAGAGACGAGCTCACCGAGCCAGTGGACTGTCGGGGCGAGGGGGGAGGCGGTGCGCTGGAGTCGCTGGTCGGCGGTCCAGAGGTCGCAGGCGAGGGTCTCGGCGAGGGCGAGGTAATGGGAGTCGTAAGCGGCGCCGTGGTTGAGCTGGGAGGCGAGCTCGAGGGCTCGGTGGTGGAGGTTTTTTGTCTCATAGAGTTCAATCTTCAGAGACATCAAATAGTCGAGCAATTCCAGTGCTCTTTTGACGGTTAGTTCGCCTCTCCTCACATGACGATGGAGTGCATTGGTGACTTCAGCCAGCATGAAGTATGGGGCGGAAAGTCTAGTACCATAATTTTCCCATGAGTGTAGCAAAGAGAGTGCTGTCTCAGTGTCTTCTTCCACGAAAAGCCACTTAAAAACTATACTGGCATCTACTACGACAGCGGCCTCTTTATGATGTTCCACAGTTGCTCGTCTCGCTTCTCACGTTCTTCTCGGATAATGTCAACAGAGCTTCCAGGAAAAACCTTGTCCCCATAAAGCCTCTTGTGAAGGGCTCTAAGATCATCAACAGTCACGTGCTTTCGAGTCCTCATAAATCCGCCATTTGACTCTTCTTGGGAGAGCTGCTTTTCGATGGCGGTCTGGCAATATTGCCTCATGCTGACGCCTTTGAGGGCGGCGACGGCCTTGAGGCGTCGCTGGACGGGGGCATCAAGGTCCAAGGTGAGTCGTTTCTTTTTCTCTTCCATAGTTCGCCTCGGTCCAATTGGTTAGCTGTAGTAATTAGTATGACGCAAATACGGAAATACGTCTAATGCAGTTAAAAGGCCCCGGCAAGGTCAATATCCGACTCCAGCGAGGCGGTTGAAGCCGGCGGGGTTGACGGAGCCGTAGATGAAGCGGAGGGGAAGGGAGAGGGGGCCAGAGGCGTCTATGGGGCGGACGGCGAGGTGGGCACCGCCGAGGAGGCGGTCCGGGGGTTGCATGTGGACGGTCATTTCGTAGTTGCCGGTGCTGACGAGGGCGTCGGCCTCGGAGACGAAGTGGACGAAGCCGGGATCGTTGGGGCCAGGGGCCATCTCGGGGCTGAGGACTGTGGTGTGGATGCCAGCCTGCTCAAACTTCTGGCACATCATCATGACGTCGACGCCGGACTGGCCGTCGCCGATCCACGTGAGGACTGCGCCATCGGCCTTGACCATGCGCAGAAGCTTTGTGGCGTAGCTGCCGATGCGGTCCTTTTCGTCGACGCTCATGGGGCCGTAGAACCAGAGGAGGACGCCGGCGAAGTTGAGGTCGACGCCGTGGCGTTGGTAGAGATGTCGGGTGACGGGGCTATTTTGGTAGAAGTAGGAGCAGTCCCGGGAGCCAGCGGGGCCCATGAAGCTGCTGAAGACGGCCCCGTCGAATATCTCGTTGGGGTGGACGAAGGTTGGCTGCCAGCCCATTCTTTCGGCGTAGAGCCAGCGGTCGCGGTGGAGCTGGCAGACGTAGTAGACGCGTGGGAAGTCGGGGCTGACGGGCGGGAGTTCCAGGATCTCGGTTGAATCGGGGGTGGAGTCACGGGCGGCGGAGGCGAGGAAGTCGGCGACTTTGAAGATGGCGCGTCGGGCGGCGAAGTTGTAGGAGCGGGCGTAGTCAGAGCCGTCGATCTGGTCTAGGTGGGCCTGCTGGCGGAGCTCTTCAGGATTGAAGTCAGTCTTGCCCTTGATGTGGATGACGAGGTTCAGGGTGCGGGAGAAGGGGGTATATTGTGCACCCTCGCCCCACATGTCGATAACGCTGTCCCGCCAGTGGACGGACTCGCCGGGGACCGGTTCGCCGACGGCGACGACGGCCATGCCGTCCAGGACGTGGTCGACGCCCGTACCTACGGAGACAGGGGGGCCGACCATGCCGGGGAATACGGTACCCGGGCCGGAGGCCTTGTGTCGGGGTTCGACGGCGTCGAGGACGTTGATGATGCGGGTCTTTTCGCCGGGTCGGGCGACGTGGACATCCACGTCTATGAAGGGGCCGGAGGAGGTGACGATGTCACGGATGTCGTCGGGACAGACGTGAAGGACATCGCCGGAGAGGTGAGTGGAGTCGGAGAGGTGGATATCGCGGATGGGGTGTCGGGCGAGTTCGAGGCGCATGATGGGTGGAAGGCTAGTACTGGACGCCGGCCAGTTTCCAGTCACCCATGGGGCTGGAGGCGCCGTAGAGGTGTCGGATGGTTACGGGGAGCTCGCCGTAGGCGTCCAAGTCGGAGATGTGGACCTTCGTTCCGCCGATGACGGTGGGGGCTGGAGGAAGGGTGACGATCTGTTCGTAGTTGCCTACGCTGACAACGGCGTCGGCCTCGGGGACGAAGTGGACGAAACCGGGGTCGGAGGAGCCGGCGGCCATCTCAGGGTACATGAGGGTGGTGCGGATGCCTAACTGCTCGCATTTCTGGCAGAGGAGCATGGGGTCGATGCCCGGGTGCCCGCCACCTACGAAGGATATGACCACGCCGTCGGCGTCCATGAGGTCGAGGAGCTTGGCGGCGAAACCGGTTATGCGTTCCTTCTCCTCAAGACGCTCGGGGCCGAAGGGGTAGAGGAGGACGCCGCCGAAGTCGATGTCCTTGCCGTGTCGGGCGTACATGTCGGCGAGGACGCGGTGGTTCTGGTAGAAGTAGGAGGCCTCACGGATGCTGGCGGGGCCGTTGAAGGCGCGGTAGATGACTCCGTCGGCGTATTCGTTGGGGTGGATTAGGGTGGGCTGCCAGCCCATGGTCTCGCCGTAGAGGAACTGGGTGGACTCCTGGCTGGCGTAGAAGAGCTTGGGGAGGGCGGGGTCTACGGGGGTGAGTTCGAAGGTTTCGACGGAGTCGGGGGGGAGGTCTGCGGTGATGGAGGCGAGCCAGCTGGCGACCTTGAATCCGGCCTTGCGGACGGCCCGGTTGTACCGTCCGGCGTGGCCTGAGCCCATGATGGTGTTGTCGTGTTCGGTATCGGACCCGGTCATGGGTCGGGCTTTGATATCCAGGACGAGGTTGGCGGTGGCGGAGAAGGGTGAGTAGTCGGCGCCCGGGCCGAACATGTCGATGATGGCTTCCCGCCAGTAGACGGGTTCGCCTTCTACGGGTTCGCCGGCGGTTATGACGGTGGCGCCGCGGAGGACGTGGGTGCGGCCCTCGCCGACGGAGAGGGGCGGGCCGAGGACGCCGGGGAAGACCTGGCCAGGGCCCGAGACCTTGTGCCGGGGTTCGACGACGTCGAGGGCGTGGAGGATGCGGACGCAGTCTCCGGGGTGGATGGCGTGGACTTCGACGTCCTGGAAGAGGTCTTCTTCAAGGACGAGGGCTTTGACGGCTGAGGCGTCGATGTGGAGTTCGCGGTTGGAGAGGCGGGTGTCGTTGGAGAGGGTGATGCGGTGGATGTTGAAGGAGGCGAGTTCGAGTTTCATGTTCCAGCAACCTCGAGGGGCGGGGGCGGCGATGGTCGGTGGGGAGCGGTGCAATGGAACACCGATGGGGAGGAGTTGTCAAGGCGGGGGGCAACGGGGGTTGATTGAACATTGATTGTACTTGATTGAAGGATGATTGAACGTTGATTGAATTCGTAGCTGTTTTGATTGAATTGTGCCTGAAGGGGGGAGAGAAAGTTTTTCGCGGTGTCCGGGAGGGGTGGGTTTTTGATTGTTTTGCGATTTCAGGCACGGCTTTGATTGTTTAAGGAATGGGGAAGGAATCCCCCACCCCACACCGGGGAGGGCGCCCACGAGGGACGCCCCTACGGGGGAGGAAGGGGGAGGGGGCGGGTTGTTTGGTTGTGGGGTTTGGGTTTGCATTGTGTCTGTTGGGGAAGAGGTCGGCGATGGAAGACACCCGATGGACGCTGCCCCCGTTCCTGTGCTGCGGGTGTTCCGACACCCCGGGGCAAGGGCGTCGGCCCGCCTGCGGCAAATTGCCGCCCACCGCTGATGCGGCCCGTGGCACTGCATACACCAGACATAGGCAGGGACCACCACGCCCGGCTGAATTAAGCGGTCGAAATACCGAGAGAATCTCGGCGCCGGGCCTATCCGACCTCGCTACTCCGCTCTAAAGAGCGGCTGCTCCGTAAGGAGCCTCACATGGAACGAAAGCGAACCAAGGCGTCTTTCCATCGCCTGGATGGACAGGGAAGGGGCACGGGACCCGTGGTGGGTCGGGTGGGCTTCCCTGAGTTTCTGGTTTCCTCCTTGTGTTACCGGATGAGTGTTCGCGAACGGAGGGTATGATAGCGCCATTGCTCAGGTGTGTCAAGCAAACGTACGGGTCTTGGGGGGAATTCCCCCCGGCCTCACCGGGAAGGGGATACCGCCCCACCCTGCCCCAGATTCCTCGCGGGGCATCGGAATGACATGGCATTAGGTGGCTGGGGATGATTGGGGGTGAGGGGTGGCAATGACGGAGGGGTGAGTTGCGGCGTCAGAGGTGAGTGTTTCGGAGGGATGGATTCCTGCCTACGCAGGAATGACGGCATAAGGTGGGTGGGGATGATGGGGGTGGATGGTGGGCAGGGTGCCCATGAGGGGCACCCCTACAGGGGAGGCGGGGGGTATAATGCAGTCCATTCTGACAGGGCTAGGAATTGGCTAGGGAGGTATTTTCTCCCTTCAGGGTTACTAACCCGTTGGAATGGCTGATTCCCGGGGGTCAATATCCTTATGGTGGATAACGAAACATTTACGTGGACCGATTTCTACATGGAGTTTGCGAGCAGGCTTCACGCCTATAGGGACGACCGTAGCAAGTTAGTTGCCAAGGTTCGTGAGGTGTGCAGCAGACTTGGTTACTACTATTTGGACGATGCCAGGGCTGCCAACGGAATTCAGATGGGGGATATATGTCCGTTCACGACTATTGGGAGCTTCAATCGCGGAATAGGTGATGAAGAAAGGAAGCAAATCGCCAAAGAGATCGGCGACTTCCTGGGAGTGAAAAAGCCAACTCCGGATTCCTTTGTTGGAATTCCCGTCCTACCAGTTAACAATTCGGTGTTGTATTGGAATATCAGGGATGTCGACTTGCTGTGGCAAGCCTTTGAAAATGCAATCCGGTTAGCTGACTCTAGCGATTCGCATGCGCGGAGATTATTCGTGGACTCTTACAACCGGGCTTTGCGGGCAAGTGGTGTGGCGTGGAATCTTACGATAGGGCTCTACTGGATTCGACCTCATAAGTATCCGACACTTGACAGCAACTCAAGACAATACATGAATGAGAATTTGGGTATAACCTTTCCTCAACTTCCACCTGGCGGAAATGAATATTTGGCATTATCGGATGACTTGAAAAAGCGATTCACGGATCCCGATTCTCCAGTTCATTCGTTCCAAGAATTATCACTGGCGGCCTATGACCCATCGGCCTATAACCTCACTGAGACGAGACCCGTATGGGTCAAAGAGGGAGAGTGTTCATCTAAGAATGGGAAATTGGAACGCACTGGGCCTATAAACTCACCATGGTCTAGGGAAGCGATAAAAGAATTGGCCGACGAATTGCTTTGGCAGCCTGTCAACTTACAGGACATCATCGCCGGGTTGAAGGACAAGGGACAGGTGATTTTTCAGGGGCCTCCGGGGACCGGGAAGACTTTTGTGTCCAAACGCATCGGAGAATGGGCAAAAGAGTATGGAGGAGACTACAGGATCGTCCAGTTTCACCCGTCGTACTCATATGAGGACTTTGTGGAGGGTTATCGTCCCACGCTTAGCGGCAGTCAAGCGGGATTTGAGTTGCGGGACGGGCCGCTCAAAGAAATAGCGAAGAAAGCAGAGAGCAAGCCAGATAACACTTTCATCCTAGTGATAGACGAAATCAATCGCACCAACGTTTCCAAGGTGTTGGGGGAGTTGTATTTCCTGCTGGAATATCGAGAGGACAAGGCGCCGCTGTTGTACAGCAAAGAGGATTTCAATTTGCCGAAGAACCTTTGGATTATCGGCACGATGAACACTACGGACCGATCCATCGCTCTAGTGGATGCGGCTCTACGGCGTCGGTTCTACTTCTATGACTTCTTCCCCGACAAGCCCCCGATTAAAGGGCTTCTTCGCCAGTGGCTCGAAAAGAATGACCCCGAGATGATGAAGGTCGCCGATTTAGTAGACCGCGCGAACAAGGCATTAGAAGACCGCCACTTGAGTATTGGGCCAAGCCATTTCATGAAGAAAGAACAGAAACTAGACAAAGAACGGGTGCGATTCATCTGGGAACGAGCCGTTTTCCCCTACATTGAGGAGCAACTGTTTGGACGGCAAGAAGACATAGACAAGTATAGGTTCCACAGGCTAGAGCACATATTGGATGGCAATACATAGGAATCTTCCCAGAGGGGATGGGGGATAAGAGCTGGCGCAGAGAGATGTCCAAGATTGACCTCCAAGAATACCAGCAGAGCACGCCAAACCGTCTAACGCCTGAACAACGGGACACCCTAAGGACAGTCATTCCGGACCTCTCCATCGACCATGTTGCGGGGAGAGAGAGTTTGTACATACTTACCCCCGGATCGACTGTTGGGGCAGTAGAGGTTAATGATCTCTCGGTGGTGATAGAGCCGAAGATTGGGATATCACAACTTCTGTCGTTGGCGTGCTACGCCATCGGGAAGGTGAAGTTTCAGGAGACGGACGTAGACCTCAGGGAAGAAAAAACGTTGCCGGATGCGTTGGCTCTCGCGTTATCAGCGGCGGCGAGGCAAGCATTCGGTCGGGGGTTGCTGCATGGGTATCTGGTACATGAAGAGGCGTTGCAGACGGTGCGGGGGCGCATCCGGTTCAATGACCAGATACGGCGGAGGTTCGGAATAGCGCTGCCGGTGGAGGTGCGGTATGACGAGTTTACGGACGATATCACGGAGAACCGGCTGGTGAAGGCGGCGGTGGCCCGGCTTGGCGGGTTGCGGTTGCGGTCGCAGAAGGCGCGGACGGGTCTCGGGTGGGCGTGGGCGATGCTGGACAACGTGTCGCAGGTGGACTACCGGCCCAAAGACGTGCCGGAAGTGAAGTTCGACAGGCTGAATGAACACTACAGGCAAGTAGTGGCGCTGGCTCGGTTGATTCTGCGGCACGGGGCTTTTGAGTCGGGGCGGGGGGAGGTGCGGGCACAGGGGTTCCTGATGGACATGAACGTGGTGTTCCAGGAGTTTGTTACGGTGGCGTTGAGGGAGGCTTTGGGGGTGTCGGCGCAAGTGTTTGGCGAGCAGTGGATTTCTCCATTGGCCGTTGATGGACGGATTGCGCTAAAGCCGGACTTGGTATGGAGGCGGGGACCTGCTTATAGATTCGTCGGCGATGCGAAATACAAGCATATCAAGGATGACCGCTTTCCCAACGCCGATATCTATCAGATATTTGCATATATGACATCGGCTAAGCTACGAAATGGAATGCTAATCTACGCAAAGGGAGAGGTGGAAGATACAACGTATTCGGTGCGGAACGCCGACAAAGAAGTGTACGTGGCTACGCTAGACCTGGAAGGCGACCTGGATTCGATATTGGGTCGGGTGGAGGAGTTGGCGGAGGGGATTAAGGGACTTGCCGACGTAGGGGGATCACCCTCACCCTCTCACGCCCGAGGCGCACTTACAGCCCCTTGAGGGAGAGGGGACTGGACACCACTCCGTTCCGTTCGGTCGACCCTTCGACTCCGCTCAGGGCGAACGGAACCCCCACCCCGCGGGATGGATTCACGCCAATGGCGCATCTTCGACCCGACTACTCGGGAATGACGGCATAAGGTGGGTGGGGATGATGGAGAGGGGCTTAGGGAGCGACGCTGGAGATTCCTCGCGGGGCATCGGAATGACAGTGTAGTGATGTGCAGGGCTAGGCAAGGGTGAGCGGCACCGCGCCGGGGAGGGGACACCACTCCGTTCCGTTCGGTCGACCCTTCGACTCCGCTCAGGGCGAACGGAACCCCCACCCCGCGGGATGGATTCACGCCAATGGCGCATCTTCGACCCGACTACTCGGGAATGACGGGTTAAAGGGTCGGGAATGATCCGCCATGGGCGGACAGGCTCCCCCGGAGGGTGGGTTATTTGGGGAGGACGGTGACTTTGATGGCGCCGGTGGACTTGTCGAGGGCGGTGTCGAAGGCGTGGGTGATGTGGGTGAGGGGGAAGCGGTGGGTCTGCATGAAGGCGACTTCGGAGGAGTAGCGGGCGAGGGAGTGTATGGTGGAGGCGAACTCCCGGCCATGGACGCCGACGCCGTACATGCTGGAGCCGACGATGTCGACTTCCTTGGCGACAAGCATGAGGCCGTCGACCCGGGAGTTGGCGGTGAAGATGCCGAGGATGACGATGCGGGCCTCGGGCTGGGCGGCTTTGATGGCATCGTTGATGGTGTCTGCTGCGCCGCCTACGGTTTCGATGACTACGTCGGGCTGGCGGTCCCGGGCCCAGTCTTCCCATTCGGTCTCGGAGAGGGGTGTGAGGCCGAGGCGTCGGGCGGCGTCGAACTGCTGGGGGTGTCGGGCGGTGATGGCGACTTCGGCGGCGCGGTCTCGGGCGAGGAGGCCGGCGAAGAGGCCGATGGTCCCGGCACCCAGGACAAGGACACGGCTTTCGATTTTGAGCCGGGCGAGGGCGACGCCGCGGTAGGAGCAGGCCATGGGCTCGACGAGGGAGGCGAGGAGCGGGGGGAGGGAGTCGGGGACGGGGTGGAGGGTGTGGGCGGGGACGTCTATAAACTCGGCGAGGCCGCCGGGCTCATCGATGCCGATGAACTTCATGGTTGGGCAGATGTTGGTTGCGCCGGCGGCGCAGTAGTTACAGTTAAGGCAGGCGTCCAGGGGTTCGATGGCGTAGAGGGAGTCGGGGAGGCCGGCGCCGCCTTCGATTATCGTGCCGACGATCTCATGGCCCATGACGACGTTGTTGTGCCGCGTGCTACGTCCGGCGTAGACGTGGAGGTCGGAGCCGCAGATGCCGCAGGCGGTGACGGAGATTCGGACGCGGGTCGGGGGGAGGGGGACGGGTTCGACGTCTTCCACGACCATGCCCTGGGAAGTCCACATTGAGCGCAGCATAGGGTTGCCTCCGGGGGGTGATGTGGGGAAGTCTACACGGGCCTCGGGGGGCCGTCCACGAGGAGCGGGGTCTCTAGAGTCTTGCGAGGGCTTCGGGTAGCTCTGAGAGGTTGTCGACGCGGGCGTCGGGGGAGACGGGGACGTGGTCCCAGGTTGCACCACCTATGAGGACGGCTTTCATGCCGACGCGCTGGGCGCCTAGGATGTCGGTTTCGGGGCGGTCACCTACGTGGACGGACTGTCGGGGGTCGGCGCCGATGGCTTGGAGGGTATCCAGGAAGAGGGTGGGGGCGGGCTTGGCGATTTGCTCCTCATCGGAGAAGGTGAGGTGGAGGAGGTACCGGGCAATGCCGATGTCGGCGAGGAATTTTCGGGCGAGGGCGCCGGGGGTGGTTCCGGAGTTGCAGATCAGGGCGATCCTGTAGCCCTCGTCGGTGAGGGTGGAAAGGGTCTCGAGGACGCCGGGCATCAGGGCGGGGGGGTGCTCCAGGAAGGCGTTCAGGTGGCGCTCGGAGACCTGCGCTTTGGCTTCGGGGTCGAGGGAAGAGGAAAGGTCGGGCTGGATGGAGTCGAGGAAGTCGTTCAGCTGGGTTTCGAAGGGGGTGTCGAGGCCTCGGGTGCGGACGTTTTCGAACTTCTGCTGGGAGTCCCAGTAAACCTCGGCAATGTGCTCCCTGGTGCAATGGACACCGTACTCGGAGAGGATGGCGGTTGTGGCGTCGATTCTCTTCCTGGCTCGGGAGACTCCGCCGCCTGCCACGTCCCTTATGAGGGTGTTCCACAGGTCGAATGTGATGCCTTGTATTGCGTCGTTTCTCATGCCCGTATTCCAGTTTCTACACTTGCCTCAGTTGCATGAAATGTCCCCAAATGAATCGGGGGCGGGTGTTTTCCCGCCCCCTCAGTATTCGATGACGGTTGTAATTGGATAGCCCTTGATGCGGTCTCTGCCTCCGAGGTCCGTGAGCTCGATCAGGAAGGCCAGTCCGGCCACCACCCCGCCCAGCTCCTCCACCAGCCTCACCGTCGCCTCCGCAGTGCCCCCGGTGGCCAGCAGATCGTCTACGACCAGTACCCTCTCCCCGCTGGACACGGCATCCCTGTGCAGTTCCATGGAGTTGGAGCCGTACTCCAGGTCGTAGCTGACCTTGACCGCCTCCCTGGGCAGCTTGCCCTCTTTCCTGACCGGGAGGAGCGGTTTTCCCAACTCCAGGGCCAGGGGTGCGGCGATAAGGAAGCCGCGGGCGTCGATGGCGGCGAAGGAGTCTATGTGATTGCCGTCAATGTCCTGCTTGATGAGGTCCAAGGCGTGACGAAAGGCGGGAGGGGACTGGAGGAGGGGGGTGATGTCTCGGAAGAGGATGCCGGGCTTGGGGAAGTCGGGGACGTTGGCGATGTAGTCTTTGAGGTCCATCCGGGCTGGTTCCAGGAGCAATTTCTGCTGCGGAGTAACTTTAACGGATTTGGAGGTGTCAATCAAAGGTCGGGAGTGGGGATAAAGGATGGGGATTGCATTGTGATGTGTATGCCGTCATAATGCCAGCATGGCAGTCAAGATAACAATTAGGGACATTTCCGAGGAAGTCCGTGACGTGCTAGCGGCACGCGCAGCCGCGCGTCGGCAGTCCATGCAGGCCTATCTGCGGGGCGAACTGGAACGGCTCGCTTCCCGTCCTTCGAATGCTGAGTGGGTTAGAGAGTTGCGGGAGTGGAAGAAGGAACACGGGATTGACGTTCCCACGTCCGCAATTCTTGAGGCCAAGGACGCAGACAGAGATTGACTGTTGTCCTTGATTCTTCCGCACTTATCGGAGTCCTTGTGCGTTCGAGTTCAGGAGGCCTCTGGGCGGCTGGTGTATTGGAAGATGAGCAGATTATAGCGCCCGAAATCCTCTTGTCTGAAACAGCTAACGGATTACGACGTCTAGAGCTTCAGGGCCACTTGTCAAGTCTGGAAGCCAATGGCGCCTTTGACCGAGTTTGTACGTTGCCAGTTGAGTTACATCCGTTCTCCCCATACGCCGAGCGGGTCTGGGAACTGCGGTTCAACCTCACCGCCTACGACGCATGGTACGTGGCCATAGCCGAGGCAATGGAGTGTCCCTTGGCCACTCTGGACCTGAGAATGGCTCGTGCCAGCGGGACGCGGTGTGAGTTCCTGCATCCACCCGACTTTATTGGGAAGGCCCACCCAGTCCCGGTTGAGGTCAAATGTAGCTATTGCCAAAAGCCTACGAAGGTGTTCCGAGTCCGGACGGCCAACTACTGCTCCCCTTCACATAGAACGTTGGCGTGGAAGAAGCGTAAAGAAGAGGCAATGGCGTCTAGAGCAGCCACTTAGACACCCTATCACCTGACCGATATAATCCCCCCACCCGAGAGGCTTTATGACCAGCAAGCCCCGCATGAAGTTCGGCGTGTCCCTGGGACAGGAGCGCGTAACATGGCCGGAGATCGAGGAAGCGGCGATTCTCGTCGAGGAGCTGGGCTTTGACTCTCTCTGGTCTCACGACCACCTGATACCCTCCGATCCGGGCCGCAACGAGGGGCCGTGCCTGGAGGCGTGGGCGATTCTCGGGGCGTTTGCGAGGATGACGAAGACCGTGACCATCGGGCCGATGGTGGCGGGGAATACGTATCGCAACCCGGTGCTGCTGGCCAAGTCGGCCACGACTGTGGACATCATCAGCGGAGGCAGGCTGATATTCGGGATCGGGGCGGGGTGGTTCGAGATGGAGCACACGGCCTACGATTTTCCCTTCTATACCGTCGGAGGGAGGATCAGCCGCCTTGACGAGTCCGTAGAGCTCATCAAGAAGCTGTGGACATCGGACGGGCCCGTGGACTTCGACGGCAAGTATTACAACTTGCGGAGCGCCCCCTTCGACCCCAAGCCAACTCAGCAACCCCACCCACCAATCCTCATAGCCGGGGGCGGTGAGAAACGCACCCTGAGGGTGACGGCCAAGTGGGCCGACATGATGAACATCAACGGCCATGCTCAGATTGCAGCCCACAAATACCGGGTGCTGGAGGAGCACTGCCGGGCTGTCGGGAGGAACCCTGCCGATATTGTGAAGACCGCCAACGGGGCCTTCGTGCCGCCCGAGAAGATGGACGACTGGAACCAGTGGATGGACCGTCTCGCCGAGACCATGCCCGATCAGAGGAAGTCCCGGGGAGAGGGCGGGGTAGTGGGAGACATGGACGTCATCAGGGACTGGGTGAGGGGTCACGTGGAGGTCGGGACTCAGCATGTCATCTTCACCATGCGTTCTCCGTACCCACTGGAGTCGCTCAGGACCTTCGCCAGAAAAGTGATGCCGGAGTTCAGATAGGAGAAGCGAAATGGCAGCGCCAAGGGACATTCCCTTCCCCGTAGAGGAATACAGGGCCCGACTCTCCGGAGTCCAGGAGCGGATGCGCTCCCGGGACATCGACGTGCTGCTCGCCTATACGCCGGAGAACATCAACTACCTCACCGGCTACAACACGACGGGCTATTATGTCTACCAATGCCTGATGGTGCCCGCCGACCGGGACCCGATAATGGTGACCCGGGAGCTGGAGAAGGACAACGTCACCATGGGCACGTGGCTCGACGACTACCGCATATTCGGGGACTCCGAGGACCCCGTGGCCACGACCTGCGACGCCATCAAGGAGTTCGGGTATGCGGACAAACGCATCGGCTTCGAGTCGACGTCCTGGTTCCTGCAATTGCGGGACTACCAGCAGACGGTGTCCCTTCTTCCCAACGCGGAGGTGAAGGATGGAGGCAATATCGTCGAGGAGAACCGGGTCATCAAGTCGCCCCGGGAAATTGCGTGCATCAGAGAGGCCGCGCGGATAGTGGCGAAGGGGATGCAGTCGGGGATCGATGCTTCCAGGCCGGGAGTCACCGACAACTACGTGGCCGGAGAGCTCACCCGCACCCTCTACGCCGAGGGCAGCATCTACTTCGCGGGGCAACCCTACGTGGCCTCCGGCAAGCGGACGGGCAGAGGCCACATAACCTTTGCCAATGTCACCCTTGAGCCCGGCGACCCCGTATTCTTCGAGATATCCGCCAATGTCAGCCGGTACAGCGCCTCCCTGATGCGCACCATCTCCCTCGGCCCACCCGACGACATGGTCAAGAGCGTCGCCGAGGCGTCCATCGCCGGCCTCACGGCCGCGGTGGAGAACATGGGCCCAGGCATGACCTCCCACGACGCCGACGCTTTCTGCCGCAACGCCATCACCAAGGCCGGATACGGTGAGCTTTTCAACCACCGGACGGGCTACTCCATAGGGGTCGGGTATCCGCCGGGGTGGGGCGAGGGCCACATCATGGACATCAAGCCCGGGGACCAGCGGGTACTCAAGCCCGGCATGACCTTCCACCTGACCCCCGCAATACTGATTCCGGGGGTGGCGGGCCCCGGGTTCAGCGAGACTATCCTGATAACTGATGACGGCGCGGAAGTCCTCACCAATTTCCCCAGGGAGTTCCTTGTCAAGGACGTATAGCGCCGGGCCGGGCAAAGGGACGCCTCTCGCATGACTTTCAAAAGGCGCATGGAATTCGGGGGGATGGTCAGCGCGGCCAACGTCTCCTGGCCCGAGTTCCGCCGCATGTGCGAGACCGTCGAAGCCCTGGGGTTCGACCACCTCTGGGTCGCAGATCTGCTGACACCCTCGGAAGCCGACTGGTCGGACGGGCCCGTCCACGAATGCTGGAGCTTTCTCTCCGCGGTGGCTTCGTTCACGGACCGCATACGCATCGGGCCCCTGGTTGTCTCCAACACCTATCGGCACCCGGTCGTCTCGGCTAAGATAGCCGCCACAGTAGATATCATTAGCGAGGGCAGGCTGACGTACGGGGTCGGGGCGGGGTGGGCCCGGGAGGAGCACCGTTCCTACGGCATCCCATTCCAGCCCATCGGGGAGCGAGTGGGTCGGGTGGAGGAGGCCATGCAGCTAACCAAACTGCTCTGGCAGTCCCCGGATCCCGTGACGTTCCACGGTCGGTACTACACCCTGGACAACGCCCCGTTCAACCCCAAGCCCGTGCAGAAGCCTCACCCTCCCATCATGATCGCCGGCGGAGGGGAGAAGCTGACCCTCCGCGCCGTGGCGCGGCATGCAGATGAGATGAACGTATATGGCAGCCCCGAGGAGGTGGCCCACAAGTTCGACGTCCTGAGGAAACACTGCGAGAACGAAGGCCGAGATTTCGACGAGATCAAGAAGACGGTACTGGTGCAGATGGTTCCCCCGGAGCGACAGAAGGAATGGGATGAATTCCTGGCCAAGATAGCCGCGGAGGAACCCGAGTTGCTCAACCGGGGCCAGAGCCAGGCCATGACCGGGGATGTGGACGACTGGAAGGAGTGGGTGCAGGCTCGGGCGGAGGTGGGCGTAGACCAGGTGATAATCAACCTCTTTGCGCCCTTTTCCTTTGACTCTATTGAAAGATTCGCCAAAGAGGTAATTCCCACCTTCCGATAGAATTGCCCCGCTCGCCGGACGGGGCGACGCGCCGGTCGCCCCTACAAGTTCAGAAGGGACTCGGAGGAGACGACAGATGACAAAGGTGAAGTTCGGGCCCATCTACACCCGCATTGAAGACCTGATGGGCCCCGTGGAGCTGGCGGAGAAGTCAGAGTCCTGGGGCTACGATTCCTTCTGGGTGCCCGACTACATCCTCAAACCCCGCCTCGACGCCCTCATCATCCTTGCCGCCGCCGCCCAACGCACCTCCACCATAGAGTTGGGGACCGCAGTCATGGTGCTTCCGTACAAGGACCCATTGGTCCTTTCCAAGTCGGCGCTGTCCGTTGACGTGCTTTCCAATGGGCGGCTGCTGCTGGGGGTGGGGATCGGGGCCAACCCGCGAGAGTTTGACGTGCTTGGTCTGGACATCAAGTACAGGGGTCGGGTGTCCGACGAACGGCTGGACATCATGTCCCGCATCCTGAACGGTGATACCGTCACACACCACGGACGCTTCCACTCATTTGAAGACGTCGCCATAGGCCCGCCGTCAGTGAGCAAGCCCCGGATCCCGATATGGCTCGGGGCTCATTGCGGGGGCGGCTGGGCCGAGGGCGCCCTCCGGCGCACGGGCCGCTACGGTGACGGCTTCATACCCACGGAGGCCAGCATCGAGCAGTACAAGGACGCCATGGACCGCATCTCCCGCTACGCCGAAGAGGCAGGCCGGGACCCATCGCAGATCGAATGGGGCATCTTCATCTTCATCATCATGGAGGACTCCCGGGAATACGCCGAGCGCAAGGGGTTCGCGGAGCTGGCGGATCGGCTGGACCGGGACTACCCGCTGGTGCACGGTCGGGCGGCGGCTGCGGGGACGGTGGACGAGTGCATCGAAGCTATACAGGCCTACGTGGACATCGGGGTTACGCACTTCATCCTGGACTCGGCGTCCCCCGCGGAAGAGATCGTCGAACAGTACGAGCGGGCGGCGAAAGAGATAGTGCCGCACTTCCACTAGGCCCACCGAAGCCACGCATTGTGGAGTTGTCCAGGAGACCTGGGAGGGTCAGGCCGAGGGCTTGATCCCCCTCACCAAAGGCAGAACTTCCTGAGCGAACCTCTCGTACTGTTCCATCATCCGCTCAGGGACAACCCCCGCGTTCATCACGAAGTGCGTGACTCCCGCATCGACGTACTCCTGGATCCCCTCTGCACAGTCCTCCGCTCGACCCGACACGTTAGCCTCCCCACGCACCGCCCTGGTATGGCTCCTCCGCCGGTTGGACTCCGCCTCCAGCGTTTCCCAGGCGCGCTCCGGGTCGTCATCGAGGCAGAACCAGAGCACGGTGCCGAACTCGATTGCGTCCGGGTCGCGCTTGGCATCTCGGGCGTAGGCGCGTACCTTTTCCCGCACGGCCCTATATTCTGACGCGGGAACCAGGGTGGGCACGAAGCCGTCCGCCATATTGCCGGCCCTCACGACTGTCGACTCCACGAGGCCGTTTTTCCACAGGGGGCCCATCCAGATCGGGGGGTGGGGCTTCTGCGCGGTCTCGGGTCCCACCTGCACTCCATCCATCTGATGGAACTTGCCCTTATGGGAGACGTTCTCTCCGGAAAGGAGCTTGCGCAGCAGCATGAGCTTTTCGTCTGCCATCTTGCCTCGTTCGTGGATGTCGAGGCCGAGGGCGTCGAACTCCCTCTTGTTGCTCCCCACCCCCAATCCCAATATAACGCGCCCGTTGGTTAGGACGTCCACCGTTGCCACCGACTTTGCCAGCAGCAGCGGATGCCTGTACGGGAGCACCATCACCGCGGTTCCCAGCAGAATATGGTTCGTCCTCTGGGAGGCAGCGGCGAGAAGGGCAAGGGGGTCGGGGGAGCCGCCGAGGGCGAAGTCGGTGGTCCAGAAGGAGTCGAAGCCTGCGGCCTCGGCGCGGACCGCCATGTCGACAGCCTCGGTCGGGTCGTTTATGTGGGAGTGCATTATTCCGAATTTCACGTCAGCAGCATCCTGTCCTAAAGAAAGATAAAGGGCTGGCACAGAATGCCAACCCTTTTCTCATTGTCAGCTAAACCAGGTTGTTTTCGGTGTACCGCCCCTACAGATTCGCCACGAACTTCCTTATCCCCTCCACCCCCTTCTCCAGGTTTTCCATGCTTGTGGCGAAAGATATACGCACAAACCCCTCCCCGTATGCTCCGAAGGAGATGCCCGGGAGCACTGCAACGCCGTTTTCGTAGAGCAGCCGGTCGCCGAACTCCTGCGCCGAAAGCCCGAGGTCTGACACATTCGGGAAGAGGTAGAAGGCGCCCTCGGGCTTGACGCAGCGGATGCCGTCAATTTCGTTCAGGGCGTCGCAGGTCATGTCCCTGCGCCTTCGGAACTCCGCAACCATCGCCTGGGGCTCTTCCTTGGAACCCTCCAGGGCCGCAATCCCCGCCTTCTGGACAAAGGGCGCTGTGCAGGAGACGCTGTTCACCATCAGCTTGGAGATGTGGGGCACCAGCTCCGACGGGAACACCCCGTACCCGAGCCTCCATCCCGTCATGGCATAGGTCTTCGAAAAGCCGTCCAGGATTACGGAATGTTCCAGCATTCCCGGCAACTGGGCAATGCTGGTGTGAGTGCTGTCGTAGACGATGTCCCTGTACATCTCGTCGGAGAGGACCAGGATGTCGTTCTCCTTGGCCATATCGGCGACGGCCTCCAGGTCCTCCCTGTCCATCATGCCGCCCGTCGGGTTGTGGGGAGAGTTGAGGATGATCAGCCGGGTGCGGGAAGTAATGGAGCGCCTCACCTCGTCGAGGTCGGGCTTAAAGCCTTCCTCTTCGTACAGGCGCATGGGCACGGGCGTAGCCCCCGAGAACTTGATCATCGACTCATAAATCGGGAAGCCGGGGTTCGGGTAGATAACTTCGTCTCCCTCTTCAACCAGGGCAGTGAGGAGGAAGTACATAATCGGCTTGGCGCCCGGCGTGACAATGATCGAGTCGGGGGAAACGTCAATGCCGCGGGTCTCGGAGGTGTGCTTTGCCACTGCTGCCCGGACATCGGGTAGGCCGGCTGCGGGCCCGTAGTGGGTGAAGCCTCCGTCAAGAGCGTCCTTGGCCGCTCCGATGATGTGGCCGGGGGTGTCGAAGTCGGGTTCGCCCAGCTCCAGGTGGACGACGTCGACACCCGTCGCCGCCAGCGCATTGGCCTTGACCAGGACCTCGAACGCGGTCTCGGTGCCCAGGTTGCTCATTCTCGAGGCCAGTTTCATTTTCCGTGCTCCTCCCGGGACGCAAATGTCATAAATTACAGGCGGGAATTATATCACGGCCACGGTTACATCCATTAAGGCTTTCAGCTAGAATGACCCCCGACTCCCTACAGCACCCCCAAGAGGTTTGCGCCATGCCCAAAGTCGAATTCGGACCCCTTTACACCACCATGGAGAAGTACATCGGACCCGTGGAGTTCGCCGAAAAGGCCGAAGCCTGGGGATACGACTACTACTGGGTGCCCGACTACGTCACGCTTAGCCCCATGGACGCCTTTGTGCTGCTTTCGGCGGTGGGGCAGAGGACGAACTCCATCAAGTTGGGGACCGCCGTTGTGGTTGTGCCGTTCAGGACGCCCTTCCAGCTTGCCAAGGCCTCGGCGACGGTGGACGTGTTGTCGGGTGGGCGTTTCACCTTGGGGGTGGGGATAGGGGGCGCCGTGCCCCGGGACTTCGATGTCGCCCAGGTCGACATGCGAAAGCGCGGCCGCATCTCCAACGAGACCCTCCACATCACCCGCCGCCTCCTCACCGAGGAGAACGTCAGCCACCGCGGCCACTACTATTCATTCGACGACCTTACAATCGAGCCACGGCCCGTAAACGACTCCGGGATACCTATCTGGATAGGTTCCATCTGTAACAACGGCTTCCCGCAGGGTGTCGTGGACCGGGCGGCACGCTACGGCGACGGATTCTGCCCTACCGACACCCCAATCGAAGAGTTCAAGAAGGTCCAGGAGCGTGTCCGTGCCAGGGCGGCAGAGCTGGGTCGGGACCCGGACTCCATACAATGGGGCTTGCTGGCCTGGACCTGTGGCGGTAGTTCCAAGGAAGAGGCACGGCAGACGGCGAGCCGAGAGATAAGCAAACGGCTGGAGTCGGAGTGGGACGTGCAGGCGGACAACGGGTACATTCTCGGGACTCCCGAGGAGATGGCCGAGACCCTTCAGGGCTACGTGGATATTGGGGTGACGAATTTCGTCGTGGACCCGGCCTGCGCACCGGAAGACATGCTCGAAATGTTCGAGGTCTTCGCGAAAGAGGTCACACCCCACTTCAGGGGCGAAGACAGCTGATGAGCGAATTGGGATTCGGGGTTACCCTGTTCGACGCGAATGAGAGGCCGGTTATCAAGCAGGGTGTCGACGCAGAGGCATGGGGCTATTCCATCTTCTGGGCCCCCGAGTTTTTGGGCATCCCCACCCTTGAACCCTTTCCCGTCCTCTCAGCAGTAGCACAGCACACCACCAGCATCAGGCTGGGCACCGGAATAGCGGGGCTGGCCGTTCGCAGCCCCGTCCAGATGGCCAAGGCCGCAGTCACCACCGACATCCTTTCCAACGGCCGGCTGGTGTTGGGGCTGGGGTTGGGGGGACTTGTTCCCATCGATCTGGAGGTCGAAGGCATCCCCAATCTCAGGGAACGCGGGCGCATCTCCAATGAGCGCCTCGAAATCCTCTATAGGCTCTTTACCGAGCGCATCGTTTCCTATTCCGGTGACTACTATGATTTCAAGGACTTTACCCTGGGTCCCGACCCCGTGCAGAAGCCCCGAGTCCCCATCTGGCTCGGGGCACGGTGGACGGGCAAGATAGCCGATGCTGCCCTCAAGCGCGCCGGGACCTACGCCGACGTCTTCATCTTCCCCGCCGACACCCCAACGTCCTACTATACTTACGGCAAGGAAAAGGTCCGGGCCTACGCCGAAGCCGCGGGTCGGGACCCGGACGCCATAGGCTTCGCAAGCACCATGTGGACGTGCCTCGGGCCGTCTCGGGAGAAGGCAATTGAAGTCGCCGACCGCATCATCCCGGAGATGCTCAGCGTGCCCTGGGTGGTGCCGGACAACGCCTGCTACGGCATGGGCACCCCCGAGGACTGCATCGCAACGGTGGAGGAGTTCGCCGAACTGGGTGTATCGCACCTCATCATGAACCCCTGCTGCGATTACGAAGAGGTCACGGCGCAGACCGAGCAGTTCGGTCGGGAGGTAATATCGCACTTCAAGTCGGGTGATGCCTCGTGACAATAATGGAGTTCGGGGTTACCCACACCGGGCTAAGTGACCGCTCGCCGGTGCGGCAGGGCATGGACGCCGAGGCCTGGGGCTACGGCATTTTCTGGGCGCCCGAATTCCTCGCGATTCCGACCCTTGAACCCTTTTCCGTCCTCTCAGCCGTGGCCCAGCGCACCTCCACTATCAAGCTAGGCACGGGCGTCGCAGGGCTGGCACTGCGCAGTCCATTCCAGCTAGCCAAGGCTGCCATCACCACGGACATCCTATCCGACGGACGGCTGGTACTCGGGCTGGGCCTGGGGGGTGTCCATCCCAAAGACCTGGAGGTTGAGGGCATTCCCAACCTGCGGGAACGGGGCCGGGTCTCCAACGAGAGGCTGGAAATCCTTTACCGGCTCTTCACCGAGAAGAACGTCTCCCACTCCGGCGAATACTACCAGTTCGAGGACTTCACCCTCACCCCCGACCCCGTGCAAAGGCCCCATGTTCCCATCTGGGTCGGGGCACGGTGGTCGGGCAAGATCTTCGACGCCGCCCTGAAGCGCGCCGGGACCTACGCCGACGTCTTCATCTTCCCCGCCGACACGCCGACGGACTACTACCCGGGCGCCAAGGAGAAGATCAGGAAGTACGCCGAAGCTGCGGGCCGGGACCCGGGCGATATCCGTTTCGCCTCGACTCTCTGGACTTGTCTTGCCTCATCGCGGGAAGAAGCAAAGGCCATTGCCAACCGTGAGATTACCCGTTCGCTGCAAGTCCCCTGGGTGGTCCCCGACAACGCCTGCTACGGGCTCGGGACGCCGGAAGACTGCATAGCTACCGTGGAGGAATTCGCAGACCTCGGCGTCTCCCATCTACTCCTGGCCCCCTGCTGCACTCCCGAAGAGATTACCGCCCAGACGGAGCAGTTCGGCCGCGAAGTCGTATCCCATTTCAAAGGTGATGCCCAATGAACAAAATCCAGTTCGGACCCCTCTTTTTCCCTACCGAAGAAGGCCCCGAGGCCCTCGAACTCGCCAAAATGGCCGATGACCTCGGGTACGACTACTTCTGGGTCCCTGACTACGTGACCCTGCCTTACCTGGACGCCTTCGTCCTGCTGGCAGCAGCCGCCCGGGAGACGAAGAACGTGAGGCTCGGAACTGCGGTGACGCTGGCGCCTTTCCGGTCGCCCTTCCAGATGTTCAAGGATGCGGCGTCGGTGGACGTGCTTTCGGATGGTCGGCTGACGCTGGGCGTGGGTATCGGCGCCGTGGCCCGGGACTTCGAGATCGCTCAGGTCGACTTCCGTAAGCGCGGCCGCATCTCCGATGAGTACATCGACATCACCCGACGCCTCTTAGCCGGGGAGCACGTGGACTACGACGGTGAGTTCTACAGCTTCCGCGACCTGACTATGGGCCCTCGACCCGTCCAGCAGCCCGTTCCCATCTGGATCGGGGCAAATGGGCAGAGCGGCTTTCCACCGGGTGTGCTGCGTAGAGCAGGGCGCCTCGGGGACGGCTTTTTCCCCACCGAGACCCCCATCAAGACCTTTATGGAGGCCCAGGCCAGCATCCAGGAGCACGCCGAGGCCGCAGGCCGCAATCCCGACAACATCGGATGGGGCCTGCTAACCTGGAGCGCCCTGGCCGACAACCGGGAAGAGGGGGTCAGGACGGCTGAAAGGGAGATCGGGGCCCGGCTGAACAAAGTGCACACGGTGAACCCGGATGCCGGGTACGCAGTCGGGCGGCCCGAGGACATGATCGAGACCATAGAGTCCTTCGCCAAGATCGGTGTAACCAACTTCGTCATAGATCCCGGATGCCACCCCCGTGACATACGCACCCTCGTCGAGACCTTCGCCAAAGAGGTCATGCCCCACTTCCGAGATTAGTGCGCAGTTAAATCCAAGGAGATTGTCATGGCGTTAAAAATAGGAATCCACGCCGGCCCACAGGACTGCTCCTACGAAGACCTGAAGCGGCTGTGGCACATGGCCGACTCCTCGGGGTTTTACTGGGTCTCGGTCTGGGACCACTTCTACGAGACCCCGGTTATCGACGGCAAGGGCCCCTGCTTCGAGGCCGTGTCCATCATGACCGCGCTGGCTGCGGAGACGAAGAACGTACGAGTCGGGTGCCTGGTGTTCTGCGTCGGGACCCGGAACCCCGGTCTTTTGGCTAAGGCAGCTGTCACCATCGACCACGTCAGTAACGGGCGTTTGGAACTAGGAATCGGCTACGGCCCGTGGGGTCCGGAATACGTCGCCTATGGGCTTGACCTGCCTACAATGAAGGCCCAGATGGACATCCTGGAGGAGGCGGCGCAAATCACCCGCTCCATGCTCCACAACGGGACCACCAGCTTCCAGGGTAAACATTTCCAGATCGAAAATGCCCACGTCTACCCCCGACCTATCCAGGACCCCCCGAGGCTGTGGATAGCGGGCATAGGAGAAAGGCGCATTCTGCCAATGGTCGCCCGCTACGCCGACGGCTGGAACGCCACTTACATCCCCGACGCGGCCTTCAAGTCCAAGAACGAGCTGTTGAACAGGCTATGTGAGGAGCAGGGTCGGGACCCGGCGGAGATCGCCCGTACCTGCAACGTAGGCTTCTACATGGGCGCCGACGAAAAAGCCGCCCAGCGAAAGCGTCGGGAGTTCGAGGAGAAATGGGGTCGGGGGGAGGCGGGTCCCGACGACGCGAAATACGACAAAGACCGGGACTACCTGGCGGAGTTCGAACAAGGGATGATCTTCGGCACCGCCCAGAACGCCATCGAGCGGCTCGGGAGTTTGCAGGAGTCGGGGGCGGACCAAGTCAACATCTCCGTCCGCGCCCCCTTTGACTGGGAGGGGTTGCAGGCCTTTGTGGAGGAGGTCATTCCAGCGTTCAGTTGAGTTGCCCTACGGTGACACCTATGAATAGGGCCGATAAAGCGGAAATCACATTCATAGTCAGCGTCGACGAACTGGACGGTGGCTATTCTGCTAGCGCCTTGGAGTTTGGCATCCATACCCAGGCCGACACGCTTGACGAGCTGCACTACAACATGGCAGAGGCCGTCGAGTGCTACTTTGATGATGGGCAGGCATTGCCGCGGATTCGGGTAACTACGGATATTCCAAGTTAACTTTACGGGGGCGAGGACCCCTATGCCCTACCCCTCCTCCGTCACCCGATCAACGAACTCCTTCGCCAGCCCGAGATACGAGTCGGGGTCCAGCAGCCGGTCTATCTCCGCCTCTGATAGGACATTGGTGACCCTTTCGTCCTCCATCAGCAGGTCTTTCAGCCACCGACCCTCCTCGAAGGCTTTCTGGGCGGCCTCGTAGACCACGTCGTGGGCGGTGAAGCGGCCGAGGGTCTCGGCCAGCCCGATCATCACCGCCTCCGACATTATCAGGCCCCGGCTGTGGTCCAAGTTCCGGCGCATGGCCTCGGGCTTGACCTGCAGGTTCTCGAAGATGCCGATGGACAGGTTCAGCAGGCCCGCGGCAAGGATGCACCCCTCCGACACGAAATGCCATTCGGTGTGCCACACCGCCGAGTCCCGTTCGTCCTCGTGCTCCAGCCCCTCCAACGCTGCCCCGGCCAGGGCGCGGATGATCCGGGCCACGGCGATCACCTGCTCGGACCAGGTCGGGTTTCGCTTCTGGGGCATCGTGCTGCTGCCAACCTGCCCCACCCCGAACTTCTCCTCAAGCTCGCCCATTTCAGTCCGCTGCATCAGCACGACCTCGTGGGTCATCTTCGCCAGGCTGCCCGCAATCATTGAAAGCACCGTGATGAACTCAACGAGGTTGTCCCGGGCCGAGTGCCAAGTAATGACCGGGTTCCCAAGCCCCAGGTCCTCCATCAGGGCGTCCCGCACCTCAGTCGCCCTGTCACCCAGCGACGAAAGCGTGCCCGCCCCACCACTGAACTGCCCTACCAAGAGCCTGGGCTTGCACTGCTCCATCCGCTCGATGTGCCGGCCCATCTCCGCCGCCCATACAGCCACCTTGTACCCGAAGGTGATCGGCAATGCCTGCTGCCCGTGCGTCCGACCCGCCATAAGAGTACCTCGGTGCTCCTTTGCCAGGTCGATGAGCGACCGGTGCACTCGCCCCAGGTCCCGATTCAGGATCGCCAGGGCCTGCCTCAGCTGCAGCACCATCCCCGTGTCCATGATGTCCTGCGTCGTCGCGCCCCAGTGGATGTACTCACCAGAGTCCCCCGGACAGTGCCGTTCAAGTTCCTTGATTACGGGGACAATGGGGTGTCGGGTCACGTCCATGTCCCGCTTGATGGCCTCGAGGCTCATTTCACTGGCATTGCAATGGGCGACGATGGCGTCCGCCGCTTCCTGTGGGACCACCCCCAGCCGCCCCTCGACCCGGGCGAGGGCCGCCTCCACGTCCAGCCAGCACTGGAGCTGGTTCCGCTCCTCGAAAATGGCGCGCATCTCGTCGGTGCCGAACAGGTCCTTGAAAAACGCCGAGTCCAGGGGTGTCGAGCCCATGTGATATTCCTTTCAATGTGGGAGGGTGTCGGGAGCGCCCGCCTAGCCTAATGCGGAGGGAGGGGGATGGCAACACGGGTGTCGCCGTACCCTAATTGTACAGGCGCCGAATCACAAATAGTCGCGCCGGCAATGTTATAATTGATGTATCCCATTTGGAATACACATTTTTCGGGAGGTATACGATGGCTAAATCCGCAATGGTACGAGCACGGGTAGAGCCCGAATTGAAGCGCCAGGCCGAAGAACTATTTTCGGAGCTTGGATTATCTGCCACGGAGGCAATTACACTCTTTTACAGACAGGTCGCAATACACCGAGGCTTACCATTCCCTGTGCGAATTCCAAATGCAGAGACCTTAGAGGCGCTGCGGCAAGCTGAGAATCGAGAAGACCTCCTTGAATACTCCAGTATCGAAGACTTCAAGGAAGACCTAGAGCGCGCATAGATGCGGCTTCGAACAACGAGGGGGTTTAGGAGAGATGCTGGCAGGGCAAAGAGGCGAGGCAAGTCCATGCATAAGCTCTGTACGGTCGTGGAATTGCTTTTGTCAGGCGAGTCCCTCCCCTCGCGATACAGGCCCCACCGTCTCTCCGGCAACTGGTCTCACTATTGGGAATGCCATATCGAATCCGATTGGCTTTTGGTCTGGAACCGAGAGGAGGATGAGTTGATACTGGTACGCACCGGTACACATTCCGACCTATTTGATTGACCCATACTCACCCCCATCCCCGCGCTATAATGTCCCCACCCCACCCCAAGGAGGAACCCCGACATGAAAAAAGAGGTCGTTAACTCACCGAAGATTGGCAAGGCTTTTTCCAGCACCACCTGTCACGCCACCAAGGCCGGCGGTTTCCTGTTCATTACCGGCCAGGTCGCCAACCCCCCGGACGTAGGCGGCAACCCCCATGCCACCCCCGAGATGGGCACCATTGAGCAGCAAGCTACCCAGGTCATGGAGAACCTCAAGGCTATCCTGGAGGAGGCCGGCACCAACTTCGACAACGTGATCAAGCGCAACGTCTACCTTACCCACATCAACGACTTCGACCCCGTGTACAAGGTCATGGAGAAATATCTCTCCTCGCCGATGGCCAGCACGGGCGTCCTCGCAGGGCTGATTCCCCCCAGCGCCCGACTCGAAATCGAGCTCATCGCCGTCATACCCGACTAACACCCTGGAGTTTTTCATGTTTATCCGCCTTCACCACGTCGGCCTTCTCGTCAAGGACCTCAACGAGACCAAACGCCTCTACTGCGACCACTATGGCCTTAGACCCGGCCGGGAGTTCGATCTTGTTGAAGAAGACGTGCGCATTCTCAACATACCCATCGGTGACAGCATGATCGAGGTCAACCAGGTCATCAACCATGACAGCGGCGTCGGACGCTACCTGGAGAAGAACGGCGATGGTCTCCATCACATCTGCCTTGAGTCCGACAACCTTGACGCCGACCTGGCAATGCTGAAGCCCCTCGGCTACGACCTCATCAAGCCCATAGGCTCCAACGACTACGGCTTCCGGGTCGGCTGGATTCACCCCAGGCAGGCCCAGGGCGTCCTAATCGAGCTCTGGGAAAACCCCAAGGGCAAGCCCGACATCTCCCGCTCTTAGTCCACCTGCAGCCAACCGATTAGTAACTATCCAAGGAGATTTTTGACGATGGAAAGCAATTCACTGGCAAAACTGGCTGACCTGTTGAGACAGCGCAACCATATCGATGATGCCATTGCCAACCTAATAGACCGTCCAGCCCATTCAAGCCATCTTGGTGAGTTCGTTGCTGCCGAGATTTTCAACATTAAGTTGGCAGAATCCGCTGTGCAGAAAGGCAGTGACGGCCATTTCACTAACGGACCCCTCACCGACCAGTCGGTTAACGTCAAGAAATACTCCCTAGATAATGGCATACTTGATATCCGTCCCAATGCAGTTCCAGATTACTACCTTGTTCTCACTGGCCCACGCTCTTCGGCAATGTCGTCGCGAGGCACAAGTCAACCCTGGACTATTGAAGCGGTCTATTTATTCAAGGCTGATCCTTTGATTCAAAGCCTGAGACAACGCGGCATCAAGCTCAACGAAGCCACCAGTGTTAGACGTCACTATTGGGATGAGGCGGAAATCTACCCTACCCCTACCAACCCCGCCCTAGTATTGACCCCTGAACAACGTTCTGTGCTCGCGTTATTCAAGGGTTAGCTAGGCTACCCGTACAGTCCGTCCGTCTTTGCCGCCATTATGAAGTCGTTGCGGTGGAGGTTGCGGATCTTGTGGGTCCACCAGGTGACGCGTACCTTTCCCCATTCGGTGATGAGCCTCGGGTGATGGCCCTCGGCATCCGCCGTACTCCCGACCCTCTGCGTAAACGACAACGCCTCACCGAAGTTGCCAAACTTAAAGGTCCGGTCCAACTTCGGAATCCCACCCTCGTCTATCAACTCCCACTCCGACACCTGCGGACGAAGCCCCGCGATCTCATCTTCCGTCACATGCGGCGCATCCCGACGGCACGCCACGCATTTCTCCTGTGTCAATGAAGCCAAAGTTATGTCCTCCCGGATTATTCCGTTTCGTCAAATCGGCCCTAACTTCCTCCCCTTGCCGCTCCACGCCTTCTACGATATATTACATCGACTGACAGCCGCACTACCTAAGCTGCGGCGCAACTTCAACAACCCAGGGGATCTCCATGGCATACGCCGAGCAGGACAGCGTCGAGGCAGGACTAGAGTTCAAAAGCCCCAGTGGCCTGAACGTCAAGACTACGGGCAACACCGTATTCCTGGACGCCGACAGCATGTACGTCCATGAGGTCGAAATCGCCGACGGCGACTGGGAAGGCGAGAAGTTCCTGCTCAACCTGGACTACGCCGAGGCGAAGTAGCGGCATCCCTACCAGTCAAAGCCATAACCAATCGGGCGTAACCCTCGCCAACCGCTAACGCCGTAATGCTAGACGCTCTGCGGCCAACCGGTTCATACTGACTCCGGCTTCGGCGGCATCCATAGCGAGGGAGCGGTGGGTGTCGGGTGGGATGCGAAGTGTGAGAGTCCCGCTGTAGCGTCGTGTGGAAATCGGCTCAGGGACCGGCTTGCCCTCCTCACGTAACCATCGGATCGAGAAGGCCACCAGCTCACGGATGCCTGCGAATGCCTTTTCCGGCGTGTCGTCCAGGTGGCTGAGGGAGCCGAACTCGGAGCACAGCCCGACGAACTCCTCGTCCTCCTCGGACCAGAGGACTCGGTAAGCGTATCGGTCGGCGATTTCAGGCATCGATCTGCTCTTTAGGCTTCCTTGATAAATGAAGGTCTAAAAAGTGTCAATTCTTCTCTTATGGGGTCGTAATATCGCAGTTAGCTTTAAGCCAGTCTATAGCTTCTCTGGCTTCTTGCTGATTTAATTGGACATAAAATAGGTTATACCAAGCATAATCCTCCTCTAATTGAGTATCGCTGATGAGGGGATTCTCCTGGATTTTCCCCAAGTACCATTCACATGCAGGCTCTTTGCCTCCAAAAGCACTTTTTGTGATTACGCTTGGGGTTCCACCAGGCAGTGATGAACAACCCACAGTGGTAGTGATAGCTATCACTACCACTGTCACAGCTACCGGCAATTGTCTCAATGCTCTGAACATGTTGCCATCCTTAAATAGCTCCATAATTATACTTGAACTTAATGGCCCATGAACGAGTAATATCTGTTAATTACCGACATGGAACCTACGGATAAATACATGTGTATCTGCTCTCTTCTCACCAATACCCATTATAAACAAGAATTGTCAAATTATTAGTTTTTAACTTAGAGCACCTCCCTCCACCTCCCCCCTCAGCCCCGATATCCAACTGTTCATCGCCCTGTGCGACATCACCTTCACACCCGACACGACCATCATCCGGTACACCCAGCCCCGACTCACCTTGCTCCTGCGGCTTGGGTCCAGCCACTCTTTGTTCTTCGCCAGCTCCGCCAGGGTCCCAAGACCCATAAGCAGGGGCCAGGCGGTCGCCAACCGGAGGCGATAGTGTCTCTTGGGGATGGCCTGCAGGTATTCGGCGGCGGCCTTGTAGTGGTCCAGGGCTCGGCTGATGCCCCACGTTAGCGCAGTCCTGGCAGCCTCACTGTTTTTGGAGTCGAGCAGGTCATCTGCGGAGAGCCCGACTCGCTCCAACACTTCGCTCGGCAGGTAGCACCGGCCCAGCCGCAGGTCCTTGGGAACGTCCCTGAGGATGTTGGTCAGTTGCAGGGCCTTGCCGAACCTCACCCCCTTCTCGCTCATCTCTTCCGAATCCCAGCCCCCCAGCCCCGACAAGTGCGCCATGCACATCTCCGTCCAGAACCGACCCACGCATCCCGCCACCAGGTACGTGTACTCGTCGAGTTGCTCCGGGGTCTGGAAGCCCGTCACGCCTTCTTCTCGGAAGTAGGTCAGGTCGAGCTCCATACCCTGGGTCAGCGTCACGACCACCTGCCGGACTCGGAAGCGGTCCATCTCATCTTGTTCGTCCAGCATGGATATGGTCGTCGGCATGGCCCCGACGAGCTCCCGCTCGATCCCACCCAGCCCCTCCTCCGCCGTCCGGGCAAGGGGCTCGACCTTGTCCGCGCCGCCTTTCCCTTCGACCATTCCGCGAAACTCCAGCAGCATAGCTAACCTGTTATCGGCAGCGGCGGTCTTGGAGTCGGCTATTGTGTCTGCGGTACGCGCCAGCAGGTAGGCAAGGCCGAGGGGCTTTCTGAGGTTTCCGGGAAGCACCCGAAGAGTCAGGTAGAAAGCCCGGGATGTGCCCTTAAGCACGGGCCCGAGGAGCCGGGCTTCTTCGTCCGGCGTTACGACCGGCACACCTATCCCGCCACCCCCAACCCCACCTTCATACCGATGAGCATGCTGGTCAGGTTGGTGTTGGCCAGGGGGATTACCGGAATGATGGAGGCGTCGGCGACATAGAGGTTGTCCAGCCCGTGCACCTTGCCCCGGGCGTCCACCACAGACCCCGGGTCTGACTCGGGGCCCATCTTGCACGTCCCGGAGGCGTGGGAGTAGTTCCCAATCGACTGTTTTAGCTGGGCTGCTATCCCTTCGTCGGTCTGAAGCGGGGCCCAGGGATCCAGTTCTTCCTGGACGAATGAGGACAGGGGCGGCGCCTGCATTACGCTGCGGAACACCTTCAGAGCATACACAAGGGCCGCCATATCCCGGCCTTCTTCGTCGGTGAGGTAGTTGGTCTCGATTGTCGGGGGGGCTTCCGGGTCCTGGCTGGTGATCCACATGCGTCCCCGAGACCTGGGGGCCATGTGGCAGATGAAGCCTTCCAGCGTGCGGGCCTCCAGCGTCCTCGGCACCTGGGAGGGCAACATGTGCAGGTCGAATGGCAGCCCCTCCTGGCAGACGGGGCTCTGTGCTCGGAGGATCACCTGTCCCCTGTATAAGCTCTCTTCGCCCAGGTCTCGCACTATCCGGTCCCATCTCTCATCCGTCGGCCTGTACTGCACGTAAAAAGACGGGTGGTCATGGAGGTTTCTCCCGACCCCTTCGATGACCGCCGTTTCATCCACCCCGAGCTTTTTCAGCATATCCCCCGGCCCCACCCCCGACCTCATCAGTATCGAAGGCGTGCCATAGCTTCCCGCCGAGAGGATAATCGTGTCTGCCCGGAGTTCGACCTCTTCTCCTCGGGCCTTTACCAACAATGCCTGCGCCCTTGACCCCTCGATTACTACCCTGTCGATCATCGTGTGGTCAAGGATGGTCAGGTTGGATTGGTCCCTCACGGGGTCGAGGAAGGCGAAGGCGGCATTCCAGCGCTCCGAGTCCTTGACGTTTCCGTGGTAGGACGCGACCCCTTCTTCGGGGGTAGGGCCTCCCATGTCGTCGACCCTGCCGTAGCCCGTGTTCAGGGAAGCCTCTATAAAAGCTTGCTGGTAGAGTGAAAGCTCACTTTCCGCCATCCGGTGCGTATAAAGCGGGCCTTGAGTCCCCCTGTAAGGAGTCACCGAGTCCTCAGCCGTTCCCTCCACAGCCTGTATCAGGGGAACAATGTCTTTATATGACCAGCCGGGGTTGCCGGCGTCGGCCCAGGCGTCGTAGTCCCGGGGCACTCCCCATATTGCTGCACAGTCGTTGTGGGAGGAGCACCCGCCGATTACCCTGGCCCGGAGTTCCGTGAAGCTCGACCCTCCGGGTCGGTTGGCCTTGTAGCCCCAGTCGTGGCTGTCGGGATCGAAGCGGGGGTCGAGCAGGTCTTTGGGCCAGCGTCCCTCCGACTTCGACCCGTAGTCGGGGCCCGCCTCCAGCAGCGCCACCGACAGCCCGGCCTTGCTCAGCACGTTCGCCGCCGCGCACCCCGCCGACCCCCCACCCGCGACTATCACATCATAATGCAGCTTCATTTCGGACGAGACTCTCTAATACCCCATCCGCTCGATGTGCTCTATTAGCTGCTTGATGGTTGCTTCTCCGGCACGGGTCCCGGGTTGTCGCACGACCGGGCTCCCGAGCAGGCCCCGGTAGTGCAGTGCGTTCTTCCGGATGCTCAGGTCAATCCCGTCCTGCACCTCGAACAGGATCAGGGGGAGCCATTCGTAAAAGAGCTTTTCCGCGGCGTCGGTCTCGCCCTCCGCCATGTGGCGGCAAATCTTGACCAGGGTTTCCGGGAAGGCGAAACCCGTCATGGCTCCAGCCCCTCCCTGTGCCAGCTCGTCCAACAGAAACAGACCGCCCAGACCGCCGAAAATTGTAAGCCTGTCACCGGCCAGCGCCTTGATGGCGCGGACCTTCGGGGGGGTGGGTGGGGCCTCTATCTTGCAGTACTGCACCGACGGGATGTCGTCCGCGAGGCGCATGAAGAACTCCGGCGGCATGTGCACGCCCGTGGTCTTTGGGTAGTCCTGCACCACGATGTCGATATCCACGGCCTCGGCGATGCGATAGTAATGGGAGTAGACGACGTCCAGGTTGGACTTGGGCATGGGTGGAGGGGCTATCATCACCGCTGCGGCCCCCATCTCCTTCGCCTCCCGAGTGCGTGCTATGGCAGTCACGGTGCTCGGGCCAGAGGTTCCCAGGGTCACGGGCATCCCGTTGGCCTCGGCGATCACCGTCTCGGCGACTCCTCGGCCCTCGGCGTCCGTCAGCCGGTGAGCTTCGCCCATCACGCCTAGGGCCACGACGCCCTCGCACCCCGACTCCCGGGCCTTGCCGACCAGGTTCGGTATGCTGGACTCGTCCACCGATTCGTCTTCGTGAAAGGGTGTCGCCAGCATCCAGTGAACGCCTTTGAGCTTACTTGCCATCCGAGACCTCCCTATTAGGTACACGCGGGTATCGAACCGTGTTATTGGAGATGCTGAAAGTGCGCCTTTGGCGTGGGCCGCATTATGTTTGAGGGGATTCTCGGGTGTCAACAGCCGTTGCGCCCTCCACCCCTTGCATCGCCTATTCCTGCGTAATGGTAGAATGGCTACTGTAAGGAGCACACCCCGGAAAGCGAGTACACATGAGAAAGGCAAACGCCGCAGCACCTATGCAGGCTGCAAGACCCACCGTGCCGCCAGCTCGCCCTAAAGATGAAACGGCCCGCCTGGGCAAAGAAATCTACGAGCGGGACATTCGCCCAGTGGTGGAGGCAGACCACAAAGGGGATGTCGTCGCCATCGATGTGGACAGCGGGAAATGGGCCGTCGGCTATGAGGCATCTGAAGCGGTGGACCTCCTGAGCGCCCAATGGCCCGAGGCCCATGACATCCTGTGCCTGAGGGTAGGCCGCATTGCGGTATACAGCTTCGGCGGCAGCTCTTTGCGGAGACCCGAGTGATCCAGGGCTACGTTAGCGACTCCTATGAAGCCATCGTTGCCTTCACCATACAAGGCCCGTCGGGTCTAACAAGAGAAATAGAGGCCGTGATAGATACCGGCTACACCGGATTCCTTACCCTGACCCGTGGGCTGGTGAATGAGTTGCAGTTGCGTTTCCGGAACCGTGACTTGGCAATTCTTGCAGACGGACGTGAGGCGGTCTTCGACGTTTACGGTGTCACGGTTCTGTGGGACGGTAATAGCCGGTACGTCGACGCTTATGTGTCCGATGCTAGTCCACTGGTGGGGATGCGGCTGCTGGACGGCCACAACCTGAACGTCGAAGTGGTGAACGGCGGATCCGTGGCAATCCAGGGCCGAGCGTAGAGAAGCCGGACACCCGCCCCTTGCATCCCCCCACCCCTCGACCTATCCTTTTCCCCAAGTGGCATCGCCCCGATAAGCCCTCTCCACAAAAAGATTTTTCCCGTTAAACAATCAAACCCGTGCCTGAGAGCTCAATTCAATCAAATAGACTGGCCTCTGAATCATGATCATTTCTTGGAGTACCCACCCCCGTGACCCTCGCCGTTAAGTCCGACATATCCCTGGCCCGAGACCTGGCCGCAGAGCTGGAGCGACGCGTATCCGGGGAAGTGCGCCTCGACGAATTCTCCCGCACCCTCTACAGCACCGACGCCAGCATCTACCAGATGAAGCCCGTGGGTGTTGTATTCCCGCAAGACGTCGACGATGTCGTTGCCGTAACAGAATTCGCCCACCGGGAGGCTATCGCCGTCCTGCCCCGGGGCGCGGGCACCAGTCTTTCCGGCCAAACCGTTAACCACGCCATAGTTATGGACTTCAGCCGACACCTCAACCGGTTGCTGGAAGTGAACCCAGAGGAAGGCTGGGCCCGTGTGGAGCCTGGTATCGTAGTAGCGGCGCTCAATCGGCAGGTTGGCGGCCACCGCCTCCAGTACGCCCCCGATCCCTCGACGGTGAACCGCGCCACGGTCGGGGGCGGCATTGGGAACAACTCCTGTGGTACTCACTCCGCCATTTTCGGCAAGACCCTCGACCAGGTCATTGAGCTTGACACCATCCTGTCCGATGGAACCCGGGCGCGGCTCGGCTCTCTATCCCCGACTGAGCTGGAAGCCCGTCTCTCTACCCCCGGTCTCCTCGGCCACGTCTACAGAGAGACCGCCCGCCTCGCCGAGGCCAACCGGGCTGAGATCGACGCACGGTACCCCAAGATCATGCGCCGCGTCAGCGGCTACAACCTGGATGAGTTCCTGGACCCCGACCCCTTCAACCTAGCCCGCATCGTCGTCGGCTCCGAGGGCACCCTCTGCACCATTACCGAGGCTAAGGTCAAGCTGGAGCCCCTTCCTAACTTCACGGGCGTCGCCGCGCTCCACTTCGATGACATCTTCCAGGCCTGCGACGCCACGTCGGCAATAATCGAGCACTCTCCCGCCGCCGTCGAGTTCATCGACGACATGATTATCCGGCAGACCCGGGCGTCCCTGGGCCTGAAGCGCTACATAGACTTCATGGAGGGCGACCCCGGGGGCCTGGTCCTGGTCGAGTTCTTCGGCGACTCGGAGCCCGAGGTCCGCACCAAGCTCGACGCCTTCAAGACCGACATGGAGCGCCAGCGGCTCGGCTACGCCTGCGTCAACCTGCTGGAGAAGGAAGACCAGGCCAAGGCCTGGGCTGTCCGGAAGGCGGGGCTCGGGCTCCTGATGGGCGTCCGCGGCGACGCCAAGCCCATCCCCTTCGTCGAGGACGCCGCCGTTGACCCGACCCGGCTCGGCGAGTTCGGGCGTCGCTTCGACGAGATAGTCCAGGCCCACAACACGACGGCTTCCTATTACGGTCATGCGAGCGTCGGGTGCCTGCACATCCGACCACTGGTCAACCTGAAGAATGACGCCGGCATCAACCGGATGGAGTCCATCGCTGAGGCCGTAGCCGACCTAGTCCTGGAGTTCGGGGGTTCTTTGAGTGGCGAACACGGCGACGGCATCGTCCGGGGCGTCTGGACGGAGAAGATGTTCGGCCGCAGGATCTACGACTCCTTTGTCGAACTCAAGGACGCCTTTGACCCCAAGCGCATCATGAATCCGGGCAAGATAGTCGAGTGCCCACTCATGTCGGAGAACCTGCGTTATGGTACCGACTACCGGGCCCAGTCCCTCAACACCCGTATGGACTTCTCCTCCTTCGAGGGTTACGCCGGGGCCGTGGAGATGTGCAATGGGATGGGCGAGTGCCGGAAGTCGGCGGGCGTCATGTGCCCGTCCTTCCAGGCCACGAGGGAGGAGGAACACTCGACCCGGGGTCGGGCCAACCTACTGCGTGCCGCTCTATCCGGCGCCCTCCCCCACGAGACCATGATCAGCGAACGACTCCATGAGGCGCTGGACCTCTGCCTTGAGTGCAAGGGCTGCAAGGCCGAGTGCCCGTCCAACGTGGACATGGCCAAGCTCAAGTACGAGTTCCTGGAGCGCTATAACGCCGCCAACGGGACGCCCCTCCGGTCACGAATCTTTTCCGAAATCGCACTGATAAACAAGGTCGGGTCTGCCCTGGCGCCACTGTCCAACTGGTTATTCCAACTGCCAGGCGCCCGATCGCTAAACCACCGGCTTCTCGGCATCCATAGAAATCGGTCCATGCCCCCGTTTGCCAGCCTCACCCTCCACGAATGGTTCAACGGCCACCGACCCCTCAGCCCCGGGGCTCGGGGGGAGGTCATACTCTTCAACGACACCTTTATGACCTACAACTACCCGTCTGTCGGGATTGCTGCGGTGGAGTTGCTGGAATTGGCCGGGTACCGGGTGCGGCTTGCCAACGTGCGCTGCTGCGGCCGGCCGATGATCTCCAAGGGCCTGCTTAAGAGGGCCCGTGGGAATGCCCGATACAACGTGAACAGACTATTCGATGCGGCTTCCAGGGGTATACCAATTATCGGGTGCGAGCCCAGTTGCCTGCTCGCCTTCCGAGACGAATACCCCGACCTTCTCCAGGACAATAAGTCAAAGGTCGTGGCGGAAAACACCTTCATGATAGACGAATTCCTGGCCAGACTGGCGGAGGAGGGGAAGCTGGATATCGCCTTCTCCACCCAGCCCCGTAAGGTCCTCTTCCACGGCCACTGCCACCAGAAAGCCCTGGTTGGGGTGGAGGCCGCCAAGACCTCCCTTTCCCTCCCACCGGGCCACGAGGTGGAGGTTATCGACTCGGGCTGCTGCGGCATGGCCGGCGCCTTCGGCTACGAGAAAGAGCACTATGAGCTCTCCATGCAGATTGGGGGTATGAAGCTCTTCCCGGCCATCGAAGCCAAGGGCCAGGGGTGGGAGGTTGCCGTGATGGGGGTCTCCTGCCGCCAGCAGATCGAGCACGGCACCGGGCGTCGGACCCGACACCTGGTGGAAGTCCTCCGGGATTCCGTCCTCACCGAACAGATCCCTCTCCCCTAGACCAGCGGCACAATCTCTTCCGCAAACCGCTCTATCTGCTCCCGCTGGTACTCCCCAGACGCCGATCCCCGGTAACTGAAGTCCAGCAGGAGGTGGTCTACGCCCGCGTCGAAAAAGGCCCTGACCCTCTCTGCGCAAGATTCCGGGGATCCGACGATGGTCATGTCCTCCGGCTGTACCCCCGACGCCGTCAGGCGTATGCACTGCCGCAGCTGGGGGACGACCTCGGTCTCCACCTTGCTTTCGTCGTCGACGATGGCGACGAAGTTCATCAGGCTTATCTTCAGGGAGGCACCCGCCCTGTCGTTCTCCGCCTCAATTGCCGGGATCCACTGCTCCCTAATCTCTTCGACGGGCATGGGAGCGGGCAGAATGTGGGTGGCGTACTTCGCTGCCCTGGGTATGGAGGGCAGGCCGCCGCCGTACCAGATGGGCGGGTAGGGTTTCTGGACGGGTTTCGGGTCAAGGGTTACGTCTTCAAGCTGGTAGTAGCGGCCGTTGTGCGTCACGCCGTCCTCCGTCCAGAGTCGGGTGATTAGCTCCATCTGCTCGTCCGTGACCCGGGCCCTGCGGCGGTGGTGCTCCTCCGCACCGGCCATGTGGAAGTCGCCGGGCGACCAGCCCATGCACATCCCCGGTATGAGGCGACCTCCTGAGATCACGTCGATGGTCGAGAGGTTCTTGGCCCAGAAGTAGGGCGGAAGCACGGGGAGGATGAGCGAGTGAATGCCGAGCCGCAGCTTCTTGGTGACTGCGAACAGGGCCGGGAGCAGGGCGAGGGGGTCGAAGAGATGGTGGCTGCCGAAGCGGTCGAACATGGGGGCGTGGGGCAGGGTCATGTGGTACGGAAACCCCGCCGAATAGAACCCCAGCCGGTCAAGCTGTTGTACCACGTCCGTTAGAGATTCCATGGTGGGGGGCGTCGCGCCCCAACCGTAAATGTACGCGCTGAACCTGCTCATGTCGGCCATGTTCGTCCACCTTGCTTTCCGGCCAAAGAATCTTCAAGTCGTGCGCCGGGCGCACGACTTGAAGGAAAGACTCGCCTGAAGGAAGGGATGCGCCCTAGGCCCGGGCCTTCATCCTCTCCGACAGCATCTCGCCGCCCATGGCCCAGTGCTCGCCCACCGTCTCCGTGATGATGACGTGCACCGATTCCGCCGAGGGGGTGCCTGCGATGTTGACCATGGCGTCGGTCATCGCCTTCACCAGGTCGGACTTCTGGTCTTCGCTCCTGCCGGGCAGCATTTCGACTCTAACTATGGGCATAACCATCCTCCTTCACGCATTGGGACTCTCAGGGTTGGGAACGCGAAGATATTATCAGTACGGGCCGAACGGCGCTACCGAGGGGGAAGGGCAAAGGGGAAGGACACCGAGGGGTTGCGCTCGAGGAGCCGGCGCCAGACCGCCTGACCCATCTCTTCGGCCCGGGCCACGACATCTTCCTCGTCGATGGTCAGCAGCTTGCCGTCCCTCATCAGCCAATTGCCGTCTACCATTACGGCTTCTATGTCGTCGGCCTGCCCGTTGTGGATAAAAGCCGACACTATGCGGTGGTTCGGCACGAGGTGGGGGCGCATGGTGTTAATCATGAACAGGTCGGCCTTCTTGCCGACCTCCAGGCTCCCGACCTCTTCTCCGAGACCCAGGGCTCGGGCGCTGCCTATGGTGGCCCACTCCAGCATCTGCTCGGGCTGAGGGGCCATAGGCGTGTGCCGGCGTACGCGCTCGGCGAAGAGGCCGGTGCGCAGAACGTGGAGCATGTTTTCGTCCATGTTGTCGGAGCCCATGCCCATGTTGCACCCTGCTGCGTTCAGCTCGGTGGCCGGGGCTGCGGCGCCTCGTCGGGCAGCGATGGCCGGGTTGAAGGACACGTTGGTCCGCATCTGGCCCGCCAGGGCAATCTCCGATTCGTCCAGGTACCGGCAGTGGGCGGCCACGACCCTCGGGCCGAGGGCGCCGTTGGCGTAGAGGTACTGGGTCGGCCTCACGCCCCTGGTGCGCATCACCGCCTGCACCTCGTTGTAGCTTTCGCTGAGGTGGACGGTCATACCGATGTCGTACCGGTCGGCGACCCGGCGGCACTCCTGCAATAGCTCGGGGGAGCAGTACTCGGGGGTGGAGGGGGAGGTCATGCACGTCACCCGACCGCCGGCCTTCCCATGCCATGCCTCGATGAGATCGACGCTTTTGCGCATACCTTCTTCGGCCTTGGCGGGGATGAAGCTGTACCGGCTCTGTCGGGCCAGGGGCATGTCCACGTCCTCGACATACTCGGCCAATGCTAGCCTCATGCCGGTGGCGGCTAGCGAGTCGGCGTAGTTGGCGATGTCCGCCTCGATCTCAAGGACGCAGGTTGCGCCGCTGCGCAGGGACTCGATGGCCCCCAGGAGAGCGAACACGTTATCCTCTTCGTTGCCCATCAGGGACCGGGTGTCTTCGGGGAAGCGGAGGGTTGTGGGGAACCCGGTGTCCTCCAGGATGCCCTTGTTGATGGTCTTCAGGAGGTGGGTGTGGGCGTTAACCAGGCCCGGGAACACGGCCTTTCGTTGTCCGTCGATCACCTCGGCGTCCGGGAGCCGGGCGATGACTTCCTGGGAAGGGCCGAGGGCGACGATTCTTCCGCTGTCGATGCCTATAGCGGAGTCGTGGAGGATGGTGTTGCCCGGGCCGCCGGTGACGATTGTTGTGTTCTTGATAATTGTTGCGGTCATTGTGCAGATGTCGTGTGGTAAGGGACTCGGGGACTCTACTCGGGTCAAGGGCTATAATACCGCTCAAACCATGAACGGCAAAAGGTGCATACAACTACCGCTTCTCCTAGTGGCCCTCATCCTCCTCCTCGCCGCGGCGTGCTCTGCATCCCCGCCCACCCCCACCCCCGAGCCTACGGTCGAGCCCACGGTTAGACCTACGCCAACCTCGCTTCCCATCCCCACCGCCACGCCGACACCGGAGTCGGCCCTGAGGCTGGGAATCAAGGACACGCCCAATCCCGATGGCCTTCAGATCGGTGCCGAAATCGGGACCCTTGCGCCGGACTTTCGGCTGGAGACCGAAGAGGGCGAGGTCCTGGTGCTCAGCGACTACCGGGGCAAGCCCGTATTCATCAACTTCTTCGCTGTCTGGTGTGGCCCCTGCCGCTTCGAAATGCCCGAGATTGAAAGCGTCCACCAGTCCCTGGGCGATGAGCTGGTTGTGCTTGCAGTGGACGTCCGGGAGTCGGCGGAGAGGGTGAAGGGATACAAGGAGCTGCTGGGCCTGACCATGCCCACGGTACTCGACACCCGACGCGAAGTCGCAAACTCCTACCAGGTCCCGGGCCTGCCCTGGACATTCATCCTGGATGAGCAGGGCGTGATCCGCCACATCAAGTTCGGGGCGTTTCTGAGCCGGGAGGAGATTATTGCCGCGCTGGGCAGTGTGGGGATTACGGAGGGGTCGGGGTCGGGCTAGGCCGCGCTTGGTTCCTTGAACCTTTGGACCTTGATCCGCTTTGCGCGGTCGCGTGCGTGCCAGAGGTCGTAGGCCATCTGCATCCCCAGCCAAGTTTCGGGAGTAGACCCGAAGGCTTTTGACAGCCTTATGGCCATGTCTACCGAGATCCCGGCCCTCTCGTTAATCACATCGGAGAGAGCTTGCCGAGTTACGCCTAGTCCTTTGGCCGCGTTTGTAATTGTTAGGCCCAACGGTTCCAGGCATTCATATTTCACTATTTCGCCGGGATGACATGGATCGGCCATCGGCATCATCTTACCTCCTCAGTGATAGTCGATGTAGTCGACATCGTATACGTCTCCGTCTTCAAATCGGAATGTAACCCGCCAATTGCCAGACACCGAGACAGCGTAATGACCCTTCATATTGCCAGAAAGCTGATGGAGCCGAAATCCTGGAAGGTTCATACTCCTTGGCGACGCGCTCCTATCCAGTGTTGTCAGGATACGCCTCAACCTTTTGGCATGTTCTGGATTGACTCGTTGCACGTCCACTTTCCTAAAGAACGACCTGAGCCCTCTGTGCCTGAAGGAACGAATCACATTGGAAGTGTATAGTGTCGTCTGTCACTTGTCAATTGACGCGGCCGAAACCACGTACACCGGGTCACTATAGGCGCCGACCCTCGGGGTGATGTCCCGGGCCTCGGGCTCGCCCCATCGACCCGACCGATGGAAATACGCCCCTATCAGCTTTGCCCTATCCGAGTCTGAGAGCGCTTTCCAGATGGCTGTGGCCTTGGTTGGGAACATGCGGTTTGAGTAGATGACGTGGAATCGGGCCCCGGGCTTCAAGACTCTCGCTACCTCTGCGAATACCTGCTCGGGCCTGGTCAGGTACTGTACTGATACCGTCAGGATTGCCGCATCAAACGCCTCATCCCGAAAGGGTAATGCAGGATGGGCATTAAGGTCGTGGGTCACGGCTTCGTCAAGTTGACGGTTCTCCTTCATCTCAACCCGGTTCAATCCAAGCCCGACCACTTTGCCCATCGCCGGGCGGTCCGGCAGATGTGATCTCCAGCTGCTCATCAGGTCCAGTAATGCGCCTCCCGCAGGCAGGGTATCAGACAGGTAAGCGCCTATGGCACGTATGGCGTGTTCGTCAATGTGGACTACCAGCCGAGGCTCGGCGTAGAAGAGGACGTCGGGCCTCTCGTCGTCTCTCCTGAAATACTCGGGTCGGAAAAGGTCTCCTGGTTGTCTACTCACGCAATATTCCCTTACGCTGCAGTCTGGGGCTCACAATACTGTACCCCAATGAAGCCTCCGATGACCGAGGTTTCTCTTTAGCCCTTATACTCATGGGCAACCCCGAAGGAGGACACCCGATTATGGCCGAAGAAAAGAACTCGACGGTCGATGCTGGAGCTTTCATCGCCTGGGCGCAAGGCGAGGCCATACCTTTATCAATTCCCCGGCATGATGAGAACTATGACGATCTGGGGTTCCTGGGAGATGTGGTCGGTGATGCCCGCATCGTCGCTATCGGTGAGAACGCCCACTACCTGCACGAGTGGAACCGCATCCGTGCAAGGGTGTTCAAGTACCTTGTAGAAGAGCACGGATTCAATACCTTCGTGCTGGAGTCGGGGCTTGTAGAAAGTCGGGCCATTCACGAATACGTCGCCGGGGCCGACGTGGACTGGGATACGGTGGTCAACTCGGTGACCAATGCCTGGGGGATATGGGCGGAGCTACAGGAACTCATCCAGTGGATGAGGGAGTACAACGCCAACCCAAATCGGGACAGGGAACTGCGTTTCTACGGGATGGATGGCTCCGGGAACTGGTTCCATGCCCGGCACGCATTCAATGCGGTGGTGGACTTCGGCCGCAAGGTGGACACCGGTCTCGCCGACCACGTGGAGGCCATCTTTGAAGGACCTGTCCGAGACATCAATTTTGATAATCGAAGCGAGGTCGAAGAAGAAACCTGGCGCCGGCTCATTGCAGAATCGACCCTCGTCGTCAACCTGATCGAACAACGGAGGATGGCTTATATCCGGGCCAGCTCACAGGACGACTACGACTGGGCGTTGAGGAGCGCAGAAATCTTGCGTGACCTGTTCCTGACTTTTGCCCAGACCGGGGATTTGGATTCCGCCGACGGATTCAGAGCCTTCTGGAACACCCGAGACGTCTCCATGGCCTGTTCCTTGGAATGGATCCTGAAACGTGAAGGCCCCGGGGCCCGGATGGTTGTCGGGGCCCACAACAGCCATCTGCAGCTGTACCCGGTGCGAGTCCAGAGAGGGACCTCCATGGGTTCCTACGCCGCAAATCGTATAGGCAGGGAAAAGCTGCTGTATATCGGCGTTTCCAGCACCTACTCAGTGAAGGGCGAAGACCCGATACCCGACTCCAACGCTGCCGCCTATGAGCAGGTCGGGCCTGAGTGTTATTTCCTGGATTTTCGCAAAGCGCTCGACTCCGGGCCCGCAGCGGACTGGCTGAACACCGAGAGGATGACGCGCCACAACCTTCGCTATAACCCCGAGGCGCCGGGGCTTGCCTGGGACTGCCTGATATTCCACCGCACAGTCTCGATAGCGGAGGTGGCGCTCCCGCCGTCAATGTCGAGGGAACTTGCCGCGCCGGACCCTTCGCGGTTCGACGATCATGTGGGCCGTTATTCGATAGTCGGGTTTCTCGGCCAACACCCTGACCTGGACATCACCCGAAAGGGTGACAAGCTCTACTCCAACGGGGAACGAGACCTGAGCGGCGAGCTATTTCCTCCCTACCTTTCGGAGATCCGGGGGACGGAGGACGGGAGTTTCGTCTGGTCGGGATGGCCGGCGGTGCTCGAATTTCAGCCCGGCGCTGGACGTAGCGAGCGGGTGACGGTCACCATGCCGGGTATGGGCAGCTTTCATGGAAAGCGGGTCGAAGCCTCCGATTAGGCTGTAGCAGGCGAGAACGCTCAAGCTGGGGTAGGTGTCCTGCCCGGGTTCCGGAGAAGCACTGCGCTCACTACCAGGGCCAGGGACCCGAACGCCGTGTAGAAAAGCGCCTGCCTCAAGTCGCCGGTTGCCTCCTGTATGAAGCCCACCATCATCGGCCCGATGGCAGCGCCGGTCGAAATCGCAATTCGCAGAAGAGCCTGGCCCACTGCCACTTCCCTGGGCTTGATATTCGGCAGGTAGAAGACCATCCCCATCAGCACGGCGAAGAATGCTGAGAAAACACCCTTAACAGTCGCAAGAAGGACGACCAGTACTGCCGGTTCCGTGTAGAGCAGGAGCAGGATGAGGACGAACTTCGCAATCCCGCACGTTGCCAGGACAAGAGGCCTATGCCGGTTGAAGAAACCAACGGCGTTAATGCCTATGGAACTGGGCGCCGCTGCCAGCGCCGACAACCCCACCGCCACCCCGACCATCGTGGCAGATAAATTCAATGTGGTCTCTGCGAATGTCGGCCAGAATACACTGAATGCCATCTCCGAAAGGACCACACCCAGCAACCCGACACTCGCAAACCACAGTTCCCGGTACTTCAGCACGCTCTTCAGAGGAGTACCCGCCTGAGATTGGGTGCGTCTATTCTGCTCTTCTCCTCCCCTCTCTCTCCCGACCACGAACCACAGCAGCGTCAGCGCCAGGCACAGGAATCCCCAGACGTGAAGTGCATTCCTCCAGCCTCCCGACCATTCAATAATCAAAGGCGTGAGGAACGAGACCACACCGAACATCGTGTCCACGCTTCCCACCAGGATGCCGTTGGTCATGGCCATCTGACGCCTGGTCGACCACTGCTGGATGAGCAGGACCCTCGGGGCTTGCGTGAACATGGTGCCAAGGGCCAGGGACACCCTGCCGAGAATCAGCACCGCATACACCGGCGCCCGGGCCTGTATGAACACCGACCCGGCGACTAGCAGCAACGCGAAAGTCATCATTCGCCGGGGCCTGAACCGCGATGACCAGGAATTTATCGGCATTACCAGAACGAGGTTTGCAAGCAATGCCGAAGACCCCACCAGACCCTGCTGCGTAGGAGAGAGACCCAGCTCTTTGGAGATATCGGGCAGCATCAGCCCGATGAAAAAGAGCATGGACATCGACGTGGAAATGCCCGACGCCATGCCCCCGATAACCACCCACCGATACCGCGGGATGGCGTCTTCCTGGGCAGTACCGAAACGAAGGGTTTCCGAAGATGTGGCTGCCATGCTATTGACAGCCATTATAAGCGGAGGCTAGATGATGCCTGCCTCCCGGAACCTCTCCACCTCTGCCCAGTCGTACCCGCACTCCTCGGTCAACACTTCCTCGGTGTGCTGTCCGAACTCGGGGGCCGGATTTCCGACCATAGCCGGAGTCCTGGAAAACTTGACGGGCAGGCCCGTAGTCCTGGTAGGGCCCATAGTCGGATGCTGTGTGGGAACCACGTACTCGTTTGCGAGCACCTGCGGGTCTGTGGCCGATTCAGCCACCGTATTCACGGAGGTGTATACGAACCGCACCTTCCTCCGGGTAAAGAGGTCGGCCCATGATTGTCGGGCCCTGGAGCCGAATGTTGCGATCAGGATATCCCTGAGCTCTGCCGCGTACTGCAGCCTGCCGGACAGCGTGTTGAATCGCGGATCGCTTACAAACTCATCCAGCCCCATTACGGAGCAAAACTCTTCCCATATCCTCTCCGAATGGGGCTCGTTGAGCATGAGCCATTTTCCGTCCGCGCACTTGTACCAGTTGACGAAAGGGTCCAGCGAGCCACGGGGAGATGTTCCGAAGGTCGAGTCGTTCTTCCATAGGAACATGTGGAAGTTGTCATGCTGGAAGTGCACCGAGCTCCCTAGCATCGAGGCCTCCACCGCCTGCCCCACCCCATGTCTCTCCCTTGCTATCAGGGCTGCCATGATGCCATAGACCAGCATCGTGGCGCCCAGCTGGTCAAAGGTCCCGCCCCCGATGATTATTGGGTCCCCGCCCTCGGCGTTGCCCATTCGGTAGGCGAATCCGGTATGGGCCTGTATCGAAGAGTCGTAGCCGTGCTTGTTGGCTAACGGCCCTCGGGTCCCGTAGGCGGTGTTAATAGCCCAGATGAGCCTGGGATTGATGGCGGACAGGGTCTCGTAGTCGACCCCCAGCCGTTCCACCACATCCGTGGTGTAGTTGGTGAAGAAGACATCGGCCTTGGAGACGAGTCTTCGGAGGACTTCCTTGCCCTGCTCGCTCTTGAGGTCAAGGGTGATGGCCCGTTTGCCCCGGTTGACCATCTCGAACCACAGGGCCCGACCGCCGGGCAGTTCCAGGCTGTGGCCGAAGGCCTGGGTGACGCCCCGGCACGGGTCCCCGACCACCGGCTGCTCTATCTTGATTACGTCGGCGCCCAGGTCTCCGAGCATGTAACCTGCCGCGCCGCCGTTGTGCCAGACGGCCAGCTCAATGACCCGTATCCCCTTCAAGGGCCCCGAGGTACATCCCGCTTCTCCGTTTGCCGAGTCCATGTTGCGCCCCTTCCCCGGCTCGAAAAATTTTGCCCGACATGATAGACCCGCACCACCCATTCAGCAATACAAATCGGCTTGTGCAAACCCGGTATTGCGCGATTCACCACAATGGCCTTATATTGGAAGTACATCAAGAAAGGAGGTGATCAATTGGAAACAGATGATAAACGGACTGGTGAGGTGTCTGTAACGTAAACGGTTTTGACACGTAGTCGTGCCCATTGGGTTCCGTTTACGGAATCCGCGCAGGCACCGGGCCCCGAAGCTCCCGGGTAGTCCACCGGGGCGGCCGCAAGGCTGAAGCGCTTCGGGGCTTTTCCTTTGCCCGTCTTAACTCCAAAACAATCTATCGCCGCACTGCCTAGGGGTCACTACAGGAAGACTCTTAAACATCAGTAAGGCCTAGCAATCAGCCAATGGGAGTTCGGAGAGGTCATTGCTGCGGGCATAATGTAGGAGTCGGGGTATACAGCCGGCAAGACGATTTCCTCCAGCGATATACAGAGAATTAAGCTCAGACAACTTGCCCAATTCCGGCGGTATCTCTCCGCTCAACTTGTTGTAGTTGAGCCATAATGTTTCCAACTTGGAAAGGTTTCCCAATTCCGGCGGTATCTCTCCCGTTAGCTCATTCTCACGGAGATTCAACTCTTCTAGGTTGGAGAGTTCACTCAGTTCGGGCGGTATCTCCCCGCTTAAGTTATTATCCCAGAGGCTCAGGCGCTCCAAGCTGAAAAGCTTGCCTAATTCCGGGGGTATCTCCCCGCTTAAGTTATTATCCCAGAGGCTCAGGCGCTCCAAGCTGAAAAGCTTGCCTAATTCCGGGGGTATCTCCCCGCTTAACCCTTCGAAACCGAGATCCAGTGCCACAACCCGGTCATTCACGGCGGTTACGCCGTCCCATTCGCCAATGGGTTTATCGCTTAGCCAGTTTTCGTTACTGTCCCAACTCGGGCCATTCGTAGCGTTGTACAAGGTAATCAAAACTTCCCTATCAGATTCGGGAGTATGCCAGCAAGGTGGCAGCTCAAGGGATTCTCCCCATTCGGATAACTGATCTTTGTGTAACTCGTCCCATTCAGATGGTATCTCTCCACACAATTCGTTAAAGCTGAGAGACAGTGATTCCAAGTTGGCAAGTTTGCCTAGTTCCGACGGTATTCGCCCGCTCAACTCATTGTCATCAAGCCACAAAACTTTTAGGTTGGAGAGTCTACCTAGTTCCGGTGGTATTTCCCCACTCAACTCGTTCCAACTGAGATTCAATACCACAACACGGCCGTTTTCAGTGATGACACCATCCCATTCGCCAATGGGCTTATCGCTCAGCCAATTGTCATTATGCCTCCAATCCGGGCCATTTGTAGCGTTATACAAGGTGACCAAAACTTCCCTGTCCGACTCAGGAGTATCCCCGCAGGCTGACAAAATAATGGACGTTACGCAAATTATCGCCAGTAAGACAACGATCAACATTTGACTTCTGCCGATTAAAGGAATGATGGCGTCACCTCAATGAATAGGTCGACACAAAACTTAAACCGGAATCTGTTCGCATGTCAATTTTTACCGTCACTTGAACTTGAATTTTATGAGTGCCTTCAAATTTATTCGAGGTCAAACACTGACTTGGCCGACTTGACAGCCTCCATATACAATGATAGCATATATATGCTAGTTATAATGTACTAGAAAAGGAGGTGCACCTATGAATCCCTGACGTAGTGCGCATCTGGATTCGACCCCGGATGCCGTATCGTGCCCATGGTTCGCAGATATTAGCGTTAGGAGAAGTTAATGAGCAATTGGCAACATAGCCGTGAAGGACCGAAGGAAGAACTATCCAGTGGAGGCATAAGTCATGAGCCGACTTAAGCAGTTGCATCTCAAATGCACACAAAATGACAATACTGTGACTGTCGAGGTGCATCTCGCAGACTCTTCAGAATCAGATCAAGAAAATCTAGGTAAATATGGGCATATCATGTCCCTTATTCAACATCTTCGTAGATTTATTACTGTATTCCTAATTTTGATAGCGTAATTGTTTGATTTAAAATAGAGTCGTTTTAAGGGGGAGACGCTGCCAAGCAGCGTCTCCCCCATTTCCATAAGGAGATTGTGGGCCATGAAATGAGCCTAGAATAAGACGAGACTTCCTACCCTCGCCCCGCCGAAACGAGCCTCGCCACCCTCTCCACATCGGCCGGATTGGATACCACGCTACCCCTCTTCAGGCTCGTTCCCACGATCACCCCGTCCGCCCATTCCAGGTAGTCCCCGATGTTTGCCTCGGTGACTCCGCTCCCGACCAGCACCGGCGTCCCTTCAGGTACAACTTCCTTCACTGCTTTAACGTCGGCGATGTCTGCTTCCTCTCCGGTGAAGGCCCCCGTCACGATTAACGCGTCCGCCAATCCACGATATATCGCCGCCTTGGCAGCGTCCCGGATGTCCTGCTCTCCGAGGGGCACGGCGTGCTTGACCAGGACATCGGCGAGGAGTTTCACGGGAGCCGCCAGAGCAGATCTCCTTCTGACCGTATCCTCGGCCCGGCCCTCGATGATCCCCTGGTCGGTGACCATTACGCCGGTGTGAACGTTGACCCTTATGAACTCGCCGCCCGTGGCGTAGGCAAGGCCGAGGGCGGCTACGGGGTCGTTGCGCAGGACGTTCACGCCAAAGGGGACTTCGACGTTGTTGGCCACGCTCTCTATGACCACCGCCATAGCGGCGACGGTCTCGGGTGGGACGGGCCCGCGCAGAAAGGGCACGTCGCCGAAGTTTTCGAATATCACGGCGTCGACGCCGCCGCGGGCGAGGGCCTCGGTGTCCCGCAGCGCGTGCTCCACGACGGAGTCGAGGTCTCCCTTCCAGCCGGGACTCCCGGGCAGCGGCAGCAGGTGTACGACCCCTATGATCTCTTTAGCGCCATCGCGGCTCTTGCTCAATACAGGCATAGATTCTCCGGGCCTAGGGTATCCCGACCCGTGCAAAAAAGGAACCTACACACCGACCTTTTGTTGCCCGACCCCACGTCTGGTAGAATCACACCCATAAACGGTCCCTTGATAGACCGTCAGCGAGGGGTGAGGCGCTATGGTAGTCACGACCAAGAGGGAAATCGAAACTCTTACAACCCAAAGACCGGATGTCCAGGACGAGGCCTACGGAGCGACGCAGATCGGCCCGTTCGACTACGTGCCGAAGGTCGGGTTCCGGGAGTACTGGTACCCGTGCGTCTGGTCGAAGGAGGTAGGGCGGAAGCCGAAGAACATCAAGATGCTCGGGGAGGAGCTGGTGCTGTTCCGGGGCAAGAAGGGCAATGTTGTCGCGCTGAACGAGTGGTGCCCGCACCGCGGGGCTCGGCTCTCCCGGGGCTTCTGCGAGTTTGAGGGCACCGTGACCTGCCCTTACCACGGGTACACGTTTGACGAGTCGGGCAACTGCGTGGCCGGCCTCATCGAGAGTACGGACTCCCCGCTGGTAGGCAAGATGCGCACCCGCTCCTATCCCACCGCCGAGTGGAACGGCATCGTCCTCGTCTGGATGGGGGAGACCGACCCCGTTCCCTTCGAAGAAGACCTCCCCTACGAGTTCTCCGATGCCACGCTCACGGGCCGCAAGTACACGCGGGTCAAGATGTGGGAGACCAACTGGACCGAGCCCATGAACCAGGGCATCGATTACCATGAGTTCTACCTGCACCGGGGGCTTAACTTCTGGCGTTTCGTGGACTGGCGTTTCCCCTTCTGGCGGCCGAAGTCGGTCTCTACGGGGGGCACCGAGATAGTCTCCGAAGGAGATGACAACATCTGGGTCAAAACGGCGCAGGCCAAATTTGGTCATGCGGAGTATCCGGGCCTGGGCAAGTGGCCCCGCAAGACATGGTGGCGCAAGCTTCCCGCTCCCAAGACCCCCAACGCAGGCATGATCGCCACCGCCACCGGCGAAAAGGCCTGGGCCACCTACAACCACAACCTGCAACTTCCCACGAAGATTAGGGTCTGCATCGGGAGCCTGGTGCACCTGCGCTGGGGCGTACCCGTCGACGAGGAGAACACCCGGGTCTGGACGTTCACCATCTGCAAGACGCCGAAGACCATCTTCGGCAAACTGTGGATGGACGTCTGGTACTACTTCTGGAACAAGCCCGCCCGGGTCATTGCCATCAACGAAAAAGAAGACCTGATAGTCTTCAAGAACGAGCACATCAACCTGGAGCGGCCGCAGAAGCTCGGGCTCTTGGACAGGGGCCTGATCCTCTTCCGGCGTAACTTAGCGAAGAGATCTCGGGACTTCCAGCGTCTCGGCGGCGCTCAGGGCTGCCTAAAGCAGGAGCCCGACCCCTCAATGGTCCGGCAGTGGGCGCGTAATCACCGGTAGGCTGCGCCACTGCCCCGGCGACTTGCTCAATGAACCTACCTTGATCACTTCGACCAAGGTTCCGATTAACGGTTGATAGCGTACCACTTAAAGTGGTACGCTACTCGCGTCGTGAAAGTCACCTTCGCCAACAATAAGCTTGAGCGTTGCTTTCACAACCATACTGAAGCTGTCCGTGAATGGGGCCCTAGGGTCGGCCTTAGGTATGTGAGCAGGATCGAAGTATTGATTGTAGCCGACAGCTTGCAGGTTCTCAGGAAGTCGAAGGCTCTCGGACTCCACAGGCTAAAGGGAAACATGCGTGGGCTATGGGCCATGACAGTACAGGGGCGATGGCGGTTGATTATCGAACCGATCAATGACCATTCCATAATCGTAAGGGATGTGAGTGCACACTATGGCGACTGACGTTAAAGCAACAGCCTCCAAGTCACTGGAAACGACTGAGAATAGGCCAACAATTGCGATTCCTCCGGGCTTGATGATCAGGGATGAGCTTGAAGCCCGGAGAATGAGCCAACGACGATTGGCATCCGAGATGAAGCGACCCCTTCATGTCATCAACGAAATCGTGCTGGGGAAAAGGGCTCTCACACCAAGGACCGCTCTGGAACTTGAGAAGGTACTGGAGATACCTGCCCACGTTTGGATCGGGCTTGAAGGCCGATATCGGCTGGCGCTCGAGCTTGGATGTCCTCTTGCTTCAATCGATGAGATTGGCCCACTTACCGACGACTCCTCTATAGATTAGCCCACACCACCGAGACCCAACCCCGGGAATGTGTATTGAATTCCCGGAGTTCTTTTTCTCCCTCAGTGCATAGGGCCGCATCCCCGTCTAAAAGGGTGCTAGGATTGCGCCCGCCATGCTACGTGCGCTCGGTGGAGTATCCCGGATAGGAAGCAGCCCCGCTTACGGATGGATCGTCATCCTCACCTGGATGCTGGTCCACATGTGGGGTTTCCTGGTCATGGAGACCCTGGGACTCTTTCTTCCCAGCATGAGGGACGAGCTGGCCCTCACCCCGGTGCGTGAAGGGCTCCTCGGAGCGGCGCCCCAACTCACCATCCTCGTTCTGTCGGTCCCCTTCGGCCTCTACCTGTCCCGCTTCTCCCCAAGGCTTCTCACCCTCGTATCCATTGTTGGGGCCATAGCCGTGATCTTCTTCCAGGCGTGGGCCCCCGTCTACGCCCTCGTCCTGATCGCCCGGTTCCTCTATGGCCTGACCATAGTCGCTCGGGAGCCGGCCCAGACCCTGCTCATCAGGATGTGGATATCGCCCCGACGGATTCTCATCGCCAACGCCTCCGTCGAACTCCTATGGGGCGTGGGCTCGGCCTTCTTCATCGTCGTCCCCCTGGTCCTGGAGGCCCTCGACGGTGACTGGCGAAGGACCATGCAGGTCTTCGGGTACGCAACCATCGGATTCGCCCTCCTTTGGCTGCTGCTCGGGAGGGAAAGACCGATGCCCGCCACCGAGAAAGAAGCCGAGGCCCGGGGCCCCGTTTCCGTTCGAAGCGCTCTTCGCTACCCTGAACTCTGGCTTCTGGCCATCGGCGTCTTGGGTATCGAGCTCACCTTTTCCTCTTTTGGCACTTTCTGGCCCAGCCTAATGCTCGACAGATACGACATCCCAGTGAAGACCACCGCTCTGCTGTGGGCTATTGCTGGGATGGTTGCCGGCCCCGCCGCCCTCGGCATCAGCCTGCTGGTGAACAGGACCGGCAAGCGCAGGACAGCGCTGCGGATGGGAGGCATATTCGTATCCGCCACTACCATAGCCCTTCTCTACTCCGGGTCATTTCCGGTGCTGGTAGTCCTTTCGCTCTTGAACGGCCTGAGCGTCACCTTCTTCCCGGTGGTTATGACCATCCCCTTCCAGCTGAAGGGCATACGTACCCGGGAGATCGCCACCGCAGCGGGCTTTCTCAATGCGGCCATGATGGTGGGTTCTGTGTCGGGGCCCGTGGTGGCGGGACTGCTCCACGAGGCAACGGGAGACCAGAGGCTCGCCCTCACCATAACCGGGCTTGCCGGTGTCCTCTTGACCCTCGGCGCCCTGTTCCTATCGGGGGAGTGGGACCGCAACACCGACTAGGCGGTCCTCCACCCTCCATCGATTCGTTTCCCGTACTTCCGGACGTTGTCTCCGCTCCTTTTGGTGATAGCATTGCCCGCATCATGGCGCAGGCAGTCCGGCAAGCATCCAACACTGGCAGCAGCCCCACCTACGGCTGGGTCGTCATCCTCACCTGGATGGCCATCCACATGTGGGGATACCTGGTTATGGAGACCCTTGGTCTCTTCCTGCCCAGCATGCGCGAGGAACTCGACCTCACCCCCGTCCGTGAAGGTTTCCTCGGGGCTGCGCCTCAATTCACCGTCCTGCTGCTGTCCATACCCTTCGGCCTGTGGCTGTCCCGCTTCTCTCCCAAATGGATCACCCTGGCCTCCATTGTCGGCGCCATACTGGTCATCTTCATGCAGGCCTGGGCCCCGGTCTACGCCTTCCTGCTCCTCGCCAGGGCCCTGTACGGACTATCCATAACCATCAGAGAGCCCGCCCGCACCCTCCTTCTCAGGATGTGGATAAAGCCCCGACAGATCCTCATTGCCAACGCCTCCATTGAGCTTCTCTGGGGCATCGGGGCGGCATTCTTCATGCTGGTGCCGGTAATCCTGAAGGCCCTGGACGGAGACTGGCGTAGGACCATGCAGGTGCTTGGTCTCGTCACCATCGCAATAGCCGTGGTCTGGCTGCTGGTCGGGAGAGAGCGCCCCCTGCCCGACGCCGAAACCGAAAGGGAGAGCAAGGAGCCGGTATCCATCAGGAGCGCCCTGCGCTACAAGGAGCTGTGGCTCCTGGCCTTCGGCCTGGTCGGTGTGGAGATGACATTCGCTTCCTACCTCACCTTCTGGCCCAGCCATATGAAAGACACCTATGGCATCGATATCCAGACCTCCGCTCTCATCTGGGCGATAGGAGGGATGGTTGCCGGGCCGTCGGGCTTGGGAATCAACCTCATGATCAACAGGACCGGCAGGCGCAGGACAGCCCTGCGGGTGGGCGGCATCCTGATATCCGTGACGACAATTGCCCTGCTCTATTCCGGCTCTTTCCCCCTGCTGGTCGTCATCTCGCTGCTCCACGGCCTCAGCTTCACCTTTTTCCCCGTGATTTTCACCATTCCCTTCCAGCTAAAGGGTATCCGCACCCGAGAAATCGCCGTCGCCATGGGCTTCCTGAGGTCGGCCTTGATGGTCGGCGCGATGGCCGGCCCTGTAGTAGCAGGCATCCTCCACGAGCTAACCGATGACCGACGCCTCGCCCTCACCATAGTAGGCATGGCCGGTCTAACCCTGAGCATCGGCGCCCTCTTCCTCTCCTCCGAATGGGACCGACGCCCCAGCGAGCAAGATTGAGACTGGGCTTACCTCCCGGCCTCTCTCAATATGTCCGCCCCTTCCACCCCCCGCCCCGACCCCTCCAACTCCGCAACGCGGAATCCACCGTCATCAGCGTATACAGCAACCCCGACACCGGGAGCAGCGTCGCCCACCCCTTCATTAGCCCGTACCACCTCAACATCGGCACATACAGCGCGGCCATCAACCCCCATCCGGCCAGACCCGATCCCAGCATCACCCAAGTCGCCACACCCCCAACCCCAACCACCGACAGGCCAATCCCGGCTCCCATCGTCGCTGGAGAAACTAGGTAAAGCCAGACCATCCCCAAAACTGTTCCCGCCAACACCACTGGCGAACGTCTTAGCTGGACGTATGCCGTCCTGGCCACCATGTCCCAGATGCCCCTCAGTCCGTCGTATGGCCGGATGCTCCGCACCTCCTGGCTCAACCCCAGCCACAGCTTCCCCTCCACCCGTGGCCCGCGCACCAGCCTCGCCAGCGCGCAGTCGTCGATTACCGCATCCCTTATCGCAGCGAGGCCCCCGACCTCGATTAGCCGCTCCTTCCTGACCAGCACACATCCCCCCGCCGCCGCAGCCGTCCCCCGACCGTGATCGTTCACCCACCTGAACGGATACAGTTTGCCGAAGAAGAACACGAACGCCGGTATCAGGAGCTTGTCCCAAAATGTCGAGACGTAAAGCCTCGCCATCACCGACACCATGTCCAGCCCCTCCCCCTCCGCCCGCGCCACCAGCCCTGTTAGCACGTCCGGCGAATGCAAAATATCGGCATCGGTGAACCAGAAGTATTCGTGCTCCTCCCCCGAGGCCGCTTCCACCCCCTCGTGCAGGGCCCAGACCTTGCCGGCCCAGCCGTTGGGCCTCTCCTTCGCCACTACCACCCGAAACGGCGGACACTCCTTGACCCGTGATGCCGCCTCCCTCGCCACATCCGCCGTTCCATCGGAGCTCCGGTCGTCAACCAGATAGACCGATAACTCGCCTGAATAACGCTGCCCCAGCACCGACCCAATGGTCTCCCCTATGAACTCCGACTCATCCCTCGCCGGTACGACAGCCACTACCCGTGGCCACACGTGATTTCCCCAGTCGTCGTTAGTATCGAGGCGCTGGTCCGTAGCCCAGAATCGCCCCCGAAAAAACGTAAGCCATATCCAGCCAAGCAGGGCAGATATAGAAAGGCCCGTCCCCACCCAAGCCCCGAGTTCCCCCGTCATCGATGCAAGTCAGTGGGCTCTAGGGCTCGGGCCTGTCCGGCACGCCGTCAAACGACGCCATCTTGTCCAGGTAGTGCTTGGGGTCCGACGACGTCGGGGAGTTCTTGAACGCCTCATCGACCATCTTGTCGTACTTCGGGTCAAGCTCCTCCATCTTCGTCGCTGCCGTCTTGTGCAGGGCAAACGTGGAGAACTTACGCTCCGCCCCCGACCCCCCGCACCCTTCACAAGTCGCGGTCTCGGGAGGCGCGAAGTTCCTCCAGTAGAGGCTCGTCACCCGGCTGCAATGCGGACACGCGTACTCATACAGAGGCATGACGAGTCCTACGCTGCGAATACCGTTTCTACCTGCGTGGAGGCGTCGAAGAAATTCTGGATCGAAAGGTGGTATCGGAAAAAAGACTGGCGCAGAAGGTCGTCCCTGGCCCGCAGCACTCCTGTCTCTCGACTCAAGTCCAACGTGTTCAGGCTATGCTCCCCGTCTGCCCCGCCATTGGCCTTGATGTTCTCCAAAAGCCCTCTCCACTCCGCCGGCGACATCTCCAGGTAGAAGTCCATCTCCCCCAGCCCCTCCACCCCGACCTCCGACACCTCTTCACACGCAAACGCCTCGAACTTCAGCCGGAAGGCCCTGTCTCCCACCCTCACCCCCATCGTCGTGTCGCAGTTTCCCAGCGCCCGGAACTCTTTGCTCCCATTGACGGTCTGCCTCACCTCCTCGAACCACTCTACGGACGGAAATACCGGCATCTGAATCTCTCCTCCGATGCCGATGTTAAGCGTCCCTTTCTCGCAGTGTCAACCGCGCCGGATACACTCTCAGGATGACAAGTTAATCACAGCCTGTTAGATTGCTCTCAACGACACGTTGAAGAGAATTACGGACATGCTCAATCCCAAAGTCCGGGAAGCCCTCGAAAAAGACCTCGTCATCGACATCACCACCACGGGCCGCAAGAGCGGCCAGCCCCGACGCGTCGAAATCTGGTTCCATAACCTGGATGGCATCCTCTACATCACCGGTCTCCCCGGGACCCGAGGTTGGTACGCCAACATCCTCGCCGACCCCCGTATGACCTTCCACCTCAAAGAAACTACAGCAGCCGACCTCCCCGCCCGCGCCACCCCCATCACCAACGTCGAGCAAAAGCGTGACATCCTCCGCCGCATCTGCACCAAGCAGGGCACCTTGGAACAACTGGAGGCACGGGTCTCCGGCGCCCCGCTCATCAAGGTAGATCTCGTTCACGATTAGCCTTACTCGCCGAGTTTGACCCCACCCATCCACCCCCGCTAGCATAACCCCATACCCCGAGACCACACGAGGGAGGAACCAAGCCCATGCCCGGACCCGTCATCGACATCGACAGCCACATCTGGGAAAACCTCCCCGTCATGGCCGAATACCTGGCCCCGAAGTATCGACACCTCGCCCTCTCCATCCGGGAGGACGAGCGCGGCCTTGAGTACATGACCGTCGAGGGCCGTAAGCCCCACAACCTCTTCCTCCGGGAGGGGCGTTTCGGGCGCATGGCCGCCGGCAAGTCCATCGAAGAGAAGCGGGACATATACCTCAAGCCCGGGGCCGTCACCTACGAACAGGGCCTTATCAACGTCCCCGCCTCCCACCAGCCCGGCCCCCGAGTACAGGTCCTCGATGAGGAGGGCATCGACACCTCCTTCATCTACCCGACCCTCGGTCTGCACTGGGAGACCGACGTCAAGGACCCCAACGTCGCCGTCGCCTATGCCCGCGCCTATAACGACTACGTCTACGACTTCTGCAGCGACAACCTGGAACGGCTCCAGCCCATCGCCCATATAACCCTATTGGACATTGAACAGGGCACAGCCGAGCTTCGCCGGATGGCGGCCCAGGGAGTGAAGGCCGCCCTCATCAGCGGCTTCCCCCTCAACGGCCGCTCCTACGGAGACCCGGCCTTCGACTCCTTCTGGTCGGCCTTGGAAGAGCTTCAGATACCCGTGACCCTTCACGTCGTCGGTGGCTTGTATCCCTTCTATAATGCCAACTTCCCCAACACCTCCCTCAACGACCTGCTGGACTCCGATATCTGGTACTTCGTCCTCATGGAGCCTCCCGCCGTCCATCTCGGGTTTGGGAGCATGGTCGCTGGCCGGGTCTTCGACCGGTTCCCGGGTCTGAAAGTTGTCCTCCTCGAGACGGGCAGTGCTTGGATGCTCTACTGGTTCGAGCGGATGGATGGCCTCATCGACGCCTTCCCCGGTACCAGCGAGATGTCCCTGTACCCCAGCGAGTATTTCAAGCGCCAGGTCTGGACATCCATGGACCCCGACGAAGAGCTCGCGCCCCTCGTCGTGGAACGCTTCGGCTCCAACAAGTTCATGTGGGGCGCCGACTTCCCCCACTCCGAGGGCATGACCGGCGCCGTTGGGGCCCTTAAAGAAAGCCTGGAACCCCTCCCACCCGACGCCCAGGCTAACATCCTCGGCCTCAACGCTGTGGACCTGTACCGGCTCTCCTCCTGACCCTTCCCTCCCCTTCACTGCCTCAGTTTGACTACCCCCTCCACCGCCCCATATAATGCCCACTCGTAGTCCCCCCGATACTGGTCGTTGCAGGAAGGCAACCCCAGACCCGACTCTCGACCATCCTCGCGACTGTTCCGGAGCCTGCATCCCGCTGCGGAGGTAGCTTATGGAATAGACCCGGCAGCAGATGAACTGTCTGCGGGGAGGCGCGTAATCCCTCCGAAGGCATCCTTAACACTGAAGGAGAATCTACAGGTATGAAAAAACATTCTATGAAATCTAGGAGCAAGCGATGGCTGGCATTCGGGCTTCTTTCCCTTGCCCTGGTCGCTTTGCTTGTAGTTGCGGCCTGTGGCGAGTCAGCCACCGCCACCCCCGAGCCCGAGGAGGCGATGCCCGAGCCCACGCCCACCGCAATGATGGAGGAAGAGCCCGATGAGCCTTCCACCGGCTTGCGTCCTCTAAGCGAATGGACCGTCGATAACCCCGCCACCCACGAGGAGATCGAGGCGGCGCTGGCGGCCCACCAGGGCGGCTCCTTCGTCTTCGTCTCCTGGGGAGGCTCTTACCAGGACATGCAGGCCAAGGCGTTCCTGAGGCCCTTCGCCGAGAAATTCGGCGTGAATATCATCGAGGACGGCCCTCCCGACTACGCCAAGGTGCGGGCCATGGCCCACACAGGAAACGTGACCTGGGACGTGGTCGATGGCTCCGGCCAGGCCGGCGTCACCATGGGCCTCGAGGGCGTGCTGGAAGAGCTCGACGAGTCCATCATCAACAAGGCAGACCTGTTCCCCCACATCCGTGACGCGCCGTGGATCGGCGGCGGAGGCTCCGCCTACTCCATGGTCATGATGTACAGCACGGACACTTACCCGGACGGCGGGCCTCAGCCCTCCAGCTGGGCCGACTACCTGGACAAGGAGAAGTTCCCCGGCATTCGCGGAATGATTCCCCAGGACTGGAACTGGAAGCACATGGTGCGCTGGCCCCTTATCGCCGACGACCCCTCGCTCCTTGAAACCGAGGAAGGCAGGGCTACGCTGTCAGCCATGTCCCCGGAGCAGCTGGACAAGGCCTGGAGACTTGTCGAGGAGCAGTGGATCCCCGCTATCGACATCTTCACCTCCGGAATCTACGACTGCCTCGCCTTCCTCGACTCCGGGGAGGTTGACATCTGCCAGGGGGACAACGGGGCCGCATACAACGGCATCGTGGAGGAAGAGTTCAACGTCGCGGCCTGCTGGGAGTGCGGGCACGATGTGCTGACCGACAACTGGTGGGTCATTAAGGGCATCAAGGAAGAGGACCCCAAGAAGTGGGAGCTCATTAACCTCTTCTTCGCCTGGACCCAGCACCCGGAAATTGCGGCAAGCCAGGCCCTCTACCAGCCCTTCGGGCCGACCAACCTGAAGTCGGCGCCCTTCCTGGATGCGCCTGAGTTCGACAGAATAAGGCCGTACCTGCCCACCGCCGACGCCAACCTTCCCTACGCCATCCTCATGGACGAGGCTGCTGACGGGGAGATAGGTGGACCTCAGGCGGAAATCTGGTTCGAAGTTCAGGGCAAGAATTAATTAGGCCCAGGCAAGAAAACAGTGGGGGGCCGGTCATGCGACCGGCTCCCCACTGTGGTAACTCCGATCTTTGGCCCCATGCTGGGAGGTGGCTGATGGACTAGAAAAGGCGGCATCCGTGCCGCAGCCGGTAATGTGAGCTTAACGCCCATTACAGTTGAGTACGTTGGACTGGTTGAGCAGCGATTGGAGAAGAGGTTAGCTATGAGAAACGAGACCCGCAATTTCAAGAGCAAGCGGTGGTTGGCCATGGTCCTTCTGTCCCTGGCCCTCGTCGCCCTGCTAGTGGTTGTGGCTTGCGGAGAGTCCGCCACGGCGACTCCGGAACCCGAGGACGCCATGCCCGAGCCAACCCCCACGGCTATGATGGAACCAGATGAGCCGGAGACTTCGTTGCGGCCCATCAGCGAATGGACCGCCGACAACCCCGGCACCCACGATGAGGTCGTTGCTGCCCTGGCAGCCCACCGCGGCGGCAGTTTCACCTTTGCATCCTGGGGCGGCGCCTACCAGGCCATGCAGCGTCAGGCCTTCCTTGTCCCATTCGCAACTGAATTCGGCGTCGAGATCATTGAAGACGGCCCACCCGACTACGCCAAGGTCAGGGCCATGGCCCGCACCGGCAACATCACATGGGACATTATCGACGGCTCCGGCCAGGCCTCAATCACCATGGGCCTTGAGGGAGTCCTCGAAGAGGTCAACCCCGCTATCGTCGACAAGACCGACCTCTTCCCCCACATCCGGGACGCCCCGTGGATCGGCGGCGGAGGCTCTGCCTTTTCCCACATGGTCATGTGGAGCAAGGACACCTACGGAGACGACGGGCCCAAGACCATGGCCGACGTTTTCGACAAGGAGAAGTACCCCGGCCGCCGCGGCATTTTCACCCAGGACTGGGCCTGGAAGCACCGCGTACGCTTCGGACTCCTTATCGATGATCCCACCCTCCTTGACACCGAGGAAGGCAGGGCTTCTCTGTCGGCCCTCTCTCCCGAGCAGCTCGATTATGCATGGCAGGTTGTCGAAGAAGTGATGATTCCCAATACCGACGTCTTCTTCTCCGGCGCCAGCGACTGCCCGGCCCTTCTGGAGTCCGGTGAGCTGGACGTTTGCGAGACCGACAACGGCATCGGCTTCGACTCAATCGTCAATAGTGGTCTAAACGCCCACCTGTGCTGGGAGTGCGGCCACGACGTGCTGACGGACAACTGGTGGACCCCCAAGGGTCTCGCCGAGCAGGAGCCTGAGCGATATGAGCTCATTAACCTGTTCTTCGCATGGGCCCAGCATCCGGAAATCGCGGCCAGCCAGGCTCTTTACCAGCCCTACGGCCCGACCAACCTGAAGTCGGGACCTTTCCTGGCCGACCCCAAGTTCGACACCCATAGGCCATACCTGCCCACCGCAGAGGCCAACCTCCCCTTCGCCATCTTGATGGACGAGGCAGCGGACGGAGTAATAGGCGGCGCGCAGGCGGAAATCTGGTTCGAAGTACAGGGCAAGAACTAGTCCAAGCCGGTCAAGCCGAAAAAAGAGGGGGCCCGAGCTTGCTCGGGCCCCCTCAACTTTCACATCAATGCTGCCTAGGTTGCCTCAACCCTCTCCCGCCCCCGCTCCAAATGCACCAGCAGCAGGCTGATGTCCGAGGTCCTCACCCCCGGCACCCGGGATGCCTGCCCCACCGTCAGCGGCACGAAGCGGCCTAGGTTCTCCCGGGCCTCGTTCGAAAGGCCCTTGATCTCCCCGTAGTCCACGTCCTGCGGAATCGGTCTCTGCTCCAGCCTGCGTATCCTCTCCACCTCCCGGCCCTGACGCTCGATGTAGTCCTGGTACTTGGCCTCGATCTCCACCTGCTCCCTCTCCTCCTCCCCCAGTCCCTCGTCCCCCAGGCCTAGCTCTACCGCCGTCTGATACCCGACCTCGGGCCTGCGCAGGAACTCCATCCCCGTGACCGCCTTCCGAACGGGCGTCAGCCCGATGCTTACCAGGTGAGGGTCTATGCTTCCGTCCTGCGGCAGATACGTCTTGCCCAGCCTTTCCATCTCCCGGGTCACCCGGCTACGCTTCTCCTCCACCGTCCTGTATTGCCCCTCGCTGAGCAACCCAACGTCATAGCCGATGGGAGCGAGACGGAGGTCGGCGTTGTCCTGACGTAACAGGAGCCGGTGCTCGGCCCGAGACGTGAGCATCCGATACGGCTCGAAGTGGTCCCGGGTCACCAGGTCGTCTATCATCACCCCCAAATAAGCCTGGTCCCGACGCAATACCATCGGCCCCCGGCCCTTCACCCGAAGCGCCGCGTTTATCCCCGCCACTATCCCCTGCCCCGCCGCCTCCTCGTACCCCGATGTCCCGCACACCTGCCCCGCCAGGAACAGGTTTGGAATCAGCTTTGTCTCCATCGTCGCGTTGATCTGGTCCGTCAACACGAAGTCGTACTCTATGGCGTAGCCGTGCTTCAGTATCTCGGCCCGTTCCAGCCCCGCTATCGACCTCACGAAGGCTTCCTGCACGTCCTCCGGAAGGCTGGTATTAGCGCCCTGGAGGTACACCTCGTCGGTCTGCCAACCCTCGGGTTCCAGGAACAGGCCATGTGACTCCTTGTGGGCGAAGCGCACAACCTTGTCCTCGATGGACGGGCAGTACCGTGGCCCGACCCCCTCTATCGAGCCGTTGAACATCGGCGCCCGGTCCAGGTTTGCAGTGATAAGTTCGTGGGTCATGGGATTCGTGCTCACCAGGTAGCAGGCCATCTGCGGCCGCCACCCCGACTCCTGGGGCTTGGGATATACCGGATTAGGCGTAGGAAAGCGCAGTGAATCGCCGTTGGCGCCCCAGAAGCTGAAGTGCAGGGGCGTCGGGCTGCCGGGCTGTATCCTGGCCTTTGAGAAGTCGATAGTGCGAGCGTCCAGCCGGGGCGGCGTCCCTGTCTTGTGTCTTCCGAGAACGAACCCCAACTGCTTCAACGACTCCGATATCTCCGACGCCGCGGGCTCCCCCGCCCGACCCCCCGTGTACGCCCGCTCACCCATGATGATCTTTCCCGCCAGCGACGTCCCTGTAGTCAGCACCACCGTCCTCCCCACATATGCCTCCCCGGACTTCGTCTCCAAACTGATCCACCCACCCTCAGACAATCCGTCATTCCCACCCCCGAGCCGGAATCCATCCCCTCCCCCAATATCACTACGACGCCTATCTCCCATGTCATTCCGATGCCCCGCGAGGAATCTGGGGTGGGGTCCGCCTCCTCCCCCCAGCACAATCCCCACAACCAAATCCTCCCTGGCCGTCAACCCCTCCTGCCTCTCCAGCGTCCTCCGCATCTCCCGCGCATACATCTCCTTATCCGACTGGGCACGAAGTGCTTGCACCGCCGGTCCCTTCCCTGTGTTCAGCATACGGATCTGGATGAACGTCTTGTCCGTGTTCCGGCCCATCTCCCCACCCAGCGCATCCACTTCCCGGGCCAGGTGTCCCTTCGCCGGCCCCCCTATCGACGGGTTGCAAGGCATCAGTGCGATATGGTCCAGCTTCATCGTCAGGACCAGGGTATCGCAACCCATCCGCGCCGCCGCCAAAGCTGCCTCGCACCCCGCATGCCCCGCCCCGATAACAATTACGTCGTAGGTCTTGGTCATTATGTTGGAAATATTAATGCGCTACCTCCCCATGAGGTCAAGGATAGAGGCAAGGTGGGTATGGTGTAGAATAACAGCATGCCGTCCGTAGAGTCGGGTCTACAATACACCCGACATGCTCTGCAGGCCATTGAAGAGCGCAGAATCCAGTTGAACTGGGTTGAGGAGACAATAACAAAACCCGAGTTGCGCACTAACGACCCCGAAGATGAAGAGTTGGAACGCTTCTATAAACGCATCCCCGAATATGGGGATCGGGTGTTACGGGCAGTTGTTAACACTCGGGAATCCCCCTGGCGTGTAATAAGCGCTTTCTTTGATGGCAGAATGAGAAATAGATTATGAAGCTATACGTCGATAAGGAAGCCGACGCCCTATACCTGCGTCTGGACGATTCTCCGATATTGGAATCCGAAGAAGTCTCCGCAGGTGTTGTTCTCGACTACAACGAGGCGAGGGATGTAGTGGGTGTCGAGATGCTAAACCTCTCAAAGCGTTCATCAAGGCTCAACCTCTCCGCCCTTCAGTTCGAGACCGTCTAGAGACTAGTCGGGCCTCCGGCCCTTCACCGTCAACCCTTACCTCGCCGCTCTGCCGTATAATTCATCTATGGCAACTGAAATCCAGACCACCCCCGCCCCCACCCGCGCCCCGACCACCACCAAGCCCACCGTCGCCGCCGTCTTCACCTCCCCCGACACCGTCCTGGACGACTACGTCCGCCTCGCCGAGCTTGCCGGGATGGAAGACCATCTCCCCAGGGACCTCCCAACCCTCCTCAAGATAAACATCTCCTGGCAGTACTACTACCCCGCATGCTCCACCCCACCCTGGCAGATCGAGGGGACGGTGAAGGCCCTACAGGCCAACGGCTACAACGACCTCATCGCCGCTCACAACGGCACCGTGGTCGTCGACGCCCGGGAAGGCGAGGTTCGCAACAAGCAGAAGGTCGTCACCGACAAGTACGACCTCCCCAACATGCACCTCGAAGAGGACCCCGTTCGCTGGATCGAGTACCGGCCCAGGGCCAAAATGCTGGCCCTGGACGAAATCTTCCCCGACGGAATCCAGATCCCCGAGCCTTTCATCGGCAAGAACATAGTCCAGCTCCCGACCATGAAGACCCACGTCTTCACGAAGATGACCGGCGCCATGAAGAACGCCTTCGGGGGCTTGCTGAACAGGAAAAGGCACTACACCCACTCCGTCATCCACGAGACCCTCGTCGACCTCCTCGCCATCCAGAAGGAGATCCACCCCGGCATCTTCGCCATGATGGACGGCGCCTTCGCCGGCGACGGCCCCGGGCCCCGAGCCATGCGCTGGCACGTCAAAAACCTCCTCCTCGCCAGCGGCGACCAGGTCGCCATCGACGCCGTCGCCGCCAGGCTCATGGGTTTCGACCCCATGTCCATCAAGTTCATCCGCCTCGCCCACGACGCCGGCCTCGGGTGCGGAGACCCGAGGGAAATCGAGATAGCGGGAGAGGACCTGTCGGGGGTGAACTGGGGGTTCAGTGGGTCGGAGAACACCTTTGCCAGCCGCGGCCAGAAGCTGATTTACTGGGGCCCGCTGAAGCCCCTGGAGAAGCTGCTGCTCAGGTCGCCGCTGGTGCCCTGGGCCTACCTCGCGTCGAACCTGTACCACAACGTCTTCTGGATGAACCTCGTCGGCAAGGGCAGGATCAGGAAGGCTATGAAGACGGGCTGGGGCAAGCTCTTCCTGAGCTACTGAGACCCGCCGCCCTCTTCCTCGTCAAAGTCCTCGTCGCTGAACACCCCGACCTCCCGACCCTGGTACACCGCGACTATGAAGTCGCCCCGCGAAGCGTCGGCGGTCATCACCAGCTCTTCGTCGATGGTGTCTATCAGCTCCTGGACGCCTTCCTGCGTGACGTTCTCCAGCACGCATAGCGTACCGTGGACTACGTTGGAGCCGAAATGCAGGTCTATCCGACCCGCCGTGCTCTCGTCGTCGATTATCGTATAGGTCTCGGACTGGGGCGTACGGCATTCTCTTTCGAATCGGTAGGGGGCCATTGCCGGTGTTTCCTCTCTGGTCTAGGGCCGGACGTGTCCGCGGCCCAGGATTATCCACTTGTAGGATGTCATTTCCCGGAGCCCCATCGGGCCCCGAGCGTGCATTTTCTGTGTGCTGATCCCCACCTCCGCCCCCAGCCCGAACTGCCCGCCGTCCGTGAACCGCGTGCTCGCGTTCACGAAAACCGCCGCGGCATCAACCTCGTCCAGGAACCTCTGCGCCGCCGAGTAGTCCTCGGTGAGGATCGCCTCCGAATGCCCCGACCCGTATGCCTCGATGTGGGCCAGGGCCTCGTCCATGTCGTCGACTACCTTCACCGAGGCGACCAGGGCCAGGAACTCCATCCCCCAGTCCGACTCCACCGCAGCCGACACACCGCCCATCCCATTTATCACGTCGAAAGCCCTCTCGTCGCACCGGATCTCGACGCCCTTCTCGCCCCAGGCGCGGGCTATCCGGGGAAGATATTCTTGGGCGACTGAGGAGTGCACGATGAGGGTGTCCAGGGCGTTGCAGGTGGAGGGGCGTTGTACCTTCGCATTGTAGGCTATGGCCACCGCGCTGTCGAGGTTGGCGGACCTGTCCACGTAGGTGTGGCAGACCCCCACCCCGCCCGCCACCACGGGCATGGAAGCGTTCGAGTCCACGTACCGGATGAAGTCCTCGCTGCCCCGGGGCACCATCAGGTCGATTATGCCCTTCATCTCCAGCATCTCCCCGACCAGGGCCCGGTCCGTGGAGTCGACGAACTGCACCGCCTCCCCCGGGCCCCCCGCCTCGACCAGGCTGTCCCGCACGATGGATGCCAGCAGCCGGTTCGACCGGATGGCCTCCTTGCCGCCCCTCAGCAGCACCGCGTTCCCCGACTTCAGGCATAAGCAGGATATATCAATTGTCACGTTGGGCCGGCTCTCGTATATCGCCCCGATAAGCCCCAGCGGCACCCGACGCTTCCCCACCTGCAACCCGTTGGGCAGTGTCCGCATGTCGAACGTCTCCCCGACGGGATCGGGCAGCCCGGCGATGCTCTCCACGTCCTCGGCGAGGGCCCGGATGCGGTCATGGGTGAGGAGCAGCCGGTCCAGCAGCGACTCCGAAAGTCCCGACTCGGCGCTGGAGTCATAGTCCTGCCGGTTCGCCTCGACAATCTCGTCCTGCCGCTCCACCAACGCCCCGGCGATGTTCAGCAACGCCCGGTCCTTAACCGCACTGGAAGCCCGACCCAGCTCCCGCCCCGCCCCCCGCGCCGCCAGCGCCTGCGCCCTCAGGTCTTGTTTAACCGTGGTGGTCATAGCGACACCTATTATCAGACCTCCACCTTTGAGGGGCAAGAACGGTCGGGCATGCTGTCAATTAGCTCCATCGTCCGCACACTCACCGTGCACCTCCACTTACGGATTACGTTAGTTAAAATATATCAGACCGTGGGTCTAAGCACCGCCTAAGACTACGCCGCTTACTGGCAAGAATAACACTCGAGGAAGCACGACCATTGGCTAAGAACAAGCGCACGTTGCCCGCTCCAAACACTTGGGACAATTCAAATCAGCACTGGGTTTCGCAGTTTCTCTTAAAAGGCTTTGGCCTTCCAGGCAATGCAAGTCATGTATATACCTTGGATAAACGCACTCTTTCTACCACGATTCGATCTGTAGACGACGTTGCTTCTAAAGTGAATTTGCTCACAGCCCAGGACAATAGCCGCTTAACTAGTATTGAGCGCAGCATTACCGGAGCGGTTCAACGCCTTCGTAAAGGCCACCAAATTCACCTGGCAGTAAAGGAACGACAATTACTCAACGACCTAGTACTGTCTCTAATCCTGGCTGACCCTTATTCTGGAGTGAAAAGAGAAAAGCTACGCAAGGACGTCGTTCAGAATACGGCCAACATGATTGCCGAGATTGCATTTCGCAATGGGTTGCCAGTCAGTAGGCCTCGACTACAATCCTCAATGCACCCACTTCTACCGGAGGATGTTCTAACGCTGGCGCTGGACTCCGAAAACAGCCTGACCTCCATCGCCTTAAGCCTTATGGGTTTGAGTATCCATAAGGCAACAAAACCCCTCGTGATTGGTGATTCTCCGGTGATGATTGCTCGAGCGCGGCGTAACAGTGTCCCAAGCCTGTTAAATTTTGGCAGCGAGATAGCATTGCCTATAGCCTATAACTGCGTCTTGGTCTACGACTGGGTTACTGAACCAAACACGGTGACTCTAGCGGATCCCCTGACCAACCAGCAAAGTCGACTAGTAGGACACTATTACTGGAGTATTTCAAGGTGCCGGTACGTGTTTAGTCGAACACGCGACGCACTTTACGAAGCTAGGATGCCATACGAGTCATTAGTTGAGTCGACGGGCTCAGTTACTCCTTCCACAGGTTGGCATCTTATGCAGGAAATAGCCAAGAATAGTGAAATACGGCGACAGCTGCAGGATGACCAGGAACGCCTAAAGTTTGAGAGGGGGATCAATACTCTTGCGACCCGAGGTGACGCCCGACCTCTGTATGAGTATTGACTATTCGTCTCTCGTCCACCTAAGGCCGGATCTTGCCCAACAACCGGCCTAGCTCACACCGGGTTTTCATAAACGGTTGAGCCGCTCGTGATAGCGCTCTATGTGTGGATATTTCGCCATAACCTACAACAACACCAAATTATCCCGGTGCACCAGCTCCGCCCCGTACTCATACCCGAGAATTTCGAATATCCTACCCGACCTCTCCCCCGCAATCGCCCTCGCATCCTCCGCATCGTAGTTTGACAGGCCGCAGGCTATCCGGTTCCCGTCCCCGTCCTCCACGACCAGCACGTCGCCCCGCTCAAAGCTCCCCGACACCTCCGTCACCCCCGCAGGCAACAGGCTCTTCCCTCCCTTCACCACCGCCGACGCCGCTCCCCCGTCCACCCGCACCGACCCCCGGGAGTTCAGCCCGCTCAGCATCCACCGCTTCCGGCTCTCCATCTTCGTCGTATGGCTCGGGAAGAACGTCCCCAGCCCCTCGCCCCCGGCCAGCCTCGGGATCACGTTCTCCAGCCGCCCCTTGGCGATCACAACGTCCACCCCCGACGCCGTCGCCAGGCTCGCAGCCTGCAGCTTGGTCACCATCCCCCCGACCGCCTTGCTGCTCTTGGTGCCCGCCGCCAGCGAGGTTATGGAGTCGTCGATGGTCTCGACCTTCGGGATTAGCTCGGCCTGAGGGTCGTGCATCGGGTCCGAGGTGTACAGCCCGGCCACGTCCGAAAGTATCATCAGCAGGTCCGCATCTACGAGGTTCGCCACCATCGCTGAAAGGTTGTCGTTGTCCCCGAACCGGGCCCCCCTTATCTCCTCGACGGCGACCACGTCGTTCTCGTTGACAATCGGCTGCACCCCGAGCTCCAGCAACGTGTTAAGGGTGTTGCGCACGTTCAGATACCCCAGCCTGTCCGACAAGTCCCCCCTCGACACCAGCGCCTGCGCCACCGTTATCCCGTGCTCCCCAAACAGCCTGTCGTAGGCCTGCATCAGCCGGCCCTGTCCCACCGACGCCAGCACCTGCTTCAGCGGCACCCCCCGATGCTCCGGCACCTGACCCAGTATCTCCCGCCCCGACGCCATCGCCCCCGATGACACCAGCACCACCTCCATCCCGTCCCGCCTGATCTCCGCTATCTGCCTCACCAGCGAGGCCATGCAGTCCAGGTCGAGGCCGCGGTCGGGCCCCGCTAGCAAGTTGCTCCCCAGCTTGACCACCACCCTCCGGTACGCGCCCGATTCTAGGTTGTTATTCGACTTAGCCATTTCCTGCTTCGACAAGGAATCGAGTATAGCACCGGCCATTCAAAACAGTGGTGGGAAGGGGCAATGCTCCTTCCCACCACTGGACTAATTTACAACTGTAGCTTCCACTTCAGAGCGAGAATTCGTCCCCTTGGGGTGGGGCATTCCGCTCGCCCTGAGCGGAGTCGAAGGGTCTCAAGAGCGGAATGGGTGGGGTGTCCCGCTCCGCTATCTCGTTGGTATACAAAGGTCTCGTCGAGGGAAAGGAGGCAGAAAGCCACACTTACCCTACCCAGTACCCCTTGAGGTCTCCCTACGTTGTCCCGTTGGAGCCGTCCTCCTGCGCAGTCGCAGCCAGGTTCATGAACGGCTTCAGCACGTTCGTGAACTCCATCGGGAAAATGAACTTGGTGGACGGGCTCGCCCCGATGTCCTTCAACGTCTCGAAGTACTGTAGGCTCATCGTCTTGGAGTCGACCCCCTGTGCCACCCTGTAGATCTGGTCCAGCGCATTGCTGAATCCCTCGGCGTTCAGAATCGCCGCCTGTCTGTTGCCCTCGGCCTTCAAAATTTCTGCTTGTCTCAGTCCTTCGGCACTCAGGATGGCAGCCTGCTTCTGGCCCTCGGCGACGGTGATGTTCGCCTCTTTCTGGCCGTCCGCCTCGGTGACCACCGCCCGGCGTTCCCGCTCGGCGGCCATCTGCCTGTTCATGGCGTGCTGTATCTCGGCAGGCGGGTCGATCTCCCGTATCTCGACCGCCGTGACCTTCACCCCCCACCTCCCCGTCACCTCGTCCAGCTTAACCCGCAGGATTTGGTTGATCTCCTCCCTCTTTGCCAGGACGTCGTCCAGCGGAATATCCCCGACCACCGCCCTCAGCGTTGTCGTCGCCATTCCGACAATCGCCGCCCTGAAGTCCTGCACCTCCAGCACGCTCTTCTCCGCCTCGTGGTCCAGCACCTTGTAGTAGATCAGGAAGTCGATGTCTATCGGCGCGTTGTCCTTGGTGATGTTCGTCTGTCGGGCGACGTCAATGACGTCTTCTCGGAGGTCGACCTTCTGGAAGCTGTCGACGAACGGGATTAGCAGCCGAAGCCCCGCCCCCTTCAGCCCGAAGAACTTGCCCAGCCTGAAGGGCACCATCCTTTCGTACTGCTTCACTATGATTACCGGAAATATAACGGGTGTAGCCATATACGGCTCCTTTCTGATTCACGCTTTACGGACCTTGATTATAAGTCCATCCACCCCAACCACCTCCACCTTGTCCCCCACCCCGATCTCCTCCTCCCCCGACGAAACCGCACTCCACGTCTCACTGGTAAGCTGCACAGTCCCGACTGGACTCAAGGCCGTCAAGACCTTGCCTGTCTGCCCTATCAAATTCTCTCCAACCTGGGTGTACTTCATCTTTCGCGTCCTCACCACCGCCCCGACGATAAACAGTGCGAAAAAGGCAATCAGCCCCGACAGTATCCCCACCAGCCACAAGCTTATCCTGACTACGGGCGCATCCGGAAAGTCCGGCTCCCCGACGGAGAAGAGCAGCAATGTGCCCAGCACGAACGCGACCACTCCACCTATCCCCAGGAACCCCAGCCCCGGGGCCTGGATTTCGAAGAATATCAGTATGGCGGCCAGTGCAAGAAGTACGATGCCCGCCCAGTTGAAAGGCAGCGTGCCCAGGGCCACCAACCCGATTATCATGGCGAGGCCCCCGACCACGCCTGGCACTATCAGCCCGGGGCTAAGTAGCTCCACGAACAGGCCCAACGCCCCGAAGGTCAGCAAAAGCCCGATAACGTTCGGGTCCCCGACGAACCCGAAGAACCTCTCCGCCAGGCTCATATCCACCTCACGCTCCACCAGCCCTTCCGTCTCCATCGTCACCACCCCCGACACCGTCTCCGTCTCCCGCCCGTCCAGCTGTTCCAGCAGGTCCTCCATGTCCACTGCCACGAAGTCGACTAGGTTCGCCTCCACCGCCGCCGAGGCCGTGTATGCCTCGGCCTCGGTGATGGTCTTGGTCAGGGCCTCCTTGTCCCGGCCCCGCTTCTCGGCTATGCCCTCGGCCATGGCGACGGTGATATTCGTGGCTTTCTCGGAGAGGGTGTCGGGCAAATCTTCCCCGTCCGCCGACACCGGCGGCGCCGCCCCGATGGATGTGCCTTCCGCCATCACCGCAAAGTTCGCCGCCGCCGTCACAAACGTCCCCGCCGAAGCCGCAAAAGCGCCCGGTGGATACACGTACACCGCCACAGGCACATCGGCGCTTAGCAGATGTTCAACAATCTTTTCAGTGGACGAAAGCAGGCCTCCCGGCGTGTCCAGCTTGATGACCACCAGCGACGCCCCATCCTCCTCCGCCAGCCTGATCCCCCTGGAGAAGTACCTCTCCGCGTTGGGGTCTATGTTGCCGTCATAGGTGAGTACGTAGACCTGCTCTGTCGCGCTTTGGGCGTGGGCGGGGGTCAGCAGCAACGCCAGCCCGACAACCAACATCGCCACCGCCAGTGACAGCCTGATGCCCCTTTTCACCCCCATGCTTCGAATTATACAACCTCATCATTTCCTCCCTTCACGTTCCGTCATTCCCGCAAGAGCCAAATGCCGCTCGCTTCAGGGGTGGGGCAGAATCCGCTCATCCTGAGCAGGGTCGAAGGGTCGAGCGGATTCTGGGAGGTGTCCCCCTAACGGGCAGGCCATGTAAATGTCACTGCTACGAAGAGTGGAGGCGATGTGGGGCCGCTCATACTGAGCCCTGTCGAAGCATGAGCCGGGGGAGCGGTCGTTGCTATAATCTCACCAGGGACGGCTTCCCGGAGGTGACACACTGGCCCGCGATATCCACGCTTCCCATTTCTATCGCCTGGGCCGCTGGGTCTACCTCCATCGCTGGCTGGTCATTGCCTTCTGGGTGGTGGTATTGGTGGGCTGCGCATTCCTGGCCCCGAGGGTCGAGTCCGTGCTCACCTCCGGCTTCGGCGAGCAGGATACCGAGGCCCAGCGCGCCTTCGAAGTCCTCGAAGAGGAAGGCGTCCTCAACCAGGCCATCGTCATCCCCGTCTTCTCCCACGACACCCTCACCGTCCGCGACCCCGCCTACGAGGCCCGCGCCCGGACCGTTCTCTCCGCCCTGGCGCGGTATCCGGGCGTCGCCAGGATCGACAGCTACTTCTCCGGCGGAAACGAAAATCTGGTCTCCCCCGACGGGCGCACCACCTACGCCCTCGTCGGCCTCGACATCCCCCTCGATGAAGTCCTCGACGAAGTGCCGAAGATGCGGGCGGTGTTGCCGGAGGTGGACCTGGACGTCTGGCTCACCGGCGGCTCGGCCATATTCTCGGATATCAACGAATACACCGGCCGGGACCTCAGGCGCGCAGAGGTCATCACCTTTCCTCTCGTCGCCCTGGCCCTGCTCGTCATCTTCCGCACCGTGGTCTCCGTGGCCGCTCCTCTCGCCATAGGGCTGCTCGGGCTGGGCATCACCCTCACGGCCATCTACCTGCTCGGCCTCGTCACCTCCATGTCCGTATTCGCCTTGAACACCGCCACCCTGCTCGGCGTGGGCGCTGCCATCGACTACTCGCTGCTCATGGTCAGCCGCTTCCGGGAAGAGCTTGAAAGCAACAGCGTCGAGGAGAGCGTAGCCCTCACCGTCGGCATGGCGGGAAGGGCGATCCTGTTTTCCGGCATCACCACCGCCTTGGGTCTCGCCGGCCTCCTCATCTTCGAACTCTCCATGCTGAGGTCCATCGGGATCGGGGGGATAGTAGTGATCGCCGCCTCGGTGGCAGTGGCCCTGACCCTCGTGCCCGCGCTCCTTTCCGTAGTAGGGCATCGCATCGACTCCCTGCCCATCCTCCCCGCCCGACTCTACAGTGGTGGTAATTTCTGGAGGACCCTTGCCGGTTGGGTAACCCGACGCCCCCTCCTGGTCATGCTGCCGGTGATTGCGGCTTTATTGGCCCTCGGCACCCCCTTCCTACAGGTGAAGCTCGGAGTCCCGTGGGCCAGCGTCCTCCCTGAGGAAGCCGAGTCCCGCCAGGGCTGGGAAAAGGTCTCCGATGAGCTGGGCGAGGGCGCTCTCGTTCCCATCCTCATCGCCGCCCGCTTCGATGACGACGTCACCAACCCCGACAACCTCGCCACCCTCCACGCCTACACCCGTTCCGCCCGAGACTTGCCCGGCGTGACTCGAATCGAGAGCCTCGTCGACATCGAAGAAGGCGTGACCCTGGAACAGTACCAGTCCGTCTACGGCAATGCCGAGGCCCGCGCCTCCCCGGAGGTCCGGGAAGTCCTGGACGAGTTCGGCGATGGCTACACCACCATGGTCCTTATCTACACCGTCTACGAAATGAACTCCGACGAAGCCCGGGACACCGTCCGCCGCCTCCGCTCCTACGAGGGTGAGGGGGATTACCTGGTCTCGGGGGCCACCGCCAGCCTCATGGACGCCGTTGAGGCCATGTACGACGCCTTCCCCTGGGCCCTTGCCCTGATCACCGTGTCCGTCTACCTCGTACTGACCTTCCTGTTCAGGTCCGTGGTGATACCAATGAAGGCCCTCGTGATGAACGGCATGAGCGTCTTCGCCAGCTACGGCGCCCTGGTCTTCATCTTCCAGCAAGGCAACTTGGAGGGTCTCCTGAACTTCACCTCGACCGGCTTCCTGGAAGCCACCCTTCCCATCCTTCTCTTCACCATCCTCTTCGGCCTCTCCATGGACTACGAGGTCTTCCTTCTCACCCGCATAAGGGAGATCTACGATGAAACTGGAGACAACGCCCAGAGCGTGGCCCTCGGCCTCGAGAAGACGGGGCGCATCATAACCAGCGCCGCCCTCGTGCTGGTGCTGGTGGCGGGCTCCTTCACCTTCGGCGACATCATAATCATCAAGGCCCTGGGCCTCGGGATCGCCCTCGCCATCTTCCTCGACAGCACCGTCGTCCGAGCCCTTCTTGTCCCCTCCCTGATGAAAATCCTCGGAGACCGCAACTGGTGGGCCCCAAGCTGGATGAGGGGGGTATTACGGGGTTAGCCGACTATTGCCTGCCACATCCCTCCCTCAATCGGAAACATATCGGTCGCGATATCAGGTGGAAGGCCCAAAAGGTCCCTTAGGGTACACGTAGCGTCAACAACCTCGGGTGTTTTAGTTAAATCCACGCTTGCAGCAAAGGGAAACAAAGCGGGTGACAACGGACGTTTGGCCCCTGGATGGTGGTAAAGAACCCACGAGGGCATGTCTGGATCGCGTATAACAGGGGGTTTTGCTAGGGACAACTCACGTTTGAATAGAATTGCTGATACACCGCGATGTTTAGGGTTTTCCGGAGACCCAAACAAGCCGTCAAATGTACGCCCTTTATGTAATAGTATTTCCTCTCCGTACAGAGCATCTATCATTCGATTTTCCCATATGCTGTGCTCATAAACCCAATCAGCGTTCTTTGTAGCAACGACAACGTAGGGGAGTTCGGAAGAATTGTATTTCTTGGCTTTCTTCTCTAATGCCGGCTGGAATTGCCCACCATTTATTATTTCGATGTGGGTTTCTAAACCTATTGCTCGGTCTCCTTCTTGCTTGTTTATGCCGGGTTTGTATGGTAAAGCCTTAACAATAACTTCCCATCCTTCATGACTCCATTCAAGCTCGCTTATTTTGCCCTCGCTGGGATCGAGAGTAGAAATCCAATTCTTGATGCGCCTTTTGAGGTTCGTAGTAGACGGTTGTTGAGGTCCTTGGGCAAGGCATTGCCATTGCAACGTGAACCCGCCTGTGTTTATGGAGTCAACGACTTTCTTGATAACAGCTTCTCTCTTATCCGCACTGACCTGCTCATCTAAATCCTGTAACACTGTGCATTCCAACAAGATTCTTACACCATTGATAGTCGCTGAGAAGTCGGGTGTATCAGGGTGCACACAAACCTCGGTGCCTATCGTATTAAGGAGTTCATGAATAAGCAATTCGAAAAACACTCCTAAGTGAGGCCCATTGTCGCCTCGGAACATCTCGCGAAGACGGCTTTTATTTTTAACGTCCCTTTCTTTTTGATCTGGGATTTTGACAAACCAAGATTCAAGCATGTTCCGTCTGTTTTGGAACATAGGATGTGCACGGCGGTTGAGGAAATCGAAATCTCTTTCTGTTCGGCCTTGCCCACTTGCATCGGTACGATCTATTTGGTCAAAGAGAGTGACATTAGTCATGATTAACTAAGGTTCCCTTCATTCTTGCGATTCGCCAAAGAATTAGGTGAATTTCCCCATCACATCGAGGTGAAAGATCGGAGATTTATCCAGAATCGCCCAATTGGCGAGCGCCAGAAACATGCTCGACCTGAGAAAGGCAACCCAAGCTTCACAAGGTCGTTATGAGGCACAGCTAGCAACTTTGCCGGCACACGGCCTGTCAGCCGATTCTCATTAAGGTACAATCGTTTCAAGAGTACCAGTTGTCTAAGCAGGTTAACTAATGTGGATGGCACCTCACCGGTGAACCTGTTGTGGCTAAGGTCCAAGACCTCCAGCAGGCGCAGATTCGCAAGTTGAGGCGGTATCGTTCCACTTAGCAGGTTACCGCTCAGGTTGAGATAGTGCAGACTGGAAATGCTGGTTAACTCTAACGGTATCTCCCCGGTCAACTGGTTGTCGCTTAGGCTTAACCACCATAATTTGGATAAGTTGCCTAGTTGAGGTGGTATCCGGCCGCTTAGCTGATTATTGCTGAGATTCAGCACCGACCATAATCCGAGGTTGCCTAGTTGAGCCGGTATTTGTCCGCTTAGTCGGTTATCACTAAGATCTAGAGTTGAAAGGTTAGATAAGTCACCAAGTTGAGATGGTATCGCTCCGTTTAATCGGTTGCCGCTGAGATTTAGCGTATGCAAGTTGAACAGATTGCCAAGCTGAACTGGTATCTCCCCGCTTAATTGGTTACCACTGAGGTCTAGCTCGTGTAGTCTGGACAAATTTTCCAGCAGAGGCGACAACTCCCCGGATAGATTATTCGATACGAGCTTTAGTCCGTTAGGACTGTCACCGTAGTTAATTTTGACGCCATACCACTCCCTAAGGGGTCTATTACTCAACCAGTTAGTGTTGTTGATCCAGTTTGGGCCGTTGGTAGCGTAGTAGAAAGCAGTCAGGATTTCCCTATCGGGGCTGCTTTCCAAGTGTGGCCTTAGCTGTGAGTATGCGGAAGTTGGCTCAAAGCTCGGAGAACTGGGTGGGCTGTAACCTGGTAATCGAGCTTCTACTAAGGCCGCCAAGTGATCGGTAAAGTCGGTGTTGGATGGGTCGCCCCACCATTCTGCGAACTGCTCTGCATACTCAAGGAAGGCATCCGAGTCTAGAACAAGGTTAGATTCACCTGTGCTGGTCAATCCAGACCTAGTTAGGTTGCTGCTGCCAAGGAAACCGGCAGTAGGTCTATCGGCGTCGTACAGAAGATAGAACTTGGAGTGCTGCCTACGCCGCGAGATTTTGACAACCACTTTCCGCTCACGGAGTAACGCCGCCATAGACTTCAGGGTGTCCCTGTCGGACGGAATGCCTCTCAATATGTCTTTGCGGAGCTCCCTGTCGGAGTCCGGTGGCATACCTATGAGGATACGGTATGGCTCTAAGATGGATGTTGTGGCTTTCAGGTAGGGGGTAAGGAGTTTCCAGCCGCCCAGGTTGAAGTAGCCGACACAGAAGTCAGCACATGATGAAGTGGGGAGGGCGTTTTGCAGGGCTATTCGGAGGTCGGGGCCGTTCAAGGTTTGTGGTGATTCTTAAGGAAATCTAGGCTAGGGCCAAGGAACAGCCGAGAATTCACTGGCCATTCTTAAATGCTTTTGCACTCGGCGACGGCTCGTCAAAGGTTTGCCCATCTGCAAGGGCCTTCTCCCGACGCTCCAGCCATGAGTCCCACTCTTTATCCCGCTCAACTCGTTCGGTCTGTCTCCCCTCCTGAAACCGCCTCTTGGCGTACCTTTCATATAGCATTGCGACTCCCTCCACTAAGGCATATATCGACAGGCTCAACGTGACCAGGATCGCAGCCATCCGCTCCAAAACGGATACGACAGTGGCTACTATTCCAACCGTTTCGCTGTCTGTTGCCTCAAGCCATATTACGAGCCCCAGGCAAGCCAGAGACAGCAAAACGAACAACCCCAGCCCCAACCCCTCCCGAGACTTATCCAGGTTCACTCTTATTATATCCTGCTACTTTTTCAGACGAAGCCAGCCGACACACCCCCTCACCCCAGCCCCGACACAAACTCCTCTATAGCCGAGTTCACCTCTTCCGGCCGCTCCAGCATCACGCTGTGCGTCGCCCCTTCTATGATCATCGTCCGACAGTCGTCCAGGTTCTTCTCCAGGTACGTCGAGTACAGGGGTGGCGTCATCTCATCCTCCGTCCCGACTATCGCCAGCGTCGGCAGCTTGATCTCCGACACCCTGCCCATGATGTCGAACTGGTCGCATGCCGTCATGTCGTTGTATGCCACCGCAGGCCCGACCTCCACCCTCCTCTCCGCTATCAGCTTGCGAAGCTCCGGCGCGTAGTCCGACTGCTCTTCGAAGGCCACCCGGTTCCACGGCCCCGGGTCTCGTATCCCCTCCTGGTCCTCCGCCAGGTAGTCGGGGTGTACCCGCAATCGAGCCCCGCTCCCGATGGTGATTATCGCCTTGAGCTCGTCGGGATAGTTCACGGCATATTGCAGTGTGATGCCTCCGCCCATGGAATGGCCGCACAGCACCACGTCTTCGTAACCCTTGCCCCAGATATAACCCCGTAGCCATTCCGCGTAGGCCGGGATGGTCTTGCAGGGCGTCCCCTCCGGATGGCCGGGCAGGGCTATGGCCTCCGAGCCTTCGAAATGTCGGGTCTGGTAATAGTAGGACTCCGGCGACCCCCCGGCCCCGTGTACAAATAAGAGCTTCATAGAAATCTCCCCTTCAAGATATGCGTTTGGGCGCGCCTATGTTACGACGATTGTACGGCTAGCAACACCCTCACCCTGAGAAAGAGACCATTGCAAAACCGTCATTCCCGACTCCGATCGGGAATCCATCCCCTGTGGGTGGGGAATTCCGCTCGCCCTGAGCGGAGTCGAAGGGTCTCAAGAGCGGAATGGGAGGGGTGTCCCTTCCCCGACCGAGAGTTGCGCAAAGGTCCTGAGAAATGGAGACCACCCCCCCACCCCAACCCTACTTAGACGTCACCCGCCCATTAGATGAAGACTCGTCCGTCTGCCCCTCTGAGCAGGCCAGCGCCGCAACACTGTCCCCCGAGTCGGGCTTCATAATCTGCACACCTTGGGTAATCCGGCTCAACACCCTGATCTCCTTGAGCATCGTACGGAACACCGTCCCCTGCTCCGAGATGACCATCAGCTCGTGCGCCCGGTTCACGACCTTCGCCGCCACTAGCGGCCCCGACTTGTCCGTCACCTTGAACCACAGCACCCCCAGCCCGCCCCGCTTCTGGACGTGGTGAGAGTCCAGCCTCGTCAGCTTTCCAACCCCGTGGACCGACATGACGATCAGGTGATGGTCGGACAGCACTATGTCCATGGAGATCGTGTTGTCGCCCGACAGGAGCTTGATGCCCCGCACGCCGCCGCTGTTTCGGGACGCGCTCCGCAGCTGCCCGACGTTCGCCATCAGCGCCTGCCCGTGCTTGGTAACCATGATGTAGTCGTCTTCGTCATTGGCCAGCGTTGCGGAAACGAGCTCGTCACCCGGCTCCAGCGAAAAGGCCTTCAGTCCGTTGCTCCGGATGTTCGCGAAGGCCTCCAGCGGCGTCTTCTTTATCTCCCCGCCCCGACTGGCCATCAGGATGTAGCCCCCGGCCTGGAAGTCCTGTACCTGGATGGGCGCCGTGATCCGCTCCCCCGGCTCCATGTTGATCAGGTTGTTGATGTGCAGGCCCTTCGCCGTGCGTGAAAGCGCCTGCGGCACCTTGTGGCACTTCAAAGACGTCACCCGACCCTTGTTCGTGAAGAACAGTAATATGTCGTGGGTGTCTGCGAGCATGAGGTGCTGTACCACGTCGTCCCCCCGGGTCTCCATCCCCGCCACCCCCCGCCCCCCGCGCCTTTGCACCCGGTAGGTGTCCTTCAGGATTCGCTTGATGTACCCGCCGTGACTGACGGTTACCACAACCTCCTGGTGTGGGATCAGGTCCTCGTTGGAGAAGGAGCCGGCCTCCTCGTCGACGATAATCGTGCGACGCGGGTCGGCGTACTTGGCTTTGACCTCCAGGACCTCGTCCCTTATCAGGAACAGCACCTTGCGGGGATTCTCCAGCAGGTCTTCCAGGTAGTTGATCTTCATAATGGTGTCGGCGTATTCCTCATCGATCTTCTGGCGCTCCAGCTGCGCGATGCGCCGCAGCTGCATGTCGAGGATCGCCTGGGCCTGCACCTGCGTTAGGTTGAAAAGCTGGATCAGGTTGTTGCGGGCGTCCTCCACCGTCGGCGACTGCCGGATGGTGGCGATTATGGCGTCTAGGTTATCCAGCGCAATCTTGAAGCCTTCCAGGATGTGCGCCCGCTCCCGAGCCTTCCGCAGCTCGAACCTCGACCTCCTCACTATCACCTCGCGCCTGAACTCGATGAAGTTCTCCAGCGCCGACTTCAGCCCTATCACCCGAGGCGCCCCGTCCACCAGCGCCAGCATGTTGATGAAGTACGACGACTGCATGGGCGTAAGCTGGTACAGGTTGTTCAGCACTACGTCCGGGTAATGGTCCTTCCGCAGCTCGATCACAACGCGAATGCCTTCGCGGTCCGACTCGTCCCGTATTTCCGAGATGCCGTCGATTCGGCGCTCCTTCACCAGGTCCGCAATCTTCTCCACCAGCGACGCCTTGTTCAGCTGGTATGGAAGCTCCGTAACGATGATCGAGGTGCGCTTCCCCTTCTTGGACTCGATGATTTCCGCCTTGGCCCGGATCACTATCTTCCCGTGACCCGTGGTATACGCATTCCGGATCCCCTCCCGACCCCAGATCTCTGCCCTAGTCGGGAAGTCCGGCCCGTGCACCGATTCCAGCAGGTCGTCGATGGTCGTGTCCGGGTTGTCTATCAGCTTGACTAGGCCGTCGCAGAGCTCTCCCAGGTTGTGGGGCGGTATGTTGGTCGCCATTCCAACGGCGATACCCGAGCTCCCGTTCATCAGCAGGTTCGGCGCCCGAGCCGGCAGCACCGTCGGCTCGCTCAGGCTGTCATCGAAATTGGCCGTGAAGTCCACCGTCTCCATGTCGATGTCGGCCAGCATCTCCGTGGCCACCTGCGCCAGCCGCGCCTCCGTGTACCGCATGGCCGCCGGAGGATCGTTGTCCACGCTCCCGAAGTTCCCCTGCCCGTCGACCAGCATGTAGCGCATCGAGAATTCCTGGGCCATCCGTACCATGGCGTCGTATACCGGGCTGTCGCTGTGCGGGTGGTACTTACCCAGCACCTCCCCGACTATACGTGCGCTCTTCTTGTACGCGCTGTTCGGGTTCAGGTGCAGGTCGTTCATGGCGTACAGAATCCGCCGGTGCACGGGCTTCAGGCCGTCCCGTACATCCGGCAGCGCCCGAGCGACAATTACGCTCATCGCATAGTCCAGGTACGACCCCCGCATCTCCTCTTCTATCTTGATCGGCCTGATTTTTCCGATGTCTGTTACCATCGTTGACCTCTATACGGGTACCTTGGCGAACCTCTCCGCCGCCTCAACGAGACTGTGAAACAGGTTCAGGTTCTTCGGGTGGTTCTCGGACTCTCTCTCAGGGTGCCACTGGACCCCGAACACCCACGTGTGTTCCAGGGATTCGATGGCCTCTATAAGATCGCCGTCCAGCACGTACGCCGACGCCAATAGCCCCCGCGCCTTCTGGAACTGCGTGAAACCCTGGTGGTGTCGGCTGTTCACCCTGAGTATCGGCGCTCCCCCGAATATCGCCCCCAGCCGGCTCCCCGGCGCTATGTACACGTCGTGAAACACCGACTTCACCAAGTCCGCCGACCTATGCCCCTCGATCTTCCGCGTCAGCTTTCCGCCCATCACCACGTTAATCGCCTCCATCCCTCTGCACACGCCGAATATCGGCATGTCCCGGCCCAGCGCCGCCCTCAGAAGAGGTATCTCGAAGGCATCCCGCTCCTTGTCAGGCGTTGCGTCCAGGAACGGCTCCTCGTAGTAGTGGGGGTCTATGTCCTCCCCACCCGACAGCACCAGCCCGTCTACACCGTCCAGGATCGACGAAATATCCGCTTCCGGGTCGGGCCGCAGTATCACCGGCTCAGCCCCGACCTTCTCCAGGACCCTTATATACCGGGCCCCTTTCGCTTTCCTGGATGTGCTTATACCTACTACCGGCATTGGGAAAACATGGTCATTGACATGGATCCGGGGCGACTTCGGGAAAGTACAAAACTAATCAAAACAGGCACGGAAATACTACCATTTCCACCACATTACGTCAACGATAATTCAGGGTATCAACCGACTAACCCAACCCCCCCACCCCCGAGGGGAGCCTGTCCGCCTATGGCGGATCATTCCCGCCTCTTTAACTCGTCATTCCCGAGTAGTCGGGAATCCATCCCTCCGAAACACTCACCCACAACTCCGCAACTCACCCCGCCCACTCCGTCATTCCCGACCCCGGTCGGGTCGAAGATGCGCCCTTTGGCATGAATCCATCCCCGGGATAGGGTGGGATGTCCTTACCCGTAGGGGCGACCAGCGGGTCGCCTTCCCGCGGTGCGAGGCCGCTCACCCTGAGCAACGAGTCGAAGAGCTTGCCCCGAGTCCCTCGAGGGGGTCGACCCACGACTGCCATTTCATCAGGCTCCACTCTCGCCCACAGCCCCACGATTCTCTCTCCACTACTTCCTCGGCACGACCAACATCACCGGTGCCAATACCTCCTCCAGCATCCCCTACTAAAGTTGGGAATCGTATAAAGGCAACAAGCTAAGTTGCTTACCCACATCTGATGCGTAGGTTGGATTGATATAGTCTGCGAAAATAATGGTAGACCAGGGATCAAACCTGCTATGCAACTCGGACAACTCTATTGAGGTACAAAGCTTTCCTGCATTCTTGGAGCCAATGGAGAACTCTTCGGGGGCTGTCGGCTTCACTGGACCAGAGACAACCACTTCATGCACGATGCCGACGTGTCTAGAAGCCTCAGGAGAAGAAAAGTCAATGACCAGTCCAATGGGCTTGGCTAGACCAGAAGGTGAAGTGCCTAATTCTTCTGCCAATTCCCTTTCCAAAGTAGCTATTACTAAAGTAGAAAAGTCAGAATGTTCGGCGACGTAGTCTATGTGTCCTCCCACTACCAAGCTGATTTTCTTTCGCAAATCTTGGCGTCCTTGCTTTATTCTGGGGAAAATTCGATAACCTTGTGCATCTCCAAGTACAAGCGCACAAGGGATAGGTTGTATTAATTCCTCCGAAGATTCTGCTTGGTTTCTAGGCAGCCATGCAATGTCTGATTCTAAGGATCTTATGATCCCTATAGCTGAATCCCAAGGAGTAAACCGATCACATCCCTCGATGTGTTCCCGAGGAAAGCAGAGTATGGATTGTTCATTTCTTGACATCAGTGATTACCGCAGCTTGGATTCAAATACATTGAGGATCAACTTAGTTGCTTGAGCTGCAGTTGACCTTGGTGTCGTGTTTTGGTCTTTGCTTGTGTCTATGGTTTCAAATTGAGGAAATTCTACTGAGTACTCACCCTTAACTGTATCATAGGCTTGGTTGATTTGCTTGAGCACTTCCGGATTCATGGCGCTTCCCGGTTCGTCGATTAGTTTGTCTTGATTTTCCCGTTTCATAGAGGTCTCATGATCTGCCGTGAACAAAAGCACAGCATCGATTTTCGATCGCCATTTCTCAATGAGAAGAAATTCATGAATTTGTTTGCGTTCTTGCGTACTAACTTCATTTCTTGTGCATAACAACTCGAACCAGGCTAGAGCATCAAATAAACCTCTGTCCAGAATTGCCAAGTCATATTCATCGGAACCATAAAGTCCTTCAAGAATATGCGTGAGGGCATAAGAAGCCGACCATGTATTGAAAGCCATCCAGTCTTTTTTGAGGTAGTACGGAGTTCTCTTTGAAGCCCCCTCGGTTGGAGCGAGCACTTTGAACTCAAGGCGCCTAAAGAAATGAACAACTATGTCAATACAGGTGCTCTTGCCGCTCTTCGGAGTACCTGAAAACTCAATAAATATCGGTCTGGAACTAACCTCTCTATTTTCTCTGAGCTGCTTGAGGATTTGCCCCGCTTCCTCCCTAAGCTCCTTCAAATCTTCCATGGCGGGTTTCTCGTTTCCAATGTTGATTGACATGTTATCTGCAAGCATAGCATCCCTCGTTATACCATCCCCTGTCTAAGCTTTGCAAGAACCTGAGGGTGACCACCAAAAGGCCCTTGTGAACCAGATCTTGGTATGGATGCAACTCTATTTCTCTTAACAATCAAAATGAAGGCAAACCAGTCAGTGGTCCGATGCCCCGCGAGCAATCTACCACGCCAACCCACCCCCGCGCCCGAACATTTGACTTTCCCAAACACCAGTCCTATACTATCCCCAGACCCGGCCCCCGACCCATCGGACCGCCGAAAAAAACTGAATTGCCGAACTGGCTGAAAGGACTGCCGAATGACCAAACTCCCCTGCCATCCTTCCGCACCCCCCGCTCCCCATGTCATACCGATGCCCCGCGAGGAATCCGGGACGGGATCCATCCCCTCAATGCTACATTAGCCCTTGACACATATAATCAGCACTGTTATCATACCTACCGACCCGGCCCCGACCCGTCGGATAGCCGAAAAAACTGAATTGCCGAACAGGCTGAAAGGATTGCCGTATGAGCAACAACACCCGTACCCCCCAACCCGACCCGAGGCCCGAGTCCAAGGAGCCCCGGGACGACCGACCCTACGAGGTCGACACCTCGGAGGATTCCTACTACGGCTCTATTATGCCTCGCGAGCAGCGAAAAGTGCTCAAAGAAGCCGGTACTGTCAAAGACCTGGAACAGGAACTTGAACTCTTGCGCTATCGTCTCAGAGGACTCCTGATCCATAAGCCCAACAAAGACTACCTCGTATTCAAAGCCATTGAACTCATCATCCGCGCCTATTCCGCCAAAGTCCGTGCCTCCGGCGATTCTCAGGACCCCGACGGTACAGCCATCGAGAACTTCCTGAGAGACGCCGCCGACAACGTCGGGCTGGAAAGAATTCCATGGCCTTCAAACTGCTAAAACACATCATGAACATCTTCAACCGCAAACCCACCACCGCCGCGCCCCCGGCTATCAAGCCCGAGTCCACCTTCGACGCCGTTCTCGAAATGCGCCTCGCAGAGCTCCACCGGCAGGTCTCCGAGATCAAGGGCCGCATCAACACCCTCTTCTTCTTCGTAATGATCGCCGCCATGCTCCAGTTCGTCTTCGGCATCGCCGGGGTCACCCCTTGGTAGACCTTAACCACCTCTGGCCCTACCAGAGCGAGATCGCCCGCGCCGTCGTCGACAGCGCCACTTATGGCAAGGGCCTCACCTTCTCCGTCATGATCGCCCGTCAGGGCGGCAAGAACGAGCTGTCCGCTTGGATCGAGGCCTACCTCCTTGCCGCTTTCGCCAAGGCCGGCGGCGCCGCCATCAAGGCCGCCCCTACCTTCAACCCCCAGGCCGACATCAGCATCTCTCGCCTCCAACAGGTCCTCGACCGCTCCAAACTCCGCCCCTACTACTCTAGGCTTGGCCGCACCTTCCGTTTCAACCGCGCCCGTCAGCTTTTCTTCAGCGCCCACCCTACCAGCAACGTTGTCGGCAACACCGCCGACACCCTCCTCGAAATCGACGAGTCCCAGGACGTCTCCCCCGATAAGTTCAATCGCGACTTCATGCCTATGGGCGCTTCTACCAACGTCACCACCGTCCACTACGGCACCGCCTGGCAGGACAACTCCCTGCTTGAACAGGTCAAGCAGTCCAACCTCGAACTCCAACGCTCCGACGGCATACAACGCCACTTCGAGTTCGACTGGCAGGCCGTAGCCCAACACAACCCTCACTATCAGCGCTTCGTCGAGGCCGAACGCCTTCGCCTCGGCAGCGATCATCCCCTGTTCCTCTCCCAGTACTGCCTTACACCCGTTTCCGACGATGCGAGGTTCCTGGACAATACGCGGCAGGCCCTGCTCCGGGGCAACCACTGCCGAAGAGGTGCTCCCGTCTCCGGGCGCACCTATGTCGCCGGCATTGACCTTGCCGGCGAAGGAGAACGGCCCGGCGTCACCGGGACCAAGCCCATAAACCCACTACGCGACTCCACCGTCGTCACCATCGGCGAGCTCCATCTCGCCGACGACGGTCTCGGGTCGAAGCTCCCCTCCATTAGTGTAGTCGAGCACTTCTGGTGGACGGAGAAGCCCCACACAGAGACCTACTCGACCTTGGTTCACCTTCTCAAAAACGTGTGGGGATGTCGCAGGGTAGTCGTCGACGCCACCGGCGTCGGCGCAGGCGTAGCCGCCTTCCTGCGAAAGAGTCTCGGAACCTCCATCGTCAAACCCTTCACCTTCACCGCCCGCAGCAAGTCCGACCTCGGCTTCGACCTCCTCGCAGCCATCAACTCCGGCAGGCTCCACACCTACAAGCCCGACTCCTCCCCCGAATCCACCGAGTTCTGGTCCCAGGTCTCCAAGGCCAAGAGCGTAATCAGGCCCAACCAGACCATCAACTTCTTCGTAGACCCCACCCAGGGCCACGACGACTTCCTCACCTCCCTCGCCCTCCTCGTCCAAGCCTCCCACTACACCCCCCGCCGAGCCACCGGCCACCTGAGAAAAGGCTATGACTAACCCAACCCCCACCCCCCAGGGGAGCCTGTCCGCCCATGGCGGATCATCCCCGCCCTTACCACCGTCATCCCATCTTTATTACCGTCATTCCTGCGGAGGCAGGTCGAAGATGCGCCTAGGCGTGCGCCATTGGCGTGAATCCATCCCCGGCGGCGGGCGGCGGTGTCCTGTCCCCTCTCCCTTGAGGGGAGAGGGCTAGGGTGAGGGTGATCCCCGGGCGGGGAGGGGGCCGGGGCCAAAACACAATAATCAAAACCCCCCACTTACCCATAAAACCACCGAAAGAGAGAAAACCATCACAAACCTGACAATCCCCCAGCAACTCCAGCGCCAGGACCCCGACCGCCTCCGCTCCTACTCCGAAAACCTCGCCTTCTACTCCGGCGCCCAGTGGCCCGGCCGCTCCCGCCGCAAGGAACGCCGCCTCACCTTCAACTACGCCCGCTCCTTCATCGACAAAATAACCTCCTACCTCATGGCCGACGTCGCCTTCACCGTCGAACCCTACGACGACTCCGAAGAAGCCGCCCGCCGCGCCGATGAGGCCAAACGCGCCCTCGCCGCCGTCTACGCTGACAACGACCTCCAACAGCTCGACTTCGACACCGAACTCGACGCCGCCGTCCTCGGCGACGCCGCCTACAAGGTCACCTGGGACTCCGACGAGCAGCGCGTCCGCATCTCTGCCCCCGACGTCCAGGGCGTCTTCGCCTGGTGGGTCGGCGACGACGTGAACCGCGTATGGCGCATCGCCAGCCGCTACAAGCTCTCCCCCGACGAGGTCGACCTCCTCTACGGCGCCCCCAATTCCGTCATTCCCGCCCCCAATTCCATCATTCCTGCGGAGGTCGCAGATGCGCCGAGGCGTGCAGGAATCCATCCCTCCGGAACAATCACCCACAACCCTGCCACTCACCCCTCCCCCGTTCCCAACCGCCCCGACTCCACCATCGTCGAGGTCTGGACCGCCGACACCTTCGACATCTGGCTGGACAACGTCCTCCTCGAAAGCCGCGCCAACCCCTACGGCTTCATCCCCTTCGTCGTCTTCCCCAACATCCGTGAGCCCAAGCGCTTCTGGGGCGTCTCAGACGTGCCCGCCATAATGGAGCCCGCCCGGGAGCTCAACCGCGCCTTCTCCCAGCTATCCATGATCCTCGAGCTGTCCGGCAACCCCATAGCCGTGCTCGAAAACATCGAGGACGCCAGCGACATCACCGTCCAGCCCGGCGCCGTCTGGGAAGTCCCCGAAAGCTCCCGAGCCTACCTCCTCGACCTCCTCCAGGGCGGCGGCGTCCGCCTCCACACAGAGTTCATCGACCTCGTCTACCGCGCCCTCCATGACCTCTCCGAATCCCCCAGGCCCAGCTTCGGCGACAACGCCCGCGGCCTCTCCGGCATAGCCCTGGACATAGAGCTCAACCCCCTCGTCCAGAAGGTCCGACGCAAGCGCCTCATCCGCACCTCCGTCTACGAAAGGCGCGCCCGCATGATTCTCCGCATCCTCGAACGGAACCGCGGCCTGGACTTCGGCCCCGTCCGACCCAGGGTGAACTGGGGCCCCATCCTCCCCCAGGACCGCAGCCGCCTCGTCCACGACGAAGAGACCCTCGTCCGCTCCGGCATCCATAGCCGCCGCCGCGCCATGTCCAACCTCGGCATCCAGGACCCGGACCGCGAACTAACCCTCCTCGCAGAGGAGGCCTCCCCCGTAAACCATAAAGAGCCAGCGCTTTGAGGACGGATTTCTCGACATGTTAGAATCAATCCTTAGGAAGGTGGGGCTACCCTCCACGATTCGCCTATCTCGAACTTGGAGTAGGGAGGAAACCGGCACTATGGTAGACCGGTCGGCTAAAGTTAACCGCGTTGAGACATCTGCCAACCCCGATATTGACGAGCCTCAACTCTACTATTGGACGCGGGAATGGCAAGATTCCGAGAAACAGGCAAGGGCCGATATTCAAGCCGGACGGGTAACGAAACTGAACGGCCTGGATGAAGTAGACGCCCACTTCGGCAAGCCAGCCAAGCCAAGGAAGTCTTCCGGCAACATCATCGCTACGCTATTGACAGGGAACAGGAGGAGCCGCGCCATGAGGAAACGCCTGACCCCCGAGGAAATGCGTGAAATCATCGGAGACCCGCAAAAGGTCCACGATAGCTTGGAAGAGTTTCGTAAAAGCACAGAGCTTTTCTGCACACCCCAATATTACAAATTGCTCGAAAAATACCCGGACCAGTGGATAGCCGTAACCGGGGGTAAAGTCGAAGCGTACGCGGATTCCTATGAGGCTGTCTTGGAGATAGTTCGTGAGAAGGAACTGCCCCGCGATTCGATGATCATTGAGTTCATAGCAACAGACTCCATCCCAATGATCCTATGACCGCCAACAGCCTCACCTTCAAAGTCATAACCGCAGATGTCACCATTTAATTCCCCCACCCCACCCCCCGACGCCTCCTCAACGTCAGGTACAGCGTCCCTAGGCCCAACACCCCCGCCAATACCCCCAGCCCGATGGTCAGCCCTAGCATCACTCCATTCCCACCCTTATCCTCCGCCCCTTCATCGGTACTTTCCCTGGGCCCGGGTGTAGCGGTTGGGGCGGGTATTGCAGTAGGTATCGACGTTGGTTCTGGGGTCGGGGTCGCCGTAGGCGTTGGTATCGGGGTGGGGCTGGGTAGGGGCGTCGGAATTGGAGCAGTCGTAGGCGCGGGAGTGCTGGCAGGTTCCGGCGCCGCGTCGAGAGTTGCGCTGTCCTTACCCACTTCATCCTCGAATGCAGCCTCTGCGGATTCTTCTTCAGGCATGGCAGTTGGTTCCATCATCGGAGCGGGTTCGGGTGCAGCCGTGGGTTCGGGCATCGCCGTGACCCCCGACTCCATCATTGCCTCAGAGTCCGGCTCATCCATCATGGCGGTGGGATGCGGCGCTGCGGTCGGAAGGTATTCCATCTCAGCAGCGGGCTCCGGTGTAGCCGCAGAAGCTGGCCTACCCCCATCCCCACCCCCACCATCCCACAACCCCGACACGTTGCCCGCCACCATCACCGTGAACGCCACCACAGCCAGCGCCGTCGACACCCGCATCGCCCACAGAAACACCGGCCTCTCAGGAGAAGGAGTGGCTGTAAACGCGGGTTCAGGCGCCAGCCTGAAAGATCGCGGCGCCTCTACCTCCGGCATCCGCCGCAGCATCCGGACCGTCGCCCGCAGCGACTCCAGTTCCTCCGTACAGGTCGGGCAGCCGGCCAGGTGCTCTTCCAGCGCGTCCCGCGCCCCGGAGTCCAGGTCCCCGTCGATGAAGTCCGACAGCATCCCTAGGAAGCGCCCGTGCCCCCTGTCGAAGAATCTTTTCAGCAGATCAATCACGCTTTCGGTCCTAGCTCCCATATCGGGCGGGAAGAACGCCCGGCTTCTCCTTCAGCAAGTCCCTGACCCGCCCCCGACCCCTGCTCAGCCTCGACTTCACCGTCCCCACGTTTATCCCCATGACCTCCGCGGCCTCCTTGTAGGCAAAACCCTGTACGTCTATCAGTACGACGGCCAGGCGCTGGTCAGGGGGGAGGGCAACCAGGGCCTGCTGGATGCTCCAGCCCATCTCTCGCCTGACCGCGTAATCCTCCGGAGACTCGGCGCTGGATGGGGGGTCGAGGGTTGTGTCCTCCGAGTCCAGGGACTCGGCCGGGCGTACGCTGCGAGACCTCAGGACATCACGGCACCGGTTGGCCGCAATGGTGAACAGCCAGGACTTGAGGCTGTTGCCCTTGAACCGCTTGATGTTGCGGAATGCCGATATGAAGGCATCCTGGGTTGCATCCTCCGCAGTGGGAGCGTCGCCCAGCATGCGGAGCGCCAGGTTGTACATCGGCCTCTGGTACATATCCACGATCTGGTTGAAGGCGTCGACATCCCCTTCCCGGCTACGCGCTACGAGGGCCTCCTCCGGCTCCGCTGTCCTTTCCGCGGGCGACATTCGGGCAGTATACGATTGCCCGCGTCGCGTCGGCAAAACCGCGCGAGTAGCCCTTCGGCCACGCTACTAATGACGGAAAAGGAGTCGGGTTTGTTCCAAGCACTGCCGCGCGTGTCTGGATTGACAAAAGATGTGCATATGGGTAAAGTTTCGGGTACTTCCTCCCCGTCCGCTGGAAAGTGATCTGATCACTCTCCCCGGGCGGGTGTTTTTTGATGCGCACCATTGTCCTGATTGACGGTCAGAACCTTTATCACTTGGCCCGAGCTGCGTGGGCCGCTGATTCAGACGTTCCATCTTCGCCTTATGCTTGGCCCAGCTATGATGTAGTCAAGCTGGCTCAGGCGTTGGTTGACAGAAATCCCGGACGCACGCTCACCGAGACCCGGTTCTACACCGGCGTTCCCAATCCTGCGACGGGAAAGATGCAGAAATTCTGGCACGCATTCTGGTCCAACAAGCTCAGAGACATGAGAAACCGCGGCGTTTTCGTCTACCGTGGTAGGATAAACGCTGGCGGGCAGGAGAAGGGAGTAGACGTAAGTCTGGCCCTTGACCTCATTCAGGCGACATACGAAAAACGCTTCGACTGCGCCATCATAGTGGGCAGGGATACGGATTTCGGGCCTGCGGTCCGCATGTCCAAAGAGATTGCCAGAATGCAGAATCGCAGCCTTGTATTTGAGTCTTCCTACCCAATAAGTTCTGGGAGTTCCTCACGAAGGGGTATCCCAGGTACCCTGTGGGTCCCTATTCTCAAATCGACCTATGATTCATGCCTCGATTTAACAGACTTTCGACAATCGATTAGGTAAACCACTTTCGTCGGCGCTCTACCCCCTACCCCCCGCCAGAATCTCCGCTATGGTCATCCCACCATCCAGGACGAGGTTGGTCCCAGTGACGAAGGCCGACTCGTCGCTGGCGAGATAGAGGGCCGCATATGCGCAGTCCTCGGGGGTGCCCATGTGGGGATAGGGCTGGCGGGTCTCGAAGTCCTGGACAATGTCTGGTCGAGTCCAGTAGTCCTCGTCGTTCTCCATGCCCACGAACCCGATATCTCCCGGCGAGATGCAGTTCACTCTTATCTTCTGCTTCGCATAGTCCAGAGCGGCCTTCTTGGTGAGCCCGATAATCGCCGCCTTGGACGCGACGTATGAACCGGCGCACCGGTGGCTTGCGGTGACCCCCCACATGGATGCGTTGCTGACTATGGAGCCTCCGCCGTTCTTGATCATCTCCGGCACGGCATACTTTATGCCCAGGAAAACACTCTTCAGGTTGATCGTAATACAGCGGTCCCAGCTCTCCTCCGACTCGTCGGCGGTCAGGCCCTTGCTCCCGGTGCCCGCGTTGTTGAAGAGCACGTCCAGCTTGCCGTATGCGGCGACTGTCTCTTCCACAATCCGCTGGACGTCGGCTGCGAGTGAAACGTCGGCTTTGACGAAAATTGCCTCCCCACCCCCCGCCCGAATCCCTTCTGCAACCCGTTCTCCCGCCTCAACCGTCCTCCCGGAGACCACCACCCTGGCCCCTTCCCTGGCAAACAATTCCGCGGACCCCTTCCCTATCCCCGCCGTTGACCCGGTTACTATGGCGACTTTACCCGCAAGCCTCATGGTGTGCTACCCCCGGAGATTGTGACGGAAACTATAGCTTTAAAACTTCTTCAGGACTTGTGGAGCCATTCCAACTTAGTCAAACAGACTAAGTTGCCGGATACTGGTATCGGTCGGGCCGTAGAGTTCACGGTGTCGATTTACTGATGTAGTCTGCATCGCCTTTTTAAGAGATGGATTGGAGGTAATCACACGAATCACATCTTCAAAACCGTCCTTGCCCAACTTGTGCTCTTGTTCATGGCAATGTTGGCATCTAATAGTTAGGTTACTTTTATCGTTGTTGTCGTGATCCCAATCAATATGATGTTTATGGATGCCAACGGGTGATCCACAAGCCATGCAGGGTCCCTTAATTTTCGGCTTGGTTCTTGTCGTTTTACTTAATACCATAGAGTTGTCTATGTACTGGTATGGCGCATCAAGTGCATGCCTCTGTTGGGGTGGGCACGGGGAGGATAGGACTGCTACACCACGTCCCTGTACGCCGCCGCCTGCCCACCGTCGATGATCAGGGTCGCTCCTGTCACGAATGCCGACTCGTCGGAGGCAAAGTACAGGGCGGCATAAGCCACGTCCATCGGGTGTCCCATACGACGCATCGGCTGTAGCCTCAGGCGTGTCTCTATGGTGTCAGGGTCCGAGAGCTTGTCCCAGGGGATGTCCACCATTTCGGTGGCGATCGGACCGGGATTGACAGCGTTGACTCGGATATTGTCGGCGGCGTAGACCACCGCCGCCTTCTTCGTCAGCGCCGTGACTCCACCCTTGGAAGCGTGATAGGAAATATTGGAGGCGGCGCCCGCCTGGCTGTCATTCACGGAGGAGTTGTTGATTATAGAACCACCCCCGACCTTGCGCATCTCCGGCACTGCGTACTTGATACCCAGGAACGTTCCCTTCAGGTTGACGTCTATGACTCGGTCCCAGTCCTCCTCTGACTCCTGGGCTGGGTCGTCCATAAGACCGCTGTCGATGCCCGCGTTGTTGAACAGAACGTCCAGCCTGCCATAGGAACTGACCGCGGCATCTACCACCTTCTGCACGTCCTCCGCTCTGGATACGTCCGCCTGAACGAATATGGCCTCCCCACCCCGCCCCTTTATCAGATCGACGATCTCCTGCCCCAGCGATTCACGCCTGCCGCACATCACCACCTTGGCCCCTTCCTCGGCGAACAGTTCCGCCGCCGCCCGACCCATACCCGCAGTAGCTCCAGTCACAATGGCTACTTTTCCTTCAAGTCTCATGTTTTCTCCTGGTTGAATCGCTAGACTAGACCACGTCCCTGTACGCCGCCGACTGCCCGCCGTCTATCAGCAACGTCGCCCCGGTCACGAATGCCGACTCGTCGCTGGCGAAGTAAAGGGCGGCGTAGGCGACGTCCATGGGGTGGCCCATCCGATTCAGTGGCTGCTTGGTCTTGCGTTCGACGACGATGTCGGGGTCGGTGAGTTTGTCCCAGGGGATGTCCACCATCTCCGTGGCTATGGGGCCGGGGTTGACCGCGTTGACCCGGATGTTGTCCGCGGCGTAGGCCAGAGCGGCCTTCTTGGTCATGGCCGTCACGCCGCCCTTGGATGCATGATAGGAGGACATGGACACCATGTCGGCCTGGACATCGTTTACGGAGGAGTTGTTGATTATCGACCCACCCCCGGCCTTGCGCATCTCAGGCGCCGCGTACTTGATTCCGAGAAACGTGCCCTTCAGGTTCACGTCGATGATTCGGTCCCAGATATCCTCGGGCTCCTTGTCGGGATCTCCCTCTGCATGCTCGTTGATGCCGGCATTGTTGAACAGGACGTCCAGCTTGCCGTAGGCGGTGACCGCGGTGTCGACTACCCGCTTCACGTCCTCGGCCCGGGCCACGTCTGCCGTGACGAATGTAGCCTCCCCACCTCGCCCCTTTATCAGATCGACGATCTCCTGCCCCAACTCCTCCCGTCGCCCGCACATCACCACCTTGGCCCCTTCCTTTGCAAACAGCTCCGCCGCCGCCCGACCCATCCCCGCCGTCGCCCCCGTAACAATCGCGGCCTTATCTTTGAGCCTCAAAAGTTCCTCCAAAGTGTGAGATGAATGTACAGTCGGGAGCGGGGGTTATTGTAGCATGAAGGGCGGACCTCACCCCCTCTGCAGAGTGGCCTTCCTGTCCCTCACGTACAGCATACCCGCCGACACCAGCAGTACCGCTGGCAGAAGCCCATTGATGAACAGGGCCGTCTGAAGGTCTCCCGTCGCCTCCTGAAGACCCCCGACCAGCAGCGGCCCTACCGCCGAGCCTCCCCAGATCGACGTCTCCATGAAGCTCATACCTATCCCTATCTCCCGAGGTTTGATGCCCGGGATAAGGAACACCATGATCATCAGCACGGGGAAGTAGGCGAAAGCCAGCCCCTTGAGCACGGCCAGGAACAGGACGAGGGGCGTGGAGGTGGCGTAGGCCAGGCCGGTAAGGGAGACGACGGAGGCGATCCCGCAAACGGAAAGTACCAGGGTGCGGCGTCTTATCAGGCCGGGGATGGCGTTGACCAGGAAATCGGTCGGGGCGGCTGCAAAGGTGGTCGCCCCGAGAGCAAGGCCGATGAACCCGCGCTCAAAGCCCAGGTTGTCCTCCGCAAGGGTGGGCCAGAAGTTCTGGAATCCCGCCTGCGCACCCATGGAAGCGCCCATACCCAATCCCATTATCCAGAGCTGCCTGTAGTTTCGCAGAGCGTTTAAGGGACTGGACGTTTCGGCTCGGGCCCGAGCCGCGTACTCTTCGGTGACCCTCTCTCCCCCGACTATAAGCCAGACCACGGTGAGTCCCAGCAGGATCATAGACCAGATGAAGAACGTCTCCCTCCAGCCACCGGCAAGCTCCTGGAACTGGGGCGTGACAAGGAAGGCCATGCCCATTATCAGGTCGATGCCTGCGAAAGCGAGGCCGTTGGTGAAGGAGATGCGGTGTCGGGGGATCCACTGCTGGATTAGCAGGGCCCGGGGGGACTGGGTGGAAGTGAAGAACAGGCCCGCGCCCACCCGCCCGACGAACAGAGCGGCAAGCACCGGCGTCCAACTCTGCAACAGCGCCGAGCCCGTCACCCCCAGGAATAGAAGAGTCACCGTTCGCCACGGCCTGAACCTGGAGGTGACTAGGTTGACGGGAATGCAGAATATCAGGTTTGCGATCAGAACGGAGGAGCCGAGCCAGCCCTGGGCCAACGGCGAAAGGTTCAGTTCCTCAGATATCTCCGGAAGCAGTATCCCGATGATGAAAACGATGCTGAGGGAAGTTCCTACGCAAGAAGTCAGGGAGCCTACTACGATCCAGCGTCGGAGTCGGGGGCTTTCAGAGGTTGTTTGCAATCGGACTCGCGTGAAAAGGGGTTGTAAGGACGTCCTGCGTGAAGGCTATTCTTCACCCGACACCCCCCACTGTCAACAACCGCCCCCAACCCCTCCCCCCACACTATTTCCCACCGGCCCCCGAGTCGGTTATCATCCCCCCGACAAAACTGGACTACATACCCAACCCGACCGCCGGCTTCCCTTCCGGCCACGGTTCCTTGCCGGACCCGGAGCGGACACGGGTGCCGGCGGCAATTCCAAAAACGAGGTGATTAAATGCTAGCCAGAATGTTAGGCGCCGCCCGACTTGACTCCCACACTTACGAGGACGTCGAAAGGGATAGAGGCGCAACCCTCCAGGCACTGACCATAGTAATAATGGTCACCATCGCCAGCCTGGTTGGCGAGATGCTTACCGGCCTTCTGAACGGTGAAGAAATCGAATTGGTAAGGTCGGTGGTTGCCGGTGTGATCTTGGGAGTGATCGGCTGGGCCTTGTGGGCTCTTGTCACCTACATAATCGGAGCCACGATTTGCAAGACGCCCGATACCGAAGCCAACTGGGGACAGCTTGCCCGGTGCACGGGTTTCGCTCAGACCCCGGGGCTGCTCAATGTACTGTCCTTCATCCCGATTGTGGGAGTCCTAATAGTCTTGGTGGCCTTCGTCTGGAGTGTCGCCGCCATGGTAGTGGGCGTACGACAGGCTTTGGACTACACCTCGACTCTGCGGGCCTTCTTCGTAGTAGTTGTTTCGGCGATACCCTGGGTAGTCTTGTACGTAATCGTTCTTATAATCACCGGAGGCGTTCTGGGGTCTGAGTAAAGGGCCCTCGACTCCGTGCAATGTAAGGAACTCGGTTGGCCTGCCGCAAATCCCGGCTACCTACACCCCTCCCAGCCGGATCGTCTGGTCGTACCGTGACCCCCGGGCCCCGACCGCATACCTCGTCTCCAGCCCCAGCACCCGGTATTTGGCCGAAGTGAGACCGACCGCCGGGTCGGTCACCTCTATCACGTCGTAGAGCTCCTGGCCGGCGTTGACGGGCGCCGTGATGCTGCCCCGAGGGGTGTGGATCGCCATTCTCCGGGTCTCGGCCGAGGCGCGCGCGTCGGTCTTCTTACGGGTGTCGAGGCTGGCATCATGGATGTGGACCGGCCTGTCGAACAGCGCCGGAAAATCTGACCAGTCCGACAGATCGCTGGTATGCCCCGACCCGAACACGATAGCCCGGCTGTGCCTCGGGACCGGGTCGTAATAGCGGCCCTCCCGGACCCCGTGTCCCGACCCGTATGTATAGGAGACCTTGTCGGTAGACGAGGGCGTGCGAAGTACAAAACCCCCGCTCGACGCTGTCAGCAGGACGTCCGGCACGTAGGCCATAAGCCGCTCTACTACTATGTCCAACGGCTCGGACTCCTCAATTAGGAACTCGGGGCGGTGGTTGTCCAGCAGGTAGTTGGTTGACAGGCTTGCACACTCGTAACCGGCCCGGGCCAGAACATCCCTCAATATCTGGAAAACGGTGGCCTTGCCCGCGGCCCAGTTGCGCTCCCGACGCGCCTGCTGCCACCCCAGCAGCCCCCAGCCTCCGGTCGCGTGAACGACCAGCGTCGATGCCCCTCCTTTCCGACAGTGCTCCAGACCCTCAATCCAGGTCGGCCCGACCGTCGATAGCTGCCTGCCATGCCCGGTCATGTACCCCAGCTTCACCCTCACCTCCGATCCCTTGGTCAGCAGCCCCAGGTCTCCCTCCCCCGGCCGCGAATAGCGCCCGTCGTCGTTGCGTAGCTCTATTTGCCACCCGGTAGCTCTCGTCGATTCCTTCCCGGTCACCGAGACAACGTCGTCGCTCAGGTCCAGAGGCGGGGAGCTCAGGGGCGCCGACCACACGCCGTTGGCGGTGGAGAGCCAGGCCTCGTCTGACGAATGCCCGAAGGCCATGCCGTAGGCGGAATCGAGGTCGAAGGCCGCCGGCTCCCGCCATAGGCCGTCCGAAAACGATGCCGAAGGCGTGCCAAAGGTGAAGAAGGGCCGGTTATACCCGCCCTTCCCCGATACCCGCTCCGTGAAGAAGAGCCTGTCCACGTCCGGCCGTTCCAGGGAGGGTGTACGGTATTCCGGGGTCTGGCCGGGCCTCGACTCCGTGACGGCCTTCAGCCCCGACCACGTATTCAACGTCTGCGCAGAACCCTCCCCGAACAATGTGGTCCACACCCCGTTCCTGCTGTTCCCTGAGTCGCCACCCGTGACCGCGACGTTCCAGTCGCCGTTGAAGTGGACGGCCACCCCGTCGATGCGGGACAGGGAGTTGGTCCAGATGCGCGTTGACCCCCAGACGCCGGAGGTGCGCCGGATTGCGTAAAGGCCGTTTCCAATCACGTAGAGCAGAAGGACGGAGCCGTTAGGGTTGAAGGCCGCGGCCAGGGAGGTCACGGGAGACGACGCAGTGGTCACGGACGCGGGCTGCCCGAAGGTCGTGCCGCTATCGGAACTGCCCCTGACGTTAAGCGTCTTCCGGTTGGAGGACACCGAGAACAGCAGCACCTCCGACCCGTTCGAACACAGGGCCACCCCGGCGTCCCCGGAAACGGCGCCCAAGGAGACCCAACGGGTGAAGTCGGATGTTGGCGAGGGTGTCGCAACCCGCTGGAAATAAAGGTTGTGGCCGTTTGATGGATCGACGCGGGCGCGCACCAGCGAACCGTCGGCGGGAATGACCAGCGCGTGAGGCCCCTCGGCCTCGGTGCCCGTATGGATGCGCCTGAACCGAAGGCGGGCTATCCCCGCCATCCGGTCCCGTACCTCCACCCCGACGCACGGCCGGGAGGAGGACGCCTTTTGGGCTTTCAGCAAGGCGTCGGTCAGTATCCGCATTCTAATGGCCCCCGACGCCGGTCGCCGGACGGCGTAGCTGCCGAGCCCTCAGCCTGCCGCGGGGCCCGTGCCTCGCCAGCGCCCGGTGAAAGACGCTCAACCGCTCCCGACCCCACACCATGTAGTCCCGCCATACGCTGTCCCCTCCGGCGTTGAGCCGGTTTATGGTGAACCTCGACATGCTGAGCGCGGCATACCCCGACGCCCCCGCCACCAGTACGTCCTCCAGCGCTTCCGGCACGGTAGAGGCGGTGTAGTCCAGGGAATGGAGCTTGCCGTAGTAGACCGCTGCCTGCTCACCCTCGCCCGGGATCCGGTCCGTGAGCAAAGTCAGAGTATCTCCCCAGACCCGGAACCCGACGAATGCCGGCGGAGACTGGCCGGCCGGGTACTCGACGGAATCGACGAGCACCAGGCCGGCCAGGGAAGAGAGGGAGAGGTGCCGCGACCCCGCGGTGACGTTCAGGGTGGCCTTGCTCTCCAGGGGCGCGGCAAGGCTGAGCTCCCTGAGGGCGTGAGAGATGTGCCGGTCCAGCTCCGCGCTGGCCCAGCGGTATTCGCTGGAGTCCTCGTCGTGGAGGTCGGTGCGGACGCGCGCCCTGATATCGGTGAGTGTTGTCATGGGTGCTCTCCCTTCCTGCTCCCGGTATCCGGGCTAGTTCCGTATTCCCGTGAGCTTGGCCAGCTTGACTGTGCTGAACAGGGCCACGGCCACGTACCACTTCACCCGGGTCCGGGTGGCATCCTTGGTCTCCAGGCTCCCGACCCGCTCCACCTGTAGGCCCGAGGGCCCCGTCAGCCCCGACACCCCCTCCTCTCCGAACTGCACGGCGTGCACCGTCGAGCAGTCCCGGCTGGTCCCCGCCCTCTGGTCGTCGGCCACCCAGTCGCTGATGCCTATGGGGACGCCGTCGTAGAACTGGACCATCTGGCTGAGCATGTTGCGGTCGGTCTGGAGAAACCCGCTGCCGGAGTCTCGCACTAGGGAATTCATCTTGCGCCTGGTGCGGCGGCTCATGATCAGCATGTCGGGCTTGCCGGGCTTTACCTTGTCGATCAGCTCGTCCAGCTTGTCCAGGGTCAGGGTCGCTCCGTTGTCGCCCATGCTTACCGTCTGGCCGGCGGGGGTGAGCTTGTCGATCCCATCGAAGGCCTTGGAGTTGACCTCCGTATCGCCGTTGATGAAAGTGTCGTCGAACTTCTGCTGTACGGCCTTGGCCTTGAGCTCGACGACGGCGGCTTCCAGGTCTTGGATGTTGCTGCGGGTCGCCGCCACGTAGTTGTCCACGTCGGCATCGCCGCCCAGGATCTTCAGGGTGGCGGTGACCTGGGTGAAGGTGGGCGTAGACTCGGCCCAGGCGTCTCCCACGTCGTAGAAGGCTACGGTCGGGGCGGCGTTCTCCCGGTTGTAGGTCAGGGAGTTCCCGACTATTTCGATGAAGGGCAGGTGCTGGAGCACCGGGCTTTCGTTGACTATGGTCTCGATTACCCCGGACAGGAGCACGTCGTTGGACAGTTTTGCGGACTCGGTTAGCGTCAATGCCATTGTGTTTTTTCTCCTTGTTTGTCTTGCTTTATGGTTAGCTGTTGTTGATGGCGTAAAGGATCTTTTCCCTGGGGCTCAGGCCCGAGACGTCGGCCGGGCGTCTGACCGGCGCACCCGATGGCACCCGGGTCTCCGGTGACCGGGCCCCGATGCGGGACGCCACCTTCTCGACGATCTTCCTCGCCGATTCCACGGAGCGGTCCAGCTCCTCGATGGTGCTTCCCTGCACCAGCTCTTCCGGCAGCTCCGGCGCCCCGGCTATCAGGGCGCTGCGGTAGCGGTCCACGGCCAGTTCGACCTGCTGCTTGATCCCTCTGATCTCCGCGTCCTTCTCGGCAATCAGAAGGTTCAGGCGCTTTATCTCCGGCGACTCCTCCGGGGGTGATTCCTCGGGTATCGGGTCTTCAACGTAGTCCAATGACGACTCGGGGTCGGGGCCCTGGGATGTAGATTCTTCGGGCACAAACTTCTCCTTGAATGAACGTATTTGCTAACAGTATAAAAGTTCTGTGACAGATGTCAAGAACAAAAGTAACATTATCCCTAAACTCCCACCCCCCCACTCACCCCTTCCCATTCCAATGCCCCGCGAGGTAAAAGATGTCGAAGATGCGCCTAGGCGTGCGCCTATGGCGTGAATCTACAGCGCAAGCCCACCACTCACCCCCCTCATCCCCACCCACCCAATGCCATGTCGTTCCGAACGGCAGTGAGGTCGAAGATGCGCCTCAGGCGTGAATCCGGGGAGGGGCGGTGCAGGTCTCGCAACTCACCTCGATATTCACCATCCACCCCGCCCACCCCTCTCCCCCATCAGCCCCACCCACCTTACACCGTCATTCCTGCGGAGGCAGGAATCCATCCCTCCGAAACACTCACCTACAACCCCGCCCACTCACGCCTCCCCCTCCAGCCCTTCTAAATTGGACATTTGCACTATCTGAACCCTCGTGCTATACTACCCACCACGGCCACCGACCTCGTATGTCGGAACCCATCACAGGAAAGGAAAAGGAACAAGGACTCCCGTGAGCCGCACCGGCCTACATAGGCCCCGTCGCACCCGACCGGCATCCCAACGCCCGGCCCCCGACACGCGCCTCCTCCATTCACCCTTTCCACACCCCAACACCCACAACAAGCGCTGCCCAAAGGCCCAACGCCTAGACCTTCGCAGCGATCAATCACTGCCCCGCCCCTCGAATGGAAGGTTCCCGGACAAATCACGGCACGCCCTATCGGAGGGCCGCCAAGTGAGCGCCCCACTCAAGCGGCGCAAGGGTTTCGCCCCCTCAGGCGACGCTACGGAGCACAGCGTCAAGCTCTTCCCCTGGGCCATAGCGCCCTTCTCGGACTCCCCCGGCGTATACCTCGCCGACCTGTCCGAGCAGTCGGATACGCTCCGACTCAAAACAATCGCACCATACATGGACTCCACCGTCGTCACCATCGGCAAGCTCCGGTCTACGAACGCCGGTCACGGGTCTACGCTCCCATCCCCCAGGGTGGTAGAGCACTTCCGGTGGTCGAGACTGCCCCAGAGCGAGAATCTCTCGCGTCTCGTCCACGTCCTCTCGGGAGTATGGGGCAAGGATTCCACCGTCGTCACACTCGGAGAACTTCCGACTACGAACGGCGGTCACGGGTCTACGCTCCCATCCCTCAGGGTGGTAGAGCACTTCCGGTGGTCGAGGCTGCCCCAGAGCGAGAATTTCTCGCGTCTCGTCCACGTCCCCTCGGAAGTATGGGGCTGTCGCAGAGTCGACGCCGGTGTGGACCGTCCCCAGGGGCGGACACCCCGCATCGGAACAGGCGTCGCCGACATCCTGCACAAACCGTCCGGGACCTTCCATCCCCACCCTTCCCCCTCCGTCATTCCTGCGGAGGCAGGTCGAAGATGCGCCTATGGCGTGAATCCATCCCTCCGGAACAATCACCTGCAACCCCACAACTCACCCCGTCCCCCTTCCGTCATCCCGCCCCCGCCCCCCTGGGAAGGACATATCAAAAATGTCGAAGACCCACCTTTGGAGGGCACTGCATTTTTGATATGTCAACTTTTTCTCCGGGAGGTGGGGCTGGGGTCTCCCCTATCCGTAGGGGCGATCGGCGGGTCGCCCTCCTCCTGCCCCCCACCCCACGCGAAATCCCCAGAAAATCCCTTTAGGCGTCGTTCAATCAAAACAGCTACGAGTTCAATCAATGTTCAATCAACGTTCAATCAAACCGGAGCGTCGTCCCCTGCCCCTCCCAGCCCCCCGCCCCGCCGGTGATATAATCCCGACACCCCCCTCTGAAACCAACCATGCAGAAATTCATCCCCATTTCCGTCATAGGCGCCAGCAAGTGCACCGATGAGACCGGCGCCCTGGCCGAGGCCGTCGGGCGGGAGTTGGCCAGGCGAGGCGCGACCGTGGTCTGCGGCGGCCTCAGCGGCGTCATGGCCGCCGTCTGCAAGGGCGCCAAGGATGCCGGTGGCACGACCATCGGCATCCTCCCCGGCGAGGACCCCAACGACGCCAACCCTTGGGTCGACATCCCGGTCCCCACCGGCATCGGCCATGCCCGGAATGCCATAGTCGTCAAGACGGGCCTCGCCGTCTTGGCCATCGACGGCGCCTTCGGCACGCTCTCCGAGATCGGCCATGCCCTGGGCCAGGCGGACCCCCTGACGGTGGTCGGGCTCCGCACCTGGGAGCTCTCCCAGAATGGCAAGCCCGACACCTCCGTCATCGTCGCCTCCGACCCCGTGGACGCCGTCGACAAGGCCATGGCCGCCGCCGAAGTTCGCCTCGCCCGAGGCCCCTCCCGCTGATGTCTTCCATCTCCTCCCTCTCCGCGCGAGAAGTCCTCGACTCCCGCGGCAACCCCACCCTGGAAGTCGAAATCACCCTGGCAAGCGGCGCCAGCGGTCGGGCCAAGGTCCCTTCCGGCAAAAGCACCGGCAGCCACGAGGCCCTTGAACTGCGCGACGAAGAACCGTCCCGCTACGGCGGCAAGGGCGTGTTGCGAGCGGTCAGCCACGTCCGGGGTGAAATTGCCGAGCGGGTCAAGGGAATGTCCATCCTCGACCAGTCTGCCCTGGATGCTGCCCTCATAGACCTGGACGGGACCCCCGACAAGTCCCGGCTCGGTGCCAACGCCCTCCTGGGTGTCTCCCTCGCCGTCGCCCACGCCGCCGCCGCCCACCGGGGCCTTCCCCTCTACAGGTCCTTGGACACGGGCGCCGACCCCCTTCTCCCCGTCCCCATGTTCAACATCCTCAACGGCGGTCAGCACGCCGCCAACTCCGCTGACTTCCAGGAGTTCATGGTCGTGCCCCTCGGTGCCGACTCCTTCGCCGAGGCCCTCCGCATGGGCGCCGAAATCTACCACCAACTGGGCAAGTCTCTGGAGGAGCGGGGCCTGAGCACCAACGTCGGGGACGAGGGCGGGTTTGCACCGTCCCTGCCGTCAAACCGGGAGGCTGTAGAAGTAGTGATCCGGGCCATCGAGGCCGCGGGCTACGGGCCGGGGGTCGACTGCTTCGTTGGGCTGGACGCCGCCGCAACGGAGTTTTTTGACGGTGAGTCGTACAGCCTGAAGCGGGACCAGATCTCCCTCGCCTCGGGCCCCCTGTCCGAGTACTACACCCGCTGGGCCATCGACTACCCCGTCATCAGCATCGAAGACGGCCTGGCGGAGGACGACTGGCCCGGTTGGGAGCGGCTCACCTTCAAGATCGGCGACAGCGTGCAGGTGGTCGGGGACGACCTCTACGCCACCAACCCGAATCGGCTGTCCCGGGGCATCCAGACCCGGGCCAGCAACGCCGTCCTGGTCAAGCCCAACCAGATCGGCGCCCTGACCGAGACCCTCCAGGTGGTCAACATGGCCCGGGACGCCGGCTGGGGTGCCATAATCAGCCATCGCTCCGGTGAGACCGAGGACACCACCATCGCCGACCTTGCCGTCGCCACCGGCGCGGGACAGATAAAGTCGGGGGCCCCGGCCCGTTCCGAGAGAGTGGCGAAATACAATCGACTGCTGAGAATAGAATCGGAGCTAGGGGCATCTGCGCGGTACGCCGGTCGGGAGGCATTTTCGCACCTGGTAGCGCTATAATGGCCTCGGCGGCCGGCTCCACAATCGGGAGGCGTGAACATGAATTGCAGCGTCTGCAGCAAGAAGGTCGAGAGGTGGCTCCGGCGGGAGTACCACGTCTACTGCATGTCCTGCTACAAGGACGCCCTCAGCCGCGCCGAGGGCCTCTCCACCAACGATAACGAAGAGTGGAACAACCGTAGGGCCCTGGCTAAGCTGGAAGGGCAGTAGGCCAGGCTGGTGTACCTTGACCGAGAACATAAAAGACAGACCGTGGGAATCCGCTCCCATCCCGGAGACCTTGCATCTGTACGAATGTGTAAATGTCACCGGTTGGCATGATGAAGCCTATTACTGGGGAAATGAGCTGCACTGGTACGAAGGTGACGAAAAGTATCCCGCAGCGTGGCTGTGCGATTCTTGTCACTACCACATCTGGAGAGACTACTATGGTTTTGACAGCCCGGAGGTGAAAGGGGTGTTCGACTATTTGAATACAACTCCAACTCTGGCAGATGAGATTAAGCGCCGGTTCGGGGAAGGAGTGTGGGAGTGGCAGCAGTCCGGGGCAATGCAGGATTAAGGATTTCGCAACTAGAAGTACCAGGCTTCGGCAAAGAGTTACGTTCTCGGATAGCCCATCAATCGGAGGAACTGAATGACCACCAGGATCGGAATTAACGGCTTTGGCAGGATCGGCAGGCAGGTTACCCGCTCTATTCTCGAAAGACACGCCGACTCCCTCGAAATCGTCGCTGTCAATGACCTGACTGACACCGAGACCAACGCCCACCTCTTCAAGTACGACACCAACTACGGACGTTATCCCGGCACCGTCGAAGCCGCCGATGGTCACGTCGTCGTCGACGGCAAGGCCATCAAGGTCCTCTCCGAGCGCGACCCCGCCCAGATCCCCTGGGCCGACCTCGGGGTTGAGCTGGTCATCGAGTCCACTGGTTTCTTCACCAACGCTGAGAAGGCCGGCGGACACCTGAACGGCGGTGCAAAGAAGGTCATAATCTCCGCCCCAGCCAAGGGCGACGACCTCACCGTCGTCATGGGCGTCAACGAGGACAAGTACGATCCTGCCCAGCATACCGTCGTCTCCAACGCCTCCTGCACCACCAACTGCGTAGCTCCCCTGGTGAAGGTACTCAACGACAACTTCGGCATCAGCCACGCGCTGATGAGCACCGTCCACGCCTACACCAACGACCAGAAGATCCTCGACCAGGTGCACGGCGACATCCGTCGGGCTAGGGCCGCTGCCGCCAACATCATCCCCACCACCACCGGCGCCGCCAAGGCCGTGGGCGTCGTCATGCCCGAGGTCCAGGGCAAGATCCACGGCATGGCCTTCCGGGTCCCGGTCCCGACCGTCTCCCTCATCGACCTCGTCGCCAACGTAGAACGTCCCACCTCTGCGGAGGGTGTGAACCAGGCTTTCCAACAAGCCTCCCAGGAGACCTTAACCGGCGTCTTGGAATACTGCGAGGAGGAGCTGGTCAGCACCGACTTCAAGGGCAACCCCGCCAGCTCCATCTTCGACGCCCCTTCCACCATGGTCATGGGCGATTCCATGGTCAAGGTCCTTGGCTGGTACGACAACGAATGGGGCTACAGCTGCCGGGTGGGAGACCTGGCCGCATTCATGGCCGCCAAGGGACTTTAGTTGCTAAGGAGTAATCTCCTATCTAAAGGGCTGAGGGGAGGGGTCCTGTCCCCTCTCCCTTGAGGGGAGAGAGCTAGGGTGAGGGTAATCCGAGGCTCGGATGTTGCTTGGCAGCTTGACTTCCGAAGGTCACCCGAATGAAGAGGGCCAAGCCGCCCCCGACACCCCAAAAGGCATAGCCCTACCCCGCCCCACCCCCGTCACCCTTGCCCTCATAATCATCCTCGTCTTCGCCCTCGGGCTCAGGCTCTACGGAGTCAACTGGGACGACGACTCTTCATTCTCCCTCCACCCCGACGAACGCTCCGTGGTCTGGACTGCCCAGCAGCTTTCCCTCGACTCCCTCAAGTCGCCGCTCGACCTGTTCAAGGTCCAGGAGAGCAGCCTCGTGCCCCGGCCCCCCGGCGCAACCTCGGGCCACGGCGTCTACGACTACGGGAGCCTCCCCTTCTACCTTCTCGGGGCGGTGGGGTGGATGGCCAATGCCATTCCGGGAGTCGAAGACTCCAACATGTACGACCTGACCATCATAGGTCGCGTACTCTCCGCCCTATTCGACACCGGCACCGTATTCGTCGTCTTCCTCATCGGCCGACGCCTCTTCAATCAGCGCGTAGGCCTTCTCGCCTCCCTCTTCACCGCCTTCGCCGTCCTCCACATCCAGCTGGCCCACTTCTACACCACCGAGGCCATGCTCACCTTCTTCAGCTGCCTCTCCTTCTTCTACGTCACCCGCCTTGCCGAGGAGGGTCGCAGACGAGATGCCGCCCTGGCAGGGCTCTTCTTCGGGCTGGCCATGGCCTCCAAGTTCAGCGCCGCTCCCATGCTGGCCGGTTTCGCCGTGGGTGTCGGGCTCCTGGCCCTGCGCAACGGCCCCCGACTCACCACCCTCACCCCCACCCCCGACGCCCTGAAGTCGGCCCTCCGCAAGCTGGGCATCGCCGCCATATTCGGCTTTCTCGCATTCGCCGTTGCCCAGCCCTACGCCCTCCTCGACCTTCCCTACTACGCCGCCGACGCCTACCAGCAGAGCCAGATGGTCCGTCGTGTAATCGACTTCCCATACACCCGGCAGTACGACGACAGCCTGCCCTTCGCCTACCACATCTGGCAATTCTCAATATGGGGCGTCGGGTTGCCGCTGGCGATTCTGATGTGGGCGGGGCTCGGGTTCACGGCGATCAGGGCCGTCCTCAAGCGTACCCGCCCCGACATCCTCCTCCTCGCCTGGTTCCTGCCCTTCTTCCTGATAACGGGCCTCGCCGAGGTCAAGTTCCTGCGCTATCTGCTCCCCGTCACCCCCTTCCTCGCCATCATGGCCGCCAACCTCGCCGACAAGACCCTCACCCGACTCCGCACCCTCCAACCCAGCCGTAACTTCCTGTACGGAGGCAGTGCAGCCGCCCTGAGTCTTGTGATCTTCGCCACCGTCTTCTACTCCTTCGCCTACGCCAACGTCTACACCGCCCCCCACCCCGCCACCCGCGCCTCGGAATACATACGGGAGAACGTCCCCCCCGGCTCCGTTCTCGCAATGGAGCACTGGGAGGAGGGCCTTCCCAATCTCCACTCATATCGGCGCATCACCCTCCAACTCTATGACCCAGACGACGCTCCTATCCAGTACACAACCCACAACGGATTTACCGTGGTCGGAAGCAAGGCCGAACACCTCGCCGACGCCCTCGCCAATTCGGACTACGTGGTCTTCTTCAGCAACCGGCTATACGGCAGCATCCCCACCCTCCCCGACCGCTACCCGCTCAGCACCCGCTACTACAAGCTCCTCTTCGCCGGAGACCTTGGCTTCGAGGTGGACTACTTCGCTGAGTCCCACCCCAACTTCCTGGGAGTCAGCTTCGTCCACGACACCTTCTCCCGCCCGGGCCTCGAGGCCCCCGCCGCCCTGGGCCCGGGTCGGGTGTCGGGACTGTCACTAAACCTCGGCCACGCCGACGACTCATTCATCAACTACGAACACCCCACTCCCATCATCCTCAAGAACGTCGGGCGCCTGGACGAGGCCGCCATCCTCACCCTGCTGGAAACACCCCTTCCCGGCGAGACCATACGCGCCCCCCCAACCCCCGGCATCCCCGAGCGAGGCATGCTCTCCAATGAAAGCGCAGCCCAGCAGCAGGAAGGCGGCACCTTCTCGGACATCTTCGACCGCACCAGCTTCGCCAACCGGGCCCCGGGGTTGGTCTGGTACATCGCCATCCAGATAATCGCCTTTGCCGTCCTGCCCATCGGCCTGTCCCTCTTCCGCCGTCTCCCCGACGGCGGATACCTCCTGTCGAAGGCATTCGGACTGCTCCTCGTCGCCTACCTGGCCTGGCTGCTGGCCAGCTTGGGGATACTCGACTTCTCGGCGGGCGGGCTGTGGCTGATGATACTGGCCGTGGCCCTTGTCTCGGGGCTCCTCGTTTGGAGGGGTGGGGTCGACGTCCTGGACTTCTTCCGACGCCGCTGGAAGCTCATCCTCTTCTGCGAAGCTCTATTCGTCGTGGCCCTGGTCTCCTTCTACGGGATACGGGCCTGGAGCCCCGACCTCTGGCACCCGTGGCGCGGCGGCGAAAAACCCATGGACTTCGCCTACCTCAACGCCGTCACCCGCTCCACCGAAATGCCCCCCTACGACCCCTGGTTCGCCGGCGGTCACCTGAACTACTACTACTTCGGCCAGTTCCAGGTCGCATCCCTGACCAAGCTCACGGGCATCCTGCCTTCCACGACCTTCAACCTCGCCATTGCCCTGGTCTTTGCCCTGACAGTCGGTGGGGCCTTCAGCCTCGTCTACAACCTCGCGGCAAGCCGGAACGGGGGCGGCGATCGTGCCCCACCCCCCACCCCCTCGGGGCTCTACTTGGCAGGCATAACCGCCGCCGTGTTCGTCGCCATAATCGGAAACCTGGACGGCATGGTCCAGCTCGTCCAGGCCGTCTGGCGAGTCACCTTCGGCGGGGGTGAGTTCGGCGTCTTTGACTACTGGCGGAGCAGCCGGGTCATCGACACCTCGTCCCAGGGCGGCCTCAACTCCTGTGGAGGCTGTGAGATCACCGAGTTCCCCTTCTTCAGCTTCCTCTACGCCGACCTCCACGCCCACCTCATCGCCTTGCCCTTCGCCATCCTCGCTCTCGGCCTAGGTCTGGCCCTAGTCCTTGGCGCCGCCAAGACCTGCTCGACCCGGGCCTGGGCCGCGAGAATTGCCGCCCTTGCCCTGACCGTCGGGGCCCTCTTCACCATCAACAGTTGGGACTACCCCACCTACCTCCTCCTCTCCCTGGGCATCGTGGCCCTGGCTGCGCTGGCGTTTACGATGGGTCGGGTCACGGGGCGCACCGTCGTGCTTGCCGGGGCGGGGGGCTTAGGCGTCTGGCTCCTCGGCGTCCTCCTCTTCGCTCCCTTCCACCTGAACTACGAAGGCTCAGTGGACTTCCCATTCGTCGAATCCAACGAGTTCGCCACGCCCCTTTACCAGTACCTGGCCATCCACGGCATCTTCCTCTTCATCGCTGTCAGCTACCTTCTCTACCGCCTCTGGCAGGAATTTCCCATCAGGTCCAGCCTCTGGTCCCCGAGGCTCTTCCTCCGGCGCGCCGCCCTACGTGCCCAGTGGCTCTGGCCCGTGGTCGGCATTGTCATATTGCTTACAGCCCTTGCGGGATTCGGGTATCACACCGCCGCCTTCGCAATTCTCGTCCTGCTTCTGGCAGCCCTGGTCGGCATAAAGCTGCTCCTCAAAAGGGAAGAGGGCTCGGGCCCCGAGCTCTTCGCCCTCCTCATGCTCGCCGTGGCCCTCGCACTGGGCATCGGCGTCGAGTCCTTCAAGGTCAAGCTGGTCGACCCCGGTCGCATGAACACCGTCTTCAAGTTCTACTTCCATGCCTGGACCCTGATGGCCCTTGCCTCCGCCTACTTCGCCTGGCGGCTCGGTGCCATGGCCGTCCCCCGGCACCTCACCTTCCGCCGAGGCGCTTGGACCGCCGCCCTAGTTCTCCTGATCGTCGCTGGCATGGTCTACCCCGTCGCCGCCACCCCGGAACGCTCAAAACAGCGCTTCAACGACTCCCCGACCACCATCGACGGCATGGCCTACATGCCCGGCGCCGTCTACTTCGACGACCATGACCGAAGCGGCTCCATCGAACCCTCGGAGGTCCTGGAACTGGGCTGGGACTACCACGCTATAATATGGCTGCAGGACAACCTGGAGGGGTCACCAGTGATGCTGGAGGGCAACTCGGGGCTGTACACCTGGGGGAGCCGGATTTCCGTGTACACCGGACTCCCGACCGTCGTCGGTTGGGACTGGCACCAGCAGCAGCAGCGCTGGGAGGATCGGGACCACGTCTCCGCCCGCCGCGCCGACGTCCAGTCCCTCTACACCACAACCGACCTCGATTACACGCGACGCCTCCTCGAAAAGTACAACGTGCGTTATATCTACATCGGGCAGCTGGAGCGACTCTACTACCCGCAGCCGGGCCTCAACAAGTTCGAGCTAATGGCCCGGGACGGCCTCCTCGAACCCGTCTACCCCACCCCCGCCTCCCCCAACCCCGAGGTCAAGATCTACCGCGTCCTCTTCTGACCTACCTCCCCCCAAAATTCCCTCTCTCAACCCCTGTGCTATACTCAAATGTCCGCGTTTAGGCTTAACGCGTCGTCCGCTAGATAGAGGAGAGAACTTGACTAGGATCGACGGCAGGACTGCCGGCCAGCTACGGCCCGTCCGGATCACAAAGGGAATCCAGGCCTTCGCCGAAGGCTCCGCGATGATTTCCCAGGGCCGCACCAAGGTGCTCTGCACAGTATCCGTGGAGGACCGAGTCCCCTTCTTCCTCAGGGGTCGGGGGCAGGGGTGGATTACCGCAGAGTACGCCATGCTCCCCCGGGCCACACCCGAGCGCACGCCCCGGGAGCAGTCCAGGGGCCGGCCCAGTGGCAGGAGTATGGAGATCCAGAGGCTCATAGGCCGCTCCCTCCGCTCCGTCACCGACATGACCAAGCTCGGCGAAAGGACCCTCACCGTCGACTGCGACGTTCTGCAGGCCGACGGCGGTACCCGCATGGCCTCCATAACCGGCGCCTACGTTGCGTTGCTGGACGCTATGGACAAACTGGCGCTCACGGGCCGTTCTTCCCCTATGGTCTCCGCAGTTGCGGGGCTCAGCGCCGGCATCCGGGGCAGCGAAGTCCTCCTGGACATGTGCTACGAGGAAGACTCCTCCGCCAGCGTCGACTTCAACGTTGTAATGACCGACTCGGGCCAGATTATCGAAGTCCAGGGCACCGGCGAGGCCCGTCCCTTCTCCCGAGACGAGATGGACTCAATACTGGACTCCGTGTCCGAAGGCCTCAAGCAGCTGTTCGAAGCCCAGAGAGAAGCGGTGGAAAGTCGAGGCAAGGCGCCCGCCGGAGCCCTTCCGTAACCTCCGGACCCCGGCACGTTCGACTCAATGAGCCCCCCATTTGTCATACACCGTTTAGCCTGATATGAAAGTTCCGGCAATACTCAACCCAGCTTGGTTAAACAAGCGCGACAAGCTCGGGCAGAGGCGTCGGGACATTATCAAGTCCCTCGCCAAGTCCATAGTCCACGACTTCCTCACCTTCAACGTCCCCCACATGGCCGCTTCCATCGCCTTCTGGGGGCTCTTCTCCATGTTCCCCATGGTCCTCGCCGTCATCATCATCACCGGCGATTTCCTCTCTTACGACGCCCTGATAGAGCGGATAGCCACCGCCGTTCCCGTGTCCCAGGACTTCATCACAGAAACCCTCACGGACATCACCAACGACTGGCCTTATACCGGCATAGCCACCGCCGTAGGTCTGGTCTGGGCATCCCTGGCTGTGTTTTCCGCCACCCGCAAGGGAGTCAACGCCGCCTGGGCCATTTTCAGGCCGCGCTCCTTTATGCGGGAGAGGGTCATCGACTTTTGCCTGATGCTCGGGTCCTGGCTCCTCTTCGTGCTGTCCCTGTCCATCACCCCTATCATCGAATTCTCCCGCTCGACTTCGGGCACGGAAGCCAGTGAGACCTGGGTCGGTACGTGGCTGCTTATCGGTTGGGTCCTTCCCCTGTTGCTGACCTTCGCGGCCTTTTCAACCCTGTACCGCTACATCCCCAACACCCGGGTCCATTGGAAGGACGTCTGGCCCGGAGCCGCCATAGCCGCCGTCTCCTTCGAGGTGCTGCGCCACGGCATCGTCTGGTACGTCGACCAGATCTCCGTTTACAACCTGGTTTACGGTACTGCCGCCACCCTTGTTATCCTCCTGGCTTGGGCCTATTTCTCAGGCGTCATACTACTGTTCGGCGCGGTCGTGGCATCTCGCATCAACAAGCTCCGACGCCAGAGGAAGCGCCTGGCCGAAGGAAGCGACGCCTCAAGCCAGACGGCTATCGACATGCTGGTCTACACCAAGACCGATGACGGCGGCTAGCCCCCTCCATCTGACCATGAGACGTCTTCTGCTCACTGCCCCGGCCCTCGGCCTGCTGCTGTTCATAGCCGCCCTCGCCTGTATCCCGGACCCCCAGCCTACCCCTCCCCCCACCAGCACCCCTGCCCCGAACCTCACCCCCACCTCCATCCCGGGCCTCCTGTTCTTCGCCGACGTGGCGGAGCACGCACTCCCCGCCGTCGTCTCCATCCTCACCGGCCCCGTCGACCTCAGGCAGTTCCTTGACCCCGCCTCCCAGTCCGACTACAGCGGCTCCGGCGCGATTATCAGCGAGGACGGCCTGATTCTCACCAATAGCCACGTGGTGGAGGGCGCCAACTTCATCTTGGTCACCCTCACCGATGATCGTCATTTCAGCGCCGAAATAGTCGGCGCTGACCCGACCTCCGACCTAGCCGTCCTGAAAATAGACGCCGATGACCTGCCCACCCTCGGCTTCGGCGACAGCGAGACCCTCCGCATCGGCGAACCCGTCGTCGCCATCGGCAACGCCTTGGCCCTGGAGGGCGGGCCCACGGTCACCGCGGGCGTCGTGAGTGCCGTGGGCAGGTCCGTATCCGTCAGCGACGGCGAACTCAGCGACCTCGTCCAGACCGACGCCGCCATAAATCCGGGCAACAGCGGCGGCCCTCTCCTCAACATGAACAGCGAAATAGTCGGCATCAACACGGCCATCGACAGGACCCAGCCGGGCATCGGGTTTGCCATGGGCACCACTACCATCAACCGCGTCGTAGAGCAGCTAATCGCCACCGGCGAGGTGGTGCGGGGCTACCTGGGCGTGACCCTGGCCACCGTCAACCCCGTCATAGCCATGCGGTTTGATCTGGACGTCGAGGAAGGAGTCCTGATTACCAACGTCCTCAACGGCACCCCCGCCTCCGACGCCGGCATCGAGCCCCGGGACGTTGCCATCAACTTCAACGGCGAGGTCCTGACCTCCAGCAACGAGTTCATCCACCTGATCCGCACCAGCCCCATCGGCCAAACCCTCCCCATCACCATAGTCCGCGAAGGCGAAGAACTCACCTTCTCCGTAGTCCTCGCCGTCCGCCAGTAGCCCACCCTTTCTCTTTTCCCGTCACAGTTCGAGCTTCCGTAATTCTTGCACTAATTTGCATATTGGTAACGATAATGTTACCATCATCAAGTGACCGAGATCAAGGAATACGTTGACCACCGGGGCCGTAGTCCCTTCGGTCGATGGTTCGATGGTCTGAATGCTGCGGCAGCGACTAGAGTTAGAACAGCCCTTGCACGGATGGAAGCCGGCAATCTATCCAATGTCAGGGGCGTTGGGAGTGGGGTCCAGGAGTTCCGTTTGCACTTCGGGCCGGGCTACAGGGTCTATTTCGGCAGGGATGGAGATACGTTGATAATCCTGCTAGGCGGCGGGACCAAAGTTCGACAACAAAGAGACATAGAAAACGCCCGCGAGTTTTGGCAAGACTACAGGCGACGCAAGCAACAGGAGGTATGAATCATGCCCCTCACCCGAGATTTCAAAGAAACCGTCCATGCCCGAGCCCTACGCGACCCAGCCTTCCGAGAGGGGTTGCTGAAAGAGGGTATCGATCTCTTGCTTGCCGGAGACGTCGACGCAGGCAAGATCGTACTTCGGGACTACATCAACGCGACCATCGGGTTCGAAGAATTAGGTTCTCTTACCAACAAGCCATCCAAGAGCCTCATGCGCATGTTCGGGCCGAACGGCAATCCCCAGGCCCGAAACCTCTTCCACGTCATTAGCTGCATCCAGCAACACCAGGGCGTCCAGCTTGAAGTGAACGCCGTTCGGTAGGCTGCTATTGCAGGTCGGCCTTAGCGTCATTCCTGTAAGTGTTATCTAACCCCCTGCTATACTGGGAACAGGCATCTCGCAAGATCGATAGAAATCCCATGGGCACATTCACCTCACCGATAACAATCGCTAACGTCGACGGCTCGCACTCTAGAGAAATAGAGGCAATCGTCGACACCGGCGCGGCCTACACCACCCTTCCCTCATCCTTGCTCCGAGACATCGGAGTCGAACCTGTCGGCCAGCGCAGGTTCCTCCTCGCGGATGGACGGCGAATCCACATGGACTACGGTGAAGCCCGAGCAACGATTAACGGCGATAGCGTGACTACCTTGGTAGTTTTTGCCGAAGACAACGCACCGTCCCTTCTCGGAGCCTACACCCTTGAAGGCCTCGGCCTCGCCGTCGACCCCGTAGAGCAACGCCTCATCCCCACCACCCTCATCCTCTACTAGCCACACACCCTCTACCCCACCCTGACTACCCCCAACACCACCTCCCGACCATCCAGCTTGTGCGTCTCCACGAACGCCTCCGCCGGAGGTGCAATCGTTAGCACCTCCCGTGATAGCGTCTCCTGCTTCACGTACGACTCGTGGGCGGCCAGCGCCTCCGCCGGAGGTCCTTCCCCGACCATGTAACTCACTATCTGGTCCACCACCTCGAAGCCCGCCGACCTCCGCATCGTCTGCAGCCGGTGCACCAGCTCCCGGGCCATACCCTCCTTGGCCAGATCCTCCGATATGGCCGTCGGTATCGCTACTACGTAGTCGCCCTCCGCCGCCACCGACACCCCTTCCTTCTCCACCGCCTCCAGGTTCACCTCTTCCGGCTCCAGCGTGAAACCCGACACCTTAATGCTTCCGCCAGACTGCACAACCCTTGCCACCTCGCCGGGGTCCATCGCCGACAGCCCCTTCACGATCTTCGGCGTATCCTTCCCGTACTTCGGCCCGAGCAACGGCGTGTTCGCCGACACCTTGTAGTCGTACACCTCCGCCGCCGACTCAGCGAACTCCAGCGCCTTCACGTTCAGCTCTTCGCTCACCTGGTCGAAGCTTCGCTGCAAAGCCTCTCTCTCTGCATCCCCCCGCACCACCACCTTCACCGATGCCAACGGCTGCCGCACCTTGATCGCCGCCTTGCTCCGCGCCGCCCGACCCAGGCTGCTTATCTTCATCGCCAGCCGGGCTTCATCGTTCAGGGCCGGGTCTATCAGCGACTCATCCCCTTCCGGAAACTCGGCTAGGTGGACGCTCTCCGGCGCAGAGGCGTCGGCACCCGACACTAGGTTTCGGTACAGCTCTTCCGCGAGGAACGGCGTGAAGGGAGCAATCAGCTTGGACAGGGTGACCAGGCAGCCGTAAAGCGTGTCGTACGCCGACTGCTTCTCTTCATCGTTCTCGCTCTTCCAGAACCGGCGCCTGCTCCGGCGCACGTACCAGTTCGACAGCACGTCCACGAACGCCTCGATCCTGCGCCCCGCGTTCGTCGGGTCGTAGTTGTCCAGCGACTCCGTAACGTCTTTCACCAGCCGGTGCAACTCCGACTCTATCCACCGGTCCAGCCCCGACGCCTTCGCTCCGTTACCCGTGCCCTTCGGCTGGTAACCGTCGATGTTGGCGTAGGTCACGAAGAACGAGTAGGTGTTCCAAAGCGTCAGCATGAACTTGCGGATGGCTTCCTGCACCAGTTCTCCCGAGAACCGGCGAGGGTTGCCCGGCGGCGACGCCGTGTACAGGTACCAGCGCAGGGCGTCGGCACCCTGCGCATCGAGAACCGACCACGGCTGCACCACGTTCCCCTTGGACTTGCTCATCTTCTCCCCGGCCTCGTCCAGGATGTGGCCCAGGCAGATTACGTTCCGGTAGCACGGCTCCCCAAACACCAGCGACGACACCGCGTGCAGGCTGTAGAACCACCCCCGAGTCTGGTCGACCGCCTCGCAGATGTAGTCCGCCGGGAACCGACCGTCCTCCTTCATACCATCGTTCTCGAACGGGTAATGCCACTGCGCAATCGGCATCGCCCCCGAGTCGAACCAGACATCCATCACTTCCAGGATCCGGCTCATCGTCCCGCCGCAATCCCCGCACTCGTAGAAGATTTCGTCCACGTATGGCCGGTGAAGGTCCAGGGGCTCGGCGATGCCGCGCACCTTCTTCTTCTCTCGCAGCTCCTCTATCGACCCTATGCACTCGTACTTCTCACAGGAGTCGCACTGCCAGAAGGGAATCGGGGTCCCCCAGTACCGCTCCCGGGAGATGGCCCAGTCCTGCACGTTCCGCAGCCACTCCCCGAACCGGCCCCACTTGATGTGGCCCGGGTACCAGTTCACCTTGTCATTGTTGTCCAGCAGCGTGTCCTTGATCGCCGTCGTGTTGATGTACCAGGAGCTCTTGGCGTAGTACACCAGCGGCGAGCTGCACCGCCAGCAGAACGGATAGGTGTGGACGATCTGCGTATGCCTGAACAGCAGCTCCCGGGCCGTCAGGTCGTCGATGATGTCCGCATCGGCGTCCTTCACGAATTTCCCTGCGAAGGGAAAGTTCCCGATCATCCCTCCCTGCAAGTCAACATGCTGCACGAAGTACAGCTCCGCCGACGCCCCAATCTTGAAGTCGTCCTCTCCGAAGGCCGGTGCTATGTGCACGACCCCCGTCCCCTCATCCAGACTCACAAAGTCCCCCCCGACCACGTGGAACGTCGCCGTCTGGCCGGGCTGGTAGCTGGCCCCCCTCTGCACCCGACCCTCCGCAAACTTCCCGATTCCCGGCACCTTGTACGCCACCGGGTTGTACAGCGCCTTGTATCCCAACCCCACCAGGTCGCTTCCCTTCACCGTCCCAACGGTCTCGTATCCCGACGGCAGCAGCTTCCCGACCAACGCCTCGGCCATGATCAGCCGCTCCGGGATGGCCCCGTCCGCCTTGTCCTCTACTAGTGCGTAGTCCGCTTCAGGGTCTATGGCGAGGGCCGTGTTGCCGGGCAGTGTCCAGGGAGTCGTCGTCCAGGCAAGGATGAATGTAGGCAGGTGGGACCCGCCTATCAGCTTGCGGGCCCCGTTGCTGTAATCGTCATCCTCAAGGTCCACACGGAACTTCACGAATATGGCCACGTCCTTCGTCTGGTCGTTGTACCCTTGGGCCACCTCGTGGTCGCTGAGCGAGGTCACACACCTCGGGCAGTGCCAGATCGACTTGTATGCCTCGTGGATCAGGCCCCGGTCCCACAGCTGCTTCAGAATCCACCACATCGACTCGATGTAAGAGTTCTCGAAGGTGACGTACGGGTCGTTCATGTCGATCCAGAACCCGATGCGGTCGGTCAGGTCTTCCCATTCCTTCACGTAGCGCATCACGTTCTGCTTGCAGGCGGCGTTGAACTCCCGGATCCCGTGCTCCTCGATCTGCGCCTTCTGCGTAATCCCGAGACTCTTCTCCACCTCAAGCTCAACCGGCAATCCGTGGGTGTCCCAGCCCGCCTTTCGGGGCGCGCAATACCCCTTCATCGTCTTGTAGCGGGGCATGATGTCCTTGAACACCCGGGAGAGGACGTGATGGATGCCGGGGCCCGCGTTGGCCGTCGGCGGCCCTTCGTACATAACGTACAAAGGTCGGTCCCGACGCTCCTCCACCGACCGCGTCGCAATATCCCGCTCCTTCCAGAACTCCAACACCCGCGTCTCCAGCTCCGGAAAACTCACCTTGCTCGATACCGGTTCAAACATCTTCTCGCTCATCTACTTAACCTGTTTTAAGTCAATTCCCGTTCTCTCTTTTACCCGTAGGGGCGACCGGCGGGTCGCCCTCCCCCGGGGTCGAAGGGGGTGTCCTACTCTCTCTCCCTTGAGGAGACCTTTGTATAAATGTCATTCCGATGCCCCGCGAGGAATCTGGGGTGGGGGCTTCGGCGTCGACGAGGCTATCTAGTCTTCCAATGTGTTCCGGTGCAGTGAGTTACGCAAAGGTCTCTTGAGGGGAGAGGGCTGGGGTGAGGGTGAAAGATACGCCGTCACCCACACCCCTCCCACGAGAACCCCATCAAAAAACCCGCCCCCGACCAGGGACGGGTCACGACCCGCGGTACCACCCATTTTGCCCGCCTCACGCGGACCTTCTCGTTAGAGCACGGGCCTATTTTACAAGACCGATGCCCTCGCCCCTGTAACGGGGAGCGACTCCGGCCACGCCTACTTCGCCATTATCGGGTTTCGGGTGGCGGCTCGGGAGGGATTTTCGGGGCCGGGCTCCGGGCCTGCTCTCACCGTGCCAGGCTCGCTGATCGCAGCTTCCTGCCCCTACTCGTCTCCGTCTTCGCCTGTATCGTGTTTGCTCTGAGCTTCCTAGGACCCGAACAGCGAGGGAGTCGCCTCCTCGGGCAGTCGAGCCTTTATCGCCTCTTTAATCTCTTCGTTGCTCGGGAACCGGCCCGTCTCCAGCTTGGAGTGGACCGTCTCACCGTCGATCCTCACCTCGAACTTGCCCTGCGCGGCGGTGATGATCTTGAAGGTCGCGATGTCGTAGTCGTATTCCCTCATCACCTCTTCCGTCAGACTGACGGCTTCGGGGAGGTAGTTTCAAAGAGTGCAGTATTCGACCTCGATGTTCAGCTTCTTGGCCATCCTTACCTCACCCCCTTTCTGTTCATGCCGGTAACGGCCAGGGCCGTCCTCCAAAAGCGAATGACATTATATCTCACCCGACGCCCCACGTCATTCGACAGGCGATTCCTCACTGCATCACTGACTTCCCCGGGGCTCGGCACCCGACCCGAAAACACCACCTCTCCATCAATCCTAACCTCAAAACTGCCCTCTTCCCCTGACACAAGCTCGAAGCTGCCGACATCATAGTCATGCTCTCTCATCACCTCCTCCATCAACCGCACCGCCTCCCCCCACCCCCCCGACTCCTTGTTATAAGCAACTTGGATTGAAAGTTTATCCGGCATTAGCCGCCCAGGCGATCACACAGATATGACGTATAGGAAAGACTTGTCCTTCTCTGCTAACAACCCCTCCATCCCCGCATCCAGCGTCGCCAGTTGGCCCCCTCGCTGCATTGCCGTAGCCAGCAGAACGGCATCCGTAACTTGACGATACCCGTGGATACGGGCGCCGATTGAATCCGGCAAATCGACTATCGACCAGTCCATCGGCCAAAAAGAATGTTCTCCCAGCCGCGTCAAGCTTTTCAACGCATCAATGGCATCGAGAGGAGTTACCGTATCCCGTACCACCGTGGGATTGCAGGAGAGCCGTACAAAACCCGACTCCGTCAGGGCACAAGTCGCCCATCCTTCCCACTGGTGTTCTTTGAACCACGCGTTGGCGGCTGCATGATGCGCGTGATTTGACCAGACCAAGGCTAACAGGACGTTCACGTCCAGAAGCGCGGTCACGGAAATTCGTCCAGCGCCTTGTACACGTCCTCACTGGTGAATGGTTCGGCATTGGGATTTATGGGGAAAAACGGTATGTCATCACGTTTCGCGCTCGTGTTTACCCCATTCCTAAACCCCCGGCGCGCCAGCTCCGACACCGCGCTCCCTAAGCTACCCCCGTTACGTGCTGCTAACGCCCGCGCTACCGACAGGACATCGTCATCTATGGTTAGTGTTGTCCGCATGACAACATCATAGCATCGTAACATCAACATTGCCAATCAGTGGCTTAGTACCTCCTGGCAGGGAAGCTCATACACTGCATTTGCCCCGTTAATTATCGGGTGAGACAATCAAGAAGTGGGGTCCATCCGAATAGCAGGGATTGACTGGCATGAACAAATCGTTGTTTACAGCCAAGCTGGTGGGAATGGTGACCATGCTCTGCTGTGCCCTAGCACTGGTGATTATGGCCTGCACCCAACCCGAGCCCACTGAAACACCCGCTCCAACGTCAACCGCTGCTCCCACCCCAACCTCTACACCAGCGCCAGAGGATACATACCTCACTGACAGGAGTGCCCTCGTGGCCCTCTACGTCGCCACAGATGGATCCAATTGGCAGAATAGAGACAACTGGATCTGGGATGGACCCTTAGGGTTATGGCACGGAGTCACGACCAATCAAAATGGTCGCGTAACGGAAGTGGACCTCGAAAACAACAACCTAAGTGGAGAGATACCACCGCAACTAAGCGGTCTTTCCAGTTTACGCGTCCTTAATCTTTCGGACAATCATATCAGGGGAGAGATACCATCCGAACTGGCTCAACTTTCCAATTTGGAAGACATAAACCTATCGAACAATCAACTCAAGGGAACGATACCTTCCGAGCTTGGAACTCTGTCCAACCTTGAAGTCATAGATCTTGCATGGAACCCATTGAGCGGGGAAATACCGTCCGAACTTGGCAATTTACCTAAACTGGAGGGTTTGGAATTATCGGTGACTCTATTAGCCGGGGAGATACCTCCTGAACTCGGGAATCTGTCTAACCTAAGAAGTCTGACACTAGCATTTACTCAACTGACTGGACCGATACCACCGGAGCTGGGCAATCTATCTAACCTAGAAAGACTGATCTTAGTGTACAACCAACTGACCGGGGAGATACCACCAGAGTTGGGCAATCTATCCAATCTAACCCTCCTGAATATACCGAACAACAAGTTGAGTGGTCAGATACCCCTGGAATTGGGCAACCTCTCCAACCTGGACTATCTATTCATGGCCGGGAGCAATCGGTTTACCGGCTGCATACCCAAGGGGCTGAGTTACATAGAAAGTCGTCAGAATAGGATTAGGCGGGAGTTCCAATCTAGCCGTTCCTTTCATCGGCAGAGAGGTTCCATCACAGATTCGTATGTAATGGCAGGCAGTTTACCCGTCGGCACGAACAATCTGTTCGACATGTATGAGATTATCACCGACATACATCGGCTGGGGTTGCCCTACTGTAAAAACTAGATGTGCACGTCAGATTCCCCCACCTCCCTTGCGTTATCATTAACGCAAACCCATGCTAGACCTCAAGGCCCTCACCCTCCTCCAGAAGCGCATCATCTTCGCCATCGGCCTGGCCGGCGTCGCCGCCATCGTTCTTGCCCTCACCAACCCCTTCGCCCAGAAGCCCCCCGACCTCGGCATCATCGAAAACGCCAACCTTGACGGTGGTGCCTACCGGGTCGGCACAGGCATCGGAGACGCCGCCCCCAACTTCACCCTCACCGACTCCGCCGGCGACCCGGTCAGCCTCCACGACTTCCTCGGAGAAAAGGCCGTCGTAGTCAATTTCTGGGCCAGCTGGTGCAACTTCTGCCTCGAAGAGATGCCCGACCTCGAAGCCGTCGCCCAGGAGTTCAGCGACGACCTCGTCATCCTCGGCATCAACAATCAGGAGACCGTCGCCCAGGGAGACCCCTTCGCCCTCGCCCGCGGCGTCACCTACCCCCTCCTCTACCTCCCCAGAGACGACCAGATCGTCAAGGCCTATCAGGTCCTCGCCATGCCCACCACTTACTACCTCGACATCGACGGCATAATCGTCGACCGCAAGCTCGGCTTCGACACCCACGAAGGCATCCGGGACCGCGCCCTCCTCGCCCTCCAAAACTAATCCTCACCCCCTCCCGTTATCCCCGCCCCCGAGCCGGAATCCATCCTGCGGGGTGGCGTGAGAGGGTTCCCCCGCGGGGTTGAGGGGAGAACCCCCCAAATGCTAACCTCCCCCCATGCTCGACACCCTCATCAAAAACGGCCTAGTCGTCGACGGCACCGGCAACCCAGGCTTCTACGCCGGCGTCGGCGTCCGGGGTGAACAGGTCTGCATCCTCCGCGGTGACTACTCCGACACCCAATCCCACCGCACCATCGACGCCTCAGGCAAGGTCGTCTGCCCCGGTTTCATCGACATGCACGCCCACACGGGCCTAGTCATCCTCGCCGAGCCCGAGCACCATCCCAAGGTCCGCCAGGGCATCACCACCGAACTCGTAGGCGTCGACGGCAACTCTTACGCCCCATTCACCTCCCCCGATGACTTGCGGGACTTCATTGAGCTCAACTCGGGTCTGGACGGAGCCCCACCCCTCCCCGGAAGCTGGTCCACCGTCGCCGAGTACCTCTCCATGTTCGACAACAAGGTCGCCGTGAATATCGCCTACGTCATCGGCAACTCGCCCATCCGCATCTGCGCCATGGGCTGGGACGACACCCCCGCCACCGACACCGATGTCGCCAACATGCGATCAATGCTCCGAGAAGGCATGGAGGAAGGCGCCTTCGGCATTTCCACCGGCCTCGACTACCCGCCCGGAAGCTACGCCACCACCGACGAACTGGTCAGCCTCTCCCAGCAGGTCGCCCGACTCGGCGGCATCTATCACACCCACCTTCGCAACACCCTCGGCGACCGGTTCCTAGATCCAGTGAGGGAGGCCCTGGAAATCGGCCGGCGTGCGGGCCTCCCCTGCCACCTCACCCACTTCTACCAGCGCATCACCCATCCCGGCAGCGCCCGACAGCTCCTTGAACTGGTCGACGGCTCCGTCGACTCCGGCCAGGACGTGACCATGGACTGCTTCCCCTACACCTACAGCAGCACCCGCGTCCTCATCATGTTCCCCCAGTGGGCCCACGACGGAGGCCCGACCCGCCTCAAACAAGTCCTCCGCTCCGAGGAGGGCCGCGAACGCCTCCGACAAGAGGTCAGGCCCCGGGGCCAGTCCTGGAGCGACATCTGGCTCACCTATTTCAAGCGTCCCCACAACAAGCGCTTTGAAGGCAAGTCGGTCGCTGAAGTGGCCGACACCCTAGGCAAAAGCGAAGTAGACGCCCTCTGCGACATCCTCCTCGACGAGGACCTGCAGACCTCCTACGTCACCCCGGGCCCTAACCTCACCACCCTCCCCGACTTCATGACCCACCCCCTCACCATGGTCGGCACCGACGGCCTCCTCCTAGGCGACTACCCCAGCCCCCGCACCTACGGCGCCTTCCCGACCCTCCTCTCCCACTACGTCCGCAACGAAAAGCTCATCACTATGGCCGAGGCCATACGAAAGATGACCTCCTTCGCCGCCCTCCGACTCGGCATCCCAGACCGCGGCATCCTCCGCAACGGCATGAAGGCCGACATCGTCGTCTTCGACCCCACCACCGTCCACTCCCCCGCCACCCGACACCAACCCCGCCAGTACCCCACCGGCATCGAGCACGTCCTCGTCAACGGCCAACCCGTCGTAACCGACGGCGACCACACCGGCGCCCTCCCCGGCCGCTCCCTCCGCCGCGGCCGCCCCTCCACCTAACCCTCCCTACCCCACCATCCCACCCATCCGAGCCGGCTGAAAGTGCGCCCACGGCGTGAATCCACCCCCTTTATTTCCGTCATTCCCGACCCCGATCGGGCTGAAAGTGCGCCTATGGCGTGAATCCATTCCCCTTCAACCTCGTCATTCCCGAGTAGTCGGGAATCCATGGGCGGTGCGGGGAGAGGGCTAGGGTGAGGGTGATCTCCGTGGCGGCGGGGGTGACATTCATTGCGCCATATAACCCCCATCCGGCGTCATCGTATGCCCCGTCACGAAAGACGCCCCATCCGAGCACAGCCATACAACCGCCTCCGCAATCTCCTCCGGCTTCCCCATCCGACCCATCGGTGTCTGCGACACCATCCTCCGCTCCAGCTCAGGGTTGGCCTCGATGCCCGGGATAGTCATCGGCGTCAGTATGTAGCCCGGACACACCGCGTTCACCCGTATCCCGACCTCCGCATACTCCAGCGCCGCCGTCCTTGTCACCCCCACCACCCCGTGCTTCGCCGCATTGTACGCAATGTATCCCCCCGCCCCCGACAGCCCGTATATCGACGCCGTATTCACGATAGCCCCGCCCCCCTGCCTCAGCATTACCGGGATCTCGTACTTCATGCACAGCCACACGCCCTTCAGATTCACGTCGATAACCCGGTCCCAGTCATCCTCCGGGTACTCGTGGGTATTCTCCACCTCCCCCCCGACACCCGCGTTGTTGAAAGCGCAGTCCAGCCTCCCAAAATCCTCCACGACCCTTTCAACCAGCGACTCCACCTCCCCCGACTTCGTCACATCGACCCGAAACCCCACCCCACTCCCCCCGGCCCCCTCAATCAACCGCACCGTCTCCTCCGCCCCAGCCAAATCCACATCCGCCACCGCCACCCGGGCCCCCTCCCGGGCAAAAACCAAACAACTCGCCCTCCCAATCCCGGACCCTCCACCCGTCACCAACGCCACCTTCCCCAAAAATCCATCACCCATTTCCAACCTCCTTACCTATTCTCCCGTGTCATTCCGATGCCCCTCGAGGTCGAAGATGCGCCTCGGGCGTGAATCTGACGCGCCAGCCCACCGACCACCCCCATCATCCTCACCCACCTTACACCGTCATTCCCGTCCCCGATCGGGCTGAAAGTGCGCCTATGGCGTGAATCCATCCCGCGGGGAGGGGCCGCTCATGCTGAGGCTCTCGAAGTGCGAGCGGGGGTGGCCCACATCCCTCCAACCCGTCACGTCTGTCTTCCACCATTCTACGCCCTTACCTGTCATTCCGAGGCCCCGCGAGGAATCTAAAGCGCCAGCCCACCCCTCACCCCCCATCATCCCCACCCACCCTACACCGCCATTCCTGCGGAGGCAGGAATCCATCCCTCCGGAACACTCACCTTCATCCTAGCCCTACACCCCCCCACCCCTTGCCGTCATTCCCGAGTAGTCGGGAATCCATCCTTCCCAAATAATCACCTACAACCCACCCACTCTCCTCCAACTCCCCCCAAAAACCCCACCCATTTGCCCTTGACACACCTGAGCAACGGCACTATCATACCCTACGTTCGCGAACACTAATCCAGTAACACAAGGAGGAACACCGAAAACCCAGGGAAGCCCACCCGACCCACTAGAGAGGATGTCACCCCCGAGACAAGCTTGCCCCCGAGACGTCGGGGGTCCGGGACACCATCCCTCACCACCGGGTCCCGTACCCCTTCCCTAACCCCCAGGCGATGGATAGATGTTCTGGCCCAAGCTGTTCCCGTCAGGCCTGACCCCGCAGCAGCGGGCCCAGGCTTTGCCCCCGGCGCGTTGGTGGCGCGCCAAGTGGGCCGGCGCCGATGTGGCGACCGGCGGTAGTAAAGTTGTGGCTCCTCCTCACCACAGGAGCAGGTATGGCCGTGACCCGATTAAACACGGCTGATAGCATTTCATTCCTACGGCCATTGGGCCGGTGCGCCTCCCCTGGGCGCATGTAGTAAATCTGCCCGAATGGGAACAGGGGCACAGCCTCTGGCCAGCGTCTTCCATCGCCAACCCAAAACCCAACAAACAAACCGAAAACCCGAAACCCCACAACCGAAGACCCGCCTCAGGAGGACCGAATAACCCCCCGCGTTGACACCCCACCACCCTCGTTGCTATCCTCCCCAACGGCATAATCTACGGGGAGGGGGTCGCAGATCCGCCTGGGCGGACTATCCTCTCACCCGCTACACCCCCCACTGGAGAGGACACCCCCATGACCCAGAGCCAGACCCTGCACGAGGCCCGCAGCCAGGGCCGCACCTTCCTCAACGAGGTCGAGTCCAAGCAGGTCCTTCGCGATGCCGGCATCGACACCACCCAGGCCACCCTCGCCGCGTCCCGTGACCAGGCCATCGAGCAGGCCAGGGCCATCGGCTTCCCCGTTGTCCTCAAGGTCATCTCCCCCGACGTCGTCCACAAGAGCGACATAGGCGGCGTGAAGCTCGGGCTCAAGGACGAAGCCGAGACCGCCGCCGCCTACGACGACATCGTCGCCTCCATCAACGCCAACCAGCCCGGCGCCAACATCGAGGGCGTCTCCGTACAGGGCATGGCCCGCCCCGGCACCGAGGTCATCATCGGCATGTCCAAGGATGCCCAGTTCGGCCCCGTCCTCATGTTTGGCCTCGGCGGCATCATGGTCGAAATCCTCAAGGACGTCGCCTTCCGCATCGTACCCCTCACCAAACGGGACGCCCGCAGCATGATCCGTGAAATCAAGGGCTTCCCCGTCCTGGAGGGCTACCGCGGCCAGGAGCCCGCCGACATCGAAAAGCTCGAAGACACCCTCCTCAAGCTCTCAGAGTTCGTCCAGCAGCACGACGAGATCAAGGAGATCGACCTCAACCCCATCTTCGCCTACAGGGACGGCCTCACCGCCGTCGACGCCCGCATCATCCTCGAAGAGCAGGCCGGCTGATGGGCATCGACGTAGCCAAGTTCGACCGTCTCTTCAACCCGAAAACCGCCGCCGTCATCGGCGACAAGCAGGCCCTCGGCTACTCCTGGCTCAACTCCATGAGCACCTTCAAGGGCCCCGTCTACTCAGTCCAGATCGACGAGCGGGAGATCCCCAACATCGAGGCCATGGGGTACCAAAACTTCAAGAGCATCCTCGACGTTCCCGACGACATAGACTTCGTGATCGTCTCCGTACCCCGCAAGTTCGCACCCATGGTCCTCCAGCAGTGCATCGAAAAGGGCGTCGGGGGGGCCACCTTCTTCACCTCCGGCTTCGCCGAAACCGCCGAGGAGGAGGGGATTGCCCTTCAAAACCAGATGCAGGAGATGGCGCGGGAAGCGGGCTTCATGCTGGTCGGGCCCAACTGCATGGGCCTCTTCATCCCCGGCCGGGGCGTTCGCTTCACCCCCCAGCAGTACGCCGGAGAAGCCGGGCCCGTGGGCTTCATCGGCCAGAGCGGCACCCAGAGCATGTACTTCAGCCTGCTGGGCGGCGCGCACGGAGTGAAGGTCAGCAAGCTGGTGAGCCTCGGCAACGCCATCGTACTGGACGTCCCCGACTACCTCGAATACCTCGGCCAGGACCCCGAAACCAAGATGATCGGCATGTACGTGGAAGGCGTGAAAGACGGGCGTCGGTTCTTCGACGTGCTCAAGGACGTCTGCAAGCGCAAGCCCGTGGTGATCTGGAAGGGCGGGCAGACCTCTGACGGCGCCCGAGCCGTCTCCTCCCACACCGCCTCCCTCGCCACCGAGTACACCGTCTGGGAGTCCCTCGTCCGACAGTGCGGCGCCCTCCCCGTCCACAGCCTGGAAGAGCTAGTAGACGTGCTCAAGGGCCTCCTCTACATTGCCCCGTCTACCGGCGAACGCATGGGCATAATGGCCCTCACCGGCGGCCAGGCCGTCGCCGCCGTTGATGCCTTCGCCAAGCAGGACTTCACCATCGGCCCTCTCAGCGACTCCAGCTACGAAGAACTCTCCCAATTCTTCAGCGTCATCGGTGCCAGCTACCGCAACCCCCTGGACATCAGCTCCAACCTCCCCGACCAGACCGTCCTCGTCCGCATCCTCGACATCCTCGAACGTGACCCAACCGTCGACGCCATCACCACGGAGCTCACCACCTCGCTGCTGGACCGTCGGGAGTCGATGGGCGAGGGCTACGTGAGCGGCCTGATCGACATCCTCGCCAACCACCGAGAGCGCACCAAGAAACCCTACTTCTGCACGGTCTGCCCCGTCGACCAGGAAGTCGCCGCCATAGACATGCGGGACCGGCTCCTCGCCCGGGGCATCCCCTCCTTCCCCACCTTCCACCGCAGCGCCAACGCCTACCGCAAGCTCGTAACCTACAACAAGTTTTTGTCAGGCGAATAGGCTCGCACACACGGCATCCCGTGTATAATGCAATCGTGGCGCCGCCTAAGGTGCAAATGCCCAAATCCCTAAGGAGGATATCGTGAAATTCCGCTTCGGTAGCCATTCCGTCGATACCAGTGGAATGACCTCCGCCGAGAGAGCTAAAGCCATAGATCAGGTGATTGACGCCGGCCTTGAGACCATTGAGGAGGACTCCAAGACATTCGTTCGCCGACAGCTCCGCCTACTAGAGTCATTTGAGCTCCGCTACGAAATGACTACTACCGAAATGCTCGAACGTTGGGACCGAGGAGAACTATCGGAAACTCATGACCTCGGTATTTGGGATCGGGTATGGCGCAATCTACAGGAAGTTCAAGGGGAGACCCTCACAACTGGAACCCCCTGCGCAACTACATTGACCTCCATCAAAAGCGTTTAGAAGATCATCCATTAGTCATACTTGAGCAGTCATTTCTAACTCTTGACATAGAGGCTCAACCAGGGGGCCCCTATGAACGTGTCGTCATGGAGGGACTCATTGTATGCAGAAACGGCCTTCGCTTGTCCGTCTACAAGGATGGGCAAATAGAAAGGTCGACTCCCCGCCGTGTGCGGATGCTCGTCTACTCGTACAACGCTAATTTCCCCAAGGGAGAAAACGTCCTCCGCTACGACAACATGCACTCCGACGAACCCGACGTCTACCACCGCCACGTCTTCGACCCCGACACCGGTAACCAGATATCCTTCACTACCTTGACCCGCTCCCAGTTCCCCGTCATGCATGAAGTCCTCGACGAGCTCATGTGTATGTTCCCTCCCTACTAACCCGCCCCGCGTTGACTACCCCCGACCCCTTGCATTACATTTTGGGCCGAGAACCCGCCCGGGCCCCGCGCCCGCGCCGCTCACGGAGGTGGACCCATGGCCGACAACCTTATCGCCAAGCCCGCTCTCAGCGAAATCCAGGTCACGCCCAACATCCCGGACTATGATGCCGCCCGAGACAACTTCTCCTGGGACACCATCAAGGCCGAGCTCGATGGCCTTCCCGGCGGCGGCCTCAATCTCGCCTACGAGGCCATCGACCGCCACGTTGTCCACGGCAAGGGCGACAAGGTAGCCTTCCACTGGCTCGGGGCCAACGGCGAGGAGGAGACCTACACCTTCGCCGACTTCAAGGCCCAGTCCAACAAGTTCGCCAACGTCCTCTCCGGCCTGGGCGTCGAGCTCGGAGACCGCGTCTTCATCTTCATGGACCGGGTCCCGGAGCTCTACTTCGCTTTCTTCGGCATCCTGAAAGCCGGCGCCATCGCCGGACCCCTCTTCTCCGCCTTCGGCCCCGACCCCGTGAAAGACCGCATGGAAGACTCGGGTGCCAAGGTTCTCATTACCAGCCCCAAGCTCCGCAAGAAGATCTCTGGCATCCTTGGCGATCTGCCCGACCTCAAGCACGTCATCATCGTCAACAAGAACAACCGCGACGAAGGCCCCCTGGACGAGGGCGACATCAGCTACGAAGATGCCATGTCCTCCGCCTCCGAGGACTTCGAAATCGTCCGCACCACCGAGGAAGACTACGACATCATGCACTACACCTCGGGGACCACGGGCAAGCCCAAGGGCGCCGCCCACGCCCACCGCGCCGCCTACCAGCAGTACGCCACCGGCAAGTGGGCCCTGGATCTCCACCCCGACGACATCTACTGGTGCACCGCCGACCCCGGCTGGGTCACCGGCACCTCTTACGGCATGGTCGCCCCCTGGACCAACGGCGTAACCCAGATCATCTACGAAGGCGGATTCGGAGCATCGGGCTGGTACCGGGTTATCGACAAGTATAAGGTCACGGTCTGGTACACGGCCCCGACCGCCATCCGAATGCTCATGAAGGCCGGCGACGAGGTCGTCAAGCGCCACGACCTCTCATCCCTCCGCTACATCACCAGCGTCGGTGAGCCCCTAAACCCCGAGGCCGTGATCTGGAGCGAACGCGTCTTCGGCCTCCCCTTCCACGACACCTGGTGGCAGACCGAGACCGGCTCCATCCTCATATCCAACTACCCCATCCAGGACATCAAGCCCGGCTCCATGGGCCGTCCCACCCCCGGCATCACCGCCGGCATCCTTGACGACGACTACAACGAGTTACCCGCCGGTCAGGAAGGCCACCTCGCCATCAGGCCCGGCTGGCCCTCCATGTTCAAGACCTACTGGCGAAACGAGGAGCGCTACAACTCCCGCTTCCAGAACGGCTGGTACATCACCGGCGACAAGGCCCGCATGGACGAAGACGGCTACTTCTGGTTCGTGGGCCGCGCCGACGACGTGATCAACACCGCCGGCCACCTGGTCGGCCCCTTTGAAGTCGAAAGCGCCTTAATCGAGCACCCCGCCGTCGCCGAGGCTGGTGTCATCGGCAAGCCCGACCCCATAGCGATGGAAGTCGTCAAGGCCTTCGTCTCCCTCAAGGACGGCTACGAGCAGTCCGACTCCCTCCGCCGCGAGCTGATGCGTTTCGCCCGACAGAAGCTCTCGCCGGCCGTAGCACCCCGGGAGATCGACTTCATCGACACCCTCCCCAAGACCCGCAGCGGCAAGATCATGCGCCGTCTCCTCAAGGCCCGCGAACTCGGCCTCCCCGAGGGCGACACCTCCACCCTTGAAGACTAACCACCGAATGTTAGCTTCACAGACTTGGGCAGGCCCCGCCACCCGAGGCCGCCCTTGATCGCCCTCGGCCTCGACCCCTCGGGCTCCGAGCGCAAGAGGTCGGGCTTGGCCGTGATCGATGAAGACCTCAACGCCGAGTCACGAGTCGTCAAAACCGACGCCGAAATCCTCCAGGCCATCCACGAAGCGCAACCCGACGTCGTAGCCATCGACTCACCCCTCGCCCTCCCCAAGGGCCGCTGTTGCGCGGATCCTTCTTGCGCCTGTGCTGTCCACGGCATCGTCCGCTCCGCAGACAGGGCCGTCTCCCGCATGGGCTACCGCCCCTTCTGGACCCTCCTCCCCTCCATGGTCAACCTCACCCTCCGCTCCATCCGCCTCCGCGAGACCCTGGAGTCGTCCGGCATCAAGGTCATCGAGGTATACCCAGGCGCCGCCCAGGACCGACTCGGCCTTCCGAGAAAGCAGCGCGGAGAGGACGCCCTGCTACAGGGACTATACGGCCTCGGCATCCGCTTCCCCGAGCCCGACCGCAAACGCGTCCATGATGAACTGGATGCCATAACTGCCGCCTACGTCGGCCTATGCTGGCTCCAAAACGCCTTCGAGGCCGCAGGCCCCCCCGACGAAATCCAGATTATCCTTCCCCTTGCAGCCCGGTAACCCCATGCCAGCCAAGACCGGCCCCCCAGCCCAGTACGTCGAGAGAATGTTTTCCCGTATCGCACGGCGTTACGATTTTCTCAACACGACCATCACCCTGGGAAGGCATCGGCGCTGGAAGAGGGCGGCAGCCCTCGCGGCGGGCAAAGCCCAGGGCCGGGGCCCGGGCCTCGACATCGCCACCGGCACCGGCGATATCGCATTCACCCTCTCAAAACAGCCGAACGTCACTTCCGTCCTGGGCATAGACCTCTCGCGTTCCATGATCGACATAGCCCGACGCAAAGCTTCCGAGAAGTTCCCCGACCGCCCCGTCTCATTCCTCCAGGCCGACGCCCTCTCCCTCCCCTTCCCCGACGAGTCCTTCGTCGCCGTAACTTCCGGCTTCGCCCTCCGCAACGTGGAGAACGTCGAGACCTGCGTCTCGGAGATGGTTCGCGTACTAAGGCCCGGGGGCCGGGTCGCCGTCGTCGACCTCAGCCCCGTCAAAGGCTGGTCGCCCCTCAACTTCCTGCTCGAGATCTACGTGCGCCGCTTCATCCCCCTCCTCGGACACCTCATGGCCGGAGACCGCTCCTCCTACTCCTACCTCTCCGAGTCCATAGACCGCTTCCCCAACGCCGACGGCCTCGCCGAAATCCTCCGCACCGCCGGCCTCGAAAACGTCGGCTACCGGCGCATGAACATGGGCATCGTAGCACTCCACTGGGGCTCCAAACCCAACCTCCCCTGACCCTTCTCTTCCCCTATCCGTCATTCCGCCCCCCGAGCCGGAATCTATCCCTCACATCCCCCGTCATTCCGGCCTCCGAGCCGGAATCCATCCCCGGGGCGCGGGCCGCTCATGCTGAGGCTCTCGAAGTATGAGCGGGGCGGGGTCCACGTAATGCCCCATCGTCGCGCCCGCCCCACCCCCTTCCCCCCACCCGTATAATTCACCACTGCGATTACACGCCGCTAAAGGACATACGGACACCGACACCCGCCCATGATCTCCCAGACCGCCGTCGAAAAGCTCGAAAAGGAAGCCTTCAGAGGGCCTTTCCTCACCCTTGCCGCCCTTCTCCTCATCATCGCTGGCCTGGCCACCATTGGCCTCGCCTTCTACTTCTGGGCCGACCTCTCAGACACCGCCTCCGAGGTCTACTCCGCATCCCTTGAACAACGGCTGGCTGCTCCCGCCGACACCCTCCTGGGCAAGCAGCAATCCAGCCTCTCCACCCACGATGAGTGGCTCGGCCTCCTCCCCTGGCAGGGCCTCGCCCTCATTCTGGTGGGTGTCGCCCTCCTCCTCTGGCGCTGGGTCGCCGCCGTCAGGCTCAGGATGACCGTCTCCGCCCTCATACTTCCCTCCCTCAGGAGCACGGAGTCCCTTGACCCGACCGACCACGAAATCTCCGCCTTTCAATCCCCACTAGACCCCGACCGTGAAGCCGAGTCCTGAGTCCCCTGACCCGCATCACAGAGGAAACCACATGACCACCCTCGAAAGCGCCGCCGAAGCCATCGCCCGACCCGCCGTCGGCTTCACCCGCGCCCAGACCCTCGCCGTCCGATTCTGGGCCCCGCTCCTCTTCATGGGCCTCATCATTACCGCCTCCGCCTTCATTCTCGGCATCATCAACGGCATGGTCGCCTCCGACTATTTCGCCTTCTCCCTCTCCGAGCGCGAGGCCGCTGCCTCCGGCTCTGAAATCGTAGACAGGAAGGTGTTTATCGAATCCGTCGGCGCCTGGCTCCCGGAGCTGATGTTCCTCGGGCTCGGGCTGATTGTCGCCAGCATAGTTCAACTCTTCAACATCGTTCTCGGCAGCCTGCGGGTCTCCGGCGCCACCGTCCAGCAGTCCCTAGGCGTAACCATCATCCTCCCCGGCCCCCCCGTAACCGCCCGACTCTTCCCCCTCTTCACCGTCGCCGGCCTGGCCATCCTCTTCGTAGCCCTCGTCCTCGCCGTAGTCCAGGGTCTAATCGCCTCCGGCTACTGGGACCACTCCATCGCCACCGAGCTGAATCCGGCAGCCCCCGGCGACTCCCTACTCTCCACCCGCGGCACCCTGGAGTCCATGGACCGGTGGCTGGAGCCCGTCAAGTTCGCAGGACTGGGGTTGCTCTTCTCAGGTGTCGGCCTCGCCGCCGCCAGCGTCATCTGGGTCATGCGCTTCCAGAGCCGCCGCCTCCTCGACATCCTCGCCGGCCGACCCTAACCCCCCTCAAAGGGTTCAGGGGATGGGTGTCCCACCCCCTCTCCCTCAACGATTCCTTTGCATAACCGTCATTCCCGACCCCGATCGGGCTGTAAGTGCGCCTCGGGCGTGAATCCATCCCTTGGGGTGGGGCATTCCGCTCGCCCTGAGCCGAGTCGAAGGGTCTCAAGAGCGGAATGGGTGGGGTGTCCCGCTCCCTCGACTCGTAGGTACGCAAAGGTCACTCGACCAGAGAGGGCTGGGGTGAGGGTGATTCCTTCCCCTAAATCACCGCATCCGCATCTATCTCCACCACCATGTCCGGGTGCACCAGCGCGTCCGTCCCCAGCAGCGTGCACACCGGCTTGATCTCCCCGAACACCTCCCCGTGCGCAGTCCCGACCTCCTCCGCGTGGTTCTGCACGTCCACCACGAACACCCGAGTCCTCACCACGTTCTCCAGCGACCCCCCAGCCTGCTCCACGTACCCCTTGATCAGCCCCAGGATGTGTTTCGTCTGCTCGTAGTAGTCCCCCGGCGCATACACCGACCCGTCCCCCGACGTCGACGCATTCCCCGCTATGAATATGTGGCTGGTCGGGTTATCGACCCTGATCGCCCGGCAATACCCGAACTTCGCCTCCAACGGCCTTCCGCTCCCTACCTGAGTTCTTTCTCCCATGCTTCTCCTCCTGGTTCCTTCTCGATATCCTTAGACCTCTCCCCTATGGCCTTTCAAAACCCCCTGAGAATATCACCTCCCTGCACGCGTCAAAGGCCAACATCACCATGAGGTCGTCCCTGCTGTCCCCGCCGATAACCTCCCGATAGACATCCTTCCCTATCTCAGCCTCAATGCAATGCTGCCCCGACACCGGCAGCGCCAACACCAGCCTGCCCATCTCCTCCGGGCCCAGACTCCCCTCCAGCAGCCTCTCGAAATAGTCCTCGTCTATGATCTCTTCCGGCGCCCGGATGGATATCTCCGACCCGTAGTCGAAATAGCTGACCTCGTAAGGCCTCCCGCCGCCCTCCGTGCGCACTGAAATTAGCAGGGGAAGCAGTCCCGACCGGCTCACCCACATCTCCACCTCGGGAGTTTCCCGCAGACCGTCCAGCCCCGACGTCCTCCTCAACCCCTCCCCTGCGTTGCCCCTTAGATGGTACGCCGACTCACCCTCCACCACCCCGTCCCCGACCATCTCCAGGCCGCCGATGTCCGCCGCTAGGTCCCCCAAAACGTACGGGAACCTCGAAAGCGCTTCTGCCTCCCCCGACGCGTCTTCCACCGCAATCCACGCCTGGAACCCGGGCGGCAACACGTACATAGCGTCTCCCATGTAGATGTATTCCAGGCGTGCCCCCTGCCCCTCCCCCGACGGCGCAATGCTCAACACCCGCGCCCTCCCCGGACGCTCCACCTCCGCCTCGATAGTCAAATCTCCGTCCGACGTTTCGTTCACCACCATCAGCCGGAACGTCGCCGCCGACCCCAGGTTCTCCTCCGCCGAACGCAGTATCGAAAGCGCATCCGACTCCATAGGCGCTGCCGTAGCCGTCGCAGTAGGAGTTGGACCCTGAGTCCCCGAAGCAGGCGTCGCCGTGACCAACAGCCCCTCACACGCGAGACCGGCAAGGAACACGGCAACTAGGATCAGGTAAAGGCCAAGTTTCATACCCACACGGTAGCACGCCCTCAACCCGACCACTACCCGCCAGGACTGGGCGACCTCCACCCTCCACCTTGCATCCTTCGCGAATTTCAGTCCTCCACGCAGTATGGAAAGCATGCTCAAGTCCAGGTCTATATATCCTCGGCGGCCCTATGGCCCTAATGGAAACTCGTGCTCGCAACCGTAGAAGGCGTATCTTACAAGCATGACCTCATAGCTCTCTCCGGCGATCACTTCACTGTAGACAGCCGGGCCAATCTCAGCTTCAATGCACTGTTGGAATTGAACGGGAAAGGAACGAACTAAGAATCCTAGCCTCTCGGGGTTGATAGTACCCTCTATAAGCTCTCCGAAATAGGATAAGTCAATAAACTCTTCGGGCATGGAGATGTCAAAGTCAGCCTCGTAATCGGAATAAGTGAGCGTGACGAGCGTCCGGGAATCGTCATTGTCTCGTATCTCGATGTGGAGAGGCAGCAGTCCCGTCTGGCTGATCCAAAGGTCGACTTGCGGGTCTACAAGCCTGCCAGCGAAATACGTTGCCCAACCCACCTCTTCAGTGGGTTGGCTAGTCAGACGGTATGCGACTGCACCGTCTATCACTTCCTCCGCAAGCCTCTCGAAGGCGGAACCCCCGCCTAGGAGTTCGGCTAAATCATTGTACGGGAATCCTGGCAACCTTTGATTGGACGATTCATCCAATGCGAGCCATCCCTGCCATAGAACCTCGGGATAAAGGATCCAGTCAGACTCTCCTATGGTTATGTGGGCGGTAGTGATGTCCTCTCCGTCCGGGTCGTCCCAGATGTAGTGGACTAGAGATCTGTCAGGAGGGGCAATGTCCGCTGTAATCCTCTCGTGTTCTCTGTCAATTATAGTGATGTGGAAGGATGATGCGCCCATGAGGTTTTTCTCGGCGGCGCGGAAGATTGAGAGGGCATCGGGCTGAGTGGCAGAGGGAGTGTGCGTGGGGGTGGGGATGGGTGTCGACAAGGGAGTAGGCGTAACGATTGGCGCAGGCTTTGGGGTGGGGATGGGTGTGGCCGTAGCGGCTGGGGTTGCCGTGGGGATAAGAGCAGCGGTCGGGGTGACCTCCTGTACAGAGGTTGCCGTCGGCACCACGTCCTCACACGCCAGCGCGGCAGACACCAGCCCGACCAGCACTAAGAGCCAAACATACTTCATCCCCCCACCCTACCACACCCCTCCCCCATTGCTATAATCAACCCGTGACCACCGCACAAAACCTTCTGGAAGGCCTCAACCCGCCCCAGCGCGAAGCCGTCGAGACCGTAGACGGCCCGCTCCTAATCCTTGCCGGGCCGGGCAGCGGCAAGACGCGTGTAATTACCCACCGCATCGCCTACCTCATGCAGGTCGTCGGCGTCTACCCCAGCCGCATCATGGCCGTCACCTTCACCAACAAGGCCTCCAGGGAGATGCGGGAGCGGGTCTTCGACCTCGTCGGCCAGGAAACCGAGCGCCTCACCATGGGCACCTTCCACGCCATCTGCGTCCGTATCCTCCGCATGGACGGCGAGCCCATCGGGCTCAATCGCAACCTCGTCATCTACGATGAGGACGACAAGACCTCCATCATCAAGGAGGCCATGCAGGACATCAACGTCGACACCCGCAACTTCCCCCCCCGCACCATCTCCTCCGCCATCTCCGCCAGCAAGAGCCAGATGATCGACGCCGAGTCCCACCGACTCCACGTCCACAGCTACTTCGACGAGGTCGTGGGCCGGGTCTTCCAGCGCTACCAGGCCATCCTCGAGGGCAACAACGGCGTCGATTTCGACGACCTCCTCCTCAAGGCCGTCCAGCTCTTCGACCGCTCCCCCGACACCCTCGAAAGGTACGCCAACCGCTACCGCTACCTCCTCATCGACGAATTCCAGGACACCAACGTAGTCCAGTACCGCCTCGCCCGCCAGCTCGCCAGCGCCCACGGCAACATCTGCGTCGTCGGAGACCCCGACCAGTCCATCTACTCCTGGCGCCACGCCGACATCCGCAACATCCTCAGCTTCGAAAAGGACTTTCCCAAGGCCAAGACGATATTCCTGGAGCAGAACTACCGGTCCACTCAGACTATCCTGGACTCCGCCCACCACGTCATTGCAGGCAATCGCCAGCGCAAGGAGAAGAGCCTCTGGACCGACAAGGGCCTCGGCGTCCCCATCACCATGTCCGAGGCCTACAACGAGCAGGACGAGGCTCAGACCGTCGCCCGGGAAGTCGAACGCCTCCAGCGCGACGACAATTACGCCCCCGGCGACATCGCCGTCATGTACCGCACCAACGCCCAGTCCCGAGTCCTCGAAGAGTCCTTCATGCGCTACGGTATCCCCTACCGGCTGGTCGGCGGCACCCGGTTCTACGAGCGCCGCGAGGTTAAGGACGTAGTCGCCTACCTCCGTCTCGTCCATAACCCCTACGACACCGTCAGCCTCCGCCGCATCATCAACGTCCCCAAGCGCGGCATCGGCCAGAAGACCGTCGACGGCCTGTTCATGTGGGCCGAGCAGCTTGCCATGCCCCCCTACACCGCCCTCCAACTCCTCGCCAACCCCCCCGACACCGGAGTCCCCGAGCCCCCCTTCGGCCCCGCCCCCCGGCGCACCCTGACCGCCTTCCTCCACATGCTCAACGGCCTGCTGGAGGACGGCAAGAGTGTGGAGGTCACCCAGCTTATAAGCATGGTCGCGGAGCGCTCCGGCTACCGGGACGCCCTCCTGGAGTCCGAGGACCGCGGCGAGGACCGATGGGAAAACGTAATGGAGCTCCGCTCCGTCGCCTCCGAGTACCTGGGCATGGAACCCGACGAAGCCCTCACCGCCCTCCTCGACGGCGTTGCCCTCGTCTCTGACACCGACGATATCGACGCACGAGCGAATGCAGTCACCCTCATCACCCTGCACCAGGCCAAGGGCCTCGAATACCCGGCAGTCTTCCTCGTCGGCATGGAGGAGGGCCTGCTCCCCCACCGCCGCTCCATCGACGACCCCGATCAGATGGAAGAGGAACGCCGCCTCTGCTACGTGGGAATGACCCGGGCCAAGGAGCGCCTCTATCTCGTCAGGGCCTTCCGGCGCAACATGATGGGCTCCAGCAACGTCAACCCGCCCTCCCGCTTCCTCGAGGCCATACCCCGGGGCCTGACCGCCAGCTTCTCCCAGAACCCCAAAGGCTACCAGGCCCGCGCCGACGACCTCTGGTGGTCGCCCCCCAAACCGAAGCCCAAACGGGCCGCCCTCTTCTCCGCCGGCGACCGCGTCCGCCACAACGCCTTCGGCGAAGGCATAGTAGTATCCTGCACCGAATCCGGGGAAGACCACCTCGTCACCGTAGCCTTCAAAGGCGCCCACGGCATCAAGAAACTCCTCCTGAGCTACGCCCCCCTGGAAAAACTCACCTAACCCCCACCCCATCGTCATTCCCAACCCCGATCTGGAATCCATCCTCTGGGGTGGGGCATTCCGCTCGCCCTGAGCGGAGTCGAAGGGTCTCAAGAGCGGAATGGGTGGGGTGTCCCCTCCCCCCTTGATAAAGACATATCAAAAATGTCGAAGATCCGCCTTTGGAGGGCACTGCATTTTTGATATGTCAATAAAACAGGGCGGGCGGGTGGGCACCGCTTACTCCCGCGGGGTGTGGGGCACTACCCCACCACCGAAATCCCATCCCCCACCGCAATATCCCCACCCCTCGCCACCCGAGTCAGCATCCCCCGACGCCCCTCCAGCTCCTCCCTCAGCCCCGGCCTCACCGCATCCATCCGCTCGCACGGGTTGCAAAGCTCCGTCACCTCCAGCTCCACCTCCGCCCCGATTCGCACCCTCTGCCCCGGCGCCAGCGAGTAGATGTCCATCCCTTCCGTCGTGATGTTCTCCCGCACCGTCCCCGGGTTCAGGCCCAGCAGGTCGATCGTCTCCTTGTCCATCATCAGCACCTGCCGCTTCGCCCGGTTCATCCCCCGCTTCACCGCGTACCTGTCTCCCTCGATGCCCAGGTCCTCGATCACATGGGCCCTGTCCCGAGACTCCATCTCCCCGAAGTGACTCTTCGAAACACTGATTGCATGTACCTGAGGCCCGCTAGCCATATTCTCGCCCTCCCTGCCCGTTTGAATTGCCCCCCATTCTAGGTTTCCCAAAGCTCAGTGTCCAACCAAAGCGGTCACCCCCAATTCGAGGACCGACTGCGAATGAACTGTACGCAATACGTGTAAAACTTGGAAACGTCCACCCCCAATTCGAGGACCGACCGCAGGATTTCATTCCCCGGCCCTTCCTGAAAGAACGGAAAATTCCACCCCCGCACAGGGGTTTCCCCTCGCGGTTTCACCCTTTTCCCTGGAACGGGATCGCCCTCCCTTGGAGCGTGGTGTTCTCGGCGCTCCGGCCCTAACGGGCGCGGAAGTTTGTTTTGCGGCGCCAGCCGGCGTCGTTTCAGCCGGCCCGAGGGCCAGAAGCCCCCGGCGCAGTATGTTCCTGGCAGCGTTCACGTCCGCGTGGTCGCGGTGCCCGCACTCCACGCACCTGAACTCCGCTTGTTTCTTCCTGTTGTCCGGGCTGACCGATCCGCACCTGTTGCAGGCCTGGCTCGTGTGTCGGGGATCGACCCGCACAAACCGGATACCGGCCCTTTCAGCCTTGTACTCCAGCTGCGTCAGTGTCGCCCCCCAGCCCCGCTCCAGTATAGATCTGTTCAGCCTTCGCTTCGCCGAGACGTTCTTTCCGGGCGCCTCCTCCGTACCCCGCGCCGACCGTATCATGTTCGGTATATCCAGGTCCTCTACGGCTATGAAATCGTGACCGCTGTTGACAATCTCGTTGGTTATCCGGTGAATCCAGTTCCTCTGCGATAGCCGCTCCCTTTCGCAGACTCTCCCATATTCGGCGCGCGTCTTGGCGTAGTTGCGTCCCGCCCCCTCTGACCACACCAGCTTCGCCTTCCCGCTGCCCGTCGGCCTGTAGTGCGCCCTCCCGTTACTGACCGCCGACTTCATTTGTCGGGCCATCCTCCGGCTCAACCGGCGTTTGCGCGCCTGAGTGCCGTCGTCCGTACGCGGGGGCGCGGGAATCTCCACTAGCCCGTCCGACGTTGCGATGGTGTTCGCCACCCCCACGTCAAGACCTACGGGCGATTTCGGCTCGCATGGCATCATCTCCAGTTGCCGGGGCTCCGCGGGTTGATGCTCGTATGCCATCGAAGCCATTACCCTTACCGGTGTCCGCGTTATGCGGATGACCTTGGGCTGACCATCGGGGAGCGGGCGGCTCGGCGGTCGAAAGTGCAACGGCGGCAAACCCTTTATCTTGATTGCCCCGCCGCCCTTTTCATTCAGCTTCAGATTGTTCCCATCCCCCGTGTATATGTCCAGCGTGCGGAACCGGTTGCGGGACTTGAATCGGGGCCGTCCGCCCCTCATTCCGTCCTGCTTCCGTTGCCGGAACCGCTTGTACGCTTCATTTGCCCTGTTCAGCGTGCCCGCGGACGTACCCGCATGCATCCGTCGGTCCTGGGCCTCATAGGCAGGGTCGTCCTCGCGGATGCCCGTCACCTCCCTCGCCTGCGAGGCCAAGGTCACCGCAGCTGGCACCGGAAACCGTCGCTCAACGAACTCCTCCGATGCGCCTCCGTTGATTGCCGCAAAGCGCAATGCCGCGTACTTCCCCGCCGCAAACCGCTCTTCCAGAGCCGCGTTGTACAGCCGCCTGTTTAGCTCCAACGCCTCGTCCAGCCGCCGGTGCCCCGCCCTGCTCAGCCGCAGCGTAACCTGCCTCGTGTCTCCCATGCCCATGCAAAAATCATAGCACACCCCCAATCCTCTTCCCTCCTGTCATTCCGATGCCCCGCGAGGAATCTCAAGCGCAAGCCTACCGCCGCCCGTCCCTCCTGGCCACCCACTCTTTGCCGTCATTCCTGCGGAGGCAGGAATCCATCCCTCCTGAACAACCACCTATATCCTAGCAATCCATCCCTTCCCCGGTGTGGGGATTCCGTTCGCCCTGAGTTTGTCGAAGGGTCGCTAGAACGGAATGGGGGCGGCCCACGCCTCTCCAACCCCCCACCCCCCTAACCCGCCATTCCCGAGTAGTCGGGAATCCATCCCCGGCGGAGCAGGGTGGGGCGGCATCCCCCCACCCCCAAAAAATTCCCCCCCCAAACTGCGTCTTTTACCTATTGACTTCTCTGATTTACATTCTACACTAACGTTTAGACCTGATATTTAGACCCGATGTATACACCCAAACATCACAACAATCCACTGTCAAAACACCGACGCCCCTCTCCCGGGGCGCCTGCTCAAGAGGCGGTTGGTCTCCCCATGCCCGACTCCCTCGCGGATGCCCGCGGTCGCAGACCGCGGAAGACTTCCCGTACCCAGGCTACCTACCAGGGTACGGATGCCTGCGGCACTGCGCCGCGGAAGAACCCCCGCTCCACCGTACCCGGTGTTGAAGCGGATGCCCGCGGCACTGCGCCGCGGATGACTTCCCGCTCCGCCTTACCGGGCGTTGTAGCGGATGCCCGCGGCACTGCGCCGCGGAAGAATCCCCGCTCCACCGTACCCGGTGTTGCAGCGGATGCCTGCGGCATTGCGCCGCGGAAGACTCCCCGCCCCGTCGGGCGCGGTAGAAGGCCCAGGGGTCGCCGCCCCAACCGTCGCCGCTCCCTGTCCCACGTTCGCCCCTCCCTGCCCCGCCTGTCACCCGACAGTACCGGCATAGACGGCGAAATAGCCCTCCTCCGCTCCCTGACCAACCGCCTCTTGAGCACGCGCCCCCTCGACTACACCCAGGTAAACCGCTGCCTCCGACTCATCATCCGTGCCTTCTCCGCCCAGGCCAAGGCCCCCAAACAGCTCACCGACCAAGAACAGATCGACAACCTCATCAAAAAGGTCTTCCAGGACAACGTGAAGAATGGAGACTTGAACTTCCGGGACCTCGTCCCCGTCCGCATGGCCCGGCCCGGCGACAAGTGGTGGCCATGGAGAATGCTCCTCCCCCTGAGGGACCGCTGGCGCTACGGCCTCATAGACCCCGACGAACCCTGGCCCCACGAAGAAAACGAAAAGCTCGCCGAGGCCCAGGAATTGGAAAGAATCGTCTCCGAAGCCTACCTCAAACTCGACGAACTATTCCATGATGACGACCCCGATGACGAAGACGACGACTATGACCCAGACCCGGATGACGACGAGGACCCACCCCTATACGACCCGCCCTATGACGATGACGACCCCTCCCCCGTAGGGGTGCCCCTCGTGGGTACCCTGACCGCCACCCGCGCCGATACCGGCCCGCCACCCGACTGGCCCGACCCCAACCCCCCGCCCCGCATCGCCCGAGGCCGCCCCCCTCCCTGACCCCAACAACCCGCACCCAAAAACCGAATAACCGGAATAACCCTCCCCGCCCCTACGCCCCGTTTATCGGCGGCGTCCCGTTCCCCTCCCCTCCCGACACCTCGTGCGGGTACACCAGCTTCCTCACCGGGTAGTTGATCTCTATCCCTTCCTCCCCGAACCGCCTGTGAATCCCCCGGATTATCTGGTCCTTGATCGCATACTGGTCCACGAACCCCTTCACCTTGAATATCACCATGAAGTCTATGTTCGAATCCCCGAAGTTGCTGAACCGCACCGCCGGCGTATAGCTCATGTCCGCCCTGTCCGTCCGGCTCAGCACCTCGTTCGCCACCTCCAGCGCCACGTCGTTCACGTGCTGAAGGTCGCTCTCGTAGCTCACCCCGCCCGTCACCAGCGCAAACACCGATGGGTCCGGCCCCTGGTAGTTCGTCACCACCGACTCCGACAGCTTCCCGTTCGGGATGATCATCAGGTTGTTCCAGAAGGTCCGTATCTTCGTCGTCCTCCACCCCACGTGCTCCACCCACCCCGACGCCCCGCTGTCCATCTCTATGTAGTCCCCCACCCCTATGCCGCTCTCCGTTACCGTGTATGTCCCTGCTACGAAGTTCGAAAGGGTCGGCTGCACCGCCAGAGCCACCGCCAACCCACCGATGCCCAGCCCCGCAATCAGGGGGCTCACGTTCAGCCCCTGCGATTGCAGTACCAGCATCACCGTCAGGCCGTATATCAGCACGCCCGACACCCTCTGCACCAGGGGGAGCACCCTGTCGTCCCACGTCGTGGCCGTCCTTCCCGCAATCTCCTTCCCGTACCACCCGATCAGCGCATCCACCACGCGCTTGATCATGTACCCGACCGCCAGTATCAGCGCCGAAAGCAGGCCCCTGTCTATCGTCTCCTGGTGGACGTCCAGGTATGTGGTGGAGGTCAGCCCCGTATACGGCCCGAAGACCAGCATGATCAGGAACACCGGCCGGCCCACCGCATCGACCAGCAGGTCGTCCAGGGACATGTGCGTCTTCCCCGTCAACCTCCTCACCACCTTGTTGACTATGAAATACGCTATGAATGCCGCCACTATGAAGCCCGCCAGGTACGCTCCCCCGAACGCCGCCTCCCACCACGCCGACCCCACGGCGAAATCGGGCAGCAGGTGGGTCGTCTCATGTTCCGTCATCTCTCTCCGCCTTGTGCCTTGAAAGTCCTTGGCCGTTGCAGGCCATTATACTTAGCCGCAGGCCGGGGACGCGGCCTTTGCCTGCCCCCGTTCCGTTCTCGATGCCGTAACGTTAGAATAGGGGTCGCATCGCACCAAAAGCGTCTTTCGGAGGACTTCATGGCCGGACCCACCCAGGACATGGGACTCGTCAACACCTTCACACCCGAGGCCCTCGGCGAGCCCGGCAAGCGCACCTTCCGCCTCATGGTCGGTTCGGAGCTTGGAACGGCGGTCATCTGGCTCGAAAAGGAGCAGCTCCTCGAACTGGGCCTCCACCTGAAGAGGGCCGTCGGCGTGATGGAGGAGATCGAGGAGCCCGAGCTTCCCACTCCCTCGTACCCGGCGGTCGAAGACCCGGACTTTCAGTTCAAGCTCGGAAAGCAGGCCGTCGAGTTCGACGAGCAGGACGGCCTGTTCCGCTTCTGGAACTACGACGTTGAGGTCGAGGAGGATGTCGCCTCCCTCGTTTTCGAGGCCACCATACCCCAGGTAGTGGACTTCGCCGAGGAAAGCCTCAGGGTTTGCTCCTCCGGCAGGCCCATCTGCCCCCTCTGCCACGAGCCCATCAACCCCGACGGCCATTTCTGCTCCCGCTCCAACGGCCACCCCGTCAACGCTGCCGAAAGGCTCCAGTAGCATGGCGCCGGAGGACGAGGGGACGAATCACCCCGTTCAGCCGAGCATCGACCCCTCCCGCCACCCCCACATCTGCCGCGACCTCTCCCGGGCCGCGGCGGACAGGTGCGACCAGGTCCTGAGAGGCTCCAACTATACCTTCCTCGTCGCCCTCTCCCTCGACGGCAAGCCCTTCGACTACGGCATCTACAAGCCCCGCCGCGGCGAGAACCCCCTCTGGGACTTCCCCATCGGCACCCTCTACAAGAGGGAGGTCGCCGCCTACCTCCTCAGCGAGGCCCTCGGCTGGCACTTCATCCCCCCAACCGTCGTCTGGGACGGCCCCTACGGCGAAGGCTCCCTCCAGCTCTTCATCCGCGACGCCCACAAGACCCACTACTTCGACCTCCGGGACACCCACCCCGAGGAGGTCAAGCGCATCGCCGTCTTCGACCTCCTCGTCAACAACACCGACAGGAAGGGCGGCCACTGCATCAAGGACCCCGGCGGCAAGGTCTGGGGTATCGACCACGGCCTCACCTTCAGCATCGACCCCAAGCTCCGCACCGTCATCTGGGACTTCGGCGGCGAGAAGATAGACCGGGATTGCCTCGACTCCGTGGCCCGTGAACTCGCCCGCTTCCACACCCCCAAGGGTCTCGCCCGCCGCCTGACCGGCCTCCTGGACGAAGAAGAGATAGACTGGCTGGCTATGAGGATGCAGGACGTACTCCGAGAGCCCGTATTGCCCGTGCTGAGGAGCCGGTGGGAGGTCCCGTGGCCCCTGGTCTGAGCGCTTCCCCGGCCTAGTCGTTCCCCCCGAACACGCCCTTCACCTTCTCGATGAAAGTCTCATGCCGTGCGAACTTCGCCAGGTACTGCACCAGCTCTTCGTTGCCCGCCATTATGGGGGAGTGCCAGTTTCTCAGTCGTGGCCCACTCCCTTTACCGTCAACCGAGGACGTCCGAAAGGTGGAAAACTCCTTCCACTGTTTCCGCTCCCTTTCGTACGTCAGCACCGAGCCTCCGGCCTCCTTCACCAGCACGATCCCGGCCGCCACGTCCCATATCCGCGGCGCCGTAAACACCGAGTACTGGAACACGCCGCTGGAAGTCAGGGCCATCTCGTACGCCAGGCTCCCCGGCCCCCGCCCCTCCCCGACCGGCGCGCTCGGGCCGGCGTTCTTCGTGTACATCAACCTGAAGTCCCGGTGGAATATGGCCAGTTGGCCGGGCTGGGGCGCAGGGTTCTGCTTCACCGCCATCGGTACGTCGTCCTTGAATGCCCCTTGCCCCTTGCAGGCGTGAAACAGCGCCCCATCGGGCTTTGCCGGCCAGGGCGTCCATATGCACCCGACCTCCGGGACTCCGTTGTGAAGCACCCCTATGGAGACCGCGTAGATCGGCAGGCCGTTGATGTAGTTGAGCGTGCCGTCCAGGGGGTCCAGCACCCAGATGAACTCCGACTCCTCGGTCTGCTCGTCCGTGCCCTCTTCACCCAGAATCCCGTGTCCCGGGAACCGTCGACCGATCTCCGCCTTCAGGTAGGCCTCGCTCTCCTTGTCCGCCTCGGATACCAGGTCGGACTTGCTGCCCGCCTTCCCCTCCACCCCTCCCACGTTTCCGAAGTGACTCTCCAGTATCCGTGAGGCGCCTCGGGCCATCTCTATGGCCCCGGCCAGCACGTCCGACAGCGAAACGTCTTCCCGTTCCATCAGTCCCTGGCGGGAACCTCCGACTCGATGCTGTTGCCCAGCAGGATGTCTCTCAGCAGTTCTATGGCGGCATTGGACGCCGACTCACGGTTCTCCACCCTGCCCCCCGAGAAGTGCCTCTCCACGCACACGTCGATTTCATCACCCGCTACCGCCACGAAGAACAGGCCCACCGGTTTAGTCCTCGTGCCGCCCGTCGGGCCCATGACCCCCGTGGCCGCAACGGCGAGGTCCGTCCCTATCAGGCGTCGTGCGCCCTTGGCCATCTCCCGCGCCGTCACGGGAGACACCGACCCCTCCATTACCATCACGCCCTTCGGCACGCCGAGTACCCCTTCCTTGACCTGGTTGGCATAGGCCAGCACGCCTCCCAGGAAGTACCTGGAGCTCCCCGACACACTGGTCAGCTTCGATGCTATCAGCCCCGAGGTGCAAGCCTCCGCCACCGAGACCGTCAACCTCCGCTCCTTCAGCGCCTCCGCAACCTGCTCAACTACCGAATGTTCTTCCATGCTATCGCCCTACGAACCCACTTCCACGCTGACATCCGTCGGGTTGCCGCTATTTGTAGCGTTCTGGTCCTGCGGGCACGCCGACACGCACACCCAGCAGTCCATCTCCGCCCTGAGCAGCACATAGTCGCCGGGCTTGGTCTGCGGCGCGGCCACGCCCATCCGACCGTCGGGAAACACCGGGAAATTCGTGAACAGGTTGACCGGCTGCGGAATCTCCACACCCGGCGCCCCTATCGCCTCCATCTCCTTCTGCAGGTTCTCCTCGCAGCTTGCGTGCCACCCCTCCACCCCCAGCTCCCGGTAGCGGCTCGGGTTGCAGGCGGCAAACAGCAGGTCGTGGATGCCGGGACTGTGGTCTTCCACGAGGGTAATGATGGGCCTGCGCTCCTGCGTGTAGAACGCCTCCCCCTCTATCGGGAACAGCCTCTCGATGGAGGGTCGGGTGTGGTGCGCGCTCAGGTACTCCTTGACGTTATCGACGTTGAACGCAAACAGGTCGACCGCCTGGCCGCCCCGCAGGTCGATCACCTTGATCATCTCCCCCCGGGACACCCTGAACGCCTTCCCTTCACGAGCAGGTACGTGATAGTCCAACCGCTTATTCGCCAGTTCCGTCATCCCTATTCCTCCACTGGAAGCATGTGCATCTCACCGGACAGTTTAAGGGTAGCAGACTCCGCATGCACCCCCTTGTGAGTGATGCGCGCCTTGGGTACACTCATATTGTGCCGTTTCACATCCGTGACCAACATTCAGTACGGCGGACACCCACCAGAATGGACACCCTTGAGAAATTCGCTGTAGCTGACAATTGGGACGCCGGTCACATGGGCTGCGGCGAAGTCATCATCCTGCTCAGGCAGCGCATGCAGCCCCTCGCACCGGGCCAGGTTTTCAAGCTCACCACCTATGACTTGGGCGCCCATGAAGACATCCCCGCCTGGTGCCGGCTCACCGAACGCCGCCTCCTGAAATCCGACCACCCCCACTACTGGATCGAACAGAAATAGTTTCCTAAGGAGCCGATATGCCCGGAAAATTTTGCGTTAGCCTTACCCATGCCAAAGACAACTCCGATAAGGCCACCGTGGCCTTCGTCATAGCCAACGCCGCCCTCGGGTCTGAAAAAGACACCCTGGTATTCCTGAGTACCGAGGGCGTGCGCCTTTCCCAGAAGGGCTACGCCGACGACATCCACGAGGACGGATTCCTCCCTCTCAAGGAGCTCATGGATAACTTCGCCGCAGTTGGCGGCAACATTTTCGTATGCGCCCCTTGCTTCAAGAAACGCGGCCTCGATGAGAACAACCTCGTGGACGGAGCGACCATAGTAGGCGGTGCAAAGTTGGTGGAGTTCCTCTCCGACGGCAGCCCCTCCGTCTCCTATTGATAGCTGCCGAGTGAGGCCCCTTTGGACCCCGTAGAACGCCACCCCTACACCCCCGATGTCAGCTTTGACGGCGGAGACCTCGACTGCGGCGGCGGTCTCCTGCTCCTGATCCGCCGCCACATTGACCCCATGGAACGCGGTGGCCTACTCGAAATCCTTTCCACCGACTCCACCGTCGAGATAGAGCTCCCCGCCTGGTGCCGGATGACCAGCAACGAAATGGTCTCCTGGACCAGGGTCAACGGCCAGCGCAGCTTCCTCGTGAGCAAGGGTCCGTTCTCGGAAAGCCGGTCCGCAACTGCTGTGCAAGCCGTCCCGTCCATCGGCGAACAGCTTAGGGTGGAAGTGACCATACCCGACTCCCTCCCCCCGCCCTCACCCGCCCCGAAGATTGCTCCCTTGTCCGTCATGGGCATCGGCAGCTGGCCCCGGCCCCGCTGGATGCTCCAGGCCGTCCATGACCGGCTCGAGGGTCGGCTGGATGAGGAAGAATTCCAGGCCACCGCCGACGACGCAGTTCGCCTTTCCATCGACGCCCAGGTCCGTGCAGGCGTGGACGTGGTCACCGACGGAGAACAGCGTCGGGACAGCTACGCCAGCTTTGTCGGGGGGCTCCTCGACAACTGCCAGCTTATCCCCCTGACCGACCTCACCGCAATGGTCGACGACCCCGAGAAATTCGAAAAGGAGCTTCGCGCCCTAGACGTACCCGCGGGCGAAGTCCGCCACCCCGTCGTCTACGGCAAGCTGGGCAGAAGCAAGCCCCTAGCCCTCCACGAACTTGAATGCGCCCGCCAGTGCACCGATAGGCCCGTGAAAGTCGCTCTCCCGGGGCCCTACCTGCTGACTCGCACCATGTGGCTTGACTGCCTCACCGACCTCCCCTACCAGACCCGCGAAGACCTCGCCCAGGATGTCGTCCGCATCCTCCGCGAAGAGCTGCACTTCCTCCTAGCCTCCGGCGCAGCCCTCGTCCAGTTCGACGAACCCGTCCTTACCGAGGTCGTGTTCGGCGGCGCCACCGGCAACCGCACCTTCATGTGCGGGGCACTGAGCGAAAAGCTCCCCCCCGACGCCGAACTTGACTTCGCCACCAACCTCCTCAACGAGGTTGTCCGTGATCTCCCACCCGACCGCCTCGGCCTCCACATCTGCCGCGGCAACTGGACCCGTGACGAGTCGGCGGCACTGTCGGGGGACTACAGGCCTTTGTTGGACCTGCTCAAGAGCGTAAATGTCGGGACACTCTTCTTGGAGCTGTCCACCCCTCGGGCTGGTGAAGCCTCAATCCTCGGTTCTCTGCCAGAGGACAAGCGCATCGGCATAGGCGTCGTCAACCAGAAACTCGACGCTATAGAAACCCCCGAGGCTATTCGCGCAAGTGTAGATCTGGGCACAAACCTCTTCGGCAAGGAGCGCCTCCTCCTCACCCCCGACTGCGGTTTCGCTACCTTCGCCGACAACCCCGTTGCCTCCGCAAAGACCGCCGAGGCCAAGCTACACTCCATAGTTCAGGCCAGGGACCTGGTCGCCACCTCATGACCGGCCCGTCAGGCCCTCCCCCCGCGAACGACGAACAAATCCAGGTTCAGGGGTACCAGGGGTTCCGAGCCCCGGAGGGCCACTCCGGTCAGGGCACCCTCATCAACACTTCACGGGGCAACATCTTCAGCCTCTTCCACCCGACCCAGACCATGGATGCCGCCGTCGTTTGGGTCTGGGGGGCCAGGGGTGGTGTAACGGGCCCCGCCGACGGCATGTTCGTCCGCCTCGCCGAAAAACTGGCCGCCGAAGGCATTGCCTCTCTCCGCCTCGACTACCGTTTGCCCAACGACCTCTATGAATGCGTTCTGGATACGCTGGCTGGGGTTACCTTGCTGCTGGGAGTCGGGTTCAAGAGGGTGGCGCTAGTCGGGCACTCCTTCGGCGGGGCCGTTGTAATAGCCGCTGCGCCATATAACGACAAGGTGGTTGCCGTCGCCGGCCTGTCAAGCCAGAGCGCCGGTGCCCAACGCGTCGCCGATGTTGCCCCCCGACCCCTCCTCCTCGTCCACGGCGCCGACGACGCCATAATCCCCGTCCGCGCCTCCCAGTTCATCTACGACCTTGCCCAGCAACCCAAAGAACTCCGCTACTTCGAGGGCGCAGGCCACGGCTTAACCGAATGCCGTGAAGAGCTTGATGAACTTCTATTCGGTTGGCTCAAGGATAAGCTGGCGCCGCCTGTTCAGGAATCCTGATTACAAACATCCAGTGCCGTGACAGCCATCACCTTGGCGGCGGTCACCATGTCGCTGATGCGGATGTAGTGGTCGGGCTCGTCTACGGCAGCGTCCCAATTGCCCCCGGGCCCGTACAGGACACACGGGATCCCGGCCTGCCACAGGTGCGTAGTGTCGTTCCCCGAGTAGGAGTTCGGCAGCTTGCTCCCGACATGCGCCAGCTCTCCACCCGTCACCGCCCTGTACCCCCGACCCACCGCCTTCACTATCTCCTCGTCCGTGGGCATGTCCATCGGCTCCATGATGGTGCGGAGGACGCGGTATTCGGGATCGGGCGGCATCTCCAGCTCGTACTCGAAGTCGGGGTCCGACGCCTTGATCCCGTCCAGCGCCCGACGCACTTCCTCCAGCACCCCCGCCGACGTCTGGCCCGGCACCATCCGGCCATCCACTAACGCCGTGCAGAAGTCAGGCACAAAATTCGGCCCGTTGATAACGTGGTTCCTGCCTTGCCCCCCGATTATGGCGCCCACGTGTAGCCGGGGCAGCGAAGGTAGGGCAGGAAAGTGAGTGTGCGTAAGCTCCAGCCCGTTGATCGCCTCAATGGCCTTCGACATCTTCTGGATGGCGTTGATCCCCGTCTCTTTCTGGCTGATGTGCCGGGACCTGCCCAGGACGTGGACCGCGATCTCCAGCCAACCGGCGTGGACGGTGAGGACGGTGTCCGCGTCGTTGGGCTCTGCAACTATCGCCATGTCGGGCCGGTACCCGTGCTCCAGCGCATACTCCGTCCCGACTCCCCCCTGCAGCTCCCCCACTACGCACGCCACCTGTATATCACCCTTGTGAGCCGCCTTCGAACGACGTATCGCCTCTGCTGCCGCTATTATCGATGCCACTCCACCCTTCATGTTGTAGATTCCAGCGCCGTACAGCCGGTCGCCTTCCACGCTCGAAGTCCAGGGGTCTCGCTTCCAGCCCATGGATAGCGGGTCCTGGTCGATGTGCCCGTTCAGCATCAGCGTCTTCCCGCCACCCGACCCTCTCAGAGTCGCTATCACCTGGTATCGCCCAGGATCGACCTCCTGCAAATCTACCTCGTACCCCCACCGCCGGAAATTCGATGCGAGAAACAAGGCTATCTGCGACTCCTCGGTCTTGAAGCTCGGTATGTCGATCAGCTTCCTCGCGAAGGAGACTAGCCAGTCCTCCTTCACCCGGTTTGTTACTCTTTCCAAGGTTTGAGTAGCCATAATCAGTCTCCCGGCTATGCGGACAGGTTGCAGACCTCCAAGGCCGTCAGAGCGTGCGTCTTCGCGCACTCGACCATCTCGCTGACGTAGACGAAGGTGTCCGGCACGTCATCGAAGGTGCGGTCGCCGCCCGGGCCGTTGAGAACGCAGGGGATGCCGGCTTTCCAGAGGTGACATGTGTCGTTCCCAGCGTAGGACCGGGGAAGTATCGCCCCGACGTTGTCCGGCGGCGAGCCCGTGTGCCCTTCCATTGCCCGGGCCACCGCCCCGACTATGTACTCGTCTCTCGGGATGTCAACGGGGTCCATGGTCACCGCCACACCCTTATACCTCGCAGGGGGCGGTATCTCGATCTCCCACCTCAGATCCCGGTCCTCGGCGCTCAGGGCCTCCAGGACCTTCCTCACGTCCTCTTCCACGCTCTCCTCAGTTTGTCCCGGCACCATGCGCACGTCCCAGATGGAGGTGCAGAAGTCGCTGACGTAGTTGGGGCCCTTCAGGTCGTGTTCCCGCCCCCGCCCCCCGATTATCGCCCCGCAGTTGATGCGCGGCAGACCGGGCAGTTCCGAGTGTGGTGTGTGCCTCAGTTCCACCTTATCCACAGCATTGATCACCTTCATCATCTTGGCTATGGCGTCGATGCCTTTCTCTCGGACGGTGATGTGCGTCGAATATCCAAGTGTGTTGATGGCCATGCCTATGACCCCTGCGTGGGTGGTCATGATGGTCCGTGATCCGAAGGGCTCGGCGACTATCGCCATGTCCGCCGTGACGCCGCTTTCCAGGGCATGCACCGTCCCCACCCCTCCCTGCAACTCCCCCACAACACACGCCACTACGATATCCCCCTTCAACTCCACCCCCGACTTCCGTATCGCCTCCGCCGCAGATATCATCGACGCCACGCCGCCCTTCATGTTGAAGGCGCCGCCCCCGTATAGCCGGTCCCCCTCCCAGCTGGGCGTCCAGGGGTCTCGGGCCCAGCCCATGGCCAGTGGGTCGATGTCAATGTGACCGTTCAGCATCAGGCTCTTACCACCGCCCGACCCCTTCAGCGTCGCTATAGTCTGGTACCGACCTGGCTCCACCTCCTGAAGATCAACCTCGTACCCCCGACGCCGGAAGTAGCCAGCCAGGTACCGGGCAACCTTCTGCTCCTCCGTCTTGAAGCTCGGGATCCGCAGCAGGCTGCTACACAGGTCTACGACCTCCCGGTCCCTGATCTTGGAGAGGACTTTCTGCTTTGCGCTTGCATCCATCGAATTGCCTCTTCTGTACCTCGTCCTACTTCTCCTGGTTGCACCAGTCCAGCGCCGCCATCGCATACGTCTTCGCCAGCTGCACCATGCTCGGCACTACGACGTAGGAGTCCGGCTCTCCCTTCTGGTCCCGACCGTTCTCCGCCCCCATCAGGCACACAGGGATGCCCGCCTCCCAGATGTGGCAGCTGTCGTTGCCTGCGTACGACTGCGTCAGAATAGCCCCGACCTTGTCCGGTGCCCTACCCGACACCCTCCTGTACGCCTTCTCCAGGTTCTGCACTATCACGTTGTCCTTCGGCACGTCCAGCGGGTTCATGAACTCGGTCATTACCTTGTACTCGGGCGGAACGGGCGTCACGATTTCGTACTCGAAGTTCGGGTCCTCTTCCTTGAACTTGCTCATGACCCGGTCCAGGTCGGCCTTCACCGTGACGTGGGACTGGCCGGGGACGATCCGGGCATCGACTATCACCGTGCAGTAGTCGCAGGTGAAATTTGGCCCCTTCAGGTCGTGGTTCCTACCCCGACCACCGATTATCGTCCCGCAGATGATCCTGGGGAGATCTGGCAGGTCGGGTCTGTGATCGTAGGTAAAGTCCACGTTCTTGATTGCGGGAATCGCCTTGGTCATCATCTCCAGCGCATCGACGGCTAGGTGAGACCGGCTCACGTGCTGTGAGAGGCCAATGGTGCTGATAGCCAGCTCTACCACCCCGGCGTGGGTTGTCATGATGTTGTCACCGTCACCCGTGGGCTCCGCCACATAAGCCCCATCCGTCCTAAGCCCCTGTTTCAGCGCATATACCGTCCCGACACCCCCCTGCAGCTCGCCAACCACGCACGCCACCACCAGGTCGCCCTTCATCGGGGCCTTGGCTTTCCGGATCGCTTCGGCGGCGGTGATGATGGCGGTCACACCGCCCTTCATGTTGTTGACGCCCGCTCCGTAGAGCCGGTCGCCTTCCCAGCTTGGCGTGAACGGCTCCCGGACCCAGCCCATGGCCAGCGGGTCGATGTCGATGTGGCCATTCAGCATCAGGCTCTTCCCCCCACCCGACCCCTTCAACGTCGCTATCGTCTGGTACCGACCCGGCTCAACCTCTTGCAGATCAACCTCATAGCCTCGGCGCTGGAAGAATCGAGCCAGGAACCGGGCGACCTTCTGTTCCTCGGTCTTGAAGCTGGGGATGGATATCAGGTCGCTGGCCAGTTTGACGGTCTGCTCGGTCTTGATCTGGCGCAGCACGCGCTCCTCAACGGCATGGTCAACCATTGCTACCTCCCGAGACGGGTGAATTCATGTTCAGAAAGACCTTAACGCCTCTCCTTAAGGCCGCCGTGAGTATAGTCTCTCCCCCCGATCTTTAACAAGACGAACCAGCGGATGCCACCTCCTACCGGTTGCTCGTCCCCTCAGTCCCGTCTATCTCCACCGCCTCCCGGATTATCCGCCCGACATCTGGGTTATCTAGCTCACCTGCACCCCTGATCTTCACGTGCCTCATCCGCTTCCCCGTCCCCTCGATCAATCCCTCCGGGTTCGGCAGCAGGGCCCCTTGCCACAACCCCAACGTCACGTACCTGTCCCCCTGGGAGGCAATGTAGAAAATCCTCAACTTCTTCTCGAAACAGGGATTGCCCCACTTGATCGACTCCCGTAACCCAGGCTCAGCATCCAGGAACATCCGCCGCAGCTCTACGGCCAAGGGCCTGAGCCTGAGCTCGACGCCCTGCAGCCAATCATCGAATGTTTTATTCGCAAGCATGGCAGTCGCCCCGCGACTTATTTGTCCTCGGGCGCCAGCGTCAATAGGAACTGCAACACAAGGTTCGCCGCCAACAGCGAGGTTATCTCCGAGGTGTCATAGGCCGGAGCAACTTCCACCAGGTCGAATCCCACCGCTCCGACACCCTTCAACCCCTTCACCAGCGCCATCGCCTCGCGACTCGTCAGCCCCGCAACTTCCGGTGTACCCGTTCCCGGTGCAAACCCCGGGTCCACGCTGTCGATGTCGTAGGAGATGTGCACCGGCGTACCCTTCGTAGCCGCCTTTATCCTCTCGATTGTCGCATCGACTCCCGTCGCCCAGAACTCTTCCCCAGTGATCACCGTGATGCCCGCCTCCCTGACGTTCTCCACTATCCCCATCGACGGCCGACCCCGTATCCCCACCTGCACCGACGTGGTCGGGTCCATGATGCCCTCGTCCGAGGCTATACGGAACATGGTGCCGTGGTGCAGGGGCATGTCCTTGGGAGGCTCCCAGAAGTCGGGGTGGGCGTCGAAGTGGACTAGGGAGATCTTCCCGTGCTTCTTGTACAGCGCCCTCAGTATCGGCAGCGACACCGTGTGATCACCCCCGAGACACACGGGAAACACGTCATGCGAGATGATCTCCGAAACTGCGTTCTCGATGCGCCTGACCGCCTCCTCTATGTACCCGTAGGTCAGCTCGATATCGCCGTAGTCGACGATGCGCAGGCTCTTGAACGGCTCCCTGAGTTCCGCTTCGTCCAAACCGTGCAGTCCGACGTGCATCGACGCCGTACGTATCCCCCGTGGCCCGAACCTCGCCCCTGGGCGAATAATCGTCCCCAGGTCCAGCGGCAGCCCGACCACGGCCACGTCGGCCCTGGACAGGTCGCGTGTGCCGGGTACTTGCATAAAGGTGCTGGGACTGCCGTACCGTGGCCCGTCCTGCCAGGCCTCGGGCATCAACCGGTCTTCAGATTTGCCCATGTATAATGACTCCGACTATCGTTTTTCAATCCGCCCATTCCGTAGAATGTTAGCATACGAGCGACGGATGCACGGGAGGAGTGGCGGGGTAAGACAGTCCAGGAGGTTTCTCATGCCGACAACCCTAACCGGAGACTACGTTTCGGCTGACGGGCACGTGGTCGAGCCCCGGGACCTGTTCACCTCCCGCATGGACAGTAAAATGGCCGCGAAAGCCCCCCACATCGAGTCCCGGGACTCCGGCGACTTCTATGTGATGGAGGGCTTCGGAGAGTTCGCCATCGGCCTATCCGGCGAGGGTACCGCCGCCACTGACAAGGCCGAGGGCCGAGATATCCACATGGCCGGCCTCCGATACGACGATACCCGCCCCGGCGCCTGGGACCCCGTCGAGCGACTCAAGGACCAGGACCTCGATGGCATACGAGCAGAGATTATGTACCCCGGCGTCTTCGGCCTCTGGTGCTACAACGCCTCCGACGCCGACCTCCACGTCGAAATCGTCCGCGTCTACAACGATTGGATCGCCGAGTTCAGCGCCTCCTCCCCCGACCGCCTCATGGGAGTCGGCATCCTCCCCATGCGGGGCTCCACCGAGAGCAAGATCACCGAGGTCGAGAGGTGCGCCAGGCTCGGGCTCAGGTCCGTCATGCTTCCCCTGGAGGTCGAGGGCGGCTACGTCAACATGGAGGGCGGCGACAGGCTTTGGGCTGCTTTGCAGGACGTTGGCTTGCCTCTCGGGTTTCACGTCGGCTCCAGCACCAAGTCTGTTAGCGCGGACAAATACCGCAGCCTGGGCGTCGGGGTTGCGGTTATCGAGCAGAAAATATGCGCCGTGGCCCGTGGCCTCACCGACCTAATCCTCTCCGGTGTCCCCCAAGCCTTCCCCGGCCTCCGCTTCGTCATGGCCGAGGGCGGCATCGGCTGGATCCCGAGCGTCATGCGCCTCAACGACCACTGGTGGGAGGATCACCGACACTGGATGGAGCCCAAGCTGGAAGAGCCCCCCAGCAGCTACTTCTTCCGCCAGTTCTGGGCTACCTTCGAGGATGACCGCGCGGGTCTCTTAACCCGTGAACTCCTTGGCGTCGACCGCCTGATGTGGGGCTCCGACTACCCCCACCCCGAGGGTGTATTCCCCTTCTCCCGGCAGCAAATCGCCAAGGACTTCCATGACATCCCCGAACACGAAACGGTCAAGATAGTCGGGGAGAACGCGGCGGCACTGTACGGGCTGAACTAGTACACCCAGGCTTCTGGGATGGGGCCGGTGGGCGGGTAACCACCCTGCTCGTCATGCGTCTCATCCCCTACCAACGGAGGGTTGAACACCGCCATCAGGTAGACCTCGGTATCTGCGCTCATCCTGTGCCGGTCCCTCGGCCCGACCACGTACAAGCTCCCCGGCGACAACTCCCACTTCTCCCCCGTGCTCTTGTCCTCCACCGACCCCTCGCCCTCAATGATGTAGTTGGCCTCCACGTGGTTCCGGTACCACAGGTTGGCCCCCGAGTTGGCCGGCGGCCGGGCAGTGGATATCGTGAACCCGCACCCGTCCGCCTGCGTCAGGTAGCGACGGGCCTCCGTCCCAACGTGCTTGATGCCCACCGCTCGTGCCTCACTCCGAGTCCTGACGTACATGGTTTGGCCGTCGGGCCCCTGCCAGGCCGGGGGAATATCGCCCGTCGGGGGAAAGGCGCCATCGGCATCGTGTCTCTCGTTGCCCAGGACGGCGGGACAGAACACGCTGACCAGGTGCACGTCGGACTTGGCCGTGAGACGATGCCGGTCCCTGGGCCCGACCATGTATAGAGACCCGCCTTTCAGGTCCCAGCTTTTGCCCGCCGTAATGTCGTCGACCTGGATAACCCCGCTCACTATGAAGTTAGCCTCCACGTGGTTCTTGTACCACAGGTCGATGGAAAAACCGGTAGAGAAGTACACGTCCGACAGCGAGAAGCCGCAGGCGTCGGCCTTGGTCAGCATCCTTAAAGATCGCAGAGACATGTCTCCGTCACTGCGCACCATCTCGTTCTCCGTCCCCGCTATGTCCTGGTGCGTTCTCACGAACATGATTTCATCCTCAATTACAGTGGCCGCCCACACCCGACGCTTCCAGGTGCGAGCGGCCACCCTGTCTCATGGACTATGTACCCTTTGGCTACGGTCGCCAGGCCTCCGGAATGGGGCCCGTGGGCGGGTAGCCGCCCTGGTCGTCGTGCGTCTCTCCGCCGTAGATCGGCGGGTTGAACACGCTCATAAGGTAGAACCCCGTGCTGGAAGTAAGCTGGTGCGGGTCCTTTGGCCCGACCACGTACAGCGTCCCCGGCCCAACGTCCCACTTCTTACCCGTGTTCTTCTCTTCCAGGGTGCCCTCACCCTCGAAGATGTAGTTCGCCTCCACGTGGTTCTGGTACCACAGCACGATCCCCTGGCCCGCGGGCGCCCGCGGCGTCGAGATGGTGAATCCGCATTCGTCGTCATGAGTCAGGTAGCGGTACGCCTTGGTCCGACCGTGGCTGATCCCCACCACCCGCGTCTCCGACAGCCGCCTGACAAACATCGTCCGTCCGTTCTCACCCTGCCAGGCCGGAGGGATGTCCCCAGTCGGCGGGTAGGAGCCGTCGGCGTCATGCCTCTCGTTGCCCACCGTCGCGGGACAGAACACGCTCACTATGTGACAGTCGGTCTTAGCCGTCCCCCGATGCCGATCCCTCGGCCCGACCACGTACAGGTCTCCCGCGCTCAGGGTCCAGCTGTTGCCACTCGAAAGCTCCGTCACCTCCATCTCCCCCGACACCAGCAGGTTCCCCTCCACGTGGTTCTTGTACCACAGGTCTGCACTGAATCCCGCGGATATCCTCACGTCCGAAAAGGAGAAGCCGCACCCGTCGTCCTTGGTCAGCAACCGCCTACCCTGTAGCCTCCCTCCGTCCTTCTCCACCAACATCTCTTTGTTGGTCCCGTTCAGGTCATCGACTCTTCTCACGAACATGGTTCCACCTCCGGATTGGTCTCTACGGCCTCCAGGCCTCGGGGATCGGCCCCGACGGCGTGTAAGTGCCCTCTTCGTCGTGCGTCTCATGCCCGACCAGCGGCGGGTTGAACACGCTCAGCAGGTATGTGTCGCTGAACTTCACCGTCTGGTGCCTGTCCTTCGGCCCGACGAAGTACATCGTGCCGGGGGCCAAGTCCCACTTCTCGCCGGTGGTCAGGTCTTCCACCGTGCCCTCGCCTTCCAGGATGTAGTTTGCTTCCACGTGGTTCTTGTACCAGAGCACGATGCCCTTGCCCGCCGGAGACCGCGGCGTCGACATGGTGAACCCGCACCCTTCCGGCTGGTTGAGGTACCGGTATGCCGTCGACTTCCCGTGGCTGATCCCGACCACCTTCGTGTCCGCCAGCCGCTTGACGAACATGGTTCGCCCATTTTCCCCCTGCCATTCGGGTGGGAGTTCTCCCGTGGGCGGATAGGAGCCGTCGGCGTCATGGGTCTCGGTGCCCAGCGTGGCGGGGTTGAAGACGCTGACCACGTGGACGTCGCTGTTCGCCGTCAGCCGGTGCTTGTCCTTCGGCCCGACCACGTACAGATCACCGGCCCCCAGGTCCCAGCTGTCACCGTTGACTAGGTTGTCCACGTGCAGGTCGCCGCTTACCACAAGGTTCCCTTCCACGTGGTTCTTGTACCACAGGTCGATAACCCAGCCCTCGGAAATCCTGACGTCCGACATCGAGAATCCGGCGCCATCCGCCTTCGTCACTAAGCGTCTTGACTGTAGCCTCTTGTTCCCGTCGGTCTTGACCATCTCCTTGTCGGTCCCGGCCAAGTCCTCCAGCCTTCTTACGAACATGACATCACCTCCAGATTCCAATTCATGTGAATATCGCGGGCACAGTCTACCTGAAATACTCGCAGCGGACACACACTGGCTAGGGTCTCCAGGCCTCGGGGAGGGAGCCGGTGGGGGGATAGCCGCCTTGGTCATCGTGGGTCTCATTTCCGACGAGAGGCGGGTTGAATACGCTCACCAGGGCGAAGGCGGTGTCAAATGACATCAAGTGCCTGTCCCTCGGGCCGACGAAGTACATCGAACCCGGGGCGAGGACCCACTTTTCGCCCGTGTTCAGGTCCTCGACGGAACCCTGGCCTTCCAGGACGTAGTTGGCCTCGACGTGGTTCTTGTACCAAAGCTCCATCCCGTGGCCCTTGGTGGCGCGAGGGTGGGAGATGGTGAAGCCGCATTCGTCGGCCTGGGTGATGTAGCGGAAGGCCTGAGCGCCCGTGCCCCGGACCCCGACGGCGTGGGCGTCGGCCTGTCGCTTGACGAACATGGTGTGGCCGGATTCGCCTGCCCAGGCTGGGGGCAGGTCGCCGGTTGGGGGGTATGCGCCGTCTTCGTCAGGGGTCTCGGCGCCAGTCAGGGCAGGGTTGAAGATGGTGACGGCGTGCATCTCGCTGTTAGTTACTACGTGGTGCTTGTCCTTCGGGCCGACGACGTACACATCACCTGCCCCGACATCCCAGCTGTTGCCGGTGGCGTACTCGGTGATGGTGGCGCTGCCGGAGACTACGAGGGTGGCCTCGACGTGGTTCTTGTAGTGGACGTCCAGGGACCAGCCTGCGGAGAGGATGACGTCGGCGAGGGAGAATCCGGCGCCGTCATCCCTGGTGACGAGTCGGACGGCGCGGAGCCAGCGGTCTCCGTCCTGCCATTTGACTTCCTTGTCGGTGCCTGCTAGCTGGTCGAGGGTCCTTACGAACATATCGGGTGTCCTCCTGATTTGGGGAAGTTTGTGTGACTAACCTTGCTCTCCGCTTGGATCACCCTCACCCTAGCCTTCTCCCCTCAGAGAGACCTTTGCGTAACTGTGGGCATTGTGCTGGAGGGAGGTATTTTCCTTGGAACTGTCGATATCGAATGGTGAGGTTAGCGACTTATCGTCGTTACTTCAGTCCTGAACAGTCTATTTTTTGGGCTGTCCGGTGGATTCTCGCCTCTTTAGCCCATATCTCACCCCTGTAAGCTCACGTTCCTACGAGGCTTATACGGTCAGCCCTACGCAGGTTGTAGGCTATGCACTTCAACCACATCTCCGTCGTATTCCTCTCCAGGCCTATGTATCGTACCCGGCTGTACCTGTAGGTCCTCTTCAGTGTCCCGAACACTTTCTCCACCTTGGACCTCACCCTTGATATCAGCTCGTTCCGCTCCTTGTCTCCTTCGCTTACTTCAGGATGGTGCTTGTTCCCCCTCTTCATTATCCCGTCCTCTATCCCCATCGACTTCAGCCTTTGTCTCCTCTCATGGGTGTCGTAGGCCCGGTCTGCATATACCGCCTTCTCATCTCCTGAGATCAACTCGTCGGCTACTTCCGTGTCGTTGACATTTGCCGCCGTCATCACCGCCTTCCGTATCAGTCCACTCTCCTTATCCACCCCTATATGCACCTTGTATCCGTAGTGATACCGTCCACCTTTACGGGTCCATGCCGCATCCCTGTCCGTAGCTTCCTCCTTCCTGACCACCCGCCTGCCCTGGGACTCCACCAGCGTCGCATCCATCAGTGTCCCTCCCTTCACCACCATTCCCCTCTCCTCCAACTGCCGGCTCAACTCCTTCATCAACCTCTCCACCAGCCTCTTCTCCGTCAATATCCCCCGGAACCGACTGATCGTCGAGTGATCCGGCGTGTCGTCCTGAAGCCCCAGCCCCACAAAGCGCCGGAACGATATCCGGTCCCCAAGGGCTTCCTCCATCTGAGGGTCCGACAGGTTGTACCACTGCTCCAGCAATAGCACCTTTACCATCGTCAACGGCGGGTAGCTCGGCCTCCCTTCACTGGCCGAATACACCCCCTCCACCAAACTGCTGAACCTTCCCCAGTCCACGGCCTCGTTGATCCGCTCCAACTGGTGGTTGCTTCCCAACCCCTCCGGCAGCAACGACTCTGCCAATGACGGTTGCCCTAGTTCTCGATGCATTCCACCCTCCTCATCCTTTGCCTTCTTGCCACCCTATTGTCGCCTCTGCTACTTGGGTTATGCAAAGGTCTCCTCAGAGGGAGAGGGGATCAGAAGGTTAAGGTATCCAGGCTTCGGGGAGGGAGCCGGTGGGGGGATAGCCGCCGTCGGCGTCATGGGTCTCATTTCCAACGAGAGGCGGGTTGAATACGCTGAGCAGGTAGAAGCCGGTGTGGGTGTTGACCTGGTGCCTGTCTTTCGGACCCACGAAGTACATGGAGCCGGGGGCGAGGTCCCATTTCTCGCCGGTGGTCAGGTCTTCGGCGGTACCCTCGCCCTCGATTACGTAGTTGGCTTCCACGTGGTTCTTGTAGTGGAGAACGATGCCGTCGCCGGCGGGGGAGCGGGGGGTGGAGATGGTGAATCCGCACTCGTCGGCCTGGGTGAGGTAGCGATAGGCCTTGGCTGCGCCGTGGCTGACGCTGACTTCCCGAGTGTCGGCAACCCGCTTCAGAAACATCGTCCGCCCCGACTCCCCAGCCCAGGCCGGGGGTACATCGCCGGACGGGGGGTAGGCGCCGTCCTCATCGGGCTTTTCGTTGCCGACGAGGGCGGGGTTGAAGACCGTGACGGCGTGCATCTCGGTCTTGGTCGATACGTGGTGCTTGTCCCTCGGGCCGACAACATACAAGTCCCCCGGGCCCACGTCCCAGCTTTTGCCCGTGGCATACTCCGTAACTGTGGCGCTGCCGGAGATGACGAAGCTGGCCTCGATGTGGTGCTTGTAGTGACAGTCGATCTCCCAGCCTGCGGAGAGCCGGACGTCGGCTAGGGAGAAGCCGACGAGGTCGGTTTTGGTGACCAGGCGGACGGCCTTAAGCCACAGGTCTCCATTCTGCCACTTGGCTTCCTTGTCGGTGCCTGCGAGTTGGTCTACGGCTCTTACGAACATGTCAGGTGTCCTCCTAGAGGGGTTAGGGGTGGGGGGTTATGCTAATGAGAGCTCAACAGCTATGTTGTACTGGTAGATACCAATCATAAGTGCTCAAACATGGTGGTTTCACTAAGGTGCGTTCACCTTCTCGAGAGAATCGTGTCCAATCTCCAAGGTTGGACGGATTGCATTAGCAACTCATTTATCTTGATCTGATCCTGATAATCTAATGCGTTATAAGATTCGGGTGAAATAGCAGCAACACCGGAACTGGCGGATATTAGCGTTTCTAGGAATTCCAGTGAATTAGTTTGCTCGGTCATTGTGATCGTAGCCCTGTATTGCAATTGTTTAGTTATATCACTTAACTGTGTTGTATCCCTTGACCAGAACACAGCTACTAACGTGTGCAGATGGCCTTCTGAAGGAAACACGCTTACAACACCGTCGTCCTTAAACGTCAGAGAAGCAGAAAATCTCAGCGATGATCGGAAGTTCAAGTTGGTAACCCCAACAACAGGTGTTTTGACGCTATTATGGTTTCGACGTTGATACCAATATTTTCCTAGTTCGGTCGCCAGTTTCCTCGTCCGGCTTTTGACGTTCTCGAATCTTCTCTTATTGGCTATCCAGTTGTTCCGCACTGCCGAATTGCGATGTGAACTAGGGTATTGCTTCCAGAAACGCAACATCGACTCACCATGAGAGATTAAAGATGCATCATAAAGTGCCGCTCTATATGCTGCTAGAAATACAACGTCAGGGTCACAGAATTCCAAAGCTGGCAAGTCTATCTTTGAGAATTGTTGATCATGGTGTAGACAAGCCAAAGGTCCACTACACGCGTTATCTATCCCTATCAATTGAGGTTTGAAATGTGCCGCATTTGACAAGTCAACAGCATTGTCTGGGCTACTTTGCATAAATAGATGCATCCAGTTCTTAGGCTCCCATCGCAGTTCGAGGACCTTGCCTGACGCGTCCTTAAGCAGGTCCAACACGGCTCGCTTGGAAAGTATGTGACTATTGATCGCGACGTCCTTGCATCGTCTGCCGTTCTCATTTGCTACAAACCAGCACCGTCGATCTCGTACCTGATATGACGTCTCTACTTGGCCGAGTAATTTCGTTGCGGTTGACTTAAGTTGGTGTGGTAAGAAGTATTCTTTTCTTTTACCTTTTAACAATTTAACTTTCTGATTACCAAGTCTGCTCATTGTTGCATCTACAACAATCCAAGATAGGCCCGTTAAGCTAAGTACTCAAATCATATGCGGTAGTGAATGCTAGGATTCTCCCAAGTCGATGTGCTAACATGTGCTAACAAGGGATCAACCACCTTTCCTCAATATCTCCAACGGCAGCTTGGATAGCAGCTCCAGCCCCGACTCCCCCATCACAAATGTGTCTATCAGGCCCGCGGATCGTGGGTCCTTCCCCCGAGAAAATATCTCGTAGTTCGTCACGAACCCCGGCTCCATCGGCTCATCCACAAATCCGCCGCCCACCACCCGAGTGTGCCCGACCCAGTCAGGCGGCAAGGACAGCCCGACATCATAGCCGCCGCGGTCCACCTCTCCGGTAAGGCCGATGGAGGCGAGATATTCGTCGATAGCCCGGCCTATGGCGGTGGGTGGGTCTCCGACCTTCACCTTTTCCTGGACGTAGGGAATGCTCTCGGCAAGGGCTTTCATACGGTCTACGGTCTTCTGCTCGGGTTGTCCGAGGCAAAGGAAGCGGCAAAGGTCGACGTGGTAGCGGTTGTAGACGCCGCATACGTCGGCGAAGATGATCTCGCCTGCCTCGAGGCGGAGCCGGGTGGTGGGCTTGTGGGGCATGCGGAAGCCCTCCTTGCTGACGACGCACCGGATGGCGGTCTCCTCGCCGCCCGCTTTGGCCATGGCGTACTGCATAGCACCGTTGACCTCAAGCTCGGTGACGCCGGGTGATGCGGCTTCCACGCCGGCCATGATGCCGACGTCGGCGATCTCGGCGGCTTTGCGCACGCAGGCGACCTCCAGAGGGGACTTGGTAAGGCCAACGGTGTCGACTATCCATGACCCGTCCACAACCCGGGCCCCACCCCCCGACATCTTCTCCTCCATGGCCTGCATCATGGCGGGCGACGGGGCGTAGGCCCACTTTTCGATGCCGACGCACCCCTTTAGGAGGCCCCGGTCCTTCATCGTGTCGATGACAGTGTCGAGTTGGGGGCCCATGGGGTGGAAGGGGAAGGTGGCGTAGAAGACTGCCTCGTCGATGTAGCAGAAGTCATTGACCATGCGCTCATGGTAGGAGTCGAAGAAGAGGACTTTCGGGTCATCGGCGCGGATGACCAGGCCCGTGGGGGAGGCGTGGTAGAACCAGATGATGTCGAAGCCGGTAAGGTAGGTGATGTTGCGGGGCGAACTGACATATAGGATGTCGATGCCGCGGTCGGCCATGCGTCGGCGGACCTTGGCGCGCCGGGTATCGTACTCCTCGTTGGGGAAGACGGCGCCGAAGGTCCTTTCGTTGGGCAGGTCTGTCATTGGCGTCTCCTTACGGGCGGGATTTTTGATTGTTTTGCAATTTCAGGCACGGCTTTGATTGTTTAAGGTTTCCGGGAGTTTTTTCGGGGGGGTCAAACGCCGCATTGGCGATGGTTGACGGATCGCGGGTAGGCAGGATTTGGGCGCGACAAAGTCCGTGTTTCACAGTCATAGCAAGTACAATAGCTTCAACGGGCGGGGTGGGGCAAGGGGGAAACATTAGGGTGGTATCATTATCTAATAAAGATGAATGAAGCGACAGCGCGAATCAAGATAAACAAGCTGCTTGAGAAGGCCGGTTGGCGCTTTTTCCCGGAAGGAGACAGGCTCGCCAACATCCAGCTTGAGCTAGGCGTCACTCTCAAGCCTTCCGACCTCAATGAACTCGGCGATGATTTCGAGAAGACCGACAGAGGGGTCGTGGACTATCTGCTTCTGAACGAGCAGGGATTTCCGTTCATTGTGCTGGAGGCCAAGTCTGAAGGGAAGCAACCTCTTGTTGGTAAAGAGCAAGCTAGGAAGTACGCTCGCTCGCAGAACTGCCGGTTTGTCCTGCTCTCCAACGGGAACCTGCACTATTTTTGGGATTTAGAGCAAGGCAACCCTTACATCATTACATCCTTCCCAACTCCGGGCTCCGTAACGGGCTATGCCAAGGTACATCGCGACCCACAGCGGCTGATAGACGAACAGGTCCGCGATGACTACATAGTATTGACCCAGCGTCCTAACTACGCTTCAGAGGCAGCGTGGAAGAATGAGGCTGAGCGAGAGGACTTCAAACGGGCCAACAACCTCCGCTTCCTGCGTTCTTACCAGCTCCGGGCGATTCATACAGTGCAGAAGGCGGTGAAGGACGGCAGCGACCGCTTCCTGTTCGAGATGGCTACCGGCACAGGAAAGACTCTTACTGCGGCGGCAGTAATCAAGCTGTTCCTACGCTCCGGCAATGCTTCGCGAGTGCTGTTCCTGGTTGATCGTCTTGAACTTGAGGAGCAAGCAAGGAAGGTCTTCACCGCTCTCCTTTCCAATGACTACCAAACCATCATCTACAAGGAGCGGCGTGACGACTGGCGCCCGGCCGAAATTGTGGTAAGCACAGTCCAGTCATTGCAGTTCAACAACAAGTACCAGTCTCTCTTTGACCCAACCGACTTCGACCTCGTCATCTCAGACGAGGCGCACCGCTCCATCAGTGGCAACGCCCGTTCAGTGTTCGATTATTTCGTCGGGTACAAGCTCGGTCTCACAGCCACACCCAAGGACTATTTGCGTGGCTTCGACAAGTCCGGCCCCGACGTGCGAGACCCTCGCGAGGTTGAGCGAAGGTTGCTGCTGGACACCTACCGCACCTTCGGCTGCAATAGCGGCCAACCCACCTTCAGATATTCCCTTCTGGACGGGGTCAGGGACGGCTATCTCATCAATCCTACCGTCGTGGACGCCCGCACCGAGATAACCACCCAATTGCTTGCCGATGACGGATTCATAGTATCGGTCACTGACGACACCGGAGAAGAGCATGATGAGACTTACAAGCAGCGCGAGTTCGAGAAGCGTTTCTTCTCCAAAGCCACCAACGAGCTCTTTTGCAAGACGTTCCTGGAGAATGCGCTGAGGGACCCCGTCAGCGGCGAGGTCGGCAAGTCCATCGTGTTTGCCGTGAGCCAAAACCATGCCGCCCGACTAACGCAAACCCTCAACGAAATGGCCGACCTCATGTATCCGGGCAAATACCAGTCCGACTTCGCCGTTCAGGTAACTTCCCTGGTGCCCGACGCCCAGCGGTTCACCATCAACTTCGCCAATAACAACCTGTTGGGTTCGGGCAACTTTCTCTCCTCATACCGAACAAGCAAGGCACGGGTCTGCGTGACCGTAGGCATGATGACCACCGGCTACGACTGCACGGACATCCTCAACCTGGGCATGTTCCGGCCCATCTTTTCGCCCACCGACTTTGTGCAGATCAAGGGCCGGGGCACCCGCAAGCATAGCTTCCTCGAACAGTTGCATGACCCCGACCTCGCCCAGACCGTAGCCCAACCGGACAAGACCGCCTTCAAGCTGTTCGATTTCTTCGGCAACTGCGAGTACTTCGAGACCGAATTCAACTACGACGAGGTAATCAAGCTGCCGCGTCCCCAACCCGGCAAGGACGGAGACGGAGCGAATGGCGCTCCCCCGACCATAATTCACAGCTACGAACACCTGGGTTCGGACATTATCAAGTCTATCCAGGAAGTGAAGGTCGGCGAGGAGGGCATGAAGATCGACCGGATGTTTTTCGACCGGTTCGCGGACACGGTCAAATCGGACGATATCGTCAAAGAGGCCATAGAGGCCGGGCAATGGGACCGGGTCATCGACTACGTGAACCGCGAGGTCTTCGACAAGCCCGAGGAATACTACACCCTGGACAAGCTCCGCAAAGCCGCTTCCGTCGACCGCCGCCTGACTTTACGAGAGATTCTTGAAAAGGTCTTCGACCTCATCCCCGCTTTCAAGTCCAGGGACGAGCTGCTGGAAGAGGAGTTCAACAAGTTCGTCGCCGACCATACGCCCCCCCTCCCCGACTCCATACCCGCCATCAAGAACTTCTTCAAGGCGTACATCACCAACGGCATAACCCGGGCCGCTGTTGACAACAAGGATTTCACCTATCTGGCTACCAACGCCGCATTCACTATGAAAGACTATAGAGCGGTGCCCGACAATTACCGAGTGCTGGTTCCCGAATACATCAAGGACTATGTCCCGCTGAACCAGTTCGCGGCGTAGTATAATCCGCGTGAGCGTGACCGAAGGCCCTTCCCATGTTCACGTCCGGGACATTATTGGAGCTATACGCTTCAATCGGGTGCGGATCACCGATCACGCCGTTGAAGAATCCCAGGCAGACCGATTGCTCCTGAATCAGGTGTTCCGCAGCGTTTTTGATGGCGAGATTATTGAAAGCTATCCCGACGACGACCCGTATCCCAGTTGCTTGGTCTACGGGAAAGCTCCGGGTGGGGAGCCGGTCCACAGCGTGTGGGCGTTCAATAGGCAGACCCGTTGGGCCGTGCTGATTACCGTGTACCGCCCCGACCCCGAGCGTTGGATCGATTGGCGTAGCAGGAGGCCGCCCGATGATGCCCTTCAGTAAATGCCCGACATGCGGGGGCGAGATGATCGACAAGCAGGTCGAGAAGCTCCTGCGCGGCGGCGTCAACCTCGCCGTCGTGACCGTGCCGGCCGAGGTCTGCCTGCGCTGCGGCGAACGCCTCTACCCCGCGGAAACCGTCGCCCGCTTCGAGCAGATTCGCAGCAAGCTCGCCCGACAGGACGTGGAGGAGTTCGCCCCTTTGGGCCGCTCCTTCAAAGCCCCCGCCTGACCCCATGCTCGACTCCGAAACCAAACGCCGCATTGACACCGCGCGCGACATCCTCGTCGGCAAGGTCCCCGACCCCAAGAGCCAGGTCGAGCAGATAACCATAGCCCTCATCTACAAGTTCATGGACGACATGGACGCCCTAAGCGAGGAACTGGGCGGCAAACGGACCTTTTTCGGCGGGGACTTCACCAAATACGGCTGGGCCAAGCTCATGAGCCCCGGCATCGGGGGGCACGAGACCCTCAACCTCTATGCCGAGGCCATAACAAAGATGCCCGAAAACCCCGGTATCCCCCGCCTGTTTCGGGACATCTTCAACAATGCCTATCTGCCCTATCGCGACCCGGAGACTTTGCGGGCGTTCCTCAAGATCATCAATGAGTTCACCTACGATCACTCGGAGCGGTTGGGCGACGCTTTCGAGTACCTGCTATCGGTTCTCGGGGCCCAGGGAGACGCAGGCCAGTTTCGCACACCGCGCCACATCATCGACTTCATAGTCTCAATCGTGGACCCGAAGAAGGACGAGGTGGTGCTGGACCCGGCCTGCGGCACCGGCGGGTTCCTGATATCGGCTTACAAGCACATACTGGCAGCCAACACCGACGGCGACGGCCAGAGCACGCTGACGCCCGATGCCCGGGGCCGGCTGGTGAGCAACTTCAGGGGCTACGACATCTCCCCGGACATGGTGCGCCTGTCCCTGGTGAACATGTACCTGCACGGCTTCGTCGAGCCGAAGATATCCGAGTACGACACGCTGACCAGCGACGAGCGGTGGAACGAGTTCGCCGACGTTATCCTGGCCAACCCGCCCTTCATGTCGCCGAAGGGCGGCATCAGGCCGCACAACCGCTTCTCCATCCAGTCCAAGCGCAGCGAAGTGCTGTTCGTGGACTACATGGCGGAGCACCTGACGGCCAACGGTCGGGCCGGCATCATAGTGCCGGAGGGGATAATCTTCCAGAGCCAGAACGCCTACAAGCGGCTTCGTAAGATGCTGGTAGAGACTTGCCTGGTCGCCGTGGTGTCCCTGCCCGCCGGCGTGTTCAAGCCCTACTCCGGCGTCAAGACTTCCATCCTGGTACTGGACAAGTCCCTGGCCCGGAAGACCGACAAAGTAGCCTTCTTCAAGGTGGAAAACGACGGGTTCGACCTGGGCGACCAGCGCCGTCCCATAGAAGCCAATGACCTGCCGCAGACGGCCCGCGCCGTCCGGGAATGGCTGGACGGACTCCGGTCGGAGCAGGGGTCTGTGCTGCGGGAAGAAGGCGTAGTCTACAGGGCCGGCCCCGGCGATCACAGCATGGCCAACTTCCTGGTCCTGAAGGACAGGATTGCCGCCGACGGGGAATACAACCTGAGCGGGGAACGGTACCAGGCCACTCGTGAATACGACCACTCCTTTCCGTTGGTAGAGATCGGCGATAAAACTCTATTTCGTGTTGAGAGTGGGGGCACCCCGAAGTCTAACGTGGAAGAATACTGGAATGGTGGCGTAGCTTGGGCAACATTGGTTGACCTTCCAGCGGATAACCTCGTCACGGAAATACGGTCAACTCGACGCACTATTAGTGCCACTGGTCTAGAAAGGTCATCTGCGACGCTACTTCCTGAAAACTCGGTAGTGGTGTCTACACGTGCAACCATCGGGAGGATTGGCATAAACAGAATCCCATTGGCCACGAATCAGGGTTTCAAGAATATCGTCATTGAAGATTTGGGAAGGGTGATACCTGAATATGTTGCACTAGCGATGACGCAGTTGGCGCCCACAATGGATAATTGGGCCAGCGGTGGCACCTTTAAGGAAATCTCTAAGTCCTTATTCTGCCAACTCCAAATCCCCCTCCCCCCACTCCCCGTGCAGCGCGAAATCGTGGAGGAGATAGAGGGCTACCAGAAGGTCATAAACGGGGCGAGGGCTGTGGTGGACAACTACCGACCGCATATTGTCGTTGACCCGGAGTGGCCGCTGGTGGCAGTAGGCAAGGTTGCCAAGCAAATCAAGACAGGTTTCGCATGCGGAACCGCTAAATCTCAGTCTCATGGGGTACCCCATATCAGACCCATGAACATAACTGAGGATGGTCAGTTTACATGGAATGGCGTGAAGCACATCAGCGCAGAAGAATATCAGGGAAGAGAAGAATATGCTCTATTAGCTGGAGATGTTCTTTTCAATAACACGAACAGCAAGGAATTAGTTGGCAAGACTTGTCTAATTGTCGAACCCATAAATGGTGGATATTCAAATCACATGACTAGACTCCGCGTCTTGGATGATCAATGCGTTCCTAGCTTTCTCGCCCACATCCTGCACACAGCGTGGCGCAAAGGAGAATTCATTGAACGGGCTAACCGGTGGGTGGGACAAGCGGGGATCAATATGGATTCGCTAAGCAAGTTTGCGGTTCCTCTCCCACCCCTCCCCACCCAAAAAGCCATCGTCGCCGAAATCGAAGCCGAGCAGGAAATTGTCAACGCCAACCGGGAACTGATAACGCGGTTTGAAAAGAAGATCAAAGGGGTGGTGGGTCGGGTGTGGGGGGAGAATGAAGACAACGCGATACTTTGAAGAGCAGGTTCGCCGTAAGCGGCCCTATGAGGAGCGGTCATGAAGCTTAACTACTACCCGGATACGGATAGCCTGTACGTGGAGTTCAAGTCGGGGCCGGGCGTGGAGACCGTGGAGGTAACGGAAGGGCTGAACGTGGACCTGGATGGGAGCGGCGGGGTGGTCGGGTTCGACATAGACCACGCGTCCCGAAGGCTGGACCTTTCCACCCTGGAAACCACCGCGTTGCCCCTTCACAGCATGAAAGCGGGCTAATTGCGGGCGATTGACACGCATGGCCCGCCCCAGCTTCGGACGTGTCCGGATTCAGCCTGCACCACCCTTCACCCCGCGGGCGAGATCCTAAAGAGGAAGTCTGATGAAGCTCAACCGTCGGTTCAGAAAGTTCCTTGGATATGAGGTCAACCTGAACCCGCGTCGTCTACGTCGGCTGCAAGTCAGTGTCAGAGACGTGAACCGGCACCTCAGGCGCCATCTGCAAGGCTATCAGCGCATCGACCGGCAGGGCTCCTACGGATTGGACACCCTCATCAAGCCCCTGCACGAAGACGATGAATACGACGCCGATATCCAGGTAGTGATGAACCCCAACCCTACCTGGAAGTCGGAGGACTACCTCGAAGCGCTTCGCGACACACTGGCACGTAACGACAACTACGCCGATAAAGTCAAACTGGGCACCCGATGCATCACCCTGGACTACGCCGACGACTTTCACCTGGATGTGGTTCCCAGAATTACCAGAGACGGAAGCCACTTCATCTGCAACCGTGCTACGAATGAATATGAGGAAACGGACGGGACCGGATACCGTGACTGGCTCAGCGAAAAGAGTCGGATAACCAAGGTCAACCTGAAACGGGTCGTCAGGTTGCTCAAGTACGTCAGGGACCGCCAGGACAACTACGTTGCCAAGTCCATTTTGCTGACCACCCTCGCCGGCAACACCATCCGGGAATCCGACCGCGGCGCCGAGTCAGTGAGAACCGTGGCAGATACCTTGACTACCGTGCTGACCAGAATGGACGACTACCTTCAACGGCATCCCAAGATGCCTGCAATCAAGAATCCGGTCTTGCCGTCGGAAGATTTCAACCGGCACTGGGACCAGGACAGGTACGCCTACTTCAGAGAACGAATGCACGCCCACGCTGACATAGCTCGGCAGGCCCTGGCTTCATCTTCAGTCGAAGACTCAATCCGAATATGGAAGAGGCTTCTGGGCAACAACTTCGGCCACCTGCAGGCCGGGTAGTGATTCCCAAATTCTCCCGCCATCCCCGCCCCATCATCCCCACCCCCCCTCTCACCGTCATTCCCGCCCCTTTTAACTCGTCATTCCTGCGGAGGCAGGTCGAAGATGCGCCTAGGCGTGCGCCGTGCTGAAAGTCCGCCTTTGGCGGAGCGTGAATCCATCCCTCCTGAATAATCACCTGCATCCCGGCAATCCACCTCCACTCCCTCCCCCAAAATGTGACCCATCCCGTTTGCCCCCGAATGAACTTTCGTGCTATACTTCACCCATGCCCAACTACATCCAAACGACTGCCGCCCCGCACCTCCGAACCACGCAAAAACTTTTCCGCGGCACTTTAGGCGTCATTCAATCAAAACAGCTATGAGTTCAATCAACGTTCAATCGAGATCAATCAACCTTCAATCAAGTTCAATCATTCTTCAATCGAGTTCAATTGACCTTCAATCACCCTCAATCAACCGGGCCGGTGGTCGGCTACAGCGTCTTGCGCCAGTCGGCGGCGTCCCGCTCCTTGAAGCGGGAGAGGCGGAAGGGGTGGAGGTCGACGCTGGGGGTCTCGCCCATGAGAAGCTGGGACATGACGAGGCCGACGCCCGGGCCCATGGCAATCCCGTGGCCGCTCATGCCCGTGGCGATGTAGAAGCCCTTCACCCCCGGCGCCTCCCCGAGGATGGGGGTGGCGTCGGGGCTGGCGTCTATGCGGCCGGCCCAGGTGCGCTGCACCTCCAGCCGGCCCACGGACGGCAGCAGCTTGCGCAGGTGTCGTATCGACCGGTCTACGAAGTCGGTGTTGGGCTCGGGCTCCACGCCGATGGTGTGGGCAAAGGGTCGGGCCCTGGCACCGGAGCCGGGGAGCGCACGGACAATGTCGTCCACCAGGTCCTTGCCCAGATGCACGTTGGTCCTCTTGCGGATGCGGATGAAGTTGCGCATGAACAGGCCCACGTCCCGCAGGGCCTCCAGGTCGATGTAGTAGTCGGAATGGGTGCCGTTGGAGATGTAGAAGGTCCCGTCCCGCTTCTGTCGGAAGGTGACCTCGGGTGTCATGACCGTGCAGTAGGAGACGAAGGGTGCGGGTTCGGTGCAGGCCACGGTGCCCTTCACCACCCGCTGGGGCACGTGAACGCCGATCATCCGGGCGACCTTTGCAGTCCAGGCCCCCGCGGCGCAGACGACCTTGTCGGCCTCAATGCGTCCATTCTCGGTGACGACGGCCCTGATGGCGCCGTTCTCCACCTCAAGTCCCTCGACGGTGTGGCGGGTGCGAAGGGAGACGCCATTCTCCCTGGCGGCGTTGGCTATGGCCTCGGTAGCCCGACGGGGCTCGGTCTGGCCGTCGTCGGGCGTGAAGATCCCACCGAGGAAGGGGCCACTGAGGCCGGGAACCTCGTGTTTTACGGCCTCCCTGGAGAGGACGGTGGTGTTGAGGCCAATGTCTCGGGCTTCCCGGGCCCAGGCTTCGAACTCTGAGAGTTCATCGTCGGTGTAGGCGAGCTTCAGGGAGCCGCCCTCGATCCACTCGACGTCGGCGCCTATTTCGTCGGAGAGGCCGGTCCAGAGCTGCTTGGCGAACATGACGAGGGGGATTTCCCTCGGGTTCCGGCCCTGCTGTCGGACCCATCCCCAGGCCCGAGAGGACTGCTCCCCGGCGACTTCACCCTTTTCGACGAGTACAACGTTAACGCCCCGTTTGGCGAGGTAGTAGGCCGTGCAGCACCCGACGATCCCCGCCCCGATGATAACGACGTCAGCTTTGGTGTCGTTGGTGGACAATGTGGCTCTCCTTCATATTCGTCAGGTCAAGTAAAGAGGATGATTGGTGCCCCCAACGGGATTCGAACCCGTGATCTCCGCCTTGAAAGGGCGGTGTCCTAGGCCGCTAGACGATAGGGGCGGGCAAGGGCGGCGGGCGAAAAAACGCCCGAGGTATTAAACCGCAGGGAGTGGGGAGATGCAACAGGCCTATGGGAAGAGGGCGAGGGACTCGAGGCCCGTTTCTTCGGGGTAGCCGGCCATAACATTCATGTTCTGTATTGCCTGACCTGCTGCTCCCTTGACCAGGTTGTCGATGCAACTCACCACCATCACCCGCCCCGTGCGGAGGTCCAGGGTGGGGTAGACGAGACAGTAGTTGTTGCCCCAGGTCTGCTTGGTCTGGGGAGGCACGTCTACGACACGGACAAAGGGTTCGCCGGCGTAAAAGTCGCGGAATAAACTCGTAAGCTGCTCCCGTCCGTGGGCGTCAATGGAGATGGACGTTCCTGAGAGGGTGGCGTAGCAGGAACTCAGGATGCCGCGGGTCATGGGGATGAGGTGGGGGAGGAAGGTGATCTGGGCCTCGAGGCCCGGGTCAAGGAGGGAGACCTCCTGGACTATTTCGGGGAGGTGCCGGTGGCCGTCTATGCCGTAGGCCTTGACGTTCTCGTTGACCTCTGAGAAGTGGGTGTTCAGGCTGAGGCCCCTGCCCGCCCCCGAAACCCCGGACTTGCAGTCCACTATGATTATCGGTTCTACGAGTTTCTCCTTGATAAGGGGGGCGAGGGCGAGGATGGCGGAGGTCGGGTAGCAGCCGGGATTAGCTATCAGGCGGGCGGTCTCGATCTCCGAGCGGTAGAGCTCGGTGAGGCCGTAGACCGCCTCTTCCTGGAGGGCTGCGCTGGCGTGAGGCGTTTTGTACCACTCCTCGTACTCGGCGGGGGAGCGGAGGCGAAAGTCGGCGCTCAGGTCTACGACTCGGGAGCGGTCCTCGACGAGGGGCACTACCCTTTCACCACTGGACTTGTGGGGAAGGGCGGAGAAGACCATCTCTTCGCCGTCGGGCTCAGCTTCGATTACGAGGTCGATGTCGGACAGATGGGGGAAGACCTCGCCGAGTTTCTGGCCCTGGGCGCTGCGGCCAGTGACGGAAGTGAGCTCAATTTCGGGGTGGTTGTGGAGGAGTCGGGCGAGCTCTGCGCCTGCGTATCCGGTTACGTTGAGGATGGCGGTCTTCATGTCGGAATCTCCCTGGTACGGAAAGAGGCTATAGTCTGCCAATATCCGGGGGGGAATTCAAGGCGGGGGATAGGGGCTTAGGCCTTGGCTGTGCGGGGCTTGGGCTTGCGGCGGAGTTCGCTGGAGGGGCACTGGTCCTCGAGGACGCAGATGTCGCAGAGGGGGCGTTGGGCCTTACAGACCTGGCGGCCGTGGGCGATGATGTAGATGTGGGCGCCGAGGATATCCTCCGGGGGGACCTTGGCCTCGAGGATGTCATGGGCGTCGTCTGCGGAGACCTTGGGGCCTATGAGGTTGAGGCGTTTTGCGACACGGTGGACGTGGGTGTCGACAATCATGGCGGGCATGCCGAGGGAGAAGAGAAGTACACAACCCGCGGTCTTAGGCCCGACGCCCGGCAGTTCGAGGAGCCACTTCTTGGCCTCTGGGAGGGGCATTTCGGCGAGGAATGAGAGGTCCCAGGAGCCGTTTCGCTCCAGGACGGCCGCAAGGACTTCCTGGAGCCTTGGGGCCTTTACTTTCGACAGACCGCCCATCTTTATGGACTCGGCGAGGGCTTCGACGTCTGCGTTGAGGACTTCTTCCCAAGTGGGGAAGGTCTTCTTTAACTTGGCGAAGGCGCGGTAGGAGTTGATATCTGAGGTGTGCTGGGAGAGGACGGTGAAGATAAGCTCGGAGAGGGGGTCGTAGGGGCGGGGGGCGGATGGGGGCCCGTAGAGCGGTTCAAGTCGGGACATCAGGTCGGGGATGGGGATGTGCTTGACAGTGCGGCCGCGCAAGGGCGAGGGCCTGCGGCGTCGAGTGGGGGTTTTGGGGCGGGAGGTGGGCATAGAGTATGACGATTTTGGAAGTAGGTTGGGGCTATTTTACAGGGAAATGGGTTGATCGGGCATGCCATCTGAATGGCAGAAAGGCGACGGTTGCATTTGGCGTGAGAGCCTGATATCGGGTAAGGGAAAGGGGCTGGTGGGTTGGTGCACTGGTACAAGGTCGTGAAAGCCTGTTAAACTGCCCTTCCGGCCCGACTAGGCCCGATTCGGAGGAAGCCCTATGCCCGACCTACGCGACCAGATATCCCAAGCCCTGAAGGGCCACGGCGCGGACTACGTGGAGGTAAGGATCGAGGAAGGGGAGTCGACGCGGCTGCTTTACCGGGGTCGGGAGCTGGAGGATGTGGGGATGACGACGAGCCTGGGCGGGAACGTACGGGCGCTGGTGAACGGGGGGTGGGGTTTCGTTAGCTTCAACACCATCGAGGGGCTTGGGGCACGGGTGGAGGATGCGGTGCGTCAGGCCCGGATCGTGGGTCAGGAGAAAAGCGAGCTGGCGGGTGTCGAGCCCATAGTAGATATCGTTGAGCCGCAACTGAAGAAAGACCCCCGGACGTTGACCCTGGCCCAGAAGAAGGGCCTGATGGACGAGTACAACGAGGTGATGTGGGGGGTGGGGGGCATCCAGACGACGCTGATCGCCTACGGCGACGGGCACAAGAAGGTGGTCTTCGCTAATTCCGACGGGAGCTATATCGAGCAGCAGAGGGTGGACGTGAGCTTAAGGCTGTCTGCGACGGCAAGGGATGGGTCGGAGGTGCAGCAGGCGGGGGTGAGCCTGGGGAGCAGCGGCGATTTCTCGGTGGTGGAGGGGCTGCACCAGGAGTCGAAGGAGATTGCGGAGAAGGCGGCGAGCCTTCTGGCTGCGCCCAGGGTGCAGGGCGGGGAGTACACGGTGATACTGGACCCCGTGTTGGCAGGAGTATTCACCCACGAGGCCTTCGGGCACCTTTCGGAGTCGGACCACGTCTACGAGAACGACCGGCTCAAAGAGGTGATGGTGCTGGGTCGGAAGTTCGGGGGTGAACATCTGAACATAGTTGACGGGGCGGCGGTGCCGGGGTTGCGTGGGAGCTACAGGTACGATGATGAAGGTGTGCCGGCAACTCGGTCGTACCTGATAAGGGAGGGGGAGCTGGTGGGGAGGCTGCATTCTCGGGAGACGGCGGCGAAGATGGGTGAGGCCCCATCGGGGAATGCACGGGCCATCGACTTCAGGTTCGAGCCGATAGTGCGTATGACCAACACGTTCATAGAGCCCGGGTCCACGACATTCGAGGAGATGATCGCCGACGTGAAGGAGGGTGTGTACGCCTGCGACTGGTACGGTGGGATGACGAGCATGGAGATGTTCACGTTTTCCGCTCGGGAGGCGTACATGATCCGGGATGGGAAAGTGGAGGAACTTCTGCGCCCCGTGACCCTGTCCGGGAACGTGTTCGAGACTTTGAAGAACCTGGACGCCGTGGGCAACGACCTGGACATGAACCAGGGCGGGGGGTGCGGGAAGGGCGGTCAGTCGCCGCTGCCGGTGTCCAACGGGAGCCCGCATATCAGAATAGCCAGGTGCCTGGTGGGAGGAGCGTAGTTGGAAGAGATACTGGAAGCCGCCCGCAAGGTCGCCGACGCGGCAGACCTGTTCTGGGTAGAGAGCCGGTCCATACCCGTGGCCTTCGAGACGAACCGGCTCAAGCACATGCAGACCAAGGAGGCGCGGGGGGTGGGGCTGAGGATAATCAAGGACGGTCGGATAGGGTTTTCGGCCACGAACAAGGTGGAAGACGTGGAAGGGATAGTGAGTCGGGCGGTAGAGGTTGCACCCTACGGAGCGAAGGCGGAATTTGGACTGCCATCCGCGGCGGAGCACCCGGAGGTCCCGACCTTTGACCCCGCAGTGCCGCAGGTACCAATCGAGAAGATGGTCGAGCTTTCGCAAGAGATGGTGGAGGGGGTCCTGGAGGGGCACCCGGAGGTGTTGTGCGATGCTGGGGCTTCTCAGTCGGTGGTGAAGGTGAGGATAATGAACAGCGAGGGGGTGGATGCTTCCTACGAAAAGACGGTGTTCTCGATTGGGCTTAGCGGGACGCTGGTGCGGGGCACGGACATGCTGTTTGTCGGGGATGGGGAGAGTTCGTGCAGGCCGATTGAGGATGCGTCCGAGATCGTGGCTCGGGTGAGGGGGCAGTTGGACATGGCGAAGCAGGAGGCAGAGGTCACGACGGGGAGGTTCCCCGTGGTCTTCACACCCGACGCGGTGGCCGGGCTGCTGCTTTCGCCGCTACTGGTGGGATTCAACGGCAAGACTGTAGTGCAGGGTTCGTCGCCGCTGGTGGGGAGGCTAGGGGAAAAGGTTGTTGACGAGCGGTTCAGCCTGTACGACGACGGGACGATTGCTTTCCGGCCCGGGAGCCGACCCTGGGACGACGAGGGCGTGTCCACAAGGGTGACGCCTCTCATCGACAAGGGTGTCGCCAGCAGCTTCATCTACGATCTGAAGACGGCGGCGCAGGCGGGAGCCGAGACCACGGGAAACGCGGCCAGGGGGTCGGGGTCTCTGCCGTCACCATCGACGAGCGTGATCTCCATTGCGGAAGGCGACATGTCCTTCGACGAGATGATCGCCGACATGAAGGAAGGGCTGGTGGTGGAGAGGTTCCTGGGGGCGGGGCAGACGAACATCCTGGCCGGCGACTACAGCGGCAACGTACTGCTGGGCTACAAGGTGGAGAACGGACAGATAGTGGGTCGGGTGAAGAACAGTATGCTGTCGGGCAACGTGTACGAGACTTTGAATAACCTGATAGCCATAGGGAACGAGGCGAAGTGGCGGGGAGGATCGCTAAGGACTCCGCCACTTTACTGCGCCGACGTGTCGGTGGCGAGGACGGAAGGCGAGGGTTAGGCCAGGAGCGCGGTCAGAGCAATTTGACCGGCATTGGCCTCACGCCTAAAATCTCGCCGGGGAGGAGACCTACGAGCAAACAAGCATTAAAGATAGCGCACCCTGTATCGGCGGGGGGAGTGGTGTACCGGGAGAACGGGGGAGGGGTGGAGATAGCCCTGTGCGGCCACCTCCGTCCGAAGAGTTGGCGCCTGCCGAAGGGTACTCCGGACCCGGGTGAGAGCCGAGAGGAGACGGCGCTGCGGGAGACCCGGGAGGAGACGGGGCTGGATGTGGTGATCGAGGAGGACCTGGGGAGCATAAAGTACTGGTTCGTGGCGTCGGGGGTGAGGAACCACAAGACGGTGTATTTCTACCTGATGCGGGCCACGGGCGGCTCCATGGACCAGCACGACCCCGAGTTTGACGTGGTGAAGTGGTTCGAGGCGGATGAAGCGAGGAAGACGCTTACCTACAAGAACGAAGAGCGGATAGTGGCCCAGGCGATAGAGCGGCTGAGGGGTCGGGTGTGATACTTCGGGGGAAGAAAGTCGTGCTGCGAGAGAAGAGGCTGGAGGACGCCCACCAGGACTACCTGTGGCGCACGGACGAGGAGCTGGCCCGCCTGGACGCTACACAGCCGCTGACGACGAGGTTTGCGAGCTACAAGGCCTTCTACGCCGACGAGTTGCAGTTCCCGCAGCCCCACAAGTACAAGTTCGCAATCGACGACCTGGCTGGCAGGCACATAGGCAACTGCATGTACTATGACCTGGACCCGTACAGGGGCCAGGCCGAAGTGGGGATCATGATAGGAGACAAGGAGTACTGGGGCCGGGGGTACGGGGCGGAGGCGGTGAGGCTGCTGGTGCGGCACCTGTTCAATGTGGAGGGGCTGCGGACGGTGTACCTGCACACGCTGGAATGGAACTACAGGGCACAGCGCTCCTTCGAGAAGTGCGGGTTCATGGCGCGGGACAGGGTGAGGAGAGAAGGGAAGACGTTTGTGTTGATGGAGCTGTCCCGGGCGAGGTGGGAGAGGTTTCCGGTTGCGGTGAGCGGGCAAATGGAGGGTGGGCAGCGATCGGGGGTGGGGTAGGCTAGCGGCTAGGACGAGCCGCCAAGGATATTGAAACGGCGAAGGGCCGCCGATCCTAGATCGGCGGCCCTTTGTGTTTGCCTGTGGGTATGGGTTATTGCCTGGGGGGCTGGGGCGGGGCGGGGTTGACGAGGTCCTCGCCGATGGCCACCGGGAACTCGCGGGCGATCTCATCGAAGGTCCAGCGTCCCGACTGCTTGTAGAGGTCGTTGACCTCGTCGGGGTGGCTCATGAGGCCGACGAACCCGCCAGCGACGTGAAGTATCTCGCCGTTGAAGTTCTGTGCCTGGTCGGTGCAGAGGAAAGCGACTGCGGGGGCGATGCCCTCGGGGGGGTCGAGCCTATCCTCTTCAGTCGAGGCCTGGCCTGCAGCGGCGCGGATTTCCCGGGCTCTCCTGACCTCTTCGGTCAGAGTCATGCGGGTGGCGGCTGACGGAGAGATTCCATTGCAGGTTACGCCGTACTTGCCGAGGTCCTGGGACACGCAGCGCACGATGCCGGCGATGCCGTCCTTGGCCGCGCCGTAGTTGGCCTGGCCGGAGTTGCCGAACAGCCCCGAGGTGGAGCTGAAACAGACAATCCGTCCGCCCCTCTGCTGTCGCATGAGAATAGCGGCGTGCTTCACGCAGGTGAAAGTGCCCTTCAGGTGGACGGCGATAACGTCGTCCCATTCCTGCTCGGTCATGTTGAAGACCATGCGGTCCCGGAGTATGCCGGCTACGCAGACGAGAATGTCTATCTTGCCGAAGTTGTCGACGCAGGTCTGGATGATGTTCTCGCCGCCTTCCATGGTGGCGACGGACTCGTAGTTGGCTACGGCCTCGCCGCCGGCTGCCTTGATCTCGGCAACCACTTCGTCGGCCGGGCTCTGCGAGGCCCCGCTGCCATCAACCGCACCACCGAGGTCATTGACGACGACGCTGGCGCCTTCCTGAGCGAGGAGGAGGGCGATGCCTCGGCCGATGCCCCGGCCGGCGCCGGTTACGACGGCTGCTTTCCCTTTAAGTGTATCTGTCATTCCGTTCTCCCTGATGTTCTAAGAATTAAGCGTCCGTCCTAAGAGGCTTTGCCCACGTACTGGTTCTTAACCTTCTTGCCGAAGGAATTGGGGATGGCCTCCAGAAGCTCGTCGACGGTCCAAAGGCCTTCCTTGGTAACTGCACCGATGATTCTCGGCTGGTTGACCAGGGATATGAGCCTGCCCCTGACGGAGAAGGTCTGGCCGTTGACGTTGGCGGCTTTTTCGCTGGCAAGGTAGCAGATGAAGGGGGCGATGTCCTCGGGGTCCTGGGGTTCGTCGGAGAACTCCTCGGGGAGTCCTGCGGCCTGGCGGATTTCCCGGGCCTTGCGCACCTCTTCGGTCATGGTCATGCGGGTGTCGGCGGAGGGGAGAATGGAGTTGGCGGTAACGCCGTACTTGCCGAGGTCCCGGGCGACTACCTTGGTGAGGCCGGCGATGCCGGACTTGGCGGCGCCGTAGTTGGTCTGGCCGGTTGTGCCCATGACGCCGCTGCTGGAGGAGAAGGTGATGATCCTTCCGCCGCGCTGCTGACGCATCAGGATGGAAGCGTGCTTGATGCAGGTGAAGGTGCCTTTGAGGTGGACGGCAATGACGTCGTCCCACTCCTGCTCGGTCATGTTGAAGACCATGCGGTCTCTCAAGATACCGGCGACGCAGACCAGGATGTCGATCTTGCCAAAGTTGTCGACGCAGGTCTGGATGATTGACTCACCGCCTTCCATGGTGGCGACGGAGTTATAGCAGGCTACGGCGTTGCCGCCGGCGGCCTTAATCTCGTTGACTACTTCGTCAGCAGGGCCCTGGTCTCCGCCGGAGCCGTCGAGGGCTGCTCCGAGGTCGGCGACGACTACGCTAGCGCCGTGGGCGGCGAGGGCCTTGGCTATGCCCCGACCGATGCCCCTTCCGGCGCCGGTTACGACCGCTGCTTTTCCTTCTAAAGGTTGGGCCATATTTTCCTCCTGATCCCCCTCGCGGGGCGGCCTCATCCGGCCGATATGGGTCTAGGTACCTGGATCAATAGCGGGACTTGTTCTAGCCTCTGGATGGAAGGGCCACGGTGGCCTTGCCGGGCGTCGTGACCTTGCCTTCGTTGTTCTTGCCCTCAATCTTGAGTTCGACGAGGTTCTCGCCGCCTTCGGTGGACTTGCCGACGACCTGGGCCGTGATGTACATGGGCACACCGGGCTCGTCCATGCCGCGGTACTGGCAGCTGAGTTTCTTGAGGACTCCCTCTTCGCCCATCCAATCGGTGACGACCTGGCCGAGCCAGGCGTTCTTGAGAGCGCCATGGATGATGGGGCCTGGGAGCTCGTTGCCTATGGCGTAGTCCTTGTCGTAGTGGATCTCATAGAAGTCGCCCGAGGCGCCGGCGTACTGGACCAGCTGTCGGGTGGTGGGGTTCTTTTCGAGGGTGGGGATTTCCATGCCCTCGGATACATCTTCAAAATAGACCTGTCCCATTCTCATTCCTCCTGCCTGTTGATATGACTTAATGCAAATCCTGGATGGAGCTAGTAGTAGATGCCGGTGTCGCGGCGGGTGGCGACGAGGTCGCCGTTCTGGTTGGTGAAGGAGATCTCCTTGACCTGGAAGGTCATGGTGCCGAGGCGGCCCTCCTTCTTGAATACTTCGGCGATTTTGGAGACCACAGTGATCCGGTCGCCTGGCTGGATGGCCTTGAAGTACTCGTACTCGCTCCCGGCGTCGAGGACGCGGATGCCGGGGGGGCGGGGCTGGCTTTCATCCTCGTCGCTGGGGATGAAGGCCCGGGTGAAGGTAGGGGGTACGGTAACGCCCCTCCACAGGCGGTTTTCGTCGCCGATGGCCTCGGCGAACCGCTTGACGTGGCCCTTCTCGACGTCATAGGTGATGGGTGTCGTGGCCTTGCCGAGGTCCTTGCTCATACTTTCATATATGGCTTCGCTCATGGGGCAACCTTTCGAAGATTTGCTAGTAGCTGATGCCTACGGTCTTTTCGGTGGCGACGAGTTCGCCGCGCTGGTTGACGAAGGAGTTCTGGCGGGTCTCGATGAGCATGGTTCCGAGCCTGCCGTGCTTTTCGGTGAAGTCGATGATGGCCTGGGTGACGGTAATGGTGTCGCCGGGACGGACGGGAAGGAAGTATTCCCACTCGCTGCCGCCGTCGAGGCCACGGGAGAAGGGCATTTCGAGCTCTTCGAGGTCGTTGGGGATGCACATGCGGAGGAAGGTTGGGGGTATGACGCCGTCATTGCCGCTCCAGCGGGGGCTGGGGTCGCCGATGGCCTCGGTGAAGCGCTTGACGTGGCCCTTTTCAACATCATAAGAAGCGGGCGCGGAAGACACGCCGATGGCGTTCTTCATCGCCTCAGAGATTACGGTTTTGTCAGTCACGTGAACCCCCCTGGCATTTGACGCCCGCCCTTCCCGGATGCTGGGTCTCAGGAATCCTCCAAAGGTCTCGGGAGGAGGGCGCAAACCGGCGCGAAGTGTACATTAGCGGCATTTTAGTGTCAAGATTTGGGGGGTGGGGGTTTGATTGAACATTGATTGAACGTTGATTGAACTCGTAGCTGTTTTGATTGAACGACGCCTGAAAGGAATTTCCGGGGAATTCGCGTGGGGCAGGGGGGTGGGTTTTTGATTGTTTTGCGATTTCAGGCACGGCTTTGATTGTTTAAGAAACGGGGAAGGAACCCCCCACCCCACACCGGGAAGGGCGCCCACGAGGGACGCCCCTACGGGGGAGGAAGGATGAGGGGCCGGGTTGTTCGGTTGTGGGGTTTGGGTTTGCATTTTGTGTGTTTTGGAGGGGGTAGGCGATGGAAGGTCCGGGACTCGGGCGCAGGATCTCGATGGCACCTACGCCGACGCTTCCCGTCCACCATAGCGGATGTATCACATCGGCGGCTGTCCTGCCATTCCCTTCACGCATGCCTTGGGAGACTTGCCGGTGTCGAGGGCGTCTCTGCGTGGGGCCATCCGTTCTCCGCATCAGCGCTCGACCGCTGAGCGGGACGGCATTCGGCTCGAAGCCGTCACGGAGGAACGGAATCCTCCGATGGCGGCAATTATGGAGCCGCGTAGGGGCTCTGAAGCCCTGATCCCGGTAACGCCGGGCCGTACAATTTCGCCAACAATTGCGTTGTCGGCGACATAGGCGTCCCAAGATAGGGAGCACCGTTTCGGCAGTTGCCCGTTGAGGCAGTGTGCCGCATAGAGTCGATGGACCATCCATCGCCTGGGGGGTTAGGGAAGGGGCACGGGACCCGTGGTGGGGTCGGGTGGGCTTCCCTGGGGTTTCCGGTTTCCTCCTTGTGTTACTGGGTTAGTGTTCGCGAACGCAGGGTATGATAACGCCTTTGCTCAGGCGTGTCAAGCAAATGTGCGGGTATTGGGGGCATATGCGACGGGTTGGCCGGCGCGGGCCGCCCCGCGTCCGGGGAGGGGTGATGGTGAATGTCGAGGTGAGTTGCGAGACCTGCCCCATCCCTCCCAAGATTCCTCACTGCCATTCGGAATGACATGGGGGATTGGGGTGGGTTTCGGGGGTGGCGGGGTGTTCGGTGGATTTTGTTGCGTTGGTGGGTGCGGCTATCTATAATCCCCGTCGCCACAAGGACTCCAATAGTCTGCCTATATGCCTATGCTGCTTGCAGGATGGGGCCGACCGCGCCCCCTTGCGGCGGTGTAGCAGGCTGGGGTCCTTGTGGCAGAGGCCGCATCCTGTATGCCACAAGGGGGTCCCGTGTTGCGCAAGGTCACGTTAGCCATCGGGGTTCTGTTCCTTTTCTTAATGCTGGCGGCGATCGCCTGCAACCAGCCTGAGGCAACAGACACGCCTCTACCTACGCCAACTGCTGTTTCCACTCCGGCTGTCGAGCCCACAAAAACCCCACTTCCAACCCCCACACCTATTCCCACTTACACGCCCACGCCCGTACCTGCTCCCACTCCCGTGCCCACGCCTACGCCTTCTCTTACGCCTATTCCTACGTCCACACCTGTCCCCACACCCACCCCCGTGCCTACGCCGACACCCGTACCTACCCCCACCCCCACTCCTACGCCCACTCCTACACCAACTCCAACGCCTGTCCCTACTGCTACACCGACGCCATCTTCAACAACAGTGCCGGCTTATTTGAAGGCCTGGCTTAATCGCGACGATTTGACATTAACGTCGGATATCAAATCGCTGCCCTGGGTTGCAGACGGCATCGATGAGTTGGAGGTACAGGCAATTGAGTGGCTCTGGTCTCTGTGGCGATGGCGATACATCGCTTCGGATGAGGAGTTAGTCCAAATCGTAGCTATGCCATTCCTGGAGAGCCTAGAGCCATCCGATGTATCGGCACTGCAATCTCTTGCTTGGGCAGACAAGGACGATGTTAGCCGTGTTATGGACCACCCGACATTACAAGGTGGAATTACTGACCAATGGGCAAAAATCATAACAATTCTATGGGCTGTTGCTGACGCTAACCCAGTTGCTCTTCCGCAATACTTAGATCCCGACAAAGTAACTATTCAGGAGCGCACAGTTGAGTTGCCTTTGGCTGGTGAGACCTTACTGGCTGTGATCAGTCTTGGCCTGGGGACAGAACGAGGCATGGACACGCTGGAACAGGTGGTGTTTGGTATAGAAGAGCTTGTGGGCACGCCTTTCCCTGTACGATATGTGGCTCTACACTTCCGAGACAGTTATGGTGCTGGTTTTTCCGGGACGCACATAACAACACCGTCTTACGGAGTTCCTAACCATAGCGCAGCAGTAATAGACGGCTTAATAGCCCATGAAACGGCCCACTATTACTGGAATAGTCGCCATCCGTGGTTTAATGAGGGTTTGGCGGAAGCAACGACGGCCATTGTGTTGCACGAGGCAACCGGCGCACCTCTTCGCCCGAGAAATGCCCCTTGCTCCTATCTGAGCAACATAGCTGAACTCATAAACCACCCAAGTGCGCTCGACTTCAGTTCAGGCGTGGGTGACTGCAATTACAGCTTGGGGGAACGCCTGTTTATAGACCTTTACCAAGAGCTCGGCGAGGACAGTTTTAGCGCAGCGTTACTTGCCCTTCACACATTGATAATCCCCGACCCCTACCAAGAAACACCCGACATTGAGTTGGTAGAAAACGCCTTTTACAGTGTGCCAGGCATCAACACCTCCTTGGTGGCAAACATCTTGGATCGTTGGTATTACGGCGTTGAATGAGCCAAGCGGTCAAATACCTATGAGCCTAGGCTGCCATCTTGTGCGCCCTAAGTGTGGTGACGGGCCTGCTGTTAGGCTACTGGCATTGCAGAGGACTCTGCCTCCGCAGGAATGACGGAAAGAAGGGGTGTGGGTGGGGGGCAGGGTACCCACAAGGAGCCTGTCTCAAAAGTCACACCGCGCCCCAATTCTCACACTTCAACGAACTGGATTCGTGCCTATGGCATCTGCTGAAATGGTCAAAAATGTCCATTCGCACTGTGCTTGACGGACTTATGAAACAGGCTCCAAGGGGCACCCCTACAGGGGCGGGGAAGGGAGTTGGGGTGAGTGGCAGGGTTGTAGGGTGAGTGTTTCGGAGGGATGGATTCGCTAAATTCACAAACGAAGTGCAACACCTGGTTAAGGTGTTGTCATGGGAAGAACTTATAGACATCTCAGTATTGAAGAGAGGTGTGAGATTGCCCGACTACATGCCTCGGGACTATCGATCCGCCAAATCGCAGCAAGTCTGGATCGCTCGCCATCGACAGTGGCTAGGGAGCTGAAGCGCAATGGTTCCAGGACTCAGGGGTACCAGCCCCGGTATGCGGACCAGCAGGCCCATGCCCGGCGTTGGCGCGGGTCTAGACTGGAGCGGGACGAGGTACTGCGGGACAAGGTCCTGTCCCGGCTCGAGCAGAGGTGGTCACCGGAGCAGGTGTCGGGTCGGCTGGCTATGGAGTCGGGCAGCAAGGTCATCTCCCATGAGAGCATCTACAGGTTCATATACGCCCAGATGGCACGCAAGAAGGACTACAGCTGGCGCTACTACCTGCCCCATGCCAAGTCGAAGCGGGGTCGGAGATCCCGCAAAGGCCACAGCCCCGCCTCCTTCATGGCTTTGCGTCGCCCCATCACCGAGCGCCCCCAGTCCGCCGATGACCGCCTCACCCCGGGCCACTGGGAGGCCGACCTGATGCTCTTCAGAACCTATGGGCATGCCGTCCTCACCCTCCACGAACGCCACTCCCGCATCCTCATCGCCCTCAGACCACCCGGCAAGGCTTCCAGGCCCATCGCCCAGGCCATGTCCCAGGTGTTGGGTCTGTTGCCTCCCCAATGGCGCCAGACCGTTACCTTCGACAACGGCACCGAGTTCGCCCTCCACTACCGGCTCCACGATCTCGGTATCCAGACCTTCTTCTGCGATACCCACTCCCCCTGGCAGAAGGGAGGTGTGGAGAACGCCATCGGCCGGCTGCGGCGTACCCTGCCCCGCAAGACCGACCTGGCGGCATTGTCCCAGGAGCGGTTTACCCGGATGCTTCAGGCCTACAACAATACGCCCCGCAAGTGCCTGGGCTACAAAACCCCGGCGGAAGTCTTCTTGGATAGCGTGTTGCACTTGAAATGTGAATCCACCTTCCCACCTCCGTGGGAATGACGAGTTAAGGAGGTGGGAGTGGCGGGTTAAAAGGGCGGGAATGACGGATAGGATGAGGGGGTGGGTGGGGGGTGGATAGGTTCGGGTAGCTCCATCCTCTCGAACGGCTCCCTTCTGCTGCATTGGGCTTGTAAAATACTGCAAGATTACGCCGTCTCGGCGGCGCGCCAATGGGAGGGACTCAGTTGCAGGAGAGATTTAGTGATCATTTAAGGGCGCTGGGGGATTCGATATGGGAGGCCCAGCGCAATCATCCGTTTGTGAGGGGGGTGGGGGACGGGACGCTGGAGGTGGAGAGGCTGAAGTTCTGGGTGAAGCAGGACTACCTGTACTTAATCGACTACGCCCGGGTGTACAACCTGGCGGCGGCGAAGGCGCCGGGGCCCGAGCTTTCGGGGTGGCTGACGTTCCATGCGGACTTCACGCTGAACAAGGAGATGGCGCTGCACAGGTCGTATGCTCGGGACTTCGGGATCGGGGTGGAGGAGCTGGTGTCGGAGAAGAAGGCGCCGACGTGCCAGGCGTACACGGATTTCCTGATGCGGACGGCGGCTGTGGAGCCTTTCGAGTCGATTATTGCGGCCCTTCTGCCGTGTTTCTGGGGCTACTACGAGATGGGGAAGTCGCTGGAGGAGCGGGGGATGCCCGACGACGAGATGTACGCGAGGTGGATCAAGCAGTATACGGACCCGGGATACGGGGAGGAGGTGGGGAGGTGTCGGGATCTGGTGGACGGGCTGGGGGGGGAGGGGTCTGCGGCGACGAGGGCGTTGATGGAGGAGGCGTTTTTAACGAGCAGCCGGTATGAGTACCTTTTCTGGGAGATGTGCTACAGCTTGGAGCGGTGGGTGGTGTGAGGGGGGGCCCCGTCCCTTTCCGTTCGGTTGACCCTTCGACTCCGCTCAGGGCGAACGGAACCCCCCACCCCTGGGGATGGATTCCCGACTACTCGGGAATGACGATTTGATGAAGGGGTGGATTCACGCCAGGGGCGCACTTACAGCCGGCTCGGGGGCAGGAAGCTGGGGGGATATACTATGTGGGGTGAAATTACTGGGCAGAAGGGAAAGGGCATGGCTGAGACGGTAGCGATTCCGGTTAAAGAGGATTTCCCGAGGGTGATGCGTCGGACGCTGGAACTGACGGGAGGGAAGGTGTCGGCGGAGAGCGTGGGGAAGCTGTACAAGATATTCAAGTCGCTGAGGTGGGACTTCCCGGACTACGAGCTTTCGGCGTACACGGTGCTGGACTCGGAGGGGAACTTCGGGTATGCGGAGTCGATAGAGGGGTCGGCGGATGCGCATATCACGATGGACGCGGAGCGGCTGCACCAGGTGGTGTACGGTCGGGGGAACATGGCGAAGATGTTTCTGTCGGGTCAGATCAAGCTGAAGGGCGTGCCGATGTACAAGCTGATGAGGTTCGTGCCGCTGCTGAGTCCTTTCCTGGAGAGCTACCAGGAGGCGTGTGAGGAGGGGTCCAAATAGGGAGACAAATTGTGGACAGTGGGCGGGGAGAGGCAATATAATGGGCCATCCCAGCGGCGACGGCGGCGCCCTGACACCAAATGACTGAAGCTTCGACTACACACTTCTCGGGCCTAACTCCACTGCCAGCGATTTGATGACGAACGGACAACGAGCGTGCACAAAGCTGTCCGTGGAGGAAATGTCGGGCCTGACCAGGGCCATACGCCGGCACATTGTCGAGATGACGGCGGCGGCGGGGAGCGGGCATCCGGGCGGGTCGCTGTCCGCAGTTGAAATCCTGACGGCGCTCTATTTCAACGTGCTCAGGCACGACCCTCAGAACCCGGAGTGGCCGGGTCGGGACAGGTTCATCCTGAGCAAGGGCCACTGCACTCCCGTCCTGTACTCGACGCTGGCGGAGGCGGGTTATTTTCCGGTGGAGGAACTAGCTACCTTCCGGAAGGTTGACAGCAGGCTGCACGGACACTGCCATAACTCGACGCCCGGGGTAGAACATTGCTCCGGTTCTTTGGGGCAGGGGTTGTCCGTTGGGGTGGGGATGGCGCTGGGGGGTCGGTTGGACGGGAGCGAGCATAACGTTTACGTGCTGGTCGGGGACGGGGAGTGCGACGAGGGGCAGATCTGGGAGGCGGCGATGGCAACGTCGCATTTCGGGCTGGACAACATCACGGTGGTCGTCGACCGGAACGGGATCCAGAACGACCGATGGACCCACGAGGCGATGAACCTGGAGCCGCTGCCCGACAAGTGGCGGGCCTTCGGGTGGGACGTACACGAGGTCGACGGGCATGACCTAGGTGAGATGGTCGGGGCGCTGAGCAATGCGTCGGAGAGGGACGGGAAGCGGCATGCGATCATAGCCAAGACGGTGAAGGGGAAGGGTGTCAGCTTCATGGAGAACAACCCCGGCTTCCACGGCAAGGCCCCGAACGCCGACGAACTGAAGCTGGCGCTAGAGGAGATAGGTTAGAGCGTTGGTTACCAAGGTCGCCACCCGTCAGGCCTTTGGGGAGACGCTGCTAGAGCTGGGTCGGAGCAATCCCGACATAGTGGTGATCGGGGGGGACCTGAACAAGTCTACGATGGCGACGATGTTCGGGGCGGAGTTCCCGGACAGGTTCTTCGACTGCGGGGCTGCGGAGCAGAACATGATGGGGATAGCGTCGGGGCTGGCGGCGGTGGGGAAGATTCCGTTCGCGAGCACGTTTGCGGTGTTTGGGTCGGGCCGACCGTTCGACCAGATCAGGATATCGATAGCGCAGGCGCGGGCGAACGTGAAGATAGTGGTGACGCATGCGGGGATAATCACGGGCCCCGACGGGATGTCGGCGCACGGGATCGAGGATTTGGCGCTGATGTGCTCGCTGGTCGGGTTCACGGTGGTGGTGCCGGCGGATGCGGAGGAGACTACGCAGGCGGTTCGGGCCCTGGCAGAGATGGAAGGGCCCTGTTACCTACGCCTGAGCCGTCCGGCCACCCCGCTGGTCTGCCCGGAAGGATACGAGTTCAAGATAGGCAAGGCGGAGGTGTTCAGGCCAGGGACGGACGTGACGATCCTGGCAACCGGGATCATGGTGGGGATGGCGCTGGAGGCGGCGGAGGCGCTGGCTCGGGAATCTATTAAGGCGCGTGTGGTAAACGTTTCGACGCTGAAGCCCCTGGACCGGGAGACGGTGCTGCAGTGCGCCCGGGACACGGGGGCGGTAGTGACGGCGGAGGAGCATTTGAAGCACGGGGGACTCGGGAGCATTGTAGCGGAGGTATTAGGTGAGCACTGCCCGGTACCGCTGTCGATGGTGGCGATAGACGAGGTGTACAGCCCGTCGGGGGAGGCGGAGCAGCTTTTGAAGCTGCGGGGGCTGACGCCGGAGCAGATAGCGCAGGCGGCGAAGAGCGTCATAAGGCGGAAGGCGGGGAGCAACGGTCGGGGGTAGGGTGGAGGGGTTCCAATCGGGTCTTGGGGGCCGACAGAGGCCCTTTTTTCATGCCCCGCATTGACAATTGGCATCGGGCGATGGAAACTTTGGGACGCAGAAATAAATTCGAGAAAAGACAGCGAACGGGAGTAGTAAGCCTGAAGCGGGGGCCAGAGAGTCGGGTTAGGTGAGAGCCGACCCCAGCGCGGAGGCAGAATGGACCCGGGAGTCGCCAACCGAAAGCCCGACGGGAGTCGGGGGAGTAGGCTTGGACGGAAGGGGCGCCGTTACCAGGGCCCAGGGTATCTCCGAAGAAAGCCGAGAGCCTGACCGAGGACGTACCTGTTAGAGATTAGCCGGCTTGGGGCCTTTCGGGGCCCGACTTGCGGTTGAATGCCGTGACGACCGGGCCGGACAAACTAGGGTGGCACCGCGAGAACCCCCCTCGCCCCTGAGGACGAGGGGGGTTTGTTCGTCGAGAACGGGAAGGCGCCATGACCACAGTTGCAAAGAGCGTATACACACCGGGCCTGGAGAGGCTGGAAGAGCTTTCGGGGCTGGGGAATCTCGTGCCGGTGTACAGGGAGATAGAGGCCGACCTGGAGACGCCGGTGTCGGCGTACCTGAAGGTGGCGCGCGGGGACTACTCGTTCCTGCTGGAGAGCGTGGAGGGCGGGGAGCGGATGGCGCGCTACAGCTTCATCGGCACTGAGCCGTACAGGAAGATAGTCACGGGGCGAGGGCAGCAGGACGGAGAAGCAAACCCGCTGGAGCTGGTGCGAGAGGAGATGGAGAGATGGTCGGTGGCGGGGGCGTCGGGGGTGCCGAGGTTCCACGGGGGAGGGGTGGGGTACATCAGCTACGAGGCGATGCACCACTACGAGGACGTGCCATCGCCGGAAGTGGACACGCTGGGGCTACCCGAGGCGATATTCATGTTCGCCGACACCCTGCTGGTCTTCGACCACATAAAGCACAGCATCAAGGTGGTTTCTCACGTGAGGATGGATGAAGGGGATCTGGCCTCGGCGTACCGTCGGGCAACGGAGAAGATAGACGAACTGGTGGACAGGCTTCGGCAGCCGATAGAGCCCGCATTGGCACCTCTGAGGGGAGGGCCGACGGCGGGCTACTCGATAGAGCCCAACGTGACCAAGGAACAATACGAGAGAAATGTGGAGGTCACGAAGGACTACATCAGGGCGGGGGACATCATACAGGCGGTGATTTCGCAGAGGTTCTCCCGCAAGACGGACGTCCACCCGTTCAACATCTATCGCAGTTTGAGGAAGGTGAACCCCTCGCCGTACATGTTCTACCTGGACCTGGGGAGCTTCCAGTTGGTAGGGGCCTCGCCGGAGGTGCTGGTGAGGGAGGAGGAGGGCCAGTTGGACTATCACCCGCTGGCGGGCACGAGGCCCCGGGGGAAGGACGAGGAGGAAGACCGGGCAAACGAGCAGGAGCTATTGGCCGACGAAAAGGACCGGGCGGAGCACATAATGCTGCTGGACCTGGGGCGGAACGACATAGGTCGGGTGAGCGTGCCGGGATCGGTGCAGGTTACGCAGATCATGGACATTGAGCGGTACTCGCACGTGATCCACCTGGTCTCCCACGTGAAGGGGAAGCTGAGGCCCGATGCCTCGATCTACGACGCCTTCTGGTCGTGCTTCCCCGCGGGCACGGTGTCGGGGGCACCGAAGCTGAGGGCGATGGAGATAATTGCGGAACTGGAGCCGATAAAGAGGGGGCCGTATTCGGGGTCGGTGGGGTATTTCAGCTTTTCGGGGAACATGGATACGTGCATAACCCTGCGGACGATGGTGTTCCACAACGGGGTGGCCCACGTGCAGGCCGGGGCGGGAATAGTGTACGACAGCGTCCCGCACCTGGAGTACATGGAGACGGTGCACAAGGCGGGGGCGATCATGAGGGCAATCGATGAGGCGGAGGCGCGGTCGTGGTAGTATTTGGGCGGTCCTGGAGGACATCCCAAGAATGAAGCTGGAAGGCAGAGCAGCCATAGTCACGGGAGGTAACAGGGGCATCGGGAAGGCCGTGGCCCTGGAGCTGGCCGCACAGGGAGCGGACGTGACGTTCAACTACCGCAAGGACGAGGAGTCGGCGCGGGAGACGGCGGCAGAGATCGAGGCGCTGGGGCGTCGGGCGCTGGCCCGGCAGGCTGACGTGACGGACAACGCGGCGGTGGAGGCGATGGTGTCGGAGGCTGTTGAGTTGTTCGGGGCAGTGGACATACTGGTGTGCAACGCGGGGGTCGCTTCCCGGGGGAACCACCTGGGAGAGACGGAGCCACGGGAGATGCGTCGGGTGCTGGACGTGCACCTTTTCGGGGCGCTGCATTTCGCGAGGGCGCTGTTGCCGGGAATGCGGGAGCGGAAGAGGGCGGACGTGCATTTCATTTCGTCGACGTCGCCGTTCAGGGCAGAGTCGGGGCACGGGCCCTACGCAACGGCCAAGGCATGTCTGGAAGCATTGGCGATGTCGATGGCGAAGGACGAGCGCCAGCACGGGATCCGGGTGAACGTAATAGCGCCGGGGCTGGTAGAGACGGAGATGGGGAAGAGGCTGGTGAAGGCGACCCAAGGCGTCGACGACATTAAGGATATATACCCGGACTACCCGTTCGGGAGGGTGTGCCAGCCCGAGGACATAGCGAAGCTATCGGCGTTTCTGGCGTCGGAGGACGGGGGATATATCTCGGGGCACGTTATTCATCTGGACGGTGGGATGGCGCGGTGAGGGAAGGGGCATGATGTTCGTTTGTACCCGCGCATGACAGAAGAAGGCACATAAGTGGAGGCCACACAATGAGGTTGCATCCAACAAACCGTCACCGATCTGATTGTGGCTGCAGAGAGTGCCGTCAACTAACGAGGGTTCGTGCCAATGACTCTTACTTGGAGCGACGGCAGAGGCTTGCAGAGGAAACCGAGTGGCATAACCAATGGATGCGAAAGATGAAGGAGGATAAACCTTGGTGGCGCCGACTGCTAAGATTATGACTCCTAACTGCCATTACCAGTGAGCTACCTAGCATGTTTGCACCTCCCCGCTCGACCCTTCGACACGTCTCAGGGTGAGTGGCCCAGCCACCCAGGGTGGGATTCCCGATCGGAGCCGGGAATGACGAAGAAGATGGAGGTTGGGGAGACGATTGTCGGGGTGACGGTAACGTTGGGGGCAACGCGATAAAAGTAATGAATCGGGAGGAGATAGATGGATCTTGAAGGAAGGGTAGCGTTGATAACCGGGGCGTCCCGGGGCATAGGCCAGGGGATTGCGCAGAGCATGGCGGAGGAAGGCGCGGACATTGTGGTTAACTACCAGCGCAATAAGGAAGGGGCGGAGCAGACGGCGTCGGAGGTCGAGGCCCGAGGGAGGAAGGCGCTGCTGTACCAGGCCAACGTCCAGAATTTCGACGAGGTCCAGGCGATGGTGGACGAGACCATTGCGACCTTCGGTCGGGTGGACATCCTGGTGAACAACGCCGGACAGCACTATTCGAAGTCGATCATGGCGGAAGATGCGATGGACGTGTTCCACGACGTTTACGGGACGCACATCGCCGGTTCTTTCTACTGCACGCAGGCGGTGCTGCCGCACATGAAGAAGCAGAAGAGAGGTGATATTCATTTCATCAGCTCGCTGGCGACGCAGCAGCTGTGGCCCGACGAATGGGCCTATGCCAGCGCGAAGGCGTGGATGGGGACGTTCGTTAAGACGATATCCAAGGAGCTGAGCTGGCACGGGATCCGGGTGAACGCCATTGCGCCGACCATCGTGGAGTCGGACATGGGGTTAAAGCTGGTGCTGGACTGGGCGCAGATAGACGACCCCCGGAACCTGGACGGGATAGTGCCCTTCGACAGGCTGATCCAGCCCTACGACGTGGGGAACATGTGCGTCTGGCTTTGCAGCGACAAGGCGAGCCATGTCTCGGGGCAGGTGATCTACCTGGACTGCGGGATAGGGCCGTCTTCGCTGAGGGAGTTCGTGACGCCCGAGGCACGGGCGCAGAGGTAGACCATGAGTGAAGGGAACTCTCATTCTTTAGAGGGGCGGGTTGCCCTGGTGACGGGCGGGTCTCGGGGGATTGGAAGGGCGATCTCGTTGGCAATGGCGGAGGCTGGCGCCGACGTGATGGTCAACTTCGTTAGCAATGAGGGGGCAGCGGAAGAAACGGCTGGGGAGATCCGGGCGCTGGGTCGGAAGGCGTTGATCTACAAAGCAAACGTGGGGGACGCGGATGCGGTAAAGACGATGGTCGGGGTGGCGGTGGAGGGGCTGGGGAAAGTGGACATTCTGGTCTGCAATGCGGGGATTATACGTCGGGACAGCCACGTACACGAAGCGGACCTGGAAGAGTTCCGGGAGGTCATCGAGAACCATATCATGGGGGCGTTCAACTGCGTTCAGGCCGTATTGCCGAACATGAGGGAGCAGGCTCGGGGGGACATACATCTGATAGGGTCGACGAATGCGAAGATGCTGCCGATGGGGCTAACCTCTTACAACGTGGCGAAGGCGGGGATGGAGGTGATGGGTCGGGTGCTTTCGAAGGAGGAGCAGGGACACGGGATACGGGTGAACGTGATAGCCCCGACCACCACCGAGACGGACATGGCCTCCGGGCTGCTGAAGAGGTACGGCTTCTCCAGCTTCAGGGAGGTCGACCCGTACCTGCCGCTGGGCCGGATAGCCCAGCCCCGGGACACGGGGAACCTGTGCGCGTTCCTGGCGTCGGAAGCGGGGGGCCATATCTCGGGGCAGGTGATCTACGTGGACGCATCGCAGGACAGGAAACCGACGCAGGAGTTCTTCTCGTCGGCGGCACAGAGGAGCGGAATATGAGACTGGAAGGTCGGGTAGCGCTGGTCACAGGCGGGTCCCGGGGGATAGGGGCGGGGATAGCGAGGTGCATGGCGGAGGAGGGGGCGGCGGTAGTGGTGAACTACGTGCAGTCGGAGAGGCTGGCGAACGAGGTAGTGGAGGGGATCCGGGGGAAGGGGGGTCGGGCGATGGCGGTACAAGCGGACGTGGGGAACTACGGGCAGGTGAAGTCGATGGTGGAGCAGTCGATTGCGGAGTTCGGGAAGGTGGACATCCTGGTGAACAATGCGGGCATAGCCGGGCCTTCCGAGCCTATGGCGGACATAAGCCCGGACGAGTTCGAAGCCGTAATAAGGAACCACCTGATCGGGTCATACAACTGCACGTATTGCCTTCTGCACCACATGCGGGGGCTGGAGAGGGGTGACGTGATATTCATCTCCTCCCGGCAGACCGACTTCTTCCCGCCCAACTCGTCGCCGTACAACGCCGCAAAAGCAGGAATGGACGGCCTGGCCAAGGGGCTGGCGAAGGAGGAGCGGTACAACGGGATCCGGGTGAACGTGGTGGCCCCGGGCCTAGTCCCGACGGACATACTGATGGAAGAGCTGAGGGCGACCACGGGCAAGGACAGCGTGGAAGAAGTGGATAAGGTTATGCCCTTCGGGCGGATGATGAGGCCGGAGGACATCGGGAACCTTTGCACGTTCCTGGCTTCCGAGCAGGGGAGTCATATCTCGGGCGAGGTGATATATGTGCGGGGCGGGGTGGGGGGAGAGCCGCCGTCATTCTACGTGAACGGGCCGAAGCCCTATTATTCCTAACGAACGAAGCCAGTAACAAATCTGCCGAACCAAGAATAGAGAGAGCGAGATGAGACTAGAAAACAGGGTAGCGATAGTGAGTGGGGGGTCGAGGGGGATAGGCGCGGGAATAGCGCGGTGCATGGCCCGTGAGGGGGCGAAGGTAGTTGTGAACTACTTCAAGTCGCCGGGGCCTGCGGCGGAGGTGGTGGCGGACATCGAGGTGGCAGGAGGGACAGCGGTGGCCATGAAGGCGGATGTGGGTGACTACGGGGAGGTGGAGTCGATGGTGGAAGAGACGGTGTCGAGGTTCGGGAAGCTGGACATCATGGTGGCGAATGCGGGGACCAAAGGGCATGGGAAGCCGTTGATCGAGCTCACCCACGACGAGTTCGTCTACACGATCAGGAACCACCTGATAGGGGCGTTCAACTGCTCTCGGGCTGCGCTTCCGCACCTGCGGAACAATGGGAGGGGAGACTTGATCCTCATTTCGTCCCGAAGCACGGACATGCTGATGGCGAACGACTCGGACTACAACGCAGCAAAGGCTGCTATCGACGCCCTGGCCAAAGGGGTGGCGAAAGAGGAGCGGTACCAGGGCGTGCGGGTGAATGCGGTTAACCCGGGGCTCGTGCCGACGGACATGGCATGGGGAGGGATCTCCCGGACTACGGGCAAAGACACCTTTGAAGAGGTGGACAAGGGCATGCCGCTGGGCCGAATGGTGAGGTCCGAGGACATAGGCAACCTGTGCGTGTTCCTGGCGTCGGAGGAGGGGAGCCACATATCGGGGGAGGTTATATACGTGCGGGCGGCGGTCGGGGCGGAGTTGCCGAAGTACTACCTTCCGCAGGGGGAGTAGTTGACAATGTTGGCGCTGATAGACAACTACGACAGCTTCACCTACAACCTGTACCAGTACCTCTGCGAGCTGGGGCAGGAGGTGGAGGTTGTGCGTAACGACAAAACCTCCATCGAGGAGATTGCGGGGTGGCAGCCGGAGCGGATTATCGTGTCGCCGGGGCCGTGCACGCCGAAGGAAGCAGGGATCTCGGTGGACGTGATACGGCACTTCGGGCCCCGACTCCCGGTGCTGGGGGTTTGCCTGGGGCACCAGTGCATCGGGGCGGCGTATGGGGGGGTGGTGGGATATGCGGGGGAGATCATGCACGGGAAGTCGTCGATGGTGCACCACGACGGGAAGGGCGTTTACATGGGCCTGTCCAACCCCTTCGAGGCGATCAGGTACCATTCGCTGGCAATCCAGGAGGAGGGATTCCCTGACTGCCTGGAGGTGACCGCCCGGACGGCGAACGGGATCATCATGGGAGTCAGACACAAGGAGTACCAGGTTGAGGGATTCCAGGCCCACCCGGAGTCGATAATGACCCCCGAGGGGAAAAACCTGCTCAGGAATTTTCTGGGGCAAGAAATCCTGGTACCGGCGTAGGCTGATGATAAGAGAAGCGATCGAAAAACTGACGAGGGGGTCGGACCTGACCGAAGAAGAGGCGGCGCAGGTCATGGAAGAGATCATGACCGGGGAGGCGACGCCCGCGCAGTTCGGGGCGTTCGTCATTGCGCTAAGGCTGAAGGGCGAGACCGTTGATGAGATGACGGGCCTGGCGACGGTGATGAAGGCGAAGTCGTTAAAGGTGGACTACCGGGGCCCGAGCGTCGATACCTGCGGCACGGGGGGAGACGACTCTGGGACGTTCAACATCTCGACGGTGGCGGCGTTCGTGGTGGCGGGGGCGGGAATTGCGGTGGCGAAGCACGGGAACCGGGCGATGACTTCCAGGAGCGGGAGCGCGGACGTGCTGGAGCAGCAGGGGATCAAGATAGACCTCGGGCCCCAGGGAGTGAAGAAGTGCATGGAGGAGGCGGGGATCGGGTTCATGTTCGCGCCCAGGTTCCACCCGGCCATGAAGTTTGCGGTGCAGCCCCGACGAGAGATAGGGGTCAGGACGGTTTTCAACATCCTCGGACCCTTGACGAATCCGGCGGGAGCGAAGGCGCAGGTGCTGGGGGTGCCGACGGATGCGGTGGGAGAGAAGATGGTGCGGGTGTTGCAGAGGCTCGGCTCGGAGAGGGTGTTGGTGGTGCATGCTGAAGACGGGCTGGACGAGATATCGCTGAACGGCAGTAGCAACATCTGGGAACTCAAAGACGGTAAGATCAAACACTATACGGTTTCGGCGGGAGACTTGGGGTTGGGGACGGCGTCCTTGGAGTCGCTGGCCGGGGGGTCGGTTGAAAGGAATGCAGAGATAATGACGGCGGTGCTAAGTGGAGAGAAGGGTTCTCCAAGGGACGTGGTGGTGGCGAATGCTGCGGGGGGCATCGTGGCGGGGGGCAAGGCGGCTGACCTTCGAGAAGGGGTACGGGTGGCACAGGAGTCAATCGATAGTGGAAATGCGATGAAGAGGCTGGAGATGCTGAGGGAAGTGAGTCAAGAGCTGGAGTAGCACGACAAGGGTTATGGCTAAAACGGGGACGATTCTCGACCAGATAGTGACGGTAAAGCGGGATGACCTCGCGAGGGCGAAAATTGAGGTGGCAAACGACATCCTCGAGAGACAGATCTCGGGGAGGTCATTTCCCAAGTCTCTAGCGGACTCTCTGGAATCGGCCGGTGTCTCTCTGATTGCGGAGGTGAAGAAAGCATCCCCGTCCCGAGGTCTGCTGGCCCGCGACTTTGACCCCGTGGCCCTGGCCCGAATTTATGCGGAGAACGGGGCATCGGCGATATCGGTATTGACGGAGACGCCACATTTCCAGGGTGAATTGCTTTTCCTATCCAGAATTAAGGAGGAATTAGGCCCCGCCTGTCCTCCGCTTCTGCGAAAAGACTTCATATTTGACGAGTATCAGTTGTGGGAGGCTCGGGCGTGGGGAGCGGATGCGATATTGCTTATCGCGTCGATACTGGAAGAGGAGGAAATGAGGGATTTGCTGGGCGAGGCTCGGGGGTTGGGGATGGATGTGCTTGTGGAGACGCACACGGAGGCGGAGGTGGAGATGTCGCTTTCGGCAGGGGCATCACTAATCGGGATCAATAACCGGGACCTGGCCACTTTCGAGGTAGATTTGGAGACGACGCGAAGGCTGAGGCCCTTGGTGCCAGCAGAGATTCCTGTAGTAGCAGAGAGCGGGATATTCACCCGGGACGACGTGGCGATGGTGGCGGGGTGGGGGGTGGACGCGGTGCTGGTGGGGGAGGGGCTGGTGAAGTCGGGGGACGTGGGTGCGAAGGTGCGGGAGTTGGCATCGGCCACCTTGGAGCGGGTCCCTCGTGACTAGGTTCAAGGTGTGCGGGCTCAGGAGGGCGGAAGATGCGCTTGCAGCCATCGGTGAAGGGGCGGATTTCATCGGCCTGATCTTCGCGCCGAGCAAGAGGCAGCTAACGGCAGAGGCGGCGCATGGGATATTGGAGGAAGCTCGGACGGCATATGGGTCGGATGGCGAGATGCCTGAGGCCGTTGGAGTCTTCGTAAATGCCTCTGCTGACGAGGTCAACCGGACCGCCGAATACTGCGGGTTAGACAGGATTCAGCTTCACGGGGATGAGACCCCGGAGTATTGCTCGGGTATTGAGAGGCCGGTTTTCAAGGTGGTCAGGATCGAGGCGGGGGCGAGGGGGGATGAATTGTTGACGGCCCTGGAAGAGGAACTGGACGCGATCGTGGATTCGGGGCATACTCCGATGCTGGATACGGTGTCCAAGGGTCCTTATTACGGGGGCACGGGCAAGACTTTCGACTGGGGGCTGGCGACGGAGCTGGCTAAGAAGTTCGACTTCGTATTGTCGGGGGGGTTGAACCCGGAGAACGTGTCACGAGCGATTGAGCAGGTCGGGCCGTGGGTGGTGGACGTTTCGAGCGGGGTGGAGACGGACGGGAAGAAGGATCTTGGGAAGATCAAGGCTTTCGCACGGGCGGTGGAGCTAGCAGGCAAGGCAATCCGGGAGCCGATGTGACGAGCTCAGGGGTGACTTCGGCCTACGCGTATCCGGATGAGTCGGGGCGGTACGGGGACTTCGGGGGGAAGTTCATCCCCGAGACCCTGATGCCTGCGCTGGACGAGCTGGAGGAGGAGTACCGGGCGGCAAGGGCAGACCCGGGGTTCGGGGCACGGGTGGAGGAGCTTTCCAAGACCTATGCCGGCCGCCCGACACCGCTCTACCTGGCCAGGACTCTCACCGAAAAGGCGGGCGGGACCAAGATCTACTTGAAGAGGGAAGACCTGGCCCATACGGGGGCCCACAAGATCAACAACGTGCTGGGGCAGGGCTTGCTGGCGGAGCGGATGGGGAAGAAGCGGATCATTGCGGAGACGGGGGCGGGGCAGCACGGGGTGGCGGCGGCCACGATCTGCGCGATGCTCGGGCTGGAGTGCATCGTCTACATGGGCGAGAAGGACGTGGAGCGGCAGGCATTAAACGTGTACAGAATGAAACTGCTTGGGGCGGAGGTGGTGAGCGTTCAGTCTGGGAGCAGGACGCTGAAGGATGCGATCAACGAAGCGATCCGGGACTGGGTGACCAACGTCCAGACGACGCACTACCTGCTGGGAAGCGTGGTCGGGCCGCATCCTTATCCGATGCTCGTGAGAGACTTCCAGTCGGTAATAGGCAGGGAGGTGCGGCAGCAGATGCTGGAAGCCGAGGGCCGGCTACCGGACTATGCGGTAGCGTGCGTGGGGGGCGGAAGCAATGCGATGGGGATGTTCCACCCGTTTATCGGGGACGAGGAGGTGCGGCTGGTCGGGGTGGAGGCGGCGGGAGAAGGGATTGAAAGCGGGAGGCATGCGTCGTCGCTGGGACATGGAAGGCCGGGGGTGCTGCACGGGTCTAACTCGTACCTGTTGCAAGACCCGAACGGGCAGGTATTAGAGGCACACAGCATATCGGCGGGGCTGGACTACCCGGGGGTCGGGCCCGAGCACAGCCACTTGAAGTCGACGGGTCGGGCGAGCTATGTATCGGTGACCGACGATGAGGCGCTAAAGGGGTTTAAGATGTTGAGCCAGTCGGAGGGGATAATCCCGGCGCTGGAGTCGGCGCACGCGGTGTACTACGGGGTGGAGCTAGGGAAGACGCTCAGCGAGGGGCAGATAGTGCTGATCAACCTGTCGGGGCGAGGGGACAAGGACATTGATACGGTGGCCCGGGCGACGGGGGTGGGGATTTAGGGGGCTGGGGGTAACGGGTCGGAGCTATTTTGCGCGTCGCGTTCGGCTACCTGACGAGGACGTGGATGTTGCGGAGGTTGCGGTACTTGCCATCGAAGTCGAGGCCGTAGCCAACGACAAAGGTGTCGGGGATTTCGAAGCCGAAGTAGTCGGCCTTGACGTTGTGGATGCGCCGGGAGGGCTTGTCCAGCAGGGCGCATATCTTTACCGACAGGGCGCCCATTTCCGTAAGCTTTCGGGTGAACAACTCACAGGTGGCGCCGCTGTCGAGGATGTCTTCTACTATGAGGACGTGGCGGCCCTCGATCCGGTCACGGAGGGGCAGGGAGTCGATTATCAGCTGGCCGCCGGTGGTCCCGTAATAGCTGCGTATTCGTGCAGTTGTGACAATCACGGACTGGTCGAACGTGCGCATGAGGTCGGCGAGGAAGGGGACGGCGCCGTCCATGACGCCGACGAGGATGAGGGTAGAGAGGTCGTAGTCTCGGGCGATTTCAGAGGAGAGGTGGGAGATTGCTTCGGAGATTTGGGTCTCGGAGACGAGGATGCGGCCGAGGCCCGGTGCTTTGTCGGGAGGCATGGGGGAATCGTAGGGATTGGTGGGTAGGGTGTCAAATGGGGGGGTGGGTTGGTGCTAGGGAGGGGGTTTCCAGTTCAGGGTTTCCAGCAGATTGGAGAGGTAGTCGGTGAAGGCGCGCCGGCCCTCAGGGGTGGCTTCGACCCAGGTGCGGGGCTTGGAGTCCAGGAATTCCTTGGTGATGGTCAGGAAGCCGGCGCTCTCGAGTTTGCGCAGGTGGATGGTGAGGTTGCCCCCGGTGAGGCCGAGGGTCCTCTGGATGAAGGGATAGGCAAGGCGGTCCGAAGGGGACTGGGCGACGAGCATGGTCATGATGCGGAGTCGGGTGGGCTGGTGGATGGTATCGTCGAGATCGACCTGCCCATTGATCATGAGGCGCTGGCCCTCCGAAGCCACAAAGCTCCCAGGACACAGACCGTAAGGGTGGCAGCTCCTTGGAAAGCCAGGGCGGTGTCGCCCGCGAAATGGCCAGGCAAGTAGAAGGAAGCTGCGAGCCCCGCTCCCACCGCGACCAGCATGGGCTGGAACAAGATGCCGAAGAGGATGTACCCGAGAGCTATGACGCCTACGGCGACACCGGGAATCATTTCTCCGGAGTCGGAGTTCCACATTCCTGCAGCGGCAGGGATAAGGAAACAAGCGGCTACTACGGTCATCCAGAAGGCGAATACCCGGATGCCGGCGTTGCGGGCTGTATCTCCCTGCGACAGTTTCTTACCGGCTCGGTGGCCGATTATGGAGTTGACGATCATTGCGAGGGCGCCCATGACTCCCCAGACGATGCCAGGATACCAAGGATGGTCGGAGGCGAAGGTGGGGGCGAGGGTCTCGATTGCGTAGTGGGTGAAGAAGGCGAGGGCGACGAGTGCACCGCTGTAGAGCAGGATGTTGGTGACTCCTGCGATGTACATGGAGGCCCGGGCGCGGTCGAAGGTGGCGTGGATGGCGTTCCAGCTTTCCTCGGGGGTGAGTTCACGTTTGGCGTCTTGCATGGTGGGTCTCCTGCCTGCTCATCTAGTGTTTAGAGCTGTGCTAGTTTGTTATATAAACTAGTTTACTATCATTAACACAACTGTCAAGGGGGGTTGCGGGGCGGATTGAGGTCAGGGGATGGATTCCCGACTACTCGGGAATGACAGAGGAGGCTAGCCGGCGGCTATGGGGGCGGGTTGGGGTTTGTGGAGGATGGGGGAGAGGTACTGACCAGTGAAGGAGTCGGGGACGGCGGCTATTTCCTCGGGGGTGCCTACGGCGACAATGTAGCCGCCCTCATCGCCGGCCTTAGGCCCGAGATCTATGAGGTGATCTGCAGACTTTATGAGGTCGAGGTGATGCTCGATGAGGATGACGGAGTTGCCGTTATCGACCAATCGCTGAAGGACCTTCAGCAGTGCGGCGGCATCTTCGAAGGAGAGGCCGGTGGTGGGCTCGTCGAGGATGTATACGGTGCGGCCCGTGGCCCGCTTTGAAAGCTCGGTGGATAGTTTTACGCGTTGGGCCTCTCCGCCGCTGAGGGTGGTGGCGGGCTGGCCGAGTTTGATGTAGCCGAGTCCCACGTCCCGCATGGTCCTTAACTTACTGGCGATGCGCGGGAAGTGTTCGAAGACTTCGCAGGCCTGCGCTACGGTCATATCGAGAATCTGGGCAATGGAATAGCCCTTGAACTCGATTTCCAGGGCCTCGCGGCCGTAACGGCTGCCGTTGCAGACCTCGCAGGGGACGGTGACGTCAGGGAGGAACTGCATTTCGATCTGATTGTATCCCTCGCCCTGGCACGCCTCGCACCGGCCGCCCTTTACGTTAAAGGAGAACCGGCCGGGTTTGTAGCCGCGGGCGCGGGCCTCGGGCATGGTGGCAAAGAGCTCGCGGATGGGGGTGAAGGCTCCGGTGTAGGTGGCGGGGTTGCTGCGGGGCGTACGCCCGATGGGAGACTGGTCTATGTTGACGATCTTGTCGATATTCTCTATGCCGAGGATATCGTCGTGCTGGCCGGGGCGGTCCTTGGCCTTGTAGAAGCGTTGGGCCAGCTTCTTGTAGAGGATTTCGTTGATCAGGGTGCTCTTGCCGCTGCCGGAGACGCCTGTGACGCAGACGAGGATGCCCAAGGGGAACTCGACGTCTATGCCCTTCAGGTTGTTTTCCCGGGCCCCTTTGATTACGAGGGAGCGTCCGTCGCTTTGGCGTCGGGTGGTGGGTACGGGGATTTTGCGGAAGCCGCCGAGGTACTGGCCGGTAAGGGATTCCTCGGAGGCGATGATGTCTTCGAGGGGGCCTTCGGCGACGATCCAGCCACCGTGCTCCCCGGCGCCCGGGCCCAGGTCGATGATGTGGTCTGCGGAACGCATGATGGCCTCATCATGCTCGACGATGAGGATTGTGTTGCCCACGTCCCGGAGGCGTTTAAGGGTGTCGATGAGGCGATGGTCGTCGGCGGGGTGGAGGCCGACGGACGGCTCGTCGCAGACGTATAGGACACCCATGAGACTGCTGCCGATCTGGGTGGCCAGACGGATTCGCTGGGCTTCGCCGCCGCTGAGGGTGCCGGCGGAGCGGTCGAGGGTGATGTAGTCGAGGCCGATGTCGCGGAGGAAGACCAGGCGGGTCTGGATCTCCTTGAGAATCTGCTCGGCGATGGTGAGCTCGCGCTCGGTGAGGGGTTCCTTGACGCCGTTCATGGATGGACTCGATCCATCCAGGGCGGTGACCCACTCCAGGGCCTCGCCGATGGACTTGCCAGTGAAGGCCATGATGTTGATGCCGCCCACGGTGACGGCGAGGGAAGTAGGCTTCAGGCGGTTGCCATCGCAGTCGGGGCAGGGGCGGGAGGTCATGTAGCGCTCGATCTCGGTGCGGACCCAGTCGGACTCGGTGTCGGAGTAGCGGCGTGCCAGGTTGGGGATTACGCCTTCGAAGGAGGTCTTCCACTGCCAGACCTTGCCCTGCTTGTCGGTGTGGCTCATGGTCATGGGCTTGCGGCGGGTGCCGTAGAGGACGACCTCGACGTGGTCATCTTCGAGTTCGCGTACCGGGACCTTGGTGGAGAATCCGTAGGCCCGGGATACGGACTCAATCATGCTGGAGTACCAGGAGCTCATGGCGCCGGAGCGGGCCCAGGGCTGGAGGGCGCCCTCGGTGAGGGAGAGGTTCTTGTTGGGGATTACGAGGTCGGGGTCTACCTCCATGCGGGCCCCGAGGCCCGTGCAGGTGGAGCATGCGCCGTGGGGGCTGTTGAAGGAGAAGGTGCGGGGCTCGATCTCGCCGAGGCTGATGTTGCACTGGACGCAGGCGAAGTGTTCGGAGTAGAGGGTCTCTTCGCCGTCCACGACGCTGATGAGGACCACGCCGTCGGCGAGCTTGAGGGCGGTCTCGACGGAATCGGCGAGACGGGAGGCTTCACCCTCGCTTTCGCCTACGACGAGTCGGTCGACCACTACCTCGATAGTGTGCTTGCGCTTCTTGTCGAGGTTGAACTGCTCGGAGAGGTCACGGATCTGGCCGTTGACGCGGACGCGGACGAAGCCGGACTTACGGGCGTCTTCGAAGATGAGCTGATGCTCACCCTTGCGGCTGGCGACCATGGGGGCCATGATCATGATGCGGGTCTCGGGGGGGATGGCCTGGATGGAGTCGACGATCTGCTGGATGGTCTGCCGGGAGATCAGCCTGCCGCAGTTGGGACAGTGGGGTCGGCCGGCTCGGGCGTAGAGGAGGCGGACGTAGTCGTAGATCTCGGTGACGGTGCCGACGGTGGAGCGTGGGTTGTGGCGAGCGCCCTTCTGGTCGATGGAGATGGCGGGGCTGAGGCCTTCGATGTAGTCGACATCGGGCTTCTCCATGCGGCCGAGGAACTGGCGGGCGTAGGCGGAGAGGGACTCGACGTAGCGGCGCTGGCCCTCGGCGTAGATGGTGTCGAAGGCGAGGGAACTCTTGCCAGACCCGGAGAGGCCGGTGATAACCACGAACTTGTCACGGGGGATGGTGACGTCGATGTTCTTGAGGTTATGCTCGCGGGCGCCTTTTACGAAGATGGACTTACGAGGCACGGGAGGCAAACACCTTAGCTAGAGGGATTCCGGGGGCCAAAGGTGATTTTATCACCGGGTCGGGGGGAGGGGGAAGGGTGGGGGCTTGGCCGTTACACCGGGGTTTTTATTCGGTCCTCCCGAGGCGGATCTTCGATTGTGGGGTTTGGAGTTTTCGGTTTGTCTTTTGGGTTTTGGGTCGGCGATGGAAGACGCTGGCTGGACGCTGCCCCGTTCCTGTGCTTCGGGGCACTCCGACACCCAGGGGCAAGGGTGCCGGCCCGCCTGCCGCTATCGCGGCCTTTATCCCTGTATACGCTGGACATGGGCAGGGACCGACAGGCCAAACGAGTCCAAGCCCGACTCCTGGGGTTGGCTGCAACCGCCTGAGGGCGGCTGGGAGGCTCGTCCAGCGTCCGGCATTGAGCCTCTTGCAGGCGTAGTATGTCCAAGTTTGCCGGTGCGACCCGGAGTGCGGGGATGACCGGCTCCCGGCTTGATTGAGCGGTCGGATACCGAGCGGGCCTCGGCGCCGGGCGTATCCGACCGCACTTCCGCTGCAAAGAGCGGCTTCCTCCCGAGAGAGGCTTCCCCAGAAAGAGGCCAAGAGGGCGTCTTAGAGGGGCTTCACAATGGAACGTAGCGTCCAGGGCGTCTATCCATCGCCTGGGGGTTAGGGAAGGGGCACGGGACCCGTGGTGGGGGATGGTGTCCCGGACGTCTCGGGGTGACATCCTCGGGGTCGGGTCTCGGGGCTTCCCTGGGTTTCTGGCACCTCCTTGTGTTACTGGATTAGTGTTCGCGAACGGAGGGTATGATAACGCCTTTGCTCAGGTGTGTCAAGCAAATGTGCGGGTTTGGGGGGGGGAATTCCCCCCGATTCCTCGCGGGGCATCGGAATGGGAAGGGGGAGGCGTGAGTGGACGGGTTGTAGGTGAGTGTTTCGGAGGGATGGATTCCCACCTCCGTGGGAATGACGAGTTAAAAGGGCGGGAATGATCTGCCATAGGCGGACAGGCTCCCCTCGGAGGTGGGTGGTGTCTGAACTGTGATTCATGGGATTGAGGGATTGTTTTGATTTGTTGGGAGGGGGGTGGGTTTCGGAAAGCGAAGTGGATTTAGGTAGGGGCGCGATAGATTCCTCGCGGGGCATCGGAATGACATGGCATTAGGTGGGTGGGACTAGGCAAGCGGGAGGGGGTGTGGTGCTAGGATACAGGCGATTATTCAGGAGGGATGGATTCCTGCCTCCGCAGGAATGACGGTGCAAGGTGGGTGGGGATGAGGGGGGAGGGGCAGCCGGGCGATTCCATTATTGAGAGCCTTAGACTATGCTTCCTCCAGAGGCGGATCTTCGACGGGGCGAAGGGAATGGTGTGAATGACGAATAGGCTTTATTACGGGGACAACCTGGAGATTTTGCGGCAGTACGTGGCTGATGAGTCGGTGGATTTGGTTTATCTTGATCCGCCGTTTAACTCGAATGCGACGTATAACGTGCTGTTCAAGGAGAGGACGGGGGAGGAGTCTCCGGCGCAGATAAAGGCGTTTACGGATACGTGGGAGTGGACATCGGAATCGGAGCGGACGCTTTTGCAGGAGATCATGGGGAATCCGGCGGCGTCGGCGAAGGTGAAGGAGATGGTAGCGGCATTCCTGAATTTCATAGGCAGGAACGCGATGATGGCGTACCTGGTGATGATGACGCCCCGGTTGGTGGAGCTGCGGCGGGTGCTGAAGCCTACGGGGTCGATATATCTGCATTGCGATCCGACGGCGGGGCACTATCTCAAACTGTTAATGGACACGGTCTTCGGGCCACAGAATTTCAGGAATGAAATTGTTTGGCCTAGGACTAATGCCCATCATGATGCCAAGCGATATGGTCGTATCCACGATTCTCTTTTGTATTACTGCAAGTCATCAAAATATACGTGGAATCCTCTTTACACACCGTATTCGACAGAGCAAATCAACACCCATTATTCTCATGTTGAAGAAGCTACGGGAAGGCATTTTCGGCTGAGTGATTTAAGTGCGCAGAAGCCTGGTGGCGATGTTGAGTATGAGTGGCATGGGGTTAAACCACCGGTGGGCAGATATTGGGCCTATTCCAAAGCCAATATGGAAGCATTTGAAAAGGATGGCCGCCTTTACTACACCAAAAATGGAAGGCCATTCTTGAAGAAGTATCTCGACGAAATGCCGGGTAACCCATTACAAGATATCTGGGCTGATGTTTCGTTCATACACGGGTCGTCCGCGGAGCTTCTCGGATATAAGACCCAGAAGCCTCTCGCCTTGTTGGAGCGAATAATCGAAGCGTCGTCGAAAGAGGGGGACGTGGTGCTGGACCCGTTCTGCGGGTGTGGGACGGCAGTGGCGGCGTCGCAGAAGCTGAATCGGGGGTGGATTGGGATAGACATTACGCATTTGGCGGTGGCGTTGATGAAGAACCGGTTGAAGACGGGATACGGGCTGGTCGCAGGGAAAGACTACGAGGTGGTGGGGGAGCCGGTGGACGTGGGGAGCGCCCGGGCGTTGGCGGAGCAGGACAGGTTCCAGTTCCAGTATTGGGCGATGTCGCTGCTGGAGGCTCTGCCTCGGGGGGACGAGAAGAAGGGGGCGGACAGGGGGATAGACGGGGTGGTGCATTTCGTCGATGGGCCAAAGCAGAAGATGGAGAAGGCGGTGGTGCAGGTTAAGAGCGGGAAGGTGTCGTCGCCGCATATCCGGGACCTCAAGGGGACGATGGAGAGGGAGAAGGCGGCGATGGGGCTGTTCATCACGCTGGAGGAGCCGACGCGGGAGATGGAGAGGGAGGCGGTGAGTGCGGGTTTCTATCAGTCGGAGTTGTGGCAGAGGGATTTTCCGAGGATGCAGATTCGGACTGTGGGGGACCTATTGGCGGGGAGGGAGTTTGAGATACCGAGCCAGCCGTCGGGGTACAAGGCTGCGCCTCGGGTGAGGCGTAAGGAGGGGAAGCAGGGGAGGTTGGGGTAGGGGGAAGGACTAAGCACATAGGAGACAGGCATGGCAAAGGGTAAAATGTGTCCATTGTGCGAAGAGAACAGGTTTCATGTAGATGACGAAAAAGCATGTAGAGTGTGTTGGGGTTGCGGCTTTATAGGATGGCGATTGACCGATCCCATAGAGTCCGGAGGGGGAATGGGTTATAGATGCGCAGACTGTACAGAGAATACACTGTACTCTCTCATCGACGTGACCGGGGTGGATGTGTACAGGTGCTCGACGTGCCTTTTTGTGGGCGTGAAACCACCCGACAAGAAGTGATCAGGGGGTGACCGGAAGGAGACAGGTGGGGGGATGTCTGAACTGTGATTCATGAGATTGAGGGATTGTTTTGATTTGTTGGGAGGGGAGGGGGCACCCTGCGGCGCCCCGCGGGATGGATTTACGCCATAGGCGCACTTTCAGCCCGTGTCGGGGCACGGGAATGATCCGCCATAGGCGGACAGGCTCCCCTCGGAGGTGGGGATGGGGGGGTTAGCCACCCATTTGGGCGATGCGTCGGGCCATCCAGGTGATGTAGGCGGTGCGGGTCATTTTGCGGCGTCGGGCTTCGCTGTCGATGAAGGCGGCGACGCCTTCGTCGAGGGTGAGGTTTGCCCTTACTTTGCGGCCCGAGACCCTTATGAGGGGTATGGAGACTAGCTGGCTGCCCTTTGGGACATCGATCGACTGGAAGGGGCTGGGGCCGGGCAGGACTTCCCCGTCTTCTTCCACATCCAGGGTGTAGTCACGCAAGGCATCCTCGGCGTTTACGAGGGCGTCCTCAACCGTGTAGCCCATAGCGACACAACCCGGCAAGTCGGGGAATACGACTCCATAAGCGCCTTCCCGTCCGTCTACAAAGGCGGGGTAGCGGAGTGTCTCATTGCCCATAATGAATGCTCCTACTCATTCCAGCCTGCTACCTTCGAAATGTCTGCGGCAACCGGTATTGAAATAGTCTTGTGGCGTGGAAGGGTGATTCTACCCTTGCGATCAGGGTGCTTGTAAATGTCGTGCTTCCCACCGTGTCGGGCCAAATACCAGCCCTCGCGCTCCAACCTTTGCAAGACCTTGCGCCTGCTGACTTCCATCAGGTGTCCATATTAGCACTTATTGCTGGTGCGGGAAAAGAGTGGCACGGGTTCCGGACGGTAGGGGAGTTCAAGGGCGGACAGGGAGGGGGATGTTAGCAGGCATGGGATATTATAGGGAGGCAGGGCGGGGCAAGGGGTTGATGGCGCGGTTGGAAACTCAGGGAAGCAAAAGGGGGCAGGCATGAAGAACGGGTACAGGATTTTCGATGCGGACATGCACATCATGGAGGACTTGAAGTTCGTGGAGTATATGCCGGCGGAGTACCGGGACCGGGGGCCGAAGGCGATTCCACTCGATGAGAGTTTCCCGGACTTTACGGGGTCGACGCTGGAGGGGAGGGCGTTGTCGGGGCCTATGTATATATACCCGGAACCCGAGATGAAACCCAACGCAGCCCTGGCCCGAAAGTCCTACGCAGAGGGCATGGCGAAGTACGAGGAGGAGCGGGCGGACGGATTCGGTCCGAAGTCGCAGATGGTGGCCCTGGAGACGGAGGGGATCGACATAGCGGCGATGTACCCTTCGTCGACTATATTGAGCTTTCCCACTCCAAAGATGAACGGGCTGGACCCGAAGCTGTCGGCGGCGATATGCAAGGGATACAACGACTGGCTTACGGACTTCTGCTCGGCGGACAGCTCTCGGATGAAGGGCGTCGCGGCTACGCCGATACACGACGTTGAGGAGTCGGTGGTGGAGATCAGTCGGGCGGTGAAGGAGAACTCGATGATCGCAGCGTATATCCGGCCGAACGTGATAAACGGTCGGAACCTGCACGACGCCTACTATGAGCCCTTGTACTCGCTGTTGGAGGAGTTGGACATCCCACTGGTGGTGCACGAGGGGACGGCGGGCGGGCCCCCGGGGGCCGACCAGCGGTTCCTGGGGAACTGGGTGATGATGCACATGGCGGCGCACCCGCTGGAGCAGATGCTGGGGAGCGAGAGCATAGTGGTCGGGGGTGTGCTGGAGCGGCACCCGAAGCTGAGGGTGGCGTTCCTGGAGTGCGGGTGCAGCTGGCTAGTGTACTGGCTGTGGAGGCTGGACGAGGAGCTGGAGGCGTGGGGCTGGCACGAGGTGCCGTGGCTGAAGAAGAAGCCGAGCGAGTATTTCATGGAGCAGTGCTACGTGTCGATGGAGGGGGATGAGCCGGGGGTGAAGTACTACGTGGAGATGTTCGGGAACGACCGGCTTTTATGGGCGTCGGACTACCCGCACCCGGATGCGGGGTATCCGCACGCGACGGAGGAGTTCTTAGCTTTGGAATCGATATCGGAGGAGACGAAGAGGAAGGTATTGTGGGACAACCCGATGGGGTTTTATGGGTTGGGAGGGGGAGTGGAAGGCAGGAAGGATTAAGAAAGAACTGAACAGGGTCGGGTTTGCATAGTGGAAATGGGGGTCAGTTCTCGGGGAGAAGCATGACGGTTACGTTCTGCTGCGCTGCACGGGCTTTCCGCTCGTTGTCTGCGTTAGCGCTGACGACTGCCGGGAACACGGGATGAGCGGTGACGGCTGACAGGATAGGAGCGCGGCGGGCAACCCTTTCGATATCCGAGTCGCCAGTGGTAATGGAGACTTCGGCAACTACGTGGACATCGGCGTCGTCGGAGTTGCGCTTGGCGGCGAATACGAGGTCAAGGTTGAGAAGCTCCTGGAATTGATCGGGTGTAAGGAGTCCGGTCTTCCGGGCGTCGTCCAGGAGGGATGCGAACTGGGTGTCGAATCCAGTCCGCGCACCCTGCAGGACCTTGATCCCGGAAAGGTCAAGGTAGCGATAGGCCAAGCTGCGGATGGCCTTTTCAACCTTGAATTCGTACATCCAGCCCATTGTCAACTCTGCTGGTTGACGAGGCCCCGGATCGTGTCTCTCCACTCCGGGTGTTCCCGCAGGACTCGGGCGAGGTCGCTAATGTCGTTGATGGTGGTCATGGCTACAACCGCTCCAAGTGCATATTATACTTCGTCGGGCACAGGGGAGTGGCAACTGAAGAGGACCACCTGGCCTTGGAGTCGATATCCGGGGAGGCGAAGAGGAAGGTATTGTGGGACAACCCGATGGGGTTTTATGGGTTGGGAGGGGGTTAATTGCGATCTCGGGTTCTGAAGCTTCCAATGCCAGTGCATTCAATCAGTCTATCCAAGTTCTTGGACGTGAATACCTTTCCGTTGGTAGCCAAGAGAAGCTTCCTCATGTCCTCTCTTCTTACCTTAAATCCGCGGCCAGCGATCACGGCTATAACCTCATACTTCCGTGCACCGAGCTGCCCTCCACTCGTGGACAGCTCGGCGAGATGCTGAACGCGGGTAACTTTATCGCGGGCCGTACCGTCGTCTTCGGTTAATTTAGCTTCAATGATGATTTGCGGGTTGAATTCGTCTGGTATCACGAAATCGGGGGCCTGATCAAAGTTAGGAATCTGTTCCGCCCTGCCAACTTTGCGGAAACTAATGCCTCCGCCATGCAACACTTTCTCGATTGCATTCTCTAAAGCATCTCCAACTAATTCACTAACAGAATCGCGGTGGGATGCAAACGGTCTGCCTAAATAGCGTTCATAGAGAAGCGTCGGGTATGGAACACCGAAGTCAGCTAGATGTCCAAGGCTGGCAATCCCATGAGAGGTATCTACTTTGTCAAGGCGATGGAGAAGGTGATTCTCCAATGCAGGTGCTCCTGTTTCCAGCAAATCGCAAGCGGTAGCAACAAGAGCCGCAATGCGTTCAACCGTAACGTTATTCCTTGCTCCCAGTGGTGCTAGGGGCGCAGACCTAATTCTGCGTTCAATGCTACGTGCACCATTTTGGTCAACTACCACGTTTGTGCGCTCGGTAGTTAGATATGCCCATTCCGGCGGACTCAATCCCAATATAGTTCTAAGAACGATCAGAGCAACCGGCGATTCATTGATTGCGGCTGCGATCGATTCAGGAGAGAGTTCCCGAAAATCTTTTGTGGCCTTCTTCAGAGATTGATAACCGGCCTCAAACACGGAATATTCTATGAAGTCGGGGCCTTTGGGCATCTGCAGGAATTCTGACTCAAGGGAAGAAAATACTGCGTCAACATGCCGGTCCAAATCCAACTTCACTTGCGCAAAAGGAACTTCAAAAGGAAACGGCATCTAGTCTTCTCTCGAACAACCTAGGATTGGCCATTGAGAACCCGTTGTACATTATTCCGTCAGATCCCAAGGTAAGCATTGCCAGCACATTATCTAGGTTCGGTAGCCTGTTTACTGCGTCTGCAAAGCAGTCTAGCTTCTTATCTGTAGAAAAACTCAGATTCCAATCTTTGCGCAGGTTCCAGATAGCCATCCGAGTCAAGTGGCCGAAGACGATGCACCGGGCGTCACCGCGGGTTGGCCTACGTCCCGCTTGGGAGATTTGAGCTAGATCAGTTGTAACAATAGTCGCTAGTTCTGCATCAGATTCAAAGAGCCATTGCTTACGCATTCGCCCCTGGTCTCGACAAACAAACACTGTATCGAGGATAGAAGAATTAGTGCCGTGAATATGTATTGAGCCACCCATTTCGGCGGGGCATGGTAGAGACGCCGAACAAGTCAGACCTGAATCTAGGACAGCGACCCCCACAGCATGATAGGCTTCCATCTTATTGTGATGATATGTGAACACTAGCGGAGCACCCGGCTTAAGGGCTTGCGCCATCTTTGAATAAACGGCGGATAGTCCTTCTGTGAAATAGTCAAGGCCACGAGATTGAGTGATATTACCCGTTAGCTCTTGCTTAGAACGAGTTGAGGAGTTGGCGAATCCTTTCACATCGCGACCAACAAGGCGACGTAGCCACACATAGCAAAAGTCCATCAACTCACCATATTGCACGTTGCCGAAGTATGGCGGATCGGTAAAAACAGCATCAAGGGTATTAGGAGGCAATGATACCGTGGCAGCATCGGCGCAATGAATTGCAACCGCGCGCTGTTGTCCATTGCGGTGAGCGGGTCCAATTGATTCACCTACTATGGGAACCTGCACCGACCGTGAGCCATGCCGCCTTACCTCGAACGGCTCATCGCAATATCGTTTGGCCTTGACATATTTCTCGATGATGTTGTTCCATCCCCCGGATCCCACATTGACACCCTGACCATTTACATTGCCCAACAAATTGGATTCACACTGTATGAGTCCAACTGGGAACCCGTGTATTGAGAATATGTCCAGGGACTTTAGCGCGCGTGCGTCATAGCGGCATAGCATGTTCTGATAACGCAACAAGTCCGATAAATTGGTAGCGAGAGCATGGCGTACGCGGATATCTTCGACTTCGCTTATTAGGCTGCAACTCAACTCCAAGGCTAGAAGCTGGCGGCTGTTGAACATTTGGATGTAATGACTGTAACCCCAACGATGCAAGCGGTCGGTTTCATCTCCAGACGGGATCGATTGGTCCGGGGCAAACTGTACGCGGGTCTCTAGCCAACGCTCCTCGGCCCTGGCAGAACGCATGAGGTCTTTCACATCAGGTTTCTTGAAAAAACGACCTTTGTGTTCAGACGCGCGGTGAGGATTGTAATACTCAATAGCAAACAACCGATGTTGGGGTGGGCCATCTTCGGAGCGCGGATATCGGTTCGGTTGGCCGCAATGGGGGCAAATGCATCGGTTACGGCGGGCCGGACCTTCCAATCGGAGTTCAGCGTCACAGCTATAGCAAGTTCCGAGGCATTTAAGAGATGCGACTTCATTGAGATAGTTACAGAATGAGCACACAACTACATTAGTTGTGTGGCGCGAATCCTCTGACAAAAGATAGCTGGGAAACAAGTCAATAGAGCGGCTGCAATGACTGCAATCAAGGGTCTTGACCCACAAGAAGTACTTTACGGGCACGTCTACGTCGCCGTAGAGGGGGCAATCGGTTAAATAAAGTTCCCCCAATTCTGAGTGCAACTTGCGAAGCAAACTGTAGGCCTGCGCCTTATAAGAGTCCAGGTTGAGATTCTCTATCTCCTCACGGACGATCCATGCTGACATGGGGTTGATGTCCACACCGGTAACGTCACATCCGAGGCGATTCGCTTCAATCAGAGGAGTGCCACCACCCATAAATGGATCGGCTATTTTGCGCCCCGAGAAATCGTTGGCCTTGAAATAAAGGCTGGGGAGAGGCTCGTCTCCAAACTCGGAAATCATCAAGGATCGGAAGAGTGTGCCTGGTCTACGGGCAAACCACTTGTGCACAGCGATTATTGGTCGGTAGTTCTGCTGTATCTGTTTCTCTCGTAGCGCCAAGGCGGCAACGAACGGCACATCGAACTTGCTTTCAATGCTCAATAAACGTCCTTTTTGGAGTACCTGGCCTTCACGTTCGCAATCATGGCCGCGCCTTTCCCGCTATCGAACCTATTGTTTTGCGCTTCCGTACAACGACAACCCGACTATAGCATCAAACTGCGGTGAAGATAGCCCCTACCACACATGTGGTTTCGTCTTGGGAAGCAGTCGTATTTCAACGCTCTAAGACAAGGGACGACGAGCGCAGTCCAGAATTAGAGTTTGAGGAGGGATTGGAGGCCTTTGCGGGCGCGGGTGGGGCCGACTACGGCGAGGTTGAGGTTTTCTGTGGTGAGGAGGGTCTGGGCTACGCGGCGGGTGTCTTCGAGGGTGACGGCGTCTACGCGCTGGACTACGTCGTCGACCATGAGGACCTGGCCAGTGACGATCTCCTGGGCGCCGAACCAGCCGGCGACGCTGCGGGTGTCCTCTGTGCGGAGGAGGAGCCGGCCCTTGACAAGCTCCTTCGATTTTTCAAGCTCGGCCTCGGTGATACCGTCCTTGATCTTCTGAAGCTCGGTGATGATGCCGGCGAGGGTCTCGGGGGTGCGGGAGGGGTCTGTGCCGGCGGCGACGCAGAGGGCGCCGCAGTCGATGTAGTGGTTGTTGTAGCTGAAGACGCTGTAGGCGAGGCCGCGGTTTTCCCTCAGTTCGACGAAGAGGCGGCTGCTCATGCCGTCGCCGAGGACGACGTTGAGGAGGTCAAGGGCGTAGCGGTCGGGGTGGGTGACAGGGAGACCCCGGACGGCGAGGTTGAGGTGGACCTGCTCGATTTTGCGGTACTCGAGGTGCATGCGGGCCGACTCCTGGGGCCCGGGGGCGGGGGTGAAGGTGCGGGGGGAGGTCGGGCGCCAGCCGTCGAGACGGGAGGCTAGGGCCTCGACGACCTCATCGTGGTCTATGGCCCCGGCGACGGATACGACGGTGTTTTCGGGGGAGTAGTGGGCGTGGAAGTAGTCGAGGAGCTGTTCACGGGTTATGGAGTTGATCGACTCCCGGGTGCCGCCTATGTCCCTGCCCAAGGGGTGGTCGGGCCAGACGAGCTGGTCTAAGAGGACTTCGATCCACTGGTTGGGGGCGTCCTTGACCATGTTGAGCTCTTCGAGGATGACGCGGCGCTCCTTTTCGATGTCCTCGGGGTCGAAGCGGGAGTTGCGAAGCATGTCGACGAGGAGGTCGAGGGCCTGGGGGAAGTGGGGAAGGGCGACCTTGGCCCAGTAGGTGGTGACCTCCTGGTCGGTGGAGCCGTTGAGCGCGCCGCCGACGCCCTCGACGGTCTCGGAAATGTGCTGGGGGAGGGGCCGTTTCTCGGTGCCTTTGAAGCAGATGTGCTCGATGAAGTGGGAGATGCCGGCCTGGGCGTCGGTCTCGTAGCGGGAGCCGGTACCGACAAGGATGGCCATAGTAGCGGAGCGGGTGTGGGGCATGTTGCAGGTGATGACCCGCAGGCCGGAGTCCAGGGTGGTCTTCCGGTAGGTCTGGTCGGCGATGGAGGGGGTGGGTTGGGTTTCAGTCAGGGGCATTCAGGGGCCTCCGGGGGTCGGGGTGTGGTGGGTTGGAGTACGTGGGTCGTCCCACGCCTCGGGGAGGGCGACCAGCCGGTCGCCCCTACGGGAAAGGAGGGTCGGTGTGACGGAGGGGAAGGGGGTGGTGTCAATCTTCCCAGGAGACGTGGCCGTGGATGTCGTCGGGGTGGGGGCGGGACTTGAAGCCGGCGTGGAGGCGCTTGGTCTCGCCGAGGATGCCTTCGTCGCCGTGGCCCGGGTAGATGTTGACATCGTCGCCCAGGTTGATGAGCTTGTTGTCGACGTGGTGGAGAAGCTGCTGGAAATTCTCGGGGCTTTCGGTGTAGCCGGGGCCGCCTGGGAAGAGGGTGTCGCCGCTGAAGAGGTGGTTGCCCCAGACAAGGGAAGTGGCGCCGGGGGTGTGGCCGGGGTTGTGGATGGTCTTGAGGGTGATGTTGCCGAAGGAATAGCTGCCGTCATCTTCGAGGTGCTGGTCGGCCTTAAAGGGAAGCTCACCCTCGTCGTCGGGGTGGACTATGAAGGGCACGCCGAGGGCGTCCTTGATGGCCTGGGCGCCGTCGATGTGGTCGAAGTGGGTGTGGGTGAAGAGGACGGCCTGGACGTTGGTGTCCTTGGCCTGCTCAAGGACGCGTTCGGGTTCGGCGGGGGCGTCTATCATGACGCTCTGGTTGGTCCTGGGGCAGACGACGAGGTAGGCATTGTTCACGTAGTCGCCGGTGACGATCTTCCTGATTTCGATGTTTTCGTCCTTGTGCAGTACGGGCATGGCGTCCCTCCAAGGGTGGTGGGTTTGGGGAAATAGTGGGTGAAAGCTTAGCAAATGGGGGGTGGGGTTGCAATGAGGGGGAAGGTGGGCATGTGCTTAGAGTGATGGTGTGGCGCATGAACGGGGACAGAAACAGTGTCCGGGATGATTTTAGCTAGATGAGGAGATGCGAGGATGGACAGAATGTCGCTTGATGAGCAGCACAACCCAGCATGGATTGAAGCTATCATCCAAGAAGGATAACTAGCGATCGGATGCTTTAGTTACCAGGCGCGACTGCATAACAGTGAGATCAGGCAGGGTGATACTCGCACCGTTTATGGCCTCATAGGTATACAAGCCTTCTATCCTAGCCACAAACTCGATAATGTCGTTTTCCAACAATCTCGAACCCCTGTAATGAAGAAATACCGTGTCTTCCCAATAGTAATCACCTTTCGTCACGTTAACACGAAGGGCATTGATGCGTCCGTTACCTTGAATGACCTGAACTACTTCGCCTTTAAGATAAACAAGGTCTCCTATGTAACTTTCATTATTTCTGAATATTTCATCATAGGATAAGGTTGCAGCTTGTTGTACTAATGTCTCCCATGCTGGCACAGGGGTTGGCACTATACCTACGTTCGGGAGTTGATCAGACAGAGATAGGCCATATGTCCAAATTCTAAAGTTCTTGTAGTTAGTCTCTCCATCGTGTTCGTCATCAACAAACGGACGTATCTGACCGGCCCCTATGATGGCGCTTAGGTCCAATGTCTCCTGGTATATGCCGTTGATATATAGCCAACCTGTAGAACCGATCATAACTACTCTTAAAGTGTTTTCCTGTCCCGGACTGGTTCGAATGTCACGAGAGAATTTGCGAGTGCGTCCTTGTGCGTCGATACTATCCGACCGATAGAAGTAGTCCCAGTAGCCTGTGCTGTCAATGCTAACCCAATGGAAATGGTTTACTCTTTTTTGTCTCAAGAGTAGGCCATGTTCCCAATACTTATCAGCTGTTGTGTAAGGATTAGAAAACCCTACCTCTACTACCACGTCATCTCCAGTCCTGAAGCCACCAGCTACTTCTAGGAAGCCATCATCAGGCACGTGTGTTATGACGCCGCTCCAAGGACCAAACACTAATAGCTCAGGGTCAGATTTGAGAGGTGGAACGGGTGTGGGCGTAGGTGTAGGTGTGGGGGTAGGTACTGGTGTGGGAGTAGGTGTAGGCGTGGGAGTAGGTACGGGTGTGGGCGTAGGTACGGGTGTGGGGGTGGGCACAGGCGTAGCCGTGGGGATAGGAGTAGGTGTCGGGGCGGGTGTAGACGTTGGAGCAGGGATTGGAGTGGGAGCAGGAATGGGTGTGGGCAATGGGGTTGGCACCAGCGTTGGAACGGCTGTAGCGCTGTGACTTGGCGCGGGGCTGGATGGGGTAATCGGCGTTGGGGCAGTGGTTGCAGTCGGCTCAGGTGTAGGGCTTGGAGTGATTGTTGGAGTTGGGACGGGCGTGTCAGCGGGTACAGGCTGGTTGCAGTAGAGAGTTGTTAGGGCAGCGACGCAACAGATTGTAGCCACCATTACCGTTCGCTTGGCCGCGGTTGCCCAATGGTTTGGAGACAGAAACCTAAAGCTGAGAGACGCTTGTGACTGCGGCAAATGAAACCCCCTTGCGGCATAGGAGTTGGCTACCTGCCACAGTCGCCGATTCCCGAGGGCAAGCCTTGCAAGGGGGCGCGAGGCCAACCCCTGGAAAAGGCTTACCCGATGGGAGTAATAATCGGTACATTCGACTGTGGCGCGGCTACTCTAACATGGGGGTTAGACGGAAGCAATTGGAGCCAGCCATGCACATCAGTTGTGCTAAGAGGCTGGAAAAAAGGAAACGGGCTGCTAGTACAAGATCAAATACGGACTAAGTGTTGCTGGCCTCAGCAATGCAGCGATATGCAAAGTAACGCCATTAAGCGCACAGACTAGTAATGGTCCTCTGTATCCGTTATTTCAATCTCCCCCAGCTGGCGCGCTAGCTGGGGGAGATCATAACTATTTGGGCTCTTCCACCTGATCGCTCTCGGTTTCCGATCCTGCAATCCGGTAGATCTCAAGCTCTTTCTCAGCAATTTCTAATTCAATCTTATGTTCATCAAGACGCATTTCCAGCGCGGTGCCCTCTACAATTTCACCCCCCTGTTCGATTCCCGGATGGCGAGTTGGCATACTGTACTTATATTCATGAAAAGCCAGTTCACGATCTGCATTCAAAACATCAAGTTTTTTACGTAAAATTTTCACTTCCATTCTCAACTCATTTAGTTTCGACATTCCGTCTTCCTCCTTTCTGACTGAGACGTGTCCGGATCCTTCGGTTTGCAGCATCAGCAAATCTCCTTCACTTATTCCAGATGATTTGAGTACGTTCTTAGGTAGCGTAACAACGATTGAGTCCGCCACCCTGCGCGCCTTCACTGTAGCTTGGATCAAAATATCTCTCAAATATGTTTAGATATTTCTATCATACTTCAAGTGCCCACATTTGTCAAGTAGGTGGAACGCGGCATCATGTGGGGTGCCAAGTGAAGGACCCATCCCCAGGGATAGATTCACGCCTTGGGCACACTTGCAACTGGCTCGGGGGCCGGAATGACGGATGAGAACACCGCCCCAGATCCCTCGAGGAGCCTCGGGATGGGTGTTCAGGCGACGATGTTGACGAGGCGGCCGGGGACGTAGACGACTTTGCGGGGGCCGTTTTTCATGAAGGCCCGGATGCGCTCGCTGGAGAGGGCCACTTCCTTGGCCTCGTCCTCGGTGATGGCGGCGGAGACGGTGACGCGGTCTCTGACCTTGCCGTTGACCTGCACCACGAGAGTCACTTCTTCTTCGGCGGCGAGGGTCTCGTCCCAGGTGGGGAAGGGCCAGTTGTGGATGCTGTAGTCGTAGCCTCGGGCGGCCCATAGCTCCTCGGCGAGGTGGGGGGCGGTGGGGGCGAGCATGAGCAGGAGCGCCTTGATGGACTCGTTCCACGTTTCGCTGTCGACGGCGCCCTCGTCCCAGGCCCGACCCAGGTGGTTGGTGAACTCCATCAGCGCGGCCAAAGCGGTGTTGAAGTGGAAGCGGTCCAGGTCCTGGTAGACCTTCTTGACGGTCTTGTGGAGCATGTGAGCGGTCTGCCTGGAGGACTTGCCTTTGCCAAGCTGGGGATCGCTCTTTTCGACGAGGTCCCAGACGCGGTTGTACCAGCGGACTATGCCGTTGATGCCCTGATCTACCCACTCGCCGCCCTGGTCCCAGGGCCCGATGAACATGAGGTAGCCCCGGACGACATCTGCGCCCACGGTGTCTACGTACTCGTCGGGGGTGATGACGTTGCCGCGGGACTTGCTCATCTTCTGGCGGTCGCTGATGATGATGCCCTGGTTGTAGAGTCGGACGAAGGGCTCGTCGAAGTCGAGGAGGCCGATGTCGCGGAGGGCCTTGACGAAGAAGCGGGCGTAGAGGAGGTGCATGACGGCGTGCTCTGCGCCGCCGGTGTATTGGTCTACGGGGAGCCAGTGCTTGAGTTGCTCGGGGCGGAAGGCGGAGTCGCCGGAGTTGGGGGAGGCGTACTTGAGGAAGTACCACGATGAACACATGAAGGTGTCCATGGTGTCGGTCTCCCGGCGGGCGGGGCCCTCGCACTTCGGGCATGAAGTGTTCACGAAGGCCTCGTGGAAGGTGAGGGGTGACTCGCCGGTGGGGCGGAACTCGGCGTCCTCGGGGAGGAGGACGGGGAGGTCTTCCTCGGGGACGGGGACTATGCCGCATGAGTTGCAGTAGACCATGGGGATCGGGGCTCCCCAGTAGCGCTGGCGAGAGATGAGCCAGTCCCTGATGCGGTAGGAGATGGTGCCGCCGCCTATACCCTGCTCCTCCATGGACTTGATCACGGCCAGCTTGCCCTCTTCATTGCCGAGGCCAACGAATTCGCCGGAGTTGACCATCTCCCCGGGGCCCGTGTAGGCCTCTACCAGGTCTTCTCCACCCCAGCCCGGCGGAGCGATTACCGTCCTGATGGGGAGGTCGTATTTCCTAGCGTAGGCGAAGTCTCGTTCGTCGTGGGCAGGGACTCCCATGACTGCACCGGTGCCGTAGGTGAGCAGGGCATAGTCGGCGATGAATATGGGGACCTTTTCGCCGTTGAGGCGGTTGGTGCAGTAGGCGCCGATGAAGACGCCGGTTTTCTCCTTGTCGGCGGAGAGGCGTTCGATCTCGGAGCGGCGGCGGGTCTCTTCGATGTAGGACTGGACCTCGTCGGACTTGTCGGGGGTGGTTAGCTGGGAGACCAACGGGTGCTCGGGGGCGAGGACCATGAAGGTGACGCCGAAAACGGTGTCGGGGCGGGTGGTGAAGACACGGATCTCCTTCGTCTCAAGGCCGTACTCCTCGATGCCGAAGGAGATTTCGGCGCCCTGGCTGCGGCCTATCCAGTTGGACTGCATGGTGTTTATTCGGTCGGGCCAGTCGATGCTGGAGAAGTCGAGGAGCTCGTCGGCGTATTTGGTGATGCGGAAGAACCACTGCTCGAGGTCCCGGCGGGTTACGGCGGTGCTACAGCGTTCGCAAGTACCGTCGGGGAGGACCTGCTCGTTAGCGAGGGTGGTCTGGCAGGTCGGGCACCAGTTGGCGGGGGCCTTGTTCCTGTAGGCGAGGCCGGCGTTGAAGAGCTGCAGGAAGAGCCACTGGGTCCACTTGTAGTAGTCGGGGAGGGAAGTGACGACCTCACGGTCCCAGTCGTAGACGGCGCCGATGCGCTTGAGCTGGCGGCGCATGTTTTCGACGTTGCGCATGGTCCAGATGTGGGGGTGGATGCCGTTCTTGATGGCGGCGTTTTCGGCGGGGAGGCCGAAGGCGTCGAAGCCCATGGGGTGGAGGACGTTGTAGCCCTGCATGCGCCGGAAGCGGGCGTGGACGTCCGAGGGGGCCATGGCGTACCAGTGGCCGATGTGAAGGTTCCCCGAGGTGTAGGGGAACATGGTGAGCTCGTACCACTTGGGCTTGTCGGGGTCTTCGTGGACGCGGTAGAGGGCGTCGGCGGCCCAGCGGTCTTGCCACTTGGACTCTATCTGCGCGGGGTCGTACTTGAGGGGCATGGAACGGTCCCAACTCCTTGGTTCAGCGAAAGGTGCATGCAATCGCCAAAATTAACACGGGGCACGGGGGTGTGCAAGGATGGGCGCCGGTTGGGGCGGGGCGGCGACCCGGCGGGTTATTCAGTTGTGGGGTTTCGTTTTCGGGTTTTCGGTTTTGGAGGGGTCGGCGATGGGAGACGCCCAGTGGGACAAGGCCCCTGTTCCTACGGGAGCGGTTTTCCGGGCGCCCAAGGTCGGGCGCAGGGCCTGGGCTGTCAATAGAGACGACGGTCCAGGGCGCTCCCAAGGTGAGGGGAAAAGGGACAAAATGTGATGTTATGGAACAGGACGGGACGAAGATGGGAATCAAGGCGTCTAACCATCGCCTGGGAACCAGGGAGGGGGCACGGGACCCGTGTGGGGTCGGGTGGGCTTCCCTGGGTTTTTGGTGTTCCTCCTTAGGTCAGTGAGAATATTTGGTCGACCGTAGGGTATGATAGCGCCGTTGCTCAGGTGTGTCAAGGGCTAATGGGCGGGGTTTTGGGGGGTATACGCGACGGGTTGGCCGGCGTGGCCCCCCCCCGCCCCAGGGCAACCACAAGGGATTGCCCCTACGGGGGAGGGGACACCCCACCGCGCCCCGCGGGATGGATTCCGGCTCGGGGGCCGGAATGACGGTGTAAAGAGCGGGAATGGCGGAGAGGGGGGTGGGGTGGGGGTTATAATGGGGATAGCTTCAGCGAGGAGATGAGATGGGCACATTCTCGGTGCAGGTGCAAGTAGGCGATGTTCAGGGCGGCCAATGGCTGAACGTAGAAGCGTTAGTCGATACGGGGGCGACCCATACGGTGATACCGCAAGAGACGGCTCAGGCCCTGGGAATCGAGCGGCTGGAGGCCGTCCCGTTCCAACTGGCAGACGACCGGACCGTGGAGTATGAGGTAGGAGAAGCAAGGGTGCGCCTGGGGGACAGAGAGAGGACGGTTCTGGTGGTGGTCGGGGAGTCGGGGGTGGGGCCGCTGCTAGGGGCGACGACCCTGGAGTTGTTCAACGTGGCGGTGGATCCGGTGGGGAGACGGCTGATTCGGGTGCCGGGGTTGATGAAGGGGGTGGGTTTATAAGGGGCGGTTGGAGACGACGGGTTCGGAGGCGAGAAGATCGCGGAGTTTGGAGAGGTCGGGGAGGTTGAGGATACGGGAGAGGCCATCGTCCAGGGCGCGGCGGGTGGGGCAATGTGCCATGTCGGGAAGGCGTTCGAACTCTGCTTCCGACAGTTCATCGAAGAGGTCTGACAGGGCCTGGAGTTGGGAGGGGTAGAGGCGGCGGGTGTCCAGGACGGGCAGTTCTTCCAAGTCGGCTTTCTTCATAGCAATCCAGCCACCTCTGGTACTTGTCCGCTGAGACAATACGGTCAATATGCCCAAACTGGAGTTTAACCAGACAGCCAATGCCTTCTCTGAGGGGATGCCGTCTACCCGTACTTCCCACCATACGTTAGAAAGTACCTTCTCCTTAGACCAAATGGAAATGACACGTGTAGTTTCTAGCCATAGTCTCTCTGCTACAAGAAGACGTGAGGACTTAGGCCATAAGTGATTGAGCGGCTTTAGTTTTCGGCCCGGACGTGCCTTGACCAATGGAGCCAAGTATTTGTCCGGCTCGGTGATCAAGGACTTGCGCTGGTTGGTGTCATGGCCTTCTACCATTGGATAAGACGTGATGGCGTCGGTGCGTTGGAAGCCGTCCAAGATATCTCGGCGGTCAGGGCCTAGCAGACCAATTTCATCAAATCGGCAAATCGGAATGCTCGCTGTCTGTTCAATGCCTGGAACCCAAGCTTCTCCGTTGTGGACTAACTTTAGGGCACTACGGATTAGGTCAGCGCGGGAGAATTGTATGCCAGACCATTTCCTTCCTTTCAGGATAGATTCAGGTATGGATAAGACCTCGCCGACATGCTGGCCATCGACTTCCAGCAAAGAAATGCTCGTTTCTTCTAGCTGGGTGGAAGGGGTGGTGCTTATAGAGTGTGCAATTCTGTGAGCGTCCAGGACGCCGGCGGGGTTCCACCAGAGGTTGACGAAAGTGGTACGGCGTTCTTTGTGGTCGTTTTCTGCGGGGCGGCGGGTGGCTATGAGCAGGGCTTCAGACAGGTCGGTGCTGTCGGAGAAATTCCAGCGCGTCGGGTCGTGGGAGGTGATAACCATGTCGAGGGCGAAGTCCTTCTCTATGAGAGAACGGGTCTGCGCCCACGAGCGACCCGTGCAAATGGTGAGCGGCAGCACTAGGGCAAGCCGGCCCTCACCAGGTCTCAACTTTGGAGAGGCCGCCGCTACGAAAGCGGCACCCATGCCTGCTAACGCAGATGCGTACTGTGATTTCAGACGACGGTTTAGCTCGCTTTGGATTTTCTTCCTCTCTATTTCCGGCAAGCTACCAAACATCAAACTGGTTCTTGTAAATGGAGGGTTCATGATGGCAAGGTCGAGTTCGGGCAGTTTAGCCGTCTCCGCTACGGGGCCGTTGCCGGTCACCTTTTCGGAGTTATTGACGCCTATACCAGTCTCCTGGGGAGACAGGGCGAATTGGACGGCGGCCTCGCTTTCTCCAAGAAAGTCCAGCGAACCGAGAGACACCTTTGAGCCTTCGGCTCCCAAGGGCATTACCCACAGGTTCATACGGTCGAAACGGATATCGGGCCTGAGCATGGCGAGGGTAGTGGCGGCGAAATGTACGGCGGAAAGCTGGACGTCGTAGCCGTGCAATGCCTGCTCGACCATGGCCTTGTGAAGCTCTGCGGCGTGGGCACCTCCGGCATCCGCGTGACGACGTTGAGCTTCCTCGGCTACGGCCATAAGCAAAGTTCCGGTGCCGCAGGCCAAGTCTGCGACGTTCAGGGAAGCGGGAAACTCGTGGTCGGCCCAGTCGATGCGGGGGGGCCAGTCGTGGAAGACGAGACGGGAGAGGAGGGTGGCTGCGGAGACGGACGTGTAATAGGCCCCGGTGAACTTGGCGTCGGTCAATAGGGTATGGAAGAGGCGTCCGGACAGGTCGTGGCCTTCCAAGAGGTGCGTATCGTCCACGGCTTTGACAAGGTGGGAGATAAGCCAAGCCTTTTTCCTGGCGGGCCAGTAGGTGAGGAATTTGACGATTTCGGCCGCCAACTCGAAGACGGGAACATAGTCGATGTTCTTGCAGATGGAAAGCCACGTATCGCGCAGCCCTTCCAAGTCGTTTGCCAGGGACTCGGTGATGGAAGGGACGTCGTCACTGGCAGAGGCGAGCCGGTCCTGAAAGGCGAGGGCGTTAAAGAGGACGAGGCAGCCGATGCGGAGGGCAGCGGCCTTATCATTCTCCTGGTCCGACTTGGCGATGACATCGGCGATGAGGCGAGAATTACGGGCGTGGGTGGATATTTGCTGCGCGGTCTTTTCCAAGGCAGATCCGATTGCATCTGCGGCGGCGGCAACGCGGTCTCGGCCCTCCAACTCCAGAGGAATAATGCGGAGATGGTCGGCGAGGTCTGCCACATCTCCACTCCTCAGCGGTTGCGGCACAGGGAAGGGAACGCCGCGAGAGCCGTGCAGCCACCATTGGATGTTAGTAACCTCCAAGGCTTGGTTAATGTCGTCCAGGTAGCGGATACCCTCGTGATAATGGACGCCGATCACGCCAAGGACTTCGGGAAAGTCTTTCAGGCGTTGTTCAAGCTGTGATTCCAGGCCTGCGGCGCGGTCGCCCCACTTGCATTCAAGGATGATGGTATCGCCGCTTCGGAGGTGGACAGATATGTCGGGAACGCCCTTCGAGCCGCGCCGTTCTGCTTTTGCGGAAATGCCCCGGGCGCGGAGGGCCTGAGCGAGAAGGGTGTTGACGGCTTCCTCTCGGACGGAGTCGGGGTTTTTTCTTCGCTTGGGCATGTGAAAGCCTATTCTACACTGGGAAGGTTGGGATATGTGCACATTCGACTGTGATTGGGGTTTGGGTGTGATGGAATGGCAGTCGGGGGGCGCCCTCCGCTCGCACTTCGAGAGCCTCAGCACGAGCGGTCCCACCGCCGGGGAGGGCAGGCATGAAACCTGCCCCTACGGGGAATGGAGACCCTTTCGCCCCACCCCGCGGGATGGATTCACGCCAAAGGCGCATCTTCGACCCGATCGGAGTCGGGAATGACGAGGTAGAGGGGGATGGATTCCGGCTCAGGGGCCGGAATGACGGAGAGGAGACGGGTGAGCGTGGGGGGTTTGCTATAATCAGCATCGTGCCCACAGCGGCTAAATTTTCTTGCGAGGTCCGTTGAGATGCCCCCTAAGACGATGTTCGAGAAGATTTGGGATGCGCACGTGGTGCACCAGGACCCGGGCCAGGATGCGATCCTGTATGTCGATCTACACCTGGTGCATGAGGTGACTTCCCCGCAGGCTTTCGAGGGGTTGCGGTTGTCAGGGAGGGGGGTGCGGAGGCCGGAGCTGACGGTGGCGACGGTCGACCACTCCATACCGACGTGGGAGCGCTCCCGACCGACGGAAGACCCGATAGCCGCACAGCAGATCGCGACGATGCAGCAGAACGCCAGGGACTACGACCTGCCGTTCTATGACGTGCACAGCGACGGGCAGGGCATCGTGCACGTTATCGGGCCGCAGCTGGGGTACACGCAGCCGGGGATGCTGATAGTGTGCGGGGACAGCCATACGTCGACGCACGGGGCATTTGGGTCGATGGGGATGGCTATCGGGACTACGCAGGCGGAGCATGTGCTGGCGACGCAGTGCGTGCAGCAGGCGAACTTGCAGACGATGGAGATACGGTTGACAGGGAGCCTGCCCCGTGGGGTGGGGGCGAAGGACATCATCCTGGGAATCATCGGGGAGATTGGGATAGACGGGGCAAGCGGGTATGCGGTGGAGTACACGGGTGAGGCGATACGGGGCCTTTCGATGGAAGGTCGGATGACGGTGTGCAACATGTCGATAGAGGCCGGGGCGCGGATCGGGATGGTTGCGCCCGACGAGACGACGTTTGAATACGTGAAGGGGCGTCGGTTTGCGCCGAAGGGGGAGGCCTGGGAGGAGGCGGTGAGCAAATGGCGAGAGCTTCCTACAGACGCGGATGCGAAATATGACCGGTTAGTCGAGATTGATGCAGCGTCGATGGAGCCGTATGTTACGTGGGGGACGAACCCGGGGATGGTGGCTAAGGTGTCGGGGAACGTGCCTGATCCGGCGGGTATGGAGTCGGGGGCGGAGAAGGAGGCGACGGAGAGGGCGCTACAGTACATGGGGCTGGAGGGGGGTAAGGCTATCGAGGACATCAAGATAGACAGGGCGTTCATCGGGTCGTGCACGAACTCCCGGATAGAGGACTTGCGGATAGCGGCGGAGGTGGCTAAGGGCAAGAAGGTCGATCCCAGGGTGTATGCGATGGTGGTGCCGGGGTCTTTTGTGATCAAGCGCCAGGCGGAGCAGGAGGGGCTGGACCAGATATTCAAGGACGCGGGTTTCGACTGGCGGGAGGCGGGGTGCTCGATGTGCCTGGGGATGAATCCGGACATTTTGCAGCCGGGCGAGAGATGCGCCTCGACGTCAAACCGGAACTTCGAGGGGCGTCAGGGGAAGGGCGGGAGGACTCACCTGGTGAGCCCGGCGATGGCGGCGGCGGCGGCGATAGCGGGGCACTTTGTCGATATTCGGGACTGGAATTAACCGACTGAGGAGTTGACTTATGGCTACTACCAAACCGAACGGCGCGCGGGTTTACTTTTACACTGACGGCGTGACCTTAGTTAAGCAGACCGTAAAGAGTGGAAATAGTTATGTGATCGATACGGATTCCAAGGGTCACCAACGAGAAAAGCATGTAGACCCTGGCGACGACAGGGCGCTTGGCGAAGCCGTTAGGCTAGCGGGTGAGGGGAATCTCTAGTGAGAATTGGGGTAGTGCTGGAACCCAGTGACGAAGGCGGCTATACGGTGTACGTGCCCACGATACCGGGCTGCGTTAGTGAGGGGGACAGTCGAGAAGAAGCGTTGACGAATATCAGGGAAGCGATAGAGCTTTGCCTGGAGCTAACCGAGTTCGACTACACCGCCAAGGCGAAGGACGAGATCGTTTCACTGACGCTCTAAAGCAACTACTAATCCCGAGGTTCATCAAAAGCATGCAAGCATTCACGACTTTGACCGCAAATGTGGCCGTTCTGGACCGTACGAATGTCGATACGGACCAGGTTATTCCGAAGCAGTTCCTGAAGAGGATTGAGAGGACGGGGTACGGGGAGTTTTTGTTCTTCGACTGGGGTCGGCTGGAGGACGGGTCGGCGGACCCCGATTTTGAGTTGAACCTGCCCCAGTACCAAGGGGCGGGGATACTGGTGACGGGGCCGAACTTCGGGTGCGGGTCTTCCCGGGAGCATGCGGTGTGGGCCATTCACCAGCACGGGTTCCAGGCGATCATTGCGCCATCATTTGCCGAGATTTTTCACAAGAACTGCTTCCAGAACGGGTTGTGTCCCGTGCTATTGGACGAGGAGCAGGTGTCGGAGATCATGGCGAGGGCTCGGGGGAAGGCGCCCGGGTCGTATTCGCTGACCATCGACCTGGAATCGTGCGTGCTCTTCGATAGTGAAGGCTTTGAGCTTCCCTTTGTAATCCACCAGGACAAGGCGACGCACGACTTCCGGCGTCGGTGTCTTTTGGACGGATTGGACGAGATAGATCTGACACTGCAACACGAGGATGCGATTCTCGCCTACGAGAAGGCCCGCGGGATAGCCTAAAGGGGGTCGGGCATGGACTGGCGGGAGGACTACAAACGGAAGCTCGGGTCTCCGGAGGATGCGGCTGCCCGCGTGAAGCCGGGGGACTTGGTGCACACGGGCCTCCTGCCCATGCCCCGGTTGATTGCGGATGCGATAGTGGCGCGTCGGGAGGAGTTGGGGCACCTGGACGTTACGATGGTCGAGCCGGAGTACGATCCGGGTTTCCTGGACAACGCGTTCTCCGACAAGTTCTCGGTCACGGTCGAAATCCACATAGGCAGCGTGGCGATAGATGCGATGGACGAGAAGCGGGTCGACTACTCGCCAGTGCTGTTTTCGACGTGGTTCAAGCCGGTGACCGACCCTCGGCCGAATTATCGGGCGCCGGACGTGTTCCTGTGCACGGTGTCGCCACCCGACGAAAACGGATACTGCAGCTTCGGGGCGGACCTGTGGAACAAGCACACCCTTGCCAATATCTCCAGCACAGTCCTGGCGGAGGTGGACGAACGGTTCATCCGCACCTACGGGGACAACCACATCCACGTTTCCGAGATAGACGCCTTCGTGGAGAACACGCCCCCGCCGATGCACGACGATGAGCTGGAGGGCATCATCGAGGCCATTGAGGAGGCGGACAGACGGGAAACGCTCAAGGAGATCGCAGGAGGGCTGGAGTTTGAAAGGCGTCGGGACTTTATTCCCCAGCTGGCAGGCCTTGAGTTATCGCAGATGCGGCAGTGGGCGGGGTTTTATGCCGGCCTATCCGACCCGGGCCCCGTGCCCCGGCGGATTGCCGAGTTCGCTTCCGGGATGGTGCCGGACGGCGCGACCATCCAGCTCGGGACGGGGACGCCTTCGACGCTGCTGCCGAGCCTCGGTGCGTTCGATGATAAGCATGACCTGGGGATTCATTCCGAGATGGGTGCGCCGGGGATGATCGACCTTATCGAGAAGGGCATTGTTACGGGCAAGTACACGAACACTCACCCGGGCGTGGCGAGGCTGAGCGCGCTGACGGCTACGAATATCCGTGAGCAGAAGTGGGCAGAATACAACCCCAAGCTGGACCTGCTGGAGTCCCACGACGTGGTGAACATTGCGGCGATTTCACAGATTGACAATATGTGCACGATCAACAACGCTTTGTCGGTTGACCTGTACGGGCAGATCAACTCGGAAACGGTGTTCGGGGGCCGGCTGGTGGCGGGGACGGGGGGTCAGACGGAGCTTCACATCGGTGCTACGCAGTCGAAGGGGGGTCGGGGGATAATCCTGTTGAGGTCTACGGCCCTGGGGGGCTCGATGTCCCGGGTAGTGCCGCAACTTGAAGAGGGCGCCATCGTGACGATTCCCCGGACTTTCGCCGACATAGTGATTACGGAGTACGGGGTGGCGCAGCTGATGGGGAAGTCGAACCGGCAGAGGGCGGAGGAGCTAATCAGCATTGCGCACCCGGACTTTCGGGCGGAGTTGCGTCGGGAGGCGGAGAGGATGATGTGGCCTTGATGTTTGCTTCCTTGTATCCCACGTATGGCTAAGCACGACTATATATTTGTGGATGAGTCGGGGGACCCGGGGTACAAGGTCGATCCTGAATCAGGCCAACTACTAAGCAGCAGTTTCTATATCGCTGCTGCCTTGCACTTGAGTGATGATGCGTTTGCGGGTCTGAACAAGCATGTCGCCGCCTTCAGGTTTTACTCGGGACTTAGCCGAGAGTTGAAGATACCGCCCTCCATGGCTGAATTCGACAAGCTAGTGAATCCGATAAAGATGATGGCTGAAGCCAACGGGAACATTCGAGCATCCGTGGTGTACTTGGACAAGGTCAAATACACGGGAAGTTCCCTGAAGCCCGGGGGGTTGAGGGCAGCGGATCCGGTCAAATTTCGGAACTACGTCCTTCGCCGCCTGCTCAAACATCACTTCCGCAGGTACGAACTGCTGTCGAACCAATATGATCTGGTCTTAGATAGGGTTGAGACCACGCGCAATCAGAGAGCCGGACTTAAACGCTACCTTGCGCGGGATGACAAATTCCCCAAGCCCACATACATAACTCACGCCGCGTCGATTTACGTGGAAGGGTTGCAGATAGCGCATCACATAGCAAATGGGTTCAAGGCGGCAGTTGCGGGGCAAGGAACATTGGAGGAACTATCGTTTGTGAATGCTAAGGATCTAACAAGGAGTGAGTGAAATCAGACGGAAAAAGAAGCGGGCTGGGCACGGCCTCCATGTTTCGGGAGACCCCCCCAGCCCTTTGACCGTAGGTCGTGGCAACCTACTGCATACAGATCATATAGCGCATTGCTACGTTCGTCAACATGGCGCATGGACTGGCAAGCAGGAATTTGACAGGGAGCGAGTGAATTCAGAAGGTGAAAGAAAAGGGGCTAGGTCGGACTTCCATGTTTTGGGATGATTTCCTAGCTCATCAGATTGCACTTGCGCACAATCCATTTAGAGCTTACTGGACAAAACCGAGATTGTCGATATGAACTGGCAGGAAGAATATAAGCGGAAGCTGGTTTCGGCGGAGGAGGCGGTGGAGTTGGTGAATTCGGGGGACAGGGTGGAGATATCAATCTTTCCCACCCCCTCCCTCCTCCCGCCAGCTTTGCATGAACGCAGGGCCGAGCTCCGGGATGTCGAGACGGTGATGCCGGAGCCTACCTACCCGATGCCCTGGTTCGAGCCGGGGTACGAGGATTCCTTTTCAACCACCCTGGAGGTCCACGTGGGGATGGGCGGCGCGAGGCCGGTTATAGACGAAAAACGGGCGGACTACTACCCGATCCTGTTTTCGCTGTGGCACAAGCCGCACATAGACAGGCCCGAGTTCGCACCACCGATCGACGTGTTCATGTGCACGGTGTCGCCGCCGGACAAGAACGGATACTGCAGCTTCGGGGGGCATTTGTGGAACAAGCGAGTGCTGGCCCGGCATGCAAAGGTAGTGCTGGCAGAGGTGGACGATACGTTCATCAGGACCCACGGGACGAACCACATCCACGTCTCGGAGATAGACCGGTTTGTCGATAACTCTCCGAAGATCATGCCCAACGAAGAAATGGAGCAAATCATCCAAGGGATGCCGGACGAGGAGGGAAGCCGGGAGCTTAGGGCGGTGTCGGAGCGGGTGGAGGTCGAGCGCCGGTACGACTTCATACCCAAGCTGGCGATGATGGACGGGCCGACGATCCGGCAGTGGGCGCAGGTCTACGGATACCAGAGCGATACTGAGCCGATGGCTCTCACCATCGGGCAGTACGTGGCCGAGTTAATACCGGATGGGTCGTGCCTGCAGGTCGGAGGTGGGACTCCGTCCACGTTGATTCCGGGTATGGGGGTGCTGGATGAGAAGCACGACCTGGGGGTGCATTCAGAGATGTCAGCCCGGGGGCTGGTGGAGTTGGTCCGGAAGGGCGTCGTGACGGGAAAGCGCAAGAATTTTCATCCGGGCAAGTACATAGTCTCGGCGCTGACGGCCTGCACGCAGGACGAGATCCGGTTCACCCACAACAACCCGATGTTCGAGCTTTACGACTCTCACTATGTGGTTAATATCGCCAACGTGGCGGCCAACGACAACATGGTTTCCATCAACAGCGCACTGGCCATAGACCTGACGGGACAGATAACCGCCGAGACGGTGTTCGGGGGGAGGTTGATTGCGGGAACAGGAGGCCAGCCGGAGCTGCACATGGGGGCAATCAGTGCACGAGGGGGTCGGGCGATCACGTGCCTGAGGTCCACGGCGATGGGAGGGGCGGTGTCGAGGATCGTGCCGCAACACGACGCCGGAGCGGGAATCACGGTGACCCGGGGGTTTGCGGACTACGTGGTGACGGAATACGGGGTGGCCAGCCTGCTGGGCAAGACCTTCCGTCAAAGGGCGGAAGAGCTAATCAACGTCGCACACCCTGACTTCCGGGCCGAGCTGAGGCAGGAGGCCAAAAGGCTGTTCTACCCGTGAGCCGCTGATGGACTGGCGAGAGCACTACAAACGGAAGTTGGTCAGCGCGGACGAGGCGGTGAAGCTGGTGAAGTCGGGGGACAGGGTGGAGATTGCCATGTCGCCGACGCCCTCGGTGCTGCCGCCGGCGCTGGGGAAGCGTTGGGCCGAACTGAAGGACGTTGAGACCGTTATGTCCGAGCCGGCATACGACATGCCGTGGTATGAGCCGGGACAGGAGGGGTCGTTATCCACTACGCTGACCGTCCACGTGGGGATGAGCGGGGGCGGGATGATGATAGACGAGAGGCGGGGCGACTATCTGCCTTCACTGTTCTCCCTGTGGCACAAACCGTTGGAGGACCGCCGCGCCGACGCTCCGCCCGTCGATGTTTTTATGTGCACGGTGTCGCCGCCGGACAAGAACGGGTACTGCAGTTTCGGGCCGTACCTGTGGTACAAGCGGCAGCTAGCTAGGCACGCCAAGGTGGTGCTGGCGGAGGTCAACGATACCTACATCCGGACGTATGGAACCAACTATATCCATGTATCCGAGATTGACCGGTTCGTAGACAATTCGTCGAGGGAGATGCCCGATGAAGAGATGGAGTCGATTATCCGGGACATGGAGGACGAGGAGGCGAAGGAAGAGCTAAAGGCCATATCCAGCCGGATAGAACCATTAAGGCGCTACGAGCTAATTCCAAAGCTGACGAAGATGGAAGCCCAGGCAATGCGGCGATGGGCTGAATCGATGGGGTTTCAAAGTGAGCCGGAGCCTGTGGCCCTGGCAATATGCCAGCAGGTCGCAGAGCTTATTCCCGATGGGTCTTGCCTTCAGGTCGGGGGTGGAACCCCGTCTACACTGCTGCCGAGTCTGGGGGTGCTGGAAGAAAAGCGTGACCTTGGGTTCCATTCGGAGATGTCACCGAGGGGCCTGATCGACCTGGTGCGGAAGGGAGTCGTTACGGGCAGTCGCAAGAACTTTCACACGGGGAAATACGTGGCCTCGTCGCTTTCCAATTGCACACAGGACGAGATCCAGTTCGCACACAATAACCCGATGTTCGAGCTGCGGGATACATCCTACGTGGTAAACATGGCCAGCGTGGCGGCGAACGACAACATGGTATCGGTGAACAGTGCGATAGCCATAGACCTGACGGGGCAGATCACTGCGGAAACGGTGTTCGGGGGGAGGCTGATAGCGGGGACCGGGGGCCAGCCGGAGCTTCACATGGGAGCGCTAAGCTCGCGAGGGGGTCGGGCGATCACGTGCCTGAGATCGACGGCGATGAAGGGGGTGGTGTCGCGCATCGTGCCGCAACACGAGGCGGGGACTGCGATCACGGTGCCTCGGGGGTATGCGGACTACGTGGTGACGGAATATGGTGTTGCCAGCCTGTTCGGCAAGACGTTCAGGCAGAGGGCCGAGGAATTGATAAGCGTCGCGCACCCGGACTTCCGCGCCGAGTTGCGTCGGGAAGCGCGGAAGCTCTTTTATCCGTGAGCCCCGGCCTGCCTTCCTTTCTTTCGTTCGTGTTCCGGCGGTCGCTGCCCAACGACTACCTGACGGCCCAGCTGGAAAAGGCATGTGCGAGGGATATCTGTGCCATCTGCACTTTCGAAGGGGAAGCGCGTTACAACTGGATTTGGAGCTTCCTGTGGGAGCATGTGAACGACCCCGACATCCGGGAGGAATTCATAGGGGTCGGGGGGATGTGTCGGGCGGACCTGTGGCGCTCGGTAGAGGTGGCGCGGAACGTAATCAAGAACTCGCTGGGTGTGGCGATGGTGTTCCAGCACCTGGTGAAGGTGGTTACGCGGGCGCTGGAGAGTGGGCGTTCTGGGGAAACGTGGATTGGGACGGCGCCGTGGAGATTTGACCTGGGCCAAGGGTGCCAGGCGTGTGAGGCTGCCACCAAGGCTGGCAGGCGGGGCATGGCGCGCCTGCTGCTGGCGGCCAGTGTCGACAAGCCACCCAAGTGGCTCAAGTCTGCATTTCCGCTGTGCCGGGAGCATTTCGAGGGGATGTTGTCAGTGGGGCGTCGAGCTGAAGCGCGGTCCCGGCTCTACGAGCTTCAGAATGCGGGTCTATCGAGAGGGGCAGGGGATAGGCGGGTGGAGGCGGCGATTCTGCCTGTTCCAGGTCTATTTCCGGTACCGATAAGGTCGGAGAGCATTTACGTCAACGCCTCGGAGAGGTGCCCGGTGTGTGAGCGGCTGGAACGGTCGGAGGGGGATTTGGCTGTTCCAGAGTCGGGGCGGGTGGGGCTTTGCCTGGCACACTACAGAGGGACCAAGTCAACGGGCAGCAGGCTCTTTGCCCATCTTGATCCTGCGGAGGAGTCGGGGGGGCAGGGTGAGGTAGATGACTGTCCAATGTGTTTGCAACGGAGAGAGCTGGAGGAGCGGGCGCTGGAGGAGGCAGTATCCCAGATCAAGGACTTTGGGGCACGGGACCTGTTTTGCCTGAGACATCTGACATGGGCTCTCAGGGAGACGGGTGGGGTGTTTCTGAAGGACCAGGTAGAGAGGTTGAATACGCTGATCGGGGAGCTGGACGATTTCATTGCGCTGCACGATTACAGGTACGGGAGACAGCCAGCGGAGAACCCCGACTCGCCATACAGGTGGGCGCTGCGGTTCCTGTCGTCGGAGCCGAGTGTCTATGCTCATCACCTGTCGTCGGGTGGGTCGGAGAGGTTTCTGCCGTCGAGGCGGGGAAACCTGGCGTCGGGGAGGCGTTCTTGACATGGGCGCACTGTGCTTCCTAAAATCTTGAAAGAGGACAGCCAAACAACACTGGACGAAAGCTATGACTACCGCGCCACCGCTACCAACAATTCACGTGACCGAGCAGGCCGCAAAGCAGATGATGAAACTTGCTTCCAAGGAGGGTTACGACGACTTTGGCCTCCGAATGTCGGTCAAGGGCGGCGGCTGCTCAGGGCTGACGTACAAGCTGGGCTTCGCCGAGACGCCGAAAAAGGACGACAAGGTTATCGAGGAGCACGGGGTAAAGCTGTTCGTGGACTTCAAGAGCATGTTCTATCTCGGTGGTACGGTCCTGGACTTCTCCGGCGGATTGAACGGCAAGGGTTTCGAGTTCACGAACCCGAATGCCAAGACTACGTGCGGGTGCGGGAACTCGTTCTCGGTGTAGACGCAAGCCACATAGACTAGGCTACTCGGGGGTCTTCCGGTTGATAGGAAGGCCCCTTTCTTCTACCATCTATTTCTCTGAGGTAGTGGAGGAGCTTGTCCCGTGACCCAGCCCACCAACCACTAAGATTCCGGATGGGCGCTTAAGGCTGCACGCGAGAGCGCTCGTGTCGCGCCCTCGCCGAGGCAGGCGAGTGGGGAGAATTGGTGTGGACCGGAGTCGGCCTAAACTCTTACTAGATCCGGAAGCGTATGGACATGACAAACGAGGGCGATGGAGTACGACAGGCTATATTGAGCGGCCGGTCGGATGCCAATATACGCTTCGACGACCTATGCTCGTTCATGCTACGGTTGGGATTCGTTGAGCGGGTCAAGGGTAGTCATCACATCTTCAGAAAGGCAGGTGTCCGTGAACGGTTGAACATCCAGCGTGACGGAAGCCATGCCAAGCCTTACCAGGTGCGCCAAGTCAGACAGGCAATTCTCAGAAATAAACTTTAGGGAGGGGGGCGATGCACAAATACGAGGTCATCATCTATTGGAGCAACGAAGACGGGGCATTCGTGGCGGAAGTTCCCGAGCTTCCCGGATGCGCGGCCCACGGAGATACCCAACAAGCAGCCCTGGAGGAGATTGGACAAGCTATAGATCTGTGGCTGGAAACGGCGCGAGAGTTTGGCGATTCGATCCCCGAACCGAAGGGTGAACGCCTGATGCTGGCGTAAGGACTCGCTATGGACGCCTCTCCCGAAGAAGTGGAATGGGCTTGAGGCTCTTGGCGTGTTTCATTCTCATCCGGCGGATTGAACGGCAAGGGTTTCGAGTTCACGAACCCGAACGCCAAGACGACGTGCGGGTGCGGGAACTCCTTCTCGGTGTAGGCGCAAGCCACATAGACGAGGCGACTCGGGGGTCTTCCGGTTGATAGGAAGGCCCCTTTCTTTTAGGATTTGATATACAAATCCCCGGGATGACGAGTGCCATGACACAAACGGCAGACTTTACATCAACTGATATGGCCCTGCGTGCCGCAGAGGAGTCCGCGGCGGTGGCTCGGCCGCCGATGCCCGGCGTGCTGCGGATGACGGGAGAGGATGCGCTGGACCTGGTGGACCGGCTTTCGACGAATGAGGTTGTTGAGAGGCCGGCAGGGTCGGGGGTGGCGACGGTGTTGACGACGAACAAGGGACGGGTGGTGGACCTGCTGACGGTACTTTACATGGCCGACCACTGGCTAGTCCTGACGTCTCCTGGGAACCAGCAGAAGGTGATCGACTGGATTGAGGAGTTCACATTCGGGGAGGAGATAGAGTTAGAGGACGTGACTGAGGAGAAGGGGGTGGTCATGGTGGTCGGGCCCAGGGCGGGGGACAAGGTGAGAGAAGTATCGGGGGAGGATGTGAGTGAACTTTTGGCCTATCAGTGCATTGAGGCTACGATGGCGGGGGTGGAAGTGATTATTTACGGGGGTGGGGTGGGGTTGGAGGGGACGCTTAACGTAATTGCACCCTCGGGTGGGGTGGAAGCCGTAAGCTCGGCGTTGGTGGGGGTGGGGGCAGTGGAGATGGGTGCGGAGACATACGAAGTGTTCCGCGTCGGGGCGGGGGTGCCGGTGTTCGGCGCGGAATTGGGGGAAGAAGTAAACCCGCTGGAAGCAGGGCTCTGGGAGGCAGTGAGCTTCACCAAGGGCTGCTACGTGGGCCAGGAGGTCGTGGCGCGGCTGAACACCTACGAGAAGGTGAAGCGATACCTGTCCACGCTGAGCTTTGAAGACGGCGCAGCGCCGGAGCCCGGGACAACCTTGACAGTTGATGGGAAGGAAGTGGGGAAGATCACGTCGGTGGCGCCGGTGGCGGTGTCGGGGCGGAGGGCTGCGCTGGGGTACGTGAGGAAGAAGTACGCGGAGCCGGGTGCGACTTTGACAGTTGAAACCGGTGACGTCCCGACGGTGTGTGAGTTTGTGGAGAGGGTCGGGAGGCGGGAGTAGGGCTAGCGGGTCGGGAGGCCGAAGGTCTTGAGGTTGGCCTCCAGGACGGCGGAGTCGTTGGTGGGGAGCGCGCAGGTGTTTCCGGCGCAGACATAGGCCTGGGGCCCGACTTCCCTGGACATCATGCCCTGTACTGCGGGTGGGAGGAGGGAGGGGTCGCTCTTGTCGGGGTCGTACAAGGAGACGATCTTGTGGGGCCGGTAGGTTGCGAGGGCCTTCTTCCAGAGGGTTAGGGTGAGGGGGTCTGAGTCGGAGCCGACGATTACGGCGTGGGCGGGGGGGTTGAGGTGCTGGTCGAGGGCGAGGAAGTAGGTGCTGGCGAAGAGGCCGTACTGGCCGGCGGTCGGGCCGAAGAGTTTCAAGATCTGCTCAGCCCTCTCCCTATATTCCGCCCCATGGGTGAGATAGTAGAGCCTATCGAGGGTGAGGGCGGCTACGGAGTTGGTACCGGGGGTGGGGGAGTCCTGGATGGGCTTATCTGCTTCTTCCAGGCCGACCGAGCCCCGCTTGAAATCCGCCAGATCGAAGAAGCCGCCTTCGATGTCGTCCCAGAAGTGCTCGATGGTGAAGTCCATCAGCTCCTGGGCAAGGGTGAGGTATCGGGGGTCGGCGGTGGCTTCGTGGGCGTCGAGGAAGGCTCGGGCCATGTGGACTTGGTCGTCGAGGAGGCCGTCGACCTTGGCTTCGCCATCAACGAGGCTGTGGTAAAAACCCCGACCGGGCTTGTAAGCCTCATCTATGAGCCGGTCGATAGCCTTCAGGGCTGAATCGCGACAACTTTCCAGCCCCAGCGCCTTGTAGGCTTCCAGATGGGCCGAGGCCATCATGCCGTTCCATCCGGAGTAAACGGTGGCGTCCACGTAGGGTTCGGGTCTGAGGGCTCGGGCTTCAAGCAGTGACTGTTTAGCGGCGGCGATGCGTTCGGTGACGTAGTCTTCTTCGAGGTCAAGGCGTTGGGCAATGGCGTCGGGGGAGGCGTCTACGAAGAGGACGTTCTTTGCGGGGTTGTGGTGCATTTCGCCGCGGGGCTCGACGTTGTAGTGGAGGGAGATGATACGGGCGTCCTCGGGTGGGAGGGCCTGTTCAACCTCTTTCAGGGTCCATGTGAAATAGTCGCCGTCGTCATCGAGTCCGACGTCGGCATCCTGGCTGGCGTAGAAGCCGCCGCGGTCGGGGTCGGAGGCGACCTCGGAGACCCATGTAACTATTCCCTCGGCGACCTCCCTGAACAGGGCCGATCCCGTGGCCTGGTAAGCGTGGGTGTAGTTCCGAAGTAGCTCCGAGTTGTCGTAGGACATCTTCTCGAAATGGGGGACTATCCAGCGTTCGTCGACGGAATAGCGATGAAAGCCGCCGCCAAGCTGGTCGTAGACGCCGCCGAGGGCCATCTTGTCCAGGGTCTTGTTGATCATTATGTTCAGCCAGTCCTCGCCGGTGACGTAGTGTCGGGCGAGGGCTAGTTCAATGGCGGAGGTGTGGGGGAATTTCGGGGCGCGGCCAAATCCGCCGTGGACTATGTCGAAGCCTTGACCTATGGCCTCGAGGGCAGCATCGATGGCCGAGTCCCGGAGCACGTGGCCGTCCTCGCCCTGGACGCTCAACTTGCCGAGGTGCTCCTTAATCTTGCGGGCGTTTTCCAGGGCCGAGGGCCGGTCGTCCCTGTAGAGGTCGCTGATGCGGGCCAGGAGGGTCTTGTAGCCGGGCCTGCCGTGCATGTCGTTTTTGGGGAAGTAGGTGCCGCCGTAGAAGACCTGGCCCTTGTCGGTGAGGAAGGCGGTTAGGGGCCAGCCGCCCTGGCCCGTGATGGCGCCGACAGCGCCCTGGTAGCGGCGGTCGACCTCGGGCCTTTCGTCCCGGTCGACCTTAACGGCGATAAAGCGGTCGTTGATGATGGCGGCGACTTCGGGGTCTTCGTAACTCTCGCGGTCCATGACGTGGCACCAATGGCACCATACTGCTCCGATGTCTAGGAGTACGGGCTTGTTCTGTCGGGTGGCGAGGCGGAAGGGCTCGTCGCCCCACGGGTGCCAGTCGATAGGCTGGTGAGCGGCGCTTTTGAGGTAGGCGCTGGACTCTTGGGCTAGGCGGTTGGTGGTCATACGAATCTGCTTGAGGGGAGGTTCGTGGAGGATGCTAACGGGCCCCGTCGGCGGTTACCCGACCTCTAATCATTGAAAGGAGGCCGCCTGGAAAGCCATATGTAAGGAGTCGAGTGGCTGACCCTGACGGCCCATGTCATGGCTTCGGGGTGACGGTTGAGGAGGCGGTTTGTGGCGTCGGCATCACGGATGTCGACCTCATAGTCTCCGCTAAAGACATCAATCACTACAAATTTTCCGTTCTCTCGGGGCTCGACCTGGGCGCGGATGTTTTGCTCGTAGAGTGCTGCGCCTCGAGCGGGGAGGTCGATGGGAATCGATTTCGACATGCTCAAACTCATATGGCTATGCTAACACGCTGAAGCCTGCCAATTACAACCCCCGCATGTTGGGCGTGGAGGGGGAGAATGGTATATTACGCGCATAGGAGGGCACCTTGATGAACAACCACAAGAACCCTGCGGGATTCAGGGCCGAGACGCGGTCGGGGGCTTTTGCGGGGGTGACGGCGGGCGTCGCGCCCGGATACACGCAGGCGAACCTGGCAATTCTGCCGAAGGAGTATGCGTTCGACTTCCTGCTGTTCTGCCAGCGCAACCGGAAGCCTTGCCCGCTGATCGAGGTGTTGGAGCCGGGGCAGACCGAGCCTCGGGCCTCGGCGCCGGGGGCGGACATTCGAACGGACCTGCCTTTGTATCGGGTGTACAGGGACGGCGTGCTGGAGGCGGAGGTGCCGGACATTGCCGAATACTGGAGCGACGACCTGGCGTCGTTCCTGCTGGGGTGCAGCTTCACATTCGAGGAAGCGTTGATGCGGGCGCAGATCCCTATGCGCCACATCGAGCAGGGGTCCAACGTGTCCATGTACGTGACCAACATGGAGACCCAGAGCGCGGGTGTGTTTTCGGGGCCGATGGTTGTGAGCATGAGGCCTATAGCCCATTCGCAGGTGGTTAAGGCGGTGCAGGTAACGTCTCGGTACCCGGACGTGCACGGGGCACCGATCCATGTCGGGGACCCGGGGGCGATCGGGATAAAGGACATTTCGAAGCCCGACTACGGGGACCCCGTGGAGTTCAAGGAGAACGAGACGCCGGTGTTCTGGGCCTGCGGGGTCACGCCGCAAGCCGTAGCTGAGAAGTCCCGGCCGTCGCTGATGATCACCCATGCGCCGGGCTACATGTTCGTGACGGACATACCGAACGAGACGACGGCGGCGCTGTAGGCGGCAAATACATGACTATAGAAGACATCATCCTGAGCCGAGACACACGGGGAGTTTCCCGCCTGAGACGCAGGCTGCCCGCCGACTTCTGCCGTCGGGCGGCGCAGTGCGTGCTGGAGTCCGAGGGGCCGGTGTTGATCCTAACGGGCTTCTACGTGAAGGGGTCCTGGGAGACGGACGGACCACCCGGGGCGGTGACGATAGGCCGGGCGCTGGAGGCGCTGGGCCGGAAGGTGCTCTACGTGACGGACGGTGCGGCGCCGATGCTGCGGAAGCTGGTGGGCGGACCCAAGAAGAAGGTCAGGGAGTTTCCAATCACGGGTCACGAGGCGAGCAAGATCGAGTCCAGAGGCATCCTGACCGAGATGAAGCCGGGGTTGGCAATCTCCATAGAGCGGTGCGGGATGACCCGGGAGTCGAAGCTGTACCTGAACATGAGGGGAGTGGACATTTCGGAGAACACGGCCAAACTGGACTACCTTTTCCAGCGCGTGGACAGGACCGTGGCGATAGGGGACGGGGGCAACGAGATAGGGATGGGGTCGGTGTACGACCATATTCCGGCGGTCTCCACGCTGGCGCCCGACCCGGCGACGACGCCCGCCGAGCACCTGATAATCGCCAGTGTGTCCAACTGGGGAGGCTATGGCCTGGTGGCCTGCCTTTCGATGCTGACGGGGAAGGACCTGCTCCCGACAGCGGAGGAGGAGTTCGCAATGGTGAAGAAGTGGGTAGACGCGGGCGGGGTGGACGGCATCTCGGGGGAGAAGGTGTATACGGTCGACAACATGGAGGCCGGCCACACGGCGGAAATCCTGGCGAAGATAGGGCGTGAAGTCTCGGCGGCGAGGGCGGCGGCATGAAGATCTGTTCACTACTGCCAAGTAGCACCGAAATAGTGTTCGCCCTGGGGCTGGGGGACTCGCTGGTCGGGGTCACGCACGAGTGCGACTACCCGGCGGAGACTGCGGGCATCCCGTCGGTGACTTCAAGCGTGGTGAACGGGGAGTCGATGAGCGGCAAGGACATCCACGATGCGATCACGGGCCTGGTGCATGGCGGAAGCAGCATCTACAACCTGAACCAGGAACTGCTGGACGAGGCCGGCCCCGATCTTATCCTCACCCAGGAATTGTGCGACGTATGCGCGGTGTCCTACCAGCAGGTCGAGACAGCGGCATCGATGCTGCAATGCGACACCCGGGTGGTCTCCCTGGAGCCGAGCTCCGTAGGTGAGATACTGGACACTATCAGGATAGTGGGGGAGATGGCGGGGGTTGAGGGTCGGGCGGAGGAGGTGATAAGCGGGCTGAGGGCTCGGGTGGAACGGATAGAGAGAATAGCTTCTCAGGCCCAGAGCAAGCCTCGGGTGCTGTGCATGGAGTGGCTGGACCCCGTGTTCGTGGGGGGTCACTGGGTGCCGGAGATGGTGGCTATGGCGGGCGGGGAGGATAGCCTTGGCATTGCGGGCAGGCCTTCGTTCCAAGTCGACTGGCAGAGGATTGCGGAGTACAACCCCGACCTGATAGTGGCGATGCCCTGCGGCTTTGGCGCGGGCCGGACGATGATGGAGATGGAGAAGACGGTCTTTCCCGACGAGTGGCACGGGCTGGATGCGGTAAAGAGGGGGGAGGTATACGTGGTGGATGGGTCGTCGTACTTCAACCGGCCCGGGCCCCGGGTGGTTGACGGGCTGGAGATACTGGCCCAGATTTTCCACCCGGAGCTGTTTTCGTCTGAAAGTGGGAAGTTCGGGGGGATGGTGAAGGCGCCATACCCGATTCGATCTGCGGGCTAGGGCGTCATGGTTTCTGAGGGAGATGCTATAGCGGAGGTGACGGCGGCGAACGAGCGGTTCTACCGGGTGTTTGAGAGCCTGGATATCGAGCAGATGGCCGGGGTGTGGATGCAGGACGACACGGCGCAAGTGATCCATCCCGGCTGGACGCTGAAGTCAGGGTGGGGGGAGGTGAGGGAGAGCTGGGCGGTGATATTCAGGAACACCGGCTACATGGAGTTCAGCCTGACGGGTGTAGAGGTGCTGGTGTCGGGGCCCTGGGCCCGGGTGACCTGCACGGAGAACCTGCGAAGTGTGTCGGGTGGGCAGGAAAACATGGGAGTTGTGCAGGCCACCAATCTCTACACCTTCTCGGGTGAAGAGTGGCTGCTGATCCACCACCACGGGTCGCCGATCTTTACCGGCTGACCTCAACTATTCTTCTATCCGGGCCAGGCGTCTAACCTTTTCTGCGGCGGCATCAAAGTCGTAGCCGAAGATGGTCATCATCTTCTGGGCCTGGGGCGAGCCTGCGCCGTGGTATTCGGTCATCAGGAAGTGGCTGGCATATTCGTCGGCAGCGATGTCACGCACGAAATTGTAGAGCCTCATGCGCTGGTCGGCAGTAGCCCTGTCGCCGCCCGAAAGGTACTTTCTAAAGGCGGCGTGAAGCTCGGGGTTGTTGTAGTCGGTTTCCCAGGGCTGGGTGGCGATGATTGCCCCGCCGATATCGATGAGGTGCTTGTACATGTCGCTTAGCTTGTCGGTAAACATGTACTTGGCGACGTTGGTTATAACGCCGTTGGGTATCGCCATGCCGTCGGACATGGTGCAGGTCATGGCGGCGGAAGTGACGAAGGCGTCCATTGCGCTGGCCAGCATGGCGAATTCGAAGAAGTGGTCGCGGATGTGGGGAGCCTTTTCGACGCCATTGTACTGGGCCAGCAGGTACGCCGCTCCCGCCAGCACCTCTGCGGTGTGCTTCATGCTGCAGAGGGCAGAATAGCGCAGCAGGAGACCCAGGCCCCGGGCAATGGGCTGGGAGAGCCAGTCTTCCCCGTTCTGGATCACCCTCTCCCAGGGTACGAAAACATCGTCGAACCAGACGAAACACTCGGCGCCCGGCTCGTCGTGGCTGACCGGGTACTCAAAGTCTGAGCCCACCATGCGTCGGGGCCTCATGAGCAGCTTCACGCCCTCGGTCCCCGGGGAAACTATGCAGGTCACGGAGTAATCCGACTCATCGGGTCTCATCTTCTTCGTAGGCATCACCACCAATTCGTGCATGTAGGCGGCCCCCGTGATGTGAGCCTTCATGCCCCGGATGACGATGCCGTCGTCCCGTTCCTCAACCTTGCGGACGTATAGGTCGGGGTCGGCCTGCTGTCCCGGGTGAAGGGAACGGTCGCCCTTGGTGTCGGACATGGCGATGGCCATGATGAGGTCCTCTTCGCGAAAGCGACGGTAGAGATTATCGATGTTCGCCTTGTACATCGGGTTGGCTTCGGCGATTTCCTGGGAGACCATGAAGAGGGAAAGCATGGCATCGCTCAATGCGGGCGTTGCCCCATATCCCAGCTCTTCAGCGAGCGCCAGCGCTTTGGCCCGCTTGAGTAGGTCGTCGGCGGTCCTGGGCGGTGTTAGGAAGAGGTCGACGGGTTCGCCGGTCTCGGGGTCGGGGGCGGTAAAGATGTCCTTGATAGCGGGATCGTGGAAGCGGGCGTACTGTCGGGAGTATGAAAGGGCGCCGTGTCGGGTGACGGGATGGTCCATAACGTCGGTGATCTTCTCACCGTCGGCGTAGATGACCCGGCCGTCCCGGATACTTTCGATGTAGTCCTGCGGAGTCTTGAAGGTCTTGGGCATTTGGTCATCTCCTTCGACGGGACTGGGAATGGGGCTTTGCCTTGACCCGCGGCGTAGTCGATTCCTATACTCGCCCGGTGCGACCCCTCAGCTACTCCCAGATATCAGCATATCAGACCTGTCCCCTATTCTACAGGTTCCAGTACATAGATAAGCTGCCCACCAAGCCCCGCTTCTACTTCAGTTTCGGGAATACGCTGCACCGGTGCGCGCAGTTCTTCTTCAAGAGGGGGCAGGGGGCCCCCACGCTGGAGGAGTTCCTGGAGTTCTACGATCGCGCGTGGAGCTCGGCGGGGTACTTCAGCCGGAAGAAAGAAGCGGCGGACAAGCAGACGGGCAGGGAGATCCTGACCCGGTTCTGGGAGCTCAACTCCCGGGACTACCGGATGCCGCTGGCGACAGAGAAGTGGTTCACGGTGGATGTCGGGGGAGTGCCGTTCCGGGGATACATAGACCGGGTGGACATATCGCCGACCGGCGGCCTGAACATCCTGGACTACAAGAGCGGCAAGCGGGACATCACGACCAGCGAGGTGGAGGAGAGCCTCCAGCTGAGCATGTACCAGATAGGGGCGCAGGGCACGTGGTTGCTGCCGGTGGAGAAGCTATCGCTGTACCACCTGCGGTCGAACACGAACGTGGAGGTCGGGGCCCGGGATGAGTCGACGCTGAGGGAGGCGGAGGAGACGGTAACGTCGGTTTCGCAATCGATTGCGAATGAGGAGTTTGATCCCCGGCTGAACCCGTCCTGCCCGTGTGACTTTTCGGAGATGTGCCCGCTGTTCAACCCCTCGGCTGATCCGTCGGCTCCGAGACCCTGACCTTTTCACCTTTGAAGAGGGTCTGGGCGGCCAGAACCAGGGCCCCGAACTCGACGGGAAGGATCGATAGGGCGTCGTCAAGCACTCTTTTAGAATGGCGAAGGTAGACGGAGGGTTCGTGGAAGAGGAGGTTGCCGTCCATCAATGCCACCTCTTTAGCCGTCCCGACTCCCGGCACAGCGTTTAGCAACTGGGCAACCAGATTTTTCCTGATATCTCCCGTTCTGTCCTTGTCGAGGCCGCCAAGGGCTGAAGCCGCTGCGCCCATTGCCGAAAAGGTGGCCCCGTTCACGCCCTGAGCATCGACGGCCTTTCCCAACGGAGTCTGCTTCAAGAGGCTGGCAGCTAGCCGAGGGCCGAGGAGTGAGGCCAGGCCGCCTCCCAACCCGGATGCGCCGGCAGACTTGGCGAGGGAGTCGGCCCAGCGTCGGGCGGAGGGGCCGGAGAGGACGCCGACGTTTTCGGAAACGGCCATCTCGGCTACCTGAACGAAGGCCATGGCCAGGATGCGCCTTTGCAGGCCTTTGCCTATGAGGAGTCGGGGGAGGAACATCTCACATATCCCCCAGGGGCTTTTCCATCCGGTGCACCGCTTCCGACTTGGCAGCCAACCTGACCAGGAACCCCTTCTCGGTACGGATAATCTTGTATCCCAGACGCTCGTAGAGGCGTATGGCGCCCGTGTTCTCGCAAATCACGTCGAGTGTCATCTTCCGCATGCCCAAAGATCGGGCCTGCTCCTCCGCTTTCATCATCAGCGCGCTGCCGATGCCCATGCCCCGGAAGTCGGGGGCGACGGCTATGGTTTCCACTTTGAACTCGTCAGCTTTAACCGAGTCTTCCAACGACAGCAAACCCAGGTTGAACAGCACCCGCATGGTCTTCAAGGGGTCGAATGTGGTCAAGAGGGAGCGGATGCCCAGATTATAGAATGTCCGGTTCTTCGTCTTGACGGCCAGAATCCCCAAAAGCCGACCATCGACTATTCCCGTAATGCAGCTGCCCCTGTCCACGGAGCCCCGAAAGAGCCGAACGAAGTCCTCAGCGTTCCTGAAACCGATACGGAACTTCTTTGCGAAGGCTTCATAAGTGACCCTGAGCGCATCGTCAACGTGCTCCTTAGCCAGCCCGTCGACGATTTCAACTTCGCGGGCCGTCATCAGTGCCTGACTCTCTGCCAACATACACAGTCTACGAGCATATGGACTCGGCGGTGAGGGCGAGGACCCGGCTACAGAGCTCCATCTCATCAATGTCGGAGTAGTCGACGCCGTAGGAGCCGCCTGAGGGGCCGTAGATGGGTGCGGGGATACCTGCGAGCCAGAGGTGGGCGTCGTCATCGCCGTATCGGGCGGATAGGTCCGACTCCGGAGGCCCGACCTGCCTGACCTGGTTACCCGTGACCCTGCGGTAGCTGTCGGAGACGACCTTGACTATCTCCTCGTCCTCGTCCATGTCCATGGGCGGGTGGTCCAGGATCCATGTGTTGAACTTCCGCTCAATGGGGTGGACTAGCTCGTAGTCGAAGTCGGGGTCTTCGGCCTTCAGCCTGTTTAACGTGCCTTCAAAATCGGCGCGGAGGGTGTCGGCGGTCATGCCGGGGACGGTGCTGACGGCGATGAAGGCGGTACAGAGGTCGGCGTTTCGGCTGACGGAGCGCATGTCGTAGGACTCGCCGCGGCCGCCGATGATGGACCCGATCTTGAGCCAGGGGAGACCCTCGATGACCCAAGGGTCGTGGGTGAGCTTTGTAGCGTAGATGGCCTCGATGGCTTTCATCATCTTGGGGATGGCGTCGACGCCGTGGACGTCGGCGCCGTGGGGGTGCCGGCCCTTGACGTGGAGGGAGAACTTGCTCATGCCGCCGTGCTTGGTGCAGACTTGGTGGGCGCCGTAAGGCTCGGTGACGACCGCAACGTCGGTCTTGTAGCCGTTCTCGATGGCATGCAGGGTCCCGAGGCCGCCCTGGAGCTCGGCGAGGACGCAGGCGACGACCACATCGCCCCTCAGCTTCACTCCCGACTTTACGATGGCGTCGGCGGCGTGGATCATGGAGGCGACGCCGCTCTTCATGTTCCTGATTCCGGCACCGTAGAGCCGGTTGCCCTCGACCCAGGGGTCATAGGGGTTGCGGGTCCAGCCGGCGGCTATGGGGTTGCTGTCAAGGTGGCCGTTGAGCATGATGCTGTGCCCCCCACCCGAGCCCCTTATCACACCGATGGCCTGGACCCAGCCGGGCTCGACCTCCTGTAGCTCGACCTCCAGGCCACGAGATTTCATGTACTCGGCGGTCCAGCGGGCGACGGGGGTCTCTTCACCTATCTTGCTTGGGATGCGGATTAGGTCTTTGCCAAGCTCGACAAGCTCGCTTCGATCTATTTGGCTGAGGATAGGGTGGGCCGAAAAGTCTTCAGGCATGGCTAGATGGCTCCCTCTTTCTCCAGGGCTTCTAACTCGTCGGCGGTGTAGTCCAGGAGTCCGGTAAGGATTTCGCGGTTGTGCTGGCCGAGGGTGGGGGCGGGGTCGAAGGTCTCATCTTCTGTTTCAGACATCTTGATGGGGTTGCCGGCGGCCTTGTACCTGCCGCTGACGGGATGCTCCTGTTCTACGACCATCTTGCGGTGGATTACCTGGGGGTTGGATAGGGCCTCGGCGAAGTTGTTGACCTTGGCGGCCGGGACCTGGCCCTCGGAGAGTTCTTTCAGCCACTGTTCCACGGACTTCATGGAAAAGGCTCGCTGGATTATCTCCTCCAACTCGGCCTTGTGTTCGTGGCGGAGGTTCGGGGAGGCGAAGCGGGGGTCGGAGGGCAGGTCGGCGAAGCCGTCCATGCGGGAGATGATAATGGCGAGATTTTCGTAGAACTTCTGGGTCGGGCAGCTAATCTGGACGTAGGCGCCGTCGCTGGTCTGGAAAGCGCCTATGGGCACGTTGGTCTCGTGGCTGTTGCCTATGGGCTCGGGGAGGTTGCCGGAGACCAGGAATAGCTGCCCAACGTGGGCCTGCAAAGCGATCTGGACGTCCAACAGGCTGATGCTTATCTCCTGCCCGACTCCCCTCTGCTCCCTGGAATACAGTGCGGCTAGTATACCTTGGACTGCATAGAGCCCCCCGCCGACATCGCCCATGGGGTAGCCCATGAGGGCCGGGGGCCCACCCTTGAAGCCGGTGACGCTCATTACGCCGCCCATGGCCTGGATCATGCCGTCGAAGGCTGGGCCGTCCTTAAGCGGGCCGGAAGTGCCGAAGCCCGATATGGAGCAGTAGATGATCCGCGGGTTTATCTCTTTCAGAGCCTCGTAGCCGAAGCCGAGCCTCTCTAGGACGCCGGGCCTGAAGTTCTCGTAGACCACGTCCGAAACTTTGACCAGGCCCCGTAAGATTTGCTTGCCCTTTTCGCTCTTCAGGTTGAGGGTCAGGCCCTTCTTGTTGCGGTTCATACCGAGGAAATAGGCGCTCTCGCCCTCCAAGTAGTAGGGCGGAAAGCGTCGGCTGGAATCCCCGACACCCGGCTGCTCGATTTTCAGGACCTCGGCGCCGAGGTCTCCCAGGATCCGGGAGCCGAAGGGGCCCGCCAGGGCCTGGCTCATGTCCAGCACCCTGACCCCGGCGAGGGGCAGGCTGCTGCTGCCGTTGTTACCCATAGGCTTTTTCCTCCAGGGCTAATGCGCCCTTTGCCTCCTGCCAGAGCGCTTCAAGCTCCGCGAATCCCATCTCCGCCAGGTCGAGGCTGCGCTCGAGGCAGAGCTCCTCCATGCGGGTGAAGCGCCTGATGAATTTCCGGTTTGACTTGCGCAGGGCCGCTTCCATGTCGAGGTCCAGCTTGCGGCCCACGTTCACGAGGGTGCTAAGGACGTCGCCAAGCTCCTCTTCAAGTTCCTCGGGGGTGGAAGCTTGACGGAGCTCGGCGATCTCCTCGTCCAGCTTCTCCATGGCGCCGTCCACGTCGTCCCAGTCGAAGCCGGCATTGGCGGCGCGGCGGTGGATGGACTGGCTGTGGGCGAGGGCGGGGAGGGCGCTGGGGACGCCGTCCAGGACGGACTTGCGGCCCTTCTCCCTGCGCTTGCGGACCTCCCATCGGGCCTCGACGTCCTCGGCGGTGGCTGCGTAGTCGTCGCCGAAAACGTGGGGGTGTCGGCTGACCAGCTTGTCGGAGAGCACGGAAATCACATCGTCCACGCTGAACAGGCCCTTGTCCTCGGCGATGCGCGAGTGGAGCATAACCTGGAGCAGGATGTCGCCGAGTTCTTCCTTTATCTTGGCGGGGTCGCCCTCATCGAAGGCTTCCAGGGCCTCGTAGCACTCCTCGACGAGGTGTTTTCCGAGGGACTGGTGGGTCTGCTTGCGGTCCCAGGGACAGCCGCCGGGGGCGCGCAGGGTCGCGACAATCTGAGTGAGGGCGTCGAAATTGGAACAGTCTTGGTTGAGGGGCATGGAGCTCCTCCCCCGCCTAGAGGGGCCGAGGGCGATTATACCGGCCAGCCCGACTCCTTGACAACAAAATTGCCGGATACCTACCATCCACGCAATGACTCTGGACACCCCCGCTATCCGAATCGCCCTCCGTGTCGCAGCAACCCTCGCCATTGTCGCCATTCCCATACTGCTGGTCACCAGCAGCCTTCGATTCGGCATCAACGCCGGGGGGCTGTACGAGTACGGCTTCGACCGGTACGACATCAGCCTGCGCACGGGGATAGAGCAGGAGGAGCTGTCGAGGCTCGGGGGGGAGATACGGGACTACTTCAACGACGACACCGAGCTAATTGACATAGACGCCGTCATCTACGGAGAGCTGGCACCCCTGTTCACTGAGCGGGAAATCATCCACATGAAGGATGTGAAGGGGCTGGTCCAGGGCGTCTACCTGTTCCAGTGGATAACGTTGGGATACCTGTTGGCGGCGATGGCGGTTTATGCCTGGCTCAGGCGCAAAGAGGCGATATCGGGAATCGTGCGGGTGGGGTTCTGGGGCGGGGTGGCAACGCTGCTGATAATCGGGGCGCTGGGTATAGGCTCGGTGTTCGGGTTTGAGTCGCTGTTCCTGGCCTTCCACCAGCTGAGTTTCGCCAACGACTTCTGGCGGCTCAACCCCCGGATACACAACCTGATAGCCATGTTCCCGGAGCCCTTCTTCCGGGACGCGACGCTGTTCGTGGCGCTGATGGCGACAGGGCAAGCACTGCTTCTGGTGAGCGTGGGGCTTGGGTGGAGGATGAGCCGCCGGGTGGGGGTGGAGAGGGGGAGTCGGGCCATCTAGTGGGCGCAGCCGCAACCGGCAGGGCCGCAGCCTCCACACCCTACACCTGCGCCGGCCATTGGAAGCGCAGCGCCATCGCCAGTAGAGGAGAAGGAGGCGAATACGGAGAGCACCCTCTGGGCGCCGTTATTGCAGGCCCTGCAGACAGCGGGCTCGTCGGCTTCCCGCATAGGCCGGAGCATGTCGAACTGGTGACCGCAGTCGGAGCAGCGGTATTCGTAGAGGGGCATGACGGGAGAATACTAGTCAGCGGGTCGCGATTCTGTCAAGATTACGTCGCTACTAATACCGCCGAAAACGGTTGCCTACAAATGCAGAAGTCCACCAAAACCCCATGGATGCCCGCCGACGATTATGGGCGATCCCTGCCTCCCCTTTCTCTCAACTTGCTGGTCCGCAGACCGGCCCGCTCGGTGGAGTTTTATGAGAACGTGCTTCAAGCGGAGGTGGTGTACTGGGACGAGGACTTTGCGGCGCTCAAGATAGGCGGGGTGGACTTCATGCTCCACGCCGACCATACGTATGAAGAGCACCCTTGGGTCGACCCCCTGGCGTCGGGGGTGATGAGGGGGGTGGGTGCGGAGCTGAGGGCTTTGGGCCTGGACCCGGACGAGGCCGAGGCGCGGGCGCGGGGCGCGCGGGCTACGGTAGTTGAAGAGGCGAAGGACAAGCCCCACGGGTGGCGGGAGACGATGATCGCCGACCCGGACGGGTACGTGTGGGCTGTCGGGGTGCAGATACCCTAGAGCTGAGCGAGGGCAGACATGGCGCACTCCGAGGAAAGAGCTATCGAAATGCAGGCCACGACATTCGTACGTGCGGCGATAGTGTCGGCGAGGCCGCACGTGCTGTTAATTCACGGGGCTGCGAACTCGGGAGCGGCGTGGAAGTTCTTCCAAAAGGCCCTGGCGCGGACGGGGTGGAGCAACCATGCGATAGACCTGCGGGGGCACGGGAGGAGTGGGGGCACGGTGGACGGGGCGACGATGGACGACTACGTGTCGGACGTGGCGAGGGTGGCGGATGAGCTGCCGACCAAGCCGGTGGTGATGGGGTGGAGCATGGGTGGCCTGGTAGCGCTGAAGTTCGCGGCGGAAGGTCGGGCGAGGGCGTGCGTAGCCCTATCCCCGACGCCTCCGACCAAGGAGCGGAACGAGAGTGTACGCATCCGCGGGGGCGTGTACGGGTCCGAAGTTTATGGTATCAAGACGATGGACCCAGCGAAGCAACCGGCGATGCCCGACCTGGATGAGGAGGAGCGGGGGGTGGCTCTGGGGTCGCTGTCACAGGAGTCCCGCACGGCGAGAGATGAGCGGAAGGCGGGGGTGGTTATAGAGTCGATGCCGTGCCCGCTGCTGGTGGTAGCGGGGAGCGATGACCGGGTATTTCCGAAGTCGCTGTACGAGGGCATGGGGCTGGGGGAGGAGTTGATGGAAGCTGAGGGGGCTTCGCACTGGGGCTTGGTGCTGAACCGTCGGGTGATGCCGGGGCTGGTGAGGGGAGTGGGGAAGTGGCTGGATGGGGTGGTGGGGTAGTAGTGCTTTAGATCCGGGTTTCGGGTGTAATTTCTTCGAGGACTGTCTTGACCTGGCCGAGGAAGCCGACGGCCTGGTGGCCGTCGAGGGGGCGGTGGTCGAAGGAGAGGCAGAGGTTCATCATGGAGCGGACGGCGATGGCGTCGTCGGCGACGACCACAGGGCGCTTGACTATGGCCTCGGTGGTCATGATGGCGGCCTGGGGGGGGTTGATGAGGGGCATGCTCAGGATGGAACCCAGGGCCCCGGTGTTGTTGACGGTGAAGGTCCCGCCCTGGACGTCCTGAGGGCTAAGTTTGTCATCCCGGGCCTTTTCGATGAGGGTGTTGGCTTGTCGGGCGAGGTCCGGGATGGACAGGGAATCGGCGTTGCGGAGGACGGGGACGATGAGGCCCTTGTCCCGGGCCACAGCAATACCCAGGTTTATGTCCTGATGTAGGACTATGCTATCGTTCTGCCAGGAGGAGTTGACCTCGGGGGAGGAGCGGAGGGCGCGGGCTACGGCCTGGAGAACGAAGGGAAGGTATGTGAGGTTGACTCCTTCGCGTTGCCGGAAAGTCTCCTTCTGCGTCTTAACAATCGCCACGAGGCCTGTGACGTCAACTTCCATCATGGTCCATACGTGGGGAATGTCGTGGGCGCTCTGGGTCATTCTCTGGGCGATGGCCCGGCGCACGGGGTCGACGCGGCCATCGGAGGACGATGAGGCTATGGGCGTGCTGGCCCGGGTCTCGGCGGCCTGCAGGACATCGGCCTTGGTGATGCGGCCCCCGGCGCCCGTGCCCCTAATCAAAGACAGGTCTACGCCGTGTTCCTCGGCGAGACGTTTCACGAGGGGTGAATGCCGGGCGGCGCGGCCGTTCGGACTTGGGGCAGGGGTTTCGGTCGAGGCAGGCTCAGGTGCTGCAATGGGACCGGGGGACTCTAGCGGTACATCGGAGTGGATGATGGCGATGGGGGTGTCGATGGTTACGGTGTCGCCCTCGGCGACCAGGAGTTCGCCCATGATGCCGGTGGCAGGGGAAGGGAGTTCGAGGGTGACCTTGTCGGTGACGATCTCGGCGATGGACTCGTAGCGCTCAACGGGGTCGCCGGGCTGCTTGAGCCACTTGGCGATGGTACCTTCGACGATGGTCTCGGCGACCTCGGGCATGGTGACTGTTACGGGCAAGGCGGGTTCCTTCTATTGTCGTTGTCGGGGCCGGAAACGGCGATCAATAAGCGGCGAGCTGGCGGAGGGCGCCGGCGATCTTGGCGGGATTGGGCAGGGCCTCGAACTCCATGGCCGGGTGGAAGGGCATGGAGGGGATGTCCGGGGAGGCGACTCGCATGACGGGGCCGTCCAAGTATTCAAAGGCCTCGGAGGCGAGGATTGCGGAAAGCTCGGCGCCGTACCCGAGAGTCAGGTTGTCTTCGTAGACGATCAACGCCTTGCTGGTCTTCTTCACCGACTCCAAAACGGTCTCCTTGTCCAGCGGCAAAAGCGACCTGAGGTCGATCACCTCCACGCTGACGCCTTCCCGGGCAAGCTCCTCGGCGGCTTCCAGAGAGAAGTGGACCATGAGCCCGTAGGTCAGGACGGTGATATCCGAACCCTCCCGCTTGACGTCGGCCTGGCCGATGGGGAGGGTGTAGTCGTCGTCGGGCACCTCGCCCTTTATGAGTCGGTAGGTGCGCTTGTGTTCGAGGAACATGACGGGGTCGGGGTCCCGGATGCTGGACTTGAGCAGGCCCTTGGCGTCGTATGGCGTGCTCGGGGCGACGACCTTCAGGCCCGGGATGTGGGCCAGCTGCACCTCGATGCTCTGGGAGTGGTATAGACCGCCGTGGATTCCTGCGCCGTAGGGCGTGCGCATAACCATAGGCACACTGAACTCGCCGTTGGAGCGGTAGCGGAACTTCGCCGCCTCGTTGACTATCTGGTCGTAGGCCGGGAACATGAAGTCGGCGAACTGGATTTCGGCGATGGGCCTCATGCCGTTCACGGCCATGCCGATGGCGATGCCGACTATTGAGGTCTCGGCGAGGGGGGTGTCGATTATCTGGCGTTCGCCGAACCGGGCCAGGAAGCCCTCCGTGGCCCGAAACGCGCCGCCCATGTTGCCCACATCCTCGCCCATGATGACGACACTGTCGTCGCGCTCAAGCTCCTCGGCGAGGCCGTCTTTTATGGCTTCGAGTACAGTCTTCTCGGCCACGCTACATCCCTTCCGTGGAATAGATGTGGGTGTAGGCACTGTCGGGTGTGGGGTCTGGGCTGGCCTCTGCTGCATCTACGGCATCGTCAAGGGCGTTTATGACGTCTTGTTCTATCTGCGAGGCTCGGGCTTCATCGAGAACGGAGATGTCGATGAGGAGGTCCCTGTAGCGGGCGACGGGGTCGGCCTCGCGTTCGGCGGCGAGCTCCTCGGGGGTGCGGTAACGGCGGTGGTCGTCGTTGCTACTGTGGGAGCTGAAGCGGTGGACTTTGGCCTCTATGAGGGTCGGGCCTTCACCGCGGAGGGCGCGGTCTCGGGCTTCTCTCGTGGCCCGGATGACGTCGAGGACGTTCATGCCGTCGACGGTGACGCCGGGCATGCCGTAGCCCTCTGCTTTACCGGAGATGTCCTGGACGACCATCTGCTTGTCCTGGGGTACGGAGATGGCCCAGCCGTTATTTTCGCAGAAGAAGACGACGGGCAGCTTGTGGACGGCGGCGAAGTTCATGGCTTCGTGGAAATCACCCTTGCTGGTGGCGCCGTCGCCGAAGTAAGTTATTGAGGCTACATCTTCGCCGCGATATTTGGAGGCGAACGCTGTCCCGACACCGTGGAGTATCTGGGTGGCGACACAGCTAGAGCCGCTAACGATGTTGCGTTCTTTGCTGCTGTAGTGGCCCGGGAGCTGGCGGCCTCCGCTGTAGGGGTCGGCGGACTTGCCGAGGGCGTGAAGGACCATGTCGATGGGCTCGGAGCCGAGGGCGAGGGCCACGGCGAGGTCGCGGTAGTAGGGGACGAAGATATCGGTCCCGGGCCTCATGCCGTAGACGCTTCCCACCTGCGCGGCCTCGTGGCCCTCGCAGGAGACGAGGAAGTAGACCTTGCCCTGCCGACCCAGCAGCCAAAGCCGCTCCGAGACGGCACGCGCAGTGAACATGTCGCGGTAGATGGCGATTAGGTCTGACGAGGTGAGTCCGAGGTCGGTGGAGGAGACCCGAACGTCTGCGGTTACACGAGCCACAACCATTCTTCCCCTGAAGTGTGCATCGGATCCTGCTACCAGCGTAGCACTGGGGGTGGGGGGAGTCAAACGGATAGAGGCCCAAATTGCCCCCCCACCCCAAATAAGCTATCCTTTACAACTGCTGTGATCGAGACCCGTATTCCCCACTTTACGACACTTTACTACTACCGAAACGCAACGCGGAGGAAACCATGAAGGCAGTAATGTTCGAAGAGCACGGCGGGGTCGACGTCCTCCAGTACAAGGACATCCCCGACCCGGAGGTCGGGCCGAACGACGTGCTCTTCAAGGTCAAGGCGGCGGGCTGCAACTACAACGACATCTGGGCCCGACGCGGCCTGCCGGGCATGGAGATCATCCTTCCGCACGTGTCGGGTTCCGACGCCTCGGGGGTCGTGGAGGAGGTCGGGAGCGAGGTGAAAGGCCTGAAGCCCGGAGACGACGTGATGGTGCACCCGGGCATAAGCTGCCGCACCTGCGAGATGTGCACCAGCGGGCAGGAGTTTTTCTGCCGGCAGTACAGGATCTGGGGATTCCAGACCGGGCCGCTGGACGGCGCAGACGCAGAGTACGCGAAGCTGGACCAGACGAACCTGATTCCCAAACCCGCCAACATCTCGTATCAGGAGGCAGCTACCCTGCCACTGATCCTGATGACGGTGTGGCGCATGCTGGTGAGCCGTTGCCGGATCCAGACCGGCGACTTCGTGCTGATCTGGGGCGGGGCGGGGGGGCTCGGGTCCATGGCGATTCAGGTCTGCAACCTGTATGGGGCCAAGGGGATTGCGGTGGTCGGGTCTGACGAGAAGGCAGAGTACGCCAAGGGGCTCGGGGCTTATGCAACTATCAACCGGAAGACTCAGAAGATCAGGGACGAGGTGCGAACAATCACCAACAGGCGGATGGCCGACATAGTCTTCGAGCACACTGGGGAGGAGACCTGGAAAGACAGCGTGCTGTCGTTGAAACGGGGAGGCAGCCTCGTGACCTGTGGAGCGACCAGCGGATTCATGGGCCCCACGGACATCAGGCACTTATGGATGAAGCAGATGAACTTCTACGGGTCCCACATGGGCTCCAAGGGTGAGTTCCTGCAGGCGATGAAGTTCGTGGAGAGCGGTGAGATCAAGCCGCTGCCGAGCCAGGCCGTGCCCCTGAAGGACGCCGCAATCGCCCAGAGGACCATCGAGGACGGCGACGTGATGGGCAAGATGGTCCTCATCCCCGACAATGCCTAAGTCCGACGCCCTCTTAGTTCGCAGCGCCCTGTTCGTGCCCGCCATTCGGGAGCGGTTCATCGAAAAGGCCCCCGACGCGGGCGCCGACATGGTCTGCCTGGACCTGGAAGATTCGGTGGCGCCGGCGGAAAAGCCCAAGGGCCGGGAGATGGCCCGGGACGTAATGCCCGGGATGAGGCGCACGGGCTACCTCATGGCCGTGCGGGTGAACTCCCTGCAGTCGGGGCTGATAGAGGACGATCTGGACGCAGTGGTTATCCCCGACCTGCAGGCCATCGGCCTTCCCAAGGCGGACGACCCCGAAATCATCAGGCGGGTCGACCACTACCTGACGATCCTGGAAAAGACCCGGGGCATTCCCGTCGGGCAGGTGCAGATATTCCCGTGGATCGAGACGGCGCAGGGGCTTATCAACGCCCACGGATTGTGCATGGCCTCGGAGCGGGTGACTGCGGCATCAGTCGGGGGGGAAGACCTGACCTCCGACATGGGGATGGAGAGGACGCGGGAGGGTCGGGAGTTGGAGTACGCGAGGAACCTGGTGGCGACAGCCTGCACCGCAGCGGGCGTCATGCCGCTGGACACAGTCTTCGCCGACTTCCGGGACACCGAAGGCTTCGAAGCGGACACGCTTCACGGGAAGTCGATAGGGTTCAAGGGTCGGTACTGCATCCACCCCTCGCAGGTGGCGGCGGTGAACAGGACCTACCGTCCGTCGGAGCCCGAGATCGAGAACGCCCGCAACGTGGTGGAGGCCTACGAGGAGGGAACGAGGCAGGGGCTGGGGGCGGTGAACATGGGCGGGGTAATGGTCGACAAGCCTGTGTATGACCGGGCCATCTCCCTGTTAGCCCGGCTGCGGTTGATAGAGGCAAAGGGCGGGTAGGGTCCAGACATACCCGACGGAATGTCATTTCGGGGAGCCCCCCGCTCATACTTCGAGAGCCTCAGCACGAGCGGTCCAACCCCTTGGATTCTGGCCCGGTGGCAACGATTAAGTTATCCAACCCCAACAGACATTCCGTAATCACCCTTGGCCTGGGCGCGGCCGGGGGAGGGGTGCAGGCCCTGGACTTCACCGCGCTCCACGATGCCAGTCAATGGGTATACGTCTTGCTTACCGTGATCACTAGTGGGGCACTGCCGGTGGTCGGGGGGTGGGTGTCGCCGAGATTGTGGCATGCAGTGTTGTTCCCGGTCGGGATTGCGGTGTGCCTGGCACTGGTCTCGGGGATAGGCGGACCGCTTTCCACGGATATAAGCGCGGTGGGGCTGGTTGTGATACTTACAGTCGTGTATGGAGGGATTGGGATGGTGGCGTTTGGGGTCGGGTGGGGGGTGCGTTGGGGATTGGTGCAAGTGCGGGAAGGGCGGTCTCGGGCTGAGGGTGGGGGATGAAGAAGGGAGGGTTGGGGTGGTTTGGTACAATGGCTATGGACTCACTCGGCACTAATTTCCAATCCCAGGTGTAATTCCCCGGAGACGGACCGATGGACAGGATTCCCAGCGCCCTGGAGAGGGCGCTCGAAAGAGTAGAAAAGCTCGGCAAGGCGTCCGCGGAGGACTTGCAGCGCTCCAAGTTCAAGGAGGAGGGGCAGAAGCTGGCCGCGCAGTACCTGAACGGTGAAGCCAACCTCCGGTCGGAGTTGGGAAACTACGACGATGGGGCTGAGCGGTCGGGGTTGGTGGAGGGGATCGAAGAGGTGCTGGTCCGCAACCTGGCCCTCCCGACCACCGACGCCGCTAAGGACCGGAACAGGCTGGCCATGGACGGGCTGAAGCTGACCAAGAAGGACCCAGGCGCCGTGGAGAACATCTTTAGCAAGATGCGGCAGATTTTCAACCACTACACGGGTCAGGGGGAGATGCAGCGCAAAGAGGCGTACGAGAACCTGAAGCGGGACATGCAAATGCGCCTTTCCCAGGTGGCCCGACAGCAGGGCATGCCCCCGATAGACATGCAGCACATGGAAAACCACCCGCAGTTCCAGATGGAGTGGCGGAAGGCGAAGGCGCAACTGGAAACTCAGTACGACCTGTACATGAAGGAGTACAAGGAGCAGCTTACAAGCCTGCCCTAGCCCTGAGACCCGACATGGAAGAAGAACTCGACCCCAATGATGACCGCATAGGCTACGCAATCGAGAACACGCATGTGTTGCGCGCCCCCAAGCGGAACCTGTCCACCTTCGGGACGACCAACGTGCGCTATTTCCTTCTGACTAAGCCTGCGTACTCTGGGGTGGTGGAGGCGTCGGACGATACGGTGATTCGGGAGGGCCGGGTGATTTCACAGCAGCCGCGTGTGGTCACACCCGGATACATGCTGAACCTGGAGGGGTTCGGAGATGGGGCAAAGGACTACTTCGAACGGCTGATCATGGAGCAGGGGCCCAACGTGCCCGGCATCCTCTACCACTACCGCAATGAGCAGGAGAACCTAAACATCGTAAGTGGTACGTTCCATTCGGTGATGGACAGGATCGAGAAGGACGTGGGCGACGACCCCCTGGTCGGGATCATCCGGGGCATCGACGAGCTTTGGGATGTCTCGCTTTTGAAGTTCATCCACGACCTGACGTCAAGGTCGCTGGAGGGGAACGTGCGGGAGTTGCAGGGGTCGGGGCTGCTGGGGGTCGACTCCTCGGGAGCCACGGGTGACGCCCGACGCCGCATCGAGGAGATGTTCATGCGGGTCACGAACAAAACCGCCGACCCGGACGACCTGCGCCGGGAGTTGGAGCGCTGGGGCCTCTTCTCCGAGTACGAGGACCGGTTCCTGCAGTTGTTCAGATAACCTAGTCAGCCAGCCTGCTTGCACAACTCGCAGCCGCATAGCGACCTTAGCAGCGCGAAGGAGTAGATGCCCGTTTCGTGGGCGTCGCTCCAGAGGAGCTGGACGGCGTAGCGGCCGATCTCGATGAAGTCCAGGATTTCGATGTCCGGGGAGACTGAGTCGGGATCTAGAATCCGGCGGCCACTCCACTCATCAATGCAGTTTGCGCACTTGCACTGCTCGCGCAGGGGCTTGAACGGGTAGACGCTGCGGTGGGAGTCGTCCCACTGGACGGCGAGACCCTCCTCGGTGACTTCAATATGCTTCGGTTCTTCCATCATAGGTTGTTGATCCCCCCGTCGATGAGGAAGCTGGCCCCGGCGACGTACTCCGCGTCGTCGGAAGCTAGGTAGAGAGCGAGCTTGGCGACGTCCTCGGGCTGGCCCATTCGGCCCACGGGGATGCCGCCGGCGTAAGTGGCAGCGATGGAAGGCGAGGCGGAGACACGCCGGGACCCGGGGGTGTCGATGACGCCGGGCAATATGCAGTTGACCCGAATCCCCTGCCGGCAGTACTGGCTATGAGTGGTCTTAGTGAGCTGGATGATGCCCGCCTTGGCCACGGAGTAGGGGAGGGAGAAAGTGCTCCCCCGAAGCACGACCGCCGAGGATATGTTGACTATCGCACCGCCGTCCCCCTTGAGCATGGCGGGTATGGCGTACTTGCACCCGAGAAACGGCGCCTTCAGGAACAACTCCAACCCCGAGTCCCACTCCTCCTCTGTCACGTCTGCCACGGGGCCGGTCTCGGTCTGGTAGGCTGCACCATTGACGAGGATATCAACGCTGCCGTGGCGGGTGAGAGTCTCCGAGACTAGGGATTCGACCTGAGAGGGATCTGTGGCGTCTACGCTTTGGAATTCGGCGTTGCCACTTTGCCCTCGGGCCTCTGCAACAGCCTTCTCACCACCGGCCTCGTCTATGTCGGCGATGACAGTGAGCGCGCCCTCCTGGGCGAAGAGGAGGGCCGTGGCCCGGCTTATCCCCGAGGCCGCGCCGGTGACTATGGCGACCTTTCCTTCAAGTTTGCCGTCTATCATTTACTGGCTCACACACGAACAACATCGGGCGCACCGACATTTCCAGGGGGGTTTTGGGGTACGTTTAATCACATCCTTGACATCCTCGTCCGTCAAATCCCACGGGCATGCGCTGATTATGCGAGCGATTTCTTCCTTCTCATCCTTGTTCAACGGGCGGCGCTTCGGATCGCCTTTGTCCTTGGCGCATATCACTTCCCGGGGGTCGACGCACGGGTTCTTGATGGCATGGCACCAGAGGGCCCTTTGCAAACTGTAATGCCAGCCCTCAATCTTTTCTTCGAAGTTGGCGTAGCAAGTGAGGGAGTAGTATCGGATCATGGGGTTACGGCTCCGGGTTGGCATTCATAGTCTATCGCAGGTACCCGAGTGCCGCGAGGGCGTATATCTTTGCCGAGCTTATCAGGTCTTCGACGGGGACGCGTTCGTTGGGGCCGTGGGCCATGCTGAGCAGACCCGGGCCGAAGGCGGAGATGGTCGGGGTGCGGGCGATGGTCTGGAAGTAGGGCGCGTCCGTGCCGCCCGTGAATCCGCCGAGCCTGGGCTTGAATCCGAGCACCCGGTCTGTGGCCTCCAGCACGGAATCTACGAGGGGGTGGTTGGCCGGAATCTCGGCGCCGTCGATCCAGCCCTGGCCGTCGTCGAACACCATTTCAATGTCAAGGTCGGGGTCTTCGGCCCGGAGCTTGTCGAGGAAGCCGTTGAGGTCTTCCATGACGGTTTCGCGGGTCATGCCGGGGAGGAGCCGGATGTCGTTCCTGGCCTCCATGTATCCGGGGATGATGCAGTAGTTGACGCCGCCGCTCATGGTCTCGGCGAGGTTGATGGTGACGCCCTGGGGGTAGAGGGGGTGGGGCTCATGGCGTATGACCAGCTCCTCGCTCATGCGGTAGAGGACCTTGGCGAGCTTGACGCCCGCGTTGACGCCGCCCCGGATGTCTGACTGGCTGCTGTGCATCTGGGTGCCCTTGACCATGAGGGTGAAGCAGATGGCGCCCCGACAGGCGGTGGCGAGGAAGTCCAGCCCCGACTCCATTCCCGAAGGCTCGCCGATGAGGCAGGCGTCGGCCTCGGCGAGGCCTTGGTTCGCCATGTACTCTGCGCCGTAGTGGCCGCCGTTCTCCTCGTCGGCGGTGAATGCCAAGACAAGCTCACCGTTAAAGGGCTCACCCAACTCCCGGATGGCGATGGCCGAGTACAGCATCGCAGCAATAGGCCCCTTCATGTCGGCGGCGCCGCGGCCGTAGAGCTCGCCGTCGATGATTTCGCCACCAAAGGGGTCGGCTTTCCACAGGGCCCGCTCGTCTTCCCCGACGGGTACGACATCCGTGTGGCCGTTGTATATGAGCTTCTTGCCCAAACCCTGGCCCCTGATGGTGGTGATCACGCTGGGCCGCTCAGGGTCTGAAGCAATGGTCACGGTGTCGCCCAGGGAGTATTCATCAATGACTTCCTTGAGAGCCTCCGCCACTTCTCTTTCGCCGCCCGGTGGGTTCTCGGAGGGGTGGCGAAGAAGGGTCTGGGCAAGCCCGACAAGCTCATCGCGCCGGGCGTCGACGGCTTCGAAAATGCGGGACTCGTTCATGGCGACCCCTCCTCAACGGAATGACGGGTTGTTGGCCCTTGATGGAGAGTATATATCAACGTGTCGGCACTCAGCCTTCCACATCTCCGATGTGCGAAAATGGAGGTGTGAACGAGATGGACATAGATATCCCCCGACCCGAGGCGGGCGGGCGGGGATTCTGGCGGTCGAGATGGATGCTGGCAGCGGCAATAGTGTCGTTGCTTCTCTTCTCGGCCCTGGTGGCAGTGCTGGTATGGGGCGCGCTGAACAAGGAATCGGCGACCGGGGGGAGCGGGGCGACGCTGCCCGGCAAAGAGGCCCCCGCCTTCACCCTGGAGTCCTTTGACGGGGGACCGGTGTCGTTGTCCGACTTCAAGGGGCAGCCCGTGATCATCAACTTCTGGGCGTCGTGGTGCGTGCCGTGCCGGCAGGAGGCCCCCGCGCTGGAGGCGGTTTGGCAGGCTTTGCGGGATGACGGCCTGGTTGTGGTAGGGATCAACCAGCCGAGAAGCGACCCCGAGGACCAAGCCCGTGCTTTCCTCGCCGAGTTCGGCGTGACTTACCCCAACGTCTTCGACACCCTGGGCTTTACGGGAATCGACTACGGGGTGTCGGGGATACCCGTGACCTTCTTCGTGGATAGGGAGGGGATAGTGGAGCGGAGGTTCGTCGGGACGCTGACGGAAGGGAGCCTGATGATATGGGCGGAGGAGCTGGTCAGGGGCGGATGAGTTTGAACGGGTGTCGGGACGCGGGATAGAATAGGTCTATTCTCGGAGGAGACCACTGCCTTGTCGGAACCTTTTGAAATCGCGCGCAGGATCCAGGAAAACGTAGAGAAGGTAATAGTCGGTAAGACGGAGTCGGTGCGGCTGGCTCTGATCGCGCTCATGTGCAACGGGCACATACTTATCGACGACGTGCCGGGGGTGGGGAAGACTATGCTGGCGAGGAGCCTCGCAAAGAGCGTCGGGTGCAGCTTCAAGAGGATCCAGTTCACCCCCGACCTGCTGCCCACCGACATCACGGGGGTCTCGATTTACAACCAGAAGTCGGACGCCTTCGAGTTCAGGCCCGGGCCCCTGATGGCCCAGGTGGTCCTGGCCGACGAGATAAACCGCGCCACCCCAAAGGCCCAGTCGGCGCTGCTGGAGAGCATGGAGGAGATGCAGATCACGGTGGACGGGGTTTCCTACCAGCTCCCCCGGCCCTTCCTCGTGATGGCGACGGAGAACCCATTGGAGCACGAGGGCACTTTCCCCCTGCCCCAGGGACAGATGGACCGGTTCCTCATGCGCATCAGCCCCGGATACCCGACCGCCGCCCAGGAACTGGAGATCATCGACGGGCAACGGTTCATCCACCCCATCGAGGCCCTCACGGCGGTGAGCACGCCCGAGGAGATAATCTCGCTTCAGGACGAGGTGCGGAAGATATACGTGGACAGCCACCTGAAGCGCTACATAGTTTCAATTGTCGACTCGACCCGCCACGATCGGGACATATACCTGGGGGTGTCTCCGCGGGGGTCGCTGGGGCTGTTCCGTTCGTCGCAGGCCAGGGCCTTCCTGGAGGGTCGGGACTACGTCCTTCCCGACGACATCAAGGAGCTCTGCAGGCCCGTGCTGGCCCACCGGATGATTACGAGCCCCGGCGCCCGAACGAGGGACGTGACGGGAGCATCGTCAGTTGCGAAGATACTGGAAACGGTGCCGGTGCCGGGTGTAAAGGTCGGATAGAGGGGCGTCCGGGGGCCGGTTCCAACACAGGATAATCCGTGAAGTTCAAGCTCAAGCTGCCCGCCATGACCCGGCTGCGGGTCGTCGTTGCAATGCTGACCATCATCACCCTGATGGCGGTTTCGACCAACTACGGCCTCTACTACAAGATGAGCTACATCCTTGCCCTGCTGCTGGCGATCAGCTACGCGTGGACGTGGCTGAACGGGAAGTGGGTCTCCATAAGAGTGAGGCGTAACGTGGTCGCGGCAAGGATGGGGGAATGGCTGGAGGAGACCCTGGCCATATCCAACCATTCCCGGGTGGCGCCGGTGGTGTGGACGGAGGTGCAGGAGAAGAGCGACATGCCGGAGCACGGGGGCGAGATGGTGATCAGCCTGCCTCGGGCCAGCTATGGAGAGTGGACACTCAAGACCCTGTGCCTCCAGAGGGGGAAGTACAGCCTCGGGCCCCTGGCCATCGTCAGCAGCGACCCCCTTGGCCTCTTCCAGAAGACGCGATGGTTCGGCGAGGCCCAGTCCTTCACGGTGTACCCGTCGATAGTCGAGCTTCCCAGCTTCGCCGTACCTTCCAGCGACCTTCCCGGCGATGCCACGTCCCGACAGCACACCCAGGTGGTCACGCCGGCGGCCTCCGGGATCCGCGACTACATGCCGGGAGACAGCTACAGCCGGGTGCACTGGCGGACGACGGCGCGGATGGGCAAGCTGATGGTGAAGGAGTTCGAGCAGGAGGAATCGGCCAAGGTGTGGATAGTGCTGGACATGGAGGAGGGGCCACACCGGGGCTCGGGGCCCGACAGCAGCGAGGAGTGCGCGGTGACGGCGGCGGCGTCTATAGCCGACAAGTATCTCCAGCAGGGCCTTCCCGTGGGGATAACGGCTGTGGGAGACATCGAGGTGAACCTGGAGCCGAAGCCCGGCCTGAACCAGTCCGACATGATTATGAACGGGCTGGCGGAGATTAAGGCCCGGGGGTCGACACCCCTGTCCGACGTTCTTCGAGACAACGAGAACTTCTTCAACAGGTACTGCACCCTCGTCATAATCACCCCCAGCCCCGAGGATGAATGGATGGGAGCGTTGCGGCAGTTGACCCAGAAGCGGGTGCAGGCGGCGGCGGTGCTGCTGGATGCGGAGAGCTTTGCATCGGGGGTGAACGGCAGGGTCCCCCGTGTTGCGATGGGGTCGGGGGTGGGGTCTCCGGTGCCGTCGTGCGTGGTGAGTCGGGGGGAGGAGCTTGGGGAGGCTTTGACCATCGAGTATGCGGGGAAGGCGGTCTAGGGACTCGATATGGCTTCAACGACGCCCCAGTTGAAGAGGCACGTACAGGACTTCGAGCCGCTCGGGGGTCTGCCGCGCTCGCAGTACGGGCCCAAGGAGGGGTGGCTGACCTTCGTCATCGTGCTGCTCCTCGTGCTTTCGGTGGTGTGGTCCGTGGAGACGGCCCACTGGGTGACGGGAATGCCTTCCTTCAGCATGACGGCGGTTGTGGCCGTGATTACCGGGATGGTTCTGGCGAAGGTGAAGAGGCGGGCGATACTGCTGCACGGGATGAGCGCCCTGGTTGCCTACGTGATGCTGGTCTGGCAGAGCCGGTACCTGACCCAGGACGGATGGTTCATAGCCAAAACTGGTGACATGGTGAACAGGTCTCGGGAGTGGGTGGGCGCGGCGGGGTCGGGGGGGATAAGCGCCGACCCCCTCCCCTTCGTCATCATAGTCTTCATACTCACCTGGATAGTCACCTACCTCGGTTCCTGGTTCGTGTTCCGGTCCCTAAGGTTCTGGCCCGCGGTGATACCCGCCGGCCTCGCCCTGTTCCTAAACCTGCTCTACCTGCCCGAGAAGTTCTGGGTCTTCTTCTACCTCTTCATCCTGATGGTCGTTCTGCTTTCCATGAGGATGTACTTCCTGAGAAAGAGGGCGGCGTGGGACAGGAAGGAGGTGCCCTACGTCAGGGGCATATCGCCGGCCTTCGGGTTTACGACCCTGCTGCTGGCCGGTACCATCCTCGCCACCGTGGCCCTTGTCCCCCGCACCGACTTCGGGCCCAGCGTCATGCGGCAGGGCTGGATGGTGATGAGCATCCCGTGGAAGGCGATGGAGACGGAGCTAGGCCGGGTGCTCTCCTTCCTGCCCGCCCAGAAGCCCTACACCATCCACAAGTTCGGAGACGCATTCCCCTTCCGGGGCGCGAGCAACCTGGGCGACCACGTGGTGATGCAGATTTCGGCTGACCAACCCGCCTACTGGAGGGCCGAGACATTTGAAGTCTACACGCCCAACGGCTGGCTGACCGGGGACAGGACCGACCTGAGCGAGGCGTTCCTGCCGGGAGAGGACGAGGAGGTGGCCGTCTACGAAGGTACGGAGCTTATAGAGCAGACCGTGGAGATGGGCGTGAGCTCGGACGCGATCTTCGCGGGGTCGAATCCACTGCACAGCAGCCGGGGTTTCGAAGTGGAGATTTCGCCGCCGATGACTTGGGAGATCGACCTGTCCGTCCCGACCGACTTCGAAGCCTTCCCGCCCGACCTCCAGGACGTGGCCCGCGCCATAAGGGCCGACGCCGAGACCGGAACGCTGACTTTCACCAACGCCCTGGCAGCGATGCCGGAGGACACTGTAATACAGGAGATCGAGAGAGAAGGGACACGGGCGAAGAAGGTCGTGCTTTCCCGAAAACCGCCCAACCCGCCCGACATCACCGCCCTCCGGCCCCACCGGGACCTGAACCCCGAGGACACCTACACGGCTATCTCCTACAGCTCCACCGCGTCCGAGGAGGCCTTGAGGGAGGCCGGTACGGACTACCCGTCCTGGGTCATCGACAGGTACCTCCAGCTTACCGACGATCTACCGCAGAGGGTGCGGGGTTTGGCGGAGGGGCTGACCGACAACCGGGACAACCCCTACGACAAGGCCATAGCCATCAGGGATTGGCTCAGGGAAATCCCCTTCTACACCACGGACATCGAGGCCCCGCCCGAGGAAGCGGACGGCGTGGACTACTTCCTCTTCGAGACCAAGAGGGGCTACAGCAGCTATTTCTCGTCGTCGATGGTGGTGATGCTGAGGACTATCGGAATTCCGTCCCGGCTGGCCGTCGGGTACACGACCGGGGACTGGGACGAGGAGCAGGGCCGCTACGTGGTGGTTAGCGCCCACGCCCATTCCTGGCCCGAGGCCTATTTCCCCCAGTACGGCTGGATAGCCTTCGAGCCGGTGTCGAACCAGAGCCCGATAGTCAGGGGCGGCTTCATCAAGGGCGATGAAAGCGAGGGAATCGAGGAGGTGGCGAGCCTGATCAGGGGCGGCGATCCCCCGGGGTTGGGTCAGGAGGACCCGGGGCCCGTGGGCGCTCTCTCCCTCGGGCCGGTGCCGGGGTGGATCATCGTTGCCGTACTGTCGGCGATTGCGGGCGTGGGGCTGATAGTGGCGGGTATAATCGCCTGGGTCGGGTTCGGGCTGAGGAAGGTGGGGTACGCGGGCCAGGTCTACGGCAAGATGGCCCGACTGGCCCGGCTGGCGGGCCACGGGCCCAAGCCCACGGAGACGCCCCGCGAGTTCGCCCTGAACCTCGCTGTGGCCATGGACGCCGTGGAGGGCAACATCGAGAAGATTGGAGAAGCCTACGGAGCGGGTAGGTACCGCCCCGACGCTTTGTCGGAGACTGACCGGGAGTCCCTGAGCGAGGCGTGGAACGAGCTTCGCAAGCCGCTGTTCATCTGGTCCATAAAGCAAAGACTGACCGGTTGGAGAAAAAGAGAATGAAATACGCCGTACTGGAAACGCCTATAGGTTGGATGGGAGTGGTAGCCTCGGATGAGGGGGTTCGGAGGCTCACCATCCCACTCCCCACGCCCGACGAAGCCATGCAGGGCATCGCCTTTGAAGCAAGCGCCGCCGAACTGGACAACGAATACTTTGCGGAGTTCGAGGATAAGCTGCAAAGACTCTTCGACGGATACGAGGTGAAGCTGGAAGACGAAGACCTGGACTTGCCCGACGCCCCGGAGTTCACGAGGGCGGTATGGCAGGCGACCCGTGAGATACCTCGCGGCGAGACCCGCAGCTACGGAGACCTCGCCGCAGCGGTCGGCAGACCCCGAGGGGCTCGGGCGGTGGGGCAGGTGATGGCGTCGAACCCCGTGGCGGTGCTTATCCCGTGCCACCGCGTCATAGCCAGCGACAGGGGTCTAGGGGGGTACGGCGGGCACATCGAGATGAAGAAGCGCCTGTTGAAGCTGGAAGGGGCTGAGGGCGTGAAGGGAGTCTCCTGATCTTCCTTTTCACCTAATAACTTCAAGCATGGCCCCCGAAGAAGTCCGTCACCCACAATTCCCCCACCTGTTCAGCCCCGTGAAGGTTGGCGGCCTCACCCTCCGCAACCGGATAGTCAACACCGCCCACGGCACGGGTTTCACGAAGAATCACGTATTCACCGACCAGCACGTCCACTACTACGCGGAACGGGCCCGAGGCGGCGCGGCCATGATCATCACCGAGAGCGCCTCCGTCCACCCGACCAGCAACATCGGGATGCAGGACACCCTCTGGGGCTACGACCGGGCGATAGTTCCTGCTTACAAGAAGGTAGCTGAAGCAGTCCACGAGCATGGGGCTAAGGTCATCGTCCAGCTTAGCCACCAGGGCCGGCAGGGAGGCGCCGTGGAGGGTCTGCCCAGGTGGGCGCCTTCGGGAATAGCGTCCCGGGAGTCCATCTACGGCAACAACGAGACCCCCCACGAAATGGACGCCGATGAGATGGAGGAGCTGGTGTGGGCCTTCGCCGAGTGCGCCGCCCTGGCGGAAGAAGGAGGCTTCGATGGCGTGGAGCTTCACGGGGCGCACGGGAACCTTATCCACCAGTTCCTTTCACCCCTCACCAACCAACGGACGGACGAATACGGCGGCGGGCTGGAGAACCGGCTCAGGTTCGCAATGGAGGTGACGAGGGCGGTACGCGCTCGGGTGGGGCAAGATTTCGTGGTCGGGATGAGGATAAGCGGCGACGAGTTCGTCCCCGGCGGTCTGGACCTAGAGCAGATGAAGGAGATAGCGAGGCGGCTGTCCAGGGAGGGGCCTCTGCACTACCTGAACGTGAGCAACAGCACCTACTCCGACCTCGGAAGCATGGCGAACCACATGCCGTCCATGTACTACCGGCCGGCACCCTTCGCCCACGTCTGGAAAGGCATAAAGAGCGCAGTCAACGTGCCGGTGCTCGGCATGGGTCGCGTCACCACCCCCGACCTCGCCGAACAGCTTCTCGCCGATGACAAAACCGACCTCATCGGCATGGTCAGAGAGCTAATCGCCGACCCCCGACTCCCTGAAAAGGCATTGTCCGGGGCCGTCGACGAGATCAGGCCGTGCATCGGGTGTATGCAGAGCTGCATAGGGCGTCGTATGAAGGGCCAGCACATCACCTGCATCCACAACCCCATTACTGGTCGGGAGGAACGATGGGGTCAAGTTACGCCCGCAGCAAAGGCCAAGTCGGTGCTAGTGGTTGGCGGCGGGCCGGGAGGCCTGGAGGCGGCCAAAGTCGCCGCGCAGAGAGGTCACCGGGTAACGCTGGTGGAGAGGTGCTCGCGGCTCGGGGGACAGGCGTTGACCGCCTCCCGAGGCCCGATGCGAGACCAGTTCGCCGACATAGCCTCCTTCGCAGAGGCCGAGGCCCGCAGGACAGGCGTAGAAATCCGGCTGAACACGGAGGCGACCGTGGAATCTGTGCTGGCCTCCGGGGCGGATGCAGTGGTCCTGGCGACCGGCGCAGAATCATACGTGAGTATGGAGGACTCGGCCTCCGCACCGAGGTTGATGACTGCCAAAGAGGTGCTCGACGGAGACGTGCCCGCCAATTGCAGCGTCGTCGTGGTAGACACCCGTGGACTCCACCCCGGCAGCGACGTATCTGAAATCCTGCTGGACCACGGCAACCGCGTCGAGATGGCGACGACCGCCCCCTACGCCGGTTCCAACCTCCAACCGCTCGTATGGCGGATGCTCTACGAACGGCTGCTAAACAAGGGTCTGATCGTATCGGCCTTCACCGAGTTGGTGGGGCTGGGGGAGGGGTCGGTGACACTCAGGAGCACGGTGACGGGCCGGGAGGAGTCCCGGGAAGGCGTAGACCTAGTCGTCTTCGCCGACACCCGTCGGGCAGAGGACGGACTGTACCGTGGGCTGAAGGGTCGGGTGAGCGAATTGTACGCAGTCGGGGACTGCCTAGCCCCCCGCACGGTAGAGCAGGCCATGTACGAGGGGCATAAGGTCGGTCGCGGGATTTAATCCCCGCCCTCTCATAGAAGATCCATCCCCCCACCCAGGGAACTCTCACCACCTTGGGCCACCGCGACCATCACCATCGCATTGATGACGGTCAGTCGGATAGACTTCGGGCATGACCTGGCTGGCTTTTGGACTGATCCTTCTGTCCGCCTTTCTTCACGTTACGTGGAACTTTCTGCTGAAGCGCGGTGGTAACCAAGAAGCATTTGCGTGGGGGATAGTGGTCAGCGGCAGCGTGATGTTCGTCCCACTGGCCGTAGTCCTGTTCTGGCTGTACCCGATAGAGCCCCCGGGATACCTGTTCGTCCTGGCCTCCACGGTATTCCAGAGCTTCTATTTCGTAATGCTGGGTCGGGCGTATTCTCGAGGTGACCTGTCCTTGGTCTATCCCGTGGCCCGTGGCATCGCACCGGTGCTCATACCCGTCCTTGCGGTGCCATTGCTGGGAGAAACCATAGCTCTGCTGGCCGTGCCGGGCTTCGTGCTCATAGTGGCAGGACTCTACGTGGTGTCCTGGTGGGGCCGATTCCGGCGAATCCTCGCCGAGCCATCGACGCTCTTGCTTGACGGAGGAGTTGGCTACGCGGTGCTCGCCGGCCTGGCGATTGTAGGGTATTCGCTGGTGGACAAACAAGGTGTGGAGTATGCCCAGCCGTTCCTTTACATGTACCTGCAGACCATTGGAGGAGCTCTTTTCCTGGCGCCCTACATAATCCGCAGGCACGGAATTGCCGCCGTGAGGCAGGAGTGGAAAAGCAACACCTGGCCCATACTGGCGGCGGGAGCGCTGGTTTTCGTCGCTTACGGGCTGGCGTTGACGGCATTCTCGCTCGCGCAGGTCAGCTACATGGCGCCCGCGAGGGAGTCGGGGGTGGTGATGGGGGTGTTGTTGGGTGTGTTAGTGTTGAAGGAACGGTTTGGCCGGGGGCGATTGCTGGGGTCCGGCTTTATCGTTGCCGGACTGGTGTTCCTTGCGTTGGCACAGTAGCGAAGCCTTCGCGGAACCCTCCTCCCGACCAAAACGTACCCTCAACATGATGAGCCGAGGGTAGAGATAGTCTGGCACTCACCCCAGCGTCTCATTCGCCAGCCTCAGCCCCGACTCCAGCCTCTCCAGCCAGTCCGGCTGTGGGTGTCGGATGGTGTTGGTGCATATCCTGAACAGGCACACCGACTCCCGAAAAGCCAGGTCTCTCTCCCTCCACGCGAACCTGTCCAGCGCTGCGCCCCGAAATTCCCGGTAGTACGCGTCGCTGGCATCCTCTTTCCTCTCTCGCCCCAAGCGGGCCCGCCAGCGGAGATGCCCCAGGAAGTTCCCCACGTCCAGCATAGGGTCCCCGGGCCCCGACTCCTCGAAGTCCACCAGTGCTATCCTGCCGTCGGGCAGCACCAGCATCTGGTCGTCGTAGAAGTCGTTGTGAGCTATGCTCGTCGTTCTCCATGATTCTATGAAGGGGTCGAGAGACCTGCAGGCCTCTTCGAGCAACACCCGTGCCGGACAGCCTTCCGGTATGTTGTGCCTGAAGATGCGTCGCGCCCTCTGGTATGTGCCTCGCAGGTTGAATGGCCGCCCGACGCTCCCCTCCATCGGCGTCCTCCACAGCGATTCCAGCCCCTTCAACAGCCGTTCCGTCTCGGGAATCTTTCCCCGGCGCATGTTCCTGCGCAGGTTCTTGCCGGGTATCTCCGACAGCCAGACGACTCCCCCCTCGTCCCAGCGCCCGGCCAGCCGCGGCACTACGAAACCCGACCGGCTTATGAGTTCGTGGGCTTCGAGAAGCGGCGCAAGGGCGTCGGGCCTAACGACCCGCGCGTAGAACCGCACTTTCCCGGCGCTGTGACGCAACACCGCCCTCGCAGTGGGACGATATCGCACCAGTTCGACACCCGTGCGCCGGACCCGCATCGATAGCAGACGCTTGTTCACCAGTTCCAGGGCGCTTTCGGGATACGCGGCCTTCCTCAGCCCCGGAAGGTAGGGGTCATCCGTATAGTGGAATACCTCCGCCGGCCTGCCCTTCTCGATCCTCGCCGCTATCAGCTCGGAGGGGATGTACTCCTCCGGGTCCCACTCCACCTCGTAGCTGATGATGGCCATCCCGCCAGGCCTGTGGGCGAACTGGCGGATGCGGAACCGGCTCGGCTTGACTTCCCCCTGGCGTGGCAAACCCCTGTAGGCTTTCCGCACCCACCCCTCGTCAAAGAGCTTGGGCAGATCAGGTAGGCCCGCATCCTCTGGAAACGCGACCTTTGGGTATAGCGACGCCTCGGTCGGGGAAAGGGTCATTGGCCTCAGCTGCTGGCATTATCGCCATCGCTGGCAGTAGGCGTGGGGGTGTCTACGCCGTCGGAGTCAGTCCCATCGTTGTCGATGAGCAGGCCCGTCGTGTCGATACCGTCGGAGTCAGTGCCGTCGTTGTCCGTAGGCGTGGGAGTGTCTACACCATCCGAGTCCGTCCCATCGTTGTCCGTGAGAAGACCCGTAGTGTCTACGCCGTCCGAGTCCGTCCCATCGTTATCCGTGGCAGTCGGGGTATCTATCCCGTCCGAGTCCGTCCCATCATTGTCTGTGGGCGTGGGGGTGTCTATCCCGTCGGAATCCGTACCATCGTTGTCAGTGAGCAGGCCCGTCGTGTCTATCCCGTCGGAGTCCGTACCATCGTTGTCAGTGAGCAGGCCCGTCGTATCAATGCCGTCCGAGTCCGTCCCATCATTGTCTGTAGGCGTGGGGGTGTCTACACCGTCGGAATCCGTCCCGTCGTTGTCCGTCAGCAGGCCCGTGGTGTCGATCCCGTCGGAGTCCGTCCCGTCGTTGTCGGTGAGCAGACCCGTGGTGTCGATCCCGTCGGAGTCCGTCCCGTCGTTGTCGGTGAGCAGGCCCGTCGTATCTATCCCGTCCGAGTCCGTCCCATCGTTGTCCGTGAGCGGGTCCCCATTGCCGTCAAGTGAATCGTCGTTGTCGGCCTCTTCCTCGCCCTCCCCCGAGGCAACCGTGCGCCCCACAAGGGTGGCCCTCTCCGGCGTCTGCGCGGCGTCCTCATCTACCGCCTCCACTACTCCGCACGACAAAAGTGTCAGGGCCAGCATCACCGAAAGTGTCGTCCAGCCCACTTTGCCAAGCGCTTTCAGCATCTATATCCCCCGTCTGTCTTACCGAAGCACTCTTGAAAAACAACTATAACACGAGCGGCTATCGTCTATAATGGCAGACCCCTCCCTACGACCCATGCACTTCACCTTCACACCCGACGAATCCGCCTTCCAAAAAGACCTCCGCGCCTTCCTCAAATCAGAACTCCCCCCCGACTGGAAGGGCGCCGACGAGGACGGTCGCACCGACGACGTCGAGCTTGAACGTCATATCCGCCAGGGTCTCATCGACCGGAACTGGCTCACAATGGCCTGGCCCCGGGAGTACGGCGGTCAGGACGCCTCCAACGTGAAGTCGGCGATTTTTGCCGAGGAGATGACCTACCACGAGGCCCCCGGCAAGGACAACTGGGGCATCGGAATGCTCGCCCCCGCCATCATGCAGCACGGCACGCCTGAGCAGAAGCGCAAGTATCTGCCTCCCATCGCCAACGGCGAGGTCACCTGGTGCCAGGGGTTCAGCGAGCCCGAGTCGGGCTCCGACCTCGCCTCCCTCCGGACCCGGGCCGTCAAGGACGGCGACGACTACCTCATCACCGGCCAAAAGATCTGGTCCAGCGAGGCCCACCGCTCCGACTGGATGTTCCTCCTCGCCCGCACCGACCCCGACGCCCCCAAACACCGCGGCATCACCTTCTTCCTCATCGACCTCAAGACCCCGGGCATCACCATCCGCCCCATAATCAACATGGTCGGCGACCACCACTTCAACGAGGAGTATTTCGACAACGTCCGGGTACCGAGCGAGAACATCATCGGGGAGGTGAACAGGGGCTGGTACGTGGCCATGACCACCCTCAACTTCGAACGGGACGGCACCATGTATACCGCCAAGGCCCGAAAGCCCCTGGATTTGCTAATCGACCTTATCAGAAGCGATGGCCGTGATAAGGCTCTCTCGCCAAACCTGCGCCACCGCCTCGCCGACCGGGTGTTGGAGACCGAGGTCAGCCGCCTCCTCGCCTACCGCATCGCCTGGATGGCAGACCACGGCCTCGAGCCCCAGCAGGAAGCCTCCATATCCAAGCTCTTCAGCACCGAGCTGCTGCTGAGGGTCGCCAACACCGGCATGCAGGCCCTCGGCCTCATGGGCCAGCTAACCGAAGACTCCAAATGGGCGCCCCTCCGAGGCAGGTTCCGCCGCCTCTACCTCTGGAGCCTCAGCGAGACCATAGGCGGCGGCACATCCGAAGTCCAACGTAACATAATCGCCACCCGCGGCCTCGCCCTCCCGAGGGGTACTTAATCCGTTCTCTGGGCTCGGATAGCGAGGGGTCACTGCGATCTCGTGAAAAACTTGACATTATTGTCACTCTCTGGTATTTAGGCATCCGAGTTCGAAACTACGACCGCTCTGGTGACTATGCCGTCATTGTGGGGTGTTCTTCCCATATTCAGAGGACCATTCCTCGAACGTATTGCCTATGGGGCTCACCAATCCACAATTCTTGAACTGGCAGATTACCTCTCTGAGTTCTCACCTCCATCACTTAATGAACCCCTGAGGGACTGGTTCGACTTTTTCTATTCGCTTCTTCTCGCACAGTATCAATGCGAGTATGTTTACAAGAATGCAATAGCAACTCGACTGTATCTTGACCGTCGTCATTCACTCCATAATTCTCTGTTGACGAGTGAATTTCGTAGTGGCAAAAGTCGAGCGGACGTAGTCATAATTAATGGAACTTCAACAGTATATGAAGTGAAGTCAGAATTCGATTCACTCAAAAGGTTAGAGGGGCAGCTTACTGACTATCGTAAGATATTTGATCGTATATATGTAGTTACACAGCCTGACACTGCAAGGCAAGTCGTAGATGCGATAGATCCTTTGATAGGTATTTTGGTCATGAGTGCTGCTGGAAGCCTCGATGAAATTAGAGAAGCTCAATCCAACAAAGCCAACGTTGACCCTGGGACAGTGTTTGACTGCATGTATAGAACGGAATATTGTTCTGTCATCAATGATGTGTTCGGTTATATTCCAGATGTACCTAACTCTAAGCTATATGTCGAATCAAGAAAGCTCTTTTGCCAAATTGCCCCCAAGGATGCTCACGACCTAATGGTCGAGCAGGTCAGATATCGGGGTAAACGAAAGGCCCATGCCGACCTGATTAGCGAAGCCCCACATTCACTAAAGCATGCCTGCCTGTCGTTCTCAAAGTCACAGTCGCTGGCGTTCCAAATAAAGGAGAAGCTCAAAGAGCCACTAATACCATGAGATACTTTCCATTTTTGCGCGGGAAACAACACGAAATGATGGCTTTGAGAGACGTAGCGACCAGCATTGCGGATAACGGACATGTAGTTCCGATATTGGAAACGGTCAATGCCAATTCGACAACACAAATATCCCTTGATAGATTTATTGAAGCATCCATGCCGTTTCTCTTCATCTGTAATCCACGACACGGCCAATTTGTCGGTGATGTAGACGGGCTTATCAATAAAGTCGTCAACCCCGTGCTTGTCGATTATGACAATTGGATTCCGACCCTTCACATTTCAGAGGAAACCACACTAGAAGAATGGGAAACTCTAATCGAAATCTACGGAGGTTATGAGTTAGCACTAATCTATTACGGAAGGCCTCAATCCTCTGTCCGGTCAAGGATCGAAGAGACAGCAATCAGCCATCATGTCTTTGTGAATCACCGAGTAGAAAACAGCTATATAGAGACAATCCCCGTAAACAATCGTGTCCTTATGGTGGACTCGTTTCAGCGTCAACAACGAAACGCAGATTATCCAGATCAAGAGTTCTTTACAGACCTCAACACTTTGGACGGTAACAGTAGCGATGTGGCCTTTGGGGATTTCTCAATAGTGGGTGACCATTACACTGAAACCGGCGGTCCGCCGTATGCTGTTGTCATTCATCATATTCACTTAACAGATGATTCGCACTCACTCAGCATTCACCATTTCAAATCCGACCGTGTCGATACTCCGCTGGATACGTCCGGTAAGATTATTGAGGCAACAAATAACTTAGTAGCCTCTCTTAACAATCTTCACCCAGACGACACGGACGCATGCAACGAGTATCGCTCAATGAGTAGAGATCAGATATCTCGTGGTTTAGGATATTTGAAGCGTCTCGCAATAAAGCATCACCTAGAAATGATGCTCCGCGATGGCATACTCCAGCAACAGCACTAGTAGGCTGGTCTGATCAGTGCAGCAAGACTGGTCTCTGAAGACAGGTTTATGAATTGCGCCATCAATTTGACTGGTGCATCTCAAATACTGCCGGGAGGCATCCTAGTCTTCTAATCGCTTCCTTTGGGGCTCGGTGACAGATTCAGGGTACTTGGCAAGTTACAAGATCTGGTGCAAACATATTTTTCTACCGTAGTCGGCCAAACGAAGTGTTTGGTAACACTGGGCCTCGGTTTTGAGCAATGAGCCTAGTCACCATCGGATATCATTGTCCAAAGTTCGCCTGTACTTCACCTTCACACCCGACGAACCCGCCTTCCAACAAAATCTCCGAGATTTCCTATAGGCCCAATTCTCTCAGACTGGGACGGCTCAGCTGAAGAGCAGGTTTCGCAAGCTGTACTTCTGGAGTGTCGGCGAGGTGATTGGTACCTGCACCTCGGAGGTGCAACGAAATATAATCGCCACTAGGGACCTCGGACTTCTGAGGGACGTATGACTCACTAGCCGAGAGAACAGGAACAACCCATGCAATTCAAATTCACTAAACAAGAAGACGCCTTCCGAGAAGAACTCCGCACCTTCCTGAAGGAGGAGCTGCCTCGCAAGTGGCGCTACGGCCTCATCGAGACCGCTGACGAAGACTCCGACCTGGCGAGGCAGATGCGCCGCAAGCTCGCCGACCGCGGCTGGCTGACCATGGGCTGGCCGAAGGAGTATGGCGGGCAGGACGCATCCCCCATCACCCAGCTGGTCTTCTACGAGGAGATGGCCTACCACCGGGCCCCGGGCAAGGACGCCTTCGGCATCGGCATGCTCGGGCCGGCGCTGATGATGCACGGCACGGAGGAGCAGAAGCGCAAGTACCTCCCCGCCATCGCCCAGGGCCGGATCAACTGGTGCCAGGGTTTCAGCGAGCCCGGCTCCGGCTCCGACCTCGCCTCCCTCCAGACCCGAGCCGTCGAGGATGGTGACGACTACGTCATCAGCGGCCAGAAGATCTGGACCAGCGGCGCCCATCACGCCGACCGCTTCTTCATGCTCGCCCGCACCGACCCCGACGCCCCCAAGCACCGCGGCATCACCTTCTTCATGGGCGATATGAAGGACCCCGGCGTCGAGGTCCGGCCCATCGTTAGCGCCACCGGCCGCCACTCCTTCAATGAGGTCTTCTTCGACAACGTCCGCGTCAACAAGCGTGACATCGTCGGGGAGGTCAATCGGGGATGGTACGTCGCTATGACCCTTCTCGGCTTCGAACGCTCCACCGTCGAGTGGCCTGCGGCCGCGCGTCGGGCCCTGGAGGAGCTTGTCGACTACGCTCGGGACACCAAGGTCAACGGGGCCCGGCTGATAGACAACCCAATCGTCCGCAACAAGCTCGCCGACGCCGCCATCGACATCGAGGTCTCCCGCATGCTCTGCTACCGGGTCGCATGGCTCGCCGCCAATGGCCACGCCCCCGACTCCGCGGGCTCCATCGCCAAGGTCTACAGCACGGCCATGCTCAGGCGATTCAGCGAAGCCGGCATGCAGGTCATGGGCCTCACCGGCCAGCTGAGAGCCGATTCCAAGTACGTCGCCCTGGAAGGCGGCATGAGGCACATGTATCTTGAAACCATTGGTGTTAATATAGCTGGTGGCACCGCCGACGTTCAGCGAAACATCATCGCCACCCGGGGCCTCGGCCTCCCGAGGGGTGCCTAGAAACAAAACAGATATGACGACCACCGAAGCCAGCCCTTCCGCAATATTCGACGACGCCCGACGTATGCACGGTGCCGCACTGACTCGCATGGCCGACGACGACATCCGGGACGCCGCCGAAAAAGCCTGGTGCGCTACCCTCCGCGCCACAGAGGCCCTTGTCTTTTCGCGCACTGGCAAACTGCCTCCAAGGTCACCGGATACGAGCAGGGGCTTGCGTCGGCTGGCTGCCGACGACCCGCAGACCCGCTCTCTGCATGACCGATACTTCACAAGGCAAGCGCTCCTGCATGGAGAATGTTTCTACACCGGCGTGTGCGATCCCACTGACGAGACCCAACGCCTAATCCACGAAACCGCCGACTTCATCCGTGACGCAGAAACCCTCGCCCAGAAGTAAGCCTGTGCATCATTCCTGCGAAGACAGAAATACAAAGATAAAATACAGTCCGCACAAACCGGAAACACACACGTCCAAACCGGCAAGGAGGAAGCAAGATGGACCTGGGCCTTAGCGAAGAACAGGAAATGCTCAAACGCACCGCACGGGAGATGCTCGAAGCAGAGTGTCCCAAGACCCTGGTGCGGGACATGGAAGAAGACGAAAAGGGCTACTCGCCCGAGCTCTGGCAGAAGCTGGTGGAGCAGGGCTTCATGGGCCTGCCCTTCCCCGAGAAGTACGGCGGCGCCGGTTTCGAGTTCCTGGACCTCATGGTCCTCGTCGAGGAGTTCGGCCGGGCCCTGCTCCCGGGCCCCTACTTCTACACCGTCGTCGTCGCCGGCATGGCCATTAACGACGCCGGCACCGAGGAGCAGAAGCAGGAGTACCTCTCCAAGATCTCCAACGGTGAGGCCATCATGACCCTCGCCCACACCGAGCCCAGCGGCCGCTGGGATGCGGGCGGCGTTTCGGTCACCGGCGTTGCCGACGGCGACGATTTCATACTAAACGGCGTCAAGCTCTTCGTCCCCGACGCCCACGTCTCCGACTACCTAATCGTCACCGCCCGCACCAAGGAGTCCGACAACGCCGAAGAGGGCATCAGCGTCTTCATTGTCGACGCCAAGAGCGCCGGCATCAGCTACGAGGTCCTCAAGACCATCGCCTCCGACAAGCAGTGCGAGGTCGTCCTGGACAACGTCCGGGTCCCGAGGACCAACGCCCTGGGCAACATCGACGAAGGCTGGCCCATCGTCGAGCAAGCCATTCGAAGGGGCGCCGTCGGCAAGTGCGCCGAGATGGTCGGCAACTCCCAGCAGGTCCTCGACATCGCCGTGGAGTACGCCAAGAACAGGGTGCAGTTCGGCCGGCCCATCGGCAGCTTTCAGGCCATCCAGCACCACTGCGCCAACATGGCCACCGACGTCGACGGCTCCCGCTTCATCACCTACCAGGCCGCCTGGCGACTCAGCGAGGGCCTGGAGTGCGACCGGGAAGTGTCGATGGCCAAGGCCTGGGTCAGCGAGGCTTGCCGACGAGTAGCCGCGCTGGGGCACCAGGTCCACGGCGGCATCGGCTTCACCAAGGAGCACGACATGCAGCTCTTCTTCCGAAGGGCCAAGCAGGCCGAGCTCTTCTTTGGAGACGCCGACTACCACAAAGAAAAAGTCGCCGACGCCATAGGCCTCTAACCCCTACCTCCGTCATTCCCGAGTAAAGCCTGCCCCCGAGAAGTCGGGGGGGAATCCATCCCCGGTGGTGGGTTGGGGGTGTCGCTCCTCTCCAAAGGACCCCAAATCGGGCGGGTGGCCTAAACCACCCGCCCGATTACTCTATCGTCATTCCCGACTCCGATCGGGTCGAAGATGCGCCTAGGCGTGCGCCGTGCTGAAAGTCCGCCTTTGGCGGAGCGTTAATCCATCCCCCGTAGCAGATGCACACCCGACCCTCGATAATTGCTTGTGCAGTTAGAGCCGCCTCCCTCAAAAAATGCCATGCCACATAAGCACGGCTATCTCCACTTCCACGTCTTGCTCGGGGTGCCCCTTGGTTAGCACCGGAGTTGGCATAACCGAGCCGCGGTCAAGTGAACCAGGTGCATTCGAATAGCTATTGCCCTTGCTGAAGTGCCCATAGACATTACCATCCTCGTCGATGAATTCCTGCGTGATTTCCTGCCAGCCATAGTGCACCTCGATGAAATAATCTAGCTCCGGATCTATCTCGGCAGCATTGTAAGAAATACTGAAAGGCACGCGAGGCCCATCTAGACGGCTCGAGTACGTAATTCCCACTCCGACAATCCGCCCCCCTGGATGGTCTGGCGCACCCCAACTGCCCCCCCATTGTGGGTCTTCTCTACGAAAGTCGTCCTCCTCCACCAGTATGATATAGCCCGTCCCCGCAAGGTCGTATTCCTCGGTCCCTCCATGGTTCACGATGACCAGGTGTCCGTGCATGGTGCGGAAATCCGGTTTGGAGTAGGGCGCCCTGGTCGACTCCTCCCCCACCGCCTCGGGCGTAGCCGTCCCAGCACCTCCGCACGCAAGCCCCACACCCGACACCACCAATATCAAAACTACGGCCATCGCAAAACGTCTGAACGGCATTGTCTCGGGCCCCCTCTTGCTTCCGTATGGACTGTTAGACGTTTCACCCCCTTCTTTTGTTCCCCCGTCTCCTTCCCATTCCTTCCAATGCCCCGCGAGGAATCTAGGACACCTCTCCCTCCACCCTCACCATCCCCACCCACCCTATGCCGTCATTCCTGCGGAGGCAGGAATCCATCCCTCCGAAACACTCACCTACAACCTCGCAACTCACCCCCCTCCCCTTCCCATTCCGATGCCCCGCGAGAAATCTACCATGCAAGCCCACCACTCACCCTTGTCATCTCCACCCACCCACATCGGCCCTTACCCGCGAAATGGATTCCACCCCCTCCCTCCACCGTCATTCCCTAGAAATCAGGAATCCATCCCCCGGATGTAGCCCACGTACTGCCCACCCCTACCCCTCTTCTATCAACTGAGGCGGCAACTCAGGCTCCGGCAGAGACAACCGATATTGCTCACGCTCAGCCTTTACTCTTTCGTAAGCATCCTTCCAATGCTTTTCCAGCCTCCGACGTGCTTCCAGAATGTAGCCTAGCCAAGCACGGGCATAACTCTTTCTAGCCTTGTCATAGGGATCTTGCACACTTCGCAACTTAGATATAACCCTGGACTGTTTTTGGAGCCACTCTTGATTGTCTACGATCCGAGCGTGAAGCCCTTTTCCCTTATGTATCCCCGACCACAGATCAACCATTAACCATGCGTCGTCCCTATTATTTTCAGGGCAGTCATCATAGTAATCTATGAACCATTCCCAGTTCTCCACCGTGACTTCCCTAACCCACTCCCTAGCGTCCTCGATCGCATAGGTCTCCCAATCCGGCTCTATCAGCGAGTTCCCAAGTGACTCGGCAAGTCGAACAACTTGTTCGTCCACGCCGTCGGCCTCCGCCTGTGCAATCGCCCTCTCTCCCACTCTTACCCGTTCATCCAACGCCTCTCTACAGATTTGGGATACGTTCACCGCAGGACGGATTGCCTTGACCTTTTTCATAAGTTCGCTCGGAACATTGATGCCTATTCTCATAGTCCTTCCTAAGTTAGTATGTTGTATCTTCATTATAGCATACAGCATACTACTGTCAACGTGGGTTGAGGTAGCTAGTGCTGTCGTATATCCGTCTTAGGAGGGAGGCACTCGAAATATAAGCGATGTGAGTGGATCCCACCCCAGCCCCTCCCTCAACCCCACCGACGCCGGATGCACCCCACCATGAATGCCCGTGATCCTGCCATGAGGCCAATGCCCCGTAATGCAGCAGAACCGTTCTCTGATATGGTTATCCCGTCTAGAGTGGGATATCAAGTACGCTTCTTAGAAACAGGGTACACCTTGTGCTTAGGGTCCCACCATAGGAGGGCATATATATTTTCGTGCTTTATACACCACAGACGGCGCTCCCCTGTAACTCTAAAGGAGCAGAGCTCATCTATATCGTCCAACTTGAGCTGTCTAAGACGATCCTTTGCATCAACGGATAGTCTTGATTGAGGTACGATATGATGACTTTTAGCTTCCTTCAGCTGGCGTATGGTCATCCGCTCGAATTCGCCTAAGCGAATCCACACAGCCTTCCGGTCATTCTCGGTAATACTGTCCCAGGAGAACGGCCCGCCTCGGTCGCTGATACTGAATCTCCAGACTAGGTGGTGACCTTCTACTGCCTCAACGCCGAGAATATTTTGGATTCGTTTGCGGGCATCATGGGACTCTTGCTTCCTAGTCCGCTTGAGAGATTTGTAGGACTCTTGCTTCCTAGTTCGCTTAGTCCGCCTCTTCGTCATCTAGAATACCGCTGTAATATTCGTACATTCTGTTATGAGTTATTGTAGCGCTTCCCCGTTCACCTATCTTTAGCCCCGCGGCTCTTCTCGTGTCTCGCCAAGGGGGTTCGCGATGCGTCAAGGTACGAAGTTCAGAACCCGCCATGTCTCCGTATCCTTCCAGCACCACATCCACAGTCTCCCGTTGGTCGGGGTTGAGCTTGGATGGGTCGCCCTTTTTCATTGATGATACGTAGAATCGTCCTTGGTGCTGGCGATATAGATCAGGTATGACAGGGCCATTAGCCCACGCCTCAATTTTCTCGCGGAATAGAGGTTCTTCATCCCAGACCAGTGACCAGGCCTGGGAGTAGTAACACAGTTTCTGCAGTTTCCATGTGGACATTCTGCCGCGCGCGGCTAGAATGTATGCGGCGACGTCAAATACACTAACTGGGGCAGACATTGTTTCTCCCCTCTATCGCCCCCACGACGACTTGAGGATTTGAGGCGGTTTCGGTAATGAACCGCACTGAGGTAAATCTTTCACCATAATAACGCTTGCCAAGTCCTTCTGAAACCATTGTACACCGGTTCTATTGTTTTGGCAACATGACATTACTGGTCAGTAGCGTCGTTAGCTAGGCAAGTGTGGCAACCGAATAATTGCCATATTGCTTAACGTAACAACAATTTCGCACTTCTTCCGGCCTTTGTCCAAGGCCCAAACACCCTACCCCACCCCCTCCCTCAACCCCACCGACGCCGGATGCGCCACCCCGCCCCCCGCCTCCCGACCCGCTATCTCACCCTCCAGGAACGCCAGCAAAGCCCCGTCCAGGTCCCGACCCGCCATCTCCCTCACCCGACCGTTGAACGGGTACCGGCGGTCCTTCGACGGGTCCAGCTTGTCCGCCAGGAACACCGCCCGCGCCACCGACCCCATGCCCGCCAGGCCCGTCGTGTGCGCCCTCACCGCCTCCAGAATCTCCCCGTCCTCGATCCCGTACCGCCCCCGGGCCATCTCCGCCGCCACCGGCCCGTGCAGGAATATCGGCATCCGACTCTCCGGTTCGCCGACTTCAATCCCGAAGCCCTCCGCCATCGCCACCAGCTCCTCCGGCCTCTTCGCCCGGGCCAGGTCGTGAAGCAGCGCCCCGACCCTCACCTTCTGAACGTCGATCCCGTGCGCCTCCGCCAGCCCGACCGCGATCTCCTCAACCCTCAGGATGTGCTCGAAAAGACCCCTGGACAACCGCCCGACATCCCGCCTGATCTCCTCGATGGTGGACTCGGGGATAGTTTCCTGTTCCCTCTCCCTTGAGGGGCTGTAAGTGCGCCCCGGCGTGAGAGGGCTAGAGCCTGTCCCGAGTCCCTCGAGGGAGTGAGGGTGAAGACCACCAAGACGCGTATCCCGCTTATACAACGATCACCAGACCCGTCTTACCCCAGCCCCCCCGACATCTGCCGCCCCCCGAGAACGTGCATGTGCAGGTGCCCGACCGTCTGCCCCCCCTCCTCCCCGCAGTTGATCGCCAGCCGGTACCCCTTCTCGAACACCCCCTCCCTCCGCGCCATCTCATTCGCCACGACCGTCATCTGCCCAACCAGCGACGCATTATCCCCCCCGACTTCCCGTATCGACGAAAGATGTACGACGGGCAGCACCAGCAGATGCAGCGGCGCCTGCGGATTGATGTCCCGTATCACGATAACCCGCTCGTCCCGATGCAGCACCTCCGCCGCAACCTCCCCCGCCACAATCTTACAAAAGACACAGTCCATACCCTATGGTTCTATCTGGGGCCTAGGCTTGTCAAGAGAGACGGGCGTAAGCCTGTCAAAGTGCGACCATAGGGTTGGGTTGTGCCTATACCAGGTCTTCGGCGTCCCGTATGAAGTCGAGGGTTTCGCGAATGAGGCGCTCCGTACCCGGCATGGGGCAAACTTCGTGATAGAAGCATTCGCCGTGGAGCCTTGCCTGGCGGCGGAAGTACCGCATCTCCATGTTTTCTAAGGAAGGGTCTGCATCTGCCATTTCGGACAGCCGACGGCTGGCATCGGGCGACCTGCCCGGCTCCCGACCCGTCCGCGCCAGCACCAGCGCCTCGGTCGCCCGGAGAGTGGCGCACCAAGCCTTTTCCGCAGCGTCACGAATATCCCCCGCGTCCATCCGCTCCAAAGCGGCGCTGTGCATCCGGCGGGCGTCAGCGAATATACTCGCAGGGCTGGCTTCAGTAGTAGTCACGGGCCGGATTATAGCACGAGCCAATCCCCAGACCCGAGGGACCCCTCACCCTATCAAAGTATCACTCAGGGCGGTTACCCGTCTGCCAGGGCCTCCGCGCTGTGTATGAAGTCCACGGTTTCGCGTATAAGCTCTTCCGTCTCATCCGGCTCGCAGTCGTCGTGGTAGAAGCATTCTCCGTGCAGTATCGTCTGACGCTCTATATAGCTGCGGCGAAGGTCGCGCAGAGCCGGGTCGGTGCGAGAGACAACGCGTAGCCTTCTTCCCGCTGCGGTAGACGTAGATGGCCCTTCCCCCGTGCGCGCCATGACCAGCGCCTCCGCTGCCCGCACGGTCGCGCACCAAGCCTTTTCCGCAGCGTCACGAATATCCCCCGACGCCATACGCTCCAAAGCGGCATCGTGCATCCGGCGGGCGTCGGCGAATATACTCGCAGGGCTGGCTTCAGTAGTAGTCACGGGCCGGATTATAGCATGGGCCAATCCCCCCACCCCCCTATCCCCCGACTAACTAACCCGCGTCACCCGACCCCCTACCCCCTCCCCTCAAACCTCAGCGACGCAGAGTTCAAACAGTACCGCAAACCCGTCGGCCGAGGCCCGTCCGGGAAAATATGCCCCAGGTGCGCCTCGCACGCCCCGCACATCACCTCCGTCCTCACCATCCCGTGGCTGAAATCCGTCTCCGTCGCCAGCCTCGACTTGTCCATCGCATCGTAGAAGCTCGGCCACCCCGTCCCCGACTCAAACTTCGTCTCCGAATCGAACAACTCCGCATCGCACACCACGCACCTGTACACCCCCGACTCCTTATTGTTCCAATGCTCCCCGCTGAAAGGCATCTCCGTACCCTTCTCCTGCGTCACGTAGTACTGTTGCGGCGTCAAACTCTGAAGCTTCTCATTCCGGTCCATCAGCTTCCTCCTGGGCAGAGTGTCCCCCAAATCTTAGCACGACCCACCCCCATCATCCCCACCCTCCCCATCCGTCATTCCCACGGAGGTGGGAATCCATCCCTCCGAAACACTCACCCACAACCCCGCAACTCACCTCCCCACCCGAGGCGTCCCATTGGCTGACCTCGCCATTAGTCCAGAGGTGCGATCTTTCCGGGAGACTCTTGTTCTTGCGCCTTCCTCCACGCCTCGATTAGTTCTTGCCGGTGTAGCCTCGTCCATTCCACAACCATATTGTGGGCGCGAATCGGAAGTTGTCCTCGCAATATAGCCGCCGCATCTATTGAAAATATGGCCCGATCTCCGCCGTATCTAGCGTGAAAATGTGGCGGGGCATGATCATCAAAATACATCTGGATGATGATCCCGTAAAACCGAGATATCTCAGGCATTTTCCAGGACCGTAAGCGCTTCCGGCATCACTTCCTCCAGGGACTTGCCCGTCAACCTCATGTAAAGAGCATCCGGGCAAAGCTCGATCTCCTCTCCCCAGGCAATAGCGTCGTACTCCGTCACGCGTACGCACTCAAAGAAAGTCCGCTCGCTCCATGCCTCGAACACCCCCCGACCCGCCAGGTGCGACAGGTCGACCTCTCCCTCAGCCCCGTCCGAGTACCGTATCCATACCTTGTAGTCCCCCCTCGCCTCTACTGCTGTAGGTCTTATCGTCATCTCTTCCTCCTGTCTACCCCATCCCGCTACTCACCCCCCTCATCCCCACCCATCCTTTGCCGTCATTCCTGCGGAGGCGGGTCGAAGATGCGCCTATGGCGTAAATCCATCCCTCCTGAATAATCACCTACAACCCCGCAACCCACCCCCTCCCGTCATTCCCCCGCCCCGACACCGGAATCCAGAGTCAGCCGCCCACCCTTTTCATTGGAGACGAGACCCCACCCCGACCCAGAGCCATCACCAATTACTTGCCTGGAAGTTTAAGAACACCACTCGATACGGGGTAAGTCGTCAGGGTGCGCTGGCAACATGACTTTTATGCCGACGACATTTGTATCTTTGATAGTTACTCGAACTGCCTGGCTACGGATGGTCGTGATGCCGGTTCCATTGTACCAACCTACAAAACTGCATCCTGGGCCTGCGTATATATCCAGAGTGAAAGACCCGTCAGGAACGCCGATTCTAAAAGCGCCCTGTGCATTAGTGCTACCGTACCTGCTGTTTGCCTCCTCGTCCTGCCAGGCCCAAATCCCTATTCCCTCCAATGGCTCTCCATCGGATCCCAATACGACCCCGGCAATAGTTTTAAGGTTCACGGTCTCGTGACAGGAGGCGGTGACCTCCGTCACACCTACAACCTCCAGGATCAGACTGGCGAGCACTGGGTCATATTCCTCCAGTTCGGCGCGGGTGTTTACGTAGTTCTGAATCGAGCCTGGAGGACCGTTCAGTCCGAACCATGATTGGACCCCTTCGGCCCAATACTCATCGGGGTCCGTCGCTGCATAGGTATATTCCCACAGACCCGCATCTAACGCGTTCTGGTAAGCGGTCTCGAGACGATTGCGGAATTCTCTGCCACCAGCCTGATATTCAACCCCCATGTTGAGCATGGTATGGGCGAACTCGTGAACCAGTATATCCTCGTGCATGTAAGCATCATCTTCGTAGCACAAGACATTTTCTTCGCCGGTGCCAGTTGCGGGGCGCTCGCGAGTTGCCCCTAGACCACGTGCTCTGGTGTCCCAGTCCCATATTGGGAAAACCTCATTCAGGTCGCTCCATTCAGGAATATCCGTGGTCACCTCGGATTCAGCTAGGACGACTACCCGGACACCTAATCCAGACATCGTGGCCCTCAAATCGGGCCGGTTGATTAGCATTTCATCAGTGATGTCCCTGGCTCGGAACAGGGCCGTGTCTGGCACCTTGTCAGATGACACGATTAGTAGCCCGTCAACGTCCAAGAGCTTCCCATAGAAAGGGTCTAGGCCAAGGGATGCAGGTGGGATAGTCACGCGGTTACGATAGGTGACCGCGACCGTGACTCTCTCAGAAACCGACGTTTCCTCTGCGTTTGAGGCGGTCAATGTGTAGGTTGTTGTCGTATCCGGCGTAACAGCAACACTGCCCTCAGGGGCGAGGGCGGTGTCTATTCCACTGATGCTCACGGACGAGGCGCCCGACGTAATCCAACTCAGAGTGGCGGTTTCCCCATTCCTAATCGTCAACGAGCTAGCAGTAAACGTCTCTATGGTGGGATTAGGTACTGGCGTAGGTGCAGCTGTGGCCGTTGGCTCCGGCATAGGTGTTGCCGTAGCAGTCGGCACGGGGGTGGCGGTGGACGTAGGTGAAGGAGTTGAAGTAGGCTCAGCCGTGGGAGTTGTAGCAGGCGAGGATGTGGGAGTGGCTGTTGGTTGCGGCGCGGCGGTGGGGGGGGTCGCAGTAGATGTGACTGTCGGCAAATCCCGCGCTACGGTCGTTTCTACGGGTGTGATCGCATCTTGAGCAGGGGGTGGAACTTCTCCACCGCTGGAGCACCCCGCAAGTGCAACCATCAGGACTAACGCCGCCACAGTCACAAATTTCATCGGCCCACCTTATATCCACCCCCAACACCCGTCAACTCCCCAGTGATTCCGAGCGGTCAGGAATCCATCCTCTCCCCCACTATCAAATGCCGTTGGCAAGGGCCACAGAGCCATACTCCTCAATGGCGTTCACCCCTAGTCCACAGGGATTCACCTAGCTTGAATGTCATCACGACCAATCTGATCAACAGTACTAGGAAGATGACGAAACCGATGTAGAACACTCCATCAATTAGCCATGAAAAGGTAGGTGTCTTCTCTCTAAGAAGGTCCACTCCCGCCGCCAGACCGAGTATAAACGCCATAGATATACTGAACTGACGAAAATACTTGCCTGGGCGTGAGCGCCTAGCACAATTTATACGCTTCCGCACATTGCAGGGCAACAGCGGTGCTACGAGAACCAAGACTGAGACAACCAGACACAGGAAAGCCATTGCTAGGCTCATTAGCGGTAGGGAAGGGACAGGAATTATGCCTGAGAACTTGAACCCTAGTCCGTCCATAGCCAGACCATGTGCGTAAAGAAATAGCAAAAGGAACCATGTTGTGCTCTCGTCTATATTCAGCTTTCGCCGCTTGACCAACGCCTTAAATTCGCAAGCCAGATCCATCGCTTATCAATCCCCTCAAAATACCGAGGTTATTCCCCGTCCATATCGTCTTGTCCACAAAATTCGCTTCAGCCATGCGCCAAGTTTAGATTAACCGTCAACCCACACCCCCCACCCCTTGACCCCAACCCCATCATTGTACATAATTACTGAACAACAATTCCAAAGGAGATCATTGCCCTATGCCCTCAGGAGGAAAGCGCCCCGGTGCCGGCGCTCCCATAGGAAACCGTAACCGCCTGCGACACGGCCTCGCCTCTAAGAGCGTCCATGAGTCCCTTCTCCCCTCCCTCGCCCCCTACCCCTTCCTCCACCGCTGGTTCCTGAACTTCCAGCGCAAGGTCCGGCGCAGCAGGAAAGTCCAACCCGGCTCATCCGCCCACGTCATCGAAACCCTCATCTTCATCTCCGAGCTCCCCGCAGACCACCCCCGCCGGCGCTCCGCCCTTCATGGCCTCGACCAGTGGTGCGAGCGCAACCTCAGCTTTTAGACTCCTCCCTTATGTCAATCTCAACCGCCATCTCAGCCCACCGAAAAACCGCTCTGCTGGATTTTTCCCCCTTCAGGCACAATTCAATCAAAACAGCTACGAATTCAATCAACGTTCAATCAAGTTCAATCATCCTTCAATCAAGATCAATCAATCTTCAATCAACCTCAATCACCCTTCAATCGACCATCTATCAAACCGACGCCCGCCCCAAAACCCAGGGTATTGCCCCATGCCCTAGAATTGCTGACATGCCGCCTGGCCCCGAGATCCAATACGTCGCCGACCCCGACGCCCTGCAACGGGTCACCGGCGAAGTCCTCCGCAGCCCCTTCGTCAGCGTGGACACCGAGTCCAACGGCTTCTTCCGCTACCCCGAACGCGTCTGCCTCGTCCAGCTTGCCACCGACACGGGCTGCTACCTCGTCGACCCCCTCGCCGTTCACACCCCAGACGCCCTCGGCCTCATCCTCCGTGACCCCTCCGTCAGGAAGATCCTCCACAGCGGCGACAACGACATCCGCACCCTCGACAAGGAGTGGGGCCTCCGCATCGTCAACCTCTACGACACCTCCATCGGCGCCCGCTTCCTCGGCCTGGAGAAGCTGGGCCTCGGCAACATCGCCGAGGAGATCATCGGCCTCAAGCTCGCCAAGCACAAAAGACTCCAGCGCGCCGACTGGAGCATCAGGCCCCTCTCCGACGAGGCCCTCGAATACGCCGCCTCCGACGTCCTCCACCTCAAGCGTCTCATGGACGAGCTTGTCCGCCGCACTGACGCCCTTGGCCGTTCCCAATGGGTCGAGGAGGAGTGCCGCCGCATCCAGGATATCCGCTACTCCCCACCCGACCCCCCCGAGAAGTCCTTCATATCCATCAAGGGCAGCTCCGCCCTGGACGGCCGTGGCCTCGCCATCCTCCGGGAACTGGCCCTCTTCCGGGAGTCCGCCGCCCTGAAGATCGGCCGCCCCACTTTCCGCGTCATGCCCGACCGGGCCCTCGTCGCCATCGCCCAGGACCCGAAGGTCGACCTGAAGTCCGTATCCGGAATCGGGACCTATGGTGTGCGTCGCTACGGCAGGTCCATCGCTCGGGCGGTCGCCAGGGGCAAGGCCGCGCGACCCGTCGAACGCCGGGACTTCCGCAAACCCTCCCCCCCAAGACTCACCCATGAGCAGATGGACAACCTGAAACAGCTGAAGGTCTGGCGCTCCGCCCATGCCAAGCGCCTCTCCCTCGACCAGTCCCTCATCTGGCCCTCCGACAGCCTCGACCGCCTAGCCCGCGCCCCCTCCACCCTAGACTACGAACTCGCCTCCCCCGACGTCCGTCGCTGGCAAGCCTCCCACTTCGCCGACTCCCTCCGCCACACCACCAAACGCCTCCACCCCACCGGCTAACCCGACGCAATGACCCTAGACCGTATCCCCCAAATTCCCCAATATCTTCCCAATCGAGTAAGACCGGTTCAACGCATAGAAGTGAATCCCCTCCACCCCGTTCTCCCTCAAATCCGCAATCTGGGCGGTTGCGACCTCTATCCCCAGTTCCCGCACTGCCTCATCATCCTCACCCAGCGCCTCCAGCCGTTCATCTATCACCCGGGGTATCGACGCCCCGCACAACGCAGTGAACCGACGTATCTGAGGCCCGCTCAGTATCGGCAGCACCCCCGCCACAATCGGAACCCCCACCCCCGAGGCCCTCGCCAGGTCCCGGAACCTGTAGAAGTCCGCGTTGTCATAGAAAAGCTGGGTGATCAGGAACTCCGCCCCCTCATCCACCTTCTGCTTCACATACTCCATGTCCGTGCCCAAGTCCGGGGCCTCGGAATGGCCTTCCGGGTAGCACGCCGCAGCCAGCCCGAACTTGAAGTTGACCTTGATGTGCCTTAGCAGGTCCGTCGCATGGCCAAACCCGTCCTCCCGCACCGAAAACACACCCTCCCCCCGAGGCGGGTCTCCCCGCAACGCAATGACGTTCTCTATTCCCCTCTCTTCATACCGCGTCAGCACCTGGTGGATCTCATCCCTGGACTGCGCCGAGCAGGTGACGTGGGCCATCACCAGCAGTCCCTCCTCGTCCTTGATCCGCACCGCCAGCTCTTCAGTCAGCGCCTTCGTTGAGCCCCCCGCCCCGTACGTCACCGACACGTAGTCGGGCGCGTGGGTCTTGAGTCGGCCTATGGCCCTGAACAGGGAGTCGATTCCGGCGTCTGTCTTTGGTGGGAAGAACTCGAAGGAGAGGGTGGGCCGCTCAGCGAGGATTTCGATTATCTTCATGCGGGCCCTTCGGCCCCTCTCCCGTTTCTAGCCGGATACTACCGCGATATCGTACTCCATGCCCGAATGTAGCATCCATCGGGCCAGGTAGTCCGCAAAGCTGCGCCGAACTATGACATCGTAGGTGGGGGTATCGTCAATTTGTATGATCAGCGCGTTCGACTTACCAATATGGCTCTGTGCACACTGCCCGACCCCAAACTCCCGAGGATGAAGGTCCAGCGGGCAACCCTTGCTAAGCAGGTCCCGCGCTCGTGGCCCGCGCAGCCGTGTTATGGTCTGCCCACTCGAAATGTCGTTAACTGCAACGTGAAGCCCCGACAACGACTCTTCCAGCTTTTCTGCGACGCCCTCCCTGCTCTCCGGTGAGGAGACCACTAGCCATTCGTCGGGACCGAGCCACACGATCCCCCTCTCCCCAGCCCGGGCCACGGTGTTCGGCGTTACGGGTGCCCGCACCCCGACCGCCCTCTCCACACCCGCCTGAAAGGCCTCATCTCCCGAGTCTCCCCTCAGGTTCACGTGGCCCCAAAAAGCCAGTTCGCACATCTCCACGCCCCGAGAAGGGTCCGGGGCCACGGGTGGATGCTCAGCCAGGAACTCTACGAGGGGAGAGCCCCGCCGCATTTCTGTGGACTCGCTAGACATTCTGGCGCTCGTTATTTGGGTCGTAGAATACGGGGTCCGTGACCCTGGCTGTTATCGAATTCCCGTCGTGAAGCGGTATGTAGACCCGTTGCCCCATCCGCGCCCGACCCCCCTTCACCAGGGCCAGCGCAATCGGATGCCCTAGGGATGCGCTGTAGTAGCTGGATGTCACGTGGCCTATCATCTTGATCGGTATCTGGCCCCTCGGGTCCTCCACTATCTGTGACCCGTCCGGGATGACTCGCACCGGGTATTCCGACTTCAGTCCCACCAGTTGCTTCCTGTCCTCCCTGACTATGTCAGGCCTGCTCAGCGACCTCTTGCCCAAAAAGTCCTTCCGCCCCGACACCAGCCAGTCCAACCCTAGGTCGTTGGGCGTCACCGTCCCATCCGTGTCCTGCCCGACTATGATGAACGCCTTTTCCGCCCGAAGAACGTGCATGCTCTCCGTGCCATAGGGCGTGATCCCGAACTCCTTCCCCGCCTCCATCACCGACTCCCATACGTGCAGCCCGTAGTCTGCCGGCACGTTTATCTCGAATGTAAGCTCTCCGCTGAAGCTGATGCGGTAGACACGGGCCGGGACCCCGGCCACCGTCCCCTCTTGGAACGACAGGAACTTGAAACCGTCTTGGGAGAAGTCGATGTCCTCGCATACCTTGGCCACCGTGTCCCGGGCCCTGGGCCCCACCACCGACATCGTCGCCCACTGGTCCGTCACGGAAGTCAGGTAGACCTTCAGTTCCGGCCATTCGGTCTGGAGCCATTGTTCGAGCCACGCCATGACGTTGGCCGCTCCGCCCGTGGTGGTGAACATGTGAAAACGGTCCGGCGCCAGCCGTGAGGATACCCCGTCGTCCATCACCATCCCGTCCTCCCCTAGCATCAGTCCGTACCTCGCCCGACCCTCGCCCAGCTTCAACCAGTTGTTGGAATACATCCGGTTCAGGAACTCGGCGGCGTCCGGCCCCCGAACGTCTATCTTGCCCAACGTCGACTGGTCCAGCAGTGACACTGCATGACGCGCCGCCAAGCACTCCCTGTCCAGTGACTCCTGCATCGACTCCCCGGCCTCCGGGTAGTACCACGGCCTCTTCCACTGCCCCACGTTTTCGAACAACGCCCCGTTGGCCACGTGCCAGGGGTGCATCGCCGTCTTCCGTACGGGGTCCAGCATCTCCCCCACCTCCCCACCCGCAATCGCCCCGAAGGTCACTGGAGCATACGGCTGCCGGAAGGTGACGCTGCCCACCTCCGTGATGTCCTTGTCTAGCATCTCGGCGAGGACGCCCATGCCAATGACGTTGCCCATCTTCCCTTGGTCGGTCCCAAACCCGAGAGTCGTATACCGGTTCAGCAGCGGCACCGAGTCATAACCCTCTTTTGCGGCAAGGGCCACGTCTCCCGCGCTCACGTCCTCCTGCAGGTCTATGAACTGCTTGTGCTCGTGAATCGGGTCCTTTCGGGATGGCACGAGCCACACGGTCTTTGAAGGCTCCTCTCCTACATCATCAGTGGAGGGTACCGAGTTCCGCACCTGACCATCCCCGAACCCCGCCCCCCGAGCCGCCTGCGCACCGGCGGCAAATCCCTCCCTGATACAGGATGCCAAGTCGAAGACCCCTGCGCACGCTCCCACGCTCCGCTCACTCTGTACCAACTCCCCGGGCACGAACGTTCCAAGCCCCTCGTCAAACTGCGTCTTCCCACCCGACTGCGCATGCAAATGGACCGCCGGGTTCCATCCCCCGGACACGGCCAGCAGGTCGCAGTCTATTCTCTCCGCTTCTCCACGCACCCGATCACCCTTCTCATTCATCCCCATTACGACCACGCCCTTTACCCGCTTCACCCCCTTAACATCCACCACTGCGTGACCACCCATCACCCTGATTCCCAGGTCCCGCACCCTGGCAGGCAGGTTACCCTGGGGATTGGGCCTCAGGTCTATGACCGCCTTGATTTCCGCACCCGCCTCCGCCAGGTCCAGTGCCGTCCGGTAGGCATTGTCGTTGTTCGTGAACAGTACGACCTTACGGCCCGGCAAGACTGCATAGCGGTTCACGTAGCTGGACACAGCAGAAGCGAGCATTACCCCCGGCACGTCATTGTTGGGGAATATCAAGGGCCGTTCAAAGGATCCCGAGGCAATCACCACCTCTTTCGCTCGCACCCGCCATATTCGCTGGTTGGGGTGGTGGGGATGGGATGCCGCCTGCTCGGGGGTGAAAGTCTGGGCTATGGTCAGGAAGTTGTGGTCGTAGTACCCGAACACCGAGCTTCGGGTCATCAGTTTCACTTCCTCCATCTCCGAAAGCCGCCGCACCGCATCTCGTACCCAGTCCATGGCCGGCAGCCCGTCGATAGTACGCCCCTCCGACAACAGCCTTCCCCCAAACTCCGTGCCATCATCAGCGAGGATCACCCGGGCCCCCGTGGCCCTGGCTTCCAGCGCCGATGCCAGCCCTGCCACCCCTCCCCCGACCACCAGCACGTCGCAGTGCGCGTTCATACGGTCATATACGTCGGGGTCCGGCTCCCGGGGTGACTCTCCCAGCCCCGCGATCCTGCGGATGAACCCTTCGTAGGTCTTCCACATGCTGCGAGGCCACATGAAGGTCTTGTAGTAGAAGCCGGGCGGCAGGAACCGGGCGAGCTTACTGTTTATCGCCGCTATGTCACAGTTCGCGCTGGGCCAGCAGTTCACGCTCCTCAGAACCATTCCGTCGGTCAGTTGCACTTCCGTAGCCCGGAGGTTGGGTGTCGTCCGGGCCCCCGTCCCGACCTGCAAAAGCGCATTCGGCTCCTCTAGTCCCGACCCCACTATCCCTCTCGGACGGTGGTATTTGAAGCTCCGACCCACCAGGTGTACCCCGTTCGCCAGCAGCGCCGAGGCCGCCGTATCTCCTTCATAGCCGGTATAATTCCGGCCATTGAAGGTGAATGTCAGGGGTTTCTCGCGGTCTACCCGGCCCCCCGACTCCAGCCGAAACCTCTGTCCTTTCCCAACCATCCTAGTCCCCAGACCCCGGAGGCTTCTCTCCGGCCTTGTATATAGACTTTATCTCGTAGGTGACCGTGTCCCGCTCGGCATTGAACCAGCGTCGGCACCCGGCGGTGTGCACCCATCGCTCGCGGTAGAGCCCGCTCGTGTTCGTCTGCCCGAACAGGTAGTGGGCCCACTCCTCGTCGGAAAGCTGGTCGGGGCTGAGTGGCCGAGCTATGTGTGCCTCGCCCCCATAGGAGAACTCCGTCTCCTCCCGGGACCCGCAATATGGGCAGTCGATGTACAGCATCTTCTTTGCTTCTTAGTGGGCTACCGCCGCGGCCCCGTGCTCGTCGATGAGCTCTCCGGTTACGAACCTGTCCAGGGTGAAGGGGGCGTTTAGCTCGTGGGGCTGGTCGTTGGCTATGGTGTGGGCGTACACCCATCCCGACCCCGGCGTCGACTTGAACCCACCCGTACCCCAGCCGCAGTCAACGTACAGACCCTTCACCGGCGTCTTCCCGATAATCGGGCTGGCGTCGGGGCAGATATCCACCGCTCCGCCCCAGTGCCTCAGCAGCCGCAGCCGGCTGAATATGGGAAACATCTCCACCACCGCCTCGATCGTTTCCTCAACCACCGCATAGCTTCCCCTCATCCCGTACCCGCTGTAAGAGTCTATCCCCGCCCCGATGATCAGTTCCCCTTTGTCGGTCTGGCTGACATAGGCATGGACGGCGTTGGACATCACAACAGAGTCGATTACCGGCTTTATCGGCTCCGACACCAGGGCCTGCAAGGGATGTGTAGAAATAGGGAGCCGGACCCCGGCCATGTCGGCCAACACCGTAGTGTTGCCTGCTACGGCTAGGGCCACCTTCCCAGTCTTGATCACACCCCGTGTCGTATCGACACCCGTCACTTCACCATTCTCAACCTGTATACCTGTCACCTCGCAGTGTTGGATGATATCCACCCCGCGGGCATCGGCGGCCCGGGCGTAACCCCAGGCCACGGCGTCGTGTCGGGCTGTACCACCCCTTTTCTGGTATGAAGCCCCGAGTACCGGGTATCGTATGTTCGGCGAAGTGTTCAATATCGGCACTATCTCCGCCACCTGCCGGGTGTTCAGTAGTTCCGCATCGATGCCGTTCAGCTTGTTGGAGTTCACCCGACGCGCCGTGTCCCGAAGTTCCTGCAGGTTGTGGCACAGGTTTAACACCCCCCGCTGGCTGAACATCAGGTTGAAGTTAAGTTCCTGGCTCAGACCCTCCCACAGCTTCATCGCGTGCTCGTAGAGGAAAGAGGTCTCGTCCCACAGGTAGTTGGACCGTACTATAGTCGTGTTCCGCCCCACACTCCCACCCCCCAGGTACCCTTTCTCCACCACTGCTACATTGGTAACCCCATGGTTCTTGGCCAGGTAGTAGGCCGTCGCCAGCCCGTGCCCCCCCGCCCCTACGATAACCACGTCGTAGCTCTCTTTGGGCTGAGGGCTTCGCCACACCCGCGGCCAGTTCTCGTGACGGCTGAAGGAATGGCGTATCAGGTTGAGTAGGGAATAGCTCTTCATTTACGAAAATTCCGTCTTGGCCGAAAGCAGACGCGATGATATTTGCCACTATTCCCAATGTCAATGAATCCCTGCTTAATAGCCCCCTATTGAATCCCCTCCCCCTTCCCATTACCATACCCCCCACCCCACCCCCCAAGGAGCCACCTATGGCCGGATTCACATGGGAAGACGCCCGAGCCAGGCTTGTCGAGGCCCGGGAGCGCGCCCTCCAACTCGGCGGCCCCGAGAACATCGCTCGGCAGCGTGCCGGAGGCCGTTGGACCATCCGGGAACGCATCGACCACATCACCGACCCCGGCTCCTTTCTTGAGGTGGGTACCGTTGCCACCCACAAGCGATTCGACACCGAAGGCAATCGCCTGCCCGACACTTCATCCGGTTACGTTATGGGCCTTGGCCAGATCGACGGACGGGACGTCGCTGTCGGGGGGGAGGACTACACCGTGGAGGGCGGCGTTCTTGAAATCCACGCCGACCGGCTCAAGGGCGGCATGGGCGGCTTCATAGAGGAGCTTGCCCATGAATACCGCATCCCCCTTGTCATGCTCATGGAGGGGGTCGGAGGTGGGATTGGATGGGAGGCCCACCAGGGCTACGCACCCCTGGTTAGCAGCGTCAAGGGTTCACTGATATACAAGCTCATGGGTGAGGTCCCGGTTCTGGTCGCGGCCATGGGCGCATGTGCCGGGGTTACCGGGGCCCGACTCGCTGCCTCCCATTTCAGCGTCATGACCAGGGCAGCTTGCGCCTTCGCCGGCGGTCCTCCCCTAGTTGAACGGGCCCTGGGCCACCGCATTGACAAGTTCGAGCTGGGGGGAGTCGAAGTCCACGCCGTTACTTCCGGTTTGATCGACAACATAGCCGAGGATGACGCCGACGCCATCCGCCAGCTTAAGACCGTCCTCAGCTACCTCCCGCAGAACGTCTGGGATATGCCCCCCTACGTCCCCACTGACGACCCCGCTGACCGCCAGGACGAGGTCCTGCTGAAAATCATGCCCGAAGACCAGAAGGCAGCCTACGACGTCCGGGACGTTATAGAGGTAATCGTCGACCGAGACTCCTGGTTCGAGATCGGGGCATTTCGAGCCCCGGCCTTCGTATGTGGCTTCGCCCGCATGGGCGGCTACCCAGTGGGCATTCTCGCCAACAACCCGATGCACCTCGGCGGCGCCCTCGATGCCCCGGGCTCCGAGAAGAAGACCCGCTTCATAGACTTCTGCGACACCTTCCACATACCCATGATCTATTTCGTGGACGTGCCGGGGTTCATGATAGGCCCTGCCGCCGAGAGGGAGGGCACGTTGCGCAAGGGGATGCGCGCTTTCCAGGCGCTGGCGGAGGCTAACGTACCCCTGGTCTCTGTCTACCTGCACAAATGCTACGGCATGGCAGGCGCAGCAACCGGCAATGCCGACCGCCTGAACCTGAGGCTTGCCTGGCCCACCGCCGAGTGGGGCGACATGCCCATCGAGGGCGGCGTCTATTCCGCCCACCGGCGCCAGATCCAGGCTTCCGACGACCCCTCCGCCCTCATCGCCGAGGTCGAGGCCCGCATGCGTCAGGCGGCGACTCCCTGGAAGACCGCCGAGGCCTTCGGCGTCGAGGAGATGATTGACCCCACCGAGACCCGTGGCATCATCATCCGTTTCCTCAAGGCCGCCCAGGGGGTAATCAGACACAGTCTCGGGCCCAATCCCAGGTACGGGGCCCGACTCTAGCCAATGGCTTCAACCGCCGCCTCCCAACCGACTGACCAGGGCCGATACCTCCTTGCCGCCACCACCGTAGCGGGCCACGGGCTCAAGCACCTCTACGCCGCCGCCTTCATGATCGTCCTTCCGGAGATCAAGGCGGGCCTCATGCTCACTAACGTCGCCGCCGGGGCCCTGGTCACCGCCCGGGACGTCTCCGCTGGCGTATCCACCATGCCCGCCGGCTTCCTCGCCGACCGGTTCAGCGGCAAGTGGGCCACGATTCTTACCATCTCCATGGCCCTGCTCGCCATCGGTTATCTTGCCGCCGGCACCCTTGAACGTTACTGGGCCGTAGCCATCTCCATCGTCCTCTTCGGCATAGGCGTCTCCCTGTGGCACCCCTCGGCCCTCGCCTCCCTCTCCGCCCGGTTCCCGACCCGCCGCGGTTTCGCTATCTCCCTCCACGGCTCGGGCGGGTCAGCGGGGGAGATTCTCGGTCCCCTCATTGCCGGTAGCCTGCTCCTGGTCATCGCCTGGCCCGCTCTCCTCCAGTACAGCTTCATACCTACCGCCGTTGCCGCCGTCCTGGTGTGGTTCGCCCTAAGGAATCTGAGGGGCCAACAGGGCGTCACGTCCATTAGGGAGTATTTCTCCACCGCCGGCGTTCTCCTGAAGAACTGGGTCTTTATTGCCGTGGTGGTCCTCTCAGGTTTCCGGTCCCTGAGCAACCACGTCATAACCGTCTTCGTACCCATCTACCTCAAGGAAGACCTTGATTTCAACTCATTTGAAGTCGGGATTTACGCATCGATGCTCCAGGCCGTCGGCATCGTCACCCACCCCATCATGGGCTACGTCTCCGACAAGTACGGCCGAAAAGTCGCCCTTGTTCCGGGCATGATATTCTTCGGACTTCTCTGCATAGCCCTCGCCTACGCCGCCGAAGGCCCCCAGCTCATCCTCACCATCCTCGCCATCGGCGCTGTGATGTTCACCTTCCATCACATCTTCGTCGCCTACGCCATAGACCTTTCGCCGCCGGGGGTCCACGGCACCTCCGTAGCCCTCATCTACACGGGGTCCATGCTCTTCGGCGGCATCGGCGCTGTTCTAGGCGGTGTCCTCGCGGACGAAGTCTCTCTGCCCTCTACGTTCATCTTCGCCGGCATCGTGGTAATAGTCTCCGCCTTGCTGCTCATCTTTGTCCCGACCCGCCGCACCCCCGACCCGGTCCCCACTTAGCGCCCTGAAGCACCATGCCCTCCTCCAAGGAGGCCCCGACCATGGACTCCCCGACACAGCGCCAACCCGGCCCCCGGCTGCTGGCGGTCACCATGGTCGCGGGGCACGGGCTCAAGCACCTCTACGGTGCCGCCTTCACGGTCATCTTCCCTGAAATCAAGCTCGGGCTAGGACTCAGCAACCTGGCGGCGGGCGCCCTCGTCATGACCCGGGACGTGAGCAGCGGAGTCGCCGCTATGCCCGGCGGCTTTATCGCTGACAGATACAGCAGCAAGCGACCTCTAATTCTGATGGCGGCGGTGATGCTGATCGCCTTCGGTTACCTGGCCTCAGGATCTATACAGACTTACATCGCAATAGCGCTGGCCGTAATCCTGGTCGGCGTGGGCACCTCCCTATGGCACCCGACCGCCATAGCATCTCTATCTGACCGGTTCCCCGAAAAGAGAGGCCTGGCCCTCACGATGCACGGGGCAGGGGCGAGCGTGGGAGAGGTACTGGGGCCCCTGCTGGCCGGAGCCCTCCTCCAGGTCATCCTCTGGCCGAGGCTGCTGCAATACAGCTTCTTCCCGGCCGCCCTGGCTACCATAGCCCTGTGGTTCGCCCTGCGAGGACTGAAAGGCCCACAAGGAGCGTCTTCCATCAAGGAATACTTCTCTGCTGCCGCACCACTCCTGAAAAACAGCCGGGTGATGGCGGTTGTAGCATTGTGCGGCACAATCAGCATGGGCGACTACGCAGTCGGAACATTCCTTCCCATATACCTGAGAGAGCACCTGGAATTTCCGACCTTCAAGGTCGGGCTGTATATCTCCTTGTTGCAGGCCGTCGGCATAGTAGTCCACCCGCTTTTGGGGCTTATCTCCGACAGATTCAGCCGCAAGGCGGTGCTTTTCCCCGAGCTTACCATTTTCGGCTCGCTCTGCGTTGCCTTGGCCTACGCCGACCCCGGAATTCAGCTGCTCCTGACCATCATCGCCATCGGTGCAGTCACCTTTGCCTACCTGCCGATCCTGGTGGCCACTGCCATAGACCTGTCGCCTCCCGGAGTCCACGGCACCATCGTCGGTCTCGTGTACAGTGGTTCAATGGCCATCGGGGCGTTTGGAGCCCTTTTTGGCGGCCTCATTGCTGACCATATATCAATAGAATCGACCTTCCTATTCGCCGGAGTCACCATAGTGGCCTCGGGCCTGGTCCTCCTCGCAATCCCCACCCGACCTAGAGAGCAACCAACCCAACTATGCTAAAATCCCCCCACACCACCCCCCACGGAGCAACGCCATGACCACCGACACCTTTTGGACCGACCTGCGGGAAGAAATCCAGTCCGAGGCCGTCAGCAAGCACCCCATTTATATCGACCTGGTCAACGGCGACCTCCAGCGAAACACCATCGCTGAGCTTTGCGCCCAGCTCAAGTTCACCGTCGAAGAGGGCATCTCCTCCCTCTCCCTCATCATCCCACAGGCCCCGAGACACACCCGCATGGAACTCGCCGAGAACCTGTATGGGGAACTGACCGGCACCCCAAAGGTCCCGTCCCACTGGGAACTCGCCATCCGGGCTGGCGCAGCCGCCGGTTTCTCCGAGGATGACGTCGACTCCCGGCCCATGATCCCCGAGACCAAGGTCTACCCCGACACCGTCTCCGCCTACGCCATGCGCGGCAAGTGGTTGGAGGCCCTCAGCTTCGTCTCAATGGGCATCGAGGACATGTTTACCGAGTTCTGCGACGGCGTAACCAGGGCCCTGATTGAAAAATACGGCTTCACCGAAGATGAAGCCGCCTACTTCGCCGTCCACGTCGGCGCCGACGAAGTCCACGCTGAAACGGGCTGGACCACCGCTATGTCCATGGCCACCACCCCCGAGGCAAAAGCCTCCATCAGACGAGCCGCCCTTGAGGGCCGCAATATGTGGTGGAACATGTACTCCGCCGTCTACAAGATGGGCGAAGGCAAGGAAGCCAAAATGCTCAGGCTGGATGCCTAAACTCGAAAGCCTCTGAGATTGGCACGAGGTCTGGGGCTCGGCCTGGTCGCTGCGAGCACCTCCAACTTAGCGTTGCGTGGCAGCGCAGACCTTTCATTCAGCCGCCCACCCTCCACAGAAGCCACGGCAACCCCATTCTGGTAGACCACCAGGTTCCCCATCGTCGCAGGCACCCGCGCCCCGGGGCTGATGATGCCCACCAGGTTCAACGGGTCGCACGCCGACACTTGCACATACCTCCCCGACCCCTCCTGCCTCCGCGTCGACCGCAGCATATCTATGGCCTCAGGTAGTGCGAACTGCTCTCCCACGTGCCCCGACACGAACCGGCCACCCCGTATCTTCCCTTGCGCCTCCGCCCGACGGTAGATTCTCACCAGCTCACGCCACGGCGGAGACATCGGTTCCCGGGCCAGCATTTCGTAGAACACCACCCCGTACCGGCGAAGAAGTTGGAATGCCCTCTCGGTCTCGGCGGACTCACACTCATCCAAGGGCCGCAATAGCGACCATCGCGTCGTCGAGGGCCGGTTCCTGGCCCGCCTCCTCAGGTGTGCCCTCCGCCGCATTGCCGGGAGAGGCCCGTTGTTGACCTGCCGCAAAGGCGTAAACCCGTCCGCCGTCACCCGACCCGTCGCCACCAGCTGCCACAACCCATCCTTCACCTCCGATGGCAGCCGTCGGCTCAACTTCGCAATGTCCGGTTGGAAGGAAGCGCCTCTCTTGTATAGCACGTGAAGTATGTCCCGGGCCGCACCCCCTAGCCCCGAGTCTTCCTCGGGAGGCGGGTCCAGAAGCCAGTCCAGGTTCTCCCGCAATCCGAGGGTTACCGGCCCATTGCGTGTCAGCCCGACCTTTGATATCGGCTGCTCAATTGCGTGGTGACGCTGGTTCATCCGTCCCCACACCACCTCCCCGCCGAAGCACAGGTCATCCAGCATGGAAGGTTCGTACCCAGCTACCCGCGCCTTGAGCAGGTGAGGTTCCCATGCACCCGCCGCCGCCTCGAATCCCTGTAGCTGCTCGATCGCCTCCACCAGCCCCGACTCACCACTCAGCATCCTGTCGGGCTCCACGTGCTGCCATCGCAGCAGGAATCGCATGAACACCGCCTCGGAGACCGGTTCGATCTCCCGCCGCAGCCTCGATATAGTCGCTCGGTGTATCCGCGCCAGTATCCGCCTGTCGCAGTACTCCTCTTCGACAGCCCCGGGCCTGAAGGAACCTCTAAGCACCTGGCCCTCGGCCTCAAGTCGGGCCAACGCCGACTTCACCAGCCCCTCGGACAAAGCAAGCGCTTCACAGATTTCAGCCAAAGTCTGTGGCCCCGACACCTCCGCCCTCCCCCTGACCAGCCGCACCGTGGCCTCCCCAGGATTGGCGGCATCCCGGTCGCTGAGAAATCGTGTGGGGGGCGTGGGTCTTAAGACCGCGTCCGGGTACGCCCCCATAATTTCCCTCACTGACTCCACCGCCACCCACGCCCTGTCCCCATCGGCCCGCCTGAACGTCGTCACCCTCCCCGATTCCATCAACCCTTCCAGCCACCCCCCCACGATTCCCCCATCAACCCTGCCGTACCGCTCCCCGATTTCCCTTTCCGAAAGCGGCCCCACGCTCAGAAGCAAGTCATGCAGTTCGTGGGTATCGCGGGCCGGAGGCCAGGCGTCCTCTGCCGCCGCGGCTATAGCCTCCGGGTCCAGCGATGCCAGGTCCCGGGAGTCCTCCGGCAACGCCCGACGCAGCGAGACAGCCCGAGACCTCCGCTCCTCCAGTGGAGCGTCGTCCAGGAACGCATATGGCATTGCGTTCAATATCTGGTGAGAAAACACGGAGGGTTGGGGCGTGTCCCTGGCGAACACCTCCACCTTCCCCTGTTCGATATCACCTAAGAGCCGCGTCAACCCTTCCAGGTCCATCGCCTCCGTGAGGCAGTCACGCACCGTTTCGAAGACCAGGGGATGGTCCGGCACCTCGATGTCTGTCATCGGGGCGTTGTCCTGGCACTGTACCTGGGCCGGAAACACCGACGCCAGCAAATCGTCCGACCTCATCCGCACCAGCGGCGCCGGAACCTTCTTCCCACCCGAAAACCTCAAAATAGCCAATGCCCGAGTGGCATTCCACCGCCACCGGGTCTGGAACAGGGGCGCCTGCAATGCCGCTTGCGTCAGCACCTTTTCCACGTTGCGCGGCGTAAGGAAGCTGAACATCTCTTCCAAGGGGAAGGAAAGGCTCGGGCCCAGCGAGAAGTTGATGCCATCGTCCGTGGCTGCTGCCTGAAGCTCGAAGTCGAAGCTGCGGCATATCTGCTTTCGCAAGGCCAGCCCCCACGCCCGGTTCACCCGTGCCCCGAGCGGCGAGTGAATAACAACCTGCGTCCCGCCCGACTCGTCAAAGAACCTTTCGGCATATATCTTCTTCCCTGACGGCACTCCCCCCAGCACACGACGCCCTTCGTCTACATAGGCGACGGCCTGCTGCGCTGCCTCCCCTCCCTCCCCCGATTCCTCCGTCACCCACTCGACTGCCTCTCTCTCGGCCTCCAGCCGCTCCTCGATGCCCCTCCGAAGGTCCGTTATCTCCTCCGAAAGCTCCCAAGTCCGACCCGGCGCCTCTCCCAGCCAGAAGGGTATCGTCGGGGCCTCGCCCTGGGCGTCCTCCACCCTCACCCGACCGCTCTCCACCCTTCGAATGCGCCAGGGCGTATTGCCCAGCAGGAATATATCTCCCCGCATGCTCTCGATTGCGAAGTCTTCGTTGACCGTTCCTACGAAGACGCCCTCGGGGTCCGCGACGACATCGTAATCAGCTGTGTCGGGAATCGCTCCCCCGCTGGTCAGGGCCGTTATCCGAGCCCCCCTCCGGGCCCTCAACGTCCCCCCGACTCCGTCCCTGTGCAGGTGCGCCGACCTCCTTCCCTCCCGCGGCGCAACGCCCTCGGCCAGCATCTTCACCACCTCGTCGAATTTGTCCCTGGGCAGGTCCCGGTACGGATATGCCTTCCGGAATGTGTCAAACAGTTCGTCCTCGTCCCATTCCTCGGCAACGCAGCCCGCAACTATCTGTTGCGCCAGTACGTCCAGCGGCCACTTTGGAATGGACAAAGTGTCCAAGTTCTGCCGACGCACGGCTCTCGCTAGGGCCAGGCACTCCAGCAGTTCATCCCGGGTCAGTGGAAACATCCGACCCTTGGGTGTCCCGTATATCGTGTGCCCCGACCGTCCCACCCTCTGCATCAACAGCCCGATGGACCGCGGCGACCCTATCTGGCACACCAGGTCCACTTGCCCCACGTCGATACCCAACTCCAGCGACGCCGTTGCCACGCATATCTTGGTCTTCCCCGCCTTCAGGGCCTGTTCCGCCTGGAACCGCCTCTCCCGCGACATGCTCCCGTGGTGCGCCGCTATCGCATCCTCTCCCAGCTTCTCCGTAAGTTGGTGCGCCACCCTCTCCACCAACCGGCGCGTGTTCACGAACAGCAGTGTGCTCCCGTGCCCCTCGGCCAGTTCGACCACCCTGTCCAGCGTCTCTGCCCAGAGCTCGTGGCTGGCTATCGGGCCCAGCTCGGAGCCAAGCATCTCGATGGCCAGGTCCATCTTCCGAGCATGCCCCGCATTCACTATCAGGCAGTCCGGCTCCCCCGACTCGCTGATGTTCGCATTCCCGACCAGGAACCTCGCCACCTCCTCTATCGGCCTCTGCGTCGCCGAAAGCCCGATCCTCGTGACCGGCCCTTCCGCCAGCTCGCAAAGCCGCTCCACCGAAAGGCTCAGGTGAGACCCTCGCTTGTCGTCGGCGACTGCGTGAATCTCATCGATAATCAGCTTCCTCACGCCCTTCAACCCCTGTCTCCCGCTCTTGGACGTAAGCAGGATATACAGCGACTCCGGGGTGGTTATCAGGATGTGCGGCGGCCTCTTGGCCATGCTCTGCCGCTGGGAAGCCTTGGTGTCCCCCGTCCGCAGCCCGACCCGTATCTCGGGTGCCGGGACCCCCATCTCCTCCGCTTTGGCCGTTATCTCGGCTAGGGGCCCCGCTAGGTTCCTCTCGATGTCGTTTGACAGGGCCTTCAACGGGGAGACGTACACTATCTGGGTCACGTCATCCAGCCCCGAGTCCAAACCCTCCCGGATCAGGTCGTCGATGCACTTCAGGAATGCGGCCAGCGTCTTGCCCGACCCCGTAGGCGCCGAGATCAGCGTGTGCTTCCCCTGCGCAATCGACTCCCAGCCTCGGGCCTGGGCCTCCGTAGGCCCCTCAAACTGCTCCTCGAACCACGACTTGACTACGGGATGAAAACCGTCCATTCCCATGCCCGAATGTTAACACACGCCACGTATGGTGCTTTCCTAGTTTTGACGAAGTGCCAACTGTGGTTTACAATGTACACTGGTACAAATGAATTTTGAGATTATTGAAAGTGCTACATTTACCAGGTGGTTTAGTAGGCTTAGAGATGCGACTGCCAAGCTAAAGATAGATGCTCGAATGAGAAGTGTGACTCAGGGCAACTTGGGGGACATGCAGTCAGTAGGCGAAGGTGCTTTTGAGCTACGAATTCATTACGGCCCTGGCTATCGTCTTTACTTCATTCGAAACGGGCCAACCATCATCGTACTACTTTGTGGAGGCGATAAGTCCAGCCAACGTAGAGACATAGAACGTGCTCATCAATTGGCGAGAGAATGGAGGAGCCGAGCATGAAATTGCCGAAAGGATACACATATTGGGATCCCACCGAACGTCTCAAGGACATGGAATACGCCAGACTCTATGTTGAGGCCTGCTCTGAGGAAGACCCCGGCGACGGCAACGTCATACGGGCCTCCCTGCAGGACGTTGCTCGAGCTCAGAACACGAGCGCCCTCGCTCGCGAAATTGGGATAAGCCGGGCCGGCCTCTACAAGACTCTCTCCCCCGACGGAAACCCCAGCTTTGCCACCATCATGCGCCTCACCCGAGCCCTCGGCGTCCAGGTGGTCCTTCGACCTATGCCTAAGGAGCATCTCAAAGCTGAAGAAGAGTCTGAGTCTCCCGAGGTCGAGGAAACTTCCCCCACCCCCACCATCGGCTAACCACCGACCCGGCCGTTCCGCAGTCCGGCCGAGCCCTTGACCCTCCTTTGTGCTACGATTACGCCCATGGACAGACCAATAGTAATAATAATGGTCGACGGCTTCGACCCCGAATACATTCAGGCCTGCAACATTCCTAACATCGACGAGGTCTGTTCCAGGGGTTTCCTGAAAATCGGGCTGTCCATGATGCCCTCGGTGACCAACGTGAACAACGTTTCCCTCGTCACCGGCCTCTACCCCGAATCCCACGGCATCAACTGCAACTACTGGCTCAACTCCGACACGGGCCGGGAGACCTACATGGAGTCCGCCGACTTCATCCTAGCAGATACCATCTTCCAGAAAGCCACATCACTCGGGAAACGTTCCCTGATGGTCTCATCCAAGGACAAGCTCCGCACCCTCATCGGCGCTCACGCCACCGTCGGATTCTCTTCGGAGGAGCCGCTGGAAGAGGTTGTGTCGGCTGTAGGGCCCCCGCCCCCCATCTACTCCCTTGAAGTCAACGGCTGGATCATGCAGGCTGCCGACCACCTGATGTCTGATCAGCACTTCGACGTCGTTTACATCGCCACTACCGACTACGCCATGCACACCTTCCCCCCCGACCACCCCGAGTCCCAGCGCCACATGACCATCCTCGACGATACCATCGGCGACCTCCTCTCCCACCACCCCGACGTCACCCTCCTCCTCACCGCCGATCACGGCATGTCCTCCAAGGATAAGATGGTGGACCTGAAGGGAATACTCGGGTCCCGGGGCATCGAATCCAACCCCGTGCCCATTATCAAGGACCGCTACGTGTTGCAGCACTCTAATCTGGGAGGTTGCACCTTCATCTATCTGGACAACAAAGATACAGAAGAGGCCTTGGAAATCCTACGGGAAACGCCTGGAGTTCACAGCGCCTTCTCCCGTGAAGAAGCTGTGGAGGAGTACCGACTCCACGCAGGGAGAATGGGCAACATCTTCGTCAACGCAGAGAAGAATGTCGTGTTCGGAGACCCGAACGAAATTGAAATGAGGGTCGGCCTCCGCTCCCACGCCTCCATCCACGAGCAGGCGATACCGCTCATCGCCTACAACTCAGACCTCAACCCCGACGACGTCGAAGAAAACCGCCACCTCGGCCAGTACGCGCTGACCAGACTGGTTTCCTAACTCTTACCCCGCATAAGCCATCGCCTGGTCCACAATGTCTATCCCGACAATGTCGCTCCACGCCTGCGTGATCTGCTGGAACACGGGCCCCGGCACCCCCGCCCCGATCTTTATCCCGTTCAGCGATACAACCGGCGCAATGTGGCTGGGCGTCGTCGTCATGAACGCCTCGTCCGCCTTGTACACGTCAAAAGGCGTGTAGTCCCCCTCCTCCGCCTTGAACCCCAGCGTCGAAGCTATCTCCAGCACCGACTCCATGGTAATTCCCCCCAGCACGTGCCGTCTGTTGGGTATGTATATCGTGCCCTCGCGCAGAAATAGAAAATTAGCCCCGCTGCTCTCCGCCACGTTGCCGTCGTAGTCCAGCATCAGGGGCAGGGCCTCGGGGTCTATGGCCTTCGCCTCGAAGTCCGCGACCATGTGGTTCATCTTGTTCGATATCTTGGCCTTGGGAGACAGGCTCTGGGGCGGCGTGCGACGGGTGGCCGGGGTAATCATCCTGATCCCGTCCTTGTACCACTTGGCGTACATGGCGAAGGCCAGGGGCTCGGTGTAAATTACAACGGTTGGCGGCATATCAGCTTTCCGAGTGGGCTCCACAACCCCCCGGCTGACGATGTGCGTCACCCCCACGTCCTCCGGCCCCGACCTCCGAAAATTGGTCTCCACTAGGTCAAAGGTTGCCGCCTCCAGCGCGTCTATGTCCATCCGCGGGTCGATCCTCGTGTACTGTAACGACCAGTACAGCCTGTCCAGGTGCTCCCGCAGTTTCCATATCTTCCCGTTGAACGTCCGCGCCATCTCGTAGACCCCGTCCCCCCACCTGAATCCCCTGTCGAACACCGACACCGTCGCCCCGCTTGCCGGCACAAGCTCTCCATTCACGTACACCAGGGATTCTTGCGCTGCTTCCATAATGGGCTCCTTTACGGCGGGATGGGGATTTTAGGGTATTGTGGGGTTGGGGGCAGGGTGCGTCAAGACGAGACTTTTGTTGACGCTCCAATCGGGCCGCGTATACTCTAGTTTGGCTTTCCACCGCATTCACTAGAAGGGCTTCGCGCATGGTAAAAGCTACAGCCGAAGTAGTGATTATAGGCGGCGGCGTCATGGGCGCCAGCGCCGCCTATCACCTGGCAAAACGCGGCGTCCGGGACGTCGTCCTCCTCGAACAGGGCTACCTCGCCTCAGGCCCGACCGGCCGCTCCCTCGCCAACCTCCGCCCTTACCACGGCGTAGAGCAGACGGTGAAGATCATCCACGAATCGTCCAAGGTCTACCTGAACTTCGACGAACTAATTGGTGGTGAGGGCCAGTTCCGAAACATCGGCCGTATTTGGGCCGAACCCGAGTCCAACGCCTCCCTTGTACGTGACATGGTTGCTCTTACATCCAAAGTTGGCATGAGAAGTGAGTGGCTGGACACGATCCAGCTCGCCGAAATCGTCCCCGGCCTCGTCACCGAAGGTCTGGGCGCCATCATCCACTTTCCCGACGCCGGATACTCTAACCCCGGCGGCGTAACCGCCGCCTTCGCCTCCTGTGCCGGTGAAATGGGCGCCGAGATTTGTGAGCAGACCAAGGTTCTGAACATCAACCTGTCCGGCGGTCATATCGCCTCCGTAGAGACCGACAAGGGCACGATATCCGCACCTGTAGTTGTCAATGCAGCCGGCATCTGGGCCCCGGCCATCGGGCGAATGGTCGGCATCGACATCCCAATCATCCCGACTCGCGGCCAGGGTGTCATCTACCAGCGCCACTGGTCAATGCCCGAGTTCCGGCCCATCTTCCATGATGGACGCACCGACTACATCTTCCGCTGTGAGCCCGGCAACTTGATCAATGTCCTTAATACCCTGGAGATACGCGACGAAATCGAGGTTGTTGACCCTGACACCATGCCCGAGGACGCCGCCCCCGAACTCGTTGACCGGCACCGCACGGAAGGCGCCGTCGCCCTGCCCGCCCTTGAGAAAGCTACGCACCGCGGCGGCTACTCCTGCGCCTACGACATCACCCCCGACGACTCCCCCATCTTCGAGGAGAGCGAGGAGGTCGGAGGCTTCTACAACATGTGCGGCTGGAGCGGTTTGGGCATGCAGCAGGCCCCCGTGGCCGGAGACCTTATGGCCGAGCTCATTACCACGGGCCGCACCACCCTTGTGGACATGTCCATCTTCTCAATGCGCCGCTTCCGGGAAGGCAAGTCCCTCGCCTCGGCATGGCTCTTCAAAGACATCGGCCTTCACTAGGCCATACAGGAGGAAACGAAATTGTCAGTACCCCTGCCCGACGATGCCCGAGCCCTCTTCAACGCCAAAAACTTCGCCCACGTTACCTCCCTCATGCCCGATGGCTCTCCTCAGGCCTCCCCCGTCTGGTGCGAGGCCGTCGGCGATGACATCGTCATAAACGTCGATGCATCTACCATAAAGGCCAGGAACTTCCGCCGGGACCCGAGGGTCGCCGTATCCATAGTCGACCAGGACAAGCCCTACGAAGCTGTCTTCATTAGAGGTAAGGTCACTGAGATAAGGCCCGACCCCGAAGGCAAGCACATCGACGCACTGGCCAAGAAGTATCTGGGCCTTGATGAATACCCCTTCCACCAGCCCGGAGAAGAGCGCCTCACCGTAGTCATCACCCCCGACACCGTTGGCAGCCTCCACAGCCCCCTGACCAACTGCTAGTGCCTAGTCCAGGATCGCTACGGCCTCCACCTCAAGCATGTACTCTGGCTTGAAGAATCCCGCCACTACCGTTGTGCTGGTGTAGGCCCCTGGCTTCAGGTACCGGTCCCTCTCCCTCCTGACCGCCGGGCCGTGCTTCCGGTTGATCAGGTAGGTCTTTATCCGCACGACGTTGTCCCAGCTAGCGCCCGCTCCCCTCAGGATGTCGTCTATATTCTTGTAGGCCTGCGCCGCCTGGACCTCGAAGTCCCCCACCCCCACCGACTCGTTATCCGAATTCCTTGCGACTTGGCCCTGCACGTACAGCGTGTTGCCTGCCCTCACCGCGTGGGCCACGCCCGGTGAGACCGACACCCCAGGCACGGTGAACGACTCCCGCGGCGCCGTCGACGCTATGATCTCCGCCTCGATCTGCCACTCCGCCCCGACCAGGGAGCACACCACCGATGTCGCCGCTACCTGCCCCGGCCGGTGATACCGGTATCTCACGTCCCTGTACTCGTCGATAATGTCGTGCCGGGTCACGTAACCATGGCTCCAGACCACGTTATCCCAGTCCGCACCGTTCGCTTTCAGGATATTGTCGAAGTTCTTGTAGACCGCCTCCGTCTGGGCGCTAAAGTCCCCAACCCCAATCACCTCCGCTTCATGCGACGCCACGTCTCCCAGCCGCCCACCTGACAGCACTGGCTGCTTTCCCGCGATGGGCTGCTGCCCCGTCACGTATATCGTATCCCCGACCCGAACGGAATGCGGCGACCCCAAAGGCACGAACGTATCCGGCACGTTGCTCACGCAATGCTTCGGCTCCCCGATGTACGCAATCACGTCCACCTCGATGAGCAACTCGGGTTGAAGTAGGGGCATCCCCACCGTGGCCCCCGCCCTCTGGTAGTAGGGCAGGTACTGGAAATGGACCTGCCGGGCCTTCTGCCTGTCCTCGGGATTGGCTAGGTAACAGTTGTACTTGACCACGTCGTTCCACGTCGCCCCGCCCGCCGTCAGTATCGCCTCGATGTTCTGGTATACCTGGTGCGCCTGGGCCTCCACGTTCCCTCTCCCCACCATCTCCCCATCCGGCCCCCGACCCACAATCCCCGACGTATACAGCACGTTACCCACCTTGACCCCGTGCGCAAACTTCAGAGCCTCCGTTGAGTAAATGCCCGGTGCCGTTATCTGTTCTTTCTTCATTCCGTGCTCCTGCTAACTATGGGTGTCGGGAAAACATATTCAGCACGCGGCCGGGTGTCAACTGGCTTCCCGTTCAAAACCCCACCCCCGACTTCACCAGCAAGCTCACCGACGCCGTAAGCATCATCGCTGTGAGCACGCCTATCAGGGCCTTCTCGGGGATGCGGGTCGTCAGTAGGCTCCCGACTATAACCGCCGGCACGGCCCCGAGGCTCATATAGAGAACCGTGCTCCACTCCACCAGGTCCTGGCTCAGGTATCCCAGAGTCCCGATAACCATCAGCACTAGGGACACCCCGATAGTCGTTCCCACAACCTTGTCCGCACTGATCCGGTACAGGATAAGCACCGGCGCCGTCATAAGCGTTCCCGCCCCAATTGACGTAGCTCCCATTATCAAACCCAGCCCCGCCCCCAGCCCCGAGCCCGCCACCCACCTCCTCGGGCCCAGGTGAGCGACGCCATTCTCATTGCGCCGCTGTTTAAGCCTTAACTGAAGGAAGAGTAGACCCGCTCCCGCCAGCACCAGCAACCCGATTATCAGGTTCACCCACGCCTCCAACGAGTCCCCGTACTCGGTGTAAAGCCCCGACAGCAGGGCCACACCCGCCACCGCCCCCGGCATCCCTCCCACCAGCAGCGACCCTCCCACCCGGTAGTTGAACGTGCCCTGTCTGCTGTGCTGCACGAATCCCGCCGCCTTGACAATCGCTGTAAAGGGAAACGTCGTGGCGATGGCCTCAACCGTGGAAAACCCTAGAAAGAACACCAGGCTCGGCACAGCCAGTGCCGCCCCACCCACCCCCGTCACCCCGACGGCAAACCCCAGCCCCACCCCCAGCAATATTTCAACGGCGATATCTATACGAACCCCTCAGTGCAGGAATTTCCGCGGAGTGTCGACGTTTGACCCTTGGCCCATTCTACCCTTTCGGAGAGGGAGCCCGTGGGTTCAGGGCACCCGGGCCAGCACGTCTATCTGGTGAGCAATGTACACCAGCTCCCGACTCCCCACCTGCGCACGCCGCCTCCTTATCCAACCCTCAAAGATCTTGGAATCGATCCCTTCCCTTCCCGTGAGCGCTCCCTCCACCGTATCTATAATGGCGTGAAGGAAGACCTCATCGTCCCCTTTGTAGCCTTCATCCGTGGGATATACCACCCAGTCCGACGCCCCCGCATCCACCACCCCTGCCCCGATCTTCCTCAATCCCGAAAACAGCTTCCGCCCTGTCCTGCTATCCCCCGACTGCTTCCCGTCAATCACCCTCTCATCCATCGTCCGGTGATAGGTCTCCTCAATCTGCTTGTCCAACACAGGATCGATAGCTGGCTCAAAAATCGTCCCCCTGTCGAAGTTAATGCACAAGTACAGCAGCCCGCCGCTCTTTAGGCACTCTCCCATCAGGGGCAGCGCCGTGTTTAAGTCCACTAGGTCGAGGAATGCCTGCGCGATAACGAGGTCGTATGCAGATCGAGACTCGGGCCTCTTCAGAAATTCCAGGGCATCCGCCGCTTCGTAGGACAGGTCAAAGCGCATCCCCTCCCCCCCCACCCGACACCCCCGTTCACCTGCTTCTTCCACCCTAAACCCTGAATCCCTCGCCCACTCCAACAGCCGCCGCATCCCCTCCTCCACGTTCCCCGGCTCCATCTCTACCGCCGTGTAATTGCAGTCCGTCAGCAGTCGCCGCTCAATCACCCTCTGCACCATCGACCCCGTCCCCGCCCCCAGTTCCAGCGCTTCCACCTTTCGACCCATCGGCAAAGCCTCACCTAATGAGTTCCACACCCTCTGGTTCAACGACCTGTCGTCTATCGACTTCTTCGCCGCCAGGTATCGATGGTATTCGGGCGTCCCGGAATTTGGCAATGCTCAGCCCTCAGCCGACCATATCCAGCAGGAATTGCCGCACGATTTCCGCACTCTCCTCCCAGGTTGGATGGTCTGCATACGTCGTCAGGGCGGCCAGTGCCATCTCGGTGAGCAGTGCCCTGTCCTGGACCAGCCGCATAACATGCTGCGCCAGCCCCGACACGTCATCCGGTGCCACTAGGAACCCGTTCACCCCGTGCCTTACCGTCTCCGAAGCCGCCCCCGATGTCGTAGCCAAAGCAGGCAGCCCGAAACCCATCCCCTCCATATACACGATCCCGAAACCCTCGTAGGAGGACGGCGCCGCCAGCACGTGGCTCTCTTCCAATAGTCCCTTGAGATCGTCATCGTTGAGCGCGCCGCGGAACGTGATCCTTTCCGATAGCCCCTTCTCTGACACCCGCGCCCGCATCCCTGCGGCATACGCAGGGTCTGCATCAGCCCCCACCACCTCCAGCCGCCACCCGGGCCCCGATATCGCCAGCGCATCAATTAACGTGTGCAGCCCCTTTCGCGGTATGAGATTCCCGATGAATAGCAACCGCAACGGCCCCGCCCCCGAGGCCCGCTCCATCACACTCTGCGGTGTGACGTTCGGCTTCAACCGGTCTCCGCCGGGATACGCGATTACGTGACCCTTCATGTCGCCCAACGCCTCGGCCACGTCGCGCCGGGTCGTGCGGCTGTTGAAGATGAACGCGTTTATCGTCTCGAGGTATCGGGTCTCCACCCACCGGTAGAACGGCATCGCCCATCGTGAGTGCAATTCCTTGGACCTCAAATGATGGACTATCGAGACCTTCGGAATCCCCCACAGGGACCGGTTCAGCCGGAAAAACGATGGATGGTTCAGTTCATCCTGCAAAAGGACATCCAGTTCCAGCCCCTTGATCTTCCTCTGCAAGTCTTTCGAGAAGTTGTGGGTCAGCAGACGCGGGTAGCTGTCCCAGGGCAGGGATATAACCTCCACCTCGTCCCCCGACTCCCGCAAATGCTCAACCAGCTTCCGGTCGTACAGAAACCCGCCCGACATCGTCGAAAGCGGGCCGTATATCACCAGCCCGACCCGCATCAGAGTTCGAGACGGTAGGACGCCCATGCGTCGGCGTCCTCGTACATCTTCACCGTAACCGCCGAGAGTCCCTTCGTCTTTATCGACCCGGCCAGCGACTCGCATGTTATGCGGGAGAAGTGCTCGATGCTCGGGTTCAGGCCCTTGAATTCCTCGAAGTCGTTCAGGGTGCGGTCCCTGTACCGTTCCACCAGCGCCTCAAGGTTGGTCGTAATGTCCACTATGTCCACCAGGTAGCCGTGCTCGTCCAGCTCGGGCCCCTCCAGCATTACCTCAATGGCATAGTGGTGGGAATTAAGCTCGTTCTCCGGGCCCCAGTCCCCGCCCACCAGGTAATGCTGGCCTATGAAGTCCCGTTTTACGGATACCGTGTACATTCGCTTCCCTCCCGTGCCGAATCAGTCTTCGTAGGTGAAAAGGACCTGCAACGCGCTCCCCGGGTCCCGATCCAGAAGATCGTAGGCCTCTGCCGCCTCCTCCAGGCTGAAGGCATGGCTCACCAGCCGGGACGGCCGCAGCTTCCTTATCATCGACCACGCAACGTCAAACCGTCGCGCCTTGCTCCACCTCCCCGACCACTCAGGTGCTATCGTACTCACCTGGCTGCTTATCATCCGCACCCGGTCCCTGTGAAACCGCCCTCCCAGTTCCAGGCTGGCCGTCTTCGTTCCGTACCAGGACCCGACCACTATCCGACCCCCGTATCCCACCGCCTTCACCGCCAAGTCCAGCGCCGCCGGATTCCCCGATAGCTCAAAAGACAAGTCTGCGCCCCGGTACTCCCGACTCCCTTGCAGCGCCTCCGTCAACCCCGGATCGTCTGGCGTCAGGCTCGCCGTTGCCCCCAGCGCGATGGACTCCTCTCTCCGATCCTCGTACTGGTCTACCGTAACTAGGCTTGCTAGGGGCGTCATCGAAAGCAACGCCGTTACAAGCAGACCCACCACCCCCTGCCCGAATACCGCCGCCTGCTCCCCGATGGATGGCTGACCGTCCATCACTAGGTTGACAGCCGTCTCCATCGTCGGCAGGAAGACGGCGTCTTCCGGCTCCATGTGTTCTGGCGCCTTGATGAGATCGGATGCAGGGCAGATGAAACCGCTTTCGTGCGGCCGGAAGCAGAAGACCAGGTCCCCCACCCCGACACCTTCCACCCCTGTTCCAACCTCCTCCACCCTCCCGACCGCCGCATAACCGTATTTGACAGGGTATTGGACTGCCCCGCCAAGTGCGGCAATAGACTCGTCCAACTGGAGTTCGGACGGCATATGCCCGCGGTAGAGCAGCATCTCCGTGCCGGAGCTTATGGCCGACACCAGGGTCCTTACCAGCGCCTCCCCCAGGCCCGGCCTCCCAAGCGTCGACCTTTCCACTTCGACGCGGTACGGGGCCGCAAAGACGAGAGCCGAATGGGACATTGGGTCATTCCTTGGAGGGGCCGCCCCACACGGGGTCCCCCCAGACGACCATGTCTTTACCCACCTGCTTGTAGCCCGTGTTGGCCAGGGTCGGGAATTCTGCGTAGGCGCCTTCCATGGGCTTCACCGCCCGCATCCCGCCCAACACCACCGGCGCGACCGTCAAAACAACGTGGTCTACCAGCCGCTCCGTCAGGAAGCTGGTGATCACCCGGGCCCCTCCCTCCACCATCACGCTGCCCATAGCCTCCTTGTCCAACTGCGATAGAAGCGCGGGTAGGTCTACCCAGCCCCGGTTGTTGGATGGAAGGCAAATCACCCTTGCACCTGCGTCTTCCAATGCTTTCTTCCGCTCGACGGATGCCTGTTCCGTCGTAGCTATCCAGGGCCTCAGGTTGGTCCCGCCCAGTAGTTGTGCAGTCAACGGGAACCGGAGCCTGCTGTCCAGTATCACGGGTTGCGGCTGTGCGCCCTTGGCCAGCCTGACCGTCAGGCCCGGATCGTCGGCCAGCACCGTGCCGATGCCCACAAGGATCGCATCGTGAACGCCCCGGACGCTGTGCGTCATGGCCTCCGACTCCGCTCCGCTCAGCCTTATGGGCCGGCCCGGTCTCATGGCGATGCAGCCGTCGAGGCTCTGGGCATAAGATAAGGTCACCGTCGGAATCCCCGACTTGCCGTTCCTATTCACGTGCCTCAGCAGCGTGGGTGTCGTGCCGTTGCTCTCGGTCCCCACCGGCCCGGGTAATGTCGAGAGGTCCAGCAGGTGCCCCAGCTTCGAGGCCTTGGTCTCGATGTAGTCCTTGTTCTCTATGGTTATACGCGGCTGCAACGCTTCCCTGGAACTAACATCGATCCCGAACTTCCTCAGCCCGTCTATCTTCGATGGATTGTTCGTCAACAGCCGCACCGACTTCACGCCGATATCCCTCAGGATGAGGGCCGCCACCTCATAATCCCGCTGGTCCGCCTGGTGCCCGAGGGCAATGTTCGCATCAACCGTGTCGTACCCGACATCTTGCAAGTTGTAGGCCTTCAGCTTCTCCAGCAGCCCTATACCTCTTCCCTCTTGACGGAGATAGAGGACTACCCCTCTCCCTTCCGAGGCGACTCGCTGAATGGCCAGGTTCAATTGGCTTCCACAGTCGCATCGCATGGACCCCAGGACGTCGCCCGTAAAGCACTCCGAGTGGACTCGCACCAGCACGTCCTCTCCACCTGTAACGTCCCCCGTGACAAAGGCTACGTGCTCCTTGTCGTCCCGGTTGTTGGAGTAGTAATAGAGGCGGAACTCCGCAACCGGCGTCGGGATCCGGGTCGAAACTCTTCTTTCGATAGTCAGGGCGTGCATGGTTATCTAGGGCTTATGTGACTTGGGGAATGGAGACTGCTAAATGAGCTGTCCGGCGAAATTCCCCACTGGTCGGATATCGGGTCTCTATTGTCGTGGTTATCGTGGAACGCCGGGTTTATAGCCTGTTACGCGCCCGACCGCACAGTCAGGTGCGCGTCGCCTCCAAGTCAATTATGGTACTCGGTGAGTTGAAGTGTCAAATTGAGTGCCCGAACCGTCGATTCCCGAGAGGTTGCGACTAAACAAATACAGGCTGGCTCCACGCCCGCGTCCCGTCCGAGCACAGCACCCTCGCCCGCACGTATCCCTCGTCGCCGCAGAATATCGTACCGTGCCCGCGTCCCGCTCACCTGCCCCCTCACCCGACCGCCCCGACTCACGAATTCCGTATCGTAGGCGAAATGCCATTCCGGGCAGATTGACAGCTCTATCCCCTCTTCCGAAATGCTCAGATCATCCAGCGTCACGCCCGTGGAGCAATAAAAGTTCCCAGATTCCAGGGCATCCACCACCGCGTCCCTGTCCAGCGTCGGGGCATCCACAGCCACCCACCCCCGCCCCGGATTGGCCAGGCTCGGCTTGAAATCTCCCTGGAAGTGATGCGAGTCGTCTACGGCCACTCCATAGATCGGCCTGCCCGCGGTCAGGACCGCATCCCATATCTCCTCGCAGCCTGGCCGGCCCCCGCCTCCGTAGTTGTTGACCACCGTGTTCCCGTTGAATATCTCCAGCAGATTCGCCCCCGACACCCGCACAATGTGCCGGTCATCGTATGCCCACGTGTAGTTCGGATGGTTCAGCGACACGATTCCGCCCGCCGCCCGTATCGCATCTATGTTGGCCTGCAACGTAGGCACCACCTCGCCCGCATCCACCGGCTCCACGTACCCCCTGATCCCTATCGCCCCAAGATGAATGGACCTCTCGCCGCGCTCCAGTTCCACCGACACCTCTTCCCCGGGGATCATCAGCGGCCCTTCCACATCCCTCAACCCATGCTCCAGCACCGTAACGTGGTTATGGTCGGTCAGTACCAGGAAATCGTATCCGTTGCGCCGGTACCAGCCGACCACCGCTTCCGGGTCCGAATCGCCGTCGGAGCGGTTGGTGTGCGTGTGGATGTTGCCCTTGAACCACACCGCCCTAGTTGTGGCAGCCCCTGGCCGTGATGTCCCACACGGCTTCCACGGCCCCGTTCCGCACCGCCACGTACTGGTCCCACCGGTTGGTCAACATGTCCTGCTGCCCGCTAATCAAGGTTAGCTTGTCCCCGACCTCCGGCATCTCACCATCCTCGCACCTGAACACGATGTGCTCTTCGTGCAGTGCCTCGGGCGCCAGGTGCGGCATGTCCTCGACGAACGGCATCACGCCGCCCGGAGAAGCCAGCGCCCGGGTCCCGACGTCCGCCACCACCGTCCCATCCCGGGGCGTGCTCACCACCGTACACAGTATCTTCGCCGCATACCGTAGGTCGTCCATATAGTCGAAGTTGTGCGACATCAGGGCGTACGTGCCCCCCTCCACCTCCGTGACCCCGGGAATCGTGGCCGCAACGTCTATGGTGAACGTCTCACCGGAGGAGACCACCTCCACCGGTATCCCCTCGGCCTCGATGGCGTCCTTCACGTCCAGGCACTGCTGGATGTACTTGCGGCCCCAGATGAAACGGGTCTCGCGGTCGGGGGACCCGTCCAGGGTCTGGTGGCTCATCACTCCTTTGAAGTCGATGCCCGGCAGCGAATGTGCCAGCTTGGCCAGCTCAACCCCGTGCCCCTTGCCCCGAATCCCCCCCCGCCCCATCGAAGTGTCCACCTCTATCACGACCCCTATGCTGACCCCTCTACCCGATGCGATACGGGATAGATTTTTCACATTTTCGGCGTTGTCTACTGCCACCGACACCCTCGCCCGCTCAGCCACGGAACACAGCCGGGTTATCTTGTCCTCCGTAACGATCTGGTTCGGGATGAGAATGTCGTCAATTCCGCCCTCCACCATCACCTCCGCTTCCGCAACCTTCGCAGTGCACACTCCCCCCACCGTCCCCCCCTCCCGGATCTGAAGGTGCGCCACTATCGGGCTCTTGGTGTTCTTCACGTGGGCCCTCATCTTGCACGCGCTGTCCTTGTACGTCTCCGCGACGAACCGGTAGTTGTGCTCCAGCGCCTCCATGTCCACCAGGAGGCAGGGTGTATCAAGGTCTTCTACCGATGTCCCGACGCGCGGTCTGTAGTTTTCCAAGTTACTCCTCCGTTTGAATGAGGGCTAGCGGTACAGCCCCCGACCCGTAATCTGCCAGACCGCCTCCAGGTGGCCGTCCCTGACCGCGTGCATATAGTCAAAAAGATTGGAAGTGGTTCCGATGTCCGAGGGTATGTACCAGACGTGGTCGCCCATCTTCAGCCGCTTGGATTCATCATCCGCAAGGGCCAGGCTCCCGTGCTCCGCGCTTAACGACTTTAGGCTGGCATTGAAGCCTGCATCGAGATGTGCCAGCCCGAAGTCTGCGCCCGCTGCCTTCTGCCCCGTGTCTGTTATGGCAAGGCCCGCCTCCGGCCGACCGATGACCGTAGCCATCACCCGCGCCGCTGGCTCCAGGGCCGGCTTCTGTGCGGCGTACCGGCTGTCGAGAAGGGCATATGCCCCGGCACATACCTCCGTAATCCCCGGAATAGCCCCCATGACTTCATAGTTGTGCGTTCCCCCCGCCGACACCACTTCCACCCCCAGCCCCGACTCCTCCGCCAACCCCTTCGTTTCCACCATCGCCGAAGCCGCTTCCCGCGTCGCATCCTCACCGACCATCCGCCCCTCGTAAGTCCCAAACCCGACAAACTCTAACCCATCCAGCCCGTCAACCGCTTTGGCCAGTTCCACCGCCTCGGCTCCCGGCTGTACTCCGCATGCGTGCAGGCCCGTGTCTAGGCCAACCACGGCATCGAGTCTGACTCCCAGCGAAGTTGCCGCAGAGGAGAGGTCGGCGGCGTTGCGGACATTGTCCACGTACACCCGCATCGATACCCGACGCGCCAGCCGGCACAGCCTTTCTACCTTCACCTTCGTCACTATCGGGTTGGCGATGTAGATGTCCCTGACTCCCGCGTTTGCAAAGTGCTCCGCCAGCCCCACCGTATTCACCGACACCCCACCCACCGTCCCCTCCGACGCCAATTGCATGCTCGCAATCGCCGGACACCGGTGCGCCTCAACGTGCGGCCTCAGCCCCGACTCCCGACCCCTGAAGAAGGAATGCACCGTCTCGATGTTCTGGTTCAGTACATCGAGGTCTATCACGAAAGCGGGAGTGTCCAGCTCTTCTACAGGGGTGCCTGGTGCTTTGAAAATCGGGCGTTCCATGACTGCTCAGACCAATCCTGTGTGTGGGATTCGGGGAAGCGAGAATAGCATACAGACCCTTGAGCGTCCATCAAGAGGCCAGGCTATCCGTAGCCCCTGGCCTTCATCGTCTGAAGTATTGGAATCTCGTCAAGCTTCTCGCCCACGTCCTCCCAGATTATCCCCGGTGGTCTGTGAAACTCGCCTTGGCACTTCACAATCTCCTCCGGCATCCCTATGTAGTCCAGGGAGATGTCGTGGGAGGTCATCGGCAGTTCGTCCGGCAGCAGCTGGACGGGGTGGACCGTCGTCACAATCGGCGTCTCTTTGCTTATCAGCCCGAGGCTCAAGGCCACCGCATACTCCAGGTCCGAATACCCCCCGCCCTTCCCCAGCCTCGCTCCCTTCCTGTTTACCGCCACCGACCCGCACACTATCAGGTCTATGTGCCGCATTTCATCAGGGTGCACCAGCCTGCCCAGCTGCGTTGCGCCCTTGATGCTGCTGGCCAGCCTATAGTCGCTGATACGCCCCGGATCCAATTCAACGAAGCACTTCTCTCCTGTCAGCCGGGGCACGGCCATATAAACGGTCTTGCCCTGCTCCAATGCCAGCCGCCGCAGGGGCCTCTGTGGCAAGTCGGGGTTCGACTTTATGACCCGCGCGTTTTTCCAGACGTCCAGTTCTACAATCTGCAAATGCGCCCGCCCCGACCCCGTGAAATTCGGTATCCGACCCACCGCGCCCGGAAACGCCGCCACACCGGCATCCCTCATCGCCTGCCATACGGCCTTCCTGATTTCATCTTTTCCAGTCATTGGTCTGCACCGTGCCCAGTATAGTCTCGGCCTCAAGTTGAGCGGGATTGTAATATACTCGCCGCCATGGCCATCCCTTTCGAGACTACAGTCATAGGAAGCCTCCCCAAGCCCCGATGGCTCTACGACTCGTCGGCCTTCTCCACGAATCCAAAACAGATTCACGGGAAAGGCGGAGCTTGGGCCTGCTCTGGTGAGAAACTCCGAGAAGCACAAGATGATGCAACCAGGCTGGCCATCGGTGTACAGGAGTCGGTAGCTCTGGACGAAATATCCGACGGAGAGCAGAGGCGAGAGTCCTATCTCAGTTACGTGGTACGTAAGCTGGAAGGGTTCGATTACGAAACCTTCGGAGAAAAGTGGGTCAGGGGGGGCCGACGCCTCGCCCAGGTCGGACGGTGCACGGGCCCCGTCTCCTGGCCCGGCCCTATGCTCGTGGAAGACCTGCGCTTCACCCTCACTCATTCGCGCAGACCCGTGAAGGTCACCCTCCCCGGCCCCATGACCGTCTGCGATTCCATCCTCGACGAATTCTATGGAAACGAGAAGTCGATGGCCTTAGCAGTCGCCGAGGCCCTGAACAAAGAGGCTCACGCTTTGGCCCACGCAGGAGCATCGACAATACAGTTCGACGAGCCCGTCTTCAGCCGATACCCGGACAAGGTCCTGGACTGGGGCATAGAAGCCCTGGACAGATCGGCCCACGGCATCGACGCCCAAACCGCCGTCCACGTCTGCTATAGCTACCCGCTCCCGGGCGTGCCCAGGCCGATAGTGCCCAGCTACCCCACCATACTCCCCGCCCTGGACCGCTCCGCCATAGATCAAATCGCTCTGGAGTTCCAGTCACCGATGCTCTCTCCGGAACTCTTGTCCCTCTGCTCATCCAAGACCGTCCTGTTCGGCTGCGTCTGCAACTCTACCGAGGAAGTCGAGGAGCCGGAGAGCATAGCAACCCGACTCCTGGAGGCTGCCAAACACCACCCCGCCAAAAAACTCAAAGCCGCCCCCGACTGCGGCCTGGTGCCCCTGAGCGGGGCATCAGCCCAACGAAAACTTAAGGCTATGGTGGAGGGGGCGCTGACGGCTCGGGAGCAGCTGGCTAGATAGGTTCCCAAGGGTTGAAGACTCTAACGTCGACTGATTGGAAGTCGGAAACGTTCCTCGTAGCCACAATCAGGTCATTCGTCTTGGCAATCCCGGCGATGAAAGCGTCCGGTATGCTGACTGCATTGCCGGAGCGCTCCGACTGCACGCGAAAAATGGCTGCCCATTCGGCGCCACCGCGGTCTAATGGCAGGATGCGGTCCTCATATTGAGCAATAAGGCGAGACAGATTTACCCGCAGCCTGGTGCGCCTCCGACCCTCTGCTAAACGCTGTACTCCATATTCCAACTCATGAATAACAACTGATGACAACCAAAGGTCATGTTGCTCTGTGAAGAAGGCGCTTACGCTTGGGTGCGGTGCTGCACGTATCACCTCGGACACAATGTTAGTGTCCATGAGGTATCCGCTCATTAGTAATCGATGAAGGGGGTCGGCCTGTCAGGTCCCTTGCGGCTGGGCAGTTCAAGTTCAACCCCGCATGGCATGTTCTCAATAAGCCACTGACCAAGCGGCTTGCGAGGAGGAGATTTCTCCTCTCCCGACTCCCGATTCGACTGCCCATTCCGCCCCTGCCACACGTCCTCCGGCACCACCACGTAACATTTGCGCGTGCCGATACGCTGAGGCCCCTCCTCTTCGGAGAGACGCAGCACTTCGGATAAGCGGGCCTTGGCCTCGGCTACGGTCCAGACCCGTGGGTCGGCTTGAGTCACTACAATCGCTCCTGTACCTGTCTAGTGCCCCTCCATTATAGAACGACTCCAGGCTAGAGAATCTGCGACAAGAACAGCTTCGTCCGGTCGTTTTGAGGGTCGTTGAATATCTGGTCCGGTGTGCCCTCTTCGACAATCACCCCCTCGTCAAACATCATCATCCTGTTCGCCACCTCCCGGGCGAAGCCCATCTCGTGGGACACCACTATCATCGTCATCCCCGACTCCGCCAATTCTTTCATCACGTCCAGCACTTCCTTGATCATCTCGGGATCCAGTGCCGACGTCGGCTCGTCGAACAGCATGATATTCGGCTGCATCGCCAGCGCCCGAGCTATAGCCACCCGCTGCTGCTGCCCACCCGACAGCTCTTTCGGGTACTTGTAGGCCTGGTCCGGTATCCCGACCCTCTCCAGCAGCTCCATCGCTATCTTCTCGGCCTCGGCGGACGGAAGCTTTCTCACCTTTGTCGGGGCCAGGGTGATGTTCCGCATCACCGATAGGTGCGGGAACAGGTTGAACGACTGGAATACCATCCCCACGTCCCGACGGATCGCGTCGATGTTCCGCACGTCGTTCGTCATCTCTATCCCGTCGACTATTATCTGCCCCCTCTGGTGCTCCTCCAGCCTGTTGATAGTGCGGATAAACGTCGACTTCCCGGACCCCGAGGGCCCGAACACCACCACCACCTGTCCCTTCTTGATCGTCGTGGTCACCCCTCGGAGCGCGTGGAACTCACCGTACCACTTGTGCACGTCCCGACAGATGATTATGTCCTCGACGCCGTTTTTGCTTTCTCCGGTAGTCATCTTCAACCCCCGACGTTAACTGCCCGTCACCGTTCTCCCACACCCAGGTGCCGCTCGACTTTGCGGCTTACGTAAGACATGCCGTACGTGAACACCCAGAAGGAAAGTGCTATGAAAATAAGCAACTCCTTCTGGTTTTCCAGGTATACGACTTCTCCTTCCAAAACGTAGCTCTGTATGAAAGACCGGCCAAACTCCAGGATGTCCAACATGCCGATTATCGTGACTAGGGTCGTATCCTTGAAAAGGGAGATGAACTGCCCGACAATCGCCGGTATGACGTTGCGTATGGCCTGTGGCAGCGATATGAACGTCATCGTCTGCCAGCTTGGAAGGCCCAAAGCCCTCCCCGCCTCCGCCTGCCCCGGATGCAGCGCCTGCAGTCCCCCCCGCACGTTCTCGGCCATGTACGCCGCGCTGAACAGCGTAATAATTATCCCCGCCCGAAACAGCCTGTTCAGGGGAAAGTCTTCCGGGAAGGCCAGCGGGACCAATACCGAGGACATGAACAGCAGCGTTATGAGCGGCACCCCTCTGAAAACCTCGATGAACGCCACGCACAACGCTTTCACCACCGGCAAATGCGACCGCCGCCCGAGCGCCAGCGCAATCCCGATGGGCAAGCTCAGCACTATGCCCGCAACCGCCAGGAGCAGGTTTAGCATCATCCCGCCCCAGTAGATGACCGAAACGGGCTCGAGGCCCGGTATGCCCGGCAGCCCGCGAAGCAGCACCAGGATAATCACGAAGACGCCTACACCCGAGAACGCCACCCCTCGCACCGTGCCCAGCCTGGTGTGCCTGCCCAGCGCCCACCCCACCCCGACCGCCGGAATGTTCGCCGCCATAAGCAGCCGGACGTCCATCCCCATCCGCTCGAAGCTGTACGGTAGAAACGCAAACGCGGCCAGCGCTGCGGCGGCCAGGATGGCGATGTTCCTCGCGGTTCCTCCCCGGGCAATCCCCCACGCCATCCCCGCCAGAACCATCACCAGCATCAGCGAGACCTGGGGCCGCCAGAAGCAGTTTTGCCCCTCACATGCCTTCTCGGTGTTGTACTCCCCTATCGCCAGAAACCCCCCGAGGGTCGAGATCACCGTCCAGTCGGCATCCACCAGCACCCATTTAAGCCCCCACCACAGCCCCGCTACAATCAGTGCTCCCGACACCGCCGTCAGCATGCCGTTGTACCACGAACTGAATAGATTATCCCGCGCCCACCCCACCGCCCCCCGGCTGAATCGCGGCGGCGGAAGGACGGGTGCAGGGCCCGTATTTGCGTTAGTCGACACTTGTGTGGGTCTCTATTCTCGTCCTGGTCAGAAGGATATGCGTCGGTTATAGATGTTTCCGATTAGGGAGTACGTCAGGCTCATGGCGAGATATGCCGCCATTATCAGAACGAAAATCGACAGCGCCGGCGCCGTCTGGGTCATTGTCTTGGCCACGTTCGTCAAATCCGTGTAGCCGATCGCCGCCGCAAGGCTGCTGTTCTTCGTCAGGTTCAGGTACTGGCTGATCGTCGGCGGCACTATCACCCGCAGCGCCTGCGGGAAGGTCACCTCCCTGATGGTCCCCAGGGCCGAAAGCCCGAGAGACCTCGACGCCTCCGTCTGCCCTTTCCCCACCGACTGGATCCCCGCCCTTACTATCTCCGCTATGAAAGCGGCCGTGTACATCACCAACCCGATTAAGAGCGCCATCAACCCGCCCGACAACTCGAACCCGTCGCCCCTCAGGAATCTCCCAAACGTCCCCTGGGCCTCGGGAGTTGTGATGGTCAGGGGAAAGCCCCCGTTTATCGCCGTGATGATGAACCACCCCGCCAGCCCCACCACAACCGCCGCCCCGGCACCCGAAGCAACCGGATACGACGCCGACCCTGTCTGCTCCTCTCGCCGTGCCCTTGTCTTGTGCACCAGCACCCCCACGACAATGGCCGCCACCGCCGACCCCATCCAGATGAACCCCTGCGCCACCCCGTTGCCCGTCACCATCGGAATGTACAGGCCCGCGTTGTTCAGGTAGATGATGTTCCCCAGGCTGTAGCTTTCGCGCACCGTCGGGAGGGCCAGCACTATGTAGAACCAGAAGAAGAGCTGCACCAGCAGTGGCACGTTGCGGAAGAACTCGATGTACACCAGCGCGATCTTGGATACCAGCCAGTTCCCCGAAAGACGCGATATCCCTACGAATATCCCCAGCGCCGTCGCCAGAATCACCCCGATGACCGAGACGAAGATGGTGTTCGTTATGCCCACCACCAGCGCATACAGGAATGAGTCCGACGACTCGTAGGGCAGGAAGTGCTGGCCTATGGGCGTCTGGTACTCCCGACTCAGAAAGCTGAACCCGAACGGAATGTCCCGGTCGCTTATCGCATTGCCGATGTTGGTGAAGAACCATGCCACCAGCGCAACTACCACCACCCCCGACACGATCTGTACCGTCCACTGGATCACTTGGGCATGGCGCCAGACAGGGATGCCCTTGTAGGTCAGCCTGTTGAGCCGTGATGTAATCAGGTTCTGCAATTTATCTATCCGTGCCCCGACCTGATTCTATTACACTGCCGCGACTTCCGCATTCCCCACCCCCCCAATGCAAGGAGGGGCGGTCGGCTTTCGCCCGACCGCCCCTCTGCCTGTTTCGGCTTGATTCGGTTGAACTCTAGCGCAGAGGCGCCGCGTATATCTGTCCGCCCTTCGGGCAGTCGGTGCAGGGGGCGTTGGCCCACAGTGCGTTCCGTCCGCCTTCTCTGGGAAGGTTGATCCCGTCGGGGCCCAGGTTGCGGGCGTAGATCTCGCCGTAGTTTCCGACGGCCTTGATCACGTCTTGCGCCACCGTCTGGTCCAGCCCCAGGGCGTCCTGCCCGAATGACCCTTCCAGCCCGAACAGCCTGTCTACCTTCGTGTCTCCCGTGCTCGACGTGGGTACGCTGGCCGAGTCTACCCCGTAAGCCTCCGAGTAGATCAGGATGCCCATCACCGTCTTCACTACGTCGAACCACTGGTCGTCCCCGTGAGGCACTACCGGCCCCAGCGGCTCTTCCGAGATAGTGTCCGGAAGAATCGTGTGAGCGCTCCGGTCCGACAGCGCCGTGCCCAGCGCCGCCAGCTGCGAATTGTCATTGGTGAAGGAGTCGCACTGCCCGCTCTCGTATGCGGCCACCACGGCGTCCGTGTCCTCGAACGTCAACGGAGTGATGTTCAGGTCGTTCTGGTTGGAGAAGTCCTGCAGGTTCAGCTCCGTCGTGGTTCCCTGCGTTACGCACACCGTGGCGTCCTTGAGTTCCATCGCGCTGGAAATGCCCAGGGAATTCGGCACCATGAAGCCCTGCCCGTCGTAGAACATCGTCTGCACGTAGTTGCCCCATTGGGCGTCCCTGGAGGTCGTCCACGTCACGGTCCTTACCAGCAGGTCCACTTCACCCGACTGGATCGTCGGGCCCCGTTCCGCCGCCGTGATCAGCCGGATCTCGATGGCGTTCGGGTCTCCGAGCACTGCCGTCGCTACCGCCCGGCACAGGTCTATGTCGAACCCGACGTTGTTGCCGGCAGCATCGAGGGAACCGTAGCCCGGCACGTCGTTCCTGCTCGCGCATATCACCACGCCCCGTTCCTGTATGGCGGCCAGCCTTTCGCCCGTGGCCATCTCCGCCACCATCTGGTCGGCCAGTTCCTGCGCCCGGGTCTCCACGTCCTCCTCCGACAGCCCGCCGCCGCAAGCGACGACCACCGCCAGGAGCACGCCGAGACCCAATATCGCAATCAGTCCTTTATATCTCATGGTTAATTTCTCTTCCTCTCCTTTCGGATGCCCAATCAGAGCCTCTTGGCTCACTGCTCTCAATTGTAGCAGACTCAAACCGTGAATTGGAATGACGCTGGCCCCAAATCCCCGCCCTGCTCAACGCAATATCAACGAATCGGGATAACGCTGAATCCAAACCCATGACACTATCAACATAATATCGACGAATCGGGATGACGCTGAACCCAAACCCATGACATCCTCAACATGATACCGACTCCCTCCCACAAAACTCTGACATTCCCCCCACGACTCCCTCAGCCCACCCCCCCACCCCCATCATCCCACCCCCGAGGGGAGCCTGTCCGCCTATGGCGGATCATTCCCGCCCTTTTAACCCGTCATTCCCGCCCCTCCCGATCGTCATTCCTGCGGAGGCAGGAATCCATCCCTCCTGAACAACCACCTACATCCTAGCAATCCATCCCTTCCCCGGTGTGGGGATTCCGTTCGCCCTGAGCTTGTCGAAGGGTCGCTAGAACGGAATGGGGGTGGCCCACGCCTCTCCAACCCCCCACCCCCATCATCCCCCCCTAACCCGCCATTCCCGAGAAGTCGGGAATCCATCCCCGGTGGGGCAGGGTGGGGCGGCATCCCCCCACCCCCAAAAAATTCCCCCAAAATTCCCCGGCCCGCCCTATTGACTTCTCTGATTTACATTCTACACTAACGTTTAGACCCGATATTTAGACCCGATGTCTACACCCAAACATCACAACAAAACCCTGTCAAAACACCGACGCCCCTCCACCGGGGCGCCTGCTCAAGAGGCGGTTGGTCTCCCCATGCCCGACTCCCTCGCGGATGCCCGCGGTCGCCGACCGCGGAAGAATGCCCGTACCCAGGCTGCCTGCCAGGGTACGGATGCCTGCGGCACTGCGCCGCGGATGACTCCCCGCTCCGCCTTACCGGGCGTTGTAGCGGATGCCTGCGGCACTGCGCCGCGGATGAATCCCCGCTCCACCGTACCCGGTGTTGCAGCGGATGCCTGCGGCATTGCGCCGCGGAAGACTTCCCGCCCCGTCGGGCGCGGTAGAAGGCCCAGGGGCCGACGCCTCAACCGCCGCCGCTCCCTGAACCACCTTCGCCCCTCCTTGCCCAGGCTGTCACCCGACAGCCCCGGCATAGACGGCGAGATAGCCCTCCTCCGCTCCCTGACCAACCGCCTCTTGAGCACGCGCCCCCTCGACTACACCCAGGTAAACCGATGCCTCCGACTCATCATCCGGGCCTATTCCGCCCGGGCCAAGGCCCCCAAACAGCTCACTGACCAGGAACAGATCGACAACCTCATCAAGAAAGTCTTCCACGACACCGTAAACGAGGGAAAACTTTCCTTCTTCGACCTCCTCCCCGTACGCAAGGCCAAGCCCGGAGACAAATGGTGGCCCTGGAGAGACCTCATCCCCCTCCGGACCCGACGCGAATACGGCCTCATCGACCCCGATGACCCTTGGCCCCACGAAGACGAAGAGTACTTCGCCACGATGGACGCCTTGGATGAGGACCTGATCAGCCGCCTTGACCTCGAAGACCTCTTCGAAGATGACGAAGACGACCCCTCCCCCGTAGGGGTGCCCCTCGTGGGTACCCTGACCGCCACCCACATCGACACCCTCCCCTCCCCCGCAGGGGTGCCCCTCGTGGGTACCCTGGACACCGCCCACGCCGATACCGACCCGTCACCCGACTGGGAATCCATCCCGCGGGGCGGGGCCGGGATCCCCTCCCCCGTAGGGGTGCCCCTCGTGGGTACCCTGGACGCCACCCACCCCGCCCCCGGCCCCTCCCCTTCACTCCGTCATTCCCGTGCCCCGACACGGGAATCCAGGGTCTCCCCACCCACGCCGCCCGCCCCTAAGCCCCGTTTATCGGCGGCGTCCCGTTACCCTACCCCATCCCCTCGATTGCCTTCATAACCTCGTCGAAGTCCACGTCCTCCACGTGCGTCGACAGCACCCACCGGTTCCCCGAGGGATCGAGTACGTGACCCATCCGGTCACCGTAGAACTGGGTCTCCGGCTCGGCGATGGGCGTCGCCCCGGCGTCTATCGCCCGCCTGTACGCCGAGTCAACGTCCTCGACAAAGTGGTGTATCAATGACCTGGTAGTCTGGAAGTCCGTGCCCGCCGCGTCGCTCACCATCAACACCGCCCCGTTTATCTCCACCTCCGCGTGGCCGATGGTCCCTCCGGGCATAGGAATCCGCAACCGCTCCACCGCCCCGAAGGCCCTGGAGAGAAACTCTATGAATCCGGCAGCGTCATCCACTATGAGGTACGGCGTGATAACTGAATATCCGTCGGGAATGGGCTTGACGTCGGGCATGGCGGTCTCCTTGTTATAGCCGACTGAGCAGCTACGGGTTGGGCGCGTCTTCTCCGGAGGAACGCAGAAGATTATAAGCCACCGCCGCCAATCCCGTCCCGACAAACGGCGCCGTCCAGTAGATCCAGTGCTCCCCCCAGTTCCACGCCGCCAGCGCCGGCCCGAATGACCTCGCCGGGTTCATCGACGCCCCCGATATCGGCCCCCCGAATATCGAGTTCAGCCCCACCGTCCCCCCGACGGCCAGCGCCGCTTGGCCTCCCTCCGCCCGAGAGTCCGTTGCTACGGCCATGATCACGAACATCAGGATGAACGTCAGAGGTATCTCGAATCCGAACGACTCCAGCGTCGAGCCCCGGGGCATCGTCCCGCCCATGATACCCACCTCCCCGAACAGCCCCAGCAGGCTCAACGCCCCTACGCTTCCCCCGATTAGCTGCGCAGCCCAGTAGACCGGAACCTCTTTAACAGGAAAGTGCCTACCGACCGCAAAGCCCACGGTCACCGCCGGGTTGAAGTGCGCCCCCGAGACGTGTCCCACGGCATAGATCATCGCCGTCACAATCAGCCCCGAGACTATGCCCACGCCCAGATGCGTGATTTGGCCGTCCGACAGCTCGTTGACTACGTTTGCCCCGGCCGTAGCGAACACCAGCCCGAACGTGCCGATGCCCTCGGCGAGAGAGCGTTTGACGAGGGAGCTTTCCAAGGAGTCAGCCCATGGCCCGAGACCGGCTAGGCATACTCCAGCACTATGCCTTCCAGCACAATCGCCGCGCCCTGGCAGCTGTCGGCAGCTTCCTCCAGGTGCTGGTACACCTCCCGCCACTTCATCACCTCGTTGAAGGACCGTCCGTCGTTGAACAGCTCTATCAACGCCTGCCTCCCGACCCTGTCCGCCTCCTCCTCCAGCGTGCTGATGCTGCGGCACAGCTCCAGGATATCTTCTTTCTTCGTCCGCATGGTCGGGAGCCACCCGACGGCCTTCTCAAGCTCAATGCCCGCCTGGTGAAGTACCCGCGCTACCTCCGACGCCTGGGGAGTCGGAGCCTCGATCTTGAACTCATGAATGTCCCTGGCCGCTTCCTCGATGTGGTCGACCACGTCGTCCAGCCTTTCTGCCAGGTTCTGGATGTCCTGCCTGTCCAGCGGTGTAACAAAGGTGCCGTGGAGAAGCCTCATTATGGCGTGGATGATCTCGTCCCCGGCGTGCTCTAGGTCCATGATCTTCCGTGCACTCTCATCCACCGCCCCGAAGTTATCCATCATCTCCGTCAGGGCCTGGGCAGTAGCCTTGAGGTTGGTGGCCTCGTCCTTCAGCAGTTCGTAGAACTTCTCGTGGGCCCCGGGTACCGACGGCGATCTGGCCATTGTCTTTCTCCTGATCTCTCTTTGCTGCTCCCTGACCCTGACCGTCGACGGCGAGACTTCAATTTCCACCTGCTGGCCCGTGACCAGGTATATCACCCTCTCGGATACGTTGGTCGCCCGGTCTGCCAGCCTTTCGAGATCGTGGGCTACCCACAACAGATACGTGGCACGCTGCACGTTTTTCGGGTCCTGGATCATGTATGAGAGTAGTTCGCGGTACACTTGGTCGTAAAGAGAGTCGACCTCATCGTCGCTAACTATGACCTTCGCTGCCAGCTCAACGTCACGCTTGACTAGCGCCTCCAGGCTGCCCCGTAGCATCTCCTTCGCTTTGTCGGCCATCAACGGAATGTCTATCAACGGCTTGATCGGCGGCTCTTCCCCCATGAGAAGGCTAATCTTCCCTATGCCCTCTGCGTAGTCTCCCATCCGTTCCAGGTCGCTCACTATGCTTAGCACTGCTACCAGCGCCCGGAGATCGCCGGCCATCGGCTGCTGAGTTGCCAGCAGCTCTATGCACTTCTCCTCGATCTCCGTTTGCTTCCGGTCGAGATGGTCGTCGTCCCGCACTACCTTCGCGGAGGCCTCCAGATCGCGCTTCACCAGCGCGTCGAGTGCTAGGTCTATGGCCTCTTCAACCATGTCTCCTAAATGGAGGACCTCTTCCTCCAAGATTCTTAGGTCATTCCTGAAATCGACTCTGGGCATGGCGTACCGCCTCTAGCGCTAGCTGAACCTGCCTGTTATGTAGGCTTCCGTTCTCTCTTCTTTCGGTCTGGTGAAAATATCGTTGGTCGCACCCGACTCCACCAGGTATCCGGCCCGGTCTTCTCCCATCATCAGGAACGCCGTATGGTCCGACACCCGCGCCGCCTGCTGCATGTTGTGCGTCACTATCACAATCGTGATATCCGCAACCAGCTCCCGGATCAGGTCCTCGATGGCCAGCGTCGCTATCGGGTCCAGCGCCGAGCACGGCTCGTCCATCAGCAGCACCTCTGGCTCCACCGCCAGCGCCCGTGCTATGCACAACCGCTGCTGCTGACCGCCCGACAACGTGAGGGCCCCCTCGTTCAACCGGTCCTCCACCTCGCTCCACAGCGCAGCCCTCCGGAGCGCCTGCTCCACGGCCTCCGCTTCGTCTCCCTTGTACCCGTTGATGCGCAGGCCGAATGCCACATTCTGATATATCGACTTCGGAAACGGGTTCGGCTTCTGGAACACCATCCCGATCTTCGACCGGATCTCGGTGGCGTCCATCTCCTCGCCGTAGATATCCTCGTCGTGGTAGAGCACCTCGCCGTCGATATGGGCGCCGGGCACCAGCTCGTTCATCCGGTTGAAGCACCGCAGCAGCGTGCTCTTCCCGCACCCTGACGGCCCGATGAGTGCGAAGACCTTGTTCTGCTCTATGGTCATGCTCACGTCTTTGACCGCCCGGAAGCTGCTGTACCAGATGTGCAGGTCTCGGGCCTCGAGGATTACGTCCGTCTCCGCCATTCTATTCCTCCGACCTCTTCTGATACTTGTTTCTCAGGAATATGGCCAATGCGTTCATCGACAGGAGCAGCCCCAGCAGGATGATGATGCCCGCTGCGGCCAGCGCCTGAAAGTCCTCCTGTGGCCTCCCGACCCAGTCGAAGATCTGCAGCGGCAGGATGGTGAACCTGTCCAGGGGATTGCTGGGAACGAAGGTCACGTATACCAGGGCCGTAATCGCCAGTATCGGCGCCGCCTCCCCGACCGCCCTGGACATGGCAAGTATAACCCCCGTCAGAATTCCGGGGAACGCGGCCGGAAGCACGATCTTCTTCGTCACTTCCCACTGCGTCGAGCCCAGGGCGTAGGCCCCCTGCCGGTAGCTCTGCGGAACTGCCCGGATCGCCTCCCGGGACGTGAGGATAACTATCGGCAGCACCAGCAGCGACAGCGTAAGCCCCCCCGCCAGCAACGACCTGCCCATCGCCATCCACTGCACGAACACCGCCAGCCCCAGCAGGCCGTATACGATGGACGGAACTCCGGCCAGGTTGGAGATATTGATTTCGATAATCTGGGTCAACCGGTTCTTCGGGGCGTACTCCTCCAGATAGACCGCCGCCCCGACACCCACCGGCACCGTAAATGCCGCCGTCAGCGCCATCAACCACAGGCTGCCGATGACGGGCGCCAGCAGGCCCGCCTGTTCGGGGAATCGGGACTGGTAGCTGGACAGGAGCGTCCAGCTGAGCCACGGGATCCCTTCGATGAGAACCTGGATGATCAGGATGATCAGCCCGGCCAGCCCTATGCACAGGGCCAGCAGGAATAGCCCGACAAACCCCGTCCCAACGCTCTTGCGAAAGGCCAGCCGAGGATCGAAGGAGCCGCCGGTAATCCTCTGCATCAGTACTTCTCCTGCCACCTGCGCACGAACCAGTGGCCCACCATGTTAGCGGTCAGCGTCAGGGCGAACAGCAGAATCGCCACTGCAAATATCGTCTGGTACTCGATCGAACCGTGCGGCGCCTCTCCTAGGGCCAGCTGGACTATGTACGCCGTCATGGCCTGGATGCTTTCGGTCGGGTTCCATGTCAGGTTGGGAGTCGCCCCTGCTGCGATGGTCACCAGCATCGTCTCTCCGATGGCCCGGGACAGCGCCAGGATGAACGCCGCCACGATCCCCGACAACGCCGCCGGCACTACCACCTTCAGCGATACTTCCAGCTTCGTCGCACCGAGGGCGTATGCCCCTTCCCTCAGCGACCGTGGCACGGCCAGCATGGCGTCCTCGCTTAGCGACGACACCATGGGAATCACCATTATCCCCATCACCACCCCCGCGCTCAGGGCGTTGAAGATAAGCATGTTCGGGAAGATGTTCTGGAGTTGAGGCGACACCCATGTCAGCGCGAAGTAGCCGTACACCACCGTCGGGATCCCTGCCAGGACCTCCAGGGCGGGCTTGATGACCCGCCTCATCTTGTCGGGGGCGTATTCGGCCAGGAAGATGGCGATCGCAAGCCCGACCGGAATCGCCACCGCCAGGGCCAGCCCGGCCACTAGCAGCGTGCCCCCGACCAACGGCAGCACTCCGTAGGAGTTCGGCTTCAGGATCGGCGTCCATCGGGTGCCGAAAAAGAATTCCCAGAACGGGACTTCCTGGAAGAACCCGACGGCCTGACTCAGCAGACTGACTACTATGCCGACCGTCGTGACAATCGATACCAGGGCGCAGAGGAAGAAAAGATACCGGACGGCGTTTCCCTCGAGGTCCCGCCGCCGTCGGCGCTTGTCTTTGACCCGTGTTGGGGCGCGGGTCTCGGCCTTTGAAGAGATCGTGGGCTCCCCGGTCTCCGCGGTAGTTCGCTTCATTATAAAAGCTTTATGCGCCTTTCCCAATTCTTTGAAGGATATGAGGGGAGCGACGATCCCACCCCGGCGCATTGGGTGCCGCTGTCCCCCTCAAAGATGGAGGGGAATCAGGCAGTTGTCTTGTTTGTTCTCGTCATTCCGCCCTCCGAGCCGGCTGTAAATGCGCCGTGCTGAAAGTCCGCCTTTGGCGGAGCGTGAATCCATCCCTTCCCCTATTCCTTCGCCGCCGACACCTTCGCCCGACCTTCGTCGTACACCGCGGGCGGCTCGGCAATGTACCCGACTTCCCTGACCAGAGCTGGGGCGTTGTCCAGGAAAAATTCCACGAACGCGGCGACTTCCGGCCTGTTCTTCAGGGCATCCACGTCCACGTAGATGAACAGCGGCCGGGACAGCTTGCCGTAGCTGCCGTCCTCTATCGTCTCGGGTGACGGGAGCACGCAGCCTTCTCCGTGGTCGACGCCGATGACCTTTAGCTTGTCGGCGTTCTCTGCGTAATATGCGTACCCGAAGTAACCGAGAGCGTTCCGGTCGCCGGCGATGCCCCGGACCAGGACGTTGTCGTCCTCACTCGCCGTGTAATCTGCCCTGCTGACCTTGGCCTCTCCGTTGATCTCTTCGGTGAAGTAGTCGAAGGTGCCGGAGTCGGTGCCCGGCCCGTACAGGTTGATCTTGTTGTCGGGCCAGTCCGGGTTGATCTGGTTCCAGTTGTTGACCGTGCTCTCCGGCTTCCAGATTTCGTGCAGCTGGTCGACACTCAGGCAGTCCACGAAGTCATTCTTCGGGCTGACCATGACGGAGAGTCCGTCCGTCCCGACCCTGAGCTCTATGTATTCAATTCCGTTGGCTTCGGCGGCCTCCGCCTCTTCTTCCAAAATATGGCGCGAAGCATCGCTTATAACCGTCTCGCCGGCAGCGAAACGCTTGAACCCGCCGCCCGTGCCCGAAAACCCGACATTTACCTGTACACCCCCGTGCTCCTTGCGGAACTCTTCCGCCACCGCCGCGGTTACGGGAAACACGGTGCTGGAGCCGTCGATCTCAATGTCGCCGCTCAGCTGTCCCCCCGTGCTACCCATAGTTGCCGAAGACTCGCCCCCTTCAGTCGAAGTACCACCTCCGCAAGCCGCCGCAACTGCGACAGCCAAAAGACCCACAAGCAGCACAAGTTCCATGCGCTGCCAGGGCGCTATTTTCCTAACGGTTCTCAATTCTGGACCTCCTGAAACTATTAGCGTTCAAATTTGGAGTGCCTTACTTCTTGCCCCGGGGCTCTTCCGGGGGCCGCACCCGCAGGCTGTAGAACTTCCACAACAGGTCATCCATCGCCTCCCGAAGCAGCGACGCCTCACTCCTGGATAGCTCGTCCGCTAGTTCGGAGAGCTGGTCAAGCTGAGTCTGGGCATAGTAGCTCGTCTTCAGGGCCATCCGGGTCTCCTTGGAGCGCTGCCAGAGGTTCGTCCTCCCCCGACCCATCTCCTTCGCCCGGATCAGCGCCCCCTGCGCCTTCCGCAGCAGGTCCCGGTCGTCGTGGGCCTGGTTGGGGTAGGATGCGACGCCGCTGCTCAGCGACACCTTCACCTCCAGAGGCTCGTCCTGGTGCCCGAGGGTCAGGGGGTTGGTGTCGAAGAACGAGCGCACCTTCTCCGCCGCCAGCAGAGCGTCCTCGGGCCCCCGGCCCGGGAATATCAGCAGAAACGTGTCTCTGCTGTATCGGGAGATGGCGTCGGCTCCCGTCTCTGCGTTGCGGAGAATCTCCGACACCACCTTAAGCAATGCGTCCCCTGCCGACAGCCCGTGCTCTTCGTCAAACAGCTCGAACCTGTCCACGTCCAGCAGGGCCACGGATATCATCCCGCCGTCACCCTGCGCCTCTTCGATCCCGATCTTCACAATCCTGTTCGCCGAGGCCCTGGTATAAAGGCCGGTAAGCCGGTCTCGCTCGAGGTCCTGCACGCCGTTATACGTTCTTACGTTCATACCGTATACCTCCCCACTTACCTGACCGTTGTACACCTGCAATCCGACCGCCATATTGTAGTGTGTATATAACTACATAAATATGTAGTAATAATATGTACTTATGAGACTGTAATAACTTTCACAAGCCGTGTCAAGGAGTTCGCGGGGCTATTCCCCGGCCAATTCCCCCTCGTGTGCTATCATCCCGACTTGCAGGACGATCTTTCCCCAGGAGGCGCAACCCCCCATGTCCACCGACGCCCCCCTTCCCAGCTGGTCGATCTATGCGATTCTGATCGCCCAGGGCGGGGGCTACGCAATTCTCGTCTGGTTCCTCGGCAGGGCCAGGGGGAAGACCGCCGATTCCTTTCTCTCCGGCGGTCGGGACATCGGCCACGGCATGATCAACGCCTCCGTCGTGGCGACGTGGATATGGGCCGCTACCCTGATGATCAGCAGCTGGACGGGCTATCATTACGGCTTCATCGGGCCCTGGTGGTACGCCCTCGGTGCCACCGTGCCCCTGCCCCTGATGGCCTATCTTGGTCGGCGCATTAAGACCGTCATGCCCCAGGCCACCTCCTACCCGGAGTTCATCCGCCGGCGGTTCGACGAAAAGAACCATGTGCTGCACTCCGCCATTTCCACCGTCGTCGCCCTCTGGATCACCATCATGATCATCACCGGCGGGGCCATTGTCGGGCACGCGTTCACGGGCGCTCCCTTCTGGGCCATCGCCGTGCTCATGGTGGTCATCTTCGTCTCCTACATCCCCCTGGCCGGGCTGTGGGCCAGCATCTTCGCCGACACCATCATGTCGCTGATGCTCTACGTATGCCTCATGGTCCTGGCGGCCGCCGTACTCATAAAAATAGGCCCCTCCGAGATCTTCCACGGCCTCTCCGAGGTGGCCCGCACGCAGCCCCTGCTGGAGCCCGGCACCACCGAGGCCCACCACTCAAGCCAGTGGGACGGCCTGAACTGGCTCAACCCCTCGGGGCTGGGCTTTCTTATCGTCAACACTGTCGGCAACCTGGGCGCCGTGCTCTGCAACCAGACCTACTGGTCCCGAGTCACCGGCGCCCGAGACCCCCAGACCGTCTTCAAGTCCTTTATGACCGCTGCGATCTGCTGGTGGCCCATCCCCTTGGCTACGGGTACCGCCCTCGGCGTGACCGCCCTCTCCCAGGGCCTCGTCGTCGGGGAGACGTACAGCTTCGGGGACGCCGCCATGGTCTTCACCGAAGCGGAGGCCGTCGCGCCCGTAATGGCCTTCCTCGTCCTCGGTTTCGTCGGGCTCACCATCTTCATCCTCGCCGTCGGCTCCGCCACAGTGAGCACCGGCGCCGGAGAGATACTAGCGGTCACCACCGTCTTTGTGAACGACATCTATAAGGGGCACATCAACCCGAGGGCCTCGGACAGGAACTTGCTGACAGCCAGCCGCGTGTCGCTGGTCGCCACCGCGGCGATACTCCTGGCAGTGGTGCTCATCTTCCGGCACGTCGGCTTCTCCTTCGCCGGGATGTATCAGGCCATGGGCATCACGTTTTCGTCGGCGGTGATACCCGTGATAATGGCCTGCTACGTGAAGAGCACCAACCGCAACGGGGCCTTTGTCGCGACCATTCTCGGCAGCGTGTGCGGGATGAGCTACTGGATCGCCACCGGCGCCGACCTCCTGTGGGGCGTGGTGTGGGGCAACATCATCGTCCTGGGCGTCTCCGCTCTCATCGTCATCCCCTGGACTATCCTGAGACCCCAGCCCTTCGATTTCGACAGCCTGACCGAGGCCGAGGGTGTCCTCAGTACGCACCCCACCCTGAGTTAGCGTAAGCACGGGAGCCGAATATGACGGAGTTTTGGTACGTCCTGAACCACTGGGGCACCGTAGTCTGGCTCTTCGCCGCCGGGCTCTACACCTGGTTCGCAGTCGGCTCCGACCTAGTGTCAATGCTCAGGAAGCGCAGGAACGACACGAAGGCCCAGGCATCAGGCGGCCCCGAACCCGAGGCACTTCCCGACCATCCCCGCAAGGACTAAGTCGGGCCGCATTGCCCCTAGGTCATTAGAGGCCCCGCGAGGAATCCGGGACGGCGTCCCCTACCCCGACTCCGCCCTCCACGCCTGCCCCACCGCCTCCGCCACCGCCGGCACCACCGCCGTATTCAGCGCGTACGGGATGATCTCCTCCGGCGTCGGCTCCTCTATCACCCCTGCTATCGCGTGCCCCGCGGCTATCTTCATCCCCATCGTCACCCGTTCCGCCCGGGCGTCGAGCGCCCCCCGGAAGATCCCAGGGAACCCGAGAACGTTGTTCACCTGGTTCAGCATGTCGCTGCGTCCCGTACCCACCACCTTAGCCCCGCCCTTGAACGCCTCGTCGGGCAGGATCTCCGGGTCCGGGTTGGCCATCGCTAGAACTATGGCGTCCTTGTTCATGTTCCGGATGTCGTCGGCGTCCAGCAGGTCCTTCGTCGACAGCCCAATGAACATGTCAGCGCCTTTGATGACATCGTGGACCGACCCGCTCTCCATCCTGTGGTTCGTGGTCTCCGCTATCCTCTCTTTCATCGAGTTCAGGTTGTCCCGACCCTTGTAGATCGCCCCCCGGGAGTCGACCAGCACTATGTCCGTCGTGCCCATCTCCTGCAGGATCTGAGCGCAGGCTATCCCGCTGGCCCCCGCCCCGCTGAACACCACCTTCACCTCGTCGAATCCCTTGCCCACCACCTTCAGCGCATTGATAGCCGCCGCCAGCGTCACCACCGCCGTCCCGTGCTGGTCGTCGTGGAACACCGGTATCCCGATGTCCATCAGGTTCTCTTCGATGTAGAAGCACCTCGGCGCCGAGATGTCCTCCAGGTTGATCCCCCCGAAGGTCGGGGCAAGGTTCCGCACGATCATGATGATCTCGTCCGGGTCTTGTGTGGCGACGCATATCGGCCACGCATCCACCCCCGCCAGTTCCCTGAACAGCACAGCCTTGCCTTCCATCACCGGCATGGCGCCCTCCGCCCCGATGTTCCCCAGTCCCAGCACCGCCGACCCGTCGCTCACGACGGCAACCATGTTCCCCTTGTTGGTCAGCTCGTACGCTTGCCCCTTGTCCGCCGCCACGTCAAGGCTTACCTGGGCGACACCCGGCGTATATGCGAGGGACATGTCCAGCACCGACTCCAGCGGCACCTTGGAGTTCATGCTTATCTTGCCGCGGGCCTTCCGGTGCATCTCGACGGCCATCTTGCCGTAGTCCATTGGCCTGTGTCCCCCGTTTCTCAGTCGGTCTTGTAAGGTCTGGGCCAAGGCTAGATCGCCCGCGCCCCGACCATCGCTATGTCCTCGTCCTCCTGCGCCGTGGCCCCGCTCACCCCGATCGCCCCTATTACCTGGTCGCCCTTCTTGATGGGCACCGCGCCTTTCCCCAGGACCATCCGGCCCCCTTGCATCTGCACTAGGCTTGTGAACACCGGATTGCCCGCCAGCTCCATCAGGTCCGTCGTCGGCACCCCGAAGTTCGCCGAGGCAAACGCCTTCCCCCGGCACACGTCCGCCGTAAACCAGCCCACGCCGTCCATCCGGAACGCCGCCACGAAGTCACCCCTGGCATCGACTACGGTCGCGCTTATTCCCACGCCCATCCTTCGGGCCTCGGCCTTTGCTGCGGCCAGCACGGTCTCGGCTTCTGACAGTGTTATAGACAACTGAATATCCTCCCGGGCCCCGACCCGGAGCCCCTATCCGATTTTTTCGTTAAACGCGGCTACTCTACCCAACCATCTGGGTTTTTACAAGGCCGATAATAAAAATTCCACCCTCCCCCAAGCGTCAAGTTTGACAATCACACCCTCGCAAGGCTAGAATTCGTCAATTCTATCAAACTGAGGGTCAGGGCCGTCAGCAAGTCGGCGCTGTCCGGGAAAGGCCGCGATAACCGAAGTTCCCCGTTGCGGCTTTCCTTCATCCGAACGGACAATTCGTAAATGCTGAAAATAAGACTCAGAAGAGTCGGCTCCAAGCAGAATCCCAAGTACCGGGTCGTCGTCGCCGACTCCCGCTCCCCAAGGGATGGCCGTTTCGTAGACAACATCGGCCACTATGACCCCATCCCCGATCCTCCCGCCCTTACAATCGACGAAGAAAAGGCGATAGATTGGCTCAGAAAGGGTGCCCAGCCCACCGATAGCGTCGCCAAGCTCTTGAACAGGACGGGCGCCTTGCAAAAGGTTAAGGACGGGTGAAAGAGCTCATCGAGTACCTTGCCAGATTCATAGCCGACGATCCCGACTCCGTCGTTGTGACCGAGGAGGAAGAGGAGGACAGGATCGTCATCCGCCTCGAAGTCGCTAACGACGACAAGGGCAAGGTCATCGGCCGCGAGGGTCGGGTCGCCCAGGCCATGCGAACCCTCCTGCGCGTAGCCGCCGCCAAGCGTGGCGTCCGCGCCGTCCTCGAAATCGTCTAGCCCTACCCCCCCGCCCCGTCCACCCACCATGCCCGACACCCCCGTCACCATCGCCCGGATCATCAAACCCTTCGGCCTCCGAGGCCGCATCGTAGCCGAATCCCTCACCGACTTCCCTGAACGCTTCGCCCCTGGCAGCATCCTCTTCATCGACGACCGGCCCTTCGAAATCACCGCCAGCCGACCCCAGAAGCACCGCTGGGTCCTGAAGTTCAAGGGCGTCGACACCCCCGAAGACGCCGAGACCCTTCGCGGCGCCCTCCTCCAAATACCCGAGTCCCAGCTCCACCCCCTCCCCGAGGGCCGGTATTACCGCTTCCAGCTAATCGGCCTCCTCGCAGTCACCCGGGAAGGCCGGGAGTTGGGCCCCGTCAAGGACGTCCTCGAGACCCCAGCCAACGACGTCTACCAGGTCCAGACCCCCACCGGCGAGCTACTCGTTCCCGCCCTCCCCACTTTCGTAGTCAAGGTAGACCTTGAAGCAGGCAGAATGATCATCGAGGAAATGGAGATTGTCTAGCTATTCCTGGCGTCTCCTCTCACTCCCGTGACCTACGGGATAAAGTGTTCGCCACGGCAAGGGCAACGGTGAACCCAGCCGGTAAAATGATCAGATGTATGACTCCTGCGAAGTAGGGTATAGTCCACGGCACAACCAGGTAAACCAGCCCGAGAATGAGGCCCGTCCAGCCCCACTTCCCGTTGTTCCATGCGGACTGGAGGGTAACCCCCGCCGAGGCGACGCCCACCGACGCCATAGCGCAGAGTGTTCCGGCATCAGCCCAAGTAGTCCTCGCATCCGGGTTGATTAGAGGGATTAAGAGGAGGAGTGCAGCCAGGGCGGTAATGAGGAAAAGGGCCGCCACGCATCCCCCAATTAGCAGCTTTCTATCAGTCAACTCCGTCTCACCCCGCGCGTTTGACAACGGTAAGCAGGCCGCACATATATAATATAGGCCCGGAACATCGGCAGTTGCGGGAAAGCTCAGGGAGGTAATCCCATGTCGGGACACTCCAAATGGTCCACCATCAAGAGGCAGAAGGGTGCCAACGACGCCCGCCGAGGCCAGCTCTTTACCAAGCTTGGCCGCGAGATCTCCGTCGCCGTCCGGCGCGGCGGCCCCGACCCCGACGCCAATTTCAACCTCCGCCTCGCCGTCCAGAGGGCACGCGACAACAACATGCCCATGGACAACATCGAGCGGGCAATCAAGCGGGCCGCGGGCGACGGCGCCAACGCCGACGACCTCTTCGAAGTCACCTACGAAGGCTACGGCCCGGGCGGCGCAGCCCTCATGCTCCAGGCCGTGACCGACAACAAGAACCGCACCGTCGCCGAGGTCCGCAGCACCCTCACCCGCAACGGCGGCAACCTCGGCGAGTCCGGCTCCGTCGCCTGGAACTTCGACTCCAAGGGCGTCATCATGATCACCCCCGACTCCGAAGACCCCGAAGAGCTCGCCCTCGTCGCCATCGACGCCGGCGCCGAGGACGTCAAGATCGAGGACTCCACCCTTGAAGTCCACACCCGACCCGATACCCTGGAGTCCGTACGTAAAGAGCTTGAAGGCCAGGAAATCGCCATCGACTCCGCAGAGCTCTCCATGATTCCCAAGTCCATGATCGAACTCGACCACAAGGGCGCCCTCCAGACCCTTCGCCTAATGGACAAGCTGGAGGCCCTGGACGACATCCAGCGCATCTTCTCCAACGCAGACTTCCCCCCCGAGGCCCTCCTTACCTACCAGCAAGAAAACTAAGGACTTGCACCCGCTAGCGTCTGCCAGGAGAAAGTGGCTGCCCGCCTTGATTGCGGCCTTGCTCCTGCTGTCCCTGGCATGCGCCGGAGGCGACCCGCCGGACACCCCCACGCCTGCGCCCACTCCCGAGAACATAGCCGAGCTCATAGCTGAGGCCGTGGCCACGGCTCTGGCCGAGGGCACAGCCGATCCCACGTCCACTCCCGGCCCCAGCCCGGCTTCTAACCCTGAATCCACCCCCTCCCTTGAAAACGGGGCGGAGGCCACTGCCACCGCCGCTGCCGCCGCGGAAATCAACGCCGCAGCCCGGGAGTTGACCTCTGCCGTGACCTTGGCCGTCGAATACCTCGGACGCTCTCCCAACGACAGGTCGGGGGCCGTAGCCTACGCCGCCTCCATGACCAACGCAGACCCCGCTGCCATAGCCACCGCCATCGCCGAGGTCATGGACAACCTCGTCACGCCAACTCCCGGCCCCACGGAAATAGCCATAGCCACCGTCAACGCAGGAGCGGAAGCGACGGCCCTGGCTGCGGCCCGCGCCCGAGCCGAGGCCGCCGAAGCCGCAAATCAGGCCACCGCCCGCGCCTATTCCGAATACATAGCCACTGCCACGGCCGCCGCAGTTCCCACTGACTCTGTCGCCCCAACCCCCGTCCCGCGCTACGACGCCTGGAACAACCACCTGTGGCTGGCGGAGCCGAAGCCCTGGTGGAGGGACTCCAACCCCTATGACTGCGACCCCCCGCCCAACCCCAACTCACCCTGGACCGCCGCCGGGATGCCCGACCTCGGCGGCCAGGATCCCCTCTCCCTGATACGCTGGTTCGGCAACGGCAGCTATGTACGCTATGGCCTCATGGGATTTGAAGGATGCACCTTTATGAGCAAGCATCCCGAGCGCACCCACCTGGACATCCCCGCCGACCCTGCCTACTACTCCCTGGGCAACTTGGAGATAGCAGTGGACATCGCCAGGGTCCCGGCGAACGCCCCCGAATGGCCGTCTGACGATGGCTCCCGTGTGGACATGAGCATGGCCGCAGCGGTCAGTGCCCTCAACACCCACGTGGCCGCTTACTTTCGCAAAATCTCCCAGGGCAAGCTGCAGATGACCTTTGTAGCCGGCCATGACTTTCAGGCTGGAGGCCGGGGGACTCCCCAGGAAGTGGAGGACCAGTGGCTGTCCCTGATTGGCGTTGTGGGCTGCGACCCGGACGACCCCAATAGGCCCGGCTGCCGATGGGGTATGCCCGGCGCACTGAACCGCTTCCTCCTGAACGACGTCAGAAGCTCCTCCGGCGGGTCGGCGTGGAACGGCTACGCCGAATTTGGCCTTGTCAGCCTGCAACATGCCGTAATGCCTACCCTGGTCCATGAAATCGGCCACGCCTGGATGTTCTGGCCCCACTCCTACATCGAGCTTCCCTGGAGGCCGGACCCTGGCGGGCCTTACCAGAGGCCCAACTTCTACAGCAACAGGCACGACTTCATGTCGGAGTTGTCCCCTGCCAGGCCCAACGGCTGGCATCAGGATATGCCGGCTACCCTGGCCGTCAACCGGTACGCCGCCGGCTGGATTGAGCCGGAAGACGTGGCGCTGCACCTTTCGGACCATGCAACCTACACGCTGGCCAGGCCCCGTCAGAGCGGAGACCGGTTCCTGGTCGTCCACTCCGGGAGGCCCGGCGCCTTCACCACCCTGGAGGTCCTGGACGAACGGAACCCCGTCTATCGCGACGCCGATACGATGATTTACGACTCCGCAAGCCCGGGCCAAAAGCGGCTCCTTCGATACGACGGCGTCCTGGTGAGCCGGTACGACCAGACCACCGGCACCGGTATCAACGCGCGGGTTGGCCCGGCCCTGTACAATAGCGCCAACCCCAACTACGAAACGGACGTGGGATTCGGCCGCGACGATTACTCCGTTATCGCGGACGGAGAGTCCAGGCGTATAGGCGGCGGGCTGACCGTCCATGTGACTAGGAACCCCGACGGCAGCTACGACGTGACCGTATCGGGCGGCAGGATAGCCAGCTACGATCCCTGGTGCATACCGATCTGGTTCTCGCAGGAGTATGACACCGGCTGCATGCTGGAGGACTTTTTTGGAAACAACTAGCTGCGGCTTCCACCCATGAAATGCCTGGGCGTTGACCCCGGCACCCTCAACATGGGCTTCGCTATCCTCGAAGACCACCCCCAGGGCCCGACCCTCGTATCCTGCGGCGTCCTCAAGGCCCCCTCCTCCCGACCTGTCGACCAGCGCCTCCACATCCTCTTTGAAGGCCTCAACAAGCTCATAGCCCTCCACTCCCCCGACGAAGTCGCCGTAGAGGAGCCCTTCGTCCACAAGAGCGTCCGCTCGGCCATCCTCGTAGGCCAGGCCAACGCCGTGGCCCTCCTAGCCGCCTCGGGTGCCGGGGCCCGTGTCTTCCACTACAGCCCCCGCCAGGTCAAGCTCGCCGTCACGGGCCACGGGGGCAGCGACAAGGAGCAGGTCCGGGAGATGGTCCGCCTACAGCTCGACCTCGACTCCTTCCCCGACTCCCTTGACGCCTCCGACGCCGTTGCCGTCGCCCTATGCCACATCCAGGAAAGCGCCCAGGCCCGACTCATCGCCGAAAGCGCACAGGGATAACGCCATGATTACCGGACTCAGAGGCAACCTCGAAGCCGTTGCCGACGACGCCCTCACCATAGATATCGGCCCCCTCAGCCTCGAGGTCTTCGCCCCGACCTCCACCATCGGCGCCCTCGGCCCGACCGGCCAGCCCGTCCGCCTCCACACCTACCTCTACATAAGGGAAGAGGTGCTCTCCCTCTACGGCTTCGCCACCCTGGAGGAACGTGACCTCTTTACCATGCTCATCGGCGTCTCTGGCGTAGGCCCGAGACTCGCCCTCGCCGTCCTCTCAGCCATGTCCCCCCGGGACCTCGCCCGCGCCATCAGCTCCGACGACATCCCCGCCCTCACCCGGGTCAACGGGCTCGGCAAGAAGACCGCCGGCCGCCTCGTCCTGGAGCTAAAGGGCAAGATGGAACGGGAGTGGGGAGAGATCGCCGTCTCCCCCAGCCCCGACCTCGATGAGGTAGTCGCCGCCCTCTCCGCCCTCGGCTACCAGCCCTCCGAGGCCCGAGAAGCCCTCTCCGGCGCCAACATAGACCCCGCCGCCCCCCTGGAAGACAAAGTGATGACCGTCCTCCAGCGCATGGGCGCAACCTAGCGAGACCCGGCCATGAATCGCAAACTGCCAAGGCCCTTCGAATTCCCCTGGGGCAAAGGCCAGGTCGTCGAGGAGGTGAGCGTCCTCCGGCCCCACTGGGAGCCCACCATCCAGCTCCTCCGCTACGAAGACGGCGAGGAGTCCCTGCGCTTTTGCTACTACCACGGCCCCCGCTTCGGCCGAGGCCCCATGATGGCCTCCCTCGAAGACCTCAAAGAACTCAAATCCCAGGCCCGACACACCGCCCCCCGCATCTTCACCCTACTCTCAGACCTCTAACCCCCTCCCGTATCATCCCGATGCCCCGCGAAGAACAAAGTCCCCCTCCATTGACCTCCCCCCTCCCCCCGCCCATAATGGCCCCCGACACCCGAGGCACGGAGGTCAGCCCATGATCGATTGGCTCGGCATCGACCACCTTTTCGAGCTTTCCCGGACGGAAGCAATCGCCGGGTTCTTCACCCCGCTGGCCGTCTTCGCCGCCTTCTTTATCGCCCAGGCCATCCTGCCCGCAAGACGCGTCCCAGGCTACGTCATCGATGCCAAGACCGGCCAGCCCCGACAGTACCGCCTCAACGGCCTCCTTGTATTCGTCATTGCTATCCTCGTCTGGGCCTTCGCCTTCGAACCCATTGGAATCTCTCGAGACTGGTTCTACCGTTCCTCCGTCTACGCCGTGGCCGGCGGCACCGTCTTCACGTTCATCTTCGCCCTCGTCGCCGTCTTCACCCAGCCCCCCGGCAAGAACAGGAACCCCATCGCCGCCCTGTGGACGGGCCGCACCCGAGAGATCTCCTTCTTCAATAACCGCATCGACGTCAAGATGTACTTCTACGTCGTCGGCGGGACCATGCTCTCACTCAACGCCCTCTCCGGGGCCGCGTACCATCACGGGCGTTTTGGGGACGACGCCAATCCGGGCATCTACCTCTACGCCGCCTTCTTCACCTTCTACATCCTCGACTACTTCATCTTCGAACGAGTCCAGCTCTACACCTACGACCTCATCCACGAAAGGCTGGGCTTCATGCTCTTCTGGGGAGGCCTGGTGGTATACGGTTGGATGTTCATCCTCCCGCTGTGGGGCATGGCCCCCCACCCCGACCCCGGCTTCTCTACCGCATGGACCTACGTGTGGCTCATCGGGACGGGCGCCCTGTTCCTGTTCGGCTGGAGCATCTCCCGCGGCGCCAACATGCAGAAATACACCTTCAAGCGTTGGCCCGACCGCAAATTCCTCGGCATCATCGAGCCCAAGTACATCCAGGCCGGCGACCGCAAGATCCTCTACAGCGGCTTCTGGGGCGCCGCCCGGCACTTCAACTACCTCGGCGAAGGTTTTCTCTCCCTCTCCATCGCCCTCTCATTCGGACACTTCGCCAACCCCTGGGCCTGGATATACATGGCCTTCATCGTCACCCTCTTCACCTTCCGTCAGCGTGACGACGACCGCCACTGCGCCGAAAAATACGGCGAAGAAAAGTGGGCCGAGTACAAGTCCAGGGTAAAGTACCGCATCCTCCCCGGCGTCTATTAGGATTTCAACCCGACGGGCCGCCCCACGCCTCTCATCCGCTGCATACCTCCATTCCCCTCCCCCATCATTCCCGACTCCGATCGGGCTGTAAGTGCGCCGTGCTGAAAGTCCGCCTTTGGCGGAGCGTGAATCCATCCTCTGGGGGTGGGGTATTCCGCTCGCCCTGAGCGGAGTCGAAGGGTCTCAAGAGCGGAATGGGTGCGGTGTCCCCCCTCCCCCCGACACCCCAAAGCGAAAAGCCCGGGCGCCATTCCCCGGGCCTTTCTGTGAGACAAAACTATTGCTGGCTGTCCCTGGCCTTGTTACCCCGGTGCTCTAAACCGGATGAGCTTTCACACTGAGGGAGCTGGGTCGTTAGGGCTGGGAGACAACCTTCCGACTCCCCGCCGGAGACTCTCCCATCATCATGCTTCCCAAACCCGGGTCTCCGGCGGGGCGCAAACAATCGATTTCGAGACGAACAAGCAACAGATGTAACCGTTTCATTCGCCTCTCCTTTCTCGGGCCCCTCGCCCGTAGTCCCTAGGGTGAAGCCAGCATAAACCCCCCAAAAAGCTTATGTCAACATTGCGCCTGGTTTCACAAAGTGGCGGCCTGAATCACCGTGACGCCGCTATTTTCCTTCTCTCTTGAACTCCTCCGCCGGCGGCGAGTACACGTCTACGAAGACGACCGGCTCGTCTCCCAGGATCTCCCCGCCGTGGACCACGTTCCCCGGTGCATGCCACATATCCCCCGCCCCGATCTCCGACACCTCATCCCCCACCGTCAACCGCATCCGACCGCTCAACATGAAGCTGAACTGCTCCCGCTCATGGGAATGGAGGGAATAGACGCTGCCCGGCTGGAACTCCGCCCACACCAATTGCATGTTCTTCCCGTCCACAATCTTCGCCCTTATCCCCGGATACTGGTCGTTGGGAGGCAGGGCTTCCACATCGTCCCAGTTGAAAATCCTCTTCTGGCTCATGTTCTGTCTCCTTCTCCAAACATACTCCCCGACATTATCTCACCCCTCTCCCTTCCTTTCCGTCATTCCCGACTCCGATCGGGAATCCATTCCAGGGGACGGGGCGGGGTCCTGTCCCCTCTCCCTTGAGAGGCTGGAAGTGCGCCTCGGGCGTGAGAGGGCTAGGGTGAGGGTGATACCCTCCCGCGGTGCAGGCCCACTCACACCGAGCATAGTCGAAGTATGAGCGGAGGGCGGAGCTACCCCATCCCACCACTCGTGCCACCACGTTCACCAGCCCCGACATCCGCTTCCCACCCTCTTTGAGCCTTAGGGCGGGGCGGCGAGTACGCATCGACAAATACCACCGGCTCGTCTCCCAGGATCTCGCCCCCGTGCTCCACGTTGCTCGGCGCATGCCACATATCCCCAGCCCCGACCTCCGACACCTCCTCCCCGACCGTCAACCGCATCCGGCCGCTCAGCATGAAGCTGAACTGCTCCCGCTCATGGGAATGGACAGGGTAGACGCTCCCCGGCTGAAACTCCGCCCAGATCAACTGCATATTCTCCCCATCCACCACCCTGGCCCCCACCCCCGGATACCGGGCGTCGGGAGGCAGCCGTTCCACCCCATCCCAGTTAAAAATCTTCCCCCGGCTCATGCGCACTCTCCTTCTCCAAACATACCCCCCGACATTATCCCACCACACCCCCCACCCCAACCTTTAAACATGTGCACGGCTAGGCGTCACAAGCAAGATTACTGTAGATTCGCAACTCGTACTCTACAGAAGTCCATCAGGCCGGTGGTAACAGACCATTTATGCTTTTGAATAACTTCTCGAATCGGCTGAGTATGAGAGTAATTGTCTCTTGATTGATGAATTCACTTTCGTGTTCAATCAAGTAAACGGCAGGTGAAAGGTGATCGAACTCTGAACCGTCCGTTGCTACGACTCGAAAATGCTGCTTAACTTCCTCAAGAACCAGACCAAAAGCATCTTGAGGTGGTGAATCGGGTAATCTCTTCCCATTTGTGAGGTTGTAACACTGGTTCACAAGATCGATATAAAAGACTCTTCCGAGCATGTCCTCGATGTCCGCTTCATTTTGATCGACAAATTCATCGGCGGAGAATACGTGACCAGCTTGTAACAGACCGGAGTTTCTTAATTCATCAACTTTACGCTTGTCTCCTTTGTGGAAGTCTGTGAATACTGCTACATGAAGATCGTTCCCAGCGAACAAAGCATTAAAGCTACCTACTTTGTCTATACCGCCTACTGGCGTAATAGTCCATCTGGGATCCAGCCCTTCTTTGCCCTTGGCAATTAGTTGTCGTGTGGCCCACCGGAGATACAGAAGGTCAGAAGGCCCTTCTACAAGCAGGGAGTGCTCTCCTACGAATAGTGATTGTGTGATGTCGTAACCTAAGGCAGCACGAAGTGGAAAGAGAGTGTCGGCATCCGCGCTAAGAACCTTATCCTTTACTTTGGTACCCTGTGATACTCCTTGCTCACTGAGCAAGTCTTCCACCGTTCTTACACTCAATATGGCGTCGGTGTCTATCATAAATGGCGAATGCGTAGTATACAGCACTTGATATTTAGGCAACAATTTTTCCTTTATATACCTAAGAAGATCTGCCTGAGCCTTTCCATGTAGGCTTAGACCAGGTTCATCTAGTAGTATGATTAGCTTGTCTCCATATATTTTCTCCATCTGTGAGAACCATACAAGAAATGAGAAAAACCAAACGAATCCCGCACTTCGCTCATCAAAACCAATAGTGACTCTATGTCGGTTGTTTCGCACCCGCAGACTAAACACATGACCTTCATGGAAAGGAGGCGTGTCCCCTGTCCTCGCTTCATCGTAATTGAAGTCGACTTGCAGATCGCGGTTCTGTGTCCAATACTCGAAAATCTCATCGCTAAGCCGATTTGATACGGCTTCAAGCCTTGCTTTGAGCTCTTCATATCGTTGTGACTCTTGAAGGGAATTAATGTTTGTGTCTGCGAGAGCCAGTAAGGCTAGAAAAATTCGTTCACTTTCATCCTGTCTCTCTTCTTCTTCTTGCTTAGACGCAATGTCTTCTACAGAGACACGTCCGGGCAATGTTCCATACGTTGAAAAATATAGGAATTTCGGCAAATTGCGGTTTAGAATCTTGATCGCCTGCCGAATAGGATTGCCATGTGGGAAATCATTAATTCGATCGAGAATCTCCTGCTCGCCCAAAGTTAACGCATTTGAATTATTGCTGAGTGACTCTTTTAGATCTTTAACAAACCCGTGTTTGAGAATTCGCTCTTTGGCATTAGGAGTTAGCTTCGCAGTCTCTGAAACAAAGAACTTGATAATCGCTTCTTCGTTAAGTTCAATGGTCCAGTAGCTCGTGTTGTCGTATCCGCGATTAATCTCTACTTTGCGACAGGTAATCGAGTCTTTTCCCAGTACATGCTCGACGGCTCTAATATCAGTATCTAAGAGTTCCCACTCTGTAGATAGAACTTTCGCTTTTGCTCCGCCTTCACTTAATTCATGAAGTCTCCGACGAGGGTATTCCATCAATTCATCGAATTTTCCCTCCGACCCCTCTACTGGGTTCAAGCGTCGAAGCGCTTGCAAAAGTGCTGTTTTGCCAGCTTCGTTTTTACCGGCAAGACACGTAAGATCCCGAACGGAGAACTTTCCTGAATCATCGATGCACTTGTAATTTTGAACACGTACTGACACTAACTTCATGTGACTCTCTCCAAATTCCTTTTTTATCCATTTGGTATTGCTCTAGGATACGGATTTTACACGATAAAAGTAGCAGAAGCAGTAACCATTGTCTACCGTCTACCCAAAGTCAAAAATTTAATCCTTTTAGTTAGCTATTTCATTCTCGGCACAGTATATGACCAGCTTTCTTGGCTTGACCCAACTGCCTGGTGGGCGGTACTGGACTCGAACCAGTGACCTCTTGCTTGTAAGGCAAGCGCTCTCACCAACTGAGCTAACCGCCCCATCTACAGGAAAGTCTGGCGCGCTTGGCGGGGCTCGAACCCACGACCTCTGCCTCCGCAGGGCAGCGCTCTATCCATCTGAGCTACAAGCGCACTGTCAAAACAAAGAGATTATAGCCGCAATCTCAAGCGTTGGTGCCGAAGGTGGGATTTGAACCCACACGTCCTCGAGGGACACTGCGCCCTGAACGCAGCGCGTCTGCCGTTCCGCCACTTCGGCTCGATCCTCCACCCGGGGCCCGACCCTCCGCCTCTCATGGTGGGCGATACTGGACTCGAACCAGTGACCTCCTGCGTGTGAAGCAGGCGCTCTCACCAACTGAGCTAACCGCCCCGCCCCGAGCGCCAAAGGCTCACCCCTGGCGAACTCAAATGGTAATTCCACCCCCCAACACTGTCAACCAACCCCACCCTCAACCCATCATCCCCACCCACTCTTTTTCCCGTCATTCCCGTGCCCCGACACGGGTCGAAGATGCGCCACAGGCGTGAATCCATCCTGCGGGGCGGCGTCCTGTCCCCTCTCCCTTGAGGGGAGAGGGCTAGGGTGAGGGTGATCCCCGGACGCGGGGGGCGACCCACGCCGACCAACCCGTCGCATATATCTCTCCCCCCCAAACCCGTACATTTGCTTGACACACCTGAGCAAAGGCGTTATCATACCCTCCGTTCGCGAACACTAATCCGGTAACACAAGGAGGTACCACAAAACCCAGGGAAGCCCACCCGACCCTCGACCGAGGATGTCATCCCACAGACGTCAGGGATGTCACCCCCTCACCACGGGTCCCGTGCCCCTTCCCTAACCCCCAGGCGATGGATAGACGCCCTGGACGCTACGTTCCATTGTGAAGCCCCTCTAAGACGCCCTCTCGGCCTCTTTCTGGGGAAGCCTCCCTAGGGAGGAAGCCGCTCTTTGCAGCGGAAGTGTGGTCGGATACGCCCGGCGCCGAGGCCCGCTCGGTATCCGACCGCTCAATCAAGCCGGGAGCCGGTCATCCCCGCACTCCGGGTCGCACCGGCAAACTTGGACATACTACGCCTGCAAGAGGCTCAATGCCGGACGCTGGACGAGCCTCCCAGCCGCCCTCAGGCGGTTGCAGCCAACCCCAGGAGTCGGGCTTGGACTCGTTTGGCCTGTCGGTCCCTGCCCATGTCCAGCGTATACAGGGATAAAGGCCGCAATAGCGGCAGGCGGGCCGGCGCCCTTGCCCCTGGGTGTCGGAGTGCCCCGAAGCACAGGAACGGGGCAGCGTCCAGCCAGCGTCTTCCATCGCCGACCCAAAACCCGACAGACACAATGCAAACCCAAACCCCACAACCGAACAGCCCGGCCCCTCTCCCTTCCTTATCCGTCATTCCCGCCCTTTACACCGTCATTCCGGCCCCCGAGCCGGCTGAAAGTGCGCCCATGGCGTGAATCCATCCCCGGTGCGGGGGGTGGTGCGGGGCCGGGGTCTACCCCGCACCACGCGAAATCCCCAGAAATCCCTTCAGGCGTCGTTCAATCAAAACAGCTACGAGTTCAATCAACGTTCAATCAATGTTCAATCAAACGCCCGCAACATCTTGTGGCCCACCCCCTTGCTGGCTACAAAATAACCGCCATTTGTGATAAAATGTTTTTGGTCGAGGTTTTGTAATCATCATTAAACTCCCCCGTGTCCTCAGACCCGGCCCCAGGGCCCTCCCCTCGACCGCCCCCGGGCCGCAATACACACCTGGGTCCCCTGTCCAGCCCGAGACCCCCAACAGGTTGAACTCATGGCGTTAAAGCAAGAGACGGAACGCTACACCGCCGCCGATATCCAGGTCCTCGAAGGCCTCGAGGCCGTCCGCCGCCGGCCCGGCATGTACATCGGCAGCACCGACCAGCGCGGCCTCCACCACCTCATCTACGAAATAGTCGACAACTCCGTCGACGAGGCCATGGCCGGATACTGTGACCAGGTCCTCGTCACCATCCACAAGGACGGCGCCATCACCAGTTCCGACAACGGCCGCGGCATCCCCGTCGAAAAGCACCCCACCACCGGCGTATCCGCCCTCGAGACCGTCATGACCATCCTCCACGCCGGCGGCAAGTTCGGCGGCGGCGGCTACAAGGTCTCCGGCGGCCTCCACGGCGTCGGCGCTTCCGTCGTCAACGCCCTCTCCATCCACCTCCGCGCCGAGGTCCGCCGGGACGGCTTCCTCTACGAGCAGGAGTACCGCAAGGGCCTCCGCGAAGGCCCCATTCGCAAAGTCGGGCCCGCCGAGGGCACCGGCACCAAAATTACCTTCAAGCCCGACCCCGAAATCTTCACCGAGCTCGACTACGACTTCGACACCCTCGCCGACCACTTCCGCGAGACCGCCTACCTCAACAAGGGCCTCGAAATCAAGCTCGTCGACGAGCGCCGCCCCATCGAAGACAGCGAGCTCACCTTCTTCTTCGAAGGCGGCATATCCAGCTTCGTGCGCCACATGAACCGCAACCGCGGCGCCGTCACCGCCCTACCCATCTACATCCAGAAGTTCGCCGACGGCTCCAGCATCGAGATTGCCATGCAGTACAACAATGGCTTCTCGGAAAACACCCTCTCCTTCGCCAACTGCATCCACACCGTCGATGGCGGCACCCACATTTCCGGCTTCCGCGCCGGCCTCACCCGCGGCCTCAACGACTACGCCCGCAAGGGCAGCCTCTTCAAGAACGACCAGGGCAACCTCTCCGGCGAAGACGTCCGCGAGGGCCTCACCGCTGTCGTCAGCGTCAAGCTCACCGACCCCCAGTTCGAGGGACAGACCAAGGGCAAGCTCGGCAACGCCGAGATGAAGAGCCTCGTCGAGTCCGCCATGTCCGAGGGCCTCGGCAAGTATCTCGAAGAGAACCCCCAGGACGCCAGGCGCATTATCGAAAAGTGCCTCACCGCCGCCCGGGCCCGGGAAGCTGCCCGCAAGGCCCGCGAGCTCGTCCTCCGCAAAGGCGCCTTCGACGGCGGCAGCCTCCCAGGCAAGCTCGCCGACTGCGCAGAGCGCGACCCAAGCCGCAGCGAGGTATACATCGTCGAGGGTGAGTCCGCCGGCGGCTCCGCCAAGATGGGCAGAGACCGCCAGTTCCAGGCCATCCTCCCCCTCAAGGGCAAGATCCTCAACGTCGAAAAGGCCCGCCCCGACAAGATGCTCGCCCACGAAGAGATCCGCGCCCTCATCACCGCCCTCGGCACCGGCATCAAGGAGACCTTCGACGCCTCCAAGCTCCGCTACCACCGCGTCATCATCATGACCGACGCCGACGTCGATGGCTCCCACATCCGCACCCTCCTCCTCACCTTCTTCTTCCGCAACATGCCCGAGCTCATCACCGGCGGCTATCTCTACATCGCCCAGCCCCCCCTCTACCGCGTCAGCAAGGGCAAGAAGGCCGAGTGGAAGTTCTCCGACAACGAGAAGGACGACTGGTTCGCCCGCAAGGCCTATGGCGGCATCAAGGTTTCCAGCCTGGATGGCGACAAGACTTTCACTGGCGTCCAGATCGCCCGGCTCATCGACCCTCTCAAGCGCTTCGCCGGCGCCTGGCGTGACGTCGGCCTCCCCGACGAGGTCGCCCCGGGCCTCATGGAAGGCCTCATCACCAACGGCGGCTCCGCCATCGAGGAATCTGACGAAGAGCACGACGAGCTGACCGGCCTCGTCCAGCAGTTCGAGTCACGCGGCTTCGAGGTCAAGGTCCCCTCCAACGGCCACGTCGCCCAGCGAATCGAGGTCTTCTGGGACGACGAGAACGGCACTTCCATCCCCCTCCAGATCGCCGACGCCCCTCCCATGCACACATGCAAGGAGATGTACCCCGCCGTCAAGGACGTCGTCACCCACGGCAGCTTCCGCATCACCAAGAAGGACAAGAACCTCGACGAGGAAGTCTCCTGGAGCGCTCTGGCCTCCATGATCGAGCGCCACAGCGACACCCGCGGCATCGCCATCCAGCGCTACAAGGGCCTGGGAGAAATGAACCCGGACCAGCTCTGGGAGAGCACCATGAACCCCGAGTCCCGTACCATCCTCAAGGTCGCCATCGACAACGCCCAGGACGCCGACAGCATCTTCAACACCCTCATGGGCGACGAGGTCCCTCCCCGCAAGCGCTTCATCCAGAACCACGCCAAGAGCGTCCGCAACCTGGACATCTAACCCTCAGGCGCCGATGCCCCATCCGTCATTCCTGCGGAGGCAGGAGTCCATCTCTCCTGAACACACACACACCCATCCCCGCACTTCACCCCTCCCTTTCCCACTTCTCAACACCAACTGGGCAATCCTTATCCGCGGTACAACCCCTGCTCCTCTATATAAGCCCTCACCGCCGGCGGCACCAGGTACCTTATCGACCGCCCCTCCTCCACCCGACTCCGTATGTCCGACGAGCTGATATCCACCTGCACGTTGTCCAGCACGTGCACCCTCCCCGAGACCCCGGGCACCTCTCTCTCCATCGCCTCCAAATCCAGCTCCGTGAACCCGGGCCTCCGCATCGTCGCGAAGTGGCAAATCGAGGCCAGGCGCTCGGGCTCCTTCCACCTCCCCAGCTCCGCCAGCGCATCTATGCCGATGATGAAGAAAAGTTCAACGTCCTCTCCCATCCGCTTCCTCAGCTCCTCCATGGTGTCTATGGTGTAGGTTGCCCCGGCCCGCTCCAGTTCCAGCGTGTCAATCTCGAAGCTCGAGTTGCCGTTCACAGCCAGCTTCAGCATATCCAGCCGCCACCCCATATCCGACACGTTCTCCCCATCTTTGAACCACGGCCGACCCGCGGGTATGAACAGCACTTTCGCCAGCCCCAGCTTTGCCTGCGCCTCCTCCGCAATGATCAGGTGGCCGTTGTGCACCGGGTCGAACGTCCCCCCCAGAACCCCGACCCTCATGTCCACTCCAGCTCCGCGTTGCCTATCCTCACGGTGTCCCCTTCCTTCACCCCCGCCTTCTGCAAAGCCTGGTGCACCCCTGCCTTCTCCAGCAACGACATAAGCTGCATCCTCGCTTCCCAGTCGGAGATGTCCGTACCCCGCACCAGCCTCTCCAGCGCCCCGGCATCCACAACGTAGACCCCTTCTTCCTTCTTCACCGATATCCGATGCCCGATGGGCTTGGGCCTCAGCACCGCCACCTCCTCGCTCTCCCCGGCCTTGGCCACCTTATCCACTGAATTCACCATCGCCACTAGACTGTTTCTGAGCTTCTCCAAGCCCTCCCCCGTTACCGCGGACACCCAATGGATCCCCTCAACCCCAGGGAAGTCCTCTGACTTGAAATCGGGGCCCTTCACACCCCCCTCGACCAGGTCAGCCTTGTTAAACACCACGATCCTCGGCTTGCCCGCCACCGATTCGTCCGCCTCCTCTAGGGCTTGTACTACCCGCCCATACTCACCTGGCACATCATCAACCGTCCCATCCACCACAAGCGCCGCTACAGCAGCCCTGTGTACATGCTTCAAAGGCCCGCTCTTGCTCTTCTCCGACCCAGTCCATGTCGCTGGGATCTCCACCACCTTGTATTGTCTCCAGTCATGGTCCAGCACCCCTATCACCGGATCGATCGTCGTCATTCGGTAGTCCGCCACCCGGGCCCCGGCGTCCGTCAGCCTGTTTAACAGCGCCGACTTACCGCTATTCGGCATCCCGACCAGCGCCACTTCCGCCATAATCTTGTACGTCAGCGTTACGTTCCGCTCCTCGCCGGGCTCTCCCACCTCCGCCATCCTGGGCGCCTTCATCGTCGAAGTGGCAAACGTCTTGTTCCCCCTACCCCCAACTCCCCCTCTACACAACACTTCCGTTTGACCAGACGCTACCATATCCAACATCACCTCTTCAGGTCCCACACTGACTCTGGCCACAGTGCCCACTGGGACTTCGATAACGAGGTCTCTTGCGGCCTTGCCAACCTTCTTCGCCCTCCTACCATCTACACCGGCCTCAGCCCGCAGGCGCGGCGTCATAGCCAAATGCCCCAACGACAAAACGTCATGGCTGGCCACCAAAACCACGCCACCCCCGACCCCACCATCGCCACCGTCCGGCCCTCCAAAAGGCACAAATTTCTCCTTCCTGAAGGTAACTGCGCCCCTACCCCCACGACCCCCCTTACATATCAAACTAACTTCATCTATCAGCATCGATTCTTTGTTACTTCTCATCCTGTCTGCAGAGTTCTTAACTTATAACAGAAGGTTTTATAGAATTCTAATCAGAACAATAAGAGACATGATTATTAACTGAAAAACTAAGTTGATAAGCAGTAACTCACGCCTGAATGAAAGTGTTAACCCAAATTTCCAGTTGGTTAGTTAGATCTTGGTGGATACTAATGGGTGGTGCATGGCATCGACTGCTGAGTATGTTGTCAACAAATGACAGATTGACTACAGGTGGATGACTGGTTGGAATTGAGATAGATAACAGGTTGGGTGAGGGTCGGTAGGGTGGGTGCGAGAAAGTTCCGAATAGTTGGATTACGAAATGGGAGATACGGCAGTTAGTTGATAAGTACCAAGAGTTAGACCCGTGGCCCGACGAAAAGCATATCCCTTATTCGCGCCAGATCGCGTCTTAGTGACTTGCTAGTAGGGACGTGCTCTGCAACCTTCTTGCACGAAGCGCTCACTCCGGCCGGTGTCCTGTCCCCGAACAACGCCCCGATTCTCATGGGTGGGAGTCGTAACTCCTCCCGGATGAGGTACATAGCGATGCTCCTGGCGTGGACGTACTGCTTGAGCCGTCGGCTACCCGTGATGTCTTGGACGGACAACCCAAAGTGAGCCGCCGTCGACTCGATAATCGCCTCGGGGGTTGTATGGGCCACCGGTAACTCCGCGTCACCGACCAGCGCCTCCGTAACCAGGGCGGGCGTCACAGCCTTCCCTTCCGCATTGGACAGTGCCAGCACCCTATGCAATGCCCCCTCCAGCCGCCTTACGCTCCCGTCTACCACCCGCGCTATCATCTCCAGCGCCGAGTTCGGCACTTCGACACCAATGCCGGAGCACTTCAGCTTCAGTATCTTCACCCGTGACCCCAGGCCCGGCATCTTCACGTCCGCAAGCAGGCCACCCTCGAACCGGGAGACCAGCCTGGGGTCCAACCCTTCGATCTCCCTAGGGTGTCGGTCACCCGCCAGCACCATCTGCCTGTTGGTCTCGTGCAGGTGGTTGAACACGTGGAAGAAACCCTCCTGCGTCTGTCTCTTGCCGCCGATGAACTGGATATCATCCACCATAAGGAGGTCGACGCCCCGGTACTTGTGACGGAACGCCCCGAAGTTGCGGTCCCGGGCCGCCTCGGCATAATCGGTTGTGAACTGCTCCGCCCCGACGTACAGCATTGAACGCCGCCGAGACTTCGCCAGGTGCCCGATGGCGTGTAAGAAGTGGGTCTTGCCAAGCCCCGCCTCCCCGTATATGAACAGCGGGTTGAAATGGCACTCCTTGTTCTCCGACACGGCCTGTGCTGCCGCGTAGGCCACCCGGTTGAACCTCGCAACCACTATCGAGTCGAAAGTGTAGTGCCGGTTCAACAACACCGGCGACCCGGTGTCGGCATAGCCCTCCTCCCACCGAGATTGGAGGGCCTCGTCACGTTCCACGGATGTCGCGGGAGTAAAGGTCTCCTGCCGGGCGCCGGGTGGGCTCGACACCATGAACTCCACCGCCACGGATCGCCCCAGCAGCCCCGCCAGGGTCTCCTCCACCCGGGGCTTCATCTTAAGCCGCAACCACTCCGTGACGAAGGAGTTGGGCGCCGCCACGTCAAACCTGTCACCCTCCAGGGACATCCCGGAAGTACCCTTCAGATACGTCTCGAAATAGGGCTTTGTGACCTGCAGTTCCAGCTCGCCCAGAGCCGTGCGCCAGACGTCTTTTGCGTTCGTTTCTTCCATCTCCTCCTGGTCTGTCAAAGCCCGAAATCTGGGCGCGTTTCCATAGGGTCCAGGCGTACCTCTTTTCGAACGGGGTTGGGGAGTCGGACCGCCAGGCTCGGGCCTGTGCGCCGGGCCAGGTCCGCTTGCCGCCCTGCCTCCTGAAGGGTCTGGTTAACCCAGTTCCGCCACCGGAAAAACTTCAGTTGCAGGGGCCGCAAAATGAGTTGGTCCTCCGCCAACGGAAAGAGGATAACATGCCCCATTCTAGGCCTTGTCAATGAATGAGAGGTCGGATTTTTGGGGAAATTTCAGCAAATTTTCGGGTGCTAGGCATAGGCCCTTCACCCGACTCAAACTCTCTTTGCCCGACCCCCTGACCGCCCCCTATAATGCCACCAAATCCCGGCCCTCGGGGGTGCCACGTCAACACGTCTCCACACCTTCAAGATCTGCGCTGCGTCTTCATGGGCACCCCCGACTTCGCCGTCCCCACCCTTCAAGCCCTCTCCGACAGCGGAGCGCAGATCGTGGGTGTCTACACCCAACCCGACCGTCCCTCCGGACGCGGAAAAAAGACCACTAAGTCCCCCATTAAACTCCTCGCCGAAAGCCTCGGCCTCCCCGTCTTCCAACCCGCGACCCTCTCCACTAACCAAGCCCGGTCTGAACTCGAGGCCCTCCGCCCCGACGCCATCGTCATCGCTGCCTACGGCCTCATCCTCCCAGACTGGACCCTTGCCCTCCCGACTGACGGCGCCCTCAACGTTCACCCCTCTCTCCTGCCGCGCCACCGCGGCCCCGCCCCCGTCGCCAACGCCATCCTGCAAGGAGACCAGGAGACAGGCGTCACCATAATGCTGGTCGAACCGGAGGTCGACTCCGGCCCCATCCTAAGAGCGGTCAGAGTGGCAATTGACCCATCGGAGACGACCGGTCGGTTGACTGAAAGGCTATCGAAGATCGGCGGCGAACTGCTGGTGGAGACTCTCCGGGACTGGACTGCTGGCCTTATTGATCCTCAACCCCAGGACCACGCCCTCGCCACATTCAGCCGCAAGGCTACAAAGGCCGACGCTCGGATCGACTGGTCGATTCCCGCCGTTGCCATTGATCGCCGCGTCCGCGCCTACCAGCCCTGGCCCGGCTCTTTCACAACCTGGTCCGGCCGAAGGCTGAAGATCTTGGAGGCTCACCCGACCGGCGATGAGGTCGGCCGGCCGGGCATCGTGTCTCGGGGCCCGGCTGGAATCTCGGTACAGACTGCCAGAGGCCAACTCGCCTTGAAGAAAGTCCAGCCCGAGGGACGACGCCCCATGGACATGAGCGCCTTCCTTGCAGGCCACCCGGATTTTGTAGGGGCGACCCTCGGCGCATAGTCCCGCCCACGCCTGTGGGGGCGCGCGGGTGGCTATCCCTTCTTCCTGGACTTCGGGCCGAAGGGTTCGGGGAGGAAGGGGCCGTCCCTGGCTTCGAGGAAGCCTTTGAGCCCGCCCTCGGCCTGCGCCACCCACAGCGCCTCCCGATGCCCGCCGTGGGAGCTGTGGGCTACGCTCGACAGCGCCGCATTGACCTGCATCGCCGCGCCGAGACCCATCGCCTCCAGGCCCATCCACGTCACCGCTTTGTTCACCCGCACCGAGGCCTCGGGCACCAGGGCTATCCGTTCGGCCAGGGCCCAGACCTCGGCGTCCAGGTCGGCCTCCGGCACCACCTTCGTGACCACGCCTATGCGAAGGGCCTCCTCGGCGCCCATGTGATCGCCTGTCAAAGCCCAGCGATGTGCCTGCTTCCAGTTGGAAAGGGCGGCCAGCATAAACGACGTGTTGGAGATGTGCCGCACCTCCGGTTGGCCGAACACCGAGTTGTCCGCTGCGATGGTGATGTCGCAGGCCATGGAGTACCAGAAGCCGCCCCCGAAGCAGTAGCCCCGCACCGCGGCGATTATGGGGACGCCCAGCTTCCAGAAGTGGGTGAACTGGTCGGTGTCGTAGGCGTCACGGTCCCACCAGTGCTTGATGTAGTCACCGATCTCCAGGCCCGCGGGGTCCGCCGCCGGCCGACCGTCCGCCCTCGGCTTGATGTCGTACCCCGCCGAGAAGGACCGGCCCGCGCCCGTGAGGATGACCACCCGCACGTCGGGGTCCGCATCCGCCTCGTCGACGGCCAGGCGGATCTCCTTGACCATCTCGTCGCTGATGGCATTCAACACCTCGGGCCTGTTCAACGTCACCTTGACAATCTGGCCGGTCTTTTCGTAGAGAAGGGTGTCGTAGGGCAAGGGTCACCTCCGGGCTGGGGAATGAGTAGGGTCGCGCCGGGGCATTCTAACCCAGCCCCCTATCCACGACAACGGACTGCACCTGTCAGGCGGGGTGAGGCCGGGGCCTTATTCAGTTGTTGGTCTCGTTTGGTCTGGTCTGTCGGGTTTTGGGTCGGTGATGGAAGACGCACCTGGTGAGCCGTTGGTCCCTACCATGCGGTGCTCGGCTGTCCGGGGCCATGGAGGTCCGCCGTGGGCGGATTGCAGCCGGCCGCGCCCTGGCGCTCGATGTGTGCTCCGGTTGTCCGGGCAGACAACCGGGCCTTGACCCCACTTCTGAATGCCCGCAGGCATGGTGGGGGCCAGTGATCGGGCTGTGGCCCCCTCAGACTCATGTGTTACGTGGGCCACCCGAGGGTCTAGGCGGCCCAGCGACCCCTTGCTTGATTTGGTGTGGCGCAAGCTCGCCGACGGGCCAACCACCGGTAACTTGTCCGGAGCGGGGCTAGCCAGCCCGCCACCCCTTCTTGATATAGCGCAAGTCCGCTACAGACCGGCCTCCGAGAGAGAGTCTCGGCGGGGGATGGCCGGTCTGCTGTGGCTTCTATCCAGGGCGTCTATCCATCGCCTGGGGGTCAGGGAAGGGACACGGGACCCGTGGTGAGGGGACGGCGTTCCCGACCCCCGACGTCTCGGGGGCAAGCTTGTTTCGGGGATGCGTCCTCGGATGGGGTCTGGTGGGCTTCCCTGGGTTTTTGGCACCTCCTTTGGTTATCAGATATTTGTTCGGACGCAGGATATGATAGCGCCGTTGCTCAGGCGTGTCAAGCAAATGTGCGGGTTTTGGGAGGAGATCGGGAGAATCAGAGGGAAGGTTAACGGGTGGAGGGGGTGGGAGTGATAGGGGTGGGTTTAGGCAAGGGGGAGGGGGTGTAGGGCTAGGATGGAGGTGAGTGTTCCGGAGGGATGGATTCGCTAAATTCACAAACGAAGTGCAACACCTGGTTACGGTGTTGTCATGGGAAGAAGTTACAGACATCTCGGTATCGAAGAGAGATGTGAGATTGCCCGACTACATGCCTCGGGACTATCGATCCGCCAAATCGCAGCAAGTCTGGATCGCTCGCCATCGACAGTGGCTAGGGAGCTGAAGCGCAATGGTTCCAGGACTCAGGGGTACCAGCCCCGGTACGCAGACCAGCAGGCCCATGCCCGCCGTTGGCGCAGGTCTAAACTGGAGCGGGACGAGGGACTGCGGTACAAGATTCTGTCTCGTCTCAAGCAAGGCTGGTCGCCGGAGCAGGTGTCGGGTCGGCTGGCTATGGAGTCGGGCTATACGGTCATCTCCCATGAGAGCATCTACAGGTTCATCTACGCCCAGATGGCTCGCAAGAAGGACTACAGTTGGCGCTACTACCTGCCCCATGCCAAGTCGAAGCGGGGTCGGAGATCCCGCAAAGGCCACAGCCCCGCCTCCTTCATGGCTTTGCGTCGCCCCATCACCGAGCGCCCCCAGTCCGCCGATGACCGCCTCACCCCGGGCCACTGGGAGGCCGACCTGATGCTCTTCAGAACCTATGGACACGCCGTCCTCACCCTCCACGAACGCCACTCCCGCATCCTCATCGCCCTCAGACCACCCGGCAAGGCTTCCAGGCCCATCGCCCAGGCCATGTCCCAGGTGTTGGGTCTGTTGCCTCCCCAATGGCGCCAGACCGTTACCTTCGACAACGGCACCGAGTTCGCCCTCCACTACCGGCTCCACGATCTCGGTATCCAGACCTTCTTCTGCGATACCCACTCCCCCTGGCAGAAGGGAGGTGTGGAGAACGCCATCGGCCGGCTGCGGCGTACCCTGCCCCGCAAGACCGACCTGGCGGCATTGTCCCAGGAGCGGTTTACCCGGATGCTTCAGGCCTACAACAATACGCCCCGCAAGTGCCTGGGTTACAAAACCCCGGCGGAAGTCTTCTTGGATAGCGTGTTGCACTTGAAATGTGAATCCACCTTCCTGCCTCCGCAGGAATGACGGCAAAAGGTGGGTGGGGATGAGGGGGGTGGTGAATGCTACGTGAACAGCGTGATTAGCGTGACGATGATGCCGCTCTGGGCGATGAGGGCGGCGAACATCCACTTCAACGTGTCTGACTTGCTGCTCGCGATCTTCGCATCGAGGTTCGCCAGCTTCACTTCGAGGTTGGACTGCACATTCGCCAGTTTCACTTCGAGGTCGGCCTGGACGCCTGCTAGTTTCGCTTCGAGGTCAGACCGAACGCGTTCTACATCGGCCTGGACGGCTGCGATGTCGGCTTTGGTGGCGAGATTGGCGTTGAGGAGCTGGACCTGCTCGTTGGCCAGGGCTTCTGCCTGGCGCTCGGTGAAGCCGCTGGCGGTGAGGTTTCTGACGAATCGATGAGTGTCGAAGACGATGGCTTCATTCATGGGACGGTCAGCATATCATGCGGGGAGAAAGTGGGGCAAACTGCGTGCCGGATTCACGCTCCGCCAAAGGCGGACTTCCAGCACGGCGCACGCCTAGGCGCATCTGCGACACTTTCAGCCCGATAGGGGTCGGGGATGACGGAGGGGTGAGTGGCGAGGTGTGAGGTGGTTGTTTCGGAGGGATGGATTCACGCCTGAGGCGCATCTTCGACCTGCCTCCGCAGGAATGACGAGTTAAAGAGGCGGGAATGGCGGGTTAAAAGGGCGGGAATGATGGAGGGGAGGGATGATGGGGTCCCGACTGCTAGATTAGCCTTCCAAAAACTCGTGCACCTCGATCTCGCAGGACTCATGCCACCCGAGATGCGGGTGCCCCTTCAGCATCTCCAACACCTCGTCCATGCTCCCCGCCTCGATAATCGAGTAACCCGTGATGCCGCCTTTAGTGAGCGTCGGGGAATTTCCAGCCCTCGATGATGTCACCCCCGCCCCCAGCGGCGACCCCACCTCCACCAGCCCGTCCCCGAGCTTTGCCATCCACGCCTGAAACTGTTCCATGCCGTCCCGCATCTCCTCGGGGCTGACGCTCTGCAGCATTTCCAGGGCGGGCATCGGCGAGCGGTAGAGGACCATGAACTTGCTCATACTCTTGACCCCTAGCTCTTCCTCACCAGCACGTAGGGAGGCAGCTCCATCAACGCCCGACGGTACTGCGTGTCCGGGAGGGGGGCCAGGGCGTCTTCCGCCCGACGGCAAAAGTCTGTGGCGATGGCGAAGGAGTCCTCTATGACCGACGAGTTGTTGATCATCTCCAGCGCCCGCTTCAGGCGCCTCTCGTCTCCCGGCTCTTCGAATATGGCCTTCACGGGGTCGTCATCCGGGTATCGCTCTTGGAGCAGCAGCGCCGGAAGCGTCAGCACCCCCTGGGCCAGGTCCGCCCCGACCGGCTTCCCCACCTCCGACTCCGTGCCCTGGAAGTCCAGGATGTCGTCGACGATCTGGAACGCCATCCCCAGGCAGTGCCCGAAGGTGTGGAACCGCTGCACCGTCTCCTCGGGCGCTCCGCTGAGGATCGCCCCCGACTCCGCAGCCGTGGTGAACAGCGATGCCGTCTTCTGCTGGATCCTCTGGTAGTAGTCTTCCCTCCCAGTCGTCCAGTCGTATGCGCCGATCCGCTCCTGCAGTTCCCCTCGGGAGAGATGCATGATGGTCTCGGAGAATAGCCGGATCACGCGCACGTTCTCCGTAGCGCAGACAAACGTCGCCGACTTGGCGAACAGGTAGTCGCCGACAAGGACTGCAGCGTGGTCGCCCCAAAGGTGGCTGATGGTCGCCTGCCCCCGACGCAGCGCCGCCTTGTCTATGGTGTCGTCGTGGACCAGAGTGGCGATGTGAAGAAGCTCGACGGCGCAGGCCATTAGCCGCGGAACGGCGGGGTCGTGGTCGTGGAACTTGGAGGAGAGGATGGTGATGGCGGGTCGGGTGCCCTTGCCTATGCTCTTCAGCGCCTGGGCCAGCATGGCCGAGAGGCCTGGGAAGTCTTCTTCGGAGATTGCGGCCAGGTCGGAGCGGACGAGGGCCAGCTCTTCCCTGATGGGTTCGTAGATGGACAGGGCCTTGTCGGAGGGCATAGCCGGGCCCCGTCCTCAGCCCGACGCCTGTCCGAGCCTGGCGGTCTCGGCCTCGGCCACCTCGTCCTCCAGCTTGGCGAACAGCGGCGACGGCTTCTGCAGCTCCCGCCCCGCCACCGGCGTCCCGACCTTCCACTCCGAGCGTTCGTCCAACTCCCCAAGCCCGAGATACCCGTGCAGCTTGTGCGAGCTGAAGGGCAGGAACGGGTAAAGCATGGTCTTCAGGCCTTCCACCACGGAAAGGGCGCACCACAGCGTCGTCGCCGCGGCGTCCCTGTCCTCCTTGACCTGTTTCCAGGGCGCCTTCCGGTCCAGGTAGCGGTTCCCTTCCTGCGCGAGGCCCATCGCCTGCCTGACCGCTTCCTTGAAGCGGCACCGGTACATCAGCCCGTCCACCTCTTCGAAAGTCTGCTTGATTTTGTCGAGCATGTCCGTTTCGTCGGAAGACAGGGGCCCGGGGGTCGGCACCCGACCCTCGAAGTTGCGGTAGCTCATGGTGAGCACCCGGTGGACGAGGTTTCCGTAGGTCCCGACCAGCTCGCCGTTGTTCCTGCGCACGAACTCGCCCCACGTGAAGTCGGAGTCCGAGGTGTCGGGCATGTTGGCGGAGAGGTAGTAGCGGATCAGGTCGGGTGGGAAGTTGTCCAGGTAGTCGTGGAGCCACACGGCCCAGTTCCGGCTGGTCGAAAGCTGCTGCCCATCGATGTTCAGGAACTCGTTGGCGGGCACGTCGTAGGGGATGGCCCGGTCCCCATACCCGAGCAGAATCGCCGGCCAGATGATGGTATGGAACGGGATGTTGTCCTTCCCGATGAAGTAGTACCCCTTGGCCCCGTCCCCCCAGAAGTCCCGCCACTTCTCCGGCGTCCCGTTGTTCCTGGCCCATTCAATACTGGCCGACAGATACCCGATAACCGCCTCGAACCACACGTAGATCCGCTTGTCCTCGACGTCCGGCAGGGGAATCGGGATCCCCCAGTCGATGTCCCGGGTGATGGCCCTGTCATGCAGGCCGTCCTTGAGCATCTGGAGGGTGAAGTTCTGGACGTTGGGCCGCCAGTGGTCCTGCTTCTCCACCCATTCGATCAGCCGGTCCTGGAAGGCGCTCAGTTTCAGGAAATGGTGCTCCGAACGTTTAATTTCCGGCGCCGAACCGCACACCCGACACTTCAGGTCAAGCAGGTCCGTCGGGTTCAGGGGTTTGCCGCAGTTGTCACACTGGTCGCCTCGGGCGCCGGCATTCCCGCAGTGCGGGCAGGTCCCTTCGACGTAGCGGTCGGGGAGGTATCGGCCGCAGCTCTCGCAGTGCGGCAGCATCATGTCGCCCTTGTAGATGTAGTCCCTGGACAGCAGCTTCAGGAAGATGTCCTGCACTACTTCACGATGGTTGTCGGTGCCCGTGGTGGTGAACAAATCGAAGGAGATGCCCATGCGGTCCCAGGACTCCAGGAACAGCGCTTGAAACCGGTCCACGACCTCCTGGGGCGAGACGCCTTCCTTCTCGGCGCGGAGGGTGATGGGCGTGCCATGCTGGTCGGACCCCGACACCATGATCACCTCGTTCCCCTTGGCGCGATGGTATCGGGCGAAGATGTCGGCGGGGAGGTAGGCCCCGGCGAGGTGGCCCAGGTGCAGAGGCCCGTTGGCGTAGGGCCAGGCGACTGCGACTAAGATGCGTTCGGACAATGGGAAAGCCCCCGGCTAAGCTGAAGGATTATAGCACGGGGTGGGGTGGGGGAATTGGATGATAGCGAGATGGTTTCCCTGCGTAGCTCTTGGGTCAGAAGAGCTTTCACCAAATGCCCCATGAAGTGAGTGTATCGCGGGGGTTGACAATGTGCAGTTAATGATAGAACATACGTAAGATGACATTGCTGTAGTATCATCTGTGTCCTGTATGGTTAAGGAGCATCCTGTATGCCATCTAATATCGAATGGACCGACGAGACTTGGAACCCGGTTACCGGTTGTACTCGCGTGTCTCCCGGCTGCGCCAACTGCTACATGTACACCCTCTACCCCCGCCTGACGGCTATGGCCGTTCCGGGATACGAGACATCCCCCGAAGACGTTCGCCTCCTATGGGATCGACTTGAGGCTCCTTTGGCATGGAAAAAACCTAGGCGAGTGTTCGTTAACAGCATGGCCGACATGTTTCACCCACGTGTTCCTTACGAGTTCATCAATGCTGCCTTCTCCGTAATGGAACAAGCTTCCCGATCAAGAGGCCACGTATTCCAGATTCTAACTAAGAGACCGGGTAGAGCGGTTGCGTGGTGGAATAAGCACCAACAGAATTTTCCGGATGGTTGGCCGGTCAACGTCTGGATTGGCACGTCGGTGGAGAATCAAAAGTACGCGCCGAGGATTACCGTCCTGTCCCGACTGCCTGCTCCCACCCGATTCGTATCCGCCGAACCTCTCATCGGCCCCGTGGACCTTAGCCCTTGGCTCGATTCAGGAGCAGTCCAATGGGTCATCGTAGGTGGCGAAAGCGGTCCTAGGGCGAGACCCATGGCCTTGGAGTGGGCTCGCCAGCTCCGCGATCAAACTCGCAAGGCGGGCGTTGACTTCTTTCTCAAACAGCTTGGGGGCGTGCGCAAGAAACGCGGTGGTGATATGGCCCTGCTTGATGGACGCCTCTGGCGCCAAATTCCCGCTATTGCCTGATTCAGCTTATGACTAGCATGTCCTTCGGCGGTCCTTGGACCAATGAAAAGCTCAACATCCTGCGCCGGTATCTGGATGCATACACTACGGCCCTGAAGGATCAGCCATTCACGCTTATTTATGTGGATGCATTCGCGGGAAGAGGTGCGTGGTCACCGGGCAGAGGGTATATGTTGGATGAATATGGAGACGCCATAGAGCTGCAGAAAGGGTCACCTCTGATCGCGCTGGAAATAGTAGACAAAAGATTCGACAGACTAGTGTTAATTGAAAAGGATCCGAAGAATGTTGAATCCCTCTGGAACATCGGAGACGACAGGGTTGAGGTCGTTTATGGAGACGCCAATGAGAAAATTCCCGACTTCTGTAATTCCCTGGAACCACTGGACAGGGCTGTTGTATTCCTTGATCCGTATGCGACACAGGTCGATTGGGACACCATAGAGGCCATTGCGCAAACCGAGAAGGTAGATTGCTGGATCCTCTTTCCACGCATGGCTGTCAGTCAAATGATGCCGAGATCGAAAGAACCCTCAAAAGCCCTTGCAGTACAACTCGACCGAATTTTCGGTGGCAGGAAGCACTGGGCAAGCCTGTATGCCCGATCGAGGCAGATGTCTCTCCTTGGTGAAGAGCCTGGCATTGAAAGAGGCCCCGGAGAGGAGATCGCAGCCAGGTATCAGGAGCGATTGAAGGACGTTTTCAGAAGAGTTGCCCCTACAAAGGGCACATTGAGGAATTCCAAAGAGTCGCCGATTTTCGATCTTCTCTTTGCCGCTAGCAATCCCAAAGGCGCCCGAATTGCTGTGGAAATAGCGGATCACATCCTCAAGCGTTGGTAATCGGATAAATACCGAACAGACGAACTGGATTTGCTTTAAATGTGTATCTCGCAAGTGCAATCAGGCCGGGTACTCTTCAAAATAGTTCCCTTCCCCCACCCCCCACCAGAGCTCCCAACTACGGCCACTCTGCCTTTCCCTGATACTACCCTCTCTAACCTCACCCTAAAAATGGTTCTATTTGAAAGTAGGGTTTGACCCCCTACGCCAAAATCTCGGTGCCCGCGGGCACAAGTCTATTTGTTCCGGCCGGAACAGCCTATCGCCTTATCGTGTCTAGACTCTTTTGCGTCGCGGGCCGCTCCGAGTAGGCCGCAGCCCGACGATTCCGTCTCTTAGGTGCGCGGGTCTCTATGGGCCGCCCTAGCCTTGCCAGTTCCAAAGCTACCCGCCCGCGTGGTTTGGTGCGCCGTCTACCCAGCTTCTTCTTACGCTTGAATCCCGGCGTTTCCTTTGGCCGCGTGGCCCTTGGCACCCTCCCCACTGCGTCCACAGTGCGGGCCACATCCTCCCAGTTGCCAAATGGCGGGTTGGCTTTGGCTTTCATCGCGGGCGTAGCCTTGCCGTCCGATAATGCCATGTGCGGCCTGAAAAAGTTGTAGTCCAGCACCCACCCGTTAACGTACTGCTGGGCCGAGTCCATCCGCTTGAATCCCCTGAAAACCTTGTCCCGTTCCTTCACTGTGCCATTCAGCCGCTCGATAAGGTTGTTGTTGATGACGGCGGCGAGTCCGTCCGTCTGTACGTGCTCAACCTTGCCGTCAAAGACTTTCTTGATTGCCGACGGGTAGGACTTCATCCGGTCGGTGCGGATGCTCACAGGGAGATTCGCGGCGGCGTCCTTTGCCATTCGCATGACCTTAGCGGCCTCTTTGGCGTCTCTCCGATGCGTGAGTAGGGCCGCGAGGATGTATCGGGTCTCAGCGTCCATTACCAGCCATAGCCAATGATGCTCCCCGTCTATCGTCACGTCCGTTTCGTCCGCCACCCATTCGGGGCCGGTGTGGGCCTTCACGTCCTTTGCTTCCCTTACGGCTTCATCCGAGTAAGCCTGCACCCACTGATAGATGGTGTTCTCGGTCGGCGCGGGGATGTCAAAGGTATTCTTCAACTGCCTTGCGACTTCGCGATACGAGAGTCCGTCGAAGTACCACCCCAAAGCCGCGCCCACCTGCTTGATGGGATACTGCTTTCCTTTGGCGATGCTGGGGTCTCGGAATTTCTTCCCGCACTTCTTGCACTTGTAGCGTTGATGGTAGCCCTGCATCCCCGCCTTGATTACCTTCCCCCCATCCTTATTCGGGCAGTCGATTGTATAGGTGATGGTCTTGGAAAACTGTGTCATTTTGCCCCTCGGTGGAAATAGGGGGAGTCGAACCCGCTAGGGCCGTTAGCTATGCGCCCTCTCCAATTCCCACGATAATTACCACCGCACCATCCACATTACCCGCCCTATCCGAGTTGTGATATCATGGCCTTAGCCAAATAAAAACCCGCCCCATCCGAATGTTTGGAGACATCGGACGGGGCGCCGAAACCTGGAACGGTCAGGCATCGGAAGGTACCTTGGTGCATGGGAGTTTATCCCACACCTGGGCGCAGCGCAACCGATATCAAACTCCTTTCCTAGTTTCGGGAAAGGAGTTTCTTCATGGATGCTGTTCTCTTGTACGCGATTGGTGGAATGGGGCTGTTGGCCGCGGCTGTACGTGTTCCTCAACTGAATGGACGGCTGGCAATCCTATCGCGAGTGGGCTTTTTCGGCCTTGGGCTTCCCGGCGCAGCGTCCATCTTATATGCAATAGCGTTGGCAGCAGGCCAAGCATGACAGCATGGGAACCGACACTTCCCTCATTCCCACAGTTCTTACCGCGCCGTAGGCACTACCCTTGATAGAACCTCCCTACTTGTAGAAGCAATCTATCTCGGTACATATCTCGCGGGCCCGTCTAACCTCAATCCCGCATGTACACCGCTCAATCCTCTCCTCCTCGGTCCCGTCCTGCCCGTCGTCGGGGGAGTCGTCATCTGTTTCCATACCCAACACCTGATGAATCAATGCCAACGCCTCCTCGGCGTCCTCCCCATGTTGCCAGTATCCCTCTGTAGGCCATAGCCTCTCTAACGTCCCGCCAATGTCGTTGCCTATCTGAATTTCGTATTCGGAGAGATCATCCTCATTCTCGATAATATAGTTGGACACCTCCTCGCCAATCTCGCGAAAAGGCTTGTCAGTTGTCTTGGCGATTTGCCGCACAACCCAAGCTATCTCGTATTCATCAAGGACGCCGGGCCTCTTGCGCCTTCTAGGCATTACTCAATCCTTCTTGTCCTTCTAGGACGTAGGGGAGCAGTAAGAACACCCCCGTACTTGGTCATAGTGTCTTCCGCCCTCCGTAATGGCGCGCTGGACGGATTCGTACTGACCTAGATTAACCGGATTTTTAATTAAGTACAGCCACTGACAACCGCGCCGGTGGACGATGCGATAGCCGTCCGCCTGTGGGTTCCGGTTTAGATAGTATTGCAGCATGGTGACATCCCATCTTTTGCGACGAAAAATCCTCCATGCCCGAGACGTGGACAGGGAGGATACTTTCGGTCTTGCTAGGCCCTGATTCGGGGTTACGTGATTTTCGATGGTGTTTCAGCTATGCTACCAAAAGGCCCGTAGGGGGTCAAACCCTACTTTCAAATAGAACCCTAAAAATTAGAATCCCCTCCTGCCATCTATAGCTATAGTGCCCCCCATTTGCCCCCCTCCACCCTCCGCGCTATCCTTCACCCCGACCCATAGGAGACCACCTTGCCCAGGCAGACCCGTTACCGCTCCGTCCGCGGCGCCGAAGACATCCTCCCTGACGCCCAGCCCCGCTGGCGCAGCGTCCGCGACACTATGGTCTCCGTCTGCGAACGCTACTCTTACGGCCAGATCGACACCCCCATCTTCGAGGACTACAACCTCTTCGTCAGGGGCGTCGGGGAGGTCACGGATATCGTCGAGAAGGAGATGTACCTCATCCCCGACCGCTCGGGCGGCGACACCCTCGCCCTCCGCCCCGAGGCCACGGCCGCCGTGTGCCGGGCCTACCTTCAGCACGGCCTCCACGCCCGGCCCCAGCCCGTCCGCCTCTACACCGTCATGGCCCCCATGTTCCGCTACTCCAGGCCCCAGTCAGGACGGCTCAGGCAGTTCCACCAGCTCAACGTCGAGGCCATCGGCGACCCCGACGCCACCGTAGACGCCGAAATCCTCGGCCTCTGCTGGCAGGTCTTCGTCGAGCTCGGGCTGAAGGACCTCACCCTTCAGCTCAACAGTATCGGCGACCCGGCCTGCCGGCCCGCCTACGTGCAGGCCCTGAAGTCCTACTACGGCGAACACGTCGAGAGCCTCTGCCGAGACTGCACTGCCCGACTCGACCGTGCCCCCCTCCGCCTCCTCGACTGCAAGAATGCCCCGTGCCAGCCCTTCATCGAGGATGCTCCCCGCAGCCGAGACCACCTCTGCCCCGACTGCGAGTCCCACTTCGCAGACCTCGTCGGCTTCCTGGAGGGCATGGGCGTCCCCTTCGACCTCGACCACCGGCTTGTCCGCGGCCTCGACTACTACACCCGCACCGTATTCGAGGTCCAGACTATGGCCGAAGGTGCCCAGAACGCCCTCGGCGGCGGCGGCCGCTACGACGGCCTGATCCAGGAGATCGGCGGGAACCCGACCCCCGGCGTCGGCTTCGCCATGGGCATCGAGCGCATAATCCTCAACCTGGAGCGACAGTCCATCCACCCCCCCGACACCCCCACCCCCACCGTCTTCGTAGCCTACGTCGGCGAAAAGGCCCGTCAGCGGGCGGTCGTGCTTTCCGCTGAGCTAGTCAGGTCGGGCGTGACCAACATGCTCGGGCCCGCATCCAAGAGCCTCAAGGCCCAGCTCAGGCAAGCCGGAAGCATGGGCGTCCCCCACGTCGCCATCATCGGCGAAAGAGAAGCTGAGTCGGGAACGGTCACCCTACGCAACATGTCGGAGGGGACACAGGAGGAGGTGGGGATGGGGGAGGTGGCCGGACGGGTAGAGGGTCGATAAGGCTCTGGAAGACTATCTTTCTTCTCTTTGCATCTGCCGGTAGTGTCTATACTCTGCATCGCTCAGCCTTCGCTGCAGGTCTTGCAAGTGCAGGATGTCCTCATCGGTATGCACATCAACCCTTAGTTCATTCGCGAGGTAGTCCACCGACAGACGAGTCCTGCTCAGAATGTCCATTCCCAGCAGAGACGGAAGTCGGCTCGACAGAGAAAAGTCGAACTGCTCCCTCAGCAATGGGCCCACCAATACCACCGCCCTTATCTCTGCGTTTCGGAAGTGCAATATAGCCTCTTCTTCGCCGTAAGACGCCCCACCCCCGACCCCGGTCATATCACTCCTCTGGGTGGGAGCATAGTCTTCCAACGAAATACCCAAGCGGGTCATGGATAGGGGATGGAGAGTCGTCCTGACGGCGCCGGTGTCTACCAGGAAGTCGACGGGATGCCTCAGGCCCAGTCTTGGCAGTTCCACAACAGCCCTGACGTAGGGCTGAACACCGAAATAACCTTCCTCACCCCCACCCCACTCCCGGAAACTGCCATCGATCCTCGTCACAGGAGCATGTTGCGGGGCTCGGAGGTTATGAACTCAACCGCCGCGTCACCCACGGCACACTTCGGCCGCGCCTCCTCAAGGGCCGACTCCAACGTCTCCCCCCTCCCCACCAGCCTCTCCCCGTACACAACCACCCAGCTGTTTGGAAACTCTTCCAGCCATTCCGCCCGGTGAGACTCTATGTAGGAGTGGTCCTTGTCGAACTGGTCCAGTACCGCGTGTGCGTCAAAATGTTGCTTCACGTTCGCGCCTATTCCAAGACTTTCTATGCCAAGTTGCTGAGATCAACCTCCTGTGCCTAGTATGCCGTAACCACTGCCTGATTGCGAGTGCCAACGCCAATTCCCCTCCCCACCCCCGTGCTATACTCTACTGCCAACGGACGCCCGACCCGCCCCGTTGCGCCATGACTACACTCCGAGCAGCCCTCGCCCAGATCAACACCACTGTCGGCGATTTGCGGGGCAATACGGCCAAGACCCTCGACTACATCGACCAAGCCCGAGCCCGCGACGCCCACCTCGTCGCCTTCCCCGAGCTCACTGTCACCGGCTACCCCCCCGAGGACCTGCTCTTCAAGCCCCACCTCATCGCCGAGAACCGCGCCTGCCTCGACCGGATCATCGACCATTCCCAGGGCATAGCGGTCGTAGTCGGGTTCGTTGACTCGGACGACCGGGGCAGCCTCTTCAACTCCGCCGCCGTCATCCGGGACCGACGCCTCCTCGGCATCTACCACAAGGTCCACCTCCCCAACTACGGCGTCTTCGATGAAAAACGCTACTTCCTCCCCGGCGCCGACTCCCCCGTCTTCAACATCAACAACACCCCCGTGGGCGTCAACGTCTGCGAGGACATCTGGTTCGAGCAAGGCCCGACCAACCTCCAGGCCTCGGCTGGCGCCCGGGTCATCATGAACATCAACGGCTCACCCTACCACCGGGGCAAGGGCCGTGAACGGGAAGAGATGCTCGCCGACCGCGCCCGCGACAACGGCGTCTATGTCTGCTACGCCAACATGGTCGGCGGGCAGGACGAGCTGGTATTCGACGGTGGTAGCTGTGTCTTGTCACCCTCCGGGGACGTGCTCGCCCGGGGCAAGCAGTTCGCAGAAGACCTCCTGGTTATCGACATCGACCCCGACATCTCCCGCCCCCCCACCCCATCCCTCCCTGACCCCCTCCCCGACCTCGAGGAGGTCTACCAGGCCCTCACCACCGGCACCCGGGACTACGTGCGCAAGAACGGCTTCAGCAAGGTCGTCATCGGCCTCTCCGGCGGCATCGACTCCACCCTCACCGCCACCGTCGCCGCCGACGCCTTGGGCCCCGAGAACGTAACCGTCGTGACCATGCCCTCCCGCTACTCGTCGGAGGGTTCGGTCGCCGACTCCGACATCCTCGCCAGGAACCTCGGCATCGAGCTTTGGAACATCACCATTGAGGACATGTTCCAGGCCAGCCTCGACTCCCTGGCCCCCCACTTCGCAGGCACAGGGTCGGGCATCGCCGAGGAGAACCTCCAGGCCCGCATGCGCGGCATCCTCCTCATGGCCATCTCCAACAAGTTCGGCTGGCTGGTGCTCACCACCGGCAACAAGAGCGAGATGGCCATGGGCTACGGCACCCTCTACGGCGACATGGCCGGCGGCTTCGCAGTCATCAAGGACGTGCCCAAGATCCTCGTCTACCAGCTAGCCGAGACCCGCAACACCCGGGGCCCCACCCCCGTCATCCCCCGGAGCGTCATCGACAAGCCCCCCAGCGCCGAGCTCCGACCCGACCAGAAGGACACCGACTCCCTGCCCCCCTACGACATCCTCGACCCCGTCCTGGAGGCCTACGTCGAGCAGGACAGGTCCCTCGCCGAGATCGTCAACATGGGCTTCGACGAAGACATGGTCAGGCGTGTAATCAAAGCCGTCGACCGCAACGAATACAAGCGTCGCCAGGCCGCCCCCGGCGTAAAGATCACTCCTCGCAACTTCGGCCGTGACCGCCGCATGCCCATAGTCAACCACTACCGGGGATTTTGAGGGGGGTTGAACGCCCAACCTGTACTCCTGAGCGCGCCTTATTGTAATATGGGCTGTAGCGCACTTCCGCAGAGAGGCGAGACATGACACAGGATGCCCCGTCTACGATATTCAAAACATCCACCCCCGTCGGCATACCCAGGGGCAATGGCTGAGTGTCTCCGCAAAATGATGACCGAGAGTCGATATGGACGGTAACTCAGGGAGCCAAGAAGTGGTATTTCCTCGCCTTCTTTGCCCTGTTTCTAGCCGGTATGGGGCTGGCGGCCTCATACGAAGTGATCGAGGAGGGCAGCGGAAAATCCACCCTTAACCAGCTAACGGCCATCTTGGGCCATGCCGGGTCCATAGCCATCGGCTCGGCAGTCGTAGCCATGATGGTGGCGGATGTCTTGATAGTTAGCCTGAGCTTTATTTGGAGTCGCATTATGGTATTGGCTGAGAGATATTTAAAACACCTGCGAGAGAAACGGTTGGCCGAAGGCCGTGCCGAGGGTCTTGTCGAGGGCCGCGCCGAAGGCCGTGTCGAAGGCTTGGTCGAAAGTCGTGCCGACCTGGAAGCCGCCCTAGAACAGGCCCGACAAAACGGCGAAGACTCCCGTGTCATAGCCGCCTACGAAAAGATGTTGAAGTCAATCGACGCCCGACTCCACAACAACCCCTCCCACCCCTAGACCGTAAATGACAACGGCCAGCGCTGAAGACATATCCCGCACTCTCGGCCAGCTTGAAGGCAGGGTGGCCAGCCTCGACACCCGACTCGGCAGCCTGGAGCAAAGATTCAGCAGCCTCGAACACCGGCTTGACCGAGTAATCTTCACCATGTTCGGCTTCGGCGCAGCCCTTATTGCCGGCATGGTCGGGATCCTGGTCAAGCTATTCGTCTAGCCCCCACCCCCCCGAAGAAGGGGCGGTTACACCCCCGCGAACCCCTCCGCATCTCGGATGAAATCCGCCGTCTCTCGGATGATCTCTTCGATGGCGTCTATAGGCTCGCAAAGCCCCGTGTAGAAACAGTCGCCGTGGAGGACGTCCCGCCTTGCAGTGTAGCGGTCCCGCAGGCTGCGCATCTCGGGATGATCCTGCGCCAGCCTCAGGAGCGAGCGGGTGGTATCGGGGGACTTGGGTGGAACTTTGCCCGTGCGGGCCAGTATTAGGGCATCGGTAGCGCGCTTGGCGGCGCACCAGGCCTTGTCGGCGGCGTCCCTTATGTCACCCGACGCCATGCGCTGGAGGGCCGCGTCATACATCTGTCGGGCATCGGTGAAAATGGCCGTAGGATCGGCTGAAGTCGTGGTCATAGGCAAATGATATCACAGCCGAAGACCCCCCCCCGACACCCGACCCCAGACTCAGACCTCCACCTTTTCGACCGAAGACGAGACACCCCCCCTCACACCCCCGACTCCAACCCGCAATCTATCCCTCGGGGTGAAGGGAGAGGGAGAGGGATATGGACCTAACCCTAAACTCGTGATATTGTGCCATTCAGCCCCCATTCGGGGGGGAGGTGGCCATGACTACGAGACGCAATCGTTCTGCAGATTACCGCGACCGCATTCAGCCATTTTTGGAAGAATGGGAGGAAATGGGTCTGAATTCGTGGCAGCAGTTCAGGAATTGGTCTGTACAACAAATTCTCTGGGATTCAGCGCTTTCCACAGACCAAGTTGAAGACATTACACGCGTGGATGGCAAAGGCGACGAAGGCATTGACGCTTGGTTTGTGGACGACTCGGCTTCGCCACAGCGACTCATATTAGTCCAAGCCAAGAATCGCCAAATAGCACGTGAAGACTTCTCGAAGATGAAAGATGGTCTTCTCAATCTCCTGGATCGCGATCGGCCCAGCAATCCGAATCGGGCACTCCTAGAGAAGGCAAGTTTGTTTAAGCATGATCTACCGGACGAATTCGAGGTGGACTTATATCTGTCCAGTTCAATAATTGCGCAGCAACATCTCAGGCCCAACCCAAGTGGTGACCCCTGGTACGCAGAAGAGATCCACTTTTCTGGCATAGACCGGAACATTCGCACCCATTACTACGTGCGAGACATCCGGTTTCTGGTAGACAATCTCCAGATAATGCATGAAAACCCCGTAGACGCGTACTTTGTGGTTGATAAAACAGAATTTTTCGAATATAGAGTAGGCGGACATACTAAGACTGTAGCCGCAGCTCTACAAGCAGATGATCTGGCGAATTTATATCAAAAAGAAAAGCAAAATCTCTTTCGGAGAAACCCGCGCTACTATCTTGGATTAAGGGGTAGGAATGACGCAATAAAGAAAACACTCGAAGATACGCAAAACGAGGATTTCTACATCTACAATAATGGCTTAACGTGTGTGGCAACGAGTATACGAGTTGATGAAGTGACTACTGACCCAGCAAAAGTCCAAGTAACCGCCGAGAACTTTCAGATAGTCAATGGATGTCAAACTACGGCGACTATTGCTGATGTTGGACTTAGAAAGAATCTCGAGAAAGTAAGGGTACTGGCTAAAATCATTGAGAATCCTCATTCAGGCAGTGAGGAGAGCGATGCGACATCCGATAATATCGCTAGGTACTCTAACATCCAGAACCCTCTAAAGGCAGAGGACTGGAAAGCCAACGATCCGAGGCAAAAGGTCTGGTATAAAGAGTTCCTCCGGGGTGTACCTGACCCGTGGTTCTATGAGATAAAACGAGGTACTTGGGGAACCAGTTATCGTGACGCAAATAGCCGGAAGCCGTTTCGAGATAATGCTACCAACAAACTCCGGAAGGTGACGATAAGGGAGTTGGGGCAATCGTGTTGGGCCTTCCTAGGCTACCCCGCTGAAGCGAAAGAGAAGCCTAGGGACATGTTCGACAATGACAAGAATTACGATAAAGTCTTTAACCAAACCCTTACCGCTACCCAATTGTTACTGCCACACATTATCTACGTTGCCGCAGCCGCAAAGACTAAGATAGAACCAACTTATGCACTACCTCCTACAGATCGTGAGTACGAGCAATTCCCGGAGGCCAGTATTGCTACAGATCATTTGCGTCATTCAATAGTGGCCGCTGTTGGCAACATTTTCTTTAACCTAAAAGGGAGTCCTTCAGGGTATTTATCTCACGACGAATCTGCTCGCTTGATTTCGAATAGCTCGGAGTGGTTGGATAGACTTGTAGATGACGCCTTTTCGACGTTGGCGCGAAGACTCCTGCTGGAGTCGGTTAAAAGTGGTGTTGGGCCAAGGAGTATAGTGAGGAAGAATGACTGGATGAATGAGCCTAATTACTATTTGGCAGAAGCCTACAAGCGCCAGGTCAAGGTTGAGCAAGATGCCGGTTCTTCACCGGGAACTCTTGCTCATGCTTTGCCTTTCACCACTGTATAGTTCCCACCCAACATCCTCACACAACCACCTAGCTCCCTACCAGTTCAATGTCAGCGTAAGGTCGTCTCCCCCGTTCCAGGGCAGATTTTCAACCCACGACAGCAGATACGCCCTGTCTTCTTGGGAAAGCCTCTTCTTTGACGCGTAGTCCCACGCCCTACCTCCCAAATCCTCTTTGAATACTTCGATAAACGCGTTCCCCTCCCATCCCCCACCCCATCCGCCATAGTCCCAATCGAGACTTTCTGCCAAGTCAAACAAGAAGTCTTTCAGCAACCCCGTCGGCGAATCCACGTGCTCCATCTTCACCACCCAGACATCCAGTCCCATTGACTACTCCCTCCCCAGCCCCGTCACCCGAGGCCGTCAAAAATGGTCCCGCATTCTATCGGACCCCGCCCGGTCCGCAAACCCCTTGAACAAGGCACCCCAATCTCCCTGAACTCCCCGTCGGGGCCGGGACTTGACCGCCGGGCATGGGCTATAATCTGAATATGGTCACCGTTACCGAGTATCACGAAGAGACCAGCCGCAAGTTCCTGTCCCAGGCCCGGGAAGAGTTCGATGGCGGCGACCTTGAGCAAGCGTCGGAGAAGGCGTGGGGAGCCGTCGCGCACCGCATAAAGGCCATATCGGAAGAGCGCGGGTGGGAGCACAACCACCACGGAAAGGTGCTGAGGAATGCTGCGCTGATCCTCGGTGACCCCCCACCCTCGTCGCGGTACATCTCCCTGCTCGGCTTGGTACAGGGTCTGCACCAGAACTTCTACGAAGGCGGTTGGACTAGGGAGATGGTGGATGCGGGGCTGGTCGGCGCGGAAGAGCTGATAGACGTGCTGGGCCGGCATCGTACCAACGGAACCTGCTGACCTCCATCACCCCCCGCCCTCCCGCTCCGTCATTCCCGGCTCCGGTCGGGTATTGACATCCCACCATCGAACACCTATACTATCAACCATGCTGCCCCGCGTGAAAAAACCCAGGCCCGCCGCAGAGTCCCACGGGCTTTTTCAGAAAATTTTCCGCTTTAGGCGTCGTTCAATCAAAACAGCTATGAGTTCAATCAACGTTCAATCAATGTTCAATCAAGATCAATCAACGTTCAATCAAGTTCTATCGAGTCCAATCAACGCTCAATCAACCCCTAGGAAAGCGCCTGTGCTATCATGACCAACATGACTACGATTACCGAAAAGACCAAAGCCCTCGAACTCGCCCTCGGACACATCGAAAAGCAGTTCGGCCAGGGCTCCATCATGCGCCTCGGCGATGCCTCCCGCTCCCTCACCATCGAGGCCATCCCCACCGGCTCCCTCGGCCTCGACATCGCCCTCGGCATCGGCGGCATACCCAAAGGCCGCATCATCGAAGTCTTCGGCGCCGAGTCCGCCGGCAAGTCCACCCTCGGCCAGCACCTCATCGCCCAAGCCCAGGCCGCCGGCGGCATGGCCGCCTACATCGACGCCGAGCACGCCCTCGACCCCGCCTACGCCGCCAACTGCGGCATCAACATCGAAGACCTCCTGATCTCCCAGCCCGACACCGGCGAGCAGGCCCTCGAAATCGCCGAAGCCCTCATCCGCTCCAACGCCGTCGACATCGTCATCATCGACTCCGTCGCCGCCCTCGTCCCCCGCGCCGAGATCGAAGGCGAAATGGGCGACACCCACGTCGGCCTCCAGGCCCGCCTCATGTCCCAGGCCCTCCGCAAGCTCACCGCCGCCACCAGCCGCTCCCACTGCGCCGTCGTCTTCATCAACCAGCTCCGGGAGAAGGTCGGCGTCATGTTCGGCAACCCGGAGGTCACCCCCGGCGGCCGCGCCCTCAAGTTCTACAGCTCCGTCCGCATCGACCTCCGCCGCATCGAGGCCATAAAGCAGCAGTCGACGGTCATCGGGAACCGCGTCCGCGCCAAGGTCGTCAAGAACAAGGTCGCCGCACCCTTCCGCATGGCCGAGTTCGACATCATGTTCAACCGCGGCATCAGCCGCGAAGGAGACCTCGTAGACCTCGGCGTAGAGCACGGCCTCCTCAGGAAGAGCGGCGCCTTCTACTCCTGGGAGGAGACCCGGCTCGGCCAGGGTCGGGAGAACGCCAAGGCCTACCTCCTTAGCAACCCCGCCATCGCCTTCTCCCTAGAAAACCGCATCCGTGAAATCGCCGAGCTTCCCCAGCTCCCCATCCCCGTCTCCCTCCTCAACCCGGACGGCCGCGAGCCGTTCTAGGATTCACAGCCCTTGACCCTCGGACTAGCCCACCACCCCCTCCCGCAGGTCCTTGATCACCTCGTGGGCGGCGTTGTGGCCTGGCGCCCCTCTCACCGTGCCGCCGGGGTGGGTGCCTGCCCCGCAGAGGTAGTAGCCGGGTATCGGCGTCCGGTAGTCGCTCATCCCGCGGATGGGTCGGGCGTTGAACAGCTGGGCGAAGGCGTTCTCGGCATGGAACATGTGCCCGTGGGTCAGGTACAGCTTCTCCTCCAAATCCCTGGGCGATAGGAACTGGTAGTCGATGATGGCGTCGGGGATGTTCGGGGCGTAGATGGCGAGGGTGTCGATGCAGCGCTTCCCGAAAACGTCCCGCTCGGTGTCCCAGTCCGTATCCCGAAGGTGGTAGGGCGCATACTGCACGAACAACCCCAGGCTGTGCTTCCCCTCCGGCACGATGCTGGAGTCCGTCGCAGAGTGGAGCACGCAGTACATGTAAGGCTCCCGGGACGTCCCCCCGAACTTGGCGTCGTCCCACGCCCGCTCCAGGTAGTCCACCGAGGGGCATATCCTGAACGGCGCAACGTGATGAGGGGCCAGCTCCCTACCGGGGATCGCGGTGAAGTCGGGCGGTTCGCTCAGTGCGAGGTTGATCTTGAACACCACACCCTCGCTCCTTACAGACTCCACCCGCCGCCGGAAACTCCCGTCCAGATGTTCCGCTTCGATGAGGTCCAGCAAACTGCGCTTCGGGTCTGCGTTGGACAGCACGACTCGGGCGTTCAGCACTTCCCCGTTCACCAGCTCCACCCCCGTGGCCCTTTCATCCCTGACCACCACCCGCGCCACCTCCGCCTCCGTCCGCACCTCCGCCCCCTGACTCCGGGCGCAAGCCGCCAGAGCCGCGGTGATCGCCCCCATGCCTCCGGGTACCGTGCCTATGGGTACTCCCAACTCGGGCCAGTAATGGAGCACCATGTACACGCTCCCCGGCGAATAAGGCCCGCCCGCCAGGCCCACCACGCCATTAGATACGACGTTGGCCTTGACCTCTTCCGTCTCAAACCGCGCGTCCAGGAAGTCCTTCATGGGGCTGGTCAGCACTTCCTGGAAGAAATACGCATCCTCGGGGTCCGGGAACTGCCTGCATATCTCCTCGATGCTCATGGGAGGCCTCAGCTCCAAAGGCTTCAGCACCGACACCAGCCTGTCCATCCGCATGCGCAGGTCCAGGAACGCCTCTCCGTCCTTTCGGGAGAACTTGGCGAACTCGTCTAGGGTCCTGACGGGGTCGTTCCAGGCCAGGATGTACCGGCCGTCGGGAAATAGCTGTAGAGACGTGGGGTCGTACGACACCAGCGGCCCGTACCCGAACTTGTGAAGCTCAAGGTCGGAGGCAATCTTCGGCTTCAGCAGCCCCCCGACCATTGCCGCCGTCGACACCCGGAACCCGGGAAACGTGTCCTTTTCCGTCACCGAAGCCCCGCCCACCACCCCCCGACGCTCCAGCACCGTCACCTTCAGCCCTGCCTTGGCCAGGTAGCAGGCCGCCACCAGCCCGTTATGCCCGCCCCCGATGATTACGGCATCCAAATCGTTAGCCAAGGCGCATCCCTCCCGCTGAAATGTTGTGGAAGGGTAGGAATGGCGGGAGTCGAGTGTCAAGCGTAGACTCGAGTTTGAACAGCCACCTGCTAACGCCTAGAATCTTCTCCCATGCCCCTAATCACCGATATCCGTCCCCAGAAGAAGCGCCACGATCGGGTCAACGTCTTCATAGACGGCCGCTACGCCTTCGCCCTGGACTGGCTCTCCGCCCACGAGGCCCGGCTCGAAACCGGCCAGGAACTCTCCGACGAGCAATTGGCCGAGCTAATGGACAAGGCGGGCCTCGACTCCGCTCTCTCCATCGCCCTCCGATACCTTTCGGCCCGGCCCCGCAGCGAACGCGAGCTCCGCACCCGCCTGCGCCAGAGAAAGATCGGAGAGGCCTTAATCGACCGCACTGTCGAGCAGCTAAAGACGCGCGGCCTGCTTGACGATTTCACCTTCGCCCAGTACTGGGTTGACCAGCGGGTTACGTTCCGACCCCGCAGCCGCAGGATGCTCGAGATGGAGCTCCGCCAGAAGGGCGTCAACGGCTCGGCCATAGAGGACGTGACCCTGGACATGGACGACGAGGCCGAGGCCTACCGGGCCGCCCAGCGCCGCGCCCGGACCCTCCCCACCGACGACTTCGATGCCTTCTTCAAGAAGCTCGTCGACCACTTAAGACGTAGGGGGTTCGGATACGCCACGGCCTCCAAAACCGCCCGTGGCCTCTGGGCCGAACTCACCTCCCCCGACGAATCCTGAGGCCCCTATTTGAAGTGTGGGATAACCTCGGAGGCGAACAGGTCCAGGCTGTGCATCACCTGCTCGAAGCTGAGCCCCGGGAAGTTCAGGAACAGTGCCAGGTGCCGGCACCCGGTCTCTGCCACTAGCTCCTCGATCTGCTCCCTGACCGTCTCCGGTGACCCGACTAGTATCAAATCGTGCTTCTGGTTGAAGTCGAAGTAGCTGAGGTTGTAGTCCTCGTCGGCCATCTCGTGCGCGAAGGCCATTTTGGTGCGGACCTTGCGGGGATCGTGCTTGGCCCACTCCCCGAACATGTTGAAGTTATCCCGAACGGCGCTCACGGCCTCCTCGTATGTGTCGGCGAGGAAGGTGGGCCGCATAACTGCCACCCCCTCGCCGGGTCGAAGCTCCCGACCCTCGGTTTCCAGTGCAACCTCGTTGTATATCCCCCAGGCCTCCCTGATCTTCTCATATGAGAGCGCCAGGCAGATGTTCCCCATTCCCCTGCTCGCCGAGAACCGATGAGACTGTAGGGAATCCCCCATCTGCCACATGGGCGGGTGGGGCTTCTGGTAGGGCTTCGGGTGGACGCCCAGGGCTATGAGCTCGCCGTCAGGAGAGTGGAACCGGCCGTCACGTATAAACTCCGACTGCTCTATCCATCCCGGCCTTGGGAGGTGGTAGAACTCCCCCGAGTGGGTGAAGGCGACCTCTGTCCACGCCTTCTTGACGATGTCCAGGGACTCGGAGAAGAGGGCGTAGCTGCGGTCCGGGTCTCGACGGTCGGCATCCGGGTGGAACTGGATCGACGCCCGGCCGTTCAGCCCACGTGCCACCCCAAAGTCCACCCGACCCTTGGTGAAGTGGTCCAGCAGCGCCACGTCTTCGGCGACTCGTAGGGGGTGCCAGTCGGGGAGGATGACTCCGCACTGGCCGATGCGGAGGGTGTCGGTGTGAGCGGCCAGGTCCTGCCCGAGCATGAGGGGGTTGGGGGAGGTGGCCAGCCACCCGTCCCAGGCGAAGTGGTGCTCGGCGATCCAGACGCCTGTGAACCCACCCTGCTCAAGGAGACGGGCCTCCTCCCGCATCTCATCGACCATTGTGTCCCAGGGGTAGGGAGTGCCGAGGTGATAGTAGGGCGTGCTATCGAATCTCATTGCGCCAACCTCCACTCCTCGGGGCCCTGGGGCTAGAGTGGCATGGTAGCAGGGGGTGCTCTGGTTTGCCACATATCTGAATCCGTATGGTATGTTGAGTGAGCATTTACACTGGGGGTTCACGGCAATTCACGCCTGAGGGAGTCGGGAGATGACCATTGACATCCACAACCACATCTGGACCCGAGAATACCTCTCCGACCACTGGTGGGACATCTACGCCAACTTCTTCTCCACCTATATCACCGACTCCCCCTTCTCCGGCACCCCCGAGGAGATCGACCGCAACCTCTTCGCCAAGTGCTTCGACCCCGACGGCTCGGACTGCATCGCCGAGATGGACGAGGCCGGCATAGACCTCACCATCAACACCGCAATTGACGGCTCCTGCGCCCTTGGTGTTGCGCCCAAGTCCGTCGAGGACCAGAACCGGGAACTCGCCGAGATCTGCGCCGCCCACCCCGACCGCTATGTCTTCTTCTCGTGCATCGACCCCAGGGCGGACGGGGCACTGGAATTCGTCGAACGTTCCGTCGAGGAGTGGAATGCCAAAGGGTTCAAGTTCCACCCCAACATGAGCGGCCTGTTTCCGTGGCACGAGGCCGCGTACCCCATCTACGAACGCCTCCAGGCCCTCGGCCTCCCCGTCCTCTTCCACACCGGCCAGATGTTCGAGCCCCTGGACCCCAAGTTCAGCCAGCCCAAAGAGCTGGTCCAGGTCCTCACCGACTTCCCAGACCTCAAGGTCATCGCCGCACACATGGGCATCGCCTCATGGCGGGAGCTTATTGAGGTCGCGCAGGGCAGGCCAAACTTGGTCACCGACTTCTCAGCATTCCAGCACGAAGCGGCGACCAACTATGGTCGCTTCTGCCTGGTGTTGCGTCGGGTGATGGACGGCCTGGGCCCCGACCGCGTCCTCTTCGGCTGCGACGGCCCCGTCTGGACTCGCTGGTACTCCCGCAAGTGGTGGGTTGATCTCATCCACGACCTGCCTGAGAACCCGACGGAGAGGGCGTCGTTCACCCGTGACGAAGTCGAGGCCATGATGCACGGCAACGCAGCCCACCTCCTGGGCCTCGACACCTGACGCCTGTGTTGTGCCCTCACCGGATACGTAATAAACTGGCCCGACCACACTACCGGAGCCGAATGACATGACTACCAAAGAACGCGCCACCTACTCCAGCATGGAGACCAGCACCCAGGAGGACTGGGACATCATCAAGCAGTACGCCGACCAACGTCGGGAGCGGGTCTACGACTCCCTGATGAACATGCTCAAGCAGATGGAGTTCTCGGACGACGGCGGGCCGGTGAACGGCCTTGAGCATTCTCTACAGTCGGCGACCCGGGCCTACGAGGACGGCGCAGACGAAGAGACCGTCTTCGTCGCCCTGTTCCACGACGTCGGGCAGATAGTGTCACAGGACAACCACTCCGAGGTGGCGGCGGCCATCCTCAGACCCTACATCTCCAGGAAGAACCACTGGATAGTACAGCACCACGGAGAGTTCCAGGGCTACTACTTCTGGCACATGACGGGCAAGGACCGCTACGCCCGGGAGAAATACAAGGACAACCCCTACTACCAGGACTGCATCGACTGGTGCTACAAGTACGACCAGAACGCCTTCGCACAGGACTACCCGACCAAGCCGCTGGAGTTCTTCGAACCTATCGTGAAGAGGGTCATGGCACGCAATCCCTGGCAGGCCTACGAGGCCAATTAGGCCATCCCGACCGGGTCACTCAGACCCACGGCCCGAGTCCCCTCCACCCCCCGCACCCCCGGGCATCGCGGAGCGAATTATGCCGGGCAACTGGGCTATCCTGTCTCTGTCGACGGTTAGAATGGCAATGCTAAGGACGACGTAGAGGATCGAAAATCCAAGCCGTATCTCAAGATCGTAGGGCAGGGCAAGCTCCTCCATGATCAACTGCTGCACCAGTTGAGTTGTAAACAGCCCGAACAGTGCTATGGCGCTTTGCAAAGAAATGGACAGCTTCAGTAGCAGCACCACTGCAAAAAGTGATTGCGCCGCCGTCAGGAAGACCTCTACCGCCTGCCTGTTGTCCATGGCCAGCCCGTCCAGCGACCCGGCTGAAATGTTGTAGGCCGCCGGCAGCGTCGCCACCAGCAGAGTCCACTGGTTCACCTTCGACGACACTAGGATCCCGATTCCGTCCTCCCCCCGACCCTTCAGCACGAATATCGCCGCCACCAGCATCTCCGGGGCTTCCGAGGCCAGGGGCGCGATCCACTGGATAAGCAGGAACTCGCTCAGGCCGAGGCTATGACCCGTCTCTTTCAGGCTCTCGACGAAGGGCTCGGCCATCAAGAGGATGGTGCCTGCGGCAATGACGAACAAGACTATGATCACCGTGCGGCGCTTCGCCGTGGGCAGCGCCCCGATAAGGGCCGATGGCCCCACCAGCTCCGCCTCCACTATCTCCGATTTGAAGTTGGTCCATACGAAGAGTAGGAAGAGGGCGCCGAGGACGAAGGTGTCGGCGAGGTGAAGCTGGCCCCTCAGGACTATGGTGAAGGCATACAGGGTGGCGACGAGCAGGATAGCCAGGGCCGGTGAGGCCGCCCCGCCTATCGAGAGGTTCCTCTTTCGGGTCTTGAACCAGTAGAGCAGCACTACCAGGCTCCACCCGATGCCGATGAGGAGCCGGTTGGCCCCCGTCATGTTGGCCGTGGCCAGGTTCACGTTCTCCGGGATGTATGCGGCGCTCCACGCCAGGTACACGTCAATGGCGTACTCAGGGAGGACGGCCACGACCGCCAGGACGGAGATGGCCAAGGCCCTCGGGATATCCATCTCCGCCACTTCCAACGACCAGGACAGCAGAAACGCACTCCCCACAATGGCCAGCCCATAAAGAATCGCAGCGACCACGGCAGGCGGATGAGCCCCCGCGCTCCAGACAACAAGGCCCGGCACCGTGATCGCAATGGCAATCGGGATCCAGAGCCACTGGTTCATGGGTTAGCGGGGGGTGGGGTGGAGGTCATTAGTCGGGCTTGAGGAGGATGGAGGCGGGGTCTTTGCCGCAACTTTCTATAAGGTATTTGGCATTTCTTAACATGGTTTGCGAATGCCAGCGTGTTTTATTCAGATAGAGGCCGTTCGACAATTTATGCCGGTTAAGACTGCCATATAAAGGTCGGAACGCACTATCGACGATAGGTCTACCGTCGATTCTTGAAAACCTCGATACGAGAGAAAGATTAGAAGTTAATGCTCCTTCCCGGATCAGCCACTCAGCCGTCTCTACCATAACCTCAAACTCGGAAGAGTCTGAGAGTTGAATTACTCCCTTGTCGGGAATATACATCTGAGCGATGCGGGTTACGTCTCGAAAAGTTCTGGAGTTGGCAAGGGATACCCACCCTTCACCAAAGGATTGTTCTATATCTGCCGAAGGGCTTTCTGGTTTTTTCGTGCCTGATTCAGGCTGCGAGCCGTTGGAAGAGCATTCTTCTTGAGGATTGCCAGCTTGCTCGAATAGCAAAACGCCGTTTCCTCGCAATTGGATTCTTCTAGCACATATTTCAGGGGTTTCGGTGGAAAGTGTAATGTCCAAGATACGGCTATCTCCACCATCGAGCCGGGTTTGAAGGTCCTCGAAAATCCAGCGGTTGCCGTCAGTCAGCCCAACGTATTTGAGCTTCTGCATTAAGGCATACGTGAAGACTTGCTCTTGGAACTCTTCTGATTCCAAATTCTCACCCAGGCGCTTGGCCTCGATGAATACTCTCGGCTTACCATGTTCACCGAGTAGGGCATAGTCCGCCCTTCTGCTTCCCAGTTGATGTTCAAGTACGACAGACGTTGGGTCTGAGACATCCCACCCGAGCGCATTCAAAATCGGGTCAATAAGGGATATACGCGTACGGTATTCGTTCTGGCTGAGGCTGTTGCCGTGCTCCCGGATACGGGCCTGTACGGTTTGGATGGCGGTTACTAGGTCGTCCAGCAACATCATGCTTGTCTGGGCGGTTTCCAGAACCGCCGAGCGACTCCTCCCAGGCCTAAGTGCTGCGAACGATTAGAGTGACCAGCAGACCTATCTGTGCGGCTCCGATACCCATCAATGCCAGGAAAAGCCGGTCAATTCGACTGGTGGTTCGGTCGATCCGCCCGTTGATTTCTTCGTTACTCCGGTCTATTCGGCCGTTGATCTCTTCGTTGGTTCGGTCGATTCTGCTACTTAACTCGCGCTGCCCGGCCCGCAAGTCCTGGATTCCTATCGACAGTTCATCCACGCGCCCTTCCAATCTGCCCAATCGTCCGTCGTCAACTGTTGTGGCTACCATCGTCGAACTTCCTCCAAATTTCCGCTTCTATAGTCAGCGACGTTCCCTGCTTTTCAGGACACGATCTGCACTATCCGGAACCTCATCGCACCCGCCGGCGCAGCCACGACCACCTCGTCCCCCCCCGACTTCCCCAGCACCGCCTTACCCACCGGCGAAGCTATCGATATCTTCCCCTCGGAGATCTTCGCCTCGCTGGGCGAGACCAGCTTGTACTGCACCTTGTTGCCGTTGGATAGGTTCTCCAGAGCCACGGTGCGGCCTATGGCAACCCTGGAGCCGCTGCGGGCCTCCTCTTCCTTCAGCACTTCCGCCGTCCGTAGCAGCTGCTCCAACTCCATTATGCGGGACTCCACCCGACCCTGGGCTTCCCTGGCCGCCTCAAGAGGTGCATTCTCTCGAAAGTCCTTGTCGGCGGCGGCTTTGTTTATCGCTTCAGCCAGGGCGGGGCGCTGCGACTTGAGCTCCTTCACCTCGGCCTCTATGTTCTCGATGCCTTCCTTGGTAAGGTGGGACACCACCCGGGCGCGTTTGGGCCCTTCCTTCGCCGTGATGGTTGACTTCCTGACGCGGAAGCTCGGCGCCAGGCTCATGGCGAAAGTGCCTTGCTTGTAGGCGTAATTCAAAAAAGCTCGCACGTGCGGCGAGCTTTCTGTAGCTGCGGTTATGCTCAGGTCCTGAGCATACTGCTCGACCTGCTGGCCGGTTATCTTCCCGGCCGGTGATTCCTTGCCGAACCACCTGACGAACTTGATGACTGCCGGTTCTACCTTTTGACGTTTCCTTTGAGTCAGGGTTTCCAGGAATTGGGTTGCCAGTGCATCTAAGGTCTGGTCGGTAGCGCTATCCATGCTCAGTTCTCGCTCATGTTAATGCAGACGGCCCGGGCCAAGGGGCTCCTCCACCAAGTTCTTAGAATTCTGGCCTTGGCTCTGCCGCTGCGGCGTGGCCAGCCGTGGCCGCCTCTGAAGAATCAAGTATAGTACACCCCATCATCACGCACAAACGACGCCCGTTTCGACACTGCCCGCCTTTCATAATATAATTTGACTTGGAGGCATCCGGGGACAGCAGGAATTTCGCAGTATGAGAAGCAGTTTCATCTACCTCATTATCATCGTCGCCATAGTCGCGATCGTCTTCACCCTGTTCCAGCCCTCCTACGGCACCGAAGACATCGACCTCTCCGAGGTCATTACGATGGCCAAGGCCACCCCTATCCAGATCCAGGAGATTGAAGTTGACGGTGACAAGCTCACCATAACGGGCACCGACGGTACGCGCTACGAGTCCCGAAAAGAGCCCGGCTCCAGCATCATCGAGATACTGGCCGAGAACGGAGTCGAGATCACCCCGGCCCTCAGCATCCGCATCAAGGAGCGGAGCCAACTCAGCAGCCTGTTCGGTCTGTTCCTCAACTTCCTGCCGCTCATCTTCTTCGGCGCCGTTCTGCTCTTCCTGCTCAGGCAGGCCCAGGGCGGCAGCAACCAGGCCCTGGGCTTTGGCAGAAGCCGCGCCCGCATGTTCGTGGGCAACAAGTCCACCGTCACGTTCCTGGACGTCGCCGGCGTCGAGGAGGCGAAACAGGACCTGCAGGAGGTGGTCGAGTTCCTCCGCTTCCCGGAGAAGTTCTCAGCCCTCGGGGCCCGGGTCCCGAGGGGCGTACTCCTCGTCGGTTCCCCGGGCACGGGCAAGACCCTTATCAGCCGAGCCGTCGCCGGAGAGGCCGGCGTTCCCTTCTTCTCCATCAGCGGAAGCGAGTTCGTGGAGATGTTCGTGGGCGTCGGCGCCTCCCGGGTCCGCGACCTCTTCGAACAGGCCAAGCGCAACTCCCCCTGCATAGTCTTCGTCGATGAGATCGACGCCGTTGGACGGCACCGGGGCGCAGGACTCGGCGGCGGGCACGATGAGCGGGAGCAGACCCTCAATCAGATCCTCGTCGAGATGGACGGCTTCGACTCCTCGACCAACGTCATCGTCCTCGCCGCAACCAACCGCCCGGACATCCTCGACCCCGCCCTCCTCCGCCCCGGCCGCTTCGACCGCCGCGTGGTGTTGGACCTGCCCGACATCAACGGCAGGCGTGAAATCCTGGCCGTCCACTCCAAGGGCAAGCCCATGGCCGAGGACGTCAACCTGGAAGTGCTGGCCAAGCAGACACCCGGCTTCAGCGGCGCTGACCTTGCCAACCTCGTCAACGAAGCGGCTATTCTCGCCGCCCGACACAGCCAGAAGACGATCACCACCCGCCAGGTGGAAGAGGCCATCGACAGGGTCATCGCCGGGCCTGAACGCAAGAGCAGGCTGATAAGCGCCAAGGAGAAGGCCATCACCGCCTACCACGAGGTCGGCCACGCCCTCGTCGCCCGCATGATGGAGCACTCCGACGCCGTCCACAAGATTTCTATCGTGGCCCGCGGCGGCATGGGCGGCTACACCCGGCTCCTCCCCGCCGAGGACCGCTACCTCTACAGCCGCTCCCAGTTCAAGGCCATGCTCGCCACGGCCCTCGGCGGTCGGGTCGCCGAGGCCCTCACCTTCGACGAGATCACGACCGGCGCCTCCAACGACCTTGAGCACGCCACCAAGCTGGCCCGCAGCATGGTCACCCAGTACGGCATGAGCGACACCCTCGGGCCTCGCACCTTCGGCAACAAGGAAGAGCTTGTCTTCCTCGGCAAGGAACTCTCCGAGCAACGCAACTACAGCGAAGAGATCGCCGTGAGCATCGACTCGGAGATTCGGGAACTGATCCGCACCGCCGAAAACACGGCCCGGGACATACTCATTGCCAACAAGACCAAGCTGGTGCAGCTTGCCGAGTACGTGATGCAGGTCGAGACCCTGGACGGAGACGAACTGGATGCCGCCTTTGACGCAGACCCGACCGCCGAGCTATCGGAAGTAGTGCCCGCCGTCGTTGCGGCGAACAGACCTCCTCCGCCCCCCGCCGCCGAGCAGGAGCAGGAATCCCCCGCCCCCGAGCGCCACGCCCCCACCCCCGACACCTCTCCACCCCCGGAACCGGAGGCAGGTCGGGCTTAGCTGTTACCTATCCCTGTTCCCAAGGTACGGCGCTATGGCGTGACCTCATATTCCAGTTCTATCAGCTTACGGCCTTCGTTGTAGACGTAGACCCGATATTGGCCCGGAGCCCAGGGATCGTCCGGTGATTGCCCGACCGTGAGCCACCACGAACCGCCAATGTATTGGGGAGATGCTGTGAATGACACGGTGCGACGGTCGAAAACAAACCCGTCCTCAAAGTAATCAACAAGCTCCAAGGTGACCTCAGTGTCCGACCCTACGGAATAGTTGTAATGCAGATAGAGCCATAGCCAATCGCTCACAGCCCCGACAGAGAAGCTGGTAGCGGGCTGTCCGTCCTCAGCCACTGCCAGGTAGGCCTCATCTATGCTTCCGTTGACCGCAGTACGGAACCGGGGGTCGGCTGGCTCAGCGTCCCGCGCAGAAGTGTCGTAAGGAACCGTTCCGTCATACCAACGGGCGGCTACCTTGTCGACGATGGGGGCCGCGATCCCCGCTCCATCAGCCTTGAAAGCCATCTTGACGTGCTCTATGCCAACAGATGTGCCTTCCTGTGTCTCATCCTTGACTTCCGACAGCAGATAGAGATCGCGCAGCCCTTGTCGGAAGGCTATGTCGCCGAGCTCCCTGTACAAGTCTATGAATAGGCGTTCACCCAGCGCATAGTTGCAGGTGAAGGCGTCATCCATCTTTTCGGGAACTAACCTTTCCAGTTCGGCGATTGTGCGGGCATAGCCACAGGGATCGTTTGTAACCCCCACCGGCTTGCCAGCGCGGACGTATTCGGAAATGGACCCCACCAAATCTGCTGCTCCCTCGTCGACCCAATCGCTGTTGCCGCTCCAATAGTAGTGGGCTACCTCGTGAGCAATGAGACGACCGGCATATTCAGCTTCATAGCTGCCGTCATCATGAATGTCGTACTTGGAGAGGATGGCCATGTGGGTCCCGAAGTTCGTTCCGGCAAAGTCTCCCAAAACCGCGTTGCCGAAAAGCAAACCCACGTAGCCGGTGGGCAATGGAAAAGCCATGAACTCCTCTATGTTGCGCACAGCGTGTTCAAGCAGGTCCATACTACGCACAGATCCTTGGTCTGTGCGGATGATTGCCAATTCAACTTCGCCGGCCCGGGGCAGGTCGATGATACGGTTATTCAACGTGACCCGGTCCGGGTCCAAAAGCGCGTCGATCAGTGCCGGGTTGGTATCGCTCACTCCGTACAAAGTCGCGACCACTTTCGCCCAACCGTCCCATATACCATCTCTCAAAGTAGGGTGGGCCATGACGCGGCGGAAGTCGTCCTTTCTAAACGAGGCCAATCTAGAGAGGGATTCCAGCGCTGCCACGTCAGACGGCTCTAGGCTATCGAGGAATTGCATAGCCACGATGCGCTGTGCTTCATCTGCGTCCGCATTCGAGATGTACGACATTTTCTCAATAGCCTTGACTTCCAACTCCTCAATCCCATCACGCACCCAGCCTAGTTCGACGACTGACAACGCAACCTCCGCATCGTCAAAGTTGTTTATCCAGTTGATAGCTTCGAACTCTATATCGTCAATTCCGTCCTGTACCCATGGCAAGGCAACTACTGAGGAAGCGAGCATTGCATCGTCATAGTCGATATAGGACAGTTCCTCTACTGTCTCTGCCTCAAGGGCTTCAATGCCGTCCTCTATCCAGTCCAGGGCGACGACGGACTCAACTACCCGCGCATTGCTAAAGTTGTTAATCCAGCCGATCGCCTCAGCTTCTAAGTCCGTAACGCCGTCCCGAACCCATTCGAACTCTACAATTGATGATGCGGCGGGACGGCTTGTAAAAGCGATGTACAGCAAGTCTTGAACCACATCGGTCTCCGCACCATCAATGCCGTCCGCAACCCAGGGCAGAGACGTGATGGCCGACGCCAGACGCGGGTCGTTCTGCTCCAGCCAACGGGCGTTTTGGAGTCTATTCCAGGCTGCAAAGTAGGCCGGCACGGGTGTCGCCGTTGGTCTCGGGGTGGCCGTTGGTCTCGGAGTTGCGGTGGGCCTCGGGGTGGCAGTAGGCGCGGGCGTTGCGGTGGGGACGGGAGTGGGACTTGCCGCAGGAGGCTGGGTTGGCGCTGCTGTGGGCGCAAGGGCGGCTGTCGGGGTGTGAGTGGGCGCGGGTTGTGCGATGTTAGCAGGGGTTGGAGATGGGGGGGGGTGGGGGAGCGGGCTGAGTGCTGCTACAGCCTATAAATATAGCGGCACAAACTATCAGGAACGATGCAAACCGGACATATTTGCGGAAGCCTGCCATACAGGAACCCCCTCGTGGCAATGCTAGGACGGTGACCACGTTGCCACGGAAGTCCGCTCATCCCATGAGACCACCGACGAGGGGGCGCGGCCGGCCCCGTCCTATCCGTCGGCGATAGTAGTCTCTTGGACGCTTTGAACCTCCGTGGCGCATGTATTATACATGACTCGAAAGAACCGACACCTGAAAACTATACAATTGCCATATCTGGCTGATGTCAAAAGCCAGATGGTGACGGCATAGTGAAAGTGAAAGGTGAACTTACAATGAGAAGGAAGCTATGGAAGCCTTCAACGTTAGTGGTCAATCAGCTTATTGGCGCAGCCCTTATCATGTTCCCCTTGGCTTTGCTGACGGCGTTCGGAGACTCGCTTGTATCCTTGCTATTAACAGGGAACAATCAGGAAGTGGTGAACAATCAAGTCGAATGGACATCGCTGATGATAAAAGGGATAGTGATAATGGTAATAGGAGTCTTAGCATGGAATGCTGCCAAAGCCTATGCTTACGTCTTATCATTCCCGCAGCCATTGGACGCCCTGTTGGATTTACTGGATAGGCTTGATGCTACTCCATCGCTCCGTTGCCGCAAATGCCGCCAGAAAATTAGTGATGCTACCCTTCTACATGCAGGGCGTTGTGGCCCTTGCTGGATGATTGAGTAACGACATCCAGCCCTCCTCATGCCCCCCTTGCGTAGCTAATGACTGGACATAAGGTTTTGCACCTGGCTCGAACGTACCGCCTCCACCTTCCCCCCTGATCCTTCACCCCCCACCCAACACCCCCCGCGTCCTCGAAAACCCCGCCATCGCCCCGAGCATCAGGAACCCCGCCACGAACCCCCCAATGTGCGCCCAGTAGGCGACACCCTGCGCAAACTCGCCGCCCAGCGAGATGAACCCGCTGAAGAACTGGATGATCACCCATATCCCGATAAGCAGCCACGCCGGCACCGCTATCACCGTGATCAGAATCATGAACACCAGGGTCTGGATTCGGGCGTGGGGGAAAAGGACCAGGTAGCCGCCCAGCACCCCTGCTATCGCGCCGCTCGCCCCGATGGTCGGAATTGCGGAGTCCATATCTATCCCCACCTGCGCCGCCGATGCAAACAGCCCCGACACCAGATAGAAGACCAGGTACTTCACCCGGCCCATCCTCGCTTCCAGGTTGTCCCCGAACACCCACAGGAACAGCATGTTCCCTATCAGGTGCATCCACCCGCCGTGCATGAACATGGAGGTGAAAAGGGTTACCCACGGGCCGGGGCCGCCTTCGTACACGTTGCGTACGTCTGCAAATCGCACCGTGCCATCGGGCTGCGCCTCCAGAGCGTGCCTCGCCAGCGTCCCGGATACCCCCTCCACATCCAGCACCGACCTGTCTCCCTCCTCCAGGAGTGCCGCCACCTGTTCTCCCAGGTCCCCTTGGCCCGTGATCTCGTAGGGCAAAACCCCATAGTTGGGTTCTCCTTGAAAGTGGGGTTTACACTCTCTGCCCCCCATGCTAGCATGGGGGGCAAAATTCACGAAACCCCCAACGCTACCACCGCGTCGGGGGTTCCGCCGAGACCTTCACGGGAGGCCACGGAAGGCTCCAGAGCATCGGGAGTATACCCCCGATTCTGGGCCTAGCACAACCGAAAGGCAAACCCCCTTGTCGAGTCTCGGCAAGGGGGTTAATTTGGATTCGGTAAGTTACCTAGTAGCGGGAGTGTTTCTCAGCCTGTTTGGACTGGTGGGGTTAGTGATAGGTTTGATTGGCTTAGTAAGACTTCTCAAGCGGATGGGATGCGTTGATGAGTCGCCGCGTCACGGTAGGCGGATGGTGATTGCGCATAAACCTTTGTATGACAACGCGGGCATTGACTTACTAATTCTCTTATTTGGCTCAGGGATGTTGTACGTTGCCATAGAATTGCTAAAAGAGATAGCACAAGAACTATAGCAATTCCGAGTGTGCCAATTATCGCCCAAATTACGTGCATGGATAAGGTAATCTCGCCCATGCCAACATCCTACATTAGCAAGCGGCCCGCAGGCAAATAAGGAGAGTCAATGGAGTACCTGAAGACAAAACATCCGTGCCTAGTAGTGCTAGTCCTGTTCCTGATATCGGTTCCATTTCGATTCGCGGCCATGACGTCGGGTGTCCTTCCCCTTGCCATCATTGGCGATGGTATATTTATCATCGCAATCGTCTTGGGAATCGTCCTGATAGCCTTGAGGCTCAAGGCGCGGCGTCAAATCATCGGCTACTGTGAGACTTGCGGCAAGCCATACATGAATGACAAAGAGCAAACCGAGCACGCCTTTAGCCATAGGTAGCAATGACGCAATTCACCGAGACCATAACCTACAACATCGAATGCCCGAATAAGGACGGGGGGAAGGTAATCAAGGTCGGGGTGAGAAACGGGCATCAGCGTTACCAGTGCAAGAAATGCGGGTCGAAATTCCGAGACCCTAGCATCGCCAAAGGAAAGCAGTATCCCATCAAGCAGGTGGGTGCGGCTTTGGCGTGGTACTTCGACGGACTCTCATACCGCGAAGTCGCAAGGCAGTTGAAGAATACCTTTGACATTCCCGAACCGACCGACAACACCATCTACCAGTGGGTACAAGCGTATTCCGACGAAGCCGTAAGGGAGGCAAAGGACGTAAAGGCTCACACCGGCCCCGTATGGTCGGCTGACGAAACCGACGTGACGATAGACGGCGAGCATTACTGGCTATGGTTCGTCATGGACGATGAAACCCGATACGTTCTCGCGGCCCTACTCACGCATCGGAGAGACGCCAAAGAGGCCGCTAAGGTCATGCGAATCGCAAAGGACGCCGCCGTTAATCTCCCCATGAGCATCCGCACCGACCGGATGAAGTCCTACCCGTCGGCAATCAAGAACGTCTTTGACGGCAAGGTTAAACACGTACAGACGGACGGACTCGCCGCCGTTATCAACAACAACCTTGTCGAGCGGCTGAATGGCACGATGAAGGAACGGGACAAGGTTTTCAGGGGATTCAAGCGGCTGGACTCGGCCCAGCAGTACGTTAACGGGTGGGTGCTGGACTACAACTTTTTCAGGCCGCACATGGCCCTATCGGACGGCAAGGCAACCCCCGCAACTCTCGCCAATGCCAAACCCCCATTCCACAGTTGGGAGGATGTGGCCCGGACTGTAGAGGCTGTCGGGAGAGTGCCAAAGGCCACGCGGCCAAAGGAAACGCCGGGCTTCAAGCCGAAGAAGAAGCTAGGGAGACGGCGCACCAAACCACGCGGGCGGGCGGCTTTGGAACTGGAAAAGCTAGGGCGGCCCATAGGCGACCGCGCACCTAAGAAACGCGAGCGTCGGCCCGTCGCTCACTCGGAGCGGCCCACAACCCAAAAGAGCCTAGACACGGGGAAGCGGTAGAATGTTCCGTCGGGAACATAGGGATTTTCGCGTAGGGGGGTCAAACCCCACTTTCAAGAAGAACCCATAGTTGTTATAGAAGCGGGCAAGTTGAAAGTCGTCCAGCAGAATGACCTGGTACAGGAAGACCAGGATACACAGGGCCATGATGGCCACGTTTACGTAGGGGATGCCGTGTCGGGGGTGTTCGGGGTCGGAGATGGGAAACATGGGTCAAGCAGGTGTGAGTAGAAGTGCTATCGACAACATTAGAGAGTCGGGTTTGGGCTGTCAATCGAGGCGCACGTCCCCCGACCGGTGCTAAAATATCCGCCGCTATGCCTATCCAACCCATCGAGGCCGTCATATTCGACATGGATGGCGTACTGGCAGACAGCGAACCCCTCTACCACCTCTCCCTGAACCAGGTGCTCCAGGCCCACGGACATTCCCTGACCGACGAGGACAACCGCATCATCCTGGGCACGACTGTCGAGTTCACCTGGAAAACGCTCAAGGAACGATTCAACCTCGACGGGGACCTCCAGGACTGGATCGGCGTCTACGACGAGGTATTGTTGAAGAACCTCAAGGCGAATATCGAGCCCTCGCCAAGTCTCTACGACCTCCTGGATTCCCTGCAAGCCCGAGGCCTCCCCTTCGGGCTGGCCTCCTCATCTCAAGGCAACTGGGTCGACGTCATCCTCACTATTCTTGGCGTGAAGGAACGCTTCCGGGTGGTGATGTCAGGAGACATGGTGACCAACGGCAAGCCCGCCCCCGAGATCTACCTCACCGCCGCCTGCAAGCTGGACGTGGACCCAACGCGGTGTCTCGTGTTCGAGGACTCGCCCCACGGGATTCAGGCCGGCAAAGCTGCGGGGATGACGGTCGTAGCAGTGCTTACGGACATGACCCGGGGCATGGACCTGTCCCACGCAGACCACCACATCGAGTCCCTGGCGGACTTTGATTTGACCCTGCTGGGCTAGTCCCTCGCTCGGGCAAAATTGACGCTCCCCAACCCCGACCGCTACACTACGACCACTTTCCCCGCGAGGACATAACCATGACTGAACCCACCCCCAAGACCCTTCTGGGCCCCGGCCCGAGCAACGTCCACCCCCGAGTCTACGCCTCAATGTCGGGACCCGTGCTTTCCCACATGGACCCCGACTTCTGGGCCATCATGGACGAGACCGTAGAACTCCTGCGGGAGGTGTTCCAAACGGGCAACGGGCTCACCCTGCCCATCTCGGGGACCGGCTCTGCGGGGATGGAAGCCGCCCTCTACAACTCCCTGGAGCCCGGCGACACGATCATTGTGGGGGTAGCCGGTTTCTTCGCCTCACGCATCGCCGAAATTGCCGCCCGGTGCGACGCTAACGTCGTCACCGTTGAGGCCGAATGGGGCAAAGCCGTGACCCCCGCCGCGGTCGAGGAAGCCCTTGCCGCCAACCCCAACACCAAGGTCGTAGCCTTCGTACACTGCGAAACCTCCACGGGCGTCCTTCAGCCCCTTGGGGAGATTGGGCAACTGGCCCGGTCCCACGGGGCCATGTTCCTGGTTGATAGCGTCGCCTCCCTCGGGGGTCAACGGTTGCCCGTGGATGACTTGGGCATCGACATCTGCTACAGCGGGAGCCAGAAGAGCCTCAGTTGCCCGCCGGGCCTCGCGCCCATCACCATGAGCCCTCAGGCCGTGGAGGCCATGAAGTCCCGCCAGTCCCCATCCCGGAGCTGGTACCTGGACCTTTCCATGCTTGACGAGTATTGGATCAGCGCCCGGAAATACCACCACACCGCCCCCGCATCAATGATCTACGCCCTGCGGGAGTCGTTACGCATCCTGGTTGAAGAGGGGCTGGAAAACAGCTTCGCCCGACACCAGCTAAACGCCGACGCCCTCCGCGCGGGTGTCGACGCCATGGGCCTGTCCATCGTCGCCGACGAAGATGTCCGCTCCAACACCGTGAACGGCGTCCGAATGCCCGAAGGCGTCGACGCCAACGCTGTCCGCATGGCCCTGCTCAACGACTACAACATCGAGACGGGTGGAGGGCTCGGGCCCTTTGCGGGAAAGGTGGTCAGGGTCGGGCTGATGGGCTACTCGTCGCAGGAGACCAACGTGTTGCTGATACTCTCCGCCCTGGGTAGGGTGCTGAACGGGCTGGAATACGAGGTTGCCGTCTCAGCGGGTGTAGCCGCGGCGAGTCGGGTGTACGCGGGAGCGTCCTAGCCGGAATCCTCCTCCTGCCTATAGGCCTGGTCCAGCAGCTCCACTACGTGGTAAGAGCGCGTCGTTTGTCCCTGCTTGCGCAGACCCATATCAAGCTGGAGCATGCACCCGGGGTTGGCCGTGGTCACGACGTCGGCTTCCGCCGCCGACACATCCCGCATCTTGCTGTCCAGCAACTGCGATGAAAGCTCCGGGTTGACGATGTTGTAGACCCCCGCCGCACCGCAGCACTTGTCCGAGTTGGGCATTTCGCAGAGCTCCACGCCAGGGATCGAGGTCAAGACCTGGCGCGGCGCCTCCCTGATCCTCTGGGCGTGTACCAGGTGACATGAGTCCTGGTACGTGACCCGCTTGCTGAACCCCGACTTGGGCGGCGCGAATGGTAGGTCGGCGAGGAATTCGTGAACATCTTTGACTTTGGCGACGAAAGTCTCTGCTTTGCCTGAGTAACCGGGGTCCTCCGCAAGCAGCTCTTCGTACTCCTTCAGCATTGCCCCACACCCTGCGGCGTTGACGACCACTGTGTCGGCTTCCGCAAAAGCGTCGATATTCTTACGGGCCATCTCTCGGGCCGAGTCTCGCTCGCCGCTATGCACGTTCAGCGCACCGCAGCAACCCTGCCCACCCGGGATGTCCACCCGACAGCCGTTCTTGGACAGCACGTTTACCGTCGCCCGGTTCACGGGCCCAAACACTAGGGGCATGATGCACCCGGAAAAAAGGGCCACCGTCTTCTTTTCAGCCCCCTTTGCCGGTACGCTCTTCGCCTTGCCCCGGGGGTAGGGGCTGAAGGCCAGCTTGGGAAGCATCGACTCCATGTGGGACAGGCGAGTCGGGAGCAGCTTCAGCACGCGGGACTTCCTCACAAGCCACTGAATACCCGAGGCCTGGTAAAGGGAAAGCATACGGGAAGCCAGACCTAACCTGCCCTGGTGAGGGAACAGGTGCCTGAAGGCAATGTTCCTGGCCGTCCTTTCGATGAAGGGCCGAGAGGTCTGCGCCTCGATTCTGGCTCGGGTCTCCGTCATCAGGCTCCCGAAGGGCACCCCCGAGGGACAAGCGGCCTCGCAGGCCCGACATAGCAGGCAAAGCTCCATGTGCTCGACCAGCCGGTCCGTGTACCCGAACCGGCCCTCCGCTACGGCCTTCATCAGGGCCAGCCGGCCCCGGGGGGACTCGGTCTCCAGGCCCAGCTCCAGGTAGGTCGGGCACTGGTTGAGGCACAGGCCGCAGTGGACACAGCGGTAGAGTTCCTCCGCCGTGACGCCACCCACCGAAAGGTCCAGCAGGTCCATCACTGACTTTTCAGCTCTCACCACTGCCCTATATCCCCTTCACGAACCGGCCCGGGTTCAGCGTGCCGTTGGGGTCAAACTGCTCTTTGATCCGTTTCATCAGGGCAACTTGGGGCCCATCGAATCCCCACACGTCGATACGTTCCTTCAATTCTGGGGGGCAGGCCTCGATGACGCAATGGCCGTTCATCTCTGTTGCCACATCTCTAATGGCCGTTACAAGGGCTTCTAATGTGTCAGTAGGGGTTTCCCTGTCCATCCAGTAGCCGTAGATGACCCCATTGACCATGTTACAGGAAACGCTAAGTCCTTCTCCGCCGACTTGTCGAATACGCTCCACCAGGGACGCGGAGTCGGAAGGGAGGCAGGTGGCCTTGACGATCATAGTCGCCGGCGAGTTGGATCCCCGCCCCGCATCACATACCAATCGCCAAAAATTCTCACCGCTATATCCCCCCTCAATGGTATATCCAGATGCCCCTTTACGCAGAATCTGCCAGAACTTCTCCCCTTCATCCGTCGCCGGCAGACCCCTGTCGTTGCAAAGATCCGTCACAACTCGGGTCTGCCGTTCAACGGCCTCCCTGACGCCGCCTATCTTCAGCGCCACGGCGTAGCCTGTCCTGACTGCGAACCCTACACCGCCAACCAGCTGAAGGGCCACGGGATCCACTCCCGCTCCGCGTAGGTCTTTAGCAATTTCTCCTGCCTCGGAAGCGGCGTCGCAACCAATCAGCAAACTCCTTGTCTCCTTGAACAACGGAGCCAGCTTGAATGCCGCCTCAACAATTATCCCCAATGTTCCAAGCGCTCCTGTGTAGAGCTTGTTCATGTCATAGCCCGAGACGTTCTTGACGACCTTGCCCCCACCCTTGGTCACGTCACCGTTCGGATTCACGACTTTAACCCCGATAAGCCTGTCCCGAATCGCGCCGAACTGCGCCCGGATCGGCCCGCTGGAGTTGGCGGAGAGTATGCCCCCAATCGTCGCTTTCTCGGGAAGGGGAGGGTCCAGGGGCAGGAACTGTCCCTTTTCGCCAAGCTCTTCCTGCACGGCCCCGAGAGTAATCCCCGCTTCCACCACCACCGTCAGGTCCGAGGGTTCGTATTCGAGGACCCGGTTGAGCCTGGACGTGCCGATCACAAGGTCGCAGGCTCTGGGCAGGTTTCCCAGGCCCATCGCAGTACCTCCGCCCCAGGGCACGACCCCCTTGCCATCCCGGTCCGCCGCCGAGAGCACATGGCTCACCTCCTCGATTGTGTTTGGAAAGACTGCGGCCCCCGGCTCGACGCCATCGACTGCATACTGCCTGAGGCCCGGCCCGTGAGTGATCTTACGGTTGCGGGGTATCCGGTCGATCTCCCATTGCAGGGAGTGGGGAATGGCCATGACGATGCGGCTCGGTTGCGCCAACCCCGACTAGGAGCCGGAGAGCCACCCCTTCAGGGCTTGGATATGGTCGGGCTTCGTGCCGCAGCACCCGCCTATGATGCGGGCGCCTTGCTCCTGCCAACCCTTGGCGTGTTCCAGGTACTGCTGCGGGTCTAGGGCATTCCGCAGTGGCCTGTCGGTGTTGTGGCCCGGGAAGTGAGCATAGGCGCCAAAGGTCCCCGACCAGCTCTTCTTGACTATCTCCAGCGCGGGCGCCGTGTCCCCTACCGGCGTGTGCATAACAAACACCGCGTCGATGTCCCTGTCCTTGATGGCGTCCATAGCGTCCTGGAGGGACTCACCGCCGTGCCTGTCATCAATACCGAGATATAGATCGTTCCCATCAGGGATTACCGACAGTCCAACCCACGCCGGGAGCCCCAGCTGTCCGGCGGCGTCGATTATGGCGAGGGTGTCCGAAATTCGCACTAACATTTCCCCGACCGCCACGTCGGGGCCGCCCTTGGCCAGCTCTCCGAACTGCTCCAGGTAAGTTTCCAGGGCTTTTTCGTAGGCAACGGGAACTTCGGCATGGGCCTTGGGCTTCATGGTGGAGGCGGAGGCTGCAATCACAACCGAGTCCTCCGTTCCCGTGTTCTTCCTTGCCTTAACCGCCGCTTCGATTCCGTTCCTGTTGGCCTCGGCTACTTTGTCCTCGAGTCCACCCTCCTCCAGCATGTCTCGGCCGGTGCCGAAGGTATTCGTGATGATGATCTCTGCGCCTGACCTGATGTAGTCCTCGTGGATCTCCCTCACCAGTTCCGGGTCGGTGAGCATCGGGCCGCCCGACCAGGTCGTGGGGCTGATAAGCCCTCGCCTCTCGAACTCCGAGCCCATGCCCCCATCCATCAGGATAGTCTCACCCGCGGCGATTCGCGCCTGCATCTTTTCGTAGTTGTTCATCCGTTTTCTCCGCAATCAAGTCCGATTTGGCAGTCCTGCGTAGGGCCTTATACGTACATACCTGAAGCCTGTGGCACGGGCCTGTGCAGATCCGATTCCCGGTTTGGCGGAGCCTCGTCTGGGAATATCTTACCGGGATTGAAAGTTGCCTTGGGGCAGAAGGCCGCGCGCAGGCGCTTCATCGCCGCCATGTCTTCAAGGGTGAAGGCCCAGGGCATGTACATCTGCTTCTCGACACCAATGCCGTGTTCGCCGGTCAAGGCTCCTCCAACGTCGATGCAGGCCCGCAGCATCTCGGCGCCGGCCTGAAGGACGTTCTCTTTTGCACCCTCATTGCGGTCATCGAACAGGATTATCGGGTGCAGGTTGCCATCCCCGGCATGGAAGACATTGCCTGCCACGACATCGTATCGTTCACAAATCTCTTCTACTTTCTCCATTATCTCGGGGAGTCGAGTACGGGGCACGACGCCGTCAACTATGTAGTAGTTGGGAGCCACGCTCCCCAGGGCCCCGAATGCGCTCTTGCGGCCCGCCCAGAGCCGTTCTCGTTCAGCGGGGTCATTCGCCGAACGGACGAGGGTGGCATTGTGGGCCTTGCAGATCTCTTCAATGGCCGCGGTCTCCTGCCGCGTCGACTCTTCCAGACCCTCGACCTCGATAAGCAGGACGGCCCCCGCATCCTCCGGAAATCCGGCCTTTATCACCTTTTCCACCGCTCGTATTACCACGTTGTCTATCATCTCCAGGGCTGCGGGCACTATCCCCGCCCCGATCACCGACGAAACCGTGTTGGTGGCGTCAATCGGGCTATCGTAAACGGCGAGGAGAGTTTCTACGGACTCGGGCTTCGGCGTGAGTCGGACCAGGATCTTCGTCACCACCACAAACGTCCCCTCCGACCCGACGATTGCCCCCGTAAGGTCGTAGCCCGGCACGTCCCTGACCCTGCTCCCGACCCACATCAGGTCGCCGTTGTGCAAGACCACTTCCAGCCCGAGAACATGGTTGGTTGTGACACCGTAGGAAAGACAGTGAGGCCCGCCCGCATTCTCGGCCACGTTTCCGCCGATGGTGCAGGCCTTCTGGCTGGAGGGGTCGGGGGCGTAGTAGAGCCCGAACTTGCTTACGGCGGCGCTCAGGTCCAGGTTTACCAGGCCCGGCTCCACTACCGCTATCAGGTTGTCCGTATCGACCTCCAGGACCCTCTTCAGCCGAGTCATGGCGAGAAGTATGCCGCCTGTCGAGGCCAAAGCCCCGCCGCTGATGCTGGTGCCCGCGCCCCGGGGCACGACCGGCAGCCCTTCCCGGTACGCTATCTTCACCGTCTCAGCGACTTCCTCAGCGGAGCCGGGAACAACCACAACCTCGGGATAGCCCGTGGCCTGAGACCCGTCATATTCGAAGACTATCAGGTCCTCAGGGGCGTACAGAACGTACCGCTCCCCGACGACCCCTACCAGTTCTTCGATTACCTTCTGAGGGATCATTCCTTGTTCAACTCAACCGGCATTTGCGCGCCCAAAAGCTTCAAAACGGGCGTCGCTTCTAAACATCCTACCACCTACTAACCCATCTAGCACAAGCTACGGGGTATAGCGCGGGGCCGAGCGCCCAGAGCATCCGCCATGTTTTCGCGGGTATAATCCTCCCCATGAAAATCGTTGTCGCGCCCCAGGCGTTCAAGGGGAGCCTGGGCGTGTTCCAGGTCTCCGACGCCATCGTCGCCGGCATCCGGCGCGTCTTCCCCGACGCCCAGGTCCTAATTTCCGCCATGGCTGACGGCGGCGACGGCACCCTTGAAGTTCTGATGCGGAGCACGGGGGGCCGCACCCACGAGGACGCGGTTACCGGGCCCCTGGGCGAGCCCGTCCAGGCTCACTGGGGAGTGCTCGGCAACAGTGACACCGCCGTCGTGGAGATGGCTAGTGCCTCGGGTTTGGCCCTCGTCCCGAGCGACAGGCGAGACCCCCTGATAACCACTACCTACGGCACCGGAGAGCTGATCCGCCACGCCCTGGACAAGGGGCACCGCAAGTTCATCCTGGGTGTAGGGGGGAGTGCAACGTGCGACGGAGGCACAGGTGTGGCCCAGGCCCTTGGCGTGAAATTCCTTGACGAAACCGGCGCCGAGCTGCCCTTCGGCGGGGGCCCCCTTGCCCGGCTGGCGAAGATCGACACCTCGGGCATTGACCCTCGGGCCACGGAGTCAACGTTCCAGGTCGCCACCGACGTAACCAACCCCCTCTGCGGCCCCGAAGGCACCGCTGCCATCTACGGCCCACAGAAGGGCGCCACCCCGCCCATCATCGCCCAGCTTGACGCAGCCATGGGCAAATTTGCCGACGTGGTACAGAGAGACCTCGGCATCGATCAGAGGGACGACCCCGGGGCTGGGGCGGCGGGCGGTCTCGCCTACGGCATGAAGGTGTTCTTCCCCACGGAATTGAAGCCCGGCGTTGAGGTCGTGGCGGATGCTGTTAACTTTGTGGAACAGTTGAACGGTGCTGACCTCGTCATCACCGGCGAGGGACAGATAGACGGACAGTCGTCGTATGGCAAGACGATCATGGGCGTGGCATCTCGGGCTAAAGGACGCAACATCCCGGTCATTGCCCTGGCCGGAGGCCTGGCCCCCGAGTACCGCTCCATCTATGAGCAGGGCGTGACCTCCGTGATGAGCATAGCCCCGGGCCCCATCGCCCTGGACGCCGCCATCCACGACGCGGACTCCCTCCTCACCGAGGCCACCGAACGCGCCCTCCGCATGGTCTCTCTCGGTATGGGCATCTGAGTCGCGGGCAAAGCATCATCTCTATCGAAACCGGAGGCCTCTTGGAAAACGTCAACGGCCCGGGCCCCGACCTCAGAGGCCGCAAAATCCCTGTCCTGGACAAGGGATACGTCCATCTCCTCGACTACATAGGCGACGACGACAGGATCCTGTCCGCTGCCCGAGTCTCTACGGGCGCCAAGTCGGACCCCGAGCGCGACCGCAAACTCATCTTCTTCCTGATGGAGAACAAGCACCACACCCCCTTCGAGCACGTCGTCTTCCAGTTCGTCATCAAGTGTCCGATCTTCGTGGCCCGGCAGTGGCTCAGGCACCGCATCGCCAGCTACAACGAACGTTCCGCCCGCTACCGGGTCTTCCAGGAGGAGTTCTACGTCCCCTCCCTCGACGATATTCCCAACATCTTCGACGAGGATGACATCAGGGAATACGAGGAGATGATGCACCGGGAGCACGACTTCTACGAGCGCATGATAGAGAAGGCCAAGCCCTATCGGGAGCACCGCAAGCGCACAAGGGAGGTGTTCCGAGGCGTGCTGGGGACGGCCTACTACACCGAGTTCTACTGGACGCTTAACTTCCGGGCCCTTATGAACTTCCTGGAACTGAGATTAGGCGAAGGTGCGCAACCCGAGATCCGTGCCTACGCCCTCGCCATCGAGAAAATCGCTCAAGAGGTTGCTCCCTTAGCCTTCGAAGCCTTCGACGAGTTCTTCCTGAAGCCCGCCCGGGCCCATGGCTAGTCCCGTCCCACTCCCCAGGCTCTGTCTGGTCACAGACTCCACTGTGAAGATGCACGTGCCCCTTGAAGAAGTGGTAACTGAGGCAGTGTCGGGTGGTGTGGGGATGGTGCAGATCAGGGAGAAGACAATGCCTTCGGGGGAGCTATATGAGCTGGCGAAGAAGCTGCGGCTCGTGACACAGGGCAAGGCTCTGCTCATCATCAACGATAGGGTTGACGTAGCGCTCGCCATAGATGCCGACGGCCTTCACCTCCCCTCCCACTCCATGCCCGTCTGTGTGGCCAAGAAGCTCGGTGGAGAGGGGATGCTGGTTGGCAAGTCAGTGCATAGCGTCGAGGAGGCCGTGGCCGCAGAGCAGGAAGGCGCAGACTATTTGATACTCGGAACGATATATGGGACTGCATCCCACCCGGGGCGCGAGGGTTCGGGGCCTGGGTTGGTTGCACAGGTGAAGGCCCGGGTCCAAGCGCCCGTCTACGCCATCGGGGGAATAAATGCCTCCAACGCCGCAGAGGTCATGCAGGCCGGCGCCGACGGCATAGCCGTCATCCGCTCCATCCTCGCGTCCCTGGACCCTCGGGAAGCGGCCCGTGAGCTTAGAGAGCTTGCAGACTTCAACCGATAGATTGTCGGATAGCAGAAGAAGGACAGAATAAGATGTCGATAGAAGTGAAGATTTGGCGAATCGGCGAAGAATTTGCTCCAATATCACTCGGCGGGATGGATTATGAACACCGGCTCCAGGACGTCATAGCCTCCGATATCTCTATGATTGATCCCGGTCTTATAGTAATCGGCCGGGAAGTAGCTACCGCTTTTGGTGGCCGTATCGACATCCTGGCCGTTGATGCAGAAGGCAACTTGGTAGTAATTGAATTGAAACGTGCGCGTACACCCAGGGATATAGTGGCACAAGTGCTTGATTACGGTTCCTGCATGCTCCACATGGACTCCGAGGTGATTGCTAAGACTTTTATTGACTACCAGCAACGGTTTCTCAACGAGGCTAACCCCAAAGGAATCAATGACGCATTGCAAGAAAAATTCAACAGTGTTCCTGATGAACTCAATGCCTCCCACCGACTGCTCATCGTCGCCGAAGAACTCGATCCTTCTACTGAGCGCATAGTCCACTATCTACAAGACAAACACGAGGTTGACATCAATGTCGTATTCTTCCGTGCGTTTCAGGATGAAGGACGTCTATATTTGACTCGTACCTGGCTAAATGACCCATTCGTCCTTTCTTCCGAACCTTCTTCCGACAAACGGCAGAAACGAGAGTGGAATGGTGAATTCTACGTTTCCTTCGGAGAAGGAGAAAGCCGAACTTGGAGCGATGCTAAGAAATACGGCTACGTGAGTGGAGGAGGAGGAGAGTGGTACGTGAGGACGCTGAGGATGCTTGAACCCGGCAACCGGATATGGGTCTCAGTCCCCGGTAAAGGATACGTAGGCGTTGGGAGAGTTATCACCCCGGCCATGCGCTTCGATGAGTTCCAAGTCCAACAAAACGGCTCTCTCGTTCCCATCACAACGGTCGGCCTTCAAGCGCCAAAGGCACTCCAGAAAGAGCAGGCTGAACATTTCGTAGGGGTTGAGTGGATCAAGACTGTCGACCTACAGGATGCAGTGAGAGAACGCGGTTTCTTCGGCAACCAGAACACCGTGGCCCAGCCCCGAGACCCCAAGTGGAACTTCACGGTCGAACGCCTGCAATCCATCTGGGGAATAGATTAGGGAATTTTGCCGACCGGTTAGTGAGAGAGGCCCCCCATGCTAGACCTATCTGATAGCCACACCCATCTCGAAGACTACGGAGACCAGCTCCCGGATGTCGTCCAGCGCGCCCGGGACGTCGGTGTCAGGCGCATCATCACCGCAGGCAGCTCCCTCGAATCTTCCAGGGCCGCCGTCCGCATCGCCGACGAGTACCCCGACATCTACGCGGGCGTCGGCATCCACCCCCACGCCGCCCACCTCAACATCACCGAGGAAACCTTCGAGGAGCTTGCCGGTCTGGCTCAGTCCAGCGAGAAGGTCCTGATGATCTGTGAACCGGGCCTCGACTACTTCAAAAGCAAGGCCCCGCGAGAGCTCCAGCAGGACGTCTTCCGCCGACACCTCTGCCTTGCCCGGGAGCTGCAACTGCCCGTGGTATTCCACAGTAGAGAGGCCTACTGGGACTGCCTGCGCATCCTCAAGGAGGAACGAGTCTACGAGGTCGGGGCCATCATGCACTACTTCGTCGCCGACCAGCGTATCGCCGAGGAGTGCATCGACATGGGAATCTACGTCTCCTTCTCCAAGACCCTGCTCGCCCTCCCCCACCTCCACCCGATAGCCGCGTCCCTGCCCATGGAGTACATGGTCATAGAGACCGATTCCTTCCCCCAGCCCTGGAAAAAGAAGAACCCCCTGGAACCCGCCCAGCTAATCCGCGTCGCTGAAAAAGTCGCGGAGCTACGCGGCATCACCGTCGAGGAAGTCGCCGCTCAGACCACGGCCAACCTGAAGTACGTGTTGGGGCCTAAGCTACTATAGGGGTGTCGTCCCGGTTGGCCCACTCACCCATCGAGCCGTCGTAGTTGCTGACGTTTTCGTATCCCAGGAGCCTGAGGGCAAACATCACGTGTGCCGCGCGAATTCCGCCCTGTCAGTAGGTGACTACCTTCTTCTCCGGCGTGATCCCCGCCGACGCATAGAGCTCCCTTAGCTCGTCGGGCGGCAGGAAGGTCCTGAACTCGTCGTCGGTGACCGCTTTCGTCCACTCGATGTGCACGGTGTCCGGCAGGTGCCCGCCCCGCTTGTTCCCCCGGGTCTGCACCCCCGTGTACTCGTCGTCCGTCCGAACGTCCAGCGTGACCCATCCCGGCTCGTTCAGCCGCTCCTTCAGTTGGTCGAGGGTGCAGTTGTATTCCGGGTGCATGGTCGGGGTGAAGGTGGCTGGCGGGTACGGCGACATCGGCCTGCCGCTGTGGTACGTCGCCAGGGGTGCAGGCTCCACCGCCCGACCCTCCGCTATCCACTTGTTCCACCCGCCGTTGAGCACCCGAACCTTCTCATGGCCGTGCATCCGCAGGAGCCACCACAGCCGACCCGCGTACAGCCCGCCCCAGTCGTCGTAGGCTATTACGTCGTGCTGGTCGCCGATGCCTACCTGCCCCATCTCCTCGGCGAACTGGTCGGGGCCCATGACCAGCGCCCGGTTGTCGGGGTCCTTGAAGTAGTTGCGGTTCAGTCCCATCGCCCCCGGAATATGCCCCCTCTTGTACCCGTCGATGGGCCCCATATCCACGATCCTCAGGTTGGGGTCATCTAGGTGCTCTGCCAGCCATTCCGTCTCGACGATGAGGTCCGGTCTGTTGTGAGTGTTTTGGTTAGCCATATCTTGTCCTGCTCCTCTCCTAACTCCCCACCGCCCCCTCCAACGCCTCCACGTTGTACCCCAACACCGGCGCCGACCCCCCGACCACTATCGGTCTCTTCAGTAGCGCCGGCTCCTGCGTCATCAGGTCCAGCTTTTCATCGTCGGAAAGGGCGTCGACATCCAAACCCAGCTTCTTCACCGCCCGACTCTTCCGTGAGAATAGCTGCTCCATGGGTATGATCTCCAGCAGACCCTCGATCTCTTCACGGGACAGGGGCTCCTTGAATATATCCCGCTCTATGTGGTCGATTTCTTTCTGCGAAAGAAACTCCTTCGCCCTTCTGCAGGAAGTTCAGGAGCGTTTCGTGTACAGCGTTATCCCGGTTGCAGCCATGATTTCCTCCTCGCGATTGCGGTAAAGCTTATGGGGCCATTCTACGCGCCGACCCCCTCCCAGTCCACTGTATGTACTGGGATTTGTTTGATTTGATGATGGGTTTTGACTTTGCAAGGGTGATGTTCATGTCTGATTCGCGATGGGAAGGTGGGATATGATAGGAATGGGCGATGATCAATAGGTACTACAAATATTCGGAGTTGACCGGAAGGGTTATCGGGTGCGCGATGACGGTGCACTCGGCCTTGGGCAACGGCTTCCAGGAGGTGATCTACCAGCGGGCATTGGAGATCGAGATGGCCGACCAAGGGCTTTCCTTCAGCCGGGAACATGAAATGCCTATCTACTACAAAGAGCAGCAGATCGGTGCCAGAAGAGTGGATTTTCTGGTCGATGGCCTGGTCTCCGTTGAGCTGAAGGCTGTCATAAACCTCGAAGATGTTCACCTTGCGCAGGCCATCAACTACTTGGAGGCCTATGACCTTGAGGTAGGACTGCTAATCAACTTCGGTGCCAGAAGCCTCCAATTCAAAAGGGTCGCTAACGGCAAATTCAAACAGAAGAACCAGGTAAACCCGGCAATCCCATAAATCCCGCTACACATAAAGGTGGCTTCCACTCACCCATGAACCACACCCTCAATCCAAGAAATCAAGGTAATCCCTTAATCCCAAGAATCACGGTTCAGACGTTAATTCCGGGTCCCCCCCATACACCCCCGAGAACCTACCCGAAATTTTCGCACCCGACCCCGTCCCCGCCTCCAATAGTTCCAGCGTCCCCGATGTAAAGGGAGTATAGCTGTCCGGTGCGACCGCCCCCGCCGGTATGGACCACGTACCCCCGGCTATCGGGTCCCGACCAATGACCAGCGTTGCACCGTCGGCCACCCGTGACACGGGCAGCACAACGGTCATTCCCGTTATGGAGCCGTCAGCCTCGACGCTGAAGCCGGCTATGGAAGCCAGCTCCCCGACCCCCGGCAGGATAGCCTGCTCATCCGGGCTTGCGTGACCGGCGGTTATGGCCACCCCCTCCGTAGACTCTTCGTTTCCGTTCAGCAGAAGCCGCGTAACCGTCCCCTCTTCCCACGGATCGACGTTGCGGTTGCTTCCCCAAACGGTCTCGAAGCTCACTTCCAGGGAACCCGACTCCCCCGCCACTTGCCCATAGTCGGGCTCAGGCCAGTCCGGGGGTTCCGGCGTGATGTCGGCCAGGATCTCCCCCCGACGCTTCAGTATGAACTTTCTCACCCGCTCCGTGTCCTTGGCCGCCGCCTCCCGTGCCCCGGGCTCGGCGTGCCTCTGGACTATGGCCGCCATCCGGTCGACACTCGCCATCAACTCATCCTCGTCCCAGATCGTCTCCAGCAGTTCCTTCATCCGGGCCGCGTATTTCGCCCGCCAGTCGGGGGTGTTGTAAAGGCGGTTGGGAATGGCCGTAAGTGCCAGCACCGAGGGGGGCGGGTCGCTAATGTTGTCGAACGGGTTGGGGTCCTCCTTCAGGTGGAAGGTGTCGTCCACCCCCCAGGGTATGAACACGAAGGGGCCGTCGGGCTCCCGGTAGAAGTGGTAGTTGTTGCGGTTGCCGGCATATCCGTCCCAGTGGCCCACCAAAACCTCCGTGGCCCAGAAGGACAGGAACCTGTCCAGGTCGACGACCTCGCCCAGCGCTTCCACCCCGCCCCCCGACCCATCCCGAAGGGCGGCCACCACCGCGTCGATATCCGACCAATCGTCTTCATCCTCGTTGGTCTTCTTCTCAATCGTGCCCCGGTAGTCGGGCGTGAAATCGCTCACCGTACCCTCGTACAGGTTCCCGTCTGCGCTGTCGAAATGGCGGGCCAGGAACGGCTTCTTGATCTCCTCCACGTGGACGTACAGCCCCAGTTCCTTGCCGTTCACCGTAACCGTGGCGAAATTGCACCGCGACGCAGGCAACCCCGCGGCCGCGAAGACCTGGTACGTCAAACAGGTGTTTATCATCGATGGGTCTTGGACGCTGTTGTTCAACGTCATGCGCTCGATGACGCCTCCAAGGGTCTGGCCGTCCACGTACTTGTCGAACCGGAGCTTCAGCGCCGGCTTCGTGTCGCTCTGTGACCCGAGAAATCCCTTCTTCCGCACCCCGACCTCCGAGTGCGTCTCCCCATCCACCGTCACCGTCCCGGGGAACCACGTGTAGATGTCCGAAAAGGGACGCGACAGCCCGAACTCCTCTATCTCCGCCATCACGTCCTCGAAGGTTCGCGTCTGGTGGCGCAGCGTGTCCCAGTCCTCGCGCGCAATCTCGATTTCTATGTCCAGCACCCGACCCAGGTTGAAATATGTGGCGCTTGGGTCGACGACAGCGGTGTCAGGTGCAGATGTAGGAGATGTAGGGGTGGGTGTGCTGGTAGGAGGGGGCGCGGGTGTGGGAGTGGGCGTAGGAGTCGGGTCTGGGGAGGAACATCCCGCCAGGACCAGGATGGCAAGGGAGATGGCGACCAGAGCCAGGGCCGCCCGTCTACTGCTTCGCAAAGCTCGATTCATGTCCAAAAAGCTTCCCCACCCCTTCCTATCCGATTGCCGGATACTTTAGCAACCGACAGCGCCGGTAAACAAGCCAACAACAGCTTTTCACATGTCGCAACCGAGGTCACTCCCACCCTCCCCACCCACTCTTTGCCGTCATTCCCGTGCCCCGACACGGGAATCCAGAATCAGACGCCTACTTTTTTAATTGGAGACGAGACCCACCCCCGCCCCTTGCCCTCAAGTCATAGGGTTGCCTATAGACTACTATCAATAGTCCGCTAGGAATACCTCCATCCTCTCGGCCAGGGCATCCAGTTTGAGGCCCAGCCACTTCTCATCAACCAACACTGCCTTTTCCAGCGCAACAGGAGAGGTGGGGAGGTCGGCTAGGACCTCTGGTGCTACGCGCTCAGGCCCCAATGGTAGCGCATGGAGATTCAAGGGTCCGTAGGGAATGTAGTTTGAAATCTCTACGTTAATCTCGGGGTGCCCCGTCCAAGCAATGAATAGTTCGGCCAGAGTCTTGTTCGGAGACCCTTTCGGGATATAGAACACATTGGCCTGGGTAACGTGTCCACATTCGTAGCAGTAGTGGATGTTGTTTCCGCCCGGTTCCCTCTGAATATTCCGTATCCGGTAGTTCCATGCCGTGCACATGTCAACTTCATCGTTCATCAGGCCTGACGGGCAGTCGGTGCCCCCCGACCACCAGAACTGGATGTGGGGCTTGATCTGTTCCAGCTTTTCGAAAGATTGGTGTATCTGTTCAGGGGTGAGCTTGGCTGTAGATGTCCGACCATCGACAGTGTTCAGAATATCCGGCCTTCGGGCGAAGTGGGCAAAGAATATGTTTTCGTTCACCCTTCTACCCATCCACCTGGTGCCCGGAAAGTTCTCAACGTCCCAGAAAGCAGTCCAGTCGTTCGGCTTCTTGCCATCCCACAAAGTGTCGATCTTATCCTTTCTATAGGCGAGACCTGTGGACCAGACCATCCCTCCACCACCACTCCACGGTGATATAGTCACTTCAGGATAACCGGTCAAGTATCCGTAGTGGATCGCCGGTGTTAGTTCTTCCAGATCCCCTGTAGGGCCGAGTTGCCATACAGCCCTCATGCCAGAGTCTCCGATGTCCCAGTTCATGTTTCCGGTTTCCAACCTCAAGCGGACCTTGGAGTCCTCAACGGGGCTGTCTTCAATTATCTCAATCCCGAACTTCTCTTGGAAGGGCAGGAAGTAAGCCTGTCGCTGGGCTGCTTGATAAGAACCACCCCAGGAGACCACAGTCAGACTCCGGCCCCTGTAGTTGGCCAGTTCCGCCTCAATATCCTGGAGGGTGGCGGGATTTTCCGCCGTCCATTGATGCCGAGGCTGAGGCTCGCTAGTGGGTGGTGGCGTCGGAGTGGGAATTGGCGTAACAGTCGGGGGTGGGATGGGCGTAGGTGTTTGAACAGGCGTCGAAATACTTATAGGCGGGGTGGCAGTCAGCAAGGCTTGCTCCACGGCAGTCTGGACGGCAGAGCCTGCGTCCTGGGTAGGGGGTGGAGCTTCCACAGTGCCGGAGCACGCGGCAAACGCGACCAGCAGGGCTATCGCCGCAGCCACAAATTTCATCGGCCCACCCTACCCCCGCCCCCCACACCCGTCAACCAATCCCCAAAAACCCGCCCCCAAAAACCCTTGCTTTCTATTATATTCGTGCTAAACTGTCTGCGGTTCGAACTACTATTCATAATCAAAGGAGGTACACCAACACCCAGGGAAGCCCACCCGACCCCACACGGGTTCCGTGCCCCTTCCCTAACCCCCAGGCGATGGAAGGTCCATCGACTCTATGCGGCATCAGGCCTCTATATCGACGCCCTTGCCGATACGACGCCCCTCACCCGGGCGTATACGCCTCGCCGACTTAACCCCCGCCGAGGAATTCCGCGAGTCTTTCACTCGTTATGCAGGGCCTTAGCGCCCTTATGCGGCTCCACCCGCCCACGGCGGCTTCGAGCCGATATGCCGTCCCGTTCAGCGGTCGAGCGCTGATGCGGAGGACGGATGTCCCCACGCAGAGACGCCCTCGACACCGGCAAGTCTCCCAAGGCATGCGTGAAGGGAAAGGCAGGACAACCGCCGATGCTGCCAGCGTCGGCGTAGGTGCCATCGAGATCCTGCATCCGAGTCCCGGACCTCCATCGCCTACCCAAACCCCACAACCAAACAACCTCTCCCCCACCCTCATCCCCTCCCCTCTCCGTAGGGGCGACCGGCTGGGCGCCCTCCCCGGTGTGGGGTGGGGGGTTCCTTCCCCGTTCCTTAAACAATCAAAGCCGTGCCTGAAATTGCAAAACAATCAAAAACCCACCCCTCGCGCCACGCGAATTCCCCAGAAATCCCTTTCAGGCGTCATTCAATCAAAACAGCTACGAGTTCAATCAATCTTCAATCAACGTTCAATCAATGTTCAATCAAAACCCCACCCGAACAAGCGCACCAAATTGACACCTCCACCTCCCCACTATAGAATAAAGGCCGCTTTTGGGAGGAATCACCATCAGTCTTGTGCCTTTACGCGCGGCGTCGCGCCCCGCCAACGGCACGCCCCCATAGCTACAGGAGGTCGATAATGGCAGATCTGTCCCGTATGGCCGCTATCGTCGGCGTCGACGAGTCCGACGAAATAGGCAAGGTACCCAACAAGTCCCGCCTCCAGCTAGGCTCGGAGGCCGCATTCAACGCCCTCGACGACGCCGGCCTATCGCTATCGGACGTCGACGGGCTCTTCGTCGCAGGCCCGTCTCCCTATAACATGGCCGAATACCTGGGCATCACCCCCAGGTACACCGACGGCACCAACGTCGGCGGCTCTTCCTTCGTCATATACGTTGAGCACGCCCTCGCCGCCATCAGCGCCGGCCTCATCGACGTTGCCCTCATCGTTCACGGCGAAGCGGGGCGAAGCTCTCGGGCCTACGCCGGCGACGACCCCAACATGCCCATCGCCCAGTACGAGCACCCCTACGGCCTCGTCATCGAGCCCCACCCCTACGCCCTTGCCGCCACCCGCTACATGCACGAGTTCGGCCAGGAACGCACCCAGAACGCCTTGGGCGAGATCGCCGTTTCGACCCGAAAGTGGGCCCAGCTCAACCCCAAGTCCTTCATCAAGGACGACATGTCCATGGAGGACTACCACGAGTCCCGGTGGATATCCTGGCCCTTCCACCTCTTCGACTGCTGCCTGGTTACCGACGGCGGCGGCGCCACGGTAATCACCTCCGCGGCGGTGGCCAAGAACACCAAGAAGAAGCCCGTCTGGGTCCTGGGTACCGCCGAGGGCCACGATCACGGCGAGGGAATCCTCCAGCAGGCCGACCTCTGCTCCACCATCGCCAGGGAGACCGGGCCCCGGGCCCTCGAAATGGCAGGGCTCAAGCACTCCGACATAGACCTCGCCATGATCTACGACTCCTTCACCTACACCGTCCTCATCACCCTGGAGTCCCTCGGATTCTGCGGCCGCGGTGAAGGCCCCGATTTCGTCGCCAACCAGCGCACCGCCCCCGGCGGCGACTTCCCGATGAACACCAACGGTGGCGGCCTCTCCTACTGCCACACCGGCATGTACGGCATGTTCCTTCTCCTGGAAGCCACCCGACAGTTGAGAGGCGAGTGCGGAGACCGTCAGGTCGCCGGCGCCAAGACCTCCCTGGTCAACGGTACCGGAGGCACCCTCTCCTCCACAGGCACCATAGTCCTCGCCGCCGATTAGTAACCAGTGAGCTACTTCGAAAGAGGTGATTGATATGGCAGACTACAACCTTCCCGTCCCCGTACCCCAGCCCGAGTCCGACTTCTACTGGGAAAAAGCCAAGGCCCACGAACTCTGGTTTCGCAAGTGCAACGAATGCGATAAGGTCTTCTTCTACCCCAGAGACTTCTGCCCCGGCTACCACTGCAAGGACGTTACCTGGGTCCAGAGCAGCGGCAAGGGCACCATCTACGCCTTCACCATAGTCCACCGCTCCCCGCCTCCCTTCCGTGAGGTGTGCCCTTACGTGGCAGCCGTCGTGGAACTCGAAGAAGGCCCCAGGATGCCCACCAACATCGTCATCGACGACCCGACTCCCGAGAACGTCTCCATCGGCATGCCCGTCGAGGTCATCTTCGACGACATAACCGACGAAATTTCCCTGCCCAAGTTCAAACCCGTCTAGCTCCCGGGCCGGTGCAACTGAGGAGGTCCCTAATGGCTGACCTTTCGCGAAAAGCCGCCATCGTCGGCGTCGACGAGTCTAACGAGATAGGCAAGGTACCCAACAAGTCCCGCCTCCAGTTGGGCTCGGAGGCCGCTTTCAACGCCCTCGATGATGCCGGCCTCTCCCTCTCTGACGTCGACGGGCTATTCGTCGCAGGCCCTTCCCCCTATAACATGGCCGAATATCTGGGCATCACCCCTAGGTACACCGACGGCACCAACGTCGGCGGCTCTTCCTTCGTCATCTACGTGGAGCACGCCCTGGCAGCCATCAGCGCCGGCCTCATCGACGTGGCCCTGATAGTCCACGGCGAGGCCGGTCGCAGCTCTCGGGCCTACGCAGGGGACGACCCCAACATGCCCGGCGCCCAGTACGAGGACCCCTACGGCCTCGTCATCGCTCCCCACGGTTACGCCTTGGCTTGCAGCCGTTACATGCACGAGTTCGGCGAAGAGCGTACCCGTGACGCCCTCGCCGAAATAGCCGTCGCCACCCGCAAGTGGGCCCAACTCAACCCCAAGGCCTTCATGCAGGATGACATGACCATCCAGGACTACCACGAGTCCCGGTGGATATCCTGGCCCTTCCACCTCTTCGACTGCTGTCTCGTCACCGACGGCGGCGGCGCCACCGTCGTCACCTCAGCCGCCGTGGCCAAGAACACCAGGAAGAAGCCGGTCTGGATTCTAGGCTCCGCCGAAGGCCACGACCACGGAGACGGCATCCTCCAGCAGGCGGACCTCTGCTCCACCATCGCCCGGGAGACCGGGCCCCGAGCCTTGGGCATGGCCGGCCTCACCCACGACGACATCGACCTCGCCATGATCTACGACTCCTTCACCTACACCGTCCTCATCACCCTGGAATCCCTCGGCTTCTGTGGCCGCGGCGAGGGGCCGGAGTTCGTGGCCAACCAGCGCACCGCCCCCGGCGGCGACTTCCCGATGAACACCAACGGCGGAGGTCTCTCCTACTGCCACACCGGCATGTACGGCATGTTCCTCCTCCTCGAAGCCGCCCGGCAGCTTAGAGGCGAGGGTGGAGACCGCCAGGTGAAGGACGCCAAGACCTGCCTGGTCAACGGCACCGGCGGCACCCTGTCCTCCACCGGCACCCTCGTCCTGGCCTCGGACTAGCCTTTCAGCCAGGAAACGAAAGAGGGGGAGTGCGCTTTCGCACCCCTTCTTTGTTACGTGCTGGATTTCGTTGGGAGCCGGGTCAGTTCAGGGAGAACCGGGGCCGGTCAGAGGAGTCGTCCTTCTTGCCGCCCCGGGCTTCTTTCTTTCGCTTCTCTGCAAGGAAGAGCTCCAGGCTCAGATTGGTGGATTGGAGGAGTTTCAGTTCTTCTTCGAGGCGCACCTTTGCCGTAGGAGCTTCCAGGAGACCCTGCTTCTCCCGTGGCCCGGCCATGAGCTCGGCGGCCACGGTGTATGACAGCCTCTCGGGGTCCCGGTCAAGCTCCACCGTCCCGTCTCCGCCACCACGCAGGGACGTCAATAGCGACATGTAGGTGCGGAAGTGGCGGACAACTCTGCTGGTTAGCTCGCCGGGGGTTGGCTCTTCGGTCCTTTCGAGCAGCTCAACCCGGCCTACCATGTAGGGCGTTATCTGCTGGACATCGACTATACGGAACACGTCCTGGCCTATGGCGCTCAGGTGCATCCTTCCCTGGCCCTGGGGCACGACGTCGGTGATCCGCGCCAAGGTTCCCACCTCGAAGGGGATGGCCGATCCGCCCACCTCTTTCCCCTCCCTGATCAGCGCCACCCCGAAGGTCTTGTCTCCCTCCAGGCATTTTTGCATCATCAGCTTGTACCGCTCTTCGAATATGCGAAGAGGAAGGGCCATGCCGGGATAGAGGACAACGTTGAGCGGGAACAGGGGAAGGTCTATGGGCTCGCCGTCCGGCATGGGTTAACCCTGCGCCGCCGACCCCGACGCCTCACGCTCCGGCATCCGCTTGCCGATTTCCCCCTCTATGAAGGAGAAGTCCTCTTCCGAAAACAGGTGGACGTTGCCCTGGAAGGCCAGGTGCCAGTGCTGGGGTGGCCACCTCTTGACGTACTCAAGGTGCGGGACTATGGACTTGGCGTCCACGTAGGTCCCGGGCTCCAGGATGAGGTCGGGCTTGATTCCGAAGCGGAAGGGGTATTCCTCGCCCTTCTTCTTGCTGTTCCAGATCGGGGCGCGGTCTTCGTAGTAGGGGGAGGTTATGGTCGCCGTGCCGCCGAACTGCTGAACGCCGGTCAGGTAGTAGAGGACCCGATCCCCGGGCTCCATGCGCTCGGCCTTCTTCCGGTGCCGGCTCTTGATTCCCTGCAACTCGAACCCGAGCTCCCGAGAAATCTCGAAGTTCTCTGCAGAGCTTACGATCATCCAGTAATTGGGCATAGCTGATAAATCTCCTTCTTCGAGGTTGTCCCGGCCCTGCTAGCCGCCGATGTGGTACATCTCCACCTTCCTGGCCCGGCTCCCGGCTAACGACGCCCGCTCCTCCGAATAGCGGTCGGCCCTGCGGGCCCAGATACCCTTGATAATGTCGGTGAGGTCATCGTCGGTGGCGCCGGCGCGGAGGGGGCCCCGGAGGTCCTGGCCTTTGGAGGCGAAGAGGCAGGTGTAGACCTTCCCCTCCGCCGAGATGCGGGCACGAGTGCAGTCACCGCAGAAGGGGTTGCTCACCGAGGATATGACACCGATCTCGCCTTCGCCGTCGGCGTAGCGGTAGCGGTCTGCGACTTCGCCGCGGTAGCTCTTGTCGACGGGCTCGAGGGGCATCTCCCGGCCAATGAGGTCGATCACCTGCTGCGAGGTGACCACCTGGTCGGACTCCCACTGATTCAGGTTGCCTACGTCCATGAACTCGATGAAGCGGAGGATGTGACCCATCTCCTTGACCCGACGGGTGAGGTCGACGATGGTGTGCTCGTTGACGCCCTTCTGGACGACTACGTTGATCTTGATGGGCGTCAGGCCGGCTTCCTCGGCGGCGCGGATGCCTTCCAGCACCCGTCCCGTCCCGAAACCCCGACCGTTCATGTGCCCGAATACCTGGTCGTCCAGGGTATGGAGGCTTACCGTGACCCGCTTCAGGCCGGCATCCCGGAGGGTTTGCGCCTTCCTGGCTAGCAGGTAGCCGTTGGTGGTCAGGGCCAAGTCCTCCAGCCCTTCGATGGAGGCAAGCTGGCCGACCAGGACTTCCAACTGGTCGCGGAGGAGGGGTTCGCCGCCGGTGAGGCGTATCTTGCGCACGCCGAGGCCGACGAAGAGCCGGGCAACGCGGCTTATCTCCTCGAAGGTGAGGATGTCGTCTTTGGGCAGGAAGCGGTAGCGCTCGCCGAATATCTCCGCGGGCATGCAGAAGGTGCATCGGAAGTTGCACCTGTCGGTGACGGATATGCGCAGGTCCCTGAGGGGCCTCCCGAAGAGGTCGAGAATGGTGTCGGGCCGGTTTGTGGAAGCGTTGGTACTCATGCGCCGCAGATGGATAGGCCACCCCTCCCGACTTCCATTCTACCCGCGACCCTCGGGGGTGTACAAACGAGGGCACCGGTAGGGCCGGTTAGAGGTGCAGGGGGTTTTGATTGAACATTGATTGAACTCGTAGCTGTTTTGATTGAACGACGCCTGAAAGGGATTTCCGGGGAATTCGCGTGGTGCAGGGGTGTGGGTTTTTGATTGTTTTGCGATTTCAGGCACGGCTTTGATTGTTTAAGGAACGGGGAAGGAACCCCCCACCCCACACCGGGGAGGGCGCCCACGAGGGACGCCCCTACGGGGGAGGAAGAGAGAGGGGCCGGGTTGTTGGGTTGGGGGGTTTGGGTTTGCATTTTGTCTGTCGGGTTTTGGGTTGGCGATGGAAGACGCTTCCGGGACGCTGCCCCGTTCCTGTGCTTCGGGTTATTCGACGCCCCGGGGCAGGGGCGCCGGCCCGCTTTTGCCGCTGTGCGGCCTCTGGCCCTAAATACGCTGGACTTGGGCAAGGACCGTAAGGGCCAGCAGGTCCGAGCCATACTCCCTGGGGGGTTGGCTGCACCGCAGAAGGGCGGTATGGAGGCTCTTCCAGCGTCCGATGCAGAGCCTCTCGCAGGCGTAAAGGTTTCCAAGTTTGCCGGTGCGACCCGGGAGTGCGGGGGACCACCGGCACCCGGCCTGATTGAGCGGTCGGGTTACCGAGAAGTCCTCGGCGCCGGGTCTATCCGACCGCACTTCCGCTGCAAAGAGCGGCTTCCTCCCGAGGGAGGCTTCCCCTGAAAGAGGCCGAGAGGGCGTCTTAGAGGGGCTTCACAATGGAACGTAGCGTCCAGGGCGTCTATCCATCGCCTGGGGGTCAGGGAAGGGGCACGGGACCCGTGTGGGGTCGGGTGGGCTTCCCTGGGTTTTTGGTGTTCCTCCTTAGGTCAGTGAGAATATCTGGTCGACCGTAGGGTATGATAACGCCTTTGCTCAGATGTGTCAAGCAAATGTACGGGTTGGGAAGGAATTCCCCCGATTCCTCGCGGGGCATAGGGATGACATGGGGGTTGGGGGTGGGGCTAGGGAAGGGGGTGTAGTGCTAGGATGCAGGTGATTATTCAGGAGGGATGGATTACCACCTCCGTGGGAATGATCCGCCATAGGCGGACAGGCTCCCCTCGGGGGTGGGGAGGGGGGACGGGGTTGGAGTGACGGAAGATGGGAAGGGTGGGTTGCGGGGTTGTGGGTGAGTGTTTCGGAGGGATGGATTCCCACCTCCGTGGGAATGACGGATTAAAGGGGCGGGAATGATCCGCCATAGGCGGACAGGCTACCCTCGAGGGTGGGGGCCGCCCTGCCCCGCCCCGCGGGATGGATTCCCGACTACTCGGGAATGACGGAGGGGAGGGGATTTTTGGTTGTATGGTGCGTTTAGAATGTACGGGAGGGGGTGATATGGAAATCAGGGGGAGGGAGAGAAGTGAAGACGGTTATCAGAGAAATGGGGTGGTTGGCCTTGGTGGTGGGGTTGCTGATTGGGGTTGCGGCCTGCGCCTCTGACTTGGAAACACTCGTCTCCGATGTCACGCCTAGCCCTTCTACTAGGGATTCGGAGACCGTCACAGCCCACATCACACCCACAATCCATGCCCTGCCGCAGCCTCCATTCTACGGTGCCGGCACCCCATCATTGGATGAGCGCATATACGAATCGGATATCGTAGTCAGAGTTTCCTTATCATCCGTCACCGATGATCTATTGAAATTTAAGGCCATTGAATACCTAAAGGGCTCTGGAGCATCCGAGATCAGCGTCCATGCCTCCACCACTGGACGAAATACCTCCTGGGACGGACGGGAAGCGATACTCTTCCTCACCCTACCGAAGAGTCAAGGGACAACAGGTTCCTCAGACAGTTCCTCATCACAGTTCATATTCACAGAATCCCAAGCCGTCAAGCACTATAGTGGTAACCTGTCCGATGGTTATACCATAGATACCCGGAACCCTGCGTGGCTACCTGCGGAATCTGCCTCTGGTACAACAGGGACTAGCGGTGGTAGTCAGACATTTATTACGGATACCCAATCTCCCACCGGTGCTCTGTCTCCAGTGATTTCTCTGACGGATCTTCGTTCCAAGATAGCGTGGCAGGAAGTGAAAGAAGGTGTAGCAGGATACGAGGATTGCATCTTGGCGCGCCTAGATCACGAGCAATGGTTCCGAAACTGGGAGACCCATTATGGGCGCGCATGGCCTCTTCATCAATTCAATGCGCGAGTGAATTCAGGAACGGGCAAGGGAGCAGTTATTAAGGCTTCCGGCAATTACAACTTGAATAAGTACTGGAAAGAGTGGTTAACCGGTATGGATGCAGAACTCTTCAGCACTCAGGTCGTCGATAACGATGAGAAGCCCGGCAACGGCTTCAGCAGCAATATTACAACCGCCCGTCCTCTGATTGGCGGAACATACAATTATATGTTCCACAGACAATGGCCCGAATACATGCCATGCAACTTTGTCTCTCCTCGTCATCGTCTAGCGTTAATAGTCACCGTCACTGCTCCGACGGGGACTGTTCACGAAGCCTTCTTCGATCCTGCCTCCACCTCCCTAGGGGTGGGTTTCCGGGGAAGTCAAGGCACACTCTCTCCCGCCTCCTTCACTCACGGGGACGTCTCATCCTCCATCGTCGGACTCGGGTGGGAGAATGGCAAGGTCATGCTTGCCCTTTCGCCCTACGTGTCCCTTGCGGGCAAGACCTTGGACTTCATCGAACTGGATGGGACGGTGGGCCTTAGCCTGAGGTTCGACGATGGTGTGTCGGATGGGGAGTCGGGGACGGTTGTGTGGAAGGTGGATGAGCGGCCGTGGGAGTCGGGGGATGAGTTGATGATTCGGATTAGGTAGGGGGAGAGGTGAGTTGTGGGGATGGGGGTGAGTGTTTCGGAAGGATGGATTCCTGCCTCCGCAGGAATGACGGAGTGGTCGGGGGTGGGGCGCTGGAGATTCCTCGCGGGGCATCGGAACGGGAAGAGAGGGGCGTCGGGAAGGGGAGGAAGGAGTGGAGGGATGTCATGCTTGCATGTGAGCGAAGTCTGTGGGGCTGTGTGTCAATGGGAGGAAGTGAAGCAGGGCCGTTCGGAAGGCATTTGACAGGGTCAAGCCGGTAAAATTATATTGGGCATACATCTCTCTTGGAGAGTGCCGAACTGCGCCTCCTCCTCGTCTCGTTAGCTCTTGCCTTCATCCTGGCTTGCCTCGGTTGCCGCGACGCGGGCTCTTTGGAGATATCTCTGCCTTCACCCACTGCGCCTTCGGAGATAGTCGTTTACGTTACGGGGGAGGTGGTCAGCCCGGGGCTGTACACCCTTCCCCCGGGTCAGAGACGCCTTATAGAAGCGGTTGATACGGCGGGCGGCTTTACGGAAAATGCCGACCGGGCCAGCGTGAACGGCGCCCTGGTCATCTACGACCAGGAACATATCCACGTCCTCCCCCTGCCCCTTGCGCCCGACTCGTCCTCGGCCGGTTCGCAGCTGGGAACTACCTCCGGCGGGCTTATCGACCTTAACTCCGCCTCTTTCGAGGAGCTTCAGACGTTGCCGGGCGTAGGGCCGACAACGGCGGAGTCGATCATAGAGCACCGGCTGGCCAACGGCCCCTTCACGCGAGTCGAAGACCTAGTCGAGGTCGCAGGGATAGGGGAGAAGACTTTCGAATCGCTCCAGCACCTGATAACGGTGCGTTGAGCCTCGCCAAGAGGGGGCCGAGCTCTCCATGACCCTCGTCTACATCAGCGGGGCCCTGGTCGTCGGCATATTCGCCGGCGTGGAGCTGGACCTGCTCGCCTGGCCCTTCTTCCTTACGGCGGCCCTGATCGTTGCCGGCGGCCTCTTGCTGAGAAAGCACCCGAGAGTGATCTACGTGCTCATGCTGGCTGCGTTGCTGGCGGGGGTGGGGAGGGGGGCGGTGTCTCCGGTTTCGGGGCCGCCGGATGAACTCCAGGGCCTCGCCCGGTTAGACACCTTGGAGATTGCCGGAGTCATAGAAGACTACCCGGAGCCTCGGGGCGGGCTGACCCGATTCCGCTTCGACATTCACGGCTACCGAAGTGGTGAATCGTGGGTGGAGTCCTCCGGGCTGTTACTGGTCAAGGCCCGGCCCTCGGCGGATGTGATCGGGGGGCGGGCCCCGCCCTTCTTCCGTTACGGCGACTCCCTTGTCCTCACCGGCGCCCTCACGGAACCCCCCGTCCTAGAAGATTTCGACTGGCGGGAACACCTGGCGCGAGAGGGTGTCCACTACCTGATGGATCAACCGGAAGTGCGGCTGGTCGGGAGTGGGCACGGGTCACCGCCAATGCAATTGCTCTACCGGTTCCGGTCGGAGATGGCCGCATCCCTCGGCAGGTCTCTCCCCGAGCCCCATGCCTCGCTGACACAAGCGCTTCTGCTGGGCATACGGAGCGGCCTCCCTTCCGACCTGAGGGATGACCTGGCGCACACCGGCACCACGCACCTGGTGGCAATCTCGGGTCTGCACGTGGGGATCCTGGTGGGGCTGGTCAGTCTCGGGAGTGCGGCGGCCCTCGGGAGGAGGGGGCAGTTGTACGTCGTTGTTCCTCTCTTGTTCGTGTGGGCATACGCGTTGCTTACGGGGTTCTCGCCACCCGTGGCTCGGGCGGCGATCATGGCCAGCCTGTACCTGTGGGCCATCTACCTAGGCAGGCAGCGGAGCGGCCTCACCGCCCTTTCCGCCGCCGCGGCCGTCATGGTAGCGGTCGATCCCGAAATTCTGGCAGAGCTTTCATTCCAGCTCAGCTTCCTGGCCATGGCAGGACTGCTTCTTCTCGGGCCCTGGTTTCGGGCCGGGGGCCTTAGGCTGGTGGCCCGGTACTGGGAGCCCGAGGGTGTACCGGGCACAGTGGTCAAGTTCTTCGTCGAGGCCACAGCCATCTCCCTCGCCGCGATCCTTGCGACATTGCCGATCGTAGCCGTCAACTTCCATTTCCTGTCACCCGTGGGCCTGCCGGCGACCCTGCTTATCCTGCCGGTAATGCCCCCGGCCCTGGTATCCGCCTTTGTAGTCGGGGTGGGGGGTGTGGTGTCGGAGGCTGCGGGACAGGTCCTATCATGGGCAGCGTGGCCCTGGCTTGCGTGGATGACGGGCGTCGTGGAGATATTCGCTCGGGTTCCGGGGCTGACCGTCGACGCCGGGCCCGCCGCGCCGTACCTGTCTATGCTCTACTACGCTTTCTGGCTCGGGCTGCTTTGGTGGGCGCGCAGACGGTGGCCCAAGGCGCTTTTGCGCTCCGAGCTTCCGGAGTTCCCCACTCTTCGCTCGCTACCTAAGCCCCGGGTCTCGGCCCTGCTAAGCCTCAACGCGGCGCTGTTGATAACGGGGTCAGTGCTGCTGGCCGCCATATTCACCTTCTCGGCGGTTTCCTCGGGTGAAAGGCTCAGGGTGACCGCCCTGAACGTGGGCCAGGGCGACTCATTCCTCATCCAGGCCCCGGGACCCGCGACCATTTTAGTGGACGGGGGCCCCGACCCTGACAAGCTGGTTCTTGAACTGGGGCAACGCCTTCCCCAGTGGCAGCGAACCATCGACCTGGTTGTTCTCACCCACCCGGACACCGATCATCTGTCGGGGCTGATGGGGCTGCTGGAAAGATATGAGGTCGGGGGCGTCATCCAGTGTGGCGTGAATTGCGTCACGCCGGGCAACGAGGCCGACTACCTGGCGTGGGAGGCACTGCTGACCAGGGAGGGAATTACGCCATTGGAGGCGCAGGTCGGGACCCGGGTGCTAATCAGCGGAGACCTTGTATTGCAGGTCCTCCACCCCCCACCCCGACCTCTCCTCGGGACGGACGCCCACGCCAATAACAATTCGGTGGTGTTGAGGCTGGAGTACGGAGAGACGAGCTTCCTGTTCACCGGCGATGTCGAGGCGTTCGCGGAGGGCTATCTGCTGAGACAGGGTGTGCATCTGGATAGCGCCGTGATGACGACGCCCCATCATGGGAGCAACTCCTCATCCAGCCCCGAGTTTGTAGACGCGGTGGACCCGGGGCTGGTGCTAATCTCTTCGGGTGTCGACAACCGCTACGGCCACCCCCACCCGGAGACGCTAGCCACCCTGACCCGTCGGCTCCCACCCGAACGCATTTTGAACACGGCGGAGGTCGGGGCTATCCAGGTGGAGACGGATGGGGAAGGGATTTGGGTGACCACCGAGGAGTAGAACTTACTTGAATCGGGGCAAGACCGTCTCGGCGAAGCGTTCGTAGTCTCCCTTGACCTCGGGGAGGGGTCTTGCGCAGTTCAGGACGAAGTGGGTGACGCCGATCTTCATGTGGTCTTCGATGGTCTGGGCGCAGTCGTCGGGGGTGCCTATGAGGATGGCACGGAGGTCGGGTAGGTACGGCTCGTAGCCATATCGCTTAGCTAGTGTAGCCCGCACCGTCTCCCGCGCTTCCTCTCGACTCTCACCCATGGCGAAGTAGAGGTGCACGGCCCGGGTTATCTTCGAAGCGTCCGTACCGTATCTGTCGGCGTAGCCTTCTATACGACCCCAGAGTCGAAGGTACTCCTCAACGCCCGGGTTGCTGGGGACGAAGCCCTGGCACCACCGCGCCGCCCGACGCAACACACCCTCGGCCTCTCCTCCGGCCCACAGGGGAGGGTGGGGCTTCTGGACGGGCGCAGGACCCATCTCTATGTTTTCGAAGGAGTGGAAACGGCCCTGATGGCTGACTGGTCGGGCTGTCCAGAGCTTCGTCATGATCTCCAGCATCTCGTCGGTGATGGCGCCGCGCTGACGGGGGTCGACGCCGCAGACGTCAAAGGCATCGGAGCGGGAATTGGAAGAGCCTCCGACACCCACCCCCAGCACGACCCGACCCCCGGAGAGGAAGTCCAGGGTTGCCGTCTCCTTGGCAAGGATGGCGGGGTTCCTAAGCGGAGCGATGACCACGCAGGTTCCGACGGTAATGCGCTGGGTATGCTGTACGAACGCGCCCAGGGCCAAGATGATGTCCAGAGCGGGCATCTCGTTGACGAGGCCCTCGGTGACCCACAGAGAGTCGTAGCCGGAGTCTTCGATCGTCGTTGCGAACTCGGGGATGGGGACAACGGGGTGCAGCCTGCTGTATATGACGCCGAATTTGGGGTCGGGCATTTGATTGCTCCTGGTGTGTTATTTCGAGGCTGATTACCGGAACTGGGGCATGATTTGGGTGGCGAATAGCTCCATCTGGCCCATGAACTCCGGCCTCTTGCATATCGGGTTCACTATCAAGTGCTCAATGCCGCAGGATAAGAATCGTTCGATAGACCTTAGGCAGTCATCCACCGTTCCGACGGCACTATCCTGGGGCCGTATCTTCACCCTTCTGCCCATACGGTTGGTCATGTCCTCGGAAGCCTGGGCCGATGCCTCTTCCTCGCTGTTCCCCATTCTGAAGGAGAGGTGGAGGGCGCGGGTGATGCTTCTCGGGTCCCGGCCGAACTCTTCGGCGTAGCGCTCTATCTTGACCACGGCGCGTGCGTAAGTGGCGGCGGTGAGGGACGTGGGCATGAACCCGTCCCCGAAGCGCGCCGTCCTTTTCAAGGCCCCCTCCGAATGTCCGCCGACCCAAATGGGGGGGCCCGGTCGCTGCACGGGCTTGGGCTCCATGAACATGTCTTCGAACTGGTAGAACCGGCCATTGTGGGTTAAGGGTTTATCGGACCAGAGGCCCTTCAATATCTCCAGAGCCTCGTCTGTGCGGGCGCCCCGTTCCCGAGGGTCGACACCCGTGGCCTCGAGATTGCGGTTGGCCCTCGGGCCTGCGCCGACACCGAGCACGAACCTTCCGCCGGACATGTAGTCGATAGTTGCGACCTGCTTGGCAAGGATAGCGGGATACCTGAGGGGTACGACGACAACGCATGTGCCCAGCATGATGTCTTTGGTGTGCTCGGCGAATGCCCCGACTACGGGAGTCCAGTCCAGGGCATGCTCCCGGGTGATTAGGGTGTCGGGGACCCAGATGGCGTCGAAGTCCATCTGCACCGTAGTATCTGCGAACTCCTTGATGCCAACCAGTTCATGTATCCGGCTGTACAGGGGGCCGAATTTAATGTTTGCCATTACTTAGACGGTTCCTTTCGGGTTTGGGACGCGCCCAGTCCCCAATCAGACGTGATGATACCCGAACACCTCTTTCTTCACCTCTTCAACACTGCGTCGGGCGAACTCCCGGATCTTGGCACGGTCACCCTCCTCCAGCCTGGGCCCCGAGGCATCTCTCAACGTCTCGATCCCCGACCTCTCTTTGTAAGACTCGGGCGTCTCATTGGGCCATTCGTGCTCCAGCATCACCCCGTAGGCCAGGGCCCAGCATCGGGCCACGGCCTCCACATCATATCCCCCTCCCCCGAGGGCCAGCCACCGATCAGCCATTCCCGACAGCTTCCGAACAGCAGTAGTGAAGCCCTCCGTGGTTATGTACAGGTGGCCGAGGATGTCGGAGTGATAGGTGTCGATGCCTAGTTGGGTGACTATCACATCGGGGGAAAAGGCTCGCACCAGGGGCGGGACTATTTCTTCGAAGGCCTCATGGTAAATCTCGTCATCGGTGTAGGGGCCAAGGGGGAGGTTGACGGCGTGACCGGTCCCCGACCCCGTTCCAATCTCGTTGGGGTAGCCGGTGCCGGGGAAGATGAACCGCCCCGATTCGTGGACGGAAATGGTGAGGACGGAGTCGGTGTCGTAAAAGGCGTTCTGGACGCCGTCGCCGTGATGGACGTCGATGTCGACGTAGGCCACCTTCATGCCCCTATCCACCATCCGCTTGATGGCTATCACGGCGTCGTTGAAGACGCAGAAGCCAGACGTGAAGCCGGCGGCGGCGTGGTGCAGGCCACCGCCGGGGTTGAAGGCGGCATCCACCTCGCCGTCGACAATCATGTCCGCCGCCAGCAGGGACCCGCCGACCACCAAGGTCGCTGCATCGTACATTCCGGGATAGGTGGGGTTGTCGCCGTACTGGCTGAAGTTGTATCGGCCTGGGTCAACGAGCATACGGCCTTCGCCGAAGGACTTGACTGCTGCGGCGTAGTCGGGGGTATGGAAGGTCTGGACTTCTTCGTCTGTCGCGTGCCGGGGGTCGACAAGCCGGCCGTTTTCCACCTCGAAAGCCCCGAAATCATCCAGCAGCTCGTAGGTGTAGCGGAGGCGAACGGGTTTGAAGACGTGGTCGTCCCGGAGCACGTGCCTCGACATTGCATCCCGGTAGACGAATGCGCCCTTTCTATTTGCCATCTAGACCTCCAACTCCAACCCTTCGAAGGCGGCCTTTATCTCGATTCCCAACTCCCGAGACGCAGCCGCGAGGTCTTCCTTGATCTCTTCTTCGTGGCGGGGGTTGAGGTGTACGGCCCAGACCGTGGGGAGTCCGCCACACTCTCGCCTGATTGTATCCAAGTCGGCGGCGAGGAGGGATGGGGTCAGGTGGCCCCGAGAGCGGGTGTCGGCTTCCATGCGGTCCGGGTAGGACGTCTCGATGAAAGCCACGTCCGGTGAGAGCACCCCCCACCCCTCCCCGAACCCCGGCCCCGTATCCCCGCTGTAGAAAAATCTCCGGCCGTCGGGGCCCGTGACTTGGAAGCCGTAGGTCGGGGGGCCGTGGAGTACCCTAATTGGCAGGACGAAATAGTCTCCGACACTGTTTTCCTTGCCGGGATCAAGGGGGTTGAACCGTAGGGAAGGGCACTCAGCCGGTGAGCGTGTGTGGTCAGGATAGAGGGTCCCGTTTACCAAGTTGGTCGAGAGGCTTTCCAATACCTCGGGGCAGGCGTAAACATCGGTGGTACTACTACGGGTGTTCAGGCCGAAGGTAAGGAGATCCCGGCAGTGGTCGAAGTGGTGGTGGGTAATGAGGATTGCTTCGATTGCATCCTGTTCCTCCAGCGTCAGCTCCGAGGTCAGGCTCCCGGCTTCCACGGCCAGAACATCGTCAATAAGAAATGACGTGAGCCTGGTGTCCCGGGTCTCGAGCTGGTGAGCTCCGAGAACCCTAATTCTCATGTCTCATTCCGCCAGCAGGGCCTCCAGTATGTAGCGGGCCGCGGTCTTGTCCAGGGGCTCGTTGTTGTTGCCGCACTTGGGAGATTGGATGCAGCTGGGGCAGCCGTATTCACAGGGGCATCCTTCCAGGGTATCTAGGGTGGCCCGCCAGAGCTCCCGTATCAACTCAAAGCCCTTCTCCGTGATGCCGACTCCGCCCGGGTGGCCGTCGTAGATGAATATCTGGGGTCGAGCAGTGTCCATGTGCATGGGAGTCGAGAGCCCGCCGATGTCGGCGCGGTCGCACATGGCGAACATGGGGAGCAGGCCGATGGCTGCGTGCTCGGCGGCGTGGAGTCCGCCGGGTAAGTCCACGTGGTCGTCCATAATGCGGTTTTGGGCAGACTGCGGGATGTCGAACCACAGGGCCTGCGTATGGTACACCTGCGACGGCAGGTCCAGTATCTCCTCTCCCAAAAACTCATCGGTAATCCGCTTCTTTTTCTTGAAGCCCCAGATGGTATTGGAGACCTCCACCCATCCCCGATACACCCCCACCCCCGCCGCCCGCTTCTCCTCTTCGACCTGGACTATTCGGATGTCGGTGTTGTGGTTTGTCTGGGTGTAGTAGTCGACGTCCGTGGGTCGGGCGAAGGCTAATCCCGCTTCCAAGTTAAGGTCGGTCACGAGGAAGGACTCTCCCTGGTGAAGGTAGACGGCCCCCGGGTGGACCTGAGAGAAGGCGGTGGCTTCGTCTACGGTCTCGATGACCCGGCCCGTACCCTCGACCACCACCTGATAGTTGCTCCTGGACGCCGAGCGGATGTTGACTTCCTCGGCGGGATAGTCGATCTCCGGGGATACGTGCCACCGACCCCTCATCTCCCTCAGCGCACCCTCGGTCTCCAGGCGCTTTACAATCTCTTTTATCCCCTCCCCGAACAGCTTGTGGTCAAGGTTAGCCAGCGGCCATTCGTAGGCGGCGCAAAGCAGGTGCGGCTCCAGGATGTAGGGGTTGGACGGAGAAACCAGGGCATGCTCGTGCGCCTTGTCGAAGAAGTCCGACGGGTTGCGCATGAAATACTGGTCCAGCGGGTTGGCCTGCCCGATCATCACCGTCAAAGACCCATCGCCCCTACGCCCGCTTCGTCCGGCCTGCTGCCACGCGCTGGCGATGGTGCCCGGGTAGCCCGTCAGGATAGTTGCGTCCAGGTCTCCGATGTCGACGCCCAACTCCAGGGCGTTGGTGGCGCAGACCCCGAGAAGGTCGCCGTCTATCAGGCCTCGCTCTATCCTGCGCCGGTCCTCGGCCAGGTAGCCCGCGCGGTAGGGGCTGATGCGCCGGCTCAGCTCGGGGATGGTCAGGTCAAAACTCTCCCGGGAGTACATGTAGATAAGCTCGGCCACGCGTCGGGTGCGGGCGAAGGCCAGGGTCCTGACCCCTCGGGCCACGAGTTTCGTGAAGAGGAACGTGGCCTCGGTGGTGGCGCTGCGGCGGATACTGCGGGCCTCGTCGATGATCGGGGGGTTCCAGAAAGTGAAGGTCTTGTGTCCGCTGGGCGACCCGTCTTCCGACACAACCTCAAAAGGCCGCCCGACCAGGGTCTCGGCATGCTGTTTAGGGTTCGCAATGGTCGCCGAGCAGAGGATGAACTGGGGAGAAGAGCCGTACAGTTTGCAGACCCTCCGCAGTCGGCGCAGGATGTTGGCCACGTGAGACCCGAAGACGCCCCTGTAGACGTGGGCCTCGTCGATCACCACGTACTTCAGCTTGCTAAGAAGCCGACTCCAGTTCTTGTGGTTGGGGAGGATGCCAAAGTGGAGCATGTCCGGGTTGGTCAGCACTATCTGTGCCAACCTCCTGATGCGGCCGCGTTCCTCCCTAGGCGTGTCTCCGTCGAAGGTGCTGACGTTGATCTTTCCCAAGCCTTTGTCGGCGTCAAGGAGCTCCTTCAATGCCCGCCACTGGTCCTGGGCGAGGGCCTTGGTAGGGAACATGTAGAGCGCCGCCGAAGCGCGCTCCTCCAGGATACGAGTCAGCACGGCAGCGTTATAGACCAAGCTCTTGCCGCTGGCCGCGGGCGTTGCAACCATTACGTTGGAGCCTTCGGACAGGAATTCAAGGGCCTGGGCCTGGTGGGAGAAGAGCCTGTCCAGCCCCAACTCTTCAAGAGCCCTTTCCAACGCAGGCTTGAATTTTGTCCGCCCGATGCTGAAAGAGGGCTGCTTCCTCGCTATGGACTGGACGTGGACTATCTGCCCGTCGTAGTCGGGGTGGCGCCTGATTGTGGATAAAACGTCCTTGGAGTCCAAGTGCAGTCACCGGTGCCGGGTCTCTAGAAGACCTCCAGAAGCTCGGTCTGGTAGTCGAGCACCTCGGAGTCCTGGGCGGTGGCCTCTATGAAGCTCAGGACCCGGTAGAGGACGTCGTTTACGAAGGTGGCGTCGTTGCCCACGCAGCTGAACCCGATGGTCGCGGCTTGCCAGAGGTCCAGGTCGTCCACCTCGGCGATGGAGATGTTGAATTTGTTCTGCGCCCGAGTCATCAGGGACTTGATTATCCGCCGCTTCCCCTTGAGGGACCCGTTCTCCGGCAACCGGAGCCTTATCACGCAAACGCCAGTCTTCATAGCTGAAAGGTGAGTCGGAATGAGGGTGAAAGTCCCTCACAACATCACGATTATGATACCACCCATGGTGATCAGGATTCCCACCCCCGCCCGAATGTTCAACCTCTCCCTAAGCACGATCATCGACAGGGGGGCGAGTATAAGAAGCTGGGCGTTGAATATCACCATGGTCACCGCGGCTCCAGCCTCTTTCAGGGCTACGAACATGAAGGTAGTCCCGAGTCCCAGGCTCAGGCTTCCCGACAGCACACCCAACCCCACATTCAACCGGTTCAACCTGGGGCCGCGGGGGTGGAGAGCACGGGTGTGGATGCTATTGTCACCGCTTCTAGTCGGATGGGGGTGATGGGTCTCGGGGGTGGGGTGGTAGGCGACGTTGGGCTGGGCGATCCTACGCTCTCGCCTGTGCCCCGACGCCTCGGCCGTCAGCCTCATCCCCTGCTGCATCCCCAGTGCCGTGATCAAAAATGCCGATATCACCACCATCCTGGCAGCGTTGCCGGTGAAGGGGTCGACCTCCCGCAATCCTTCCCGCATGAAACCCACTCCCGTCACCCAAAGCGTCACTATGAACAAGAGCGTCAGGAACTTCCTGGGATTCAGCAGGCTCTTCTCGGGCTCCGTAGAAGAAGACCCCGTCTGGCCCAGCAGGTAAATCCCGCCGATTACTAGGGCGGTTCCCAAGAGAGTCAGAAGGGTCACGTCCTCATCGAGGAGGAGGGCTCCCGCCCCGACCATGAGCAGCGTGTTCAGGGCCTGGGCCATGGTGCTGGTCTTGGCCACGTCCACCGTGCGGATAAACCTGAGGAAGATCGTGTCCCCAACAAGGGTGGTTATCAGGCCTCCGCCTACTATCAAAGCCAGGCTGTCGTAGGCGACAGAGGGGAGGTCGTCAGCAGCGCCGGCGGCGAAATAGAGGATGAGAAGGAAGGTGGCTGCACCGGTGGTCCGTGTGGCGTTCAGCGACACCACGTCCATCCGTCGGGTGAGGTACTTGTTCAGGACGCTGCTGCAGGCGACTGTCGCCGCAGCAAGCAGGGCCATCAGCTCACCGATGCCCAAATCACGCGCCCTTTCATGTCCTCATAGTACCACCAGCACGACTCCCACCACCGTTGCCCCTATCCCGGCCAGTGTCTTCCAGCTTAACCTCTCTCGCAATACAAATGCCGACATCAGGGCTATCCAGACCAGCTGGGTGCTCATGAGGACCTGGGTCACGGCAAGCCCGACTTTTTGCAGAGCCACGAGCATCAGGAAGCTGGCCAGCCCCATGGAAAGCGCTCCACTGACCACTGGGAACAGAACGGGGAGGAAACTCCTGCGCCCCATCTTCATCACCCTGACTCTTCCAGTCCCGATGAGCGGACCCCCACCCCCGAGGGGTGGCCCTAACCCGACGCGCACCTTTTCATCGGGAGGATGCAGCGCGATTTCGACCCGCTGGGTCCTGGCCCAGTGACCCGTCCATCGTGCCGACGCCACCTCCGGCATGGCGGTGAGGGTGGCCTCCGGGGCGTACACGCCGGGCAGGTCTATCCGGAAACGGAGCCCTCCCCTCCCCCTTCCCTTCTCAACCTGCACGAGATCGCCGCCCAGTGCCCGGATACCTTCGCCAAGCCTGTCCAACTGCTCCCAGTAGACCGGCGGCCGGATGCGCGCCGGTATGTGCCGCACCGACGGCTGACGCGGCGCCCGGGGCTTGGCCCAGTAGGGAATATGCAGCATCCTGGGCCTGTAGAAAAGGTGAGCCAGAGGTCCCGGGCCATGCAACCGCGATGTTCTTCTCTGACGCCGGGCAAGGCTCTTGGGCGAGGGGGTGGGGGCGCGGGTGTCGCTGCCGAGCAAAAAGTCCATGTTGGTTGTCGCCATCATCGAAAGGACCAGAACCACCGGGACCAGTCTGACGGCGTTTACCAGGACTGCTCCCGCTTCATCCACCGCGAACTTCTGCAGGAGTGTTCCACCCGTCCAGGTCGCCACAATAAACAGCAGGACCAGCATTCCCTTCAGTCCCAGCCATTTGGCCTGGGATGCCTCCACCTGCCTCCTCTGTGAGAAGGTCAGCACGTACATCCCGACGACTATAGCCGCTATACCAACCAATCTGAGGGGGGAGGAGTCCTCCTTGAGGAGTACGAGCCCGATGAACACTGCGAGCAATGCCTGCAGGCCGCTCATGATTGGCGAGGCCTTACTGACGTCCACGGAGGTCAGAAACCGGAAGTAGAGGGGCATCCCGATGCACAGTGCAAGCACCGACCCTGCAGCGCTCAGCGCGAGGTAGGCCGTCGGGGTGTTTGGAAGCTTGGAAGCCTCGCCGGTGATGAACGTCAGCACTAGGGCAAACAGCGCGCCGCCCGTCACCCCCAGCGCCGACATGGGCAGGGGAAGGAACCTGCGCGTCATTAGCTTGTCGATAACCGCCGTTACGGCAAAGATGAAGGCGGCCAGCAGCATCGCCAGCTCTCCGACAGGCATCCAGGTCAGCCTTTCTCCTGCTCTCTGGCGCCCACCTCGCCTCCCCTTACCTTCATTCTGCTCATCTCATCCTTTCGATATCCGGTGGCGGAGGACGGTCACTACATTCCCATCGAGTCCCGGTTTTGAGCGCGTGAAACAATAGTCCCGAAGTGACCCGTTTACAATAGCAATTACGGTGAGTTTGGGAAGGGAAATCGGACTGAAATGACGGTGCACGGGACGCGGGAACCGGGCGGGGAAAGCCTTGACAGCCCTAGGGTGGCGTCATATACTTCCCGTTACACCTCAGACAGACAGGTATCGCCGGGACTTCCGGCTCAACACCCAATTGACGTACTGACAATCCACAACAACCTGATGAGTACTCGGTAGCGGCTCGAGGAACATCGGGCCGCTTGTTTGTCTAAGGAGCACATTAACAACCGAATAGAGAAGAACGTTCTGTCCGGGTCTTAATGTAGGTCAAGCTACTAAGGGCGCACGGAGGATGCCTTGGTGCCAAGAGCCGATGAAGGGCGTGGCAAGGCTGCGAAAAGCCTCGGCATGCTGCCTAGCAAGCTAGCCGGGGATTCCCGAATGGGGCAACCCTCTCCGGTAAAACCGGAGAACTGCCGGCCGAACACATAGGCCGGAAAGAGGCAACCGGGGGAACTGAAACATCTAAGTACCCCGAGGAAAAGAGATTATTCCTTCAGTAGTGGCGAACGAACGAGGAAAAGCCCAAACCCGTATGACTGAGTGGGCTGGGGCCCTATGTTATACGGGTGTTGTAAGGCACGTCCGCTCCAACCCCAGCAGGGAGCAAGGAGTTACAAACCAATCCCTAGATGAAGGCGGCTGGAAAGCCCCGCCGCAGAGGGTGATAGTCCCGTAATCGAAAGGGTGAGGCTCCTGACGTGTTCTTGAGTACCACAGGACACGTGGAATCCTGTGGGAAGCCGGGGAGACCACTCTCCAAGGCTAAATACTCTTGGCAACCGATAGTGAACAAGTACCGTGAGGGAAAGGTGAAAAGCACCCCGGGAGGGGAGTGAAATAGAACTGAAACCGTGTGCTTACAAGCGGTCAGAGTTTGTCTTAGGACGAATGATGGCGTGCCTATTGAAGAATGAGCCGGCGAGTTAATCTACGTGGCTTGGTTAAGCATCTCTGATGCGGAGCCGCAGCGAAAGCGAGTCTGAACAGGGCGCCCAGGTCTCTTCGGAGGCCAAGGTCGCGTGGATTAGACCCGAAACCGGGTGAGCTACCCATGGCCAGGATGAAGCTCCGATAGTCTCGGAGTGAAGGTCCGAACCCGTTACTAGTGCAACAGTATGGGATGAGCTGTGGGTAGAGGTGAAATGCCAACCGAACCCGGAGATAGCTGGTTCTCCCCGAAATGTATTGAGGTACAGCCTCGGGGGTTCAGCCGTGGAGGTAGAGCTCTGAATGGGCTAGGGGGCGAAAAGCTTACCAACCCCAATCAAACTGCAAATGCCACGGTTCCATACCCCGAGAGTGAGACAGTGGGGGATAAGCTTCATTGTCGAGAGGGAAACAGCCCAGACCACCAGCTAAGGTCCCTAAGTGCAGACTAAGTGTCAAAGGAAGTAGGGTCGCAGAGACAGCCAGGAGGTTGGCTTAGAAGCAGCCATCCTTTAAAGAGTGCGTAATAGCTCACTGTTCGAGGGATTCTGCGCCGACGATGTACCGGGGCTCAAGTCTGTCACCGAAGCTGTGGCTCCTGTCCGGTTAGCCGGATGGGGGGGTAGGGGAGCGTTCTCTTCATATCCTTGGGTCCGGTGAGGATCGGGCCCCTGGTGCACTGAAGCCGTTGGCGTGAGCCGCGGTGGAGCGGAGAGAAGTGAGAATGCCGGCATGAGTAGCGTAAGGCGTGTGAGAAACACGTCCACCGAAAGCCTGAGGTTTCCTACGGAAGGTTAATCCGCGTAGGGTTAGTCGGGCCTAAGCCGAGGACGAAAGTCGTAGGCGATGGACAACAGGTCAAAATTCCTGTACCGCTGGTAGATCGTTTTAAAGCGAAGGGGGGACGCAGGAGGGTAGGCGGAGCGTGCCCATTGGACATGGCACGTCCCCAACTCCGGACTATGCCGGGATAGGCAAATCCGTCCCGGATGCAAGTTGAGAGAAGGGGGAAGTTTTAACTTCTGTTAAGGCAATTCCGTTGATCCCACGCTGCCAAGAAAAACCTCGTCGTTATGGTCTATTAGCGCCCGTACCGCAAACCGACACTGGTGGGCGCTCCGAAAACGGAGAAGGTGATCGAGAGAACCCTCGTTAAGGAACTCGGCAAAATAACCCCGTAACTTTGGGATAAGGGGTGCCCTTGAGGGTGAAGAGGCGCCGCACTGGTCGCGGCGGAAGTGTGTCAGGCAGATTGGCCGGCTTCGGCCGGCTTTGATCGCCCGGCGCATGGAAACCGTGCCCTGGCGTCACAGTAGCCTTTGGGGGCCGCAGATAACCGGCCCAAGCGACTGTTTAACAAAAACACAGGTCTCTGCGAAAGCGAAAGCTGAAGTATAGGGGCTGACGCCTGCCCAGTGCTGGAAGGTTAAGGGGAGAGGTTATTCCGAAAGGGAGAAGCTTCGAACCGAAGCCCCAGTGAACGGCGGCCGTAACTATAACGGTCCTAAGGTAGCGAAATTCCTTGTCGGGTAAGTTCCGACCCGCACGAATGGCGTAACGACTTGGGCGCTGTCTCAACGAGGGACTCGGTGAAATTGAAGTACCCGTGAAGATGCGGGTTACCCGCGGCAGGACAAAAAGACCCCGTGGAGCTTTACTGCAGCTTGGCATTGGATTGGGGCCAGGAATGCGTAGGATAGGTGGGAGGCTATGATCTCCGGCTTTCGGGCTGGGAGGAGCCGCTGGTGAAATACCACCCTTTTCTGATCTTGGTTCTAACCAGAGAACAAGCTCTGGGACCATGCCTGGTAGGCAGTTTGACTGGGGCGGTCGCCTCCCAAAAGGTAACGGAGGCGTTCAAAGGTCCCCTCAGCACGGATGGAAATCGTGCGTCGAGTGCATTGGCATAAGGGGGCTTGACTGTAAGACCTACAAGTCGAGCAGGGACGAAAGTCGGACAAAGTGATCCCACGGTTCCGAGTGGAAGGGCCGTGGCTTATCGGATAAAAGCTACCCCGGGGATAACAGGCTGATCTTGCCCAAGAGTTCACATCGACGGCAAGGTTTGGCACCTCGATGTCGGCTTGTCGCATCCTGGGGCTGAAGGAGGTCCCGAGGGTTGGGCTGTTCGCCCATTAAAGCGGTACGCGAGCTGGGTTCAGACCGTCGTGAGACAGGTCGGGCTCTATCCGCCGTGGGCGCAGGAGACTTGAGGGGAGCTCTCCCTAGTACGAGAGGACCGGGAGGGACAGACCTCTGGTGTGTCAGTTGTTCCGCCAGGAGCACCGCTGAGTAGCCAAGTCTGGTGCGGATAAGCGCTGAAAGCATCTAAGCGCGAAGCCCACCCCAAGATTAGGTCTCCCACTTCGAAAAGAAGGTAAGGTCGCAGCGAGACTAGCTGCTTGATAGGCCGCAGGTGTAAGCATGGCAACATGTTTAGCTGAGCGGTACTAATCGACCGAGGGCTTGACCTGCATTAAGACACGCACAGAACGTTCAACTTCTCTATTCGGCACATGGCGCGGGGTGGAGCAGTGGTCCGCCACGGGCGGATCGGGCTGGAGCAGTGGTCCGCCGAGGGCGGATCGGTCTCGTAACCCGCCGCACCCGCGGATCGCAGACATCGCGGGGTGGAGCAGTGGTCCGCCGAGGGCGGATCGGGCTCATAACCCGCCGCAGACATCGCGGGGTGGAGCAGTGGCAGCTCGTCGGGCTCATAACCCGAAGGTCGTTGGTTCGAATCCAACCCCCGCTACCAAGACAGAAAAAGGCCCCCGAGATTTCTCGGGGGCCTTGTCTTTGCGGCCGGGCAATGTGGTTGCGGGGCCGACCGGATATTGCTTGACCATAAGCTGACGTATGGGTAGTATGGGATACATGAAGACCACTATTGACATACACGACGAATTGCTTGCGCGCGCAAAGCGACATGCGCGCAATACAGGCCGACCACTTCGCGCAGTGGTTGAAGACGGTCTTCGGCGGGCGCTTTCGGCGGGGGATAATCACGAAGGGTACATTCTGCCCGACCATAGCATGGGTCAATCCGGGGGGAGAGACCCCCTGGAAGCGTACTCCTGGCAGGACCTCCGGGAGATCATCTACGGAGACCTTGAAGGCCGATGATCGCTCTGGATACAAACCTGCTTGTGTATGCGCACCGGCGTGAATCCAGACACCATCAGGCCGCCTTTTCGCTGTTACGGAGCCTAGCGGAAGGCAACCATGCGTGGGCCATTCCCTGGCCTTGTTGCTACGAATTTCTCAGCGTTGTCACCAATCCTCGCATCTGGAGGGACAGCGCCACGAGTCCCGAGCAATCGTGGCGTCAGCTGGCGGCCTGGATGGATTCCCCCTCAATCCGCCTGATAGGGGAGACGGGGGACTTTCCTGCGATATTGGAGAGCTTTATACGACGCCCCCGCGTTATAGGAGGAGTTGTCCACGATGCGAGGATAGCTGCAATATGCGTGGCCCACGGTGCGGAAGCTCTGTTGACAAGAGATCGTGACTTCTCACTGTTTCCCGAACTCAAGACCCGGGACCCGATTGCGGAGGGCTAGCGTAAGCGCACCGCATAGAACGGTCTAATCCAACCCCCGCTACCAAGACATAAAAATGACCAGCCAGTTGGGGGCTTTTGATAAGAGGAGGCAATCTATGTTTAGAATCATTACCGAAAGCAGTGAAAACCACGACATTTCCATGATCGTATGTAAGACTCCCTCCTTAGACGAGGCTTACCGGGCTTTTAAGGACGCATGCAAGAATCAAAGGGAAGGGGTAACCGTCATACTGTGTGCCACAATAGCAAGCGATGGCCCAGACGCTCCCAACGCCTAGCTATCAATGCCACGCGGAAAGGCCCCCGACGGCAGGCTGGTCGCGGGCCTTTTTCTGTCTATTTGTGAGGGATACCGAACCCGCGAGAGGGAATTTCTAATCCGTTAGCCAGAGGAAGCGGCGATCCTCCGCACCGTATCCGGGCTGGTGTATCAGGAGTAGACCCCGTTCATCCTCTGGTATCTCGAAGCAAACGCTGCCCTCTACCCGGCCTCCAGGGAAGATTTCACGATTGAGCTCGTCCGGAATGAGACCGCAATCCTCACTAAATGAGGTGTATACCACCCTATTATTTCCAATGAGTTCGAAGTCATAGGCAGAGGATTCGACAGATTGCAAGGCATCCGAAGGGTTTGTAATTTCTAGCCGAATCATGAAGAAGCGGTTGCCCTCTCCAGGAGGATCGTTGTACCGATTTTCTGCATACACAAGCGACCATGCATCCGCTATTGTGCTGACAACACGAATCTGCGTACCATCAGACCCCGTCATGACCTCGCCTTGCGCATATGCGTCGTCCAATGTACCTCCTGGCGGAGGAACCGGGTCACCAACACTATAGCCGATAAACGAGTCCCCATCACGGTCAATTTCGTAGTGATAGGTCAAGAATACGTCTCCGCCCTGACTCATCTTAGCCTCGGCCTTGCAACGCAAGAGTTTAGCTGTTCGCTCTACTTCCTCAATCTTGTCGGTATACAATTTCAGGATGCGAGGTGAAAATGAACTCTCATTGTCTTCTGACAATTCGATTATTTCATCGATGAACCACTCATCATTGCATGTTTGGGAGGAGGCTATCGTTAGCTTCACGGTGATGGTGAAGGTAGCGCGGACTGTGGGGTTTGAGTCGTCGTTGGCGGATATGGTAACCCTATAATCCTTGGCAGAGGCTTGTGAGCTTATTGTGCCGACCACTTGGCCTGACTGGTATGAGAGGCCAGGGGGTAGGCCGGAAAGTCTCACGGCTGGAGTGTCCTCTGCATCGGTAACCGTTATATCAAAGGCTGTGATCGTCTCGCCCTGATCGTAGCTCTTGTTGCCAGGGTTAGTGATTATCGGTCGAGAGTTTGGTATTGGCGTAGGCGTAGGTACAGGTGTTGGGCGGGGTGTAGCAGTGGGTTCGGGGGTAGCAGTAGGCACGGGTGTAGAGGTAGGGCGTGGCGTTGCAGTGGGATCAGGAGTCTCAGTCGGAGCTAGCGTTGGAGTGGGCGTCTGGGTCGGAGTAGGTACAGCAGCTTCCGTGGGCGCGGCAGTAGCCACCGAACCAGGCGTTTCAGACGCACACCCGAACACCATTACCAGAATGGCAATCAGCGTTGCCGAGATGCAAAAGAGCTTGATGGTGGAGCGGAACGGGATTCCGGCTGTGTGCATGGCAGGCCGCCTTTGCAGGACAGGTTATTGTCCGGCCCGCTAAAGGGGATGGCCTGTCGGAAACGCAGTGTCCCAACAAGGTGCCCCCTCGCGACGGGCAGGGTTTCCTGCTAGAGACACCGTTGCCAGCACTGGGGTCACAAGGGGGCATGGGAGAAGCCCATGCCTATACACCCTGGCACGGACGGTGCCCGGTGTCTGTCGCAGGGCGGAATCTAGCACAAACGCCTTTGCGTGTCGATACCCGGCAACCTCCCACCTGTCCAATACAAAAAGCGAGGAGCGGACGCCTTGGACGTCCGCTCCTCGCCTACTTTTTTCTTGTGGGGGTGGGTGACTGTTACGCCGTCAATGCGCCCGCATTACTCGCTCTCCGTCTCCTCCCCGGCCTCCGCATTCGCAGCTATCTTCTGTATCGTGCGCATGAATACCAGCTTTTCCTTCTCGGACACTCCCCTCAGGAGCAGGGCGTTGACGGCCTGCAACCGCCGGCCCAGCTCGGGCATGAGGTCAAGCCCTTCCTTGGTCAGGCTCAGCCTCACCACCCGCCGGTCGCTCCGCAGTCGCCGCCTTCGGATCAGGCCCTTTTTAACCAGCTCGTCTACGTTTCTGCTTATGGAAGCGGAGTCGATAGGTACAATCTGCATCAACCCCGTAACGGTGTTGGCCTGTTGTTGAAAGCAGGCCTCCAGGATGCTCCATTGCAGGGCCGTCAACTCGAAGGGCGCCAGTCTCTCCTCCACCAGCTTGGAATACGCGGATACCACCGTGGCCGCCAGGGGACCCAGGGGTGCGAAGGGAATCGGGATCGAGCCGGGATTCATGAGTGGCGCAGCAACCTATGTTAAATCGATGTCCATCACCCGAACGTAGACTGTGCCATTATATTCGAGCCAATAAAGGTGACAAGGGAAGAAGGTGTATAGGCCATTTATTCTCCCGAGATTTTCCTCTTTTAGCGGCGAGGCTCTATAATCCCCCCCATGACCACCCCCGACACCCGAGACGTCGAAGAACGCTACCAGCGCTTCGCCGCCACCTACGACAACGCCATGAGCTGGCTGGACGGCGTCCGGGACGCCTCCTTCGAACACCTCGCCCTTAAGCCTGGGGAATCGGTGCTCGACCTCGGGTGCGGCACCGGCATCAGCTTCGAACGGCTTCACCGGGACGTGGGCCCGGAGGGTCGCATCATCGGCTTGGAGCTAAGCTCCGAGATGCTGGAGTTAGCCCGGCAAAGGGTCGAGCTCAACGGCTGGGACAACGTTACCCTCATCGAGGGTGATGCCAGCACCGTCGACATCCCCGGCCCCGTCGACGCCGTACTTGCCTTCTTCGTGCCCGAGATTCTCTATTTGCCCCCCGCCGTTCGCCGCGCCCTGGACTCGCTATCGCCCGGCGGCAGACTTGTGGCCTCCGGCGTGAAGCACGCCCGCGGGCCTTTGGGCCCCATCTTCAATATCTATTTTCAAGCGAGATGGAGGACCTGGCGATGGGTGGGCATGAAGCGCGTCGTCAAGAGGATGTTCGGCAGGGGCCAGCCGTATGACACCCTGCAAGCCGCCGCCTCCAACCTGGAGCTATGGGACTATTTTTACGGCTGTGTCTACGTAGCACGGGCAACGAGGGACGGCTAGCCTACCCATGAACGCCTACGACCCCCAGGTCCAAAGGGACCGTTACCGACTCCACGCCGCCGACTACGACAAGGGCAAGCGCTTCTCCGACCGCATCCGACCCCACGCCATCCGACGTCTGGACCTGAAACCCGGAGAGACGGTCCTTGACCTGGGCTGCGGCACGGGCCTCAGCTTCGACATGCTCCAGCAGGGTGTCGGGCCTGAGGGCCGGATCATCGGCGTGGAGCTCAGCCCGGACATGCTGGACATCGCCCGTCAGAAAGTCGAGCGCAACGGCTGGGATAACGTCACCCTGATACAGGGCGACGCCCGGGAGGTGGATATCCCCGGTCCCCTGGATGCCGTCCTGGCCTACTTCGTGCCCGAAGTCCTAATCTCGCCGCCCGCCGTGACCCGGGTGATCGACGCTATGGCGCCCGGGGGCCGGCTGGTCAACGGGGGAGTCAAGCATGCCCAAGGTCTCCTCGGCCCGCTCTTCAACCTCTTTTTCCAGGTGCGGTTCAGGACGTGGCGATGGGTCGGGGTGAGGGGCTCGATGAGCAGGGTATTCGCCAAGGGCCAGCCCTATGATGAGCTGGAAAGGGCAGTCCCCGGACTGGAGCGAGAGGACTACATGCTCGGGTGTGCGTACATAGCTCGGGCGGAGAAGGTCGGGTAGAGGGTCTACACCCGGAACCCGAGCGCCCTCGCAACCTCTCCCTGCCGACGGTCCAGGGTTACGAATGTCAACTCTTCGGGAAACGGCGTCAAATACAGAGCTGTAGCCAGGTGCCATAAGTCAGCGCCCTTTACGTAGCCAGCTTCTACCACCTTTGAGATTTCCAGGGTTAACGGACGGTCAGGGAACAGCCAACTGATATCGGTCAGGAGGTCGGGATCAAAGGCTTCAGCATTCCTTGAATATGCAGCTCGTACTTCTGCTTCCAATAGGTTCGAAGACCAGACCTCTGAAAACTCGGACAGGCGACGTGATAATCCCAGAGCTCCAAATTCGTCAAATGCGATCGCTATGATCGCAGACGAGTCGACGTAGGCAATGGCCATCAATCACGCTCAGCCAGAAACCTCTCTAAAGCGCCGGGCACAGGCTTCCCTACCTTAAACGTTTTCCACGGTCCCTTCGCGCGGACGACGACCCCTCGCAACTCTAAATCGCGAATCCTCTCTTCCAAGGTCTGTGCCGGCGTTTCAACCGGCCGGATCTCCGCAACCGGCTCTCCTCGGTAAGACACAGTTACCGTTTTCCCCTCCCTTACTTGGCGCAGCACCTCGGAGAATTTGGCTTTGGCTTCGTAGGTTGTATATGTGATTCCCATAAGAAGAGTATAACTGGTCAGACTAGTCTATTCAATCGACTATTGGGGCTGGCTCCCCCGCACCACCACCCCACCCCCCTCCAACTCCCCTATCTGCTTCTCCGAATACCCTATTTCCTTCAACACCTGCTCCGTGTGCTCCCCCAGCCCCGGGGCCCGGGCGCCGATCTCTCCAGGTCTTCCACTCAACCTGACGGGGGCGTTTATCATCCGCGTCCGTCCGACTCCCGGATAATCGACCTCAGCCAGAAACTCGTTTGCCTGAATCTGCGGACTATCGAATACGTCGTTGGCGCCCAAGACAGGCGCACATGGAACATCGTGCTCCTCCAGGACTTTCAGCCATTCGCTCAGCGGTCTCGTCGAAAACACCCCCGACAGTACCTGGAATAGCACCTCTCCGTGTTGAATGCGGCCCAGGGGCGTCGCAAAACGGCTGTCTTCAAGCACATCCAATATTTCCAGCGCTTCGCAGAGGCCCTGGAACTCCTTGTCGCTGATGACTACGATGTTGACCCATTCGCCGTCCGAGCACCGGTAGGGTAGATAGAGTGGCTGGTTGGCGTAGTCCTCCCCCGACTCCCCACCCGACCCCACCTCCGAATCCGCCCTTACCAGGTCAACTGCTTGCATGGCCATGGACATCTGCAAAAGCGACGTGCCCACCTCCTGCCCCTCACCCGTCTTATCTCTGTGCATTAACGCCAGTGCAATCCCGTAGCACATCGCCCATGGCGCCGACATGTCCGCCGCCCAGATTCCTGCATTCCGCGGTATACCCTCGGGCCCCGACTTTCTCATCATCCCCGAAAGCGCCTGGAATATCCGGTCGTAGCCCCGCTTTTCGGCGTAGGGGCCCTTCTCACCGTACGCCCCGACCCTTGCGTAGACCAGCCCTTTGTTGACCGCCCGCAGGCTCTCGTAGTCGTAGCCGAGACGTCGGGCTACGGGAGGGCGGAAGTTTGTTATCAATACGTCCGACCGTTCGACCAGGGCATAGACTATCTCCTTGCCCTCAGTCTTGGCGATGTCGACTGCCATCCCCTTCTTTCCCCGCGATGCGACCAGCCACGACCTGCTCAAGCCGTTGGGCAACGGCGGGCTGCTGAAGGTGCGTCGGGCCTGGTCTCCCCATGGAGGCTCGACCTTTATCACGTCAGCGCCTTGGTCGGCCAGATACGCCCCGATGAGGGGCGCCGCCCACATCGAGGCGATGTCCAGGACCTTAATTCCTTCTAAGACGCCTGGCATAGGTTACTCCATGTTGTTGTACACGTAGAACGGTTTGTCCTGCCCCGGGTCCCAGGCCTCGTAGAAGCGCTGGATGTAAGGCTTCAACTCCTCCGCCGTCCGACGCCGCGCCCGGCTCTCTTCCGACAACGGCTGGGCAAGTTCCGCCTTCAGGTTCTCAAGCATCCGCTCTTCGTCCACACTAGCCACCCGACCCCCCTCCACCATCACCCGGCCTCCAATCATCACCGTATCTACATCCGTGGCCCTGGCCTTGTAGATCAGGGCGTCCACTATAGGCGCCTCGGGGTCCAGGTAGGGTTCGGTAATGGCATCCAGCTTGATAGTTATCAGGTCGGCCTTCTTGCCCGGTTCCAGCGACCCAACGTCCCCAAACATCGTAGCTTTCGCGCCACCGACAGTAGCCATGCTGACTATCTTGTCGGCGGTCAGGGTGGGGGAGTTGACCCCGGGGTTCCTGTGCAGCCGGTGGGCCAGCCTCATCTCCTGCAAAAAGTCCTCGTCCTCGTTGATCGACGTGCTGTCCGTGCCCAGGGCCAGGTTTAGCCCCCGAGCCGCCATCTCCGCCACTGGGGCGATGCCAGTTCTCAGCCTCAGATTGGAGCTCGGGTTCGTGCAGACGTGGACGCCCCGCTGCTTGACCAGGTCCATGTCCGCTGCCGTCAGCCACACAGCGTGGGCCAGCGACACGTCGGGCCCGAGGAAGCCCAGGTCGTCCAGGTGGGCCAACGCCGTCTTCCCGTACAGCTTCAGCCCTATGAGCTTTTCATAGACGCTTTCCACTAAGTGAATGTGCAGCCCCGTGCCTAACTTGGATGCCGATGCCCTCATCCTCTCCAGCAATGCATCCGAGCACCAGTGGGCATTGGCGGGCGAGAGCATCACCTTAACGAATTCACCGTCGTGGTCCGATGCATGTAGAGATTCGGAAAGGGCTATGTAGTCATCGTCGCTGATATATTCGTCGTCCAATACCTCCTTGGCCCGGGCCGCGAGGTCTGACGGCAGCCGGCCCAGGAACACCGATTCATCCTCGGCGACGATCCGGTACTGGGTCTCCGCGTAGACCGAGAAATTAACCCTCATTCCCGCATCCGCGAAGGCGGTCAGCGCTTTCTTGCAGTCCTCGGATAGGTCCGCCGCCGACCCTGGGCTCAGGTTGAACATCACCGTGGTCACCCCCGACCGCAGCATCTTTATGCAGGCGTAAAGCGTGTCCAGGTACATGTCCACGGGTTTGCGGCCCCAGGAGTCGGCCATCCAGTACTCCAGGTGGTCGTCCAGGCTGCCCTTCATCAGGGGGCTGACACCCTTGCCGTGATGGTGGGCGTTCACCAGCCCCGGCATGACCAGGAAGTCATCTCCGCCAAGCACGGGGACTTCCGGGTGCCGATCCTTTATCTCTCCGACCGGCCCCACATCCACCACCACCCCATCCCGCTCGTAGACAGCCCCATTTTCCAGCACGTGCGTCTCGGTGCCCGAGGCCCTGGTTATGAGATACCTGCCGTGGACTATCGAAGAAGTCATGGAAGTTCCTCCTCCCGGTTCCCACAAGGTGAGGGAAGCATAGCACACGCTCCTCCGACTCTTTCTTCTTATCTTTCACAAACTTGACACCCTATCAACACCATACTTACCATTTCCTCCGGCGGACTCGACTCTTACGTGTCGTAGGTCCGCTTTGTTAAAGGAGAACGTATCGTGGTTATTGCCACCGACGAACGAAAATTCAACGTCATACGCAGCTATGTCGATACCGAATCACCGGAGTTCCAGGAGAATAGGGCCCACCAGATCGGCTTGCTGGAACAGTTGAGGGATCGGCTGGAGATCGTAAAACAGGGCGGTCCCGAGGCCTCCGTCGCCCGGCATAAGGCCCGGGGCAAGATGACCGCCCGCGAGCGCATCGACAAGCTGTTGGACCATGACCGGCCCTTCTTGGAGCTCAGCGCACTAGCTGCCTGGGAAATGTACGACGGACAGGCCCATTCCGCAGGCATCGTCACGGGCATAGGCGTGGTCAGCGGCCGCGAGTGCATGATTATGGCCAACGACGCCACGGTGAAGGCCGGCGCCTACTACCCTCTCACCGTCAAGAAGCACCTCCGTGCCCAGGAAATCGCCCAGCAGAACCGGCTCCCGTGCATCTACCTCGTGGATTCCGCCGGCGCATTCCTTCCCCTTCAAGCCGACGTCTTCCCCGACAAGGAGCATTTCGGCCGGGTCTTCTACAACGAGTCGGTAATGTCGGCACAGGGGATTGCCCAGATCGCAGTCGTGATGGGCTTCTGCACCGCCGGGGGTGCTTATGTACCTGCCATCGCCGATGAGTCGATTATCGTCAAGGGAACGGGGTCGATCTTCATCGGGGGCCCGGCTCTCGTGAAGGCTGCTACCGGTGAGGAAGTCACCGTTGAGGAACTCGGCGGCGCTGACGTTCACACCCGCATCTCCGGCGTCTCCGACCACTACGCCGCCAATGACGAGGAAGCCATCGCCATCACCCGCGAGATAGTCTCCGGCATCCCTATGAAGAAGGAACTCCCGTGGGAGCTCACCCCACCCCGCCCCCCGGCCTACGACCCCGAGGAGATATACGGACTCCTCCCGAAAGACCTCCGCACCATCATCGACACCCGGGAGGTCATCGCCCGCCTCGTCGACGGCTCCGAGTTTCAGGAGTTCAAAGCCCTCTACGGCGATTCGCTGGTCTGCGGATTTGGCCGGGTCATGGGCTACCCTATCGGCATCGTGGCCAACAACGGCATCCTCTTCTCGGAGTCCTCCCAGAAGGGCGCCCACTTCGTGGAGCTGTGCTGCCAGCGAAAGGTGCCCCTGCTCTTCATGCAGAACATCACCGGTTTCATGGTGGGTAAGGAGTACGAGAACCGCGGCCTGGCCAAGGACGGGGCGAAGCTGGTCATGGCTGTGTCCAACGCCCAGGTACCCAAATTCACCCTGATTTTCGGCGGGTCCTTCGGGGCTGGAAACTTCGGGATGTGCGGCCGGGCCTACAACTCCCGCCAACTCTGGATGTGGCCCAACGCCCGGATCTCCGTGATGGGGGGTCGGGAGGCGGCAAACACCCTCCTTACCCTCCGCATGGACAACCTGAAGGTCAAGGGCGAGTCCATGACCGAGCAGGAGCAGGACGACTTCAAGAACCCGATCCTGGAGCGCTACGAGACCGAGGGCAGCCCCTACTATTCGACGGCCCGACTCTGGGACGACGGCATCATCGACCCCGCCGACACCCGCATGGTTCTGGCTCTGGGCATCTCCGCTGCCCTCAATGCCCCCGTACCCGACACCCGCTTCGGCGTATTCCGAATGTGACCCCCTACCAGAAAGCAACTCCCATGTTTGACAAGGTCCTCATAGCCAACCGGGGCGAGATTGCAGTCCGGGTGATGCGCACCTGCCGGGACATGGGCATCTCCACCGTCGCCGTTTATTCCGACGCCGACCGAGATGCCCTCCACGTCCGCTTCGCAGACGAGGCTGTCCACGTAGGCCCGGGGCCCGCCACCGACAGCTATCTCAACATCGATGCCGTGGTTTCGGCTGCCTTGAGCGTTGGGGCACAGGCCGTTCATCCGGGCTACGGGTTCCTATCCGAGAACCCCAATTTCGCCGAGGCCTGCGCCTCCGCCGGCATAGTCTTCATCGGCCCCTCCCCCAACATCCTTAGGTTGCTGGGTGACAAATCGGAGGCCAAGAAGCGCGCCCAGCAAGCGGGCGTTCCCGTGGTCCCCGGCTACTACGTCGAGGGCCTCAGCCCCGAGAAAGTCACCCAGAAGGCCGAGGAGATAGGCTATCCCGTCCTCATCAAGGCCGCTTTCGGTGGTGGAGGCCGCGGCATGCGTACAGTCTCCGAACCGGGGGAGCTGGAAGAGGCGATGGCCGGCGCCCGACGCGAGGCCCTCTCCTCCTTCGGCAACGACACCGTTATCTTAGAGAAGCATGTCGTGCGGCCACGGCATATCGAGGTGCAGATTATCGGCGACACTCATGGCAACTTGCTGAGCCTCGGGGAGCGGGAGTGCTCCGTGCAGCGACGCTTCCAGAAGGTCATCGAGGAGACGCCTTCCGTGGCCGTGACGCCGAAGATCCGGAAGGGCCTGGAAAGCTCGGCTCTGGCCCTTGCCGCTGCCGTCAGCTACACCAACGCAGGCACCGTCGAGTTCCTGCTGGATGCCGACGGCAACTTCTACTTCCTTGAAGTCAACCCCCGACTCCAGGTGGAGCACCCGGTGACCGAGTGGGTCACGGGTCTAGACCTCGTAAGGCTCCAGCTTATAGCCGCCTCCGGGGAGAAACTGCCCATCAGCAAGTCGGATGTGAAGGCCCGAGGCCACTCCATCGAGGCACGGGTCTATGCCGAAGACCCTGGGGCGGGATATATGCCCGGCGCGGGTCCTCTTGTCCGATTCTCTCCGCCATCGCTGCCGTGGGTGCGCCACGACGTGGGCGTCTACGAGGGGTTCGAAGTGCCAGTCTTCTATGACTCCCTTCTCGCCAAGATCGCCGTCTATGGCGAGGACCGCCAACAGGCTGTCCGTCGCCTAAGGGACACCCTAGACGCATATGTGGTATCCGGGGTCCCGACCAACCTCCAGATGCTTCGAGTCATCGCCCAGGACCCGGACTTCGAGTCGGGCGCCATAGACACGGAGTACGTCGGGCGCAGTATCGAACCCGCCCTGGCCCCTGCGGGCGAGCTTCCCGTTCAGGCCCTGGCCTCGGCCATAGCCCACCGGTTGGTCACCTCGGGGCTGGCCGGTTACGAATCGATGCAGGACAATCGGGTGGCCGGCGATGTCTGGAGCAGAGCCGGGGCCTGGCGCATGGGTAGACAGGACATGCTGTACGCCTTCAGGCACTCCGGTGGAAACGTGACCGCCAACGTCTCCAGCAGGCCCGGCGCCCTCGCTTGGAAGGTACAGACCCCCGACACCTCCTTCGATCTCTCCCTCTCCCTCACCCCCGACGGGCGCACCATCGCCACCGTGGACGAGGAAACATGGGCCGTCGAGGTTGCTGCGACCGACGATGGACTGCTAGTCCACTACAACAACGCCGACTATCTGCTGGCCACGCCCGACCAGATCTACACCGGGTCAGGGGGCGGACAGGCCGTGGGCCCCGGCGCGGAGACCGAGATCACCGCTCACCTGCCCGGAGTGGTCGCGCAGGTGAGGGTCAAGGAGGGCGACGAGGTGTCGGCGAGGCAGACCCTGGTGGTGCTGGAAGCCATGAAAATGGAGCACCACATCACCGCCCCTTACGACGGCGTCGTGGCCCGGGTCTCCTGCGAGGCCGGGATGCAGGTGATGAAGGGCGCATCCCTGCTGGAACTGGAGCCCGCCGGGGCTAGTGGGTCATAAATCCGCCGCCGTCCATGTTGATGGACTGGCCGTGGATCCAGGAAGCCGCCTTCGTGCACAGGTAGGCCACGAACTCTCCAACCTCTTCATCAGTACCGTTGCGGCGGATGGGTGTTTCCATGGCCATCCTGTCGAACCAGTCCCCGACCTTCAGGTGGTCCAGCCTTGAGGTGTCAACCCAGCCGGGGCAAACGCAGTTAACGTTGATGTTGAACTGGCCCAGCTCCCGGGCCAGCGTTTGAGTCATCCCCACCTGCGCGAAGTTTGCCGCACAGTAGGCCAGCGTGTCCTCCGACCCCGACTTCCCCGCCACCGACGCCACGTTGACCACCTTCCCGCCCTGGCCCTGGGCAATCAGCACCTTGGCTACGGCCTTCGTGCACAGGTAGGTGCCCCGGATCTTGATGTCCACCACCTTCTGGAAGATATCATCGTCCAGCTCGATGGTAGGGACGCGGTCCGGGCCCCGGGCGAAGGCTGCGTTGTTAATCAGGATGTCGACGCGGCCCAGTTCCCTGACGGTCTTCTCGATCATCTCCGCCACGTCGTCGGTGCTGGCCACGTCCACCACTAGGGGCAGAGCCCTCCGCCCGAGGGCGCGCACCTGTTCCGCCGTGCTCTCGATATCCTTCCACCCGACGGCCTTCTCCGAGTCAGGGTAACGGGACGGGTCCCGGCCTGTGCCCGTGGGCACCACGTCGGCACCCAATTCTGCAAGGGCCACGGCAGCCGCCCGACCTATGCCCCGCAGTCTCCCGGCCCCCGTGACTATCGCTACCTTGCCGTCAAGCTCACCCACTGTTTGCTCCTTCCATTGCCTGCATTGTTGCGGACCGTACCCTGCCTTGTCGCAATTCTACTACATCACTTTTCAACCCCCGTGATAAGCTTGGCGCCATGTTTGATGCTAGGGGCAGGCATTACGGATGGACGTTGGTCGGCATGTTTGCCGTCAATTACTCGATGATAGTCATCGCCTTCGAGACCCTCGGGTTCCTGCTCCCAGGCATGGCCGAAGACCTGGACCTCTCCCTCACCGAGCAGGGCTGGCTCAGCGCCTCCATCATGTTCACGAACCTCATCTTCGAGGTGCCCTCCAACTGGTTCTTCTCTCGCTTCCGGCCTTGGCGCTCCTCGGTTATCTCATTTGCCGCAGCGGCCATCTTCGTCGCTCTGAAGGGCTTCGCTCCAACTCTCCTTGTCCTGTTCGTAGCACGCATTGGCCTGGGGTTCATCTACCTGAGCACGCAGGCTTCCCGCACCATACTCCTGATCCACTGGATCCCGGGCCGGCAGGTCGGCAAGGCAAACGGGATCATGTTCAGCATCTTGGAGACCACTATCGGCTTCGGGTTTATGCTGATTCCCGCCATCCTCTGGCTCGCCGACGGCGACTGGCGAAGGACCCTCTACATCTGGGCCATAGTCAGCGCAGCCGGAGCATTCGTCTGGCTCCTCTGGGGCCGGGACAGGCCCAAAGAGGATCTGCCCCAATCCACTGAGACCTCGGGCGGCACGCCCATACGCGTCCTGTGGCGCTACAAGGTGCCCTGGATTCTAGGGTTCGGGGTGTCAGGCATCACCGGGGCCCGGTCGGCCTACGCAACCTTCTGGCCTCAATACCTGGACGACACCTATGGCACGGCCCTGGTTACCGTCGGCCTGATTCTTGGCATAGCGGGCATGACCAAGGGCCCGATGATCCTCGGGGTCACACTGACATCCGCCATCGCCAACCGGACGCCATTCCTCCTGATGGCCTGCGGGGTCCTGATGTCGATCACGTCTTTCGGGATGATATTCACCGGGTCTGTGCCATTGCTGTTCCTGTTCGGCATCGTTAACGGTATGTGCATGTGCTTTATACCCGCCATGCTGACGATGATCTACAGGCTGCCCGGCATCCGGGAAAGGGAGGTGGCCGTAGCCGTGGCCGTTTACTTCAGCTGCCTTTGGACGGGCTCGGCCATGGGACCGATGGTCACCGGCTACATCGGAGACATTGCCGACCTGCGCACGGGCCTCTCGGTCGCCGCCTTCACCCCCCTGACCCTTTCTACGGCAGGGATTGTTCTGGCGTTGATTGGCCGGAAGGAACCTTAACACTCTCCCATGATGCGTCTACTCTCCAGGCCCACCGACTCCCCAACCTACGGCTGGGTGGTCATCGGCACCTTCATCATTAACTACTCCCTGGTGGATATAGCGGCCCTGACTATAGGGCTGCTTCTGCCCTCCATATCACGGGAGATGGGCCTGAGCGGTACACAGCAGGGGCTGCTCTCCTCCGCCGTGGTGGTGGGCAACCTGGTCTTTGAAATCCCCGCAAACGCTTGGCTCTCCCGATACCGGCCCTGGCGCATCGCAAGTGTTGCCTTTATCGCCTCCGCCCTGCTTACCCTTCTCAACGGCTGGTCGCCCAACTTCGTCATCTTCCTGGTCATGCGTCTGCTTCTCGGGTTTGCCTACGTGGTCTGCAAGGTACCTCGGACCCTCGTCCTCCTGCAATGGGTCTCCCGACGCCGCATTCCCCTGGCCAATGGGATCATCTTCAGTGTCATCGACAGCATGAGCGGGATAGGCTTCATGGTGATCCCAGTCGTCCTCGGTTTGCTGGACGACTGGAGGCTCACCCTCTACGCCTGGGCGGCGGTGATATTCGGTGCGGCCGTGGTCTGGCTGGTCGTGGGGAAGGACCGCTACACCCCCGAGTACAGCGCCGGCATCCAGTCCCAGGTCGGGACTCCGTTGAGGGCGATCTTCAAGTACAGGGAGCCCTGGATAATGGGGTTCGGCACCGGAGGCGCCATAGCAGCTCGTATCGGTTTCATGACCTTCTGGCCCACCTTCACCCTTGACGCCTTCGACGTGACCCTGACATTCAGCGGCATCGTAATTGGCATGGTCTCCATCGCCAGCACCCCCGGCAAGCTGGCCGTCTCCATCATCCCCTCCCTGGTCAAACACCCGTCCATGGTGCTATTCGCCAGCGGACTCCTCACCTTTGGCTCCTTCGTGGGAATGCTGTACACCGACTCCGCTGCCCTACTCCTGCTCCTCGGCTTTGTGAACGGGATAGGGTTCTGCTACTTCCCCCTCATGGTGACCGAAATCTACGAACTTCCAGATATTCGACCTAGGGAGCTCACTGTGGCGGTATCCGTGATGTTCACCCTGTTGTGGATCGGCGGTTTCCTTGGCCCCCTTATCGTCGGCATCATCGACGATGCTACTCAGGACCTGCAGTTCGCCCTCCTTGTCATCTCCTTCTGCAGCTTCAGCCTCAGCGTTGCGGCGCTTCTACTCTCGGCCTTCAGGAGGCGCACGCCAATTGACTAGCACCCTCCTCCCACTCCAGAGCAGGGAACATCCTGATCTTGATGGGCCGATGCTCCCCCAACCCCGCCTTCACTGCTGTATGAACTGCACCGGAATTTGCCGATGATGCGCCTCATCCGTCGGCCCACCGACTCCCCCACCTACGCCTGGGTCGTCGTAGGCACCTTTATTACGAACTATTCCCTCATCGACATCTCCGCCCTCACCATCGGCCTCCTCCTCCCCGATATTCGTGATGAGATGGGCCTTACAGCCACCCAGCTTGGACTCATCTCCTCCGCAGTCATTTTCGGCAACCTCGCCTTCGAAATTCCCGCCAATTTATGGCTCTCCCGGTACAGGCCCTGGCGCGTTGCGAGTATCGCCTTTATCGCTTCCGCGCTCTTCACTGCGCTCAACGGCTGGGCTCCGACCTTCATCATCCTTCTCAGCACCCGGCTTCTTCTCGGCGTTGCCTACATAGTCTGCAAGGTTCCCAGGACCCTGGTCATACTGCAGTGGGTCCCGAGGCGGCGCATCCCCCTTGCCAACGGCCTGATCTTCAGTTTCATCGACAGTATGGGAGGCGTAGGATTCCTGCTCATCCCCGTAATTCTTGGCATTCTGGACAACTGGAGGCACACCCTCTTCGCATGGTCCGCCATCACCCTCTTGGCCACCTTGACCTGGCTGGTGCTGGGCAAGGACCGCTATACACCCGAGTTCCGCGCCGGAATGCAGTCCCAGGTCGGCTCTCCCATCAGGGCCTTGCTTATGTACAAAGAACCCTGGGTCCTCGGTTTCGGTATCAGCGGCGCCATAGCCGCCCGCTTCGGATTCAACTCCTTCTGGCCAATTTACGCCCGCGACGAATATCAACTCACCATCTTCCTGAGCGGGCTGGTCATTAGTATGATTTCGCTGGCCAGCACTCCAGGCAAAATTGCCGTTTCCGTGGTGCCTGCCCTCGTGAACCGACCCTCTCTGGTCCTCACCGTTTGCGGTGCAGCAATGTGGGCCACCTTTGCAGGGCTCCTGTTCACCGACTCCCTCCTGTATCTTATCCTGCTTGGCTGCATAAACGGGCTCTCTTTCTGCTTCATACCACTGATGATGACCCAGCTATACGAACTCCCGGGCATCCGACCCCGGGAGCTGACCGTTGCCGTTTCCGTCATGTTCACCATCCTTTGGGCGGGTGGATTCCTCGGCCCCCTCGTTGTGGGAATTATCGACGACGCCACTCAAGACCTCCGGCTGGCCTTGTTCGTAATCTCCTTCGGCAGCCTTGCCCTTGCCGTGTCGGGACTCCTTCTGCCCGCGCTGGGAAAGCGTACTCCCAATTGACTTAGCTCCCTCCCCTCCATAGGATAAGCCGAGAATTTGGCCCCGACTCCCGGGGCACGGGGGGTGCTTAATGTCCACGTCGGTTTCTCTTGGCAGCGGAGAGTTCACCTACGTTCCCCAGGAAGACTGGGCGCAGCTGCCCGACGGCTGGTCTTTCCACGAATGCGCCGACGTCGCGGTGGACGCTAACGACCGCGTCTACGTCTTCAACCGCGGCGATCACCCGGTCATCATGTTCGAGGCGGACGGGACGTTTGTCGGGTCCTGGGGGGAGGGTGTCTTCACCACCGCCCACGGCATCACCTACGCCCCCAACGACACCATGTATCTCGCCGACCAGAAGGACCACTCCGTCAGGCGGTGCACCCTGGATGGTCGTGTCGTCTCGACCATCGGACAACCCCATCACCCCCCGACGCGCTGGAGCGGCTTGGCCTTCAACGAGCCGACCAAGGTCGCTGTCTCCCCCAGGAACGGAGACCTGTTCGTCTCCGACGGCTACGGCAACTCCCGGGTACACAAGTACACCCCCGACGGTCGGTACCTCTTCTCATGGGGTGCCCCGGGCATCGATCCCGGAGAGTTCGTCATCCCCCACACGATCCTCGTCGACAACAATGACAACGTAATTGTCGGGGACCGGGAGTGTAACCGGGTGCAGATATTCGACACCAACGGCAAGCTCCAGCACATCTGGCAGAACATCTGGAAGCCCGCAGGCATGGCCCTGGGCCCCGACGGCAACATCTACATCGCCGAGCTCTGCGGCGACACCTACTTCGCAGATGCCCCCAACGTCGGCAACCGGGTCAGCGTCTACAACGTGGACGGCAAGCTGCTGGCAAGGGCCGGAATGCCCACCCAGGGCGATGGCCCCGGCCAGTTCCTCGCCGCTCACGGCATCACCGTCGACTCCCGGGGAGACATCTACGTCGCCGAAGTGTCCTGGACCATGTACGCCAGGCACCAGGGGCACCCCAAAGAGATGCGGAGCCTGGTCAAGCTGGTAAGGCAGTGACAAGCAGGCCGAAATGAACGCCCGCATACCCAAACATCGAAGGAAAGAGGGACCGACTTGGGACTCGTAATCATCGCGGTCATAGTCATCCTGCTCATCATGATCGTAATTGTGGCGAGGCGTCAGGCCGGTAGACCCGCTGTCCCCGGTTCCGGCAACGTCGTCTCCCAGATCAAGCCGCTGGAAGGCTTTGCCCGGGTCAACATCGGCAACGCCTTTCACGTCGAAATCAAGGAGTCCCCCCAGTTCAGCGTCTCCATCTCCGCCGACGACAACGTAATCGACCTGGTCGAAGCCGAGAAGGAGGGAGACACCCTGCGCATAGGCCTTGAGGCCGGTGACTACAGCGAGGTCACCCTTCGCGCTCGAATCACCATGCCAGAGCTTTTGGGCGTCATGCTCACGGGCGCCAGCCGAGCGACTCTTGAAGGTTTTTCTTCAGCCAACGACCTCAGTATCAGCCTGTCCGGCTCCAGTGTCCTTGAAGGCTACGTAGAAGCCCGGGAGGCCGACCTCCGCATAAACGGCGCCAGCAAGCTCACCCTCGCCGGTTCCGCCGACAACCTGTCGGTCAGGGCGTCGGGGGCCAGCGTCCTGACGCTGCAGCACTTCTCGGTTGATCGCTCTTCCGTAGTGCTCGACGGTGCAAGTCAAGCCACTGTAAATGTACGCAGGGACATCGAATACGCTCGCCTCACCGGTGCTTCCATTCTTCTATATGATGGAGAACCGGATTTAGGGGATATCCAGACTTTAGGCGCATCCAGGATCGAGTCCCGTCCCAGTGAGGAGATTCCCCACTCCTAGCCCCGACCCGACAGCCATGCTCTACAGAAGCCGAACAAACCGCAGGATATGGGGCGTCGCCGGGGGTCTCGGCGAGCACTTCGGCACCGATCCCGCGATAGTCCGCACCATTTTCATCGTCTTCCTGTTCTTTGCTGGCTTCTCCGCCTTCCTCTACCTCTTCCTTGCCGTCATGATGCCCCTCGCCCCCGAACCCACCCCCCAGCCCCCCGACCCCGAAGAAAGCGGACCCCAACCCGATGATGGGTAGCCCGCGCTCCGCATGTTCTCGCTAGCCCTTCCCGGCCCCGCCAGGGCCGTAGTCGATAGCCCAAACTACAAGTGGTGGGTCTACGCCGCGGTTGCCGTCGGGACTTATCCGACCGTTGTAGACCAGGCGGGAGTCGGCATCGCCCTTCCCAAGATATCCGAGGAGTTCGGCCTCGATATCCCGACCGTCCAGTGGATATACCTCGCCTACGTGCTGACCACCGCCATCATGTTTATGCCCGTAGGCCGCCTCGCCGATATCATCGGGCGGAAGAAGGTCTTTCTGCTGGGGTGGGGCGTCAACTTCGTTGGGGCGGTGGTGGGGGGCACAGCGACGGAGTTCCCGGTAATCCTGGTGGGGAAGGTGATACAAGGCCTGGGCGTCGCCGGGATCCAGGGCAACGGCATGGCCATCATCTCCTCCAACTTCCCGGACCGCGAGCGCGGCAAGTCCATCGGCCTGTACACGGCCGTAATAGGCTCGGGGCTGACTTCCGGCCCGACCATCGGGGGTGTTCTGGTGGACTGGCTAAGCTGGAGGGCCGTCTTCTTTGCCAACCTACCCTTCGGTGTAGTTGCCCTCTTCCTGGCGCTCCTCGCCTTCAAGCCCATGGTTACCAGTACCGGGCCTGCGGCCGGATGGCGCACCTTCGATTGGGTCGGGGCGGGGCTGTCCGCCGGCGCATTTGTTAGCTTCCTGATGGGGATGAGCAACGGCCACCGGTTCGGATGGGGCTCGGCGCCCATCTTGGCCAGCTTTGGGGCAGCCGCAGTCCTGTTTTCCCTCTTCATCGGATGGCAGCTCAGGACCCGCCACCCGATGCTCGACCTGACGCTATTCAAGAGCAAGCTCTTCTCCATGGGGGCCTCTGCCCGTTTCCTGAACTTCCTAGCGTCTTCTTCAGTTATGTTCCTTATGCCCTTCTTCATAATCAACGTTATGGGCTATTCCCCCGCGCGCGCTGGCCTTCTCATGGCGCCGGGTGCCCTTTGCATGGCCGTTATCGGACCCATAAGCGGCCGGCTCTCCGACCGTTTCGGCAGCCGAATCACGGCAACCGTCGGGCAAGCGCTGGAGGTGTCGGCCCTGTTCTCTCTATCCCAGATCTCCGCCGACTCCCCGCCTGGCTATGTGCTCATGTGCCTGATGCTGGCGGGCGCGGGGTCGGGGTTCTTCAACGCCTCCAACGGCACGGCCATTATGAGCTACCAGGACCCCTCCAGGTTCGGCATAGTGGCCGCTCTGCTCAACGTCATCCGCACCTCCGCCAACATAACCGGAATAGCCATTGCGACCACGGTGGTCACCATCACCATGGGGTCCTTCGGCCACGAACCGAGGCTGGACGTCATCTCCGAAGGCGCATTTGACGCCTTCGTGTCGGGGCTAAACAAGGCTTACCTGATCGGTGGGAGCGTACTTTTGGTCTCGATGACCCTGGCCGCACTTCACGGATCAGCCAGACGAGACATCAGGTTAGGGGATGAGCCGTTGGCCAGGACCCGCCGATGATCCCTACCTCTTGTCCACCGCCACCCCGCCCCGGGCCACGACCAGCTGCAACCGGCGCAGGTTCTCGATGTTCTCCAGCGGGTTCGTCTCGATGGCTATGAAATCGGCGAACTTGCCCGGCTCAATGGTGCCCAGCTTGTCCCCCGCCCCGCACACCTCCGCCGACGTCTGCGTAGCCGCCACTATCGCTCCGTAAGGCCCGAGCCCCACCTTCGACAGCTTCTCGATCTCCATCAGCGCCGCCTCCCCCGGAGGCCCCTGGTCCGACCCGCTGGCTATCTTCACCCCCGCGTCCAGCGCTATGCGGAAAGACTCGTCGTGGATCGGTGCAAAGAAGTTTGCCCGCTCCCGGAACTCGTCGGGCAGGGGGTGGTGCTGGCAGTACGCAATGGCGCCTTCGGAGTCTGCCTGCTCGGGGGTCAGGTGGCTCAGGGCCAGCGTGGGCACGTAGTAGGTGCCTGTGTCGGCCATCATCTTGGCCGCTTCTTCGTCCATCACGTAGCCGTGCTCGATTGATCGGCATCCCGCGCTCACTGCCCATTTAATCGCCTCTGGAACGGTGGCGTGGACTGCTGCCGGGACTCCCCTCTGCTTGGCTATAGCTAACGCGGCTTCCATCTCGCCCCGCAGCCATGTGATATTTGTCATCACGTCGTGGCCCGTGCCTATGATGCCCCCCGTGGTCACGAGCTTGATGTGGTTCACGTAGTGCATGATTTCGTTGCGGACCGCCTTCACCATGGCGACCGGCCCATCGATGGGCTTGTCAACGTCGGCCATGTGGCCCGCGGTGGTGTTAAGGGCGTGGCCCCCGCAGAACAGCCGAGGCCCTTTGAACTTCCCCGCCGAAAACGCGTCCCGCAGCGCCACGTCCGCCCACTCCTGCACCCCGACCGTCCGAAGCGAAGTCACCCCCATGTTCAGTGCATCCATGCTGTTACGGGCGTACTCCAGCACCCGAGGCACCAATTCCAGGGCCTCTTCCTCGACCGACTCGGGGCCGTACGTCCCCTTGTTCAGGTGCGTATGCACGTCCCACAGACCCGGCAGGAGGTAGGCCCCGTCCAGATCGACAACCTGATCGCCATCCGGCACTGTGCCCGAGGTCACCTGTTGAATTACCCCGTCCTCCACCAGGACGTTCCGCTCCGTCCGCACCTCGGGTGTAGTGGCGTCGATGATATTGACGTTCTTCAGTACCAGGCTCATGGGAAGCTCCTCATGGTGAAGCCGTTAGGGTTGGGGTGTCGGCTCGTCACCCATTCCATCCGGGAACAGGACGGCGGGGTCCGACTCATATACATACTCGCCGTCCTTCCGAATCAGAACCGAACCATTGAGAGCCAGGCTCTCGCGACGCGCCTTTATGGCCGCCCTCCGCAGCGCGGCAAGGCCCGCTGCTGCAAATTCTGTGGCGGGCTCTACGCCTGTTCTCTCCATTGAATTAGTCATGGCCTTATTCCTCCCTGCGCCAGCAACACCGGCATTTGGCCTGTATTGTCATACATTACCCACTCGTCTACCAGGTGTCTATAGATAGCATCAAAATTGTGACGCCCCCTGTGGAAGCGTCGATGCACGGTTTCCGCCGGGATGTCATGCCCTCCTTTCATTACCCGATCCCTGACACGAGCAACGGCGATTTTGGGACTCTGCAATGCGAGGAAACAGATGGTTACCCAATATCCCTGCTCTTGCCAGCGCGGTATCTTCCGGACATAGTCCCGTCCACTCAAGGTCGTCTCAATGCCAAAGCTCTCTCCCTTACGCACGCATTCATCCATCATTGCCAGCAGCATCTTGGCGGCGCGGAACGCCGCCTTCTCAGGACGGAGAGGATTCAGGCCTGCGGCTATGTAGTCGGCGTTCAAAAATGTGGGGCAGTTTGCTTCGTTCAACAGGAATTCCCGCGCGAAGGTCGTCTTTCCGGCCCCATTCGGCCCGGTGACAATTAATATCTTTTTGGGGTGGTCGGGTAGCATGGAAGAAGCCGTAGGAGTTTGCCGTAGTGGAGCGGATAGACTATACACCATCCGAGTTGGGGTCTAATCGGGGCTATAGGGTATACTTGCCCTGACCACCCAAGCGACCTGCCCTGATATACAACTATGAATGACCGTCTTACAGCCGAGATAGAGCGTATCCGTTCCGACCCGTCAATCTCGACCCTAGACGAAGCATCTGTCAAACAAGGCGTCATACTGCGTATCCTTAATATCTTGGGTTGGGACACGTTTGATATCGAAGAGGTCAAGCCCGAACACCCTGTGCCAGGTGGCAATGTTGACTATTCTCTTCGTCTAGATGGGGACAACATAGTATTCGTGGAAGTGAAACGGCCCAGGGAAAACTTGAACGTTCACCAAGAGCAACTCCTCAGATACGCGTTCGCACAGGGAGTACCGATAGCAGTTCTAACGAATGGACTGGATTGGTGGTTTTACCGGCCCTCGGGGGGAGGAATCTGGGAGGAAAGACGGTTTAGCGTAGTAGAACTGCGAAATCCCGATGTCTCGCAAACGGTGGACAGTCTTATTGACTTCATGGCTAGGGACAATGTTCGCTCTGGCTTTGCCGTAGGGTACGCCGAAAGCCTCTTGGATAGATTGTGGCAGGACAAGAAGATCGAAGAGGCCTTGCCCAAGGTGTGGGCTCAGATCATTACCGATCCTGATGACCAGCTCTTAGCTTTGCTCAATCAAAAAGTGATGGAGTTGTGTGGCTTTGGAGCCAACCTGGACCAGATAAAGCGTTTCTTGGCCAATGTGCCAAAGTCGACGCCTACACCTTTCCCAACTCCTCCTCAATTTGGCATGCAGGAGCCAGCCACCCAATATCGTCGTAAAAGCAAAAGCCCAAGCCCAGAGAGCATTACTTTTCTTGGAGAGAAGTTTGAAGTCAGGTACTGGAGCGATGTACTAGTAAGATTGGGCGAAACGGTATACAAGCGACATGGGGATAATTTCAGTAAAGTTCGCAGGCTTGGGAGTTGGCATCCCGTCGGACAGTCATCCCCAAACAATCGCCCCAAGCCCATCGCCGATTCGGGATGGACTGTGAATACTAACAGACCCGCGACTGAGATAGTGAGCATGTGCCATCAGTTGTTAAACTTGTTCAACTACTCCCCCGACGACCTCCATATCGAGACTCGTTAACCCACCCCCATGGTTGAAACCCGATCCGCAACCCTGACCTACGAGGACTACCTCAACACCCCCGACGATGAGCGGTGGGAGCTCCTCCGCGGAGAATTGTTTATGGTACCCAGCCCCAGCTTTGCCCACCAGAAGATAGCGGGAAGATTGTTCTCTTTACTGGACATATTTGTGGACGAGAAAGCCCTCGGAGATGTCATCATTGCCCCCTTCGACGTAGTGCTTTCTCCCACCAACGTCCTACAGCCAGATATCCTGTTCGTCTCTAACAGCCAAAGATCCATCATTACCGACGCCAACGCACAAGGCGCGCCCGCCCTCGTGATCGAAATTATCTCTCCGTCCTCGGGTACAAGGGACAGGGAAACAAAGCGGAACATCTACGCCGAGCACGGCGTCGGGGAATACTGGATCGTGGACCCCGATACCCGCACCGTCTCCGTTATGACCCTTGAAGGCAAAGACTTTCGAGAGGTCGGCCAATACTTAGCCACCGACACCCTCTCCTCCCCCACCCTCCCCGGCCTCGCCCTCGACCTGGCGCCCATATTCCCGCCCGCCTGATCCCTCCTATCACCCCCGCAGCCGAGTCGAAATCCGTCCCCCTGGGCCATCCCTATTGATTTTATGCACTCTAGTTCTATAATAGCTCTATCAGACCCTGGCTCCACCATGTCAAACTTCTTTGCACATCCACTTCCAGCCCCCTTCGCCGCGCCCCAAAGAGCGCGAAAACTTTTACGTACCCATTTTAGGCGTCATTCAATCAAACTAGCTATGAGTTCAATCAACGTTCAATCAAGTACAATCGATCTTCAATCATGTTTAATCAACTTACAATCAATTGACAATCATTCATCAATCAATGCCTCCCTCCTCTGTACACTCAGTGAGTTATCATTTGCATTGGGGCCTCTCGGTCCCCGTACCAAAAAGGAATCGAGACCGTGCACATAGCCATAGGCGCCGACCATGCAGGCCTGCCCCTTAAACAGGAACTAGCCCCCTGGCTCCAGGCCCAGGGCCACGAGCTAGTGGACTTCGGCGCCCATGAATTTGACCGTGACGACGACTACCCCGACTACGCCGAGGCAGTCGCCCGTGCTGTTGCCTCGGGTAAAGCCCAGCGCGGCATCATGGTATGCGGCAGCGGGGTTGGGGCCTGTGTAACATCCAACAAAGTCAAAGGCGTGCGCGCCTGCATGTGCCACGACACCTACTCGGCCCACCAGGGCGTGGAGCATGACGACATGAACGTCCTGTGCCTCGGAGCAAGGATTATCGGCGGAGAGTTGGCCCGAGAAGTGGTGATGGCGTTTCTTGAGGCTGAGTTTTCAGGTGAAGAACGACATCGGCGTCGCCTCGACAAGCTCCTCGCCGTAGAGCGGAGGGGGTAGGGTGTGGACAGCACAACGCGGATGCCGTACTAGAAGATTATAGGTAGGATTGACAAGCAACCATCCTGTATTATGCATTTGTTCAATTATAACGCTGGGGTATCTTGACTATGGATATGCCGAACTTCACGGATAGATCAATCTCGATGTGGGACGAGCCTCAGATTCTCCAGCCGCAGGAAAGCAAGCGTCGCCGCGTTCGAAATGGAAAACCCACGAACGATCTCGTCTTTAGCGCGTTCGTTGGTGGCAACGAGGATATTTTCCCTCAAATCCTAGGTCTGTATGTAGCGCCGCAAAGCGTTATTGCAGACGTAACCTATGGAAAAGGCGTCTTCTGGAGAAACATTTCGAAAGACAGCTACAGATTGCTCCCCACGGATATACAGAACGGCATTGATTGCCGCGATCTGCCCTATCGAGACGGAGAAATTGACTGCGTCGTATTAGATCCTCCTTATATGCATTCTCCGGGTGGAACGGCCCACAGCGTTCACTCGGCATTTGAGAGTCATTATAGAAACAACGGAACTGGGAACAGGACGGACAGCAAATACCATGATGCTGTGATGGCGTTATATGAGAGCGCTGGCGTTGAAGCGTATAGGGTTCTAAGGCAGCGCGGTATCCTGATAGTGAAGTGTCAAGACGAGGTATGTTCAAATCGTCAACGGTTTACCCATGTTGAGATCATGCAATCATATGAGCAAATCGGTTTCGTAGCCGAAGATTTGTTTGTTGTCGTACGCCAGAATCGACCTGGAGTAAGCCGTACGATTAGACAAGTCCATGCCCGGAAAAATCATTCGTACTTCCTCGTTTTTTGGAAGAAGGGTGCGGATAATGGTGCATGGGAGCCACCCAAATGAATGCTGTAGATCTGCTGAAGTCAATAATTCGCGAGCACACGCCGAAAGATATCTGGCAAGATTCGCCCTTGATTGGCTACCGACTGCTCGGCAATACAAATCGCGGGGAGATTGGAGAGGAATTCATCCGTCGATTCCTCTCGCAAAACGGCATTAAGACTGGCAACGGGGGACGAACTTCAAAAACCGACCTCAGCATTGGAGGTAAGCGCTTTGAAGTTAAGACTGCCTCTCTTGGTGCGAACGGGACATTCCAGTTTAACCATGTCCGACTAGATCGAATGTATGATTACCTCCTTTGCCTGGGAATTTGCCCACATAGCGTGGTTTTCAACATGTGGCGAAAGGGTGCAGTAGCGGAGAATCAAGCGGGAACCCTTGTAAGAATGGCGGAGGGACAGGCCGTTACCTACAAACTAACCAAGAAGCTGGAAGACATGTTGGCGATAGAGGGGTTAGCGAATCAGATTAAAGACGCAGTCGCCGACGACTAAGCGAGCCTGCATTCGCGAATCCCACGGTTAGTCTAGTCCCGAAACCTCGGCAGCACCTTGTTCCCGAACGTGTCCAGCGCCCGCATCGTGTCATCGTGGGTCGTTTCCCCCGCCTGTACCATTAGCAAGAGCTGATCAACCCCAAGCCCCATCCACTTATCTATTCCCCTGCACGTCGAATCCAGGTCCCCGCCAATCACAATCCCGTCATCGATCAGCTCGTCATTGGTGCGGTTCAGTATCGATTCCAGCACCCCCTGCCGCTTGCCCCCTGCGGCCTCCTCGTAATACTTGCCCCCGTGGCTCCCGAACCGGAGTTTCTGCAACGGCACGTCGTTGTCCCCGAAGTACCACCGAGCCGCCGCACACGCCTTGTCCCGACCCACAGCGTAGTCCCCGTCAACATTGCTAATGGCAAACGCCGCTATCTGGTGGTTCGCATACCCCCCAACCGGCTCGCACTCCGGCATCGCATCCTTGTAGGCGTTGATTGCCGGCACCATCTTCTCAGGCTCTATGGCGCTGAATCCCAGGATCCCGAGACCCATCCGCGCAGCCTTCGCGAACGTCGCGGGTTGGGTAGCCGCCAGCCACATGGGCGGATGAGGCCTCTGTATCGGCTTGGGCACCAGGTCCCGTTGGGGCAGGTTGTAGTGCGTGCCCTTCCACCCTGGGAACGGGTCATCTACGAACATCGAGGCTATAACCTGGATCGACTCGTCCCACAGATCCTTGGCGCCTTCGGCATCGTAACCAAAGGCCTCTGAGTGATAGACCGACGCCCCCCGCCCCGTCCCCATCTCAACCCGTCCCCCCGACAAAATGTCCAGCGTCGACACGAACTCCACCACCCGGAACGGGTGATTACACGGCAATACCACCACGCCCAGCCCCAGCCTAATCTTGGACGTGTGCTGGGCTAGGGCCGCCAAGAAAAGCTCAGGCGCGGAGCTGTGCCCTATCTCCGGGTAGAAGTGGTGTTCAGTCTGCCAGTAGTACTCAAACCCGACCTCCTCGGCGAGCACCGCCTCGGCCATCGCTTCCTTGTAGAGCTTTGCCTCCGCATTCTCGGGCCACGGCTTCGGCATTTGGAGCTGGTTGAAATACCCGAATTTCATAGCAGTCCCTTTCCCCTACCCCCTCAACACCGCTCCCGTCTCCCGACCCACCTTGTCCAACAGCTGCGCCTGCACCATCGTCACCTCATGCTCGCTAAGCGTCCTGCTCGGCGATTGGTACAGAACCCGGAATGCCAGCGACTTTTTCCCCACCTCCACCTGGTCCCCTGAATAAACGTCAAACAGTTCCGCGGAGGTCACCAACGGGAACCCCTCTATAACCCCCTGCACCGCCGAGGAAGGGGTCTCCGAGTCCACTATCAGCGCCAGGTCTCTCAATGCACCCGGGTACCGGGACACGGGTTTGTATCTCTTGGCCGCTGGCAGGTGTGTCCGAAGCTTGCCCAAGTCCACCTCGAACAGATGCACCGAGGCCCCATCTATGTCGAACGACTCCAGGACTTGTGGGTGCACCTCCCCCAGCACCACCAGCCTGTCTTCTCGCACCAGCACTTCCACCACCCGACCTGGGTGCAACCCCTCTGCCTCCCCCCGCTCGAAACCCGCCTCGACACCCAGGCGCCCCAGCATGGTTTCGAGCACACCCTTGGTCCGCAAGAACCCGTCCATTGGGTCTTCAGGGTCACCGGTCACAACACCTGCCAGCACCTCCTGCTCTTCCGGCAACGCATCCTTCTTGGGCATGTACACTTTTCCCGCTTCGAACATGAGCAAGGGTCCGTGGTGGTATTTCCTGTTGTGTTCGACGTTGGCCAGCAGGCCGGGCCTCAGGCTGAGGCGCAGGTATTCCTGCTCGACACGGAGAGGATTTGACACCCGGATAGGGTTCAACTCGGCCAGGTGCCCTAGTCCGGCATTCTCAAGTCCCTTGACGTCCGATAGCGAGTAGTTGACCACCTCCTGCATCCCGCACCCTGCCAGGATGTCTTTAACTGCATCCCTCAGGATACGCGCTGTGTCAGTCTCATTCGGCGGTATCTGCCCCGACAAGGGGGTCGTAGGTATGTCGTCGTACCCCGATATCCGGGCGACTTCCTCCACCAGGTCATCCTCAATGCCAATGTCCGTCCGCCAGTAGGGTGCCGACACCTTCAACTCACCCTCCCCCGACTCCTCGCATTCAAACCCCAGCGACTCCAGAACACCCCGCACCTTGTCCATCGGTATAGATATGCCCAGCACTTGTTGTATCCGACCCTCGGTTAGGTGCAGAGGTGCCTGCTCTCGGGCGCCGGGGTAAACGTCGATGATGCCTTTCGCCACTTTTCCTTCAGCCAATTCGGCCAGCAGTTGAGTGGCACGGCGCAGGCCCCTGGGAGGAAGCTCGGGGCTCAGGCCCTTGTCGAAGCGGAGGGACGCCTCGCTGCGCAGTCTGAGCCGCGTCGACGTGCGCCTGATGTTCACGTTGTCAAAGTTCGCCGACTCCAGCAACAGCGTTTTAGTGCTCTCGGTGACTTCCGTGTTGGCCCCACCCATCACTCCCGCCAGCCCTATGGGGCCGTTGGGGTCGGTGATGACCAGCATCTCGGGGTCCAGGGGTCGATCCTCGCCGTCCAGGGTGGTCAGCCGCTCTCCTTTATTTGCCCGCCTCACGATTATCTTGTGGTCCTTCACCTTGTCGTAATCGAAAGCATGAAGGGGTTGACCGTATTCCATCATCACGTAGTTCGTAATGTCGACTACGTTGTTGATGGGCCTCATCCCACAGGCCTTCAACCGTTCCTGCATCCATGCCGGCGAAGGCCCGATTTTCAAGTCGGACACAATGCTCGCCGTGTACCGGCCGCACAGGTCGGGGTCCGCTATCTCCACCGTTGCCATCTCCCCCGCCGACCTCTCCTCCTCTTCATACGTCACGTCCGGCGAGGCTACCTCGCTCCCCGTAAGGGCCGCCACCTCCTGCGCCACACCGAGCATCGACAGACAGTCGGATCGGTTGGGGGTCAACTCCAACTCCAGAATGCTGTCACCCAGATAGTCGAAGAGTGGCATTCCCGCAGGTGCATCCTCCGGCAGTACGAGAATTCCCTCGTGCTCCTCCGACATTCCCAACTCTTTCTCGGAGCAGATCATCCCATTCGATACCACCCCCCGGATCTTCGCCGCCTTCAGCTTCACCGGCTTACCGGAATGACCGTCGAAAAGCTCCGCCCCTACCTTGGCAAAGGCAATGTTCTGGCCCGCAGCCACGTTCGGCGCGCCGCATATCACTTCAAAGGTCTCATCTGGAAGATCTACTGTGCAGAGTGACAGGCGGTCTGCATTCGGGTGCTTGTTCACTTCCCGCACCCTCCCGACACACACCCCCTCCCACGCTTCTCCCACCTCCTCCACATCCCCAACCTCGATACCCGCCATAGTTAGCTTATGGGCCAGTTCCTTAGGCTCCAGGGACACCGGCACATACTCCCGAAGCCACTTGAGAGATACTTTCATGGTCTACGGCTCGATCCCGACCAACACCAACGGCACCCCTGGCACCCCACGACCCTCCCTGATCAGGTTGTAAAGTTCTCCCTCGTAGTAGGGAACGCCCGAGGACATCTCGTCATGTAGTGTTTTCGTCGGCACTATTTCTATACCTACATCAATCACATCCTTGATGAACAGGGCGAGATGCCTAGCATGAATTTCGTGGCTCAATTCCCAAGAGTCGGTCAAATGAATGCTGACGGCTACTCTGTCCTTCAAAAACGAGGATGCAAATGCCTGCGCTAATATATTATCCACAAATTCGATAGAAGGTTTATTTGAGGATGTCCAAGAGTTGCCCACCAGGACACGTTCAAATGTCCCCAAGAGTTTTGTTGTGGGATATATCGTTTTCGTGCTGCCATGGGTGCCAGCGGTGACAGGGGTCTTGCTGACCTCGAATTGCATTTCTGAGATCGCATCCACGACCTCCTCCCACTGCGAAGAGGCGTGGATAATCAGATATTCTAGACCATTCAGATGGGAGTGCTTGTCGGCTATCCTCAATTCACAGACTCCCGAGTTATCCGGTTATACCAATGATATACGTTTGAGTAGTCCATAAAATTACAGAGTTTATGCAGGCCACTAGCTTGAAATGTGGGTCTATTTAACTGATTCACAAAGAGCCCTCGCCTTTCATTGCCTGCGACCACTGTAAAGCGTGGGCCAAGATCATGAGGTGCAACTAGGTGGATATCATTAAACCTGAGCAGACCAGAGTATATGGGCGTTGAATGTTCAATCTCGAACATTGCGGTTAGCACGTTAGACCCTTTCTGTGCCCAAATCACATCTACTTCCTGCAAGATGTTCATAACGGATTGATACGTATTCGGCAATTCGGCACGGATTTTGAATCTGTCCAAGCAATTCCATCCCAATTTGGTCCGGTCATTGCGAGGAATCCATACATCCTGTTGCTTGGCTATGCCTATTGCTCCGAGAATAGTCTGTACTTCCGAGTGGGTTAATTCAGGAACAGGTAATTGGGTTCTATCTCCTGAAATTACTGATAGCTGGTTCCAACCACGATAGGCTTCGATATTAAACCTTCCTGCTTGGGCAATATAGAGTTCAGTTACCTCGGTATCTCCTTCCAGGTATATCTGTGCTTTGTACTGACCATCTGAAGCCGGATTGGTAGACCCGAATACCTCTTCAAATGCTGCGAACGGGACAAGTACCGGTTCTGGCTGGTTGTCCCACAAAAAGCAAATAAGCGATGGCATCTCCTCCAGTTTGGAGAGGTCTTCATGCCGCAATCCATAAAACGTCTGATTTCTGCTATGAATGCGTGAATACCGTATTAGGATGCGCCCTGACCCGTCCTCTAACTCATAGAGAGATCGGCTTCTCTCCAGCTTCTTAAGGGGCCCGACGCGCGCTCTGAGCTCGGCAAGGAACTCTTGCTTTGCTAGATTTGGCATTAAAGACTTTAGTTAGCCTCCCAACTCCCGAGCCGCCGCTTCCTCAACTACCGTCCCCTTGAAGAAGCCCGAGTTCATCCCTGCGTAGAGGTTCACAGCGTTGGTGAACGTGAAGTCCCGGAAATCGTCTTCCGTCATTAGCTCATCCTCCACGAGCTCGTACGCCTCCTCGACAACCTCCCGCATGTCAGGCACGTCCCAGTGCCCGATATCCGAGCTGAACACCGCCTGCAGCCTCGCCCCGTAAGGATTCACCTTGGAGTTGAAGGCGTGGGCATTCATCGGATCGTCAGCCTCGCACCCGAAGTAGAAGGGCTTAACAAACAGGTCCAGCATCTCCTCTGCCCGCTCCATTGGCACATGGGACCAGTCGTCCAGTTCCTCGGGACTAGGCTCATCAGCCAGGTAGAAATCGCGTATCTCCTTGAGTCTTGCCCTCTGCGCCGGCTCGCCATTCTCTTCGATCATCTTCATCAAGGCGTCGACATCCAGGTGCTTTGGATCGAGCTTCATGATGTCCACCCCATTCCGCTTGACCCAGTGCCCGACCATGTCCGCATACAACCTGCACGCCCACCCCACCCCTCCCTCCAGGAAGGCGATGTTCAGGCCCGGGAACCGCTTAGTGACACCGCCCATGAAAAGGGCCTTGGCCACGGGTTCATGCGCGAGGGCGAAGGTCGCCATGTGGTTGTACATGTAATTGGATGTCGAACGGGTTCCCCAACCTAGGTTGGCGGCATGAGAGGCGGGCGCAACGTTCAACTCCATGCATTTGGCCCAGAACGGATCGTAGTCATAATCGCTGTCCAGTCCGATAACATCCATACGGGAGTTCACGTAAGCAAGGTGGGCGGGTGCATCTTTCGCCTGCGAAAGGGGCCTCAGGGACCGGCCCTCTATCATCGCCACCTTCATACCCAGTTCATTCACCGCATATTCAAGTTCTTCTATCGCGACCTCCGGAGTGTGCATGGGAATGGCCGCAGCTGTCGTCATACGCTTGGAATAGCTGCCATACAACTCGGCGTGATATGCGTTCACCGCCCGGCTCCCGACCTGCCGGACCTCGGGGTCCGGAATCCGGTCCAGCAGCAGGCTCCGCGTTGGGTACAGAACGGCATAGTCGATGCCCAATTCGTCCATCCGCTCGTTTAGTAGCCGCGGTATCGAGGCCGTTGCCCGGTCCAGGCTGTTCACAGTAGGCATGACCCACCAGGCAGGTGCCGTCGAGAACTCGTACCGCCTCTCCTCCGCCGACATGTCGAACCATCTGAGGTTCCACGCCTTGCGCATGGCCTCCTCGTACTGCTTCTTGATGTCCCCCCCGCCTATCTTCTCGACGAAGTCCAGCAGTATCGGTCCGACCTCCAACGTGTGCCCGTCAGAGTCGATAATCGGATGTCCAACCTTGCTCCTGATCTCCTGGGATCTGGATGGTGTTGCACTTACCATTTCTATCTCCAGTTGGGTTTCGAAGCGCTATCGACCCAGTAGCTCCCGCGCCTCCGCCTCCACAGCCGTCCCGTCGAAAAAGGTCGGGTTGACCTTCCCGTACAGGTTGACCGTGTTGGTGAACATGAAGTCCCTGAAGTCGTCCTCACTGATTAGCTCGTGCTCCACCAATTCGTAGGCTTCCTCTACCACCTCTCGCATGTCCGGCACGTCCCAGTGCCCGATATCCGAGCTGAATACCGCCTTCAACCGAGCCCCCAAGGGGTTTACCTTGGTGTTGAACGCCCAGGCGTTCATTGGATCGTCAGCCTCACATCCGAAGTAGTACGGCTCGATGAACAGGTCCAGCATCTCTTCGATGTTCTCCATAGGGACGTTGGAGAAGTCGTCCACGTCGGCGGGGTGGGGGTCGGGGGTGGCGTACATCTCCCTGATCTCATCCATCTTCGACTGCATGATCTCTTCGCCGTATTCCCGGTACAGGTCGAGAATGAGCTCCTGATCGAGATGCTGAGGGTTGAGCCTATCTATTGCCTTGCCGTTCCTCTTCTCCCAGTGACCGATTATGTCCGAGAACAGGTTGCACGCCCATGCGACTCCCCCCTCCAGGAAGATGAAGTTCAGCCCCGGGAAGCGCTTGGTCACTCCGCCCATGAACAGGGCCTTGGCGAAGGCGTCGTGGCCGTGGGCGAAGGCGCTGAGGTGGTTGAACATGTACTTGGAGACCGATACCGCGCCCCAGAAGAAGTCGCTGCCGTGGGAGGCGGGAGTGATTCCCATCTCCTGGCACCGGGCCCAGAACGGGTCGTAGTCATACGCACTGTCGATGCCTATCAGATCGATATAGTGGGCTATGCCTTCGGCCTCGGGGTGTTCATCCAGGTGCTTGGGTATTGGCCTGTTCACCCGACCCGGCAGCATTATCGTCTTCAGCCCGAGATCGTTAATCGCGTACTCCATCTCCCGGATGGCGATCTCCGGCGTGTCCATGGGCACTATTGCCGCGGGCGTCATCCTGTACGAGTATTCCCGGTACAGGTCCGCCGCGCAGGCGTTCATCGCCCGGCACACGATGAACCGCTGCTCCTGCCCCTGTATACGGTCAAACCCGAGGCCTAACGTCGTGTACAACACGGCGTAGTCCATCCCCAGCTCGTCCATCCGCTCGTTCAGCACCTTGGGGAGGGTCGCCGTGGCCCGGTCCAGGACGTTGGTCGTTGGGGCGAACCACCAGGGAGTAGCTGGTTCCCAGTTCTGTTTACGTTCTTCCGGCGTCATGGAAAACCAGTTGCTGTTAGTAGTGCCGCCCCCCGACGCCGCCTCCGGAGCCCCCTGCATCATCTTTTCGAACTTGTTCCGGGCGTCGGCGCCCCCCTGGTCGTAGACGTAGTCCGAGAGCACGGGGGTCAGCTCCAGCGTGTGCCCGTCCGCATCGATAATCGGGTGCCCGACCTTGCTTCTTATCTCTTGGGATCGAGAAGGTCTAATGGTTACCATGCTGAGTTCCTCCTTAACCTCCGGCCGGGGAGTCCGGCTCATTATAGGGTATCCGCCTAAGTAGATTCACGTTTGTGCATCAACCGTCGCGTCCCAAAGCATGTCCCCTGCGAAAAGAAGGGAACCCTATTGACACTCTGACGCCATATCGGAACTGGAGACATCTGCAACCGGATAGAGTTCCAGAATTGCCTCTATCTCATCGAGGATTTGGCTCATTACCGGGAACTGGGAGCGCTCCAGCGTTTCGTATAGGATTTGCTCACCAGTCAGTGGGTTAAAAACTCGGTGATGATATTCATCATCTCGCTTATGCAAATTATGGTAACGCAAGACAGGGACTCCCATGGTCGATGATGCTCGCGGCAACCAAGCCACGTATCGGTATTTCAACCCCCGTACCTGCGGCCTGCCAGCTACAATCGTCCTCTCCAGCGACTTCTGTACTTCAAGGACTACGCCTTGCATACAGAACACTTGCCCCTCCACAACGGTCGCGTCGGGGCCCATGTCATAAAACTGGAGGGTATGGGCTTTGTTTGGGTCTACTACTGGGTGCTCGGAGAGCCGTTTCTCGTGGATGAACTTGTAGTTGTCCCAGTTATTCCATTCGTGCGGGTCTGTTTTCGGATGTATTCCAGAGCGTGATAGTCGAACATCCACCTCAACTTCTCCGCAGTTTCTCTCTCAGTGCCGTTCGAAAGGGCCTCGGCCATCTCTGTCGAAGACATTTCGTAGCGGTCTTCATACTGGGCAAGGCGTTCCTTTAGGACCTGGTCCATCTTGTCGTCTAGGGTAATGTAACGAATCTCCGCCGCCATGACTCGCTCCTTACCTTCGCCTCTGAGTTCTTGCGTGTTTGGCCGGAAATACCTTCACATCTTAGCAACGTGCCACTTGGGTCTCAACTCGACTATAGTCGTTAGCTGAAATTTTGGGGCCAAGATGCCTCCCGACCTCAATCGTTGCCCAACACCCTCCCCGCCTCCTCTTCCACCACCGTCCCCTTGAAGAAGTCGGGGTTCATGTCCCCGTAGAAGTGTGCCGCATTGGTGAAGGTGAAGTCCCGGAAGTCATCCTCCGTCATCAGCTCATGTTCCACCATCTCGTATGCCTCTTCAACAACCTCCCTGATGTCGGGCACGTCCCAATGTGCAAAATCCGAGCTGAATATCGCCCGCAACCGGGCCCCGAGCGGGTTCACCCTAGTGTTGAAAGCGTGGGCATTCATCGGGTCGTCCGCCTCGCACCCGAAGAAGAACGGCTCCACGAACAGGTCCAGCATCTCCTCCACCCGCTCCATCCCGACCCTGAAGAAGTCGTCTAACTCCTTAGGAGCAGGCTCCCCGGCCTTGTAAAGCTCCCGTATCTCCTCCAGCCGAGCCCTCTGCGAAGGCTCACCCTTCTCCGAGACGTATTTCATCACTGCATCCACGTCTAGGTGTCTTGGATTGAGCTCCCTGATTCCCCTACCCCCACGCTTCTCCCAGTGCCCGATGATGTCCGAAAACAGCCTGCACGCCCACCCGACTCCCCCCTCCAGGAACGCCACCCGAAGCTCTGGGAACCGTCTCGTCACCCCTCCGAGAAACAGGGCCTTGGCCAGGGTCTCGTGGGCCACCGAGAAGGTGCTCATGTGGTTGTACATGTAGTTCGACGTCGATCGGGTTCCCCAACCCATGTTGGCTGCGTGGGAAGCTGGGGCAACGTTAAGCTCGACGCACTTGGCCCAGAACGGGTCGTAGTCATAGTCGCTGTCAATGGTCAGGACGTCCATCCTGCGCCCCACGTCCGCCAGCTCTGGGTATTCCTTCTCCACCTTGATCAGCGGCCGAATCGCCCGACCCTGGATCATCGCCACCTTCAGCCCCAAAACGTTGACGGCGTATTCCAACTCTTCGATGGCCATCTCCGGGGTCTGCATTGGTATAGCCGCCGCGGGTGTCATCCGGTCGGCATAGGGTTTGAAAACCTCCGCCATGTACGCATTCAACCCCCGACACCCGGCCTGCCTCACATCGGGGTCCGGGATCCGATCGAAGAAGAGGCCCTGGGTCGGATACAGCACCGAGTAGTCAATCCCGATCTCGTCCATCCTCGCGTGCAGCAGTTTCGGAATCGTGGTCGTCACCCTGTCCAGCGTGCTAGACGATTCGAACCACCACCCTGGGGCCGTTACAAATTCGTAATTGCGCTGCTCCTGGGACATCTCGTGCCAGGGGACCCCGACGGCTTCGTCCATCCCCTTCCTGTACCGCTCCTTCATCTTCGCCCCGCCTACCTCACCCACGAACTCCTCGACAAGCGGCATCACCTCCAGGAAATGCCCGTCCGAGTCGATGATCGGGTGCCCGACCCTGCTCCTAATCTCCTGGCTCCTCGAAGGTATGGTACTAACCATTCAGCACCCCCTCCGCTTCCGCCTCCACCGCCGTCCCCTTGAAGAAGTCCGGGTTGACCTGCCCGTACATGTTGACCACGTTTTCGAAAACGAAGGCCCGGAAGTCGTCCTCTGTCATCAGCTCGTGCTCCAGCATCTCGTATGCCTCTTCCACCACCTCTCGCATATCGGGCACGTCCCAGTGCCCGATGTCCGAGCTGAACACCGCCTTCAGCTTCGCCCCCATCGGGTTCACCTTGGAGTTGAAGGCCCAGGCGTTCATCGGGTCATCCGCCTCGCACCCGAAGTAGAACGGCTCGACAAACAACTCCTTCATCTCCTCGATGCTATCCATGGAGACGTGACGCCAGTCATCAAGCTCGGGCGGGGTGGGGCGTGCGGCTGCAAAGTTGTCCCGCACTTCATCCAGGTGCTCCGCTATCCGGCCCTCAGCGTACTCCCGGGCAAGCTCCATAGCCAATTCCAGGTCAATCTTGCTCGGGTCCAGCCCCCCGATCATATTCCCGTTCCGTTTTCCCCAGCGGGCTATGATGTCCGAATATAGGTTGCAGGCCCACCCCACCCCTCCCTCCAGGAACATGAAGTTCAACCCCGGGAAACGCTTCGTAACCCCTCCCATGAACAGTGCCTTGCAGAAAGTATCGTGGGCGTAGGCGAAGGAGCTCAGGTGGTTGAACACGTAGTTGGTCACGCTGATTGCGCCCCAGCCGGCATCGCTGCCGTGGGATGCGGGCACTATCTTCATCTCCTGGCACCGCTTCCAGAACGGGTCGTAGTCGTAATCACTATCAATGCCGATGACGTCCATTTTACTGATGTACCTCTCGGAGCCCGGGTGCTCATCCCGGTACTTCCCGATTGGCCTCTCCACCCGACCCGGCAGCATTATCGTCTTCAGCCCCAGATCGTTGACCGCGTGCTCCATCTCCCGGATGGCGATCTCCGGCGTGTCCATCGGCACGATGGCCGCGGGCGTCATCCGGTAGGAATAAGGCCTGTAAATGTCCGCCGCATAGGCGTTAATGGCCCGGACTACGATGAGCTTCTGCTCCTGCGGCTCTATCAGGTCAAAGGCCAGGCCCGTGGTGGTGTACAGGACGGCATAGTCCATGCCCAGCTCGTCCATCCGATCATTCAGTACCCGGGGCACGGTGGCCGTAGCACGGTCGAGGGCGCTGCGGGTTGGCATGGCCCACCAGGGCGGCGCCGAGAACCAAGCCTCCTTCTTATCCTCTATGTCCATCTCGAACCACGTCTTGCCGCCGATTGTCGCCGCGTTCCCCGTCTCCGCAGCCCCGACCATCGTCTTGTCGAACAGGTCCCGGGCGTCGGCGCCCCCCACCTGGTAGACGTAGTCCGAGAGCACGGGTGTAAGCTCCAGCATGTGCCCGTCTGCATCCACAATCGGATGCGGCAGCTTGCTCCGTATCTCCTGACTCCGCGAGCCCCTAGTCCCAACCATTATCTATACTTACTACAACCCAACTCTTCTAGCTTGAATGGCACGCTCACATACATCTTGACCCATTTCAAAGGTGCTTTTATGGACTAAGGCTCAATCCCGACCAGGACTAGTGGTACCCCTGGCACTCCGCGGCCCTCTCTGATCAGGTTGTAAAGCTCTCCTTCGTAATATGGCACCCCCGAGGACATTTCGTCGTGCAATGCTTTGGTCGGCACAATCTCAATGCCCACGTCAATCACGTCTTTCTTGTACAAAGCAAGATGCCTGGCATGAATTTCAGGGCTTAGTTCCCATGAGTCAGTTAAATGAATGCTGACTGCGACTCTATCCTTCAAGAACGAGGATGTATATGCCTGCACGTGTAATTCATCAACTCCTTCGATATAAGACCGATTTTGGGATATCCAAGATTTGTTGGTGAACACAGTGTCAAAAGCTCTCATAGGGTACCCTGCCTTAGCGTTGTTGCGAGGCCCAACCATAACCGGAGTCTTGCTGAACTCGAATTGGATTTCTGATATTGCATCTTCAACTTCCTTCCACAACGAAGGAGTGCGTATCAGCATAAATTCCAGGCCATTCAGATGGGAATGCTTCTTGACAATCCTCATTTCACAGGCTCCCGAGTTATGCGATTAAGCCAGTGATACACATTGGAATAATCCATAAAATTACAGAGCTTATGAAGCCCGCTTGCTTGAAATGTGGGCCTATTCAGTTGCTTCACAAAAAGCCCTCGCCTTTCATTGCCTGCTACAACTGTAAATCGTGGCGTCAGGTCGCGGGGCGAAACAAGGTGAATGTCATTGAACCTGAGAAGGCCGGAATAAATTGGGGTCGAGTGCTCAATCTCGAACATCGCCGCAAGTGTGTTGGACCCCCTTTGCGCCCAAACTACGTCTACTTCCTCCAAGGCGCTCATCGCCAATTCATACGTGGCAGGGAGTTCGGCTCGGATTTGGAATGGCTTTAAGGAATCCCATCCCAGCTTAGTCCGGTCGTTCCGAGGAATCCACACGTCATATTCCTTGGCAACGCCGATTGTGCCGAGAATGGTCTGCACTTCCGAATGGGTTAATTCGGGAACAGCAGGTTGGCTGCCGTCTTCCGCAATGACGGATATTTGGTCCCAGCCAAAGTAGGCTTCGACGTTGAACCTTCCGGCCTGAGCGATATAGAGCTCGGTTACGTTGTTCTCCCCTTCCAGATAAATCTGCGCTTTGTACTGACCGTCGGATGCAGGGCTGGTTGAGCGAAATACTTCTTCAAACGCTGCGAACGGCACAAGCAACGGCTCCATCTGATCGTTCCATAAGAAGCATATTAACGATGGTGCCTCTTCAAGTTTCGATATGTCTTCATGCCGTAGCCCGTAGAATGTCTGGTTTTTGCTATGCACCCTTGAATAGCGAACTAGGATGCGGCCTTGCCCCTGCTCCAACTCGTATAGCGATTGGCTCCTATCCAACTTCCTGATTGGCCCGACGCGTCGCCGCAATTCGGTCAGGAGATTTTGTTTGGTGGAATTGGGCATTTGCTATTAGTCTGCACCCCCCAACACCCTCGCCGCCTCCGACTCCACAGCCGTCCCCTTGAAGAAGTCCGGGTTCATGTCCGCATACAGGTGCACGGCATTAGTGAACACGAAGTCCTCGAAGTCGGTCTCCGACATCATCTCGTGCTCCACCATCTCGTAAGCCTCCTCCACCACTTCCCGCATGTCCGGCACGTCCCAGTGCCCGATATCCGAGCTGAACACGGCCTTTAACCGGGCGCCCATCGGGTTCACCTTCGTATTGAAGGCCCAGGCGTTCATCGGGTCGTCTGCCTCACACCCGAAGTAGAACGGCTTCACGAACAGGTCTTCCATCTCCTCCACCGACTCCATCTGGACCCGGTGCCAGTCGTCCACCTGGCTGGGCGTCGCGTCCCCGGCATCTATCATCCGGCTGATATCGTCGCGCCTCGCCTGTATCGATTTGTGGCCGTGCTCGTCGATCAGCCCCAGCATCATCTCCCTGTCCACGGTGTTCGGGTCCAGCTTCCAGATCTCCCGTCCGTTGCGCTTCTCCCAGTGGGAGATGATCCCGGCGTACAGCGAGCAGGCCCACCCCACCCCGCCCTCCAGGAAGGCCACGTTCAGGTCCGGGAACCGACGCGTCACGCCGCCCATGAACAGCGCCTTGCAAAACGCCTCGCTGGCCTTGGCAAACGCCCCGATGTGGTTGTAAACGTAGCTGGATATCGAGCCCTGCGCCTCCCACTCGAACGCGCTGGCGTGGCAGGCCGGGGCCGTACCCAGCTCCATGCACTTGGCCCAGAACGGGTCGTAGTCGTAGTCGCTGTCCAGCCCCAGCGTGTCCAGCCTGTGGACGTGCCATGCCAGGTCCGGGGCCTGCTCCTCCAGCTTCGGTATGGTGCGGCGCACCAGGCTGGCTATCACCGGCACCTTGAGGTTCAGCGTCTTTATCGAGTATTCAAGCTCGTCTATGGCTTCCTCGGGCGTGTACATGGGGATCATTGCCGCGGGGGTCATCCTGTCCGAGTATTCACCGTAGATGTCGGCGTGGTAAGCGTTAAGCGCCCGGCACGACACCCGCCTGATCTCATCGTCCCTCTCGTCTTGGAAGCGCATCAGGCCCGGGCGCCAGGTCGGGTAGATGACCGCGTAGTCGATGCCCAACTCGTCCATCCGCCGATGAAGCAGCTTCGGCAGCGACGCCGTCGCCCGGTCGTACGTGTTACTGGCCGGCATCCCCCACCACGCCGGCGCGGTGAGCCAGTTGTATCGCCGGTCCTCGTCGGACATCTCCACCCACTCGTGCTTCTCGCTGTACTTCAGCATCTCCTCGAACCGGTCCCTGATGTCCCGACCCCCGATATCCTGCACGTAGTCCAGCAGGGCGGGGTTAAGCTCCAGGTTGTGCCCATCCGAGTCGATTATAGGGTGGCGCAGCTTGCTCCTTATCTCCTGGGACCGGGACGGCATTGTGCTAACCATGGCTCTCTCCCCTCCTAAAACTGCCTCAGGAACCGTATGTCGTTGGAATAGAACAGCCTGATGTCGTCAATGCCGTACTTGAGCATGGCTATCCGCTCGGGCCCGAGCCCAAACGCGAACCCCGTGTACACGCTGGGGTCATACCCGACCCGCTCCAGCACCTTGGGATGCACCATGCCTGCCCCCATAATCTCTATCCACCCCGTCCCGCTGCACACCCGGCACCCCCGCCCCTCGCACAGGAAGCAGTCGATTGACATGTCGACGCCCGGCTCCACGAAGGGGAAGTAGTCGCAGCGGAACCTCACCTTGCGCTCCGAGCCGAACAGCATCCTCGCGAACTCGAAAAGAGTGCCCTTCAAATCTGCGAAAGTTATCCCCTCGTCGACGGCGAGACCCTCCACCTGGAAGAAGATGCTTTCGTGGGTGGCGTCCGTCGCCTCGTAGCGGTACACCCGACCCGGCACCACCACCCTGATCGGCGGCTCTCGGCTCTCCATCACCCTTATCTGCATCGGCGAGGTGTGGGTACGGAGCAGCATCGGGCGCTCGCCCTTATCGTTCTCGTAGTCGATCCACAGCGTGTCCCACATGTCCCGTGCGGGGTGGCCCTGCGGAATGTTCAACGCCTCGAAGTTGTAGTAGTCCCACTCCACCTCCGGCCCCTCCACCACCTGGAACCCCATGCTGCCGAAGGCCGCGCATATCTCCCGGAGCATCTGTGTGGTCGGGTGCAGGCGCCCGAGCTCCACTGGATGGCCCGGCAGCGTGACGTCTATCGCCTCGCCCAGCCTCTTTGAAAGCTCCTGTTGCTTTAGTGACTCCTCCTTCTCCGATAGCGCTCCCTCCAGCTTCTTCTTCGCCTTGTTCGCCGCCGAACCCGCCTCCCGACGCTCCTCCACCGGCAACGAGCTCACCCCACGCAGCATCTGCGTCAGCGACCCCTTCCTCCCGAGATACGACACCCGCCACTTCTCCAACGCTTCCTGCTCGACCAACGGCTCGAGCTCGGATAACGCCTTGGAAGTTAGCTCTTCAACCTGTTGAATCATGCCTGAATACCGGGAAGATTAGTCTCGGAGAATCGTGGGCAATTATAGGTACGTACTCGAAACATGGCAACGTCACGCCTTCCCTCAGGTGAGGGCCCCTACATCCTGAACGCCACCCTCCCCCCGACCACCGCCCCCCACACCCCAATCCCCCCGATATCCTCCGCATCCACCTTTATCGGGTCCCGGTCCAGCGCCACCAAGTCCGCCAGGGCCCCTTCACCGATCACCCCCACCCGACGCCCCACCCCCGACGCCCGCGCTGCCCCAGGCCCGTAGAGTCCCAAGGCCTGCTCAACCGATATCCCCTGATCAGCAGACACTACCTGGCCTGTCCGCGCCCGGCGCAAGATAGCTGCCTGTATGCCTGCCAGGGGCTCGGGTGGGACCACCGGCGCATCAGACGACCCGGCTGCGCTCACCCCTGCATCCACCCATCCCCTCATCGGGTAAAGATCGCCTAGCTTCCTCTTCGACATCTGCTCCAGGTACCTGTCCCCGCTGTGAAAGATAAACCCAGGCTGAGTCACCACCGTAATGTTTCCCGCTTTCATCCTCGCAACAAGGGATGGCGGACACACCGAGGCATGTTCAATTCGATGCCCCAGCCCCGACTCCCCCACCCCTTCGATAGCCCCCACCGCCGCCTCCACCTCTACTTCTTCCACCGCGTGAATCGCCACCGGAAACCCGAGCCCCGCAGCCTCCCTAACCATCTCCCCCAACTCCCTGGGCGACGGTCTCAATTCCCCGCTAGCCTGGGACAATACAATCTTGCAGTGCCCGACCCTCAGCCGGTCATCACCCCCCCCAAACCCCAGCCCCGACTCCGCAAACTCCCGCACGTGATGAAAGCCCGGCATAATCACCGCCCGTGGAAAGGGCTCCGATCCTGACGTCAACTCCTGGAAGAACTCCCATCTCTTCACCGAGTTGCACGGCGACGCATCATGGAATGAGGTGATGCCCCTGGACAGGAATAGCCTTGCCGCCTGTCGGGCGGCGGGGGCCATTTCGTCACCTCTCGGCTGGGGCCCGAGGCGTTCGTCCAGCCAGTCATCTAGGTCAATGAACAGGCCCGTCGGCTCTCCCGTTGTCACGTCCCGCTCGATGTATCCACCCAGGGGCTCGGGCGTTTCGATGTTAATGCCCGCCAAATCCATAGCCCGGCTGTTCAGCACAGTCCCGTGCCCCGACCTGTGCCCCAGCTTCACTGGATGATCGGCGACCACCGCGTCGATGTCCCACCGGGTCGGGTGCCGACCCTCCTTCAGCCGGAACTCGTCGTATCCCGCCCCCCGCACCCACCCCCCGTGTGGCGTCTCCTTCGCCCGAACGCATAACACTTCCACTATTTCCTTTATGGAAGCCACGGAGCTCGGAGAGCAGTCCACCGCCGTCAAAGAGGAGGCGTAGGCCAGGAAGTGGACGTGGGCATCGATGAACCCCGGCAGCACCGTGCGCCCCCCGCAATCCACCGCCTCATACCCCCCCGACCCCAAAACCCTCCGTACGTCTGCACCATCCAGTGACGTGATAACCCCACGCTCACACACCACCCCCGAGGCCCGAGGCCCCCCCGGGTCCAGGGTGATCACGTTGGCGTTGTGAAGTACGAGGTTGTGGGCGTCTCTCACCGGGCCAGGCCATTCCAGGGGATGTCCAGGTGCATTATGACGTTCATCTCTCCCCTCCTACAAGGAGAGGTCAAACGCCGGGGGCTAGTGGATGTGCAACATCAGCTTGTCCCCCACCCCGCCCCCCTTCCGTCATCCCGTCCCCCGCACGAACCCCCCAGCGCCGGAGAAAAAACGTTTTTCCCCTTAAACAATCAAAGCCGTGCCTGAATCTGCAAAACAATCAAAAACCCACCCCTCCCCGACACCGCGAAAAACTTTTTCCCACCCTTCAGGCGTCATTCAATCAAAACAGCTACGAATTCAATCAACCTTCAATCAAGTTCAATCGACTTTCAATCAACGTTTTGGGGCATGGCCCGGGACCCGTGCTACAATGACCCCGCTTTTCAACACCCGACACCTCAGTAAGGGGGCTGTGTATGTTCGTCATGGACCGTAGGGCCTTGCTCAAGGCCGAGAGCGTTCCCTCAGTCGAAAAGGGCTACCAGACCAACGTCGCCGGCCCGATCCTCGACAGCCCCGGCGGCCGCTTCTGCGCCGTCCTTATGAACGCCGACAACCCTCTGGAAGTTCGGCAGGTGTCGGGGTGGGACTCCAGGGAGGCCTGCGACCGTTACCTCAACGAGGTCTACCCCGCCGTATGGGAGGAGTGGAAGTGGGTCTTCGATGAGCCCCCCGTCCCGAAGTTCTGGGAGGTCAACTGGCCCGGCCAGCTCGTCTTCAACCCCCTGATGACCGCTGGCCCCAACTGCTACGTCCGCACCAGCCGCTTCAAGTTCACCCCCGAGGGCGTGAAGCACGTCTACAACAACTTTGACGAGGAAGTGGTCCAGCCCGTCGTGACCCAGCCCGGCAACCAATTCCTCTTCGTGTTTCATTCGGCGGAGGAAGAGAGGGTGGGGTCACAGGTGTCGGGGTGGGACTCCAAGGAGGCCTGCGACGACTACCTCAACAACGTGTTCCCGGCGGTCTTCGGCAAGGTGAAGCACGTCTTCGAAGAGCCGCCCGTCGCCACCTTCTGGAACATCAAGTTCCCCGTGATCGCCAACTTCTAATTGCAAGACTGGACGGAACTCCATGTACGTACGCACCAGCAGGTACCGCCTCACCCCCGAGGGCCTCGCCGACCTCCGATCCGGCATCCGGGAGCAGATGATGGGCCCCATCACCGCCGCCCCCGGCAACCGCCTATTCGCCGTGATGACCTCCCCCGACGACGAGCAGAACGGCCTCTTCATCAGCGCCTGGGAGTCCAAGGAAGACTGCGACAACTTTGAAAACAACATCCGCCCCGCCCTCTACGAACGGTGGAAAGGCGGCTTCGACGGGCCATTCGAGATCCATTACTGGGACGTGTTGTGGCCCGGGACACTGCAGGTCAACGTAGAGTCTCTGGCCAATCCGTCTGCGATGTTTGTGAGGACCAGCCATTTCAAGCTCCACGAAGGCGTCATTGATACTCTGCCCGTGCACTATCAGGAAGAGGTGATGCCGCCGCTGGTCGAGGCGCAGGGGAACCGGTTTGTCTGCGTTCTGATTTCGAGGGACGAGGAGAGGGTCGGGTCACAGGTCACGGGGTGGGACTCCAGGGAGGACTGGGAGCGGTTCGAGCGGGAGGTGTACCCAGACAACATCAAGAATTTCTGGCACCTCTTTGAAGTGAAGCCCACGGCCACCTACTGGGACCTGACGTTCCCGGGCAGGGTGCGGTACTAAGCTCGGGCTTTACGTCGCAGGCCGCCCGTGAGCTGGCAGGACCACTACAACCGCAACCTCGTCTCCCCCGAGGAAGCCGCCCGGATCGTCAAATCAGGCGACCGGGTCTACATCCCGATCTACCCCCACCCCGACACCCTCATCCACGCCCTCGCAGCGCGCCGCGATGAGCTGAAGGACATCCAGGTAATCTGCGATGCGCCCATCGAGGACCCGGGCTGGTTCAACCCCGACTGGCAGGACTCCTTCACCGTCACCATCGAGCAGATCCTCGGGGAGATGGGCCGCTCTGCCCTCGACCGCCGCATCGTCGACTACATCCCCATGATCTTCTCCACCCAGTTCCAGCGCTACTCCACTGACTACGGCGACGTGGCCCCCATGGACGTGTTCATGGTAGTCACTTCTCCACCCGACTCCAACGGCTACGTCAGCTTCGGCGGGCACCTCTGGAACAAGCGGGGTTTCGTCCGAAGGTCGAAGAAGGTCATCGCCCAGGTCGACGAGACGCAGATCAGGACCTACGGGCACAACTTCGTCCACGTCTCGGAGATCGACAAGTTCGTAGAGCACACCCCCACCCAACTTACCGACGCGCAGGTGAACGACCTGATGGATTCCGTGAAAGACCCGGAAGTCCGATCCCTCCTCGACGAGTTCGTCCCCAGCCTCGACCCCCGAGACCTCGCCGAACACCTCCCCCACCTGGTCGAAAGGGACGTGAAGCAGATCCAACGCTTCGCCCGGTACCAATGCTGGATTGAGCCCGACGATGACGCAAAAACCATCGCGGGTTACGTGTCGGAGCTGGTGAATGACGGCAGCACGCTCCAGATAGGCACCGGCACCCCGACCCGCTTCCTCGCCACCGTCGGCGCCTTCGATGACAAGAAAGACCTGGGCTGGCACTCGGAGATGGGCATCCCCGGCATCATCGACCTGATAGAGCGAGGCGTGATAACCGGGGCCCGGAAGAACTTCCACAAGGACAAAGCCATCTTCGGAGCGCTGCTCGGGGCCTTCTACCGGGAGCTGGACTACGCCCACGAAAACCCGCTGATCGAGCAGATGGACGTCGAGTACGTCGCCCGGGCCACGACCGTTGCACAGAACGACAACATGGTCTCCATCAACAACGCCCTCTCCGTCGACCTCACGGGCCAGATCAACGCCGAGACCGTATTCGGGGGCCGGCTGATGAGCGGCACCGGCGGTCAGTTCGACTTCCAGATGGGCGCCATCATGTCCAGGGGGGGTCGGGGGATAACGCTGCTCAGGTCCACGGCCCTCGGGGGTATAGCCTCGAGAATCGTGGCCCAGCACGAGGAAGGGACCATCATCAGCGTCCCCCGCACCTTCGCCGACACCATAATCACCGAATACGGCGTCGCCCAACTCCTGGGCAAGTCCAACCGCGAACGCGCCCGGGAGCTAATCTCCATTGCCCACCCGAACTTCCGGGCTGAACTGACCAGGGAAGCGGAGGGGCTGTTCTACCCGTAACTTTCTCCGTCATTCCCGACTCCGATTGGACTGAAAGTCCGCCTTTGGCGGAGCGTGAATCCATCCCGCGGGGTGGGGGTTCCGTTCGCCCTGAGCAGAGTCGAAGGGTCGACCGAACGGAACGGGGTCGTGTCCCCACGGGGCGGGGCGGTCACCCCGCCCTGTACACCTCCCGACGGTGCGAGACTCGAATCACCAGGATAACTAGCTCTCCGTCCAGGACTTCGTACAGGATTCGGTAGTCCCCGACCCGCAGCCGCCGTAGCCCTCGCAAACCACCCTTAAGTGGACTCCCCGCCAGCGGATTTTCTCCCAGCGAATCTATCGCCTCAACCAGCCGGACTCGATTCTCCTTGCCTACCGACTGTAGCTCCTTCGCCGCGCTGCGCTTAATTCGAATCGAGAAGGGCACGCCTGACCTCATCCCAGTCCTCTACCGGGTCCAGCGGGTCCTGTAGCCTCTGCAACGCCATCGAAAGGTCATCGAAATCTTCCAAATACTGCTCGATCATCTGTCGAACCAGGTCCGACCGGCTCCGCCGCTGCCGCAAAGCGGCCTCATCCAGAGCCCTGGCCACCGAGTCCGAGACCCGAGTCGTTATCTGAATCATCGCACACCTATTATTTCTCTCTTGAGACGATTTGATGTCAACTGTAACATCTTACATCAAACAGCCGCAAAACAACCCGCCCCATCATCCCCACCCCCCTTTAACCCGTCATTCTCACCCTTTTAGTTCGTCATTCCTGCGGAGGCAGGAATCCATCCCTCCGAAACACTCACCTACATCCTAGTAACTCACCCCCCCACCCTTGCCTAACTCCACCCCCGAGGGGAGCCTGTCCGCCTATGGCGGATCATTCCCATGCCCCGCGAGGTCGTAAATGTCGAAGATGCGCCTGGGCGTGCGCCGTGCTGAAAGTCCGCCTTTGGCGGAGCGTGAATCTGGGGCAGGAATCAGGGAATTCCCCCCAAACACGCACATTTGCTTGACACACCTGAGCAATGGCGCTATCATACCCTGCGTCCGAACAAATACCCTCAATGAGATAAGGAGGAACCACACAACCCAGGGGAATCAACCCCGGCGCCCGAGAGGACTCAACGTCCAAGCCCATCCCAAGGGTTCGGCTTGCCCGGCCCGCGGCACAAGCGAACGTCGCCATCTCCTCTCCCGACGCCCGGAGGACTCAACGTCCTAGCCCATCCCAAAACCTCTCCCCTCCCTCCCATAGGGGCGACTGGCCAATCGCCCTCCCTTGCGAGGCGGGCAGGTTGCGGCACAAGCGAACGTCGCCATCTCCTCCACCCCAGTCCCGACCCATCACATTCCCCTGTCCCCCAGGCGATGGAAAGACGCCCTGGAGCACGACCTAAGGAGCGGAACGGGGCAGCCCGTAGCCGAGGACCGCTCGGCTCTCCGTCCGCTTCATCAAATGAAACTGGGCCGACCGCCACTCCGGGTTCCTGGATACAGGCGGCGAACTGGAAACCCATTACTCCCGCGAGGGGATATGACTCTGGACATACCCCTTCCTGCACGTAGGTGCAGCGCAGCCAACCCGTTTATTGGAACCTGTGACGGATGACGGACCCGTATGTCCGCCTACACAGCCAGATCTAGGCAGCGGCGGAGTCACGTCCCCAGCCCTGGGACGCCTCCAAGCCGACACTAAAGATAGGGGCTTCTGCCGGCCGCAGTCCCTTCCTGCCCCTGGGGCGGGAGTGGACTGGCTGACCCCGTACGGCCGGGCCAGCGACATCCTACGGGGTCACCGCTCCAGGTGCGTCTCCATCGCCAACCCAAAACCCAACAGACACAACCAAAACCCCACCCCCCACAACCGAATAAACCCGATGAATGGCCCCCGTAGGGACAATCGGCTGGTCTTCCCTCCTCCCCCATAACCCACCCCCGAGGGGAGCCTGTCCGCCTATGGCGGATCATTCCCGAGTAGTCGGGTCGGAGATGTCGAAGATGCGCCTAGGCGTGCGCCTGTGGCGTAAATCCATCCCCGGCGGGGGGCGGCGGTGCGGAGCCCCCTGGATCTTCCCCTAGGCGTCGTTCAATCAAAACAGCCACGAGTTCAATCAACGTTCAATCAAAACCCCTCCCCCGCGTGACCTCGTTGACCCCCGTGACCCGGAATAGGTACAATTTGATTGGCCCCCGGGGCCCGGCGCACAACTCCTCGGGAGCCCCTCTTCTAGCCACGCCGGAAGGAGCGCAAATGCAGTCCAGCCTCATAGGTAAGATACAGAAGGCCAAGGCCTACGCTGAGGAGCCCGACAGGGTCCAGTTCAACAACTTCAGCCTCAGCTTCCGGGGCGCCCACAAGCGCCACAACGTTACCTATGACGACGGCGTCCTGCGATGCAACTGCGGCTTCTTCACCTCCTGGAACATGTGCAGCCACACCATGGCCCTTGAGCGCATGTTCGATGTGATGCTCCCCCGCATCGAATACATCAGCAACTGACGCCTGGTTCTCCGTCATTCCCGAGAAGTCGGGAATCCAGGGGTGGGGTGTCCGTCTAGGGTGGAAAAGGGTTCTTAATCCCCGTAGGCCTCAAACACCAGGCACGCGTTCTGTCCCCCAAACCCGAAGCTGTTCGACAACACCTTGTTCACGGGCTGGCGTCGCGCCTCGTTGGGGACGTAGTCCAGGTCGCAGTCGGGGTCCGGGTACTCGTAGTTGATGGTCGGGTGCATGGCCCCGTCCACAATCGACATCACGCACGCCACCGACTCCATGCCCCCAGCCCCTCCCAGCGCATGCCCGATCATCGACTTCGTCGAGCTTATCCCCACCTTGTATGCCGCCTCCCCGAACACACTCTTGATAGCCCGGGTCTCGATGGAGTCGTTCAACGGCGTCGACGTGCCGTGGGCATTGATGTAGTCGATTTCGTCGGGCCTGATGCCCGCGTCCTCGATGGCCCAGGTCATGGCCCGGGCGGCGCCCGCGCCCTCGTCGTCGGGGTGCACCATGTGAAACGCGTCCGAGGAGACCCCGTAGCCCGTGACCTCGCAGAGGATGTTTGCGCCCCTGTTCAGGGCGTGTTCCAGCGTCTCCAGAATCAGGATGCCCGAGCCCTCCGCCGGCACGAACCCGTCCCTCTTCGCATCGAAGGGCCTGCTGGCCTTGGTAGGGTCGTCGTTGCTCACCGTGGACAGCGCCTTCATCACGCTGAACCCCCCGAGACCAAGCTGGCTGATGCCCGCCTCCGTCCCCCCCGACACCATGACGTCCGCCGACCCCCTCCTCAGCACCTCCAGCGCATCACCCACCCCCTGCGTCCCCGCCGCGCACGATGTCGTCACCGTGTTCGTGAACCCCTTGAGCCCCAGTATCCGGCTGACCTGGGAGGTCGCCATGTTGGGCAGTATCATCGGGAAGAAGAAGGGGCTGAGCCGCATCCCACCCTTGGTCTCCACCGTCCGGCCCCCGACCTCGATGTCCGGGAAGCCGCCGCACCCGTTCCCCAGCACAATCCCCAGCCTCGCCGGGTCCTCCGACTCCATGTCCAGCCCCGACTCCTCGATGGCCGCCAGCGCCGCCGTCACCGCAATCTGGCTGAACCTGGACATGCGCCTCGCATCCCGTGCGTCGAGCTTTTCGCGGGGGTTGAAGTCGGGGATTTCACCGGCGATCTTGGTCGGGTAGTTGGTGGTGTCGCACAGCGTCATCGGCCCGATCCCCGACACCCCGTCCACCAGGTTCTTCCAAAACTCCTTAGCCGTCGTCCCCAAAGGCGTCACCGCCCCGACACCCGTAACCACCACCCGCGGCCGTCCCCTGTGGTCGGTCAGCTTATGAGTTGTATCCGATGCACTCATCACCGGTTCACTTTACCTCTTCAGGCCTTGCAACTGACTTGATGGTTGGGCGGTGGGAGGAGTTCCTGTCCCCTCTCCCTTGAGGGGAGAGGGCTAGGGTGAGGGTGATAGGACAGTCCAGAGTCAACTTGGTCATCGTCCCACCCCCCTCAATAAATCTCCACCGGAACCCGCTTCACCGCCTCGATCGCCTCTCCCACCACGAACAGCGACCCCGTGACGCAGATCAGGTCCTCCTCGGAAGCCATCTCCCGGGCCCTTTGCAGCGCCTCTTTCACGCTCCCCGTAGTCTCGACGATTATATCAGGTCGCCTGAAGGCGTCGGCTATGGCGTCGGGTTCCGCGGCCCTCAGATGCCGGGACTTGGTCAGTATCACCGTCGACGCCAGCGACAGCAGTCCCGAGGCTATATCCTCCACGTTCTTGTCCGCCGACACCCCCACCACCAGCACCGCCTTCCTGAATTCGTAGTATTTCGTCAGCGCTTCTCTCAGCCTCTTCGCGGAGTCCCCGTTGTGTGCCCCATCTGCGATCACAAGCGGCCGACGCCCCAGCTCCTCCATCCGCCCCGGCCACCTGACATTCGCGAAACCATCCGCAATATCGCCGTCCGAAACAGCCCAACCCTTCTCCCGAAGCACGCCCAGTGCAGTTATCGCCGTGGCCGCGTTCTCTTGCTGGTGGTCGCCTATCAGGGGCATCGACACCCGGTACTCCCTCTCGAAGTCCCTTACCAGCAGCTTCTGTCCCCATCCCCCATGCTCCAACGACCTCCACACTACCTCCCGACCCACGTTCACCATCTCCGAACCCCGCTCCTTCGCAATCCTCTTGAATACCTCTTCCGCTTCCGGCCCCTGAGGAGCGACCACCACGGGCACCCCCGGCTTGATGATCCCGGCCTTTTCCCCTGCTATCTCCGGCAATGTCTCGCCCAGCAGTTCCGTGTGGTCCCGACTTATCGATGTGATGACGCTCACCTCCGGCGTGACCACGTTGGTAGCGTCCAACCTGCCCCCGACTCCAACCTCGAATACCAGCGCTTCCACTCTTTGCTCGGCGAAGTAAAGCAGCGCCATCGCCGTCAGTGCTTCGAAGGTGGTGATGTAGCCGTGCTCTCCGTCCGCGTTTAGCTCCTCAACGTGAGGCTTCACCCTTGCAATGGCAGCCGCGAAGTCCTCTCCCGAGATCGGCTCCCCGTCTACCTGTATCCGCTCCCGGAAGGTGTGGAGGTGGGGGGAGGTGAACAGCCCGACCCTGTACCCGGCCTTCCGCAGCGCCGACGATATCATCGCCGCCGTGCTCCCCTTCCCCTTCGTCCCCGCGATGTGGACTATCTTTAGCCCTGACTCCGGCGACCCAAGCCGCCTTAGCAGCTCCCTCACCCTCTCCAGGTCTACGTTCCCCGGCGAGTAAAGCTCCCTCAACGACTTTTCGTAGTTGGTGAGCCCGAGTATGTACTTCAGCGCCGAGCGGTAGTCCAATTGACCTTCCCTGTCCCTAGGATGCCGTGTCTTATATTGTAACGCCGGACAAGGAAGCTATGCCCCGTTCCCCCACCTCCTCGCCGGCCTCCGACCCGTGGCTATCGCCAGAGCCTCCCCCCACCCCATGTCCAGAATGTAGTCCATGTTCCCTTCCAGCGGTCGGGGCTTGAAGTCGAAGTTCGCCTCCACCGAGTCCTCCGCCGTGATGTTGTCCAGCGACAGCATGTCCAGCTGGACTTGGGTGATGGGCGGGTGTCGGGAGGCGAGCCTCAGGAACGGCAGTGCAGACCGCATCAGCCGCATGGGCACCCGTACTTTTACCTTCCAACTCCCGAACGCCCGAATAACCATGTCCGTTATCTGTTCATAGCTCAGGATGTCCGGCCCCCCGACCTCGATGGTCTCTCCATCGTAGGAGCTGTCCACCAGCACCCTGTCCACGCACCGGGCCACGTCATCCACGTGGATTGGCTGGAACCTCGCCTTCCCCGACCCGATAAACGGGACCACCGGCCCGACCCTGATCGTAGCCGCCAACGCGTTTATGAACTCGTCCCCAGGCCCGAACACCAGCGATGGACGTAGCACGACATGCCTCATCCTGGAGTTGATTACCACCACCTCCGCCTCCCACTTTGACCGCAGGTACGGGAACTTCGGCTCAGGCCCGACCCCGATAGCGCTCAGGTGCACTATCTTCCGCACCCCCGACTGCTCCGCCGCCGCCACCACGTTCCGGGTCCCATCCACGTTTATGCTCTGGAACGTCGCCCGACCTTTCTCCCTGATGATCGCCACCGTGTGCACCACCATGTCCACGCCGTCACAAGCTGCTTTCAGGGACTCGGGGTCCGTGATGTCCCCCGTTACGAAGTGGACTGCGGGGAGGCCGGAAGGCCTGCTGTTCGGTCCCGGCCTGACCAGCCTCCTCACCTCCTCCCCCCGCTCCACCAGCCGCGCCACTATCCTCCTCCCTATGAATCCGGTTGCTCCCGTAACGAGTATCACCTTTCAGCCCTTCCCCGGCAAAAGCGGGGTGAGATTAGCAAAGCGATTTTGGGTTGGCAGCTATCCGGGCGGGGACTGGTCTTAGCTTAGGCACGTCCACTTCGAATCGCCCAGGGCGTCTCCGAATCTGGTGCCCGTGACCCCGCCGAAACTGCGCAGCGAGTCCGCGAATCAACTCATCGGACCGGTCTACCCGGCGGTTTCCCGGCACTCCTCAAGCTCCATAGCTACCGAGTCGGCATCGCCTTCTGCCGTGCCCAGGTCTGCCGGCGGCTCCATGCCCAGACTCCTGTACATGGCGTCCGGATTTTCCAGGTATATGCCCACTAGGCAAGCCTTCTCCTGGGGGGTGTATCCGCCGGCCTGGAACTCCTCTATAGCGCTCCCCAGGTGGACCACGTTCTCTGGCGTGAGGCACCCGAAGAATGCTCCTGCCGGCTTGCTCTCGCCGGAGATTATCAGTTCCGCGAAAGGCGCCTCCAGGAAGAATTGATATACCAGTTCATGCATCGAATCCTCTACGCAGGCGGCTTCTTCCTCGGATAGGCCATCCACTATCTGCTGGCTAAGGGTTTCCGCATTAAGGACCAGGCCTGCCAGACCCGAGACGGGTTCGGGGGTTGGTGTCGGCTCCGGTTTTGGGGTGGCCGTTGGCGCCGGCTTGGGGGTGGAGGTGGGCTGGGATGTCGGGGTGGGTTGTGGAGTGGCCGTCGCCCGAGGCCGGGGTGTGGCTGTCGCCGTGGGTCGGGGCGTGGAGGTAGGTTTGGGCGTGGCCGTAGCCTGAGGCCGGGGTGTGGCGGTAGCCGTGGGCTCCGGCTCGGGTTCGACCGTCTCCTCCCCTCCGCAGGCTAGAACGAAGGCCATTGCTCCCACAAGGGCGGCAATGGCCATGAAGAGGCTTATCTTCCTGAGGTAAATTTTCATTGGGCGTACTTTCCTTCGGGTTGGCGAGGCTGGCTCATCGTCTTTCTAACGTCTGTGTAACGCTAACACGTTTCCCCTGCATAATCCACTGATTTCTCCCGAGGACGCCGACGGAAAACGGACTTTTTGGAGGGTGGGGAGTGTATAATTTCGAGTGCCGGGCGGGGCATTTATCTTTGTATACACACCTCCATCTCCATACCGAGTACAGCCTCCTTGACGGCCTGTGCCGCATCCCCCTCCTCATGGAACAGGCCCGAGACCTCGGCATGGAGAGCATGGCCCTCACCGACCACGGCAACCTCTACGGCGCCATAGATTTCTACTCCTCCGCGAAGAAGACCGGCGTCAAGCCCATCATCGGCTGCGAAGTCTATGTCGCCCACAACAGCCGTCGGACCAAGGTGCCCCAGGAGAAGTTCCCCTATCACCTCACCCTCCTTTCGAAGAACGAGACCGGCTACCACAACCTGATCCAACTGGTCACCAAGGCCAACATGGAGGGCTTCTACTACAAGCCCCGCATGGATCGCACTCTCTTCGAACAGCACCACGAGGGTCTCATAGTCCTCTCAGGCTGCCCCACCGCCGAGATCCCCCGAGCTATCCTCGAAGGCCGCATGGACGACGCCTATGCCGCCGCCCGCTGGTACCGGGAGGTCTTCCAGGACTACTACCTCGAAATCCAGCGCCACGACCTCGATATGCTCAAACCCATCAACGAGGGCCTCGTCCGCATCAGCCGCGACCTCGAAATTCCCCTCGTCGCTACCAACGACGTCCACTACATCCACCGTGACGAGGCCGCCGTCCAGGACGTCCTCCTCTGCATCCAGACCAACGCCACTGTCCAGGACGAGAAGCGGCTCAAGATGTCCGACGACTCCCTCTACCTCAAGACCCCCGAGGAGATGCGCGACCTCTTCTCCGACATGCCCGAGGCCCTCCGGAACACCATGCGCATCGCCGACGCCTGCGACCTCTCCATCGAGTTCGACCGCCTGCGCCTCCCCCACTACCCGACCCCCAACGGCGAAGACGCCGACGCCTATCTGGCCCAGCTCTGCGAGGAGGGCTTCCGCCGCCTCTACCCCGACGCGGGAGATGCCGCCCGACGCCGCCTCGCCGACGAGTTGGACGTTATCAAGAAGACCCAGTTCGCCAACTACTTCCTGGTCGTAATGGACATCTGCTCTTACGCCCGGGAGCATGGCGTCCTCTTCGGTGTGCGGGGCAGCGCCGCGGGCAGCGTCGTTCTCTACTGCCTCGGCATCACCGACATCGACCCCCTGGAATACGGCCTCGTCTTCGAGCGTTTCCTCAACATCGAGCGCAACGAAATGCCCGATATCGACCTCGACTTCCAGGACGACCGCCGTGACGAGCTCATCTCCTACGTCACCCGCAAGTACGGCGCCGAGCACGTCGCACAGATCATCACCTTCGGCACCCTCGGGGCCAGGGCGGCTCTCAGGGATGTGGGTCGCGCCTTGGGCCTTCCGTATTCCATGGTCGACAACGTCGCCAAGCAGGTCCCCTTCGGCGTCAAGTCCATTGATGACGCCATGAAGGCCAGCCCCGAGCTCAGCAACACCTACGAGCAGGACCACGCCGTACGCAGGCTCGTCGACTCTGCTCAGAAGCTGGAGGGTGTCGCCCGGCACGCCAGTACCCACGCCGCGGGCATCGTTATCTCCCAGGAGCCTCTCACCAACTACGTCCCCCTGCAACGGTCGACACGAGGTGAGGGCGAGGAGATAGCCGTAACCCAGTTCTCGATGGACCCCATCGCCAAGCTGGGCCTCCTCAAGATGGACTTCCTTGGGCTCATCAACCTCACCATCCTGGGCAAGGCCCTCGAAATTATCGCCGAAAGCGGCGGCAACAGGATGTCCCTCAACGACATCCCTCTCGATGACCAGAAGACCTTCGAACTCCTCTCCAGCGGTGAGACAACCGGCATATTCCAGCTGGAAAGCTCGGGGATGCGCCGGTACATCAAGCAGCTCAAACCTTCCACCGTCAACGACGTTGCCGCCATGATCGCCCTGTATAGGCCCGGGCCCATGGAGCACATCACCCGCTTCATAGACGCCAAGCACCAGCGCGCCCAGGTCACCTACCCCCACCCCGCCCTCACCGACATCCTCAGGGAAACCTACGGCGTCATCGTCTACCAGGACCAGGTCCTGCTAATCCTACGCACCTTCGCCGGCTATAGCCTCGGCCAGGCCGACATCGTACGCAAGGCCATGGGCAAGAAGATAGCCTCCCTTATGGCTGAAGAGCGACAGCGCTTCATGGAGGGCGCCACGGCCAAGGGCTTCACCGACGACCTCTCCCACTACGTCTTCGAGTTAATAGAACCCTTTGCCGGCTACGCCTTCAACAAAGCCCACAGCGTAAGCTACGCCATGATCTCCTACTGGACCGCCTACCTGAAGGCCAACTACCCCGTGGAGTTCATGACCGCTCTTCTCACCTGCCATGCAGGCAATTCAGAGCACACCGCCGCCGCCGTGGAGGAGTGCCGAAAGCTTTCAATCGAGGTCCGACGCCCGGACGTCAATATGTCCGACATCGGCTTCACCACGGAACGCAACAACGGCTCCGGCGCCATCCGGTTCGGCCTCTCCGCCGTCAAAAACGTCGGCGACGGCGCAGTCCGGCCCCTCGTCGAAGCCCGACAAGCCGACGGCCCCTTCAAGTCCGTTGAGGACATGTGCCGCAGGGCCAACCTCCACAATCTCAACAAGCGGGCACTGGAGAGCCTTATCAAGGTCGGCGCCCTGGACTCCCTGGAAAAGCGCGGCGCTCTCCTCGGCGGCATCGACCGCATCCTGTCCATGTCCCAGCGTGAATCGGAGCTCAAGAGTTCCGGCCAGTCCACCATGTTCGACCTCTGGGGCGCGTCCGTGTCTACCCCCCTCCCCGAGTTGGAGCTGGAGGAGATGAGAATCCATCCCGGTGAGGAAGACGCCTGGGAGAAAGAACTTCTCGGGGCCAGCCTTTCCGAAAGCCCTATCTCCCGCGTCCACCGCAACCTCGGTGACTTCACCCCCAACATGTGCGGCGATATCGAGCCGGAGCTAGACGGCAGGAAGGTTACGCTTGTCGGCCAAATCTCCTCCTTCCGTATCGGCACGACCCGCAAGGGCGACCCCTTTGCCTCGGCCGTCCTGGAAGACGTTACCGGCACCACCGAAATCGTAGCCTGGAAGGAAGTCTACGAAAGGACCCAGTCCCTCTGGGTCGAGGGCGCCATCCTCAAGGTCGAGGGCCGCGTGCGCCTCCGCAACAACGACCGCGTTTCCGTCCACTGCAACCACGTCGAAAAGTTCGACCTCCCCCCCGAAGAAGACACGCCTGAGTCCATCGTGGATTCCGCCAACCCGGCCCTTGCCGTCATTCCTGCGGAGACGGGAGTCCATCCCCCACCCCCACGGTCAACTGGACAAGCTCCCGCAAACGGTGTTGCCCACTCCGGGCAGGCTTCAGCTTCAACGGATGCTCCACCGGCAAATGGTTCCGCTCACCCTGAGCCCCTTGAAGGCTCCGGCGGAACGAGGGCAGAGGAAGGGTATAACCAGGGCCCCACCGCTCGGAACGGAGAGACCCCCCCACCCCCTTCCCCCTCCATCATTCCGGCACCCGAGCCGGAATCCATCCCCGCATCTACCCCACCACCTCCTTCCGTCATTCCTGCGGAGGCAGGCCAAGGGTCCGCAGCAGCGGAAATCCATCCCCAATCTGACTCCACGAAAGCCGGAGAAGTCTGGCTAAAAATCCGCGCCACCGGAGACAACGCTCACGACACCGAGGTCCTCAGAGATGCCCTAACCCTCGCCAAGAGCTTCCCCGGCCCGAGCCCCCTCTTCCTTGAAATCGAAGAACGCTCCAGCATCACCCGCCTCGAACTCCCCGGCGTCCAGGTCCGGTACTCTCCACAACTCGTCAAGCTCCTCTCCCCCCGCCTCGGGGCGGATGCCGTCACCCTCGTCAACCCTTGATTCATGCCAACCTGTGACTAACAAATGGAGACTGAGAGTTGGTGAATTCACGAAAGCTAGGGAAGCTCGGGAATGTTGATCTACGGGAAGTTTGGCAAGATGAGGCTAAGAACTTTACTGGCTGGCTGGCCGAGCATCTGGAATTGCTGGGAGAGGAACTGGGTCTAGACCTGGATCTACAGGGCGTAGAGGTTCCGGTAGGATCATTCAAGCTTGACATCCTAGCCCGGGAACCCGGGACGAACCCCCAAGTCGTCATCGAAAACCAATTGGAAGATACCGACCACGACCACTTGGGCAAGTTGCTGACCTACGCATCCGGCTACGACTCACAAATAGTAGTTTGGATTGCCAGGAAATTCAGAGACGAACACCGCGACTCCTTGGATTGGCTGAACCGGCGCACAGGCAAAGATACGGCGTTCTTCGGCGTAGTAGTTGAGTTGCTTAAGATTGACGATTCCCTTCCCGCTCCACACTTTGACATCGTATCCGCGCCCAACGATTGGAGCAAGAGCACTAATAGCGGCAACAAAGACGCCGTAGCCTCGGAGAAAATGGAACGCTATCGAGCGTTCTTCCAGCCCCTTCTTGATACTCTGAGGGAGGAGCACAAGTTTACGCGAGCCCGTAAAGCACAACTTCAAAGCTGGTATAGCTTTAGTATTGGAGTTGGTGGATTTAGCTGTGGTGCCAGCTTTGCTAACGACAATAGGGCTAGGATTGATCTATATATCGATCAAGGGAACGTCTCTAGAGAAGAAAACAAACGGCGATTTGACGTATTGAAGGAACAAAAATCCTCTATCGAGTCAGAATTGACAGAAAGTCTTTCATGGGAACGTCTAGAGACAAAGAAAGCAAGTCGCATAGCCGCCTATCGAGACGGCAGTATTGACGACAGCGATGATATCTTAGAAGAAGTGCGTGACTGGATGATTGATAGACTCCTCGCTTTCAAGAAGGTCTTTGGACCAAGAATTGAGGAATTGAAGAAAACAGGTTAGCAATAGCCTCTTGCTTCTTACCTAATTCCAATGAAATGGGTCCTCGCCGCCACCGCCCCCGACCAGCTCATGGCCGAAATGTGGGGTGGCCTCCTCGCCAACAGCGGCATCCCCTTCCGGCTCAGCCCCGGCGACACCAGCGCCTTCCTTGGCCTCTCACTCCGTCCCTGCGGAATCCTCGTCCAGGAAGACATGCTCGAAGAGGCCCGCACCATCCTTGAGGGCGAAGAGATAGACGAGTCCTAGCAACCCCCTTCCCTCCCCACCCATCCCTGCCTACGTCCCCCTCGGCAGCCCCAGCCCCCTGGTCGCGATTATGTTCCGCTGAATCTCCGATGTCCCCCCGCCTATGGGCTCGCTGATGCTCCAGAGGTACATGCGGTGGAACTTGCCCTTGAGTCGGGCGTACTTGGAGTCTTCGGCGAGCTGGCCCATCATGCCGAGAACCTGCATCCCTGTATTGGCGACCCTCATCAATAGCTCGCTGCTGATGAGCTTGGATATCGAGGCTTCGTGCTGGGGCTCGAGGCCCTGGTCGACCATCCAGGCGATGCGATAAGCGAGAATCCTGCTCACCTCGGTCTCCAGCACGCGGTCGGCCAGCCGGTGGCGCAGGGCAGGGGTCAACTCCAGCCCGTTGCCGTTGGCCCTAGACTCTTTCAGCAACGCTATAAGCATATCCAGGGGCTTACGGGCGCGGGCGGTGTAGGTGGTGCCTTCCCGCTCGAAGTTGAGGGTGGTCATGGCGACGTACCAGCCCCGGTTAAGCTCGCCGATTATGTTCTCCGCCGGGACACGGACGTTGTCGAAATACTCCTCGTTGAAATGGTGGTCGCCGACCATGTTGATGATGGGGCGGACGGTGATGCCGGGGGTCTTCATGTCGACTAGGAAATAGGTGATGCCGCGGTGTTTCGGGGCGTCGGGGTCGGTGCGGGCCAGAACGAACATCCAGTCGGCGAGGTGGGCGCCGCTGGACCATATCTTCTGGCCGGTGATGAGGTAGTCGTCCCCGTCTTTCACGGCCCGAGTCTGGAGGGATGCAAGGTCGGACCCCGACTCCGGCTCGCTGAACCCTTGGGCCCACGTCACCTCGCCTCGTGCGATTGGAGGGAGGTACTTGGCCTTCTGCTCGGGTGTGCCGTGGCGCATCACCGCCGGGGCCAGGAGCCCGACCCCCGATGCGTCCTTGCCGGGGGCCTCGTGGTACATCATCTCCTCGGCAAAGATGGCCATCTTCACGTTGGAGGCGTCCTGCCCACCGTACTCCCGGGGCCAGGCCATGGTCAGCCAGCCCCGGTCGATGAGGCGCTGTCGCATGTGCTGCTCGAAGGCCCGGTCCTCGGTGCGGCCATACTCGTCAGCGCCCTTGTAGTCGGGCGGAAGTTCAGCTTTCAGGAAGTCGCGAAGGTTCTTCTGGAAAGCGCTTTCTTCTGGGGTGAAAGTGAAGTTCATCGGCCTATTCCCGGGGGCTTATGATTGTAGACATCGTCATTATAGATGACTCAACTACCGAAATCGGACATGTAAACCGGGGCGGCTGCGTTCGGTTGACATCGACACCGATAATTGGCGGGACATGAGCGTCGGCCCCCTGGACATACTGATGAAGTCGCGCATAGTCGCGGCGCCGGGCTTCAACCGCTGGCGGATCCCGCCGGTGGCCATCGCCATTCACCTGTGCATAGGGTCGGTCTACTCCTGGAGCATCTTCAACCCGGCCCTGACCAAGGAGCTGGGGGTCGTGACCAGCGCAGCGGAGGACTGGAGCATCCGCTCGGTGGTGTGGATATTCTCCGTCGCGATCGTGTTCTTGGGTCTGTCGGCGACGGTGACTGGGATGTGGCTGGAAAAGGTGGGGCCGCGCTTCGTGGGGGTGGCCGCCGCGTGTCTGTGGGGTATCGGGTTCATCGTCGGGGGCGCGGGAGTGCACCTGCACCAGCTTTGGCTGCTCTACCTGGGCTATGGCGCGTTGGGCGGCATCGGCCTGGGAATGGGCTACGTTTCTCCGGTCTCTACGCTGATACGCTGGTTCCCCGACCGCCGGGGCATGGCTACCGGGATGGCGATAATGGGCTTCGGTGGGGGTGCGATAATCGGTGCGCCGCTTAAGGAGTACCTGATCAGGGCCTTCTACGAGGCGCCGCAGTACCTGGGCCCCGCGGGCGCGGTGTCACTGGTTACGGAGCAGGGACGCCGCTTCGCCCAAATGGGAGGCGAGATGGTGGAGGTGGTGCTGGCCGGGGCCGCCGACGTGCCTGCCATGATTGCACCCGAGGCGGAGGGCATATACGTGGTGGGAACGGGAGGCACTGGCGCGGCCCAGACCTTCTTTACCTTGGGGATAGTCTACTTTCTGATAATGCTGGTCGCCGCGTTCATGTTCCGGGTCCCCGCCGAGGGGTGGCGTCCCGAGGGCTGGGAGCCGAAGCAGGAGGCACAGGCGCGGCCTCCCAGCGCCGCGTCGGGGCCGAAACGGCCAGGAGCGTCGGAGCGGGCTATCGCCTGGCTGAGGCGCATCACCCGGCGTCGTCTGCGGGTGACGAGGGAGGACGTTCATCTAAGCGAGAGCCACAAGACACCGCAATTTTACCTGCTGTGGCTGATTCTCTGCCTGAACGTCACCGCCGGCATCGGGATCATCGGCGTGGCGAAGACGATGGCGACCGACATATTTGGCTCGACGCTGCCCCATATCGTGACGCCCGGATTCGCCGTGAGCTACGTTCTGATGATCAGCGTGTTCAATATGGTCGGGCGGTTCTTCTGGGCCTCCATATCCGACTACCTGGGAAGGAAGAACACATTCTACTGCTTCTTCGGACTGGGCACGCTCCTATATCTGGTCATTCCCGCCACCGCCATCGGGGTGGGCATCAACCCCCACGTGGTGTGGCTGCTGCTGTTCTGCGCGGTCACGATGCTGGCGTTCTCCATCTACGGTGGCGGGTTCGCCACTATTCCAGCCTATCTGGCCGACGTCTTCGGCACGCTGCACGTCGGCGCGATCCACGGCCGGTTGCTCACTGCATGGAGTGTGGCGGGTCTGCTGGGCCCCTTTGCCATAACCTACCTACGAGACTTTTCGGAGAAGCGCTCCATCAACGACCTGGCTTCCCAGGTAGACCAGGCTGCATTCGAGGCCCATTTCGACGCTCCCCTGAGCCGCCTGCAGGAGCTCATTGCGGCCAAGACGGTCACGGTCGGCAAACTGATGGAAATTGTGCCGCCGGGCACCACGGACCCGACTCCCAGCCTGTACAACATCACAATGTTCGTCATGGCCGGGCTCCTGGTTGTGGCCTTCTTCGCCAACATGGCCATTCGGCCTGTGGCAGAGCGTCACCATCTCAAGGTGACTCACCCGGAACTGGCCGCCGAGCGGAAGCCTACGGGCGTTTGAGCAAGGGCCTGAACCCCCCACGCTCCACCGGGGATGGATTCCCGACTTCTCGGGAGTGACGGGAGCTACGCTCCCCTTGGGAGGCCGAGGCCGCGGGTGGCGATGATGTTGCGCTGGACCTCGCTGGTGCCGCCGGCTATGGTGCGGCTTATGGCGTTCAGGTAGGTCCTCTCGATGTAGCCCTTGAAGGGCGCCCACTTGGAGTCTTCCCTGAGTTGGCCCGACATGCCCAGTATCTGCATGGCCAGGTTGACGCACTCCTGCACCATTTCAGCCCCGTAGGCCTTGGCCACCGATGCCTCATAGTTGGGCACCTGCCCGACGCTCTGCAGCCACATCACCCGGTAAGACAGCATCCGCGATATCTCGGCGTTGATGCGCATCTCGGCCAGCTTGCTCTTAGTGCCCGGCTCATCGGCGAGGACGCCGCCGTTCCAGGGCGTGTCTTTGACGTACTCAAGCAGGTCGTCGATCATGCGCCGGGTGTCGGCGGAGTTCTCGATGCCCGTGCGTTCGAAGTCGAGGGTGGACATTGCGGCGTACCAGCCCCGGTTCACCTCGCCGATGACGTTCTCCTTGGGCACGCGGACGTTGTCGAGAAAAATCTCGTTGAAGCGGTGGTGGCCCGTGAGGTCGGTGATGCCTCGCACGTCCACGCCGGGGGTCTTCATGTCGATGAGGAAGTAGGTGATGCCGCGGTGCTTGGGGGCGTCGGGGTCCGTGCGGGCGAGGAGGTGGCACCAGTCCGACACGTGGGCGCCGCTGGACCAGATCTTCTGCCCTGTGATCACGAAGTCATCGCCGTCCTCGACGGCCCGGGTGGATAGGGAGGCTAGGTCGGAGCCTGACTCGGGCTCGCTGAACCCCTGGCACCAGTTAACCTTCCCTTCGGATATGGGCCGCAAGTGCTCGAGCTTCTGCTGCTCGGTGCCGTGGATCATGAGGCAGGGGCCTATGAACCCGACACCCTGGATGTCCTTGCCGGGAGCCCGGTGGTAGGCCATCTCCTCGCTGTAGATCATCGACTGCCCCGGCGAAGCATCAGAGCCCCCGTACTCCCTGGGCCAGGAGATGGCCAGCCAGCCCTTCTCCCCGAGCTTCTTCCTCATCTCCAGGGTGAAGGGCCACACGCTTTCATCGTAGGCCTCTTCGCCCCACCAGTTATCGGGCAGCTGGTCCTGGAGGAAGGTGGTGAGGTCACTCCTGAACTGCCTGTCTTCCTCGCTGAAAGTGAACTCCATCGGATGCTCCTATGCCATGTTCGATAGACCCGATACCAGGGTCCGGTGTAATTCGGAAGTGCCGAGATAAATGGATGCGGCTGACGACTCCAAGTACAGGTGCTGCACGGGCCCCGGGACACCCTGCCCCCTGAGCCCTACGTGATTGAATGCCGTCTCCGCGACCCTCTGAAAGACCTCTGAACTGAAGAGTTTCGCCATGGAGGCCCGACGCCTGGACTGCTCACTCCCGCGCCCGGGCCAAAGGCTGCGATAGGATAGCAGACGGGCAACTTCGATGTCCACAGAAGCCTCCGCGAGTCGTGCCCGACGCCCCGCTCCCCTACCCCCATGCTCCACGGCAAAATCCAGCATTCGCCGCGCCCAACCGATATGCTCGAAGCCGGCGCAGGCCTCGGTGAGAAACTCCTCGACGATGTCCCACCCCCCGCCCCGCTCCCCGAGGATGGCTGAGGCCGGGACAACGACGTCATCCAGAAATATCTCGGAGAAGATCCGGCCCGTGGTGTATTCGACGCGGTTGAGGAAGATGCCGGGGGTCGACATGTCCAGCAGGAACCAGGTCAATCCTTCCCGACCGATGGACTCCCTTTCAGTCCGGGCCAGCAGGTGACACCACCCCGAGTTCTGTGCCCACTCTCCGTAGTCCTTCTGCCCGCTGAGGATGAAGCTCCCGTCTCGATCAACGGCGCGAGTCCTGATGTTGGCAAGGTCCGTCCCGGCGAGGGGCTCGGTGAACCCGACACACCACCATTCCCGGCCTTTCGCCAACGAATCGAGGTGCTCTTTCTGCTGCTCTCGGGTGCTGTGCCTCAGGAGGAGGGGCCCGGCGAGGTCGGTTCCGTAGTCGTTGACCCTTGGCACGAGGTTATAGGCCATCTCCTCTTGGAGCATTGCAACCTTCACCGGCGACGACTCTCCGTAGGGCGGCCCCCACCCGAGGATCAGCCATCCCTTCTCCCCTAACCCCCCTCTCACGATCCGGGCTCGGGCCTGGTACTCTTCATCGTTTCGAGGGACGTCCCAGCCCTCGGTGACATCCGCCAAATAGGCGCGGGCGTCAGTCTGGAAATCACGTTCCTCAGGGGAGGGGTAGAAGTTCATGGAGGAGAGAAAGACGTTAGGATGAGTGTCTCTCTACCCCTCAAAACCAGGCCTTGCGGCCCTTAACGTATGTAGCGTCGAATTCGGCGTCGGGCTTGGTGAGGTAGATTATGCCCTCGACGAGGCTGATTATCCCTATCACCAGCAGCACAATTAGGCCGATGCCGAACACAAAAACCAGAGCAATCCCGAGAATGAACAGCACCAGCAGCAAAGCCCCTTGTCCCGAGTAGCCCAGGTAGAACTTGTGCGCCCCCAGTACCCCGAACAGGATGGCGAGTATACCCGCCACCACCTTGTTCTTTTCGCCAAGGGCGGGCGTCGGCATTCCTTCGCGGATGAGATAGATGCTTACAGCTTCGTCAGTATCGGCGGCAACCTGGAAGTCAACGTGGGCGCCTTGGACGGGCAGGTCCTGTTCACGCCACTGGGGCCCCTCAAAGGTGTACCGCCGACCATCGTCGCCCGATATGACGCCGGCGTTTTCCTGGACGGAGTAGCTTAGGACTCGGCCTTTCAATATCAGTTCCCTCCTACGTCCCCCGAGGTAGCCCCAGCCCCCGACGCGCGATGATCCCCCTCTGCACTTCCGAGGTGCCCGAGTATATGGCCCCAGCCACGACGTTCAGGTAGAAGTCGGGCACGACGCCTTCCAGCGGAGCGTACTTGGACCCTTCGTGCAGCTGCCCCCCGAGACCCAGGATGTGGGTGAAGGTGTTCGCCACCCGGATCCACATCTCCGACCCGTACAGCTTGCCTATCGACGCTTCGTGGTTGGGGACCAGGCCCGCACCCTGCATCCAGGCGATGCGGTAGCACAAAAGCCGGCTCACCTCGATATCGATAGCGGCATCGGAGAGTTTGCCCTTTACGCTTGGATCATCGATAAGGGTCTTGCCGTTGACCCTGGTTTCCTCGGCGTAGCGAGTCACGCCTTCCAGGATCTTCTTGGCCCGGGCCGGGTACTCGATCCCCGACCTCTCGAAGTCCAACGCCGACATCGCTGCATACCAGCCCCGGTTCTTTTCGCCCAGCATATTCTTCTTCGGTACGCGCACGTTGTCGAAGGTGACCTCGTTGAAGTGGTGGCTTCCGGCCATGGTGATCAGGGGCCGGATGGAGATGCCCGGCGTTTCCATGTCCAGCAGGAAGTAGGTGATGCCCCGGTGCTTGGGGGCGTCGGGGTCCGTGCGGGTCAGGATGTGCATCCAGGTAGCCAGGTGGGCAAAGCTGGTCCAGATCTTGCGTCCGTTGATAACGTAGTCGTCGCCGTCCTCCACGGCCCGGGTCTGGAGGCCCGCCAGGTCCGACCCCGCCTCGGGCTCGCTGAAGCCCTGGCACCAGAAGGCCTCGCCCCTGGATATGCGGCTCAGGTGCTCCTTCTTCTGCTCCTCGGTGCCGTGGATGATGATGGTCGGGCCGACGAAGTCGATACCCTGGTCCTCGATCTTGGTCGCGCCCCGGTAGCTGACCATCTCCTTATATATGAGTTGCATCACCGGCGACGCGCCGCCTCCGCCGTACTCCCTGGGCCAGGCCATGGTGCGCCAGCCCTTCTCCCCGAACTTGCGGCGCATCTCCATCTCCTGCCTCCCGACGGCATAGATGTCGGGCTGAGGTTCGTCCCAGTCCTCGGGCATCTCGTTGTCCAGGAAGTCGATGAGCTCTGTCTGAAAGGCCTTTTCCTCGGCGGTAAGAGAGAAATCCATAACGGCTCCTTTGCGAGGCGCGGGTATGAGGCTATTGTATTCGGGCTGGGGGTGGGGGGCAAACGGGGGGAGTTGACAGGTCAGAGTGGGATTGCTTAGTCTCCCCTCTCAGGAGGCGAGCCGTGCCAACACTGGAATTCAAGGGCAAGCAACACATCTACGCCCACCATCTCACAGTTCCCTATCGACCCCTGGTACCCGACACAGATCGCTCCCTCAACCCCGCCGGCGTGGACGATAATCTAATCATCCACGGCGACAACCTCCACGCCCTGAAAGCCCTCCTTCCCCGCTACGCGGGCCGAATCAAGTGCATCTACATTGACCCGCCCTACAACACAGGCAACGAGGGTTGGGTCTACAACGACAAAGTGAACAGCCCGCTAATGAAGGCATGGCTGAAGGAGAACGGTCCCGTAGATAACGAAGACCTGGAACGCCACGACAAGTGGCTCTGCATGATGTGGCCTCGTCTACACCTGCTTAAAGAGTTGCTGGCTGAAGACGGGGTCATCTTCATATCCATCGACGACAATGAACAGCACCACCTGCGTATGTTGATGGATGAAATTTTCGGCAGAGAGAACTTTATAACTACCATCGTCTGGAAAAAGAGGGCTGGCGCACCCAATGACCGTAATGTGGGGGCCACTCATGAGTTGGTTATTCTCTATGGCAACAACAGTATGTCAGACGGTGTATTAAACCGCGACAAGAGAACCGCTAAACATCTCAGCAGGTACAAAAATCCAGACAACCACCCTAAGGGTGCATGGGCTCCAGATAATTTAATGGCCAACGTTAAAGGTGGCAGATATGTAGAGTCCCTTTATTTCTCCATCACAAATCCAGCGACTGGAGAGAAACACTATCCTTCCTCTAAGGGCAACTGGCGATTCAATGAAGAGACTATTGAAGAACTTTTGGCTAACGATGAAATCTATTTTGGCAAGGGGGGAGACGGCCGTCCAAAACTCAAGAGGTTTCTCTCTGATGTAAGGGAGGGAGTACCTTATGGAACTATTTGGGACGATGTTCCCTTAGGAGTTGCTGGCAGTCGCGAAATCCAAGTAATTCTCGGAAACCTAAATATATTCGATACTCCCAAACCTGAGGGGCTTATTCAGCAAATTCTACGAATGGCTACAGGCTCTAAGGACATAATTCTAGACTCCTTCGCTGGCTCTGCCACTACAGCCCACGCGGTCCTTGCCCTCAACAAAGAGGATGGCGGCAACCGCAAGTTCATAATGGTGGAGTGCGAGGACTATGCGGACACAATAACCGCTGAGCGGGTGCGGCGCGTCATCAAGGGCGTACCAGAGGCCAAAGACAAGTCCTTGAAGGAAGGATTGGATGGTTCTTTCACCTATTGCACTCTCGGTGCTCCCATAGAGCTGGAGGGGATGATTACGGGCGAGGCCCTGCCGTCGTACTCGGGGCTGGCTGCGTACTTGCTGCACACGGCGTCGGGAATCTCCGCCGGAGCAGCAACTCTTGAACAACGGAACGACGACGGACTCTTCTATTCCAACGGGGCCACGGACTACCACCTGCTGTACAAACCCGATCTTGACTGGCTGTGCGGTAACGAAGGGATACTGAACGAAGACCGGGCGAAACGCATAAGCGCCGCCAGCCGTGGAAATGGCCGGAAGGCAATCGTTTTCGGGCCTGGCAAATTCATAGGCCAACGGGAGCTGACGAACATGGGAATCACCTTCTGCCAACTGCCCTATGAGATTCACGGTTCGGGGTAGGGATGGAGCTCAAGAACTATCAGGTCGCCGCGCTGGACGCCTTCGTTCGCTGGCGTGACGCGCTGGCCGAGGCGCAAGCGAAATCTGAAACGGCCATATCTGCGTTGGAGAGCGTAGGGGCCGATATTCCCGAAGACACACTCAACTACCCCAAGAGCGCGTGGCAGAATCTCGCCCGGTCCGGCGGCGTGGCCGAGAGCGCGGGGGAATATGCGAGCCGCACGGACGACGCCAGGCGCCCGATACCCCACGTCTGCTTGAAGGTCCCGACCGGCGGCGGCAAGACCCTCCTGGCCGCGGCCGCGCTGGAACGCCTGAACAGGCGGACGGGCCTGACGCTCTGGATAACCCCGACCCGCGCCATATACCAACAGACTAAAGACGCCCTAAGAAACAGGGAACATCCCTACCGGCAGATGTTGGAACGCGCCAGCGGCGGTCGGGTCAAGCTGCTGGAAAAGGACGACCTGTTCACGCGCGCCGACGCGGCTAACTACCTGTGCATAATGCTGCTGATGCTCCCCGCCGCCAACCGACGGAAGGGCCGGGAGTTCCTGCGAATGTTCCGGGACTCGGGCCGGTACCCCACCTTGTTCCCTGATAGTGACGATGCCCTCGGCGACGCCAAGCTATTGAACGAACACCCGGACCTGGAGCGCGCTTCAGAGAACGGCCCCATTAAGCACAGCCTGTTCAACGTGTTCAAGATGCTGCGGCCCGTAGTAGTGCTGGACGAGGCACACAAAGCCTACGGCGCCAAGAAACGGGAGGCCAACGAAGAGTTTGTAGGCTCCGTAAACCGCTTGGATCCCAGCATGGTCATCGAACTCTCGGCCACCCCCAACCGGGGCATCAGCAACCTTTTGGTGGACATTACCGGTGTGGAACTGAAGAACGAGGAGATGATAAAGCTGCCGGTGCAGGTCAAGGCATCGACAAATGCCGATTGGCACAACACCTTGGCGGAAGCCCACGACGAGTTGGAACGGCTGGACGCCGAGGGCGTGTCGCTTCAGATGAGCAATGGACGCTACATACGCCCCATAGCCGTAGTGAGGGTGGAGAGGACCGGCAAGGAGCAGCGGGATACGGACTTCATTCATGCCGAGGACGTGCGGGAGTACCTCGTGCAGAGCCTCGGCGTCCCCTCCGATGCGGTGGCCGTGAAGTCGTCGGAGATGGATGAGCTGCGCGGCAAGGACCTTCTGTCGGAATTCTCGCCAGTGCGCTGGATCATCACCAAAGCTGCCCTGATGGAGGGTTGGGACTGCCCCTTTGCCTACGTCCTGGTCATGCTGGACAACACCCAGGCGCAGCGGGCGCTCACCCAGCTGGTCGGACGGGTAATGCGGCAACCCCACGCGCAGCGAACGGGTAGGGAAGCCCTCGACCAGTGCTACGTCTATTGCTGCAATGTCGACGTTGGTGTAGCTGTGAGCCAGGTGAAGAACGGGCTGGAGCAAGAGGGATTGACGGGGTTGGGAGACGCCGTCCTGAGCGATTCCCCGGACTTTGTGCGCGTCCCCTTTCAACGGCGGGCAGCGTTTCGAGACAAGGACATATTCTTGCCCCTGGTTCTGCATAAAGACGGCTCGGGCTGGTGCGAGCTTGACTATCAGCGCCACATTTTGCCGGGCGTCAATTGGAGCGCTATCGAGGCCCCGGACCCGCAGCGTAGCTTCCCCGAACGCGCTCGGTGGAAATGGGCAACCGTCGACGTCGGGGAGACACTGCCGGTCTTCCACGCCGACCAGGAGTTATACATCGACAAGACGGTGAGAATATCGTGGTACGCCCGACGCCTTTCGGACGTAGTCCCCAATCCGTGGCAGGCTGCCCGCATAACCCGTGAGTTGGTGGGGAAACTCAGAGAGGCAGGGAGTTCAGATGAGGAAATTCACGACCAGCGTTCCTATCTGGCCTTTGCATTGCGGCAATTTACGGCTCAGGAGGTGGAGACGCAGGCTGAGCAGGTATTCAGGAGCAAACTAAAGGCCGGAGACGTTCGGTTCGACTTGGAAGCGGGGCAGCCCAACTTCTGCATGGTGCATGAATACGAGATACCCGCAGCAGGTGGGCTGGGGGGACTGTTGGCTCGCAGAGACCATCAACCCATGCAGCTTAGTCTGTTCGAGCCGGTTTACGAACGTCAATTTGATTCCGATCTGGAGCGCAACTTTGCCCGATATCTGGATGAGCAAAAGGCGCTCCAGTGGTGGCACAAGGTGGCTGTGCGCCAGAGGAGCGAATACTATTTACGAGGTTGGAAGCAGGATCGGATCTATCCCGACTTCGTAGCAATGGCAGGGCCGAGGGGCGACAAGGCACAAGTATTGGTTTTCGAGACCAAGGGCGAGCATCTGAAAGGGAACCCCGACACAGAATACAAAACCCGCGTCCTGGAAACGCTGGAAAAGGCGTTCAACTGCGGCACGATGAGGATATGCGAAGGCCCGGCCAAAGGCGTCTTCCGCCTCATATTCACCGAGGACGAGTTCCCAATCGCTCTCTCCAGCCTCAGCGAGACCTACACCCCCTAAGCCCCCCTCGGCAGCCCCAGCCCCCGAGTCGCCACTACGTTCCGCTGGATCTCCTGGGAGCCCGACTCTATGGTGTAAGGCACGGCGAACAGGTACTGGTTCGAGATGAACCCCTGCAGCTCCGCATACTTGGAGCCTGCCTCCAGCTGACCCTTCAGCCCCATGACTTCCATCCCCACCCGGGCCAGCTTCTGCGACGTCTGGGTGCTCAGCAGCCTCAGCAGCGACGCCTCCATGTTCGGGACTATGCCCTCGGCCTGCATCCAGGCGATGCGGTAGGCCATCATCCGGGACGTCTCCAGGTCTACGGCCACGTCGGCGAGCTTGTGGCGGACTATCGGGTCCTGGGCCAGGGTATGGCCGTTGACAGTGGTATCGTTGGCGTAGCCGATTAGCAGGTCGAGGATGCGTTTGCCCCCGGCCGGGTGGGTGATGCCCGTGCGCTCGAAGTCCAGCAGGGTCATGGCGACGTACCAGCCCCGGTTAACCTCGCCCAGCACGTTGTTCTTCGGGACCCGGACGTTGTCGAAGAACTCCTCGTTGAAGGAGCTCTCGCCGCTCATCTCCTGGATGGGGCGGACGGTGATGCCCGGCGTGTCCATGTCCAGCAGGAAGAAGGTGATGCCCCGGTGCTTTACGGCCTCGGTGTCGGTGCGGGCCAGCAGGAACATGTGATCAGCGAATTGGGCATAGCTGGACCAGATCTTCTGGCCGTTGATCACGTAGTCGTCACCGTCCAGCACCGCTCGAGTCTGCAGCGAAGCAAGGTCGGACCCCGACTCCGGCTCGCTGAAACCCTGGCACCACACTGCTTCACCTCTCGCTATCGCGCCGAGATACGCCCTCTTCTGCTCTTCCGTGCCGTGGTGCATGAGGGTCGGGCCCAGGAGGTTGAGTCCGAAGGTGTCGATTCCCGGGGCCCCGCGGTACTCCCACTCTTCCTGGAAGATGAGCTGGGATATAGCGGATGCGCCCTGGCCGCCGTACTCCTCGGGCCAGCCCATGGTGTTCCAGCCCTTTTCCGCCAGCATCTTCCGCCACTTCATCTCCGTTTCCTTGTCGACATGGGCGAAGGAAATGGGGCCGCCTATCCAGTCGGAGGGCAGGTTCTCGTCGAGGAAGTCCCTCACCTCCTGGCGAAATGCGGTCTGTTCTTCAGTCAGGTGCAAGTCCATCTGTTAACTCCTTGCTGAGCGGGAATAGGACAAATCCCAAGGTCACGATATCGGGCAGAATCGGCCAGGTGTCGGGGCTAGGGGAGGGACACGGCGAGGCAGGTCATCGTCTTGACGACACTCCCCACGGCGTGAACCTTGCTGGTTACCAGCTCCCCGATGGTGTTCACGTCCTCGGCCTCCAGGACGGCTATCACGTCGTAGGGTCCAACCACGGCGTCTACGGATGTGACGCCCTCGACCAACCTCAGGTTGTTGACGACGGTGTTGGTGGTGCCTACTGCAGTTTCAATAAGAACGAAAGCCTTGTTTGCCATTTATTCCTCCCCGTTGCCTGCTCCCCGACGCCTCTGTCGGTGCCCGCATTCTATGTCGGGCGGAAAAATCGTGTCAAACGGGATTCGTTCCGCAAGAAAGCACAAGACGTGTGGCACAGACGCCCCGAGATGTGTTATATATTGCGACCTTGACATAGGGGCAAGGAACAAACACTCGGGAAAGGCTTGAGCATGAAAGGCAAGGCGTGGATATTCGGGAAGTGGCCTGGAATCTTGGCAGCACTGGCCGTGACTGTCCTGCTATTTGCCTGTAGCGGGGATCCTGAGCCCACGGCCACCGCGCTTCCGACGCCGACTGTCCCTCCAACGCCGATTCCTACCTCAGTGCCGAGTCCCACCCCAGTGCCCGTTTCGGCCCCCCAGATAGACGACGAAACCACGTGGCAGGAGCTTTTCGATGGTTTCACGCCTGCCGAGCAGGACTGCATTCGCACGGAGGTCGGAGGTGAACTGGAGTCGGTTCTGGGCGAACTGGTCCTGACGGACGACGGCCTGACGGACTCCCATGTGTCCCTCTTCGAGTGCCTCACCCCCGAGACGGCTCGTTCAGTGTACGCTTCTTTTGTGGTTGCGGGAATGGTGAGCGATGAAACTTATGACGTGTCGGATCAGGAAATTCAATGTGTGAGTGCATGGGTGTCGGGCGCCGACGTGCACCGGCTGATCAGAGGCATGGCCGAAGATGACTTGACCGTCGTGGGGGAGGCGATGTCCGGGGTCATACCTTGCCTGTTGGATTTCTTCATGCCGGACTTCCTTGCCGAGATGGGCATTGACGCGGACACCTTGACGGATGATGAGCGCACCTGCCTGAACGAATGGATGGCGGGATATGACTGGTCCAACTTAATGACGGCCCTGACGGAAGATGACTTGGGAATAATGGGCGAGTTCCTTCCCGGCTTGATAGACTGCGCGCCCGGCTCTTTCCTGACGCTATTCTTCGAAGACTTCGATGTTGACCTGGACGCGCTCAGTGACGAAGAGAAACAATGCTTGGAAGATTGGCTGATAGACTTTGACTGGGACGCTGTCATCGCCGCGATGACAGCTGCGGCTTTCGCCGCGGAAGACGAGGCATACAGCATCCTTGCCGAGGTCTTTGGCTTACTAGCATGCGTTCCCGATCTGCCCCTGGATGAGGACGTTGGCTATGGAGGCCCTGACGACCATGCCGATGACTTTACGGACGCCACACGCATCGGCGTCGGGGAATCCATCGACGGAGCTATCGAACATGATCTCGACATAGACCTGTTCGAGCTAACGGCGGATTCAGGTCAGTTCTACCAGATCGACGTCTCCCTGGGCACCCTGGACGACTCCGTGCTAACTGTCTACGCTACCGACGGTAGGGAAGTCGCATACAACGACGATCACGGCGACGGGACTGCCTCGCGCATCGTCTGGCGCGCCCCTTCCTCCGATGTCTACTATGTCGAGGTTTCTGGGTTCATCTCCACGGGCTCCTATACGCTGACCGTAGATTCCATCGATGTGACGGACGATTACCCCAACTCATCAAGTTTTGAGTTGAGATCCCTTGTTCTCGGGGAATCCATAGAAGGAGTCATCGACTACGAGTACGACGTGGACATGTTCGAGCTATCGGCGAATTCCGGTCAGTCCTACCAGATCGACGTTGCCCTGGATACTCTGGACGACTCCGTGCTGACCATCTACGATGCAGAAGGTTTGGAAGTCGAATTCAACGACGATTACGGCGATGGGAATGCATCTCGCATCATCTGGGAGGCGCCTGCCACCGGCGCCTACTATGTAGAAGTGTCAGGGTACGACGAAGAAACAGGCTCCTACATACTGACCGTGGCGCTTCAATAGAGGATTGCTCTAAAAAGCCGGGCGGATAGACTGTCCGTTACCCTTGACCCTGAGGCCATCGAAGGGCCGAACAGTGTAAGGATGGCGTCTTGTGAACCCCGACCCCCTGATATACGATGCACCCGACCAACCTGTTTTGGAGGAATCCCGACATGGCACTCACCCTCGACGAATCGATCAAGCTGTGCGAAGCCGCTATAGCTAAGGCAAATGAGCTGGGAATCAAGATCAGCGTAGCCGTATGCGACCCGGGTGGAAGACTGAAAGCCTTCGCCAGGATGGACGGGGCCATCTGGGCCAGCGTCTACGGGTCCCAGGGCAAGGCCACCACGTCCGTAGGGTTTGGCCGACCCAGCGTTATGCTCCAGGAGCGCGCCGACCACCCGACCATCAAGGGCATCATCGCTGCCTCCGGAAGCAACATGATACCGGGCCAGGGGGCGATACCCGTCATCAGGGACGGAGTCGTGGAGGGGGCCTGTGGCGTAGGCGGTGGCACGGGCGAAGAGGACGAGATCTGCGCCCAAGCGGCTGTGGACTCCCTCTAGGCCCACCCCCGCTCCTAGCCCTAGTCGGGCCTGTAGTACTCCATCCCTAGGTGGGTTATCTGCTCCTCGCCCATCAGCCAGCGTAGGGTGTTCTTCAGCTTCGTCTGCTGTATGAACAGGTCGTGCTCGGGATACACTGACGGCGCGTGCTGCGGGCTCTTGAAATAGAAGGACAGCCACTCCTGGATACCAGCCAGCCCCGACCTCTGTGCCAGGTCCATGAACAGCACCAGGTCCAGCACCAGCGGCGCCGCCAGGATGGAGTCCGAGCAAAGGAAGTTGACCTTCAGCTGCATCCGCTTCCCTAGCCAGCCAAACAGGTCGATGTTGTCCCATCCCTCCTTGTTGTCGCCTCTCGGGGGGTAGTAGTTGATCCGCACCTTGTGGTAGGCGTCCGAGTAGAGTTCCGGGTACATCTCGGGCTGCAGGATGTACTCCAGCACCCCCAGCTTCGACTCTTCCTTCGTCCTGAAGTTCTCGGGCTCGTCCAGCACCTCGCCGTCCCGGTTCCCGAGAATATTCGTCGAGAACCAGCCGTCCATGCCCAGCATCCGGGCCTTGAGCATCGGGCCGATGACCGTCTTGACCAGCGTCTGGCCCGTCTTGAAGTCCTTGCCGCATACGGGCACCCCCTGGTCTCGGGACAGCTTCTCTAAAGCAGGTATGTCCACGGTCAGGTTGGGCGCACCGTTGGCGAAAGGCACGCCCTCCATCAGCGCCGCGTAGGCGTATATCATCGAAGGGGCGATTTTCTCGTCGTTGTCGTGCAGCGCCCCAACGAAATCTTCAATACCCTGGTGCACCTCGTTCTCGGTAACGAATTTTTCGGTCGAGGCACACCAGACCATGACCAGCCGGTCGCAGCCGTTCTCCTCTTTGAAGCGACGGATGTCGCTGCGTATGGCATCAACGGCGGCTAGCTTGGAGTCCATTGACTTCACGTTCACGCCATCGATGCGCTTCACGTAGTCTTGGTCGAAGACCGCCGGCATTGGCTCGATAGACTTCAGGAAGTCGGCGATGGGTTCCACCTGGTCGTAGCGGTCCAGTACCCCGGCCTTTGCTGCCGCCTGGTAGGCGTTGTCGGGAATCGGGTCCCAGGCTCCGAAGACCAACTGGTTCAGATCGGCTAGGGGTACGAAGTCCTTGATTAGCGGGCTCCGACCGTCAGGCCTCTTGCCCAGGCGAATAGTCGCCATCTGCGACACCGACCCCACCGGGCTCCCCGTCCCCCGACGTATATGCTCAACCCCGGCGATGAATGTCGACGAAACCGCCCCCAGCCCCACCAGCAGGACCCCGAGCTTGCCGTCGGCGGGGCGCATGTCAGGCGATCCCGTCGCTACGAAGTCCTTAGGCTCCAGAGCGATGCCCTGCCCGTGCGCAACCTCCAGCAACTTTTCGTGCCACTGCGAAGGTATTCGCCCCGTCCTCGCCCAGTGCTGTATCGTGCTCTGCCGCTTCCCCAGCAACGCCGCCAGCGCCGACTGCCCCCCGAACCGTTCGATTATCTGCTTTGCATTATTCATAATAGTCAATAGTAACGACTTTTTCGTTATTAGTCAAACTCAAATGGAAAACAGCGACCAACAGACAGGTTAGTCAGCCGTGACGTGTGCGGTTCGCGAACCGCACCTGTGGGGGGAGAGGTCGAAGGGTCGAGCGAGTGCTTTAGTCAGCTAGATTCATCGGCAGACCTTGAAGCTGCCCCACCCTCGCCCGAGCATGCTCAACGTACGCCGGATTGATCTCATACCCTACGTACCGTCGCCCGGCCTCAACCGCCGCCTCCGCCGTCGTCCCCGACCCCATGAACGGGTCCAGCACAATATCGCCCACAAATGAGTAAAGGTTGATCAGCCTCAGCGGCAATTCCAGTGGGAAGGGAGCGGGGTGGTTGGCCTTCCGGGCGCTGGCGGCGGGAAAGCGCCAGATGCTCTTCGTGTACTCCAGGAACTCGTCCCGACCCACGCTGTTCTCACCCGTCACCCGACGCTTGTACGCATCCTTGCAAAAGACCAGGACGTACTCATGGACGTCCCTCAAGACCGGGTTGCTCGCCGACCTCCAGCTGCCCCACGCACATGAAGTGCCCGCGCTGGCGCCCTTGTCCCAGATGATCTCGCCGCGCATCTGGAACCCGACCTCCCGGGCGATGTCCATGATGTCGACGTGCAGGGGTATGTAGGGCGTCCGCCCGACGTTGGCTATGTTCACGCACGCCCGACCCCCCTCCACCAGCACCCGGTGCGTTTCCCCCAGCACGTCTGAGAGCAGAGCCCGGTACTCGGACAGGGAGAGGTCGTCATCGTAGTCCTTGCCGACGTTGTACGGCGGAGAGGTGATCATCAGGTGGACGGAGTTGTCCGGGAGGTGGTGCATGTCCCGAGCGTCGGCGCAATGGATGATGTCCAGTTGGTCGGGGGTGTTCTCGACGTACTCCGTAGACTCCCCGGCCCCGTTCCGCCGACCTTCATAGAGGCGCTTGGCATAGAAGGCCCTGGAGTCGTGCCCCTCTCGAGTCACGGTACCGAACGAGGAGGTCTTGCTGCGTTTTACAGTACGTGCCACGGCTTCATTCTAAGCCTAAGCAGATGTGGCGGCTACAGCAGACGACCCACTCCCCCCGCTCATACTTCGAAGCCTCAGCACGAGCGGTCCCACCCCACCATCCCCTAAGGCCGCATAACAGCCGTCATCGCCCGAGGCCCCTTCCTCACCTTCCTCGGCGAGGACTTGGGCTCGACGCGGACGGCGCAGACCTTGTACTCGGGAATCTTCGCCGACGGATCGAAGGCCCGGTTGGTCAGGAAGTTCGCCGCCGACTCCCGCAGCTTCACGAAGGGCACGAATATCTCGCCCTCCCGCACCGCCTCCGTCACCGACGCCCGGCCCTCCAGCTCTCCCCTCCTGGACTCCACCCGCACTTCTTCTTTATCTGAAATCCCCGCCCTTTTGGCGTCCTTGGGGTGGATTGAGACCTCCAACTCGGGGGCCCGGGCCATAAGACCCTCCACCCGGCGGGTGATGGTGCCGCCGTGCCAGTGGTAGAGCATCCGGCCAGTGTTAAGGATCAGCGGGAATCGCCGGTTGGGAAGCTCGGCGGCAGGCTCCGTCTGCTCGACAGGTACGAACTTGCCGAGACCCCTTGGGAAGCTGTCCTCGTACAATATGGGGGTGCCGGGGTGGTCGGGGGTGGGGCAGGGCCACTGGATCCCGCCCTCGGTGTCCAATCGCTCATAGGTTATGCCGGCGATTATGGGCGTGAGGCCGGCCATTTCGTCAAAGATATCCTTGGAGTGGTCGTAGTCGAACTGGGACTCGTCCATGCCGAGCCTCCGGCACACCCGACGCGCCAGGTCCGAGGTTATATCCCAGTCAGCTCGACTCTGCCCGACCGGTTCGATGGCCTTGCGCACCCTCTGCACCCGACGCTCGCTGTTGGTAAACGTCCCGTCCTTCTCGGCGAAGCTGGTCGCGGGGAGCACCACGTCGGCAATCTCTGCCGTCTCGTTGAGGAAGATGTCCTGTACGACGAGGAATTTGAGGTTCTCGATGGCCTCACGTGCGTGGCGGAGGTCGGGCTCGCTGAGCAGCGGGTTCTCCCCAACCACGTACATCGCCTCCAGCCGACCCTCCTCGGCCTCCCTCATCATGTCGGTGACCACAAACCCAGACTCCTCGGGCAAGCGGCCGCCCCAGGCCCGTGCGAACTTCTCCAGGGACTCGGGGTCGAGATCCTGATAGCCGGGCAGGTTGCTTGGCGTGCATCCGGCATCGCCGCAGCCCTGGACGTTGTTCTGGCCCCGGAGCGGCGAAATCCCGTTGCCCCGACCCCCCATCTGCCCCGACACCAGTGCCAGGTTGAGCACGGCGTGGCAGTTGGCCGTGCCGTTGGTGTGCTGCGTCAGGCCCATGCCCCACACGAAGCACGAGCCGCTGAAGGGGGGTCGGGCGTAGATGCGGGCCGCCTCGATCATCTGCTCCTTCGGGACGCCGGTTATCGACTCCACGAAGTCGGGGGTGTACTGGGCCAGGGACGCCTTCCACTCCTCGAAACCCTCGGTGCGTTCTGCGACGAAATGCTCGTCGGCCAGCCCCTCGTCCAGGATGACCTTGGCCATACCGTTGAAGAGGGCCACGTCGGTGCCCGGTTTTTCGCGAAGCCACAGGTAGGCGTAGTCGCACAGCTCGATGCGCTTCGGGTTGATGACAATTAGCTTGGCGCCGTACAGGTCGACGGCCTTGCGAAAGCGAGTTGCGGCTACCGGATGGTTGGCGCTCGGGTCACAGCCTGCGATGATCAAGCACCCGGCCTTTTCGTAGTCGAGATATGAGTTGCTGGTTGCCCCACTCCCGAGGGACCTGAGCATGGCCTCCACCGATGGCGAGTGGCACAGCCTCGTGCAATGGTCGATGCTGTTGGTGCCCAGGGCCAGCCGCATGAACTTCTGCAGGACGTATCCGTCTTCGTTGGTGGCCTTGGCAGAAGCGAGGGCCGCCGTCGCGCCCCGGTGCTCGACCAGCTTGTCGGCGGTGTAGTCCAGGGCCTCGTCCCACGACGCCTCTGTGAAAACGCCGTTCTTGCGGATGAGGGGCGTAGTCAGCCTGTCGCCGTGATTCACGAACGTCACCCCAAACCGACCTTTGACACACAGCTTCCCGAGGCTCGACTGGTTCTCCGGATCATCGTCAACCCACAGCACCTTGCCGTCGGAGTCGGTGTTGAGCACGATCCCACACCCCACCCCGCAGTAGGGGCACACGGTGGAGGTCTGCTTCACGGCATTGGCGGGGTCCAGCTTGGGTTCGATAGCGCCTGTAGGGCAGGCGGCCACGCAGGAGCCACAGGAGGTGCATATAGACTCGGCGATGGGTTCGTCACCGTAGGTGCCGATGAACGCGTCCTGCCCCCGACCTAGAATCGCAATCGCTCCGATCTGCTGCAGGTCCTGGCACGCCTCCACGCAGCGACCGCAGAGGATACAGTCGTCCATCTCTACGGAGAAGAAGGGGTTGCTGGAGTCGGAGTGGTCTCGGGCCCGGGTCTCGTAGCCGGGTGTTAGAAGGTCGTGGAACCGGGAGGCGGTCTTGAGCTCCTTGTGCTCGGCGAGAGGTTGGCTAGGGGTCTCGGTCGGGAGCATGCCGAGGGTGAGGTCGAGTACACCCTGGCGGATGCGCCGCACCTCGGGGCTATTGGTGTTGACAACCATGTTCTCGGAGACGGGGGTGTGGCATGAGGCTGGGAAGCCGCGTCGGCCCTCGACCTGCACCAGGCAAGTCCGGCATGCCCCGATGGCCGGCATGGCCGGGTCCTTGCACAGCTGGGGGATGTACGTCCCCGAGGCGTTAATCGCCTCCAGGATGGAACTCCCCTCCCGTGCCTCGACGGGCATCCCGTCTATTGTGAGCTTGATGGTCACTGCTTCACCACAAAGCGTATTCTACTCCGCATTTGCCACCGCCTCCTCAAAAGCCTCCCGGAAGTGCGCCAGCCCCGACCTCACGGGACCCGGGGCCATCTGACCCAGGCCGCAGAGGGAACCGAACCCGACCACGTCGTTGAGGTAGGCCAGCTTCTCCAGCCCCGACCTCCCCTCCTCACCCCTCTGCACAGCGCCCAGCAGGTCCAGCATCCGCTTTGTTCCCTCGCGGCAGGGGGTGCACTTGGAGCACGACTCCGCCGCGTTGTACCTTGCCAGCCTTCTGACAACCTCCACGGGCGACACGCTGGTGTCGAACACCGTGATCCCGCCGGAGCCGAGGACCGCGCCCTCAGGGTCCAGCATCCCGGGGCCAATGGCTACGTCCAGCATCGACTCATTCAACAACCCACCCGACGGCCCTCCCGCTACCACTCCAATCACATCATATCCATCCGGCGGCCCACCCCCGACCCCGTAGACGATCTCTCGAACCGTCGTGCCCATGGGCACTTCCACGAGGCCGGGCCTCTGCACCCGGCCGCTCAGAGAGATGAGCTTGGTGCCGGGCGAGGGGTCTGCGCCGGGGTTAGCGAGGAGTGTGGGCAGGTTGCACAGGGTCTCGACGTTGTTTATCACCGTCGGCTGGCCCCACAGCCCCGACTCCACGGGAAACGGAGGCTTGGTGCGAGGCACGTTTCTCTGCCCCTCAATGCTGTTCATCAGGGCGCTCTCTTCCCCTAGCACGTATCCCCCACCCCCCCGCCGCACCTCGATGTTCAAGTTGAAGTCGGCGCCCAGGACATTATCACCGGCCAGCCCCAACTCCCGAGCCACGTCCAGCGCATCCTCCACCCGACCTGCGGCTTCGTTGGCCTCACCGTTGACGTACAGGTAGGTCTTGTCCGCCCCGATGGCGTACGCAGCGATCGCTAGCCCCTCCAGCAGCATGAAGGGGTTGCCCTCCATGATGTGCCGGTCCTTGTATATACCCGGTTCACCCTCCTCGGCGTTGACTATCAGGTATCGAGGCGAACGCCCCGTGGCCCGGGCCCCGCGCCACTTGATCCCCGCCGGGAAGTAGGCCCCGCCCCGGCCCCGGAGTTCGAGCCTGATGACCTCGTCGACCACCTGGTCGAGGGTCATGGAGCGCAGGACGTTATCGAGCGTGGCGTAGCCGCCCCTGGCGACGTAGTCGTCGAGGCTGTGAGGGTCTATGTATCCGATATCCCTCATCACCCGACGCTCCTGCCTACCCCAGAACCCCGACCCCTCACCCGCCGAAGGCCACGCCGCCGGCCTGCCCTTCCACGTCGACGAAGAGTCCGCTCGACCCGCGAGCCAGAAACTCAATATCTCGTTAACGTCCGCAGGCCCGACGTGGGTCAGCCGGAAGGTGAGCCCTTCCGCCATTTCGATGATGACTACGGGGGCATCGTGGCATGCGCCGTCGCACCCGGCCACCAGTACGGGAGACATTAGGCCTTTCTTGGCCACCGCGGCCTGAAGCAGCTGAAGCACCGCCCCCGCCCCGACAGTTCGCGTGCATCCGCCAAGCTGGACAAGGGCCCTGGGGAAGCGCACCCGGGCCTCGCGGTCGGCCTTCGACTTTAGCTCGGAGTAATTCATGACTGGGGTGGAGGGAATCGGGGGATGGCTTGGAGGCGAGTCACGGCGTCCTCGGGGGTGAGCCTGCCGAAGGGGCCGCCGCCCAGTTCCATCGCCGGGGCCATAGCGCACACGAACAGGCAGGGGGCCTCTTCCAGGGTTATGGTGCCGTCGTCGGTGGTCTCACCCACGCCGATACCCAAGTCCCCGCCCACAGCCTCCAGGATTTCGGCGCTGCCCTGCAGGTAGCAGGCCAGGCCTGCACAAACCCTGAGTACGAAACGACCGGGCTCTTTCAGCCGCAATTCAGGGAAGGAGGAAGCGACGCCGTGGACCTCGCTCTTCGGGACCTGGAGGTAGGCGCCGATCTCCTCCATGGCCCAGGTAGGGAGCCAGTGCAGCTCCTCTTGGACGGCGCGCAACACCGGAAGCAGGTGGGTCCTGTGACGCGGAAAGCCGCCGAGTATATCTTTTATCTGGTCCCTGTCCAACGCCCCTCCCTACAGGGAATGGCGCAGATTATACAGGTGTTGCAGACGGTATGTTGAGGTCAAGCTTGCGTAGCGACTCGCTACTTGGTAGCCCATCCTCTCCCCACCCCCGAGTCCCGTAATACGCCCTGATCATTTCTTCCAGACCAGCCTCTGACACCACACCCCCCTCGAAGATGCGGGACGGGAGGGTGTCGTCCTCCCGTCCCCATCCCTCCCGGACGTTAAAGGCCTTGCGGACTAGGTTTATCCGCTCCCCCGACGCCCTGAGTTCTTCAGGCCCGATGTCGTGCCCCGTGGCCAGGCGATAGACTTGAGCGGCCTCCGGGAAGAAATCCCGAAGGGCTCGGCGCACGAACTTGGACAGCACGAGGGAGTCGAGTACTGCGGCGAAGTCCTCGGCATCCGCTACTGCCTGCCCGATTTGCGAGGCATCGACGTGTTGCGCATCCTCGTCGCTCAGGTCGAAGTCATAGGCCGAGGCGCGGTTGTGGCACGCGCCACGAGGGCTGACGGCTAGGGCCAGGGCGAGATGCCTCAGGTTGCCGGGGTGGTAGCCCGGCATCTCCAAGCCCTTGACTTGCATGGCCCAGTCCTCGGAGCCGCCACCGAGCCGAGCGGAAGCCGCCCGGCTGCCCTGCGACAAAAGCTCCCCGATTCCCTCCTTTTGCCCTATAGACCTGATAGCTGAAAGCAAGGCGTCGCCATTCCCGAAGCGCAGGTCCAGGCCGCCGGTATCGGCAGCCGTGAGGAGGCCGCGTTCGAAGGACTCCATGGCCCAGGCGATTGTGCCGCCCGTGCTTATGGTGTCGATTCCCAGTTCGTCACACAGCCCCGCGGCCCGGATCACGGTGTCGGGGTCGCTGATCCCGCACATCGGGCCGAAGGCGAAGAGGCTCTCGTACTCCAGCCGTGTCCTTCCCCTGCGCCCCCTGGCCGAGTAGACATGTTCCCACTCCCGGGACACCCCACCCGAGCATTGGCCCCGTCTTTTTTCCAAGCTCTCGACGCTTAGCTTATCCGCCCCGTCGAAGGTGTATTGGCGGAAGTTGTATGCGGGAAGCGCACCCGCAGCGTTCAATTTGGCCAGGTTGGATACTGTGCCCGGGCCCCGGTATTTGGCAGTAGACCTGGATTCCATTGCCCGACCCAGCTCGGCATTCAGTTCTGCTAGCTCAGGGTCGGGGGTTGGGACAAGGGAGTTACCCTTTAAGGCAATGGCCTTGAGGTTTTTTGAGCCCATCACGGCGCCCGCGCCCGTCCTACCCGCCTGCCGACCCCCGTTGCTTATGCAGGCGAAGCTCACCAGCGCCTCGCCGGCCGGGCCTATGGCTGCGACTTGGGCATCGCCAAAGCCGGGCATGAAGTTGATCTTTTCGGCGGTCTCCTGCGCCGAGAGTCCGGCCAACTCCCCGGCATCCAGCACCTTGACCGACTCACCCTCTATGTGTAGCGCTGCGGGCCCCGATGCCTTCCCCTTTATCACCAGGGCGTCAAAGGGCATCCGGGATAGCTCCTCCGCCACGGGCCCCGAGGACAGCGAATCACCGACGAACCCCGTGAGCGGCGACTTGCAGGCCACCGCCATCTTCGCCGACCCAGGCACCCCCGCCCCGAAGAATGGGCCACGGGCAAAGATCAGGGGAGCCTCAGGCGAGAGCGGGTCTGCTCCCGGCGGGCAGTGCCTGTAGAGCAGCCATGCCCCCAGCCCCGCCCCACCGATGAAGGAGACCTGCTCCTCGGGCGTGAAGGGCTCAAACTTAGACGCTCCGCTGGGGAGGTTGATGATGAGAACCTGGCCGTGATAGGCGTGCATGAGGACCGCTACTCTTCGGAATAGCCCTGTGCCTCAAGTGTCAGGGCTTTGTCCAGGTCTTCCTGGGTGTTGACGTTGAAGAAGCTCAGCCGGTCGGGATCGAAGAGATCAATGTCATCCTCATCAACGTAAGCGACCCTGACCTCCTCAAAAAAGAGGGCTATCTTCAAGTCCTGACGCTTCAACCGGCTCTCTATCGGTTCGAGACAGCTTTTCGAATATATGGCGTGCAGGGGCTCGGGCCTGCCTTCGAGCCTCGGGACTACCACGTCGAAGTCAGGGGCGAGGTCGACCATGAACTGGAGCAGGCCCGTATTGAGAAAAGGCATGTCGCAGGCAACGATGATGCCGTAGTCACCCTGGGCCGCTGACAGGCCGGTGAATATGCCGCCCAGAGACCCGTGGCCCGGGTAGATATCGGCGGCGGTGCGCACGCCGTTGGGAAGGTCAAGGCCCTCCGCCCGGGACTCCTCCGCCACTACGACGACCGTCTCGGAAGCGACCTGGGAGAGCCTGTTGATGACCCGCTCGATTAACCGCTCCCCGCCAATCTCCTCGACAGCCTTGTTCCTTCCCAGCCTCCTGCTCATCCCTCCCGCCAGAGCCACACCGCTAATCTTCACGGCCTGCCTTCCACTCACCATAGTCAACCCATTATACCGACGGGGGTGGGGCGGGGCCAAAAGACGCGAGGGTGGGGCCGCTCATGCTGAGCCGCGTCGATGTATGAGGAGGAGTCCGAACGTCCTCAATAGGTATCCTTACACGTCAGCCCACTGAAAATTACAGTGTTTGGTCAAAAGACTTAATCACTTCAAAGCCGTCTAAACCGTATTCACACCAACATCCATCCTTAGATTTGTGTTGATGTCTCCGCTTTTTGACTTCCTGAATCTTCCCTGTCGCTAACATGACCAACTCTCGGGCTAAAGGCAGATCATCAGATATTAGGGTTCTGTTTCGTTTTAGGGTTTGGAGACTTGCATGGTGATGAAAGACAATCCGATTAAGTTGGCGCAAATCGCGGCCAGCAATCACCCCGAAAGATGGATGAGGCCAGACGGCTCGCAGGTCCGTAACGAAGTTACGGGAATCTGCCCTAAGTGCGGGGGGGTACGAGGATGGCGTGGTGATGTCTTCTACGAATGCTTTAACCGCACTTGCCCTGACTGGAGCACCGATTGAGGCCAAACCCTAAAATGAAACAGAACCGATATTAGAGCCTTTGCAAGTAAACGAGCCTCTTCATCCACATACCAACTGCCATATATTGCTCGGCTAAGCGTATCCAAGAAAGTATGAAGTTCACCATCACCCCATCCCATGGACCCGGTCACCCTAAAGGTCCGGTGACATTTAGTGCATTTCCAGACTGCACTTGTCCAAACCTCTTGAGTCTCAATAATCCGAGTCTCCGATTTACACCAAGGACAAGGTGCTTCCTCGGTGTCAACCCATAGCAACTTACTGACTAGTGGGATCAGTACCTCATTAGCCTTGTCAAAGGCTTGCCCCTGCCGCACCTTCCATGCCATATAAGCCTCCAGGTTTTCACCAGGCGGCTTATTTTTCTTCCAAGTATTGCATCTCTTACAGAGAATTTGCAGATTCGCACGTTCACTTGTACCAATCTCTTGATTCACACTCGATGGGTTAATAGGGATGATATGATCCAGAGCAGAACCTTCCTTCGCCACATCAACCCCGCAATACCGACACTTCCAATCTTGCAATTCGCCTACGGCTTTGCGGTGTTTTTGCGCTCGATATCTCAACCGTTGGTCCGCGGCAGACTTCTCATTCAATGCCAAGCGTAGAGGATGATCCTTGGGACAAGCCTTTGCACGCTTGTAAGAAGAACCCGTAGCGATATTTGATATCGTTTTTGGGTGCACCTCGAATTCACGAGCAAAAGCTTCGATTTCCTTAGGTTCCATGGGGCCGAAAGGTAAAGCTGCCCTTATGAGAGCTACGAACAGATAGTTCAATTGCGTATTACGTGGCCAAATATCCTTGTCCCTCCAGTCCATAGGAAAACCTTCGTAGTCAAGCTCATTCTTATGGTAGTTAATCCGCATACCAAAATACCTTGTTCAAACACTCAAATTGCGATGATGAAGTATACTCTTACTCCCCCATCACCTCCCCAAGCTTGGCACTAAGCACCTCCTCCACCCCCAACCCCTCCCCCCGAGGCTTAAACCTCAACTCCCGACCTTCCCACGTAAGCATGTACTCGTCAACGGTCCCGACCTGCAGACGCCCGTTCCCCGACGTTGCTCCCGTGATCCCCTGCAGGGCGTCGTTGATGCAGGCGTCCGGGCCCCAGGTGACTTTGAGGTCGGGCTCTTTCTTGGCGATGCCCCAGTGATGGATCGCGTGGTCAACCATCCTGGCCGCAAGAGCCGCTCCTGCGCACCGCTCCCCGTGAAAATTCTCCGCTTCGAACAGCATGTCCCGCAAGAACGACTCGCGGTTCCTGTTCCCGGGGTGTTCCGTGTCCCGGTCCGTCCTCGCCGAGAATATGGAGTCCCAGCCCGGTGAGTAACGCTTGATGTCGACCACCGGCGTGCCGTCTATCATGTCCAGCCTGTCCAGCTTCACCACCCGCCCCTCCACCTCCAGCACCCGCGCCGACGTCAGGCCCACGGGGTTCGGCCTCCCCGGCGACCTCATCCCGAACACCCCCCTCTCCGGACCCCCGTGCCTCGACACCGTCAGCCTCTCCCTGTCCGCCCTGTGAAACCATCCTAGAATGAGAAGGTGGGTGTTCGACTCGATGCCGGCCAACCCGGCCGCGTACTTCGGAAACACCTCGATGGATGCGGGCACTCCGTCTGTAGGCATCTCATCCCCCTCCCCGACGCTCGACACCACCCTCCCGATTGGCCTGACCTCGTACGATTCTTCGCTCATCCCCTATTGCCCTTTCCAGAAGATGCGATAGATTGCCCCGCTCCCGTGGTCGGCCACCAGCAAGGACCCGTCCGACGCCTGCGCTATGTCCAGCGGCCTGTCTATCCCGAAGGCAAAGTCCGACACCTCCGCCCGATAACTCTCTTCCTCTCGATCCAGCCGCACCCGTACTACCTTCCGCCCCGTGTCCCGGAGGTGCGACCCCCACTGAACGATGAACAGGTCGTTCCGATACTCCTCTGGGAACATCGAGCCCGTATAGAAGAGCAGCCCGTTCGCCGAGGAGCGCTCCTCCATCTCTGCGATGGGCGAGAGCGTACCCTCGCAGTCGGAGCCCTGGCCGTCACCCCAGCAGTCGGGCCAGCCGTAGTGACCGCCATCGACCAGCAGGTTCAACTCCTCGGGGACATGCAGATCAAGCTCGTCCCTGCCGTTGTCGGCCCCGAACAGAGTCCCGTCCTCGGGGTGGAAGGCGACGTCGTAGACGTTGCGCAATCCCGACGAGTAGACCCGCATGTCAGACCCGTCGGGGTTGAGTTGGAGCACCGACGCACTGAGATCACTCCTCTCCCGGCACGCGTTGCACGTCGACCCCAGGGTCAGGTAAATCTTGGCATCGGGCCCGAGGGCCAGGCCGTTGTTCTGGTGTATCCCCACCGGCAGGTCCGACACTATAGCCTCGATCTCATCCACCTGCCCGTCTTCGTTGGAGTCGATCAACGCCGTAACCGACCCGCGGTGCGACACGTACAACGTATCTTCATGGTGCAACAGCCCTAGGGGTGCGACAAAACCCCGGGCGTATAGGTCCGCTGAGTCCGCAGTCCCGTTCGAGTCTGCATCCGTCAGCACGGCAATGTCCCCATCCTGCTCGCTGACGAACACCCTCCCATCCCCCGACACCGCAATGCTCGTCGGATTGGAAAGCCCGAGAAAGAACACATTCGCCCCGAATCCCGGCGGGACCGCCAGCCCCGCCCCACCCGCTACGAGGCCGTCTCCGGTTACAGCATCCTTATCTTGCTCTACATTTGCGCTGGGTGTTGGTTCTGGGGTGGGTATCGGTGTTGGGGTCTCTGCCCCACACCCTGCCACCACCAGCAGAGCAAGCGACGCGCCTATGCAGGCTACGAGCATAGGAACCTTCACTACGCTTCCCCCGGACTAATGGCTGGGGCCTGATGTCGGACTCTCGGGCCATTGTATCAACTTGGTACGGCTGGCCACTCAGGGATGCGTTACTTGCCCCTATTCCTGAAGAGCAGGCTCCAGCGGTTCACCAGCCTCCCCTCCCGACCGCCGGAAGACCCGACCCAACAGCCGCGGAATACTATCGTTGAACAACATATAGACGATCGGCAGAACAACCAGCGTCAAGGCCGTGGAGCTTATCAGGCCCCCGATTACCACCGTAGCCAGTTCGGCGCTGATGATGCCCCCGCTCCCTTCCGACGCCACGGCCAGGGGCAGAAGCGCAAAGCTGGTGGTCAGCGCGGTCATCAGGATGGGCCGCAGCCTCACCCGGGCTCCGGATATCAGGGCGTCGTAGACCGCCAGCCCCCGGGCCCGTTGCTGCTCCACGAACGCTATCAGCACTATGGCATTGGTCACCACTATCCCGATCAGCAGCAATACCCCCATCATCGCAGGAAGCCCGAGCCCACGGTCCGTTACCGTCAACGCCAGCATCACCCCGACCAGGGCCAGGGGTAGCGTCAGGATGATTACGAAGGGGTTCCTCAGGCTTCCCAGCGCGGCCACCATCACTAGGTACACCAGCACGATTCCGATGGCCATGGCAGTGAAGATCGCCTGGAAGCCCTCCTCGATGTCGGCGAAGATTCCCCCGCTGTTCACCTCGACACCCGGCGGCAGGTCCAGGGCGTCTATCTTCTCGTCCACGAGAACGCCCACCGCCTGGGTGTCGTCGGCGATGATGTCCGCCGTTATGCTCGCCGACCTCCGTCCGTCCGTCCGGCTGATCGACACCGGCCCTTCCCTCAGCACGGGCTCGGCCAGCTCGCCCAGGGGCGCCGAGCCCAGGGGCCCGACTATGATCAGCGATCTTAACTGGTCGACGCTCCCCACGGCCCGCGGGTCGCCGGTTAACACCACGTCCACTGCCTCCCCATCCATGTTGATCGACGTCACCCGCTGCCCAATCGTGTACTGGCTCACCTGGAGCCCGACCTGCCTCGTCGTCAGTCCGATCTGTCCCGCCTTCTCGGGGTCTACCTCTACCGCAACCTCCGTGCGGGCCTGTGCAACGTTGCTGTCCAGGTTCACGACGCCTTCGATGGTTGCAATGGAATCGGCAAGCTCCTCGGTAACGGCGGCAATGTCGTCGTAGTCGGGACCTGTGACGAAGATCTCGATGCCGCCCGTCGGAGGCCCATCGGATATCTCCGAAATGCGCAGCGTCTGGCCTGGCTTCTCAAATTCACCCCTCAGTGTTTCGGCAATGCCTTCGGGGGCATCCTTCGAAAGCCGCACGAAGAAGCTGGCTTGCTGGAGTCCTACGGCGAGGTTCTCCTCGCCTCCCGGCCCTGTAAAGTCGCCGCCGCCTATGCTCACGGAGTATACGTCGGATAGCTCGTCGACCCTCGACTCCAGTTCGGCAACGGCTTCGACCGTCCTTTCCACACCCGAACCTGGCGGCAAGCTCAACTGGATCTGAAGGTAGCGGTCTCCGCTGCCCCCGAAGAGGTTGATCGGGATATTCGCCAGCAGGCCCAGGCTCCCGACGGTGATGACAACCGCTGCGGCCAGCGTCACGATCCGGTGCCCCAGCGCCCACTTCAAAATGACCAGGTATGTCCGTTGCAGCCAGGTCTCCTGCATCGGGATGTCTCCCTCGTCCCCCGCTCCCTCGGGCAGATCACCGGGGCGCAGCAGGAAGGCCCCGAGTACCGGCACCGCGGTCAAAGCCACCAGCAGCGATGCCACAAGCGCGAAGCTCACCGTCAGAGCGAAGGGTAGGAAGAACGCCCCGACCAGCCCTTCGATGAACCCTAGGGGCACGAACACTACAACCGTGGTCATCGTTGAGGCGAAGATGGCAGGCCCGACCTCCCTTGTCGCATCAAATGCCGCTCTCCACCGCTCCCTGCCCCCCTGTATGTGCCGGTACACGTTCTCCAGCACCACTATGGAGTCATCCACCACCCGGCCCACCGATATGGCCAGCCCGCCCAGGGTCATGAAGTTCAGGGTCATATCCTGCCAGTTCATCAGCAGGATGCCCGTGAACACGCTCAGGGGTATTGAAAGGGCGATGACCACCGTCGGCCGCAGGGTGTTGAAGAACCCCTTCACTAAGGTCGGGCGGATGGTCAGCATGAAGGCGAACACCACCGTCACCGCAAACAGGAACCCGAACGTCGCCTCCCGCAGCAGGTTGTCTATCTGGTCCTGGATCTCCGGGCCCTGGTCAGTCACGACGATGAAGTCAATATCCTCTGGGATGCCCTGAATGTCGCCGATTAAGTCAGTCACGCCACCTGTGACGTCCACGGTGTTCGCTTCGGGCTCCTTGGTCACGCTTATCAGCAGCCCCGGCTTCCCGTTGGTGCGCGATATGCTGGACGGCGCCCCCGTCCCGAAAGACACCTCCGCCACGTCCGACAGGCGCACGGGCCCCGACCCGTTTGACCCCACCACGAGGCTCTCCAGCTCCTCCACCGATTCCAGGGTGTGCGTCGTCTTTGCAATGACCGCTTGCCCCCCGTCGAAGAGCAGCCCGGCGGGAAGGGTCACGTTGTTCTCCCGCAGGGCGGACGAGACCTGGAACATCGAGACGCCCTGCGCAGACATCTTCTCCAGGTTCGCCGTTACGATGAAGTTGCGGTCAACCTCCCCCGCCGTCTGTACGTCCGCCACACCCTCTATCTTCTCGATCTCGGGGATGACGATGTCCTGCACCACGTCCTGTAGTTCAATGAGCGGCCTCTCCGACACCACGCCGAACTGGATTACCGGAAACGCGTCGGGGTTGAAGCGGCCTACCTCCGGGTCATCCACGGAGGGCGGGAAATTTATGCCGTTGAGAGCATTTTCGACATGCGCCTCGGCCGCTGCCATGTCCGTACCGTATTGGAACGTGCCAAGCACTATCACCCGACCCTCTGACGACGAAGACTGAATAGTCTCCAGCCCGTCCGCCCCCGAGATCGCCCGCTCGATGGGCTCGGTTACGTCCCGCACCACGGCCTCTGGGTCGGCGGACGGGTAGGAAGCTATCACCGTGACCAGGGGAAACTCGATCTGGGGGAACAGCTCCACCTGCATGGATCGGTAGGAGAACACCCCGCCGGCCAGGACAAGGATGATAGTCAGAAGCGTAACCGTCGGGCGGCGCAGCGCGAAGGAAGTCAGAAAGGTCAACTGGGCTCTCCTGGGCTAAGGGGGCTTGAGGAACGGCTGGCGGATGATTGTGAAAAGCTTATCAATATCTTAACACAGCGGTGTCGTCATGAGGTTCTCCACCTGACTATCCCTCCCGAAGGTTGAGAAAACGTCTGCGGGCGCCATCTCTTCTCACCCGTCGGACTCCTTATTCCCGCTTGCCGGCAGACGGAAGCTCGAAGATGAATGCGCTCCCTTGACCCGGTTCGCTTTCCGCCCAGATGCGCCCTCCCTGGGCCTCGATTAGCTGCTTTGCTATGGTCAGGCCCAGACCCGCGCCTCCCGTGGCACGAGACCGGGACGGGTCAACCCGGTAGAACCGCTCGAACACGGCTTCCAGGGCTTCTTCGTCTATTCCTTCACCCGTATCCCTAACCGAGACCCGGACTGAGCCGGCATCGCCCATGGACAGTTGAAGGGTCACGGCGCCCCCTGTGGGCGCATGGGTCACCGCATTTTCCACCAGGTTTTGCAGCACCTGCTCCACCCGGCCTCTGTCCATTAGCGCCAGGGGAATGCCCGGTGCGGGTTCGTAGGAAACGGCAACTGCGTTTGCGCGGGCCCGCGGCCCGAAGGCCTCCGACACCGATACAAGCAGATCGTTCATGCTCTCCGGGTTCACGTGGAGCTCCAACGCGCCCGATTCCGCCAGTGTCAGGAGTCGCAGGTCCTCCACTAGCCTCGTTAGCTGGCTGACCTGCTGCCGCACGATTTCGAGGTTTTCGCCGTTCGGCTCGGCCAGGCCGTCGCGCATCGCTTCGACGTAGCCCCCGATGTTGCTGAGGGGAGTCCGCAGTTCGTGGGCCACGTCGGCTAGAAGGGCCTTGCGCTGCCGCTCTGCGCTCTCCAGGTCCTCCGCCATGCGGTTGAACGCGTGGCCCAGCCGTCCTATCTCGTCCCCGGAGGACGGCAGCACGCGCTGGCTCAGGTCTCCGCCGCCCAGCTTTTCCGCCGCCGCCGAAAGGGCCCGCACGGGAGCCAGGGCCCGACGGGACATAAGGGCCACCGCAATGATCCCAACCCCGCCCGCCGCCAGCCCCGCCCAGAGCAGGGCCGCGCTCACGTGATCGGCGAGGTCGGAATCCACCGGCTCCAGAAGCTCCGCTCCCGGAAACGGCCTCAGGGACATCAGGGCCACGGTCCCAATGGCGTCTCCGTCTTCCGTAACCAGTTGCGCCCCCCAGTTCTCGCCGGAGTCCCACACCCGGGGGCCCAACATCTTATGGGAGTCCGCAATCAGCTTTTCGTTCCCGTCCCACACCAGGACCCGGGCGCTCAGCAGCCTTCCCAGCCTTTCGACGTCCGGCTGTATGCCGGACCACCCCCGGCCCTCGGCCAGGCGCTCGTCTAGGGCGGACCGCACCCTCTGCACCCGCGCCTCCATCCTGAGGGCTTCGCTCCGCTCCGCCTCCCGCCCCGCCTCCCCGCTGACGTACCACCCCACGGAGAGCAGCGCCACCGACAGCGCCAATGCAAAGCCCGCTACAAGACGCGCCTGGAGGCTTGACAGGAACCTAAGCATCTTCGAACCGGTACCCCCGTCCGTAGACTGTGCTGATGCGCCCCTTGCCCCCCGGCCCCTTTCCCAGCTTTCGCCGCAGGTTGTATATCTGGGAGTCCACGGCCCTGTCGAACCCGTCGAAGTCGTAGCCGTAGACTCCGTCTATGATCTTGTCCCGGGACAGGGTCGCGCCGGGCTCCCGGAGGAACATGACCAGGAGACGGAACTCGGTGCGGGTCAGTTCCACCGGAGTCCCATCCACCCACGCGGCGTGCTTTCGTGTGTCCGCCCTCACCCCGTCCACCGACAGCTCGCTCGCGCCCCGGTCCAGGGCGTCGCGGGCTGTCCGGCGCAATACGGCCCGCACCCGGGCCGCCAGCTCCCGGGGGCTGAACGGCTTGGTTACGTAGTCGTCCGCCCCGGACTCCAGCCCCGACAGCCTGTCCTCTTCCTCCACCCGTGCCGTGAGCATGATGATGGGAACGTCGGACTCCCCCCGCACCCTGCGACAGACGCTCAACCCGTCCAGCTTTGGGAGCATCAGGTCCAACACTATCAGGTCGGGCGCTTCCTCCAGGGCCAGGCGAAGGCCCTGGGCCCCGTCCGGCGCGGTCAGGACTTCGTGGCCGTCATTGGCCAGGTACAGGCGTGCAAGCTCCGCAGTATTTGGGTCGTCTTCTATGACCAGAATTCTGCTAGGCATGGTAAAAGTGACAGGGGAGAGATGGCAGTGGAGGTGCCGCCATCTCTCCCCCCAGAGTATACACTTGGCTTAGGGTGGCTCCGGCGCCTGGCCTGGCCTGGCAAAGCCGGCCTGTCAGTGGAGACCGCGCTCCGCCCGTTTCCAGCCCCAGCCGCCGTGCTTGCGCCATTCCTTGCCTTCTCTGCTCTCCAGGCGCTCGGCGATGGCGTCAGCCTGCTCCTGGGTTATTCTTCCGCTTTCCACGGCGGCATCCAGCCTCTGCTGCACCTTCTCTTCCCGAATCTCGCCCTTGACTTGGGCAAGAGCGTCTATGAGCGCCTGGTCTTCCACCCCGAGGTTCTCGGTTACCGTGGACAGGAAGCCGGACCGGTCCCGCTGGAACTCACGCTTCTCGAACTTGATGTCGGTTAGCCAGTCGGGGCGTTCGCCGTACCAGTCGACGAACTCGTCGGACTGCTCCTGGGTGATCTTGCTGCTCTCCACCAGCTTGTCCAGCCAGGCTTGGATCGCCTCTTCGGCCGACTGCTCCCTGGCATCGTCGAACGCGTCGGCCACTGTCTGCTCGTCCATCTCCAGGATCTCGGCGACCCGCGCGTTCAGCTCGCTTCGCTTCTCTCCGTGGCCGCCGTCCGCCGCGGCCACCCCTCCTATCGCCGCCACCGATGCGACGATGGCCGCCACCGCCGCCACGAGCCACACCCTCTTCATTCTTATTGCCCTCAGAAACGTCTTCATGGCCTCTCCTTTCGTCTGCGTTCCTTGTGCAAATTTATCGGCGTTCCGCCTCGTCCGGCCGGCCCTTCGGCGGTTCGCCTGGGGCAACTCTACAGGAGAAATGTCGAGACATTTTCGACGTTTCCGCCGGGTTTTCCACCCCGTCATGTATAATCCCTCACGGAGCCCTCCCGACATGACTTCCTCCTACAACGGCAACCCCATGAAGGTGCGCATCGGCATTGGCCTGGGCGCGTGGCCCTTCGGCGCGATCACCCCCGCCTCCGTCTTCGACTTCATCGACCGCTGCGAGGCCCTGGACATCGACTCCATCTGGCTCAGCGACCGCATCGCCGGCCGCGATGACCTCCTGGAACCCGTCACCTTCATGGCCTTCATGGCTTCCCGCATGCGGAACATGCTCTTCGGCACCAGCGTCATTGTCCTCCCCGTCCGGCACCCCGTCGTCCTCGCCAAGGAGCTCGCCACCCTGGACCTCCTCTCCGGGGGCCGGCTCCTCCCCGCCGTAGGCATCGGCCCGCCCACCTCCGAGGACTTCCGGGCCACGGGCATCGAGCAGAAGGGCCGGGGCCGTCGCACCGACGAGGCCATACGCCTGATGAAACGCCTCTGGACCGAGGACAGCGTCACCTTCCACGGCGAGTACTACTCCATCGAGGACATATCCGTCACGCCCAAGCCCGCCCAACCCGAGGGCCCGCCCATCTGGATCGGGGGCCGGTCCAGGGCGGCCTACAAACGGGCTGGGACCCTGGGCGACGGCTGGCTCTCCTCCAGCATCACCGTCGAAGAGGCCGACGAGGGCGTTCGGTCCATCAAGGCCTACGCCTCCGAGGCGGACCGCGAAGTCCCCGAGGATCACTTCGGCATCTACCTCCCCTTCCTCTTCACCGACAACCGGGACCGAGACCTCGATATCGCCAGGCCCTATCTCCACGGCAGGCCCGACGTCCCGGACGACGCTATCTCAGCAGTCGGAAGCCCGGAGGAGGTCAGGGTCCGGGTGCAGCAGTACATCGACAAGGGCGCCACCAAGTTCGTCATGCGGCCCGCCTGCCCCGGCTCCATGTGGTTCGACCAGATCGAGACCCTCGCCCGAGAGGTCATCCAACCCATCCAGACACCCTTCAGCGTCCGCGAACGGCAGAAGCGGGCAGCCGCCGGTTGAGCCATTCCCTTTCCGTTGGAATCCAATAAACTAATCTAGGCATTACATAAACGCGGGCCCGATGCCCGACACCCGGAGGTACACCTTGCCCTACGAAAACGTGCTCTACGAGACCGATGGCCGTATCGCCACCATTACCATGAACCGCCCCGACAAGCTCAACGCCCTCAGCGAGGGCCTCATCAACGACATAGTCTCCGCAGCGGAAGAGGCGGAAGACGACCGCGAGATCAGCTCCATCATCCTGAAGGCCGCGGGTCGGGCCTTCTCCGCAGGCTACGACATCTCACCCGGCACCCACGGCGACGGCTCCGACGACCTCTACACCGAGCTAATGCGATTCCGCAAGACCAACACCCAGTGGGGCAAACTCTGGAACCTCTCCAAGCCCATCATCGCCCAGGTCCACGGCTACTGCCTCGCCGGCGCCACCGATCTCGCCACCAACTGCGACATGATCATCGCCGCCGAGAACGCCGTCTTCGGCCTCCCCGACGTCCGCGGCATCGAGTCCGTCGAAAACCACATGTGGACCTACCTCGTCGGGCCCCAATGGGCCAAGCGCATGATGATGACCGGCGACCCCATCGACGGCAAGACCGCCGAGCGCATCGGCCTAATCATGCAGGCCGTCCCCCCCGACGATCTGGAAGCCGAGGTGAAGCGGCTGGCGGGTCGGGTGGCCAACATCCCGTTGGAGCTACTCGCACCCCACAAGTCACTGATAAACAAGGTCATGGGCCTCATGGGCCACGCCGTCGCCCAGCAGCTAGCCTTCGACACCGTCTCCATCACCCACTACTCCAACTCCCGCAAGAACTTCACCGCCATGGCCGAAAAGGAAGGCCTCCGCGCTGCCCTCCTAATGCGTGACGGCCCCTTCGGAGACTACACCGCCCGCCCTAAGAAGTAGGGACGGTTCCCGAACCACACTGCGCCCCGGCGCTCACCCCCGACTCCCCGTCATTCCCGACTCCGATCGGGTCGAAGATGCGCCTATGGTGTGAATCCATCCCGGGGTGGTAGGGCGTCCAGCCCCCTCTCCCTCAGCACTTAACTAGGGGGCCGCAATGGTGCCTCGCACCCTTGCGGCCCTCTGTTATTCTCTCCGCCTCTCCCTTGAAGGCCATAAGGGTCGAAGATGCGCCAATGGCGTGAGAGGGAGATAAAGGGGGCAAGGGTTCCCCGAACAGACAGCAAAGGAGAGAGTCCCGAGCCACTGTATCCCATCCCCCAAATCCTGCTAAAATACCGCATGGGCATAGCACCCGACCCCTCGTTGACTTCCCCCTATCCGGTTGCTATATTTCTCCGCAATCCCCACCCGGACCCTTGGTTTTCGTTAACCTGAATCGGAGGCTGAATGTACCTTCCCAGGATCAAGGAATTGCGAAGGGCCTACGGATTTGAAGAAGTGGCCATCGTCCCGGGGGAGGTAACCATAAACCCCGAGCTCGCCAACACCACCTTCTCCCTCGGCCAGCACACCTTCCCAGTCCCCTTCATTGCCTCCGCCATGGACGGCGTCGTAGACCCCGCGATCGCCGTCAAAATGCACGAGCTCGGCGGCCTCGGCGTACTCAACATCGAGGGCGTCCACGGCCGCTACGAAAACCCCGACGACATCCTCGAGCAAATCTCCAATGCCTCCAACGACGAGATAACCCCCCTCTTCCAGAAAATCTACTCGACGCCCATCAACGACCAGGCCATCGCCGCCTGCATCTCCCGCATCAAGGACGGAGGCGCCACCTGTGCCATATCCGTCACACCCCAGAACACCAAGCGCGTCGCACCCATAGCCGTCGAGGCCGGCGCCGACATCCTCGTCGTCCAGTCAACCGTCACCACCGCCCGACACGTCTCCCGCAGCTATAAGGGCCTCATCTTCCAGGAGCTTTGCCAGCAGGTTCCGATACCCGTGGTCGTCGGTAACTCCGTCGGGTTTAACACTGCCCTGGAGCTAATGGAGACCGGCATTGCCGGCCTGTTGGTGGGCGTCGGACCGGGCGCTGCATGCACCAGCCGTGAGGTCCTGGGCATCGGCGTCCCACAGATTACCGCCACCCTCGAATGCGCCGCCGCCCGAGAAGAATACGTCCGACGCACGGGCCGCGACGTTGCCATCATCACCGACGGCGGCCTCCGCACCGGCGGCGACATCTGCAAGGCCATCGCCTCCGGCGCCGACGCCATTATGCTCGGCACCCCTCTCGCCCAGGCCTTCGAGGCCCCCGGCCGCGGCTACAACTGGGGCATGGCCAGCCCCCACCCCGACCTCCCCAGGGGCACCCGCATAAAGGTCGGCACCCGGGCCTCACTCAAAGAGATCCTCCTCGGCCCCTCCTCCGTCGCCGACGGCACCATGAACCTGGTCGGCGCCCTGCGCACGGCAATGGGCATGTGCGGTGCCCTCACCATCAAGGACATGCACCAGGCCGAGATGATCATCGCCCCCTCCATCAAAACCGAGGGCAAGATCTTCCAAATGGCCCAAAGGGCCAACTCCCACAACTAGGCCTTATACCCGTCATTCCCGACCCCGATCGGGAATCCATCCCCGGGGCGGGGCCGCTCACCCTGAGGCCACTCGAAGGGTCGAGCGGGGGTGTCTAAAGCCCCTACACGAACAGCTTGACCAATATCCCCACCATCCCTGCCACCAGCGCTACCCCAAACCCGAACATCGTAAAGATGACCCGGTCCAGCCTTTGCTCTACGCTCGACAACCGCGCCCCCAGACTCCGCACCTCCCCTTCCAACCGTCCAAGACTTCTGGAAATGTCATTCGACTCGCCGGTTGCATCCATTGTTAGCTCTCTTGTCCAGACCGATGTATTAGAGAAATTGTAGCACAGCTATGCCAGCAGTTCCTTAAGCCGAATGATGATACTCCATAGGCGTGAATCCATCCCCTCCCCATTGGTAAAGACATATCAAAAATGCATCGCATTTTTGATATGTCAATTAAAATAGGGCGGGTGGGCGGGTACCGATTCTTCCCGGGGGTCGGGGGGCTGTGCCCCCTTCCTCTCCCAATCCGCTAAACTACCCCCGACACCCCCCACTAGGAGACCCCCATGCGACAAAGACTCCTCCAGGGCGACCGCTTCCCCAATATCACCCTCAACCTCACCGACGGCGCCACCATCACCCTCCCCGACCAGGCCCCCGGCCGCTACTTCGCCCTCCTCTTCTACCGCGGCGAGTGGTGACCCTACTGCCGGGTGCAGTTGGCAGCCTACCAGCAGAAAATGGCCGAACTGGATGAGCTTGGCGTCTACGTCATCGGCGGGACCATCGAGGACCGGGAAATCGCCGCCCGAATGGCCCGTGAAGAAGGCATCACCTTCCCCATAGCCTACGGCGTCACCCCCGACACCATCGGCCCCCTCCATCCGTTATGGGGTGAAGAAAAAGGCTACGGCCGCTGCGTCGAGCCCATGGAATTCCTCGTGCGCAAAGGCTTCGTCATCGGCTCCATGTACGCCTCGGGCCCCGTGGGCCGGATGGACGTCAACCAGCTAATCCACTTCATCAAGCTACGGGAAAAGTCCCGGACGAGAGTGTGATGCATCCGTTAAAGGTTGTTCAGAATGCAGAGATGTATAACAGTGACTAAGAAAGCATGGATGGTCGCTACGTTGTGCTGCTCCATAGTTATCTTGATGATAGCCTGTAATCAATCCCTTTTCGATGCTAAGACTGAAACCATACTTGCTGTTATCACCGGTAACCCATTTGCTCAGAAGCAAGCTATAGAAACGTCTACTAGAATAGTTGATGAGTTGGGCATAACCAAAAACAAGAACGAGTTCATCAGAGCCATAGTTCAGGCACAAGTTGTAGCAGAACAGGCTCACTTGCAATATGATTTGAGCGACTTATACACGTTCGCCAGATCACTTCCTGAAGATTTCCGGTTATCGGAGGATCTAGACTACGCTCTTTGGATGTTCAGGCAATCTTTTCCTCGTCAAGGACATGCTAGAGTCTATGAGCGTTTGTATACAAAGAGTGCCTTTCTCTACGCTGATGGCCAGTATGTAGAGTCAGTGCCAGGAAATTATGGATGGATTAAACTGACAACTGGTTGTAAAATAGCCACCCATTTAAACCTACAATGGGTCACGCGTACTGACAGCATAGAACATTATGCTGATGAAAGCTCACTGAACAGCCGAGCTTTTCAATATGTCGTAGATGGATATACGACTGATCTGGGTAGTGTCCCCGACAATACAGACAAAGCATTTGTAGATATTATCATAAGTGATGAGAAATCAGACATTTATATACACGAGAACAGTTTTGCTGAAGGCAACGTGTTAGAGATATTATATCGCTGTGATTACCCATTAGGCGATGCATAGGTATAAGGCTGACCACTGACATTAATAACTTATGAGTAAGTCAACTAAAGATATGGAAAATCTGAAACGAGCACTTCATGGCATAAAAGAAAGTTGTGCCTCAACAGACTTACCTGAACTAACTTCTCCTTTAATCTCAAGACTCTCAGATCCACCTACGTACATTGTGCAGATGTTGCTTTGCGGTGTTGCCGCATTCAAATCATCAAGAGAGGATAAGGCTTCATGGGCAGTCGAGCTAGAATTCCAAGATGTGCAGTTCAAAGTACGCGACTGGAAGCGGTCCACCTGGTCAATATGTTCGTACGTTGACAACCCTCAGAGCCGGAACGCCGCGGAAGCGCTTCGTCGTAAGTTAGTCTCGGCAGGCTCTCTAATGGATCAAATTCTGCGCCCTGAACTACAGAAGCTAGTCGACAACGGGCAGTTCTCTATCAAGAATTCGTTCCAATCTGTACGAAGGCCCTATGAGTACTTTCGCGATGTTTTGAGTACAGAGTTGCACAGGCTAAGTGAGTTCCGCAGCAAACCAATAGCTGCCACCCAAAGTCCCGAGCTGGAGGAATCTGTTGGTTGCGAAAGCGCGGCAAACTCGGGCATCACAATAGAGATAGACACGGCCTTTACCAATTACCTTAATGAGCACATCCGATTAGAAGGAGTCGTATCACACAATGCCAGTGCGATGACTGCTTCTTTCTTTTCTTACACCGAACTACTGTTTGATGTTCTTTTTGCCCTTGATAAAAATCGAGACATGAAGTACTTGGAGTTCAGAAAGATGGGTTGGGCTGAAAGGTTCAAGAAGGTATTGCCTGTTGCAACAGAGCCTTCATTGTGCTCTATTTACGAACAACTACTAGATATTAAGCGGACGACCCGAGATGTACTGCTTCATGGTTTTGGTGGCCAATCCGCGCTATTGGTCAAATTGAAGCCTGTAGGTCTCATCCCTGTCTCGTATGACGTGCTGGAGGGGAGTATCCTATTTTCTTTTTGGCATCCCATTGAAGAACCCTATGCCCGGATAATATTAGAAAATTGCCAAGCCTTCGATGAGTGGGTGCTTCAGAATGACCGGACTTGGTATGCATATACATACGCTGAATCGGCTTTTGAAATACCATTCGACTCTAAGCAAGTCAACAGAATTAACGGCTGGATGTTGTCACGCCAAGATTTCTTGAAAGCCCTGGAAGAAGAATCAGACATCCTTGACTACATTTTGGATCAATATTAGGCAACGCAGTGTAACCAATGCCATCAAATAGATTGGTTATATTCGTACGGATGGTATGCCCTGTCCCGCGCAGATTTAGCTAGGGCCTAAAATGGCCTCCCTCGTAACCGACGCGGCAGTAACTTCTGCCCGACCGGATCGACCACCAGCCCAAACTCCTCCAGCGCCAGAGCCCCTAAGAGCGGCTCCGTGTCGTCGCCAAACACCACCTGGCACACCTCCTCGCGGCCATCATAAGCCACCAATGCCCTTCCGATGGGGTACTCCTTCAATGACCCGTCGGCCATCTCCATAGTCTCGCTCTTGTATGGCTTGACACCCACCCTCTTCAATATCGAGCTCGGAATTAGCGAATAATGGGCGCCCGTATCAACCGTGGCCTTCACCCGCTGAAATTCCTCACCCTCGATATTGGACACCCCTATCGTCACCGAAAACATTCCCATATCTTTCTCCCTGGCCGCTATTATACCCCGACCCCCCCACCTCCTCCCCGTGCTACAATCTCCTCAAAGGAAAAACCCATGACCACCACCTCAGCAGACCCCGCCCCCGTCTTCGCCGACGCCCGGCAGATGCAAGATGCCGCCCTCCAACGCATGGCCGCAGGTGACATCCGCGACGCCGCCGACAAGGCTTGGTGCGCCGCCAAGCGCGCTATCGACGCCCTCATCCTCGCCCGCACCGGCAACCTCCCACCCAAGTCCCCCGACACTACCCGCAACCTCCTCAGACTTGCCGAGGACAACCCTGAATTACGCGGCCTGCTCGGAGGCTACACCACGAGGCGCGACATCCTCCACGGCGACTGCTTTTACACCGGCCTCTGCGAACCCGTAGACGCCATTCAGCGCCTCATCCACGAAACCGCCGACTTCATCCGGGACGCCCAGGCCCTCGCCCGCACGTAACTCCCCCTCCCCCCATCATCCCCACCCCCGACCACTCCGTTATTCCTCGGAGGCAGGTCGAAGATGCGCCTATGGCGTGAATCCATCCCGCCTTTACTACCGTCATTCCGGCCCCCGAGAGCCGGAATCCATCCCGCGGGGCGCGGCAGGGTGCCCCCTCCCCTCCCAACAAATCAAAACAATCCCTCAATCCCATGAATCACAGTTCAGACATCCCCCCTTCCCTCACAGAAACAGTCGTGCTATAATCAACCCAAACATCGACCCGCCGCCCGCATCCCCCCAAACCCGCCATGTACACCCAAAATCCCAACCGCCACCCCCACCAAAACACCCCGAAAACTTTCTCTCCCCCATTTAGGCGTCATTCAATCAAACTAGCTATGAATTCAATCAACGTTCAATCATCCTTCAATCAAGTACAATCAATGTTCAATCAACCTCAATCACCCTTCAATCGAGTACAATCACCCTTCAATCAACCCCCATCTCGCCCCCCAGGAGGTCCGACATGTCCCCTGCCCAGAAAATGAAGAAACTCGTAGTAGTCGACGACGGCGTCCACACCATCAACGAAGACGGCCTCGAACCCTACGCCCGCTCCCTCGCCGACGAATTCGTAATCTACCGTGACGCCCCCGCCGACAACGAGGAGCTAATCCAGCGCTGCCACGGCGCCGACGCCGTGATCAACATCCTCTCCACCTCCGAGTTCACCCGAGACCTCATGACCCGCTGCCCCGACCTCCGCATCGTTTCCATCTGGGCCGCCGGCGTCAACAACGTCGACTTGGACGCCGCCAAAGAGCTCGGCGTCACCATCTGCAACACCCCCGGCTACGGCAACATCGGCGTCGGGGAGCACACCCTGGCCCTCATGCTCGCCGCCGCCCGCAACATGCACAACGTCGACAGGCGCATCCGCCAGGGCGAGTGGGTCAAGGAGCCCCTCGTCCAGCTTCACGGCAAGACCCTCGGCGTGCTGGGGGCGGGGCCCATCGCCCAGCGGGTCATGGAGTTGGGTCGACTAATCGGCATGGACGTCATCGCCTGGACCCTGAACCCGACCCCCGAGCGCGCCGCCAAATACAACGTCGAGTTCGTCGATGTCGACACCCTCTGCCAAAAGGCCGACGTAGTAGCCGCCATCATCGCCCTCTCCGACAGGACCCGTCACGTCATCGGGCGCAAACAGCTTGAACTGATGAAATCCAGCGCGATCATCGTCAACACGGGCCGGGGCGCTTTAATCGACGAAGACGCCCTCTACGAATTCCTCCGGGACGGCAAGATCCACGCCGCCGGCCTCGATGTCTTCGGCGCCGAGCCCCTCCCCGCCCACCACCCCTTCACCACCCTCGACAACGTCGTCCTCTCATCCCACGTCGCCGCCCACACCCCCGAGACCACCCAGGCCGGCGTCAAAATGTCCCTCGACAACATCGCCACCTTCAGCGAAGGCAGCCCCCAGAACGTCTTCTCCCCCGGCTTCCGCTAGAGATAAAAAGAGAGCGAGATGAGCAAAGAGCAGCTGCGAGAGAAAATCCAGGGCAAAAGCCCCGAGGAGATCGCCGACATCGTGGGCCTGCCGTTGCAACGAGCGCTGATTGACTTCGATCCCTTCTCGGAGCGGCTGCAGACCATCGGGGCAGACCCGGCGGACCTGGGCGGCAGGGAGACCATTGCGGTTAAGACCATCATCGCCATGGCGTCCGTTCTGACGATAGTGGCGCACCCCGGAGCTGAACAGGATGTGGCCAATGCGTTTGCCCAGCGCCCCGAGATGAGCGGTTGGGCTGCCAGCTACGGCGAGGATTACCTCGAACAGGGTGTGATGGAGTTTGCGTTCCGGCCGCTGACTGGCCAGGAGATACGGAACGTCTACCAGAATAGGGGCTGAGCGTTCTCATCCAGCCAACCTCCCCCCACCCCCGCCAGGAATCTACGCTGGTGTTTGCCCCCTCCTCCCCCCCGTGATAACCTGTTAGCCCCTGACCAAAGAGCATCGCCATGACAACTATTGAAGAACGCGTTAGTTACGTCGAAGGGAAACTGGATTCCCTTGCCACCAAAGAAGACTTGGCAAACATCAAGTCTGACCTGATGGCTGAAATCAGCAAAATTGAGCCGCGTATCATCAAATGGATGATCGGCATGGTGCTTAGCTCCGTGACAATTGCCACTACCCTTGCCATTTTCATCCAGCGCCTGGTCGACTAGCCAATCAAATTCTCGCTATCAAAGCCGTCAGGTCTGGACTTGAAGTCGAGATAGCGAATGTCAAATTCAACCTTTTTGAAGTGGATGTTCGCGGGCCTGACTGTCCACGGCGTCGTCTTAGTTACGCTAATCAAGCTGCTCCAATAGCATTCACCCCCCACCCGACCATGCAAATCATAACAACCCCATCCTTCGACTGGCTCGCCCACCACGCCCGAGCCTGCTCCTCCCGACTCCTCATCGGCAGCCCCTTCGTCAACGACGCCCTACTCCAGCTCACCCACCTCGTCCCCAAACACGCCTCCCGCACCCTCGTCACCCGCACCGACCTCCGAGACTTCGCCATCGGCGCCTCCAGCCTCGACACCCTCTGCTCCCTCAGCAAAGACGGCGTCAGCATCCGCAGCCTCAGCCGCCTTCACGCCAAAATCTACGTCTTCGACCACTCCGCCGCCCTCGTCACCTCCGCCAACGCCACCCACGCCGGCATGCGTCGAAACTTTGAATGTGGCCTCGGCATCACCGACACCCAAACCGTCACAACCCTCGCAAAGTCCCTGCTGAACGGCTTTGGGACTAAGGAAGAAGTGGACGAAGTCGGCCTTAAAGAGCTTCAGGGCATGTATCGCCACCTGGAATCAATCAAGGTAACCGTCGCCCCTCACCCAAAGCCCGATGACGACTCCCTTCCCCCATCCAAGCCCACATTCTCCATATCCGACAAGCAGGCCCTCCTGAAAGGGTTTACCGGCTGGCGAAAGCTCACCCTGGAAGGCGTCTTGGAAATGCCCGAAGACGGGTTCCAGATGGACCAGTTGATAAAGGTTTGTGGGCCAGGAGGAGCGGAATGTGATTATAGTTGTACAATAGCTTTAGGAGGTGGTACAGGATGAACTCGTTAACGACAGATGTAGAGGGAAACTTGGACTTGCGGTTATTGATACCGGGGCACGATGATGTAGACAGAGTGTTTCCTGGCAATATCCAACCAGGTCTTTATCGAGGCAACGAGGTAGTGAACTTATTGCGTGACCACAGGCATAACCCTGAAGCAATACAGTTTATCGCGGACATGCTAGAGGAGTGAGAGGCAGGAGCGGCTTCTTAGCAGAGCCGTACAGGGACACCGATGTCTGACTTTTTCGAGCGACAGATATTGCACCAAGATTGGGGGATAATCGAACCTCCGATTATCCGTTCGCCAAAAGTATCTAACGGGTAATAGGCATGACGACCATAGTGATCTGAACAATTAGGGCAACTTTTGTACCGTTCATTTTCGAGATAAACTGCTTTTCTCAGTGTCACCCCGCATGAAGGACACAGCATTGCGGATCCTCTTTCAAGTCACTATAGATCACCACGAGAAACAAAACGCTGAAAGTCTCCTTGACTGAGTACATGCCTCAAGTAGTTCTTTCCAGCCTGTGCCTTTAGCCATTGTTCAGCTCCCTTGGAATATCCTCCGCCATCTAGGACGATGATAGTAGGGTAGCCCCCCTGTTGGATTGATAGCACCTCGAACGGATACTTTTCTTCGACGCTCCCCGAGGATGCCTGCCACTTGCATTGAATGACTAGAAGCTGGGGCCATTTCCGCGGATGATAGACAAGAAAATCCACGCGGCGCATCTTGCCATAAATGTCTCGTACTACCTCACATTGTCTAGCATAGATGGGTTGTCCCATATCTCGCATTGCAAAAAACAAGGAAGCCGGTTGTACGGCTTCGTATCCGGCATCGTCCAATAGTCCTGCCACAAACTGCTCTAATCGGCTTCCCGTCTTATTTGCACTTAACCGACTAGCCATTAGTACGTTGTGATGATTAACTCAGGTGTATGTCCGCGACCGTTACCGTTCATGTTGATGTTCCGTGGTGCGGATACTTGTCGCAATATGAATGGATCACAAGAGTAAAGTTCTCGTATGAATCCCGTATCTGAATTAGAGACCATGACAGCGGCACCTAATTTATGCCATCTCAAAACAAAATCCCGCAGACGCAGCTGCTCGTCTTCCCCAAATCCGCTAGCGTCATAACCTGAAAAGGTACCATCATATGGGGGGTCGCAATATATAAAGTCCTGTTCTCCCGGTTCTACTTTGGCGAAGTCTTGAAATCGAATTGTAGCCTTTTTCAAGGCTGTGCTAGCCGCTTTAAGGTTTGCCGCATCACAAATGACGGGATTGGTATAGCTACCTCTAGGAACATTGAAATACCCGGACTTATTAACCCTATAGAGTCCGTTGTAGCATGTTTTGTTCAAATAAATGAAGCGGCCTGCGACTTCTATGGGGTCCTTTAATCCAATCTGTTTTCTGATGCGATAATAGTAATCCTTGTCTCCGTGTTGAGACTCGTGTTGTTTGAGTAATTCAATAATTTGTTCAGGTTCTTTTTTGATCATCTGGTATGTCAAGGCAAGCTCTGCATTCACATCCGACAGAACCGTTGTTTTTATACGGTTATCCAACGCGAAGAATAATGCCCCACCTCCGAGGAAAGGCTCCCAGTATGTAACTATTGTTTGTGGCAGCAATCTTGTTATAGTCGGTATAAGAGTCCTTTTGCCACCAGCCCACTTAATAAAAGGCCTTGCACGGGCATGATCAAGGTAGGCTTTCTGCGCGCAGCTTTGGATAGTCTCAGTAGTCATAGAGCCTATCCTACCACAAAAAAGATCGCCCGATCTACATAACAACCCCCTCTATTCCTGACATCCCCTCAAACAACCCCCCGAAAATGATCGCACCCCACCCCCATCATCCCCACCCCCGAGGCGAGCCTGTCCGCCCATGGCGGATCATTCCCGAGTAGTCGGGTCGAAGATGTCGAAGATGCGCCTGGGCGTGCGCCAAGGCGTGAATCCATCCCGCGGCGGGGGGGTGTCGGGTCCCCGTAGAGGCGACCGGCGGGTCTCCCTCCCCGGGGTGGGGGTTCCGTTCGCCCTGAGCGGAGTCGAAGGGTCTCAAGAACGGAACGGGGCGGTGTCCCCGGCGGTGGAACCGCTCACTCACCCCCATCATCCCTACCCCCTAATGCCATGTCATTCCGAACGGCAGTGAGGAATCCGGGGAGGGGCGGTGCAGGTCTCGCAACTCACCCCTCCCATTCCGATGCCCCGCGAGTAATCTAGCGCGCCAGCCCACCGCTCACCCCCATCATCCCCACCCACCTGATGCCGTCATTCCTGCGGAGGCAGGTCGAAGATGCGCCTATGGCGTGAATCCATCCCTCCGAAACACCCCCCTACAACCCCGCAACTCACCCCCTCACCTTGGCCTAGCCCCACACACCCATGCACTGTCATTCCGATGCCCCGCGAGGCCGCAGATGCGCCTATGGCGTGAATCTGGGGAGGTGTGGGGCGGCATCCCCTCCCCCCCGGAAACCTCACATCAAAAATTGCCCCGTCTGAACGCTTGACTCAAACAAATATGCACGCTATCATTCCCCCAGACCGGATTTCGTACGTCCGGTCCAACACTGGAAAAGGTGAACTAAAGGAGTCCCATGAGCCGCACGGCCTGCATACTGGCCCGTCGCACCCGGTCGGAATGGGACCGACCGGCCACCGACACGCGCCTCCTCCCCATCCCCTTTCCCCCTACCGTGTCCCTCAGCCCTTCACCCTTCCCTCGTGGGAAGACACCCAAGCCCAGCGCCCCCTCTCGACTACCCCCGTCCGGCGTCATCCCGGAGAAGCAAGTACCCTTGTGCCTCCCCCGGACCGTGGATGCCCGCGCTACGGCGCGGAAGGACCCCACCTGCGCCCAACGAGGCGTACGGATGGATGCCTGTTTTGACTCGCTGCAGATGTTCCCACGGCTAACCCCCGCGAGTGTCACCCTCCGCCGTGGATGCCTGCCCAGGCTCGCCGCAGAAGAAGACCCACAGCTAACCCAACTGCGAGCTTCCCCTTCCGCTGTGGATGCCCGCGCCTTGGCGCGGACGTATTTTTTCCGCACCGCCGTACCCGGCGTTGCGACGATTGCCTGTACCAAGGCCCTGGCAATTTCCCACGTTCCGGCCCCCGACGCCCCGGCCCACGCCGCAGAGGGGGCGCTGGCACTCCCTTCCCCCCATTCCCATCCCGATGCCCCGCGAGGGATCTCTCACGCCTGCCCCGTTCCCACACCGACCCGGCAATCCACACCTCTCCCCTCCGTCATTCCGGCCGCCGAGAGCCGGAATCCATCCCCGGCGGGGAGTGGGGGGCGAGGCTCCCGGGATTTCCCCCTCCAGGCGTCATTCAATCAAAACAGCTACGAGTTCAATCAACGTTCAATCAATCTTCAATCAAAACCCCGCCCCCCACATCTGAATAAAACCCCCGTGTCCCTCCCCCACCCAACCGGGCGAGTGCACAATGTGGACAACCCGCACCTGACTCTATATCATCCTCCGCGCCAGGGTGAACAAGATGTCGGAAAAGGAACACGACCACCACGATCACCACGGGCATGGTCACGATGACCACGGCCACGACGATCATGGGCATGACGATCATGCCGGCCACGAGGATCACGGCCACGACGATCACGCCGGTCACGACCATGATGATCGCGGCCACGACGACCACTCGGGCCATGACCACCACGGCCACGATCATGGACACGGCGGCCACGATCATGGACACGGCGGCCACGACCACGCCGCCGAGCTGCGCAGCGTAAGCAAGCGCAGGCTGTCCATTGCTCTGTCCATGATCTCCACCTACATGGTCGCCGAGGTCGTTGGCGGCGTTCTGTCCGGCAGCCTCGCCCTCATCTCCGACGCAGGCCACATGCTCACCGACGCCCTCGCCATCGTCATGGCCCTCGTCGCCATGAAGCTCGGCGAGAGAGCCGCCTCCGCCACCCGCACCTTCGGCTACTACCGCACCGAGATCCTCGCCGCACTGGCCAACGTCGTCGGGCTGTGGCTGATAGTCGCCTGGATCTGCTTCGAGGCTTATCACCGGTTCCACGAACTGAGCGTCGGCCATCTGGAAATAGAGGGCCCCATAGTCCTCTACGTGGGATTGGGCGGCCTCGCCATCAACCTGATTACCGCCTACATGCTGCACGCGGCCTCGGGCCACAGCCTCAACGTCGAAGGCGCCCTCCAGCACGTCATGGCGGACCTGCTCGGGTCGGTCGGTGTGGTCGTTTCGGCTGCACTGATAATGGGCTTCGGATGGACCATGGCCGACCCCATCATCAGCATCGTCATCGCCCTTCTGATCCTCAACGGCACCCGCGGCCTTATATCCAAGATAGTCAACGTCCTCCTCGAAGGCGCCCCCGAGCACCTCGACGTCTACAAGCTCTGCAGCGACATCGAAGACGTGGAGGGCGTCACCATCATCCACGACGTCCACGCCTGGACCATCACCTCCGGCATGGTGTCCTTCACCGCCCACATCCTCATAGACCCTTCATACCCCGGGGACAAGGACGAACTGCTGAGGCGAATAAAGGACCTGGCCCACGACAACTTCGGCATCACCCACGCCACCATTCAGTTGGAAGAGTCCGTGCTGGGCTGCAAGGAGGACCACCACGTAGACCACCTCGTCTCCAGGGCCCGACTGGAGAATGGCCGCAAGAGGTGGAAGTGGCTCCCCATCTGACCACCCCTCGAAAGCCCCGGTACGTCTAACCCCCCAATGAACCAAAAGCGCCGACCCAAGGGGGTCGGCGCTTCTGTTTTGCCAGGGCCTTGTAGCCTTGGCGCTTTCTCTGTCTATTTCGGCTTAGTGGCCGTGGTGCTCGTGGCCGTCACACTCGTGCGGGTCGTGCACGTGGCCCGACTCGTCGCCGTGGTGCTCGTGCGTGTCGCACTCATGGGAGTCGTGGGCGTGGTCCTCGGCGTGGTGCTCGTGGCCGTCGCACTCGTGGGAGTCGTGGACGTGGCCCGACTCGTCGCCGTGGTGCTCGTGAGCGTCGCACTCATGGGAGTCGTGGGCGTTTGCCATGGTATCTACCTCCTGAGCTTTCACTCCAGCTTGCCAGCTCCCGGCCTGTCCGGGAGCCCGGCTGAAGTTATGAGATACAAAATCTCATACGTGTCTCAGTAAGTATGTCATAAGTGTCTCAGTAAATGCAATAGGGCGTCAAAACCAATTTGCCAGGCGCCCGCATCCTCGCCTCGACGACTCCGCATAGCGTCGGGCGCAGTCAGGACAACGCCGAAGATTCTTAAGGATATGAAGCCGGTTGCGAAAGCCTGAACGGCAATTCGTGGCTTCCACCGGCTACCGCGTCGCGAACCGCCGCTTTCCCACCGCCGTCAGGGCGAAGACGCCCGTAGCCACCAGCGCCATCGCCGGCCCCGAGGGCAGGTCGATATAGTAGGACAGGTACAGCCCCGTAACCGCCGACGCGGCCCCAATCACCGCCCCGAGCATCATCACCTCCACGAACCTCCTGGCTATCAGGTAGGCTGCCGCTGCGGGCGTGATCAGCATGGCCATGACTAGCACTATCCCCGCCGCCTGGATCCCGATCACTATGACCAGCGCCAGCAGGGCCAGCAGCACGTATTCGACCAGCCTCGTCTTGATCCCCACGACGGCTGCTCCCACCACGTCGAAGGTCGTGTAGACCAGCTGCCGGTGGAAGGTGTACAACCCTGCCAGCACCAGCGCCGTCAGCCCCAGCGAAACGTACACGTCCGTCTGGGAAACCCCCAGCACCTGCCCGAGCAGCAGGTCCTCTATGTCCACGTTGATGTTTGTAGCCGTGGACAGCATCACCAGCCCCAGCGCGAACATCCCCGCGAAGATGATTCCGATGGACGTGTCTTCGCTGATCCCCGTCCGACGACTCACGTCCCCCATCAGTACGGCTATCAGGATTGCTGCGGGCACGGCGGCGAAGAAGGGGCTGAACCCGAGCATGAAAGCCACCACCATGGCCGGCAGCACGGAGTGCGCCAGGGCGTCTCCCATGAATGACCGACCCCTGGTTATCACATAGGCCCCCAGTATCGGGCACATCACCCCCACCAGCACCGACACGATGAGCGCCCTCACCATGAAGCTGTACTGGAACGGTTCGAAGATCTGGTCCATTACTGGCCGATGAGGGTCGGTTCGTAGTGATTGGCGGCAAACTCAATGCCGTGCGAACCGTACAGTTCCATCACCACCTCGGGGGTGAAGGCCTCTTCGGGAGGGCCCTGGGCGCATATGTGGTGATTGACGCAGAGAATTTCGTCGAAGCGCTGGGCCAGGTTGGTCAGGTCGTGGGTCACCAGCACCACCACTCTACCCTCGTCCCGGAGCGTTTGAAGCACCTCTATGATGCCCTCCTGCGCCCCGACGTCCACGCCGCTGAAGGCCTCGTCCAGCAAGATTACGCTGGCCTCCTGCGCCAGCGCCCGACCTATGAACACCCTCTGGCGCTGCCCTCCGGACAACTCGGCGATTGGCGACTTGCGCCTGTCCCACATGTCGACCCGCTTCAGGCATTCGCAGACCATTTCTCGGTCATACTTGCCCGGCTGCCGAAACCAGCCCAGGTTGCAGCATCTGCCCATCATCACAACGTCGTGGACTGTGGCCGGAAAAGCCCAGTTTATCCTGTCCCTTTGCGGAACGTAGGCCACTCCCCCCTTTTCGGCGGCCGAGCCATGAAGCTTAACCGAGCCCTTGCTCAGGGGAAGCAGGCCGACAATGGCTTCCAGCAGCGTACTCTTGCCTGCTCCGTTAGGGCCGACCACCCCCATGAGAGTGGCCGACCCCACCGAGAAGGTCACATCCGTCAGCGCCGTGTGACCGCCGCGAACAACAGTCACGTCGTCAACGCTTATCCCGGGGCTGGATATTACCTTTTCCATTAGGTTACCCGGTGTCTATAACCTGTTTGCCGGGGGACTACTTCAGAGCGTTCACTATCCTTTCCACGTTAGCCCTGACCATTTCCAGGTAGGTCTCCGCGCCGCTTCCTTCAGCGCCCAGAGAGCCCGAGTACAGCCTTACCAGCTCCGCGCCCGACTCCGCAGCCAGCGCCGTGGCAAGCCGCTCGCTAACTGTGGTCTCCCCGAACAACGCCGGAACGTTGTACTGCTCCACTATCTCCGTCAGTTCAGCCATGTGCTCCGCCGACGGCTCCACTTCCGTGGTGGTGCCAAGGATCACTCCTATCACCTCGAAACCGTACCTGTCGGCGAAGTATCCGAAGCTGTCGTGCGAGGTCAGGAGTAACCTGTTGGCCTGAGGCACGGCGCTGACCTGCTCTTGCGTCCATGCGTCCAGTTCATCCAGTTGAGCCTTGTACGCTGTCGCGTTGGACCAGTAGCCATTGGCCCCGGCCGTGTCCAGCGTCGACAGGTGCTCAGCTATCAGGTCCACTGCCAGCTTGACCCGCAGCGGGTCGAACCAGAAGTGCGGGTCCTCCAGGCCGTGCCCATGACCCTCGTGCCCTTCTTCCTCACCAGAGACGAGATGTTCGATCTCCTCGATGGCCTCTTCTATGTCCATCGCACCGCTTTCTGCCTGCGCAATGATGGCCAGGACCATCTCGGCGACTTCTTCATCCTCTGCGTGGTCTTCTTCCTCGCCGTGGTCTTCACCTTCCTCTTCCTCGCCCTCGTCATGGTCTTCATCATCACCTTCCTCCTCCTCACCATGGTCTTCTTCCTCGCCGTCTTCCTCACCATGGCCTTCCTCTGCCTCCTCAAATGCAGCTATCAGCTCCTTGATTTCGGCAAAAGCCTCCTCGGCCGTGAGTTCTCCCTCCTCCACCTCGTGAATGGCTTCCCCTATGTGCTCCAGCAGTTCCACCTCTTCCCGGTGGGACTCCGCAAACTCTATGGGTTCGATGGCGTCGGTCAGTTCAATAATGGAAGACTCGTCACGAGCCGCATTCTCCAGCAATTCGTGCAGCCAACCCTCTTCGAGGCCGAGCCCGATGCTGAACACCAGGTCGGCATCTGCGATCCTGGCAACGTCCCGGGCCCCGGGCTGGAACCCATGGGGGTCGGCGCCTGTCGGGACCAGGCTGAACACTTCCACCCGGTCGCCACCCACGTTGTTGACCCAGTCAGCAGCGAAGTTAGTGGTGGTGACCACCTGGACCTTCTCCACTTCCTCTTCTTCAACCACTTCCGTCGCGGGTACTTCTTCGGGCACTTCCGTCGCCTGTTCCACCTCTTCAACTTCCTCACTCGAGCAACCCGCTATCCCGGCAAAGGCCAGCAGACCAACCAACATAAGCGCTAGCAATGCCATGGGTAAGCGACCTTTGATGGTATTGAATATCATCGTTTGAACTCCACTATTGAGAATAAATCTCTTAAATTCAGCGCCCATGAGCACTTATATAGCTCTTGAGCACAGCTTAGTATGCTAAGGTTATATGGTAGAGATGTCAAGAAAACGCCAGAATTCTGGTTCAACCTGATTTTGGATGAATAATCATTAGTTATTGCGAAATAATCTCAATAGTGTATTCAAAATGCTAATACGAGACATCTCCATCATGTCCATTGCAATGCTCCCACCCGCGCCCCGATGCACGTGCCGTTGACTCCGCAATTCTCCCACCCCCGACGGTGTATAATGTGCATGCGTGTCCCCTAGGGATCTGGTTCTGAGACCGATTGGACATGGGACCCACGGCAACCCCCACAAAACCTTCCCCGCCTCCCCGCCGCCCCTCCTGGCTAAAGGTGCGCCTCAAGACCGGCCCCAACTATCTGGAGCTGAAGTCCTTGATGCGGAAGATGTCTCTGAACACGGTCTGCGAGGAGGCCAACTGTCCCAACATCTTCGAATGTTGGCAGAACCGCACCGCCACCTTCATGATCCTGGGAGACGTGTGCACCCGGGCCTGCCGCTTCTGCGCCGTGACATCCGGCAAGCCAACGTGGAACGACCCCCTGGAACCCGAGCGCGTCGCACGCGCCGTCGAGAAGATGCGCCTTTCTCACGTAGTCATAACCTCCGTGGCCCGGGATGACCTACCCGATGGCGGCGCCTCTGCCTTCGCACAGACAATAACCAGGACACGAGACCGCAACCCCGAGACCCGCATCGAGGTGCTCATACCCGACTTCGGCGGCTCCGAGGACAGCTTGTATACCGTCCTGGCCGCGAAGCCCGATATCCTCAACCACAACATCGAAACCGTCGCCCGGCTGCAGAAGGTCGTACGTTCCCGGGCCACCTACGAAAGGTCTCTCCAATTGTTGGAAAGGGCCAAGACGAAGGCCCCGGAGAGGCTGACGAAGTCCGGCATAATGCTGGGGGTCGGGGAGGAGATGGAGGAAGCGTTGCAGACCATGAACGACCTCCGGGGCGTCGGCTGCGACATTCTCACCATCGGCCAGTACCTCCGGCCCTCCGAGTCCCATCTCCCCATCAGCCGCTACTACACCCCGGAGGAGTTTGCCGAGTTGAAGGAAGAGGGTCGGCGGATGGGCTTCCGACACGTGGAGTCGGGGCCCCTGGTACGCAGCTCATACCACGCCCACGAGCAGGTCTAGGTAGAGTATCCTGTAGACATGGCCGGTTACGACATAGCAGTAATGGGCGGCGGGCCCGGCGGTTACGTAGCTGCAATACGCGCTGCGCAGCTGGGTTACAGCGTCGCCATAGTGGAGAAGGAAGAGATCGGCGGGCTCTGCCTAAACTGGGGGTGCATTCCCAGCAAGTCCCTCCTGCGCAACGCCGAAGTCCTGTCGCTATTCCACCGCGCCTCCGAGTTCGGCATCTCCTTCGATAACCTGTCCGTCGACTACGGCAAGGCCGTAGACCGCAGCCGCCAGGTCGTGAAGAGACTTGTGGGCGGGCTCAAATCCCTCATGAAGCGCTATGGCATAGCCGTACTCGCCGGCCATGCCTCAATCCCGGGCCCCGGGCGTATCTCCGTTGACGGACGGGAAGAGATTCAGGCCGCCAATATCATCGTAGCCACCGGAGCCCTCAACAAGGGCATACCCTCCCTGCCCGTGGACGGGGAGAACATCATCACCACCCGAGAAGCCCTAGCGCTCAAGGACCTCCCCGACCGCGTGGCCATTGTCGGGGGCGGGGCGGCGGGCGTCGAGTTTGCGTATCTCTGGTCCACCTATGGCTGCGAAGTGACCGTTATAGAGGTGCTTCCCCACCTACTTCCCAACGAAGACCCCGAGATCAGCCGGACCCTGGAAAAGTCCTTCCAGAAGCAGGGCGTCAATATCATGACCGGCTCCCGAGTCGAAGAGTCCGACTTCACAAATGGCGTCGGGACTCTCTCCATCTCGACCGGCGACGAATCACGACAGGTCCAATGCGATAAGGTTTTCGTCGCTGTCGGTCTGGAGGGGAACATCGCCGGGACGGGCCTTAGCGAGATGGGAGTCGGGATGGACGGCGGCTTCATCGCTGTTGATGAAGCGATGCGCACCAACCTGTCCAACATCTACGCCGTAGGCGACGTGACCGGCGCACCCCTACTCGCCCACACCGCGTTCGCCCAGGGGCACATTGCCGTCGAGACCATCGCCGGCCTCCCGACCACAAAGCTGGTCTCCGAAAACATCCCCAGGGCCACCTACTGCCAGCCCCAGGTGGCCAGTGTGGGCCTAACCGAGGCCCAGGCCCGGGAGCGGGGCATGGAGGTGAAGGTAGGCAGGTTCCCATTCATGGCCAGCGGCAAGGCCCTCGGCCTTGGAGACAGGGAAGGTTTCATCAAGGTTGTAGCGGGAGCGGAATACGGAGAGATCCTGGGCGCTCACATGATCGGGCCCGAGGTAACGGAGCTTCTGGGAGAGGTCTCGGTGGCCCAGGCCCTTGACGCTACCATTGAGGACGTGGGTCTCGCGGTCCATCCCCATCCCACCCTGTCCGAGGCCCTCAAAGAAGCAGCCCTGGCCGCCATGGGCCAGGCCGTCCACATGTAGAGGTACGCGGGAGGAGGCCATGAAAGTACTCAGCAAACCCCTCATGCAGAAGAGCGAGTATATGGACCTGCTGCGACAGATGCTGCTTATCCGCAGGTTCGAGGAGAAGGCCGCCGAGATGTACATGAGGGGCAAAATCGGCGGCTTTCTGCATCTCTACATCGGAGAGGAAGCCATTGCTGTCGGCTCCATCTCTGCATTGCAGCCCCAGGACTACATAGTCAGCCACTACCGGGAACACGGGCACGCCCTGGCGCGGGGCATGGAGCCCCGCAAGGTCATGGCCGAGCTCTTCGGCCGCTCCGGGGGGACCAGCAAGGGCAAGGGCGGCTCCATGCACCTATTTGACGCCAGTCGGGGCTTCCTCGGGGGTTACGCCATCGTCGGGGGTATGATGCCCATCGCCGTCGGATTGGGTCTCGGGGCCAAGCACCTTGGCAACAATCGGGTCACCCTCTGCTTCTTCGGGGACGGGGCGGTCAACGAAGGCGAGTTCCACGAGTCCCTCAACCTTGCCGCCCTCTGGAACCTTCCTGTCGTCTTCCTTTGCGAAAACAACGGTTACGGCATGGGCTCCCCCATACAGGATACCTTCGCCGGCACCGACATCTTCCGCTTCGCTCCCGTATACGGCATGAACACCCCCGGACAGATAGACGGCATGGACGTCTTTGAGGTGATGGACGCTACGAAAGAGGCGGTGGACCACGCCCGCAAGGGTCGGGGCCCGACCTTCATCGAGGCCAAGACTTACCGGTTCCGGGGCCACTCAATGGCCGACCCCATGGTCTACCGCAAGAAGACCGAGGAAGAAGAGTGGCGCAACAAGGGCCCCATCATCCGCATGAAGGACCATATGGAAGAGCTCGGATTGCTGGATGAAGCCGAGATGCAGGCCCTGGAAGCAGAGGTCGATGAAATAGTCCAGGACGCCGTGGACTTCGCCGACGCCAGCTCGGTCCTGCCCCACGACGCCATCTACGACGACGTTTACGCTTAGGCAAGCAGCATGGCATCAATCACCTATAGAAAGGCCATCAGCCGGGTCTTGAAGGAGACCCTGGACAACGACCCCCGCTCCTTCATGATGGGCGAGGACATCGGCACCTACGAAGGCGCCTATGCCGTGACCCGGGGCTTCCTGGACAAGTACGGCCCCGAGCGCATCAAGGACACGCCCATTTCGGAGTCCGTGATAGTTGGTGCGGGCATCGGGGCGGCGATGGGTGGGGCGCGACCGATCGTCGAGCTGATGACCATCAACTTCAGCCTTCTGGCCATAGACCAGATAGTCAACAGCGCCGCCAAGCTCCACTACATGTCGGGCGGGCAGGTCACGGTGCCCCTGGTTATTCGGACCGTCAGCGGTGGTGGCAACCAGCTGGCCGCTTCCCACTCCCAGAGCCTGGAGGGCTGGTACGCCCACGTACCGGGCCTCTTCGTAGTCGCTCCCTCCACACCCTCCGATGCTATGGGCCTTTTCAGGACAGCCTACCGGGATCCGAATACCGTGATGTTCATCGAGCACTCTCTTCTCTACGGCGCCAAGGGGGAGGTCAATGACGACCCCGACTTCACAATCCCCTTTGGCAAGGCCGACGTGAAGCGTGAAGGAGAAGACGTCACCATCATCACTTACTCTCGCATGGCTCACGTCTCCCTGGGCGCCGCCAAGAGGTTGTCAGAGGAAGGTATTGAGGCTGAAGTTGTAGACCTCCGCAGCCTCCGGCCCATGGACACCGAGGCCATCGTAGAGTCCGTCAAGAAGACCAGCCGGGCCGTAGTGGTCGAAGAAGGGTGGAAGCCCATGGGCATTGGGGCGGAGGTATCGGCGCGTATCATGGAGAACGCCCTGGAGTACCTTGACGCCCCTGTACAGAGAGTAGCATCCCTGGATGTCCCCATGCCCTACGCCCGACCCCTGGAGCAGGCCGTAATGCCAGACGAAGACCGGGTCATCGAGGCTGTTCACCGCCTTTTCTAGCCACACAGTCCATACCATATCGTCGCACTTGCGGCTATTTCAAAGGAGGCAGACCCTTGGCCACTGACGTGATAATGCCCCAGATGGGCTTCGATATGGAGGAGGGCACCGTCGTCCGGTGGCTCAAGGCTGAGGGCGACCACGTCGACAGGGGCGAGCCCATAGTGGAGGTGGAGACCGACAAGGCCACCGTAGAGGTGGAGTCCTTCGCCTCGGGGCTGCTGCGCCGCATCGTAGTTACCGAGGGCATCACGGTTCCAGTAGGCCAGGTCATAGGCATCATAGGCACTGCCGACGAGGAACTGCCTGCGGCTGACGCTGCCGCCTCCACCCCGCCCCTGACCGCAGTCGAATCCTCGACGCCTGCACCGGCGACTCCGGCCTCGGACGCTCCTCCCACAACTGCCCCGAAGGGTGACCGCGTGCTGGTGTCTCCCCTGGCCCGGCGCATTGCGGAGGAGAAGGGCGTCGACTTAGCTAATGTCGCGGGCACCGGGCCCAAGGGACGGATTACCAAAGAGGACGTCCTGGCCGCTGCCGAAGCAGCCAGCCCTGCTCCAGCCCCCGCCCCTACGGCCGCAGGAGGCGTCGTAGAGCTCTCCCGGATGCGCCAGACCATCGCTCGGAGGATGACCCAGAGCAAGCAGGAGATGCCCCACTTCTACGTGACTGCCAGCATAGACATGACAAAGGCCATGGCATTGCGGGAGGAGCTCAACGAGCTATGGGCCGGCGAGGCCCGTCTCACCGTAAACGACCTGATAATCAAAGCCTCGGCGCTGGCGCTTGCCAAGTTCCCGGCTTTCAACTCTCACTACGCAGATGACGTCATCAAGCCCGGCCCTGCCATCAACATCGGCGTGGCAATTGCCCTGGAGGACGGCCTGATAGCCCCCGCCATCCTGGACTGCGGAAGCAAGACGCTGAAGGAGATATCGGTGGCGAGCAGAGACCTGAGCACGCGGGCCCGGAGCGGAGTGCTCAAGCCCGAGGAGTACACCGAAGCCACAGTCGCCATCAGCAATCTCGGGATGTTCCAGGTCGACAGCTTCATAGCCATCATCAACCCTCGACAGAGCGCGAGCATAGCAGTCGGGAGCGTCACGAAGCAGCCCGTAGTGCGGGACGGCCAGATTACGGTTGCCAACATCATGCAGTGCACCATCTCCGCCGACCACCGGGTAGTAAACGGGGCGGAGGCCGCCCAGTTCGTCAACGAGATCAAGGGTTACCTGGAAAGACCCGCCAGCCTCCTTCTTTAAGCTCCAGCCTGTCCCTTGTCCTGGGACGGTGACCCTTGTGGTCGCTCTCTCACTAGACCCCTTACAATGTGCGCAATAGCCACCGGCACCCACGAAAGGGCAACTTACCCATGAAAATCAAGTCCATCCATGCAGCCCCCATCACAAACGATAGGGTCCTCCGCGGCGCTGAGACACCCAAGGCAGATTGGTATGGCGAGATCTTCGACCGGGGTACCGTCTGGTCTCCTCCCCGGTTCCCGCCCTGGGGCCACGTCGTCTGCGTGGTCACCGCTGAGGACGGCACCTGGGGCCTGGGCATGACCAGCAACGCCGGACCCGTCGCGTCCATTATCAACGAACACTACGCCGGCTTCCTGACCGGCGAGAACTGTATGGCCACCGAGAAGCTCTGGACCCTGATGGTCGACTCCTCAGTCCACTACAGCGCATCGGGCCTCGCGGGGTACGCGATCAGCGCGGTGGACCTGGCCCTGTGGGACCTCAAGGCCAAGCTGCTGGGCAAGCCCGTCTACGAACTGCTCGGGGGTCCGACCAAGGACACCCTCTTCTGCTATGCCACCGGCTTCGATATCGAATGGATCAAGGAGCTCGGGTTCGGGGCGGCGAAGCTCGGCCTGTCCGCCACCGACACCCATGCCCCCACCATCATCGGCGAGACAGAGGAGATGGTCGCCTCAGCGCGCGAGTCCCTCGGCCCCGACCGGGAGCTAATGATAGACTGCTACGCCATAAGCTCCGACCAGGACTTCATCGTCCGGCTCGCCGAGAGGCTGAGGCCCTACCGCCTGAAGTGGATCGAGGACTATCTTCTGCCGGAGGACCTCCAGGGCTATCGTTCGGTGCGGCAGAGATTGCCGTGGCAGACGCTGGCCTCGGGGGAGAGGTGGTACATGCTGGCGCCCTTCTCCGCAGCGGCCGCCGGGCACCTGGTGGACATCATGCAGCCCGACATCTGCTACGTGGGAGGCATGACTGCCGCGGTGAAGATATGCAACGTGGCGGAGGCCGCCGGAATCCAGGTCATGCCCCATCTTGCGGGCGGAGACTCCTACGGCCAGCACCTGGCCTTCGGCATGTCCGTGTGCACGTGGGCCGAGTTCCTGATCATCACCGCTCCCGGTGAGCCGATGCACGACGGCTACCGCACGAATCCGGGAATGGCCTTCCCCAAGGACGGGATACTGGTACCTTCCGATGCGCCGGGGTTCGGGATTGAGCTTTCGATGGGGGATATTGAGGAGGCTACACGGTAGGGTGTCATGACGGGAGCACGATAGGGGAGGGTGACCGGGCGGACGCCTCTACGGGGGGTGAGTGGGGAGACCCTGGATTCCCGTGTCGGGGCACGGGAATGACGGAAGGAGGATCGGGAATGATGGTGGGGTAGGGGGCCGCTAGAGGTTGTAGATGCGGGCGGCGTTGCCTGCGACTATCTTCTCTTTTTCTTCTTGAGTGCAGTCGACCAGCGTGGTCTCGATGAACTCCCGGGACTTGGGGAAGGTGCCCTCGGTGTGGGGGTAGTCGGAGCCCCAGAGGATGTTGTCGACGCCTATGATGTCGCGGTGGGTGATGCCGAGGGCGTCTTCCTGGAAGTCGACGAAGCAGTTCGAGTGGAAGACGTCGCTGGGGACCATGTCGTTCTTCAGCCGGAACCCCGCGCGTCCTGCCGCCCGCTCGTTGTAGCTGTAGTCCATGCGCTCCATCCAGTAGGGTACCCAGTTCAACTCGTGCTCGGCGACCCCGACCTTCAGCTTCGGGTAGCGTTCGAACACTCCGCTGAGGATCATTTCGGTCAGGGAGACGCGGACCCAGAAGTCGGCGTTGTCGAGCATGAGGTTGGAGAAGCCGAAGGCGTCCAGCTCCCGGTCCCAGCCCCGACCCGCCTTCACCCTGGCCGTGGAGATGTGAAGGCCGAGGGGCATGTCCAGGTCCTGGGCGGCGGCCCACAGGGGTTCGTTGGCTTCGTCGAAATAGGGTCGGGCGGACATGTATTCGGGGATGGCCGCTCCGACGAAACCCATCTTCGCACAGCGTTCCAGCTCGGCGACGCCGTCGGACACGTCGTCGATGTTGATGGTGGCGACACCCTTGAGGCGTCGGGGGACGGCCTGGCAGTAGTCGGCGGCGAAGTTGTTATAGGCCCTGAGGATGGCGGAGAGGAGGTCGCTGCCCTCCACGAAGGCGTAGAGGAAGATGGTGAGGCTGGGATAGACGACGCCGACGTCTATGCCGTCCAAGTCCATGTCCTTGATGGCCTCTTCGGGGATGTAGGCGCCGGGCCGGGCGTTCTCCCAGGAGTCGACGGTCTGGAGCGAATCGGCGTCCTCAAAGCGCCTGCCGGCCTGGCTGGCCATGCTGGTGATGTTGAAGGTGGGTCGGTCTTCTACGAACCAGAAGGGGCCCATCTCGGTATCCCGCATGGCCGGGGCCTGATCCTTGAACTCGGGCTCCATCCTTTCGAGCCAGAGGTCGGGGGGCTCGACGATGTGGTTGTCCGATGAGATTACCCTGTAGTCCGCCATGGTCTTGCCTCCGGTGGTGCGCCTTGCCTGGGGCGATTATATCGCAGGGGGCAGGATGAGCGGGTCTAGTCGCCGGGGCGGGGGCCTGCGAGGGGCGCGCCTACGGGGGGCCGCCACCCCCCGCCGCGGGATGGATTCCCGACTACTCGGGAATGACGGAGTTAGGGGTGTGGGCAGGGGTGACGCTTTAGATTCACGCTTGAGGCGCATCTTCGACCTCGCGGGGCATCGGAATGACAGTGGATTGGTGTGTAGGGCTAAGCAAGGGTGAGGGGTTGGAGAGGCGTGGGCGGCCCCCCGCTCGCACTTCGAGAGTCTCAGCACGAGCGGCCTCGCGTCCGGGAAGGGCGACCTGCCACTGCCCCACACCGGGGAGAGCGGGCACGAGACCTGCCCCTACGGGAAAAAGGATGGGGACTAGCGGCGGCGGACGTGGGAGCGGCCAGCGCGGGCTACGAGGTCGCCGTGCTGGTTGTGGAAGTTGTGCTCGACGACTATGAAGACCATGTCTCCGGTGCGGCCGGTCTTGCGGTAGACGTCCGTGAGCCGGGCGGTGCAGGTGAGGGTGTCGCCGGGACGGACGGGGAGAAGGGGCTCGACCCACTGGCCTGCCATGTAGATGGTGCCTTCGAAGCGGAGGTTGAGGTCGGGGGGTTCTTCGAGGCGGATGAAGGAAGCGACGAAGGCGGGCGGGGCGATGATGTCGCCGTAAGGGCCACGGGCGGCGGCTTCCTCGTCGATGAAGAGGGGGTTGGTCTCTCCAATGGCGAGGGAGAAACCGAGGACCATGTCCCGGGTGACGGTGTGGGTGGCCCTCAGGAAGTCCCTGCCCAATGCCTCCCGGTTGAACAGGAGGGTGTCCTCGGGGGTGGGTTGGGCGGCGGTCATCGTGGGTGGGCTAGTCCTGGTCATAAGCCTTGATCTCTGCTACGACGCGGTCGCCCGACTGGACTGCGCCGTTGGTGAACCCGACGCTGGTGTAGTCGCCGCAGAAATGGAGCCGGCCCACGGGCTTCTGGAGGAGGGGGTAGATCTCGGTGTGGCCCGGTTTCCAGAGGGGGATGGCGTGGTTCCAATGGGCAACGTCGGACTCGACGACCTTGCCCCGCACCTCGGGGACCATGTCGATGAGGTCGTCGAGCAGGATTTCCGAGACCTCGCCATCGGAGCGGGACATTAGGTCTTTGGAGACGGCGTTGCCGGTGTAGACACGGAGGATGCCCTGGCCGGTCTTGCGTTTGTATTCGTCGGAGTAGGTGAAGGAGGGGTCGGTGATGGCGCAGACCTTCTGCCCGGCTACCGGCACCCGCCACACACCCCTGCCGATGAGGTTCTCGGAGAGGTCGTCTACCAAGAAGGCGGCGGTGGTCATGGAGCCGTATTCGATCTTGACGAGGGCGTCGCGCTTCCAGTCGGGGAGGTCCGCGACGCATTGGAGGGTCAGGGGGGCCTGGTTGGCCAGGACGCAGCGTCGGGCGTGGACGGTCTCTTTCTTGCCGCCGCGGTCGTAGGTGACCTGGACCCGGCCGTCCAACTCCTTGACCTCTGTAACCTCGGCGCCGAGGAGGGCCTTGTCCCCGAGCAGCCGGTGGAGGGTGATGGTGGCCTGGTGGGTTCCGCCCTCGACGAAATACTCGTCTAACATGAAGAAGAGGATGACCATTAGAGCGTGGTAAGGGGTTACGACGTCGGAGCTCATGGTGCTGGCGGTGACGGCGAACACATCCCATATCTCGCGGACGGACTTGGGGGCTTTGTCGATGAACTCTGCGACCGTTTTGGAGTTGAGCTCTATGACCTTGGGGTCGGTGGGATCGAAGTCTGCGCCGAGTAGGGACTTGTATTTGCGTCGGGTCTTCCAGATGTGCCAGGCAAACCATACCTTGTCCCACAGGGGAATGGGCATCTTCAGTAGAAGTCCGAGCTCGCTCGATGATGCAACCAGCTTGCCGTTTATGTACATGGGCAGCTTGGACTTGGCGATCAGGGTGCGCTTGACGCCTATCTCGTCTACGAGGGTTGCCAACGGGCCGTCGTCACCCAGGACGACCTGGGCACCGGCATTGTAGACATAGGGGCCGAGGGTACGGGACTCGGTGCGGCCGCCGGGAATCTCCTCCTTTTCGAGGAGGAGGATGTTGCGGTCACGCAGTCGGTAGGCGGCGGTAAGACCGGCGAGGCCGCCGCCGACTATTACAACGTCGAGGAGGGGGTCGGGGGTGATTGACGTATCAGGCATGGGTTAGGCGGCGGGTTCCTGTTCAAGCTCCCGGAGAACCCGTTGGGCGGAAAGGACGGCGGCTTCCAGGCCTCCGCTCACGGTGTAGTCGCCGCAGTAGTGGATACGGCCCGTGGGCTGCTTGATCCTCTCGGCGATTTCCAGGCGTCCAATGCGCCAGGGGCTGATGGCGTGGGGCCAGTGCTTGATGGAGGTCTCGACGATCTTGCCGGCGATGGCCGGGAAGGCGGAGACGAGCTCTTCTGTAAGGACCTCTAGGGCCTCGCCGTCGGACATCTGCTGGAGCTCTTTGGACTCCTTGTCACCGGTGTAGGTCCGCAACAATCCCTGTCCCGTGCGCTGCTTCACCTCCTTCGGGAAGGTGAAGGTCGGGTTGGTTACGGATACGATCTTCCTGCCGACTATGGGCACCCGCCATACACCCTCTCCGAGGAATTTTTCAGAGTTCTCGCTGAGGAGGAACCCGGCGGAGGTCATGGACCCGAAGTCGACCTGCTCCATAACATCCCGTTTCCACTGGGGCATGTCCTTTACGATGCCCGTGACCAAGGGCGCGGGTATGGATATGACGCAGCGTCGGGCGGTGACGCTCTTGCGCTCACCGGAGCGGTCGTAGCTTACGCGAACGGCGCCATTTTCGTGGACTATCTCGTCGACGGTGGCGGAGGTCTCGGTCTTGTCCTTGACGTGGTCCCAGAGGGTCCTGGTCAACTCCCAGGTGCCGCCGGTGACGTAGTACTCGTCCTCGGCGAAGTGAAGGAAGGTGTTGATGGGCTGGAAGGCGGCGACTTCGTCTGCGGTGGCGGTGTTGGCGCCCTTGGAGAGGGTGTCCCAGATGGCCCGGATGTCGGGGTGGTGGGCGTCCATGAAGTCTTCCAGGGTCTCGGCGCAAAGATCCTGGGTCTTGGGATTATTGGGGTCGGGTTCCTGGTCGACCAGTTCGCTGAAGCGGCTGCGGATTCGGAGGACCTTGAGGCCCATCTTGACCTTCTCGGCGATGGGAATGGGCAATCGCCAGAGGAAGAGGGGTTCTCCGAGGGTGCGGGGTTGGAGGGGGGCGGTGATGAGCTTTCCCTTCATGTGCATGGGCATGCGCGTCTTGTCGATGAGGGTCTTCTCTACGCCGATCTCCCGGGCCAGCTTGGATGTTTCGCCTTCGTCGTTGAGGACCACCTGGGCGCCGGTGTTGTAGACGTATTCGCCCATCTTGCGGGAAACGGTGCGTCCGCCGCATACGTCCTCCTTTTCGAGGACGAGGATGTTCTTGTCCCTGAGCCGGTAGGCGGTAGTGAGGCCTGCGAGGCCCGCGCCCACGATTACGGCGTCAAGGATTTGATTGTTTTCATCAGCCATTGATGCATGTCCCCTTCCGCAATGAAGCCCGGATGAGTAAGTCCTTGGGGGCCGGGGGAATGATACAACATCGGGGTGGGGGGTGTGGGGTGTTCACCGCACCGTCCCGGGAAGGGCGCCCACGAGGGATTGCCCCCACAGGAGACATCGGCCCGGGGATGGATTTACGCCATAGACGCACGTCTCGGCGCATCTTCGACCCGATCGGAGTCGGGAATGACGGCCAAGGAGAGATGGGGGTTAGCTGGGGTCGTGGTTGAGCATCCAGTTGATGCCGAATTTGTCGGTGCAGGAGCCGAAGTAGGAGCCCCAGAACATGTCTTGCTGGGGCATTGTTACGGCGCCGCCCTCGGAGAGTTTGGCAAAGAGCTGATCGGCTTCTTCCCGGGTGGCGGGCATGTAGGAGATGGAGAAGTTGGTGCCCGAGATTGGGGGAGGGGCAAAGGCGGAGGGGACGTCGCTGCCCATGAGTACGCTAGAGCCGATGCTGTAGGAGACGTGCATGACGTTGTTGCGCTCTGCCGCGGGGATAGGCATGTCTTCGGGGGCGTCGGCGAAGGTGGTGAAGATGTCGTACTCTCCACCGAATATGGAGCGGTAGAACTCGAAGGCCTCCCGGCAGTTGCCGTTGAAGTGGAGGTAAACGTAGAGGGACATGTTTTCCTGCCTTTTTGGTAGGTGTCCAGTGTCTTCTGTGGACGATGTATTTTAACCGAATCAGGTGTCGGAGGTAGGGTGAGGTAGTCGGGCCTTGACGCTTGGGCTAGCGTGGGTCACACCCCCGCTCATATCCTTCGACTCCGCTCAGGACATGCTTGGAGTGCCTCAGCATGAGCGGCCCCTTCTCCCAGGGTAGGGCGACCCGCCGGTCGCCCCTACGGGAAGGAAAGAGGTTTGAGGAATTGATGATGCAGGGAGGAACGCGGATGGTGGTATATAATTGCCTGTCGGAGGAAGGAATGGCGTTAAGTCGAGAAGAAGTTGAGCATATTGCCCGGTTGGCGCGGGTCGGGATGACGGAGGAGGACCTGAAGGTCTTCGGGGGGCAGCTGTCGCATATCCTGGAGCAGTTCAACGTTCTCAACGAGGTAGACACCGAGGATGTTCCCCCCACCTCCCACACCGTAGACCTGTCCAGTGTCTTCAGGGACGACGAGGAGCGGGCCTCGCTTGCCCAGGAAGACGTGCTGGTCAACGCACCCCGCAGGGACGACGACTATTTCAGGGTCAAGCCGGTGCTCGGCTGATCCACACTATGAGCGGTTCTCGACCCCTTCACGAATTGACTCTCCACGACGTGGCCGATCTACTGGCGCGCCGGGAAATCTCCTCAGTTGAGTTGACGAAGGCCGTACTGGCCCGTATAGAGGACGTGGACGAGCGGGTTAATGCGTTCGTTACGGTCACGGGGGACAGAGCGATGGAGGAGGCGCGGGGGTCGGATGAGAGGCGGGCTTCCGGAAGGCTCGGGCCATTGGACGGGGTCCCGATGATGCTGAAGGACAACCTGTGCACGAGGGGCATCCCCACCACCTGCTCTTCGAAGATGCTGGAGAACTTTGTGCCGCCCTACGACGCCCACGTAACGGAGCGGCTGCGGGAGTCGGGGGCGGTTATGGTGGGGAAGGGCAACCTGGACGAGTTCGCGATGGGGTCGTCAACGGAGAACTCGGCGTATTTCACGACGCGGAACCCGTGGGACCTGGGTCGGGTGCCGGGGGGGAGCAGCGGTGGGGCGACGGCGGCGGTGTCGGCGGGGGAGGCGATGTACTCACTGGGATCCGATACCGGAGGCAGCATCCGCCAGCCAGCGTCGTTCTGCGGGGTGGTCGGGCTCAAGCCGACATACGGGGCGGTGAGCAGGTACGGGCTGGTGGCCTTCGGGAGCTCGCTAGACCAGATTGGGCCGGTGACCAAGGACGTGACGGACAGCGCGCTGGTTATGAACGCGATAGCGGGGCACGACGCCCGGGACTCGACCTCCGTGCCCTTCGAACCGCCGGACTACACCGAATCCCTGGTCCCGGACATCAAGGGGATGAAGATCGGGGTGCCGAAGGAGTATTTTGTCGAAGGTATGGGACAGGATGTTATCGATGTGATGGAGAGGACCATCGTCAAGCTGGAGGAGCTGGGGGCGGAGGTGGACCGGGACGTATCGCTGCCATACACGAAGTATGCGCTGGCGGTCTACTACATCATCGCACCGTCCGAGGCGTCGGCGAACCTGGCGCGGTACGACGGGGTGAAGTACGGGTACTCGGCGCAGGAGGCGGGGAGCATGTGGGAGGCGATGGAGAAGACGCGGCAATACGGGTTTGGGCCAGAGGTGAAGCGGCGGATAATGCTCGGGACTTACGCTCTGTCGTCGGGATACTACGATGCTTACTACCTGAAGGCGCAGAAGGTGAGGACGCTGATACGCCGGGAGTTTGAGGAGGCCTTTGAGCGGTACGACGCCCTGGTAGCCCCTACCTGCCCGACCCCGGCCTTCGAGCTCGGGGTCAAGACCGACGACCCTGTTCAGATGTACCTGAGCGACATTTGCACCATTCCGGCGAACATAGCTGGCATACCGGCGATCTCGGTGCCGGCGGGATTCTCCTTCGGGCTGCCGGTGGGGATGCAGATCATGGCCAAGGCCTTCGGAGAGCCGACGGTCTTCAGACTGGCCTACGCCTACGAGCAGTCGATGGGGTGGCGGCATTTGCGGGCGCCGGTGTGAGGGGGAGGGAGTGTGTATGAGTCTCGCGGGTACCGAACGAGTACATGGATTGACATCTGTTTTGGTCGGAGATATCTTATAGATAGCTTAGGTGTGTCCTGAGCACCTATATGACTTGGCGGTGGGTTGCGTGCCCGCCGCCTTTTTATTTGTTCAAGAGTGACAGTGGTATCCAATAATAGCGGTCCTGGCCTGTCTCACCTTCCTTAGTCATCCAGCTAGGCCAAGCATTAGTAAGTAAATTCTCGGGTTTGCTGGGAGATATCAGGCAGAATCGAGGTTCTACGCTTGGAATATCCTTCCCACTAACGCCAAAAATCTTCTCCAAGCGCTCTGCCTTAGATTTCATCTGATTGTTATCCCACGAACCTGACGGGCCTTTCGCCTCTATGAAAACTAAGTAATCTTTGCGACTCATCGAAAAAGCAATCATCAGGTCGAAATCTTGGACGGTTTCCTCAACGACAATTGTTGAGCTCTTGACCTCATTGAGGCATTTCTCCAACCAGTTGAGCTGATAGTCGATAGCTACATAGCAGCCGTTTTCAGGGATGTCGCAGTTGATTTGACGGCCTAGCTTCGTTCTGAAATCATTGGATACGGGCAATCTATCTTTGTCTAGTAGTTGAAGGATAAGGTGATGTCTTTCCTTCTCGTTGGACTCTTCTAAACGCTTGATTAGGTCGCTCATTTCCGCCTCCATTGCCGAATGCACGGTATATGACCATAGTGCACCTTAAGTGTGATGCAAGCAGGTTCAGGGGAGCGGGATAGAGCATAGCGTGGGGGGCAAGTCCTAGATCCCCCGCAGGGTCTCGGGATGACAAATAGCGCCGTCGTCTAAGGAGGAAACAACACTAACTATGACACTTGCTTGAAGCTCTTCAAGATGGGAGAACGGCATCTAATCATCAAGTAGTGTCGCTACACCGTTCTCTATAAGATAGCGCCTACCGCCCTTAGTAGCAATACTGACACGGTCGTTGATCTTCTCAACTCGGAGAGACGGGTTATGCAATTCTCTAATCGCATCCTTTGCTATTTGCTCAGCTTCTTCGTTCTTCATTGACGTGCAAATCGCTCTCACAATCAAAACTGCCAAGATGCCGGCAACCATAAACCCAACAAACGCTCCAAATCCAACGCCAATCGCCTTCGGAATGTTCCGAGATTCGGTAATTACCATGCGACCGTAGTACGATTCCCAGTTAACCATACCTCCGTAACTATCGTAGACTGGTGTAACTGGCGACTCGCTTGTAATCGAAATAGAGTTCGTGTCTGCAACCACAATCGATAATACGATGCTGATAGTAAGGTAAGCCAGGATTGCGGCAATGGCAAGAATTAACTTAAACATGTGCACTCCTTACGCTGTGATAGTATCATAAGCACAAGTTGAGAGGAAGGTCGGTTGTGGGAGCCGTGGATGCATCAATGAATTGACGGCCCAGGTCGCCCTACCCGCGCTCGACCCTTCGACACAGCTCAGGATGAGCGACACCACCGGAAGATGGATTCCGGCTCGGGGGCCGGAATGACGGGTGGACAAGGTTGCGTTGCGGGGCGCTCTGATATACTCGCGGAGCTTTTTCGAACTTCCCCTGACTAAGGCGAGTATGGGCAATCGCGACGTTTCGGCGGCCTGGGAATATCACAACGCCACCAAGCACACCTACTGGAGCGTGCGCGGGGGTCACGGCCTGGACTGGCCGAACCAGCCCCTGCCTTTTAAGATCTACAAGGATGTCGAGAGTAGGCCGCTCCCAAGGGACGGGAGCCCGATAACGGTGGGACTGCTGGAGGCGTTGGGCACACCGCCCTCCTCTCTTGATAACCAGTCGGTTCCCGACGTGGGCCTGTTGGCCCGCATACTGTATTTCTCGGCGGGGATTACGAAGAGGATGCCGTACACGGGGGGCGAGATCTTCTTCCGGGCGGCGGCATGTACGGGGGCGCTGTATCACATCGACCTTTACCTGGTCTGCGGCGACTTACCGGGGCTGGATGCAGGGGTGTACCACTTCGGGCCGCACGACTTCGGGCTAGTGCAACTGCGGAAGGGTGACTACCGTCGGGCGCTGGTGGAGGCGTCAGGGGAGGAGCCAGCAGTGGCAGAAGCCCCGGTGACGGTAGTCCTGGCCGACACCCATTGGAGAAATGCCTGGAAATACGGGGCGCGGGCGTACCGGCACGCGTTCTGGGACTCGGGGACGCTGCTGGCGAATATGCTGGCTGCGGCGTCGGGGGCGGGGGTCCCGGCGAGGGTGGTGACTTCGTTCGTGGATGGAGAGGTGCACCGATTGCTCGGGTTGGAAGCGGAGAAGGAGTCGGTGATTGCGCTGGTGCCGCTGGGTCGGGTGCCGGGCCAAGTGGTCGGGGAAACACCTTCCATCGAGCCTCTCAACCTTTCCACCGAGCCCCTCTCCCCGAAGATGATCGAGTATCCCGCGATCTATGATTTGCACGGGAGCTCTTCCTTCGAAACGGCGGAGGAGGTAAGGAACTTGAGGGATGGGACGCCGGAGAGGGAGTCAAGTGAAGAGGCGGCAGAGCTTATCCGGTTGCCTCGGGGTGGGGAGGGGTTGGGGGACCGGACGCTGGAGGACACGATTGTAAGGCGGGGGTCTACGCGGGCGTTTGCGCATGAGCCTATAACGCTGGAACAGCTATCTGCGGCCTTGGACTACGCGACACGGGGGATTCACGCCGATTTTCTGCCGTCATACGGTTCATCGCTCAACAGGTTGTTTCTGATTGTGAACGCGGTTGAAGGCCTGGCCCCGGGCGCGTACCTTTACCATCGGGAGCGGCATGCGCTAGAAATGCTGAAGGAAGGGGACTTTCGACGAGAGGCGGGATATCTCGGGCTGGAGCAGAATATCCCGGCCGATGCCAGCGTGAACGTCTACATGCTTACCGACCTGAATCGAGTGCTGGCGGCGTTCGGGAACCGGGGATACCGGATGGCGGAGCTGGAATCGGGGATAATAGGGGGCAGGTTGTACCTAGTGGCCTACGGCACGGGTTTCGGGGCCAGCGGCCTGACGTTCTACGATGATGAGGTTATCGAGTTTTTCGGGCCGAGGGCGGAGGGGCTGAGCGTGATGTTCCTGGTAGCGCTGGGGAGGTCGGTCAAAAGGAAGAAGGCCGGTCAGGCTTGACGAACGGATTCTAGGCTCGGGGTTAGGAATCATTTCGGAAGGAAGGGAGATGGAAAGATGAAACAGGCTACGTGGCAGTATTTCACGCTGGAGGAGTACCAGGGGAGGCTGGATGCGCTGAGGGCTCGCATGGAGGCGAAGGGCGTGGACTGCATGTTGGTGCACACGCCGGAGAACTTATGCTACCTGACGGGCTACCAGACGCCGGGCTACTACTGGTACCAGACCCTGATAGTGCCCATGGACAGGGAGCCGGTCTTCATCACCCGACTCCTGGAGAACTCCAATGTCGAGCACCTGACTTGGGTGGAGGACAGCCGGCCCTACGGCGACTCCGACGACTGGGTGCAGCAGACCAGGGACACGCTGGTAGACCTGGGGATGGGGTCGAAGAAAATCGGGGTGGAGATGGGCTCGTGGTTCATAACCATCTCGGACTTTGAGCGGCTGAAGGGGATGCTGCCGGATGCGGAGTGGGTCGACTGCTCGATGATGGTGGAAGAGGGCCGGATGATCAAGTCGCCGAAGGAGATCGAGTACATAACGCAGGCGGCGCGGGCCACGGAAGCGGGGGTGGTGGCGGGGATTGAGGCGTCGGCGGTGGGGGCGACGGAGAACGAGGTTGCGGCGGCGGTGCACACGGCGCAGATAAAGGCGGGAAGCGAGTACACGGGGTTGCCCCTGTTCGTAACGGCAGGCAAGAGGTCGTTCCTAGGTCACGTGACGTGGTATCGGGAGACGATACAAGCGGGGGATACGGTGTTCCTGGAGATATCGGGGTGCATAAACCGGTATCACGCTTCGCAGATGCGGAACGTGTATCTCGGGGAGCCGCCTGAGGCGTCGGTCAAGGCGACAGGGGTGATGGCCACGGCATTGGAGGAGATGATCAAGTTCATCAAGCCGGGGGTCAGGGCGCACGATGCCCACATGGTGTGCAAGAACGTTATCGGGGATGCGGGGCTGGGGGTCGAACTCAATCACCGGGCTGGGTATTCCATCGGCATAGCCTTCGCGCCCGACTGGGGAGAGGGACATATAATCAGCCTGAACGAGGGCGAATACCGGGAGCTGCGTCCGGGCATGACGTTCCACCTGATCCCGGCGGTCTTCATACCAGGCCTGACGTCGGTAGGGGTAAGCGAGACAGTGCTGGTTACGGAGTCGGGGTGCGAGCCCATAACGGGGAATGTGGAGAGGAAGCTGTTTTCGAAGTAGGAATGCTTCCGTTCATGCGGGGGGCATTCTCACCCTGACCCTCTCTCATCGAATGAGAGGGGAGAGGAGCGAATGTGAAAAAACCGAACTGGCAGTACTTTAGCCTGGAGGAGTACCGGCAGAGGCTGGATGCGCTGAGGGGTCGGATGGAGGGGCTGGGGGTGGATGCGGTGCTGGTTAACACGCCGGAGAACCTGTACTACCTGTCGGGATACCAGACGCCGGGCTACTACTGGTGGCAGACGCTGGTTGTCCCGATGGACCGGGAGCCGGTGTCGGTGACGCGCCGAGTTGAGGACTCCAACATGCGGGAGTTGGGGTGGGTGGAGGATAGGCGCCCCTACGAAGACTATGAAGACTGGGTCGAAAAGACCCGGGACGTGCTGGTGGACCTGGGGCTCAGGGGGAAGACCATAGGCATGGAGCTGGGGAGCTTCTTTCTGCCGGCCAGGGACTACCTGAAGCTGCAAGCGCTGATGCCCGACGCCCGGTTTGTCGACAGCACGGGGCTGGTGGAGGCTGGACGGCTGATCAAATCGCCGCAGGAGATCGAGTACATGCGGCAGGCGGCCCGGGCGGCGGAGTCGGCGACGCTGGCAGGGATAGAGGCGGTAGGGCTCGGGGCTACGGAGAACGACGTGGCGGCGGAGATGCACCGGGCGCAGATCAAGGCGGGCAGCGAGTACACGGGCCTGCCGATGTTCATAGCGTCGGGGGTGAGGTCTACCATGACCCACGCCACCTGGTACCGACGCCCCCTGCAAAAGGACGAGGTCGTCTTCTTCGAGGTGCCGGGCTGCATAAACCGCTACCATGCGGCGATGATGCGGGAGGTGTACATCGGGGACCCGCCGGAATGGATGTCTCGGGGCATGGACGTGGTCACGGACACCCTTGCCAAGGCCAAGGAGAAGATAAAGCCGGGCGTCGTGGCGGGGGATCTGTTTGAGGAGATCAAGGAGATGCTGGACTCGGCGGAGCTTGGAGCGAAACTGGAGCGTCGGGCGGCGTACTCCATAGGCATAGCTTTCGCCCCCGACTGGGGTGAGGGCCACATCCTGAGCATTATGAGGGGTGAGGAGCGGCAGCTTCAGGCGGGAATGGCTTTCCACCTGATACCCGGGGTGCGGGTGGTGGGGCTGGGGGGCATACTGTGCAGCGACACGGTGCTGGTCACGGAGAGGGGGTGCGAGACTCTGACGGGCGGGGTGGAGCAGAAGCTGTTCGTGAAGTGAAGGTCGGTACGAAGGAGCGCTGATGAGAAAACCGAAGTATCAGTTCTTCTCGCTGGAGGAGTACCAAGCTCGGCTGGACGCGCTGAGGGGTCGGATGGAGGAGCGAGAGATCGACGTTTTGCTGGTGAACTCCCCGGAGAACTTGTACTACGTATCGGGGTACCAGACTCCCGGATATTACTGGTACCAGACCCTGATCGTGGGGCTGGACCGGGAGCCGACCTTCGTGACCCGGCTCAACGAGGCTTCCAACATCGAACCCTTCTCCTGGATAGAGGACAGCCGCCCTTACGAAGACCACGAAGACTGGATCGAGCATACCAAGGACGTGCTGTCAGACCTGGGACTGGCGGACAAGCGGGTCGGGCTCCAGTACGACTCCTTTTTCCTGACGTCTCAGGACGAGAAGAGGCTGACGGCGGCGTTGTCCGATGCCACTTTCGTGGATGGGTCGGGGCTGGTGGAGGAGGGGCGGATGGTGAAGTCGGAGCAGGAGATCGAGTACATCAGGCAGGCTGCGAGGACGGCGGAGGCGGGGCTGAGGGCGGGTATCGAGGCCTGTGCGGTCGGGGTGACAGAGAACGACGTAGCGGCGGAGATCCATCGGGCGCAGATTGCGGCGGGGAGCGAGTACACGGGTTTGCCCATATTCATCAGGACGGGCGACCGGGACTTGATGACCCACTCCACCTGGTACCGGAACGTCCTTCAGCCGGGAGAAAGCGTTACCATCGAGATGCCGGGATGCATCAACCGGTACCACGCGGCGACCTACCAGCAGATCTACCTCGGGGACCCGCCGGAGTTGCTGCTCAGAGCCCGGGAGATAGGCGCCGAGGTTATGGCAAAGGCGAAGTCGGCGATCAGGCCGGGGGTGCCGGCAGGAGACATTCACAGGCTGGTGCAGGACAGTTTGGAAGAGGCGATGGGGCCGGGGAGCAAGCGGAACAGTCGGGCGGCTTACTCCATAGGTATCGCATTTGCACCGGACTGGGGGGAGGGGCACATCATTAGCATGACGGAGGGAGAGAGTCGGCCCCTGCAGGCGGGGATGACTTTCCACTTGCTGGCGGGACACGTGGCCCTGCAGGGACTGGACGGTGCGAAGAGGGCCGTGAACAGCGACACGGTCCTGGTCACGGAGGTCGGGTGCGAGACGCTGACGGACGGGCTGGAACATAGGCTTTGGGTGAAGTAGATACGTGGAGGTGACGTCATGAAATTCGGGATTATGCTGCCGCATTCGGGGGCGCTGGCAGGGGTGGAGGCGATCAGGCGGGTTGCGTTGGAAGCCGACGACTTGGGGTTCGACTCCGTCTGGTGCCACGACCACGTGACCTACGATACGGACTGGTTCCTGCACCGTGGGTCGGGGCTGATAGAGCAGTGCGAGGGTATCGAGCCGCACTTCTATGAGTCGATAAACACGCTGACGTGGGTGGCTGGGATGACTCAAAACGTCAAGCTCGGGACGGCGATACTGGTGCTGCCTCTGCGGGACCCTCGGGTGCTGGCCCGGCAGGCGATGACGTTGCAGTCACTGTCGGGTGGGAGGCTGATGCTGGGGGTCGGGATCGGGGACTACCCAAGCGATTTCCGTGTGATGCAGATTCCCTACGATGAGAAGAACCGGATTACGGACGAGTACATCGACGTACTGAATGCGGCCTTCCAGGGCGGGAACGTGGACTTCCAGGGGCCGAACATCTCATTTGAAAATGCATCGTACTTTCCGAGGACAGAGCCCAAGGTACCGGTGTTGTACGGGGGTGGGGTGGTGTACCCACGACCAAGCCGCCAGCCGAAGCTGTACGAACCGGCCATACACCGCATCGCAGAGCGGTGTGACGGCTGGATACCGGAGGGGCCGCCGCACGTGATGGCGGAGGGGATCAAGCGGATCAGGGAGCTGGCGGGGGAGGAGGGGAGGGGGGATGTCGACTTCCATGTGACGGGGTACATCCCGCTTTACATAGACCAGGACTCGGCGGCACAGGCCATGACTCGGAAGACGCTGGTGACGGAGATTCACACATTCGAAGAGGGGTTGGCGGGGTCCCTGGTGGGGTCGGTGGGGCGGATATGCAAGGTGATCGAGTCTTACCAGGAGGCGGGGGTGGATGGGCTGGGGATGCGGTGCTGGGCGGAGAATTTGCCGAGGTTCGTGGCGATGATGAGGACGTTTGCGCGGGAGGTTATGCCGCGGTTTTCGTGAGGGACCATCCCCCCGCTCGACCCTTCGACGGAGCTCAGGGTGAGCGGCCCCAGTCCAGCCCCAAGGATGGATTCCGGCTCGCGGGCCGGAATGACGATTAGCAGGCCCTAGCCGACGGTGGGGGCGGGGGTGGGGATTTTGTAGAGGGCCAAAGCGTTTTCGCCGAGGATTTTGCGCTGGTCTGATTCGGGGAGGCTGGCGATGTTGGACTTGACCTTGCTGACGGGGTCGGTGTGGCCCTCGGGGTGGGGCCAGTCGGAGCCCCAGAGGAAGCGGTCGGTGCCGACGATGGGTGCGATGGCGCCCAGGGCCTTCTCGGTGGGTTCGGCGCTGATCCAGCACTGGCGCTTGAAGTACTCGCTGGGCTTCATGGTGAGGATGGACTCGTGGCCGAAGCGAGAGAACTTGAAGTCGAGGAAGTCGAGCCAGTGAGCGATCCACGTGCAGCCGATCTCGACCATGGAGATGCGCAGGTCGGGGAACTTTTCGAAGACGCCTTCGGTCATCATGTTGGTGAAGGAGAGGAAGGGGTCGCCGAAGACCATGGACTCTACGAAGAAGTCGGGGCCGAGGCCCGGGTAGTCGGGGTATAGGTGCTTGCCGATGTAGTCGGGGTTGAAGATGACGTGCAGGGTGACGGGCATGTCCAGGTCCTGGGCGGCGGCCCAGAATGGATCGTAGTAGGAGTCCCCGTACTTGATGCCGTTCACGGGCGCCGGGCAGATGAAAGCGCCCTTCATGCCGTCTTTCGCGGCACGGTACAGCTCCGAGACCCCAAGCTCGACCTCCCTGACCGAGACATGGGCCACGGGGTAGAGCTGGTCTGAGTGGTCTTTGCAGAAGTCAACGAGCCAGCGGTTGTAGGCCCGGCAGTAAGCGTCGGAGATTTCGGCGTCTTTACACTCGGCTTCCCAGCCCAGGCCGAGGCTGGGGAAGAGGAAAGTCTTGTCGACGCCCTCCCTGTCCAGGTGCTTGATCCGTTCATCGGGGTAGGCGGCGCCGGGGGCGAGGTTGGCGGCCTCGGCGTAGGGGAGGGGGAAAGTTCCCCTGACCCATTCGGGGTCCTTTTCGACACCGGCGATGCGTCCGAGGGCACCGCCGTTGTAACCGCTGCTCATCTTGCCGTCGATGTCCAGGTACTCAAGGCCCTGGTCGTCGGCGTTGATGAACATGGCGCGGGAGCGGTAGGCGGGGTCGATGTAGTCACGCCACATGTTGGCGGGCTCTACGATGTGGCTGTCGGAGTCTACGACTGTTCTTGTTGACATGGCAGATGCTCCTTCTGGCTAACCAACTGCGGGTGCCGGCACGTTCAGGCCGTACATGGCGAGGGCATTTTCACCCAGTATCTTATTCTGGTCGGCTTCAGGGAGGGCGGTGATGTTGGACTTTACCTTGTTGAGGGGGTCGGTGTGGCCCTCGGGGTGGGGCCAGTCGGAGCCCCACATGATACGGTCGGTCCCGACCATCTGCGCCACGGCCCCTATGCCCTTCTCCACGGGCTCGGCGCTGACCCAGACCTGGCGCCGGAAGTACTCGCTGGGGGTCATGGTGAGAGGTATGTCGAAGCTGAAGCGGTCGGTCTTGAAGTCCATCATGTCCAGCCAGTGGACGAGCCACGTGCAGCCGATTTCGACCATGGCAAGCTTGAGGCGGGGGAACTTTTCGAAGGTGCCATCGCCCATCATGCAGGTGAAGCTGATGAGGGGATCGGCGAAGGTCATCACGTTGTTGAAGAACACTGGGCCGAGGCCGGTCTCGTCTTCGGGGTAGGAGTTGCGGCCGGGATAGTCGGGGTTCAGGACAACGTGGAAGGTGATGGGCATATCGAGGTCCTGGGCAGTGGCCCAGAAGGGGTCGTAGTACTCGTGGCTGTAGCGGATGCCATTCATGGGGGCGGGGCAGATGAATGCGCCCTTCATGCCGTCCCTGGCTGCCCTTTCCAGCTCCTTCACACCTTCATTGACGTCTCGGACGGTAATGTGGGCGATGGGAAAGAGGCGGTCGGGGTAGGGGGAGCAGAAGTCGACTAGCCAGCGGTTGTAGGCCGTGCAATAGGCGGCGGACAGGGCCGGGTCTTCACACTCGGCTTCCCAGCCGAGACCAAGGGTGGGGAACAGGAAGGTCTTGTCGACACCCTCCTTATCCAGGTGCCTGATCCTGGCGTGGGGGTCGACGGAGCCCGGGGCGATGTTCTTGATCTCGTCGTAGGGGAGGGTGGGGTGCTCCATCATCCACTCCCGGGTCTGGTCTATCCCGGCGATCCTGCCGAGGGTGCCCCCGTTGTACCCGATGCTGACCTTGCCATCGATATCCAGGTATTCCAGGTCGAACTCATCGACGTTGATGCGGAGGGCGCGGTCCCGGAACCGGGGGTCCATGTACTCTTGCCAGAGGTCGGCGGGTTCCATGATGTGGCTGTCGGCGTCGACGATTACGGAGCGGGTCATGGCATTCCTCCTGAGAAAGCGGGGCCTCGGGTGAATTTCGAGTATACATTTCGGGTAAATGTCGGGTCAACGAACTGCACCAGCGTCGGAGGAGTGGAGCAGATGGCGATTGAACTTGATTGAAAGTTGATTGTTCTTGATTGAAGATTGATTGAACGGTGATTGAATTCGTAGCTGTTTTGATTGAATTGTGCCTGAAGGGTGGGAAAAAGTTTTTCGCGGTGTCGGGGAGGGGTGGGTTTTTGATTGTTTTGCGATTTCAGGCACGGCTTTGATTGTTTAAGGGGAAAAACATTTTTTCCGGCACTGGAGGTTTCGTGCAGGGGGCGGGATGATGGAAGAGCGTCAGGGTGAGTTGCTAGGTTCTGGGTGATTGTTCCGGAGGGATGGATTCCTGCCTCCGCAGGAATGACGGTTAGTGGGGGGTTGTTTGGTTGTGGGGTTTGGGTTTGCATTGTGTGTGTTGTGGAGGAGGTAGGCGATGGAAGACGCCCTGTGGACGCTGCCCCCGTTCATGTGCTGCGGGTGTTCCGACACCCTGGGGCAAGGATATCGGCCCGCCTGCGGCCTAAGCCGCCCGCCGCTGATGCGGCCCGTGGCCCTGCATACACCAGACATAGGCAGGGACCACCACGCCCGGCTGAATTAAGCGGTCGGAATACCGAGAGGGCCTCGGCGCCGGGCCTATCCGACCTCGCTACTCTGCTCTAAAGAGCGGCTGCTCCGTAAGGAGCCTCACATGGAACGATAGCGAACCAGGGCGTCTTTCCATCGCCTGGGGGACAGGGAAGGGGGCACGGGACCCGTGTGGGGTCGGGTGGGCTTCCCTGGGTTTTTGGTGCCTCCCTTGGTTACGGAATAACAGTTCGAACCACAGACAGTTTAGCACGAAAGTCATAGGAGTCAAGGATTTTCGGGGCGGGTTTTGGAGGAGGGGACACCCCGCCGCGCCCCGCGGGATGGATTCCCGACTACTCGGGAAGGACGGGGGGTGGGGTACAATGGACAATATTCAGATATAGTTGGAGACACGAATGCTAAAGGTAGGGACTAAGGCCCCAGACTTTGAGGCGGTGCGCCACGACGGGGAAACATTCAGGCTAAGCGAAAACCTCGGCGAGCGGCCCGTGGTGCTCTACTTCTACAACGGCGCCTACGGACTCCTCTGACGCATCCAGGCTAAGGGCTTCCGTGACGCTGAAGAAGCCTTCAAAGAGCACAACGCACTAGTGGCGGGCATAAGCCCCGACAAACCTGAGGTCAACGCCCGATTTCGTGAGGACATGGGCCTCGACGCCATACTCCTGTCCGACCCCGACCGGAAGATAAGGCGCGCCTACCAGTCCATGCGGGTCTTCGGTGGGTTCAGGACCACCTACCTGATCGATGAGCAGGGGATTATCCGGTCGGCCAACGAATACATAGTCGTTGGGATTGGCAGGCACGTTAACAAGATCGTGAAAGAGCTTGTGTCCATGCGGGAAGGCGAATCTAAGGGCTGACGTCCTCTATTCGCCGCACGAAGTCCCGTATGGCGCGGAAGTAGCTGTCGGTGTCCACGTACATGATGTCGTTGTGGCCCGCGCCGGGGATGGTGAAGAAGGTCTTGTCGGTGGAGGCCATGGCTTCGTAGAGCTCCTCGGCGTGGGAGATGGGGACCAGCACGTCGCGGTCTCCGTGTATGGTGAGGAGGGGGGTGTCGATGCTCTGGACCCGTGCCCAGTGCTCCTGGATGAGCCGGGCGATGGCGGGTCTTTTCGCAATGCCCAGCCGCTGCGGCATCCCCCCGACGTTTGCGGAGCCGCTTTCCAGGATCATGCCCTTGATCCTTTCTCGGGCGCCGGCGGCGATTTCCACGGCGCAGTAGGCGCCCAATGACCGGCCCATAACGTAAATGGCGGGGTTGTACCCGTTGTCCTTCAACAGGCCTTCAAGGGTGGCTAAAGTAGTATAGCTGTCCTCCGCGAGCGCAGATATCGAGGGTTCCCCGAGGCTCTTACCGTATCCCCGGTAGTCAGCGACAAACAGGTTGAGGCCTATGTGATTGTAGAGGGAGGAGATGCCGTCATACTCCGGCGCGACCTCCCCGTTCCCGTGGAAGAACAGGATGGTGGGCCCGGCTTTGTCTTCGGGGTAGAAACGGCCGCAAAGCTCGACGCCGTCGTGGGACCGGTAGACGTGGTCGAGGGCTCCGTTCGAGGGGGGAGAGGAGTCGGGGCGGGGGTAGAACATGTACTGGCGGATGACCGGAAGGTCTACTGCTGAATAATCGAGCTTGTTCAAATGTGGGGCTCCTTGGGAAGGTGTCGGGCTATATTAGGGGATTGGGGGTCGATAGGGAAATACGAAAGCTCATCGCCGCAGCGTTCGACCTCGGAGGGCAATGAGAGCCAGCGTCATGCTGACCACGCCCACCCCGAGCACGGCGGCCAGTCCTTTCAGCAGGGCCTCGGGGTCCCACCCGACCATCAGCAACGAACGCAGCGCTTCCAGCAAGTAGGTCACGGGGTTGTAAGTGGCTACGGCGGACAGCCAGCCGGTCATGGCGTCCTTCGGCAGGAACGCCGTGGTCAGGAAGGCGAAGGGGAAGAAGAGGAGGAAGGATGTGTTCACAGCCGCAGGGTTGCCGGTCTTGAAGGCGATAGCGTAGGGGAAGCCCGTATAGACCAGGCCCCAGACCCCTGAGATCAGAATGAAGACGATCACGCCCACCGGGCCGCTTTCGAACCTGACCCCTACTATGAACCCCAGGGCAACCACGGGCAGGGTAAGGGCTACGACCAGCACAAAGTCGGCCACCATGAGCCCGAACAGCAGGGCCAGGCGGTTCACCGGCGTCAGTGACAACCGGTCAAAGTACCCCGACTGGATATCCAGCACCAGGGTGACGGCCCGGGAAATGCCCGTGACCGCGAAGATGATCGCAACGGGAAGCTGGAAGGCCTTGTAGTCCAGGTTAGGGAGGGTCTCGGCGAGGTCCTGGAGGGCCCCGACGTTAACAATGAAGAAGAAAACGGGGATGATGAGCGCGGGAATCACGCTTTCCGGATCCCGCTTGGTGGAGCGGAGGGCGCGTCGGGCGACGGCGGCGACCTCGTTGACAAAACCGGCCTTCCGGGCCCGAATCTGGGTGCTTTCGTCGACTAGCGTAGCCATCTCGTAATTCTTCATCCTCTCCCGTCAAGAGAGGCGGCGCTGGATGTTTCAGCGTCAAGCCTCGCACCCGTGGCCTGGAGGAAAACGTCGTCCAGGGTAGGGGTCCGCAGGGTAAGCTCCTTCACCCGGACCCCGGTGCGGCTCAGGGCAAGGGCTACGTCGCTCATCGCCTCAACCCCATTGGTCACCCCGATGCTGAGAACGTCATCGTAGATATCTACCTGCTCGACCTGCGCCACCATCCTCAGGGCCCGGGCCGCAATCGCCGAGTCTCCCTCGATGGTCGCAACTATGATGTCGGTGCCGATGGTGCGCTTTAGCTCGGCGGGCGTGCCCTCGGCGACCAGCTTGCCGAGATTGATGATCCCGACACGCTGGGCGAGGCTGTCGGCTTCCTCCAGGTAGTGCGTGGTGAGGAAGATGGTGACTCCCAGGTCGGCGTTCACCCGACGCACCTCCTCCCAGACCCGGGCCCGGCTGACGGGGTCCAGGCCGGTGGTCGGCTCGTCCAGGAACAGCACCTTGGGGTTGTGGACGAGGGCGGTGGCGAGATCGAGCCTGCGCTTCATGCCGCCCGAGTAGCCGCCAATGAGCCGGTCGATGGCGTCGCCTATGTCCATAAGCGGCTCCAGGGCCTTGATACGCATGTCGATCTGCTTGCCCGACAGTCCGTACAGCCGGCCTTGCAGTTTGATAAGCTCCCGACCCGTCTGCTTGTTATCCAGGGAGGCGTCCTGCAAAGCAGCCCCTATGAGCAGCCTGACCTCCCTGGACTCGGAAACCACGTCATGGCCGGCCACCGTGGCCCGACCTTCCGTCGGCATCAGCAGCGTTGTCAGCATCCTCACCAGCGTCGTCTTGCCCGCCCCGTTAGGCCCGAGGAACGCGTATATCTCACCCTCGGAAACGGCGAGGTTGATCCCGTCCACGGCGCGCACACCGTTAAAGTCGCGGACCAGTCCCTCGGTATATATGGCGTGCTGTTCCATGGTGCGTGCGTATCAGCTAAGAGCCGGTAGATTTTAGAACGATAGGGGGCGGGGGGCTAGGGGGTCGGTTTGAAGTGACGTGTTGGTGGGTTTTATACTCGGGAGGGGATGGGGCCTCGGGGTAGGTTTGGCGGACAGGCAGTAAGTAACAGAGATTGGGGTGGGCGGGAAGGCGTTAAGGAGGATGGCATGGAGCTATACCAACTGGACTATGTGTTGCACGAACCCCGCGAAGACCAGGGGTGGATGTATATGGCGGAGATACCGGGACTTCCAGGGTGCCGGGCGTGGGGGGAGAAGGCGAACGAGGCGTTGGCAGAACTGTCTACGGTGGCTGAGCAGTTCATCCTCTCCTATAAGGATAGGGGAAAGGCGTTGCCGGCGGGGATAGTCCGCTCCCCTACCGGAGAGGGCAGTATCTCTGTAGCAGTATGACCTACAGAGAACTGATTAGGAAACTCAGAAGGCTTGGATGTGCCTTCGACCGCCAAGCGGGAGGTTCACACGAGATCTGGATCAACTTGGACAACAACCGGGAGACGACCATTCCCAGGCATGGCAACCGGGACTTGGCCACAGGAACCATCCACGGAATCCGAAGGGACCTGGGCATTGACCGGCGGGATTTTGACAGGGCTTAAAAAACGCCGTGAGCTTGGGGGGGTGGGAACTGTTGGGTTGGGCGTGTGCCATCCCGCTTGACCTTTCAACTTTCCCAAGGTGAGTGGGTAAGCCACAGATCAATCACGGAGCCTCGGTATGGCAGGGCGATTAGGGCCAGAACATCCTACGCGCCGCCGACTCTAAATCACCCCGGAAGTCCGGATGCGCTATGTTTACAAGCTCCCGAGCCCGCTCCCGGATGGACTTGCCCAACAGCCGGGCGACGCCGTATTCGGTGATGACTATGTCCGCGAAGGTGCGAGGTATGGTGATCACCGCCCCCTCCTCGTGGTGGGCCACTATCCGGGAAACCGCCCCACTCACCGCCGTCGACCGCAGTAATGTAATCGCCCGACCGCCCTTCGCCATCACCGACCCCATGTGAAACTCCGGCTGTCCGCCCGTCCCGTTGTAGAGTCGGGCGCCGAACACCGTCTCCGAGTTTATCTGCCCCGTCAGGTCTATGGAGAGGGCGTTGTTGATGGAGGTCATGTTGTCGTGGGAGGCGATGTTGGTCATCTTCAGGACTTCTATGGAGTCGTGGAGCTCAATCAGGGGGTTGTCAGCGGCCCATGCTATTTCGTCGGCCTTGCACCCGTCCATCCCCGTAAATACCGCCTTGCCTCGGTTCATCGTCTTCCGGCTGCCGGTTATCACGCCCTTCCTGATCAGGTCTATGACGCCCGGCGCGCCCATCTCCGAATGCCACCCGAGGTCCTTCTTCGAATCGAACACCCCCAGCTGGGGCATGTACGCGCTCGGCGTCCCGATGCCTATCTGTATGGTGTCGCCTTCCCGGATGATCTCGGCCAAGAATTCGCCGATGCGGCGGACGTCGGGGGCGGGGCGGTCCAGCCCCCTCGCCCGGCCAAACTCCCTTATCTGGTCGGCCCGACGCACCACCAGCATCGGCAGCACCTCGGCGAGACGCTCTTTCGGCAAAGCCCCGGCTATGTTCTTCAACTCTGCCTTGGCCTCGTCATCCACGCCCTTGTCAATTATGGCCTCGGTCTCTTCGGCGGAGAGAACGGGCGGGGTGTAGTCGACCAGGTGGTCGATCTCCGATACGTGGATGTAGTTCTGTCCGAATGTCCGGATGCTGCTCTCGTTGACCTGGGCGATGACCTTCCGGGCGTACTTCGCCGACTGCCGTTTCCCCCACAGGTCCGACCCGAAGCTGCAAAAGCCGTTGCGGTCGGGAGGAGAGACCACGGTTAGAAGGACGTCGACGGGGCGGGTCTCGGCGGGGCGCTCGCGCTGAGGTTTCACGAGGAGGGAGAAAGGAACGGGAAGGTAGTCGATGCGGCGTTCGTCCAGGGCGGGCCGGGCCACGGGCCCGAGGAATGTCTCGGGGATGGGGAGGAAGGAGTCCTGCCACCCTTGCTGGAACCAGCCAGGGTCGAAGGCCGGGGAGACACCGCGGATGACAACCTCGGAAAGCTCAGCCCTTCGCGCCGCGAGGGCGTTCAGGAGGCGTCGGGGCGGGGGGTGTCGGGTGACCAGGACGACGTTCCCGGACTCCACGACTCGGGCGGCCTCCTCGGCTTCCACCACCTTATCTGCGTGCGCCCGACGCCAGTCGAAAGAGTTAGCCGTCATATGGGTTCGGTTACGCTACTCGGGGTAGCAGATCAGCTCCAGCAGGTTGCCGTCGGGGTCCAGGAAATAGAAGCACTCGTGGTCTCCCCAGTCCACGGGCCCGTGCACGGGGATGCCCTCAACGGGGAACCGCTCCTGGGCCTGGGCGAAGTCTTCCTCGCTGACTCGGAAGGCCCAGTGACCCCGGCCGCGGGGCTCCGTTAGCTCCATCGACTTTGCAGGAAGGTCGGCCCGCTCGAATAGTGCCAACTCGTTGCCGCCGCATTTCATCAGGGACATTTGGCCGAACCGGGCCTGGAACTCCATCCCCAGCGTGCGGGTGTAGAAGGCGAGGCTGCGCTCCATGTCGCTCACCTCGATCCCGAAATGGTCGAGCCCCTTCAGCTTCAGCATTGTCACTCTTTAGCAGAGCCTCGGGTTCTTCCTCGTTTCAGGCTTGACAAAAGGTCGCCTTGGCGTAATATCGGTAGCCGCAACAGTGGTCTAGGATACTTGCCGCCAGGCGCAACGGCAATGGCCTCGGAGATTACCACTTCCACAGTCTCATACCAGTCCCAGGGTGAAGAGGTCACGGCCTACCTGGCCCGACCCTCCTCCCCGGGACCCCACCCCTGCATGATCGTCATTCAGGAGTGGTGGGGAGTGGACGCCCACATCAAGGACGTAACGGAAAGAGTTGCACGGGAGGGCTACGCGGCCCTCGCCCCCGACCTTTACACCTATGCCGGCCACGTGGTGACCAAGGACGCCGACGAAGCCGCTGGCCTCGCCGAGAACCTGCGGTACGACACCGCCATGCGCTATCTGAAAGGCGGCGTCGACTACCTGAAGAGCTCCGAATACGCCCATGCCGATAGGATAGGCGCCGTGGGATTCTGCCTGGGTGGCAGCTACGCCCTGCTGATGGCATGCGGCGACACGGGCATCGGAGCGGCGGCCGCCTTCTACGGCCAGATAGTCAACGACGAACCCAGCGAAAACAACCCGGTCAATCCTATCGACCTGGTGCCCCAAATGACCTGCCCCCTGCTTTTCGTGCACGCCGGGCTGGACGAGTGGATAACCGTCGAGCACGCGGACAGGCTGCGGGAGGCGATGAAAGCCGCGAACAAGGACGGCGAGGTCAAGTCCTACTCCAACGCCCAGCACGCCTTCTTCAATGACACCCAACCCGACATCTACAGCGAGTCCGACGCCCGGGACGCGTGGCAGCGGACCCGCAGGTTCTTCAGCAGGCACCTGGGCGGGTGAGGGGAGTCGGGGCTAACTTATTGGGCACAGTTTCGTTAAACCCCATGCCGTGGACGGGCGCGCCTTGTCTTGTCATATCAGACGCCCCATGCGATAATTGTCATTCGAGCCGATGCGTAGAATTCTGGATGTAGTCAAGAATTTCAGACTGGTCTGGCGTCTCTTCTGGGACCAACGCGTGCCCCTGATGTTGAAGCTGGCTATACCCATGTCGCTTGGGTACCTTGCCCTTCCCTTCGACCTGGTCAAGGACTTCATCCCCATCGTAGGCCGCATCGAAGACTTTATCATCATCGCCATCGCCTCCCTGATCTTCGTTCGCCTGTCGCCGCCCGCAATCGTGCGCGAGCACCGGGAGGCCATCTGGGGCCCCGGCCTTAGGGAGGGCGACAAGGTCACCGAGGGCGAATACCGTATCCTCAACGACGATGACAGCGACCAAGACCCTGCCAGAAACGGGTCCTGAGAGTTCACCTCCCTCCCTTAGACAAACAGCAATCTAGCCCGAAAGCCAAAAGGAACCAGGAGAAAAGATATGGCCCGAAGACCAGGCGGGGGCGATTTCGACCGGATGCTAGATGCGTTCGGCCCCGCTGCCCGCAACATAACCAGGCGCTTCAGGGGCCTGGGCCTGATAATGGTGCTGCTAGTGATCGGCCTGATACTCGTCATCTGGCTGGGCACGGGCATCTACCAGGTTGACACAGGACAGTTGGGAATAGTCAGGCGGTTCGGCCAGGAAGTCGGCCAGACCAGCCCGGGACTGCATTGGCACTGGCCCACGCCCATTGAGCGGGTCGACAAAGTGAGGGTGGAAGAGATCAGGCGGCTGGAAGTCGGGTTCCGGGTGGTTGACCCCGGGCCCCCCGCCACTATCACCCCGTTCCCCGTCGAGTCCCTCATGCTTACCGGTGACGAAAACCTGGTGGACGTGAAAATGGCCATCCAGGCTCGGATTAACCCCGGTTCAGTCGGCACTACTCAGCTCGAATCGGATGCACTGGTGCCGCGTCGGGACAGGGGAGCCTCCGCTTTTCTGTTCAACGTCTTCGACCCCAACGGCTCGCCGGACCAGGTTACCCTCAGGGACGCCGCTGAGACCGCCCTTCGCCAGGTGGTCGGTGAAGGCTCCCTCGATGAAGTCCTTACCGAAGAGCGAAGCCTCATCGAAGCCGAGGTCCAGGGCATCCTCACCGACCTGATGACGCTGTACGGCACCGGGTTGGAAATCGTACGTGTGCAGATCCAGTCGGTGGACCCGCCCAGCCAGGTCCAGGCCGCATTTGACGACGTGGTCGCCGCCCGAGAGGACAGGGTGCGGCTGATCAACCAGGCCGAGGCTTACAGGAACGACATAGTCCCGAAGGCCCGTGGTGAAGCCGAGCAAATCGTCCTCAACGCAGAGGCTTTGCAAAGGGCACGGGTGGCGGAAGCGCTAGGTAAAGCTGCGGAGTTTGAAGCCATCCTGACGGAATACCGACAGGCCCCGCTGGTCACCCGTTACCGGTTGTACCTGGAGACCGTGGAACAGGTGCTGGCCGAGACCAACGACTTCCTGCTCACCTCCGAAGGAGGCGGCGAGGAAGTGCTGCCCATCCTCAACCTGGGCGGAACAACCAACGACCAGACCACGACGAACGCGGCAGCATCGACTACTACGACGGAACCTTCCCAGTAGCAATGACCGCAGCAAATATATAGGAGCTCGAGTCGAATGCCTAAGGGCCTTAAATACGCAATCGGACTGGTAGTCCTGATCATCATTGCGGTGATTGTGATACCCCAGTTTCTCTTCACCGTGGACGAGACCAATCAGGCCTTGGTTCTGCGGTTTGGAGAATTCAACAGAGAGGTGCGGGAACCCGGTCTGAAGACCAAGATCCCGTTCATCGAGACCGTGACCAAGTACGAAAAGCGCCTCTTGCGCTTCGATGCCCCGCCGGAGACGCTGATTACCCTGGACAAGAAGAACCTGATAATCGACGCCTACGCCAGGTACAAGATTACCGACCCCAAGAAGTTCTTCGAAACGGTGATTAACGAAGCGGGCGCCGACGCCCGCCTCCGAGACATCATCTCCGGTGAACTTAAGAAGCAGATCGCTTCCTACAACCAGTCGGACATCATCATCAACCAGAGGCGCACCGGCGAGATCAACGGCGTGCCCACCATCGTCCAGGCGGTGACCGACATCAGCAAGCAGAGCGCCCGGGACATCGGCGTCGAGATCATCGACGTCAGGATCAAGCGGGCGGACTTTACCGAGACCATTCAGCAGAGCATTTTCCAGAGGATGAACGCCGAACGTCAGCAGGAAGCGGCGCTCTTCCGAGCGGAAGGGTCCGAGTTCGACTTCAGGATCCGGGCCTCGGCGGACAGGACACGGACCATCACCATCGCCAACGCGATGCGGGACTCCGACATCATCCGTGGTTGCGGCGAGTCCGTGGCCGTGAAGATCTTCGCCAGCGCTTTCAACAAGGACCCCGAGTTCTACAACTTCCAGCGCAGCCTGGAGGCCTACTCCAAGGCGCTGTCCGACCAGGACACCTTGGTCCTTGACGCTGACTCCGACCTCTTCCGCTACCTCAACAACTTCGAGGGTCGGCTGGACGGCGAGCTTCCTCCACTCTTCCCCGGCGCCGACTCCGAATCCTCCCTTGAGCAGACGGCAGACGCCGAGGTAAACGGTGAGTCCCTGGTTGAGGACTACTCCACGGAGAGAGTGACCCAGCTGATATGGGACTGTGAACGCCGCAGCGGCTTTATCCAGGACGTATCGGGCACGGTTGAAAGCGTCGAGGTGGTCTCCATCTTCGAAGCAGGCCTTACCACCACCTCCATCGAGTGGGTAGTCGGTGGCCGTACCTTCTCCCTCATTGACTTAGAGACTGAAATCATCGGCGACTCAGCCCTCTCCGGCACCCTCCCCAGCGACATCACCGAAGATGATGTTGTGGGCAGGGAGGTCGACGTGGTTATGCGCCGTGAGCCCGACGAGTCCCTCCTCGCCATTCAGATCACGTTCAAGTAGACCGCACCCGTTAAGAAGGCACAAAATGGGGCCGCCCCATCAATCGGGGCGGCCCCTGGCTTTTAGTCGGGGCTGGGCGTGAGGGGATTCGGGGCACGGGCCCGAGAGACTACCGACTTAACCCGCTTTTCAAAAGCCGAGCGGGGAAGCAGGATGCGGTGCCGGCACTTCACGCACCGTGCCCCGATATCCGCCCCCAGCCGCATCACCTCCCACTCATAACCCCCGCACGGGTGTGGCTTGCGCATCCGCACCACGTCGCCTACTGCAAACTCCTGGGGCATGGCCGTGCGCCTAGAGTCGGGCCACTTCTGAGCGGCATTCGTTGATGCGGTCTCGGAGTTCCTGGGCAGCGTCCCTCGCGCGTTGCGGGAAGTCCTTGCCTTGTGAGGCGTATAGTACCTGACGGGAAGCCGATATCAGGATCCCACCGCCCCGGGCGTCGATCCCGTTGGCCACCGACGCCCGCAAATCTCCCCCCTGCGCCCCGATGCCGGGGATGAGGATGGGTATATCGGGACACCGGCCGCGCACTTGTTGCAGCTCCTCCGGGTACGTAGCCCCGACCACCAGCCCCACGTTCCCCGACTCGTTCCACTCGTTGCACCGCGCCGCGACCTCCATGTAGAGCGGCCACTGTTCTCCGTTTGGTCGGGTGATGGAGAGAGACTGGAAGTCTCCCGAGCCTGGATTCGAGGTCCGGCAGACCACGAATACGCATCTGTCGGCGTAGTCCAGGAAGGGGGCCAGGGTGTCGCCGCCCATGTACGGGTTGGCGGTTACGGCGTCGAACCCGTAGAAGCCGAATAGCGCCGACGCATAGGCCCGGGCCGTATTCCCGATATCTCCCCGCTTGGCGTCGCCAATTACCGGAACATCACCGGCTATGTGCTCCACGGTACGGCGCAGGGCCTCGAGGCCCGATGGCCCGAGGGCTTCGTAAAAGGCCAGGTTCGGCTTGTAGCAGCAGACCATGTCCCGCGTCGCGTCTATGATAGAGCGGTTGAACTCGAATACGTCGTTGATGGGCATGAGTCGGGGATCGGGGTCCAGTCCCACGCAGAGAAGGCTCTCGTTTTCCTCTGCGGCGCGGTGGAGCTTGTCTACGAAAGTGTTGCCGCTCATGGGTAAACCGTATCATATTTCGAGCAAGCAGGGGGAGGCGTGGAAGGCTTACAATCCTTCCGATGAAGACCGCACCCGACCTCCGCAAAGCGCGTTTCAAGGAACGGCTGAACAGGTTCGCCGCCCGAGTCGAAGTTGACGGGAAAGATGCAATAACCCACGTCCCGAACTCCGGGCGGCTGAGGGAGCTATTCGTGCCCGACGCCCAGGTCTACGTCTCCCACGCTGCCACCCCCGACCGCAAGACCGCCTTCGACCTCCGCCTCGTACGGATAGACAACGTCCTGGTCTCCTGCGACGCCCGACTCCCACCCGCCCTCGTCGCCGAGGCCCACGCCCTTGGCAATCTCCCGCAGTTCCAGGGCTATCCGGTCATACAAAAGGAGGTTACCTTCAAGGAAAGCAGGCTTGACCTCTGCTTCTCTGGCTCCGAGGGTCGGGTCTACGTGGAGACCAAGTCCGTGACCCTGGTCTGCGATGGGACGGCCCTCTTCCCCGACTCCCCCACCGCCCGCGGCACCAAACACCTCCGCACCCTCATGAAAGCCGTCGGCCAGGGCCATCGGGCCGCAGCCGTATTTGTCATCCAGAGACCCGACGCCCAACTCTTCACACCCTACAGGTCCGCAGACCCGGAGTTCGCCGCCACGCTGGAAGAGGCGGTGACTATGGGGGTGGACGTTTATGCCTACGGGTGCCGGGTGACTTTGGACGAGATTGCCCTTGGGGCTCGGGTGCCGGTGGAGTTGGCATGAGCAGCAGAAATGAACGCCGGTTAAGGCAGGTCTACGACCTGCTCCTGGAAAGGTACGGCCCCCAAAACTGGTGGCCCGCCGAGACCCGTTTCGAAATGATCATCGGCGCAATCCTCGTCCAGTCGACGGCCTGGTCCAACGCCGCCAAGGCCCTGTCAGCGCTCCGAAAAGCCAATGCCCTCCACCCGACTACCCTCTCCCGTCTCTCCGAAGCCGAGATTGGGGAACTGGTCCGTTCCTCGGGGTTCTACACCGTGAAGGGGCGTCGGGTGAAGGCCTTCGTAGACCATCTCATGGAACGTCACGGCGGAGACCTGGATGCGATGCTGTCACAAGATGCCGATGGTCTCAGGCGGGAACTTCTCGCCATCCACGGCATCGGTAGGGAGACTGCGGACTGCATCCTCCTCTACGCCGCACGCAAACCCAGGTTCGTCATAGACGAATACACCAGGCGTATAGTGGGGCGGTTGGGGGTGGGGCCGGTTCGCCAGGCTGCCTACTACGACCTCCAACACCTCTTCGAAGATGCCCTCCCCCCGGATCCCGAGATTTTCGGCGAGTACCACGCCCTCCTCGTGGCCCTTGGCAAGGACGTATGCCGAAAGAAACCCGCATGCCACCGATGCGTCTTGGCTCGGGTGTGTAAGTTCGGGCGAAGGGTGGGCTCGGACAGGTCAGGCGCCGGGACCCTCGGCAATGCTCCGTCCGGCCGTTATTGACCGGTTACATGAGAGGAAAGGCGCTTTTGGCATTCGCACCAACGGCAATGAGCCCGCGGGCTTCGAGCCCGCCGATGGCAATCACCCCCACCGAGTTGACGCCGCCTACCGCGATCACGCCGATTGAATTCACGCCACCAATGGCAACGAACCCTACGGCGTTGACGGGGCTGATGGCTATGAGCCCCACAGCGTTCAAAATCGCGACCGCCAGGGCGCCGATGGCGTTGAACCAGGCCGCCGCAATCATCCCGATTACGTTCTGGCCGACGCCAACCATCTCGACGGTGAAGAACAGGAACTTCTTGGCTTCTGTCATGAGTCCTTATCTCCTTCCTGAAGGTTAGTGTATGTTACTGTGTCAATATCGCTCAGACCGTGACCGGCTCACCCATCGGTGAAACGTCGTAGCCGCCCAGCGCCTCCACCTGGCGTCGGGGGTAGGGTTGTTTGAGCGTCTCGATGAAGGCCTGCACAATGGGCAGGTCGATGAAATGGTTAGGGATGACGAAGTCGTAGCGCTCCTGCCCCAGCGACACGAAGTCCAGCCCCCGGGCCTCCGCCGCCGACCGCACCCCGATCCCTGCGTCGGCCAGACCTATGGCTACCGCATCCGCCACCGCCAAGTGCCCCTCTACGGTGCGCTCATATCCCTTTATCATCTCCCCTCCCAACCCCGCCCGGGCCACGAGCCGGTCCATCAAGTCTCGGCTCCCGGAGCCCTCCTCCCGATTTATGAAGGAGATGTCGAGTCTGGACAGGTCGTCCACCCCCGATACCCCCTTCGGGTTGCCTGCCGCCACGATTAGTCCCTGCTCCCGAATCGCAAATGTGATTACCGAGCACGGGAACGGCGCCCGACGCCTCACCCACGCAACGTTGTACTGCCCCGAGTCCTCGTCGAACAGGTGACACCCCGCCACGTGCGCCATCCCTCCGGACAAATAGGCCAGCGCGGTGTTGCTGTCCTCCCCCAGCCGCACCATCCGGAAATTCCGTAGAGCGAGGTCCCGGGACAGGAAGGGGATCGCAGGGTCGCCGCCGGCCAGCACCAGCGTGTCCGCCTCCTCCAGCGGCGCCAGCAGCTGCACGGAGACCCCCTCGTCGGTCGACTCTCCGAACGCAATCCCGTCCGCAGGGGCCATCGTGTAGCTCGTCGAGTTCCGACCCGAAAGCGGCCTCGCAAACCGCCTCCCTCCTACGTTGAACAGCTGCACCCGGGAAGGGTTGGGGGAGGGATGGGATGCTGGGGCTAACTCGGCGGTCACCGTGCCGTCTTCGTCGGGTGGCAGGGAGAACAGGGACTCGACGCTGCACCCCAGCACCCGAGCCAGCCTAAGCGACACCTCCGTGGATGGAACGGACTTCCCGCTCTCGATGGCCAGGTAGGCCTGCCGGGACACGCCTGCACGTCGGGCGAGTTCGCTTTGCGAAAGACCGGCGGAAATCCGGGTCGACTTGAGGTTGCTCTCTAAGGCGGACATGACTTGCTGATTGTAAAGTAAACTTACCTTATTGACAATTAAACTTGTCCTCCATAAAATGCGGCGGCTCCACAGGTAGATATCAGAAGGGAGCCGATGAAGGCATTTGGCAAAAACGTAGGTTTCGGGTGGCGAGTGCTGTTGACCCTGGTAGCGTTGCCGGCAATCCTGTTGCCGGCAACCGCCTGCTTCCAGGGCGCCGAGCGTTCCCTCGTCCTCACCACCACAACCAGCACCTACGACTCAGGGCTCCTGGATCACATCATCCCCCCCTTCGAGGAGGAGCACAACGCGCACGTCAGGGTCATATCCGTGGGCACGGGCCAGGCCCTCGCCATCGCCGCCCGAGGTGATGCCGACGTCGTCCTCGTCCACGCTCCCTCCTTGGAATTGCAGTTTGTGGAGGACGGCAACGGTGTCAGGCGGACCTACGTCATGTACAACGACTTCGTAGTCCTAGGTCCCTCCGACGACCCCGCCCAAGCCTCGGGACTCTCCAACGGTGCAGAGGCTTTTCGCCGTATCGCGGAGAGCGGTGCCAAATTTGCTTCAAGAGGCGATGAGTCCGGCACCCATGTAAAGGAAAAAGAGATGTGGTCGGAGGCCGGGGTGGAGTCAGTGGAGTCACAAGACTGGTATCTCTCCCTCGGCCAGGGCATGGGCGGCACCCTCACCACCGCCAACGAGCTCGGCGCCTACACCCTCACCGACAGAGGCACCTTCCTTGCCCGAAAGGAACTCAACCTCGTCATAGTGGCCGAAGGCGACGAACGGCTCTTCAATCCCTACCACGTCATCATGGTCAACCCCGACAAATACATCCAGGTCCAGTCCGAACTCGCCGGCGTCTTCATCCGGTTCCTAATCTCCCCCGACACCCAGCAACGGATCGCTGACTTCCGCCGCGACGAGTTCGGCCTCTCTCTCTTCAACCCCGTCCACCTGGAGGAGACGCCGTAACCTCCCGTCCTCACCCTACCGGCGTGACCTGATGGAAGAAATAGCATCCGGCATCTGGCAAGCCCTCAAGCTCATCGGCAGCCTCGACCCCGAGGTCCGACGCATCGCCCTCTTCTCCCTTCAGGTCTCCGGCCTCGCTCTCCTGCTTGCCGCTGGCGTAGCGATTCCCTACGGGATATGGCTCGCGTTCAGCCGCTTCCCCGGCCGCCGGGTCCTCATCGGCCTCACCTACTCCGGCATGGCCTTCCCGACCGTCGTCGTCGGCCTCATCGTCTTCCTGCTGCTCTCCCAACAGGGCCCCTTCGGCATCCTGGGCTGGCTCTTCACCCCCTGGGCCATAATCGTCGCCCAGTTCATAATCGCCTTCCCCGTCATCGCCAGCCTCACCATGTCCGCCATCCTGGCCATCAACCCCGGCATGCGGCTCCAGCTAAGGAGCCTCGGCGCCACCCGCACCCAGGCCACCCTCGCCCTCCTCGGGGAGGCCCGGGTCTCCATGGTCATCGCCCTCGCCGCCGCCTTCGGCCGCGTCGTCACGGAGGTCGGGGCCGTGATAATCGTCGGAGGCAACATCGCCGGGAATACCCGAGTCCTCACCACCGCCATCGTCCTGGAGACCCGCAAGGGTGAGTTCGCCGCCGCCATAGCCCTCGGCCTCATCCTTCTCCTGATCTCCTTCACAATCAACATCATTGCCACCCGACTCCAGGGAAGGGCCCTCGCCCGATGAGCGACACCATCTACACCCTTGACCGCCTCGTCAAACGCTACGGCGAGCGGGAGGCGTGCAACATAGCGTCACTGGAAATCCGCAGGGGCGAGGCCCTCGGCATCATTGGCCCCAGCGGCTCCGGCAAGAGCACCCTCCTGCGCCTCCTCAACTTCCTTGAGCCCCAAACCTCAGGCACAATCCGTTTCTTGGGAGAGACTTATGACGCCCGGGCCTCGGTATCTCTGGACGTGCGCAGGCGAATGACCCTGGTCTTCCAGAGCCCCCTCCTCTTCAACACTTCCGTGCTCAACAACGTGGCTTACGGCCTCAAATTGCGCGGGGTGAAGGACGCCAAAACCCGCGCCTCCGACTTCCTACAGAAGCTCGGCATGGAGTCGCTGGCCAGGGAACACCCTTCCACCATCTCCTTCGGCGAGACCCAGCGCGTCGCCCTCGCCCGAGCCCTCATCCTCGAACCCGAAGTCCTCCTCCTAGACGAACCCACCGCCAACCTCGACCCCTACAACGTGGCCCTCGTCGAAGACCTCATGCAGCGAAATCTCCGCGAGATGGGCACGACCATCGTGCTGGTCACCCACAACGTCTTCCAGGCCCGACGCCTCGCCGACCGCACTGCCCTCCTTCTGGACGGCAAAGTAGTCGAAGTGGGCCCCACCGAACAGCTCTTCTCCGAAGCCCGTGACCCGAGGACTCGCGCCTTCCTCGGCGGCGAGATGGTCTACTAGATCTCTGGGAAACGCCCTCCCCGCAAATTCAGCCCTTGACTTGAGATAAATCCTCGTGTTACAATGATATCCCCTTATTGGGGAACATTTCCTCCTTTATTGGATGAGTGTTCGAACTAGGGCCGCCTATCGAGAGATAGGCGGCCTGAGTTTTTTCTGGAGCGGGGCAGCCCAAATATCTTCCACTGAACAATCAAACACCCGACCCTCTGTGGTAACATTCCCCCGTCCCCACCCCACTACTCAGGAGGTGCTCCGGTGATCTACGAAATGCGAAGATACGAAGCCGCACCCGGCAAGATGCCCGCCCTCAACGAGGTCATGGAAGACCTTGCCGTGCCCGTCTTTGAAAAGGTAGGCATGAGGCTGGTCGGGGCCTGGACCCCCGTCGCCGGCGACTACACCAACGCCCTCTCCTACATGCTCGCCTGGGAGTCCCTCAACGAGCGCGAGGAGAAGTGGCAGGCCTTCTTCAACCACCCCGACTGGCTCGCCGGGCGCCAGGAGGTCGGCAAAAAGCACGGCGCCATCGTCACCCGGGAGTTCCACACCTTCTACGGCCCCACCTCCTACTCCCCCCTCAAATAACCCCTGCCCTATCCTCTCCCCCTCATCTCATCCGTCATTCCCGAGGAGTCGGGAATCCAAGGGTGGGGAATGGGGGTGTCCGACCCCCTCTCCCTTGACGGGAGAGGGTTAGGGTGAGGGTGAAACAGTGTAGAAGAACACATACTGCCCAAATCAAAGTCGCCCATGAAAACCACCCCCCTCCACCCCGCCCACCTCGCCCTCGACGCCCAGATGATCGAGTTCGCCGGCTGGGATATGCCCGCCCGCTACGGCTCCGCCATCCAGGAGCACCACGCCGTCCGCTCCCATGCAGGCATGTTCGACGTCTCCCACATGGGCAGGCTCTTCCTGGACGGTTCCGACGCCCTGTCCCTCGCCGACTCCGTGGTCACCGCCGACGTAACGGCCATCCCATCCGGCCACGCCAGGTACTGCATGGCCTGCAACGAGTCAGGCGGCATCCTCGACGACCTCATCGTCTACCGCCTCTCCGACCAGCGTATCTTCATCGTCTGCAACGCCTCCAACCGCGAGGTCATCGTAAATACCATCCGGGACAAGGCCCCCGAGTTCCCCGATGCCGACCTCTTCGACCGCACCGAGGAGACGGCCATGATCGCCGTCCAGGGCCCGACCGCCGTCCCCATCGTCCAGTCCCTTCTCCCCTTCAACCCCGAGTCCGCACCCCTCTTCTCCATCACCGTACACCCCGCTTCCGACACCTTCATAGCCCGTACCGGATACACCGGTGAGGACGGTGTCGAGATCATCGTCAACGCCGACGCCGCCATCCCGACCTGGGACCGCCTCGCTGATGCCGGAGTCGCGCCCTGTGGCCTCGTCGCCCGGGACAGCCTCCGCCTCGAGGCCAGCCTCCGACTCTACGGCAACGACATGAACACCACAGTCAACCCCTTCGAGGCGGGCCTGGGACGATTCGTAGACCTCACCGCCGGGCCCTTCACCGGCAAGGACGCGCTGCTCAACGTCAAGGACCAGGGCCCCGAGCGTCGGCTCGCCGGCTTCGTCATGGACGCCCGAGGCATCCCCAGGCACGGCCAGGCCATCCTCCACGAGGGTCGGGTTGTAGGTGAGGTCACCAGCGGGGGCCGCGCCCCAACCCTCAACCTCGACATCGGCATGGGCCTCCTGCCCGTGGCCCTTGCCCGTAAAGACACAAAGATCGATATCGACATCCGCGGCCGCCATGTCCCCGCCACCGTCACCCCCACACCCTTCTACCGCCTCCCCCGCCCCGACTCCTAGCCCCTTGATGTTTCCTGCCATTTGGCGCAGAATGACATTGATGCCCCGCGTACCCTCCTCCGCGCGGCTTGTCGAGGTGATGCGAAGATGAATCCTGATGATCTCAAGTACTCCAAAGAGCACGAATGGGTCAAGGTGGAGTCGGACGACGAGGCCCTCGTCGGCATCACCCACTTCGCCCAGGAGCAGCTAGGCGACATCGTTTTCGTCTACTTCCCCGACGACCTCGCAAACCTGGAGCAGTTCAAGTCCTTTGGTGAAATCGAGTCCCCCAAGGCCGTCTCGGAGCTCTTCGCCCCCATCAGCGGCGAAGTCCTGGAGATAAACACGGAGCTCCAGGACCGGCCAGAGCTTGTCAACGAGGAGCCCTACGGCGGCGGCTGGATGCTGAGAGTTCGCCTCTCTGACGCCTCCGAACTCGACCACCTGATGACCTCCGACCAGTACGAAGCCCTGATCGCCGAGGAAGCCTAGCCGACCCACTACTCCCCCTCATGTCATCTCCCTACATCTCCAACACCGACGCCGACCGCCAGGCCATGTTGGAGGCCACCGGCGTAGCCTCCGCCGCAGACCTGTTCTTTGAAATCCCCGAGTCCCACCGGGACCCCGACCTCGACCTCCCCGCCCCCCTCTCCGAATTCGAGCTCATCCGCGAACTGCGAGAGCTCTCTCTGCAGAATGCCAGCCTTGATGATTACGCCTGCTTCCTGGGCGCGGGGTCGTACAACCACTACATCCCCAGCGTAGTCCGTCACGTCACCGGCCGCAGCGAGTTCTACACCTCCTACACCCCCTACCAGGCCGAGATCAGCCAGGGCACACTCCAGACCACCTACGACTTCCAGTCCATGGTCTGCCACCTCACCGGCATGGATGTCGCCAACGCCGGCATGTACGACGGCTCCACCGCCCTCGCCGAGGCCGCGCTCATGGCCTGCCGGCTCACCCGCCGCAGCAATGTCGTGGTGCTGGACACGGTATCCCCCATCTACAGAGACGTCATAGCCCACTACATGCGCCCCCAGGGCATCGGCATGTCCGTCCTCTCCCCCGACTCCCTCGCCGTCACCGACGCCGATGCCTGTGTCATCGCCCAGTACCCCGACTTCTACGGCCGCATCAACTCCCTGTCCTCCTGCGCCGACGCCGCCCACGAGGCCAAGGCCCTCCTCGTAGTCTCCGCCGACCCCGTCGCCCTTGCCATGTTCAAGTCCCCCGGAGACTACGGCGCAGACATCGTTGTAGGCGAAGGACAGACCATCGGCTCGCCCACCACCTTTGGAGGCCCCTACGTCGGCCTCTTTGCCGCCAAGACCCGGCACCTCCGCCAGATGCCCGGCCGCATAGTCGGCAAGACCACAGATGATCAGGGCCGGGAGGGCTATGTCCTCACCCTCCAGACCCGGGAACAGCACATCCGGCGCCAGACCGCCACCTCCAACATCTGCACCAGCGAGGCCCTCGTAGCCCTCGCATCCACTGCATATCTCACTGCCGTCGGCCCCCAGGGCCTAGCCCACGTCGCCCGGCTCTGTTACCACAAGGCCCACTACGCCGCCTCCCAAATCGCCGAACTGCCCGGCTACTCCCTGCCTCTCGAAGGCCCCTTCTTCCGCGAATTCGTTGTTCAATGTCCTAGGCCCCCATCCGAGATTAACGCCGCCCTTCTCGACTCCCAAATCATCGGCGGCCTCAATATAAGCGACTCCATCCCCAACGGCATGCTCCTCTGCACCACCGAAACCAACACCCGAGACCAGATAGACCGCCTCGTCGACGCCCTCAAGGACCTGGCCTAGCCGTGACTGACACCACCCCCACCCAACCCAACCGCCCCACCCTCATGGACCTCGACTCCCCCGGAGCCCGCGGCACCACCCTCCCCGAGCTTGACGTCCCCGCCTCAGACTTGCCGGACGACGGCCTCCTCCGCGGCGATCTGGACATCCCCGAAATCGGGGAATTGGGCCTCGTCCGCTACTTCACTGGCCTCAGCAAGCTAAACTTCGGCATCGACACCGGCTTCTACCCCCTCGGCAGCTGCACCATGAAGTACAACCCCAAGTGGCACGAGGAGGTCGCCCGGCTCCCGGGCTTCGCCAACATTCATCCCCTCCAGAGCCCAGAGTCCGCCCAGGGCGCCTTGGCCATCATGTATGGCCTCCAGGACCTCCTCGCTGAGATCACAGGTGCCAGGGCCGTCAGCCTTGCTCCGCTGGCCGGGGCCCACGGCGAGATGGCCGGTCTTCTCATGATCCGCGCCTACCACGAGGAACACGGCGAAGGGGAGACCCGGAAGAAAGTCCTCATCCCAGACACTGCCCACGGCACCAACGCCGCCTCCGCCAAGATGTGCGGCTACGAGGTCGTCACTGCCCCCTCCGACCCCCACGGCAACCTGGACGTCGAAGCCCTGAAAGAGCTCGCCGGCCCCGAGACCGCCGGCCTCATGCTCACCCTCCCCAGCACCCTCGGCCTCTTCAACCCCCGCATCCTCGATATCTGCAACGCCATCCACGATGCCGGGGCCCTGGTCTACGGCGACGGGGCAAACCTCAACGCCATCCTCGGACGTGTCCGTTTCGGCGACCTCGGCTTCGACGTGGTCCACTCCAACCTGCACAAGACCTTCAGTACTCCCCACGGCGGCGGAGGCCCGGGCGCCGGGCCCGTTTGCGCCGCCGACTCCCTCGCCGACTACCTCCCAGCACCCGTCGTCTACAGGGACGATTCCGGATCTGGCCCGCAATACAGACTCGGCCGCCCTGCCAAGTCCATCGGCAAGATCAGCGCCTTCCACTGCAACTTCGGCGTCGTACTCCGGGCCTACGCCTACATCCGGCTCCTCGGCGCCCGCGGCATGAGGGACATCAGCGAAAACGCCGTCCTTAACGCCAACTACCTCTCCACCCGACTTCAAGAGGACTACCTGCTCCCCCACAAGCGCACCTGTATGCACGAGGCCGTGTTCTCAGCGTCCAGGCAGAAGGCCCTCGGCGTCCGGGCCCTGGACATCTCCAAGCGCCTCATGGACTACGGCTTCCACCCCCCCACCATGTATTTCCCCCAGGTCGTCCCCGAGGCCCTCATGATCGAACCCACCGAGTGCGAGAGCAAGCGCACCATCGACGCTTTCGTCGACGCCATGAAAGCCATCGCCCGTGAGTCCGAGACCGACCCCGACCTCGTCAACACCGCCCCCCACACCACCCCCGTCTCCCGCCTCGACGAGGCTCAAGCCGCCCGCCACCCAGACCTCCACTGGTAACCCTTATCAGGAGTACTACGAGCCTGCTGGGAGAATCCTATTGAGGCGCGTAAGCAGAGGCAATGAGGATATACTCGTCATCGGTCGCTTCGATCAAGTAGTCAATCTCGATGTTAGTGGGATACCCAAATTCACCGTCGTACCGTACGATAAGTTGGTCTGGCTCTTGCCTAATAGCAGCCTCGATTAGATCGAACAAGCCGCTGATAGTATGGTAACGAGGCGATCCGGCGACCACTGGTGGGTCGCCCAATTTTCCGTACTCACCTAACTCTGCGTAGACGACTGAGACGACATTTCCGTTGCTGACAGTTACCTTGACGGTCTGTCCAAAGTTGTCCGAACACTCGCAGTCCACGTGATATTCATAAGTGTAGTCGTTTGCGCGAGTCTGTCCCCATAAGGTGCGATTGGTGTCCAATTCAGCCTGTGCATCATCAAACTTTGGCCCCCCACTGCTACACGCCAAAGCTAGTGTTAGCAGGATGCCTGCAAGAGTCGGGACCACTAAGGCGCGTTTCCCATACATCATTCGATGTCTCTCGCGTCCTTTGGTCGTATAGGTCTACCTCACGGTACTGCACTGTTACCCAAGCGTTATAAAGCCGTAACCCCCCCAAACCTCCCCATCCCCAACGAGCTGATATCCACCATCTTCGCCTTGCCCTCCGTTATCAACTCGGACATCACGATTCCCACTGCTGGCGACAGCTTGAACCCGTACCCGTTGAAGCCGCCCGCGAAGTACAGCCCGTCCACGCCATCCACCTTGCCCAGGATCGGCAGATTGTCCGGCGTGTTCGTGTACAGCCCCGAGAAACCGGTAAACAGCTCGGCATCTGCCAGCGACGGCATTAGAGAACTCAGCCTTCCCCAGATCCTCTGAGTCTGCTCCATGGTAGTCCCCTGGTCGAAATTCTCGGGATCGTTTACGTGCTCGTCCTTCTGTATGTCTCCTCCCAGCATCAGGTCGGGGCTCTCCTCCCGCATGTAGGTCATTTCTACCAGGTCGAAGATTACCGGATGTGTGACCGGTGTCTTGGGCCCTTTCTTCAGGACGAACACCTCATGCCTGGTGGGTTGCAGGGGCAGGTCGTAGCCCAGTTTCTTCATCAGCCCGCCATTCCACGGCCCTCCGGCCACGACAACCGTATCAGTGGCTATCCGACCCTTCTCGCTGACCACCCCCCTCACCCGACCCCCCTCTATCTCCACGTCCAACGCCCCGTTCCCCAGCGATATCTCCGCCCCCATCGCCCCCGCCGCCGAGGCAAAACCCTGCGCTACACCCGGAGGGTCCCCAAACCCTGATCGTGGCTCGAAGCCAAGGAAGTCGACGTCAACGGGCTCAAGGTGTGGCGCTATCTCTTTCAGGTCTTCTCGGCTTAACTCCTTATTCTCGAAGCCCAGTTCGCGCGCCTTGGCGAGACCCGACCTTAACGCCGGTACATACTCCTCCCCCGAAAGGAATAACACGCCTACCTCCCTGAACCCCGACTCCGCGCCCACCAGCTCCTTGAAATTCCTGAACCACTTTTGACCTTCCTTGGCCATGAGCGATATCGGCAATGCGCCTTCGTCGCCGTGGGTGAACAGCAAAAGGCTGAACCCCGTGGTGACCCCCGACGATTTCCCCGTCGACCCTGCCCCCAGCCCCTCCTTCTCCAGCAGCACCGTATCCTTGACCCCCCGTGACGCCAGGTTGAAGCAAATGCTCGTTCCCGCAAGCCCACCCCCGATTATCACGGCCTCTGCAGTGTTATTCATAGCTCACCTCTCTTGCTCCCTGCACCAACTTTTCCGTTTGCGACTCAACTGATGGAAGCCTTGGCCATCCATTATATGAAATCTGCGAAAGGGCATTCGCCTGGGAAAAAGTAAGAGAGACGAGGCCCTGATCACTCGTCTCCTTAAACCAAATTTTGGCGCCGGAATCTAGGCGCCGGCCCCACTAATTCAATATTTGCGATCCGAGTCCTTTTCGTCCTCTACGTACGGAATCCCCAGGTCATCAGAAAACGTGTACCATTTTCTGAACAGCAAGAAGAGAATTACAAGCGCCACCGCAACAATTATCACGAGTTCCATTGCCTGTTCTCCCTTCTTGAGTAGTAGTTGGCCCCATCGAGTGCGGATCACAAGGATGCTAAGTCACACCTTCTGAAAGACTCGATAAAACAATGATGTAATCCCATCTTGGATATGTCAAGGCTGCGAAGCCGGTTCGGCTTGTCCCGACTACTCCGCGGCCTTTGCATAACTGTCATTCCCGACTCCAGCCTGCCCCAGAGAAAAGCATGCCCCCGAGGAGTCGGGGGTCGGGGGGACATCCATCCTCTGGGGATTGGGCTTTCCGCTCGCCCTGAGCGGAGTCGAAGAGCCTGCCCCGAGTCCCTCGAGGGGGTCTCAAGAGCGGAATGGTGAGGGGTCGGCCCCCTACCCCCTACCCCCCAAACCTCCCCACCCCCAGCGAGCTAACGTCCACCGTCCTCGACTCCCCCTCCGTCACCATCTCCGCAACCACTATCCCCACCGCCGGCGATATCTTGAACCCGTACCCGTTGAACGCTCCCACCAGGTACAACCCCTCCACCCCGCCCACCCTGTCGATTACCGGGTAGCCGTCCGGCGTCTCCGTGTACATCCCCGCATAGCTCGTGAACAGCTCCGCGTCCGCTAGGGACGGCATCCGGTGGGCGACCTTCTGCCAGGTCGACCTGGTCAGCGACATATCCGTACCCTGCTCGAAGTTGTCCGGCTCCGCCGTATCGTCGTGCTCCACGTCCCCCACCAGCGTCAGGTCGGGGCTTTCCTGGCGGAAGTACGTCAGGCTGGGAAGGTCGAAGACCACCGCGTGCCCCGAGGGCGCCCCCGGCCCGCGCTTCAGGAAGAAGACCTCGTGCCTCGTCGGCCTGAACGGCACCGGGAATCCGAGCTTCGCCATCAGCTGCCCTCCCCACGGCCCCCCGACCACTATCGCCGTATCCGTCGCTATCCTCCCCTGCTCCGTCACCACCCCCCTCACCCGACCCCCCTCTATCTCCACGTCCAGCGCCGCATTCCCCAGCACGATCTCGGCGCCCAGCCTCCCCGCCGCCGACGCATATCCCTGTGCCACCGCCGGCGGGTCCGCGTACCCGGCGTGGGGTTCCAGGCCTATGCAGTCGATATCGTCAAGCTCCAGGTATGGCGCAAACTCCTTTGCCTCCTCCCGACCGATAGTCCCTCCCTCAAACCCGAGATCTCTGATCAGTGCAAAGCTCGCCTCCACCGGCTCTTCCACTTCCTTCCCCCCCAGAAACAGCACTCCCGTCTCCTTATACCCCGCGTCCACCCCAATGATCTCCTCGAAGTTGCGCAGTATGTCCTGTCCCACCTTTGCCAGCCGGGGAATGGTGTCGCTAAAGGCGCTCTGCTGCGTGAACAGCAGGAGGCTGAACCCCGTGCTCACCCCCGACGACCTCCCCGTAGAACCCGCCCCCAGGCTGGACCGCTCCACCAGGATTGGCGCCTTCACCCCCCGTTCGGCCAGGTTGTAGCAGATGCTGCACCCGTTAACCCCACCCCCGATGATCACCGCCTCAGCGCTGTTTCTCATGTTTCGCCCCTGTGTCTCAAGGCCCTACTCATCCACCATCGCAATCGCCTCCACCTCAATCACCAGCCCGTCATACGCCAGACCCGCCACCCGCACCGCCGTCGCCGCAGGCCCCGGGCTCGGGATGTACCGGTTCCTCACGTGCGTCATCTTCTCCCAGAACTTCCGGGACTCGTCACCCTTGGAATCGTCCACGTAGTACGTATTCAGCTTCACTATGTCCTTCATCTCTGCCCCGACCTCTGCCAGCACCGTCCGAACGTTCTCGAACACGATACGCGTCTGCTCCTCGATATCGAACGGCGCCAGCGGCGTCCCGTGCTCGTCCGCCGCTATCTGCCCCCCCACGAAAATCATCCTTCCCACCTTCCACCCCTGCGAAAACGGCACCGGCATGCTCCAGTACCAGTGTCCCTTCGGCATGATCCTGACCTTTTCCATCCGAAACTCCTCCCCGACAAACTAAACTCGCACCCGAGACCCTACAATACCCCACTCCCCCACCCCCTTTCCACCACCCCCCACCCTAGATCCCCCCATCCGTCATCCCCAACCACCTTATGCCGTCATTCCTGCGGAGGCAGGAATCCATCCCTCCGAAACGCCCACCTACAACCGCGCCACTCACCCCCTCACCCTTGCCTAGCCCTACACCCCCAACCCCCATGTCATTCCGATGCCCCGCGAGGAATCTTGTGTGACGAAGCAGTGGTAGAGTTAAGGAGTCGGGGTGCGGTAGGCCGCAGGAATCATGGTCTTTGGAGGCCGAGCCCCAGCGAGGGCCACCGCACCCCTCTCTCATTTAAGCCCGTACAGTTGCCCGGGTCAACAACCCGTACCTGCAAGAAAGGGATAACATGAGTCAAGACTCCGTAATGGGAATCGATGTCAGCAGTGAGTTCCTGGACCTGCACGTCCTGCCACAAGGCCGGGCCACAAGGCACACCAACGATGCTGAAGGCATCAGAGAGGTCCTTCAAGTGGCCAAGGACTTCGATGTCGGCCTCATCGTCATGGAGTCCACCGGTGGCCTGGAGAGGCCCCTGGCCCTGGAGTGTGGGATCCACCAGATACCCACGGCGGTTATGAACCCCAGGCAGATCAGGGACTTCGCACGCTCCATAGGCAAGCTGGCCAAGACCGACGCCATCGACGCCTACAGCATCGCCCGCTTCGCCTTCACCATCAGACCCGATGCCCGTCCCCTCCCAGACCCTCAGGCCGCCCACCTGAAGGCCCTCCTGGCCCGCAGAAAGCAGCTCATAGACATGAGGGCCGCCGAGTCCCTTCGCCTCAAGCGGGCCCTCGGCCCTCTTCACCCCAGTCTGCGTAAGCACATCCAGTTCCTCTCCCAGGAACTGAACGACCTGGACAGGGAGATAGACGACCTCATTAAGTCCAACTCCCTCTGGAAGGCCAAATACGACCTCCTCAAGGATGTCCCCGGCATAGGCTCCGTATGCTCCTTCACCCTGGTGGGCGCCCTCCCCGAACTGGGCGCCCTCAACCGCAAGGAGATCGCCGCCCTGGTGGGGGTAGCCCCCTTGAACAGGGACAGTGGAGTCCATAGGGGAAGACGTATCATCTGGGGCGGCCGGGCCAACGTCAGAAGAGCCCTCTACATGGCCGCCATGAGCGCCAGGAAGCACAATCCCCCCATCAAAGCCTTCTACGAGCAACTGCTCGCAGCCGGCAAACCCGGCAAGGTCGCCCTCGTCGCCTGCATGCGCAAGCTCCTCACCATCCTCAACGCCATGCTTAGAGACAATGCCCCCTGGAATCCCCTCCCAAAAACCTCTCCTCCACCCCGCCCCCAACACAGTTGCTGGGGTGGTGGGGGGTGGCATCCCCTCCCCGGTGGGAATCCGGGGGAATTCCCCCCTCCCCAAACCCGTACATTTGCTTGACACACCTGAGCAAAGGCGTTATCATACCCTGCGTTCGCGAACACAAATTCAGTAACACAAGGAGGAACCAGAAACCCCAGGGAAGCCCCGAGACCCCATCCGAGGATGTCACCCCCGAGACAAGCTTGCCCCCGAGACGTCGGGGGTCGGGAACGCCGTCCCCTCACCACGGGTCCCGTGCCCCCTTCCCTAACCCCCAGGCGATGGTTAGACGCCCTGATCCCCATCTTCGTCCCGTCCTGTTCCATAACATCACTTTTTGTCCCTTTTCCCCTCACCTTGGGAGCCCCCTGGACCGTCGTCTCTATCGACAGCCCAGGCCCTGCGCCGACCCTGGGCGCCCGGAAAACCGCTCCCGTAGGAACAGGGGCCTTGTCCCACTGGGCGTCTCCCATCGCCGACCCTCCAAAACAGAAAACCCGAAAACGAACCCCCACAATCGAAGATCCGCCCCCAGGAGGACCGAATAACCCGCCGGGTCGCCGCCCCCCGCCCTTGCCCCGCCCTCCCGGATCGCGCTACAATAACGCCGACCCATCAGCGCCCGACAACCCCATAATCGCGGCAACGGACCTTTAATTCAGTCCAGAGAGGCTGGCAAGGAAAACAGCATTGCCGCAGCCGATTTCGGCCTACCCCCTTGCCGCCCTCAGGCAGGGGTATTTTTTGCCCGACACCGTCCTCCTCACCCCCGGCGACATCCGCAAAGCCCTAAAAAGGCTCTCCCACGAGCTAGTCGAAGCTCACCCCGATACCTCGGGCCTTCTCCTGATCGGAATCCTCCGCCGCGGCCTGCCCCTCGCCCGACGCATCGCCCATAACATCTCCAACAACGGCCGCGGCCAAATACCCGTCGCCCCCCTCGACACCCGCCCCTACCGCGACGACCTTCCCCAGCCCGCCCTGCCCGTGAACGGCACTGGGTTGACCATCCCTGGTGGAGTAGCCGGTCGAGACCTGGTGCTGGTAGACGACGTCCTCTTCACGGGCCGCACCGTTCGCGCCGCCCTGGACGCCATAGTCAAGCTGGGCCGGCCCCGCTCCGTGCAGCTCCTCGTCCTCATAGACAGGGGCCATCGTGAGCTCCCCATCCGCCCCGACTTCGTGGGCAAGAACATCCCCACTTCCCTCGACCAGACCGTCAAGGTCCGCGTCGAGGAGCTAGACGGCCGAGACGAAGTGGCGCTTCTCGGGGGCGGTGTGCCTGCAAGAGACCCTGAGCGTGTGGCGGGAGGTGCGAAGTGGCTATAGAGCTCCAGGGTCGGGACCTCATCACCGTCGACGACATCTCCAACGACGAGGTCGAGGCCGTCTTCTCCCTCGCCGACCGCATGCACGCCGACATCCGCGGCCAGTCCAATCTCTGCAAGGGCATGGTCATGGCCAGCCTCTTCTACGAACCCAGCACCCGCACCCGCCTCTCCTTCGAAACGGCCATGCACCGACTTGGAGGGAACGTCGTCACCGCCGTTGACATCAACACCACCTCCATAGCCAAGGGCGAAACCCTCGCCGACACCGCCCGCGTCATCAGCAGCTACGTCGACATCATCGTCGTCCGGCATCCTTGGGAAGGCGCGGCCCGGGCCCTGGCTGACTACGCTACTGTCCCCGTCATCAATGCGGGTGACGGCAGCCACGAGCACCCCACCCAGTCCCTCTGCGACCTCTACACCCTCAAACGTGAAAAGGGAGATATCCGCGACCTGACCGTCGTCCTTTGCGGCGACCTGAAGAATGCCCGCACCGTACACTCCCTCACCTACGCCCTGGCCGGGTTTGGCGCCAACATAATGTTCATGCCCAGCAAGGGTCTTGAGCTCCCCGACTACGTGAAGGACCGGCTAAACCGTGAATACATGGGTATCGTCACCGAGGGCAAGGGCAGCCCCTCCGCATCCTTCAGGGAGATGGATGCCATATACCTGACCCAGTCCCAGCTCCCCCTCCCGGACCCCAATGCCAAGATGGACCTCGCCGCCCGGTTCAGTATCAAGACCCCAACCGTCAAGGCTAATTGGGACGTCGTCTACGCCAGCAGGATGCAGAAAGAGCGCCAAATCGACGCCCGGGACCCTTCCACCGACGACACCCTCCGAGTTGACAGAGAGTTCATGCGGCGTCCCAGCTTCAGGGACGCCCTCATCATGCACCCGCTCCCCCGCGTGGACGAGATTGACTACGCTCTTGATAAAGATGAGCGGAGCATCTACTTCAAGCAGGCCGCGTATGGGGTGCCCGTACGGATGGCTCTCCTCGCGTCCCTCCTGGGCGTTTCAACCCCTGAGGCCTCCGCCCACCACGGCAGTTTCGCCTACCCCATGAACTACCCGCCTTACAAGTCCGAGGAAGGCATCAGGTGCCCAAACCCGACCTGCGTGTCCAACAAGGAGAGCACCTACATCATCCCCGAATTCGCCCGGGTGGACGAAAGGCCCGCCGTCCTTCGCTGCCGCTACTGCCAGCGGGACACTACCGCGGAGGCCGCCGGTAGCCGCAGGACCAGAGTCTTCCACAGGGCCGGGTTCCACCCCTCCCGACGCCTCCGAACGGGCAACCTTGTCTACTTCGAGTCCTTCGAGCAGGCATCCAATCTCGGGTACCGGCCCGGTTACCGGGTCCCCGGTCAAGAAACGGAGAACGAGCAACAAAGTGACCCAGACTAATTCGTCCCATAAGCCCAATGGCCCTGCCTGGCTTGTCCTGGAAGACGGAAGCTCCTTCGAAGGCGTATCTTTCGGCGCCGATAGCGAAGGTTACGGAGAGGTCGTATTCAACACCAGCATGACCGGCTACCAGGAAATCCTGACCGACCCCTCCTACGCCGGCCAGATAGTAATGCTCACCTACCCCCTCATCGGCAACTACGGCATCAACCCCGAGACCATGGAGTCGAAGAAGATTCAGGTCAGTGGCCTCGTCGTTCGCGAGGACTGCGCCCTCCCGAGCCACTGGAACAGCGAGGCCACCGTTGCCGAGTTCCTCGCCTCCCAAGGCATCTCCGGCATCGCTGGCGTCGACACCCGCGCCGTCACCCGCCGCCTCCGCTCCCAAGGCGTGATGATGGGCATGATCACCAGAGATGACCCCCGAGCCGCTCTGCAAAGGCTGGAGAGCCTCCCAAAGTACGACTCCGTGGACTACGTCTCCGAGGTCTCCACCCCGTCCCCCTACACCTGGGAGCCCACCAATAACTCCGACTCCCCATCCCATGAGATTGTAGCCCTCGACTACGGCCTGAAATACAACATCCTACGCATCCTGAACGGGCTCGGGTGCCGGGTCACGGTCATCCCCGCCGCCACCGACGCAGAGGACATCCTCCAGATGGACCCCGACGGCCTCCTCCTCTCTCCCGGCCCCGGCGACCCCGCCCTCCTCGGCAAGGTCTCCGATACTGTTCGTGCCCTTGTCGGCGTGAAGCCCATGATGGGTATATGCCTGGGGCACCAGATGATAGGAAAGGCCTTCGGCGGCAGCACCTTCAAGCTGAAGTTCGGGCATCGGGGAGCGAACCACCCTGTGCAGGACCTCGTGACGGGTCGGGTGCATATCACCGCCCAGAACCACGGATACGCCCTCGCCCCCGACTTCCCCTCATCCTCCGTCGAGGTCAGCCACATCAACCTCAACGACGACACGGTCGAAGGCCTCGCCCACCGTGAATACCCTATCGTCTCCATCCAGTACCACTCCGAGGCCTCACCCGGCCCCCTGGACAACGTCTACCTCTTCGAACGCTTCCTGGACATGGTCGGTGACCAGAAATAGAAAATGCACCAAAATGTGATGTGATATAATGATGCATTATTTTGACGCCCATAAGAGGTGCTATGAACCATGAGGACAACCCTGAACATAGACAGCGAACTTCTTGAAGACGTCCTTGAAGCTACCGGGGAGAGGACAAAAAGCAAGGCTGTGAACGCCGTTCTCAAGGAATACATCCGCCGGAAACGCATAAAAGAGTGGATAGACTCCTGGGGCAAGATCATCGTCGATGACTTTAGTGAAGAGGCTGAACTCGCAGAAAGGGAAAGGGAGGCGTTCCTCAATTCCTTGGGGGATAGGTCGGCTTGACAGTCCTGGTGGACTCCTCCGTATTCATCGAAGCTCAGAAGTTGCCCAATTCCGACGCTTCGGAGGAACTTCGCAAACTAATTGCCTCCGGGGAGGCTGCAGTTACCGGTCCGGTTGTCATCGAGTACGTCAGAGGCGCCCGTTCGCCTCAACAAATCGAGTTTCTAACTCAAAGTGTCCTGTCCATTCACTATCTGGACATTGACCGACCAGCTTGGGTAATCGCCGCTAAGGTCAGTAATCGTCTTATACGGTCCGGTAACAGAATTTCTGTCCCAGACGCTGCAATCGCCGCCACCGCCATCCGACACAACGTCCCCCTCTACACCCTCGACAAAGGCTTCAACCGAATCCCCGAACTCAAGCTATACCAACCGTCCTTGACCTGAACTTAACCACCTGTAATGTACAAAACAAAAGGTTAATACCAACGATGACCGACCTCTCCCAAATCACAACCATATCGTTCGACGTAGACGGAACCCTCTGGGACTTCGAAACTTTCACCCGACAAGCCCTCCATGAAACCCTTGCCGAACTCTCTAACCACGACCCCCGAGCCGCGGCAAGTCTCACCGTGGACATGATGATCGACATCCGCGACCGGACCCACGCCGACATGTGGGGCACGGTCAACGACCTCGATGCCATCCGTGAGGAGTCCATGCGCCGGGCCCTCCGCGAGGTCAGCCGGCCCAACGATGCCCTCGGTACCCACCTGACGCGGTACTACTTCCATCGCCGCAACGAGGCCCGCACCCTCTTCCCCGACGTCCGCCCTGCCCTCAAACAACTTTCCCCTCACTACAAGCTCGGGCTCCTGTCCAACGGCAACAGCCGGGCCAAGGTCCTCGGCATCGAAGACCTCGTCTCCTTCGAGGTCTTCTCCCAGGACCACGACGCCATGGACAAACCCGACCCCCGCATCTTCCAGATCACCATTCGTGAGGCCGGCTGTGAGCCCCACCAGCTTCTTCACGTCGGCGATTCCCTTGACAATGATGCTTGGGGCGCATTCAACGCCGGGGCCGTTCCCGCTTGGCTTGACCGTGGCGGTTCTGGCCTAGAGTCCCTCCCCTTTGCCATGATCGGTTCCCTGTCCGAACTTCCCATGATGCTCCTGGCGGAGCACGCTATGGAGCGCCGTTAGAATGTCCGACAAACCCTCCAAAGTCCTCATAATAGGCCGCGGCTTCATCTCATAAGGAGTTAGGAAGATGAATATGCAAGAGCACATTGAAGAAGGGCGCAGTATGGTGGAGAGACTCTTGGCCTCTCCGCAAATTCCCTTCAAAGACCCGAAAACTGCTGACATGGGTGACATACCTGACAAGCCCGGCATATATCTATTCTCTAGTCAGACAACAGAAGAGCCCCTTTATGTGGGTGTTGGTCGGAGCGAGAGGGGAGGAATTGAGCGTCGCATGAAAGACCATTGGAGTGGGTCTTCTTCCTTTATAAAGCGTATAAAGAGGCTTCAGGATATCGCCAACTCCAAAGAATGGCTAGAGGATAACGTGTCAATAAGTTGGCTTACAGAAGACAAACTTGGGATGTGCTTAATGCACGCCGAGCACTTCGCAATTGGTGCCCTCCGCCCGGAACACAACCAATAAACGATCCTTCACAGAAAGCGACCATCTAATGCCCAACAAACCCTCCAAAGTCCTCGTTATTGGCTCCGGCCCCATCTCATAATGAGAGTCAGGAAGATGAATATACAAACAAACGTTGATGAAGGTCTCAGGATGGTGGAGCAGCTCTTGGCCTCTCCTCAAATTCCCTTCAAAGGCCTGAACTTTGCTCACGTACCTGATGAGCCCGGCGTATATCTATTCTCTGATCACGTAACGGGAGAGTCCCTTTATGTTGGTCAGAGCACGAGAATTAGGGGTCGCATAAAAAAGTATTGGGAAGGGTCTTCCTCCTTTAGAACGGGGGGGCTTCAAGATGTCACCGACTCCAAAGAATGGCTAAAGAACAACGTGTCAATAAGATGGCTTACTCAGAATGAACTTAGTATGACGATTACGGTGGCTCAACACTTTGCCATTGGTGCCCTCCGCCCGAAATACAACCGATAAACGATCCTTCACAGAAAGCGACCACCTAATGCCGCCAAAACCCTCCAAAGTCCTCGTAATTGGCTCCGGCCCCATCGTCATAGGCCAGGCCGCCGAATTCGACTACGCCGGCACCCAGGCATGCAAGGCCCTCCGCGAAGAGGGCGTCACCTCCGTCCTGGTCAACTCCAACCCCGCCACCATCATGACCGACGAGGACATCGCCGACATCGTCTACATAGAACCCCTGACGGTGGAAGTCGTCTCCCGCATCATCGAACAGGAGCGCCCCGACGGCGTCCTCCCGACTCTCGGTGGACAGACGGGCCTTAACTTGGCCGTCCAGCTGGCCGACTCCGGTGTGCTGGAGAAGTTCGGCGTGCGCATGCTCGGCACCCCCCTTCAGACCATCCGCAACGCCGAGGACCGTGAGCTCTTCAAGCAACTCCTTCTCGACATCGGCGAACCCTCTCCCCCCAGCGCCACCGTCGAGACCGTTGAAGATGCCCTGGCGGTTGAAGAGCGCCTCGGACTCCCGCTGGTCATCCGGCCCGCCTACACCCTCGGAGGCACGGGTGGGGGCATAGCCCGCACCCGTGAAGAGCTTGCCACAGTCGCAGCCGGTGGCATCGCCGCCAGTCCCATAAACCAGGTGCTCATAGAGGTCTACCTGGAGGGCTGGAAGGAGCTGGAATACGAAGTAATGCGCGACTCCGCCGACAACTGCATCACCATCTGCAACATGGAGAACATCGACCCCATGGGCGTGCACACGGGCGACAGCATAGTCGTCGCCCCGAGCCAGACCCTCTCCGACCAGGACTACCAGATGCTCCGTTCTTCCAGCATCAACATCATCCGCGCCCTCGGCATCGAGGGTGGCTGCAACGTCCAGTTTGCCCTCGCCCCCGGGCCCCTAGTCGCCGACGCCTTTGGCCAGACCAGCGTTAACGGACGGGAATACTACGTCATAGAGGTCAACCCCCGCGTTAGCCGCAGCTCCGCCCTCGCTAGCAAGGCCACCGGCTATCCCATCGCCCGTGTAGCGGCGAAAATCGCCGTCGGCAAGACCCTGGACCAGATACCGAACGCAGTCACGGGTAAGACCAAGGCCGCCTTCGAACCCTCCCTCGACTACTGCGTCGTCAAGATACCCCGCTGGCCCTTCGACAAGTTCGCCTCAGGTGACCGCAGGCTCGGCACCCAGATGAAGGCCACCGGCGAGGTGATGGCCGTTGACCGCAGCTTTGAGGCCGCCCTGCAGAAGGCCGTGCGCTCCTTGGAGTTCGGACAACGCCGTCTGTTGTGGGAAGACCGTGAATGGTCTGCTGAGAACGGCAACGGCTCAATCCCGACAGACCCCAGTGACCAGCGCATCTGGGCCCTCATGGCCCACCTCCGACGCGGCCTTAGCCCCGACGACCTCTCCCGGCGCACCGGCATCGACCCCTGGTTCACCAACAAGCTCTACAACCTGGTGCACATGGAGCAGAGGTTGCTTCAGGAGCCTCTCACACCGACCCTGATGCGCTCCGCCAAGCGCCTCGGCTTCTCCGACGAGTACATCGGCACCCTGGCCGACCGCCTCCCCGAGCAGGTGCGCTACCTCCGCCGCCTCTGGGGTGTCCTGCCCGTCTACAAGATGGTCGACACCTGCGCCGCAGAGTTCGCCGCCGAGACCCCCTACTTCTACAGCTCTTACGAACAGGAGAACGAGGCCGAGGCCGTCCCCGGCCGCAGGACCGTTGTCATCGGCTCAGGTCCGATCCGCATCGGCCAAGGCATCGAGTTCGACTACTGCTCCGTCCACGCCTCCTGGGCCCTCAGGGAAGAGGGCGCCGGCTCCATCATGGTCAACTCCAACCCCGAGACCGTCTCCACCGACTTCGACACCAGCGACAGGCTCTACTTTGAGCCCCTGGACGAAGAAGGACTCCGGGACATCTTGGAGAATGAAAACGGTGGGGAAGGTGACGGTGGAGACTTCCCCGACGTCGTGGTCCAGTTCGGGGGACAGACCGCCATCAACCTCGCCGAGCCCCTCCACCGCGCCGGCGCCCCCATTCTCGGCTCTTCGTCTGACACCATAGACACCGCAGAAGACCGCCACCGCTTCGAGGACTTCCTCAACCGACTCGGCATTCCCCAGCCCCCCGGCGCTGCCATCACCTCCGTCGAGGCGGGCTTGAGCGTAGCCCAGAGCATCGGCTACCCGGTGCTGGTGCGGCCCAGCTACGTGCTCGGCGGCCGGGCCATGGAGATAGTCCACAACGCCACCGAACTCATCCGCTACGTTGCCGCCGCCGTCGACGCGGCGCCCGACCGCCCTATACTCGTTGACAAATACCTGGAGGGGATGGAAGTCGAGGTGGACGGCATCTGTGATGGCGAGCAGGTCCTCATCCCCGGGATCATGGAGCATATCGAAAGGGCGGGCGTTCACAGCGGAGACTCCATGGCCGTCTATCCCGCCCCCAGCCTCACCCCCGCCCAGAGGAAGGCGATAGTCGACTACACGGTCAGAATCGGCCTAGCGCTCCAGGTCAAGGGCCTGATGAACATTCAGTACGTGGTAATGAAGCCATCCGACTCCGATGACACAGAAGACCCTCTGGTCTACGTACTGGAGGTCAATCCCCGGGCCAGCCGCACCGTGCCCTTCCTTTCCAAGATCACGGGCGTGCCAATGGTTCAGGTTGCCACCAGGATAATGATGGGCAAGTCCCTCGCGGAACAGGGCTATAGCACCGGTTTGTGGCCCGCCAGGGAAATTGTCGCTATCAAGGCGCCGGTATTTTCCATGTCAAAGCTGATCGGTGTCGACACGTATCTCGGGCCCGAGATGAAGTCCACCGGCGAGGTCATGGGCATCGATCACTCCCTCGGCCCGGCCCTCGCCAAGGCCCTCATGGCCAGCGACCTCATGCTTCCACCCGAGGGCGCCGTCCTCCTCAGCATCGCTGACCGGGACAAGGCCGAAGCCCTTGACATCGTCAGGACCTTCCATTCCCTCTCCTACAAGCTCTACGCCACCCAGGGCACCGCCGACATGATCAAGGCCATCGGACTCCCCGTCACTGCCGTGGCTAAAGCCGGACAGGGCTCACCCGACATCGTGGACATAATCCAGGACGGCACGGTCGACGTTGTGGTAAACACCCTGACGGGCCACCGCACACCCCTTAGGGACGGCTTCCAGATCCGCCGGGCCGCAGCGGAACGCCGCATCCCCTGCTTCACCTCCTTGGACACCGCCCGCGTCACCGTCGACACCCTCCTCAACGGCCCCCGCAACGTCTCCGTCAAACCCCTGGGCGCATACCTTGAATCGAGCCCCGCATGATGCAAGACACCTTCGCCAAGGTCCTGGCCAACCACACCCTCGCCCCGGGTGTCCACTGCCTGTGGGTCGACTCCCCACCCGTCGCCGCCAGCCGGGTCCCTGGCGAATTCGTGATGGCCGAATGCGGAGAGACCACGGACCCGCATCTTCGCAGGGCGATTAGCATTCATCGTTATGGCCCCGACCTCCTCTCCGCCGACCCCAGCCTCGCCTCCGACTGGATCACCCCCGACTCAATAGCCCTCCTCTTCAACGCAGGCAGCCCGGCTCGGGACTGGCTTGCCAAACGGGTAGCTGGGGACGAGGTCAAGATGCTCGGCCCATTGGGTCACGGATATCAAATCGACCCATCGGCGCAGCGTCTGGTGATGGGCGGCGGGGGTACGGGGCTTGCGCCCCTCATCGCCCTCGCTGACCAGGCCATGGCGTCAGGTAAGGAAGTAACCATTGTCTCCGCTGCCCGCAAAGCCTCCCTCCTCTACCCGGCCGACTGGATACCCGACGGAGTCACCATCGTCGAAGTAACTGAGGACGGCTCCGCCGGCGAGACCGGCCTGATAACCGAGGCTCTTCCCGCCGCAATGGACGGAGCCGATCAGGCCTTCTTCTGCGGCCCCGTACCCATGTACCGGGCAATTTGGGAAACGTGGCGGGCCCACGGCATTACAACACCCACGCAAGTCTTGCTGGAGGTGCGCATGGCCTGCGGTTTCGGCATCTGCTACGGCTGCGCCGTGGCCACCGACTCCGGTCGGAAGATGGTCTGCACCCAGGGCCCGATGTTTGACCTCAACGAAGTGAATTGGACCGAACTGTGACCCGACGCCCTCGCCTGGGCCCGCGGCCCGCGTGGATAGCCGTCGCCCTGGCCCTCACCCTCATAGTTCTGGCCTGCGGAGGAAACGGCGAGACCCCCGTTGACACCCCCACACCCCCGCCTCTCCCCTCTCCGACCCCCACGGCAACCCCTGAGCCAACGCCCGTGCCCACCCCCACCGAGCAACCGGAGGAAGCAGTGAATCTCATCGCCTATGTCGGGCAGGACGACAACATCTACACCATCCGCCCTGACGGCACCGACCAGGAGTTAATCTCGATACCCATGGCCGGGGAAACGGCGTCGCTGGTCGGGGGAGTAGTTTTCGACAACCACACCATCTACAACTGGCCCACTTGGTCACCCGACGCCACTAAGCTCGCTTTCACTTCCTATTCCGCCGACGGCGACTTCGCCGGCGCCCTCTGGCTGGTCGACATCCCCGGCGGCCTCCCCGACAAGGTCTTCCAGGACCCCGACGACACCATAGGCCGTTTCGTAGCCCAGCGCAGCCCCCACTACGTCTACTGGTCTCCGCAAAGCGACAGGATTGCCTTCCTGGCCCCCACCCCCGAGTCCCTTGTCCTCTACATGATCGAAATCGCAGACCCCCACCACCCCGAGACCGTTTCCTTCGGCGCCCCTTCCTACATGGCCTGGTCTCCTGATGGAAAGTACCTTCTCCACCACCTCGTGCAGGACCTGGACCTAGTCGACACCCGCAACAACTTCGCCCGTGCTTCCCTTAACGCCGACTCCTTCTCCTACAGGACCCCCGCCTGGAGCCCCGACAGCGCCCGCATCGCCTACGTGACAGACTCTCAGGGCGGCGACAGACTCGTGGTTGCCAACCTGCAGGGCACATCGGGGATGGAGGTAAGCAGCGTAAATGCCCTGTCCGTATTCCTCTGGTCTCCCACCGCCAACGAGATCGCCTATACGGAGCTGTCAACGGGGCGTAACCTGGGCATCCCCACCTACGCCGGACTCACGATCTTCGATGCCGATACTGGGGAAAACACTCGGATTACCAACCGGGAACTGTTCGCCTTCTTCTGGTCACCCGACGGCTCGAAGATCGCCTACGTCGTCGTCGACCGCTCCACATCCAAGATTTCCTGGTACGTCAACGACCGGATGGGCCGCAACGAAAAGAAGCTCACCGACTTCATTCCCTCCCACGAGCAGCTCTTCGTCATGTTCGCCTTCTTCGACCAGTACGCCTACTCCAACCAGCTCTGGTCCCCAGACAGCCAGGCCCTCGTCTATTCGGGCCGGGACCCGGATGCCAACGGCACGGGTGGGAGCACCATCCAGGTAATCTCGGTTGACGGAAATGACCCCCCGCTGGTCATAGCGCCCGGCAACCTCGCCTTCTGGTCGCCGAGATAGATTTACCTACACTTCCGGGCCCCGACGGCTTGACAGGGTTCGAAATCCAGTTAATATATATGCAACGTATATATAGGCAAACGATATATGCTTTCAAAAACACCGTCCCATCTGGAGACAGAAGAATACTGGGAGAACCTCATTAAGAAGAGTGTCTCCCGTTACTTTCTCCTCGGAATGCTCGCCGAGAGACCGATGCACGGCTACGAGCTGGCTGCAAACATCGAGACTTGCTGCGACGGTTGGAGCAAGCCGACCTCGGGCATGATTTATCCGACCATAAAGGAGATGACTGAGAGTGGTCATATCACATGCCGGGAAGAGGTTATTGGTGGACGCCTGAGGAAGGTTTGTGAGCTTACAGACTCAGGTAGGGAGGCCTACAGGACCGCTGCCTCTGTGTGGTCGCGGGTTCTGCCATACCTGGAACAGTCTGTAAGTAACGCCGGAGTCGAGGTGAGGTAGGGTGGGGTTGATTAGCTCCCGACTTTAGAGAATCAGATCCAGCAGGAGGAACGAACAGGATGGTCAACGTAGAAGAAGGCAAAATCAAGGAAATTGTCCGGGAGCACTACGGGAGCCTGGCCCGAGGCGCAACCAGCGAGTTACCCCAGGCCGACGCCTGTTGCGGGGCAACCACCTGCTGCGAGACGCCGCTCTACAGCGCTGAAGAAGTGGATACCCTCCCCACCGAGGCCGTACAAGCCTCCGCCGGCTGCGGAAACCCCACCGCTCTCGCCTCCCTCAACGAAGGCGAGACGATAGTCGACTTCGGCAGCGGGGGCGGCATCGATTGCTTCCTCGCTGCCCAGCAGGTTGGGCCCGAGGGCCGGGTCATCGGCATAGACATGACCCCCGACATGATCGCCCTCGCCAACAAGAACCGCGACAAGCTCGGCCTCTCCAACGTCGAGTTCCACCTCGCCGAGATGGAGAACACCCCCCTTGAAGACGAGACAACCGACGTAATCATCTCCAACTGCGTCATCACCCTCGCACCCGACAAGGACGCCGTCTTCCGGGAGGCTTACCGCATCCTCAAACCAGGCGGCCGCATGTACATATCCGACATGGTTCTCAGCGAGGCCCTCCCACCCGAGATTCAGTCCGACATGTCCCAGTGGGTAGCTTGCGTCAGCGGCGCAGACCTGAAAGACAAGTATCTCCAACGCCTCCAGGCCGCCGGATTCACAGAAGCCCGCGTAATGAAGGACACCCAGTCCGCAGGCTACCCCCCATCCGTCCGGGACATGGACTTCATAGCCCTAAAGCCGGAGTAATGCATCTCTCTATCCAATTTCAAATCCTAAATTAGACACCCAGCCGATTAAATGCTTGGCGTACGTCACGTACAAAGCGCTCCAATGAGCGGTCTGCCTGCATCGCACGTTGGATGTTCATGTTCTGCATGACATCCTCGGCGAACTCAATGCCACCCAAACTTGGGGTAACGCCTGTTTTGCGAATCGCGTGGCTCAAACGGCGTTTGTATTCATCTCGATTACACTTAAGGTCAGGCGCATCACAGCCGCGGCCAAACACAGTGTTAAAGGCCTCACCATCCAGCAATAGCCAGCGTTCTACGTGGGGATCGGGAATGGCCATAATGAGAATGTCTTCGACATCAGGAACAGACATTGCGGTCTCTAAGATTTGTCTAGAACGGTCATTTAGGCCATAGCAATTTGCATCTGTAGCGACCACTATAAGGTCGGGTAATCCACCCTCTCGATCCAGATCTTGTAAATAGTCCCTGAACTTCCCAACAACTTTGCTGTGGCCGCCAACCGCGCTTCGCCAGTTGAGGTTCACTCTCACTGAAGCCTCATCCGATAGACGTTGTAACAGCGTTCCAATTACCAAGCGATGAGCGTAATCCTCGACGAACAGAGCAATCTCACGCATCAAAATCGCCCCTGAGAATACGCTCAGAAACTGTAAGTCGAGTGGAATCATCGTCCAATGCGGTGGTTATATCTGTCTTCCGAAAGAGCGGTCCCCAAGTCGAGAATGGGTCTATATGAGTCTTTCGTTCGATTCTAGTTACCGGAAATAGAGCCTCATTGGGTAGCAGGTCTGGCAATATGGGTGAGTGAGTTGTAACTATGAATTGGCACTCATCTATGTTTGAACGAGACTTAAGCAAGTCTGCGATCATTTCAATTCGACGAGGATGCATTCCATTTTCTGGTTCTTCGAATCCAACTAGAGACGGAGGATCGACCGCTCCTGTGAGTGCTAGAAGGCCAAGAATTCGCAATGTCCCCTCAGACAGAACTCTGGTTGGAATCTCGATGCCATTTTCTCGGAGATAGAGTTCCACCTCTCCCAGTTCATTCACACCGGTCTTGATGCCATCCATGTCAGGCATTACCGTGTGCAATGCCTTTTCTACGGCCTCAAATTGTCTAGGATTAAGCGCGCGTAACGTGTTTAAGAAGGCGGCGAGATCTTCCCCCATCAAGCCTATGTGGCGGACCTCTTTGACCGGATTTGCTGAGCGCATCCGCTCCCGAGGTTCGAAATAGAAGAATAACCAATTCTCAAGCTCTCGGCGCGTTGCGACTAAGTGAGGATAATGGGGAGGGTAATGCGGCATTGATAGTATTGTGTGGTCGAGATAACGATCGTAATAAGTGGGATGTGCTTGACCCTCTAGTCGAAGATGGATTTTGTTGTCTTGGCGTTCAATGAAGGCCCTGCGACTCTTGGAAGGGACCCCTTTGGCATTCAGGGCTGCGAGGTATTCATCAGTCACCCGTAAGAAACCAGAGCGCGGTAGCATCTCAATCTCAACTCGGTAACGCAGATTCCGTTCCCGAACGAAAACAGACCCTTTGCTGGGCTCCTCCGATCTATGGCCCGCACTCGGGCGACGCATTTCTTTAATCTGTCGATTGACTGAATCGACTATCGTGTCAGACAACTCCAAATCAGCTTCAATCGAGAAGATCAATCGCTCTTGTTCCACAAGACCGGACAGACCCCCTTCACCAAGTGTGAATGACTCGAGTGGCTTACCTCTATATGGCGGGTCGAAAGCCTCATTCAACGTGCGGCTTGTGGCTAAATTAGATAAGAGCTGTAATGCATCAAGGAAATTGCTTTTACCCGCGGCATTTGGGCCGAAGAGTAAAGTCAATGGCCTAAGTCGCACTTCGACGTTCACGAGGGACTTGTAACCCCGTATGTGAATTCTCCTCAGCAAATCAGGTCTCCTACTCGTCTATTCGGGAATGGTCTTCGCTGTAGGCAAAAGGTGTCGAATTAGGATTGAACTCCAAGAGTGGAAAGCCGAATCAATCACAAGAATCATAAGCAGGGCGCAAAGCCTGGGTCAAATTGTCGTCTTCTACCACCTAACCTCGCCGCATTGATTTTAGGCTCGTTGGGTTCCTTTGCAGAATAGTTGTCATTGACTTACATTAGGAAGACTCCAGCCCCGACTCCCTAACCGAAATACTCCTCGGCTTGTTCGGGCCTGGATTATCGAGCGCAACCTCATACAGATACTCCCCCGGCGACGCCAGCATCGCCCCCGTGCTCGCCTCCGACCCCCGGCTCCCGTACCTACCTCGTACTGACCTCACCGTCCCCGTCTCCCCGACCAGCGTCGAATCCACGGCATAAATCGCCACCCTCACCCGTGCCCCGAGGCTGAAAATCGGCGGGTCTCCCCCATCTCCCCGCTCCCGCAATCCCCGCTCCCTGAACCTCCCCACGCATCTCACTGGCCGTCCGGCGGCGGCGTCACCGAGTAATACCCCGTCAACAGCAGGTCCAGCTCCAGCATCAGGATCTTGTTCCATGCTATCGCCGCCCGACCCGCGTACTCCTTGTCCTCCAGGTCTTCCAGCAGGATCGAACTGACCGCCGTCTGGGTGAAGCTCATCGTCCCCACCATGAACGGCCCCGGCACCCGACCCATCGGCTTCTGCATCCGGTGGCTGTGCGCAATCCCCATCGCCACCATGTGCCACGCAAAGGAGTAGTCCAGCTTGGCGTCCGCCGTCCGGGTCAGCCACCGCGCCAGACCCCTCCGCCGGTTCTCAACCCGCTCCTCGTCGATTGTGCCGTCTTCCTTGCGGAAGAAGTTGTAAGTGCCGGGCTGCTCCAGCAGGTGGTCGTAGACGACCTTCGTAACCTCGTCGGCGTGTGCTATGACGATAGGCCCCGTGGCCCGGATAAGCTCCGCATCTTCCTCCGTGAACCCGATGAACTCCGCCATCTGCAGCAGATGCACGTCCATCTTTCGCCCCGACTTCCGGGTCACCGGCGCTTCCATGCGGCCAGTGTACTATACGGCGCGGGAGTGCGGGCGCCCCGTGCTATCCTATCGACACCCCTTTGGGATTGGTCTGTCATGCCTTTCGAGAAATACAAGGGAAATGTCGATCCTCCCGACGAAGCCTACAGTCGCGTCACCAACCCCGAGCGCTTCCGGCCCTTGCATGACACCATGCTTGATATGCTGAACGCCCTGGAGACCCGTTTCGACGTCGAGCGCGTGGAAGGGTACGGCCTGGACGATGAACTCGAGGATACTGAACTCAAGAGGCTTACCCTGGCGCGTTCCAGCATAGCGCTCAAGCCGGCGGATCCGGGAGCGGCGCCTATAGTGGTCGCATTTACGGACTTTCCGGGGCTGGGCATTCGCTTTGGTCGATGGTACAGGGACTATTTTCCGGGTTGCGGCTGCGACGCCTGCGACGAGTCCGCCGACGGCGAGATGGAACGGTTGAAGGAACTGGTAGACAGCCTGACTTCCGGCGGGTTTCGGGAGGCTGTGTTCCATTCTCCGAGACCCCTGCTCTCTGCAATAGTCGACAAATTAAAGGGCGATTGGGCTCCGGTAGAAGGTGGATATCTAGGGTACGCGGCCTCCGATGTCGGCGAAATGGTCATGGACGAATCGCCTCCTATCAAGGGAGAGTCCATGCGGGGGAGTCGGTGCGTAACGGAGTTCCGCGGGCCTTCATTGAGAATGACTAATAGGCATCCCATGAACGACGCCCGTGCCCTCGAATTAACCGGCGGAAACCCCTCCCTGGAACTGGACTGGAAACCCTGGCCCCTTCGCCCCGAGAACTCCCAGACTGGAGCATAACCATGACCCAACCCACCCTCCCCACCGAAGGCCAGGTCCTCTCATACGCCGAGACCTGCTCCAACTGGGGCCGCTGGGGCCCCGACGACCAGCTCGGCGCACTCAACCTCGTTACCGATGAAAAGCGCCGCCAGGCCGCCAGCCTCGTGAAAGACGGCGTATCCGTCTCCTGCGCCTGGACCATCAAGAAAGACCTCCCCGGCGAGCACATGTCCCGCGTCCTCCACTACATGACCGCAACTGGTGAAGCCGGAGAGAACGCAACCTGGTCCGGCGACTTCATGGGCCTGGCCTATCACGGCAACTGCATCACCCACGTCGACGCCCTTTGCCACGTCTTCACCGGCGGCAAGATGTACAACGGCCACCCCGCCGCCCTCGTCAACAGCGAAAACGGCGCAGAAGCCGAGTCCATAACCCTCCTCTCCCAGGGCGTCGTCACCCGGGGCGTCCTCCTCGACATCGCCCGCCTCCGGGGCGTTGACCGCATCGACACCCCCCTCCCCGTCACCCCCGACATGCTCGAAGAGGCCGAGTCCTCCCAAGGCGTCAAGGTGGAATCCGGCGACGTCCTCATCATCCGCACCGGCCACCTCGCCCGATACTACGACGGCGAAGTGACCGACACCTCAGCCCCCCGCCCCGGCCCCCACGTCTCCTGCATCCCCTGGTTCAAAGACCGGGACATCGCCATGCTCGGCGGCGACCAGAACAACGAAGTCTCCCCCAGCGGCTACGACAACATCGGCGAACCCGTCCACGAGATCGGCATCCCCACGCTCGGCCTCTGGCTCATAGACAACATGAACCTCGAAGACCTCGCCCGGGCCTGCGCCCGAAGAAACCGATGGGAATTCATGCTAGTCATAGCCCCCCTCCGCTTCCACGCCGCCACCGGCTCCCCCGCCAACCCCATCGCCGTCTTTTGAGGCGTACATATCCGATGAATCGACTTAGGAGGTAGGACGTGTTCAAAGGAATACAGAGCAATTCAGTTTATATTTTTGAACTAGATGGCCATGCCTATGAGGCAGCCAAAGCATTTGTAGATGCCGTACGCGGAACGAACAAAGAGTTAAAAGACTATGTTGAGAGTACCGGATACTGGAACCGAATAATACAGCAAGGGAAAAAAGGGTCCAGGCATCAACACCTCGCTGAGCATCTTCTCAAGAAGAAATTCCACGAAGGTCCTCGAAACGCATTCCAATACTACATACGCGACCGTTACGTCGACGACCATGTGGTGAAATTGCAGGTGAAGTTGCCCGAGAAATACGCAGGCAAGAGCAGGAACGCTATCTCCGTACCCCGCCCAACAGTGCTTCATACCCGGAAAGGCATTGATGAGCCGTTCCCGCCGGAAGTCACACCCGTTGATCCCCAACCAAATCGAGAACGGGAGGAAGAACGGAAGAAGATAGCAGATGTCGATGATTTGCTAGGTAGGAGTGGCATTGAAGGAAAAGTGAGAGAGGCAACAATCAAGGCTCGGGTGAACCAAGGTGTTTTCCGAGAGCGGCTATTGGAGAAATATGACGGCCAGTGCTGCATAACGGGCATAAGAAACGAGGAACTGTTGATTGCGAGTCACATCAAGCCGTGGTCGGAGTCAAAGGATGACGAAAGGTTAATCCCTGAAAATGGGTTGCTCCTGAACGCGCTGCATGACAAGGCGTTTGATCGAGGGCTGATTACTCTTACCGACGACTATAGGCTAAAGGTTAACAAGAAGTTGTCTTCTTCTGAAAACAAAGTCATACGCGAGACGCTTTTGATAGATGAGGGTAAGCCAATCAATTGGCCAACGAGTTTCCGCCCAGAGAAAAAATATCTGCAATGGCATAGGCGGAAGCATGGCTTTGAGAAGTGATCCTCCAGACCCCTTCCTCAACCTCGGAATAACCCGCAATCCGACGCCCTTCCCTACCGTCATTCCTGCGGAGGCAGGAATCCATCCCTCCGAAACACTCACCTACAACCCCGCAACTCACCCTTCCCATCTTCCGTCACTCCAACCCCCCACCCCCCTCATCCCCACCCACCCAATGCCGTGTCATTCCGAATGGCAGTGAGGTCGCAGATGCGCCTCAGGCGTGAATCTTGGGAGGGGCGGTGCAGGTCTCGCAACTCACCTCGACATTCACCATCACCCCTCCCCGGACGCGGGGCGGCCCACACCGGCCAACCCGTCGCATATGTCCCCCAAACCCGTACATTTGCTTGACACACCTGAGCAAAGACGTTATCATACCCTCCGTTCGCGAACACTAATCCGGTAACACAAGGAGGTACCCTACACCCAGGGAAGCCCACCCGACCCCACACGGGTCCCGTGCCCCTTCCCCATCCATCCAGGCGATGGAAGGTCCACAACATTAAACGGCACGCTCCTCATGTAGGAGCCCTGCCGAAAAAACTCGGGCCTTATGGCCCTTGGAACATCTCCCCCGTCGTTCCCTTCGGAGATTCCTTCTAACCCAGCGACGGCAGCGAGAAAACACCCACCCACCCCTCCGAGTGGGTCGGGAAGAAAACTGAACACTGGTGGTAGAGACGCCCTCAGGCGAGGGTTCCCCTCGCTTGTCTGCCATGTGACACAGGAACACGGGGCTGAACCAGGCTGGCCTCCCGCCCCCTGAAACTGAGTCCCGGACCTTCCATCGCCCACCCAAAACCCAACAGACAGAATGCAAACCCAAACCCCACAACCGAACAACCCGACTCCTCCCTCCTCTCCCGTATGGGCGTCCCTCGTGGGCGCCCTCCCTGGTGTGGGGTGGGGCGTGGCCCCATCCCCGTTCCTTAAACAATCAAAGCCGTGCCTGCAATCGCAAAACAATCAAAAATCCACACCCCTACTCCACGCGAATTCCCCAGAAATCCCTTTCAGGCGTCGTTCAATCAAAACAGCTACGAGTTCAATCAGCGTTTAATCAAAGTTCAATCAAACGCCCCGACCCCGCCAACACCCTTGACACCCGTTCAGCGCCACAATAACCTTGCCCCACACTCACGCGCCCATCGACGCCCAGGAGCAACCGCCCATGCCCATGGTCCTTGAAGGTATAACCGTCATCGAGCTGTCCACCGGTCAGCAGGGCCCCGTGGCCGGCGCCCTCCTCGCCGACATGGGCGCCGACGTCATCAAGATCGAGGACAAGGACCACGGCGACCCCGGCCGCAACGTCCGCACCGAGACCCCCGGCCGGGAGCCCTTCCCCCTCTCCTACTACTTCGAAAACAACAACCGCAACAAGCGCGGCGTTGCGCTGGACTACTCCGGCGACGAGGGCATTGAAGTCCTTCGCAAGCTGGTCACCGAAGCAGACGTATTCCTCTCCAACTTCCCCATCGCTGACCTCGCCGACATGGGCCTCGACTACCCCAGGCTATCCGCCGCCAACGAAAAGCTAATCTACGCCGTCGCCACCGGCATGGGCCCCACTGGCCCAGACCGTGACAAACCCCTCAACGACATCACCGCCCAGCTTTACGGAGGCATCCAGAGCCACGGCAACAGCGACGGCCCCGTCCCCTTCTGGGGCGGCATGGCCAACCAGGAAGACGCCATCCTTCTCGCCTTCGGCATCGTCAACGCCCTCATCGCCCGTGAGCGGCACGGCGTCGGCCAGGAGGTCTACTCGGCGCTGCTGGGCAGCCAGATCAACTGGGCAGCCCTCAACGTCCAGAGCAACATCTTCAACAAACGGGAGCCCTGGGGCATGAAGCGGGAAGCCCCCCTCAGCCCCTTCTGGAACTACTATCAGACGAAGGACGACAGGTGGCTGTGCCTCGGCTTCCTCCAGGAAAACCGGGACTGGCACACCCTCTGCCAGGTCCTCGAACGGGAAGACCTGGAGTTCGACCCCCGCTTCGACTCCAACCCCAAGCGCACCAAAATCAACAACCAGGTCCTCATCCCCATCATGCGGGAGTGCTTCCTCCAGAAGACCCTCGATGAGTGGATGGAGATCCTCGGACGGCACGACTTGGGCTGGTCCATTCTCAACGACTACGAAATGCTGACCGAAGACCCCCAGGTAGTCGCCAACGAATACGTAGTGGACTTTGATCACCCGAAGGTCGGGCCCGTCCAGATGGTCGGCATACCCGTCCGGCTCAAGAAGACCCCCGGCGCCCTCCGTACTCCCGCCCCCGAGCTCGGAGAGCACACCGACGAGGTGCTCAGCTCCATCGGAGGATTCGACGCGGATGGACTCCGGCAGCTGCGTAACCAGGGCGTCATCAACTAGCGAGGAGGAGCGGAAAATGACAATGGCACTGGAAGGCATCCGCGTGGTCGATATGACCGTATGGCACCACGGCCCCGGCGGCGGGTCTTTCCTCGCCGACATGGGCGCCGAGGTCATCAAGGTCGAAGAGCGACTCTCCGGCGACCCCGGCCGTCACGGCGGCTCCCTCGGCGGCGTCGAGAACGAGTACGGCCTCTCCTACTACTTCGAAAACAACAACCGCGACAAGAAGAGCCTCGCCATTAACCTCAAGACCGAAAAGGGCCACGAGGTCATCACCCGGCTCCTCAAGAAGTCCGACATCTTCCTCTCCAACATGCGCAAGAGCGGACTCGGGCGGCTGGGCCTCAGCTACGACGATGTAAAGAAGATTAACCCGGACATCATCTACGCCCACGGCTCGGGCCAGGGAGACCAGGGCCCCCTGCTGAACCGACAGTCCAACGACATCATCGGCCAGTTCTGGGGTGGTTACGTCAGCTACGGCTCCGCCGAAGGCCCCATGTCCATCTGGTCGGACTTCGCAGACCGGGGCGGCGCGGTCATGCTCGCCTACGGCGCTGCCCTCGCCCTCCTCGCCCGAGAGCGGCACGGCATATCCCAGGAGGTCAACACCTCCTTGCTTGGTGGGCAGGTCCACCTCGGCGCGATCAACTTCCAGCAGCAGCTATTCGAAGGCAAGGCCGTCAGCCCCCTCTCCAACGGCGACGGCCACCTCCCCAACCCCTTCTACAACGTCTACCAGGACAAAGATGGAGCCTGGTTCTGCATCGGCGCCGAAGGCACTGACGATGAATGGGGAGCCCTTTGCAACGTCCTTGGCACACCGGGCCTCGAGTCCGACCCCCGCTTCGACTCCCAGGCCAAGCGCACCAACGGCAGCGGCCCCGCCCTCTACGAAATCATCCGCAACCGCTTCGCCGAAGAGACCATCGACCACTGGAAACCCGCCCTTGACTCGACCTCCCTACCCTGGGGCCCCCTCCGCAACTACAACGAGGTCCTCAGTGACCCCCACGTCCTGGAGAACGAGTTCGTAGCGGACCTTGAGCACCCCAACCATGGTACGCTCAAATACGTAGGCCTCCCCGTCAAGCTCAGCAAGACCCCCGGCAAGCTCCGAATGCCCGCCCCGGACCTCGGCCAGCACACCGAAGAAATCCTCACCGAAATCTGCGACTACTCTTGGGACGACGTCATAGAGATGAAGATCGCCGAGGTGGTGAACTAGGTCTCCTCTATCCCTGCAGTCTTTAGTCGTGGGCGTCTGCCTAGCAGATGCCCCTAATTGCTTCCAGTGATCCCAGCCCCGAGTTCGGGATCGATCCCCGGGAGGGGCCGCTCACCCTGAGTTGAGTCGAAGAGCCTGCCCCTGCGAAGGCAGGGGGTCGAGCGGGGGCCGGTGGGGGAGACGCCTTATGCCCATGCGTATAATCCCCCCATGCGCTACCCCTGGGCCAACATCCTCCTCCTCATCTTTATCCTCGCCGACATGGTCTCAGGCTTCTTCGGCCTTATCTCCGGCTCAGAGGACCGAGCCATCTACATCCAGCTCCACCGCATATCCGGCTACGGCATCCTCGCCGTCCTGGCCTGGAAAGTCGCAAACATCGTCCGCTCTTTCAAGTGGACCAAGAAGAAGCCCGTCCGTATCGCCTCCCTTGCCCTTGCAGTTGTCCTCGTAGTCACCCTCGCCTTGGGCTTTGTGTGGTCCATCTTCGGCGACTTCAGCTGGTGGATGTTCAGCGGCGTCAGTTGGCACATCTACGCGGGCGTCGTCCTGCTGCCAATACTCCTCTGGCATGCATGGTATATGTTCCGAGGCCCGCCCATCTCCTTCTGGGCCGAGCGTCGGTCGGTCCTCAGGTTCGGTGGCCTTGCCATAGCCGGGTTCCTCGCCTGGCAGCTCACGGAGGCCGTCGCACGCGCCGCCCCCCTCCCCGGCGCCACCCGACGTTTCACCGGCTCTTACGAAAAAGGCAGCTTCTCCGGCAACGGTTACCCCGTAGTCTCATGGCTCAACGACAGACCCGCACCCATCAACCCTGACACCTGGTCCCTGAGAATTTCCGGTAAGGTCGAAAACGAACTCTCCCTCTCCTACGCCGACCTCACCCAACTCTCCGAAAAGACCGCCACCATCGACTGCACCGGCGGCTGGTTTTCCAAGCAACGCTGGGAAGGCATCCCCCTCTCCCGAGTCCTCTACGAAGCCAACCCCTCTGAGACAACTCGTAGCGTCCTCGTCCGCTCAGTCACCGGCTACTACAGGCGCTTCCCTCTCGACGACGCCCAAGACTTTCTACTCGCCACCCACGTCACCGGCGAGCGGCTGTCCCACGGACACGGTTTCCCTGTTCGGCTCGTCGCCCCCGGGCGTCGGGGCTTCGAATGGGTGAAATGGGTCACCGCAATTGAAGTCACCGAGACCCCATCCTGGTGGCAGCCTCCCCTCCCCACCCAATAATATCGGCCCCTCCATTTGTGTGAACCGTGCCCCTCAGGAGCTTGGCAAAGCTCATGTCAGCAACCGTGACAAATTCCCCCCGAGCACCAGCTCCCTGTCCCCGTCCGTCATGTAGGGTGTGTGGAGACGGATCAGATCAAGACTCTGCTGGTAAGTGCACGTCCGGTAGCACCACGGCAGGTCCGACCCCCACACCATCTTCGGCCCGAAACGCTTGTATACCTCTTGCATGATCCGGTCGTGGCGATTGTAGGGATACAGGGCGTCGGCGCCCCAGATGCGCTGGTCTTCGTAGGCCAGCACGTACCCGACTTCCAGGTAGAACTGGCCCGTCTCAAACAGCGGGAATAACTCCGTAGGGGTCTCTACATATTCGGGGTTGGACGGATGGAGAAGGGTACCCCCTACATGCGAGTCGATTACCTCCAGATCAGGGAACCGATCCAGTACGACCTTTAGCCCCCTCAATTGTTCGAGATACTGCGCCCTGGAACAGAACCCTGTGTTCACGTAAGCCGGCACCCCGAGGCGTATCGTCTCCCGCCACAGGGCGTCGCAACGAGGATCATCCAACGGGTCAGGTATGGCCTCTCCCCCGAGAAACAACGCCCGGAACCCGTAGTCCTCCACGGCGTGGGTCAGGTTGGCTATCTGGCCCTGCAAGAACTCATCCGATCGAGAGAGCCGGTAGTCCACCGCGGCGGTCGCGAAGAAGCGGTCGGGCCGAGTCCTCACCGCATCCAGAAAGTAACCTTCCCGACCCGTGTCGAAATCCACGTAGTCGTAATCAGCCTGGATAACGGCCATGTCCACCCCCGCAGCATCCATATGCGCGATTATCTGCTCGGGGGTGGACTCCATGCGTTCCATAAACGCTGGCCCCCGCTGAAGCCAGCACCCCTCGCCGTGCTTGCGCCAGTAGTACCGGCCATGCCTCCCGACAGTAAACCCGACATCCTCCCCCGCCCCAGGTATGTACTTGGGGTCGGTATGGCTGGAGACCATCCTGCCCCAGAAACCGGCCACGCTCTTCTGAAGCTGCGCGACGTGGCGGGCAGGGTCGGGCCCGACCTCCGGGCCTCCCTGGTCGGGAAAGATGTGAACGTGGTTATCTATTATCATCATCCACCTCCTCAGCTTTTGAGTCAGTCACTCCATAGTGCGTAGAAGTGGTTCAGGGGCCCGTGTCCCTGGCCCACCGGATACGCCCCCTCGATCGCCGCCGAAACGTACTGCTTGGCCTGATACACCGCATCCTCCACCGAGCAGCCCCGGGCCAGATGGGCCGCAATGGCCGAAGCGAAGGTGCAGCCCGTGCCATGCGTATTCTTCGACTCTATCCTCTCCGAAACGTACTCTCTGATGCCGCCCTCCGAATACAGTATGTCCTTTACCGGCCCCTCCCGATGCCCGCCCTTTATCACGACCCACTTGGCTCCCATGCTGGTTATGACCCTGGCGGCGCGGACCGCGTCTTCGTCCGATTCTATGACCACATCCGTCAGCGCCTCGGCTTCCGGGATGTTTGGCGTAACCACCAGCGCCCGAGGCAACAGTCGCGACCTGTAAGCCTCGACCGCTTCCTCCCGCAGAAGCCTGTCTCCGCTCTTTGCCACCATTACAGGGTCCACCACCACGTTGGGCATCTCCAGCGCCTCGATTCGCTCGGCCACGGCCTCGATAATCCCGCTGTGCGCCAGCATCCCGGTCTTGACCGCATCCGCCCCGATGTCCGACATCACCGTGTCTATCTGCGCGGCAACCATGTCCGCCGGGATCTCGGCTATCCCGTCCACCGACAGCGTGTTCTGGGCCGTGACCGCCGTGATGACTGAGGTTCCATAAACCCCCAGCGCCGCAAAGGTCTTCAGGTCTGCCTGTATCCCCGCCCCTCCCCCCGAGTCCGACCCCGCAATCGTCATCGCCCGGGCCACCCGCTTCGCAGATGATGAGGTCATGCTATGGCCAGCGGGTTCCACGGCGACCCCGTGCCGTGAGTGATCCGCAAAGGCGTCCCGACGAACAGGAACTCGTATACCTTGTCCCGCGCCAGCTCTTCCAGGTCCAGGTTCTCCAGCAGGTAGACGCCCAGGTCCCGAAGCCCGTGCCGGTGAAGCGGCATTTCCACTGGGGATTCAATGCTCTCGAAGAGCTCGCATGTCGGGTGGTCCGTCCCTATGGCCACCACATCGTGCTCCTTGAGCCATGCCAGCACCGAGCCGTCTGGCCCGGGAAACGACCGTGACCAGCTCTCATTGTCGGAGTGGAACAAGTTGTACCAGCCGGTCCGCACCAGTACCACGTCCCCGGGTTTCAACTCGATTCCCTGGGCAACAGCGACGTTATCCAGGTCGGTAGCAGTGACGGGCTCGGCGGCGCCGAGGTGGTCGACTCCCTTGTAGGCCGCCACGTCCAGCATCACCCCTCTACCGAAAATATGCCTCACGTTCTCTATCCCTACGCGTGCAACACCCCGGCTGCTGGCAAACTCATCGGAAGAAAAGCCGTTATAAAGCTGGCCGTCGTGCCAGGAATGCCCTATCCCGTCTATGTGCGTGCCGGAATGGGTCTCCATTGCTATCACATCGTCGATGATGTCCAGCTCGGGCCCGTACAGATGCTGCCAGTGCGATACCCGCCACGTCTTGTGGAACAGGGGGAACTGGGGCCCGTCCTTCTCCAACGGCACCGCCAGGCTGTAGATGTCCCCCTTCTTGACCAGCTTTATCGCTTCCAGCACGGCGGTTTGGTTCTGGATCAGGTTCAGGACGCCTATCTGGTCGTCGGGGCCCCAACGGCCCCAGTTGGAGAGATTTTCGTTAGTCATTACAGGCCCTCCCTATATGATCGCCAGCGGGTTCCACGGCGAGCCCGTGGCATGAGTCAACCTCAGCGGCGCCCCTATGAACAGGAACTCGTACACCTTGTCCCGGGCCAACTCCTCCAGGTCAAGGTTCTCCAGGATGTAGACGCCCAGGTCCCGAAGCGCATACCTGTGCAACGGCAGCCCTCCCTCCGGGCTACCGACCTTGATCCTCAGCTCGCAGGTCGGGTGATCGGTCCCGATGGCGCAGACGTCGTGCTCCTTCAGCCACGGCAGCACCGAGGCATTAGGCCCCGGGAACGAGGTAGCCCATCGCTCCCGGTCCTTCCCGAACAGCGTATACCACCCGGTGCGGATCATCACCACGTCGCCAGGCTCCAGCGCAATCCCCTGCGCCCGGGCCGCGCCGTCCAGGTCCTCGGGGGTTATTGCCTCGGCCTCCTGAAGGTGGTCGACACCCCTGTACGCCGCAACGTCCAGCATCACCCCCCGACCCACTATGTGCCGTACGTTCTCAATACCCGTCCGCTCGACCCCACGGCTGCCGGCGTACTCATCCGACGAGAACCCGTTGTAGAACTGGCCGTCAGCCCAGACGTGTCCAATCGCGTCGATGTGCGTGCCGGAATGGGTCTCCATGATGATGACGTCGTCGATGATGGACTGTTCAGGGTCCTTGCGCTCGGCCACGTGGGAGACCCGCCACGTCTTGTGAAAGGTCGGCATCTGCGGCCCGTCCTTCTCCAGCGGCACGGCGAGGCTGTAGATCTTCCCCTCCCTGACCATGCTGAAGGCCTTAAGCACCTGCTCCCGACCCTGCAACAGGTTCAGGACGCCTATCTGGTCGTCGGGGCCCCAGCGGCCCCAGTTGGAAAGGTTCGTATCCGTCATGGCTTCCTCCGGTAACTGGCTGTGAGTCGACTAATGGCCTGATTATACGGGTTTTGGGAGGTTGGGTGGGTTATAATTGACCCACAGGCCCTATCCCAAAGGAGGACAGAGGTTGAAGAAGAAGACCTTCGAACAGGCCCTTAAGGGCGCCAAGAAGATGTCCGAGAAGTACGTCGAGAAGGGCCCCTACGAGTTCTATTCCGACCCCGAGATAGTCGAAGAGGTCCAGAAGGGCCTCGCCAAGAACGAGGTCAAGTGGGGTTACCGCTACTGTCCCTGAATGATCGTCGAAGGCGACCCGGAGCGGGATCGCATGATGATCTGCCCCTGCGAGAGGCACCACGAGGACATAGCCCGGGACGGATTTTGTATATGAATGTTCTTCGTCAGCGAAGAGTTTCTTCGCAAGATGGAACAGGGCGAGGAACCCATGAGCACCGTAGCCGGGGAGGGCGGCGCACCCGGCGAGGAACTGTTCCCCGATGAGAAGTACACCGGCGCCCCGAAAAAGTCCGCCCGGGGCCCGGCCAACCGAGACCAGTAGGCCCACAGCCCAACTCAGATATGGAATAATGGGAAACTGCACGGCAGTTTCCCATTATCATATTCGGATGGAACGCAACCCGAGGCCCCCGTTTGCGTTATCTAATGCAGGCCCCTATTTCGCTGTCGCAGCCACGGTACATAGGTGGAAATGATTAAACTGAAGTTATTGGCCGCCGCCCTTATCGCTTTGCTGGTCGCGGCTGCATGCGGCGGTGGCGTCGATGCCACCGCCACCACCGAGGCCGGTGCCCTCACGCCTCAGGCCAGGGACACCACCGGCACCCCGACTCCCACAGCCACCACCCCCATCCCGACGGCCACACCCATCCCCGCACCCGGCGTCGAAATTCCCACCCCCGTTTCCTACATCCCGGACCTGGGTGACATCGCGTACGGTTACGTAGAGACCATCGTCAACCGGTTCGGCCAGCGGGAAGCTGCCACCGATGGCGAGCTCGCCGCAGCGGAGTTCATCGCCGCCGAGCTTGAATCCTTCGGCTACGAACCCGAGGTCCACAGCTTCAACCTCCAGGTAATCGACGACTCGGAACCCTGGCTCAGGGTCACCAGCGACGGCAACCGGGAAATCGAAGCCCTCTTCATGTTCCGCACCGGCTTCGGTGACGTGGAAGGGACTCTGGTGAACGCCGGGCTCGGGCTGGAGGACGACTTCCCGCAAGAGGGCTTGGACGGCGCCGTCGCCCTCATCGAACGGGGTGAAATCGACTTTGAAGAAAAGGCCCAGAACGCTGCGGCGGCAGGCGCGTCAGCGGTTATCATCTACAACAGCGAGCCCGACAACTTCTCCGGCACTCTCCAGACCCAGAGCGAGGTCCCCGTCCTTTCTCTCAGCCAGGACGACGGCCAGGCCCTCGCCGCGATAATTGAGTCTGGAGAAATCACCGTCCGCGTACGTGTGGTTACCAATGACCGGGAGAGCCGCAACGTAGTGGCGGTCAAGGAGGGCTCCAACCCCGACGCCCCCGGCATCGTCGTCGGTGCCCATTTCGATGCAGACGAGGAGTCGGTCGGAGCAAACGACAACGCATCCGGGACCGCCGCCCTCCTCGCCGTGGCCCGTGCCCTGAAGGACGACACCTTCGCCTCCGATGTGACGTTCGCCGCCTTCGGATCCTCGGGCCTCGGCCTGATTGGCGCCCAGAGCTTCGCCGGCGACCTCCTGGACGAAGACGCCCCGACCGTCGGGCTTATGATCAATCTGGATGTGGTGGGCAGTGGTGAGCGGGCCATTGTGGCGGGTGACCCCATAACCCAACTCGAGATTCTCCGCCTTGGCACGGAACTCGGCGTTTCGGTGTCCCCCGGCAACACCCCAGAAGGCGTCTTCAGCGAGCACATTGTCTTCCAGGCCCTGGACATTCCAACCGCATTCTTCTTCGCAGACGACCTCTCCCGGGTCAACACCCCCGAGGACACCATTGAGTTCGTGGACTCGGCGCTGTTGGGTGATATCGTGAATCTGGTAGTGGCCCTGGTGCGCAGCGGAGCAGGCCGGTAGAGGGCCGGCTCGGATTACACGATGACTTTTAGGGGACAGCAATCCTGGCGCCTTCTCTCCATCCTTGCAGCCCTGGTCGCCGTCGTCGCGCTGTGGGCGAACTTGGACACCGGGGCTTCGGCCGACGACGATTGGGTCGAATTCGGAGAACAGTCAGCCATAATCAACTTCCCCGAAAATATGGTCTTCACTTTGCAGTTCTCCTCCCAGAGGTCCGTGGCTCGCGCCACCCTGTCCTTCCACATCATCGGCCAGGACTCCGGCCGCATCGAACCCGCCGACATCGACGAAAGCGACCCCTCCACCGCCGAGTTCACCCTCAGGACTCGGGGCGGCAGTAGCACCTTCATCCCCCCGGGCGCCGTCATGACCTACCGGTGGATCATCGAGGATCAAGACGGCAATAGGGCTGAATCTCAACCGACCGAGCTCATATACACCGACACCCGTTTCGAATGGAATACCGTTTCCCGCGGCAACATCACCGTGCACTACAACGGCCCCACCAGGACCCGCGCCGAGACCATACTGGACGCCTCTGCCGTGACCCTCGGCAACATGGGCAGGCTCTTCAACGCTGAGTTGACCAGGGATGTCAACGTGGTCATGTACAACAATCCCGTGCAGATGAAGGACGCCCTCCCCTTCATAAGCCAGGCCAGCTCCAGCGGCCTCGTGACCCAGGGACAGGCCTACGGCAAGGAAGGCGTCCTCCTCATTAACGGCTTCGACTCCCAGATCGAGGGCATAGTGTCCCACGAAGTCACGCACCTCCTGGTGGCCCAGGCGGGCGAGGGGCCCGGGAAACGAGTCCCGGACTGGCTTAATGAAGGTCTGGCCGAATATGGCAACATCCAACCCGGCGTCTCCTACGACCTAGCCGTCCTGCGCGCCGTACGCACCGACACCCTCTACCCCCTCGTCCAGCTTGCCAACCGACCCGGAGAACCCGAGGCGGTGATCGTCTTCTACGGCCATTCCCGCCAGGTGGTCGACTTTATGATCGACACCTTTGGCGCCGACAAGATGAGCCAGCTATTGCGGGAATTCCGGGACGGAGACCTGAACTTCGAAGACACCCTGGAGCAGGTCTACGGCCACACCCTCACGGAGATAGACAACATGTGGCGTGACAGCCTGGGACTGCCCCACGTCTCGACGGAGAGGATAGGCAACAGACCGGCTTCCGCCGTTCCCACCCCCAGACCCACCCTGCCCCCGCTGGGAGCTCCTACCGCCACGCCTTTGCCGACTGCCCCTCCACCCCCCACCGCCACGCCCCTCCCGACACTTCCCCCCGACTCGTCGGGAGGAGGGAGCGGATATCTCTGGCTGCTACTGCTATTGCTGCTGATTCCGGCCTCGGGACTGGGCCTATTGCTCTTGCGTCGCCGGTAGGGATGCGCCCCCGCACACGTACGGCCACCCGCCGGATGTGCTGCGGACTGATCCGGTTCTACCAGATAGTCTCAACCTGAGATGAGGCCAACAGCTCGGCGTCTTTGGTTACGAGAGGCACGTTGAGAGCAGCGGCCTCAGCAGCAATGAGACGATCATGTATGTCCCGAATTTCCGGGAACATGTCCAGTCGCTCCAGCTGGGTTCTTCCGAGTTGCACCATCTCTATCCCGGGCATCGAGTCCAAGAGGTCCATCAATTCAGCAGGTGGTACTGCTTCTCCAAGCTTGACCGAAAGGAAGTATAGTTCAGCAATTACTATCGCTGGAACGAAGATGATGGCGCGACCGCGTTCAGCCAAAGAAAAGATGGAGGATGCGTCTAGACTCAGAAGCTCAGGAGAACGGAGATACCACCACAGTGTATGGGTGTCTGCAACGAATGTGGTCGACTTATTCGGATCCTGGTTCCGTGTAGCCATCAAGGTTCAGCGCGCGCGGTTCCCATATCTTCTTTATGTCCAGGAAATCTTGGTATGTTGCATACGGCAACTTGGTCATGGCGCCGCGTAGTGATGATAGGGGTTTCTCTTGAGTCTTTGAGGGCGATACAGAAATCAACTTACCGCAGGGCTTGCCGCGACGGGTAATGATGACTTCTTCTCCCTCTTTAAGGTCCCGAATGATCTCGCTGGCCTTGGCCTTGAATTCTTTTATTCCGTAAGTCGTCATCACTAGTGTTTAGCCTGCTGAACCGTAGGGCTAGTACGACTAGATTATACAACCTCTTTATCCGGCTCCCTATCGCGTCCTCGGATTCAGCACGTCGTTCAGCCCGTCCCCGAGGAGGTTCCACGCATATATCAGGATCGCTATAGTCGCCGCGGGCACCAGCAGCAGGTGAGGATCGTCCCGTAATATCGACAAGTTGGATATGCCGAAGTTCTCCAGGATCATCCGCCCGAGACTCGGGTTCGGTGGCTGTATCCCGATCCCGAACCAACTCAACACCACCTCCGACCCCGCCACCGCACCCATCCCCACCGACACCGAGACGATCACCGGGCTCAGGGCATTCGGCAGCAGGTGCCGGAAGATGATCCGCAGGTTGGAAGCCCCCATGGCCCGTGCCGCCTCTACGTACTGGCTCTCCTTGAGCCACAGTAGCTGGCCCCTTACCAACCGGGCCATCCCCACCCAACTGAACAGCGTCAGCGACGCAAAGACCACGAAGTAGTCCACCCCTCCCGACCTCACAATCCCGTCTATCCCCGACCAGTCCTCGAAAGCCCTCACCCATTCCACTACCCTGGGCTTCACCGTGGCCGCTATCAGAATGATCAGCAATATGCCGGGGAACGCCAGGAAGATATCGCCGGTGCGCATGATCACAGTGTCCACCCGCCTCCCGAAGTACCCCGCTGCTGCCCCCATGAACACCCCTATCAGCAGCGATCCCGTCAGCACCGACGCCAGGGTGATGATCACCGTAGTCCGAATCCCGTAGATAACCCTGCTCAACAGGTCCCGACCGATCCTGTCGGTCCCCAGCGGATGTTCCAGGCTCGGCGGCCATCGGAATATGGACGGCCCTTCAATCAGGTCCGTTGAGGCGAGTTCGCTCCATGCCTCGCCGCCGTTGGTGGTGATGAAGAGTCCTCCATCCACCGTTCCGGCGTATAGGGTGTCGTCATTCCCATAGTCGGGGGAGATGGCTAACCCCTCGACTTTCGTTATGCTCAGCCCGGCAGTCGCCGTCACCCAGTTCTCCCCCCCGTCCACCGAACGGAAGATGCCCAGGCTGCCCGTGTTTGCAAATATCGTGCGGTCGGCCCCGAAGTCCGTGGAAATCAGCAGGGCCAGCACTTGCTGGCTGTTCAGCCTCTCGTCCAGCAGTTCCCAGCTCGACCCCCTGTCCCGAGACCGGATCAGCCCTTCGGACGATGATGCATACAGGGTGCCGTCCCGCGCGAACTCCGGCGATATCGCTATGGTCGCCTCCCGGGACACGCCCGCTCTAGCCTCGTAGAGCTGTGTCCATGTGACACCCCCGTCCGTGGAACGGTACACCTCCTCCACCGTGCGGAAAGACCCGGTCTTTCGTTCGGTAACGGTGGCAAAGACCGTGTTATCTGCCGCGAAGTCCGGGGAAAAGACCACGTGAGACGCCGCCGGCGAGTCCCCCTGGAAGCCGTTGTTGACGTTGGTCCAGCCCGACCCCCCGTCCCCACTCCTGTACAGCCCCCCCGACAGCGCTGCGATGACTATGCCGTCCGAGGCAAAGGATGGCGACGCCGCCAGGTGCTTTATCCCGCGGTTCTCCGGGAGCCCCGCACTCGCCGCCGTCCAGCTCGACGCCCCGTCTTGGGATATGTACACCCCCTGTGGCGTCCCGGCGTATACCACGTTTTCGGCGCCGTCAATCGACACCGGCGCCAGCACGTCCACGTTCACCGCGCCCAGCCCCGTGTTCACCTGCTCCCAGGACCCGCCTGCATTCTCCGACCTGAACACCCCTATGGGCGTGTAGTTGTAGAGGGTGGAGTCCTCCGTCCATCGGGGAGAGATCACCAGGCCCTGGAACCCGGGCAGTTCCTCCAGGTTGGTCGACGGAGTCTCCCTGTAGTCCCGAGGCGCGGTCAAGGGAGCCATCGCTCCTACGAGATAGATGAATACAACGAGTATCAGCGCCCCGAAGGCCACCTTCTTGCGGCGGAGCCGGGTCCAGGCCTGCGCCCAGGGCCCGCCCCGCATCTGCCCATCGGCATTCGACTCCCTTCTCCTCCTCCGAAAGAGGCCGCGCACCCATGCCGAAAGTTGGAGCAGCTTAGTCATACTTGATCCTGGGGTCCAGGAACGCATATAGGACGTCCACCAGCAGGTTCGCCAGCACGAAAGCCACCGCAATGAGCAGCACCAGCGCCATTATCACCGGGTAGTCCCGGTTGAATATCGAGTCCACCGCCAGCCTCCCGATCCCCGGGATGCCGTAAAGCTGCTCCGTGATGAACGCCCCCGTCACCAGGTCCCCCAAGGAAAGCCCGACCACCGTGACTATCGGAATTATCGAATTCCGTGCGATGTGGCGGCGGCGCACCGTCCACTCCTTCAAACCCTTCGCCCGTGCTGTGCGTATGTAGTCCTGCCCCAGCACGTCCAGGGTGCTGGCCCTCATCAGCCGGGTCAGAACGGCAATCCCCGGCACCCCCATCACCAGGGCCGGCATTAGAATTCGCATGTCGAAGAAGCCTCCCCACCCCCCGCTCGGCAGCACGTCCAGCCACACCACGAATATCAGCGCAAGAATCGGGGCGGTTACCAGCACGGGAATCGACACGAAGAACAGCGTGGTAGCTACGATCACGGGGTCGACCCACCTCCCTTGGTTCAGCGCCGCGATGAGCCCCAGCGGCACCCCTCCCATCACCGAGATAATCATCGCCGCCAGCCCCAGCTGCGCCGACACCCATATCTTTCCCGCAATCAGGCTGGATACTGGCTCTCCGCGGAACGTGAAGCTCTCACCCAGGTCTCCCTGCACCGCGTTCCAGACGTACCTGCCGTATTGCAAGAAGAACGGGTCGTCCAGCCCGCGCTGCTCCTTTATGCGGGCGATGACCTCCGGGTCTCGGTGCTGCCCCGCCAGCACGGACACCGGGTCCCCCGGCCCGTAGTTGCCCAGCGCAAACGTAACGAAGGAAACTACCAGAAGGACCACCGGCACCCAAAGCATCCTGCGAAGGATGTAGGCCTTCATCTACGCCTCCGGGTGTTGGGAAATATGCCCTTTACACGCACCAAAGAGCTTGATCTCTATCTTATCCGAGACTCGAAGCCTCGCGCCAACGGGAGGCGTCTGCCAATTCCTGTGCATGCCTCGTTTGCTCTTCCCTGTCTACGGTCTCGGACTGAGACAGAACAATGTCAGCATGGTACGGATTCTCATTGGGTATCGGAGAGGCAGCTACCATACGGCCGCTTCCAGTCGCGCCTTCCATGTTGACCACTGCCCACCCCCGAAAATCGCCGTCCCTGTCTATCGCGCGGGCAGTTGCAATGCTAAACGCTTCATTGGCAGAAGCAATAGTCAGCCTGTCAACCGAAACCCTCGTTTCACCCGGTCGTTCCAGGAAAACCTTGACCGGCGTCCGCCCATTCCTGCAACGGCGGGCGTGCTTTGAAGAATAGACTCCCCTGCCCAGTTCCTCCCAAGAGGCGATACCCGGGGAACGCTCCACAAGAACTACGGAGACTCCTCAAACAGGGCTCCAAGGGCTTCGGTCAGAAATTTGTCAGGCAAGTGCTCGGTTGACGGATATCGCTTGCGCTGGTGTTTGCCCCTGATGTGGGCCATGCACAGCACCTCGCCTCCCGGCTCGCACAAAACCAGGACTGAAGAATCGCGCCGGTTCGGCGCATCTATAACTACTTCGCCATCCGGCATGGGATACACCTCAAACCGATGAGGCCACACAACGTACAGCTTCCTCAGCAGCCCCTCGGTCCTGGTGAGCAATTCCCTGTCGGGTATGGGGAACCCCTCCTCCCGAGCCTCTTCACAAGCGTCCGCAAGGTCCGCCAGGGCATCCGCGAGGTCTTGCGGGGTCTCCCCCGACTCTTCCCCTACGTTCTGTAATGTGCGCTCGCGCATGACACTTCTCGCACTGCAACCCGCCCCCCCACCCCGGCTAAAGCTTACCACACGCCCCCGGCTACTCCGGCTCTATGTGTATGAACCTCAGCTTCGATATCGGCAGCGGCGAAAGCACGTATCCCTTGATGTGAGGCTTTATCAGCACGTATCGGTCGCCCTCGTACCAGCGAGGGATCCACGGCACGTCGTTGACTATCAGCTGCTCGGCCTCCTGGTACAGCGCTATCCGGGTCTCGACGTCCTTCTCCGTGCGCGCCTGCTCCAGCAGCCTGTCCACCTCCGAGTTCGAGTAGCCGGTGTGGTTGTTGGCGCTCTCCGAATGGAACAGGATGTCCAGGAAGTTCTGCGGGTCCGGGTAGTCGGCCACCCACCCGAGCGTGAACATCTGGTACCGACGCCTGTCCACGTCATTCAAAAACGTCGCAAACTCCGACTGCTGCACCTCTACGTTCACCCCCAGCAGCTCCTGCCACACCGCCAGGATCACCTCCGTGTCCAGGCCCACCGCCCCGCCTCCCCCCGGCACCGAAAGGATAATCGTCGGCAGTTCGGCGGCGGCTAGCCTGGAAGCCTCGGCGAGGGCGGTCAACCGCGCCTCGTCGTCCGTCGCTGCATCCGCCTGCATCAGGAACTCGGCAATTTCCGCATTCCCCCGACCATAGCTCGACTCCGCCAGCGACCTCATCGCCGCCTCTATGTCGTATCGAAGCCCTTGCAGGTTCTGGTTGTGGCCCGGGAAGCCCGGCGGCAGGATCCCGTATGCCGGGACGACCAGGTTGGAAAGCACCGCCTCCGCTATCAGTTCCTTGTTGATGGCCAGGGCCAGCGCCTGGCGCACCTTCACGTCGTCGAATGGCGCCATCTGCGTGTTGAACCCGAAATAGCTCACGCTGTAGTCCGGCGGCGTGATCTGCAGGTCCCTGTTGATCGGCTCCGTCGGATCGAGCACCCTGTCGATATCCGCCAGCCCCACCCCCGTGAAGTCGATCTCATCGTTCTCGTACATCGTCATCCCTACTCCCCCGCTGAGGATCAGGTTGACCGCATCCAGGTGCGCCGGCTCCCGATAGTACAGGTCATTCCTTTCTAGCCGTATCCGCTCCCCTATCTGCCACTCCGTCAGCCGGAACGGCCCCGTGCCGTTCGGCCTCGACGTCCAGTCCGCACCCGACTCCACGTTCTCCTGGTCGACCACGAACGCCGTGGGGTACGTCAGCTTCGCCAGGAAGTACGGCTTCGGAGCGTCTATCGTGATTTCCAGCTTGTAGTCGTCCAGCGCCCGGATCCCGCTCACGTTGTTTGCCGTCCCCTTCACCTTCGCAGACGCCCCTACTATGTCGTTCAGGTACAGGTCCGCCACCGTCGACTCCGTCCTGGGGTCCAGCGCCCGCTCCATCGAATACTTGAAATCGTGCGCCGTCACCGCCTTGCCGTCGTGGAACTTCACGTCGTTCCTCAGGTGGAAGGTGTACGTGCGCTCGTCGTTGCTCACGTCCCACCTCAGCGCAATGTCCGGGACTATGTTTAGGTCTTCGTCAATCGTGACCAGCCCGCTGAACACTTCTATGACGACGAAAGCGGAGCTTGTGTCTGAGGTCAGCGCCGGGTCAAGGGTGGGCGGATCGGAAAAGAGCCGCGTGAACTCCCCACCCGACCCCTCCGGCGCTACGTCCGGCACAGCCGTCGGGGCCTGAGACGGAGCCGTCGGAACGGGCGTCGAAGTCGGCTGGAGGGCCGGGCCCTCCTCCCCGCCCCCTCCGCAGGCCGCTGCAACCAGTAGCGCGGCCAGGGCAATAGTCAGTGCAACAAATAAGGTTTTTCGGCGCATTACTTTCCTCATCACGTCAGGCACGGAGATCGGCGCTCCGGCTGTCCGGCTATGGTAGCCACTCGGGAGCGAGGTATCAACATCGCCCCCTCTAGGAAAGTAAACGCACACCCGACCCGAAAGTTAGCCCCCCCACCCCCCCAGGCCAGCCTGTCCGCCCACGGCGGATCATTCCCGACCCTTTAACCCGTCATTTCCGAGTAGTCGGGAATCCATCCCGCGGGGCGCGGTGGGGTGTCCCCACCCCCGTGCTATAATCCCCCAACCATGACCACCACCACACCCGACGCCCCAACCATCTTCGCCGACGCCCGCACCATGCACCACGCCGCCCTCCGGCAACTCGCCGCCGGAGACACCCGTGACGCCGCCGAAAAAGCCTGGTGCGCCACCCTCCGCGCCACCGAGGCCCTCGTCCTCTCCCGCACCTCCCAACATCCCCCCCGCTCCCCCGACGTCACACGTGCTCTCCAATCCATCGCCGCCGCCGACCCCTCCGTCAGGACCCTCCGCGACCGCTACTTCACCCGACAAGCCTCCCTCCACGGCGCCTGTTTCTACACCGGATGGTGCGAACCCATCGAAGACATCCGCCTCCTCATCCACGAAACCTCCCAATTCATCCACGACGCCCAAACCCTATCCTCCCCCTCTTAACCCCCCACCTCCCCCTATCCCATTCCGATGCCCCGCGAGGACTCTATCGCGCCCCTCCCTAAACCCACCCCCCATCACCCCCACCCCCCCTTATACCGTCATTCCCGTGCCCCGACACGGGAATCCATCCCCAGGGTGGGGGTTCCGTTCGCCCTGAGCGGAGTCGAAGGGTCGACCGAACGGAACGGGGTGGTGCCCCCTCCCCCCCAACAAATCAAAGCAATCCCTCAATCCCACGAATCACAGTTCAGACACCCCAAAGGCCCACGCGAGGGTGACGCACCCGCGTGGGCCTCTGTTCCTCTCCCCCTCTCCCTCAATGGCCGCTTCAAGGAAGAAGGGGGATCAATGGGCGCGGGGGCTAAGGGAACCCCCTCCCCTCCGTCATCCCCGCCCTTTACACCGTCATTCCCGAGTAGTCGGGAATCCATCCCTCCGGAACAACCACCTACACCCTCACAACTCACCCCCCTTCCCATTCCGATGCCCCGCGAGGAATCTCCAGCGCCAGCCCACCGCTTACCCCCCTCATCCCCGTGGAGGCAGACCTTGCCCCCGTCCATGGTTTTCGTAGCAGTTTCAAGAACTGGGCGCTTGAACAGGTGGGCACCCCCCCTGGATCGTCTCGGAGGCGACCCTTGCCCACAGCTTGGGCAATTCAATCGAGCAGGCCTACGCCATATCCGATCTGTTCGAGTGCAGGCGCACACTGATGCAGATGTGGGACGACTATGTTACCGGCAACTCCAATGCAAGTCGGAACGACAATAGCGAACTCGTCGGGGCTTAAGGACCATCCCTCCCGACCTCCTTGCCCAACGTCGCTGCCTTCTACCGGGTTTGTATCTAGTCTACCCTTGCTGTGGATTCTCCTTTGAGCGTATACGCACTCGATTTCGTGTCACCACGATGAGAGCTCCCTCTCGCATGGCGTTCGGATGGCTGCCGATAAGTTCCCGCATGGCCTCGACTTTCACTGCTACGGGCATATCGACGAAGCGCACTATGCACGGATGGGGCAGCCCGAGCACGAACGCCAACTCGCCAAAGTCCTTGTCTTGGGTAATGAGTATCCGGCTCTCCTCCATTGCAAGCGCCATGATCTCTTGATCCGTAGCTCTCCGATTGACGTCGAGTACCGACAGAACATCGTGCCCTTCCTCGACCAGCATGGAGTGCATGCTCCGTGACGCCGCGCATACGTCGAGAAGGAATCTCATCTAGCCTACTGGACTGCCATGCGTTCTTGCACTTGCTCACCGGCCATCGAACGGTGGGCGTAGAGTAGGCACGCTCGAATGTCCTCGGCCTCCAGGAACGGGTACTCGCTCAGAATCCTATCCGCCGTTTCGCCCGAGGCAAGCATACCCAGGACGTGTTCCACGGCGATGCGCATGTCTCGAATGATCGGCTTGCCGCCAAATACGTCGGGGCGAGCCGTAATGCGCTTTAGGATTTCGTGGTCGTCGGACATAGCTCATCCTCCTGACTTCATTGTGGTTGGTCTATCTCGGTTTGCCAATAGCATAACATCTAGCAGCAGTTCTCCTTGCCCCTCGGACGCGGGGCCGCTCGCGGGGAGGCGACCCACACCCCTCCAACCCATCACCTTGACTCTTGCAACCCACCCCCGTCATCCCCACCCATTCTAAACCGTCATTCCCGAGAGTCGGGAATCCATCCCGCGGGGCGCGGCGGGGCGGCGTCCTGTCCCCTCTCCCTTGAGGGGCTGTAAGTGCGCCTTAGGCGTGAGAGGGCTAGGGTGAGGGTGATCCCCGGGTGAGGCCGGGGGAATTCCCCCCCAAACACGTACATTTGCTTGACACACCTGAGCAAAGGCGTTATCATACCCTCCGTTCGCGAACATTAACCCAGTAACACAAGGAGGAAACCAGAAACCCAGGGAAGCCCACCCGGCCCCACCCGGGTCCCCGTGCCCCTTCCCTAACCCCCCAGGCGATGGATGGTCCATCGACTTAACACCTGCAGGCCGTCTCTTATAGAGACCCTGCACCCTCGGTGCTCCCTAACACGGCGCACTACGTAACCGGCATTCAACTTGCCGGCGAAGCACAACGCCCCGCCTATGGCGGGAACCGGGCCGTAGGGCCCTCCAGGGACTCCACCGTCCTTGCCATCGGTGCATTCCACACCATGGCCGACGGTGGCGGGTTGGCGCCCCCCGCCCTCACTATGACCGGGCGCCGCCGGTGGACAGGCATGCCCCACACCGAGACTTACTCGACCCTGACCCACCAAACATCGGGGCTGAAGCAGGCTGGCAACCCGCCCCCTGCGCCCGGGTCCTGGGCCTTCCATCGCCTATCCCCTCCCAAACACACAAAATGCAAACCCAAACCCCATAACCAAATACCCCCGTCCCTCTCCCTTCCTCCCCCGTAGGGGCGTCCCTCGTGGGCGCCCTCCCCGGTGTGGGGTGGGGGGTTCCCTCCCCGTTCTTAAACAATCAAAGCCGTGCCTGAAATCGCAAAACAATCAAAAACCCACACCCCCGCACCACGCGAATTCCCCGGAAATCCCTTCAGGCACAATTCAATCAAAACAGCTATGAGTTCAATCAACGTTCAATCAAAACCCCAACCTTGACTACCCCACCGCGTGCGGTATAGGGTGAGACCCACCTAATCGACACCTCACGGGGGATAAACATGGCCACCGTCACCGGAAGCTACCTCATCGCCAGAACTCTCAAGGAGGAGGGCGTCGACACCCTCTTCTACCTCATGGGCGGCCCCAATTTCGACATTGTCATGTCCAGTGAAGACCTCGGCATCAACACCGTAGACTTCCGCCACGAGCAGGGCGCTGCCTTCGCCGCCCACGCCTACGCCCGGGTCGCCGGCAAACCGGGCGTCTGCACCGCGGCCTCCGGCCCCGGCACCCTCAACCTCCTCACCGGCGTCTACACCGCCTCCATCGACAACTCCCCCATGGTCATCCTCGGCGGCGCCGGCCCCGTCCACGACATCGGTCGGGAGGCCTTCCAGGAAGTCGACCAGATGAACATCATGCGGCCCCTCTGCAAGTACCTCCACCAGCCCACCATGGCCGCCCGCTACCCGGAGGTCGTCAGCACCGCCTTCCGTCAGGCCATGTCCGGCCGACCCGGCCCCGTCTACATAGATTGCGGCGCCGACGTTCTATACGAAGAAATCGAAGAGTCCGACGCCGTTGCCCCTTCCCGCTACGAAAAGCGCAGTAAGCCCACCGCCGACCCCGCAGCCGTCGCCGAGGCCGTAGACCTCCTCGCCAACGCCGAACGCCCCATGATCATGGCCGGTGGAGGAGTCGTCTTCTCCGGCGCCAGCCCCGAGCTCGAACGCCTCGTCGATATCACCAACATCCCCTTCTACACCGCCCCCATGTCCCGCGGCGTCGTCCCCGAAGACCACGTCGTCTCCTTCCCCGGCGCCCGCAGCACCGCCATGCGGGAGGCCGACGTCGTTCTGGTCGTCGGCACCCGCCTCAACTGGATGATGAACTACGGCCAGCGCCTCGGCCCCGACGCCAAGATCATCCAGATCGACATCGAAGCCAGCGAGATCGGCCACAACCGGGACGTGGCCCTCGGCATCGTCGCCGACGCCAAGCTCGCCCTCGCCCAGATCGTCGCAGAGGCCGAAGCCCAGGAATCCAGCTTCGCCGGCGCCCTCGAGTCCCCCTGGATCGTCCGCCTCAGCGAAGTCAATGACCAGCGCGCCGAAAAGATCGCCCCCCTCCTCAACTCCGACGCCCGGCCCATCCATCCCCTGCGTATCTGCAAGGAAATCCGGGAGTTCCTCGACCGCGACGCCATCCTCTGCGTAGACGGCAACGAGATCCTCCACTACGCCCGGCAGTCCATCCCCACCTTCGCATCGGGCCACAGGCTCAACGCGGGCGTCACCGGCACCATGGGCGTCGGCCTCCCCTACGGCATCGGCGCCCAGCTTGCCAAGCCCGACAAGCAGGTCCTAGTTCTCCACGGCGACGGCTCAATGGGCATGAACGCTATGGAGGTCGACACCGCAGTCCGCCACAACCTCCCCGTCGTCACCGTCGTCAGCAACAACGCCGGCTGGACCGCCCGCTCCCTCGACACCCGCAAGCCGGGCCGGGAGCTCGGTTTCACCGCCTTCCACGAAATGGCTGAGTCCCTCGGCGGCTACGGAGAGCAGGTCGAAGACCCCGCCGAGATCAAGCCCGCCCTCGAACGGGCCTACGCCAGTGGCAAGGCCGCTGTCATAAACGTCATCGCCGACCCCTACGCCCGCGCCGTCTCCAACTGGGGCGGCTCCCGCATGGAGTAATCCCACACTCTCCCCACGCCCTGAAAAAGACGACACCATTTGAGTAGACAGACCCGCCTAACCACCCCCGAGGCCCAACGCCTCGCTGATGGTGGCAGCCAGGGTCTATTGTCCCGCATCCACACCTTCGACTCCCTGAAGGAACCCAGCTACCGCTGGCTCTGGCTCGGAATGCTTGGCTCCTTCGCCGGTATGCAGATGCAGATGCTGGCCCGGGGCTGGCTGGTCGTCGACAAGCTGGACGGCTCCGCCCTCGACCTGGGCATCGTAACCTCCAGCAACGGCCTCCCACTGCTAGTCCTCTCCCTCTTCGGAGGCGTCATCAGCGACAGGTTCCCCAAGCGCAACCTGCTCATAATCACCCAGTCCTGCAATGGCCTGATCGCCCTCCTGGTCGCCCTCCTCATCGTCACCGACCGAGTCCAGATATGGCACATGATCGTCGCTGCCATCCTGACCGGTACCGTCTTCGCCTTCAACATGCCCGGCCGCCAGAGCCTCATCCCCGAGCTTGTGAGCAAGGAAAAGCTCTCCAACGCCGTGGCCCTCAACTCGGCCGGCATGAACCTGAACAGGATAATCGCCCCGGGCATCGCCGGCATCCTCGTGGCGGTTATCGGCCTCGGCGGCGTCTACTTCATGATCGTCGCCTGCTACGCCTTCGCCGCCTTCACCATGGTATTGGTCCGACCCACCAGGCCCCCCACCCCTCCCCGCACCACCTCCATCCTCCAGGACCTCAAGGCCGGCCTCCGCTACGCTAAGAACGACTCCCGGATATCCAGCCTTCTCCTCCTCGCCCTCGTTCCTCTACTCTTTGCCCACCCCTACCAGGCCCTCCTCCCGGTGTTCGCCAAGAGCGTCTTGGGCGTCGAGTCGGACGGCCTCGGCTTCCTCATGGGCGCGATTGGCATTGGGGCGGTGTCTGGCACCCTCGTCCTGGCTTCCCTCTCCGGCAGCCGGAACAAGGGCCTGAAGATGATAGCCTTGCTGGTGGTGTTCGGGCTGGCCCTTGTCCTCTTTGCCCGGTCTGGGTCCTTCTACCTGTCCCTGCCTGCCCTCTTCCTGGTCGGCGTAGGGAGCATGGGTTACAACGCTCTCAACCACACCCTCCTGCTCACCACCTCCACCCCCGAGATGCGAGGCCGGGTCACCAGCATCTACATGATGAGCTTCGGCCTCATGCCTCTGGGTGTCTTCCCCATGACCGCCGCCGCCGACGCCATAGGCCCCCCCAACGCTCTGACCATCGGTGGTGCTGGGCTTGTGCTGATAACCCTGCTGATGGTCCTGTGGAGACCCCAGATTCGGTCCCTGAGGTGACCCCTCAGTCGTCCAGGTCGTCGTCGTGGACGTGCGGGGCCGCGGAATGCCCAATGTGCGCCCCCAGGCTCTCCACCTGCCGGCGCTCTTCCTCTTCCCTCGGCGGAAGGGCATCTATCGCCTCCCGAAGCCTTGGCAGTTCCGAAGCATCCTTCTTCGACTTCACGTCCACCACCACCCCCATCGCCCCCACGTGCCGCAGCGCCGATAGGTCCCCTTCCGTAAGCCCCGGCCGTACCCGCACCAGGCACGGCTTGGTCACCGCCGTCAGGATCGACCTCAGCGTCATCAGGTCGGAGATCATCAGGTCTCCCTCAGCCTCATGCTCTATCAGCACGCAGTCGATCGGCACGTCCTCCAGGATGCGCAGGTACGCCTCCTCGATCGAGGGCGAAACGGAAAGCACCTTGGTCACATTCTCTTCGTTCAGCAGCGCCCCGGGAGAGTTCTCGGCATCAAGCACCAGGAAGTCGCTCCCCTTCTCCCCCACCCCCGACACATCCTGCACGCTCATACTTGGCGCCTGCACTCCCCACACCCCCGACTCGTCCAGACCATCCGGGGCTGCAATTTGCCCCGCGCTGTCCGCCTTCACTATCACGCAGCCCGCCGGTCCCGTTGCCCCTGCAACCGATTTCCCCGCCGAAGCATCTAGCCTCACAACAAGGACCATCGGCGGTACGGGCGTATGGGTAGTAGAAGAAACAAAGCCCATCCGCCTTGGCGCGGGCTGACCGGCCTTGTCAAGTTTGTCCAGTAGTTTGCTCATTAGGGATCGCCTTCCGAAGGAGTTGTGGATAGCCCGGACGGGCCGCTATGGTATAGGCGTCCGAGAAGGCGTGTCAATCGCCCTCCCCCCGACACCAAATGCGTTAACATATCCCCACTCTTTGGTACAAACCATGAAGCGCATCACCATAATCGGGCTCGGCCTTATCGGCGGCTCCCTTGGCCTCGCCCTCCGGGACCCGACCCTCCATATCGTCGGCTACGACTCCTCTGGTGACTCCGTCTCCCGTGCGCTCAGAATGGGCGCTATCGACACCGGTGCCAAGACCCTCGCTGTCTCCGTCGACTCCTCAGACCTCGTCATCATCGCCACCCCCCTCCTAGCCATGCCAGACGTCATGAAGGAGATCGCGCCTTCCCTCCTCCCCGATGCCACGGTCACCGACACCGGCAGCACCAAGGCCGCCGTCATGGACTGGGCCGAGGCACATCTCCCCGGCGTCAACTTCGTCGGCGGCCATCCCATGGCAGGCAAAGAAGTGCCTGGTGTCGAAAATGCCGAGGCCGACCTCTTCAAAGGTGCTACTTACTGCGTTTGCCCCTCCCCCACCGCCTCCCGACCCGCAGTCGACTCCGTGCTGACCGTTGCAGACAAAGTCGGTGCCATACCCTACTTCCCCGAGCCCCGTGAACACGACGCCATGGTCGCCGCCACCAGCCACCTCCCCCTCATCCTCTCCTCCGCCCTCATGACCCTCGTCTCCTCCTCCGAGTCCTGGAGAGAGATTAGCCGCGTCGCTTCCTCCGGTTTCTCCGGCGCTACCCGGCTCGCCTCCACCATTCCCTCCATGTCCACCGGCATCTGCGTCACGAACCGCGAAGCCATCGAGCACTGGATCGACCGCTTCATCGAAGAGCTCCTCGGCTACAAGGCCCTCCTTGCCGCCGGAGCGGACGATATCCAAACGGGTCTGACCGCCGCCCGAGACTCCCGCGAAAACTGGCTATCCGGCCATGAGTCCTCCCCCGGCTGGCGCCCCCCACCCGTGCCCGGTGTCGCACAGCAGATGAGCAGCCTTTTCCTCGGCGAGGCCCTGGTCAACCGCGGCCGTAAGCTAATGGGCCTCTACGATCGGGAAACCGGAGACGACAGAAAAGGAGCCTCATAGCCTTGCCCTACCAGGTAACCCCTGCTGAGGCCATCGAGGGAGAGATCCAACCCCCCAGCGATAAGAGCATATCCCACCGGGCCGTCATCCTCGGTAGCCTCGCCCACGGTGTTACCACCGTCACCAACTTCCTCCACGGTGCCGACACCGCCGCTTCCATCTCCTGCGTCCGGGCCCTGGGCATCGACATCCGGGTCGAAGAACCCAGTCCCGACTCGCGCGGCCTCAACGTCACCGTCCAGGGTCACGGCCATGAAGGCTTCCGCGAACCCGAGCAGGTTCTCGACGTACGTAACAGCGGCACCACCATCCGCATCTTGTCGGGCCTCCTGGCCTCCCTCCCCTTTACCTCCGTTGTCACCGGGGACCACTCCATCCTCCAAAGACCCATGGATCGCATTATAGAGCCCCTCCGCCTCATGGGCGCCGACATCCGGGGCAGAGACGGGGACAGGTACGCTCCCCTGACTATAAGGGGGGCTGCACTGCGGGGCGTGGACTACGCCATGCCCGTCGCCAGTGCTCAGGTCAAATCGTGCATACTGCTGGCCGGGCTCGGAGCGCAGGGGCCCACCCTGGTGCGTGAACCCGCTCCCAGCAGGGACAGCGCCGAGCGGATGCTCCGCGCCATGGGCGCCCGGGTTTCCGTCAACGGCAACAACGTGGCCGTGGAGCCGGGCCCCCTCCATGCCGCCCACTTCCGGGTGCCGGGGGACGCAAGCTCCGCGGCCCCTTGGATGGTCCTGGCCGCTACCCACCCCTCCGCCCGACTCCACATCAGGGGCGTCGGGATCAACCCCCGCCGCATCGGGATAGTCGGAGTGCTACGTTCCATGGGTGCAAAGATCACGATACAGGAGCGCGCCGCCGGGGGGCCCATGCCCGTGGCTGACATCTCCGTCGAGACAGCACGCCTCACCGCCGTCTCCATCCACGGCGACATCATCCCCAACGTTATCGACGAAATTCCCATCCTCGCCCTCGCCGCCACCCAGGCCGACGGCGAGACCATAATCCGTGACGCCGCCGAACTCCGTGTCAAGGAGTCCGACAGGATCAAAACCACCGTCGCTGAGCTCCGCAAGCTGGGCGCCGACATTGAAGAGCTACCCGACGGCATGATCATAAGGGGCCCGACCAAACTGAAAGGCGCGCCGTGTTGCAGCCACGGTGACCATCGGATCGCAATGACCCTTGGCATTGCAGGGTTGTTGGCGCAAGGCGAGACCCTTATCCATGACCCCGAATGCGTAGACGTCTCCTACCCCGGCTTCTGGGAAGACCTTGAATCCCTGAGGGCCGGCTGAAGTGGTCCCGCTCCTGGTCGTCTTCTCGGGGCCCAGCGGCGTCGGCAAGGACACCCTAATCGACAAGCTCCTCGAGTCCGAGCCCCGCATGCGCAAGGTAGCCACCGTCACCACCCGCCCCCCGAGACCCGGCGAGATCGAAGGCATCCACCACTACTTCGTCTCTCCCACACGTTTCCAGGAGTTAATCTCCGAAGGCGCTCTCCTCGAACACGCCCGCGTCTACGACAACTGGTACGGTGTCCCCAGGGCCGACGTGGATAAACTCATAAGCGACGGCTGGGACGTCATCCTCCGCACCGACATCCAGGGAGTAGCCTCCATAAAGGCCCTCGCACCCCACGCCCTCACCATCTTCATCGCCCCCAAAGACTTGGCAGACCTCGAAGCCCGGCTCCGGCGCAGGGGTGCAGCCCAGACCGAAGACCGTACCCTCAGGCTGGAAACGGCCAGACAAGAAATGGAAGCCGCCCGCACCTTCGACCACGTCGTAGTCAACCCCGAAAACGGCCTCGGCACAGCCGTGGAAAGCGTCAGGCGAATACTGAAAGAGGAACGCACCCGACCCTAAAGGTCGTGGTTGTAGTATACGCTGACCTCGTAGTCCTCCAGGATCGGCGGCTCAGCCCACACGTCGCCCATCGTCTTCATCTGCTGGGCGTAGTACCCGTCCGTATTCCGATCAATCACCTGCTCCTTGGTCTCCCAGATGGTGATGGAAAACCCCTTGCCCGTCTCCGGGTTGGTCAGCAGTATCCCCATCTTGTATCCCTCGGTCCTCTTTGAGTTGTCGATGGATTCCTCGTAGCGTCTCACAGCTTCCGCAGCTGTCTCCGGTTTTACCTTCAGGGTGACTACTCTCGCGTGCACAGGTTGACCTCCAGGGTAAGAGTAATGGCGGGAGCGGGAGGGAGTCGAACCCACCGTGGACGCCGAAGGGAGCCCACCGGACGGATTTGAAGTCCGCGGAGCCCACCGGGACCCATCCGCTCCCGAGGGTGGTGGTTGATTCTAACACAGGCAAAAGAAGGCCGGGGCCCGACCCACGTCGCTTGCCCCGGCCTGTTCTTTGCTTCTTCAGTTTTGAAGTGTTGGCTAGGCCAGTACCGATTCCACCTTCTTCACCAGCTCCCGCTTCGGCACCGCCCCGACCACCGTCTCCGCCACCGCCCCGTCCTTGAAGAACATCACGGTCGGAATGCTGCGGATCCGGTAACCCGTCGTCACCTCGGGGGCATCGTCCACGTTCAGCTTGGCGAACTGCATCTTGCCCTCGTATTCGGAGGCGAGTTCCTCAACTATAGGTGCAATCATCCGGCACGGCCCGCACCACGGGGCCCAGAAGTCCACCAGCACCGGCACGTCCGACTCCAGAACTTCCTTCTTCCAGCTCTCGTCTCCTACCTCGATTGGCTTTCCCATTTCTCTCCTCCGGGTATCTGACATGGCGCCTTGCAACTTTCTTGGCGCCTGATTTACCTATTGTCGGCTAGAGAAATTATATCACAGGCTGTCCCCGACCCCCGACTGAAACCACGGAAACTCTCCAACCATTATTCCTATTGCAGCCTCCGACTCCGAGACTATCAGCAGCACCTTGTCCTCCTCCAACGCCACGTAGACGCTCCTCTCCTCCGAGTCCCACCTCCGCACCCCTTCCCCCGAGATAGTTGCCTCCCCGGACCCGCTCCTCGGCGCCTTGAAATAAGATATCAACGCACCGAAGAGGTCCTGCGCATCCTCAACCGAGTCCCATACCGAAAGCGACACAAATGCCGACTCATCAAGCTCTTCGTTGCGTACCAGGGCGTAGGCATCGCCCCCCCAGAACTCCGCCGCATTCGCTGCCCTCAATCTTGGCAGGCGGTTCTCAAGGTACAGGCCGATCACAAACTCTCCCAGCACACCCTCGTCCACAACTTCCCACCCACCCCCGAGGGCCGAGGCCAGCGCTGGCAGCCGCACTGTCACCGGGTCTTCCCCCTCAAAGTACTTGTCGGGGTGCAGGATTTGCTCCGTGGATAGCGGCGGGTTTTCATAAGCCGCATCAACCGAATCCCAGCCCCCATCCCCATGCACCGCCGTTACGAACCCCGCCCCCTCCCGGTAAGGAAATACAAGAAGCTCGATTAGCGCCCGTGGAATCTCCGCGAGGTCATTGCTGCCACCCCCCGACGAATACACCTGCCTGATCTCCGATCGCGTCAAATGGGCCCTCAGGTATTCCGCCGCAGCTAGCACTGCGTCCCCCTCCACAAGGGCCACCTTCGCCCGAGTTAGGTCTCCGTTCTCCTCGTCCTCCGGCAGGAATGCATCTAGGTCGAAGGTCTGGTCCTGTAACGCGTGTACGATCTCGTGAGCCAGTGTGTGCTTTGCCGCCGGGTCAAGCCTGTCCCCGTCACTAAGTACGAACATCTCGCCCGTGTCTGTGTCGTAATACCCGACCACCGCCCCCGCATACAGGTCGGCAAACATTTCCTTCAGGTCCGTACCCGGCTCTATAAAGTCCAGCAGAGCCAACAACTCTGCCTCGATATCCGCCTCCTCCTGCGTGTACTCCTCATCGATGCTCTGCCTGATGTTCTCCGCCATCTGCTCGGATGAGATAAAGAACGTGGGTGTGTCTTGTACCATCGCCAGCCCCCTCAGCCCCGACACCTGCTCTGTAATCCGCCTCACCACATCCTCGGTCGATTCCGCCTCTGGCGTAGGCGTCAGCGAAGGAATTAGGGTTGGAGATGGTATCGGAGTAGCTGTAGGGGGAGGGAGTGGAGTAGCAGTCGCCGTTGCCTTAGGCTCCGGTGTCGAAGCCCCGGGCGAGTGCCCCATGCAGGCCGCCGATATCAACAGCGTGCCCACAATTGAAATCAGTAAGAACGATCTTCGTGAGTTCGTCATGCAGTTGACAGTTTATCCTTGCGACAGAAGCCAGCCCAGCAAGGCATCCACGAAATCATCGTCGTATCCGGGCGCATGCCCGCTTCCCACCTCCGACCAGAGCTCAACGCTGATCCCCTCCCCGCACCCCGCTCTATACATCCGCGTCTCGGGCCCCGCCACATACCGGTCCAGGTCCATCGTCGCATATGGCTGGGAATTGTCGGGCCATTCACATCCCGCCTTCCGGCTCCAGCGCTCCACAATCTCCCCCGCCCCGAGATAAAAGGCCCGCTCCCCATCCCCCGCCGGGTTCGGCTCGCTTGCGTCTCCCTCAAATAGAATCACGCTGTCCTCGGTCCCGTGGATGTGAAGCGCCGACACCGGCGGTGCCCTCTCACAGCTGGAGTCCTCCACGTAGCTCGTACCGGCTAAGCTCGCCACCGCCCGTAGCCCGGGCAGCCCCTTGCAAGCCATGTGGTGCGACATAAACCCACCATTGGAATACCCGAAGAAGTAGACCGCCCCGAACTCCTTGACCTTCCTTGCTTCTGCAACAAGTTCAGTCAGATAAGTCACGTCATCCTCCCCCGACTTTCCCGGATCGCAGCACTCATCGGTCGGGTTCCAGAATCGGTTTCCTTCGCTGTCCTGTATCCCATTGGGCAGAAGCAGCCCGAACCCGTCGCTGTTCACACGCTCGTGAAGGGGCACGTAAACGCTCTGATAAGCGGAATCTCCCCCGAACCCGTGAAGTGACACTACCAGCGGGGTCACCCCATCGACAAATTCCGTCGGCGTCACCAGCACCGTCTGGTCTCCTCTACCTGGATGATTCACCAGGTCGATCTCCCCTCCCGACCCCTCCACCAGCGTCAGCGTCCTTTCCAGCACACTCCCCTCCGACTTTGTCATCCCTTCCTTATCCTTCGTCCATTCTGCCTTGTCCGCTGTGTCCCACCCGTCCTTGCAAACCGCCTCCTTGCCCTCTTGGCTCACGCTGTCCTTATCATCGACGCTCTCTCCGGTACCTGCCTCGCTCTCCTCGGATGGACCCGGTTGTGTTTCAGCACCGGGAGTCGGCTCTTCGAAAGTGGAGTCTATGCCTCCGCCGCTGCATGCAATCACAGTTGCCGCTAACAGAACCAGAGCGCTCGTTGTGCCGAGATATTTCAAAAGTCCCGGAATCCCATAAGGTTGTGTCTTCACCTTAAACGATTCGGCAAAAACGAAGTTAGCTTGCGCCTCACACCAACGCCCACATCACCGCCCCCGACACCGGAGGCACCGTCAAATTGTCGTCCACCGGGCTCGGCAGAAGCTCAACCAGCGCCCCCACCCCCGCCCCTCCCAACGCCACCCAGTAAGGCACGTCCAACCCAGCCGCTACCAGCGCACACCCCGCCGCCCCCGCCCCGACCGCAAACGCCAAGGTTCCCTCCACAGACTTGCTGCCTATCTTTACCCGGCCGTACCGCTTCCCCACCACCCCCGCCAGCGGGTCCCCGACTGCGATGTACATAAGGGCCAGAATCGCTATCTCTTTATCGAAAAACAGGAAGACGATGAGGCTCGCCGCCGCCATATAGGTGCTCCCCAGCACCCGACTCGCCTCCGACTCCTTAAGCAGCACCGAGGTCTGGGACATGAACCACTCGTTCAGCCCCGCAAACCGCCGTCGAGCCAATTCCAGTGCCACCGTAGCCCCCGTGAGCGATGCGGTAATGATAATCATCACTTCCCGCTCCAGCCCCAGCGCCATCAGGGCCACCGCCGCGGTCGTCACAACATGAAATATGCGACGGTGAATCCTGGGCCCGGGTTTAGCGTCGGTGGCTGGCATAGGTGGCGGCGCGCCCGAAGTCAGTTTCCCCCGGCCTCAGCCCCGTCCAATGCGGCCTTTAGCGCATCTATCGCCAGCACCGCAGAGTGCAGCTTGGCCGGTGGTATCCCGTCCAGCGCCTCTGCTATGTCGTGCCGGGTCAACGCCCGAGCCTCCCCCACCGACTTCCCCGTCACCAATTCCGTAGTCACACTGCTAGCCGCTATCGACGCGCTGCACCCCAGCGTCTGGAAACGCGCCTCTTTAATCCTGTCGCCCGTCATCCTCAGGTACAGCGTCATCGTGTCCCCGCACACCTCGTTCTTCTCAGTCCCCACCCTCTCCGCATCCTCTATCACCCCCACGTTGCGCGGGTTGTTGAAATGGTCCAGGAACGTCTTGCTGTACCGGGGCACTTCACCCCACCCCCGACACCCTTCGAAGCCTCTCCACTATCCCCGGCAGCACCTCCAGCACCCTGTCGATGTCCCGGTCCTCGTTCCCCTTCCCTACCGTCAGCCGCAGGCTCCCGATCGCCCTCTCCGCAGGCACCCCCATCGCCGTCAGCACGTGCGACGGGTCCAGCGACCCCGACGTACACGCACTCCCGCTCGACGCCGATATCCCCTCCATGTCCAGCCCCACCAGGATCGACTCCCCCGCCGCTCCGTCGATGCAGAAGTTGGCGTTGTTCGGCAGACGTTCCGTCGGGTGCCCGTTCAGCGTCGAGTTCGGCACCTTGGTCAGTATTCCCCGGATCAACCGGTCTCGCAGCGCCTTGCAGTGCTCGTTGTTCTCCCCCTGCTCCTCCACCGCCAGCCTCAGCGCCTCCGCCGCCCCCACGATCAGCGGGATGTTCTCCGTCCCCGCCCGGCGGTTCCCCTCCTGGCTCCCCCCGTACTGGAAGGGCCTGAACGGTGTCCCATTGCGTACGTACAGTATCCCCACACCCTTCGGCCCGTAGAACTTGTGCGCCGCCAGCGTCAGCATGTCCACACCCAGCCTGTACACGTTCAGGTCCAGCACCCCTCCCGCCTGCGCCGCATCCGTGTGGAACACCACCTTCCGCCCCAGCCCCGCCGCCCGCTCCCTCACCGCCGCCCCTATTTCCGCGATCGGCTCTATCGTACCCACCTCGTTGTTCGCCAGCATGATCGACACCACGTTCGTCCGTTCGTTCACCGCCTCCGCTACCTGTTCCGGCTCTACCGTCCCGAATTCGTCGACGCCCAGGTACGTAGTCTCGAACCCGAAGTCATCCAGAGACTCGCACGCGTGCAGGACCGCATGATGCTCTATCGCCGACGTTACAATGTGGTCCCCCGACTCCCTCTGCCCCAGAGCCGCCCCCGCAATTGCTGCATTATCTGCCTCTGTGGCCCCGCCCGTGAATATCACTTCGTCCGGCGAACAACCGAGTATCTCGGCCACCTTCTCCCGAGCCTCCTCCAGCGCACCCTGGCTCGTCTGCGAGATCGCATACACCCCCGACGCGTTGCCAAAGTTCTCCGAGAAGTAAGGCAGCATCGCCTCCAGCACCCGGGGATCGACGGGTGTCGTGGCGGCATGGTCTAGGTATATCTGACGCTTCATTTCTTCCCTACGACCGTGAAAGCCCCACTTCTATAACCCCCACAATCTGCGAGTCCTGCGTCACGAACGCTCTGTGTACCCCGTTCTCCCTCATGAAGTCCAGTATCGCCAATGCGTTCACCTCAGCCGGGATCTGAGGCGCGTCGGGCGGCGCAGGCGCCCCCGTATACGGCGACATAACCTGGTACGCCGAGAAACGGCTGATCGCCTCCCTCGTCCTGGCCGCCTTGTAATTCGCTATAGCCATCTGCAGCATCCAGAACCCTATGAACCCGAGCCACAGCCCGCTAAGCCATTCCCCCAGGAAGTAGATCAGGCTCACGCCCCCTGTACACACCAGCAGCGCCACCCCGACCCCGCCCAACGACGCAATTACCGTACCCTTCTCCCGGCTGTGCGTCACCGCCCACACCCCCGACCTCACAAGCTGGCCCCCATCCAAGGGCAGACCCGGCATCAGGTTGAATATGGCCAGTACCACGTTCGCCGCCAGCAAGTAGATGCACACCGCCTCGATGTATTCGTTAGGGGCTCCGACGAAAAAGAGATATGCGAATAGTGCCCCCGCGACGACAATGTTCACCCCAGGCCCGACTATCGATATCAGCGCCTCTGTCCGCGGCCTGTCCGCCGACTTGGTCAGATGCGCCACCCCGCCGAACAGCCACAGCGTAATGCTCTGCACCGGGATCCCGTGCAGCTTGGCCATCAGGCAGTGCGCCAGTTCGTGCGCCAGAATCGATGCGAAGAACAGCACCGTGTACGCCCCAGCCACCGTCCACACCTCCACCGCCGACCAGTGAGGGAACCGATTGGGAAGGTGGTAAACCCCGCCCGGTATCAGCAGAATCGCAAAGATTATCAGCCAGGTTATCTCTATCCTGACCGGAATCCCGAATACCCGCGCAATTGTCAGTGAGCCCGTCATTTGATGTGGGGGGTGCTTCCAGATTCATTATACAACCGCAGCATGGCCTCCCCTTCGGTGGTGAACAGCAAACACCAACATGATGGGAAGAACTTCCCGTGATGGCTTCCTTGGAAGCCTCGGGCGCCCGACGAATGATCTTCAGCCGGAAGTCACTAGGACGGCATCGATGGGCCGGGGGATGGGGATTCCCTCACTGGCCAGTATCTCCAGGTGCTCGGCTACCGCTTCCGCAATTAACCTTTCGGTCTCTTCCTTGGTATCACCCGCCGCAACACAACCGGGCAAATCAGGAAGATATGCAGAGTATCCGTTCCCTGTCTCCTCGAATACCACAGCGTAAACTTTTGAAGTTGTCGTAGTCATCTATTTGCCTAAGGCGATAGCCCAGCTTGTTTCAGGATACTCCGATATGTATCTGGCGACAGGTCTTTACTGGGCTTACCGGCTATAGTTACGAGCCCCGGCTTTTCGGGATGTTTGTAATGGCGATGACTCCCCTTTTGGCGTACTTGCCGCCATCCGTCATCTTCAACCAGTCGAATCGCTTCCGATACTTTGGGCAAACTGTCGACGGCTTTGGGCCGGTCCTCTTTTGTGAGTCTACAACTGCATTATACCCGACGCAATGTCACTTAAGACTTTGTTCCACCCCCGACCCCCCCACTCCATATGCTATACTCACCCCTTGAATCCGACCCTTATTCCTTCCTGCTGACCAACCACGATGCGAGCCGAAATCGTTTCCATCGGCACCGAGATACTCCTCGGTGAAATCACCGACCTTAACGCCCCTTACCTCGCTTCCCAGCTTCCCCTTCTCGGCATCGACCTCTACCGCATCCACCAGCTCGGAGACAACCGCGACCGCCTCGTCGAGACCTTTCGCGCCATCTGGTCCCGCGCCGACCTCATCCTCACTACTGGTGGCCTCGGCCCCACTCAGGACGATGTCACCCGTGAAGCCGTCGCCGAGCTAGTCGGCGAAGAGATGAAAGTGGACGACGACCTGGAAGTCCAGCTTCGCGCCTTCTTCCAGAACCGCAACTACCCCATGCCCCTTTCCAACCTCAAGCAGGCCACCCTCATACCCTCCGCCCGACCCATCTACAACCCCCGAGGTACTGCGCCCGGCTGGTGGGTCGAAAGCGGCGACAAACGCGTCGTCTGCATGCCCGGCCCGCCCGGCGAAATGCAGCGCATGTGGAACAAGGAGGTCTCCCCCGAGCTCAAGAAGCTGGTAGCCGGCGGCGTCCTTGTTTCCCGCACCGTCAAGACCTTCGGCCTCAGCGAGGGCGGCCTCGACGAAATGGTCGCATCCCTCCTCTCCTCCCGGAACCCGACCATCGGTGTCTACGCCAAGGACGATGGCATCCACCTCCGCATCACCGCTAAAGCCGACGACGAAGACACCGCCTCGACCCTCCTGAAGGACATGGAAGCCCGCGTCGACGATATCCTCGGCAAGTACATCTGGGGCAGAGACGAAGAGACCCTCGAAGGCAACGTCGGCAAGATGTTGCAGTCTAAGGGCTTGACCCTCGCCGCTATGGAGTCCTGTAGTGGCGGTCTCCTCGCCCACATGGTCACCAACGTCCCCGGAAGCTCCGCCTACTTCAACGGAGGAGTCGTCTCCTACACCAACCCGGCCAAGATGGCCAACGGCGTCGATGCCGAAATCCTCGACCGCCACGGCGCAATCAGCCGGGAGACCGCCAGGGCAATGGCCGACGCCTGCCGCACCCGTAACAACGCCGACCTCGGCGTCGGCATCACCGGCGCCGCCGGCCCCGACCCCAGCGAAGGCAAGGACCCGGGCACCGTCTTCCTCGGCATATCCACCAGGAACGGCACCCGCTCCGTAGACCTCAATCTCCCAGGCATCCGCGTCCTAGTCAAGCAGCGGGCCGCCATCGCTGCCCTCTACGAGCTTCAAAAGGAACTTCAGACCCTGTAACCAAAGTCCCATTAGCCCCGAGAGGAGCCCCCAATGAAAGCGGCTGTACTTTACGAACCCAACACCCCCCTGGTTATCGAAGAGCTCGAACTTGACCCCCCTAGGGCCGGTGAAGTCAAGATAAAGGTCGGCGCGGCCGGCATCTGCCGCAGCGACCTCCACTTCATGCACGGCGACGCCAGGTGCCCCCTCCCCATCGTCCTCGGCCACGAGGCTGCGGGCACCGTGGAGGAGGTCGGTGAAGGCGTCACCTCCGTCGCCCCCGGAGACCGCGTTGTCATCGCCTTCGTCTCAACCTGTGGCAGGTGCGAAAACTGCGTCATAGGCAGGCCCAACCTCTGCCTTACCCGTAGCAAGTTCGTCATGTCCCAGTTCGACGGCACCAGCCGGCTCCGTAAGGGAGACACCAGCGTAGCCCAGTTCGATCAGATGTCCTGTTTCGCCTCCCACACCGTCGTCCCTGAGTCAGCCTGCATCCCCGCCCCCGACAACCTCCCCATGGAAATCGCCGCCTTCATCGGCTGTTGCACCACCACCGGCGTCGGCGCCGTCCTCTACAACGCCAAGGTCGAAGCCGACAGCACCGTCGCCGTCGTCGGCTGTGGCGGAGTGGGCCTTAACGTCATAATGGGCGCCGTCCTCGCCAACGCCCGGCAGATCATCGCAGTCGACATAAACGAAGGCAAGCTCGAATTCGCCATGAAATTCGGGGCGACCCACTCCGTTAACCCGACCCAGCAGGGCGCCGTGCAGCGAGTCAAGGAGCTCACGGACGGCAGGGGCGTCGACTACGCCTTCGAAGTATTCGGCTCCCCCGACACCGTCGAAATGTCCTACGAAATGACCAAGAAGGGCGGCACCGCCGTAGTGGTCGGCATCTCCCCCTGGGGCACCAAGGCCCCCATCGACCCCGTCGCCCTCGTCCGCGACGAAAAAGTCCTCAAGGGCTGCTACTACGGCTCCGCCCGGTTGAGCGCCGATATGCCCAAGCTCATCGACATGTACCTCGCCGGCAAGCTCCCCCTCGACGACCTCCTCGCCCGTCGCTACTCCCTCGACCAGATCAACGAAGCCTACGATGACCTCGAACGCGGCGAAATCGGCCGCGGCGTCATCACCCGCTTCTAGCCCACCGCAATATATGGTCTGGCTGGCCGCTCGGTAGCCCAAATGCCTTTTCGAAGGTCATCAATCCCTTGGTGCATTTCCGTGGCTGCGGCTTGAAGGGAGAAAAGGGAAGCGCCCCAACCCTTCCATGCCTGATTTTCTGACTACCGACTCTATAGACCTTAGTTGGTGGAGAGCGCTGGTTCTCTTCACGTCCGGAGTTGGTGGAGGCTTTATCAACACCATTGCCGGAGGCGGGTCGATGCTTACCGTCCCGGCATTGATCCTCCTGGGGATGCCGGCCGACTTGGCCAACGGAACTAACAGGGTCGGTGTCTTGCTTCAGTCCCTGACTGGTGCCAGGAGCTTCAACAAGTCTGGAAAACTGGACCGGCGCGCTATCCTGCCCATGCTCGCCCCCACGGTCTCGGGAGCAGTTTTTGGTGCGCTGGCAGCATCATGGATACCGCCTGACGCCCTAAAACCTCTCCTCTTGAGCGTAATGATTGCCATTGCCTTTGTTATGGTCGTAGTACCTAAGGCAATAGCTCCGCCGGAGGGAAGCCGCGTTTACAAGCTCAGAGAACGTCCGTTTGGTATTTTGATGCTCTTTGGTGCAGGGCTTTACGGGGGATTGGTTCAGGCGGGGGTCGGATTCATACTGATTGCGGCGTTGGCAGCAGGTTTGCGCTATGACCTGGTGCGCACAAACGCCCTCAAGGTGGTATGTACTGCCTTATTCAGTATAGCGGCCTTATTCGTATTCGCAGTTACGGGACATGTGGACTGGCTTCAGGGCGTTATCTTGGCCGCAGGGACGACCCTCGGTGCCACTCTGAGTGTAAGATTTGCTCTGAACGTCAGCCAAAGGATCATGAAATGGGCGCTATTCATAATGGTCTGTCTCACCGCCGGGTCGGCACTCATATTTACTTGATGCGGGAGAAGTCCCCGATCCATTGACGCTTAGGGACGTCCCTATGCCCGATTTCCTCTCTCGCCTCCCCTTCCGTCATTCCCGTGCCCCGACACGGTAATCCATCTCCTCCTCCCCTTCCCATTCCGATGTCCCGCGAGGAATCTCCAGCGCCAGCCCACCCCACACCCCCTCCCCCTTCCCTAGCCCTACACACCAATCCACCGTCATTCCCGCCCTTCTTCCCGTCATTCCCGAGTAGTCGGGAATCCATCCCGCAGGGTCGGGCAGGGCGGTCCGCGTCTCCCCCCACCCCAAAAAATCCCCCCAAAACTGCGCTTTTTACCTATTGACTCCTCTGGTATATATTCTACACTATTGTTTAGACTCCATGTCTACACCCAAAATCCACAACAATCACCTGTCAATAAACCATCGCCCCTCCCACGGGGCGCCTGCCCAAGAGGCGGTTGGTCCCTCCTCTTCCCCTTTCCCGGGGTCCCACCTACCCCCGGATGCCCGCGGCGCTAAGCCGCGGAAGACCGCCCGAGGCCCGGCGCCGTTCGGTGGCGCAATCCTCACGGCCCCGGATGCCTGCGGCAACCTACCGCAGAAGAAGACCCGCACCCCCGTTCCTGCACGCCGGGAGCGCAGTCGACGCGGAAGACCGTACCCGCAAAACCGCGACGGGTCCGGTAAAGCCGGCTCAGCCGAAGGCTCGTTGCCGCGTCTGGCCCCCGAGGGCCGGGGCTTCGAGCAGGAGATTATTCTCCTACGTTCCATGATCAACCGCCTCTTGAGCAGGCGCCCCCTGAACCACACCTACATCTCCCGGTACATGCGGCTCCTCATCCAGGCCCAGTCCGCACAAGCCAAGGCCCCCAAAGATCTCACCGACGAACAGGAAGTCGACTCCCTCATCAAGAAGCACTTCCACAAGGAGGTGGATGATGGCAAGACCTCCTACTATGACCTCCTCCCGGTCCGCACCGCCAAGCCCGGCGAGAAATGGTGGCCCTGGAGACACCTGGTGTCCATCGATGAACGACGCCGGGACGGCCTCATCGATAAAGAGGACTCCGCCATGATGGATGCCTTGGATAAGGCCGAGTCCAGCTACTACGGCCTGTCCGACGATGATCCCTCACGCAACCTCTACTTCCTCAATAACCTGCAAGACGACGATGATGATGACCCCGACCCCGATGACAACCCCAACCCACCCTACAACGACACCCCCGACGATGACCAACACCCTCCTGACTCAACCATAACCCCCAACCCACCCGTCATTCCCGACTCTCAATCCGTCATTCCCGAGAAGTCGGGAATCCATCCCGCGGCGGGGAGGGACGGCCCACATCCTGACCTTCCGCCACCCATCCAGTCAGGCGCCCCCAACTACTGGGAAACCGACTCTTTCTCCTCCCCCATAGACCCAACCGGCCCGTCCCCCGATTGGCCCGACCCCAATCCGCACCCCAAACCCCGCATCGCCCGAGGCCGCCCCCCTCCCTGACCCCGACAACCCGCACCCAAAAACAGAATAACCTGGGTTGCCCCATCCTCTCTTTAACCCGTCATCCCCACCCCCGAGGGGAGCCTGTCCGCCTATGGCGGATCATTCCCGAGTAGTCGGGTCGAAGATGCGCCTATGGCGTAAATCCATCCCGCGGCGGGGGGGTCGCGGGTCCCCGTAGGGCCGTCCCTCGCAGGCCCCCGGCACGCCCGACCCACTCCGTGCTATCGTTCACGGTCTAGGTGCACACCCCCATGCCCGACTTCCTCACCCCCGACACCATAGACCTCAACTGGTGGAAAGCCCTCCTCCTGCTGGCCACGGGCGCCGCCGCCGGATTCATCAACACCTTCAGCGGCGGCGGCGCAATGCTCACCGTCCCCACCCTCATCCTCATGGGCATGCCCGCCGACTTCGCCAACGCCACCAACAGGATCGGCACCCTGCAACAGTCCCTCACCAGCACCGTCGGGTTCGAAAGGGCCGGTAAGCTCGAAAAAAGAGCGGCCCTGCCCATGCTCCTGCCCACCGCTTCCGGCGCAGTGATAGGGGCCTTCGCCGCTACCTGGATACCGAGCGATGTCTTCAAACCCGTCATCCTCGGCGTGATGATCGCCTTCGCCCTCATAATGATCCTCCTCCCCGAAGTCATCATCCCCCCCGAAGGCACCCGACCCTACAGCCTGCGTGAGCGTCCCCTCGCCCTTGCCATGCTCTTCGGCGCAGGCGTTTATGCAGGTCTCGTGCAGGCCGCCGTCGGCTTCATCCTCATTGCCGCCCTCGCCGCCGGCCTCCGCTACGACTTCGTCCGCACCAACGCCCTCAAGGTCGTCTGCACCGCCTTCTTCAGCGTCGCCGCAATCCCCGTGTTCATCGCCGCAGGTCTCGTCGACTGGCTGCCTGCCATACTCATCGCCCTAGGCATGACCGTAGGCGCAATCCTGAGCGTCAGATTCGCCCTCACTGTGAGTCAAAAGGTGATGAAGTGGGTCGTATTCGCGATGGTCTGCCTCACCGCCGGCCCCGCCCTCATCTTCACCTGACCTTGCACCTCTCGTAATCCACTGCCCCCTTCCCCCGACCTTGCGTTACCCAAAGTGAAAGCCATGACACATACATACATTCATTAAATGGTTCGAAAGGAATTTCAAACTATTTTGACGAAGGCCTGCTCAAGCCGTAGAATTGGTTTACGGAGTCCCTTCACTGCATTAAGGCTCCCGTAACTGGAGGACAAATAATATGTCTCGCATCTTCCGTATCAATAAATCGAGGACGTGGCTGTGGCCCGTGCTCCTCGTCGCAATCGTCGCCGCGGCCCTCGCCTTCGCCGCATGCGGCGGTGAAGACCCCACCCCCACCCCCGAGCCCACCGCAACACCCGTGCCTACGGCAACCCCAGTCCCCACCCCGACACCACAGCCCACCCCTACCCCCGAGCCGGAACCCGAGCCCTCAGACATCTCCATAACCGACATCGATGAGAATTCAACGGTCGGTGACCTCATCGGCGCCCTCTCCGAAGAGGAGACCGCCTGCATCACCGCCGCCTTCGGCGAAGTGATACTCGAGTCCATGAAAGACCAGCCTCTGGCTGCAATAGCTTCCAGCTTCGAATTGTTCCCCATCCAATGCCTCTCCGAAGAGAACGCCATCAGCGCCGTCGTAACCATGCAGTCCGTCCAGGCTGGCGGCTTCTCCGATGAGAGCATCGCTTGCCTTGTGGAAACCTACGGCGAACACGGCATACCAAGCCCGACCGCAGACGAAGTCCAGGCCATGCGCTCCTTCCTGTACGCCCAACTCTGCCTTACCGACGAGGAAGCGCAGGCCCTGCAGGGAGACGCCTCCGCCGAAGACCCCCTTCCCACTCCCTCCCAACTTCGCTGCATATCCGAACAGACGGACCTGGAGAATCTCACCGTCTTCATGTCCGAGTTCGAAAAGATGATGATGAGCGGAGAGGAACCGTCGCAGGATTTCCTGATGTTGATGGGCGAGCTGTTCGCGGCTTATGAGGCTTGCGGGCTGGAGCCTGTATCAGGGGACTTCGTACCGATGGAACCCTAGCCCAGGCTCGCCAGGATCGTGCGGATCGGCGGGGGGCTCTGCCCCTTCCTGGCGGCCTAGACCGTCAGCCGCCTGTACAGGTACGGAAGGCGCTTGGGCAGAGTCTCGATCTCCGGCACAACCTCGTACCCCATGTCCTGGCACATCGTCTTCAGATAGTCGTGTCCGCCCCGGTCTACTGTTAGGCAGAACGGCACTATCTGCTTGGCACGTGCCTCTTGTAGTGCCTTCTTCGTGTCGTGCACCGCATACTCCTTCTCCACCCCCTCCCGACTGTAGCCCCTGTCCTGAGGCCGGCCGTCGCTGATTAGGAACAGCACCTTCGTCCTCGACTCCTGCACCTCCAGCTTGGAAACGCAGTGCCGTATCGCCGGGCCCATCCGGGTCGCGTGCAGTGGGCTGATCTTGTCTATCCGGTTCTTCACCCGCTCGGAGAAGTTCTCCCCCATGTCCTTGATAATGTAGAACTCCACGTTCTCCCGCCCGTACCCCGAGAATCCGTATATGCCGTACTGGTCCCCTATCGTTTCCAGCGCCCGTATCAGCAATACGGAGCTCTCCTTCTCGACGTCGATAATCCGCTTGTAAGACTTCCGGCTCCCCTCCTCCCGACGCGCCCTCAGCCACGCCAGGTACTCCCGCGGGTCGTCCGGTGGGCTCCAGTCGTCCACCGCCTTCCGTGCGTCGTCGATCGCTTCTGCCGTGGAGGCGCTCATGTCCAGCAGGAACGCCACCGAAACGTCCCGCTGCACCTTGTTCCTGCGCCAGTAGATCTTGTCCGTCGGCGAGTTGCCCGTGGCCTTTTCAACCATGGCCTCAACCACCGCGTCGTACTCGATGTCGTCGCCGTCCGGCAACCGACGTACCTTGCGGAACATCTCCGGTGCCAGCATCTCGAACTGCCGCTTGATCTGGGCCTGTAAGAGAGCGTGTTCCTGGAGAGTTTTCTCGTAGAACTCTATGTTCCCCTCTTCCATCACCCGCTCTTTGACGCTGCACCAGTTCGGCTTGTAGTCGTTGGCCCGGAAGTCCCATTCGTCATATAGGAACGTCTTGGCGTCGTCCGCCTGCAGAGGCCCGCCTGCCGGCGGTGACGTGTCGACGTTGTGACCCTGTCCGGGCTCCTGCTGGTCCTGCCCTATCTGTCCCATCAGGTTGTCCACGAACATGCTCGCCGAGTTCGTGATCTCCCCCTCCGAGACCTGGTCTATCTCTATCTCGACGCTCTTCTCCAGCAGTTCCTGCAACATCTCCGGCGATATCTGCTCCCCGGAAGCCTCCGACTGTTCGCCCTGCTGACCCTGCCTCAGCTTCGCCAGCAGCTGCACCAGTTCCGGCTTGAACTCTCCCCTGTACCCGACGTCCTGCGTAGCATCGTACGGCTGCTCTTCCTCCCCTTCTCCCCCCTCGCCCATCGCCGAGTCCTCTCCGTCCGCCCCACCCCCGGCCCCGTAAGCCGCAGGCATGGACATGTCCACGTTCGAGTCCTCTTGTTCCATCTCGTCCGTGTTGAAGTCTTCCCATTCGTCCTCGGGCACTTCCCTGTTCATCAGCTGCCTGATGTAGTCGTACAGCCGGATCGTCGCTTCCGCGGCATCCTCCACAGTGGCCTCCGGTGACCGCACCTTCATCAGGATCCTCACCAGCTCCTCGACCTGCTCACGGATCTTGCTCGGGACCTTCAACTGCTCCTTCTGGTCAAGGCTGATCCGCATCAGCAGCTCGACAATCGCCTCCTGCAACGGCAGGGACTGGATATCCGGCCTTTGGCTCAACGCATCGGCCTGCGTCAGCCGATACGATTTCCGTATGCCCTTGTATTCGTGCATCACCCGGGAGTCGAGCCTCGTGTCCTCCGACAGCGTGAACAAGTCGTAGGCCAGTTGCCGTTCGGTGAACAGGTCGAAATATCGTTGCAAGTCAACGGTCGCGTTGGAGGCCCCGTTGGCCTCGGCACCCCACTCCTTCCGCATGTTCGGGAAGAAGACGGCTTCCTTGTCGAACTCGAACTTGAAGCTCCCGAATTCCAGGTGCGCCACCTGGTGAGTCCCGACAACCTTGTACCACCCGAAGTTCTCGTCCTTGGAGGAGTACTTCCGCACAAACGGCGGCAGGTAAACCGACCGGCCTTCCGTAGTAGGGTTATCCCCAGACACCCACCCGATTCCCTTGTCCCGCAGGTCCTCTCCCGTCTGGATCTGCACGTCGATCCCCGTCAGGGCCACCGCGTACATCCACAGGATCTCCCGCACCTTGTCCAGCTCCACCCCTGAGGACAGCTCCTCCAGCACCCCCCTCCCCTTCACCGACTCCAGCTTGAAGTAGGCTATCCCACCCTCTTCATTCTCCCGCAGTATCCCCATCCCCTCGTCGAACCAGCGGATCAGGTCGGAACGCGGGATCTTTTGCAAGACCAGCGGACTGGTCGTTAGGAAATCGACTACCGCATAAGGCGATTCCGCCAGCAGGGCGCCTGAGAGCTTCAGCAGTTCACCCTGCGTGTCCCCATCAACTTCACCAAGAGCCTTGGACGACTCCACTAGGAAGTTCTGTATGTGACTGGCGTCTTTCTTTGCAAACCGGTCCGCCAGGTCCAGGAAACGACCCCTCTGCTCCCGGTCTATTCGACCCAGGATCGCCCCCCCCGACTCGAAGCTGGCCTTCGCATCCCTCCAGTTCAGCTCGACCATGTTGGAGACCAGCGAAAGGAACCCTCGCCGGTCCTGTTTCTCCATGCTCCGGAACACCGGCTCCGCAGACGCCAGGCACTCGTTGGCGAGGTCATAAGAACGTCGGGACAGCGCATCGAGGAACGTGACAAAACGGCGGAATTCGCCCAGCGTCATATATCGGAGCAGCGAAGGCGACGTCTCGAAGAACCGTGAAGAAAGCGTCCCCGACTTCCACGTCCCCTTGTATAGCCCCTTGCCCAGCGATACCCAGTCCCCTATCTGGTGAGGCGTCAGGTGCGCCAGCGCTTCGGGGCTGGAGTGAAAATACGTCGTCGACAGCACCGCCGACTCCTTGGCCAGCACCTTCCCCCACCTCGCCCACTCCATGAAGTTCGGGAACGGCAGCTTGGCCAGCACCTGCGGTGTCACCCTGAAATACTCGGCGCCCGCTTCCCAGGACCTGAACGAGTGCTTGGCAATCGATATCCCCTCGGTGGCCCAGGACCGGAAGTCCTCCTCCCGGAGGATTCCCGCCAACAGCCTCGCCGAGGCCCTGTACTGGCTGACTACCGCCGGGGGAAAGCTCGTAAGCTCTGTTTCGTACCCGTCTTGGACCTTCTTGCTTATTGCCATGTCGCTAGCTTATCAGAGTTAGGAACTGCGTGAGCATCCGAGCCGTAGCCCCCCATATCACGTGTCCCTCGAACTTGTAGGCCCTGTCCTGGTATACGCCGCCGTCGTGCTCCACCCTGACGGTAGTGTGGTTCTCCGGCGACAGAAGGTGCTCGATGGGCGTCTCCAGCACCTCCGCCACTTCAATCTCGCTCGGGTTGTACTCATAAGGGTACGGAAACACCCCGACAAACGGCGAGACCACGAATCCGCTGTGAGTCCCATAATCGTCCAGTTCCCCCAGCACCGTCACGTCCTCCTGCCTGATCCCCATCTCTTCCCACGTCTCCCGCAGGGCCGTTGTCTGCAGGTCCGGGTCCTCCTCATCCTTCATCCCGCCCGGGAACGAGATTTCACCCTTGTGGTGCTCTACCTTGTGGGTCCTTACGTTGAAGATGGTGTGGAAGCGTCCGTCCTTCTCCATCAGCAGGATCATGACCGCCGCCGGCGCCCGACCCTCCGCCGCCACCCGCGTCTTCTCCCTGTTTGAAAGAAGCCGTGCGACCTCTCGGGGAAAAGTGGTGGTGCGCGTATCCAGCATCGTCAGAAGGGTGTCGGGTGTCCTCAGTTACTCGAATATGCTGAACACCACTTCTTCGACGCTCCGCTGCACCTCCGTGTCGTCGGAAAGGGCCCATACCACCGCCACCTGGCAGGCCCGACGTGCCGGGATGCCCTTCTTGATCAGCCTGCCTGCATAGATCAGGAGCCGTGTGCTTGCCCCTTCCTGGAGACCGTGTTCCCGCAGGTTTCGTATCTTCTCTCCCAGCTTCGCAAGGTCCTTGGCCGCCTCAATCGAGCAACCGCTTTCGTGCGCAATTACTTCCTGCTCCACGTCCTTCGGAGGATAGTCGAACTCTATCGCCACGAACCGCTGCCGGGTGCTGTGCTTCAGGTCTTTTAGCGCACTCTGGTATCCGGGGTTGTAGGAGATTACCAGCAGGAAGTTGTCCGCCGCCTCCAGCAGCTCACCCCGCTTCTCCACGGGCAAGATGCGCCTGTGGTCCGTCAGGGGGTGAATCAGGACCGTCGTGTCCTTCCGGGCCTCTACCACCTCGTCCAGGTAGCAGATTCCGCCCGCCTTTACCGCTCGACTCAGCGGCCCGTCCACCCATACCGTCCTGTCTCCCTCCAGCAGGTACCTGCCTACCAGGTCGCTCGCCGTCAGGTCCTCGTGACACGCCACCGTCACCAACGGAAGACTGGTTGTGCCGTTGCTCCGCGCTCCTTGGCCGTCATCCGGCTTCACCACCGTCAGCGGCTCCCCCAGCTTGTACGCCATGTACTCCACGAAACGGGTTTTTCCGCAGCCTGTCGGGCCCTTGAACAACAGGGGGATCCTCTCTTCATACGCGGCGTGAAAGATCTCCACTTCATCCGCCACGGGCAGGTAGAACGGCTCCTGTCTGAGCACGTACTCTTCTATCAGGTATCCCCGGTATTCCTCTTTGGTCACGCTGGTGGAGGTCATTCCAACCCTACTTTCTGGTCCCTACTCTACTGTTCCAGATTTCTTCTATTTGCACTTTAAGTTCATCCTGCCCGGAGTCGTTGTGGATTACAACATCCGCCCTCTTTATCCGCTCCTCCGCCGACATCTGAGAGTTGATCCGGTCCCTGGCTTGCGCCTCCGTCAACCCCCGAGACTCCGCCAGCCTATCTATCATGCTCGATTCAGGGGATACGGTCACCCACACCTCGTCCGTCAGGGAGTCCCACTTTGCCTCGAGAAGCACTGCTGCTTCCACCACCATTACTTCCGTCCCCCGAGCCTTCTGCTCCTCGATCCTCTCCGCCACGATGTCGGCCATCTTGGGCCACATGATGTCGGTCAGCTTCTTCATGTTCGCCGGGTCGCTGAATACTATCGCCCCCAGCTTCCCCCGATTTATCTGCCTGTCCTCCCCGACTATCTCGCGCCCGAACGTCGATACAACCTCGTTGTAGGTGGGGGTGTCCGGGAGATAGGCCTCATGTCCGACCCGGTCTGCGTCCAGCACTTCCGCCCCCAACTCCTTCAGCATCGCCGATACCGTGGTCTTGCCCGTGGCTATGCCGCCCGTCAGCCCTATCACTAGCACGTCAATCGTCCAGATGGCCGGAGGGCGCGTTGCATTGGGATTTGGCGCATTCGTTCAATCGCTCACAAAGGGTGAGGGTCATTCTAGCAACCGCCAATTTGGCGGTCAAGAAAAGCGCTGCGCCCTACTAGGGGCCTAGCCTTCCTCCGATAGGTCGGTGCAGACCCGCACCAGCGACGGGCGACTCAGCAGAGGCGCAATGTTGTCTTCCAGCATCCGCCTCTCTTCGCTCGACTCCCACGTCCTCCAGTCCTCTATGTCCCTCCAGATGCTGATGACCACCAGCGCCGTGTTGTCGTCTATGTCTATCAGGCTCTCACCCGAGATGTATCCCGGTTGCCGGATCGCCGCTGCCCTAAGTTCCGTTGCGATTGCCAGGACGTGGTGCGCCTGGTGTGGCGCCGTGTGCCGTTCGATCAGGACTTTCGCTTGCATTTGCCGCTCCTCCCCTTTTCTTCTATTTTCCGCCCTTCCCCGACTCCCCGCTATTCAAATGGTATCTCCACCAGGTCCACCGGCTCCAGGGTCAACTGCTCCGACCCATCCACCGTGATAACGTGGACATCCTCCCACAGTAAGTTTAGCCCGACTTCCGGCTCGGTGCTTATGATCATACCCTCTTCCAGCACCGTCTGGTCGTCGGGGCTCACCGAGGGCGGTTCCGTTAGCTGTATCCCCTGCCCGTGACCCATCCGCCCTACCGGCGCCACCTCGAACCCCGACTCCTCGATAACCTCCGCCCCGATCTCATGCAACTCAGCGCACGTCAGGCCCGGGCGCAGGGCCTCCGTCATCCGTCTGTTTGCTTCCAGCAGTACGCTGTGCCCTCTTATCTGCTCGGAGCTCGCGGGCCCCAGCGTTGCGAATCGGGCGTAGTCTATCGTGTAGTTCCTGACGTACGCGCCTGCATCAATATAGAGGAGACCGCCCCGCTTCAGGGGCCTGTCCAGGTGGAATTGGGTCTGGCTCACCGGTAAGTCCGCCGTCAGGTGCACAAAAGACGTCCGGTCTCCTCCCTCGTCCAGTATCAGGGCCCGCAGCCGGCGCACCACGTCCCGCTCCGTCATACCCGGCGCCACCTCCCGGAACAGCCTCTGCCTCGCCCGACCCGTAATCGCCGCTGCCTGCCTCATATACTCCACCTCTTCCGGTGTCTTCACCATCCTCAGCTTCACGAAGATGTCAGCCGCATCCTCGAAACTCACCTCCGGCAGACTCCCGACCAACTGTAGGTAGTCCCCTACTGGCACCCCCATCCTCTGCTCCATCCCCAGCTCCACCCCAACCCGCCTCACCCGTGGCCCCAGTCCCCTGATCGCATCCGCGACCATGTTCATCGGGAAGGAGAGCACGTCCGTATAGCCTCGGGCGTCGCTTATGTACGTCGACATGTGGATCGTGTCCACAATCATCGCCCCGACTATGGCCACCGGCTCCCCCACCAGCGGGAAGACCAGCACCGCTGGCCTGGTGCTCGAATAATGAAGCGCCAGCGACCCCGTCGCCCCCGTGAAGTACTGGAAGTTCTCTTCATTGGTCGCTAGCAGGGCGTCCAGCCCCTTGGCCGCCATCATCTCCCGCGCCCGGCTATGCCGCTTCTCGATGTCCTCTTTAGAAAACGCTGCCCAAACCCCGAGGTCTGCCATTTGCTCGCTAGCCATTCTTGCTCCTGTCGCTGCGAATACTTCTTAGTTTATGCCGTACAACCTTGCGCAGTTGTCCCAAAGGATTGCCTTCCTCGCATCATCCGATAGCGGCATCGAAAGGAACCCTTCTATCGCATGCGGAAACTTCGAGTCATTGTGCGGGTAGTCTGTGGAAAACACCACGTTTCGCGTCAACTCCCAGTCCTCGATGATCGTCGCAGGGGACTCGTCTGCCTCTATAGAGACATAGCACTGTCGTCTGAACACCTCCGAGGGCTTCAGCTTCATCTCAGGACTCTCGTACCTCCCCGAAAGCTCGTAGTGCTCGTCCAGCCGCCACAACAGCCACGGCGCCCACGCCGAGTTGCCCTCTAAAAAAGCCACCTGCATCTTCGGAAACCGTTCCAACACACCGCTCCCACACATCGACACCACACCAAGCATCATCTCCATCGGGTGGCAGCAGGTGTGGTGCATCATGTAGGTATCGAAACCCTTGCCCACCTGGTTCATTGCCGCCGTAGCCCCTTCGTGAAACCCGACCGGCGCCCCCAACCCCTCCAGCGCCTCCCACAATGGGTAGTAGTAGGGGTCGTACCAATTCCGCCCTTCAACAATATTCGGCCGCATGAACACCGACCTGAAACCCATCTCTTCCACCACCGATTCCGCCTCCCTACATGCCGACTCCACGTCGAATGGGCTGACCATCCCCGCTCCTATCATTCTCCCTGGACCCGCGCTGCAGAAGTCCGACAGCCACAGGTTGTACGCCCGGGCCACGGCTACGCTTAGCTCAGGGTCCATGCTGTCCAGCGCCAGCGCGAACAGTCCCCTGCTAGGGAACAGGACCGCGACATCGATTCCCTCGGCGTCCATCGCACGCAACTGGGACCCTGAGTCGAAGTTGTTGGAATACCCGTCCGCATAGACTCCCGCCTGCTCATCCGCCCGGTTCCTCCCCCACCCCGCCGGCGGATCCGGCATGATTCGGCCCTCCACCTCTATCTGCATGTCCCCCGGCCACCGTGCCGCCCCCAGGGGTCTGCGCTCACTGAAAGCCGGATCAATGTACCGGTCCCACAGATCGGCAGGCTCTATTACGTGCATGTCCGAGTCCATGACCCGGAATCCATTCTTCATGCTCTTGTCCACCTCATAACGGGAACGGTGATCTGAGCCGTCAGGCTAGTATGAAACGAAAGTCAGTTGTTGCTGAACCGCTCGTCTATATCCAGCAGGAACCGCTCCACCTGCGGGGATAGGGGTGGCGCATCTTCGTCCTCTTCCTCGTCTTTCTCCTCCTCTACCCGAGCGTCGTACATCGATTCCAGCCGCTGCACCAGGTTTCGCAACTCCGGGCTTCGTGCCACCGTCCGACCCAGCTCTACGTATTGCTGCTCAGCCTTCTCCCTTGCTTGTAGCTCTTGCGGAAGCCCGTAGAGCTCGCTCAGCACCCCCAGGACCGCCGCCGCCCCCGATAGGTCCTCTTCCATCTGCACGTACTGCGGCAGGTGCACCGTCAGGTTCCCCGTCTCTAGCCCCAGCTTTTGTGCTTTCCGAGAAATCATGTACAGGATGCTGGTCGGGCCTTCGTAGGTGCTTCTCCGCACCTTGAACCGCTCCGCCAGGGTTTCGTCTATGTTGTTCATCCTCAACGACCCAGATATCCGTAGGGGGCGGGTGTGGGGCACCACGTCGTACATCCCCCCGACCAGCAGATACCGCTTCACCCCCAGCTCTTTGAATAGCTCTAGCACCGAGTCTATGTACTCTTCCCCCAGCGAGTGCGGCTCCAGCAGGTGCGCGAACAAAAGGTCCGGTAACCCCTCCGCCCGAGAGTAGTTGATGAACGTGTTGGGAATGGTTACTTCCCGTTCCCCATTCACATATCTCAGCATCGGACGGTAACGGGTGAAGTCAAAGAACCGTCCCGGCTCTGCCAGCTTGGCCAGTTCGGATGCGTTGAGGTACTTCTCCAGCCTGCCCAGCACCGTAGTCCCGACACTCCCCACGTCCACCCAGGGCCTCATCATCGCTATCGCGTGAGGCTCATTCAGTTCGGGAAGGGGGTCAGTGGTTTCGAATGCCCTAACTCTCACTAATCAACTATCCCCGCTTGATAGGACTCCCCCGGGGCCCGAGCTGGACGCCGGGGGTTTATACCAATCTTTTTCGGGCTCTTGACCCTGGGCGGCGCACTAGAGGTGCATCACCACCAGTTTAAGCTCCGTCATCTCCTCGACCGCGTACCGGGGGCCTTCCTTGCCCATGCCACTGTACTTCAGCCCGCCGTAGGGCATCAGGTCGGCTCTCCACTGCGGACCGTAGTTGATGTGCAGGCTTCCCGACTCAACTTCCTTGGCGAATTTCATCGCCCAGTCGATGTTCTGGGTGAAGATTCCCGCCGAGAGCCCGTATTCGCTGTCGTTCGCCAACGCTATCGCATCGTCGATGTCGTTCACGGGCGTGACTGCCACCGCCGGCCCGAAGAGCTCTTCACAAGAGATCTTCATCTCCGGTTTTACGTCCGCCACGATGGTCGGTGCGTAAATCGCCCCCTCCCGCTCCCCGCCCGTGACCACGGTCGCTCCCGTGGCAACCGCCGTGTCTATCCACTCACCGACCCGCACGGCCTCTTCTTCCTTGACCATAGGGCCCATCTGGATGCCTTCTTCTATCGGGTTGCCGATTTTTATCGACTCCACGCCCTCCTTCAGTCCCTCCAGGTAGTCTGCGTAGATCCGCTTGTCTGCCAGCACCCGCTGCGTTGAGATACACACCTGACCGGCATTCGAATAGCCGCTCGCCACTGTCGCCTTGATTACCTTGTCCAGGTCGGCGTCCGGCATCACGATCAGCGGGCTGTTAGACCCGAGCTCCATCGTTACCTTCTTCACACCCGCCATCTTGCAGATGTGCTCGCCCACCTCCTTGCTGCCCGTAAATGTGATCTTCCGCACCCGACCGTCCGTACTGATAGAGTCCCCGATGAGCTTTCCGCTCCCCGTGACGCACTGGATCGCCTCCGGCGGAAGCCCCGCATCCAGCAGCACCTCCACCAGCTTAAGCGCCGACAGCGGCGTGTCCGTCGCAGGCTTGATCAGCACCGAGTTCCCCGCCGCCAGCGCAGGCCCGACCTTGTGCATTACCAGGTTCAACGGGAAGTTGAACGGGCTGATCGCCGCCACAATTCCGCAGGGCACCCGCATCGTGAACCCGAATTGCCCCGACCAGCTCGGCGCACCGTCCAGGGGCACCGTCTCGCCGTGGATTCTCTTCGCTTCCTCCGCGGAGCCCGTCAAAGTCTGCACCGCTCGGTCCACCTCCACCCGACCCTCCGCTATCACCTTCCCCTCTTCCAGCGTGATAATCCGAGCGTGCTCCTCCCTACGCTCCTCCAGCAGGTCCGCTGCCTTCTTCAGGATCCGATACCGCTCGTGTGCCGGCATCTTCGCCATCACCTTGGCGCCCCGGGCCGCACTCGTTATCGCCGCGTCTATGTCGGACTCTTCCGACCTCGGGATCGTGTCTATCTCATTGCCGTCGTACGGGTTGACCACCGCAATCTTCTTGTCCTTGTCAACCCACTCTCCTGCTACGAACATCTTCATGGACTTTTTCCTCCTGATCGTCGCCGACGAATTAAATATTCAAGTCTTCCACAGGCCCCGAGGCCCCAAAGCCTCGCTCCTCTCGGCCCGTCTCCGCCCATTATACCCCATGCTCTCCTCCCCCTCTGCATACCTCCGTTTAACTGTTGCTCCGAGGCTCTGCGAAGAAGCTGGGGCGAGGTTTACGATGTGATGACCCTATTCCTACTCCCTACAACCCCACCTCCGTCATCGACCTGTCCAGTATCTCCACCCCACGGTCCAGCTCCTCGTATGTCGCCGTCATCGACGGTGCAATTCGCCATACGTTCGCTATGTTCGCGTACGACGCCTGTTGCAGGATCAACCCGTTCTCCATGCACTTCTTCGTCAGCAGCCGGGTCTCCTCCCCCGCCGGTTCCTTGGTCACCGGGTCTTTCACAAGCTCCATCCCCAGCAGCAACCCCCGACCCCTCACGTCCCCGATAATCGGGTGGTCTTCCTTCATTCTTATATATGCGTCTTTCAGGTACTGCCCTTTCGCCCGAGCTTCATCCGTCAAACCCTCCTTCACCAGCACCTCTATTACCGCCAGCCCCACCGCCGCCGCAAACGGATCGTTCTGGTGCGACGATATGAACGCCATCCCCTTGTCGTGGCACGTCTCCTCAATCTCCGCGGAAGTTACCATCGCCGCCAGCGGCAGCCCGGCCCCGAGGGTCTTGGACAGCGCCAGTATGTCCGGCACGAAACCATCCTGCTCGAACGCAAACGTCGCCCCCACCCTCCCCAGCCCCGTTTGCGCCTCGTCCAGGATGAACAGCATCCCCCTCTCTTCACACATCTGCTTTACCAATGGGAAGTAGCCGGGCGGCGGCTCCAGGATGCCCGCCGCGCTCAAAATCGGCTCCGCGATGAATGCCGCCAGCGAACCCGTAGTCTGCGAGTCCACCATGTCAAACCCGACCCTCGCACAAGCATAGTCGCAGGACGGGAATGTAAGGTGCAGGGGGCAGCGGTAGCAATAGGGCGTAGGAATCCCGATTCCCCCCGGCGTAAGCGGCCCGAAGCCCGTCCTGCGGTTGGAGAACGTCACGCTCAACGCTCCGCCCGTGTGCCCGTGGTATCCCTGGATAAGCCCCACCACCTCGAAGCGTCCCGTGAACATCTTGGCCACCTTCAGCGCCACTTCCGTCGACTCCCCGCCTGTGCTCAGTAACAACACCTTCTGAAGCTGCTCCGGCAGCAGGTCCGCCAGCGACTTACCAAGCTCTATGACTTCCTCGCTCACCAGGTTAGTGTTCAGGTGCAGCACCCGCTCGCAGCTTCGTTTCAGCGCTTCCGTGATCGCCGGGTGATTGTGTCCAATGCTCGCCGCCATCTGCCCCGACCCAAAGTCGAGGTATTCCTTCCCGTCCATGTCCACCAGCGTCGCCCCCCGACCGTAGGCCATAATTGGCTCGCCGTAGTCCTTGGAAGACCGGAACAGGTGGGCCTTCGCCTGCTCCAACAATGCGGCTTTCCGGGCATCTTCCGTCATTTCAAACTCCTTGCCGAGGTTCTGGTTCGCATACCGGCCCATTGTATATCGACCGGCAAGCTCCTGGTCTCGGGGCCCCTGTGATGCGAAGGGTTGACAAGCTCATCCATGGCCCCTATACTGGTCCAACTTTTAGGGCATCGGGGCCCGAGAGGTTCCCGAGGGGGTGCCCTCTAATTTCTTCGCTGAAAGAGACCGCACAGTACACGTATACAGCTTGCGAATAGCCTCAGGCCCGACCCGAAACCGGCAAGCGCAAACAAAGTCGAAGCTTCGGCTAGGAGAGTCACAGACAGGGGGACCTTAAGCCATGGCACAAGCGTTAGAGCAGATTACCGGCGCTAGTATTTCCATCCGGAACCTCACGAAGCTTTACGGCGAGGTTCGGGCCTTGGACAACGCCAACTTGGAAATAGGCGCCGGAGAATTCATTACCCTGCTGGGGCCCTCCGGTTCTGGAAAGACAACCTGCCTCATGATGATCGCAGGTTTTGTTATTCCTACCGCCGGAGACATTCTGGTTGACGGCAACTCTATCGTGGACATCCCCACCTACAAGAGGAACCTGGGGATGGTATTCCAGAACTACAGCCTCTTCCCCCACATGAACGTGGAGAAGAACATCGCCTTCCCTCTTCAGATGAGGAAGATGAAGAAGCGGGAGATCGAACCCCGTGTCCAGGCCGCACTTGAGTTGGTGCGTCTCTCGGGCTTCGAAAAGAGGCGGGCCAGCCAGCTCAGCGGTGGTCAGCAACAGAGGATCGCCCTCGCCCGAGCCCTCGTATATGAACCCTCCGTCCTCCTCCTCGACGAACCCCTCGGCGCCCTCGACCTCAAGTTGCGCCAGGAAATGCAGATCGAGCTCAAGCACCTTCACAACAGGCTCGGCGTAACCATCATCTATGTTACCCACGACCAGGGCGAGGCCCTTACCATGTCCGACAGGATCGTCGTACTCAACTTCGGGGCCATCCAGCAGGTCGATACCCCTGACGGCATGTACAAGAGGCCGGTCAACCGCTTCGTCGCCGACTTCATCGGCGAGACGAACTTCATCGCCGGCAACGGCGAGCTCGACGGCTCCCGCTATGTGCTGGAGACCGAGGACGGCCTCAGGCTCACCGGTGTGGCCCGTGACCCCGACATCGACATCGAAAACGCCACAGCCGTCGTCAGGCCCGAGAGCATCGTTGAAGTCACGGAATCCAACGGCATGCCCAATGTGTTCGAGGGCGAAATCGAGGAAATTATCTACCTCGGCGAGCACGTCAAGTACCACATCAGGCTCGGGAACAACACCCGCGTCATGGCCAAGTGGCTCCTCAATGCCGACTCTAACCTCTACAAGGCGGGTGAGCGGGTCCGCATCGGCTGGGAAGCCAACGATATGCTCGCTGTCTAGTCTCGCATCCTTTCAAGGCAATTCGAAAGTCAACGGAGTACGTATAAACGACAGCTAGGCCACACACAACGGGCGAGACAGGGAATTCCCCTATACGTCCTTTGTGAGGCCGAAGACTGGAGACAGGTATGGCTCAAGCAACAGGAGCAGGGCAAAGCGGCGGTCTGATCAGGAAGATCCCCTACGTTTCAGGCTTGCCGGAAACGGCCGGAGCGCTAAAAGATCTGGGGGACCAGGTACAGGACCCCGCCCGAAGACGCCTCCTCTGGCTGAAAATAAAAGAGCAGGGTTTCTTCCTGTCCCTTGTCCTTCCCGCCGTCGTCCTCGTCACCGTCTTCCTCATCTACCCCCTCTGGCGCATGTTCTCCCTCAGCTTCGGCAGTCTGGAGGACGGCGTTGCCTTCAACTACAACTTCGAAACTCTTGACCAATACGCAAGAGCCACCGTTGGCGTTGGCGATAGCTCCCCCGCCGTCTATAGGGAACTATTCAAGACAACGTTCCAGATATCCTTCTTGACCACCGTATTCTCGATCCTCCTTGGATATCCCGTGGCCTACCTCCTGGCCAACGTTGCGGACAAGACCCGTGCCATTTTGCTTCCCTTGGTCGTTGTGCCCTTCTGGACCAGCATCTTGGTCCGAACTTTCGCCTGGCGCATCATCCTTGGCCGTAACGGCTTCATCAACGAAACTCTCGACTGGATAGGCCTGCGGGACGGCTTCGGAGAGGTCCTCCAGTGGTTCGGCGAAGTCCTTGCAATGCGTCCCTTCCGCTGGATCTTGGACTGGACTGGCCTGCCCGACGCCTTTAACTTCAGCAGTTGGGAGCCCTCCGTGGGCGGGACCGGTGGAGAGTTGGAGCTCGTCTTCAACAGGATCGGCACCCTTGTCGGGATGATCCACATCCTCGTGCCCTTCATGATTTTCCCCATCTTCGCCGTTATGCGCGGTATCCCCAACGAATACCTTAGGGCCGCCGAGAACCTCGGCGCCGGCCCCTTCACTGCCTTCCGCCGGGTCTACTTCCCCCTCACCCTCCCCGGCCTCGGCGCCGGCATCCTGCTGGTCTTCATCCTCTCCCTTGGGTTCTTCATTACACCTGCATTACTGGGTGGCCCGGGAGACCGCATGATCTCCAACATGATAGAAATCCAGATTAACGAAGTGAACAACTGGGAGTTTGCCGCTGCCCTTGCCTTCCTGCTCCTCGGCGGTACCCTCGTCTTGTACTTCATCTACGCCCGCTTCTTGAGCATGGACAGGCTGTACGGAGAGATGCGCTGACGAGGGGACCTTTCCCACCCGCGCCCCGACAATAACGCAAGGAGTTGAGACAACATGAAAGGTGCAGGCACTAGAGGATTAGGTGTTTGGGAAGGCCGTAGGGCGCCCGTTAGAAGGGTGCTCCTGTACCTTTTCGTCTCAATCGTCTTCGCTTTCCTCATCCTCCCCAACTTCATCGTCATACCCCTCTCGGTGACAGACTCCATTTTCCTCCAGTTCCCACCCAAGGGGTTCACCTGGCGCTGGTACCAGGACTACTTCGGTGTCGAAGGCGCTAGCCATTTCGGCTCTACCGGGCGCTGGATCCCGGCGACCATTATTAGCGTTGAGCTCGCCATAGCGGTCATGATAGTCGCAGTGCCCATCGGCGCACTGGCCGCTTACGGACTCACCCGGGGCCGCTTCTGGGGCAAGAACATCCTGAACGCTGTGATCATTTCACCCCTCATCGTTCCCATCCTGATTACGGCCATCGCCCTCTTCTTCTTCCTGTCCAAGGCTTTGCGGTCCTTCTTCAAGTCCCCCCAGGGACTCTCCGTCCCCATCTGGGGAGAGTACTTCCTCATCTTTCTCGCCATAGCCTTGGGCGTGGTATCCATTGGCCTGCTCATGTTCAGGACCTTCTACAAGAAGCCCATTGAAGAATGGGACCCGTGGATGATCGCATGGTATGAACGCCTCAGGCCCTGGGCCCCAATTGGCATCCTGCTTACCGCTCCCTACCTTGTCATCCCCTGGCTGTCCGGTTGGACCGACAAATTTGACGGTGGCCTCTTCTCCACGGCTGACCCCTATCCCCAGGTGCCTGTGGTTGGAGCGGGCCTGCTGATAGCCCACGTGATGCTCGCCGTTCCTTACGTGACTATCATCCTGAGCGCGACCCTCAGGAACGTCGAACGTAACCAGGACCAGGCGGCCTCCATACTCGGAGCGGGGCCCATCACCACCTTGACGAGGGCCGTGCTGCCCCAGATGATTCCGGGCCTGGCTGCCGGAGCCTTCTTCTCCTTCCTCGTCTCCTTCGACGAATTGCTCATAGCCCTATTCCTCTCCACCAGCCAGATAAGCACCTTGCCCAAGGAGATCTGGGACGGTATACGGACTGAAATCAGCCCGACCATCGCTGCAATCTCCACCATGCTGGTGTTGCTCACCGTCATCCTCCTCGGCTTGGCCTTCTTCGTTCAGACCAAGATGCGCCAGAGGGATGCGGCATAGGTTCAAGGAAAATCAACTAGAAATCCCGGCGGGAAAAGGACAACATAGATGCGCACCATCAAGCGTAAATTCACACTACTGGCTCTGGCGGGCCTGATCGCCTTGCTTGCCATCTCCTTAGCATGTGGCGGTGGCGCTACGGATGATGGCGATGACGGCAGTGGCGAACCTGCCGCCACAACCCCGGCTGACACAGGTTCTGGCGAACAGCCCAGCCCCACCAACACCCCTGCACCCGCAGGCACTGGTGGAGCCCCCCTCCCCGAGGAGTGGGACGGCAGCGAAGGAATCGCAGCCACTGAGAGCAGTGCCGAAATGACCGGTCACGGCGCGGACGGCCTCGGCGGGACCCTCCACCTGATCCAGATTGAGCGCAAGACCAAGGTCTCTGTTACCCTGGACGATGCAGGTTCGGGCCCCTACTCCGCTGCCGTACGCAGAGGCGGCTGCCCCGACGATGGCGCAGCGCCTGCCGGCCAGTTCGACTACCTCCTCTTTGATGTAGTCGATGGCGAGTCTGTCAGCATGGTCAACACCCCTGCCCAGTTCTTCCAGTTCAGCCTTGCCTACGTTGTCGTAGTCAATGGCACCGACTTGGAGAACGACCCCGTGATCTCCTGCGGCAACATCCCCAGCCCCCTCAGGTAGACACAAACCTGGACGAATATAATGGCCGGGGCCCCATTCGGAGCCCCGGCCATCGTTTGTCCCCAACCCGGAGAATATGCCGCCTAGGCTAAACAACCATGACTGACTACAGCGCGATTTCGTCCATCAATGTCACTGTCCAGGACTCTGTGGCCCTCGTAACCCTTGACCGCCCCGACTCCCTCAACGCCGTCGACCACCAGATGCACCACGAGCTCGAAGAGGTCTTCGCCCTCCTCGCCGAGGACTCCCAAGTCAACGCCGTAGTCGTTACAGGCGCCGGTAAGGCCTTCTCCGCTGGAGGAGACATCCAGGGCATGAAAGAGCGTGCCAGTGACCCCGACACCTTGCGTGAATACGTCCACAGCTGGATTCTGCAAGGCCCCCGCAAGCTCGTTAGAAACCTCCTGGAAGTCCCCCAGCCCATAATCGCCGCCGTCAACGGCCATGCCATCGGCCTCGGTGCCACCCTCGCCCTCCTCTCCGACATCATCATCGCATCCGAAGATGCCCGCATCGGTGATCCCCACGTCAGCGTCGGCATCGTCGCCGGCGATGGTGGTGCAGCAATCTGGCCCCTCCTCGTCAGCCTCAGCAAAGCCAAGGAAATGCTATTGACCGGGGACTTGGTCACCGCCAAAGAAGCCTTGACCTTGGGCCTCGTGAACCATGTCGTCCCCCGAGACCAGGTTCTCCCCGACGCCATGAAGCTGGCCCAGAGACTCGCCTCCGGCCCGACCCTCGCCATCCGATGGACCAAGATGGCCCTCAACAAGCGTCTCCGCGACGAAGTCAACCTCGTCCTTGAAGCCTCCCTCGCCACTGAAGGCCTCTCATTCCTCACCCATGACCACGCCGAGGCCGTAGACGCCTTCCTCGAAAAACGTAAACCCAACTTCCAGGGCCGCTGACTTGGGCGCACTTCTCAAGGCCCTTTCCCTTCCCTTCAAGCTCCTGGCTTGGATAATAACTTTCCCTGTCAGGGTCGTGGCGGGCCCCCTCAAGTTCGTAGTCGGTATACTGATTTTTGCCTTGATAATCGTCGGTGTACAGATAGTTTTGTTCAACCGGTTCTTTAGCGATTGACGTAGCCCATGAGCGATATTCAGTCAAACCTGATTGTAGACGCCGACAGCCACATCCTTGAACCCGCTGACCTCTGGCGGCGCTACCTCGAACCCGAGTACAGAGATCGAGCCCTCCACCTACGGAAAGACTCCCAGGGCTGGGACCAATGGATTATCGACGGCAAGCCCTGGGGGTACAGGCATGGCGTATTCGGCGACATGGGAGCCATTGGCCGGGACCTCGAACCCCACTTCACCCCCGGCGTCATCTCCTACGAAGAAGGCATCGCCTTCGCCCCCGGAGGCTGGGACCCGACCCAACGCCTTAGCGTCCTCGACCAGGAAGGCATAGACCAGGTCCTACTCTACCCATCCCTCGGCATCACGTGGGAGGGCGGTTGCACCGACCCCGTGCTCGCCGACGCCTACTGCCGCGCCTACAACAACTGGCTCATCGACTGGTGCAGCCGTTCACCCGACCGCCTCATCCCCATCGCCCACGTCTGCCTCCTTGACCCCTCCCTCGCGGCGCAGGAGATGAAGCGTGTCGTCGACGCCGGGGCCAGGGGCATCATGTTACGCGCCTACCCCTCCGGCAACCGACAGTACGGTGACCCGGCCAACGACCCCTTCTGGGCCCAGGCCCAGGAACTTGGCGTTCCCATCGCCCTCCACATCGGCGGTGCCCCGAGAATGATGGGCGAGGAACTCTTCGACGTCAGGATGGGCCGCTCTACGTGGTGGATCTACGTCATGTTCATGAGCGAGGTACAGCTGGGCTTCTCCACCGTTATGAACGGTGCCGTCCTTGACCGCTTCCCCGGCGTAACCATGGTGCTCCTGGAGTCCGGGTGCGGCTGGCTCCCCTACTGGCTCGACCGCATGGACGACACCTTTGAGCACACCGGCTTCTCCACCTCTCTCAAGCTCAAACCCTCCGAGTACTTCCGACGCCAGTGCCTAATCACCATGGACGCCGACGAAGAGTTGGCAGCCGTCACCGTAAATCACGTCGGGGCCAAGTCAGTCATGTGGGCCGCCGACTATCCCCACTCCGACGGACACTGGGACGCCGTAAACAGCGTCCGTGACACCCTCAAGGACATCTCCGGCGACGACCTTGACCTCGTCCTCGGCGGCAACGCCCGACGCGCCTACTCCCTCTAACCTACACCCGACCCCACACCACCACCCGCCGCGGCTCGATAACGATCACCGCCCGCCCCCCGAAGTCCATCTCCCTGTACTGCCGGTACCGTGCCCGCAATAGCAGAATCGCCGCCTCATGCTCCTCCCCCGACGTCACGATCGACGCCGTCCCCCGTACCATCACATACCCCAGCTCGGACCAGTCCTCCGAATACGTGTCCACCGTCAGGCAAACCCACGGGTTCGTCCTGATGTTCCGTATCCGCTTCAGCTCCCTCCGCGATACGTCCTTCGGCTTCTCATCTATCACGCTGAAGATTCGGTCTTCGCTTGCCGCGTAGCACACCGGCACAACGTAGGGCCGTCCCTCCTCGTCCACCGTTGCCAACCGCCCCACAAAATGCGACCCCAGAAACGCCGCCACCCGTGCCCCGAACGATGTAAATTCCTCTACCAACGCCCGACCAGGTTCCTCACCGTCGTCGCCGACCACACCTTCGCCGTAATGGACAGCTTCTCCCTGGAGCTTAGCGCCACCCGCTCCCCGAACACGTTGTAGTCCCGCGCCTCTATCCTGTCCAGCACCGCCGAGTACAGTGCCCGAAGCACCGCCGGACACAGCCGGGACCTTGGCTTCAGTAACGGCAGCAACGCCGCGCTCCTCTCGAAATACTCCCTCGCCCGACTCACCTGCTCCGCCATCATCGCCCGGAACTCCGGCCCCGTATCCCCCGCTTTCAACGAATCCTCCGTAACCCCGTGTCGGGCCAGCTCGTCCTGTGGCAAATACACCCTCCCTCGACCACAGTCCTCCTCGATGTCCCGCAGGATGTTCGTTAGCTGCATCGCTATCCCCATGTCTGTGGCGTAATCCCGTGCCTTCGGGTCCGTGTACTCGAATATCTCGATGCACACCAGCCCCACCACCGACGCCACCCGGTAGCAGTACTGGTACAGCTCCTCGAAGTCCGCATATCTGCTTATCTTCAGGTCCATTTCCACGCCCTTGATGATTTCGTGGAAATAGTCCTTGGGAATGCCGAACCGTTCGCTCGCATCCACCAGTGCGACGAATACCTCAGACTCCGGTCTCCCTTCAAACGCCTCGTCCAGTTGCTCGTGCAGCCCCGACAGCAGCGCCGCCTTCTCCCCTATCGGGATCTCCTCATCACTGTAGTCGTCCGACAGCCGGCAGAACGCGTAAGCCGCGTAGATAGCCTTCCTCTTCTCTTTGGGAAGCGTGATAAAGGCGTAGTAGAAGTTCCGCGCCCGACTCCGCGTCAGGTCTGTGCAATAAGCGTAGGCTTCTTCCAGGCTCGGAGCCAACGCCCCTAGCTCCCGTTTAACGCCCGACGGTACCGCCCCAGCGCCAGCAGCGGAAAGTAGATACGGTACATGTGGTACTTGATCATGAAGTCCCTGGGGAATCCCGTGCCCGTGAACTCGTCCTCAGGCCACGTCCCGTCCTCGCCCTGCGTCGACACCAGGTATTCTACCCCTCGCCGTGCCTCTATGCTGTGCGCCTCCCCGGCTGAAATCAGCCCCAGCAACGCCCACGCGGTCTGCGATGCCGTGCTCGGCCCCTGTCCCCTCAGCGAAGGATCATCGTAGGACGCACACGTTTCTCCCCACCCTCCATCCCCGTTCTGGTACATTTTGAGCCATTCAACGGCCTTCCTGACGTATGGACTGTCCATGTCCTCGCCTAGGGCCTCCAACGCTGGCAGCACCGCCCCGACCCCATAGATGTAGTTCACCCCCCACCGCCCGAACCACGCCCCGTCCTCTTCCTGCTCCTCCCTGATGTACCTCAGCCCCGACTCGATCCTCGGGTCCGACTCCGCCGTCATCCCCCGCAACCCCGCCAGTTCAAGTATATGCGCCGTCACGTCCACACTCGGCGGGTCTATCACCTCCCCGAAGTCGCAGAACGGGATCTGCGTCACCAGCGTCCGTGTGTTGTTCTTGTCGAATGCTCCCCACCCACCGTTTCGGCTCTGCATCCCCATTATCCACTCTACCCCTCGGCTGATGGCTCGCTCGTTGGCAATCGGCTCCAGCGCAACCTTCGTCAGGGCTATAGCCACCTCCGCCGCATCGTCAATGTCCGGGTACCATTCGTTGTCGAACTCGAACGCCCAGCCCCCCGGCTTTAGCCCGGGGCTCTTCACCGCCCAGTCCCCCTCCTTCGTAATCTGCTCTTCCAGCAGCCATTCCCCCGCCCTTACCAGCGCCGGGTGCTGACGCGACATCCCGGACTCCTCCAGCGCAATCACCACCCACGCCGTGTCCCATACCGGGCTGATGCACGACTGCGTCCTGAAAGTGTCGTCTTCCTCTATCCCAAACGTGATGAATGCCTCCAGCCCCTTGGCCATCACAGGGTGCTCCACCGGATACCCGAGACAGTCCAGCGCAATCAGCGAATACACCCACGGCGGTTGGATGCCCGCCCACGCCCCGTTAGCCTCCTGGTGCTCCAGGATCCATTCCTCCGCCTTCTTGATCGCCAGCGCCCGAGTAGGCCTCACCGGCCACTTGTCCCCGATCTTGAACATCCTATCCAGCCCAATAAACGCCCGCTTCCAGCTCAGCAGGCCAGGGTCACCCCTGACCGTGAAGCTTAGCTTCCCCGCATCCTCCGGGATCAACTCCTGTATCCTTGCGTATTCCGGCACCGGCCTCACTGGCCTCTTATCCATGATGATCGTCATCGGCACTATCGTGCCCCGTGCCCAGGACGAAAAGTCGTATATGTTCATCGGCGCCCAGGGAGGTAGCAGGAACATCTCCGGCGGCATCGCCGGTATGGCATCCCAACTCCACTCTCCCAGCATCGATAGCCAGATCTTCGTGAAGTTCCGCACCTTCGGCAGCCCGCCCTCCGACAATATGAACTCCCGAGCCTTCACCATCCGCGGGTCATCCGCCGGGACCCCCGCCAGCTTCAGCGCAAAATACGCCTCCACCGTGACATTCAGGTCCCCCGGCCCGCCGTAGTACACGGCCCATGTCCCGTCTTCTCGTTGAGTGCTCAGCAGGTATCGAGCAACCTGGTTCCACGTACGCTTCTCCCCGATGCCAAGGAAGTGCGTCAGCATCAGGTACTCTGCCGTTATCGTGGCGTTGGACTCCAGCTCACCCCACCAGTACCCCTCCTTATACTGGGTCTCCAGTAAATGCTCCTGGCAGCTCCTTATCGCAGCGTCCATCGCCTTCTTGTCCAGGTGGCTCCTCGGCGTAGCCGCCCCGCCCCCGTTTCCCCGGCCATTACCCTGCCCGTTTACATTCCCATTGGTCCTCGGGTTCACCCAGAACCGACGGATTTCGGAAGTCCCCTGCTTCATGCCGCCGCCCCCACCGCCCCCCGACCCCTGAACCACGTCACTGCCTCTCGCAGCGCCTCCTCTATTGGCGTCTGCGGCATCCCCAGCTCCGACACCGCCTTCGAACAGTCGAAGTACATCGGGTGCCGCGCCATCCTCACCCCCGACACCGGGATCCGGGGCGCCTTGCTCAGCAGCTTCACCGAAAACAGGTGCTCCACCTGCGCCAGCGTCATCACCAGCCCGTAAGGCAGTTTCACCCGAGGCACGGCCAACCCAGTGACCTTCCCCAGTGCCCCGAACAGCTCTTTCAATGTCACGTTCTGGTTGCCCAGGATGTACCGCTCCCCGACCCTTCCCTTCTCGTAGGCCAGAATGTGTCCTCGGGCCACATCCCTCACGTCCACTATGTTGAGTCCCGTGTCGATGTACGCCGGCATCCGGCCCCTGATGAAGTCCAGCACTATCCGCCCCGTCGGAGTCGGCTTCGGGTCCCACGGCCCGACCGGCGCCGTCGGGTTCACGATCACCACGTCCAGGCCCTTCTGACAATATTCCAGTACCTTCTCCTCCGCCAGGAACTTCGTCCGGTGGTACCCATCCACAATCTCGTCCGGCGTGCAGGCCGAGTTTTCGTTCGGGATCGGCCCGTCCTTCCAGTGTCCGAAAACCGAGGCCGTGCTCGTATACACCACCCGCTCCACCCCCACCTCCATCGCCGCCTCCAGGATGTTCACCGTCCCGTCAACGTTCGTCCTCGCAAAGTCCCCGGGGTCCGCGCTCCATAGGCTGTACAGCGCCGCGGCGTGGAACAGCGCCTCCCGACCCTCCATCGCCCGATCTAATGACGCCCGGTCCCGCAGGTCCCCAACCGCAACCTCCACTTCCAGCCCTTCCACGTTCGTCATGTCCGCCCTTGGGCGGCACAACACCCGGACATCGTGGCCGTCCGACAGGAGTTCCCTCACCAGGTTCCCCCCGATGAATCCCGTGGCCCCTGTCACCAGCGCCTTCAAGACGCCCTCTCTTCCACGACTACTCTCTTGTCCCGCTCACTCGACAAATAAATAGCTCCTGATAAAAGCGTTCAATGCCTTGTCCGCCGCCCGTGCTTTCAACCCCAGCCCCGACAGCCTCCATAGTTCCCCGGGATGGTTCACCACGTACCCCAGACTGCGCGCCACCGATACCCGTCCCTCCTCGTACAGCGCATCCAGTCCCTCCGGTAGCTGCATCTCCGCCGTATCCACTATCGCCCTCACCGCAAGAAAAGGAAGCCCGTAGCGGGAGACCGCCTCCGCCACGTGATACGTCTCCATGTCCACCGCACGAATGCCGAACCGCTCCGCAAGTTCCCTTTTCGCTCTGGGCTCGGTCAACACCCGAGTCACTGTCCCGATCTTCCCGGCCCGGTACGGAATGCCCCATCCACTCAATCCCGACTCCGCCCTCCCCAGCAATTTCGCATCCAGCGCCGCCACCACATCCCGGTCGTGAATTTCCGATTCCCCGGATTCGTCTACCAGGCACGTGTCGGTTCCAAGGACCAGGTCTCCGGTCTTGAGCGTAGGGTCCGCCGCCCCTGCATACCCCATTGCAACTATCTCCGTCACCCCATGTTCCCGAGTTAACTCCGACACCACTTTCTCGATCTTCTTCGCCCCGATCCCCACCGCCGATACCAGCACCCCCGTCTCCTCTAGGACGCCCTTCATCAGCCCTTCCCCGCCATTCACTGGCGTGGCATTGATAGCCTTCGCAAAAGAGGCTGCTTCCCTCGGCATGGCCGTCAGCACCGCTAACACCCGTTTTCCCCTCCTGCACCCGTCGATCGGGCCACCTCACGGGCCTTCGCCTCTGCTTTCCGTCGCTGCCAGGCCTCCCAGGACTTGCCCGCTGCCGCGTCCTTCCCGCTGAACTCCACGTTCGCTATCTGCGAATAGGTAAGCGTGAACGGCCCGCCCCCCGACTTGTCGAAATATTCCAGGAACGGCTCCCGTGCCTCCGCCGCCCGGTTGAAGATATAACCCTCCACCGCCGACCCGTCCGTCTTCACTATCGTCGTGTTGCCGCGGTAGTCGAAGGCCATCTCTATGACCTCATCGATCGTCAGGCTTTCGTCGAGAGTCGGCGCCCAACCCTCCAGGGACTTCTCTTCCGCCATCAAATAGCTACCTCTATCTCCGCTCTACAGCTTCCCGGAGATCGTGGCTGCCACCGTATCCTTGAAACCTTTCCAGCTTGTGAACGTCTTGTCCACCGCCGTCGCCTCGAACCCCGAGTGCACCATGCAGTCCCGGCACTTCGGGTTACCGCTCGCCTTCCCGTATTCAGCCCACCTCGTCTCCTCCATCAGCTCCTTGAAGCTATGAGCGTAGCCTTCCTGTAGCAGGTAGCACGGCCTCTGCCACCCGAACACGTTGAAGGTCGGGTTGCCCCACGGCGTGCACTCGTAGTCCTGCTTGCCCATCAGAAACTGTAGGAACAGCGGAGACTGGTTAAACCTCCAAGCTTTCTTTTTCTCTTTGAATATCTCCGAGAACAGCAGGTTCGTGTTCTGCTTCCTCAGGAAGTGCTCCTGGTCCGGCGCTTTCGAATAGCTGTAGCCCGGCGACAGCATCATCCCCTCCACCCCCAGTTCCGTCATATCATCGAAGAACTGCCTCACCCTTAGAGGCTGGGCCCCGTCGAACAGTGTGGTGTTCGTCGTCACCCTGAACCCGAGCCCCAGCGCCATCCTGATCGCCTCCACTGCTCTGTCATACACCCCGTCCTGGCACACCGACTCGTCGTGGTCCGCCTGCATCCCGTCCAGGTGGATGCTGAACGTCAGGTATTTCGACGGCGTGAACAACCCTTCCTCCAGCTTCTTCTTGAGGAGAATCGCATTCGTGCACAGATAAACGTACTTCTTCCGCCTCACCAACTCCTCCACCAGCTCCCCGATCTCCGGGTACAGCAGTGGCTCTCCGCCCGGGATGCTCACTATCGGCGCTCCGCACTCCTCCACCGCCCCGAGGCACTGCTCAACCGTCAGCCTCTTCTTCAGGATCTGCGCCGGGTATTGGATCTTCCCGCAGCCCGCACACGCCAGGTTGCACTTGAACAGCACCTCCAGCATCAGCACCAGCGGGTAACGCTTCCGCCGAAGCAGCTTCTGCTTCAACACGTGCCCCGACACCGTCATCATCTGCGTCAACGGTACGCCCATTTCTAGTGCTCCCTCTCCATGAAAAATCTGGCCAGCCCCCGTAGCTGCGAGTCCATGTCCTCATCAAGTTTCAGTTCGTCCAGCCGCCGCATCGCCGAGTCGTTATGTTTTGCAGCGAGACCCTCGCAGTAATCCCGGGCCCCCGTCCTCTCCAGCACCCCCAGCACCTCGTCCACCTCTTCCTCGGTTGCAGGATCGTCGTTGCCGTATATCCTCTGCATGCTCTTGCGGTCGTCGCCCGAGGCCGATTGCAAAGCATGCACCACCGGCAAACACATCTTCTTCCGCCTGATGTCGGATGCTATCGGCTTCCCCAGCCTGTCCTCGTCTCCCCACACCCCCAGGTAGTCGTCTCGTATCTGGAATACGGCGCCCATGTCCAGCCCGAACTGCCTCCATGCCTCCGACACCCCCACATCGCATCCCGCCGCCAGCGCCCCCAGATAGTACGAACACCCGAACAGCGCCCCCGTCTTCCGCCCGATCATTCCCAGGTACTGGTCCGTCGTGACCTCTGTGTTCCTCTCGTATGTGATGTCCAGGAACTGCCCCTCTATCATCTCCAGCGACGCCCTCTCCAAACCCTCCACCGCCAGCCTTATCTGCGTCGCCGGGTGAGTGTCATCCACCCCATTCACCAGCGTCAGCGCCGCCAACCCCCTCATCGAGTCCCCTGCGTTGATCCCCTGCGCCAACCCCCACTTGTGCCAGACCGTGTCCCGGTGTCGACGCTGCGTGTCCCCGTCCTGGATATCGTCGTGAATCAGGGAAAAGTTGTGGACCAATTCCAGCGCCGCTGCGAACGAAAGAGCCTTGTGCCAGTCGCCACCCGCCGCCTGGCAGGCCAGCAGGCACATCATCGGCCTCAGCCCCTTCCCTTGCCCGTTAGCCGGCCGACCCTCCCCGTCTATCCACCCTAGGTGGTAGCGTTGCATGTCGTAGATGCCCAACTCCCGACCCTCGAAGGCCGACTTGAGCGTGGCGTCCAGCGACTCTTTGTACGTGTCGAAGACTTTCGGAATCGTCATCCTGCCCTCTGACACCCCTGCGCGGGGCCTAGTGTGTCGCCCCGCCCTTCACCACGGCCTTTTTACCGCTGCCCTTGCGAAACATCTCCGGGAAATCTTCCCTTATCGAGTTCGCTATCCCCTCCGCCGTCAACCCCAGCATCTCCAGCAGTTCCGACCTCACCCCGTGCTCTATGAACCTGTCCGGCACTCCCAGCGTCTTCACCTTGGCGCCCTTCGGCATCACATTCTCTATCAGCGCCAGCGCCCGTGACCCGAACCCTCCGCTTATCATGTGCTCTTCTACCGTCACCACCCGACCCGTCTTCGCCGCGCTGTCCAGTATCAGCTTTTCGTCCAGCGGGTTGATGAAGCGGGCGTTCAGCACCGTGCATTCCACCCCCTCCGCCGACAGCGCTTCTGCCGCCTCCATCGCCGGGTACACCATCGACCCTATCGCGATGATCGTCAGGTCTTTGCCTTCCCGAAGCTCTTCACCCTTCCCTATCTCTATTGAGTGGGGCTTGGACGCCATCGGCACCCCGTACCCCGACCCCCTCGGGTATCGCAGTGCAATCGGCCCGTTGTACTGCACCGCCGTGTAGAGCAGGTGCTGCAGTTCGTCCTCGTCTTTCGGCGCCGCCATCACCATGTTCGGCAGTGACCCCGTAAATGCGATGTCGAATATCCCCTGGTGCGTCCGGCCGTCCTCCCCGACCAGCCCCGCCCTGTCCACCCCGATGATCACCGGGAGGTTCTGAAGGCATACGTCGTGCAGGATCTGGTCGTAGGACCTTTGCAGGAACGTCGAGTAGATAGCAACCACTGGCTTCAGCCCTCCCCGCGCCATCCCCGCCGCCGCCGTCACCGCATGTTGCTCCGCCACCCCCACGTCGAACACCCGCTTGGGGAACCGTTTCTCCACCTGCTTCAACCCCGTGCCCTCCAGCATCGCCGCGCTGATCCCCACCACCGCCGGGTTCGCCTCCATCAGCTTCTCCATCGTGTCCGCAAACACCTTGGAGTACGTCGGCGCCCCCGACCCCGCCCCAATCGGCGAGCTTGGCTGGTGGAACTTGATCGGGTCCTGCTCGGCAGGCTCGTGCCCCCGGCCCTTGTGGGTCACCACGTGTACCAGGGGCGGCTTGTCATGGTACTTCATCGCGTCCCTCAGGACGTTCTCCAGTTCTTCGATGTCGTGCCCGTCAATCGGCCCGATGTACCGGAACCCCATCTCCTCCCACAGCAGGTTCGGGATGATCATCCCTTCAATGCTCGTCTTTATCCGCTGTGCCAGCCTCCACACCAGTTCACCCTGTGGCAGCGCCTTCGCCAGCTCCCGACCCCCTTCCACCAGGTGTCGGAAGTCCGGGTGCAGCGTGATCCGGTTCCGCCAGTTCGTCAGCCACCCGACATTCTCCGAAATAGACATACCGTTGTCGTTCAGGATGACCATCAGGTTCTCGGGCTTCTCCTGGGCTATGTTGTTCAGCCCCTCGTAGCTCAGCCCCGCCGTCAACGCACCGTCCCCCACCACCCCGACCACGTACCCGTCCTGGTGCGTCAAAGTCAGTGCCGCCGCCATCCCCGCCGCCGCGGAGAGCCCGGTTCCCGCGTGCCCCGCCCCGAACATGTCGTGCAGGCTTTCGTTGATCTCCGCGAACCCGGAGTACCCGCCCTTCGTCCTGATGTTCTCGAACCCGTCCTTGCGACCCGTCACCAGCTTGTGCGTGTAGCACTGGTTGCTCGTGTCCCAGACTATCTTGTCCTTCGGGCTGTCCAGTATCCGGTGCAGGGCCAGGGTCAGCTCCACGACGCCCAGATTCGACGCCATGTGGCCCCCGTTCTTACTGACGACTTTGATGATCGTTTCCCGGACCTCTTCGGCCAGGACATCCAGTTCGGCGTATGAGAGTCGCTTCAGGTCCTTGGGACTGCTTACTTTTTCCAGAATGCTGCTTGCCACGGGATCACCTCATTGGCCTGTAAAATGCGCCTGCTGGTTTTGGCCTCGGCTGAATAAACGCCAAATCCGCAGGCAGAACAACTATATCGACAGCCGAGGTACTACCCTAACACACCCCCCATACCCCGTCAAACCACCCGACTTCCTCTCCCTACCGTCATTCCCGCCCTTTACATCGTCATTCCTGCGGAGGCAGGTCGAAGATGTCGGAGATGCGCCTGTGGCGTGAATCCATCCCTCCGAAACAACCACCTACAACCCCGCAACTCACCCCGACCCCTTTCCGTCATCCCCTTCCCCGTAGGGGCGTCCCTCGTGGGCGCCCTGGGGGGGCGGGGCCGCTCATGCTGAGGCCCTCGAAGTATGAGCGGGGGGAGGCCCACGCCTCGTCAACCCATCACGTCTTCACCCCACCCAACACCTGCCCCCGAAACACCACCGCAAACACAATCACGGACCCCGCCATCAGGCACGCATTTGCCGCATACACCCACGTCAGCGACATCACACCCAATGCCAGGTACGCGGCCAGCGGCCCGAACGCCGACCCCAGGTCCTGCCACGTAGCGTACCGGCTCATTACCGTAGACCTTCGCTCCCTCGGCGCCAGGTCCCCGGCGATGGCATCCGTTGAAGCTCCCAATGCCGCCGCTCCGATGAACCCGACGGGAAGCCAGAGTAGAGTCAGGATCAGGCTTCCGGGAAAGGCCATCAGTAGCACCATGCAGATGCAGAACGGGGCGGAAATCACGATCACCCGCTCACGTCCCCTCCGGTCGCCGAAATGCCCCAGTATCGGCGCCCCCAGCGCAGCAATCCAGTTGGTCGCCAGTAGCGCCCCGTTCAGCGTTGCCGTCCCTATCATCCAACCGCCCAGGGTGACCCCTTCTTCGCCCAGGACTTCGCTCAGGAAGAACCCGAGCGTTGACACCACGATCCCTCCCAGTGCGAAATAGAACACGAAAGAGTTGAGGAATAGCGCCAGCAGCCGCGGCGTTTTCCCGTCTCCCTTATCCGAACTCGTGCCCAGCGCCATCCGGCTCAGGTATGCCCCCCCTTCCCCTCCCCCCTCGGCTTTTACAGGCCCGGGGCCCGTGTCAAGCCTATGAGCGCGCCATTCTCTCGGCCTCTTTGCAATCCCTATCGCCAACGGCGCCGCCATCAGCCCTAGCCCCGCCACAATCGAAAAGCTCGCCGCCCGGCCCGTCAGGTCGAACAGGAGCCCTCCAATCAGCACCCCTACGATGCTCCCGGCCCGTTGCCCGCCGCTGAACATCCCCATCAGCCGCGCCCTGTCCCTCTCCCTGCCCTCCTCCAGCACCGTCACGTACCCCCCCAACCTCAGTATCGAATAGCAAAGCCCCCACAGGAGTCGTGTCAGCAGAAGCACCGCAAACCCCGGCCCGAACCCGTAGGCCGCCGTTGTCCCGATCGAAAGCACGACGGCCAACGCCAGCGGCCTCTCTACCCCGAACCGCTTGAACAGCCGGTCCGCCAGCGGGTTTGATGCAAGCCTGACGAACCGGTTCGCGCTCAGCAGCACCCCCACCAGCCCCGCCGACACCCCAAACGCCGACACACTCGAAGGCAGCACCGCGTATATCATGGAATCGCCCATGATCACGGCCCCGACTATCGCCGTAACCGCCAGCACCCGGCCGGGCGCCATCCCGTAGACCCTTGCCCTGCTCCCCATAACCCCACAACTCTACCACCCCCACCCCCCTCCCAGGGGAGCCTGTCCGCCTATGGCGGATCATTACCACCCGTTTAACTCGTCATTCCCGAGTAGTCGGGTCGAAGATGCGCCATTGGCGTGAATCCATCCCTCCGAAACACTCGCCCCTGACCTCGCGACTCACCCCCTACCGTATCCGAATCATCAGCTTATCCCCCGCCTTCCACGGCGCGCTCGGCACAAGCCAGAACAGGAACTTCGCCCCCGCAGCCTGCGCCTGGGCCTGGGCCGCAGCCGCCTCCGGGTTCTCCTCCGAGCTGACCCCTATCCCCCCTCCGCCACTTAGATCCCCCCTGTCTATCGACAGCTTCGCCGCCAGCGTCCCGTCCGTCTTGATGAACTCCACGTGCTTCCCAGACAACGACACCGAGGGCGACAGGATCATGGTGAGGAATCCGATGGAAGACCAGGTGATCCTGGTGATGGCGACGGTGGAACGACCGTAGGTGAAGGAAGCGGGCGAGAGGGATCCCTGACTGCCCTGGAAGCCTAGGCCCAGGGAGGTGGAGGCAGGATCGAAGAAGGCTTCGTGAACGGTGCCCATGGGGGCGGTTACGGTCAGGAAGTATTCAGCTCTTTCTTTCTCCTCTTTAGTGAGCGCATCACATATTGCACTGCCGAATGGAAACGGATTATAGAAGAACTTGTAGTTACCGGCGGGAAGGGGACGCGTTGTCTGAACGCGCATCGGATATACGACGGTGAACAGGTTGGCATCTGTACCTCCAAGCCAATCCACCATGAAATAATCACTGGAATCAGTGTCTCCTACTAAATTAGCGAACTCCTCATCCTGATAAACCTTGGTTCCCGCAGGGGATCCCGAGGACATAGTGAGGTTCGTACTGTAGTACCTGATGTGCTTGCCGTCAGTTCGACGGATTCTGCTCGCATTGTGAATATCATAGTACTTTCCGCTGAGGCACCAGGCATAATCTCCCGCGGTGTACTTGTAGTCTCCCAGATTGTACTTAACGACATACTCTTTGGAAGCGAATCCGGTTTTGACCTCGGACTCAAGTCTTGCTATAAGGGCCTTGAGGTCGGAGAGGGTAACTGTATTTTGGTTGCCTTGACTGCTTCCCGACGCCGAGCCGCTCGCCGATGAGTCCGGCGGCTCTTCAAGCAGGAATCGCTGCCCACCGCTGCCTGACGAGGTTGACTGCCCCGATGAACTCCCGTTCGCAGAGACGGGAGTTGCCGCGTCGGGAAGCCACACCCTCCACGAGCTATTGGCTATCGTGTACTCCTCCCCTCCGCCGACTCTAGCATAGCTTAACCAGTACCGATCGGCCTGCTTCAGGCTAGAGAAAAATGACAATTTTCTCACGAACACGATAGCTTCTCGGTCATCCCATCGGGTTATCCGTGTAGAGAGGAGGTCCGGACCTTTGGTTGATGCCTCCGCCTCGGTCTCGAACCATTCGTCGTCGTCTTCGGCTATAACCTTCAGTTGGCTGCCTCCGCTTCCCTTAAGGTATTCCAGCACGTCGAAGGTGAATTCCAGTGCCGCCACGTAATAGTCTTTGCCATAGATATCCTTCCAGAGGGTGTTGCGTTCCACCACCTGTGCTACGGAGCGTAGCTTCACCCTAGCAATGACCTCGCTTCTCAGGATGCGGCTTTCGAGTGGCCAGTCGGGACCGGATGGCAACTTAAAGTTACTGCTTGTGGTTGCCGACGGTGTGGCTGTAGGCGGGGACAGGATGGGAGTTTCAGCATCCGAAGCGCAGCCGATGAATACGGCAAAAGCCAATGCAGAAATCACTAAGCCCAATGACAGGCAAAGCTTCCACACTCGTTTCGATGCCACTACTTTCGGCATCCTTGTAACCTCACTTGGCTGCAAATTCGTGGCGGTATACCTGCTGTAGATAGAAAACATCAAACCCTGGAATCGCTGTTATGGCCACGTTTGTCGAATTCATCAAAATGTAGAGGTCTTTATATCCTGGTTCAAGTTTTAATTCCGTATCGTTAACGTCCCTTAGCCCTGCAACGTTCCCGAACTCGTGCATTATGACGCCGGGCAGATACATGTAGCAGTGCTTGTCGGTCTCGGGTATACCGGGAAGCCACTTTTCGAGTGTATTACTGTGTTTATCAATGTCATTAGTCCATATGATATGAAACCGGTCGACTTTAAGTTTGTCTGCACAGACTACATTATGGCGTTCAGCACCGAAAGCCGGGTTTTTGATAACCACGAGATTATTTTTCCAACATGCTATCCCGCCGCCACAATCATCTCCGCTTGAGATCGTGACTGTAACTGTCTTGCCGTCTGCATTTCTACTCTCACAGCTTCCTTTTGGGCAGAAGAGAACGTGGGGCCAGGGCGTAGCCACGGCCTTGTTCCATACCTGCTTAGCACGGGCCACCGCTGTGGGAAGTGCTTTGATCAAGACAGGAGTTGGTACGGGCGTTGGCACCACGTTGGATTGGGCAGGGACAGTGGTTGGCGTCGGAATCACAACTTTGTATTCCACGGTCTTGTCTGATTGATATCCATCGTATGGTATAGGAAATGCGACCCACAATCTGAGCTTGAATTCTTTTATATTGGACGCATCTTTATGCAAGGTCACCCCTATGGTGTATTCACCTGCCTCCAGTGTTCGGCCCACTGACGAAGTGCTATTTGCCTCTTTCGTGTATTTTGATACAGAAATTATTGGAGTGCCGTTGATGTTCTGTTTCCCATACAAAGCTATAGAATGGGGAGCAGTCAGATCTATTATCAGGTGAGATTTGTTCTTTAATGTGAAGGAATAATACTTGGTGGGTGGCGTTTTGCATGTGTCTTTGGTCATGTCCACGCTCACTAAATAGGTTCTGGATATAATCCTGTTCCTGTAGTCCAGCTCCTGCACGTTCTGCTGGACAGCGCTGGCCCCCACCACCTCCACGAGGCCATTTCTGTTTATGGTGCAGGGGGTGGGTGTAGGGGTAGGTGGAGTGTATGTCCCTGTCGTGGCCCTCTTGGTGGCCCATGCACTGAAATTCTTTGTGTAGATAACGGGTTGCTTCTCGCCCTGCCAAATGTTGCTGCCGTTGCCCCGGGCCTTCACTCTGAAGTCATATTGCGTGGAGCACCATAGGCCATAGAATGTCCATTCGTTAGCGGGTCCATGTGGAGGTTGTATGGGATTCTGCGGGCTTTGGCCCTCTACGCCTACCAGGACGGCTTCGTACTCGTAGGCGACTGCGCCCGTCGGCACGTTCCACGTGAATTTAGCCGAGCAGCTCTTGTTGGATACTGAACTGCCGGTCATAGCCACCGAGAGGCCCGATGGTGCAGCTACATTGACGCGTTGGAGTGGGGTAGGCGTAGGCGTAGGAGTAGGCGTAGGCGTTGGAGTGGGAGTAGGCGTTGGAGTAGGGGTAGGCGTAGGCGTTGGAGTGGGGGTAGGCGTAGGCGTTGGAGTGGGGGTAGGCGTAGGCGTTGGAGTGGGGGTAGGCGTAGGCGTTGGAGTAGGAGTAGGCGTTGGCGTTGGAGTAGGAGTAGGGGTGGAAGTAGGAGGAGGGCAGGGTACGCCGTGTGGCGGCGGTCCACAGGGAGCCGGTGGTAGCGGTGTGGGGGTGGGTGGGAGACAGTATGGGCATTGGCCGCTGCCGTCTTCCTCTTCGCCGTCGGCGAATACGCCCACGCCAAAGAGGAGGGCCAGGGACATGATCCCCACGCCAGCCAGGGTGAACAGGACCCGTATGCAATGACCCTTCACAACCTCTCCCTTCCCTCGGACTCAGGCCACTTAATTGAAAAGGTTCAAAACAAACCATAATATAAGTATTGCACCGTGTCAAGCGCGTGAGAGTTCCCCTCCCCCTTCCCTCACATAAACAACCGTGCTATAATCAACCCAAACTTTGACCCGCCGCCCCCATCCCCCCAAACCCGCCATGCCCACCCAAAATCCCAACCGCCACCCCCGCCAAAACGCCCTGAAAACTTTCTCTCCCCCCTTCAGGCACAATTCAATCAAAACAGCTACGAATTCAATCATCCTTCAATCAAGATCAATCAACGTTCAATCACGTTCAATCAATCTTCAATCAAGTCCAATCAACCTCAATCAACGTTCAATCACCGGGGCGCCGTCACCCCCATGTATAATCCCTCCCCAGGAGGGACACCCCCATGCGAGACCACCCCATCGTAGACGCCGACAGCCACGTCCTGGAGCCCATGTCCATCTGGCAAGAGGGCCTTGAACCCGAGCTAAGGCACCGCGCCATCCACTGGGCCACCGACGACAACGGCCGCGAAGTCATGATCGTCGATGGCAAGCCCGCCCGGCAGTTCATGCTCCGCAACGGCTGGATGGGCAGCCCCCGCCTCCCCGGCGGCCAGGCCTTCGAGGACCGGGTGACCTCATCCCTCGGCGCTGCCAACGGCCCCGACCGCGTCCAACTCCTCGACAACGAAGGCATCGACGTCACCCTCCTCTACCCCACCCTCGGCATCCAGTGGGAGCCCGAGTTCGACGACTACAAGCTCGCCGCCGCCCACGCCCGGGCCTACAACACCTGGATCACCGACCTCTGCCGACCCCACTCCGACCGCCTAGTCCCCGTGGCCCACGTCGTAGCATCCGATGTCGAGGAAGGAGCGGCGGAGCTGGAGCGGGCGGCGGGACTGGGGGCCAGGGGTGGGATGATCAGCGGCCGGCCCATCAACGGCATCCCCTACGGAGACCCCTACTACGACCCCCTCTGGGCCCGGGCCTCGGAGGCCCGCATGCCCCTGGCCCTTCATGTCATGGGCTACCCCAGGCACCTTGGCTATGACATGTACCCCGACACCAGCCCCAACATCGCTTGGTGGGGCTTCGTCACCCTCGGCCTGGAGGTGATTATCGGCCTGACCACCCTCTTCCAGGGCGCGGTTTTCGAAAGGTTCCCGGACTTCCGGCTGGTCGTGCTGGAGGCGGGGTCGGGGTGGCTCCCCTACTGGCTGGACCGCATGGATGAGTACACCGAGATATTCACCTACGCAACGTCCCTCTCCATGAAGCCCACCGAGTACTTCAAGCGCCAGTGCTGGATCTCCTTCGAACCCAGCGAAGAGATGGTCCCCGAGACTATGGACTTCATCGGTGTCGACAAATTCATGTGGGCCGCCGACTACCCCCACACCGACTCCGTCGCCGAACCCGTCCGGCTCCTCACCAACATCCTCGAACCCCTCTCCCAGGAGGACCGCTGGAAGGTGCTTGGTGATACGGCGGTGGAGCTATACGGTCTTTAACAATCAAAGACTAGGAGTAGGGAAAAGGCGGCCTTATTGCAAATAGTTGCAACAGCAATACATTGCATGTATAATATGCACAGCCGGTGAACACCGGCCCAGATGAACAACAGAAAGGACCGACAGATGGTAGAGATTCACAACGTACACAAGGCCATAGAGAACCTGACCCCCATAGCCGACCGGGGCCCAGACACCCCCGAAGACGTGGTAGTCGCAGGGTTTGAGATTCTCGGCCGCGGCGACTTCCGCCATGCCGCCATCAACCTCGGCACGTTCGACGGCGACGCCGGATGGGAGCGTCACTCCCAGGGCGACGAGATCGTTCACGTAGTCTCCGGCGAGGTTGACATCACCATGCTTGTCGAAGGAGAGAAGCAGACGGTCCACTTCGGCGCCGGCGACCTGTTCGTTATGCCCCAGGGCACATGGCACCGGCTCCGCTCCGAGAAGGGTGTCACCGTCCTGACCGCCACGCCCGAAGGCCACGAGGACCACGCCTTCGTCGACGATCCGAGGACGCTGTACCCCTGCTAGGGGTTTGCCTATAGGCCCTATGCAGTGGGCGCTTTAGCATGTCGGCTGCGGGCCGGTATGCTAGAGTGCCCACTGTGGCATGTCCAATCGCTCAATCGCACCGAAATCCATGTCCTACACGCCGGAACAAATTCCATCCTTCCCACGTTCACACCATTAAGATGCAAAGAGGATTTGGATGGGAATAGCTATGAAGGCCCGAGTCATTGGTGTCCTGTTCGCGGTCGTCCTAATTTGTGCCTGCTCTTCGGCAGAGGACCCGACACCCAGCCCTGTTCCGGAAACGAATATCGTCTCTCCAGTGGCTCCTACCGAATCAACTAATGTAACTTTACCGGCGACTCCCGTAGCCGCGCCTCCATCAATATCGTCGGATGACGTCCAAGTAGATATCCCACCTGACTCGGTCCATATGGAACTACCCGCATGGGTGCAAGAATCGCCGGGTCTTGCTTTGGCTCTAATTTACGCTGACACAATTATTGAAGCTCGGTTGGCTTCTATCGAATCTGAGGTGAAAGCTCACGAAAGCTATGGCCATGTAGCCGAACTTTCGTATAAGTTCAACGTGCTTCAATACTTGAAAGGTGAAGGAGACGACGAGCTATCTGTACAGTTGAGTAGTGGGCCAAAGTACCACGCGTTTCCAGACGTGATCGATCGCAGATCGGAAGAAGAGGCGGAAGACCTCGCTGAGAAGTGGCTTTCCGGGCAGAGGTCCGCCCGTGGCAGAGATCGCAACGTGATTCTTCTGCTAACTGGAGGCAAAGAGAAGACTTACACCTTCCTGTATACCAAAAGGAATGCGGACCGCGATGTTTCCCCTTACTTGGGGAAGAGTTGGATAGCTATTGATGATGATTCCTTGCCTCTAACTCTGCGGTTTCCGGGTAGTGTATTAAGCCCGGTGACCATTCTTGATCTTAAGACCCGCATTAGAGAAATGGATGAGTTGACCGCAACTGAGTTCGGTAATTGCATACGCCTTGCGCTTGGTTATCGAAGCCTAGTTAGAGATCAGCACCTCGGCATATATCGCGAACTCACTGTGGCAGGTTGGAGAGAACCCGACCCCTTCCCTCAGTACAACTCAATGGAAAACCAGCAACATAGTTCCGTTTTTGCATATCGCCTCGAAAGGCCTCCCTTAGTGTCAAATCGGTTCAGTGATTACTGGCTTGATGGGAAGGATAAACATCTGTTTGAGATTCGGGTTAGGGCAGATCCGAACAATAGTGAACGTCCCGCGTATTATCTGGAAGTGGTGTCCTCAAAAGGTCCCCTTCCTGCAGGCGAATACAGCATTATCTTTGCCCAATATCATCATCAACTGCCCTGTACCAGCACCTATTTCAAGGAGCAGTGGTCAAGTCACGATGTGGTGGAGTTAATTGTAACCATCGACAATGAGGAAGAGACTCTCTACGAAGGAAGCGTCGCACTTGAAGAATTGGATTCTGGAGTGGGAGCCGATTCCTTCCGTGGGCTGATAACTCCCAACTCTTTTTCTCTGGATGCCACCACCAATGTAACCATAAACGAGATATTTTGGGATTCCGGGGAGTTTATATTGAGGATTAACATTGACGGCCCGACAATGCCCACCGGGGCCGTATACCTCAATGGCAATTACGGCTCATGGGAAACACTCCACTTCGCCAATGCGTCACTTGCGGTAGAAGACGGTGAGACCACCCTGCGGTGGGGACTCTGCGATTGGGAATGGAGCGGCGGCGATTTGCTCTTGCTCCGTGTTCAGGAGAAAACGCAATACGATTGGGATACCAGCGAAGAGGAATGCCTCGCTTCCCGGGATCCGTGACTCCCCAGCCTGTGTATGGTCAATACGTGACCATACAAGTTTTAGGCTATATATTGCTAATCATGGTTACTCCATCGGCATGTGGCGGCGATGATCTAATTGAATGGGGCTACTCGGGGGCCGGGAGGCCTGAGCACTGGGCCTCCCTTTCCCCCGGCTCCTCTGCCTGTGCCGACGGCAAGCAGCAGTCGCCTGTCGACATCACGGGCTATGAGTCGGGCGACCTTGGCCCCATCTCCTTTACCTTCGGGATGGCGGAGGCGACGTTGCACAATGACGGGAGGCAGGTGAGGGCGGAGTATGGGCCGGGGAACGTGTCGATGCTTGGGGGGAGGGAGTTTGGCCTCGAGTCGGCGCACTTCCATTCGCCGTCCGAGCACCTAGTGGACGGAAAGAGCTTCCCCGCCGAGCTACACCTCGTCCACGCTGATTCGCAGGGCAACCTCGCAGTCGTAGGGGTGCTGTTTGACTTGGGAGAGCCCAGTCCCATCGTGCAGTCCATCCTCGACGCCGCACCGCCTGTGGGGGAGACCACCGACGCCCGCATCCCCCTCAACGCAACCCTTCCCTCAGACCTATCCTACTACCGCTACGACGGCTCCAAGACCACCCCGCCCTGCGATGAGCCGGTGGACTGGTACGTCCTTCGCCAGCCGATGACTGTATCCAAAGCTCAGATGGATGCCTTGCTCGGCCTGACCGGAGGACCCAACAACAGGCCCGTCCAGCCGATTGGGGAGCGCGTGGTAACCCTGGTTACGCCGCCTTAGGCAGAACCTCCGTTACGGGATCTCGTTGCCGGCGATGAGGGTGCTGGCTGCAGCGAACATGCCACCCGGACCGTGGGCTATGCCGACCTTGGCATCTTTAACCTGGCGCTCCCCCTGGTCGCCGCGGAGCTGTCGGGTGAGCTCGATCAGCGTGAACATCCCGTACATCCCCGAGTGCGTGTAGGACAAGCCCCCGCCGTTGGTATTCATCGGGAACTCGCCGCCCGGGGCAGTCCTCTGCCCCTCCACGAAGGGCCCGCTCTCCCCAGGCCCTACAAAGCCCAGGTCTTCGAGAGCCAGCATAGGTGTGAAGGCGAAGGCGTCGTAGAGTTCCGCCACGTCGATGTCGGAGTGCTTGACGCCCGCCATTTCGAATGCCGCAGCCCCCGACTTCCGAGCGCAGTCCGAGGTGGTCATGTCTCTCATGCTGCTGACCCGCTCGTGGGAGACGGCCTCGCCGGTGCCGAGAACGTAGACCGGCTTGTGCTTCAGGTCCCTGGCACGGTCGACGGTGGTGAGGACTATGGAGCCCCCGGCGTCGGTGACCAAGCAACACATCAGGAGGGTGAAGGGCCAGCAGATCATGCGGGCCTCCATCACGTCCTGTATGGTGATGGGGTCCTTCATGCGTGCCATGGGGTGCATCATCGCCCACTTCCGGGTGGCCACGGCGACCTCCGCCATCTGTTCCCGGGTCGTGCCGTACTTGTGCATGTGCCGGGTCACGGGTATCGAAAAGGTTGTGGTCGGGCCGAAGGTGCCGAATGGGTCTTCGAACTGGCCATTGTGGGTGGCGCTTTCGTCGGCGAAACCGGGCAGCCCGACGCGCGAGCGGCCGCTTTCGCCGTGGCTGATGACGGCGGTGTTGATCACGCCCGCCGAGAGGGCCAGCATGGCGTGCTCCACGTGCATGATGAAGGAGCAGCCCCCGACTATGGTACTGTCCACGTACCGGGGCACGATGCCCAGGTATTCGACCAGGTCGTTGACGGAGGTCTCGGTGGAGCCGCCGGCGACGAAGAGGCCGTCGACATCGGAGGGGGAGAGGCCGGCGTCGTCCAAGGCGTTGCGGATGGCCTCGGAGTGGAGGGTGAGGACGGACTTATCGGGGAGCTTGCCCATTTCGTCGGACTCGGAAGCGCCGACGATGGCGATCTTACCGCGCAGTTCTTCAAGGGCCATGTTCAGTCTCCTTGTCGGGTGAAGGGGGTCATGCGGGCCGGAACTGGGGCAGGGTGACCTGGTCGTTCACATCCAGGTATTCGATCACGACGGGCATGTCGCAGTGGATCTTGTCGGGGTCGGGATCGATGCCTACCAGGTTGGTCATCATCCTGGGGCCTTCTTCAAGCTCAACAACAGCGATGACGTAGGGGTCGGGGCCGAAGCCGGGGGCGGGCCTGTGGTTGATGACGAAGGAGTAGAGGGCGCCCTTGCCGCTGGCCTCGAACCACTCGACGTTCTTGCAGAAGCAGGTGGGGCAGAAGGGGCGGGGGTAGAAGTAGGCCTTGTCGCAGTCCCGGCAGCGCTGGATGAGGAGCCTGTGCTCCCTGAGGGCGTCCCAGTAGGGCTGGGTCTCGGGGGTAGGGGTGGGCAGGGGTCGATTAGTCTCCGCCAATGGGGGCACCTCCCTGGGGATGGGTAGGGGGTATCGTATCGCTGCGCGGTGTTGGGTGTCAACGTGGAGGGGGCCCACCCTGCCGGGGGCGGGGGCCTGCGAGGGACGCGCCTACGGGGGGCCGCGACCCCCCGCCGCGGGATGGATTTACGCCATAGGCGCATCTTCGACCCGACTACTCGGGAATGATCCGCCATAGGCGGACAGGCTCCCCTCGGGGGCGGGGATGACGGGTTAAAGAGAGGATGGGGCAACCCCGGTTATTCGGTTTTTGGGCGCGGGTTGTTGGGGTCAGGGAGGGGGGCGGCCTCGGGCGATGCGGGGTTTGGGGTGTGGGTTGGGGTCGGGCCAATCGGGGGGTTGGCCGGGCGGGTCTACGTGGGAGGAGAAGGAGTCGGTTTCCCAGTAGTTGGGTGCGCCTGACTGGATGGGGGTGAAGGGGGGTTCGGGGGAAGGGGAGGGGTGAGTTGCGAGGTGGGAGGTGATCGTTTCGGAGGGATGGATTCCTGCACGCCTAGGCGCATCTGCGACCTCCGCAGGAATGACGGATAGAGGGTCGGGGATGGATTCACGCCCTGGCGCACGCCTAGGCGCATCTTCGACATCTTCGACCGGCTCGGGGGACGGAAGGACTGAGGGTGGGTTGGGGTTGTCATCGGGGTCGGAGTCGTCATCTTCGTCGGGGGGTTCCTGGTCGGGGTCATAGAGGTTGCTGAGGACGGGGTCGTTGGCGAACATGCCTTCAAGGACCGCTTCCATGTCCCTCCACGTCTCTGCTTTATAGGCCGCCATTTCAGCTTCATGGGCCGCCTTCTTATCCAGGTATTCGTCCACATCGCTGGGCCACCGGTCTTCGGGGCCGACGAGGCCGTCCCGGCGTCGTTCTCCCACGGTCATCAGCTGTCTCCAGGGCCACCATTTCTCTCCGGGCTGGGAGGTGCGTACCGGGAGGAGGTCGTAGAAGGATATCTTTCCCTCGTCCACCCTCTTGTAGAAGAGCTTCTTGATGAGGGAGTCGACTTCCTGTTCGTCGGTGAGATCTTTGGGGGCCTTGGCTTGTGCGGACTGGGCCTGGATGAGGAGCCGCATGTACCGGGAGATGTAGGTGTGGTTCAGGGGGCGCCTGCTCAAGAGGCGGTTGATCATGGAACGTAGGAGAATAATCTCCTGCTCGAAGCCCCGGCCCTCGGGGGCCAGACGCGGCAACGAGCCTTCGGCTGAGCCGGCTTTACCGGACCCGTCGCGGTTTTGCGGGTACGGTCTTCCGCGTCGACTGCGCTCCCGGCGTGCAGGAACGGGGGTGCGGGTCTTCTTCTGCGGTAGGTTGCCGCAGGCATCCGGGGCCGTGAGGATTGCGCCACCGAACGGCGCCGGGCCTCGGGCGGTCTTCCGCGGCTTAGCGCCGCGGGCATCCGGGGGTAGGTGGGACCCCGGGAAAGGGGAAGAGGAGGGACCAACCGCCTCTTGGGCAGGCGCCCCGTGGGAGGGGCGATGGTTTATTGACAGGTGATTGTTGTGGATTTTGGGTGTAGACATGGAGTCTAAACAATAGTGTAGAATATATACCAGAGGAGTCAATAGGTAAAAGGCGCAGTTTTGGGGGGATTTTTGGGGGTGGGGGTGATGGGGGTGGGGAGACGCGGGCCGCCCCGCCCCACCCCGCGGGATGGATTCCGGCTCGGGGGCCGGAATGACGGAGTAAGGTGGGTGGCAATGAGGGGGATGAGTGGGGTGCAGGGTACCCACGAGGGGCACCCCTACGGGGGAGGGGAAGGGTGATGGGATCGGCGGGGGTGAATGTTTCGGAGGGATGGATTCACGCCAATGGCGCATCTTCGACCCACCTCCGTGGGAATGATCCGCCATAGGCGGACAGGCTCCCCTCGGGGGTGGGGATGAGGGGGTAGGTCCCTCCTGCCGGTCACTCTGCGTATGCTTCGGCGATGATGCGGCGCAGCTTGGCGGCGTCCTCTCGGGAGAGACGGTCGATGCGACGCCCCAGGCGTTGCTTGCTTATGGTGCGAATCTGGTCGACGGCAATCCTGCGTCCTGTCCGGCGCACCGCACCTGGAGACGGCCCCGCCAGCCCGGATGGAGCCTGGACGTGAGAGGGCAGACGACGACCGTTTCCAGAAACCGGTTCATCTCGTCGCGGCTTACCACTGCCACGGGCCTAGCCTTGCGGATCTCGCTGCCTACGGTCGGGTTCAGGTCGGCGATGTAAATGCCATACCGCCGGGGGAAGGAGGGCATTAGTCCAGGCCGTCGGCTGTGGCGATGTCGAAGTCGCTCCAGTCCTCGGTTTCGGCGGCCATGGCCCGGGACGTATCCTGCCAGGACAGATTATGGGTGTCCTTGCCTCGCAAGACCACGCTTCCTTCCAGTTCTTCCAGGGTCAGGCGGTCGGCCCATCCGTACTTGTCCAACAGGGCCTTGGGAAGGCGGATGCCCCTGGAGTTGCCGATGCGAATGAGCTTCGCTTCCCGTATGTAAGAGGGTTGGTCCATCGGTTTCGCCTCCCTGTGATGTAATTATGGTAATTATCCGAGCTTGTTGGTGTCAATGCGTTCTCCCGACGCCCCCCGCTGCCCGCGGGAGGGCAGGCACGAGACCTGCCCCTACGGGGAGGGGACACCCCACCGCGCCCCGCGGGATGGATTCACGCTCCGCCAAAGGCGGACTTTCAGCTTGGCGCACGCCTAGGCGCATCTTCGACATCTTCAACCCGTGTCGGGGCACGGGAATGACGAATTGGGGGGGTTAAGAGGGGAAGGACAGGGTTTGGGCGTCGTGGATGAACTGGGAGGTTTCGTGGATGAGGAGGCGGATGTCTTCGATGGGTTCGCACCAGCCGGTGTAGAAGCAGGCGCCGTGGAGGGAGGCTTGTCGGGTGAAGTAGCGGTCCCGGAGGGTCCTGACGGAGGGATCGGCGGCGGCGATGGACTGGAGGGCGCGGGTGACGTCGGGGGAGCGGGGAGGGTGCTGGGCGGTGCGGGATAGGACGAGGGCCTGAGTGGCGCGGAGGGTGGCGCACCAGGCTTTTTCGGCGGCGTCACGGGTGTCTCCGGCGGCGAGTTGCCGGAGGGCGGCGTCGTGCATGGTGCGGGCGTCGGCGAAGATGGTTGGGGCGTCGGGTCTGGTGGTGGTCATGGTTGGGGGATTATAGCACGGGGGGTGGGAAGGTCAGGTTGCTAGGGGCAATATGTGCGTGCTAGAGTAGATTTTCGGTTGGTGTGTATTGCAGCGGGGGAGGAGCATGGAATACCGCATAATTTCCGGCGACGGACACGTGGACCTCAACTGGCTTCCCCACGACGTGTTTGTCGATAACGCGCCGTCGCAGTGGAAGCATCAGATGCCCCACGTGGAGGACTCGGCGTCGGGGCCGGTGTGGAAGGCGAACGGCAAGATCATGACGCCGGTGGGGGTGTTCAGGGCGGAGTCGTGGACCAACCCGGCGGGCTTCTACAGGGAGAGGCGTCTGGAGGAGGTCGGGTTTGCGGAGGACTCCCGGAAGGGCATCTACCACCCCTCGGACCCCGAATTGCGGGTCAAGGACCAGGACCTGGACGGCATAGACGCGGAGGTGGTGTACGGGATGGCCTTCGGGCCGGACCAGATCCGGGACATGGAGGCCCGGGCGCTGGTGTACCGGATCTACAACGACTGGGCGGCCTCCTTCGCCAATGCGAACCCGGAGCGGCTGGCCTGCCTGGCATGCCTGCCACACCACAGCCCGCAGGCGGCGGCGAACGAGCTTCGTCGGGCGGCGGGGCTGGGGCTGAGGGGCGCGGAGTTCCGGGCGGCGCTGGCTTCGATACCCATCTTCTACAAGGAATGGGACGTGCTGTGGGAGGCGTCGGTGGAATGCAACATGCCCGTGTCCTTCCACCTGCTGGAGAACCTGCCCAAGGCGAAGGAGCCCAAGGAAGAGGAGTACTTCGACGCGTACTGGACGATACTGCTGACCATGGCGCAGCTGGACGGGATCGAGCACCTGAGCAGCATCATCATGTCGGGGGCGTGCGAGAGGTACCCGGAGTTCAAGTTCGTGCTGGGGGAGGCGGGGGTGGGGTGGATTCCCTACGTAATCGACCGGATGGACCATGAAAGCGAGGGGATCAAGGGCCTGAACATGCAGCCCAGCGACTACTGGCGCCGACAGGGCTTCTCGACCTTCCAGAAGGAGGGGATAGCCGGTGAGCTGCTGTCGCTCATCGGGGAGGACAACGTGATCTGGGGGAACGATTACCCCCACAACGACTGCGTGTGGCCCGACTCGCTGGAGACAATCGAATTCAACCTGAAGGGCCTGGAAGACGAGGCCGCGAGGCGGAAGGTGGTGTGCGAGAACGCGGGTCGGCTGTACGGGTTCATCAACTAGCGCCCTATGACTATACTCTCTGAAACGGACTGCTCATGTCCATAACTATCGGAATCGACATCGGCGGGACGTTTACGGACGTGGTGGCCCTGGACGACGAGTCGGGGGAGCTTCATTACACCAAGGTCAACTCAACGCCTCCGCGCCTGGTGGACGGGTTTATGGAGGGAGCGGACCGGGTGCGGGAACTGGCTTCCGCTTCCTTCGGCGACGTTTCGCGGATAGCGCACGGGACGACCATCGGGACGAACGCGATTCTGGAGGCGCGGGGATCAACGATCGGGATTCTGACGACCAGGGGGTTCGAGGACGTGCTGACCATCGGGCGTCAGAAGCGGTCGGACATGTACAACGTGTTCATAGAGCCCGAGACGCCGGTCTTTCTCGCGCCCCGGCGGCGGATAATAGGCGTAGAGGAGCGGATTTATCCTGACGGGGGGGTCGACGTGCCGCTCAACGAGGATGAAGTGGCTGAGGCGGTCCGCACGCTGGTGGAAGAGCACGGTGTGGAGGCCGTGGCGGTGTGCTACCTGTTCTCCTTCGCCAACGCGGCCCACGAGCAGCGCACGCGGGAGATTATCCTGCGGGAGTTCCCGGAGCTGCGGGTGTCGTTGTCCTCGGAGCTGGACCCGCGGTTCAGGGAGTACGAGAGGTTGTGCCTCACCGCGTTCGACGCTTACCTGCGGCCCGTGCTGGAACGGTACATAGGGGAGGTGAACGGCGCTCTTGCTGAAGGAGGGGTGAAGGGCCGGCTGCACATCATCCACTCACGGGGCGGGATCACCAGCGACGAGACGATATTGTCAAACACGGTTTCGACTGTGCTGTCGGGGCCGGCGGCGGGGGTGATAGGAGGGGTGCACGCGGGCAAGCTGAGCGAACTGACGGACCTGATCACGCTGGACATGGGCGGGACAAGCTGCGATATCTCCCTGGTGGACAAGGGCAGGCCGGTGCTGTCGAGCGAGGGGAAGATAGCCAAGTACCCTCTACGGCAGCCGATGCTGGACATCAACACCATCGGGGCGGGGGGTGGAAGCATTGCGTGGGTGGACGGAAGTGGGGCGCTGAGGGTCGGGCCCCGGAGCGCGGGGGCTTCGCCCGGGCCGGCGGCCTACGGGCAGGGCGGGGTGGAGCCGACCGTCACGGATGCCAGCCTTGTACTTGGGTACCTGGACCCCGACTTCTTCGCCGGGGGCACGATGAGCCTGTCCGTCGAGAAGGCGGAGGAGGCGATACGCAGCAATGTCGCCGAACCGCTGGGGATCGACGTGCTGGAGGCGGCGCACGGCATTCACACGATAGTCAACAACCACATGGCCGACGAGGTGCGGCTGGTGTCGGTGTTTCAAGGCTATGATCCGCGGAACTTCTCGCTGGTGGCGCTGGGCGGGGCGGGGCCGGTGCACGCGGGTCGGCTGGCGGCGCAGACGAATATAGGCAAAGTCCTGGCGCCTCAGAACCCGGGGGTGCTGTCGGCGTTCGGGCTGCTGGTGGCGAACCTGGAGCACGAAAGGGCGCGGACGTTCCGGGTCCGCGCCGTGGACGCCGTCCCGTCCGAACTGCAAGGGGTGTTCGACGACCTGGAGGCCGGGTGTCGGGTGCAGATGGACCGGGACGCGGCGCCCGGACGCCCGATAGACGCGGCCAGGTCGGTGGAAGTCAGGTATGTCGGGCAGTCATACGAGCTGGAGGTGTCCGTAGAGGGAGACACCGTGGACGAGGCGACCATAGAGCGGGTGATAGAAGACTTCCACACGATCCACGAGCGGGTCTACGGGCACCGGGACTCCGACGAACTGGTGGAACTGGTCACGTTCAGGGTCGTGCTGTCGCAGGCGCCGGGTCGGGCGCCGGGGGGCGGGGGAATTGCGGCGGCGAACGGCAAAGCAACTCCCCGCACTACACGCAAAGCCTATTTCCCGGAAGCCGACGGCCTGACGGACACGCCGATATACGACCGGGAGGGGCTGGGGGCGGGGGCCGTGCTGGAAGGGCCCGCCATAGTGCAACAGCTGGACACGACTACGGTGGTCTATCCGGGGAGCTCGGCATCGATTGACGCGCACGGGAACCTGATAATCGAGGTGGGGTGAGTCCGCGCCAGCGAACCGATTAGCCCGTCTCCCGTGCTATAATTTTCCGTAACTTCTCGGGAGAAACCCGTGCCCGACAACACCTTCCCCGTATTCGTCAACGCGCATACCCACAGCCACTCGATGCCTTACAAGGGCATGGTGGGATCAGCGCCGTTTGACGTCTGGATTGCCTACCGGCTGGCTTCGAACGTGGGCAAGCTCTCGGCTTCCGAGCAGACGGCATGCGCGCTGGCCTGCGGCATGGAGAACCTGAATGCGGGCAACGCGGGAATCATCGACCACCTCTACTCGCCGATCACGGCGGAGCACGTATACGGGGTGGCGGAGGCCTACGAGTTGCTGGGGATACGGGCGTGGGTATTTCCCAACATAGACAACCTTCCCGTCGGGATATACACCCGACGCTACTTCCCCGGCTACCCCAAGGCGATCCCCGACGATTCACTGCCCGAAGAAATCCAGGCCAAGATAGAGCCCCTGCCTTTCGAGCCGCGCCTGGAGGCGCTGGTGGAACTCATCAAGGGGTGGCGGGGCAAGCGGGTGCAGATCGGCCTAGCATTGGGCAATGCGGTGTGGTGCACCGACGAACTGATGGTGGCAGCGAGGGACGTGCTCTCGAGCCTGGACGTGCCGTTGGAAATCCACGTCGAGGAGTCGCCGGTGCAGCGAGAGGCGGCCATGCACCAGTGGGGCATGAGCGGGGTCGAGCGGCTGGACAAGTTCGGGCTGCTCACGGACCGGACCCTGGCGGCGCACTGCGTACAGGTGTCCCGGGAAGACGTGGATCTGATGGCCGATCGGGGGGTCTCGGTGTCCCACAACCCACTGAGCAACATGAAGCTGCAAAACGGCATTACGCCGGTGGGATGGATGCTGATGGACGGAGTGAACGTGACCCTGGGGAGCGACGGTTCGAACTCGGCCGACGAGCAGAGTCTCGGGCCGGTGATGAGGCTGGCCGCATCGTTGGCGCGGCTCAACGGCATCCAGCAGATCAGCGAAGATATCGAGCCGAAGGTCGTAGAACTGGGCAGCGCCAACGGGCACAGGCTCTGGTTCCCCGATGAGATGGCCGACGACCGTATCGAGTTCGACGGGCCGATTGACCCGGTGAAGCTGGTGTGGACGGACACGGGAGACAGCATCGAGGAAGTCCACGTAGGCGGCGAGGCAGTGCTGCAAAAGGCCCGCTCCGTCTATGAGGGGTCGGGCGCCGCCGACACCATCGCAGAGCTAGCGAAGAGCGCCATCACCCCCGAGGGCGAAGAGTTGATTCGTCAAATCCAGCCCCTTTTCAAATGGTACGCCCAGTCCAAGTGAGAAAGTATATTTTCAATGGCCACTAAGACCGATGTCATAGTTATCGGCGGGGGAATCTCCGGCTGCGCCACCGCCTACAACCTGGCCAAGCGGGGCGCCCACGTGATCCTGCTGGAAAAGGGCCAGATAGCCGACGAGGCATCGGGAAGGACATGGGGCGCCGTCCGGCGACAGGGGCGACAGGCCCCCGAGGTGCCCCTGGCCATAGAGAGCCTGAAGCTGTGGGACGACCTCCGCGAAGAGTTGGGGACTGATACCCACTTCATTCGGGGCGGCAACCTCCTGCTTGCGGGGAACGCGAGGGAGTTGGCTGAATTCGAAAACACGGTCAGGACTACCAGGGAGTACGGCCTGGAATCAGATGTCGTAACAAGGGAACGAGCTCAGGAAATACTACCCGGGCTTTCAGGCAAGTTCGTAGGCGGCATGTATTCGCCGAGCGACGGCTACGCCCACCCGGTCAAGACCACCACCGCATTTGCGAGGGCGGCCCAGGAGAACGGGGCTACGGTGCGGACGGGATGCTCGGTCGAACAGATCGAGGTGTCGGGCGGGGGGGTGAAGGGCGTAGTCACAGAGCGCGGTGAAAAGATAGAGGCCGACGTAGTCGTAAATGCAGCAGGCGTCTGGGCGCCGCGGCTGGCAAGGACGTGCAACGTCAAGGTGCCCGTGCGAATCGTGCGGACGCACGTGACCATCACCGAGCCGGTGCCGGACTACAAGGCGCCGCTGGTGTGGTCTCCCAGCGTCTCCTTCCGGCCCACGGCCGACGGCAATATCCTTCTGGGGGCGGGGTCCGCCCTTAAGGCCGACCATGACATCGACCTAACGTCGCTCACCGACCTCAGGTACTTCCTGCCGGGGCTGAGCCAGTTCAGGAAACAGATAGCCTTTCACGTGGGAAGCCAGCTGCTGAACGACGTACTGAGCCACGTACCCGGCACGGTGCAGAACCGCAAATTTTTCTCGACGACCGTGGGCGTGGAGCCGGAGGTGAACTGGGCAACCATCCGGCGGATGCGCAGGGGTTTCTTCGCCCACATGCCTCACCTGAGCGGGCTGCGGTTCGTGAAGACGTGGGCGGGCCTGATAGACATCACCCCCGACATCCTCCCCGTCCTCGGGGAAGCGCCGACGGTCAAGGGGCTGATGCTGGCCACGGGGTTCAGTGGGCACGGGTTCGCGTTGGGCCCGATTACGGGCAAGCTCATCTCCGAACTGATACTGGACGGAACGCCGTCGCTGTCTCTATACGACTTCCGTCTGTCCCGCTTCGCAGAGCAGGGCGTGGGCACGATTCGAAGGTTGCAGTAGCCTGCGCCCCGGCTAGCCGTCACTTATACGGCAAGGCTTCCGAGATTGTTGCGTGGTGAGGCCTATGCACTCTCCCCATAAGGGGACCTTTGCATAACCTGTTGACTACTGGAAACCCCTCCAGAATCCCCTCGGCCCTTCGACCATGCTCAGGATGAGCGGATTCTGCCCCACCCCTGGATTCCCGACTTCTCGGGAATGACGGGTTAAAGGGAGTATAACAGCTATGCAAAGGTCTCTATAAGGAGGATGGAGAGGGGCCGCTTCTCCATCGGGGGGAAGGGTTTAAGTTTTCACGAGGATGCGGGTGGCGAGGTCGCCGGCTTCGTCGAGGTTGCTGACGATGCGGTCGCGGGGGACCTTGTCGAGGGCGCCCAGGGCCTGCAAGGTGTCGGCGATGCGGTCCTGGAGGCCCATGACGACCACGTGGATGCCTTTATCAAGGGCGGCTTCTATCATGCGCTCCACCGTAAGGACGGCACTGTCGTCCATGTAAACCGTGTCGGAGAAGTCCATCACCACCAGCTTGTGTTCCGAGATGTCGACGTTCAGGGCGTCTATAATCTTGTTGGAGGAGGCAACGGTGAAGCTGCCGCGGAAGGAGACCAGCCCACATCGGGCGGATAGTTCCTCGTCCAGGGAGTCGGGCGCCGGGTCTTCTCCCTCAGACGGCGGGGCGTCGGGGCCTTCAGGAAGCCGGCGTCCAGGAGGGGTACGGAGACCACGTTGTCCATCTCCATGAACTCGAACTTGCGGGCGCTGGCCATGCCGGCGGCGATGAGGCCTATGGCCACGGCGGTTATCAGGTCAAGGAACACCGTCAGGGCGAGGGTGACGCCCATAACCACCAGATGCTCTTTTTTCGCCTTGTGAATGCGGGTCATGAATCGGCGGTCGATGATGTCCCATCCCACCTTCATGAGGATGCCGGCCAGCACGGCGTGGGGGATCTGCTCCACGTAGGGGCCCAGACCGAGCACTATGGCCAGCAGTATTCCGGCCCGGGCAATGCCGGCAAGCAGGGTCCTCCCGCCGGCCCGGACGTTCACCACGGTGTCCAGGGTGGAGCCGGAGCCCGGCAGCCCCCCGATAAGCCCCGCCGCCATGTTGCCCAATCCCTGGCCCACCAGCTCCCGGTTGGCGTTGTGTCGGGTGCGGGTCATGGAGTCGGCGACCAGGGAGGTGATCAGGCTGTCGATGGACCCCAGAAGGGCAATGGTGACGGCGGGCACAACGGCATCGAGCAGGACGCTTCCGGAGAGGTCGGGCATCATGAAGTCGGGCAGCCCGGTGGGCACGTCGCCGATGGTGGGTGCGGCGGTAAGCCAGAACATCCCCATAAGGGTGCCGACGACCAGGGCCATCAGGGTGGGAGGGATGACTTTCTGGAACCGGGAGGGCCAGAGCACGCCGATGGCGAGGGTGACGGAGGCGATGAGGAGGGCGCTGAAATTCACGTCGGCGAGGGCCTCGGGGATTTCGCCCAGGGCGGCCAAAGGCCCGCCGGTGACCACCTCATGGCCCAGGAAGGGCAGCACGTGCACCAGCATGACGATTACGCCGATGCCGGACATGAACCCGGAGATGACGGAGTAGGGAGTGTAGGAGATAAAGCGGCCTATGCGCAGGGCGCCGAGGAGGATCTGGATGAGGCCGGCCATGACCACGATGGTGAAGGCCTTGGGCAGGTCGTCGGCGTACAGGGTGACAACCACGGCCATGGCGACGGACATGGGCCCCGTGGGCCCGGAGATCTGGCCTCGGGTGCCGCCGAAGATTGCGGCAAAGAGACCGACGGCGATGGAGCCGTACAGCCCCGGCAAGGGGCCCAGGCCGCTGGCCACACCGAAGGCCAACGCCACCGGCAGCCCGACCACCGCGGCGGTGACCCCGCCGAACAGGTCGCCTCGCAGGGCTTCCGGGCTGTAGAGCTTCAGGAAGTTCATGCTATGAGAATATACTCAATTCTGGCTGCCAACTTCCACAAACACGGCGGCGTGTTTTTCTTCAACGCTGATGCTCTTCGCCGAGCGGGGCGGGGGCGCGTGCAGCAGCAGGCGCAGGTTCAACCGGACCGGGTCAGGTAGTCGTCACCGATCTGGCCTAGCTCTTCCAGTTCTCGGTATCGCTGAGGGCTGAGGCCCATCAGTTCCCTGTAGACGTACTGGTTATGCTCACCGAGGCACGGAGCGGGGCGCCGGATACGGTTGGGGTGGGTCGAGATACGGCCCATGATGCCTGCATACCGGTGCGTTCCGGCCTCCGGGTGGGTGACATCCTGGAAGAAGTCCAGGGCTTCGAGCTGGGGGTCGGCGTGGGCCTGGGCCGTGTCGTGCACCATTCCGGCGGGCACACCAGCGGCCTGGAGCGTTTCCATAACCTCCCTTGAAGTGAGGCCCTTGGTCCAGTCGGATATGTGAGCGTCAATCTCCTCCTGGCACCGCCAGCGGCCCAGAACGTGGGAGTACTTGCGGTCCAGGGCCCACGGGGGTCGGCCCAGGGCCTGCACCAGGGCTTCCCACTCCTCATCCGTGCCCACGGTGATCGACACCCACTGGTCGTCACCCGCGCAGGGGTAAACGCTGTGAGGAGCCATGGATGGGTCTGCGTTCCCCAATGCCGACTGTACACGCCCGTTCATGGTGTAGTCCACAAAGGCCTCGGCGAGGAAGGGTATGAGGCCCTCGGAGAGGGAGGCGTCGATCATCTGGCCTTCACCGGTGGCCTGAAGGTGTCGGAGGGCAATGAGGATGGAGAAGGCCGCGGTGATGCCCGCCACGGCGTCGGAGGGGTATACGTCGTCCTTCAGGGACGGGTCGATGTCGGAGTAGCTGCGGACCCAGGTATGGCCGATGAAACCCTCTATGTGGGAACCCCAGGCCTTGATGTCCCTGTATGGGCCCGTCTGCCCGTAACCGGGCATCCGGGCCATTATCAGGTCGGGTTTGACCTTGCGGAGGTGGGAGTAGTCGAGGTCGAAGTCGTCGAGGAGGGCGGGGGGATGGTTTTCGAGGACGACGTCCGATATGGATACCAGGTCCAGCAGCAAGTCCCGACCACCGTCAATGTCATGGTCCACCGTAGTGCCCAGCTTGTTCCTGTTCAGGGCGTTGAAGCTCACGTAGCGGTTCCAGGGCCTTTCGCCGCCATCCCAGTCGGGGTAGGCTCTGGACCACATGCGCTCTTCCTCGGCCACTACCCCCCTGTGTTCAACGGACAGGCCTCGGGTGCCGACGGGAAAGCGGACACGGCTCTCGACCTGAATCACCTCGGCGCCCCAGTCGGCGAGAAGGGTGCCGGCGTAGGGCCCGGCCCAAGCCTGGGTGATGGAGACTACGCGGATGCCCCGGAGGGGGAGGGAGAAACGCTCTCCTTCATCCGAGACTATTGGAGGAATCGCACTCGGGTTCACGGGGAGGATTTTTAGTGGACGCCCAAAGAATGTCAAGACCAAAATCCCCACTAAGATGGACCCGTCTGTATTGACTCAGGACGTCCAGACGTCTATCATGGGCATTGCTATGGTAGAGAGTCGAGAAAGGTACGCTCCGGGAAAAGTCAGGGACGGGATAATACAGGTGATGTCCCTAACTTCCAAACAGCTAACGGTCAAGGAAATAGAGGAGCGGGTGTCGCAGGTAGTGGGGCCGATACGGGGCTCGTCCGTACGCTCCTATCTTAGGTTGAATACGCCGGAAACCTTCGTACGTGAAGAGAGGGGTGTGTACACGCTTCGGTCGGCAGCCGGGCTGGGCGTGCAAGGCGAGCTTCGTCCGAGCGGGGAATGGAAAGCGCCGTTCTCATTCGGTCGGGCCAAGATTTACCACTCAGATTGTTTCGATTGGCTGAGCCAACAGGAAGACAACAGCTTTCACGGGGTGGTTACGGACCCTCCCTACGGGCTTCACGAATACACCAGGGAGCAACAGGCCAAATTAAGAAAGGGAAAGGGCGGGGTTTGGCGCATTCCCCCGTCCTTCGATGGGCACCTGCGGTCTCCGCTTCCACGCTTTACAACCCTCACCCCCGATCAACTGGACGGCATCAAGGCATTTTTCTTCGTCTGGGGCCGGCTGCTCATGCCTAAAGTGGTCCCGGGGGCCAATGTAGTCATAGCATCCAACCCACTGGTCTCGTATATAGTGTCCGGGGCACTGGCGGATGCGGGTTTCGAACGACGGGGGGAGATAGCGAGACTGACGATGACACTAAGGGGAGGAGACCGGCCCAAGGCGGCCCAGGATGAATTCCCGGATGTCAGCGTGATGCCGCGTTCAATGTGGGAGCCGTGGATTGTGTTTCGCAAGCCCATAGAAGGAAGGGTGCAGGACAACTTGCGGAAGTGGAAGACGGGGGGGTTCCGTCGTCCATGCAGCGAACGTCCGTTTGGGGATGTTATCCGCTCTTCGCCAACAAGGAAGGCAGAGCGAGATTTAGCCCCCCACCCGAGTCTCAAGCCACAGGCATTTTTAAGGCAACTGGTGCGTGCGGTGTTGCCAATGGGGGAGGGTGTCGTCCTGGACCCGTTTGCGGGCGCAGGGTCGACGCTGGCGGCTGCCGAATCCCTGGGCTATGCCGGCATCGGCGTTGAAAAGGACGCTGCGTATTTCGAAATAGCCCGCGACGCCATTCCTAAACTCGCCCGCATCTCGATAGATCAAACCGCCTCTACCTTGTAAACCCAGCTACACGAAGACGCATAGCCATTTCGCGCAAGCGGCGAATTCCATCCTTGTGAAGAGTTGCGGTGCGCGTCCCAAGCTCGCCTCTAGGGTTCTTTCGAAAGTCATCTACGGGGTGGCCTAGACCTCCCCCATCCGCCCTAGGCGGGCAAGGTCGGCCCGGGAATAGCCCAGCTCTCCACAGTAGACGTGCCGGTTGTGCTCTCCGAGCCGGGGCGCGGGCCTCGACACCTGCATCGGGGTGCCGGATAGCTGCGCGGGTCTAACGGGAAAAGCCTGTTCACCCATCTCCGGGTGTTCGACCTGGACCCAGGGGCGGCGGACCAGCATATGGGCATCGTGGTGAAGGGTCTCGTGGGTATGGACCGGCGCGATCATCACCCCGTGCCGCAATCCGGCGTCAACGGCCTCGGCGGTGGAATGCTGGAGCGACCACAGCAGGAACTCTTCATTCACCATGGCGAGGCGTTCGAGGGGGTCGGCGAACTTCGGGTCGTCCATGAGTTCGGGCTTGCCTACCATGTTCAGGATTTTTCTAAACCGGCTGGGATTGGTGGGGTTGAGGGTGTTTATGTAGCCGTCCTCGGTCGGGACTACGCCAGCGCCTGCGAGTACTACTCCCCTCGTCCTCTCGGCTATGGCGCCGGTGTAGGAGTAGAAGGCCAGGACGGGAACCCAGCGGTCGGCGGTGCAGGCCTGGGTTTCCATGGTAGAAAGGTCGACGTGGCTGCCTATGCCGGAGCGGTCTCGGGACCGGACCGCCATCATGGTGAGCATTGCTGCGACCATCCCCGCCTGGAACTGGACTACTCTCCCACCGGCTTTCACGGGCTCCCTGTCCAGGGCTCCGTTGATATACAAGGGCCCCGACAGCCCGGAAAGTATCAGCTCGGAAGCCTTGTAGTCCCTGTAGGGACCCTTGCGCCCGAAGCTGCTGAGTGAAGTCACGACGATGTCCGGGTTGATTCGCGACAGGGTCTTGTAACCCAGGCCCTTCGTTTCCAAGGTCCCAACAGGATGATCCTCCACGAGAATGTCGTAGTTCCTGGCCAATTCCCTCAGCACTCGCCTCCCCACCCCCGACTCCACATCCAGGGTTATGCCACACTTTCCAAGGTTCACGTGATTGTGCAAGGCGCCTCGGTTGTGATGAGGAAGGTCTTTGTAGAAAGGCGCCACCCGACGGAGCAAGTTGCCGGTACGGGGAGCCTCCACGTAGACCACTTCCGCTCCGTACGCAGCAAGGGCGCGGGCACAGTATGAGCCCGGCAATCCTCGTGAGAGGTCGAGGACACGGAGGTCGGAGAGGGGACCGCGGGCGTCAGACACGTTCGCTTCCCTTGATCAAGGCTGCCATCTAGTAAAGCCTTCCCATTAGCCTGGTCTTTCCGGCGGGGTTGCTGGCGCCGTACAACTGCCGGGCCTCTACTTCGAGCTCACCCGCCGCTGCCTGGTCGCCGTAGAGGACCCGGGCACCGCCTATGACCCTGTCCACGGCGGGAAGCCTGACCTTTTGGTGGCTGTCGCCGGCTATGACGAGGGCGTCGGCTTCGGAGACCCAGTGGGTGAAGCCCGGGTCTCTCTTTTCTGCGGTCATGTCGCCCACAGCGAGGGCCGTGCTGATGCCGGCCTCCTCGCATATGCGGCAAATCATCATCATTTCCACGCTGCCGTGCCCCTCGCTGATTGGGGATATTATCGCAGCGTCGGCGCCCAGCATCTTTGCCATCCTTACCACGCTTCCCGCCTCGCGTTCCTTGTCCTCAAGGGTGTAGGGGAAGGATGAGAAGAAGATTATTCCTCGAAAGTCCAGGTCGACTCCGTGCCGGGAGTAAAGCTCCTCCACCACGGCGTTCTGCTGGTAAGTATAGGTGGAGTCCCGGAAGTTCGCCGCCAGCAGGAACCCGGAGTTGACCACCGCGCCGTCCATCAGCTCGTTGGGGTGCAGGGGGACGGCCCAGGCCCGGGTGGTGGCGGATGAACCGTACAGGCTGGCCCCGCTGCAGCAGAGGTACACGACGCCCGGCAAGGCGGGGTCGGCAGGGCTTAACTCATAGGTTTGGGAGTAGTCGGGGGTCAAGCCTATCGTCTTTCCGGCGAGGTATCTCGCAACTCTCAGGCAAAGGTCTCGGGTTGCTTCCATTCTCAGGTTAGCTTCAGGGGTCCGGTTGTCCACTTCGAACTGTTGCCGGCCCGCATGTGTAATCTCCTCGTCCACAGACCTTGGGATGAAGTGAAGGACAATATTCACCGTATCGGAAAACGGTGAATATGCCGCCCCCTCTCCCGACATGTCGATTATAGCCTCCCGCGCGTACCAGTATTCCTCACCTGTGAAGGGCTCGGCCGTTCCGACCACAGCCATCCCCGCCAGCCTATTGGTCGTGCCACAGCCCACCTGGGTCGGAGGGCCCAGACGGCCCGGAAACACCGTTCCCGATCCCGAAATCTTGTCCCTCGGCTCCACCACGTCTATTGCGTTGACTATGCGAACGCTCTCTCCGGGCCTTGCCACCTCCACCTTCACGTCCTGGATGTATGGGTTGGGCAATAGCCGGTCCTTGAGTTCGGTCACGTTGACGAACAGGGTCTTCCCTTCAAGTCGAGTCTCGGGGGAGAACACCACGTCGTCGACCTGGAAGGAGGCGAGTTCGAGCCGCATTTCATATGTCCGGTCAGTACAGCCGCCCGAAGAGCCTTGTGGGCGCCGCCGGGTTGCTGGCCCCGAGCATCTGCCGGGCCTCGACCTCTATCTCTCCCGCCGCTTCCTGGTCCCCGTGCAGCACCCGGTGGCCGCCAATGACCCTTTCGACGGCGGGAAGGGCCAGCCTGGTGTGGCTGTCTCCGGCGAAGACCAGGGCGTCGGCCTGGGGGACCCAGTGGGTGAAGCCGGGGTCTCCCTCGTTTGCCGTCATCTCTCCTGCGCCGATGGCGGTGCTGATTCCCGCCTCTTCGCACAGGCGGCAGATCATCATGGTCTCCACGCTGGGGTGGCCGTCGCTGAGAGGGGCGATGATCGCGGCGTCGGCGCCCAGCATTTTGGCCGTCCTTACCGTGCTCCCCGCCTCCAGCTCCTTCTCTTCCAGCGTGTAGGGGAAGGCCGAATAGAAGAGGACGCCCCGGAAGTTGAGGTCGACGCCGTGCCGCGAGTACAACTCCTCCACAACGGCGTTTCGTTGGTAGGCGTAGGTGCAGTCGCGGAAGTTGGCGGCAATCAGGAAGCCGAAGTTCACAACGGCGCCGTCCATCATCTCGTTGGGATGCAACGGGACCACCCACTTCCTGGTTGTTGAAAATGAGCCGTAGATGCTGGCGGACAGGCTCTTGCAGAGGTAGACGACGCCGGGAAGGGAGGGGTCCGCGGGCCCGAGCGCGTAGGTGCGGGTATGGTGAGGGGTAAGGCCTTTTGTCTTTGAGGCGAGGAAGCGGGCGGCCTTCAGGGTGAGGTGTCGGGTGGCCTTCATGCGGTTCTCGGCATCTCGGGTGCGGGTGTCTACCACGAACTGTTTACGCCTTGCCGGGTCAAGCTCCTCTCCACCGGCTGTCGGGATGAAGTGGAGGACGAGGTTGACGGTCTCCGAGAAGGGCGAGTAGGCAGCTCCCGCCCCCGACATGTCGATTATGGCCTCCCTAGCGTACCAGTACTCCTCACCGACGAAGGGCTCCGCGGTGCCGACCACTGCCATACCCGCGAGCCTGTTGGTGGTGCCACTTCCCGCCTGCGTCGGCGGGCCGAGGCGGCCCGGGAACACGGTTTCGGGGCCCGTCACCTTGTCCCGAGGCTCCACGACATCAATGGCATTGACTATGCGGGCGTTTTCCCCGGGCCTGGCGACGTCGATGCGGATGTCCTCAATAAAGGGGTCGGGGAGGAGGTGATCTTTGAGCTCGCCCTCGTTGATGTAGAGGATGGTGCCGGAGAGGCGGGTCTCGGGGGCGAGGACGATGTCATCTACCTGGAAGGATGCCAGTTCAAGTTTCATCCGAACCCTCTCTAGTAAAGCGCCGGCGCGAGCCTTGTCGGGCCCATGGGGGCGGAGAGGCCGTACAGGTGCCGCACCTCAATTTCCAGTTCGGAGTCGGCCCGACCCATGTCGTTCAGGAGGTCCGTGCCGCCGATGACTTTATTCACAGCGGGGAGCTTTATCGTTTCACGGTCGTTGCCGGAGGTCACCAGGGCGTCGGCCTCGGGCACCCAGTGGTTCAGGCCCGGCTCCCCCGCCCCAGGCACCAGTTGCGACACGCCGACCGAAACCCTTATCCCCGAACGCTCGCACTTCTGGCAGACCATCATAAAGGCGACGCCGCTGTGCCCACTTCGGAACGGGGAGACGATGGCGGCGTCCGCCCCGAGCATGTGGGCCAGCTTGACCGCGCTGTCGCTCTCGGTTTCCTTCAACTCCATGGTCGACCCGAATCCCGAAAAGAAGACCACCCCCACGAATTCAAGGTCCTTGCCGTGCCTGTCATAGAGCTCATGGATGATACTGTTGTTCTGGTGGAAATAGGTGCAGTCCCTGATGGCGGGCTCCACGAACCGGGTGGAGAGCACCAGGGCGCCGTCCATGATCTCGTTGGGGTGGAGCAGCATGGCGTGGTCGTAGGTGAAGTCGGACCAGCCGTAGAGCGCCGCCCCGGTGTTGTGGTGAATGTAGGCCACCTTTGGCAGAGACTCGTCGACGGGTTCGAGTTCGTAGATGGAAACTTCGTCGGGTTGCGCGTCTCGGGCGATGCGGGCCAGGTACTCGGCGGCACGCACGGTCAAGAGACGTGACGCTTCGATGGCGCGCCTGGCGTCGTCGTCCCAGGCGTCGACGCCAAAGTTGGTCTTTTCTCGTTCGTCGGTCCTCGCTCCTTGCACGAACTTCACAACAACGTTCACCGTTTTGGAGAACGGGCACAAGTCGGCGCCCGGCCCCGACATTTCTATAACCGCTTCACGGAAGGCCCAGTGATCCTCTCCGGCAAAGGGTTCAGCTGCGCCCACCACGGCCACCCCACCCAGGCGCAGAGACCTGCCTTCGCCAGCGCCCAGGGGTGGGCCCAGGAGGCCGGGGAAAACGCGTCCGGGGCCCGGCGCCTTGGCCCGTGGCTCGACTACGTCCAGGGCGTGGACTATCCGCACCGACTCTCCCGGCCTTGCTATTTCCACATCCAGGGCCTCGAAGGGGGAGACTTCGGATAGGTGGTCCAGCAGAGCAGCCTTATTTACATGGAGGACACCATTGACCAGCCCATCGGAGTCGGAGAAGACCACATCCTTGATGTCATAGGAGGCCAGTTCCAGGCGCATAAAGCTCACTCTGGGGTGTCGGGGCCGCTAGGGGGATTTGGCCGCGGATTATAGCATGCAAGGCGTCATTCTCTCGTTGACAGTCCCCTTGGCCCGTGGCTAAGATTGTCCCCGCCGACGAGACCCCTAGATGCAATACATGTTGCCTCCAAAACATACATTCCCCACGATTGCCAGCCATGTTTGACCAAGCCCTGGAGGGCGTCAAAGTCCTCGACCTTACCCAGTACATAGCAGGGCCCTTCTGCACCAAGCTAATGGCCGACTACGGAGCGGACGTAATAAAGGTCGAGCGGCCGGACGGCGGAGACCCGGCGCGCCATCTCGGGCCCTTCCACGAGGGCGACGCCCACCACGAAAAGAGCGGCCTGTTCCTGCAACTCAATACGAACAAGAGGAGCGTCACCCTCAACCTCAAGGTGCCCTCCGGCAGGTTCATCCTCCATGAGCTGGTCAAGGAGGCTGACATCCTGGTCGAGAACTACGCCCCCGGGGTGATGGACGCCTGGGGCCTGGGTTACGACGCCCTTGCCGAGATCAATCCCCGTCTGGTGATGACCTCCATCAGCAACTTCGGGCAGACGGGGCCTTACCGGGACTACAAGGCGTCGGAGCTGGTGCTGTTCGGGATGGGGGGCGAGATGCACTCGATTGGGATGGAGGGTCGGGAGCCGCTGAAGCAGGGAGGCAACGTCGCCCAGTACGAGGCCGGCGCCGCCGCCGCTACTGCCACGATGGGCGCCCTGTGGGCTGCCGACCGGGACGACGAGGGGCAGCACCTGGACATCTCCATCTTCGAGACGCAGCTGGGCGGGGTCGACCGCCGGCATGCGGCGCTCATGGCCTACGCTTACTCCGGCCGCATCAGCGTCCAGCAGGCGGGATGGCTGGGCCCGACCTTCGCCTCGGGCACCCTGCCCTGCGCGGACGGCTACATAGAAATGGCCGGGGGCGGCCACCTGTTCCCCCGGGTTATCAAGATGCTGGGTAACCCCGAGTTCCTCCAGGACCCCAAGTGGCTGGAGCCCGGCGCGGGCGCCGACCCCCAGCTACAGGAAGAGCTCAACGAGTTCTTCATACCCTGGCTCATGGAACGTACAAAGCGGGAAATCTGGGAGGAGGGTCAAAAAGCGCGAGTACTCTGCGGCCCCCTTTACTCGATGAGCGATCTGCTCGAGGACCCGCAGTTTGTCGGGCGGGGGTTCTGGCCTAAGCTCGAGCATCCCCACACCGGCCCGGTCTCCCATCCCGGGGCCCCGACCCGCATGGCCGAGACCCCCCGGCAGATGCGCCACCCCGCCCCCGAGCTGGGGCAGCACATCGAGGAGGTATACGGCCATCTCGGGTACAGCCGGGACGACCTAACCAGGCTCCGTGAGAGGGGAGTCATCTAGCCATGACCACCCTTACCAACGGAAAGACCGCCAAATCGACCAGGCTGCCCCTGGAGGGCATCCGGGTGCTTGACTTCTGCGTCGTCTGGGCCGGGCCCTTTGCCACGCAGCTCCTGGCAGACTTGGGCGCCGAGGTTATAAAGGTAGAGAATATCCACCACTGGCAGCCCATGACCCGCGGCTTCGTCGCCCGGCCCAACAAGGACTCCCTGCCGGACCTGCCTCCCATGTTGGGCGGCTACCCGGACGGCGACCCCGGGCCCCGTCCCTGGAACCGGTGCCCGGGTTTCAACAACCTCTTCCGCAACAAGAAGAGCATGACCCTGGACCTGAGACAGCCGAAGGGCCGGGAGATGCTCGAACGGCTGGTCAAAGAGTGCGACATCTTCTACGAGAACAACGTCACGGAGACAATGGAGAAGCTGGACATCAGCTACGAATTCCTGAAGTCCATCCGCCCGGATATCATCATGATGCGCGTCCCTGCCTACGGAAGCGTCGGGCCGTACAGGAACTACCGGGCGCTGGGGGTGCACCTGGAGTCGGTGATCGGGCACTCCCTGATACGAGGGTATCGGGACTCGGACCCGTCCACCAACAGCGCGATTTACATGGGGGACTACGCAGCGGGTGTCCAAGGGGCATTCACGGTCCTGGCCGCCCTGCACTACCGGAAGCGCACGGGCAAGGGGCAGCTCATTGAGCTGGCCCAAGCCGAGAACGCGGTCAACTTCCTGTCCGAGGCGGTGATGGACTACACGCTGAACGGTCGGGTGCAGGGGACCCTGGGCAACCGCAACATGTTCGGATCGGCGCCCTGCGGGGCATTTCCGGCCAAGGGAGACAACAACTGGATAAGCATCACCGTCTCCAACGACGCCGAGTGGCAGGGCCTGTGCGAAGCCATGGGCAATCCCGACTGGTGCAAGGACGAACGCTACTCCGACCAGTACGCCCGCTGGAAGAACGCCGATCAGCTGGAGGAAGAGCTTTCCCGCTGGACTGTTCAGTACGAAAAGTACGAGGCCTTTCGCCTCTTGCAAAGCCACGGTGTGCCCTCGGGGCCGGTGATGCACGCGGGAGACGCCCATTCCGACCCCCACCTGAAGGAGCGGGACTTCTTCAACCGCATCACCCACGCCGAGGCCGGGACTCACGACTACCCCGGCTTCATCTTCAACATGTCCCGCACCCCGCCGGTGGTGCGCAGCGCTCCCTGCCGTCTGGGAGAGCACAACGAATACGTCTATAAGGAGATACTCAAAGTGTCCGACGAAGAATACGCACAGCTGGAGGCCGAGGGGCACATCGGGATGGACTTCGACCCCGAGATTCAATAACCGACAACGCAAGGAGTAACAGATGCCGGAGAAAGAAAGAGTCGGGTTTGTCGGGCTGGGGATCATGGGCAAGGCCCAGGCTGCGAACCTGTTGAAGGCCGGATTCCCCCTGACCGTATACAACAGGACCCGGAGCAAGGCCGAGGAACTGGGGAGCGAGGGGGCCACCGTCGCCGACACCCCCGCCGACGTCGCCCGGAACAGCGACATCACCATAACCATGGTCAGCGACTCGCCGGACGTGGAGCAGGTGATTCTGGGCGAGGGCGGCCTGATCGAGGGTGCGGCGTCGGGTTCGGTGGTTATCGACATGAGCACGATTTCGCCGCAGGTCACCCAGGACATAACAAAGGCCCTGGGAGAGAAGGGTGTGAGCATGCTGGACGCCCCGGTGAGCGGGGGGTCGTGGGGGGCAATCCAGGGAACCCTGTCCATCATGGTGGGCGGTGACAAGCAGGTCTTCGACCGGTGCATGCCCGTCTTCGAGGCTATGGGCAAGACCATCATCTACACCGGCGGCAACGGCATGGGCCAGGTGACCAAGCTGGTGAACCAGATCATCGTCGGGGGGACGCTGGCGGCGGTGTGCGAGGGCCTGGTCTTCGGGGCCAAGGCGGGCATCGACCTGGATCCGGTATTCGAGGCGGTGGCGGGAGGGGCGGCGGGATCGTGGCAGCTGCAGAACCTCGGGTCCCGGCTGCTCAAGCGGGACTTCGACCCGGGATTCATGGTCAAGCTCATGCACAAGGACCTGCGCCTGATCACCGACGCCGGCCGGGAGATGCAGCTCCCCCTCCCCCTGACCAGCATTATCCACCAGTTCTACCACGTCCTCCAGAACGAGGGCTACGGCGACGAGGGCACCCAGGCCTACGTCAAGGTGCTGGAGAAGCTGGGCGGAGTCGAGGCACGGGGCCGGGAGGCTTGATTTGAAGATGCGCTTCGGGGTAGGGATGGGGGGAACGCTCACCACAAAGAACGTGGGGGAGCACGCCAGGGTTGTGGAGGACAGTGGCTTTTCCTACCTCACGCTGGTCGACTCCCCGCCCAGGTCTCGGGACGTCCACATCATGATGGCCCTGGCCGCCATGGCCACCAGCCGGATCAGGATCGGGCAGGGAGTCGTGGACCCGGTGACCATTCACCCCTCGGTCATCGCCAACATGACGGCCAGTATCAACGAGGTGTCGGACGGCCGGGCCTTCATAGGCCTGGGAACGGGCAACCCCATAGTCAAACATCGCAAGAAGGTCACCCATGCCGTCATGCGGGAGGCGGTCCACTTCATGCGAAAGTTCATGGCCGGGGAGGAAGCAGAATTCCAGGGAGTGAGGATGAAGTCGTTCTGGATAGGCGAACCCCTGCCCATATACCTGTCGGCGCACGGGCCCAAGACCATGCAGCTGGCCGGTGAGATAGCAGACGGCCTGATCTCGCTCTGCGTAGACCCGGTCTACGTCGAATGGGAATTGAAGCAGCTTCGCAAGGGCGCCGAGCGGGCGGGTCGGGACGCAGCGAAGATCGACACCTGGGCCCGCACCATGCTATATGTCGCCGATTCCAAGGAGGCGGCGCGTCGGGAGACCTCCGCATACCCCTCCAGCTACGCCGACCTCTGCGATATGCTGGAGAGGGATGACGAAGACGTGGCAGAGCTGAGGGAGGCCCTGGAGGCCAACGAGCCGGGCTCCGTGCAGGCGCTTATCAACGACTCCCGGGCCTTCGCCAATGCCCTTGACCCCGACGTCGCCGAGAGGGTGGACGTGCCCCACTCCAAGGTTGTCTCGCAGAGGCTAATCGACTTCTACCACATATCGGGCCCTCCGTCAGAGATGTGCGAAAAGATAGAGAGGCTGGGGGAGCTGGGGATCAAGACCATGTCCATGACCGCCTATACGCTGATCGACAAGATGGGGATGTTCCGGAAGGTGGGGGAGCAGATTATTCCGCGATTCTCCCAGTAGGGCAGGTAGGGACGGGGGCAACTTGACAGCCTCCAACCCTCGCCTCTATCCTAGCTCCACCCTAGCGGGTCTTGCGGCGGTCACGCCGCCGATGAGGTGGAGAGTCCCGTCGCAGGCATCCCGTTTACCCCAGTCCCAATCGGCGTTCATCAGAGTCCAACCAGTGAACCAGGAGGGTCTCGTATGAAGCTAGGAAGATACAGCTATAGGAGAGCCGGCCGCGGCAGGCTGACGATAGCCGCGCTGGGGCTGGCCTTGATTGTTCTGATGGTGGCGGCGGCCTGTGGCGCCTCTGCAACCGCTACCCCGGAGCCCGAACCCACGGCCATGCCAGAGGCCACGGCAACCCCGGAACCTACCGCCACACCGGAACCTGTGGATGAGGGGCCCCGAGCCATGTCCGAGTGGACGGTCGATAACCCTGCGACTCGGGAGGAGATAGAGGCCGCGCTGGAGAAGCACGCGGGCGGTTCCCTGGTATTCGCCACCTGGGGCGGCGCCTACGAGGCGGCCCAAAACCTGGCTTACCTGGCCCCCTTCCAGGAGCAGTTCGGTGTCCAAATAGTCACCGATACTATGCAGTACGCCAAGGTCAGGGCGCAGGTCGAGACCGGCAACCTGCAGTGGCACGTGATGGACTTCGGCGGGCAGGCAGCCTGGCAGCACTCCGTCGACGGCTGGCTGGAAGAGCTGGACTTCTCCATCATCGACAACCGGGACTTCCTGGAAGCCGGCAGGTCGCCCCACTTTGGCGGCGGCGGCATAACCTGGTCCAACGTGGTGGCCTACAGCCTTGAATCCGTCGACGAGCTCTGGGGTGGGAATCACCCGACGACCATGGCCGACGTGTTCGACTGGGATAACTTCCCCGGCGAGCGCTCCCTGGCCTCTCCGGAATGGAGCTGGAAGACGAGCCTGCGGTTCGCCCTCCTCTCCCGCTACCCCGAAGACCTGGAGACCAAGGAAGGGCGCGACAAGTACCCCATCCTGTCCGACGAGCAGATCGAGGAAGCCTACGAGATCCTCGACGTGATCGGCCCCAAGATAAAGTTCTGGTGGAGCGCGGGAGTCGACTGTCCCTCGGGCCTGATTTCCCGGGAGATAGACTTCTGCACCGCATGGAATGGACGTATCTACGACGCCGAAACCCAGGGTGAGCCAATCACCATCTGCTGGTCCTGCGGACACATGATAAACACCGACTCTTGGGCCGCACCCCGAGGCCTCGCCGAGGCCGCCCCCGAGACCTTCGAGTTGGCCCAGCTCTTCATGGCCTGGACTTCCTTCCCGGAGATCAATGCAGAGGTAGCCAAGCACATCAGCTACGGCCCCATGAACCTGGCCGCGGTGCCCATCCTGGACGGGCCCGAATTCGATGCCGTCAGAGACCACCTGCCCACCTCGTCTTCCAACGTGGGTTACGCCATCATCGAGGACGAAAACCACGACGGCCAGATAGGCGACGTCATGGGTGAGCGCTGGGTCGACTGGCAGCAGTCGCTGACCAACTAGGCCCGCGGTCACAACCGAATAGGCAATAGAGGGGCCCCCGGCACTGCCGGGGGCCCCGAACTTTGCTCTTCCCGGCGTCCCTCCCGCCAATTTGCCCCGATATTAGTCCGTGAAATACGTTGATAAATCCCGTCTCTTGTGTCAGAATCGGTTCAGAACCAATTCAGCACGCCGGGGAGGGTGCCCAAAGGGCCGGGGGCCGGCGAGGCTGCAACATCTGAATATCTATATTCGCAGTAGGTGGCGGTCTACGTGACTGCCGCCTTTTTTGTTGGAGCGCCCAGGGCCCATGCTTGAACAGGCAACCTCACCTACACCCCCAGTGGACGAGATCAAGTCCCACCTTCTCCGGCGCGAGCTGCACCACGCCGTGGCCGCCCTGGAGTCCCTTGAACCCGGGAACAGGGCGTCGGTGCTCTTCCAGCTGGACTCCCGGTCTCGCCGGCTCCTCTTCTCGGGCCTGACCCATGAGGCGGCGGGTCGGGTGCTGTCCATTGTCGACGTGGAGGATGCGCTGGAGATCATCCGCGGAGCAGACCCCGTCCTCATTGCCCTCTGGCTTGAGCACACAGGCCCCCTGGCCGCCTCCCAGATCCTTCGCGCCCTGCCCCCGGCCTTCGCCCAGAAGGTCCTGGAATCCCTGTCCGAGCCCGACTCCCTTATTCCCCTGATAGACAACTCCGAAAGCACCGCCGGCGCCCTGATGACGCCGGAGTTCGTGGCCTTCAAGGAGTGGATGTCCGTTTCGGAGGCCCTGGACTTCCTGCGGAAGTCGGACCCGGACCCCAAGGTTACGCAGCGGGTCTACGTAGTGGACATGTGGGACAGGCTTACCGGCAGTGCGTCCATGATCGACCTTGTCCTGGCCAAGCCCGAGACCGCAATGCGGGACGTGATGGAGACTCGGCTCATCTTCGTGGCGCCCGGCACCCGCCAGGACGAATGCGCCCGCCTGATGCTCCGCCACAACCTGCCCTCCATCCCCGTCACCAACGAGCACGGCACGCTTCTCGGTGCGATCTCGATGGACCGCGCCGTGAACGCCATCGAGGAGAAGGTGTCCAAGGACATGTACAGGCTCTCGGCGCTGTCCCAGCCCGAACGCCTGGAGACCCCCGTATCCGCCTCGGTCAGGAACCGGCTCCCCTGGCTGGCGCTCAACCTCGCCACCATCGTCATCGGGTCCGTCGTGATCAGCCTCTTCGAGTCAACCATCGCCAAGATGGTCATCCTCGCCGCCTTCATTCCGGTCGTTGCGAGCCAGGGGGGAGTCGGCGGGGCGCAGACCATCACCCTGATGGTAAGGGGGCTGGCCCTGGGGGACATCACCTTCCGGGACGCCCGGAAGGCGCTGGGGAAGGAGTTTGCCCTGGGGGTGACCAACGGCCTGGCCCTGGGGCTGATGGTCGGCGTGGTCTCCTATGCGTGGAAGGGGAACATAGTCCTCGGGCTGGCCTTGGGAATCGCCATGCTCGGGACCATGGTGATGGCCGGGGTGAGCGGGGTCGTCGTGCCGCTGGCCCTGAAGCTCTTCAAGATCGATCCGGCGGTGGCCTCCATGGTATTCGTCACCACCATCACCGACATCTGCGGGTTCCTCCTCTTCCTCGGGCTGGCCGGAGTCCTGCTCAGCGCTCTCGGGTGACGGGGGCAACGGCGGTCCCGCGCCGTTCCTACTCCAAGGACACCTGGATGTCCTCTCCTTCCACCCTGACTCTGTAGGTGTAGATGCTGTCCTGGGCGGGCGGCGTCAGCGCCTCTCCGGTGTTCACGTCGAACTCCGCTCCGTGCCACGGGCAGACCACCACCTTCCCCTCCATCTCCCCCTCGTCGAGGGGTCCTCCCGCGTGAGGGCACTCCGCGCTGAAGGCATAGAACTCTCCGTTGGCGTTGGCGACCACTATCTCCTCGTCCTCGACCTCCACCAGGACCATCTGTCCCGGTTCCAGGTCGGTCGTTTTCGCCACGCTCACAAACTCAGCCATCTGTATATCCTTCCCGTTAATATCGGGAGCGCCGTTCCCGTCGATACATGGTCATAGGAAAAGCCCCTGCTGATAGGGGCCTTGGACTGCCTGCTGCGGGCGTCGCCCGGGCCAGCTACCCGTCCGAAATGAAGAAGCGGCAGTTGTGCGCACCTCCCGCCACCGAACATTCCAGCGACACGTCCCGGTCGAGGATCTCTTTCAGGAAGGCCACCTCCATGTCGCATATGTCGGCGCATTCGTTGGCCACGTGCAGGTAGGGGCAGTTGTGGGCCGTGACCGAGTAGCCGTGCTTGTCCCTTTCCCAGGTGGCTAGGGAGCCGATCTTGTTCATAACCCGGGTGGCCCCCTGTATCCGCTCCGCCAGGTCCTCCGACTTCGCCTCCTCGGCGTTCGACCTGGCCATCTCTTCCCCGACCCGCCTCAGAATCTCCTTGACCGATTCGTTGCCGTACATCTGCCGCACGTTGCTGATGAGGCTTGCCGCCAGGTGGTCGTAGTCCTTGGGAAACAGGTCTTCGGCCTCGTCGGTCAGCGAATATACAATCCTCGGGCGCCCTGCCCGGCCCGTGCGCAGTTCCCTTCTCTTGACCAGCTTGCCCCGCTCCAGCACGTTGACGTGGGCCCTTATGGTAACGGGCATGATCTGGAGCTCACGGCCCAGCTGGTCAACGCTCATCCCGCCCTTGAGCTTGATGCAGTCGAGGATCTGCCTGCGAGTGTGTTGCATAGCGCCCCTTTAGCCTTCCCGCATCCCGCGGACCCCGCCACCTGAGATGCCCGCGTTTCGGGATGAAGATACTATACACGCTGCGAAATTCAAGTCAAACTCGGACGGCGGGTCTACACGGAAACGTGTATAATCATTCCATGTCTGAGGAAAAGGCCAAGGGACGGCAGTGGAATTCGGATGCCGTAAAGGAGCTCCGGCGACGCCTCGGGGTTACGCAGAGTCAACTGGCCCGGCGCCTCGGGGTCCGGCAGCAGACCGTCAGCGAGTGGGAGACGGGACTCTACGCTCCCAGGGGCGCTTCGGTCACCCTGCTCCGGATGGTCTCCGAAGAGGCCGGCCCCGAATACCGCACCGACCGGAGTGCCGAGACGGAGCGGGACGACCGGTAGATGAAAGTCCTTGACAACTCGGGCAGACCGGCCAACGAGGGCCTTCTCCACGGGGCATGGGCGCGGCGGGAGTTCGATGCGGGGCGGCTGCGCACCGTGGACGGGGCCCGGGTCCAGGTGGTCTTTCCCGGCAGGCACAACGGGGCCGGGGGCCCCGACTTCCTGGACGCATCCGTTCACGTTGAGGGCCGCGGCCTGCTGAGGGGCGACGTGGAAATCCACGTCCGTGCGCGGGACTGGACGTCCCACGGCCACCACCGGGACCCGAATTACAACCGCGTAATCCTCCACCTGGTCTGGGAGGCAGACTCCCTCTGGACCGAGCGGCAGGACGGCGAGCACGTCGCCACCGTTCCCCTGAGGGGCTGCCTTACGGAATGCCGGGAGGGGACTCCGGGAGATGCGGGCATAGCGCATCCGGGCGACTGCCGCGACCGGGCCTATGCCCTAGGGCCCGAGGGGGTGGCCCGGGTACTGGACGAGGCGGGGCAGGACCGCTTCGAGGCGAAGTCGGCCCGCTTCGAGGGCGAGATGGCCGTCGAGCCGCCGGAGGAGGTCCTATATCAAGGGCTGATGCGCTCTCTGGGCTACAGCAGGAACCGGGACCCCTTCCTGGAGCTGGCCCGGCTTCTCCCCTGGTCTACGGTGGAGTCCCTGGCCTCTTCATTGTCCGAAGAGGAGCGGCCCGGCGCCATAACCGCATGGCTGCTGGGAGTCGGCGGGCTGTTGCAGGACGCGCCGCCGTCAATCCGTGACGCCTGGCGCCTCTCTCCTCTCCGCGGGGAGATGGACGGCTCCCGGTGGCGCCTGTCAGGCGTCAGGCCCGCCAACCACCCCGCCCGAAGGATGGAGGGCGCCGGAGAAGTGCTGGCGCGGTTCACGGGCGAGGGGCTGCTGGAGGGTCTCAGACGGGCAATGCTGCTGGCGGAGCACAACCGGGACCCGGGCCTGATCGTAGGGCTTGTCTCCGCTCCCCCGGCCATCGGCCGGGAGCGGGCGCGGGAGATGGTGGTCAACGTCGTGTTGCCCTTCTTCCTTGCCTTTGCAGACAGTAACGAAGCACTCTCCAGCGCTGCGTCACGGCTGTTCGCCCTGGCGCCCGCGGGCCCGGGGAACCGGAAGGTGAAGGACATGGCATTGCAGCTGGGAATAGGGGAAATGTTCCCAGTGCCGCTCACGGCCCGACGGGAGCAGGGGCTTATACGCCTGGTCGAGGGGCCGTGCCGTTACGGCTGGTGTGCCGGGTGCCCGCTGGGTCGGGCCGCCCTGGATCCCGCGGCCCTGGCCGCTGCTTCCTGACCTGTCCGCGCTGCCGTAACGGGGGAGTTATAATATCCCCGTCATGCTGGTGCTGGGCATAGAGACCTCCTGCGACGAGACCGCGGCCGCCGTGGTACAGGACGGGGCACTGGTCCTCTCCAATATCATATCGACCCAAGTAGATATCCACGCCCGGTATGGAGGCGTAGTCCCCGAGGTGGCTTCCCGGCAGCACATGCTCCAGATAGTGCCCGTTGTGGACCTGGCCCTGGAGCGGGCGGAGGTGGGGTGGGGTGATATCGACGCCATCGCCGTGACCAAGGGGCCGGGGCTTGCCGGTTCGCTCCTCATCGGCGTGAGCATGGCCAAGGCCCTGGCCCTGGCCCACGACCTGCCCATACTGGGGGTCAACCACCTGGAGGGCCACGTCTACGCCAACTGGCTGGTGAAGGAGGGCCCCACCGACGCGGGCCCGGAGCTTCCATGCCTGTGCCTGATCGCTTCCGGCGGGCACACCGACCTGGTACTGATGCGGGGCCACGGAGACTACACCCTGCTGGGCCGCACCCGGGACGACGCCGCAGGGGAGTCCTTCGACAAGGTGGCGCGGGTGCTGGGCCTCGGGTATCCGGGAGGCCCCGTCGTCGAACGGGTGGCCCGCAAGGGCAGCCAGCCGAAACCTTTTCCCCGGGCCTGGCTCAGGGGCACCGACGACTTCTCCTTCAGCGGCCTGAAGACCGCAGTGATCCGGGCTTCCAGGGACATGGGCCTCGCCGTGGACAGCATCGACGACCGGGTGGACGCCGATGACCCCGATCCGCTGTTGGCCGACGTGGCCGCCGGGTTCCAGGAGGCGGTGGTGGACGTCCTGGTTGAAAAGACGGCCCAGGCCGCCCGGCGGGAGGGGGTGGAGAAGGTGCTGCTGTCGGGCGGGGTGGCGGCCAACGGGGCCCTGCGTTCGGCCATGGCCGAGGGAAGCCCCGTGGACATGAGCTGCCCGCCGCCCGTCTTCTGCACCGACAACGCCGCCATGATCGCTGCCTGCGGCTACCGGCGCCTGATCTCAGGGGAGAGGTCGGGCTGGGACCTGGAGGTCCACCCGAACCTGCCCATGGCCCGGCCCGTCACCGCCTGACTTTTCCCGTATCACGACTCGACAGGCGGTCCGTCACTGCAAAAGCAATCATCGGGCGCCCGATGATTATCGACCGTTTCCGGTTGTAGAAGGCTAGTTCAGGTTGTAGAGCCGGGCGCAGTTGTCCCAGAGGACGGCCTTCTTCATCTCTTCGCTGATGGGCATCTCCAGGAAGGCCTCGGTGGCGTTGGGATACTTGGAGTCGCTGTGGGGGTAGTCGGTGGAGAACACCGCAACGTCTCCCAAGCCGAATTCGGACAGGAACCGGGCCGGGGTCTCATCAGCCTCGAAGGAGACGTAGCCCTGCCGCTGGAAGTATTCGGTGGGGGTCATAGTCAGCCCCGCGCCGTTGTTCATGCCCATGAGCTCGTCGTGCTCGTCCATGCGCCACAGCAGCCACGGGAGCCACGAGCAGTTGCCCTCCAGGAAGCCGATCCTCAGGTTGGGGAAGCGTTCCATCACCCCGCCGCCTATGGTGTCGACCACGCTGATCATCATCTCCATGGGGTGAGAGCAGACGTGGTACATGGAGTAGTCCGGGAAGCGGTTGCCGATCTGGTTCATGGCGGTAGTTGCGCCCTCGTGGAATCCCAAGGTGACGTCCCGCGCCTCGAGCTCCCGCCACATGGGGTCGTAGTAGGGGTCGTGCCAGTTGCGCCCGTTCACTATGTTGGGGCGCATGAAGGCTGCCCTGAACCCGAAGTCGTCCACGGCCTGCCGCACCTCGTCCACAGCCGACTCAACGTCGAAGGGGGAAATCATGGCGGCCCCCCACATACGGTCAGGAGCGATTGCACAGAAGTCGCTCATCCAGCGGGTGTAGGCCCGGGCGATGGCGTCGGCGAGACCGGGGTCCATGATGTCCAGGGCCAGGGCGAAGAGGCCGCGGCTGGGGTAGAGGAAGGCCACGTCTATGCCCTCGGCGTCCATAGCCCTCACCTGGGAAGCGGAGTCCCATCCGTTGGAGAGGGGGTCGGCATAGACTACGTGGTGGTCATTTGCCTCAATGATCTGCTTGGACACGCTGCCTGCGTCTGAAGGATGGAGGTGACCCTCCACCAGCACCTGCATGTCTCCCAGGTATCGGTCGAAGCCCCGGGGCGCTCGGTCTTTGTACTTGGGGTCGATGTATTCCTGCCACAGGTCCTTGGGCTCGATGACGTGCATGTCCGAGTCCATTACTTTGAAACCGTTTCTCGACATTTCCAACCCCCCTGTGATGAATAAATCGGAGCGTAAAGGCCCCAAAAACGCATGTCAATAAATCTTGCCGGTTGCCACGGGACGCGGGTTAAAGGGGTAGCTTGGGCGGCTGCCAGCCCCCCAGCCCCGACTCAACGGCGCCCGCGGCGGCCAGAACTATATCCTCCCGCCAGGACACGGCTCCCAACTGCACCCCGATGGGCAGGCCCTCCGGCGAGGTGCCAGCACGGACGACGCAGCCCGGCCAGCCCGTAAGGTTGTAGGGTCGGGTATATACGGCGTCGGGGTAGTCGTCTTTGTTGGCCTCGCCGTGGGGCAGGGCGGGGGCGGCGCCGGTCGGCGAGAGTATCAGATCGCAGCCCTCCATGAATGCCAGCATCTCCCCGCGGATTCTATCCAACTGTTCCAGTATTTCCATAAGCTCGGATGAAGATATGGCCTCAGCCTTCCCCATGCGATGAACCAGCACGGGATCAATGTTCTTCGTGCCCGACCTGTCCAGCTGGCGTTTGAGCCAGGCATAGCCGTCGGCGGCGCTGACGCGGTCACACAGGGCACTGATCCGTGCCATCCCCGGGACCTCTCCCTCCCGGAGCTCCACCCCCGACTCCCTCAGCGCCCCAGCCGCATCCTCCACAGCCTTGACGGTGGCGGGGTCCGGCACAACGTCCCCGATTCCCGTGAAATAGATGCATCGCAGACTGCTCAGGTCTACTGATTCGGGGCCTGAGAGCGGCATGGGCACGATGGCCGGGTCCCGGGCGTCGACTCCCGATATGACCGGCAAAGCCAACCAGAGGTCCTCTACGAACCGGGCCATGGGACCCACCTGGTTCAGGGGTCCCGTGGCGCCCATACCGGCGGGAGGCACGTGCCCTGCCCGAGACACCCGTCCTTGGGTTGGTTTCAGCCCAGCGATACCGCAGTAGTGGGCAGGCATGCGGATGCTGCCAGCGCTGTCGGAGCCCATGTCCAGGGGGGAGCCACCGGCCGCGACTATGGCCGCCGCGCCTCCGCTGCTCCCGCTGGGGCTCCTGGAGAGGTCGTAAGGGTTGTTGGTGCGGCCGTAGACGAAGTTGTTGCTCTCCCAGGTCATGGTCAGTTCGGGGGTGTTGCTCTTGCCCATGAGGACTGCTCCGGCTCCTTTCAGCCGGGCCACTACGGTGGCGTCCTGTTCCGGCACTACCCCCGCCCGACCCTCCGTACCCGCGACGGTGGCCATTCCCGCCGTCTCCAGGGAGTCCTTTATGGTGATGGGCAGGCCGTGCAATGGGCCCCGGCTTGCGCCTCTAGCCGACTCTCTATCTCGCTCATTGGCCGTCGCAAGAGCGCCCTCCGCGTCCACCAGCACCACGGCGTTTATGGCGGGGTTCACGGCTTCAATGCGGGCAAGGTGGGTCTCGGTGAGCTCCCTGGAGGAAACCTCACGTTTTCTCAAGGCTTCCATCATCGACACGGCTGACTTGTAGTACAACTCATCCATCGGGTGTTTTCCTTTCGCGTCGAAGGTACTCAACCGGAGGACTGGAAGGAGGTAAATGGTCGGGGCGCCGGGATTTGAACCCGGGACCTCATCGTCCCGAACGATGCGCGCTACCGGACTGCGCCACGCCCCGAGGGAGAATGCCGACCTATTATAACCAGCCATAGACTGCCCTCCAAGAGCATCGACACCCGATGAGTTCAGGGCAAGAGCCTTATGCTCCTCTCATTCATCGACATTGTCCCGCTCCAGGCTGGGAGGGATGGGTTAAAATACCTCGCTGATATGAGCGGTGCGCACGACAGGATAACCGTCCGGGCCCCGGCCACGACTGCCAACATGGGCCCGGGTTTCGACTCCTTGGGCATGGCCCTGGAGCTATTCAACACCATCACCATCGAACGCTCGAACCGGTTCTCTATCACCATCACGGGGAACGGCGAACACGAGTTGAGCACAGGCCCCGACAACATGGTCTACCGAGGCGTTGCCGCCGTCTACGATTACCTGGGCTCAGAGCCGCCTTCTCTGGCTGTGACTTGCCACAACGAGATTCCTCTGCGCAGGGGTCTCGGGAGCAGTGCGGCGGCGATCTCAGGGGGTATGGCAGCCGCGAATCTGCTCACGGGAGCGTCTATCCCCACGGAGGAGCTTCTCCGTCTCGCCGACGCCATAGAGGGCCACCCAGACAACGTCGCTCCCGCCCTGTTCGGAGGCTGCCAGGTAGTGATAAGGAATGGTGACCACCTGGTTTCCGTCCCATGCCCCGTGGACGAAAAGTTCAGGGCCGTCCTATTGGTCCCTGACGTGGAAATCCCCACCGACGAAGCCCGGGCCGTTATGCCCAAGAGCGTCCCCATGCAGGATGCCGTGCACAACATAGGCCGGGCGGCTCTCCTGGCTCTGGCGCTGAGCCGCGGCGATGCAACGTTCCTCGCCCTCGCCACCCAGGATGTCCTTCACCAGCCCTATCGGTCGCCCCTGTTCCCGCCCATGTCCGGCATCTTTGACGCCACCATGCAGGCCGGGGCCTGTGGCGTATTTCTCTCCGGCAGCGGGTCCACGATACTGGCGCTGGCCGACTCCAACGAGGAATCCATCGCCGACGCCATGCTTCAGGAGGCACGCAAACGGGGTGTGAAGGCAGCTACTCACGTTACAAGGCCTTCGGCGGCGGGGGTGTCGGTAGTGCCCGAAGGGGAAGCATAGCCTATGGCCCTGCTTGTCCAGAAATATGGCGGCAGCTCAGTTGCCGATTCGGGCCGCATCGTCAACGTTGCCAAGCGCATCGTCTCCGCAGCCGACTCCGGCAACGAGGTCGTTGCCGTGGTATCTGCCATGGGCAACACCACGGACAGTCTGATAGAACTGGCCAATGAAGTGAGCTCCGACCCCAGCCCCCGGGAACTGGACTTTTTGTTGTCCACCGGCGAAATCGTGTCGTGTACCCTTCTTGCCATGGCCCTGAGGGAGCTCGGGGCGCGGGCGATCAGCCTCAGCGGGGCCCAGGCAGGCATACAGACCGACGCATCCCACAGCCGCGCCCGTATAGAGCAGGTCGAGACCGGGCGTGTCCTTGGGGAACTGGGCAAGGGCAACATCGTCATAGTGGCCGGTTTCCAGGGGATGACGACGGACATGGAGACCACCACCCTGGGTCGGGGCGGCTCCGACACCACTGCCGTGGCCCTGGCCGCAGCTCTCAACGCCCATCGATGCGAAATCTACACCGACGTCTCCGGAGTTTTCACCGCCGACCCGCGCGTCGTACCCAGCGCCCGCAAACTCGTAGACCTGGGCTTCGAAGAGATGCTGGAGCTGGCCAGCTACGGCGCCGGCGTTCTCCATCCTCGGGCCGTGGAGCTCGGGGCTTTCTACGGCATACCTATCCTGGTCGCATCCAGCTTCACGAGCGAACAGGGCACACTGATCCACGGAGGCGAACCCATGGAGTCCAGAAACCGGCTGAGCGGAATAGCCCACGACCTGGATACCGCCAAGATAACCGTCATGGGCATTCCGGACCGTCCCGGAATCGCCGCCTCGCTCTTCGAGCCGCTGGCCCGGGCCGGCATCAGCGTCGACACCATCGTCCAGAACGCCAGCGAGGACAACATCACGGACCTCACATTCACCGTGGCGCGTCGGGACCTGGCAACGTCCCAGGAGATAGTCAGGCCCGTAGCGGAGCAGCTCGGGGGGCGGGGTATCGTCGCCAACGCTGAGTTGGGCAAGGTCAGCATAGTGGGCAACGGGATGCAGGACGCCCCCGGCTACGCCGCCCGGATGTTCACGGCCCTGTACAGGGCCGGAATCAACATCCAGATGATCACCACTTCGGAGATCCGCATCACGTGCATCGTCAACCGCGCCGACATCACGAAGGCCGTCCAGGTACTCTACGACGCGTTTTACGTGGAAGGGGCGGAGCTATAGCCTCCCGGGAAGGAACGCCCCTCCTCTCCATAGTCGTCCCGGCTTTCAACGAAGAGTCCCGGATCGTCGACTCCCTGGGCCAGATTTCCTCCTATCTCACCGGCCAGACCTACTCCTGGGAGGTCATCGTGGTTGACGACGGCAGCACGGACTCGACGGCTGACCTCGTCACCGACACCGCCAGCCACCTACGGGGCATTCGCCTCATCTGCCAACCGCACAGAGGCAAGGGGCACGCCGTCCGGGTCGGGATGCAGGCCGCGTCGGGCGAATACCGGTTCCAGTGCGACGCCGACCTCTCCATGCCCATTGACCAGCTTTCCCGCTTCCTTCCCCCTGAATTCGTCGGCCCCGGCATCGCCATCGGGTCCAGGTCGGCGCCCGGGGCCCGCAGGCTGGGCGAGCCCACCCTGCGCAAGCTCATGGGTCGAGTCTTTCACCTGCTCGTCCGGCTGGGCGGCGCAGGGTTCAGTGACACCCAGTGCGGCTTCAAGTGCTTCGCCGGGTCTCGGGTCCACGCCCTTTTCGACCGGCAAAGGTTGGACGGGTTCGGCTCGGACGTGGAGGTGCTCTATCTGGCCCGGCGCTTCGGCATTCCAGTAAGGGAAGTGCCTATAGTGTGGCACTACAGGTCGGGCAGCAAAGTCCGACCCGTCCACGATACCTTTCGCATGCTTGCAGACCTTGCCGTCATCAGGCTGAACGCCATGCGGGGCCGCTATTCCCACCCTCCCATAGACGGTTAATCCAATCCTCCGGCGCGGACAGGCTTAACGCGGGGCAATTAAGAGGGGCGCGAGAACAGGGAAAATTGCGCCTGAAACCCCTTGCGCTGTGAAAAATGTGTGTGCAAAATTGCCCCAACTCAAAGCGGAATCCCATGAACACGGTTCAAGACATATTGGAAAAGAGCAAGGTCATTGCGGTAGTTGGCCTGTCTCCCAAGCCTCACAGAGACAGCCACGAGGTGGCCAGGTACATGCAGGACAACGGTTACCGCATCATCCCCGTCTACCCCCGTGCCGACTCCATTCTCGGTGAGAAGGTATATCCCGACCTCAAATCAATCCCAGAGAAGGTGGATGTCGTCGATATCTTCCGCAAGTCCCAGGACGTTCCCCCGGTTGTCGATGAAGCAATCGAAATCGGCGCGAAAGCCGTCTGGATGCAACTCGGCATCGTCCACGAAGGCGCAGCCGCCAAGGCCCGGGAGGCGGGTCTGGGCGTGGTTATGGACCGCTGCATGCTCGTAGAGCACCGGAATTTGGCCTCCTAGCATTCCAGCCCGGCGCCCTGTGCCGGCGACCCGGTCCCCGGCGTCCCAACAGACCAGCAAGCCCTCATATTACCCCGCAATGCCATGGAACCTACAACGGAAAACACAGTAACGGCCCGCAGGCCCGGCCCCGCGCTGGTTCGTAACGCCATAGACCTTGCGACAAAGGGGCGGTGGTCAGACGCCCTCCAGATCAACCGCCAGATCCTCGATCTGGACCCCTCAGACTGTGGGGCGTGGAACCGCATGGGGAAGGCGCTGATTCAGCTGGGGCGCTATTCCGGGGCCCGGGACGCGTTTGCAGAGACCCTGCGCCTGGACCCCTCCAACGGCATTGCCCGCAAGAACCTGGAGAAGCTGGAGGGTCTCGGCGAGGAGGACCCCGAGACCGCCGCCACCACAGCGGAGGTCTCGCTCCAGCAGTTCATCGAGGACACCGGCAAGTCAGCGGTAACCGGTCTCATAAGCCCCGGCAGCTCCGAAACGATCAAGCGGCTCGTAAGCGGCCAGCCCATCGAACTGCGAATGGAGGAGTGCAGGCTCCTCATATACACCCCAGGCGGGGACTACGTCGGTCAGGTGGAGCCGAAGCTTGCCGCGCGGCTGTCGGAGCTGGTGAGGGGCGGAAACCGTTATGAGGGGCACATAACCAGTGCACGGGAGAACGAGGTAAAGGTCATGCTAAGGGAGGCCCTCGTCTCTCCCTCCCAGGCGGGCAAGAAGTCCTTCCCGACCAAGTCGGCAGACGGATTCCGACCCTATGTGAAGAGCAGGGTCGGGCTGCATGACGGGGACAAACCCCGGACCTGGCACAAGGAATACGAAGACCCGGATGAGGACATCCTGGACGACCCCGTACCCGGCGGAATCCGCATAGTGGACGACCAGAAGGATGCGCTGGACGTGGATGATGAGGAAGACCGGGACGACGAGGAGACTGACGAGGAGGAGTAACGCGACCATACATTAAGCTCGGTTCCTCCGGCCCACTATTCAACCGCCTAACCAATATCCAGGCGGTTTTTTGCTCCCTCTCCCCCGGCAAAGTTCTCCTCCCTCCAACAATGTAAAATTGATGGTAAACTTTCCAGCCGAACGAGGTGGTCCTTTTGCCCCAGCCCAAAGCCTTCCGGGATTTTCTCGCCGCGTATCCATCACTCCAGGCAATCGGCAACACGCCGATGGTCAAACTCGACCTTCCCCTGGACATCGGCAGCGCCGAGATCTTTGCCAAGTACGAACAGCTTAATCCGGGAGGCTCCATAAAGGACCGGCCCGTCCTGAGAATGCTCGTCGAAGCCATGATCGCCGGCGAGCTCACGAGGGACAAGACCATCCTGGACTCCACCTCCGGCAATGCGGGGATCGCTTACGCGATGATCGGCGCGACCCTCGGGTGCAGGGTCCAACTGGTGATGCCGGCCAACGCCAGCGAGGAGCGCAAGAAGCGCATCCGCGCCCATGGAGCGGACATCGTCCTCACCGACTCCCTTCTCGGCTACGACGAGAGCCTTCGCGAGGTCCGACGCCGCTTCGATGAAAACCCCGGCGCCTACTTCTTCTGCGACCAGTACAAGAACGACAACAACTGGCGGGCTCACTACGAAAGCACCGCCGAGGAAGTGCTCACCCAGGCCCCTAACATCACTCATTTTGTAGCGGGGGTGGGGACCGGAGGGACCATCACGGGCGTCGGCAGACGGCTGAAGAAGGAGAAGCCTGGCGTCAAGGTGATCTGCATAGTGCCGGGCGACTGGCGGGGAGTGGAGGGGCTGAAACCTCTGGGAGAGGGGGCCATAGTACCGGAGATCCTGGACGAGAGCATCATCGACGAGCGGATCGACATAGACGTAGACGCCGCCCACGACATGTCGCGGCTGCTGGCCTCCCGGGGCATATTCGTGGGCCAGTCCTCGGGGGCGTACCTGCAGGGGGCCTGCCAGGTGGCCCAGCGGGAGAGGCAGGGGCGTATCGTCACCGTCTTCAACGATATCGGCGAGAGGTATTTCTCCACCGGGATGTGGGACTAGCCCCACTCTCTTGACATCCCCACCCCGTTCCCCAATAGTGGCCCCATGTCCCAGGCGACAACTGCTTACACTGAAGAGCTTGTCTCGGTAGCCGGTACGGATCTTCAAATCCTGAAAGCGGGCTCGGGACAGCCACTCATCGTCTTTCACGACGAGATGGGCCAGCATACCTGGCTCCGTTACCAGCAGGCTCTCTCAGAACACTTTGAGGTCCTGATACCCTCCCACCCAGGCTACGGCAAGTCCCCTCGCCTGGACTGGATCATGACGATGCGGGACATGACCGGCTGGTACCTCCAGGCCTTTGATGAGTTGGGGATTAGAGAGGCCAACGTGGTCGGGTTTTCCCTCGGTGGGTGGCTGGCAGCGACCATCGCCTCTATGTGTCCGCACCATTTCAAGAAGATGGTGCTGGTCGGGGCCGCAGGGATCAAACCGCCAGAGGGCGAGATCTTCGACATGTTCATGGAGACGGCTTCCGAATACATCAAGCTAACTGTCGCCGACCCCCTGGCCGTCGAGGAATTCTCCACCGTGTGCCCCCCCACCCCATCCCCCGAACTCGCCGAGGCATGGGAGGTGGCCCGGGAGCAGTCCGTCCGCCTGAGCTGGCGTCCCTACATGCACGACCCCGCCCTTCCCCACTTGCTGCGCCGGGCCTCGGGCATCCCCACCCTCGTAGTATGGGGAGATCAGGACCGCATAGTCCCTCTCAGCGCCGGTCGAGCCTACAAAGAGGCCATACCGGGCTCAGAGCTTGCCGTTATTCAAGGATCGGGTCACAGGCCGGAGATAGAGGCCCCGGACGAGTTCCTGTCCACAGTCCTAGGTTTCCTGAAGGACGGCTAGGCCCGGCGCCCCATGTATAATCCCCCGATAGTCTCCGCCCCGGCGGGCAGGAGGATGCCATGTTCATAGGCCACTTCACCGAAAGACCCTACCAGGACCCGAAGTCCGGGTATTTTGGGGCCACGGGGCTGCCCATCAAGGACCTCACCCTCAGCAACGAGATATACGACCCCGAGGTCGGGGCCGACCTCTACAACCGCTACCTGGACGAGAATATATACGCCGACGAGTGCGGCTTCGACGGCCTGATGCTCAACGAGCACCACTCCACGCCCTTCTGCATGGGCGGGGCCACCAACGTCGAGGCCGCCATCCTGGCCCGCATCACCAAGAACGCCAAAATAGTGCTGCTCGGCAACATTCTGCCCCTGTGGGACGACCCCCTGTGGCTGGTCGAGCAGTTGGCCATGATCGACCTCATCTCCCACGGACGCCTGATACCCGGATGGGTCCGGGGCACGGGTCGGGAGATGGTCTCTCACAATATCCCGCCCGCCTATAACTGGGAGCGCTTCCAGGAGGCTCACGAGTTCATCGTCAAGGCATGGACGACGTCGGGGCCGTTCCGCTGGGAGGGGAAGCACTACCACTACCGCTACGTCAACCCGTGGGTCAAGCCCTACCAGAAGCCCCATCCGCCCATCTGGCTGCCGGGCGTCGTGAGCCGGGACTCGCTGATGTGGGCGGCGGAAAAGCGCATCCCCTACATCATGCTGGCCACGAAGCTGGACCCCACCCGACAGGCCTTCCAGCTATACCACGAACGGGCCGCGGAGCTGGGCTACAAGTCGGGGCCGCAGAACATCGGCTACCTCTGGAAGGTGCATGTCGACGAGACGGAGGAACTTGCCGAAGAAGCGGCCCGCAAGTACGTCCAGGGCCCGAGCAACCCCTTCCTGGCCGGCAACGAGGGTACAACCAACCTGGCCCTGGCCTCGCTGCCTGGCATGACCTCTCGCAGGCGGGTTCTTCCCACCCGACACGCCGCGACCAAGTACAGGGGCGGCGTCGAGAGCATCCCGTACGAGGAGCAGATCGAAAACTACAGCATCACGGCGGGCACGCCCAAAACGGTGTTGCCCAAGATCCGCTACGTGCTGGAGACCCTTCGCCCGGGCATCATATTCTTCTGGGACGGAGACGGCGCAATGACCCACGAAGAGCAGATGCGCAGCCTCCGCCTGATGAAGGAAGAGGTTATCCCAGCGGTGCGGGAGATGGCCGCCGAGCTCGACCTGCCCGGCCCAGACGAAGTCGACCCTGCCACAGGCGAGAAGATCAAGGCCAACGGGGCGCTGGTGGCGGCGTCTTAGGCCCGCCTAAATGATCGCGAGGGGATTCCAAGGTGAGCCCGAGGCGCCGGTCATCCTCAGCGGCGCACCGATGAACAGGAACTCGTAGACGCGGTCTCGGGCGAGTTCTTCGAGGTCCAGACTCTCCATGAGGTAGATGCCCAGGTCCCTCAGCGCGTATCGATGTAAAGGCGCAGAGTTGTAGACCGGCGGCTTGGCCTCGACGGTAGGGTGGTCGGCCCCGAGGGCGCAGATGTCCTTCTCGATGAGCCAGGGCTTCAGGCTGCCGTCGGGGCCCGGGAACTGTGAACTCCAAAGCTCCCTGTCCTTTTCGAAGAGCGTGTACCAGCCCGTGCGAACTAGCACTATGTCCCCGGTCTCAATGGTCACGCCCTGGGCATCAGCGGCCCTGTCCAGGTCTTCACCCGTGACGGTGTAGTCGGGTCCAATGTGCTCAATTCCCATAGCGGCAGGCAAGTCCAGCATGATTCCACGGCCCACCATGTGGCGCACGTTTTCGATGCCGTTCTTCCCGACGCCCCTGCTGGAAATCTCGCTTTCGGGGTGGCCGTTGTACATGTGGGTCTCTGCCCAGACGTGGCCCAGGGCATCGATATGGGTGCCGGAGTGCACCTCCATCGCTACCATGTCGTCTACGAAGCTGATTTCCGGGTTCTCCATGGTTACGAAGTGGTGGGTCTTCCAGGTCTTGTGGAAGTCCGGAAGCTGGGGTCCGTCCCGCTCCAGGGGTACTGCAAGGCTGTAGATTTTGGCCTTCTTTACCAGTTGGAAGGCCTTCAGCATTCTCTCCGGTGTTAACAGGTTCAGGGCGCCAAGCTGGTCGTCGGGGCCCCATCTTCCCCAGCTGTTCTCTTGAGTTGCCGTCATTGAATCCTACTTCTGCCGGGACCGTAGCTCTTCGAACACTTCCTCCGGCGTGGCGTCGACGGATGCCAGGAGCACCAAGCTGTGGAACCAGAGGTCGGCCACTTCGCTCACGGTGCGCTCTTTCCCTTCGTTAAGGGCGGCTATAACCGCCTCCCCGGCCTCTTCTAGCACCTTCTTGCCGATCTTCTTGGGGCCTTTCTTTAGCAGCTTAGCCACGTAGCTGCCCTTAGGTTTGTCACGCTTTCTCTGCTCGATCACTTCGAACAGCTCGGAAAGGGTGTCCTTGGAAGCCCACTCAAACTCAAGGCGTTCTGGTGGAAGTTCTCCGAAGAAGCAGCTGGTCTCACCGGTGTGACAAGCCGGGCCCGTGGGGTCGGCTTCGATGAGCAGGGCATCGCCGTCGCAGTCCACGTTGATGCTGCGTACGTTCAGGTAGTTCCCGGAGGTCTCTCCCTTGTGCCAGAGTTCCTGTCGGCTGCGGCTGTAGAACCACACCTGCCCCGAGGCCCGCGTCCTTTCCAGCGACTCCTCGTTCATGTAGGCAAGGGTCAGCACCCGGCCCGTTCCGGCGTCCTGCACTATGGCGGGCACGAGTCCCTTGTCGTCGAGCTTGATCATCCCATGATTCCTTCCTGCACAGCAGGTCTGCTGGGCACTCCTCGCGCCGTCAAGAAATCCTTTGCCTGGGCTATGGTGTATGTCCCGTAGTGAAAGATGCTGGCCGCCAGGGCCGCATCGGCCTTGCCCTCCGTCAGGGCTTCATACAGGTGGTCCAGGGTGCCCGCCCCGCCGCTGGCGATAAGGGGCACCGGCACCGACTCCGAAATCTCTCGATTAAGCTCCAGATCGTATCCCGTCTGCTGGCCGTCGGCATCCATGCTGGTCACCAGGAGTTCCCCGGCCCCGAGCTCCGCCACCCTTGCCGCCCACTTCAGAGCGTCGATGCCCGTGGGATTCCGGCCGCCGTGGGTGTACACCTCCCAACGGGACTCAGGCCCTAACTTCAGGCCGTCTTCACGCTCTGAGCAGGCTCCGTCTACCCGCTTGGCGTCTATGGCCGCTACTATGCACTGGCTGCCAAAGGCTCTCGCTCCCTCCTCGATTATGCCGGGGTCCAGGAGCGCCGCCGTGTTGACTGCGGTCTTGTCGGCCCCGGCGTCCAGGATGCGGCGCATGTCTTCCGTCGACCTGATGCCGCCTCCCACCGTGAGAGGTATGAACACCTCCTCCGACACCCTGTTCACCACGTCTATCATTATGTTCCGGTAGTCGGAGCTGGCGGTGATGTCCAGGAATACCAGCTCGTCCGCGCCCTCTGCGTCGTAGAAAGCCGCCATCTCTGCGGGGTCTCCCGCGTCCCTGAGATTCACGAAGCTCACTCCCTTGACAACCCTCCCCCGGTCTACGTCCAGGCACGGGATTATGCGCTTCGTAAGCATGGCGGGTGGACTATGCGACGCCGATGGGCAGGCAGCGGATGACCTGGTCGGTGAATTCGGCAGTGGAAGCCGAGCCTCCCTGGTCGGGAGTCAGACTGCGGCCATCCAGGTAGGCGGCCCGAAGAGCTCCTTCAATTCGTTCCGCTGTCTCCATTTCGCCCAGGTGCCTCATCATCATCACCGAGCTCAATATGAGCGCAGTCGGGTTGGCAATGCCCTTGCCCGCCGCCTCGGGCCAGCTCCCGTGGGTCGGCTCGAATACCGCACAGTTTTCCCCAAAGTTGGCCCCGGGCACCATCCCCAAACCCCCGACCAGCCCCGCCGTCAAGTCCGAGATGATATCCCCGTAAAGGTTCTCCATTACCAGGACGTTAAAGCGTTCGGGGTGAAGAACGAGGTGCTGGCATGCAGCATCCACGATCATCTCCGTGTATTCGATATTTGGGTATTCCGCGGCAACCTCGCGACAGCATTGCAGGAACAACCCGTCGGAGAGCTTCATGATGTTCGCCTTGTGCACCGCAGTCACCAGATTGCGGCCGCGGGTCTCGGCAAATTCAAACGCAAATCGGGCTATGCGGGTCGAGGCCGCCCTCGTGATGACCTTTACGCTCTGGACTATGCCGGGTACGACTTCGTGCTCAACCCCTGCGTACAGGTCCTCGGTGTTCTCCCGCACTACAACCAGGTTGATGTCTTCATAGAGGCTTTTTACACCCGGCAGGGTCCTGACGGGCCTGATGCAAGCGTACAGGTCCAAGCTTTTCCTGAGGGTTACGTTAAGGCTCGGATATCCCTCCGCACTCTGCGTGGTAACTGGGCCCTTGAGGGCCACCCCGTTGTTTTGAATGGAAGCGAGAACGGGGCCGGGAAGAAGGACTCCGTGCCGCTCCTTGGCCGCTACCCCTATCTCCTGCCTGTCCCAGCTTATCCGGGCCCCGGCAGCCTCCAGCACCCGCACCGCCGACTCCGTGACCTCGGGCCCGATCCCGTCGCCCTCTATCAGGGTGACGCTATACGTGCTACTGCTCATTATCTACATTATCGACGCATGGGCGGGGGGATTCAATATCAAAGCACTTCAACCACCTTTTGAAGTTTAAGCACTTCCTTAGCAAAATGCCTCCTTGAAGGTTACAATCCATCCATGATCATCGACTTCCACGCCCACATCTTCCCCGACGGCGTACGCAATGAACGTACGCCCTACCTAGAACGGGACGCCACTTTCGAGCATCTCTACTCGGACCCCAAGGCCCGACTCAGCTCCGCCGATCTGCTCGTAGAAAGAATGGACCGGGACGGAATCGACGTGGCGGTAACTCTGGGCATGGGCTGGCAGGTCCACGAGTTCGCCGTAGAGGCCAACGACTACATCCTGGAATCGGCCAAAGCCTTTCCCGACCGGCTGGTCCCCTTCTGCACCGTCAACCCTGCCCTGGGTGACGTGGCGATCAAGGAAGTCGAGCGGTGCGCCGACCTCGGGGCGAGGGGCATCGGCGAGCTTCATTCCTACGCCCAGGGCTACCGGCTCGACGACGAGCGAGTCATGAGGCCATTCATGGAGGCCGCCATCGACCGGGACCTAATCGTCCTGACCCACTCCTCGGAGCCCGTGGGCCACATATACGCCGGCAAGGGCACCGTCACCCCGGACGAGCTTTGCCGCTTTATCGAAACGTACCCAGAGGCCAAAATTGTCTGCGCCCACTGGGGAGGTGGGCTCCCCTTCTATGCGTTGATGCCGGAGGTGTCGGAGGCCCTGCGTAACGTCTACTTCGACTCCGCCGCCTCCCCCTTCCTGTATACCCCCAACGTATTCGCCAACGCTATCAACCTAGTCGGGCAGGACAAGGTCCTCTTCGGCACCGACTATCCCCTAATCAGCCACAAGAGGCTGCTGGATCAGGTGGAAAGCCAAGATTTAGACCACCGTGCCAAGGCTTCCATCCTCGGAGGCAACGCTCAAAGACTCCTGGGGCTATAGACCATCTCGCTTCCCAAAATGCCCGCTTCACCGTTCTGCTTCCTTATTCCAATTCACATTGGGATTTAGGCGGTCAACTATTACCGATTTGAACAACCGGCTTAGAACCCTCCCCGACCTCCTCCGCCCGGGCCTCGACCTCGTTTTCGTCGGGATTAACCCCGGCAGCTACTCCGCCGCCCAGGGCCACTACTACGCCCGACCCGGCAACCTCTTCTGGTGGGCATTGGGAGAGTCGGGCATCTTGGAAGTTCCCGTCAGCCCTGAAATGGACGCCTCGCTTATCGACTGCGGCATCGGCTTCACGGATGTCGCCAAGCGTCCGTCCAATGCCGCCTCGGACCTTTCGGCTGACGAGTTTGCTGCCGGAGCCTCGGCATTGCTGGCGAAACTGGCGCGATACCAGCCCCTGGTTGCCTGCTTCAACGGCATCTCCGCCTGTAACTACTGTTTCGGCCCGAAGTCGGCCCCCGGGCCCCGCCCCGAGCGTATAGGACGCACCCGCATCTTCGTGGTCCCGTCCACAAGCCGGCGCAACGCACACTACCAGAAGGACGATATTCTCTACTGGTTCCGCGGCCTCAAGGACTTCTTGGAACAGGCCCGAGAGCAAGCCGATGCCCAATAACTCCGGGGCACAGGATGTCACACCTTCCACCACCCGCGCCTTTATCGCCTTGGAACTGCCCGACCAAGTGAAGGACCTTATCTCTGCACACATCAAACGCCTGAAGGGCCTTGTGCCCCGAGAGGTAAAATGGGTCGATCCCCGGATCGCCCATCTCACCCTCGCCTTCCTCGGCAATGTCTCCGATAACCGCCTCCCCGTTCTCTCTCGGATTGTGGATTACGTGGGCGGAGCTTGCCCTCCATTCTCCATCAAAGCAGGGCCCTTGGGCGCGTTTCCCAACGAGCGTCGACCCCGGGTCATCTGGCTGGGCCTCGAAGGGAACATCCGGTGTCTCTCAGCAATGCATCGCCGCTTGCAAGGTGAGCTCGAATCCGGGGGCTTCCCCATAGAAAAGCGCCCCTTCATGCCCCACGTAACTCTTGGTCGAGCCAGGGGCAAGGGAGTGATCGCAATTGAAGAGGGCGCTCTGAATCTGCCGGGAAGCAGCGGCCTCGAGTTCCCCGTTCGAGAGCTAGCGCTAATGTCCAGCGTGCTCACGCCCCGGGGCCCGATTCACACGCCGCTTCACAGAGCGCACCTGTCATCAGAGGGTTTCCAGGGCTCGACACACTGTTGACGATGGTACTCGGGAATGTAAGATAGGGGTCGGGATCGGGGTGGTCCGGCATCGTAATCGGGAATACGAACGGGAGGGAGTCATCATGCCAGTAAAGAAGGCGCCGTTTCTCACTAAACCCTACAGCGGATACCTGCACAGGGATGTTCCCGATGATGACAGAGAACTCACGCGGGTCGGGCCCGGCACCCCGATGGGAGAATACTTGCGCCGGTTCTGGCAACCCCTGTTGCTCAGCGAGCAGATAACCGACCTTCCAGTAGCCATCACCCGGTTCGACGAGGAGTTGGTCGCCTTTCGGGACGGCGATGGGCGCATCGGAATCGTCGAGGCCCATTGCCCTCATAGGGGCACTTCCCTTGAGTACGGAAAGGTCGAGCAGCGCGGCATCCGTTGCTGCTATCACGGATGGCTTTTCGACGCCGACGGCACTATCCTCGAGACCCCCGGCGAGCCCGAGAGCAGCACCCTGAAGGACCGCCTGTGCCACGGGGCCTACCCGGCCATCGAGTACTGCGGCCTCGTCTTCGCCTACATGGGCCCTCCAGATGAAGTCCCCGAGTTCCCCAACTTCGACATCTTCAGCGCACCCGGCCATCACCTGGAACCCGGTGTCCACCTCATGCCTACGGAGGACGGGATAGTCCCCAATCCAAAGCCCTGCAACTGGATGCACGTGGTCGACAACCTCTTGGACCCCATCCACGAGGAGTTCCTCCACGCCACCATCTCCGGCATCCAGTTCGTGGACAAGAGCGGGGCGCCTATCGAGGAGCTAGCCATCAACGGGGAACTCGGTTTCGTGGAAAGCCCCACGGGTGTTATAACCATGGACGTGCGTCGGGTCAGCCCCGACACCGTCTGGGTACGCAACATCGAATACGTTTGGCCCAACGCGGGCGTCCTTGGAGCGCCCCCGACCCTCCCCTACGAATGGGGACCCGACGAGGAGGAGTTCCACGACCTGCCCACCACCATCATGTGGGCCGTCCCCGTCGACGACTACAACTGCGTCGAGATAGATTTCTACATCGTCCCCGACGGGGGAAAGGTGCCCCCCGAGAGACGCTTTTCACGCGCCCAGCGGGCCAACCGAGGTGGCCGAGACTACGCGCTGATGCAGCAAGACCCCGGCGACTTCGAGGCCATGGTCAGCCAGAGGCCCATCTCCGTCCATGCCTTGGAGCACCTGGGCGTCGAGGACCGGGGAATCACGATGTACCGCAAGGGGCTGAGGCGTCGGGTGCGGATGCTGAAGAACGGGGAAACCCCGCCGGAAGTTGAGACGATGGCGGGCAAGATGATAAACACCTACGGCGGCGACACCCTTCTGAAGGTCCCCGAAGCCGAGACTAGGGCCAAGGACAAGAAGCTGCTCAAGCAGGTCGGCATTGACATGGCCGAGCGCTACCTCCGGGAGTTGCCCAACCACCCGGGGAATGGGACGAGCACCAGCTGATTTGACCGAGGTCGTCTGACAGTGTACGATTCACCCTTAAGGTGAATTATGGAAGTTGTTTTCCGAACGAGACGACTTCAAAGGAACTTTCAGGAATCAGTTGGCGCAGTACGGCAGTGGGGCCCCGATGTCGGACGCAAGTACATCAATCGTATAGAGCAGATTTACGCGGCCAGCAACTTCGAGGCCTTGTATCGTATTCGGAGCTTGCGGCTGCACCCCCTTAAAGGAGCAATGAAAGGTCGCTTTTCAATTTACCTGACTGGCAAATGGCGACTGCTGATAACAAAAGAGGACACAGGCGAAACGGTGATTATCGAGGACGTAAGCAACCACTATGATGACTAGGACTCAACGGCTCTTTTCGGACATGCCGATTCCTCCGGGGGAAATCCTGGAAGAAGAGTTGGAAGCCCGCGGGATGAGCCAAAAGGAACTGGCCGCAAAGATGCAAAGACCGCCTCAGGTGATTAACGAGATAGTCAGGGCCAAGAAATCCATTACTCCGGAGACGGCGATTGGATTGGAGAAGGCGTTGGGCATCGACGCCCATTTCTGGACAAGCCTTGAATCCAGTTATCGCCTGGCGCTGGCCCGAAACCGAGATAAGGCAAGGCGTTCCGTTGCTCCTAACGCCTGACCGTTACTGCCTTTGTCATTCCCCCCGAAAGCCATTATCATTACAGCCGCTTTTGAAACCCGCACCGTGACCGATAAGGAGGTCCAGTAAATGCCGCCCTTTGCCTTCTTCAAAGGAGATTTCGTGCCGTTGCCCGAGGCAAAGGTCGGGATTATGACCCACGCCCTCAACTACGGCACCGCCGTCTTTGAAGGAATCCGCGGCAACTGGAATGCTGAAGACCGGCAGATATACCTCTTCCGGGTCAAGGAGCACTACGAGCGTCTCCACAAGAGCTCCCGTATCCTCAACCTGACCCTGGACTACTCCGTAGACGAGCTTTTCGATATCACCCTGAAGCTCGTCGAAATGTGCAAGTTCGAGGAGGATATCTACGTCCGGCCCATGGTCTACCAGAGCGGCGAAGTCCTCGGTGTCCGCTCCCATGACATTGAGAACGACTTCTTCATCTTCGTCGCGCCCTTCGGGCCCTACTTCAGCGGCGACGAAGGAATAAGATGCTGCATATCAAGCTGGCGCAGGCCCATGGACACCATGATCCCGCCCCGGGCCAAGGTCACCGGCATCTACGTCAACAGCGCTATGGCCAAGACCGAGGCCATGCTCAACGGCTTCGACGAAGGCATCATGCTCACCCAGGACGGCCACGTCTGCGAGGGCAGCGGCGAGAACTTGTTCGTGGTGGACAACGGCGCCCTTGCCACACCCTCCGCCTCCGACGGTGTGCTCCTGGGCATTACCCGCAGCACGGTCATGGAGATCGCCCAGAACGAGATGGGCATGCCCTCCGTAGAACGCCAGGTGGACCGTAGCGAGCTCTATGCCGCCGACGAGGTCTTCCTGACCGGCACCGCCGCCCACATCACCCCCGTCATAGAGATCGACCACCGGGCCATAGGCGACGGCAAGGTCGGCCCCGTCACCCGACAGCTTGCCGACTCCTACGTGGACATCATACGCGGCAAGAACGAAAAGTACGGCGCCTGGTGCACCCCCGTCTACGGAAGTTGACCGTATCCCGAGAAAACAGAAAGAGGCCCGTGGGCTGAGCCCACGGGCCTCTTTGCTTCCGGCTCTTTCTCCTAGTTCATGTTGTACAGTCGGGCGCAGTTGTCCCAGAGGATCTTCCTGCGTGACTCGTCGCTGATGCCCTCCATCTCGAAGAACGTGTCGATGGCGTGGGGGAACTTGCAGTCGGAGTGGGGGTAGTCGGTGGTGAAGACCAGGTGGTCGTCCCCGAAGTGCCTGATCACGTCGTTGACCAGGTACTCGTCCACGTCGACGGAGATAAAGCACTGCCTCCTGAAGAGGTCGCTGGGCTTCTCGGACAGGTTGATGACGCCGTCCAGGCCCTCGTACAGTTCATACCGCTCGTCCAGGCGGTAGAGTAGCCAGGGAAGCCAGCTGCAGTTGCCCTCCAGAATGGCGACCGTCATCTTGGGGAACCTGTCCAGGATGCCCCCGGCGGTCATGTAGATGGTCGCCAGCATGTCTTCCATCGGCTGGTCGAAGGTCTCCACCAGCCACGTGAGCTTGTCCAGGTTCACGAACCGGTTGGACCAGTGGACCTGGTTGGGGGAAAAGCTGGGGTGGAAGGTGACCGGGAGGTTGAGGTCCTGCGCTTCTTCCCACACGATGTCGAAGTAGGACTCCGGCAGCTGCCGCCCGAGCACCGGCTCCGGCGTGAAACAGGACGCCACGTGGCCCAGGTCATTGGCTATCCGGCGCATCTCCTGGGCTGCAAGGGTGGCATCGTGGAGGGTAATCAGACCCGCCGCCTTCATCCGGGCCGGGTCCTCCTTGCAGAAGTCGGTGATCCAGTCATTCCACGCCTTGTTCAGGTCGTTGGCGTATTCCGGCTCGTGGGCGTCGTCGGTGTGGAGGGGGAGAGTGCGGAACATGACGGCAACGTCTATCCCTTCCATCTCCATGGCCTGGAGCTGGGAGGCGGAGTTGAAGTCATGGTCGCTTCCCACGGTGAACCTGTGAGCCACCACCGAGTCGATGTCCGGCGTGCTGGTCGCCTGGGTCCGCCGGATTCGCTCGCCCTGCGCCGTCGTGTAGCGGACTCCGCCGTAGGGGTGAGGCCGTTTGCCCCTGGGAATCCTGTCTCCCCACTTCGGGTCCATGTAAGTGGTGTAGAGGTCTGCCGGTTCCAGTACGTGCAGGTCCGAGTCCAGGACCTTGTAACCGTTCTTAGCCATAGTCGATCTCCTCCTCGACAGCTCTTTGGCCGCTTCCGTCTCCTGGGGTTGGGGATGCCGCTTTCCAAACCCGAATGAGGGTGTCCAAGTTTGAAAGTGCCGCGATTCTAGGCATGAGCGCAGAGGGTTGTCAACGTACACCCGACCAGCCCCCTAGCCCCTACACCCGACCTTGCGATATAATGGATTCCCGTTTGTGACGCCGCAACGGTTTTCGGCCCCGTGGTGTAGCGGACTAACATGCCACCCTGTCACGGTGGAGATCGCCGGTTCGAATCCGGTCGGGGTCGCCACTTTCTTTCCACAAGCCAATGCCCGGGTCTCGCCCGAGCAATGCCTTTCCTCACCCCGCCGTGGGATGCTATCTTGAACGGGCAGTCCCCCTGGATTCCCCCGACCCCCCAATCCGCCGCAGGAGCAGACCATGATCATGCCCAACACCCTACGAGAAAAGCTCGCCGCCGGGAAACCCACCATCGGCACCCACTACCTCTCCCCCGACCCCGATATCCCCGAAATCATCGGCGACACCGGCCTCTTCGACTATGCCGAGTACTGCGCTGAGTACTCCACCTTCGACATGCGGCAGCTATATCACATGGCCCGCGCCGGACAGGCCGGCAATCTGCCCCTCATGATCAAGCTGGACCAGGAAGCCCAGGGGTTCTGGGCCCAGGCCGCTTGGGGCGCCGGATTCAAGGCCATCCTCTTCACCGACATCCGGACCCCCGAGGACGTGGAGACGGTATGCCGGTTCATCAGGCCCGACACCCCCCGGGGCGGCGGCCTCATGGGCGTCAAGATTCGCCGGCCCGCCCTGTCGGGATTCCAGCCCGACGCCTACATGGACGAACTCGAATCGGTGGTAATAGCCATCATGATCGAAAAGAACGTTGCCGTCGAGAACATCGACGCCATACTGAGCAAGGCCGGGGAGCTGCGTGTCGACATGACCCAGTGGGGCCCCGCCGACTTCGGGTTCTCCCGCGCCCGGCCGGGGCTAATGTACACCGACGAAATCCGACCCTTCGAAGAGCTGGTGATAAGCAAGTCCATCGAGCACGGAGTCCCGCCCCGCATAGAGATCGCCGAGCCGGAACAGGCCAAACGCTACATCCAGATGGGAGTCCGCCACTTCTGCATCGGCTGGGACAGGTTCATCTACCAGTCGGCCTTGGACCGCATCGGCAACGGCATCCGAAAGATAGTCCAAGAAGCCGAACTCTAACCCCAAAAGAAATCCAACCCGCAATCCCCCCCATCTCCGAGGGGAGCCTGTCCACCTATGGCGGATCATTCCCGCCCCTTCCCCCTCCGTCATCCTCGCCCTTTATACCGTCATTCCCGAGTAGTCGGGAATCCATCCCGCGGGGCGGGGGGCGACCTCCCGTGCTATAATCCCTCAACCATGACCACCACCTCAGCCGACCCCACCCCCATCTTCGCCGACGCCCACCGCATGCACGCCTCCGCCCTTCAACGCATGGCCGCCGGCGACATCCGTGACGCCGCTGAGAAAGCGTGGTGCTCAACCGTGCGCGCCACTGAGGCCCTCGTCCTTGCCCGCACCGGCCAGCAGCCGGAAACCTCCACCCTCGCCGGACGCCGCCTCCAGACCCTCTCCATGAATGACCAATCACTGCGGGACCTTCGCACCCGCTACTACGACCGCCAGTCCATACTCCACGGCGAATGCTTCTACCACGAATACTGCCCGCCCGTCGTGATCGAACGCCTCATTCACGAAACCGCCGACTTCATCCAGAACGCCCACACCCTATCCTCCCCCTCTTAACCCCACCCCCTAAGGGAGCCTGTCCGCCTATGGCGGATCATTCCCGCCTCTTTTAACCCGTCATTCCCGAGTAGTCGGGAATCCATCCCTCCGAAACAATCGCCTGCATCCTAGCAATCCACGTCCGTTCCCTCCCCTTCTCCCCAGTACTGAACTAGAGGCCCAAGTGCGTGCTCTGCACGCACTTGGGTCTCTGTTCATCTTCCCCCTCTCCCTTATAGGCCCTAAGGGAGAGGGGGCCAGGGGGTGAGGGTTCCCCAGGGAATCGGGGGGAATTCCCCCCAACCCGTACATTTGCTTGACACACCTGAGCAAAGGCGTTATCATACTCTCCGTTCGCGAACACTAATTCACTAACACAAGGAGGTACCAAAAACCCAGGGAAGCCCACCCGACCCCACCCGGGTCCCGTGCCCCTTCCCTACCCAGGCGATTGGAAGACGCTCTGGATTCCAACGTTCCCGTCCGGCCTCCCCCTCTCGTGCATGAGAGTCGAGGCCTTGGCCTACCCCTCCTATTAGCGAGGGCCGGGCTGGCCCCCCTGCGAGTCCTTCCGACGTCGTTTGAGGCGGGCCGAGCGTCACAAGGCGCTCTGGCGGCAGGGCATGACAATGCCGTTTAGTCGGCGGCCCAATGCTGCCGCTCCCTCAGGGAGCTTGGCCCCGGCCGGTTGAACTCAACCGCATATGGGGCTTGCGGCCCGTACCTGGTGTACGAGGAAGCACGGCGATTGCTCGCGGCCTGTGTGGCCTAGAAGCTCGTACTTGGTGCGTGAGGCGCAGCAAATTGCTGGCGGCAGGTGTCCCCCGACCCCAGGACACCTAACAAGCTGCATGGATAGGAACAGGGGCAACGTCCAACCAGCGTCTTCCATCGCCTACCCAAAACCCGACAGACAAAATGCAAACCCAAACCCCACAACCAAATAACCCGGCCCCTTCCTCTTCCTCCCCCGTAGGGGTGTCCCTCATGGGCGCCCTTCCCAGTGTGGGGTGGGGCGTGGCCCCGTCCCCCGCACGAACTCCCAGTGCCGGAGAAAAAACGGTTTTTCCCCTTAAACAATCAAAGCCGTGCCTGAAATTGCAAAACAATCAAAAACCCACCCCTCCCGGACACCGCGAGAAACTTTTTCCCACCCTTCAGGCACAATTCAATCAAAACAGCTACGAATTCAATCAACGTTCAATCAAGATCAATCAATCTTCAATCAACATCAATCACCCTTCAATCATCGCCCACCCCGCTCCCACGTCCGCCATCGCTAATACACCACCCCACCCCCCGCCAACCCCTCAACCTCCCCCCGGCTCAACCCCAGCAGCTCCTCCAGCACGTACCCGTTGTGCTCCCCCATCTTCGGCCCGGGCCGGGTCATCGACAGCGGCGTCCCCGACATCTTCCAGGGCTGCGCCGGCATCTTCGCCCGACCCTGCACCGGGTGCTCGTCCCACGTGAAGAACCCCCGCGCCGCCAGGTGTTCATCGTGGTACAGGTCGGCATTGGTGAACGTGGCCGCCGCCCCCACCCCCGACCCCTGCAACACCCTCATTACCTCCGCCTTGTCCTGTCCCCGCGTCCACCCCTCCACAATCTCGTCCAGCGCATCTTCATTCTCCTTCCTCGCCGACACCGTAGCAAACCTCGAGTCTTGAACCAACCACTCCATCCCAACCGCCGAGCAAAACCTGCCCCATTCCTCCTCGCTCCCGACTGCTATGCTCACCCACTCGTCATCGCCGGCGCACGCGTACACCCCGTGGGGCGCCATGCTCGGGTGACGGTTTCCCATCCTTTTCGCCTCCCGACCGTTCATCGCGTAGTCCATCAGCTTCTCCGGCTGGAACCCGATGGCCGTCTCCTCCTCCGACAGGTCGATGTGCTGCCCTTTGCCCGTCTTCAACCTGTAATGCAGCGCCGCCAGCACCGCCGACGCCCCCGCCACCCCTCCCGAGGGGTCCGGCATCTCCACCCAGTCCGACACCGGCTCCGACTCCGGGTACCCCACGGTGCTCATCAGCCCCGAGATATTGGACACGTGCATCCCGTAGGTCACCCACCGGGACCTTGGCCCATACGCCCCAAACCCCGACAGCGACGCCATGATCACCTGCGGATTCACTGCTGCTAGCTCCTTGTATCCCAGCCCGAGTCTGTCCGCCACCCCCGCCCGGAAGTTCTCCACTACTATGTCGCTGATTCCGACGAGTTTCTTAGCCAGTTCTACACCTTCTCGCTCGCGTAAGTTCAGGGTGACGCTCAGGCTGTTCCGGTGCATCTGCGCGAACCACATCGCCCTGTCGGGGCTTTCGACGCCGTCCTTGAATGGAGGATAGTACCGCCCCAAGTCCAGCTTGGATTCGCTTTCGATCTTGATGACCTCGGCACCCATGAATGCCAGCAGTGACACGCAGTGAGGCCCCGCCCATGACGCGGTGAAGTCCGCCACCCGCACCCCGACCAGCGCTCCCTTCACCCCTGTCAGCCGTTTCAAAGTCTTAAATCGTCCCTTCCCGCCTGAGCCGCTCCAGATCCCCCTCCGAGAGTCCCAGCCATTCGCCGTATACCTCGTCGTTGTGTTGCCCCAACAACGGCGCCGGCGCCCGAGTCCAACTCTCAGTTTCCGAAAACCTGAACGGCGCTGACGGATACTTCAACATACCCCCTTCCGGGTGCGCCACGTCCTCGAAGAACCCGCGCTCCTCCAGGTGCTTGTCCCTATGCAGCTTTTCCGCGGTTACTCCCACGGGGCTGGCCGGTATCCTGTGCTCGATAGCCTTCTCCACCACCCAGTCGACACTCTTGCCCTCCAGCCACTCCATCATGAAGGCGTTGATGATGTCGTAGTTCAGGCGTCGGCCCTCGACCGTATCGGCCCACTCTTCTCGACTCCATTCAGGCTCTCCCAGCATCTTCACCAGCCCTTCCCACTGGTGATGTTCGATGGCGCTGATTAGCACGTACCCATCCCGGCACGGCAGTACCCCCGAGGGCACCGACGCCGGGATCGCCACATCCTTCCCATGTATTCGACCTGTTCCGTTGTAGACGGGAAAGGCCCCGTCCAGGATAAAGGCCATCGCCTCCTGCTCGGACACATCGATGTGCTGGCCCCCGCCGCCCATGTCCCTGAAGTAAAGAGCCCCTAGTGTGGCCGTCAGTGCGTTGTAAGCCGCCTGGAAGCTCGAAAGATACCCAGGCCCCGACACCAGCCGACCCGGAACCCCATCAGCGCCCCGTTCCTTCCACAGGTAACCCCATCCCCCCGCATGCCATCGGTTCAGGTCGTGGGTTACGAAGTCCTTGTAAGGCCCGTCCTGCCCGAAAGGGGTTATGGAGACCATGATCAGGCCCGGATTCTCTTCCCTTAGCGACTCGTACCCCAGCCCCAATCTCTCCATCCGACCCGCCGGCCCGTTCTCCACCACTACATCCGACTCCCCCGCCATCTTCCTGAACATCCGGGCCCCCTCTGCCGTTGTCATGTCCAGAGTGATGCCCTTCTTGTCCAGGTTCATCGCCAGGAAGAGGCCGCTTTTTTCGGGATGGGGCTCGTCATTGGGGAAGGGCCCGTTGGCCCGTGCCCCGTCGCCCTCCGGCCGCTCCACCTTGATCACCTCCGCCCCGAGAGCCGCCATCAGCCGCGCACAATACGGCGCCGACACCATCTCTCCCAGCTCTACCACCCTTATCCCGTCAAGAGTTCTGTCTTTCATAGACGCGTCAGTATCGAATTATCGTGTTATCAGGCAAACGGGCTTTGGAGGGAGTCGGCCTAAGGGTATATGCCCCTTGTGTTGTGTGCCGCCGACACCCGGCTCACCCCCTGGATGTAGGCTCCCATCCTCATGCTCACCTTGTTCTCTTCCGCTGTCGCCAGCACCGACTCAAAACTGTATTTCATGATCGAGTCCAGCCGCTTTTCCACCTCCTGCTCTTCCCAGAAGTAGAACTGCAGGTCCTGTACCCATTCGAAGTAAGAGACGATGACGCCGCCGGCGTTGGCGAGAATGTCCGGTACGATGAACACGCCCTTGTCCACCAGGATCTTGTCCGCCTCCGTGGATGTGGGCCCATTCGCTCCTTCGACGATGATCCTGGCCTTCACCTTCGAGGCGTTGGCCTCGGTTATCTGACCTTCCATGGCCGCAAGCATCAGTATGTCGCAGGGGAGTTCTAGGAGTTCAGCGTTCGTTATCCGGTCCCCGTGCCCCGAGTCCCGAAGATTGGGGGTATGCACCTTGTCGTCAACCATCGCCCCCACGTCCAGCCCCGAGTCGTTGTACACCCCACCCGACGCATCGCTTATCGCCACTATCTTGCACCCCTGCTCCTGCAGCATCCTCGCCGCCACCGAGCCCACGTTCCCGAACCCCTGCACCACCACCCTTGCCCCTTCCAGCGGTATGGAGAGGTGCCTTGCCGTCTCCTTCGCCATGTTCATGCAACCCCGTCCCGTGGACTCCACCCTGCCCCGCGTCCCCCCCACGCTGAACGGCTTCCCCGTCACCACCCCCGGCACCGAGTAGCCCCGGTGCATGCTGTAGGTGTCCATTATCCAGGCCATGATCTGGGCGTTCGTGTTCATGTCGGGAGCGGGAATGTCGCCTTCCGGGCTGATGATTATCGATATCTCCGTGGCGTACCGTCTGCTCAGACCCTCCAGCTCCCGCATGGAGAGCAGTTTCGGATCACAGGCCACGGCGCCCTTGGCCCCTCCGAATGGGATGTCCACCACCGCGCATTTCCAGGTCATCCACATGGCCAGGGCGCGGACCTCGTCAAGGCTAACGTCGGGGTGGTAGCGGATGCCGCCCTTGGCCGGGCCCCGGGACATGCTGTGCTGCACCCGATACCCTGTGAATACGTGGATGCTCCCGTCGTCCATGCTCACCGGGAAGTGGACTATCAATTCTCTTTTCGGATGCCTGAGAATCTGCCGGATGTCTTCGTCCAGGCCTAGGAAATCGGCTGCCGTCTCGAACTGCTCCAGCGCCGTCGCGAGTGCGCTTCCCTCTTCCGGCTTTGAGGTCTTGTCTACCATTGCCCCCGTAGTCACCCCGAGCTCCTTTCATGAGACCTTGGCCCCTTGCCAAAACCGGCGCGAGTATACAGGAAAACGTGGCTGAATCCCCTGCTAAGGGACTCGGTACTGTCAGCTTGTACCCGAAAAGCGTATAATCCGCCCATGTTCGCAACCATCGGCCGGAGCTGGCAGCTCTACAAGGTCTGCTGGAGAGTCCTCCTCCACGACAAGGAGCTCCTCGTCTTCCCCCTGGTCTCGACCATCGCCCTCGTCATCACCGCCGCGATGATCTTCGGCTCCGGCATGGTCTTCCGTGCCGCCGACTCCGTAGAAGGTGAGCTCGCCCTCGGCCCCGCCGACTTCCTGCTCATGGGCATCTTCTACTTCGTTAACTACTTCATCATCATCTACTTCAACGCCGCCCTCATCGGCGCAGCCCGCATCCGCCTCCGCGGCGGTGACCCGACCCTCCGGGATGGCTTCCGCGCCGCCAACTCTAACCTCATGGGCATCCTGGGCTGGGCCTTAATCTCCGCCATCGTGTCCCTTATCTTCTACGCCTTGGAAAAGGCGGCACGCAACCGGGGCGGTGTTGGGGCCTTCGCTTTCCTCATCGTCACCTGGCTGTTGCGGGGGGCATGGTCGGTCTTCACCTACCTCGTGATTCCCGTCTTGGTAGTCGAGGGTGTCGGCCCGATAGAGGCCATCAAGCGGTCGGCTTCCCTGTTGCGCAGGACCTGGGGAGAGCAGTTGGTCAGCAGGTTCGGCTTCGACCTCATGGTCATTATCGTAGCCATACCCATCGTCCTCGTCTGCGTGGTTATAGCCTTTATAATCCCCGCTCCCGCAGGCATCGTCATAGCGGTGGCCTTGGGGGTGGTGGGACTCGGCGCACTCATACTGGTCACCGCGGCGCTGAAGGCCATCTACGTAGCCGCCCTCTACGAATACGCCACCGACGGCGTACTCCCTGACTCCTTCCCCCGAGAGGTAGTCGCCGACAGCTGGGGCCCCAAAGATGGGCCCCAGTTCAGGACCTACAGGCCCTAGTTCACCGCCGCTTCCGTGGTAGCCACCGGCCCGCCCAAGGGTGCCATCGGCCCGCCGCAGCGCACGAACTCTCCGTAGCCCGGCTTCTGAAGGATCTCGCCCTCCTTCATCACCACCTCCCCCCGCACCATCGTCATCCACGGCCGACCCTTCTGTCCCCATCCCTCGTACAGCGTCAGCCCCGCATTGCTCTTCATATCCGAAGCCGTGATCGTCCGCTCGTAGTCCGGGTCTATCAGCAGCAGGTCGGCATCCGACCCAATGTTTATCACACCCTTCCGGGGGTACAGCCCAAACACTCGGGCCGGGTTCTCCGCCAGCGCCCGGGCTATCCAGGTTATCGACATGCCTCGCTTCACCACCCCCTCGCTGTACATAAGCGGCAGCATCGTCTCCACCGACGCGCTCCCGAAGGGCACGGTGTTGCCCTGCGCGTCCTGGAACACGTTGTCCCACCCCGACTCCTTCTTCTCCTTGTGCGTCGCCGAGTGGTCACTCGCAACAATCGAGATCTGTCCACCCTGGAGCCCGCCCCACAGCGCCTCCTGGTCAGGCCCGTCTTCCGGCCTCAACGGAGGCCCGATCTTGGCGTGAGGCCCCCACTTCTCCATCTCGGCGTCGGTCAAAAGAAGGTACTGGGGACAGGTCTCGGTCCAGATCCGCTGTCCCCGCTGTTGCGCCTCTTTGATCTTCTCCAGGCCGCCCTGGGTGCTCAGGTGGACTACATAGGTCGGGCACTGCGTCATCGCGCCCATGTTGATCGCCCTGTTAATCGCCTCTGCCTCGGCCCACGGGGGACAGGACTGGGGAAAATACCTTGGATGCGTGCACCCTTCCGACATGAACTTGGTCTGTAGGTAGTCCAGAACGTCGCCATTCTCACAATGGAGCTGAGTCACTCCTCCGTGACTGCCGATGACGTCCATGGCCTGCAGGATGAAATCGTCGGAGCACATGCGGTACTTCCGGGTCTTGTAGGTCATGAACATCTTGTAGGAGGTGACTCCCATTTCGAAGGCTTCGGGCAATCCTTCCAGGACGTAGGGCTGCTTGTGCAGGATGAAGTGGAAGGCGTAGTCCAGCACCGACCCCGCCTTGGCTTCCTCCTGGTTTCGCCTGAGGGCGTCGGGAATCGTCTCCCCGTTCAGGTCGTCGTAGATGCAGAAGACGATGAGGCTCGTTATGCCCGAGTGCGCCGCCGCCAGCGGAGCGTCGACCCAGTCGTCGCACTTCAGCGGGTCGATGTGCATGTGGGCGTCAATCGCCCCCGGCAGTACGTACTTCCCCGAGGCATCTATGTACTGCCCCGCCTCCGGCAGCAGCTCCCTCGGCCCTAGCGCCACAATCTTCCCATCCTTCACCGCAATGCTGGTCCGGGTCACGTCCTTCGAGGTCACCACCTCGCCGTCGTGCACGATAACGTCCACATACCTGCTACTCATTGTCGTCCCTCCTGAAACTGGCCCCTCAGCAAAGGCCCGAATCCGAATACCGCAATTCTAGTCCACGCATCTCGTAATTTCATCCGCGTAAGGAATATACTACCCTATACCCGAGCCCGGACGCTTGAAGAATTTCCAGGTTCAATCAAAGGGGGCACTCATGGCAGAGCTAGGAAAATTGGTCGAGTCCGTCACCATCCCCGCCCGACACGGCAGAGCCGTCATCGCACGCGGGGGTCAGAAGGTCAAGGTAACCGACGTTGAGGGGAAACAGGTCTGCGACTTCTTTGCCCTTCGGGTGTCGGACCCCTCCGTCTACCTCTCGGGCGTCTACACCCGGAGCACGATAGCCCGAGTTCGCCCCCGAGTCGGCGACACTCTGTACGACAACCACCGCCATGCCATCATGGCCTTCGTAGAGGACACCACCATCGGCATCCACGACATGCTCTACGCCCCCTGCGATCCCCAGAGGTACCTCATCGACTACGAGGTCACCGAGCATCGCAGCTGCAAAGAAAACGTCCTGGAAGCCCTCGCCACCCTCGACGTACACCCACCCGTGACCCCCGAGGTCTTCAATATCTTCCAGAACAGCGGCCCCGACGACGAAGGCAACCTCTCCGTGAAGGAGCCCGTCTCCCGGGCCGGAGACTACGTCGTCCTCCTGGCCCTCGACGACCTCATCGTCGCCGGGTCTGCCTGCCCCCAGGACCTCAACCCCTGCAACGGCTACAACCCCTCCGACCTCTTGCTGGAGGTCTACGACTAGAGACAGGCCCCGACCCATGAGAGCCATGTCCTTCGACGCCCCCGCACCCGTGGAGCGCCGACCTCTGCGTCTCACCGACGCGCCCACCCCCACCCCGGGCCCCGGCCAGGTTCTCGTGCGGGTCTCGGCCTGCGGAGTCTGCCGCACCGACCTCCACGTCATCGAGGGAGAGCTGCCACCTAAGAAGTCTCCTTTGGTCCCCGGCCACCAGGTAGTTGGGACCGTTCAAGAGCTGGGCGAAGGCGTGAACGGCCTGGAGGTCGGCACCCGTGTCGGCGTCCCCTGGGTCCACCGCACCTGCGGCCGCTGCGAATTCTGCAAACGTAGCCGCGAAAACCTCTGCGAATCCGCTCACTTCAACGGCTACACCGTCGACGGTGGCTACGCCGACTACCTCCTCAGCGACCACTCCTTCACCTTCCCCATCCCCGACGCCTTCCCAGACCTCCAGGCCGTGCCCCTGCTCTGCGCCGGAGTAATCGGCTACCGCGCCCTCCGCCTCGCCGACGCCCCACCCGCTGGCAGGCTGGGACTATACGGCTTTGGCGGGTCCGCGCACATAGTCATCCAGCTAGCCGTGCACATGAATCTGGAAGTCTACGTTTTCTCCCGTAGCGAAGAGCACGGCACCCTCGCCCGACACCTCGGCGCAGCATGGGTCGGGACCGCAGACGAAACCCCACCTCACAAGCTAGACTCTTCAGTCATCTTCGCCCCCGCCGGAGAGCTGGTCCCCCTAGCCCTTGAACACCTGACAAAAGCTGGTGTCCTCTCCTTAGCCGGCATCTACATGACCCCCATCCCCTCCCTCCACTACACCCGACACCTCTACGACGAAAAAGTCATACGCAGCGCTGCCAACAGCACCCGACAGGACGTCCGGGAACTCCTATCCCTAGCCGCCGAGGTCCCCGTCCGCACCCATGTCCAGCCCTACCCCCTCCAAGCCGCCAACGACGCCCTCATAGACCTCAAACAAGGTCGCATCAACGGCGCCGCCGCCCTGACCCTCTCTTCACAACCCTAGAAATACCACCCCATCCCCTTGTGCATCCCCCTCAAGTAAGCAATCTGACCCCCGTGCACCATCGCCTCGTTCACCAGGATCTGGATGTGCGCGGCCAGCGGCACCGTACCCTCCCCCATCATCGCCGGCACCTCACGGTCCAAATCCTCCGGGCTCAGCGACGCTAGGTACCCGGCCACCCTCTTCTCTGTCTCCCCGAAGTACTCCTTCAAAGCATCCACAGACCCGACCCTGAACGTCTCCAGGTCCCCCGCCTTGTGCCCGTACCCCATCCCCTCCGTCTCCTCCGATATCCCGCACTTCTCCGACCACCCCTCCTCCCACAGCTCTTTCGACCCGTCCATCGCCGACACAATCCCATCTTCCACCCGACACAGGTGCCACAACAGCCACGCCATAGAGTTGCAGTCCGCACCCGGCCTCCTCGAAACCTCCTCATCCGAAAGCCCGTCAAAAGCCTTCCTCACCATGCTCCGGTTCTGCTTCAACATCTTCGTAAGCAGCTCGTTAGCTTCCATATCTCTCCTCCTGATATCGGGTGTGGCCGAGGCTAGAGTCTAGCATAGCGAATCGAGGAAGAACCGCCATCCCGAGTACTCTCTAGTTGACGAACACCGACAACTCCAAAAGCTGCTCACTTAACTGGTTGTTACCCGTGTCCTGCCACACAATTACCGTGTACACCCCCGACCTCTGCACAAGATTGCTTACGTCCGCTGAGAAACTGAAGCTACTGCCTGTTTCCTCCCAAGAATCAGCGACAATATCCGTGTGGCTCAAGTCGGAATAGTACCAACCCGAGTCTGGAGGCTCCAGAATGTCAACCACAGAGTCCCCGCATCTTGTTGTCTGTCCCCCGCCAACACAGTAACTGTCCAGTCTTTCTATTTGAGCAACCGACATTCGTACAGGTGGTGGGTCATAGTAAACACTCACAACCTGCCCGATGTCTATTCCCCGCTCCCGTTTCACGAGTTCCAGGCTCAAAATACCGTTCCTGCTAAGCGTCGGCCCCGACTTTGCGGTGACGGCGCCCCCCTCAAAATGCTGCACAAACGCAACTCTTTTCTCGTTCCAAAAGATACCGATGCTTACTGCTCTGTGACTCTCTCGAAGGATGTTGTCCCGATGTCCCCAATCAGCATGAGCGTCGTTATACATCATCCACCATTGATGATTAGTTATAGTTTCTAATGGGTCCCTGGTGTTACACTTCACAAGCCAAGAATCGCAATTCTGGGCCTCCCACTTCTGGTCAGTCCACCCACTGAAAGCGGCATTCTCGCTGGCGTAGCTTGTCCCTCCAGTCTGAGTGTAGACCATATATGGCTTGCGTCCGTCCAGCCACCAATGACTCAGGTAGCCATATTCGACCATCTCTTGGGCGTGGAGTTGGGCCGCAATGTTGGAACCCAAAACTACAGGGTGCAGACCATGTTGACCCCGGTCATTGTTGATCAAACGCAGGGCGTGTTCTCTTAAACATTCGACATCGTGGCTGCACGGGCGGGGCGTCGCCGTGGGCATGGGGGTAGGCGTCGGCGCAGGTGTGGCGGTCGGTGTCGGGGATGGCACTGGTGTCGGAGAGGGCACCGGGGTTGGGGAGGGTACCGGAGTAGCAGTAGGAATAGGCGTCGGCGTGGGAATGGGAGTCGGTGAGGGCACCGGCGTGGGCACTACGCTGCACGGCGGCAGTCCAAGGGAGTTTAGATCGTCGTTGGGAATAGCCGCCCGCAGCTCCTCATAGATGCACCCCGACAACGGGTTCCCCTCCACCAGCAGATTGTTCAACTCGCCCAGGTTGAGCAGGTTGATTGGCACTACCCCGTTCAGGTTATTGTTTATCAGGAACAGGAACGTGACCCTGCCATCCGAGTCCGTATTCACCCCGTACCATTCATCGAGAGGCGCATCCGACAGCCAGTTGCGATTGTCCTTCCAGTTCGGCCCATCGGTGGCTTCATATAGCCGTACAAGGGTCTCCCTGTCCGTGGCCGGGGATTGCAAGTCCGTCGGGAGTGGGAAAGGTATCGGCGTGGGAGTGGGCAAAGGAGTCGCCGTGGGCAAAGAGATTGCCGTGGGCGGAGGAACTGGCGTCGGGACCAATGTAGGAGGTGTAGGTGAAGGTGAGGGTGAGATGGTTGTGGGGTTCGAGGATGATGGAACGATTGAAGGAGTCTGTGTAGGTGTTGAGGTTTGTATTGCATCTTCACCTTCCTCAACAAAGTACGGCAATGCCAGGTAGCCCCCGACAACCCCTCCGGCAATCAACAAGATCAGAAACGTAAAAATTAAACACCGCCGTATCTGCTTGCCTTTCCGACGCTGACCTCCCCCGGAGTCTGCCTTATGCCCTTGAGTTTCTTGGCCGGGACGCCTATACCTCCACTTCTGGCCTGATTCTCGTGCTCTACGTTCATCTTCAGCCTTACGAGCGGCCTCTCTGCCCACACGTCCCGCCTCCCTAGCCCTTCGTTCTTCTTCACCTTTTCGTGCCGTTTCCCTGGCCGCCCACTCGGCTTGTCTTGCTCTTCGTATCGGCTCATCCCTACGGCTAGCCTCGGCCGCCCGTGCGGATGGCGTACTCCTCGCGCTATCGTATTCCCTCCGCTTTTCGGGATTGCTCAGGACGTCATAAGCTCGATTGAAAGCCTTGGTCTTGTCCAGTGCCTCCTGGGAGCCGGGGTTGAGGTCGGGGTGATATTGCTTTATCAGCCGCCGGTACGCCTTCTTTATCGCCTCCGCGCTTGCAGTCGAGGACACCCCGAGAACCGCGTAGTAGTCCTCACCCGCATCGACACGCTCTTTTGGACCCGTCCTCTCTCTGTCATCCGCTCGGGGTCCGCTTTCGGCCCCCGTTCTACCTCCGGGTCCATAGCCTGACCTCGACCCTTGTCTGGAGTACGCCCTGTACGGTCTCTTCCTGGGAGGGTCGGGGAGATAGCCCGTCCCAAAGCATTTGGGACAGCGTATCCAACTCCCGCCGGGACTTTCACTAGCGTATTGCCCGTGAACTCTTCCGTGCCCACCGCACAGGTCGCACTCGTAAAAGAGGATTTCGTGGCCCTGGTCCCGATGCTGGCTTACATGAGACCTGCAAAGCAATCTCCTGTCCGTCCGGCAATAGCAGTACGCCGAAAGACCGCACCGCGGCACACTGCAATATTTGCTCTCGGATCTGCCGTACGTCATACCGTAGGCTCTAGCCCCCTTTCCGGTCGCCCCCTACCCACAAGCGCAGATTCTAACACCACCTCACCCACCCCTCCCCCCTTGGAAACACCATATCGAAAATTGCCCCATCTGAACGCTTGACTCAAACAAATATGCACGCTATCATTCCTGCGGCCCGGATTTCGTACGTCCGGTCCAACATCAGGAAAAGGTGAACTAAAGAAGTCCCATGAGTCGCATGGCCTGCACATTGGCCCGTCGCACCCGGTCGGAATGGGACCGACCGGCCACCGGCACGCGCCTCCTCCCCAATCCCTTTCCCCAGCCCTCTACCGTGTCCCTCAGCCCATCAACCCTCCCTCACGGGAGAACATCCAAGCCCAGCGCCCCCTCTCGACTACCCCCGTCCGGCGTCATCCCGGAGAAGCAAGTACCCTTGCAACTCCCCCGGACCGTGGATGCCCGCGCCCCGGCGCGGAAGGACCCCACCTGCGCCCAACGAGGCGTACGGATGGATGCCTGTTTTGACTCGCTGCAGATGTTCCCACAGCTAACCCCCGCGAGTGTCACCCTCCGCCGTGGATGCCTGCCTAGGCTCGCCGCAGAAGAAGACCCACAGCTAACCCAACTGCGAGCTTCCCCCTCCGCTGTGGATGCCCGCGCCTTGGCGCGGACGTATTTTTTCCGCACCGCCGTACCAGGCGTTGCGACGATTGCCTGTACCAAGGCCCTGGCAATTTCCCACGCTCCGGCCCCCGACGCCCCGGCCCACGCCGCAGAGGGGGCGCTGGCAACCCCTTCCCCCCATTCCTCCACCCTCATTTCCGGCCCCTCCGTCACCCCCGCCCCTCTAACCCGTCACCCCCGCCCTTTACACCGTCATTCCCGCGGAGGCAGGTCGAAGATGCGCCCATGGCGTGAATCCATCCCTCCGGAACACCCACCAACAGCCCCGCAACTCACCCTAATTACATTCCTTTCCCCTACAGGCGTCGTTCAATCAAAATAGCTACGAGTTCAATCAACGTTCAATCAACGTTCAATCAAAACCCCACCCCCCACATCTGAATAAAACCCCCGTGCGTCTCTGATCTACCGTACCGGTGCATCTGCTAGCCCCTCGGTGGTGTAAGGGCCTAGAATAGCGGCACGAACACCCGAGGACCCGGCTCTCGGGGGGAGGTGAGCATGTACTCTTACCCGGAAATCGATTGGGATGGCCTGAGAAAACACCGGATGGACAAGGTCGCTCAGGTGATGAGGAACGCCAACGTAGACGCCCTCGTCCTCATGGGCCACGACAACATCCGCTACGCCACCGACTTCGGCGTCTTCCTCATCTGCGAAGCCTACGACTGGTTTGCGGCGGTGATCACTCAGGAAGGCGAGGCGTCGCTCTATATCCCATATGTGGACAAGGTGGTGGATAACCCCATGCCCGACCTCCCCTGGGTCGCGGAATTCGTCCCGACACCCTCCTGGGTGTCCAGCATCAGCCAGGCCGAGATATGGGTCGACATCCTGTCCCGCAAACTTCGCAGCTTGAAAGCCCGACGCGTGGGCGTCGATGCAATGCCGTTTCAGCTATGGGACGGTATGAAACGGATGATGTCGGAGGCGCTCTTCACGGATGCATACATGCCCCTGGCAATGGCCAGACAGGTGAAGCACCCGGAGGAGGTCAAACTGATCCGATCCAGCGCAGAAATCGCCTCCGCCGGAGGGGAAGCGGGGCTGAAGGCCATGCAGGAAGGCGCCCTGGACTTCGAGGTCCTTTCGGCGATTGATGGGACTATGCGGGCCCAGGGCGCTGAGTTCATCACCCATAACGTGTGCATCAAGGGCGAGAGTCAGCTCACCGCCGGCTGGTTCCCGAAGGGCAGCAAGCTAGAGGCGGGCGGCGCTATGGCCTTCGACTGGGGGTGCTACGTGAAGGGCGGCTACGGGTCCGATATGTGCAGGACGGGTTTCGTGGGAGAACCCCCGGGGCCCGTACGGAAGGCCTGGCAGGTCCTGATGGAGTCCCACCGGGCCACGGAGGCCGAAGCCAGACCCGGCGTCCGGGTGTCCCACCTGGACCGCACGGTCAACGATCTTCTTACCAAGTCAGGTTACCCGACTACGCCCTATTCCTTGGGGCACGGTGTAGGGCTCCGGGCCTGCGAGCTGCCCATCATCTACCGCCCGGACATGATGATGGTCGACGCTCAGCTCGAAGAGGGTATGGTCATCTGCCTTGAACCCGAGACCTCCGTGGAGGTTGGTGGAGAAACGGTAGTGGTCAAGGTGGAGGACATGTACGAGGTTACGGCCACCGGGCTGGACAGGCTCACCACAACCAGCTACACCTCCTACTGGGAAGACTAGAGGCTCGCTAGCAGGCGGGCGGTGCGTTCCCAGGATGCCCGTTTGTCGGGGCCGGCGGGGATGATGGAAACGAGAACTTCATCGGTGCCCGCATCGAAGAACGCTTTAAGCCTGGGCGCGACACCTTCCTCGGGGCCGGATATCACGATCTCCCGGAGCATTCGGTCGCTCCAGCCATTCAGTTCCTCCGCCTCAGGGTATCCTGCGAGAGCGAACATCTGCTGATAGAAGGGTGCAGTGGGGTAGTAGGCCATCTCTTCCAGAGCGGCTTCCTTAACCTCCGAATAGTCTTCGTGGACGGAGACCACGGCGTGGGCAATGAGCGGAGGAGTGGGACGTCCTGTAGATTCTGCCCCTTCCTTCATTGCAGGCAGCGCAGAGTCTCGTAAGTAGGCTAGAGGACACACCCAGCTTATCGCGCCATCGGCGTCCTCACCGCAGAGCCGGAATGACTTGGGCCTGAGCGCCGACGCCATGATCGGCAGGTCGGGGAAGGCGTCAGACGCTGAGACGTGGGCGCTGTACATCTCGCCGTCGAAGTCCACGGAGCCTTTTTGAATTAGGGGTTTCACGATTCGGAGGTACTCGCGGAGGTTGGTGAGGGGCTTACGGAAGTCGAAGCGGAAGGGCTCGTACATTTCCGAGTAATGGCTGGGCCCGAGCCCTAGACGGAACCGGCCGGGGGCAAGATGGGCAATGACGTTGACCTGCTGGGCCGTAGTAATGGGGTGTCGAGGCCATGTCGGGACAATGGAGGTGCCGAGTAGTATTGAGTCGGTCTTCATGGCGGCTATAGCCAGTAGCGTTATGGGATCGGAGTCTCCGCCGGAGGTAGCCCACGCTGCCCTGACCCCCAGCTCCTCCAGCCGCTGAATCCGCTCCACGCTTTCTGAAGCGTTGCTTCCGGTCACTTCCACCCCGATTGTTCCCATGCTCATGGCGGTCTCCTAGCTAGTTGGTCGATTGCACCGCAGCGGTTCTGGCCGCTTCCTTTTCGACCATCGGAATGACCTTATCCGCGAAAAGGTTCAGGCTGTGCATAACTTTCCTTGTGGGCAGGCCTACGGGGTTGGGCCAGATAGTAACGTGGGCGCAATTAAGCTCGGTGCGGAGGTGATCGATCCTCTCGGAGACGTATTCAGGGGACCCGACCCAGATGATCTCCTTCTCCATCAGGAAGTCGAACCACTCAGCGTTCAGATCCCGGTCCTTCAGCGTTTCCCATGAAGCGACGCACGACTGCTTTCCCCTGCTGGCGTTCAGCCCGACGGTAACGTCATACCAGCGGTTTATGCCCTCCCGGGCTTCTCGCTCGGCCTGCTCCTGGGTGTCGGCGACGTAGCATGTGCGCATGACGTTGAGGGTCTTGCCGTCGGCGCTGCGGCCCATCGGGACGTCCCGGCCCCAGACCCTGGAGGCGGTCTCCTGGTAGGTATTCCAGGCCTCCCTGACCCCTTCAAAGGAACGGCTGAGGCAGGTGGCGGCGTGCCCCCGCTCCGCGGCGAAGGCGTAGGAAGCGGTGGAGTCTGCGGCCTGCCAGATAGGCGGGTGGGGCTTCTGGTAGGGCTTTGGGCGGACAGGCATGGCGATGATCTCGCCGTCGGGGGCGTAGTGGGCCGGGTCGTCGGAATATATGCGCTCACCCTGCTCTCTCCATCCAGTGGGTGGAAAGTTGTAGAACCGACCCTGGTGAACGAAAGCATCCTCGGTCCACGCCTTGATAAGAACGTCCAGGGTCTCGCTGAACAGGGCGTAATTGCGGGCCTGGTCCCGACGGTCGGCGTCGGCATTGAATGTGATCCCCGCGAGAGTGTTGACGCCTCGGGCAACCCCAACGTCGAGCCTGCCCCGTGTCATATTGTCGAGGAGTGCGAGGTCCTCGGCGAGGCGGATGGGGTGCCAGTCGGGGAGGACACAGGCGCTCTGCCCGACCCTGAGCCGCTTGGTATGCGTAGCCAGATGGGTGTTTATCAGGATGGGGTTGGGCGCCGCAATCCAGAAGTGCTGCTCCCCGATCCAAATAGTCGTGAAGTTGGCTTGATCGAAGAGTTCGGCCTCTTGACGCCACTCCTCCATCAGGAGGTCGGGAGGGTAACGCTCCAGCAGGTGATAAAAGACGTTGCCGTCGAATCTCAAGGGGCGGGGCTCTCGGGGGTGGGGGGCGATTTCGGGTTGGCCAATGCAATCTCGCCGATCCTCTTCAACTGCGAGGCTACGTTGTCCAGGACTTCATGGTATTCCACTCCCGTCTTTAGGAGGATGGGGAGCCATACGCCTCCACTGTACTGCCGCGTCGGCAATTCCAACTTCCTGCCGATGGCTTCCATGTCGATCCTGATGGGCTCATACATCCCGAGCCACAATGGGGTGTCCGCTTCCTCGGCCCACAACCCAAGGTTGATTCCAAACCACATGTCTCTCGCAATCGAATTGTCGGAATAGCGGAAATACCTGCCGTATCCCCACCTTCGGGACGTTGCCATTAATCCTTTGACACTCATCCATCCTTGGGAAACGCCCCTGCTGTCTACTACGTCGTCGACGAGCCGGTTGTACTCGACCATGCGTCGGGCGAAGATGGGATTCATGTCCTCAATGTGGAGGGGTAGGAAGGCTTCGGCGTCCGCTCTCTGTGCGAGTCCACGGAGTTGTCTGATGTCGGACTTGGCGGCGTCATCGGAGGCTAGAGCGTCCATTCTGTTGAGCAACCGGGTCCAACTGACCAGCATCACTTGAAGCTCCGTGTCTCCGGGTTCCGTCCGAACCACCTTGGCTCTGCGCACTCCCGGAGTCGGCTCCATGATCTCCACTGTACCTTCGCCTTCCATTTGCCGCCTTATCTCAACCCACAAATTCGGGATTCTCACTTCGGGAGAGATAAGCATCATAACGGCGGGGCCCGGCTGGTCCAGGTGTCGGGAATAGCCGCTGGCTTGACCCTCAAGGAGCGCGGCCCAAAACTTCGCTTCGACGAGCAGGCACGTCACGCTGTTTTTGTCATAGCCTGCCATGTCGGGCCTAGACCCGTCTTCGTAGGTTACCTGCGTTCCGGCGCGAGCAATCGGTTCGATAGCAAAACCGCCCTCTTGTAGCAAGTCGTTCAGCGCCGTCATGCACTCGCTGGAGCTGTTGAGGATGTAGGCCAAGGCCTCGGTGGCGGCGTTCTCCACCTGTGACGTAAGTCTTGGCACCAGGTGGGCCATTAGCGAAGTGTCGTTGGGCATTTAGGTTCTCTACCCCCGCAGGTTCAATGCCGGTTGGAGCCGCGTGCCCTAGTTCGCCGCCGCGCTCACCTGGTCAATCAGGCGGAGGTAGTTGCCACCCATGATCTTGGTGACTTCTTCCTCGTTGAAGCCCTGCTCCCGGAGGCCGTTGGGGATGACCCGCAGCCCCGAGGGCTTTTCGCACCACTCGGGCCAGTCCACCTGGGGCCACTTGGGGCTGTGAAATCCCTTGGCGCTCATGAATTTTGGCACCTCGCGCGACCAGCGGCCCCGGGCCCAGTATCGCTTTTCGTCGGGGAGGAAGCCGGTGTTGTGGTCGCTGCCTAGGCCGACGTGGTCGATGCCCATGAACTCGACGGTGCGGGCGACCATATCGCAGAACTGCTCGACGGTGCCGTCGGGGGCGAAGAGGTTGGGGTATGTGCCGAGGCCCATGACGCCGCCATTCTCGGCAAGGGCGCGCATCATATCCTCTGACTTGTTGCGCTGTACGTCCTTCCACCAGAGGGGGTTGGCGTGGGTGATGGCAACCGGCTGGGTGGATGCTTCGATGGCGTCCATCGACGTCCGTTCACCGGTGTGGGAGAGGTCTATTACCACGCCGTGCCGGTTCATCTCGGCGATCACGTCCCGGCCGAAGTAGGTGAGGCCGCTGTCGTTGGGCTCGTAGCAGCCGCAGCCGATGAGATTCTGGGTGTTGTAGGTAAGCTGCATCACCCGGACCCCGAGCTTGGCAAATACAGCCACGAACTCGATATTGTCCTCGATGGGCGAGGTGTTCTGAAAGCCGAAGAGGATTCCGGTCTTCTTTGCCTCAAAGGCGGAGCGGATGTCATCGGAGGTGTAGACGGGCATGATGAGATCGGAGAACTGGTCGAAGCGGCGGTACCATTGCCCGATCTCAGCGATTGTCTCGCGGCAGTTTTCCCAGATGGCGAGAGTGATGTTTATTGCACTGATGTCGCCCTCTCGGATGTCCTCGAAGGTCTCCCGGGTCCACTTGTGGTGCTGCGCTCCGTCTACTATCAGGACACGATTGTCAGCCATGAACTTTCCTTTCGTATTCTCAGTGATTCTTGTCCGTGGGCCTTTGCTAACCGGCCACCTGTAGGGCCGGAGATTCCTTCTTTTCGAAGTAGGGTATGACTCGTTCAGCGAAGAGCTCCAGGCTGCGGTAGATCTTCTTGAAAGGCACATAAGAGGGGTTGGGCCAGAGGGTCACGTGCTGGCAGTTGACCTCCGTCTGCAGCCGCTCGATCTTTTCGGCGACGGTTTCGGGGGTGCCGACCAGGATGACGTCCTTCTCCATCGCGAACTCAAACCATTCCATGTTCATCTGGTCGGGGGTGATCTCCTCACCCTTGGCAATGGCGCCACTTCGACCCCAGTTCCGGTTCAGCCCAAAGGTGACCTCGTAGTGGGCGTTTATGCCATCCCGGGCGTCCTTGATCGCCTCTTCCATCGTGTCGGCGATGTAGAACATTCGCATAATGTTCAGGGTGTCGCCGCGGGCGGTTTGGCCCATCGGAATCTCGCGCCCCGACACCCGGGAAGCCGTGTCCCGATACGCCGTCCACGCTTCTTTTAGCCCCTGCAACGTGCGCCCGAAACCCGTGAGCGAAATCCCTCTCTCCGCGGCGAAGATGTAGGACTCGGTGGAGTCTGCGGCCTGGTAGATAGGGGGATGGGGCTTCTGGTACGGTTTGGGCACGACACCCAGGCCGATGAGCTCCCCGTTAGGGCCGTAGTGGGCGGTGTCTCCGCTGTAGATACGAGGGTCCTTCTCCGTCCAGCCGGGGACGGGGAAGGTGTAGAACTCACCCTGGTGAACCAGGGCGTCCTGGGTCCAGGCCTTGATCATGATGTCCAGGGTCTCTTTGAACAGGGCGTAGTTGCGGTCCTTGTTACGGCGGTCAGCGTCTATGTTGAACTGGATGCACGCCGGGCTGTTGGTGCCTCGGGCGACACCCACATCCAGACGTCCCTTGGTCATCTGGTCCAGCATTGCCAGCTCTTCGGCGAGGCGGATGGGGTGGTAGTCGGGGAGTATGCAGGCGCTCTGCGCGACTCGGAGATTCTCGGTTATGGAGGCGAGGTGGGTGCAGACCTGAACGGGGCTGGGGGCCGCAACATGATAGCCCGAGTGCCAAAAGTGGTGCTCGCCGATCCAGACGCCGGTAAAGCCGGTCTGGTCGTACAGCTTTACCGTCTGCCGCCACTCATCCAGCATCCGGTCTACGGGGTACACCTCCAGGCCGTGGTAGAAGACGTTGCTGTCGAATCTCATAGTGATCGCACCGACTAGCCTTGCGCCTTGATAGCTTCCCGAACCGCGGTGGGGTTCATGGGTAGGGTCTCCAGCCTAACCCCGACCGCGTTGGCAATGGCATTGGCCAGAGCGCCGGCAGGCGGGATGATGTTCGCCTCTCCAACACCGCGCACGCCAAAGGGATGGCCGGGGTTCGGGACTTCCACGATCACGGTGTCGATCATAGGGAGGTCAAGGCTGGTGGGTAGCCGATAATCCAGAAGGCTGGAGTTGACGACCTGGCCATCATCATTTAGGAAGTACTCTTCATTCATGGCCCATCCGATTCCCTGGGCGCCCCCGCCCTGCAGCTGACCCTCGACGTAGCTGGGATGAATGGCCTTGCCGACATCCTGGACCATGGTGAAGCGTAGAATCTTGACTTTACCCGTCTCCGGGTCAACCTCCACGTCGGCGATGGAGCCGGCGAAGGAGGCCCCGGCCCTGGTGGCCTGGACGTTGCCTACTCCGACCACCGGTTCGCCCGTTTCCTCGATCTTGGAGGCGAGTTCGGCGAAGGTCATCCGCAACTCGGGGTCGGACTCCGAGAAGAAGACACCCTTTTCAAACTTTATGGAGTCGGGGTCGATGTCCCAGATGGTCGCGGCGCGTACCAGCATCTGCTGTTTCACATGCTCTGCAGCCTCATGGGCGGCCAGCCCCTGCTTGAAGGTGACGCTGCTGCCGCCCGTGCCATTGGTATATCCGACAGAGTCGGTGTCTACAACTCCCGGGACCACGCTCTCTGCGGGAATTCCGAGGGTCTCGGCGGCCATCATGGAGATGGTCGTCCTGGTGCCTCCGATGTCGGGGGAGCCTTCGCGAAGGGCGACCGTGCCATCCGCGTTAACCTTGATAGTGCAGCTTGCCGGGCCTCCGAAGTTCATCCAGAACCCGAGCCCCACGCCCCGGCCTCGGTTGTCACCCTCGAGAGGCGTGTTCCAATGGGGGTGGTCCTTCATGGCTTGAAGGACTTCGATGCAGCCAACCTTGGGGTGGGGTACGCTGTCGGCCCTGCGGGTGCCTTCCTTTGACGCGTTGTAGAGCCGGAAGTCGATGGCATCCATGCCAACGAGGGCTGCCAGCTCATCTACGACAGTCTCGGACGCGAAGGAGGCATTGGTTGCACCCGGGGCCCGGTAGGCAGCGGTCTTGGGCTTGTTCACCACGACATCCAGCCCATCTATCAGGACGTTAGGGATGTCGTATGGGCCGAAGACGCATAGGGCTCCTGCGCCTACGGGGGAGCCGGGATATGCACCGGCTTCGTAGGCGAGGTAGGCCTGGGCGGCCGTGAGCTTGCCGTCCTTGGTGGCGCCCATCTTTATCTTGATGTAAGAGCCGGGGGTCGGGCCTGTGCTCTCGATCTCCTCGGAGCGGGTCATGACTATCTTGACGGGGTGTCCGGTCTTCTTAGACAGAAGGGCGGCAACGGGGTCTCCGTAGGGCTCGAATTTACCGCCGAACCCGCCACCGATCTCCATAGGCACGAGGTTGACCTGTGAAACGTCCAGGCCGAGGATCATGGCTGTTGCATCCCGAACCTCGAAGGGGCCTTGGGTGCTGCACCAGATGGTGACCCGTCCGTCACGGTTCCAGAATGCGGTGGCGTTGTGGAGCTCAATGTAACCCTGGTGGACGGTCTTGGTATCGAACTCTCGCTCGATTACGTGGTCCGCCTCAGCGAAGGCCTCTTCCACGTCGCCCATGACGTGCTGGAAGTGGCTTGCTACGTTGCTCACCTTGTCGGTCTGCTGGCCGAATTCCTCGGTCTTGAGGTCGTCATGGAGGAGGGGGGCGCCGTCGGCGATGGCATCGCGGACGGTGGGCACGGGGTCGAGGACTTCGTACTCGACTTCTATAAGGTTGACGGCTTCCTCAGCGACGTGGGCGTTGACTGCAGCTACTCCAGCCACTGGGTGTCCGGGGTACAGGACTTTCTTGCTGGCCAGGACGTTGTCGCGCATGAAGCGCAGGCTCATGCTGATCTCGCCCATCTGCATCTCGCCCTCCTGCGTGCCGGAGGGAAAGTCTGCTGCGGTTACTACTGCCTTGACGCCCGGATAGGCTTCTGCCCTGGAGGTGTCTATAGAGATGATGCGGGCGTGGGCGTGGGGGCTGCGAAGAATCTTGCCGTGGAGAAGGTCGCTGGTCTGGAAGTCTGCGCCGTAACGGGCGCGGCCGGTAACCTTGTCAACTCCGTCGTGCCTGATGGGTCGGGTGCCGATGGTGTCATATTCACCTGTAGCCAGGACAACGTTGGGTTCGTAGTCGGTAGTAGTCATGCTCTCCCCCTGAAATGCTGAGTGGGTACCGCTCGGGACGGGCTGGCCCTATTCTACCCGATTCCGGTGTCGATACTACCCTCAATATGCCGTACCGGTTAGCTGACCCATTCCAAAGGTCTGGGTAGCTCCGAGAATCTGGGTGATTCGGGTAGTGAACGAATTCCTTGGGTCGTCACCCGACACGAATATCGCATTGCCGCCTATGACGCGGTCAACGGGCGGAAGGACTACTTCTTGCTCATAGTTGCCGGTGCTGACGATGGATTCGGCTTCCGGAGTGAAGTAGACGAATCCGGTGTCGTCGGGGGTTTGGGCCATCTCGGGGCTGAGGAGTGTTGCACTTATGCCTGCCCTCTCACAGTTTCTGATGAGCAACATGGGGTCGACGGCCAGGTGTCCGCCGCCCATCCAGGATATGACAACGCCGTCGGCGCCCATCATCCTGAGGAGCTTGGTGGCGTAACCAGCGCCCAGTTCCTTTTCTGTCAGTTTCTCCGGGCCGGCCGGGACGAGGAGGACGCCCAGGAAATTCAGGTCTTTACCGTGCCTTTGGTAGAGATCTTCCAGGAGCGGATTATTCTGGTGATGGTAGATAGTTGTACGCACCGCGCCTGGGGTATTGAAGGGGCGATACAATGCACCGTCCATGAGTTCATTGGGATGGAGCAAGGTGGGCTGCCAGCCAATCGACTGGCCGTATAGGAATTCACCCATGACTTGCATGCAATAGGCCACGCGGGGCAGCGTTGAGTCAACATCGGTCAACTCATAAGTGTCCACAGAGCTGGGTGGGGAACCTGCAACGGTCTCGGCGAGGTAGGACGCCAGCCCGATTTGCGCTTCCCTGAGGGCCAGGTTCAGGCGCTGGCTGTACGCCGACCCACGGATGGTGTTGATCATCTCAACATCTTTAGCGGGGGTACCGGGCCTTGGCAGCCTGGGGGTGATCTCCAATACAAGATTGGCGTTTTGGGAGAATGGGGAATGCCGGGCCCCTGCGCCCGACATATCCAATATGGCCTCTCGCCAGTAGTAGCCCTCTCCCGCTGCCGGTTCCGAAGTTGTAACCACTGCCATGCCGCTCAGCCGTACGGTCCTGCCGCCGCCAACCTGCACTGGTGGGCCAATGACGCCCGGGAAAACACATCCCGGCCCCGACTCCTTGTGTCTGGGCTCGACCACGTCCACGGCGTGAATGATCCGGGTGGAGTCGCCGGGGTGGGCGATATGGACGGTTACGTCTTCAAAGTAGGTCTGATTGGACATCCGGGCACAGATGTCCCGGGGATCAACTAAGAGTTCGCCGTCTGCGTATCGGGTCTCGTCGCTTAAGGTGATGCGTTCGACGGAAAAGTTGGCGATTTCGAGTTTCATGTGATGTGTCCGTAGGAATGGGGATTCGTGTATCGATGAGTTGCGGATTCGATGATACTATGAGGACATCCCGGACTAAAGGGGACGGAGTAGCCGTCGGGACAGGGAGAGGAACATGAAATACGAATTCACCGGAGAAGAGCAAGCATTTCGGCAGGAGGTGAAGGACTTTCTCGCCAAAGAGTGGTCGGACGATTCCTTTGCAGTGGAGGGGAGCGAAGAGGCGCATTCCGTAGAAATGAGCATGCGCAAGAAGCTGGCCAACCAGGGCTGGCTTGCCCTGTCCTGGCCCGAGGAGTACGGCGGCGCGGCGGCGAGCCACATGCAGCAGGCCATCTTCACGGACGAATGGTCCTACGCCTACGCTCCTGGACGCGACGGGGAGGGGATCGGGTACATAGGCCCGGCGATCATGGTGCATGGAACGGAGGAACAGAAGAAGCAGCACCTGGGCGGCATTGCAAGGGGTGAGGTTGTGTGGTGCCAGGGGTACTCGGAGCCGGAGTCGGGATCGGACCTGGCTTCGCTGGGGACACGTGCGGTGCTGGATGGCGACGAGTGGGTGATAAACGGCCAGAAGATCTGGACATCGCAGGCACATTACTCGGACTGGATTCTGCTACTGGCGCGAACGGACCCCGACGCCCCCAAGCACCGGGGCATCACCATGTTCCTAGCCGACATGAAGACGCCGGGCGTTTCGGTGAGGCCGATTATCGATATGTCGGGCGGGCACCCATTCAACGAGACCTTTTTCGACAATGTCAGGATTCCGAAGGAGAACGTGGTTGGGGAGATAAACCGGGGCTGGTATGCTGGCATGACCCTGCTGGACTTCGAGAGATCGTCTTTATCCCACTCCGCAGCGGCGCGGCGGTGCCTAGATGAGACGGTCAGGTTTGCGTCGGAGACCTTCGTGGATGGGAAGCCATTGATCCAGCACCCGACGGTGCGCAACAAGCTGGCTGAGATGGCCATCGAAGTGGAGATTGCCTACATGCTGTCCTACCAGGTGGTGCACATCCAGAGCAGGGGTGAGGTTCCGAACAAGGAAGCGTCGATAGACAAGCTGTGTGGCTCCAGCACGGAGCAGAGGGCTTTCAACACGGCGATGGAGGTGCTCGGGTTGTACGGGCAGCTGGTAGAGGGGTCGAAACACGTGCCGCTCAAGGGCTTCATCGAGAAAAACTACTTGTTCACTCGGTCCAGTACGATAGCGGGCGGCACCAACGAGATACAGCTAAACATCATAGCGACCCGGGGACTGGGCCTGCCGAGGCAGTAGGAGTTACCATACCGTCCAGCCTCCGTCCACGAGAACAATCTGGCCTGTGATGTAACTGGAGGAATCGGCGGCGAGGAAGAGTAGGGCGGTCTTAAGCTCGTCGGGCCTGCCCATGCGGCCCATGGGGGTCCGGGCAGCGAGATCCGTGAACTCGTCGGAGAGGAATTCGGTAAGCTCGGTCTCGAAATAGGCGGGGCCTATGGCGTTGGCCGTGACGCCCTTCTTGGCCCATTGCAATGCAAGGGCCTTGGTCAGTCCCACCATCCCGTGCTTGGAGATGGAATAGGCGTAGGAGTAGTCTTCCGGCACGCCCCCGACCACCGACAGCACCGACGCTATGTTGATAATCCGCCCATAACCCTGGTCCAGCATTTTCAGGCCTGCGCGGTGGGAACAGAGAGCGGCGCTGGTCAGGTTGGCATCCATCACTTTCTGAACGGCCTCGAAGTCGAGGTCTTCGGCGATCTTGGAGCCTTCGAAGAAAGCGCCTGCGTTGTTGACCAGTATGTCGATCTTGCCAAATGTGTCCATGGTGCGATCGACGAGGTTGTCAACTTGGTCTGGGTTGGTGACGTCGGTCTGTACGACGAGACACCGGGCCCCGAGGTCTCGTATCTTTTGTGCTGTTTCTTCCAGCTTGTGGAGGCGTCGGGCGCAAATGACGATGTCGGCGCCGGCCTGGGCCAGTGTCTCGGCGAAGGTGACCCCCAGCCCCGAGGATGCACCGGTGACGATCGCTACACGGCCGGACAGGTCGAACAGGTCTTTGGACATATGTGCCTCCGAGGGCTAAGTGTCTCTTCGATTCTACCATCCACGCTGCATCGGCTCTTTCTGATAAACTGCCCGAGTCCCGAGTCATCTACCAGTCAACTCGGAGGAGACTATGATCTACGAATTCAGGAGCTACATGCTAAAGGTCGGGAGCATGGGGAAGTTCGAGGAAAACTTCTCCAAGGCGCTGCCCATAAGGGAGAAACATTCGAAGCTGACGGCCTGCTGGCACACGGAGATCGGGCCGCTGAACCAGATCATCCACGTCTGGGCCTATGAGGACATGAAGCACAGGGCAGAGGTGAGGGCAGCGGCCGCGGCGGAACCCGGCTGGCCCCCGCCCGGAGACGATGAGCACATAGTGAAGATGGAGACGGAGATAGTCATCCCCGCGCCCTTTCAGAAGCCAATAGAGCCCGGCCATCACGGCAATTTCTACGAGATGCGCTACTATGACAACCTGCCCGGATCCATACCCAGGATCATGGAGCTCTGGGAGGAGAAACTCCCAAGAAGGCTCAAACACTCCCCTCTCTTCTTCTGTGGGTACACTGACATGGGGTCACTGAACAAGCTGATCCACATCTGGGCCTACGAGGACATGAAACAGCGCAGCGAGATCCGTGCCGCTGCAGTCGCTGCGGGAGACTGGCCTCCGGCCACGGGGAAGTTCCTGGTAACCATGAACAACAAGATCATGGTGCCGTCGTCTTTCTCGCCCGTTCACTAGACTTTAAACCATCGGAGGAAACCATGATCTACGAATTTCGCACCTACACGCTGAAACCGGGAGGCGTGCCCAAGTTTGAGGAGATATTCGGGGAGGCCTTGCCGCACAGGGAGCAGTATTCCAAGCTGGCGGCGTTCTGGCATACGGAGGTCGGGCCCCTGAACCAGGTAATTCACGTCTGGGGATACGAGGACACGCAGCAGAGGTCGGAGATCCGGGCTGCTGCTGCTCAGAACCCCAACTGGCCCCCGAAGGCCAGCCACTTGATAGTCAAGATGGAGAGCGAGATAGTGGTCCCGGGGCCCTTCCAGAAGCCGATTGAACCCGGCAGCTACGGCCCTCTCTACGAGATGAGATACTACGATGCCGTGCCCGGCTCCATGCCCGAGATCATGGAAGCTTTCGGCAATAAGCTTCCCGACCGCCTAAAGCACTCGGGGTTGTTCTTTGCCGGGTCCACGGACATGGGCCTTTTGAATAAGCTGATCCACATCTGGCCCTACAACGACATGAACCACCGCACGGAGACTCGGGCGGCGGCGGTGGCCGCGGGAGACTGGCCTCCAGCGATTGGGGCTCACGTCACGGCGATGAACACGAAGTTCATGCTACCGGCGGCCTTCTCACCTGTGCAGTAAATACTGCCGCTAGCCAACAAAGAGAATCGGGCCGGCGGATTTTCCGTCGGCCCGATTGCTTTTCGCTGGGGGTGGCTAGAGGACCTGGTTGTAGAGGTCGGGCTGGCCGGAGGTGAGGCGGTCGACATTTTCGAGGAGGATGTCGATAACGTTGTCCTCGTAGGCCTGGGTCTCGCCGCCGGTGTGCGGGGTGAGGACCACGTTGTCCATATCCCAGAGCGGGCTGTCGTCTGGGAGGGGTTCCTGGTCGACTACGTCCAATCCTGCGCCGGCGATTACCCCGTTGTTGAGGGCGTCGATAAGGGCAGGTTCGTCGACGCACCCACCCCGGGCCATGTTGATCAGATAGGATGTAGGCTTCATGTGGGAGAGGGAGTGGGTGTTGATAAGGTTTCGGGTCTGGTCGTTGAGGGAGCAGGTGAGGACGAGGATGTCGGACTGGGTCAGGAGCTCATCAATCTGATCTGGGGTGACGACCTTGTCGGCGGGGCCCTCAGCGGTGGCGGGATTGCGCTTGGTGGCGAGGACGGTCATATCGAAGGCCTTGGCGATCTTGGCAACCCGGGACCCGATGGCCCCCATCCCGACGATTCCCACGGTCTTCCCTGCGAGCTCGTCCTCCCGCTTGGGTATCTCGGAGATCATGCCGCGCCAGAAGTGGTCTCGCTGGTTACGCGCCCCTGATTTGAGGTGTCGGGTGAGTGAGAGTATGAGGGAAAATGTGTGTTCGCTGACGGCGTTCTTGTTTACGCCGCTGGCGTTGGCCAGCCTGATGCCCCGACTCCGCAGTTCATCCAACGGGAACTGGTCGTAGCCCGCACCTATTGACTGGATGAAGCGAAGGCTGGGGGCGCTTGCCAGAATGTCGTTCTGCCAGAGGCCGGAGATAACCAGTATATCGAGGTCGTCGCCCTTGGCAACCAGGGAGTCGTAGTCCCAGACCTGAAAGCTGTATATGCCGGTGTTGCGTTTCCGAAGGGTGTCGTGGAGGGCGTAGGCAACGTGGGCAAAGCAGATGCGCAGGGAGTCTTTGGTAGGGAAAGGGGCAGTCATGAATGTCTTCCTTCGGATTCAGTTTAACTAGAACCAGTAGTTTCCCTTTTGATAGCCGCCGGCGATATGGAGCGCGGTGCCCGACACCCATCGTGAGGCAGGGCTGGCAAGGTACCTGACGGCCTGCCCGATGTCCCTCGGGGCGCCGAGGCCTAGGGGGTACTCGGCGGTCTTACCCGCGTCTTCTTCTTCAGACCAGCCGAAAACCTTGGAGCGGACCAGGCCCGGGGTCACGGCGTTCACCCGCACTCCCTTGTCTGCAACATGAGCGGAGAAGGCCATGGTCAACCCCAAGACCCCCGCCTTGGATGTGTTGTATGCAGGAGACATACCCTTGGAGCCGATACGCGCTGACTGGGAGCTGATATTAACTATTGCACCGCTGCCCGCCTTGAGCATGGGCTGGAGGGCGGCCTTGGAGCAGTAGAAGACGCCACTAAGGTTTACGTCGATCACCCTCGTCCACTCTTCATCGGGAAGGTCCCAGGCGTTGCCGTCGGGCGCGTCTATGCCGGCGTCGTTGACAAGGATGTCAAGGCGTCCGAAGGTGTTGAAGGCCAGGTCGACGAGGCCCTTGGCATCTTCGGGCTTGCTTGTATCCATCTGCATGGAAACGGCTTTGCCGCCCAGGTCCTCGACCATGCGAACGGTCTCCGAGGAGTCAAGCAGGTCTCCGATGACGATAGAGGCGCCGGCCTCGGCGAGAACGAGAGCGATGCCCCGACCTATGCCTCGGGCGCCGCCGGTGACTATGGCAACCTGGTTATCGAGTCTCGTTGGGTCCGGCATGGCGTTTCCTAGGTTATCCCCTCTTCGCTGAGGGAAGCTATCTCTTCAGAGGTGAGGCCGAGCAGCCTGGAGTAGACCAGTTCGTTATCGTGGCCGAGGGCGACGGAGCCCCGCCAGATCTTTCCAGGGGTCTCGGAGAACTTTGGCACGATTCCCGTACCTTTCACCTTTCGGCCAAGTTGGACGTCGTCCCATTCCACGTGCATGTCCCGCATCTCGAAGTGGGGATCGTTGGCCGTGTCTTCAGGAGTCATGATGGGGCAACAGGCGACCTGTGCATCGTTCATGGTCTCTACTATCTGGTCGACGGTGCGTTCCTCCGCCCAAGCCCGGATGACGGCGTCGAATTCAAGTCCCTCGGGTGTGTATACGCCGCGGTGAGCCTTTTGCCATTTCTCTTCCTTGGGGTCGAGTCCCAGGACATCGCAGACCCGGACGTAGGGCGTGCCTACTGCGGCGATTATTACCCAGCCGTCCTTGGCCCGGAACACATCGTAAGGTTGGAATAGGCCAGCCTTGTTGCCGGAGCGGCCCCGGTTCAAACCCATTTCATAGTAGGCAACCATGGTGCCGGCGAGGATCTTGTGAATGGCCTCGTACTGGGCGAGGTCGATGACCTGGCCCTGGCCGGTGCGCTGGGCATGGATATAACCGGCCAGCGACGACCAGAGGCAGAAACCGGCAGTGATGTAGTCGGCGGTCCATGGGACGGCGCGAACTGGGGGCTCGGGGTCGGCAAAACCAGTGAGGTGCATCATGCCTCCGAAACCCTGGCCGATGAAGTCGTAAGAAGCGCGGCCTAGGTAGTCGGGATGGCCGCTCTGACCATAGCCCGAGACGTGGCAGATGACGATTCTCGGGTTGGCCTTGAGAACTTCCTCGTCGGTGATGCCCCATCGTTTGTAGGCGCCGGGCTTGGAGGACTCCATCCAGATATCGGCCTGGGCTGCGAGCCGGAGGAAAAGCTCCTTGCCCCTGGGCTTGGAGAGGTCCAGGGTGACGTGGAACATGTTGCGCCGCTCTTGCACCCAGGCGCTGGCCGTCGATACTCCATTAGGACCTTCCAGGGGAAACTCCAGGTTGCGCCAGACCAGGTCTCCCTGCCCCGGGCGCTCCACCTGGATGACCTCGGCGCCCATCTCTGCGGCGAGGAGGGCGGCAAAGGGCTGGGCGATGATCGTGCCGCTGGACAATATCTTGACGCCTTGGAGAGGGCCGAAGGCCTCGGGAACAAGGAGGGCTGCATCGGAGGTCATGGCGTTCTCCCGGTAAGCATAAGTTGATCAGTCCTTGGAATAACGCTGGAGTTCACGTTCGCGGAGCTCGACGCGGCGGATCTTGCCGCTGATGGTCTTGGGAAGCTCGGTGACGAATTCTATCTCACGGGGATACTTGTACGGGGCGGTGGACTGCTTGACGTGGTCCTGGAGGCTGACGACCAGTTCGTCTGAAGGCACGTGGCCGGGGCTCAGGATGACGAAGGCCTTGACGATGTCGCCACGTACGGGGTGGGGGCTGGCCACGACTGCCGACTCCGCTACAGCCGGATGTTCAATCAGCGCGCTCTCGACCTCGAAGGGCCCTATTCGATAGCCGGCGGAGATTATCACGTCGTCTGCCCGACCCACGAAATAGTAGTAGCCGTCTTCGTCCTTGTATGCCTTGTCGCCGGTGTAGTACCAGTCGCCGAGGAAGACGCTTCGCGTCGTCTCCTTGTTGCGCCAGTATTCCCGAAATAGACCGACGGGGCGTTCGGGCTTGACGCGTACGGCGATCTGGCCTTCCTCGCCGGGGGGAAGCTCGACACCTTCCTCGTCGACGATGGAGATGTGGAAACCGGGGGTGGGTTTGCCCATGGAGCCGGGGATGACGGGTAGGCAGCGGTAGTTGCCCACGAGGAGAACGGATTCGGTCTGGCCGTAGCCGTCGTAGATGGTGAGATCGGTGCCGTCCTGCCATTGCTTGATGACCTCCGGGTTGAGGGGCTCTCCGGCACTGGTGCAGTGTCGCAGGCCGGAGAGGTCATACTGGGCTAGGTCTTCCAAGACTAGGAGGCGATAGACGGTCGGGGGTGCGCAGAAGGAAGTGACGCCGAACTTGCCGAGGATGTTGAGGGTGACCTTGGGGTCGAAGCGACCCTTGGCGTCGTGCTGCATGACGGCCGCACCCTGGGTCCACTGGCCAAAGAGCTTGCCGTAGGCGGTCTTGGCCCAGCCGGTATCGGAGATGGTCCACTGGAGGTCTGTTGAGCGGAGGTTGTGCCAGAACTTGGCGGTGATGATATGGGCTAGGCCGTATGAGGCCTGCGTGTGTAGTACCATCTTCGGGTAGCCGACGGTGCCGGAAGTGAAATAGAGCATCAGGGGGTCGTCGCTGCGGGTGGACTCGACGTTGTTGAGATGGGGTGAAGCCTTGGCCATCTCGTCGTCGTAGGAGAGCCAGCCCGTCCTCGATCCTCGGGTGGTCATAAGGACCTGGAGGGACGGGCATTGGCCGGCGACCTGGTCAACCTTGGGGGCGTTTTCCAGGTCGGTGATGGCGATGGCGGCGTCGGAGGCGTTGATGCGGTACTCGATGTCCCTGGGGGTGCACATGGTGGTGGCGGGCATGGGCAAAACCCCGAGCTTGATCATGCCGAGAAGGGCGATGTACCACTCGGGGTTCCGGGGGAGCATGAGGAAGGCGCGATCGCCCTTCTTCAGCCCCTGGGCCTGAAGGATGTTGGCGAATCGGTTGGACTGGACTTTCAGGTCCCAGAAGGAGTGACTCTCCGCACTGTTGCCGTCGGAGTCAACGGTGAGGAGGGCGAGCTTGGTACGATCCTCGGCCCACTTGTCGACCACATCGAAGGCGAAGTTGTAGAACTCGGGCACGTCCAGCCGGAAGGAGTTGTAGGTCTCCTCATAGTTCTCCATGTTTATGGGGGTGTCGGCCATGAGGTCCCTCCTTCCTTCGTGCTCTGGATAGCGTTCGCTAATGTTGTCCGGGATGGTGGTCGGGGCTGGCTAGAGGCTCTTATTGATCTCGCTGAGGGCTGCCACGGTGCGCTCCCGAGAAGCGACGGCGTCAGGGCCGGGGGTGACGATGGATGCGTAGACCTCGTCGGCGCCGTCATCAAATAGGGCCTGGATTTGGGTGGCTATTGAGTTCTGGTCGCCGTAGAAGGTGAAAGAATCGATGAGGTCGTCGGAGAGACCTGTGTCCCTACTTATGCCCGGAAAGCCTGCGGCGGCGAACATGTTGATGTAGTACTCGGCGGAGGCGAAGTAGGTAAAGTCCTGCCGGACTGCGGCGCGCACCTCGTCGACGTCATCGTGGAGGCAGGTTACGAAGTGGGCGATGAGGGGCGGGGTGGGGCGGCCCGCGTTACGGGCGCCTTCTTCGAGGGCAGGTCGGGCGTAGTCCCGGAGGTACGGTGGAGGACAAAGCCAGCTTATCGCACCGTCGGCGACCTCACCGCAGGCACGGAAAGCGCCCGTGCCGAGGGCGGAGCCGATAACGGGGACATCGGGGATCGGGGCGCCGATGCCGGCGTTGGCCCGGTACTGGGCGCCCTGGAAGTCGACCTTTCCGGTTTGGAGAAGAGACCTGGCGACCTGGATGTATTCGCGCATGTTGGTGACGGGTCGTCGGAAGTCGGCGCCGTAGGTCTTGACCATGCCACCTTTGCCGCTGGGCCCGACGCCGAACCGCAGCCTGCCGGGGGCGAGGTTGGCGATGACCTGTATCTGCTGGACGGAGTAGACGGGGTGCTGGCCCCAGGTGGGGGTGATGGCGGTGCCCATCTTGATGGTGTCGGTGAGGGCGGCGGCTGCGGAGAATATGGTGAGGGCGTCGGGGCCGGGGGCGCCGGTGGTGAGCCAGACGGCGGGGATGCCCGCATCTTCAAGGCCCTTGATGCCGTCCACGATGGCCCGGGGGTCACCGGGGACGTTGACGATACCGACGATCTTTTCCGACATGGCAGTCTCCTGAGTCGCTGGGATGCGGGGACATATTAGCAGGGGAAGGGTGGGGGGCGGTAGTCCATGCAGCCGGTGCAGCGGTTTGGAGACGCAGCGGGTTTTTAATCAGCTGTGGGGTGCGGGTTTTTGATTGAACGTTGATTGAACATTGATTGAACTCGTAGCTGTTTTGATTGAACGACGCCTAGAGGGATTTCTGGGGATTTCGCGTGGGGTGGGGGAGGGACGCCCCACCCCAGATTCACGCCATAGGCGCACGCCCAGGCGCATCTTCGACATCTTCGACCTCGCGAGGCATCGGAATGACAGAGTGAAGGGTGTCGTATGGGAGGGCATACGAGGCCGGTTGGCGGTACGTGGGACGCCCCACCACCCCACCCCAGCAACTGTGTTGGGGGCGGGGTGGAGGAGAGGTTTTTGGGAGGGGATTCCAGGGGGCATTGTCTCTAAGCATGGCGTTGAGGATGGTGAGGAGCTTGCGCATGCAGGCGACGAGGGCGACCTTGCCGGGTTTGCCGGCTGCGAGCAGTTGCTCGTAGAAGGCTTTGATGGGGGGATTGTGCTTCCTGGCGCTCATGGCGGCCATGTAGAGGGCTCTTCTGACGTTGGCCCGGCCGCCCCAGATGATACGTCTTCCCCTATGGACTCCACTGTCCCTGTTCAAGGGGGCTACCCCCACCAGGGCGGCGATCTCCTTGCGGTTGAGGGCGCCCAGTTCGGGGAGGGCGCCCACCAGGGTGAAGGAGCATACGGAGCCTATGCCGGGGACATCCTTGAGGAGGTCGTATTTGGCCTTCCAGAGGGAGTTGGACTTAATGAGGTCGTCTATCTCCCTGTCCAGGTCGTTCAGTTCCTGGGAGAGGAACTGGATGTGCTTACGCAGACTGGGGTGAAGAGGGCCGAGGGCCCGCTTGAGGCGAAGGGACTCGGCGGCCCTCATGTCTATGAGCTGCTTTCTGCGGGCCAGGAGGGCCTTCAGGTGGGCGGCCTGAGGGTCTGGGAGGGGACGGGCATCGGGTCTGATGGTGAAGGCGAAGCGGGCGATGCTGTAGGCGTCGATGGCGTCGGTCTTGGCCAGCTTGCCTATGGAGCGTGCGAAGTCCCTGATCTGCCTGGGGTTCATAACCGCCGTGGGTATCTGGTGGATCCCACACTCCAGGGCCAGGGGCCTCTCCAGGCCACCGGTGGACTCCATGACGATGAGGCCGACATCGAAGTCCTTGGCCACTTGAAGGACCTCTCTGATGCCTTCAGCATCGTTGGTGTGCCTTGTGGCCCGGCCTTGTGGCAGGACGTGCAGGTCCAGGAACTCACTGCTGACATCGATTCCCATTACGGAGTCTTGACTCATGTTATCCCTTTCTTGCAGGTACGGGTTGTTGACCCGGGCAACTGTACGGGCTTAAATGAGAGAGGGGTGCGGTGGCCCTCGCTGGGGCTCGGCCTCCAAAGACCATGATTCCTGCGGCCTACCGCACCCCGACTCCTTAACTCTACCACTGCTTCGTCACACAAGATTCCTCGCGGGGCATCGGAATGACAATATGAAGGGCGCTGTATGTGAGGGCATAGGGGGCCGGTTGGCGGTGCGTGGGCCGCCCCCCGCTCGTACTTCGAGAGCCTCAGCACGAGCGGCCCAACACCGGGGAGGGGGCCCTACCCGTTCCGCTCTTGAGACCCTTCGACTCCACTCAGGGCGAGCGGAACCCCAACCCCGCGGGATGGATTCCCGATCGGAGTCGGGAATGACGGAGGTAGAGAGGGCGGGGATGAGGGTGCGAAAGGTCGGGGTGGTGGGGAGGGGGTGGAAGGTCCCGGACGGTTTGTGCAGGAAGTCGGCGACGCCTGTACCGATGCGGGGTGTCCGCCCCTGGGAACGGTCTACACCGGCGTCGACTCTGCGACAGCCCCATACTTCCGAGGGGACGTGGATGAGACGCGAGAAATTCTCGCTCTGGGGCAGTCTCGTCCACCGGAAGTGCTCTACCACCCTGAGGGATGGGAGCGGAGACCCGTGACCGCCGTTCGTAGTCGGAAGCTCTCCGGTTGTGACGACGGTGGAATCACAGCCCCATACTTCCGATAGGGTATGGACGAGACGCGAGAAATTCTCGCTCTGGGGCAGTCTCGCCCACCGGAAGTGCTCTACCACCCTGGGGGATGGGAGCGGAGACCCGTGACCGGCGTTCGTAGTCGGAAATTCTCCGGTTGTGACGACGGTGGAATCCTTGCCCCATACTTCCGATAGGGTATGGACGAGACGCGAGAAATTCTCGCTCTGGGGCAGTCTCGCCCACCGGAAGTGCTCTACCACCCTGAGGGATGGGAGCGTAGACTCGTGACCGGCGTTCATAGACCGGAGCTTGCCGATGGTGACGACGGTGGAGTCCGAGAGGGGCGCTGTGGCCCAATGGAGCATCTTGACACCGTGCTCCTGAGCGTCGCCTGACGGGGCGAAACCGTTGCGACCTATGAGTGGGGCGCTCACCTGGCAGTTACCCTCTCTAAGGGCCTGCCTTGATTTGTCCGGGGACCTTCCATTCGTGGGGCGGGACGGTGATAGATCGCTGCGAAGGTCTAGGCGTTTGGCCTTTGGGCAGCGCTTGTTGTGGGTGTTGGGGTGCAGGATGTGAGGTGGAAAGAGAGTGAGGAGGAGGCGCGTGTCGAGGGCCGGGCGTTGGGATGCCGGTCGGGTGCGACGGGGTCTATGCAGGCCGGTGCGGCTCATGGGACTCCTATAGTTCCACCTTTCCTGATGTAGGCCCGACGTGGCGTGTCGGGGCCATAGACATTAGTTTAGCACACGTATTTGATAATGCAATAGGTGGGAATGGAGTTGGGGGGAGGGGGCGGGAATGACATGGCATGGGTGTGTGGAGCTAGGGAAGGGGGAGGAGGTGAGTGGCGAAGTGGGAGGTGAGTGTTTCGGAGGGATGGATTCACGCCAATGGCGCATCTTCGACCCACCTCCGTGGGAATGACGGGTTAAAGGGGCGGGAATGGCGGTAGAGAAGGGCGGGAATGACGGTGTAGTGTACGGGAATAATGAAGGGGGGTTAGGGGTGTGGTTGGAGGGGATGCCAGCCGGAGCCGAAGGTGAGTACGTCGTGGGGGAGGACACAGAAGCGCTTGTCTTCGATCTCGCAGGTGGCGGGGTTGAGGTCGCGGTGGTCGAACCAGGCGCCTTCGCCGGAGGCGGGAGGGTTGGAGGGGGTTACGACGACTCCGGCGCCATTGTCCGGGCTCTGCACCGTGTCCAAGGCAGGGCCGGCAGCGGAGGCCAGGGTGTCATATTCGACGGAAATGACTCCGGTGAGGCGGCGCATTGCATTCATCTGGGAATCGAGTTGGGAGAGACTCGTTTTCCCAGAACGGGTTGCGTTGATCACTGTGATGGACCCTATCGAGTGGCTGTACCTGACTGTCCAACTACCTGGCACATTGCCCAGATTTATGTTCGATGAGTTCGCCATTATGAGGACGGAGTTCAGGACTATACAGCTACCGGCGGACCACGCGTAGCCGTTGCCATAGCTGTTGCAATCGCTCTCGGAAACTCCCGAGTTCTCCGAGGCCTGGACCGGCAAAGCTATCAATAGGGCGGCAAGGAGCGCGAAGGCCGGAAGGAGAAGAATGGCGATGCGGCGTTTGCCAGATATGCAGGCTGCTGCCAAAGATTTCATATCGACCTTTCCAAAGGCGCCAGGGACGCTTTCTACACCTTATCACAGATGGCGTGAATATCTGACCAGTACGACTAAACTTGAGCGGGGGTGGGTTCAGGTAGGGGCATGGACCGTCCCCCGCTCTACCCTTCGACTCCAGCTCACGATGAGCGGCCCCGCGTCCGGGGAGGGCGCCCACGAGGGATGCCCCTACGGGGAAGGGGGAGGCGGCCTAGAGGGGGTTGCGCCAACGGAGGCCGGGAAAGCGGCTGAAGTCGGTATCGTTGGAGTGGACCTCTGCCTGGTATTCCATGGCAAGGGCGGCGATGTGGGAGTCAGTCACCAGGTTTCCACCGACGCCGGCAGCGTCCAGGGCTCTTCGAAAGATTGCCAGGTGCTCCCTACCCGGGTTCAGAGGAGTGACGTGGGAAAACTGGAACCATTGCTCCACGTAGTTCACGGCTTGCATGGGGGTGGCGGGGAATTGCAGCATGCTGGGGTGGGTCAGAAGACGCACGAATCCAGCCACTACGACCCACGGGATGCCGATTCTCTCCGTTCCGTTAACGAGGCCTTCCCACCACTGTCGAGCGGGGCGATGAAAGGGAGCACCTTCACTGTGTGCGTAAACCAGCAGATTCAGATCCGGAACTATCATTCTGCATTCCTGTTGATGAACTCCGAGGTATCAAGCTCGTCATTCAATTGATTGAGCTTGTAGGGGTCTACCCCGGCCCGAAAGCCGCCTGGCAGCGGCTTGACTGTGTAGGCTGACCGGTCCTCCTCGATCGCGGGAGAAAGTCCACGACGGAGAGTGTCGTTAACGATCTGCTTGAACGGTTTGTTGAGAAGTCGGGCCTGTTCTTTCAGGGAATCAGCTATATCATCTTCGAGCGTCAGGGTTGTTCTCATAGAGACATCATGAATCTCATTAGAATTGATGTCAAGATGTCTAAACAAGGAATTTGTAAAAAAGATGATAAACAGCACCGGGAGCACGCCCAACTCGCATATAGTTCCAACCCGTTTCACGCCCACCGGATAACTGCTAACATGGCATGTACTTTTGGGGCTCGGGTTTCGGGCACCTTGAATACCGGCTTTATGGGGGAACACAGTGGTAGAGCAGAGACAGATCGACCACCTGCTGCAGGAGACGGGCGAGATCGAGCCGCCGGCGCACCTGGTGGAAAACGCCAACATCCAGGACTACGAGACTGAGTACCGGCGGTCCACGGAAGACCCTGAGGGATTCTGGACGGAGATAGCTTCGGAGCTGGACTGGTTCAAGCCGTGGACAAAGGTGTTCGAATGGGACTACCCCAACTTCAAGTGGTTCTCGGACGGGGAATGCAACATAACCTACAACTGCCTGGACCTGCACCTGACCGACGGCCGGAAGAACAAGGCTGCGTTCATCTGGCTCGGGGAAGACGGGTCGGAGAAGGTGCTGACGTACGGTCGGTTGACGCAGCTGGTGAACAGGATGGCGAACGGGCTGAGGGGGCTGGGGGTGGGGAAGGGAGACCGGGTTGTGATCTACATGCCGCTGACGCCGGAAGGGGTGATCTCGATGCTGGCCTGCGCACGGGTGGGAGCGGTGCACAGCGTGGTGTATGCGGGGTTCAGTGTCGGGGCGCTGAGGCAGAGGATTCTGGATGCGGAGGCGAAGGCGGTCATTACGGCGGACTACGGGTATCGTCGGGGCAAGCCGGTGGACTTGAAGGGGATCAGCGACGAGGCATCCGTGGATATCGACCATCTGAAACACATCATCGTGTGGCGTCGGGAGACGAAGGACGCGGCGCTGAAGGAGAAGGAGGTCGACTTCGATGACCTGCTGGCCAGCGGGGGCGTGGATTGCGAGGCGGAAGTGATGAATGCCGAGGACCCGTTGTTCATCCTGTACACCAGCGGCACGACGGGGAAGCCTAAGGGAGTCCAGCACGTTCACGGGGGGTTCATGGTCGGGACCTACTACCATTTCCGGTCCTTCTGGGACATGAAGGAGGACGACGTCTACTGGTGCACGTCGGATATCGGGTGGGTTGTCGGGCACAGCTACATCGTGTATGCACCACTGCTCTACGGGGCCACTACGGTCTTCCGGGAAGGCGCGCCCGACTACCCGGACCCGAGCGCTTTCTACGAGGTAATCGAAAAGTACGGGGTGAACGTGATGTTCACGGCGCCAACGGTGCTGAGGATGCTTATGCGATACGGCGAACAGCACGCGGAGGGCTACGACCTGAGCACGCTACGGCTGCTGACGTGTGCAGGCGAGCCGCTCAACCCCGAGGCCCAACGCTGGGCCTACGAGCACCTCTGCGGAAACGGCGAGTGGGGCTACATCGTAGATAACTGGTGGCAGACGGAGACGGGTGGGCCGTGTCTCGGGACGATGCCGATAATGAAGGTGAAGCCGGGTCGGGTGGGGAGGCCGCTGCCGGGAGTCGAGATGGATATCGTTGACAGGGAGGGTGTGCCGATAACGGAGCCTGATAAGGGCGGGATGCTGGTCATCAAGCGGCCGTTCCCAAGCTTCTTCCGCACCGTCTACGGCGACGCGTCCCGGTTCGAGAAGGACTGGACTACGATTCCGGGCGTCTACTTCTCCGGGGACGTGGCGCTGCGGGACGCCGACAACTACTACATGGTGGTGGGTCGGGCGGACGATGTGCTGAACGTGGCGGGCCACAGGATAGGGTCGGCGGAGGTGGAGAGCGCTCTGGTGTCGCACCCCGCAGTGGCGGAAGCGGCGGTGATCGGAAAGCCGGATGAGATAAAGGGCGAGCAGATCAAGGGTTTCGTGACGCTGAGGGCGGGGGAGTCGGGGTCGGATGACATGGTTAAGGCGTTGAAGCTGCACGTGAGGAAGGAACTTGGGCCGATAGCGGTGCCGACGGAGATAGACTTCACACCAGTGCTGCCGAAGACGCGGTCGGGGAAGATCATGCGTCGGCTGCTAAAGGCTCGAGAGTTGGGGCTAGATCCGGGGGATATTACGACTCTCGAGGACTAGAGAAACGTTTGGCAAGGCAATCGGCCTACCTGAGAGGTATGGAACCATCAGCACTTCATCGAGTCCGGAACAGTTCCAATATGGCGACGCAATTCCGGCTCGGCAGGGGCCTAAACCCGAGGTCCCGATGGATAAGACCGCGCCCGAGTACAGCCATGCGCAGCTATTGGAGCTTACGAAGTGGGTCATGTCGGATAACGTGCCTCGCACGGATGATGAACTGAGAGAAGAGCTAATGAATGAACTCGGACTCCGGCGTCGGGGCCTGCGCATGAACCTGTACCTGAATACGGCGATATCCAACGCCCGACGGGAGGCCGCGAAGGCGCGGGAGTCGGGTGGGGTGGAATCAAGGGAAACCAAAAGGAGCAAGGAGTAGAAGATGAGAGAAGTCCAGCCGGGTCGGGTGCACCTGATAACGGGAGGATACCCGCCCGGGGCCCTGGCGCAGCACGACATGGACTATGCCCGAATCCGGCTGCTGGAGCTGCTGGAGGAGAGGGGAATACAGGCCACGGTGGGCAACGACTTTACGGATGTTCACCGGTGGCTACCGGGGACGGCACTGATGCTTACGTATACGGCCGGGCCGTTCCTGGATGCGGAGCAGAACAAGGTGGTGCGGCGGTGGCTGGAGGACGGGGGTCGGTGGTTCGGGCTGCACGGGACCAGCGGGGGGAGGGCGAAGCGGGTGGAGGGGGAGACGCGACGGATGATGGTGAAGTCGGAGCACCACGACACGCTCGGGAGCTTCTTCATCAGCCATCCGCAGACCAGGAAGTTCCGGGTGGACGTGTCGGGGGCGGACAATCCTCTTACCAAAGGCTTGCCGTCATCCTTCATGACGATTGACGAGCCGTACATGATTGAGATCCAGCACCCGAATGAGACGGATGTCGTGCTGTCGGCGGAGCTGGGGCCTGACGACTCGGGGTACGGGTTCATCTACGATGAGGACACGTCGCTGCAGGCCGACAGGAAGACGCGGGTGCTGGCGTATACGAGGGATGTGGGGAGGGGTGGGGTGGCCTACATAGCACTGGGACACTGCCACTCTCCGGCCAGCCAGACGAACCATGCGTTCGATGAGACTATCGAGGACCCGGAGTCGATGCCGAAGTCGTTCAGGGCAAGCTGGGAGGTGGAGGAGTACGTGCAGATGCTGAGGAACGGGATCGACTGGGGGGTGGGGTAACTCCAGCCGTCTTTGCAGTTAGGCCGATCGGAGAGCGTTGCTGATAAGGCGGATGTGGTCTCGGCCGATGCCGCAGCAGCCCCCGACGACCCGGGCACCGAGGGTAATCCATTCCTGAACGAGTTCTACGTAGGTCTCGGGAGCCGTGACTTCCTGGTAGTTGCGTTGGGGTACGGCGAAGAAGATGCCGGAGTTGGCGTAGGCGGCGAGAGGGCCCTTCCACTTCGAGCGGGCGGCCCTTAGGCCGGGGCTGATGCAGTGAACCTCGCTGTGCATGATGGCCAGAAGGGAGCCGCCTATGGCCATGACCTGTTCAAGGGTCTCCAAGAAGTCGATGTCGGACGGGGCGGTGGCTTCGACCTCGGAGAGCATGTGGAGGTCGCCCTCGGGGGTGAGGGCGCAGCTAAGGCCGACCCAGACGGGAAGACCGGTCTCCAATGCCGCCCTGATGAGAGCACCGCCGTGGACCGGCTCTCGGATCATTTCCAGGAGCAGAAAGTCGGCGCCCGCTTCGGCGAGGGTGTGGGCTTGGCGTCGGTAGCTTTCCTCAATGACGGGGAATGGGGGGAGGGGTCTGTTTCTCCGGCTGAAGGCATAGATCCCAAAGCTGGACAGGGACCCGGCGATCCATATAGACCTGTCCGGGGCGGCGTTTTCGATGCCCTCCCTGACAAGTTGGACGGAAAGGGCGTTCAGTTCGCCGGCGCGGTCTCCGAGTCCTGCGGCTTCCAGGTTGTGGGGAGAGGAGGCGTAGGAGTTGGCGGTTATGATGTCGGCGCCGGCGTCAATGTAGTCCTGGTGGAGCCGGCGCACGGTGTCGGGGTGGGTGCTGAGGGCGGAGGCGCACCACGCAGGCCCGTTGACGGGCACGCCCATTTTGTCGAGTTCGGTGCCGACCGCTCCGTCGAGGATGAGGGTCGGGCCGGAGTCCAGTCGGGCCTGGAGCTCGTCTACACCCACGGCGAGTGGCTGTTGTTGCTGCCGAAGGTCTTGCCCTCTGAGTAGCGGCTGAAGGCGAAGGGCTTGAGGTCGGGGACGTCCTCTCCCATGAGGAGCTTGGAGACCAGCTTCCCGAGGCCGATCATCTTGAAGCCGTGGTTGCTGTCTTCGATCATGTAGACGTTGGGGGCGACCCAGTCGAGGACGGGGAGGTTGTCGGGGGTGAAGGCGCCTATGCCGCCGTTAGGGCGCTGCTTGAAGGAGGAGCGTATGCCTTCGAAGCGGGACATGGTTGCGCCCATGGCGGCGCAGAAGTAGTCGGCGAACTCGGGCTCGGCCTGGTAGAGCTCGTTGGCGTGGCCATAGGGGTCTACGACGGCATCGGGGCCGATCTTGACGGGGGTGATGCCGCCCTGAAGGCCGGGCCTTTCCATGCGCTCGTTGGCGTTCTTGAAGTAGACGTAGAGGTAGTCCCGGAGCTGCTTGCCGGTGCGCTCATCGTAGACGGGGGTGCTCATCTTCTCGATGTGGAGGATGGGTGGGTTCTTGCCCTCGGGGGTGACGTAAGGCTCGTCGAAGTAGACCTCGCCCTCCCGGAGTCTCCAGAAGGTCCACATGTCCTTGTTGACCACGGAGCCGTCGGGGTAGGAGCAGTCGATGTGAGAGGGTTTACCGAGCATGGCCCAATGCTGAGGTGTCCAGGCCCCGAGGGCCCAGATGACGGCGTCACAGTCGATATCGCCCTGGTTGGTGGTTACGGCCTTGACGGAGCCGGCGCGGGTGTCGTAGCCGGTGACCTCTACGCCGGTGCGGATTTCGACACCGTGCTGCTCACACTTCTCGACCAGACCACGGAGGACGTTCCGGGTGCCGACGTAGCCGCTGACGCGCTCGTCGAGGGCTACGTCGATGCCTTCGGTCTTGAAGTCGGGCCAGATGGAGGTGAGGAAGTCCCGGGCCTCTTTGCCGACGTAGAGGTTAGAGGTGTAGTCGGAGGCCTGGTGGGACTTGTGCATCTTTTCGAAGTCGGGGGTCTGGTTGGCCTCTCCGCATGAGACGTAACCGACCTGCTGGAAGCCCAAGTTGATGGGGTCGGACATCCAGACGTCGACGCTGTGCCGGAGGATGGGGTGGAGGGCCTCGGTCATGTAGAAGTTGCGGACGTTGCCGCAGGCGACACCGGTCGCACCGGCCCCGACGTGGCTCTTTTCAAGGACGAGGATGTCCCGGCCGGAACCTTGGCCCCGGGCCTTTAGCTCCATGGCGAGGTGCCAGGCGGTACTCATCCCGTGGATTCCGGCGCCGACGATTACGTATTTCCGAGATTCATTAGTGGGCATGGGACTTCCTCCGCATAGATAGGGCTGCAAGATTTGGGGGAGTGTAGGGCGGGGGGTGGGGTGGGGTCAAGGGACAGGAGCGGCGAAGGGGTTGATGATACGAAGGCCGTCGTAGGCCTGACCAGGGTTGAGGTCTTCGGTGTATACGGCGTCACAGGAGAGGGCTCGGGCAGCGGCGAGGATGGCAGCGTCCCAGTAGGAGATTTGGAAGCGTTGGGCGATGGCTACGGCGGATTGGAAGATTTCGAGGGTGACGGGGAGGATGGGGAATTTCAAGATGTCGACCAAGAAATTCAAAGCTTCATTGTGTGTCAAGGGGGCAAGTTGGTTAGGGCGAGTGGCCTGGTAGTAGAACTCCTGTAGAACTTGAACGGATATGGCTAGATTACCTTCGCTTAAAAGCTCCCGAGCTCGCTCGCGCTTTCGGGCCTCTTGAGGGATTACGCTTGTTGCGTAAAGGAGAACGTTGGTATCAACGAAGCGCATCGCGATCATAGATGGCTTCGCGAGGGAGTATCTCGGACACTCCTCGACCTCTGGCGTCAAACTCTTCAAAGAACTTCTTCAGGCGGTGACGTCGTTCCAGTGGGGTCTCCAAATCTTTGTCGGAGGACGAGCTGGCAGCGGCGAGAGAGTGGAGGTAGCGCCTGACTAACGCGGGTATAGAAGCGCCCATTTGAGCCGCCTTAATGCGGGCGCGGTGATCGGCCTGTTCGTCAATGTAGACCGTAATGTTCTTCATGGATGCGTTCTCAAGGTTGCTGGTGAAATTAACGAAGCTCGCTCTGGATGCAGGTCTTTTTCCTCTGCCAATTCTAGCCCGTGCGTGAGCCGCCGCCGGTTGCAGTAATTTCTGCGATTGTCTCCTGGATGAGCCTTAGTCTTTGTTGTTCAGGCGTTTCGCCCTTCAGCGCGGGTATTTCACTCTTACGAGGTTCGGCTGCCAGGCGATTGATGAAGACTCTTACCAGAGCGGATAGCGAGGTGCCCTTCTCTGCAGCCAGGATGCGGACCCGACGGTGGGTGTGGTCGTCAATGGAAACGGTTATTTTCTTCATGGGCATGCACCGCAGTTTCTGTGGTCACAGTATAGACGGGAAGGATGTTGGCAGACAAAGTAACTACCCCACAATCGGGGCTTGGGTAAACCTAACTGTGGCACTTAGAACCGGGTTTGGATGCGAGAGGAGGCGTCGAAGAAGTACTGGAAGGTCTGATTGTAGCGGAAGAAGAAGTCCAGGCGGTATCCGTCTTCGTTGAGGGAGTGGGCGATGCTGTCGGGGGACTTGTTGAGGTCGAGGCTGTTGAGGGAATGGTGCAGGTCGGCGGCGCCGTTGTAGGCGATGTTCTCCAGCATTTCCCGCCACTCGTCGGGGGTCATTTCGAGGTAGAAGTCGGCTTCGTAGAGGTCGTCCTCGTCGGCTTCACGGGCGGAGCTACACTCGAAGCCTTCGAAGACCAGGACGTATATCTCGTCCCCGATCTTCAGCCCGACTATTGCGTCGCAAGAGCCGCCGCCGGCGGTCTGGTACTCGTCCTCGCTGTTGAAGACCTGGCGGACGGCTTCGAACCATTCGAGGGAGGGGAAGTAGGGCATCAGGCGCCCCCTTCGGAGTCCCGGATGCCGTACATGGCGAGGGGGTTGTCCCTGAGGATGGCCTTCTTCTGGCCTTCGGTGATGTCTTCCCGCTCCCAGATGTGGTCGATGCTGTTGGGGAAGTCGTTGTCCCAGTGGGGCCAGTCGGAGGCGTAGACGAGGGCGTCGTCGCCGAGGATGTCGATAGTCTGGGGGAGGAGTTTTTCGTCGGGCTCGAGGTGGACGAAGACGTTGCTGCCGCGGAGGTATTCGCTCGGGGGGCGCTTGCAGTCGGGGGCTTCGACTTTGCCGCGGATCTCCCATTCCTCGTCGAGTCGGTCGAGCATGTAGGGCACCCATGTGCAACCGGCTTCCAGGAAAGCGACGCGGAGCCGGGGGAAGAGCTCGAAGGTGCCTTCGAGGGCGAGGCTGGTCATCTGGATGATCTGGGAGACGGGGAACCCGACGGCGTGGCGCTGGATGAAGCGGGTGTAGGGGATGTACTCGGCGGTGGCGTGGCCGCCGTGGATGGCGACGGTGGTGTTGAGGTCCTGGGCCTCGGCGAAGAAGGGGTGGTTCTGCTTCCTGCCGATGAGGCCGTAGCCGACGGCGGGGGTAAAGGCCCCTGCAAACCCGAGCTCGGTGACGGACCGGCGCAGCTCTTTGGCGGACTCCTCGGGGTCAAGGAGGGGCATGACGGCGACTGCTCCGAAGCGGTCGTCGGCCTGGAGCCAGTGGTCGTGGAGGAAGGAGTTGTAGGCGCGAGTGACGGCGACGGTGTAGTCGGGGTCTACGAGCATGGAGTAGGGGAGGAAGGCGGTGGGGTAGAGGTAGGTCTTTTCGACGCCGGCTTCGTCCATGATGGCGAGCCAGTCTGAGGGGAAGGGGAAGCCGGGTGGGCCGTTAGTGCCGAGGGTCCCGCTCATGGTCGGGTCCATTCCGGGCTGCTTGGGGACGAGGGTGTTGTTGGAGTAGACCGTGCCGTCCGCGTTGGCCTTCCAGGCGTGGAGGTAGGCGTCGTAGGGGGGAGGCATGTAGGTGGCGATGATCTCCTCGGGCTCGTTGATGTGGCCGTCGGAGTCGATGACCTTGAAGGGGGGTCTCATGGAGGGCCTCCGGTGGGGGGGATGGGGGGATTATAGCAGGGAGGGGGAGGGGCGTATGTTTGATTGAAGATTGATTGAACGTTGATTGAATTCGTAGCTGTTTTGATTGAACGACGCCTAGAGGGATTTCTGGGGATTTCGCGTGGTGCGGGGGTGTGGGTTTTTGATTGTTTTGCAATTTCAGGCACGGCTTTGATTGTTTAAGGGGTTCTATTTGAAAGTAGGGTTTTGCACTTGCCAGTACCGTTCACGCTGGGCCTTGTGTTGTTTCACGTTTGACATATCTGGGCCGTGTAAACTGGACTCGCTTACCATCTAGGTGCTTGAATCCGAATCCATCGACTAGGACTTCGCCTCGTACGCGGTGCAATTCCATATGATGAGAAGTCTCCTCGTAGGTCATTAGCACTTCACAGATAGGACAGGGCCATTTTCGTATGCGTATGGACATCTTTTGCAAAACCCTACTTTCAAAGAGAACCGTTTAAGGAAAAAATCTGCATTTTCTTCTCCACCCTCGCCGGGCATTCCGCACCGGGGAGGGCGACCCGCCGTTCGCCCCTACGGAGAGGGAAGGGGATGATGGTGGGGGAGGGGTTGTTCGGTTGGGGGGTTTGGGTTTGCATTCTGTTTTGTTGGGTTTTGGGTAGGCGACGGAAGGGCCGGAACTCTCACGCAGGATCTCGATGGCACCTACGCCGACGCTTCCAGTCCGCCATAGCGGATGTATCACATCAGCGGCTGTCCTGCCATTCCCTTCACGCATGCCTTGGGAGACTTGCCGGTGTCGAGGGCGTCTCTGCGCGGGGACTTCTGTTCTCCGCATCAGCGCTCGACCGCTGAGCGGGACAGCATTCGGCTCGTTGTCGTCATGGGCGGAACGGAGTCCGCTGATTATGACGGCGGCGGAGCCGCGTAGGGGCTCTGAGGCCCTGATCCCGGTAACGCCGGGCCGTAGAATTTCGCCTGCAATGCGGGCGACATAGGCGTCCCAAGACAGGGAGCACCGATTCGGTATAGCCCCCTGAAGGGGATGTACCGCTTAGAGCAGATGGACCTTCCATCGCCTGGGGTTAGGGAAGGGGCACGGGACCCGGGTGGGGTCGGGTGGGCTTCCCTGGGTTTCTGGTTTCCTCCTTTTGTTACTGAATTAGTGTTCGCGAACGGAGGGTATGATAGCACCGTTGCTCAGGCGTGTCAAGCAAATGTACGGGTTTGGGGGGGGGATTCCCCCCGACCCCCTGGGGAACCCTCACCCCCTGGCCCCCTCTCACGCCATAGGCGCATCTTCGACCCTTAGGGCCTATAAGGGAGAGGGGGAAGATGAACAGAGGCCCACGTGCGTGCTCTGCACGCACGTGGGCCTCTAGTCCAGTACTGGGGAGAAGGGGAGGGAATGGACGTGGATTGCTAGGATGGAGGTGAGTGTTTCGGAGGGATGGATTCCTGCCTCCGCAGGAATGACGGCAAAGGGGGGGTGGGGGGTGGGGGTTAGCCGGTTTTTAGGTTGGTGAGGAATTCGGCGTTGGAGGAGGTCTTGGCCATGCGCTGGAGGACCTTCTCGGTGGCGTCGGCGGAGGAGTTGGGGTCGTTGGAGATCATGGAGACCATGCGTCGGAGGAGCCAGACCTGCTTGAGGGTCTGTTCGTCGAGGAGTTTCTCTTCGCGTCGGGTACCGGACTTCTGGATGTCGATGGCGGGGAAGATGCGGCGCTCGGAGAGCTTTCGGTCGAGATGGACCTCCATGTTGCCGGTGCCCTTGAACTCTTCGTAGATAACCTCGTCCATGCGTGAGCCGGTGTCTACAAGACAGGTGCCGATGATGGTGAGGGAGCCGCCCTCTTCGCAGTTGCGGGCTGCGCCGAAAAACTGCTTGGGTGGGTAGAGGGCGACGGGGTCTATGCCGCCGGAGAGGGTGCGCCCGCTGGTGGGGATGGCGAGGTTGTAGGCACGGGTGAGCCGGGTGATGGAGTCGAGGAGGATGACCACGTCCTCGCCGACCTCTACGAGGCGCTTGGCCCGGGCGAGGGCTACCTCGGCGACCTTGGTGTGGTCTTCGACGGGTTCGTCAAAGGTAGAGGAGATTACCTCGCCGTTGACGGAGCGCTTCATGTCGGTGACTTCCTCGGGGCGTTCGCCGATGAGGACGACCATGAGGCGGATGTCATCGTAGTTGGTGGTGATGCCGTTGGCGATGTGCTTGAGGAGGATGGTCTTGCCGGCCTTGGGGGGCGAGACGATGAGGCCGCGCTGTCCCCGGCCAATGGGCGACATGATGGTCATAAGCCTGCCGGAAAGGCCGTTGCCGGGCGCCTCCAGGTTGATGAGTTCTTCGGGGAAGATGGGGGTGAGGTCGTCGAAGGAGGGGCGAATCTTGGCGATGTTGGGGTCGGCGCCGTTGATGGACTCGACGCGAAGGAGGCCGTAGAACTTTTCGCTGTCCTTGGGGGGCCTGATCTGGCCGGTGACGTGGTCGCCGGTGCGGAGGCCGAAGCGCCTTATCTGGGACTGGGAGACGTAGACATCGTTGATGCCAGCTTTCAGGCCATCGTGGCGGAGGAAGCCGTAGCCTTCGTCGGCGAGGGAGAGGATGCCGCCGGAGATGATGACGTACTGGTCGTCGAGTCGGGAGGGGAGGAGGCGGAAGACGAGCTCGCTCTTCTTGAGAGAGGGGTAGTTGTTGATATTAGCCTCTCGGGCGAGCTCAAGGAGGCGCTCGCGGGGGAGGGCCTCCAGGTCCGCGATATCAATGCGCGTTGGTTCTGCGAGGATGGTGGGGCTCACTGCGGGGGGGGATCTCCTTTTCATGGTCTGCTCGGGGGAAGGGGTTAGGGTGATTAGGGAATGAGGGGCCTAGACGCGAACGAGGCCGCGCCAGTCATCTATAAAACGTTTGAGGCCGATATCGGTTAGGGGATGGAGGAACATTTGCTTGAAGACCTTGTAGGGAAGGGTGGAGACATGGGCGCCTGCGAGGGCGGCCTGTACCACGTGCTGGGGGTGTCGGAGGCTGGCGGCGAGGACTTTGGCGTTGAGGTCCTGTTTCTTGAACACTTTGACCATGTCGGCGACGAGGGTCATTCCGTCGTTGCCTGCGTCGTCGAGCCTGCCGACGAAGGGGCTGATGTAGGTTGCGCCAGCGAGGGCGCCGAGGAGGGCCTGGTTGACGGAGAAGGTGAGGGTCTGGTTCACGGCTATGCCTTCGGAGGAGAGGACGGAGATGGCCTGGAGCCCCTCTTCGCCGATGGGGACTTTGACGACGACGTTCGGGGCCCAGGTAGCGATCTCACGACCTTCCTCGATCATATCCTGGGCGTTTAGGCTGAGGACCTCGGCGTTGACGGGGCCATCAACGAGATCGCATATTTCAAGTATGGCGGCGCGCAGGTCGAGGTGACCGGCCTTGGCGGCGAGGGAGGGGTTAGTGGTAACCCCGGATATGACGCCGTACCGGGCGGCTTCCCGTATCTCTTCGATGTCTGCGGTGTCGAGCCAAATCTGCATAGCTACATCCCCATAATTGTAAACTGGCTGTAAAGCTACCTGACTAGGGCAAGGATGGCAGGGGTCTCTGCTCTCCTTCTCTGACTACGCCTCTGGCCGCGGAAACGAACTCCCTGAAGAGGGGGTGGGGACGCTGGGGGCGGGAGCGGAACTCGGGGTGGAACTGGCTGCCGACCATGAAGGGATGGCCTCCGAGCTCGGCGATTTCGACGAGCTCTCCGTCGGGGGAGAGGCCGCTGAAGACCATGCCGCTGCCCTGGAGGACTTCCCGGTAGTCGTTATTGATTTCGAAGCGGTGTCGGTGGCGTTCCTGGACGACGTATCCGTCGTAGGCCCGCTCGGCCCAGGTGCCGGGGACGGCCTTGCAGGGGTAGGAGCCGAGGCGCATGGTGCCGCCCATGTCCTTGACATTCTTCTGGTCGGGCATGAGATAGACGACGGGTTCACCGGTCTCGAGATCGAACTCGGTGGAGTTGGGTTCGGAGGATTTGAGGACGTGTCGGGTGTATTCGATGACCATGACCTGCATGCCGAGGCAGAGGCCAAGGTAGGGAATCTCGCGCTCCCGGGCGTAGCGGGCGGTCTTGATCATGCCCTCAACGCCCCGGGGGCCGAAACCGCCGGGGACGACTATGCCTCTGACGGACTGGAGACTTTCGTGGACTCCGTTGGATTCCAGGTCTTCCGAGTGAATCCAGGAGACTTCTACATCGCAGCCGTGGAAGAGGCCGGCGTGGTAGAGGGCTTCCCGGACGGAGCAATAGGAGTCGGGGAGTTCGACGTACTTGCCGACGATGGCGATGGGTACGGACTCCTTGGGCTGCTTGATGCGGTCGACCATTCCGGCCCAGCCATCGAGGTCGGGGGCGCCGGAGGCGTGGAGGTCCAGCTTGTCGATGAGGAGTTGGCCGATGCCCTCTTCCTGTAGGAGGAGGGGGACTTCGTAGATGGTATCGACGGTGGGTGCGGCGATGACGGCGCGGGGCTCGACATCGCAGAAGAGGGTGATCTTGTTCTTGATTTCCTGGGGGACGGGGTGGTCGCTGCGGCAGAGGATGACGTCGGGCTGGAGGCCGATGCTGCGCAGCTCCTTGACGCTGTGCTGGGTCGGCTTGGTCTTGAGTTCGGCGGTGGCAGAGATGTAGGGGAGGAGGGTGACGTGGATATTGAGGGCGTTTTCGCGGCCGATGTCGTTGCGCATCTGCCTGATTGATTCAAGGAAGGGGAGGCTTTCGATGTCGCCTACGGTGCCGCCCACTTCAACAATCACCACTTCTGCGCCGCTCTCCTCGGCGTGGGCTCTCATGCGGGCCTTAATCTCGTTGGTGACGTGGGGGACGGTCTGGATGGTGCCTCCCAAATAGTCTCCTCGGCGCTCCTTGGTGATGACGGAGCTATAGATGGAGCCGGCGGTGACATTGGAGGTGCGGGTGAGGTCGATATCTATGAAGCGTTCGTAGTGGCCGAGGTCGAGGTCGGTCTCGCCGCCGTCCTTGGTGACGAAGACCTCGCCGTGCTGGTAGGGGGACATGGTGCCGGGGTCCACGTTGAGGTAGGGGTCTAGCTTCTGGACGGAGACGTTGATGCCGTAGCTCTTCAGGATGCGGCCGATGGAGGCGACGGCGATGCCCTTGCCTACAGAGCTTACGACTCCACCGGTAACGAAGATGAATTTAGTGGTCAACACCAAGCCTCGGGAGGGGTGATGGGCCGGTTAATAGAGAACGCTGGTCGGGGGTGGAGGGGGCAGGGAACCCAGCCTGGCTCAGCATATTCGCCAAGGCTGGGAGCTTTGCCCTATGAGTCCGGTCAATAACAAGTCCGGGGGGATGAGGGTTACGGGATTTTACCAATCTCCGGCGTCGGGGGCGGGGCTGGGGGCGCCGGCGAGAACTGCCGTGGGGGTCGGGGGCATTCGGCAGTTCGACGAGGATTATAGTTGGGGTGGGGTGGGGGTGTCAATGGGGAGGGGGCTCTTCTATTGCGGACGTGGAGGCCGAAGTCATAGAGGACTATTGGGGGACGCTACTATGGGACTAGGGACGTGAGGTTAATGGGTCGTCTTGCAAACAAGACGCACGCACGACTCGTTGAAGGGTTTGGCCTAATTCTGGCGTTGCGAATAAATCTCAGTCCCAGCGAGGCCTGAAACCCAAGACGAGGGTTGAGATGCTCGTGGTCCGTCCAACATCACTGGGATTACCGAGGGTAGCACCTACAAACACTTGGCCTGCTATAATCACGGCACAAACATCGCGATAGGAGGTCACTGAACTCGTGGATACCACCCTGGCGGAACGTGGCATTGAATCGGTATTGCTAACTTCTCGCCTAATGCAGCCTCGCGAAGCTGACGCTCTCAAGCGTCATTTGCAAGAGTATCAAAAACAATGGCCTCGTCGTGGGTTTAGGCGCACCGGGCATTACACACGTTCCACTGGTGAATGGATCGTGCATTTAACGGTAGTTCGGCAACGTTCTAGTGCGCGCGATATTCGAGTTCGCTTGGAGGTACACCCGGCCGAGGATGGATCGCTGGGCGACTTGGAGGTACGTGAAATAGAAGGGCAGGAAACGAAAGAACTACAAGATGTGTTACGATTTATTGTGAATCTCAACACGGAAATCTCTTGCCACGTTCACGTAGACTGGGAATTTGAGCCTGGTAGTCGGGACTGTGTCATCAAACTTCCAATGCTGGTGACGGCTGGCGGTAAGTTGCCATTCACGTCTATCTCAGGCGTACGCTTTAGGAAAGCCACCGAAGACGACGTTGGTTCGATAATAGTGGATTCCGATTCAGAGGGAGGAATGCATGTTACTGCCATATTTTCTCTCGCGACGGCACCATCACTTGACGCCGTAGACAGAGCCATTTCACGAGGTACCGCATTACTGGAAGATTTGGTTGTACCCGTCCAGGCTTCCGCATCAGAGGGGAAGGAATCATGACCTTAAAATACGCCGCTATTCATGAAGATCGTGAACTTGGAGGCTGGCCCTCATCCTTTAAGCTACACGACGAAAAACGGATTGACTCAGATACACACTGGGGAACTCAGGGTTGCTCCATAACGATAACGAGAGTGGATGAACCGGAAAGGTGGATCTCCTCTAAAACACCAGAAGAGGCACTTTTTGCGAAGGAATGCCACTGTTCCTCATTTGTGCGGGGGTGGGAGAATCTACTGACCCCAGATCGTTCCGTTCAGTTAGAATTACTTCCTTCTGAACACGAGATCGCCATTCTTGTGGACCGGTTAGACGAGAACGATTTACGACAACTGGCGCAGGCAACCGCAGATATTATTGTTACATCTGCAAATCAAGGCGATCTAAACCTGCCACATTTACGACTCTTTAACGAATGGTGGGGGTCAATGGAAGAGACTGTCGCCGCGGGCGACTGCCTAGACGAAATACTGGAACGCAGGTACAAAGATAGTGAATTTACCGAATGACCTTCCTGCACCACATTCTTACAAAATTGAAATTCATAAACAGGTCAAGAAGTTTCTAAAGAAGCACCAAGAACTAGCCAAGGCTTGGGAAGAAGACATCAAGTTGCATCTTACAGTGTCTCCCAAGCAGGGCGACAGCATTGGGCACATGAAAGCTAAGCTGCACTGCAATCACCGTTGGGCAACACCCCAATATCGTGTCCTTTACACAGTATTCGACGAGTGCCGCGTAATTCGAGTCTTTCGGGCGGGGAACCGTGGTGACGTTTACAAGAAGTAAATCGTGGCGCTTATGTGACAACTACCACACTAGCTAGGTGCTGAGGCGGCTTGCTGAGGGGCAATAGTTGTCCTCTAGTGACTTTAGCATTCCAGCCGGTTTGACAATTTGTGCCTGACCCTTTGCCCTTAGTTGACAATAAGCCAATTTTGCACCTGCCTAACCTTGCCTCCCTTGCCCCGTATTGACCCCTCCCCAACTCCACTCCCTTTCCGTGCCTAGTTAGCGATGAAATTCAAAGTGAGACACTACCGGGGTTCGGTCCAGTTTTTGACGTAGTTTCTTTGTTGGGGGGTCTGGGGGGAGGTGGGGTTGGCGGCCCTTTTGAATTCGTCCATGTTCAGCCACCATTCGGCGATCTGGGCTAGGGCTTCGTCGCCGGTTTTGCCGTGACGGACTAGCCAGCAGCCGACGACGGTGCCCGTGCGCCCGACTCCGGCCCAGCAGTGGACGTATACGGTCTTGCCGCCGGTGATGGCGGAGTCTATGGCACCCAGGGTGTCGGCCATGAATTTTGGGCTGTCGGGGACGCTGAGGTCTCCGATGGTGCGGCGATCGTGGGTGACGGTGAGGCCGAGGGTTTGGGCTTCTTCTTGGGCGATTTCATCGTAGGGTGGAAGTTCATTTGGGCCAGTGAGGTTGATGAAGTGGTTGATGCCCGCTTCGAGGAGGCGGCGGACTCGCAGTCTGGCGCGTGTCGGGTCGAAGTCACCGGGGTATTCACCGGCGGCGAAGGAGCCGGGTAGGACCCAGTAGGTGTTGGGAGCGGGGGGTTGTGGGGAGTCGGGGGTGGGCATTGGTTGGGGGTTACCAGGACTTGACGACGGGGAGGACTTCCTTGGCGAAGAGGCGGAGGCTTTGCTCGGCGAGTTCGAAGGGGATGCCACCGAAGCGGAAGGAGACGTTCATTTCGAAGTTGCCCAAGAGGGCGCGGCGTTCTTCGAGGCCGCGGAGGATCTTGTCGGGGGTGCCCCAGCTGGCGGCTTTCATGAAGCCCTTGACGGCACCTTCCAGGCCAGCGGAGCGGGCGATTTCGGCCTTCTGCTGGTAGGCGTTATATCCCTTGACGGACTTGAAGTGGTCGCTGAGGAATTCGTAGTGGTAGAAGTTGCTCTCGACGAATTTGCCCTGATACTGGCGAGCGTGCTCCTCGCACTCTTCGAGGTCGGGGCCGCAGACGGTGAACTCGGTCAGGAGGAGGGTGGGGGGTTCGGTGCCATGGAACTCACGGTGCAGCTCCCGGCCGCGCTCGATTCCCGGCATGCGCATTTCCCAGGGCCGGTCGGCGAACATGATGATGTGGGCACCGAGCCTGGCGGCTGAGGCGATGGAGTCGTCGCTGGCGGCGACGGCGTAGATACGGCCATCGAAGGAGTGCTGGGGTCGGGGTCGTAGCTCGGTGCGGGCCTGCTTGTAGTAGGGGCCATCGCCTTCGATGAAGCCGGTCTTGAGGGCGTCGACGATCATGAAGGCGGCCTCGTCGAAGCGGCCGCGGGACTCGTCCATGCTGATGCCGAAGGCGTTGAACTCCCGCCGGGCGAGGCCCCGGCCAAATCCCAGACGGAGCCTACCGCCGCTCAGCATGTCCAGGACGGCGGCGTTTTCGGCGACGCGGAGGGGGTTGTGCCAGGGGAGAATCACGGCGGCGGTTCCGACGTCTATGTGGGGGTGCCGGGCGGCGACGTGGGTCATGAGCTGGAGGTTGTCGGGGATGAAGGAGTAGTCGTTGAAGTGGTGCTCGGTGGACCAGACGCAGTCGAAGCCAAGGTCTGCGGCGATGTCGGCGAGGCGAAGGTCTTCTTCCCACATCCGGGCGTCGGAGCCGTTTTCCCAGCCGTAGCTGGAAAATATCATGAACATTCCTACGTCCATCTGGTTGCTCCCTTTTGTTTTTTAGGTGTCGGCAGGGTTTGTGTCCGGGTTTAAGAAGGACTATCGGTATCTTAACAGGGTTGGGAAAGGGAGGTGTCCCAGTTTCTCAGCGGGGCATCGGAATGGCGGGTATGCAAACACTCTCTTAATGGCGGAGGGGATGGGTGGGGCGTATAATCGCGGCCAGCCCCCGACGCAGGCCCATTGGCCCTATCAGGGGGACAACTGCGTCCCACGACATAACTCTGATGGCTAGCAGGCCAGCTACTTCAACCCTCCAATACGAAGCGCACGAGAGGCCCCGCCTGCCGGTAACGGTCGGGCTGAGCGTCCAGACGGCACTTCTTGTAATCGCGCCGACTGCGGTGTTTCCAATCGTGCTGGTCCAGGCGGTAGGAGGATCGGACGCGGAGGTGGCATGGGGGGTGTTCGCGATGCTGGTCATTAACGGAGCGGTCACCGTCCTTCAGGCGTATCGCATCGGGCCATTCGGCGCGGGGATGCTGGTGAACGCATACCCTTCGCCCACGGCGATACCCTTTTGCATCCTTGCGTTACAAGAAGGCGGAGCCCCGACGCTAGCCTCGCTGATACTGGTGTCGGGGGTGTTCCAGGTCCTGCTCTCCCTTCGTCTGTCCCTGCTGAGGAAGCTGGTGACCCCGGCCTTCAGCGGTACGGTGCTGATCCTGCTGGTGATAACGGTCATTCCGGTGGTGTTCGGCAGTGCAAACGACGTGCCCAACGATGCACCCGCCGCAGCGGGCCCGGTGTGCATCCTGGTTACTTTCGTGGTCATTGTGGGGCTGCTGCTGAAGGGGTCCGCCGCGTGGCGGGTCTGGGCGTCCCTGATAGGGATAGTTGCGGGGGCCATAGTTGGGATAGGGTTCGGGATTTTCGACTTTGGGCCCGTGAGGGAGGCTGCGGTAGCGGGGCTGCCGCTGGACGGGTGGCCCGGGTTCGGATTCAGCTTCGGATCGGCTTTCTGGTCGCTCCTACCTGCATTTCTCTTTCTATCGGCGATAACAGTGTTGCAGGGAAACTCGATAGCAATGGCGACGCAGCGTGTGTCCTGGCGGGAATCCCGGGCGATTGATTACCGACGGGTCCAGGGCACGACTGCGTGCTCGGGGCTGGGGACCCTGGTGTCGTGTTTCGCTGCGGCATTGCCGATCACGACCGGGCCAAGGGGAGTGGCGATTGTGCAGCAGACGGGCTGCGCATCCCGCTACATTGGGATAGGCGCGGGCCTCATACTCATCCTTGCGGCGTTTTTCCCTCAGACCTGGAGTCTGCTGATAGGGGTACCGCCTTCCGCGACCGCTATGTTCATGGTGGCAATGCTGAGCCCGCTGGTGGTGGAAGGGATGAAGCTAATTGTCCAAGATGCTCCGGACTTTCGGAAAAGCCTGGTAATCGGGTCTGCGCTGGTAGTGGGGATAGGCTTCCAGACGGGGCTGGTAAATCTGCCGATAGGGGACATGTGGGAGGCGGTGTTCGAGAAGGCGTTCATATCGGGCGGGGTGATCCTGGTGCTGTTGACGATTTTCGTGGAATACGGGAGGGGCGGGGTGCAACGCCGGCTGCGTACGGAAGTGAGCATGGATGCACTCCCGAAGATAAAGGACTTCCTGAAAGAGTATTCAGATCTCATGGGATGGGACGAGTCGATGGCGAGACGGCTCCATGCGGTGGCGGAGGAAACGCTGATGATCCTGCACGAGGGGGGCGGCGAGGGAAGAAGGCTGCGGATTACGGCAAGGAGCCAAGGGCCAAGGGCGGAGTTGGAGTTCGTAAGCGCGTCAGCAAGCGCGGAGAACGTGGAAGACAGGATTGCCCTGCTGACCACTGCGGCTCCGGGTGAAGCAGAGCTGGAACCGGTGGACCTGGAGAGCTCGGTGGGCAGGGATGCGCCTTTGCAGTTGCTGCGGCACTACGCGACGTCGGTGAGTCACAGGCAGTATCACGACATCGAGGTGATAGAGGTGCGCGTTGCTCCGCCGGCGGGATAGAAAGGAAATGGGAGAAGCAGTCGGGGGAGTCGGGAGAGGAGGCTAGAGGTTGAGGTTGTAGGCGACGGCCCTGGGTCTGTGGCCGGCTCAGGCGGGGACGATGTGGCGGTCGGGGGAGAGGCGGATGGTGGTGCGCTTGAGGAGGCGGTTCTGGTCGGTGCGGAAGGCGTCGCGGCGGTGGAGGAGGAAGCCGTTGTCCCACATTATGAGGTCGCCGGGCTGCCAGGTGTGGGCGTAGACGAACTCGGGGCGGGTGGCGTGCCGGATTAGCTCATCGAGGAGGGCGCGGGCCTCGGGCTGGTCCATGCCTTCGATGCCGACCATGGTGCTTGGGTCCAGGTAGAGGGTGCGCGCACCGGAGACTGGGTGGGTCTGGACGAGGGCGTGGGTCACCTTGGGGGTCTTAGCCAGGATTTCTTCGGTGGGGACGGTCTCGTCGTTGTAGTCCTTGTAGCGCTCGGCGTAGCTGAAGACGGCGCGGCGGCCTTCGATGCAGGCTTTGGTGTCGGGGGGGAGGGCTTCGTAGGCGAGGCGGAGGTTGGCCCAGTAGGTGCGGGGGCCATCCTGCGGTACCTCGACGCCGTAGAGGATGGCGCCGGTGGCGGGGTTTGCCATGTAGGCCTGGTCGGTGTGCCAGGCGAGCTCGCCGGAGCCGAGGCCACCGATGGTCTCGCCGCGGGCGTTGCGCATGTTGGAGATCCGGATGATCTCGGGGTTGGCGCCGGAGGCCCAGTCGGTGCGGACGATGACGTCGGGTGTGCCGAAGCGGTTGCTGAAGGCGACGAGTTCGTGCTCGGTGAGGGCCTGGCGACGGAAGACGAGGACGCCGTGGGTGGCGAGGGCGTCATCAAGGGACCGGACTTGCCGGTCGTCGAGGGGAGACCAGATCTGGAGTCCGGCGTATTCGAGGGCGAAGTTTGGGGTGAGGGGGGTGGGGTGGGGCATGGGAGGATTATATTAGATGGCGGGGTGGGGGGGCCGCCGGACCCGGCGGCGGGTGCGCTACGGGATGATTGGGCTTGATAGAACGTTGATTGTACTCGATTGAAGGATGATTGATGTTGATTGAACATTGATTGTACTTGATTGAAGGTTGATTGAATTCATAGCTGTTTTGATTGAATGCAGGCTAAAGTGGGGAGAGAAAATTTTCGGGGTGTTTTGGCGGGGGTGGCGGTTGGGATTTTGGGTGGGCATGGCGGGTCTGAGTTTGGGTTGATTATAGCACTGGTGTGTGGATGAGGGAAGGGGGGAGGGGGAGGCGTGAGTGGACAGGGTTGTAGGTGATTATTCCGGAGGGATGGATTCCTGCCTCCGCAGGAATGACGGCAAAGGGTGGGTGGGGATGATGGGGGGTGAATGGTGGGCTGGTGTGGTAGATTCCTCGCGGGGCATCGGAATGGAAAGGGGGTGGGGGGTGGGAGTAACCCGGGCCGGGTGATGGAGGCGCGAAAACTCGCCGCAGATTCTCCACCATGTGAGAGCCTGCGGCGAGCTTATTCGCGGGTTAGCTATTCGTCGAGAAGGTCCGTTGGAGCGGCGAAGTAGCCCGAGGCAAAGACCAGGCCGTCGTGCCGGACGGCCCACGTGATCCGGTAGTTGTCCCCGGCGCCCCGAATGTTAGGGAAAGTGGCCTGGAACCAGTGCCCTTCCTCGGTTGCATCCAGCATTTTTCTGCCTACGTCCGTCCCGTCCGGTGACCAGTAGTCTTCGGCGTCAGTCCCGATCAGTCCCTCATTCACGTAATGGGTAAGGAACTTCCCGTCCTTATCCAACAGCGCCAGGAACCACACCCCTTCTTCCACGCTTTCCTTGCTCTGGTAATACTCCACCGTCGCCGCCAACCCGTGCTTCCCGTAATAGTCGATGGCTTCTGTGACGTAGTCCTGAGTGTAGGTCCTGGGGTCTTCGGGCAGAGGGTAGTAGCCGGAGGCGAAAAGTATCCCGTTGCGCCGGACCGCGTAGGCAATCTTGGGCGCTTCTACCAGCGTAATCGGATGCGGCCACTGGTATTCGACCCGTATTCCTTCCCCTCCATCAGCCGCCTTCGCCAGCGACTCGCCCAGAGGGTTCCCTTCGGAGTCCTTGCCGGTGAGGGCCTTGATATCCGTTCCAATCAGGTTGGGGAAGACGGGATGCACAATATAGCTATCGTTCTCGTCAGTGGCGAATAGGTACCACTGTCCTTCGAAGCTGACGACGCCGTTGTAGTAGTTCTGCATTGACTCTAGGCCATCATCGTTGTAACGCTCTATGGCCCGGCCGACGTAATCCTGCGTGAATTCCCAGGGATCTTCGCCCACCCAGGCCGGACTGGCCGTGTAATAACCCGACGCGAATATCTTGCCGTCGTAGCGGATTGCCCAGGTAGTCTTCAGTTCTTTCTCTCCGGTGACGGGGTGCGGCCAGAAGTATTCCACCCAGACCCCTTCCTGCGTAGCTTGAGCGATGCGCTGTCCCAACGGGTCGCCGGCGATGTCCGTCACCTCCTTGATGTCCGTCCCAATCCGTTCAGATTCAATGGGATGGACAATGTAGATGTCGTTCTCGTCCGTCATGAACAGGTAGAACTGGCCGTCCACGCTTGCCTGACTGTTGTAATAGGATTCCGTTGCCAACAGCCCGTACTCCCGGTAAAAGCCTATGGCGTTGTTGACGTATTCCTTGGTGGCGGCTTCAACGTTCTCCTGTATTATCTGATGGGCTGACATGAACAGCAGACCATCGTGAAGGACGATGAAATAGCGCGCCGGCTCCTGCTGGCCGGTGGTGGGATTGGGGCGCAGGCTTTGCACCCAAACACCATTCTCGTCAGCCCTGGCCACCTCGGCGTGAAATGGGCCACCGGGAGCGATCAAGCCCATCACCCGATTGTTCAGATAGTAGACCGGCGACGCCAGCAGGACGTAAGTTTCCGGATCAACCAGGAACAGGTAGCGCCTGTCGGGGCCCAAGCTTGGGACTGCTCCCTCTTCGGTAATCAGGCTATAGTACTCAATCGTCGCTTCCCGCCCGTTCGCTTCATAGTAGTCGATGGCATTCTGGACGTAGGCGCGAGTCAGCTGGTCGTTGGTCTTGGCGGGGGGAACATCGGGGCGGTCATCGTAGTAGCGCGAGGTGAAGAGCAGGTCGTCGTATCGGATGGCCCACACGTGAGCGTACAAGGTCTCCGAAGACCTGGTGTTGGGGAAGATGAAGTTGACCCAGACACCGTCCTCCGTGGCTTCGGTCATCTCTTTACCAATCTGCCGGATGCGGCCCGCGCCGACATCTTTCAAGTCTGTGCCAATGATGTCCGGCGCAAGGATGGCAACGAGCACAATATCGTTCTCATCGGCCAGGGTCAGGCTCCACTGCCCGTCCAGGCTGTCCTGGCTGTTGTAGTGTTCGACGGCGGCGTCCAATCCGTTGGCCCGGTAGTAATCGATGGCCTGCTGCACGTACTCCCGGGTGCGAGCCGCCGGGTCTTCAACCTGTGGGTAGTAGCCCGACGCGAACAGCATTCCATCATGGCGCACGGCGTACCCGACCTTGGGCACTTCATTCAGCGTTACCGGATGGGGCCACAGGTACTCAACCCAGACCCCTTCACCGCCGTCGACGGCTTTGGCCAGTTCCCTGCCCAACTCGTAGCCGTCGGAACCGACCACGTCCTTGATGTCCGTGCCTATCAGGTCGGGAATCAGGGGATGTACGTGGTAGACGTCGTTGGCGTCGGTGGCGAAGAGATACCATTGGCCTTCGAAGCTGGCGACGCTGTTGTAGTAGTTGAGCATGGACTCCAGGCCGTCGCGCTCGTAACGCGCTATTGCCCGATCCACGTACTCCTTCGTGTACTCACGGGGCTCGGCGTTCTGCCAAGCCGGAGTTCCGGCCTCGGGACCGCCAGCGTAGTAGCCCGAGGCGAAGATGAAGCCGTCGTGGCGGAGGGCCCAGGTGACCTTCGGCATCTCCTTGCGGGTGACGGGGTGAGGCCAGAGGTACTCAACCCAGATGCCATCCTCGGTGGCCTGGGCTATCTCCTTGCCCAGTTCCTGCCCGTCAGAACCCACCACGTCCTTGATGTCGGTATCGATGAGGTGGGGGAATATGGGATGGGCGAGGTAGAGGTCGTCGGGGCCGATGAGGAAGAGGTAGAACTGGCCGTCCAGGCTGTCCTGGCTGTTGTAGTAGGCGATGGTTGCGTCGAGGCCGTCCTTTTCGTACATGGCGACGGCCTTGTTTACGTACTCCTTGGTGGAACCCGCCACGTCCTGCGTAAGGATGGAATGGCTGGAATAGAACACGAGGCCGTCGTGACGGACGACGAGGATCCGCCGGGGCTCTTCCTGCCTGGTGACCGGGTTGACGGAGCGAGCGTTAACCCAGCGGCCCTCTTCGGTGGCGATGCTTATCAATTGACCAAAGCCGGGGAACCTCGATCCGGGGCCGACGTTCTGGCCCTCCAGAGAGCGGATAGGGGTGTGCACCCGCAACACGCCTTCGGAGTCTATGAGGGTCAGAGGTCTCTCGGCTTCGCCGCTGTAGTATTCGACCGTAGCGTCCAGGCCGTTGGCTTTGTAGTAGTCGATGGCCTTCTGGACGTAGGCGCGGGTGAGGGCGTCGTCGGATTCGGCGGGCGGCGGAGCGTCCCCGTCACCCTCGACGTAGTAGGCAGCGGAGAAGACGTATCCATCATGGCGGATTATCCAGAGGTAGACCGTCAACTGGCCCGCGGTCCTGGGGTTGGGCCACAAGTACTTGAACCAGTGGCCTTCCTCGGTGGCGCTGAGAAGGGATTCGCCAATCGGCTCTCCGGCCACAATTCCCCGGAACAGGCCGGCATGGATGCCAACCATAGCCGGCTCCCCGCCCGCTACGATTATGTCGCCCTGGGGGTCAACCATCATCAGCCAGTAGGAGCCGTCTATGCTCTCCCGGCTGTTGTAATGGGCGATTGTGGCGTCCAGGCCCTGGCTGTCATAGTAGTCCATAGCCTTTTGGACGTAGCCCTTGGTGTAGGCCGCCGGGTCCGCGACGCCCGGATAGTAGCCCGATGCGAAGATCATCCCGTCCCGACGCACGGCGTACCCAATCTTCGGCACTTCCTTGAGCGTTACCGGGTGGGGCCACAGGTACTCCACCCAGACCCCTTCACCCTCCCCGGCCTTAGCCAGCTCCTTGCCCAGTTCGTAACCGTCGGAGCCGACCACGTCCTTGATGTCCGTGCCTACGAGGCGGGGAATCAGGGGATGGACGTGATAGATGTCGTTGGCGTCGGTGGCAAAGAGATACCACTCGCCCTCGAAGCTGGCGACGCTGTTGTAGTAGTTGAGCATGGATTCCAGGCCGTCGCGCTCGTAACGCTCGATGGCGCGGTCCACATACTCCACGGTGTACTCGCGCGGGTCCGCGCCCTGCCAGGCAGGGGTCTCGGGCGCCTGGCCGACGGCGTAGTAGCCCGAGGCGAAGATGAGCCCATTGTGGCGGACGGCCCAGGTGGTCTTGGGCTCCTCGGCCCGGGTGACCGGGTTGGGCCAAAGGTACTCGACCCAGACGCCATTCTCGGTGGCCTGGGCTATCTCCTTGCCCAGTTCCTGCCCGTCCGAACCAATCACGTCCTTGATGTCGGTCCCTATGAGGTGGGGGAAGATGGGATGGGCGAGGTAGTTGTCATCCGCGCCAATCAGGAAGAGGTAGAAGTTCCCCTCCAGGCTGTCGGGGCTGTTGTAGTGGGCAATCGTCGCTTCAAGCCCTTCACTTTCGTAGAGGGCTATAGCGCGGTTCACATAGTCGACGGTGGCATCCGCCACGTTCTCCTCGAGGGTGGAGTGGCCGGACACGAAGATGAGGCCATCGCGCAGGACAAGGTAGTGGCGCATCGGCCCCTGCCTGACCGTGCTGCCGGTGTCGGTCTCCACTACATAGATGCCCTGCCCGTCATACCAGGCACCGTCCTCGGCAGCGATTCCCAATAAAAAGGCGGCGGATTCGTGGGTGCTTCCCAGGAAGTGATGGTAGAAGGGCATTGCCAGCAAGACGCCTTCATCGCTGAGTATGTAGAGATAGCGGCCTTCCTCAATGCTCTCTTCGCTCTTGTAGTATTCGATGGTAGCGTCCCGGCCGTTGGCGTCGTAGTAGGCCAGGGCCTTCTCCACGTAGGCAAGGGTCAGGGCGTTGTCGTCGACAGGTTCGGGTTCCGGGGTTGGGGTGGGTTCAGTAGGGGTAGGGGTCGGTTCGGGGGTAGGAACCGGGGTTGCCGTGGGTTCTGGTGCAGGCTCAGGGGTTGCCGTTGGGTCAGCAGTGGGCTCGGGGGTTGCAGTGGCTGCGGGGGGCGCCGTTGGGTCGGGGCGCGGGGTGGCCGTCGGGTCTTCCCCGCAGGCCACGCTGAGGACGACGACGGAAGCCAATATGAGCGCCAATACCAGCAGGCTTGCCAAGGCCGGCGACCGCCGACCCCTCCACAATGTTCCTGCCTTCTTTGCCCGGTTAATGCGACTTGTGATTTCTGTCATACTCTGCCTACCTGCGCCTCTGCGCTACATCAGTGCCTTGCGCTAAAATGCGACAGCCGCTACTTTAACATGAAACACAGTCTATGTATCAAGGTTTCACGTGAAATTCAGCGTGAGAATGTCCGGCAGCAGCAAAGGGGATTCCCATGCTGCGGGCGAGGCCCAATACACTTCTGAGCAACGGGAAGGTGAACCAGAATTCGCTACGAACCGGATGAGAAGTGCCCGCCGCTGACGGCGGCGACTTCGGCGTTACAGATACTTATTCCCAACACCATCGGCCTGATCATGCTGGCGACGCTGGTGGTGCGGGCGTCCGGGGAGTCGGACGGATACCTGGATTGGGTGGTATTCACCTCGCTGGCGGTCTCGGGGGCGGGCATGATCCTGCACGCCCTGCGGGTCCGGTATCTGGGGTCGGGCCTCCTGGTCGTGACCAACTTCAACGTTCCGTTCCTGGCGGTCTGCGCTCTGGCGCTGGAGGCGGGCGGGCCAAAGTTGCTGGCCAGCTTGATAGTGGCTTCAACCCTGGTGCAGTTCATTCTGACACTGCGACTGGCCTCGCTCCGCCGGATATTTACCCCAACGGTGAGCGGTGTAGTGATCATGCTGGTGGCGGTTTCGGCGGTGCCTTACATCATCAGCAGCACGGTTATAGTGCCGGAAGGGGTATCGGTGGCGCTCTTTCTGGCGCCCGGAATGGCAGCTCTGGCCGTTGGGGCTGCGATATCCCTGCAAGGGACGCCGGTCTGGCGCATGTGGATTTTGCCGGTCACCGTAGCCGCGGGCGTGGTTGCGGCCGCGCCCCTGGGCTTCTACGACGCCGGCAGCATAGTTGACGCCCCATGGGTGAGCCTGCCCGATTTCGGATGGCCGGGGCTGGCCCTGGACTTTGGCGTGGACTTCTGGTCTCTGCTTCCGGTCTTCGTGTTTGTGAACCTGACCGCCTTTATGAAGACGGTGGGAGATTTATCGGTGATATACCGGGCATCGTACCGGAATCCGACGGCCCCCGACTTCCGTGCGGTGCAGGGCGGCCTGAACGTGTCGGGTTTGGGCACGCTCTTTTCGGGTCTCCTGGGAACGCTCCCAGTCGCGGCGCCCTGGGCGGCCACAGCGGTTTATGTCGGCTTTACGGGCGTCGCGGCCAAGAGTGTCGGGATATACCTGGGGCTGCTGACCATAGCCATCGCCCCCTTTTCCAAGTTTCTCGCCATATTGGTCGCCATTCCGAGCCCGGTGGTAAGCGCGGTATACGTCATAATTTTCGGCATGCTCTTCGTGGAGGGTGCGAAAACGGTCTTCACGGGACAGCTTGACCAGAAAAAGGCGACCATCACCGGGGTCTCGATGGTATTGGGCCTGTCGGCCGGGATTTTCAGCGGACTAATCGAGGGGATTACCAGTCAACTGGTTGGCAACACGATAGTGGTCGGCGGCATTGCGGCCATAGGAATGACCTTATTCAGTGAAATATCGAGTTTTCGCATCAGGAAGCTGCGGGTTGACCTTTCCCACTCTTCCCTGCCTGCCGTTGACGACTTTCTCAGCCAATTCGCCGACAGGCATTCGTGGACGGAGGAGGGGAAGGAGCGGCTGCGGCTGGTAGGGGAGGAGGTGGTGCTGAGCCTGCTGGAAGAAGAGGGAGAGGAAACGGCGGAGCAGAAGCGCAGGCTGGTCGCCACGATTCGCCCCGAAAGCGGCGCCGCCGAGCTGGAAATCGTGGTTGCCTCGGATGACGCCGTGCAGGGGAACATCGAAGACCGTATGGCGTACCTGCACGAGGGACAGGCGCTGGAGGACGAGCGCGGGATGTCTCTCCGCATTCTGCGCCACTACGCCTCCTCGGTGCACCACCGCCAATACTACGGGATAGATATAATCAGTTGTCGGGTGGTGGATGAGTAGGGGGGACGGGGGGCCGCTGAAATCGCTCTCAACGGTGGAGTTCGCGATTCTGCATGCGACGGTGGGGCGACTCTAGCGGGAGATCAAAAGACGATACTCACCGCGCCATGCCAGGAAAGGGATTCCATATCCAGAACCGCACGCCGGTACGCTATTTTCAGAGCGCCGCCTTCCCGCCTCAGGACGTACTCAATGCTTCCCACGTAGGGCGCTCCCTCGCCACTGCGGAACCGGTAGACAATGACGTTGGAAGTGACTTTTAGTTCGCCATTGCGGGCTTCTTCAACACGCACGTTGGACACAAACCGGCGCGTCCGAGACCAAGGATATTCGCGGTGAGCGCGACGGTTGTTCAACCTCACGGCCCGGGCTCTCAGGCGTGTGATGTCGTCGTCGATGAACACAAGATCGCGGGTGGGGTCACCCTCGGGCAGGTCGGTGGTGGGAACCACGTACCGGCAATCCTCGGTAAACAGGCTGACCCAATCGTCCAAGCGCCAGTCATCCAGCAGTTCTGCTTCCCTGAACAGGAAGTCCTCCACCAGTTCCCTCAGGGTGGGGCCACTTTTTACCGTCATTGTGCGCCCGGTCGGGCGGCCAGCCGGTCATTCGATCCTGAGGCCAAATCCGATTCCGTTGTTACAATCCCCCCGTCCTGAACGTCGGCTTTGTTCAACCCTTGCATGTGTGCGTGCCATTGACGCCAGAAGCCTCTCATCTGAAGCTCATCCGACGTTCCCGGAGCAGGTTTCAACATGCCCCTGGAAAGGTCGGACCATTCCAGCTCGGTGGCGCGAAAGCCGGCCTGGCACGTTTCCAGGGCTTCCACATCATCGGGGGTGGCAAATCCACCCGGCCCCAGGAAGGTTAAGAAACTGTCGAGTCGGGTGGCCATCATGGCTTCCGATTCCTTCCTTGGAACAAGGTGCCACGCTGTCACCTCCATACTGTCGGGGGCGAGGGGTTCGAAATAGCGGATGGTAATGGCCACAAAGTCGTTGATAACCAGGTTGGGATAGATGAGCAGGTTACGAGAGACATCGGCCATGAGGTGGGCGCGTTCCTCTCCATAATTCTCCACCAAACGCTCGCGGAGTTTAGCTATGGGTTCCCTGGCATCTTCACCGAATTGCGGGTGCCAGTGGGCGATGGGTCGGCCATTCCGGGCGATGTTTTCCGATACACAATGTCCGTTTCCCAAGGCCCTTGATCTGCCGGGGGGACGTTCAGCCAGGGTGTCTCCGCTGTCGTCCGTGCCAAGAGAAGCTATGTACTCCAAGTAAGTCCAATGAGTGGGGACCAAGTGGTATCCATCCAGGCTGTTTTCGGCCAGCAGCTTCCAATTGGCCTTAGTGCCGTACTTGTTGGACCCGGGGATTACCCGCATTCCACCCTCGGCCTGGTCCACGATAAGGTCGAGGTACTCCCTGGCACCGGCCAGGTAGGTGACCAGGTCTTCGCCATAGGGGTTGAAATTTACGAAATAGAAGCCTCGGTAGTTTTCGACCCGCGCGGGCTGCTTCAGGCAAAGGTCGGCCCGGTCAAAGTAAGGTCCGTAGGCATCCTCCCCGGGAACGCCGACCAGTTCCCCGTGGGTATTGAAAGTCCAAGCATGATAGAAGCATTGCAGGACTTCAGCGTTTCCTCTATCGCGTCGGCAGATCAAAGCACCGCGGTGGGGACACGAATTGAGAAACACCCGTACATGATCATCCTTGCCGCGGACAAAGAAGAGGGGCCGACCGGCCACCGTACGACGCCGGTAATCTCCGGGGTTTTCCACCTCCGACTCATGTCCCAGGTAAATCCAGCACCGATTGAATATCAACTCCCTTTCTCGCTGGAACAATTCCAGGGAGGTCATGGTTGACCGGTGGACCCTGAAGATCCCTTTTTCCCGGGCATCGATGATCAGGTCTTTGATCTGCATGTATTCGCCTAGAGCACGCCGTTCGACCATTCAAGAGCCTCAGGAGGAATGGCGCTACGCCTGGGATGGATGCACGCCCGGGGGCTAAAATGACGGACGGGGAGCGGGCTAGATTCCCTGGACGAGGAAGGTGGTGGAGTTGCTGCTGCGGGAGCGCTTGTCTGCGAGGGCCAGGTATTCGGAGGAGCCGGTCATGGCCTGGGCCCGCTCCATGCTTTCGAACTCGATTACGACCGTGCGATGAGGGGTGCGCGGGCCGTCGATGTGGGGGATGGCCCCGCCGCGAACGAGGTATTTGCCATCGTAGGTCTTGACAAGATCAAGCATTCCCCTGGCGAACTCATCAAACAGGGCCTTGTCGGTAACTTCGTTATCGGCGATTAGATACGCTTTCATGTGATCTACTCCTTTCGGACTTCCTTGTCGAACTTAACAGATGCGGTTATGCGTCTACCCGCACCGTAACGATGTCGATGCCGTGATACTTCCTGTGGCGGACGGAGGAGGCGTAATGGCGCAGCAGGCGGAAGGAGATGTCGTCCACATCAGGGTCCTCGGCCTGCTCGCTCATGAACGAGATCCGGTCCTCAATGTTCTCCTCCGAGAATACGGCCAAGAACTCCATCTCAATCATACCAGAAGCGGGTCGGGCGATGATGACCAAGCGCGGGGGCTTGTCTCCCTGGTAGTCATCGCGGAGCTGCAACATGCTGGCGAGGGTCTCCTCGCCGGCGTAGCACATCCGCTGTATCGAATCTTCACTCCATCTTATTCTGTCGCCGACACCACGCAGGAAGTCCTGGATGTCGGGGAGGGATGCGATGTCCAGCTCGGTCTGGAGGCGCCTGCTGCGGTAGCCAGTCAACTGGGTAATGCCGGACATCAGGACCGCGGCGAGGATGCTGACGACGACGCTGTTTCCAAAGGCTACGCCCCATGTCGGGCCGAGGGGGTCGGCGAGGACGTTCTGGGCCTGCAACCCGACGCCGATCGACAGGGAGATCCCGACGATAAAGGCCTTCTGCTGGCTGAAGCCGTCCTGCAAGACGGTGCGAACACCTTCGACGAAGAGCATGCCCATGACGATCATCAGGATGGAGCCGGTGACGGGTCGGGGGATTGTGAGGAGGGCGGCGACAATCTTCGGGAGCAGGGCCAGCCCGATCAGCATGGCTCCGGCGGCATAGCCCACGCGTCGGGAGGCAACGCCGGTGAAGCGGATGAGGGAGACAGTTGAGGGGAGATAGATGATTGTGGGCAACGTACCCGCGATACCGGACAGCAGTATCCCCAAGCCTCCCGCATTCAGTGTTCCCTGAACGCTGCGGAAATCTATGGCGCGCGGCCTGCGCGAAGATGCCTGCTGAATCGCAGACCCTTCACCGCCGGCTTTTATGCCTACCACCACACTCACGATAAGGAAAACCAAGAGAAGCGCCAGGAAATCCTGGTCGAGAACGGGGCCGAAACCGGGCCAAGCGGAGAACTCGGGGAGGCCGAACCAGGGGGCATCGATAGCCCTTTGAAAGTCGTACGCGTCAAGGGGCACAGCGACAATACAGCCGACTACGATAGTTATGGGGATGGCCATCAACCGCCAAGTGCCCGAGCCGCGCAACATGAGGATTGTCGCGGCGGCGAGGGTGGCCGCGCCGACAGCGGGACCCGCGAGGGAAGGGGCGTCTGCGGGCATGTCTTCGAGTCGGGCGACGGCTATGGGCATCGCGGCGACGGCGATAACCATGAAGGCCACGCCGGACACGACGGGCGTGATGATCCGGCGGAGCTTGGCCAGCCAGAAAGACAGAGCGAACTGGACGAGGGATGCGGCGATTATCAGGCTGGACATTACGGGCAACCCGCCTTCCGCAACGGCCAGAACACAAACGGGCAGGAATGGGGAGCCGGAGCCCATCAGCATTATGTATCCCGGGCCCAGGCGCCCGGCTTTGATGGCCTGGTGGGCGGTGGCCAGCCCGCCGATTAGAAGGGATGCGAAGACCGCCCACGAAAGGTAGGTTGGGCTGCCATCGGAAGCGACTGCGAACACGGTCACCAGCGAGACGGTGTTTGACAGGGCAAGCACGGCACCCTGGACGGCTACGCCAAGGGTTACGGGAATGGGGGACTTGTCTTGGGGTTCGTAACGTATTTGGTCGATTGCGCGCAATGTGTTGGCTTAGGGCCGGTTAACAATGTCAAACGGCTGGAAGAATCGTTGCCATTGTAGCCGAATGGGTGGGAGGGGGGAGAAAATGGAGGAAGGAGGTGGGGGGTGGAAGCCGATAATTGCGGCGCAGAGCGAGGACGTGCAGGAAGGGGTGCGGGCCTGGCTGGAGAAGCGCCCGCCGGAGTTCAGGGGGAGGTGGGGTATAGGGGGTGGGGCTCTGTGAACCCGACTGACTTGCAGACCATGCGCCTATCACGACAAGTCCTGACGATATCATCCGTAGGGATTACCACTCCGCCATTGACGGAACCAAAGAGACAGGATTCCAAAGATGGCCAGGATGATAAGCGCCCCAGCGAAGTCCTGGGCTAGGGCAGCGTTCTTCGCATCACCAAGCAAGGGACTGGCGACTCCGGCTGACCCTACTACTCCCACTAAGATGGCGATTGGAGCTACCAGTCCCAAAGGGATGTAGTTGGTTCGGCCGATTCTAGCAACTCGGAAAAACGTTGCATTTGAAACTGCACCGAACACAGCGACTGCGTAGGAGATTCCACTCGTTACACCTAACTCTTGGAAAGCGTGTGGGACGAGGTAAAAGGCAATCACGAGGCCGACAAAGAGGTAGAGGATTCTGAGGCCGAGTGCTGGCTCATTTGACGCGGACTTCCATGCTACCGAGGATCTCCTACAATGCCAGACCACCAGCTTAGACAGAAGCTCGAAACTATTAGCTACTAGGTTGACGGCTAAGTGACGCATTGCTCTAACTCCTTGTGAGTGCCTCTAACCCTCTCGGTAGTCATAGGCAACTGACCGTCAGATTGATGACAATAGTAACCGTTGGTTCCGATGTGTCAGAATTGAGCGGCTTCAGTCCCATGACTCAACTTACTTGTGCCGTTTCCTTAACAACAGATCGCGCCATATACGTCCGAGCCATGAACGAAGAGTCTTAGGGCTCGATGTGGAACCGAGCATCCGGTTCCGTTCAGCGCGTGCATAGCGCGAATGACGACTTGGAGCGATCCTCTCCAACCAGATAACGGCGTTGCTTTGAATGGCATAGTGACTACCGCAGCCTGAGTAAGCCCATACGGACCCGCCGGTAAGACTGTCTAATGAGACCGACTTCCCGTCGAAGTAAACGTGCCATCGACTGGGGTGAAGGGACAGCACCGTCAATTCGCCACAGCCGCACGGACAACGCAGGTTAACGGTTCGATGCTTGTGGCTAATCCATAGCTCGCCATCCTTGATGGAGTCGAACGGGGGCATCGCCTCTACGAAGATGGGGCGGAGCTTCAACATAGGCAACTCCCGCAACTCATCACGCATAGCGGGTGCTCCCACTCTCAAGCCGGAACTTCTGGTAGAACGAAGGGGTCTCTGAAACATACTGCCCAGTTCGGCGGCGCCATTCCATGACGGCAAATACAGCGGCCGCCGCATTTACCTCCGGTAGTTGGACATTGCGATAGCCGGGGGCACTGCCATCTAGCCTAGCGTTCGGTATGGCGTTCTTCCACGCGTCAGACCCTGCGTCATAGGTGCTTGTCGTCACGGCACCTCTAACAGCACGGTCCTCAATCGTTATGCTGACTCCCGAGTCTATGAACGGGACGCCAGCCTCGGTGACAGCACCGTAAACGACATCCTGGCGGGCCGAATCGCCGTCAGTGAGTTGGTCAATACATATGAAGGCGTAGTCGATAGGATGATCCGACACAAACTCGGCGAACATCGACGGACTGTCCACTCGGACAGGATGCGGATGGATGCCGGGCCGGAAGGCCTCATACTTAGAATGATAGTAATCAACCTTGAGTAGCGATCCCGTGCGAATGAGCTCAATCTCCTCTGCAGTAGGCGCACCGGGAGCTCGCTTGAGAGTGTGCCAGTCGACGTAATCAGAATCCAGTAGATGGATTTCCGAGACGGGCGTTTTGGAAATGAGGTCAAGAAGGTAGGCACCCGTGCCGCCCAAGCCGATGATCGCGATGCGTTGACCGCGGATGCGGTCTTGAACCGGCGAGATGGCGGCCCGCGCCTCAAACGTGTTAGGTATGTGAAAGGGGTCGGGAATCGTGAGAGCAGCAGGCTCTGAGTAACCAGCGGCTGACACGGCACCCACGATGTGCTTCGCGTAACGGTGAAGTAAGTCCTGGGGTGTCTCGTCCGACTCTGGATTGCCTTGAGAGCCTTTCTTAATGGAAATATTCGACCAAGTTTTGCCGTCACCGCCGACATAGTTCCCAATAGGGGTTCCGTCCGCATAGTACACGCGCCCGTCATACTCTCTGTCAGTGGTAATCTGCACGGCATGGACATCGCCGCCTATACGATTGTCGGGTTTCCCATTGGCGGGGTCGTAGGACGTCTCAATGGTGCAGGTGCCAGTAACTCTGCCCACAAAGAGACAGGGAACCCGGACTGCCCGGACTATGCCGGACTCGACCTCGACGTCAAACCCGACCTGCTCACCGAACGCTGTGAGATGGTCTTTAGGAGACATGCTCCGGGTCCACCGAGAAGCTTGTACCGTCCTTGACCCTAAGGTCCTTGCCCGGAAGGAGAACACCAGTCTCACCCTTCGCATCGTCTTCGTAGTCGATACCTGGCGTGCCGATGATGTGCTTCCCCTCAGGCTCGTGTAACTCATTCCAGACCTTCACGATCTGCTCATAGGTCACGAGATCGCCCGGGACTTTGTATTCTCGACCACTCACGTAAATCTCCGTGCCACCATTCATGGCTTGCCTCCGTTTTTGTTTGTCTCGCTATCTATTGACAGTACCAACTTAGGTACTCAAAATACAGGATATTATGTGGTCAACTCCCATGTCAAGTCTTAGATAGTACATTGTACTATTTAACGCACAGGAGACGCGATGAATCCAGGCAAGCTTGACCTTAGCGACCTAGGCCCTCTCGTCTTTGCAGAGCGAAGCCGCAGGGGAATGAGCCTCCGTGAAGCAGCTCTTGCCGTAGGTATCCCCTTTAACACACTAGCGCGAGTCGAAAAAGGGCACGTACCGGACCTCCCTAAGTTCAAGCGACTTGTCGAATGGTGTGGCGTCGACATTCAGCAGTTTTTTGAAATCCATGAGAAAGCGGCAGCTACTACCGACATAATTGCCGGACATCTCCGGGCAGATCGTAACCTTTCTCCTGAAGCAGCCGACCGGATCGCTGGCATCGTAAGCGACCTTTATCACGCTCTAGCACGTCCCCAAGCGGTCACCGCGGTACACCTCCGGGCTGCGAAGACATTTCGCCCAGATGCGGTTCGGGCTCTGGGGACATTGTTGAGTGATTTGAATCAAGCCCTCTTGGAGGAAGGCGCTGATGCCTCTACGGAGAGGGTTTAAATCCGAAGCGGAGCAGATCGCAAGTAGCGTGCGAACGAAACTGGAGTTGAGGCCCACTCAGACAGTTGAACCCGAAGCTCTCGCTGAGCTACTGGGCATTGAAGTACGAGCGGGAGATGAGTTGATACCGCGTGAAAGATTCGAAGAGATTGAGAACATTCAGCCCGGCTCCTTCTCCGCATGCACCTTAAGGCCTTCGGCTGATCGCGTGGTCGTTGTCTACAATCCTATCTCAGCAAAGTCACGCCAGAAAAGCGATGTCGCGCACGAACTCGCCCATGTCCTCCTCAATCACGAGTTGAGTCGAGTTGAGAGGCTTGGTGACATCACATTCCTGTCTTGTGATCCTACTCAAGAAGATGAGGCTGGCTGGCTATCCGGATGCCTGCTTTTGCCGCGGGCGTTGCTATTGGCAGAATTCCGTAGAGGCTCAAACGCTAGGCAAATCGCAAATAAGTACGAGGTCAGTGAGTCCATGGCGCGTTACAGACTCAATGTCACCGGCGTGGCTAGGCAAGTGAATGCGCTTTATAAGAGAAACCGTGCTTCGGATTAAGGGTGGTGGGCCATCCTGGACTCGAACCAGGGACCTCAGTCTTATCAGGACTGCGCTCTAACCACCTGAGCTAATGGCCCGTGAAGCCCCATTATAGCAGGGGGTGGGGTTGGGGGGTAATGGGGGTCGGGGGGCTGGCTCCGATCAACCTCACGACGGCATTGATGGGCTCTGCATAGGTGAGCTCTCATGGGGGATGGATTCCGGCTCGGGGGCCGGAATGACGTAGTAGATAGGGGTTGGAATGACGGAGAGAAGGGGGTTACCACCAGAGGGGTGGGGCGGGGGTGAGGATTTCGGCGCCCTGGGAGGTTATGAGGATGTTGTCTTCGTAGCCGGCAACTCCGACGCCGGTCTTGGAGAGGAAGGCCTCGACGCCGAGGGTCATGTTTTCGCGGAGGACTTCGTCGGTCTCCAGGCCGATGCGGAGGGAGGGCCGCTCCCAGAAGAGGCCGAGGCCGTGGCCGAAGAGGGGGAACATCTCGGCGAGCTGGTTTTCCTCGGTGCCGGCCTTCTCCATGAGATCAACGCCGACTTTGACGACCTCGTCGACTCGAACACCGGGCTTGATGGCCTTGATGATGCCATCGACGATGCCGTAGCAGCTTTCGATGAGCTCCTTCTGGTCGGGTGTGGGGGCGCGGCCGGCGACGGCAGTACGGCCGGGGTCCATCCAGTAGCCCTGGTAGACTGCGCCGTAGACCCAGCCCCGGACCATGTCCCCGGGCTCTGCGCCGTCCAGGCTGAAGCCGGAGATGGGGGAGCGGGTGAAGTAGTAGATGGAGTCGCCGTGGGAGACGGGGATCATGTGGAAGCGGCCACCGGCCCTGGTGATGATGTATGCGGCGTCGGCGGCGGCTTCGGCCTCGGTCTTGCCCTTGATGAGGGCGTCCATGAGGGCGGATATGGCTTCGGTCATGGTCTGACCGGCGTTCCGGTATAGCTCGATCTCGGGGGCGCTCTTGACCTGCCGGACCTCCCGGACTAGCTCGTCCTCGCCGACCCACTCGATGGCGGGGGTCCGGTCCTCCATCTGCTTTGCGTACTTCATGGGGAGGAAGTCGGTGCCGATGAGGGCTGCACGGCCCTCGACGCCGAGGCGCTTGAGGGCCTCGGTGACGCCGAAGATGGGGTCACGGTGGCCCTCGACCTTATCGACGGCGAGCTGGTCCATGTCGAAGCTGGGCATGTCCATGATGAGCTCGGGTTCCTGGCCGCGGTGGAGGATGACGGCGCCGTAGGAGCGGGCCTGCTGGTGGCCTTCGACGTCCAGGGAGTGGCCGGAGAGGTTGGAGTAGTAGTTGGTGAGGTAGAGGAGGTCACCGTGGCGTTCGTAGTTGCCGGCGCTCTTGCCCCAGATGACGGCGGTCTCGTAGCCCTTTTCGTCCATGGAGTCGTAGACGGCCTTCCAGCGTCGCTCATATTCATCCTGGGAGAAGTAGAGGTTCTTGGGCATGGGGGCCTCCGTGGGGGTCGGGGATGGGGGCATGGTAGCACAGGGGTGAGGCGGTCGCACGGGGGCGGGTTATTCAGTTGGGGGTTTCGGGTTTTCGGTTTGTCTGTCGGGTTTTGGGTTGCGATGGAAGACGCTGGCTGGACGCTGCCCCCGTTCCTGTGCTTCGGGGCATTCCGACACCCAGGGGCAAGGGCGCCGGCCCGCCTGCCGCTATCGCGGCCTTTATCCCTGTATACGCTGGACATGGGCAGGGACCGACAGGCCAAACGAGTCCAAGCCCGACTCCTGGGGTTGGCTGCAACCGCCTGAGGGCGGCTGGGAGGCTCGTCCAGCGTCCGGCATTGAGCCTCTTGCAGGCGTAGTATGTCCAAGTTTGCCGGTGCGACCCGGAGTGCGGGGATGACCGGCTCCCGGCTTGATCAAGCGGTCGGATACCGAGCGGGCCTCGGCGCCGGGCGTATCCGACCACACTTCCGCTGCAAAGAGCGGCTTCCTCCCGAGGGAGGCTTCCCCTGAAAGAGGCTTAGGGCGTCTTAGAGGGGCTTCACAATGGAACGTAGCGTCCAGGGCGTCTATCCATCGCCTGGGGGTCAGGGAAGGGGCACGGGACCCGTGGTGAGAGGACGGCGTTTCCGACCCCCGACCCCCGACGTCTCGGGGGCAGGCTTTACTCGGGGGCAAGCTTGTCTCGGGGATGCGTCCTTGGATGGGGTCTCGGGGCTTCCCTGGGTGTTTTGGCACCTCCTTTGATTATCAGATATTTGTTCGGTCGTAGGATATGATAGCGCGGTTGCTCAGGCGTGTCAAGCAAATGTACGGGTTGGGGGGGAGAATATATGCGACGGGTTGTGCGGCGTGGGCCACCCCCCGCACCGGGGAGGGCGCCCACGAGGGACGCCCCTACGGGGGAGGGGACACCCCACCGCGCCCCGCGGGATGGATTCCGGCTCTCGGGGGCCGGAATGACGGAAAGAAGGGGGAAGGGGGGTGGGTGGGTTATTGGGGGGTTTTCAGTTCGGGGAAGTAGGTGTGATAGAAGCCTCTATCCCGAGTCAGGAAGACATCGGCTTTGGCGGCGGCGTGGGCGCCGATGAGGAAGTCGGCCATGATGCGTCCTCTGGGGCCGCCGGCCTGCCGATATTGGGCCCAGCGCATTCCCGCCTCATAGGCGATGTCGGCGTCAATGGGAGAAATGGTTGCGTTGATTTCCCGGAGGGCCGAGTCGAGGGAGGAGCGGCTGCCAAAGGCTGCGACAAGCTCTGCGTAGACGATGTGGCAGGCAAGGATGGCGCCGCCGTCGTAGGCGTTGGCGAGGGCCTGCCGGGACTGGGCGTGGTGGGGTGCGCCCGATACGAAGACATCCAGGAGTACGTTGGTATCGACTGCGGTGATCATCTTCCACGGACCTCTTCAATGAAGCGGTCGACGTCTTCAAGGCCGGTGAGGATTCCGCTGACGCGCCGGACGGGATGCTCTGCCGCGGTGCGCTTCCGGATGAGGAGGCCGTGCTCGGTTGGGGTGATTTCGACCTCGACGTCGGTGTTCATGCCAAATTGGTCCCTGAGGCGTTTGGGGATGGTGATTTGTCCTCGTTCGGATATGCGCATGCGATACCTCGTATGATTTTCATGTTTTGGATATCATACCATGCCATGATCTATGCGGAGGTGTATTGCAATTCCAAGGCCGCAGTCCAGATTCCTCGCGGGGTATCGGGATGATCCGCCACAGGCGGACAGGCTCCCCTCGGGGGTGGGTTGCGGGGTTGGAGGGGTGTGGGCCACCCCCCCACCGCCCCTCGGGATGGATTCCGGCTCTCGGCGGCCGGAATGACGGAAAGAAGGGTCGGGATGGCGGAGGAGGGAGGTGGGTTGACGGGTGTGGGGGGTGGGGATAGGGTAGGCCGATGAAGTTTGTGGTCGTGGCGGCGTTAGTTCTGATGGTTGCGCTTGTGGGGTGCACCCGCACCGCAGAGACTCCAGCCCCTACGCAGGATATAGGGGCTACCGTTCAGGCCGCCGTGGCGCAAGCCTTGCCGACAGCCACCCCTACGGCGACGCCCGACATAGACGCGACGATAGAAGCGGGCATGGCGGCGACGATGGCCGCCATACCGCCCACCCCCATCCCTGCGCCCACACCCGTGCTAACGCCTACACCTATTCCCACGCCCGTCCCGACGCCTACTCCTGTTCCCACACCCGTGCCAACACCTACACCTATTCCCACGCCTGTCCCGACGCCTACTCCTGTTCCTACACCCGTGCCAACGCCTACGCCCGTACCTCCCACCCCCACGCCCATCCCGACTGAAACTCCCGTCCCTCCACCCCCCGATTCGTCGGTCATAAGGCCGATGTCGCAGTGGACGGCGGAGTACCCGGCCACTTTCGAGGAAATAGAGGCAGAATTGCGGAAATATCGCGGCGAGACGCTCACCGTGGTTTCCTGGGGCAGCGTCTATCAGCAAGCCCAGCGACAGGCTTATTTCCAGCCTTTTGAGTGGAAGTTCGGGATTGAGATAAAAGAAGACAGCCCTGTAGAATATGCCAAGCTCCGTTCCATGGTGGAAACCGGGAATGTGACCTGGGACGTGGTGGACTCGGGCACCCGGGCCGTCTACCCGCTTGGCACAGGGGGCTTCCTCGAAGAGCTGACCCCGGCCATTCACAACCGCTATCTCACCCACTTCCCGGAGGTGGCGCGGACGCCCTGGAGCGGCGGTGGCGGGGTGCTGTGGTCGATGGCGCTGGCCTATCAGCTTGACAGCATCGACAGTTTGTGGAGCGGCAAGCGGCCGTCTGACTGGGCGGCATTCTGGGACACGGAGAACTATCCGGGCAGAAGGTGGTTGAGCGAAAGGGTGAACGAGAACATCTTCTTTGCCCAGTTTGCCCTCAACCCCAAAGCTCTTGAAAGCGCCGAAGGCCGCAAGAGCATCGCGAAGCTCACTCCTGAACAGGTGGACCAGTCCTTCGAGAAGCTGGCGGAGATCAAGCCTCATATAGAAGAATGGTGGACGGCGGGCAACGACTGCCCGTTCGGGCTTATGACCTACGAAGTGGATATGTGCACGGCCTGGAATGCACGAGCCTGGATTCACCGGACGGAGCCGGAGGCCGAGGGCATCCACTACTGCTACGAATGCGGGCACGTTGTTCAGAACGATGTGTTTTACATCCCGAAGGGTTCTCCCAACAGGGTGTTGGCAGAGCTGTTCATATCCTGGACGGCGGAACCCCACATCAACGTGGAAATAGCCAACTACGTGCCATACGGCCCGCTGAACCCGCAAGCGCTGCCATTGGTGACTCCCGACCGGGTAGACCCGGAAATCATACCCTACCTCCCCACCTCTCCCTCGGCGCTTGAAAGGGCGGTGTTTGTCGATGAGAGGTGGCTGGGACCCGAACTGGATGCCCTGGCCGAGAGGATGGAGGCATTGCTGGCGGGCTATTGATACGGTCTATGGGTAGCGCATGACTTAAGGGGAGGAGGAAAGGGGGAGGGCCGATGAAACTTGTGGCCGCGGCCGCGTTAGTTCTGATGGTTGCGTTTGCCGCGTGCTCCGGCGGCGTAGAGACTCCAGCCCCTACGCAGGATATAGGGGCTGTTGTCCAGACCGCCGTGGCGCAAATATCTCCCACCCCCATCCCTGTAGAGACACCAGACTTAAGCGCCACCGTAGAAGCAGGCATAGCAGCGACGATGGTCGCCATCCCGACTATGCCTATCCCTGCACCCACACCCGTGCCAACGCCCACACCCATTCTCACGCCTACGGCTGTTCCAATACCTAATCCTTCTCCGACTCCAATGCCCACGCTAATCCCAACGCCCGTGCCCACGCTAGTCCCTACTCCTAGTCCTACTCCCACACCGGCGCCGACCGCCACGCCTATGCCGACCGCCACGCCTATGCCGACTGCCACACCTATGCCGACCGCAACGCCTATGCCGACCGCAACGCCACAGCCGCCATTGCCGCCAGCTCCTGTTGACCGCGGTTGGAACACTCTCGGGTCGGTTGAGGCGCCGATAACACTGGTGAAGTTCGGGGATTTCCAATGCCCTGCTTGTCGGAGTTGGGCACGCGGACCAGGCCTGGAGCTCCGAGAGAGCTATATCGAGCGGGGTCAGGTCAGATTGATCTATCGCCACTACATAATCTATGGCGATTATTCCGATTTGCAGGCCATGGCGACCGAATGCGCCGGTGAACAGGATGCGTTCTGGCGGTTTTACGATCGCCTCTACCGGCTGGGGCCGGTAAACCGGCAGAGGATGCCTAACCTGGCCGACAACATGGGGCTGGACGTGCCCCGCTTCACTGCATGTCTCGACGATCAGAGGTACCGGCAGACCATAGACGAGGATATCGAATACGCACGTGCCCTGGATGTGTCGGCAGTGCCAACCATATTGATTGTGGGCGCCGGCGAGTATATCCAGATAGTCGGTGGCTTCAGCCCCTCAGACCTCGGGGGGAACTTCGACCGACTCCTAGCCCGTCTCGAAGACCAATGAGCCTGCTGCTCTGCTACGCAGCGGAGGTCAGCGCGCTGGGGATGAATGCCCGACTGCTCGGGAATGACGGAAAAAGAGGGGGCATGACGGGAGAGGAGGGAGGAGATGATGGGGGTGGTATTATGGGGTGTCGGGTTTGGGAGAGGCGGAGCGGGGGTGAGTCGGCGAGGGCGATTTAATTCAAGGCGAGGGATAGCGGGTGCGAACGATTATGTCATTCAAGGGTCGGGTGTTGGGGTTGTGGGTGGTGGGGGTGATGCTGGCGTTGGTGGTGGGGGCGTGCGGGGGGGAGTCGAGCAGTGAGCCTCTGCGGATCGGGCTGCTGTTGAATTTCAGCGGGACCTCGGGGACTGCGGTGGAGAGGCAGCAGAGCTTCGAGCTGGCGATGAAGCACGTGAACGAGGGGGGAGGGGTGCTGGGGAGGCCGGTGGAGTGGGTGGTTGCGGATTCGACGCTGGACCCGGAGACTGCGGTGTCGGAGGCGCGTCGGCTGGTGGAGGAGGAGGGGATACATGCGCTGGTGGGGCCTTCGACGAGTGCGACGACGCTGGAGGTGGTGGAGCGGGTGACGGGGCCGGGGGGGATTCCGACGATCAGCCCGTCGGCGACGTCGCCGCTGCTGACGGAGGCGGAAGACGACGATTTCTTCTTCCGGACGGCGCTTTCGGACAGTGCGCAGGGGCCGGTGGTGGCGAAGCTGGTGCGGGACCAGGGTTTCAGCAACGTGGGCCTGATCTATCGAAACGACGCCTGGGGACAGGGGTTGTTCGGTTCGTTCCAGGGCGCGTGGTCGGGAGGGCTGCGGGCGGTTTCGGTCGAGCCGGGGGAGACTGCGCTGCTGCCCCTGCTGCGGCAGTCGGCAGAGCAGGGCGCGGAGGCGCTGGTGCTGATGACTTTCGACGATGTCGTCTCGATAGCCGTGCGGGAAGCGTTGGAAAACGGGATCTACGACCAGTTCGTAATCAGCGAATCCTCGCTGTCGGAGGAGCTGCAGGGGCTGATTGGGGAGGCCGGGGGTCGGGCGTACGGGACGCTGCCGGGCAAGGCGCCGGATAGCGAGTCGGCGGAGGCGTGGGAGAGGGCGTACGAGGAGGAATACGGACCGGCGCCGGAGTCGGGGTACGTGAGAGGGACGTACGATGCGGCGATAGCGATAGCGCTGGCTGCGGAGGCGGCGGGGAGCGTGGACGGGGCGGCGATCCGGGACAGGCTGCGGTCGATAGGGAGCGGGCCGGGAGTTACGGTGACGGCGGGGGCGGAGGGGATAGCGTCGGGGCTGGCGGCGGTGGGGAGGGGTGAAGAGGTGGACTATGACGGGGCTGCAGTGTCGATGGACTGGGACGACAGGGGAGACCTGAGTCGGGGGCACATAGGGACGTGGGGGTTCACGAAGGAGGAAGGGGTGGAGGAGTTGGGGGTGGTCGGGTTTGGGGGGTAGGGGGGTGTCGCGGAAAGAGTTAGGCTTCGCCGTCATCTAAAGCAAAAGAAACTGGGAAGTAGAAGGAACGGCTGTGTATCAGACTGGGGCTACTATCTATAAGACCCTGGAGGAAATCTCCAGACATGACTTGGTTCTCCCAGCCATCCAACGCGAGTTCGTGTGGCAGCCAGAGCAGATATGTCGGTTGTTCGACAGTTTGATGCAGGGCTATCCTTTCGGGACATTTCTTTATTGGCGTGTCGACCCTGAGAACAGCGGAAAGTTCAAGTTCTTCGACTTCGTTCGCGAGTATCACGAGCGCGACAATCCACACTGTCCGTCTCTACCTGCGATAACGAACCGTAGCGTCACCGCCGTGCTTGATGGCCAGCAGCGTCTAACTGCACTTAACATTGGACTCCAGGGGAGCATGGCTCGGAAGCAGCCACGGATGTGGTGGAACAATCCCGAAGCATTCCCTGTACGGAAGCTGCACTTGGACCTGCTATGGCAAAGCGGCGATGATGACGAAGAGGGACTGAAATACCGTTTCAGTTTCTTGACTAATGAGCAGGTTAACGCAACGAAGGATGAAGTGTGTTGGTTTCCGGTAGCGGAGATTCTATCGCTGAAAAACGCTGGCCCGGCTATGACCCAGTGGCTTAATGAACGGCTGCGACAGGATCAAGTAACACTTGCCCATGAAACACTCTATGAACTCTATCAGGTTGTCCACAACAAGCACCTCATTGCCTATTATGAGGAGCTTGGACAGGAGTTGGACAAAGCCCTTCAAATATTCATCCGTATGAATGATGGAGGTACACCCCTTTCCCACTCTGACCTATTATTGTCGATAGCAGTAGCCCAGTGGACAGATCACGACGCTCGAAAAGAGATACATGAACTGGTAGATGAGATAAACCGGATTGGCAGTGGTTTTTTGTTCTCTAAGGACCTAGTTCTCAAAGCCGGACTCATGTTGAGTGATATCGGTAGCGTTGGCTTCAAAGTGGACAACTTCAATCGGGACAACATGGACACATTCGAGAGCAAGTGGGATGACATCAAGCGTGCTCTCACTCTGACAGTACAACTTGTTGCCTCGTTTGGGTTTACCGGACAGAGTCTGACGGCAAGCAATGCCATTCTGCCAATAGCATACTATCTGTACATAAAGAATCCTGGAGAATCCTATCTAACACACAGTAAATTCCAGGAAGATAGAGCAACCATTCGCGAATGGTTGATAAGAAGCCTGCTAAAGTCCGGCGTCTGGGGCAGCGGTCTGGATGCGCTGCTGACCGCCCTCAGACGGGTCATAAAGGACGCGGGCAAAGATGCTTTTCCCGTTGACGACATTTATGCAAATATGGCAGCACGAGGACGGGAACTGACCTTCAATGATGAGGAGATCGAAGACCTAGTGGATATGCGGTATGGTGGCAGGCTGACATTTGCTTTGTTGTCGCTTCTATTTCCCTTTGTTGACCTACGCAATCAGTTTCACGTAGACCACATCTTTCCCAAGGCACGATTCACGGATCGCAAGCTTAAAAACGCTTGTGTTCCAGACAGTAAGCTATCCGATTTCAAGGACAACAAAGACAGACTTGCCAATCTTCAATTGCTTCAAGGGGCAATGAACACCGAGAAGAGCACCGAGATGCCGACCGTTTGGCTGTCCAAAACCCACCTCACCTCTTCATCCAGACGAGAATACGAGGAGAGTCACCTCTTGGGCTATGTGCCTGACTCGATTGCTGAATTCGACACATTCTACGATGCGAGGAGAGAGCGGCTGAAGAAAGCAATTAGTGAGTTGCTTGGGCCACCAAAATTCTTGTTAAATCCAGGTGGCGGCGCGGTCAGATGATTGAGGCTTTGCCAACAGTCTGATGATTACAATGTCCGGTTATGGGGCGCGGAAGCAGGTGGGGTGGTGGTCGTTGACCTGGCCGGTGGCCTGCATGTGGGAGTAGACGACGATGGGGCCCATGAATTTGAAGCCGCGGGCCTTGAGGTCCTTGGAGAGGGCTTCGGACTCGGGGGTCTGGGCGGGCATGGTCTCGTGGTCACGGCGGAGGACCTTGTTGCCGGTGAACTGCCAGATGTAGGCGTCGAAGGAGCCGAACTCCTGCTGGATTTCGAGGAAGCGCCGGGCGTTGTTGATGGTGGCCTCGATCTTGCGGCGGTTGCGGATGATTCCGGCGTCGGACATGAGGCGTTCGATATCGGCGTCGGTGAAAGCGGCGACTTTCTCGGGGTCGAAGTAGGCGAAGGCTTTGCGGAAGTTTTCTCGTTTGTCGAGGATGGTCTTCCAGGAGAGGCCTGCCTGCATGCTTTCGAGGCAGAGGAACTCGAACTGCCTTTGGTCGTCGTGGAAGGGGATGCCCCACTCGTTGTCGTGGTAGGACATCATCAGGGGGTCGTCGGGGGAGCCGAAGCAGCGGGTTTGTTGGTTGGTGGGCATGTCGGGTCTCCGGGGGTGATTGGGACTAGTTTAGCGCGAGGGGGCAAGTGGGGGATGATGGAGGGGAGGCTTTGATAGACGAGGGCCCCCCTCACCCCACGGGATGGATTCCGGCTCAAGGGCCGGAATGACGGAAGGAGAGAGCCTTTCCTTCATTGTAGGATGTCGTTGTATAGATCTGACCAATTAGGATTTTTCGTCTCAATCAATTCTATTTTCCACGCTCGCTTCCACCACTTTATGGTCTTTTCTTTTGCGATGGCGCTTTCCATTGAATCGTGGAGTTCGTACCAAACTAACGTATGCACTCGATAGCGTTTTGTGAAGCCTTCCACCAAGTCTGTCTTGTGTTCCCAGACTCGTCGGATGAGGTCAGAGGTGACGCCAACGTAGAGGGTGCCATTAGGTTTATTGGCGAGGATGTAGACGCAGGGGGTTTTTATGTTCGTATGCATCTTCGATTGAGCTGCGTAGATGATAGAGACGTAAGGGGATGGATTCCAGCTCGGGGGCTGGAATGACGGAAGGACGGAGGCGCTCGCTTCGGTGAAGGCCTGTTTATTATAGGGAGGTGTGAAGATGGATTCCGGCTCGGGGGCCGGAATGACGGAAAGGGGGAGGGTAGGGATGGCGAATGGGAGCGGGCAGGGTGAGGAGTAGGACGGGAGGGCGGTAGGGGTGGACGGAGTGACATAGGAAGTGAAGGACGTTCTGTCTGTGCTGATAATCTGTTGGGCGTGTTACTATTTCCGAAATGGCCTTGCGGCCTATTTCCGACACCGGAGGTGACCCGTGAACAACGCTGAACTCGCTTTTGCTCCTGCATGGAAGATCCGGGATATGGTCGCGGCGAAGGAGGTTTCGCCGCGGGAGCTGGTTGACGTGTTCCTGGAGCGGATTGAGTCGCTGGACCCGAAGCTGAACTCCTACCTGACGGTGACGGCGGACCTGGCGCGGGAGTCGGCGGAGGAGGCTGAGGGGGCGGTTATGCGGGGGGAGGAGCTAGGAGCGCTGCACGGGGTGCCAATCTCGATAAAGGACCTGGAGTTTTCGAAGGGCATTCGGAGCACAATGGGCTGTTACGTATTTCGAGACCACGTGCCGGATGAGGACTCGGTGGTGGTGGAGCGGGTGAGGAAGGCGGGGGCGATCATCCTGGGGAAGACGAACACGCCGGAGTTCGGGCAGTCGGGGACGACGGAGAACCTGCTGGGCGATGCCTGCCGCAACCCGTGGAACACGGAGCGGACGAGCGGCGGGTCGAGCGGGGGAGCGGGGGCGGCGCTGGTTGCGGGGTTGTGCTCGTTGGCTACGGGGTCGGACGGGGGAGGTTCGATACGGATTCCGGCGAGCTTCTGCGGTGTGTACGGGATAAAGCCGACGCAGCTGCGGGTGCCTCGGTACGGGAGCGTGGGCCGGGGGCCGGCGACGGCGAACCTGTTTTCGCAGTCGGGGCCGATGTCTCGGACGGTGAGGGACTCGGCGCTGCTTTTGCAGGTGATCTCGGGGCACGACGCCCGGGACCCGATGTCGCTGAAGGCACCTGTGCCGGACTTCATGTCGGGGCTGAATGGGGGGGTGAAGGGGTTGAAGATAGGGTGGACGGCGGACTACGGGTACGCTCCGGTCGACCCGGAGGTGCTGCGGATCACTGAAGCGTCGGCGCGGAGTTTCGAGGCGCTGGGGGCGAGCGTGGAGGGGGTGGAGCTCGGGCTTCAGAACCCGTTCAGGGCGTTCTGGACAATGTTCAGCACCGCCGCCTATAGCAGCTACGGCCACCTCCTCAACCACCAAGCCGCAGACCTGACCACCTACGGTCGATACAGCCTGGAGCAGGGTCGGGCCGCTACGGGGGCAGCGGTTGCCCAAGCCCTCCACGTGGTCAACATGGTAAAACGCCGATTCGAGGAGATGCTGGAGGAGTACGACCTGCTTATGAGCCCGACGATGCCGACGGTGGCGTTCCCGGTCGGGCAGCCACCGAAGGAAGTCGACGGCAAGGGGCTGCCGCCGCACCTGGGGTACATACCATTCACGTTCCCGATCAACATGAGCGGGCAGACGGCGGCGAGCATCCCGTGCGGGTTCTCGGAGGGGATGCCGGTGGGTCTGCACGTTATCGGGAAGGCGGGGGATGAGGCGACGGTTCTGCGGGCGTCGGCGGCGTATGAGGAGGCGCACCCGTGGGACGGGGCTCGGGCGGGGGTTTCGTAGGCGCTGAGGCTACGTTCAATACATTCGGAGAGGGAAATGGACGGAATAGCGTTTCTTGGGGGGAAAATTTTTACGTCGGATGCGAGGAACTCGGTGGTGACGGGGGTTTATGCGAGCGAGGGGCGGATCAGGCGGGTGGGGGCGGCGGAGGAGGTGCGGAAGCATTTGCCGCAGGACACGAGGGTGGTGAACATCGACGGGCAGACGCTGCTGCCGGGGCTGATGGACGCGCACAACCACCTGATCTACGCCGGCGGGGCGATGAAGCAGCTGGACGCCCGGTACCCGGTGGTCGGGTCCGTGCAGGAGCTGGCGTCGGGGATAGCGAATGCGGCGGAGGAGACGCCGGAGGGGGAGTGGATCCGGGGGTGGGGGATGGACTATGCGAAGTATCCCGGGGCGCAGATGCCGACGCGCTGGGAGATAGACGACGTGAGCAGCAAGCACCCGGTGGTGATAGTGCACACGTCGGGGCACTTTGCGCTGGTGAACTCAATAGCTCTGGAGCAGGCGGGGCTGGACGAGAACGTTCCGGACCCGAAGGGCGGGCGGTTCGTGAGGGACGAGAAGGGCCGGCTGACGGGGATGCTGCTGGACTCGGCGCAGAGGTTGGTGATGAGGGGGTCGGTGGACGTGGGGAACCACGGGCCGGACCCGGGGCAGGACATCCCGGTGGAGGAGCTGGTCGATACCGTCGAGTTCACGTGCAAGGCGTACCACAAGGAAGGGTTGACCTCGATAGTCGATGCGCAGGTGACGGCCCGGGAGATGCCGGGGTACGTGGAGGCGCACAGGCGCGGCCTGCTGACGGTGAAGACGCACTGCATGTACCTGTCGAACCATTTGAAGGACGTGAAGGGGCTCGGGGTGCTGGGGTTCATGGGAGACAGGCATCTTTCGGGCGGGTCGATCAAGTGCTACTCGGACGGGTCGCTTATCGGGTGCACGGCGGCGTTCAAGAGCCCCTACATCAACCCGCCGGACTCCTACGGCTACACGTACTGGGACCGGGACGAGCTGAAGGACCTGCTGGAGGAGGCGCACGGGCTCGGGCTGCACACCGGGACGCACGGGCAGGGGGACATGGCGATGGACCAGATAGTCGGGGCGTGGGAGCAGATACTGAAGGAGAACCCGAGGGAGGACCACAGGCACCGGATCGAGCATTGCGGGTACCCGGTCGAGTACCTGGAGCGGATGTCGAGGATCGGGCTGCTGGCGATATCCCAGCCCTCCTACCTTTACTACAACGGCGACGGGTTCCTGGCGAATCTCGGGGCTGAGCGCGCGCGGAAGCTGATACCTCTGAAGTCGGAGCTGGACCTGGGTATCCCGATTGTGTTGAGCACGGACTCGCCGGTGGTGACGTACAGGCCGCTGGACAATATCTCGGCGGCGGTGTCTCGGGTGTCGCTGGAGGGGCAGGACATGGGGAAGGACGAGCGGATCAGCGTGGAGGATGCGATCCGAGGGTACACGATCAATGCGGCGTACAGCGCTTTCCAGGAGAATGAGAAGGGGTCGATTGAGGTGGGGAAGGCGGCGGACTTCACGCTGATAGACGGGGATATTCTGAATACGCCGGGTGAGAGGATACGGGACTTGTCGGTGGCGATGACGGTGGTGGATGGGGAGGTGGTGTGGGGGGGTGGGGGGATTCAGTAGACCAGAGCGGAGTAGTCTTCAATGGACAGGTCGTTGTCTGAGCGTATGATGGTTATATCCAGCGTTTGATCACTGGGGTTGTACAGCATTTGCCAGTTGTTGAGTACGTCCCGTCCCAGTACCGACGGAAGGTTCCATGCGGCATCATCCACTTCCGAGGGCCTTTTCATGACGCCCACTGTCAGATCATGGAAATAGACCCTCTCGTTGCCGAAAAAGACGAGTCGGGCCTGTTCCAAGAAGACCTCGCCATGTCCAGCGAAGCCGTATAACTCCTCCGTAGGCCCCTGCACCCTTGAATAGTCCAACCTGTTATTATCACCGTCTATAGGGGCGAGAGTTGTCAGTACGGCACCGGTGTCGATGTGGAAATCCAGGGTGGCCGAGAAGTCTAAGGACGGGAGGTTTAGTACACCTTTAATGTAAGGGGCGCTTTTCGGTTCCCTGAATACCCCTGTGAGCATAGATTACAAGAACAGGGAGATTGGCTTTTTGGCCATGAATTCAGTGTGAGAAGCTTCCCGAGGCACTTGTTTCTCGTCCATCTTGTTAAGCAACTCATACCGGCTGTCTGCGGAGACAACCACCCGGCCATCGTAGATGCAGATCCACCGATCGGCATAGTCCTTCCTCATCTGCTCGACCTTCGATTTCGAGCAGAGTATCTCGTCGTTCTTTTTGAGCATGGCGAGGTTTGCCAGGATTTTGCGCGGGTCGCCAAAGGAAAGGAACTTCGCGCGGGTCTCCGGGTCGATGAATCTTTGCCCGGTTACTTCACTGCTTGCTTTTGTCATCAGTTTGCCTCCCACCAGGGCCATCCACACGTCTTATCCCTCTTAGACAACATCATAGCCAGTACTATGCTAGAAGATCATGGTAACACAATCCGGGAAGCCTGACGGTCTTCCTCGTTCGGGTCAGGGGGCGAGGGCGCGGATTACGGCTTTGGCTTTTTCGGCGGCGTTGGGGGCGGAGGTGCGGGGGGCGATGATGGGGAGGGTTACGCCGGCGTCCCGGTAGGTCTGGATGCGTTCTCGGCATTGGTCCGGGGGGCCGATGATGGCAATGGAGCGGAGCATGGAGTCGGGGACGAGGGACTCGAGGGCGGGGCCTCGTTTGCCTTCTTTGTAGGCGGCCCGGATGGCTGCTGCCTCTTCAGGGAAGCCGTTCTGGGCTAGGGCGCGGTTGTAGCGGGGGAAGAAGCCGGCATAGAAGGCGGTGGCCTTGCGGATGCCTTCGAGGTCGGGGGTGTCATCTTCGGAGACGACGGTGGTTATGAGGTCGGCGATTTCGACTTCGGAGGGGTCCCGGCCGGCGGCTCGGGCACCTTCGGCGACTGTTTTGGCGGCGTTAGCTGCGCCCGAGAGGGTTGTCCAAGTGAGGATTGTGCCGTCGGTGATTTCGCCGCAGGTGCGGAGCATCTTGTCGAAGACGGCGGCTGCGTAGATGGGGACTTCGGGGTGGAGGGTGGGGAACCAGAGGTCGAAGTTGCCTATGTCCAGGACTTTGCCTTTGTAGGAGACCTTGCCGTCGCGGAGGAGGGAGCGGATGACGTCGATGTACTCGCGGAGTCGGGTGACGGGGAGGTGGTAAGGGATGCCGTGCTCGCCCTCGACCTGGACCTTGTGGCTGGAGCCGAGACCCAGGATGAAGCGGCCATTGGAGAAGTGGTCGAGGCATGCGGCGGCCATAGCGATGGTCGGGGCGCTGCGGACGTAGACACTGATGATGGATGTGCCGAGCTTGATGTTGTCGGTGGCGAGGGCGCAGGCGGTGAGGGTGGTGAACTGGTCACCGCCGTGGCCTTCGGAGAGCCAGAATGAGTGGTAGCCGAGGGAGTCGGCGAGCTTGCAGCACTCGACTACTTCGAGGGGGGTCATGTCCTGGCCGCTGAGGCCGATGGCGAGTTTGGTTGTCATGGCGGGGTGATTATACGGGAAGGGTGCCCCCTTCCCCCATCCCCGGGAATTAATAGGTTCCCACCCACCCGCCCTGTTTTATTGAAATACCAGCCATTCCGCGGGGCGGAATGGCTGGTATTTCGTTGGTTATGGGGGGAGGGGGATGGGGCATTCTCCGCGCCCCAGGCCGCGGGATGGATTCCGGCTCGGGGGCCGGAATGACGGATGAAGGGGTGGGTTGACGGGAGGAGGGATGTCGGGTATTACGGGTCGGGGAATTTTTTGTATAGGCCCAAAACGTTCTTTAGCAGGTGCAGAAAAGCTGACTGACAGATGAATTTCGGAGAGGCCGTTGCTGCGGTGGTGCAGAGCATAGTGCTGCCCTACGGCTACACGCTGTCGATATGGTCGGCGGGGATACTGGCGGCGTTCAGGTATGGTGCGCCGAAAAGATGGGACCCTTTGTTGTTCGTTGTAGGGGCCATCATCGGCTTCATGGCGTTCAATATCCCGACGTACTGGTCTATTTCGGGGCAGGAGCAGTTGGATGTTGAAGTGCCAACGGTGGCGCTACTGAACATCGTGCCCCTGGCGGCCGTTATAGTGTCCACGCTGCTGATGCGGCTAATAGAAAACGAGCTGTGGGGCTATTTCCTGAGCGGGTTCAGCGCGACGGTGGTCTACGTCGGGAGCCTGAGCCTGCTTATCTGGGTGCTGAGCTAGCGGCTGGGCAGATTGGGGATCAGCCAGGAGAGGAAGGAGTCGGCGCTGCGGGACTGGATTAGGACTCTGCCGGGGCCCGTGAGCTCCACAACAAGGCCTTCGCCGCTGAAGAGGGTGGACTTCAGCCCCCCGACGCGTGTGACCCTATAGTTGACGCTTTCGTCGAAGGCGACCATGTGGCCGGTGTCGACTATGTAGCTCTCGCCGTGCTTGAGTTCCTTGGTGTGGATTGCGCCGTAGCTGGAGAGGAAAAGGTCGCCGGAGCCCTGGACCCGGATGAGGAAGAGGCCTTCCTTGGAGAAGAAGGTCTTGGCGCCGCCCCACTGGGTGTCGACGTTGAGGGACTTGGAAGAGGCCATGTAGGAGCCGGACTGGACCATCAGGGTCTGGTTACGCATGTCGGTGTGGAAAACGTCGCCAGGGAGGGCAGGGGCCAGGGTGATCTCACCTGCTTCGTCGGCGTGGAAGGTGTTGAGGAAGAAGCTTTCATTGGTGAGGAACTTGCGGGCGAGGCCGCCGAGGAGGCCGCCGCCCCGGGTGGAGGTCTCGATGTTGATGGTGGGGGACATGCTGACCATGGCGCCGGATTCGGCGACGATCTCTTCGCCGCGGTCCATGCTGAGGACGGCGAGGGAGTAGGAGGGTTTGTAGAGGATTTCGTGCTTCATTTTTTGAGCCTCGTTAGTGGAGATTTTTGAAGGGTCACTGCTACTAGGTTAACACTAAATTGGGGGGTGCGGGGTGTATGATGGGGTTGCCCTGAAACCTTGTGGACAGGAGACGAATGCATGGAATATGAGCTGATCCTTTATGAGAAGGCCGATGGGATTGCGACGATTACCCTGAACAGGCCGAAACAGCTGAATGCGCTGAACCACCAGACGTTTGACGAGATGCTGGATGCGCTGGCGGATGCGGCGTCGGATGCGGAGGTGCGGGTGCTAGTGCTGAAGGGGACGGGTCGGGCGTTCAGTGCGGGTGACGACTTGAAGGGCATGGGGAAGACATCGCGGAGGATAGCTACCGACTCGCTATCGGCGCAGTTGCAGGGGCCGCCGGGGATGGTAAAGGCGCTGCGGGGCTTCCTGAAACCGGTGATAGCTCAGCTGCACGGGTATGCGCTGGGTGGGGCTTTCGAAGTGGCGCTGGGGGCGGACCTAGTTATTGCGGCGGAGGATGCGAGGCTTGGGATACCGTACGTGCAGAGGGGTCTGGCGTCGGGGACTTTCTCTATTTTGACGGCGGTCGGGTACCGGCGGGCGTGCGAGATACTGTTCCTGGGAGACTGGATCAGCGGCACGGAGGCGGAACGGATAGGGCTGGTGAACAAGGCCGTGCCGGCAGAGGATTTGGACGAAGCGGTGGCGGAGTGGGCCGGGCGTCTGGCGAAGGGAGCGACGACGTCGATAGCGTACATGAAGCAGTCGATGAATGCGTTTATCGACTGGGAGAGGGGCCTGACGCTGCAGACGCTGATAGAGAAGCCGGTGTCGGACTCGGAGGATGCGCAGGAGGGGAAACGGTCGTTTGTGGAGAAGCGGGAGCCGGAGTTTACGGGGAGGTAGCCCCTTCTCTAAAGTGGGGAGGGGAATCACCCTCACCCTAGCCCTCTCCCCTCAAGGGAGGGTGGACACGACACCTCGCCCCCACTACCCCGCGGAAGGGTAATCACAGGGGATCGCGCCTATGGAAGGAGGCGTGGAAGGAGTCCTTTGCCAAGAGTTCTTCAAGGAGGAGGGCAAGGCCGTGGTGGGAGGCGGGGAGGGTTATGTGGTCTGCGGTGGCTTTGACGGAGTCGGGGGCGTTGCCCATGGCGACGCCGAGGCCCGCCCACTGGATCATGTCGACATCGTTGGGGCTGTCACCCACGGCGATGACTTCTTCTCTTTTCACGCCGAGGGAGTCGGCGAGGTGCTGGAGGGCTTTGCCCTTGCTGCCGTCCGGGTGGCCGATCTCGCAGAGATAGTCGTAGGTGTGCATGGCGGCGATGTCGCCGTTGAAGTGGGAGTCGACGAGGGCGGTGACACCTCCGATGACCTCGGCGTCGCCGGTGACGACGATCTTGGTGGGAGGTTCGGTGATATCGCGGATGAGGTCGGTCAGGAGTTCGGCCCTGATCTTGAGGTATTTCTCCGATTGGCGGACGGCCTCGGTAATTTCCTGCACGTAGAAATGGTCTCGGACGTAGACGTAGGGGTTAAGACCCTGGGCCTTCAGCAGACGGATCAGGCGGTGGGCGAGAGGGAGGGGGACGGGAGTCTCGCGGACGATTTCGTGGGTGACGGGGTTGGACGTGAAGGAGCCCTGGTAGCAGATGATGGGCAGCGTGAGGCCGAGGTCCCGGCTGAAATGGAGGGCCGAGTTGTATGTCCGGCCAGTGGCGAGGGTGACACCTGCGCCGGTCTCCATGACACGGGCGATGGCCCGCTTTGTGCGCTCGGTGAGGGGAGTATCGGTAACACGTTCGTAGATGGTACCGTCTATGTCCAGGGCTAGGAGCTTGTAGGTCATTGGGATGAGAGGAAACGAGCCAGTTCGTCTATGGGGAAATCGGGCATTTCACGTTGGCCGTCGGACGTGACCATCACAAAACCGTCTTCGGGGGACGTGACCTCGCCGATGCGTGTTACGGGGATGTCGGCGGCTTTCAGAGCAGAGGTGACGGAAGGGGCGTTCTCGGGGGGGAGGGTGATGACGAGGGCGCCGGAGGCGAGGAGGCCAAGGGGGTCGAGGGAGAGGGCGCGGCAGAAGGCGAGGGTCTCGGGGAGGATGGGCACGGAGTCGAGGGCCAAACGGATGCCCGTGCCTGAGGCCCAGCCTATCTCCCGGAGACTGGTGACAAGGCCGCCTTCAGTGGGGTCGTGCATTGAGTGGACTTTGGCGGCGGTGCGGGCGATGCGGGCGTCTTCCAATACGCTGATTCCGGGGGCGTAGAGGAACACCTGGGCCTGTTCGATGGAATCCCCGCTGATGCCCCTAGCGAAGAGGGCCGGTGCGGACTCCCGGGCTAGTACGGACGAACCCTCGATGGCTATGGCCTTGGTGAGGAGGATGGCGTCTCCGGGCTGGGCGGCGGAGGTGGGGGTAAGGTGGTCGGGGTGGGCTTCGCCGAGCATGGCGCCCATGACGATGGGCCGGTTTATGTCGTAGGTGACCTCGGTGTGGCCGCCGATGAGGGAGACCCCGATGTCTCTGCAGGCGTCGGAGATCTGCCGGAAAATGCTTTCGACCCGGGCCTGGGGCATGTCCTCGGGGACGAGGAGGGTAGCGAGGAACCAGCGGGGCTCGGCGCCGGTGGCGGCGATGTCGTTGGCGTTGACGTGGACAGAGTACCAGCCGATTTCGTCGGAGGCGAAGGTAATGGGGTCGGTCTTGGCAACGAGGACGCGGTCGTCGGACATGGAAATTACGGCGGCGTCCTCGCCGATGCCTGGGCCGATGAGTACCCGGGGGTCGGTGGGAGGGGAGGAGGAGAGGAGCTTGTGGAGGAGGTCGGGGGGGAGTTTGCCTACTTGCATTGAGGGGATGATAACACGGGGGGAGGGACCCCTATGGGGAGGGCACGGATACGGGAGTCAGGTGCGGGCGTCGAGGGTGCTGAGTTGGCCTGACCAGCGGAGGATGCGGTCGTCGGCGGTGAGGAGTTGGTGGCCTTCGAGGGCGGTGGCGACGATTATGCGGTCGGCGGGGTCTCCGTGCATTCCCGCCAGGAGAGCTGCCCGAGCTGCTATGACACCATTTACGGGAATTTCAATGATGCCATTCTTGATGACGTCTTCTCTCCACGAATCCAGATGTTGTCCCAGGTCGAGCCTGCCTTTCTGGGTCCGCATCCCAGCTTCCCAGAAGGATATGGCAGAAATTGCAGCGTTGCCCTCTCGCAATCCCACTTCGACCTGGCGCCGTGACTGGCGTCCCAGCCTGCGGTCGCCTGTCCGGAGCCAGATGACAACGTGGGTGTCAAGGAGTATCAAAAGAGATCCTGTTCGTTATCGTCGGGGTCTTCAAACCACTCGGCCGGCATAGGAGAGACGATATCTCCGAGGATTTTGATTTTGCCCTTGTCTGCTCCGAAGAAGGTGTGGGGCGGCTTGCGGTAGGGGGTGAGTCGGGAGACGGGGCGGCCGTTCTTGGTAATGACGATGTCCTGGCCGGTCTCGGCGACCTCGTCCATGAGCTTTAGGCACCTGGCCTTGAACTCTGAGGCCTTGATGGTCCTGACTTCCGGGTTAATACCGTCTTGCATGTTCACCAAACTGTTCCCCCTGGGAGGATGCTTACATGATAACATGACCATGGTCGTGACCATGGTCATGTTTTGTGTATAGCAAACCGGGGTGAAGCGGGCCCGAAAAAGGAATGTCCAGAAGGGGGTTGAGCGGCCCCGCCACCCGGGGAGGGCAGGCACGAGACCTGCCCCTACGGGGATTGGGAATGCAAGACCTGGGGATTACTTAAGGGTGTAGGTTTCCCCCTGGGATTGGACCTGGCCTTCGTTGATGAGCTTGACCAGGTGGACTTGCACCTGGCCCTGGGCCTCGGACAGGAGGTCCGGGTCCAGTTCGGGGTAGATGGCTTTGACGAGGCTGTCGACGGTGTTTCGGCCCTCGGAGAGGAAGCCGATGATCTGGCGTTCGCGCTCAAGGCGGTGGTCGAGGAGCTCCTTGATCTTGGCCTGGGGCTGGTTGACAGGGGCGCCGTGGCCCGGGTAGAGGGCGCTGATATCCAGGGGCTGGAGCTTGCGGAGGGAGTCGATGTACCGGGCCATGTCGCCGCGGTCGGGGCTGACGGCGGTGGTGCCGGTGCCGAGGATGTGGTCGCCGGTGAAGAGGGAGCGGTCGATGCGGTTGAGGACGCAGGTGTGGCCATGGGTGTGGCCCGGGGTGTGAATCATCTCGAGTTCGAGGCCGCCAAGGTCGATAACATCGCCGTCGTTGAGTGCATCGTCGATGCGGGTGTTTTCGAAGGCCTCGTTGGCGGTGTCGGCGTCGTCGGCGTGAATGAGGAGCCGGGCCCCGGTGAGCTGCTTGAGCCTTTCGGCGCCGCCGAGGTGGTCGGGGTGGGGATGGGTGAGGATGATGTAGCGGAAGTCGGGGCTGCCGAGTTCCTTGAGTTGGTCGAGGCGGCTGTTGACAGAATGGTCGTCGCCGTTGCCAGTGTCGATGAGGGCGCCTTCGCCGTGGGTGAGGAGGTAGGCGTTGGGGGGGTAGTTGCGGAAGAAGAAGGACCCTTCGATGTCGACGTGAAGGGAGTGAAGGCCGGGGGCTAGCTCCATTTATGGTTCCTTTCCGAAGAAGGCTGGTGCGTTTGATTGAATTGCCTATTTAGGCACGGGTTTGATTGTTTAAGGGAGGAGATTCTAGTCGTGGGCGGGAACGGGGTGAGTAAAGGGACAAGAGTGGAGGCGCAAGGCGCGGGGGTGTAGTTGCTAGAACCAACGGCGGCGGAATGCCACGACGAGGACTGCGAAGATCAGAGCAGAGAGTATCGCAAGCGTTACCTCGTTGATGCCGCGGTCAAAGAGGGGATTGATAATGAGGGTGGTCAGGACTATGAGCAGGGTAACTGCCAATGCGAGGATTAAGACTCGGGACCAGGGGCGATAGTTTTGCTGCATGGTAATGGCGTCCTAGCTGAACTGGGCAGCGACGTTTCTGCGCTGGATCTTGCCGGTGGCGGTGCGGGGCAGGGTGTCGACGATGTGGACGGTCTTGGGGACTTTGAAGTCGATGAGGTGCTTCTGGCAGAAGGCCTGGATGTCTTCCTGGGAGGCGTCGGTTTTCAGGACGACGGCGGCGTGGACCTCTTCGCCGTACTTGACGTCGGGGACGCCGAAGCAGATGGCATCTTCGACGGCGGGGTGCTGGGCGAGGACGGCGTCGACCTCCAGGGGAGATATCTTTTCGCCGCCGCGGTTGATCAGTTCCTTCAGGCGGCCGGTGATGCTGAGGTAGCCGAGGGAGTCGATGAATCCCTGGTCTCCGGTACGGAACCAGCCGTCGGTGAAGGAAGAGGCGTTGGCCTCGGGGTTGTTGCGGTAGCCGTTCATGACGTTGGGGCCCTTGATGACGACCTCGCCGCGTTCGCCGTCCGGGAGTCTGGCCCCGGCCTCGTCTACGATGGCGATCTGGACACCTGTACCCTTGCCCACGGTACCAGCGAAGCGTTCTCCGGGTGGGAGGGGGTTGGAGGACATCTGGTGTGAGGCCTCAGTCATACCGTAGGCCTCGAGGACGGGGGAGTCGAAACGGGCCTCGAGGCCTTCGATGACGCTCGGGGCGAGGGCGGCGCTGCAGGAGCGGATGAAGCGGAATGTGCCGCGGGGGGCGTTGTCACCGTCGGCGCGGGTGAGGAGGATCTGGTGCATGGTGGGGACGCCGGAGAACCAGGTGGCGGCGTGGTCCCGGGCCACGGGCCAGAAGTTGCTGGCGCTGAAGCGGCTGGGGACAATGTTCGTGCCGCCGCTGGCAAGGGTGGAAAAGAGCACGCCAATGAGGCCGTGGACGTGGAAGAGGGGCATTATCATCAGGGCGTTGTCCTCTTCGGACAAGCCGTAGGTGCCGACGATATTGCCGAGGGATGCGGCGAGGTTGGCATGGCTGAGGGGCACGCCTTTGGGCCGGCTTGTAGTGCCGCTGGTATGGAGGAAGAGGGCTATGTCGTCGGGGGTGGGGGCGTCGGGCTGGCCTTTGGGTTCGAGGGTGACGCCTTGTTTCTCTAGGCGAACGATACCGTCGCCCGAGTCCAGGGCCTCGATGCAGGGAAGGCCGAGTCCCTGCGCGGCGGCACGGGCGGGGTGGTCTTCGGGGGGGAGAATGGCGAAAGAGGCCCCGGCGTCTTCCATGTAGAAGCGGTATTCATCCTCTGTGTAGTTGGGGTTGAGGGGGGCGGCGACTGCGCCGACTCGGGAGACGGCGAGGAAGGTGGCGATGAACCGGATGTCGTTGCCGAGGACGATGGAGGCTGCCTGGCCGCGGGAGAGGCCGGCGTTGAAGAGGGCGGATGCCAGGCGCTCTACCTGATCATGTAGTCCAGTGTAGGTGAGGGTCGGGCCACCGGGGACGACAATGGCGGGTTTGTCCGGGGCGCCGGAGTCGAGCAGTTGGGCGAGGGTCTGCATGGCAGGGGTCTCCTGAGGGCATTCGTGAGTAAAGCGGGATAGATGATAGCAGGCATTGGGGATTCCTGCACGGGGCGAGGATTGGGGGGAGACGTGGGTTGCAGGGATGTGGGTGATTGTTCAGGAGGGATGGATTCCTGCCTCCGCAGGAATGACAAAGGGGTGGGGGGGTTAGAGCTGGGGCACGACCCGTTCGGCTATGACCTGAGCGTGTTCGATGAGGTTGTAGACGGGGTTGAACATGATCATGTCCAGGCCCTCGTTGACTAGGGGAGCGAGTTTTTCGACGATCTCGTCGACGGAGCCGATGAGGGAGACGGTGATGCCGAGTTCGGCGCTGTGATAGTGGTCGACGAACCACTCCTTGATCTTCCGCTCCGCGGACTCCCGGTCGTCGTCTATGGCGAGGTAGACGCGCTTAGAGATGGGGTAGGTAGACGGGTCCCGGCCATGCTTTTCGAGGGCGTTGCGGAGGTTGGCGAGGACTTTTCTGAACGCGGCGATGTCGGAGGCATTGGCGGCTCCGGCACCCATAAAGCCATCGCCCATCCTGGCGGCACGCTCCACGGCGGAGGGAGCGGAGGCGCCGAACAAGATGGGGATGCCGGGCCTCTGCAGGGGCTTGGGGTTTACGGATATGTTCTCCAGTTTCCAGAACCGGTTTTCGAAGTCTACGGAGGGCTCGGACCAGAGACGTCGGATGAGGGTGATGGCCTCTTCAAAGCGGGTGACGCGGTGGGAATCGTCGAAGCCGAAGGCGGGGTAGGCCTCCCCGTCGCCGCCGATGCCGACGCCCAGGATGAAACGGCCCCCGGAAATCTGGTCGACGCTGGCGGAGAGCTTAGCGACGTTCACGGGGTCGTGGTATGGGAGGACTACGACGGATATGCCGAGCTTGATGGAACTGGTGTAGGAGGCGGCGTAGGAGAGAAGGGTGAAGGGATCGAGGTTGGGTGCGGTGGCGAAGACGCCGTGCTGGGTCCAGACACTTTCGTAGCCCAGCTCTTCGACGAGGGTCAGGTGGTCTCTGATGAGTCCGAGGTCGGTAGGGCCTGGGGGGAACATCTGGGGGACAGCTATTCCGACGGCGGTGCGGTCTCGGATGAGGAGGCTGGTCATTTTATCTACAGTCCTGCCGCTTCGCGGAGCTTGGATATTTCGATTTTCTTCATCGGGAGGAGGGCTTCGATCACTTCCCTCTGGGCCTTTGCCATGAGCTCGGGCATGAGGGAAGGAACTATCTGCCAGGAGATGCCGAACTTGTCCTTCAGCCAGCCGCATTGTTCCTTCTCGCCTCCCTCGGAAAGCGACTCCCAGAAATGGTCGATCTCTTCCTGGGTGTCGCAAGAGACCACGAAGGAGATGGCGGGGGTGAAGTCGAACGCGGGCAGGGCATCGACAGCGGCGAACTTCAGTCCCTCCAGTTCGAATTCAACGAAATGGTTCCCCTCGGCAGGGCCTGCCTCCAGATGGGAAACATTAAGGAGACTAGCGTTCTTGAATATAGAGACGTAGAAATTGGCGGCCTCATGGGCTTTTCCATCGAACCAGAGGAATGGGCTAATCTTGTTAGACAGGGTCACTTGAACCCTCCTTAGAGACTATCGGAAGTGGGGGATGACTTCCTTGCCGAGGAGTTCGAGTTGGCGCATGGCGTTGGCGTGGGGCGTGCCGGGCCACTGGAGACGGAAGTTGAGGTGGTTGACGCCTAGCTCGTCGCGGTAGCGGCGGATTTCGTTGACCACTTCCTCGGGGTTGCCGATTAGGAAGCGGTCCCGTGCAAGCTCGTCGAAGGGGACGGAGAACGACTCGCCTTCGGGGAGGGCCTTGTCCTGGCCCCAGGAGGCGTAGGCGGCGTACTTGCTCTCCAGGTAGGGACGGCTTTCGGAGTAGGCGGTAGCGGAGTCGGGGGCGACGTAAAGCTCCCGCATCATGGGCATTCTTTCGGGGAGGGGCTGGCCGGCCTCGGCTGAGACTTGTCGGTAGTAGTCGAGTTGGTCCTTGATCATCCCAATGGTGGCGTGGGGATTGATGACCCAGGGGTATCCCCAGCGGGCGGCGCGGGCGATGGCGGGGGGCCCGTTGGCGGCAACCCAGATGGGCGGGTGGGGCTTCTGCACGGGGTGGGTGGCGACCTTCACACTCGGGACCCGGTAGTACTTGCCGCTGTACTCGACTTCATCCCCGGTCCAGAGGAGGCGGATGATTTCGAGGGCTTCGTTGAGGCGTCCGATGCGTTCGGAGCGCTTTACACCGAAGGCGGTGTATTCCTCATCGCGGTAACCGATGCCTACGCCGAGGATGAAGCGGCCACCGCTCATGGCATCCAGGGTGGCGGAGGTCTCGGCGACATCCACGGGGTTGAGGAGGGGGAGGAGGAGTACGGTAGGCGCAATCTCCATGCCCTCGGCATCGGCGGTCAGGCGGGCGAGGAGGGGGATTATGGCGCTCATCTGGTAGGGGTGAGAGAGGTAGTGCTGACCGGCGCAGATCATGTCGAAGCCGACATCGCGGGCGAGGCGGACCTGGTCAACAGCGTCGGCGATGCGGAGGGAGACGGACTCGCCGGGGGGATACTGAGCGTTGATGAAGAGACCGAATTTCACGAGTTTTCCTCCCAAAGGTCGGCGGGGCGGGCGGCGAGCAGAATTTCAACGGAGACCTCGTCGGTGACGCGGACGAAGGTACCGACGTTGGGAATGGGGATATCGAAGTCGGACCAGACGAAGGTTGTGCGGCCCAGGATGTGAACGACATCGCCGTCGTCACGGGACTCTACCTGGAAGGTGACGGGGGCCTCTACGCCGCGAATCTCCAACGTGCCGGTAATCTCGGTGGTGATTTCTTCACCGTCGGAGAAGCCGTCGGGGAGGGGGAGAGTGGTAGGGAGGGTGAAGACGGCAACGGGGTCGTTGGGGAACATACGCTCGCGGATATAGCGGTCACGTCGGGGCTGGTCGCTTTCCATTGAATGGAGGTCTATTTCGATTACCGAAGGACGACCGTCGAAATGCACCTGGCCGGTCAGGGCGGTGGTGCGGACTACGGCGTCGTTGGGGAGGGGAAGGCTGGCGAGCTTTTCTTCGACGGTGAAGGTGGCTTCTGAGCCGATACCCACATGGTAGGTGAATCCTTCGTAGTTACCAAGTCCTGGAGGGTCATCATCGGGGGGAGGGGTGGGGGTGTCGTCGGGTTCAGGTGTAGCAGTGGGCACCGGGGCTGGCGTGAATGTCGGGGCGGGGGTAGAGGTTGTGGTCTCGAATTCTACTGACACGGATCCACAGGCTACAAAGAAGAGTAAGAGGAAAACCAAGGCGGGAATAAGAGACTGCCCCACGAGTCGGGGAGAGGGTCTGGCCATCGGGGACCTCCGTTCAGGTTATATGGCGTCAAGGTACAGGGAGGACTCGGGTTGTACAAGTCCCGATTTGGGAGGGAGTTCCAGCCTGCCCGACGGTTCATCGCCGACACCGGCGAGGGGAATGGCGAGGGCAAGGGCAAGGGCGACAGCGGCGGGTGCGACCCACCAGCGCAAGGGAGAAGGGTCTCGGCCCAACAGGGGGGTGAGGACCCCGGTGATCAGGCAGACGATTATGGTCAGTGGAAGGGCGAAGGGGACAAGGTTGTCGAGCTGGACGGCGAAGGCGGAGATGAGCATTGAGCCGACGGTGATGGATGAAACGGCCCATAGGATGGCGTAGTTCTTGACGTGTTTTTCGGTGTTGATGAGCATTCGCCACATGAGCGCGGAGAGGAGTCCGACAAGAAGGGAGGCGATGCCGACGGTGGCGGAATTGAGGAGGATGTCGTCGGGGGACTTGAGGGGGAGGGACACCAGGACGGCGATTATGGCGGCGATGGCGCCTGCGGTGATTCCGGCATTCATGTATTTGAGATTATAGAGGAAAAGAGGGTTGGGGCTCAGTCATGGCATGTAAATATCGGCCCAATCCAGACCGATACCATGTACCTGCTCTGGTATAATCCAACTTTCTCAGGTGGATTGGTGCAGTGGATTTTGATAACTACGAACTAGACTCCGCCATATACGACGAAATGTTCTTGCCGGATGGCACTCCCAGGGAGCACTGCCGGCAAATTGTCGAGACCCTAAGTCAACTTTCCGCTGACGAACTACACAGTATTCAAGAACGTGTAATGCGTTCTTTTTCGACGGAAGGGATAACTTTTATCGTCTATGGGGACGAGGAGGCGGACGAGCGCATTATTCCCATAGACTGCCTGCCTCGGGCCATGTCCAGCGAGGAGTGGGGTTTCCTGGAGCGCGGGCTTACGCAGAGGCTGAAGGGGCTGAATGCGTTCCTGGAAGACGTGTACGGCGAGGCCCGAATCATTCGGGACGGGGTGATACCAGCGGACGTGGTGATGGGCTGTCCGCAATATCGGACGGAGATGGGAGGATTCTCGGCGCCACACGGGACGTGGGTGGGGATTTGCGGAACGGACCTGGTGCGGACGAATGACGGGTGGCGGGTGCTGGAGGACAACCTGCGGGTGCCGTCCGGGGTGTCGTACATGCTGGCGAACCGGAAAGCGGCCAAAGCGAGCCTCCGACGGCTTTACCGGACTTCCCGGGTGAAGGAGGTGGAGCATTACGGTCGGGCACTGAGGGAGACTCTGCTGGAGATGGCCCCGAGCGGCCGCCCGGACCCGACCATCGTTCTACTGACGCCCGGGGTGTACAACTCGGCGTTTTACGAGCACATTTTTCTGGCCCAGGAGATAGGCGCGGAACTGGTGGAGGGTCGGGACCTGTTGGTAAAGGAAGGCATGGTATACATGCGGACCACCGGGGGGCTGAAAAGGGTGGACGTAGTATACCGTCGGGTGGACGATGATTTTCTGGACCCGCTGGTATTCCGCCCGGACTCGCTGCTGGGGGTGCCGGGGCTGGTGCATGCGTACAGGCTGGGGAACGTGGGGCTGGTAAACGCCCCCGGGACGGGGGTGGCCGACGACAAGAGCGTATACGCGTATGTCCCGGACATGATAAGGTTCTACTTGGGTGAAGAAGCTATCCTCCAGAATGTCGATACCCGGCTATGTCGACGCCCGGAAGACTTGGAGTACACCTTGGACAACTTGCAGGACCTGGTGGTGAAGCAGGTGGGGGGCTCCGGGGGATACGGGATGCTGATAGGGCCGCATTCAACGGCGGAGGAGCGTGAGGCCTACGCGGAAGAGTTGAAATCTGACCCAGCAAACTACATTTCGCAGCCTGTGCTGGCGCTTTCGAGGTCGCCGTGTTTGATCGAGGGCAAGTTCGAGCCCCGGCACGTGGACCTTCGGCCCTTTGTGCTGCACGGGCAGAATACGCGGCTGGTTCCCGGAGCGTTCTGTCGGGTGGCGCTGCGCCGGGGGAGCCTGGTGGTAAACTCGAGCCAGGGGGGCGGGGGCAAGGACTTCTGGGTACTGGAAGACTGAATATAAGTTAGACTAGGGGTCATCAGAAAATATAATGCCAGGAGGCCTGTAACATGCTTGTGATTCGCAGACCCGCAATCTTAATCGCATTGGTGGGACTTGTGACAATGGGGGCCTTTCTGGCCAGGCCGGCCATAGCCCACGCAGCGGGGGTGGATGCGGAATCCCAGTTCATCCTGAACACGTTTGCGTTCCTGATCTGGGGAGCGCTGGTTATGTGGATGTGCGCCGGATTCACGATGCTGGAGTCGGGGTCGGTGCGGACGAAGAACGCGTCGACAATCTGTTTGAAGAACATCGGCATCTATTCGATAGCGGGGCTGGCGTTCTTCTTCATCGGCTACAACCTGATGTACACGAACGTGGGCGAGGTGGGGTTGTGGGGCAAGTTCGAGTTTCTGTACGGGCCATCGGATGCAGAAATTGCTCACATAGGCGGGGATGAAAGCGCAGTTGGAACAGTCGTAGGCAACGGCTACTCCGTGATGTCGGACTGGTTCTTCCAGATGGTGTTCGTGGCGACTGCGGCGTCGGTAGTATCGGGTGCGATAGCGGAGCGGATAAAGCTGCTTCCGTTCTTTCTGTTCACGCTGGCGCTGACGGGGTTCATCTACCCGATAGTCGGGGCCTGGACATGGGGAGGGGGCTGGCTGGCACAGGCAGGATTCTCCGACTTTGCAGGTTCGACGATAGTGCACAGCACGGGAGGCTGGGCGGCGCTGGCGGGGATTATGTTGGTGGGCCCAAGGCTGGGCAAGTTCCGAAGGGACGGGAGCGTCAAGCCGACTCCGCCATCCAACGTATTGCTGGTAACGCTGGGCGTGTTCATCCTGTGGCTGGGCTGGTTCGGGTTCAACGGCGGGTCTCAGCTGGCCCTCGGGAGCGCGCTGGATGCCGTGGCGATGAGCGTTGTCCTAGTCAACACTAACCTGGGCGCGGCGGCGGGAGTGGTTACCGCACTGGCCGTTTCGAGGCCGATCCTGGGTCGGATAGACCTCTTTGCGGGACTTAACGGTGCGATAGCGGGGCTGGTTGCGGTAACAGCGGCACCGACAAGCGCTGACCACTTCTGGGCCATAGTGGTAGGCGCGATAGGCGGGCTGCTCTGCACGGGCGGCATCAAGTTCTTAGAGAGGATGAAGCTGGACGACGTGGTAGGAGCCATCCCGGCGCACCTTATTGCGGGCATCTGGGGAACCCTGGCGGTCAGCTTTACGGCCGGCGGAGATTTCCTAGTTCAGCTTATGGGCATAGCGGCTATAGGCGGATTCGTGTTTGCCAGTGCTTTTGTCACGTGGTATGCGCTGGACAAGGTTCTCGGCGTGCGGATATCGCGGCAGGTGGAAGAGCTGGGCCAGGACGTCGGGGAGCTGGGAATGGAGTCCTACCCCGAGTTCGTGCTCATGCCTGAAGAGTTCGACGAGGAGACGGAGCCGAAGAAAGCGGATGCTCTCGCGTAGCGCTGCGGGCCTGTACTGGATGGGCCGCTACCTGGAGCGGGTGCGGCACCTGAGCCGGATGCTGCAACTGCAGACGGAGGCCCTAGTGGACCGGCCCGTGGGGGAGATCTACTTCGGGTGGCGACGGATCTATGCCACCCAGGGCCGTGTCCCGCCGGGCGGGGCCCTGGAAGTCGACAGTGATGACGACTTCCTGCTGGCGGACTCCTTCACGCTGGCGGATGATCTGACATTCGAGAGGTCCAATCCGGGGTCGGTCTGGCAGTGCTTCTGGACGGGCCGGGAGAACGCCCGCCAGATGCGCAACCGGATAAGCGGAGAGATGTGGATGTCTCTGAACGTGTCGTACCTGCGGATCCAGAAAATGGGAATGCAGGACATCTGGGCGACCTCTCCGCAGAACTTCTACGCCGAGATGGTAGGGGACATCAACCGGTTCAAGGGCGTTGCGGACACGACGATGTACCGGGACGACGGATGGCGCTTCATGCAGTTGGGTCAGGCGATGGAGCGGGCACAGCTGCTGATTTCGCTACTGTCGGCCCAGATAGCGACCGAGGCCACTCTGAAGGAAGACTCGGATGCCGATTGGTCAACACTTCTGAGGGTCTACAACGCTTTCGAAGCGTATGCGAACAGGTACGGGTTGGAAGTAGACTCGCACCGTGTGCTGGACCTGCTGGTGACGGACCCGCAGCTACCGAGCTCACTGATCGGTTCGGCGCTGAGGATAGGGCAGGAGCTGTCGGGGTTCGGGCCTGCGCCCGACGAGGGTTCCGGGGCTGCGGCGCGAAGGCTTGCGGGAAGGCTCGGAGCGCTGGTGGAATATGACTGGCACGATCGGCATGACCGGCATGAGTTTCTGACCCGTGCGGGAAGGCACTGCCGGGAGCTGCACGATCTTGTGAGCTTGACCTATTTCCACTACCAGATCAGGTGACGAGGGGCTAATACGAATCAACTCAAGAGGCCCGGCACACCGTGCCGGGCCTCTTGAGCTTTCTTAGATAACTTTTGCGGCCAAGGGGCAGGGCTATCCGTCCCGCCTTTTGACCAATGTCAGGTGATTGCGGGTGTCCTCCCGGTGATAGGTGAACTCGTCCATCATGGTGCGAGAAAGGTATACGCCGAGGCCGCCAACGTGGCGTTCTTCAAGAGGTGCATCGATATCGGGTTCCGGGGCGTCGTGCAAGGGATCGAAGGCGCGGCCCTCGTCCACAATGTCGATGGTAACGGCCTCGGAATCAGACTTAAGGGTAATCTCGATTTCGTGCTGGTCGTCATCGTAGCCGTAGTCCATGATATTGAGAACGAGCTCTTCAATCACTAGGTTAATACGGAACAAGATGTCGGGGGGCCAGTCTTCATCGGCGGAGAAAGCTTCAATGGCGGCGGTAATGCCGTCGAGTTCCTCACGGTCGGATTTGACTTTAAGGGAGAGGTTAGCGCTCAAAGCTCAGGACTCGCTCCGCCGAAAAGTGAGGCAGGTGATGTCGTCGGACTGAGGGGTTTCGCCTGCGAATTCCCTGACGGCGTCAAAAATTATAGAGTTGGTGTCCTTAGCGCTCCCAGACGGAGATTCACTGAGAACACGGCAGAGCCGGTCCAGCCCGAACTCTTCGCCCTCGGCGTTCATGGCCTCGGTGACGCCGTCGGTATAGAGGACCAGGGTGTCTCCCGGGGACAGGGTTACGGAACTCTCGTCGTATTCATAGTCCGGGGCCACCCCGAGGGCAATGCCCTCCGTGGCCGGAAGAAGGGTTGACCCACCATCCGGGTGAATAATGACGGGCGGGTTGTGTCCGCCGTTTGAGTATGTGAGCAGGCCGTTGGAAGGATTGAAGACCGCGTAGAGCAAAGTGACGAACATGGCGGCTTCGTTCTCTTCTTCGAGGAGATTGTTTACCTCGGTGAGGACGGCGCCCGGGGCGCCGAGGCCTATGGCGGAACCCTTGAGGAGGGTGAGGGTGGACATCATGAAGAGGGCTGCGGGCACACCCTTATCGGAAACGTCTGCTATAGCGAGGCCGACCTTGCCGTTGTCCAGGCGGAGCACATCATAGAAGTCTCCGCCAACTTCCCGGGCGGCCTCCATACGGCCATCGATTTGATAGTCGTCGCTGGTTGGGAATTCGGTGGGCAAGACGGACAGCTGGATCTTCTGGGCAACGCTGAGTTCGTTTTGAATGGCGACGAGCTTGTCCCGGGTGGCGAGGGCATCTCGCCATTCGGCCATGTGCCGGAGGGTACGGTCAATAGTTACGCGGAGGTCTTCGAAGTCGATGGGCTTGGTGACGAAGTCGAAGGCGCCGCGGTTCATGGCGGTGCGGATATTCTTCATGTCTCCGTAGGCGGAGACCATAACGGCGCGTATCTCGGGGTCTACCTTGGGGACCTGCTCCAGAAGGGTGAGGCCGTCCATGCCCGGCATGTTGATGTCGGAGAGAATCATGTCCACATCTTCATGCGCAGCCAGGCAATCAAGGGCCTCGTTGCCGTCATGGGCAAATACGAATTCGTATTGGCCCTTACGGATGTCCCTACGCATACGCTGGAGCATGAGGGGTTCGAGGTCGGGTTCGTCGTCTACGACCAGTATTTTGTATGGTGGTTCCATATCAGCCGTCTACCAATGGACTACACGATGTTAAAGGGGAAGGGCACCGAGTATGAGGGCCTTGTCCGGGGAAGGGAGGGGTGGGGCCCCGGGGCTTGGGCTAGCCGTTGATTGCAGAGAGCGCATCGGCCCGGGTGTTGTGAGTCTTTATAATCTTGTCGAAGCCGCTAATCTGGAACACTTCGCTTATGGACACCGAAAGAGAGCAGACGCCGAACTGGGCCGAGGACTTCTGCAACTTCTTGGAGACAAGCAGTATGACGCGGAGCCCGGCACTACTGATATAGGAGAGGTTCTCCAAGTCCAAGACGAGGGAGGAGGACTCGCCTTCCAGGAAGGTTTCCAAGGCATCCTGGAACTCCCGAGCATTACTGCCGTCTATGCGGCCTGAAGCCTTGGCAATGAGGGTCCCCGAACTCCGCTCACCTTCAATTGTCAGATTCTTGGTATCGGCGACTGTCCAAGTGGTCGCCCCGTTTTCCTGCTCATTCGTCACCATTGAGGCCCCCTGATTGGATTTGCCACATCCTACAACGCATCCTCCGGCACTCTGCTTTGCCGAAGGGGTTAGTCGGGATTAGTTTGGGCTACATAATTCTCCGTCGGCATTATAGCACCTACGGAGCTTTGTGGAACATCGCGAGACAGTGAAAATGGCTCACGAGATCCGACTACCACTTGGCCGACTCCTCAGCGTAGACGTGGTCGGGCAGCCTGTAGGTGATTCCTTCGTCGTCGAAGATGGAAACGTTGAGCAGCCCAACTAGTTTGTTCCTTTTCTGAATGCGGCGAGGGAAGAGCCTGCTCATGAACCGGTCGTAGCGGTCCTGGAGCCGGAACCAGGGGAGGACTCCTATGGTGGGGTAGTATGGGTACATCAAGCTGTCTGCGAGAGGAGACCCGATGAGGGCCCGGGAGACGCGGGAGACGTAGTTGGCAAGCCTGCGGCGGCCGTGCACATCGGAAATGCCTGCTATCAATGGGGCGGAGTGAACGAGGGAGTTGGCGAGGGCAATGGACTCGATTCCGGGGGGAGGTTCGCACATGCCGCCGATCTTGAATATCTCCAGGGCCTCCTCCTCGTCCCGGTACAGGATGGAGTCCGGTATGCCCATCAGATGTCCCGAGTAGCGCCAGACCTGCATGAAGCTGGCGCGTTCTTCGTCGTTGAACTTGGCGCCGAGGCTCTTCAGGTGTCTCAGAAGCCTTGCCGAGAATGCGGTGATTGCAAAGCCCACGTGGGCTGCGCTAATGGGGGTGCCCCATGCTTCGTGGTCCCAGTCTTCGGAGGGGTTCAACAGACGCCGGACCATAGCGTGCACGAGGCGGATGCGAACGGAGAGCTTCCAGCCGTCTCCGTCCCGGTCCAGGCCGCCGGGAATGAAAATTTCGACCATGTGGCGGTTGTTCTGCTTCAACCGCCTGACGCCCTGGTCTCGCAGCCTTCCCGTAATGAAGAAAGACTTGGATATGTTGGTGCAAAAGCCTTCGACGAGGGTGCCGCCGACCATAGCGCCCAGGACCAGCCTAGAGTTCCTGTGAAACATGCGGATGCCGGGGCGGAAGTCGACTTCATTGACCCAGTCGGGAGGGGTCTCCTGGCCATGGAAGAACTCCCGGAGGAGGGGAGGGGCGTCGCGGAGGGCATCTTCGTCCTTTTCCATCCCGGCCTGGACCAGCCGGCCCAATTCTCTCTGACCTAGAGGGGCGAGCTCCTCGATCACGGCGTCGGCTACCGGGTCTCCGATTAGGGAGTGGGCTACGTAATTGTCGGCCATCTCGGGATTGAGGAGCCGGGCCTGCTCATAGCGCCCCTCAGCCAGGTAGTCAGACGGAATTTTTTCGGGCGGAATTCTCATCGTGATGCGGGCTCGGACCCTGTAATTTTACCCCCCCCCCCCCCCCGTCGGAGGAGGCGCGTCGTGCTCCTCCGGCTCAACGCGGAGGTCGGGGAGCCAGTGGAGCCAGGACGGAAGATACCAATTGCGTTTGCCGAGCACTTCCATACTAGCAGGCACAAGCACGGAGCGCACGAGGGTGGCGTCGAGGAAGACGGCGACGGCCAGTCCGAAGCCCATCTGCTGGTTGATGGTGCTCTCCCCGGAAGCAAAGGCCCCAAAGACGGCAACCATGATAAGGGCGGCGCCCGTGATGATGCTGGCGGTGGAGCGCAGGCCGTAGGCTACTGCTTCTTCGTTGTCCCCGGTCTGGTCGTAGCGCTCCCGGATGCGGCTGAGGAGGAAGACGTGGTAATCCATGGACAGCCCGAAAAGGATGGAGAAGAGGAACAGGGGCATCCAGATTTCTATAACTTCAGCGTGCTGGAACCCGAACAGGTCTGCGCCGCCTTTCTGAAAGACCAGGACCATGAGTCCGTAGGCAGTGCCGACGGAGAGGAGGTTCATGAACACGGCCTTGATGGGGATGACTATCGAGCGGAAGACAAGCATGAGAACCAGGAAGCTGAAACCAAGGACGAAGGCAAAGACGATGGGGGTGTACACGTCAACTATGGAGAAGACGTCTGCGGCTATAGCGCTGATGCCTCCAACCAGGACCTCGGCGTTTACGCCGTCAAAGGCGTCGGGGACGTAATCATTGCGGATAGTCTCGATAACGTCCACTGCATCCTGGCTACGGGACTCGCCGTTGATGAAAACGGTGAACCTTGCCAGGTCCCGGTCTTCGTTGACGAGGGGGCCGGGGTCAAGGGACAGCGAGGGATGTTCTTGCAGGGAGGCCTTGAGCTTCGCAATGGCCTGCTGGACCTGGGGGTTGTCCATATCGCCGTCTATGACGATATCGGTGGGGTTGACGAGGCCGAAGGAGAATTGTTCCTCCATTACGAAGAAGGCGTCCCGGGTCTGGGCGCCCTCCGGAAAGGCGTCGACGCCGTTGAGGCCGGTGTTTATCTGGAAATAAAAGACCGTGGCGGCGACCATTGGGGCGCCGATTACTATGATGCTGATTATTGGGTACCGAGTAACGGCCTTGGTTACTAGCTCCCAAAAGCCTTCGCCAGGTGTCTCCGGGGTCGTGGCTTTTCTTCTTCCGAAGAAGGGGATGGGGAACTTGTTAATCCTGCCGCCGTGGATGGCGAGATTGGCGGGGAGCAGGGTGAGGGTGCCGGCCATGGCTACAAGAACTACAAGGATGGCCCCGAGGCCAAGGGACTGGAAGAAGCCGAAGGGCACTATGAGGATGCCGCAGAGGGCGATGACCACTGTGAGGCCGCTGAAAAGGACGGTGCGGCCGGCCGTCTCGCCGGCGCGTTCGATGGCGGCCTGCCTGTCGAGGCCCCTGTCCAGCTCGTCCCGAAATCGGGAGACGATGAGGAGGGAATAGTCGATGCCAACGGCGAGGCCGATCATGATGATCATTAGGGTGATGAAAAAGACCAGGTCCAGAGACTGGCCTATGAGTGCGGTGATGCCCAGGGTGACGATGATGCAGGCCAGGGCCAGGACTATGGGCATCAGTGCGGCGACTACGGTCCCGAACAGCACAATGAGGATGACGAGAGCCACGGGGATGCCTACCTGCTCTCCACGGCGGAGGTCGTTTTCGGCGATTTCGTTCTGTTCGTGGGAGATGCTGGCGTCGCCGATGATGAAAAAGCTAAAGTCGTATTTGTTTCTGGCATCCTCGATGATATCAAGGACGGGTTCAACGTTCTCCAGGGCCTGGTCGAAGTTACCAGCGATGGTGAGGCGGATGAAGGTAGTCTTGCGGTCTGCGGAGACAGAAGCTTCTCGGAGCTGCAACAGTTCTTCAGGGGTAAGGGTCTCGAGTAGTGCCAATTGCTCCGGGGTGAAGTCTTCAGGTTTTATGAAGTAGTGCTCGGGAGGAGAGGCGATGATCTCGGGTCCGAGGTCTGCGAATTCGGCGGCGAGGGAACCTACCCTGTTGCGGAACAGGGGGTCGTCCACGGTGAGGGAGTCGGACTGGATGATGATGATTTCGTGGATGGGCTTGGTATCGCCGAATCCCTCTTCGAGCAATTTGTCGGCCCGAGAAGACTCTGCGCCGCTGCCGAGGGTGAGCTCCGTTGTGGTGGCGGGCTTGAGAAAGTCTACAAATTCGAAGTTGAGACCGAGTCCCGCGTCGTCGGCCAGCCCACCGCCAATGACAGCGAGAATAAGCCATACTGCAACTACAAGATACGGCCTGCGGGCGCTTATTCTTGCCAGGTATTTGGTCATCTTGTCGCTTCGGTGGCTACAGTGAATATCACCAAGATGTGTCAATTCTATCACGCCTGAACAGTGGCCCCGCTAGGGACAAGCACTACGGGGGTGGGAGAACGGCAAAGATGCCGCTATAGTGTTAGGAGATCGGTCGAGACAGGATGGGGAGGCCTCATGGAAGCAATAAAGAAACTGGTGGCCGTGTACCTAGTCGGGTTAGCTGTAGCAGTGGCCGTCTACTTCATCATAGGCGGATTCATCCCCGACGACTTCGATTCGTTGAGCGTCTGGGAAATCCTGGACATCCTGATGGTCATAGGGCTGGGGTTTGCGCTTCTGTTCAACTATGACAGGAAGCGAAGGGAAGGGGGCCGGGACGGGGGTGAGCCGGTAACCCGGAGATACCTGGAGGTGAACTTACTCTTCTATCTGACGGCGGGCATCACCATACTGTTTTTGCACAACTGGTTTGCGCTGCTGGGTTTCGGGGCGGACAACCTCGGGGCACCTGATGCGTCGGGGAACCACCAGAGGTGGGTGATCTGGGCGGTAGTGGACGTGTTACTGCCGATAACCCTGGGAGTGACGGGCTGCCACATGTGGGCCGACTCTTCTTCTGACAAGGTCGAGTCCTAAGCGGCAGAGGTGCAAAATGGATACTCTGAAAAGGCCGTTGGGGGCGGTGTTGCTGACCTATGCCGTCCTCTATACGCTACAGGTGATCTTCAGTCCTCTCTACGCCGAGGCCCTGAACCCTTCCGAGGTCTGGAACGTGATGAATTACTGCACGGCGGTGGGCATCCTGATATCGGTGGGGGTGGTGTGGGGTTGGGTGCGAGGAGGGGGCGGGAAAGGCATCGGCAGGTACGCGGTGGTCTTCGCCGTCCTAGCCCTCGGCGTCTGGTTCTTCTCCAAGTGGTTCAAGCTGCTAATGATGGCCGAGGGGGAGTCGATCAGCGAGGCGGACAACGTGGTCTGGGCCTTGGTCTCGGTGTTGGTGCCGATGGTACTGGGGGCCAGCGGGATCCATCTCTGGAAGTCACAAGTAATGGACAGGGGCCCCTGAGGCGTCAAAAGAACCTACCCCTTATAGGGAAGTTTTGTTAAAGTTTCCCGTGCGAGTCGCATAGCGACCCATACAGTTGCGACGGCAGAGTGTCAGCAACCGAAATTAAAGGATAGGGGGAAATTATGGCACTTCGCATCAACGATACGGCCCCGGACTTCACGGCCAAAACCAGCGAAGGCACGGTCAACTTTCACGAGTGGATCGGCGACGGCTGGGCAATGCTGTTTTCGCATCCAAAGGACTTCACGCCGGTCTGTGCGACCGAACTGGGCCACGTGGCAAGCGTCAAGGATGAGTTTGAGAAGCGCAGTTGCAAGGTCATGGGCCTCAGCGTAGACAAGGTGGAAGACCACCAGCGATGGGCGTCGGACATAGAAGACCTGGCCGGGACGCCGCTGAATTTCCCCATCATAGCCGACGATGACCTGAACGTAGCCAAGCTGTACGACATGCTCCCGGCGGACGAAGGGGACTCATCCGAAGGCAGAACGGCAGCTACCAACGCGACGGTTCGAACGGTGTTCCTTGTCGGGCCCGACAAGAAGATCAAGATGAGCCTGACTTACCCGATGAGCACGGGCCGGAACTTCGACGAGCTTCTGAGGGTGATCGACTCCTGCCAGTTGACCGCGAACCATAAGGTGGCAACACCCGCCAACTGGAACCAAGGCGAGGACGTCATCATAGTCCCGGCCGTGAATAACGAAGCGGCCAAGGACCTGTTCCCGGACGGCTGGGAGACGGTGAAGCCCTACCTGCGAAAGGTCAAAGACCCGAGCGCGTAGAGAGACACATCCATACACCTAGAGAGTAGAGAAGCCGCCGGTGGGGCATCCCACCGGCGGCTTTATCTTTCGCGGCAATGTATGAGCGCCCTTCCCGTTACTCCAATTGACCCACGCTTTCGGTGACTCTCTGCACCTCTATCTCGCTGCTACGGAGCCAGACGCCGGTTGGGATGTCGGAGGCTAGGTAGCGGATGTCAGGAGTGATGGCCTTACCGTTGGCCTCCTGGAAGCCCATCTCGATACGGCCGTCGGCGAGGCGTCGGGTGCGGACATTTCCGATGGAGATGTCACCTATCTCTACATCACTGCTAAGCAGCCATTGGCCTGCCGGGGCGTCGGCGGCCAAATGTCTAACGTCAGGCAGAACCTGTTCGCCTCCGGATAGTTCGAGGCCGAACTCCAGTCGGCCGTCTTCCAGCGACCTGGCGATGATACGCAGGCTGTGGGGCGAGACATCGGCTTCGGGTTCCAGGGGCTCGGGGGTGAACAGCTCTTGAATCGCTTCGTTATCGTCAATGGAGAGGTTAGCCAGGAACCGGGAGTTGTCGGAGTCGATGCCGTCCGTAGCGCAGAGCACGGCGTCGGTGGCGAGGCCGTACAGGGGCAGGGCTACACGCATCTCGGCATCAAGGTCGATGAGGCCGCCAATGTCCTCGGCGCCGGCGAGACGCAGAGCGTTGCGCAAGGCTGACCCGGTGTCGCCGCAGGACGCGTCCGAGGCAAAATCGGCGAGCATTGACTGAACGTCGGGGTCATCCCAGCCGGAATCTGCTGCCCTAGCTGCCTGGACTATGTCGCCGGCTGTTATGGCCGGAGAGAGGACGGTCTCGGCGTAGTTGAGCTGGGAGTGAATGCGCAGGGCCTCCGCAAAGGTGAGCGCTCTCCCGAGGTCCGTCCAGATCCGGTGCGCCATCCAGAATCCCGTCACGGATGAGTAGCGTTCGGATGCGTCATTTTGGGCGACAAGCAGCAGGTCCTCAATGGCAACGGGGTTGACTGCCTCCCCGGCGGCAAAGCTTTCGCTGAGGCCCAGGGCCGAGATATCTCCGCTCAGGTCGGAGGCGAACAATTCGAGGACACCACTGGAAGACGGGTTGGCAAGGCTGATGGTCTGGCGGCGTGGGGACACGGGAAGGTCAAGCAAGGCTGGACGGTCAAAGATGTCGGGCAATATCTGCGTGCTCACGCCGGCTGTGTAAACGGCTTTGGCCTGGGTGTCGGGGTTTATTTCGGCGGCAGGGCGCACTGTGGACCTTACCGAGTTGGTCACCTCCCCTTCTTCATCGGCCTCCGCAGACACTCGGTACTCATTGCCAAAGACCTTTACCGGGACCGAGTCGAAGGTGAAGCCGCTGAGGACCATCAGGTCATGCCATATACCATGCCATCCCACTCGGTCGTCATTCTCATCGTAGACAATCACGGCAACGAACAGCCACGTAGGCCCAGGGCTCCGGAAGGCGGCCTCCAAGGGAGGCAATTCATCAATAGAGACGCTAGTGGCGCTGGCAATCTCCTGGCTGGAATGGTAGGAGGCCCCCGCCTGCCATCTGTCCTCGGATGCGACAATCTCACCAGTCCTCTCGAAGACCCGGGGCCCAATCACGTAGACCCAAGCATTTCCACCAACTTCGTCCAGGTTTCCGCCCCCGATGTTTCCGACGCGATAGTTAACGGCGAAAGACTCTCCGGCTACTACTTCGGCGGGCAGGTCAGCGGATTCGAGCTTGATGAGGAAGTTGCCCTGCTTTTCCTCTTCGTCGACCAGGTGGATTGTAAGGTCGAAATCGGCTGAACGGGGCTGAATGTCTCGCACCCAGTAGGTCGTAGCTTCGATCAGATAGACCCCGGCCTGCATGTATTGTTCAATCCGGGCGTTACGACCAGAGCCGCCATCGTCATTGGCGCCGATAAAGTTACCTTCCGATGAAGCCAAGGAGAGGACGGGATCGCCGTCTTCGGATACGAGGTCAATGCGTACGGTACCGGCCTGGAGGAGGACGAAGGAGTAGTTGTATGCGGGGTGGGTTTCAACGATGCGGGAGCCACAGGTGTCTATGTCCCAAGTGCCGGATGCGGTGAGGTCGGCGTCCGGTAAAAGGGTCCCGAGGTCGATAGTCTCACAGCCTTCGACGTGGCTGACGGAGATTGAGAAGCTCGCGGCACCACGGGCGCGCCCGCCAACGGTCGTTGTCTCGACGAGGTACACACCCGGGTCCAGGGTGCGCTCAATGCGAGCGTCAAGGACTGCACCGCCATCATCGTTATCGGTAATGCGGACGCCATCCTCGGTCATCAGGTAGAGGTATGAATCTGCGTCAGTGGACGACAGATTGATCCGTATCTTGCTGGCTTCGGCGATCTCAAAGCGATAGGTGTGGGCGTCACTATCGATGCGAAAACGGGAATCGCAGTCGCGGGTAGTCCAGTGCCCACTGGCCTCAAGGTCGCTTTCCGCCTCCGTTCCGAGGGTGCCGAGGTTGGTTACGGGACAGTCGGGGTCTTGCTGGGCGAGAAGAGAGTCGGGAGTTGTTGAGAATAAGGCAGCGCCGACGAGAACGGCGGCGATGAGGGTCATTATGAGACCAGCTATCGCAAGCGCACGGATCGGTGATGCGGGAGGAACACCGGCATTCATTGTTGACTCATTGAGCATGATCTCTTCCTTCTTACCGAGTTTCCTGTACAGGATACATGACCGTAGATTTAAGGGCTATTGTATCAATTAGAGTTCGGCGGGAGGGGTTGGGGGCGGCGCTATGGGGGCCGATGGCACGTAACCCACCATCTCGACGAAGCCCTTGCCGGAGATGGGAGACCCGCTTCTATTCCCCAACGCCGCAACCGCACCTTCCCAATAGATCACGGGGATGAACTCGCTGATGTGGAATTCGGAAGACCGGATTACTGGGGTGAGGGCGAGGTTAAGGTCCAGAGAGTGAATGCGGAGGTCCCAGCCCATGGGGTATACGCCACCGGTGTCGGGGCTGATCCAGGAGCCGGTGGGCAGCAGAGAGATGTCGTCGGCGGGGAGGTGTAGGGGATCTGAGTCGGGGGGGACAAAGGTGCCGTAGGTGGCGATGTGCGATCGGTCTTCTTGGTCCCAGACGACCGAGACCATAAGGTCGGAGCCGTCATCCAGGTTGAGGCTGAGCCAGTCCCAGCCTATGGGCGCTATGCTGAAGTTGCCCCACTGGTGGTCGAACCAGGTGGTCCCGGTGACCGAATGGGAATCTCCAGATATGGACACTATGCCGGTGGTCTCGAGGTCGGTGCGAGAGTAGTAGAAAGTCTTACCAGCCACGCCGAGGTCGACGAAGCCGGTGCCGTCGTGGAGGACTGCGGGCTTTCGGGAGTTGGCATCGAGCTCCATGTCGTAATCACCGATCTGGAAGGAGAGCTTATAGGCCTGGCCGTCGCCGCTCATGTGCCAGCCGGCTATGGTGATGTCGAACTCGCCGGAGGTGGTCTGGAGGACGGGAAGGTCGGGTTGCTCCGCGGCGAGGTGGAGGCCCTTTTCGTGGTCGGCCCAGGAGAGATGAGCAATGCGAGGGGTAAAGCCATCTTCGAGGACCGACTGGAAGGTCACAAAGTGAAAACTGAATTCCCTACTATCTTCCGTCGCGACGTGGCCGTTGAAGTACCACCACTCCAGGGGTGCGGCGTGAATGCCCTCGTCGTGGGGGAGTTGTACAACGCCGTCGGGCCAGGGGGTGGAGGTGGGCAAGGGAGAAGGTTCTGGGGTGAAGGTTGGAGAGGGAGTGGGGAGGGTCTGTTCCGGGATTGGCGTGGGCAAGGGAGTTGCGGTGGGGGTCGGAGGTGGAGCAGGGTCACCACCACAGGAGGCCAGCAGGCTTAAAAGAAGGGCCAACGCCAGCAGGGCTGGGAGTAGGAATGGGGGGCGCAACGGCAGCATAGCTATGTGAATTATGCCACAGCTTCGGCCAACCATTCGCCGTCGAGGGTCAGAGGGGAAGGACGGATCCGTGTTCTCGGAGGAGCTTGCGGCGCTGTTTTGCATCGGGGAGAGCTCGGGTCACTACGTCCCAGAATTTGGGGGAGTGGCCCATGACCTTCAGATGGGCAAGCTCATGGACTACGACGTATTCGATAACGTCGGGAGGGAGCATCATGTTGCGCCAGCTGAAGCGCAGCGTGCCGTCCGAGGAGCAGCTTCCCCAACGGCTGCGCTGGTTGCCTATCAAAACTCGAAACTTCTTCTTCAGGCCCATCCGGGCCCACCAATCATCGACCAAAGAAGGAATAAGCTCCTGGGCCCGGGCGCGGTACCAGGCGGCGAAGGCTTGGTGGATGCCGTCCAGCCGGTCGGTGCTCAGCAGAGTGGGGCGCACCGAAAGGTAAAACTTACCGTCCTGGAGGGAGACCAAAGTAGAAGAAGTCATTCCTTCCTCGACGAACATCCCGACATCGCGGCCGAGGTAGGGGAGGGAGTCGCCGGTGACGAAGGTTAAGGGTTGCTCCGCATAGGGGGACTCGGCCATCAGCTTGAGGATCTGCGGGGCCCGACGGAGCACGATGGAGCGTACCAGTGCGTAGGAAGCCCGCGCCGGGGCGGAGACCACGAGGCCATCGGGGGTTAGGGCGAACTCAATGGTCTTCTTACGCCGGGTACTGCGGCGGATGTGGTATTCGATGGTCTTGCCGTTGAAGGAGACCTGGTCGTGGGTCTTTTGGAGTCGGGGGGTGGGGGGTGGTCTATGGGATGGAGCGGTCAAGGCTGAGGGCTGGCATTCCAAGGGACGCCGGTCGAGAACAGGTCTCCCTTAACCGTCACTTTGTGGTGCAGGCTGCCGATAAGGTCTGCATGGGGACCCCGGAAGGGCAGGACACGGGCCACGGGCTTGCCGCGGACCGTGATTACTAGTCCGTCGGGGTCCAGTCCATCCAGCAGGGTCAGGCATTGCTTCTTGAATTCGGTGGCCTCGATGGATTGCATCTCGCTCAACTCTACAGTAGCCACAGTATATGACCATTCACCGCACTCGACGACCATTTCGGCAATGGCTTAGTTCCCGGTCAGGACCCGGTAGCCGAAGTTCTCGGGGGTCCTCTCGGGGACGGGGAGGACTTCGACGACGGCCCGGGAGAGCCCGACAACCTCGCCGTCTTCGTCGAAGCTGTAGTTGTCGCCGATGGCGCCGCTCCAGGTTAGGCCGTAGAGGCAATCCCGGAAGCCGTCGGCGTCCTGGTCATCGCCGGTCTGCCTGAGGCACTCGGCGGCGATGTAAACGTTGTCGTAGGCGGAGCCTAGGTGCCAGGGAAGGGTTATGTATTGATAGCGCTCCCGAAAGTTAGCGAGAACTTCCTGGGACTTTGCATTGGTGGGGTCGGGGGCGGCAGTGATGGCCTTCATGCCGGTGGCGGCGTCCCCGGCGATCTCCTGGGCGGTGGTCCCGACGCTGACGGTCTCGCCGTAGATGGGGCCTTCGTAGCCGAGCTCCCGGACCTGCTTGATGATGTTGCCGGCAGCGGTCTCCGACTGGGGTGCAATGTGGAGGGCGTCGGGGCTGGAGGCGAGGAGCGAGGTCAGGTGGGGCGTGAAGTCGGTGGTATTCGTGTCGTAGGTCTCGGAGGCGGCGACCCGGCCACCATTTTTTTCGAACTGGGCGACGGAGGTGCGGGTCACGGCCTCGGCGTAAGGGGTGTCCTCGGTGATGGTAGCGAGGCGGCGTATGCCGTCGGCCCAGAGGGTGTTGCCGGTGTTGATGCCGACCTCAATGTCGCTGATCTGGGTGCGGAAGATGTAGTCGCCGGCGTGGGCGATATCGGGGTTGCTGGCGAGGCCCGAGAAAAGGACCACGCCGTCGGCCTCGGCGAGGGGCGCGACCCCGAGCATGGCGCCGCTGCAGGAGGGCCCGAGGATGATCTTGATGTCCTCGTCGTCGGTGAGCTTGTTGTAGGCGAGCTCTGCGTCGTCGGCGTTGCACATGGAGTCCTCGACGACAAGCTCCAGTATGCGGCCGTCGATGCCGCCGGCAGCGTTGATCTCGTCGAGGGCCATCTGCTTGGACTGCCAGGCGACAGTGCCATAGGTCTCGCCGGCGCCGGTGAGGGACTCCATGACGCCGATGCGGTAGGGGTCGGGTTCGCCGGCGCAGGCGAGGATTGCCAGTAGAGCGAAGAGGGTGGGGAGGGGGAGGGTTTTGATGGATTTAATCAGGGTTTGTTCTTGTTTGATTGTTTTTGGGGAATTTTTTTGGATGGGGGGTAGGGGGCAACAATACTAATCCCGGAACCGATTTAGAGCCTTCAATAATCGCATTGTAGCATCAAAGTCGAGTGAGTCACCTTCGTACTCACACCTGTAAATGCCCTGTAGGTTGGATGGCAACTCTACGCGGCGGTCTGTAAGCAACACTACTTTCTCGTCGTACAAGACAAAGGCTGCGCCGATCTCAGTGAGTACATTTTGGTTGATAGTAAAACGAGTCTTCCCTTCACCATCCGTAAACTGTTCATCCGCCGATACATTTATAACCCCTGCTTGTGAACGCCTCAAAGCATCGAGGATTTTTCGTGGCACTGGTACAGCTGTTGTTTCTTCCTCTTCTGCGACAACTGGCTCATAACGCCCGTAAGTCAAGATCTCCTTGACTTGATCAAGGATTTTCTGGTTCCGCCCATGTCCAACGAAAACCTGCTTTATCTCACTTGGTTCATAACCATTGCCAGTAGGATGGGTGATGTCCTCTCCTTCTTCCTGATCACCAATTGAATCAATCTCCTGAGGCTCCTGAGTTTCTGGGACACTATGTACCAGTGGAATCCCATCTATTGGGCCTGTAACTAATTCGCGGGCTACCTCTAAATCCACCTCAAATCTTGTAGGCATTCCGTGCCGACCGATGATAAGTGAACCCACATGTGCCCCCTGAAGCAAATAAAAGAAGCAAACGACCATGCGATTCAGGGTGTTTTCGTTTTCACTACCAACTTCTGTTCGATAGTAGTCTAGCCAGCGAGCTACTACGTCCGCTGAGGTCATCGTCTCGATGCCGTTATGTGCAGCCCACTCCAATGTTCCTTGGTAGGGCAAATGCTTGAAAATGACTGATCGAAGCAATCCAATTTTGCTGTTTTCGTCTGCCATTGCATAAGACCGCCCATCGGCAGTTAGCGTGATTTTGTCGCCCTCACGTTGAACTATTCCCCAAGATGTGAGAGCCGAAATCTTGCGGCCGTCTGTGGCAGGCTTCCCCAAAATTCCTTCACATTCCTTTACGGTTGCTCCCGCCGGTTTGGTTCTCAAATAAGCGGCCCAGCGATCAACGTCTTTGGTGTCTATCATTATCGGCAGTGCCATGATGTGCCTCCAGCTGTGTATTCAGTGCTATTACTCCAAATACACCATTGACAATTTTTGTTCTATTTTATAGCCAGCTTAGCGAAAAGTCAAATTGTAGCCAGCCAAAGCCAACAACACCACAGATGTGATGCAAGTGCATATTCTGCATTTCTTAGAGTGTTACATATGGCTTAATGGTGGACGACATCCTTCTCTCAACACTAATCGTTGTGACCGCCGCATCCCGATGGGGCTTTGATTGCCGCGCGGCTATACTTCAGGTTTCCGAGACAAGCAAGATGATTGGTGGCAACGGCTGGATTCGAACCAGCGACCTAAGCCTTATGAAGACCCCGCTCTAACCACTGAGCTACGTTGCCGGGAGGTGCGGTCGGGTGCAAATTTAGCATCGGGGTGTCGGGGAGTCAATTGGGAATGGGGGATTCATCCTTACTCCGGCCCTCTTCCGTCGAAGGAGAGGGGGCATGATACCCCTTAGACCGTGCTTAGGATGAGCGGAATGCCCCACCCCTTAGGATGGATTCCGGCTCGGGGGCCGGAATGACGGAGGGTTAGGGATTCTGGGCGTTGTAGAGCTGGATGGTGAGTTCCATGTGGCCGACGTGCTGGGAGAGTTCGTCGATGGTGTGGACGAGGGCCCAGCGGTTGAGTTGCGGGCCGAGGGTGTCGACGGCGCTCTGCTGGGTGAGGGTGGCAGGGTCGAGGTTGGCGAGGATTTCTCTGGAGATGGAGCGGGTCTCGGAGATTACGTCGGCGAGGGGGCGGCTCGTGCCCCAAAAGCTGAGGTTGCCGTCGGAGTCGACTCGTGCGACGAACTCGGTGTCCCGCCGCCGGCCTACGTCGTTGCCCGTGAGGCCCTGCTGGACCCACCATCGGACGACGCCGCACATATGGGCGCAGAGCGCGGCTACGGAGTTGGTGTCGGCGTCCAGGGGTTGCCAGTTGAGGGCGTCTGTTGACAGGGACGCGGCATGGGAGTCGGCTTTTCCGAGGAGCATGTCTATGAAGTCTGAGTAGCCTTGGATTTCGGGGTGCATGAGGTTACCTCCAGGGGGGTTGTGTTTGTCTGACGGGATTTTACTACTCGTGTTTCATCCCCTCCCCGCCACCCCTGGATTCCCGACTCCTCGGGAATGACGACAAATGAAGCACAATTCCGGGAATATGACGGATGACAGGGGTTAGCCCTTGAGGCCGTTGCGGAGGTCATGGAATATGTTGTCGGTGAGGCCGGTCAGGTTGGGGAGGGAAGCGTGGGCGGTGACGTCGTTGTGTAGGGGGGTGATGGAGATGAGGTCGTTTTCTGCGGCCCAGATGTCGGTGCCGGGCTGGGATGTCCAGTTGGGACGGGAGCGGTTGATCCAGTAGTAGAGGCGTCGGGGGTCATTGCCTTCATCGACGACCTCGGTGTAGGAGCCGTCGGCGAGTCGGGTGACCCGGAGACCCTTGAGCTGGGAGAGGGGCTTGTTGGGGACGTTGATGTTGATGAGGGCTCGGGGCGGGAAGAGGCCGTCCCGGGCCTTAAGGGCGAGGAGATAGGCGACTCGGGCGGCGGGTTCGAAGTGGACGTCATATAGGGCGGTGACGGAGACGGCCATGGATGGAATGCCGCGGAAGAAGCCGTGGAAGGCGGCCCCGACGGTCCCGGAGACAAAGACATCGTTGCCCATGTTGGAGCCAGTATTGATGCCGGAGACCAGGAGATCGATGGGGTCTTTGACGAGCTTTTCGGTGGCGAGGATGACGCTGTCGCCGGGGGTGCCCTCGACGGCGTAGGACTTGATGCCGTCGCGGTTGAAGATGGTCGGGGCCATGCGGACGGCGTGGTGTAGGGTGACGGAACTGCCGACGCCGCTCTGCTGCCTGTCGGGGGCGACGACTACGACTTCGCCGATCTTCTTGAGGCTCTCGGCGAGGGCCCAGAGGCCGGGGGAAGAGATGCCGTCGTCGTTGGTTACGAGGATTTTCATAAGTGGGGAGAGTTTAGCATAGTGGGAGATACAGGAGGCCCTACTGTCCTGTTCCCTAGCATGGTATCGAGATACCATGGAAGGGGGTGCGTTAGAGGGAGAGGGGGATGTTGTCTATGAGGCGGATGCTGCCGATTTGGACGGCGATGAGTGCGAGGGCGCCGGGCTGAACGGTCTGGAGGTTCTCGAGTGTGTCGGGGTGGGCGATTGTGGCGTAGTCCAGGCGGGCGAGGGGTTCGGAGTTGATGATGCGGGCCATCTCGGAGGTGATGTCGGGGCAGGAGAGGACACCTTCGTTGCAGAGCTGTTGGGCACGAGAGAGGGCTTTCCAGAGTATCGTGGCGGCTTCCCGCTCCTCCGAGTTCAGGTAGACGTTGCGACTGCTGATGGCAAGGCCGTCGGGCTCACGAACGGTAGTAACACCGACGACTTCGAGGGGGAAGTCGAGGTCCCGGGCCATTCGGCGGATTATGACGAGCTGCTGGGCGTCCTTCAGGCCGAAGTAGGCGCGGTCGGGCTGGACGATGTGGAAGAGCTTGGACACGACGGTGGCGACACCTATGAAGTGACCGGGCCGCGATGCGCCTTCGTGTAGATTGGCGATGGGGCCGGGGTCGACCCTGGTGTCGGCGCCGGGGCGGTACATCTCCTCGGGGGTGGGGGTGAAGACGAGGCTGACGCCGGCTTCTTCGAGCATGCGCAGGTCTCGTCCCAGGTCTCGGGGGTAGGAGGTGAAGTCTTCGTCGGGGCCGAACTGGGTGGGGTTGACGAAAATGGAGGCGGCAACGGCGTCGTTCTCGGCGGAGGCGCGTTCTACGAGGGCCATGTGGCCGCGGTGGAGGAAGCCCATAGTGGGGACGAGGCCGAGGGAGCCGGGTGTCGAGGCCCGGGCGACCCGGAAGTCTGCGATGGTCTCCAGTACCTGCATGGGATACGGAGAGGGCAGGCTAGGCATACTGCATCAACTCGGACAGTACACTGGGGTCCATGTTGAAGCTCTGTTTTTCGGTGGGGAAGAGGGAGTGTTGAACGTCGTGGCGGTAGCGGGCAATGGCGTCGGCGGTGGCTGCGCCTATGGAGGCGTAGGTGCGGGCGTGGCGGGGGGTAAAGTCGGGGCAGGTGGCAAGGATGTCGTTGATGACCTGGACCTGGCCGTCGCAGTGGACGCCTGCGCCTATCCCAATGGTCGGGACGGAGACGCGCTCGGTGATGAGTCGGGCGAGGGGGGCGGGGACGCATTCGAGGACGATGGAGAATACGCCGGCGTCCTCGAGGGCCTTCGCGTCGCGGAGTAGCTGCGCGGCTTTCTCGGGGGTCTTGCCCTGGATGCGGTATCCGCCGAGCTGGTTCACCGACTGAGGGGTGAGCCCGATATGGCCCATGACGGGGATCCCGCTATCGACGATGTGGCGCACAGTATCGGCGACCGAGACCCCACCCTCCAGCTTGACGGCCTGGGCGCCGCCCTCCTGGAGGAGTCGGGCGGAGTTCTTGAGGGCTTCGTCGTTGCCGCAGCGATAGCTCATAAAGGGAAGGTCGGAGACGATGAGGGAGCGTTTGGCGCCCCGGGCCACGGCCCTTGTGTGGTGAACCATGTCGTCCATGGTGACATAGATGGTGGACTCGTAGCCGAGGACTACCATACCCAGGCTGTCGCCGACGAGGATTATGGGAATGCCGAGCTCATCAAGGGCCCTGGCGGTCGGGTAGTCGTAGGCGGTGAGCATGGGGATCTTCTCGCCGTCCCGTTTCATCTTGATTATGGACGCAGTGGTCTTGCGCATTGTGAGTCTCCTTATGATCCGGAGGACGACCCGCCGGTCGCCCCTACGAGTTCCGAAACCGATGGGACGCCCCCGAGACCGGAGGCATGGGTTATGGCTTTGATAATGGCACTGCTGAGGGCTCGGGCGGCGGCTGCACCGAAGGGTGTGACATCGGGGACAGGTGTGGCTTTGCCGGTGGATAGGGCGAATACGACGTCGCCGTCAAACATGGTGTGGGCGGGGCGGATGGCCAAAGCGAAGCCGTCGTGGGACATCTGGGCGAGCTTATTGGCCTGTTCTTTAGTGAGGGGGGCATCGGTGGCGACGACGGCGAGGGTAGTGTTTTGGAGGGCCGACGCCGCGACCGGTATTTTCACATTTTCGAGAAGGTCGACGGTGTCCAGGAATTCGGCGTCGTCCGTTGACCGGGGGCCAGCGATGAGGGCGCCGGTATCGGGATTGACTATGCTGCCCAGGGCGTTGACGGAGACCAGGGCCCCGACGGTGTATTCACCCACGCGTCTGCTTGCGCAGCCGAGGCCACCCTTGACTGCGCGTTCCTGGCCGAGGGCCTTGCCGACGGTGGCACCGGTACCCGCTCCGATGGAGCCTTGAATTGGGGCAGTGGAATCGGCGGAGGCGGAGGCCTGGTAGCCGTGCTCGGGGCGGGGGCGGACGGAGGGGTCTCCGATGGCGAGGTCGAACAGGATGGCCGAGGCGACTATGGGAACGACACCCACACCAACGGGATAGCCGACGCCCTGCTCTTCCAGCCAGGTCATCACACCATCGGCGGCGGCGAGGCCGTAGGCGCTGCCACCGCTGAGGACGACGGCGTGGGCTTCCTGGACGAGGTTGAGGGGTCGAAGGAGGTCGGTCTCACGGGTGCCGGGGGCTGCGCCCCGGACGTCGACGCCTGCCGTGGCGCCCTCAAGGGCGAGGACGACAGTGCAGCCCGTGACAGCGTCGGGGTCGGTGTAGTGACCGACCCTGATACCGGGTACGTCGGTTATCGTATCGTACAACAAACCCTCGCAAACCGACCGCGAGGGTTTACAAGATGCTATTCAATGCCCGGTCCGGTTCTTGATGATACCGGCCATTGGGCTTTTGTAGGAGTTTGCCCGGTAATGCTTACCGCCGCTCGCGGTCGGCTGCGAAGGGAATTGTACAGGGTGTTGGGTATCGGGTTCAAGGGGGATAGTGGCGGCCAATAAAGCTACGGCTTTGTGATAACCTATTGGGCGTCTGAAACCCAACCAAAGGGGCAATCACAGGCTGTGAAATCCGGAGTCGGGTGGAGAAAAACAAAAGCATACGTGGGCCGTAAAGCACGACGGGCTGATCTTTGCGTCGGGGTGGTGCGAACCGATTCAGTGGGAAGGCATGATCCTCGGGGAGGACGTCCCTAGTGAGCGCGGGCACCACATGGAGTGTAGGGATACTGAACGGCTTTGGCTAGCGCTGTAAGCGAAAACGAGAACGTACGCTACGAACCGGATGAGAAGCCTCCCTTTCCAGTAGCGCTCGGGGCGGGGGTGCAGGCGGCGGCTACCATCGTGGCGCCGGTGGTGTTGACCGTGGTGATCGTGGCGCGGATTGCGGACCAGCCTGAAAGCTACATCACCTGGGGGGTGTTTGCGGCCCTGCTGGTGAGCGGAATCACCACGACTCTCCAGGCGGTCAGGGTGGGGCGGGTTGGGTCGGGGCACGTGCTGATCATGGGCACGTCGGGGGCGTTTATAGCCGTGTGCGTGGCGGCGCTGACGGAGGCCGGCCCCTCGACAATGGCGGGCCTCATCGTCATCTCCTCTCTGTTCCAGTTCGTCCTGGCGTCCCGGCTATCGCTATTGCGGCGGATATTCACGCCAGTGGTTTCGGGTACGGTGATCATGTTGATTGCGGCCACGGTGATGCCTGTGCTATTCGACACCCTAACGGCAGTGCCGGAGGGCACATCGGGAGCGGCTGCTCCGGTATCAGCTGGTGTGACCATCCTGGTGGTTACAGGAATGGTGTTGAGGGCGCCACCGGCCTGGCGGCTGTGGTCACCCATTATCGGGATAGCAGTGGGGTCCATAGCGGGTGCGCCCTTCGGGCTGTACGACGTGGACCAGGTGCTGGACGCTTCATGGGTGGGCGCTCCGGTGGGGTCGTGGCCGGGGATAGACGTTACACCGGGCCAGGAGTTCTGGGCACTGCTCCCTGCGTTCGTGGTGGTGACGATAGTGGGTGCGATCGAGACAGTGGGGGACGGGGTGGCGATTCAGCGGGTGTCGCAGCGGAGGCCGCGGGCGACGGACTTCCGGGTGGTGCAGGGCGCCCTGAACGCCGACGGTATGGGGAACTTGCTCTCGGGTCTCGGGGGGACTTTGCCGAACACGACTTATTCGTCGAGCATTGCGCTGGCCGAGGTTACGGGGATTTCCGCGCGTAGGGTAGGCGTTATCATTGGCGCCGTATTCGTGGTGGTGGCCTTCTTCCCGAAGTTTGCGGCGCTGTTGATCGCCATCCCGGCACCCGTGGCCGCCGCCTACATCACGGTACTCATCGGTATGCTTTTCGTGCAGGGGATGAAAATCGTGATCCAGGATGGGGTAGACCATCGGAAGGCTGTCGTGGCGGGGGTGTCGTTCTGGCTGGGAACGGGTTTCCAGAATGGGTGGATATTCTCGGATATGTTGGGCGATGGCTTCCTGAGTGTTCTGCTGGGCAACGGCATGACCTCGGGGGCGATGGTGGCGGTAGCTATGATGGCATTCCTGGAACTCACGGGCCCCCGGCGCAAAAGGATGCGTACCGTCCTGGACATGGAAGCCCTGCCCAAGTTGATGGACTTTCTGAGGGGCTTTGCATCGAAGGCCGGATGGGATGATGCGTCGGTGAAGCGGCTGGCGCTGGTGGGGGAGGAGACCCTGACCAGCCTGCTTTCCGTGGAACGGGAAGAGGGAACGGACAAGCCGCGGCGTTTGCACGTGAGCGCACGGGCGTCGGGGAGAGGGGCAGAGCTGGAGTTCGTGGCGGCGGCGGGGGAGGAGAACCTGGAAGACCGGCTGGCCTACATGGGGGAGACGCCGGACATATCGGAAGATCGAGAGATATCCTTCCGGCTGCTGCGGCATTACGCTTCGTCGGTGCACCACCAGAAATACCATGGGGTTGACGTGGTGACGGTGCAGGTGGACGGGCCGAGGTAGGGAGTCCTCGTGGCGGGGGAGGGGAGCACCCTCTCCCAGCAAGAGGGTTCCGCATAACTGGTCTCCTGGCACTCGAATCACCCTCACCCTAGCCCTCTCCCCTCAAGGGAGAGGGGATTGGACCACCCCGCCCATTCCGCTCTTGAGACCCTTCGACTTCGCTCAGGGCGAGCGGAATGCCCCACCCAGCGGAGATGAATGCTAGGACTTGCGGGGGGTGCCGCCAGACTTGATCTTGGCCCAGGTGTCCCTGAGGGTAACGGTGCGGTTGAAGACTAAGGAGCCGAGCGTGGAATCCTGGTCTACGGCGAAGTAGCCGAGGCGTTCGAACTGGAAGCGATCTCCGGGTTTGGCGTTGGCGATGGAGGGTTCGAGCCTGGCGTTTGGGGTGACCTGGAGGGAGTGGGGGTTGAGGGTGGAGAGGAAGTCGGGCTCTTCGTCGGGGCGTTCAGAGGTGAAGAGGTGCTCGTAGAGGCGGACCTCGGCGGTCAGGGCGTGGGCCGCGGAGACCCAGTGGATTGTGCCCTTCACCTTGCGTCCATCGGGGGACTGGCCGCCTCGGGTGGCGGGGTCGTAGGTGCAGCGCAGCTCGACCATTTCACCTGAGTCGTCCTTCACTACCTCTTTGCAGGTGATGAAGTAGCCGTAGCGGAGGCGGACTTCGCGGCCGGGGGCGAGGCGGAAGAATTTTCGGGGCGGGTCTTCCATGAAGTCATCACGTTCGATGTAGAGCTCCCGGGAGAAGGGCAGCTGACGGGTCCCGGCGCCCGGGTCTTCGGGGTTGTTGACGGCGTCCAGGTGCTCGACCTGCCCCTCCGGGTAGTTTTCGATGACCACCCTCAGAGGGTTGAGGACGCCCAGCACCCGGGGAGCGGTCGCGTTGAGGTGGTCGCGGATGGCGTGTTCGAGGAGGGATATCTCGATGACGTTCTGTCGCTTGGCAACGCCGACCAGGTCGCAGAAGCGGCGGATGGCCTCGGGGGTGTAGCCGCGGCGGCGTAGGCCGGCGAGGGTGGGCATGCGAGGGTCGTCCCAGCCGCGGACGTGGCCCTCGTTGACCAGTTGGGCGAGCTTGCGCTTGCTCATCACGGTATGGCTGAGGTTGAGGCGGGCGAACTCGATCTGCTGGGGGTGGTAGACGTCCAGGGAGTCTAGGAGCCAGTCGTAGAGGGGTCGGTGGTCTTCGTACTCCATGGTGCAGATGGAGTGGGTGACGCCTTCAATGGAGTCGGACTGACCGTGGGCGAAGTCATACATGGGGTAGATGACCCACTTATCGCCGGTGCGGTGATGGGGCGTCTTGAGGACGCGGTAGAGGACGGGGTCCCGCATGTTGATGTTGCCCGACGCCATGTCGATCCTGGCACGGAGGACACGCCGGCCCTCGTCGACCTCACCATTTTTCATGCCCTGGAAGAGGGTGAGGTTCTCTTCGACGGAGCGGCTGCGGTAGGGACTCTCGACGCCGGGCTGGGTGAGGGTGCCGCGGTACTGGCGGACCTGGTCGGGGTCGAGGTCGTCGACGTAGGCCATGCCCTTCCGGATGAGGTCGATGGCGAATTCGTAGAGCTTGTCGAAGTGGTCGGAGGCGAAGTAGAGGTGGTCGCCCCATTCCCAGCCGAGCCATCGGACGTCCTCCAAGATGCCGTCGACGAACTCCTCTTCCTCCCTGGCGGGGTTGGTGTCGTCGAAGCGCATGTGGCAGCGGCCGCCGTACTCCTGGGCGAGGCCGAAGTTGAGGCACATGGACTTGGCGTGGCCGATGTGGAGGTAGCCGTTGGGCTCGGGGGGGAAGCGGGTGACGACCTGGCCGCCGAACCTGCCGGAGGCGTTGTCGGCCTCAACGGCGGAACGGACGAAGTCGAGGGAGGGTTTGGGTTGAGTCATGGCGGTGTCGGGGGTTTGGATGCCGACACATTATAGTCGGGTGGGGGATTGATTGAACATTGATTGAACTCGTAGCTGTTTTGATTGAACGACGCCTGGAGGGATTTTCTGGGGATTTCGCGTGGGGTGGGGGCTTGCCTCCAGTTTGATACTGAGGAGAATAGGACGCCCCACCCCAGATTCCTCGCGGGGCATCGGAATGACAGAGTGAAGGGTGTCGTATTGGAGGGCATACGAGGCCGGTTGGCAGTGCGTGGGATGCCCCACCACCCCACCCCGGGAGGGCAGGCACGAGGCCTGCCTCTACGGGGGAGGAGGAGGGGATGGGGTGAGTTGCAGGGTTGTGGGTGATTGTTCCGGAGGGATGGATTCACGCCATAGGCGCATCTTCGACCTGCCTCCGCAGGAATGACGATAGTAAGGGCGGGAATGGCGGACAAGGAAGGGTGGGGGTGGAAGGTCCCGGACGGTTTGTGCAGGAAGTCGGCGACGCCTGTTCCGATGCGGGGTGTCCGCCCCCGGGGACGGTCTACACCGGCGTCGACTCTGCGACAGCCCCATACTCCCGAGAGGACGTGGACGAGACGCGAGAAATTCTCGCTCTGGGGCAGTCTCGCCCACCGGAAGTGCTCTACCACCCTGGGGGATGGGAGCGGAGACCCGTGACCGGCGTTCGTAGTCGGAAATTCTCCGGTTGTGACGACGGTGGAATCCTTGCCCCATACTTCCGATAGGGTATGGACGAGACGCGAGAAATTCTCGCTCTGGGGCAGTCTCGCCCACCGGAAGTGCTCTACCACCCTGAGGGATGGGAGCGTAGACTCGTGACCGGCGTTCATAGACCGGAGCTTGCCGATGGTGACGACGGTGGAGTCCGAGAGGGGCGCTGTGGCCCAATGGAGCATCTTGACACCGTGCTCCTGAGCGTCGCCTGACGGGGCGAAACCGTTGCGACCTATGAGTGGGGCGCTCACCTGGCAGTTACCCTCTCTAAGGGCCTGCCTTGATTTGTCCGGGGACCTTCCATTCGTGGGGCGGGACGGTGATAGATCGCTGCGAAGGTCTAGGCGTTTGGCCTTTGGGCAGCGCTTGTTGTGGGTGTTGGGGTGCAGGATGTGAGGTGGAAAGAGAGTGAGGAGGAGGCGCGTGTCGAGGGCCGGGCGTTGGGATGCCGGTCGGGTGCGACGGGGTCTATGCAGGCCGGTGCGGCTCATGGGACTCCTATAGTTCCACCTTTCCTGATGTAGGCCCGACGTGGCGTGTCGGGGCCATAGACATTAGTTTAGCACACGTATTTGATAATGCAATAGGTGGGAATGGAGTTTGGGGGGAGGGGATGCCGCTCCATCCCACGCCGGGGAGGGTGCCCACGAGGGACGCCCCTACGGAGGAAAGTGAGGGGGGTGGATTGCTAGGATGGAGGTGATTATTCAGGAGGGATGGATTCCTGCCTCCGCAGGAATGACGGTGTAAGGTGGGTGGGGCTGATGGGGGAGAGGGGTGGGCGGAGTGGATGGTGAATATCGAGGTGAGTTGCGAGACCTGCACCCCACCTCCCCAGATCCCTCACTGCCGTTCGGAATGACATTGGGAGTTGGGGGTGGGTTTCGGGGAACGGGGTGAGGGGTTGGAGGGGCGTGGGCCACCCCCTGCCCCACGGGGATGGATTCCCGTGTCGGGGCACGGGAATGACGGGTTAAAAGTGGCGGGGATGACGAAGAGGGGAGGGGGAGGGAAGAACAGAGGCCCACGTGGGTGCGCTGACCCACGTGGGCCTCTGGTTCAGTACCGGGGGGAGGGGGCTAGCCTTTCTGCTATGTCTATTTCCATAGGTCGGGGTCGGGGCGTTTCATCAGACCTAAGCCCAGATAGCCATACCAGATTACCAGCAGCACGTAGAAGCCCCGAGCGAGGCTGATAAAGGTGTCATGGGCGTCGTTGCTGAGTATGGCAATTACGAAGAAGACCATTACCGCCAAGCTGACAAGGGAAGCCAGCAGGGAGATTATCCGGTTGAAGTCTTCTCTCGTGGAGAGGCCCAAGGCGAAAATGAAACCGCCAAACCCCACCGCAATTCCACCGGCGTAGAAGATCGCAAAGCCGATGTTGAAGACGGGAATGCTTTCCGTAACCTGGGCATCGGTCTGGGCATCGGCGAGAATGAAGTCCGTACCGCCGGCTAGAATCCAGCCGGTCAGTCCGACCAGGAGGATGAAGAAGCCCATCTGAACCAACCCCTTGCCGTTGCCCTTCAAGGTCACGTTCCTCATCAGGGCATAGAGGCCCGACAGGATCAGGGCGAGTCCAAGAATTATCCCCATGTTGGCTACATTGGTCAGTGCGGGGTTGCCACTCTTGGCGGTTATGTTGCCGACAGCGTCCGACACGTCGGCACTGTCTATCAGCAGCCCACCCGGCTCCACCAGGAAGAAGATGAAAGCGATTATCGGGCCAAATATGAGGGACAGGCCCGCTAATCGATTGACGGCAATTGTGCCCATGTTCAGACCTCCTTCGGATATCGGGGGTTTGCCTGCCATTGCAGTTTTTCGGGGGGTTATGGGCCCAGAAGGGTAAAGACGAGCTCCTGGAATGCGTCCAACTCTCCCGCGTTCATGCACCCGATGAGGGCCAGGGTGGCATCGGCCAGTTGGACGAAGCCTTCCGGAGACATAGCCGTCGGATCGATTACGGCTTGATTGAGCAGTCCGCCGAAAAGATTGCCGTGCTCCCCGGTAAACTCGATGACGCATGCGAGCGAGTCGGGGTGGGTAATGCCGACGCCATTAGCCAGGATATGGGCGTCTATGAGGCTAAAGGTATCGGGGGATACGCAAGACGCTATCTGAGGTACGGCAGTTGCGATAGCAGTTGCGACTTCGGTTTCGGCGACGGTGGAGGCATTGGCGATCATGGTCAAGAGGGGCTCCGGGAGGGTGGTTTGCAGGCAAGCCATCTCGTCTTCGGGGAGGACGGCCAGGAGCTGCTGTCCGCTGAAAAGAGGCGCTTGATAGTCAAAAGAGGCGTCGGGGTCAGTGTTGAACGCCAAGGTCGCCAGCATAGCCAGCTTGCCGGGGTAGTCGAAGCATTCGTACATGTCCAGGATAGAGGCCTGGCCCGTGCCGGAAGCGGCGTCTTCCACACCGAGGGTAATGTGAGCCAACATGGGACTGTCATTGAACAGGTCCGTAGCGCAGCCAAGGGAATGATCGGACAGTCCGCCCAGCTTGACACTGATCAGTCCGGCGCTGAACGCGGCCAGATTGTCACTCTCCAGACAAGCAACGAAGAGGCCGGGAGAGCGCTCATCGGCGGCCAGCATCACAAACAGGGGTACGGTCTGGAAGAGCTGGTAATTGGCGTCTCCCGCCGTGGAACTGATACACGCGGCCTCGGCCTCGGAGATGTGGGCGATCACCTCTCCCCCTGTGGTGTCCGGTGTTATCCTCAGGTCCCTCATGGACATGGCCGGTGCGGCGGGTTCGGGTGTGGGTTCCGGCGCGGCGGTTGGGGGTACGGGTGTGGCCGTGGGAACCGGGGTGGTAGTGGGAACCGGGGTGGTAGTGGGAACCGGGGTGGTAGTGGGAACCGGGGTGGCGGTCGGTTCCGGGGTGGGGTCTGAGGCGCAGGCGGCTATGACGAGGAGAGCGAGCAATACAGCGGCGACGCCGAGCCATCGGTTCTTCGGGATACGTGATTTCATAAAGGCGAGCTTCCTGCGAAAGAGTAGGTTGTAGGGATTGTATTCCTCAGATAATGGGTGCGCAAGAGTGGGGGGGGATGTCTGAACTGTGATTCATGGGATTGAGGGATTGTTTTGATTTGTTGGGAGGGGGTGGGTTTCGGGAAGCAAGGTGGATTTAGGGAGGGGTGCTTGAGCTTCCTCGCGAGGGATCGGAATGGCATGGAGGTTGGGGGTCTTCGCTCCAATCAATAAGGTGTACGTCTGACTCTGGATTCCCGTGTCGGGGCACGGGAATGACGGAGAGAGGGGGTGGGGGAGGGGGGATGCCAGCGGTGTAACCCCGGCGCCCGGCTATCGTTAAAATCTGCGTATGGAGTCTTTGGGGGGGAAACGCACTCTTGGGGCCTTGCTTCCGATCTTGGTGGGACTGGTGGGTCTGGTCGGGGTGGCGGGGTGTGGGGGGGAGGTTGCTACACCGACAGCGACGGCGGTGGCTACGCCGACGCTTGTCGCCTCACCCGAACGGGACGCGGCCATCCCGACCGGCCAGCCCGCTGCCTCTCTCGGGGAGAGGGCGTGGGAGACGACGTTGATGCTGGCGGAGGAGCTTAGCCCGAGGGAGAGCGGGACGGAGGAGGAGCTGGCAGCGGCGGAGTGGCTAGCGGGCCAGTTCTCGGGGTGGGGGTACGAGGTGGAGATGGAGGAGTTCGAGGCATTCGAGATGTCGGGGACGGTAAGCCTGATAGTAAGGACGCCTGAGGGGTCGGGCGGGGGGAGGATATTCGGGGGTCGGGGCCCGGGGGACGAGGTGTGGTTGTTCGGCTTTCCGGTGGACCCTTCGATGCGCAGAGCGGAGGGCTACGAGGTGGAGGGGACGCTGGCGTACGCGGGGCAGGGGACGGAGGAGGACTTCTCGGGGGTGGATTTTTCGGGCAGGATCGTGCTAATCGAGACGGGCGGGGGAGTCACGCTGAGGGAGAAGGTGGAAGGGGCGGCGGAGTCGGGGGCGGAAGCGGTGGTGTTGTTCAGTGACGGCGTAATCTGGGACAGGATATTCGAGGAGACGAGCATTCCGGCCATAGCTGTCGGGCCTGAGACGGGGGCCGGGCTGGCGAGGGTGGTGAGGGGCGGGGCGGAGGTCGGGGCACGGGTGAACAAGGAGGCCATTGAACTTCAGCCCTCGCGGAACGTCATCGCTGAACTAAACAACGACATCGAGGATGACGAGGCGGTGGTGGTCGGGGCACACTATGACACTACGCCCGACACGCAGGGGGCGAACGATAACGGGTCGGGTGTCGCGGTGGCCCTGACAATCGCTGAGGAGTTGGCCGAGGACGAGCTGCCCTTCGACCTGAGGTTCGTGATGTTCGGGGCGGAGGAGACAGGGCTGAACGGGAGCTTCGCGTACGTCGGGGGGCTGGAAGATGAGGAACTGGGACGGATAATGGCGATGATCAACCTGGACGTGGTCGGGGCGGGGGAGTTGACGGCCATCGGGTCGGAGGGGATGGTGGAGTTTGCGGTGGAGACGGGGGCGGGAATCGGGATAGAGGTGCTGAGTTATGAACTGCCGCCGGGTTACGGGTCGGACCACGTGGCTTTCATGTCGGCGGGGGTGGAAGCGGTGTTCCTGTTCGCGGACGACGTGACATACATAAATTCGCCTCGGGACACGGTGGAGCACCTGGAGTACGAGCCGGTAGAGCAGGCCGCGGAACTTACGATGGAGATGATACGAGGGCTCGCGGAAAGGTAGCGGGGGAGGGGCGGGGTAGGATAGAATTACGGAAACTGCCCCGTTCCTGGGGGGGAAGAGGACAGTAAAGTGCTTAGATTTGCGGAAGAGATCATCCTGATACTGCTGGATGACGAGGACGGCAAGTTCGTGCGGGTCCCGAGGTGGTCGCTGAACTATGCGCTGGCGGGCGGCATACTGATGGACCTGGCGATGGAGAACCGGATCGACACGGACCTGGAGAACCTGATCCTCGTAGACTCCACGCCTGTCGGGGACAGCTTGCTGGACCCGGCACTGGCGGAGATAGCGGCGTCCGAGCAGAAGGACACGCGCTACTGGTTGGAGCACCTGGCCGAAAAGGCCCCGGAGGTGCGGGAGGAAGCGCTGAACCGGCTGGTGAACGAGGGGATCCTGGAGCGGCAGGACGACCGGTTCATGTGGATGTTCCGGTCGAGGCGATACCCGACGGTGGACGGGGAGGCGGAGCGGGAGGTGAAGCTGCGGATCATGGAGGTGCTGTTCAGCGAGACGATACCCGGGCCGCGGGACGTGATGATCATCTGCCTGGTGGACGCCTGCGGAATCTTCAGGGAGCTGCTATCCAAGCGCCAGCTGGGGCAGGTGGCGGGGCGGATAGAGCAGGTGAGGAAGCTGGACATCATCGGGCAGGCGATGTCACAGGCGATCAGGGACATCGAGTTGACGGTGATAGCATCGATGCAGCCGCACCTGTACTAGGGTCGGGTAAAAGGGAATAGAAAGAGAACGGGCGCCCGGCTTTAGGTCGGGCGCCCGTTGCTTTTGGTGTATTTGGGGTCGGGGCTAGGCGAAGGACTTCAGGGCTTCCTTCTGGTCGTCATGGATCCCGATGATCTGGTCGAATCCGCTGACGGTAAAGAGCTCGCGGACCTGTCCCGAGAGGGAGCAGATGGCGAAACCGGATGACTTCCTCTGCATATCCTTGGCGATGAGCAAGAGGACCCGCAAACCGGCACTGCTGATGTATTCAAGCTTAGTGAAGTCTAGGAGCATGGCATTGTCTTCGTCCTGGACGGCTCCCTGAAGGGTTGCCTGGAATTCTGCGGCGTTGGTGCCGTCGACGCTGCCCTGGACGGAAGCTATGAGGTTGCCGTCCTGTCTCTCAAAGTCTACGTTCATTGGTGGCCCTCCCGGGCAGTCGTTGCGAAGGGGCTCTCCTCCCGAGCCGACGCAGCTGCCCTGCGGGTTACTATTATATAGCGAAACGCATCACAAATGACAACCCACAGGGAGGAGGAGAGTGGGGGGCCGGAGGTGAACTAGCGTTTCCAGTCGGCGATATTCCAAAGTTCGCTGTCCCAGCCGTTGATGCGCACGCCCTTCAGGGAGTCCAAGTGGGCGGAAACGCTGCCCCGGTTCACGAGGGGGATTTCGTAGTAGGACCGGACCAAGAGGTCATTGATGCGCTTGACGAGGGCGGTGCGGTCGGGGCCGATGGGGGTGTGGGATAGCTGCTCGACGAGCTCATCGAACTCGGGGTTGCAGGCGCGTACCACGTTGGAGCCGCCCCAGTTGTTGGCGCGGGTCGGGATTTCCGCGCATACGCCGCCGCTCAAGTACTGCTGGGGGTCGATGCCCGGGCCTGTGGTGTACATCTGGACGTCGGAGAAGAAACGGGAGATGACGGCTTCCTTGTCGGCTACGGGGTCGCCGCCGAAGAAGACGGAGGCGTCGTGGTGGACGATTTCGGCCTCGATGCCGATTTGGGACCACCAGTCTTTGACGAGGGCCTGGGTCTGCTGCCGGACCTCGTTGGTGGAGGTGCGGTAGGCGACGCTGAGGGGAAGGCCATTGTATTCGCGGATGCCGTCGCCGTCGGTGTCCAGGACGCCGTTGTCGTCCAGGAGCTTGTTGGCGCCGTCGATGTCCTGGGCGAGGCAGGCGTCGTTGGCGGTTGAGACGTAGGTCGGGGGGCCAGCGATGAGGTTGCACGCAGGTTCGCCGGCGAACCCGTAGAGCTGTTCGGAAATGAGGCTGCGGTCGATGGACATGGACATGGCCCGGGCGATGGGGGCGAAGGTGAGGAAGGGGTGGGGGTTCTGGCCATCCAGGTACTCGGAGCGGTTATCGCCGAGGGCGGGGTCGGGGTTGGTCTGGTTGAGGAAGATACGCTCCACAGAGCTAGAGAAGGCGGTTACGACGCTGCCCTTGCCGCCGGCTTCCAACTCGGCGAGGGATTCGGGCGCTATCTGAAGGTTCCAGGCGTAGTCGGCCTCGCCGGACTCCAAAACGGACCTGGCGGCGGACAGGGCGTCGCCGCCGCCAATGAGGACGACGCGGTCGAAGTAGGGTTTGTCGCCGTGGTAGTGGGGGTTGCGTTCGTATACGGCCTGGTCGTCGGGGCTGAACTCGACGATACGGTAGGGGCCCGGGCCAAGGGGGGCGAAGTTCTGCTCTTCGCAGCCCGCGGCTGCGGCGCCGACGCAGTCGGCGAACTGGGCTCTGCTGATAACCGGGAGCCCGGCCCCAACGAAGGCGGAGTAGGGGTAGGGGGTGGGGGCGTGGAAGGTTATCTTGACGGTCAAATCGTCCGGGGCTTCCACGGAAGTGACGCCAGCGAAGGAACTAGCATTGGTACAGCCGGTGGCGTCATCCGTGCAGTATTGCCAGGTGAAGACGACATCGTGGGCGGTGAGGTCAGAGCCGTCGGACCATTTGAGGTTGTCCTTCAGCTTCCAGGTGATGGAGGTGAGGTCCCGGGAGATGCCGCCGTTTTCGATAGTGGGGATTTCGGCGGCGAGGGCCGGGACGAGGGCGCCGTCGGGACCGTAGTTGGCGAGGGGCCGGAGGATGACGGCGCCGGCGTCGGTGTCCTTGTTTCCGCCGGAAAGGTAGGGGTTGAGGGTGGAGGGGGCCTGCCAGTAGAGGAGGGTGAGGGTACTGGGCTCCCCACAGCTGAAAATCAGCAGGAGGAGGACGGCGACCATCCCCCCGATTCCCCCAAGAACCAAGCGTCTGCGTGCGGATTTGCTTTTAGTCATTATCCAAGGGGTATCGAGACTATTGTTTCGAGAAGCAGTCGAAGGCGGAGTCTCCGCGCAGGAGCCGGGTGCCGACGGCGGTGAGCAGGATGGGGACGCTGACGTCGATGAATATCCACAGGAGGGGCATGTCGCTGGCGGGTTCGACCCACTCGAAGGAGATCCAGTTCCAGAGGAGGACGGGAAGGAGGAAGGCGGAGAAGTAGTAGACGACGTTGGCCTCCAGGTACCGCCTGTCGATGGAAGTGTTGGAGGAGTCGGAGTCGAGGCGGCGCTTTGCCAGATTGGCCATGACCACGACTACGAACACGCCGGCGACCATCATGGGGTCGAGGATGCGCCATACGGTGGCGGCAGTGCCCTCCAACCTGGGGTCGTAGAAGAGGCTGACGATGAAGTGAACGGCCACGGCGGCCCCGACGAGGACCATGTAGAGGGCCATGAGAATCTTTATAGCTGCCACGGGTCACCTCCTAAGCTCAATAGCTTGTCTGCCGTGCCATGATACCAAGTATTGCCGTTTCGTGTTGGGGGGAGGGGGGACTATGGTCATTTACAGACGCTGTGTTGACTACAATACTTAGTCAATCTAATCTTCACACATGGATACAGCGAAGGAAGACAAGAAAACACCAAAGCGCAAGGTCGACATATCGATGCTTGGAGTGCTGAGGGATAGGATTCCGCCCGACCATCCTCCGTTCGATATCGACAAGTTTCGAGAAGGGGGATATGACGCAAAGCTTCGGGACTGATTTCCAAGATTAACAGGTTAGATATCGGTTCGGGTGGCGGGGTGGGTGGTCGGGTGTATAATGCTTTCAATTGTTCCGGGGACGGACCTTTCTAAGGAGGAACCTAATGACAAAGTCAAACGGCAAAACCTATGCCGACGTGGATTTCGGCGACCTGAAGCAGGCCGCTATGGACCACCTGTGGATGCCCTTCACCCAGTACAACGACATGCTGAGCAAGGGCGGCCCGACCGTCATCGTCGAGGGTGACGGGATCCGGATGACCGACAGCGACGGGAAGTCGTACATAGACGCGATAGGCGGGCTGTTCTTGGTGAACGTGGGGCACGGGCGCACGGAGATTGCTGAGGCGGTGGCCGACCAGCTGAGCGCGGTCCACTACGCAAACACGTTCATGTACCCCGCAGTCCCGACCATCAAGCTGGCGGAGAAGCTGGCCGAACTGGCCCCTGGCGACCTGGACAGGGTGTTCCTGGCCAGCGGCGGGTCGGAGGCGGTGGACACGGCGTTGAAGATCATCCGGCAGTACCACGTGAACAACGGCGAGCCACGACGCACCAAGTTCATCGCACGGCGGGGGTCGTACCACGGGGTGAGCATGGGTGCGCTGAGCATGAACAGCTCGCCGGTGGTGCATCGGGACATATGGGACCCGATGCTAATCGACACGAAGTTTGTCGGGGAGACGGCGGAGGACGTGGAGGACATGATCAAGTTCGAGGGCCCTGAGACCATAGCCGGTTTCATCACCGAGCCTATCTCCGTGCCCAAGGGCATGAAGGTGCCGGATGACGACTACTGGCCCAAGGTGCGGGAGATCTGCGACCGGTACGGCGTCCTGATGGTAGCCGACGAAGTTATCACGGGCTTCGGGCGGACGGGCAAGATGTTCGCGATGGAGCACTGGGGCGTGACGGCCGACCTGATGACCTTCGCCAAGGGCGTGACCAGCGGGTACCAGCCGGTCGGGGGGGTGATGGTTACGCCGAAGGTCTACGACGCCTTCAAGGGAGATGCGGACAAGACGTTCACCCACGGGTACACGTACTCGGGGCACCCGGCGGGGGCGGCGGCGGCAGTCGCCAACCTGGAGATCATAGAGCGGGAGAACCTGGTGCAGAACTCGGCGGAGACGGGGGCCTACCTGAAGGGGCAGCTGGAGACGCTGAAGGAGCACTCGATAGTCAGCGAAGTACACGGCAAGGGGCTGATGCTCTCGATAGAGTTCGTGGAGGACAAGGCCACGGGCAAGCCGTTCGAGAAGGGTGCGCCGAAGCTGAAGCAGCTGGTGCAGGAGTTAGAGGCGCGGGGCATGCTGACCCGGACGGAGCCGTACCTCTACCTAGCCCCACCTCTCACCCTCACCCGGGACGAGGCGGATGAGATTGTGTCGATCATCGACGAGTCCTTGAAGGTGGTCGAAGCGGAAGCCTAGACGCCAGATACAGATGACCCGGCGCAGAGGGGCCGGCCCTCCTGGTTTGGGGGGGTCGGCCCTTCTTTTTGGGGGTATAGGCGACAGATTGGTGTTGCGTGGGCCAGCCCACCGCTCGACCTCCTGCCTTCGCAGGGGCAGGCTCTTCGAGTGGCCCCTCGGGGTGAGCAGTTGCGCCTCGGGGAGGGGAGTCACACACCCCACCGCCCCAGATTCACGCCATAGGCGCATCTTCGACCTCGCGGGGCATCGGAATGACAGGCGGGCAATGGCTGTTTTGTAGTATGAGAGAATGATACTGCGATGAAGGTTGGGATTTGTATAGTGCCGTTTGGGACGACTTATGCGGAGTGTCGGGAGGCGGCGATTGCTGTGGAGGAGTCGGGGTTTGAGTCGGTGTGGACGTGGGACCACCTGCTGTCTTTCAACGACGACGATGAGCCGGTCCTGGAGTGCTGGACACTGCTTGCGGGGCTGGCGGAGGCTACACGGAGCGTCAAGCTGGGAAGTTTCGTGGCCAACGTGCTGAATCGGGCGCCGGATGTGCTGGCGAAAACGGTCGCCACCGTGCAACAGGTCTCGGGGGGAAGGGTGGAGCTTGGGATAGGGGCCGGTGCGAGGCCCAAGGAGCAGGTCGGGTTCAACAGGGCGTTCCCGCCGGGGAGGGAGAGGGTGGAACGGGTCGGGGAGGCGGTGGAGCTGATGCGGCTGATGTGGTCGGGGGAGCGGATCAGCTACCAGGGCAAGTATTACAGCGCCGAGGGCGTTATATCGACGCCTGTCCCGGAGCCCGTGCCGCCGGTGATGGTGGCGGGGCTGGGGCCCATGTCGGCGAGGAATGCCGTGAGGGTGGGGGACGGGTGGAACTGCGAGGCACCTCGGGGGTGGAGGGGGGAGGAGGACCCGAAGTTCCACCAGCTAAAGCCCATCGTGCTGGAAGAGCTGTTGAGGGTCGGGCGGGCGAGGGAGGAGTTCGAGATATCGATATCCGACAGGTTGGATGATGAAGTGATGGCCGATCCTAAGGGGTACGTGGGTCGGATGGGGGAGGAGGGTGTCGACAGGGTGGTGCTGGATATTTACCCGCCGTTTGACTTGGAAGGGGTGCGAGGGGTGGGGAGGTCGTTGTTCGGGTAAGGGGAGGGGGTGGTTAGGCAAGAAGGCCCTGTTCTGTTATGCTGAGCGGCGTGGAGGTGGAGGTCGGGTTTGTGAACCTGTGTACAGGAGGACTTTCATGGCTCAGAGTGGAGCGAGTTCGGACTACCCGGTCCAGTTCTCCGTCGATTACCCGGAGTCGAGGAACCGGCTTTCGGTGCTGTTCCGGTTGATCCTGGCGATACCGATTGTCATAGTGGGCGCGGCGGTAGGCGGGTACATCGACATGGGGGATGCGGAGCTGAACGAGGAGTTGGCGCCTCTCTATGCGGGCGGCGTCCTGTGGATCGGGCCGTTGCTGATGATCGTGTTTCGCAAGAAGTATCCGAAGTGGTGGTTCAACTGGAACCTGGAGTTGAGCCGGTTCACGGCAAGGATAGAGTCGTTCCTGCTGGTGCTCCGTGACGAGTACCCGTCGACGGACGAAGAGCAGTCGGTGCACCTGCGGATAGACTATCCGAACGCCGAGACGGAGTTGAACCGGGTCCTGCCGATCTTCAAGTGGCTGCTGGCCATCCCGCACTACGTAGTTCTGGTCATTCTGTGGATCGCGGCTATCGTGGCGACGATACTGGCCTGGCTGTCGATACTGGTCATGGGCCGGTATCCCGGGGCGCTGTTCAGGTTCGTGGTCGGGGTGATGCGGTGGAGCTACCGGGTCGGGGCGTACGCGTTTCTGCTGACGACGGACCGGTACCCTCCGTTCCGGCTTAGCGCATAGTATCTAAAGTACGGCAAAGGGGGCCGACCCTCCCTGGTGGGGGGTCGGCTTCTTTTTTGGGGGTGGGGTTTTGATTGTTTTGGGGTTTTAGGTAGTCCTTTGATTGTTTAAGGGGTGGGGAGGGAAACCACGCCCCGCACCGGGGAGGGCGACCAGTCGGTTGCCCCTATGGGGACCCGGCCCACCGTACCCCACGGGGATGGATTCATGCTCCGCCAAAGGCGGACTTTCAGCATGGCGCACGCCTTGGGGCATCTTCGACATCTTCGACCTGCCTCCGCAGGAATGACGGCAAAGGTCTCCTTTTTGGGGGAGAGATCGGCATTGCGGTGATAAACTAACTCACGACACCATTTGGAAACCCGACAACCAAGGAGCACCCAATTGAGCATTGAAGAGCGGGCCGAGAGCATCTACCGCGATGCCATCGCCATCGACGGGCTGAACATCAGCAACTGGGAGAGCCCGGCAGTCTACCGGAGCCTGAGCAACGGAAACCTTACGGCAATTAACGCCACCATCGCCGTATGGGAAGGGTTCGAGGAGACGATGGACCACGTGGCAAGCTGGAAGCGGCGCTTCCGGGAGATGCCCGACACTCTCTCCCAGGTCAAGTCGGTAGACGATATCTTCAAGGCCAAGGAAGACGGCACTGTGGGCATCATTCTGGGGTTTCAGAACGCCTCGCCCATAGAGAACAAGCTGGACAGGCTGGAGCTTTTTCACGACCTCGGGGTCAGGGTGATACAGGTCACCTACAACGAGCGAAACCTGCTGGGCAACGGCTGTTGGGAGCGCATCGACGAGGGCCTGAGCAACTTCGGGGAGGATGCGGTGCGGGAGATGAACAGGCTGGGTATCTTAATCGACCTCTCTCATGTCGGGGACCGGACTACCCTGGAGACGGCCGAGCTTTCGGACAAACCGGTTTCGGCGACCCATGCCAACGCACGCTCGTTCTTCGAGCACGTGCGCAACAAGACCGACGACGCCCTGAAACTCATCGCCGAGAAAGGCGGTGTCATCGGGGCCAACGCTTTCCCGCCCTTCCTGCCCAAGAGTTTCGAGTCGACTCTGCAAGACTACGTGGACGCGATTGACGACCTGGTGGACCGGGTGGGGATAGACCATGTCGCCATCGGCACGGACTACACCCAGGACCAGTCAAACTCCTTCTTCGACTGGCTGTTCTCCCAGCAGGGGACCAAGATCCGCCCCCGACCCGTGCCCTACCCCTCACCCCTCCTCCATCCCAAAGGCATGGAGACCCCCGACCGATTCTCCAACATCGCACTGGAACTGCTGAACCGGGGCTACGGAGAAGAGGATATCAGGAAGATACTGGGCGGCAACTGGGTGAGGCTGCTGAGGGAAGTCTGGGCGGACTAGCGTATAATCCCGTTCCGGCCCACATTGGGTCCATGTTCTGGCAACCGAGCGGCTTGGGGCTGCACGTCGCATAGCTCCGGCTGGGCGCAGCGTTACCCTCGTCCAAATCTTCAAGAAGTTCGGTATTAGACCCCTTTGGCAGCACATCCTTGATACAGAACGCTCCACCTGCCGGGCGGCGCTGGCTCGTCATCGGGTCATTGACCTCGGGGCACGCCATCAGCATCTCCATCATCATGACCATTGGGCTGATGCTGCCCGACATGACCGCCGACCTCGGTCTGTCACCCCTACAACAGGGCGTACTCGGCGCGTCGGCGACCCTAGCAGTGCTTTTCCTCAACATACCCACGGCATGGATTGCGTCGCGGTTCCGACCCTGGAGGATGGCCGGCCTGGGCTTGATCGTTGTCTCGGGATTCACTTTCATGCAGGGTTGGGCCCCGAGCTTCCTTCTCCTTCTATTGGGCAGGCTGGCCATGTCCATGGCCTATTCCCAGACTGAAGCCGCCACCGCCCTGCTGATCCAGCAATGGTCGACTCCCAGACAGGTAGCCCGGACCAACGGCCTGATGATTTCCGGCAGCGACATCATTAACGGCCTCGCCCTACTCATGACACCGTTTCTCATCGACTGGCTTGGGGGATGGCGGAACACCATGTATTTGTGGTCGGGTCTTGCCCTCCTCAGCGCGCTCAGCTGGATAACGCTGGGCGGAGAGCGACAGACGCCGGAATACGTGGAGCGGCTCCGGTCTCAGAGGGGTTCACCTCTGGCTAGCATTTTCAAATACAAGCAACTCTGGCTATTGGGTGTAGGGATGGCAGGGGGGCTCGCTCTTGAAAGTGCCTTCAATGTGTTCTGGCCGACGCTGGCGCAGCAGGAATTTGGAGTCGATCCCCGCATTGTCGGGCTTGGGCTTGCGATGTACATGTTCGCCGCCGCTCCCGCGGAGTTGTTTGTGGTCTCACTGTCCTTTCTCCAGAGCAGGCAGCTAACGGTGATGGCGGTGACAGGGATAGTGACCATGGTCACGCACATGGCACTGCTGTTCACCGACTCAGAAATCCTGGTGGTTCTCATCAACGTCTTCCGCGGGTTCTCCATCTGCTACTTTCCGGTCATCGTGACCATGGGTTATCAGCTACCCGGCATCCGACCGCGGGAGGTGGCCGTGGGGCTTGCATTCATATACACGGTAATGAATGCGGGCGCGGGGGTGGGGCCGCTCGTGGTCGGGGGGATAGTCCAAGTGACCGGAAACCTGCAAGCCGCCTTGTTTGTGACCACTTTCTTCTCGCTAACCCTCGTTGCATCAGCATTGATACTCAAGCCCATGATGGCCCGCCAATCAACCGAGGGAACGGCGCTTGCCTAGCGGTCTGACCATGACTGCGTGATATAGTCGCCAGTAGACTCATTCAACCAGTCCACCGGAGGTGCGTTGTGAGCGATATCGAGAAGATACTGAAATCATGCAAGACCGTTGCCGTGGTGGGCCTGTCCCCCAATCCCGACCGGGACAGCAACGGTGTGGCGGTTTATCTACAAGAACAGGGGTATCGAATTATCCCGGTCAACCCCTCAGCTACCGAGATTCTGGGCGAGAAATGCTATCCGGACCTCCGATCCATCCCCGACAGCGTGGACGTGGTGGACATATTCCGCCGGCCTGAGGAGGCGCCGGCGATAGTTGAGGATGCGATTAAGGTCGGGGCTAGGGCGGTGTGGATGCAGAAGGGGGTCGTGAGCGAGGAAGGAGCGTCGAAAGCACGGGCCACGGGGCTGATGGTGGTGATGGACGAGTGTATGGAGTGCGAGGTGAGGGGTAGGGTGGGGGGTTAGACCATGTCGCTGCTTGATATTACCGGACCAGGCTCTGCCATAGAGTCATGTCGATTCGATGTCGGTCAGCGAGAAATCCGAGCCTTTGAATAGCAGTGGTTCTCGGGTGGTTTCGGCCAGTGCGTAAGCGAAACAGTCACCGGAGTTTAAACCTGCCGGGTGATTACCCTTTCCGAATCTTCGCCAGGCGCGGCGGGCTGCTTCCATCTGGTCAATGGTTACCGGTTCAAGCTCAATGGGTGCATTCTGGCAATAATCGTCAAGGTCTTGCCCGGCAACTTCTCCACTGCGACCTTCAACGACCATGGCCGTTTCTATGAAATTGACCACTGACATGCGAGACCGAGGGGAGCTGGCAATGGCGTCGTCATAAACCTCGGCATCATTCTCGTCAAACAGGATCGCGACCATTGCTGAGGTGTCAACTATCATTTTGGCAATCCTCTTTCGTCGTATAGCAATTCTCCGTGATCAATCGGCGGTCCACCTTGTCGAAGGAGCTTGGCGCAACGTTTCGATATAACACGCATTCTCCGCAATCGCTCTTCAACACTTCGCTCACGCTTTTCTCGCTCCAGCCGCTCCTTCAATGCCAGAGTAATCGCCCCCGTCATTGTCTCTCCGGTCAGATGCGCTAACTCACCGGCCAGCCGGCAAGTTTCTTCATTCTTAATGTTAAGACTCATGGCTTTTTCCTTGGGGTAGAATTATGTTTTGCCATTCTACCATAACCATAGAGCCACGATGTCCTACTCCCCCCAATTGACACCCGACCCCCGCTAAAGTATGTTTTGGGCCGTTTCCGGCCCGTGCCTCGGCCGGCTCCCGACATGTCTCAAGCTGACGTCATATTCCACAACGGCAAGGTGATCACCGTCGATGCGCGGGACGCGATCGCAGAGGCCGTAGCCGTTACCGGCAACAAGGTGTCGGCGGTCGGGGCTGAGGCGGAGGTGCTGCGGTCGAAGGGAGAGGGGACTCGGGTAGTCGACCTGGCCGGTCGGGCGCTTTTGCCGGGCTTCAACGATTCCCACACGCACCTGGAACTCACCAGCTTGGGGCTAGGCCTTGCCGTGAGTTGCCACACCCCACCCCACGAAAGCATCGAGGATATCCTTGCCACCATCCAGGAGCACGCTGCAAGCACGCCCAAGGGTGAGTGGGTCATCGCCCAGGGAAGTCTATTCCAGGACATGCGCCTGCGCGAAAAGCGATATCCGGACCGCCACGACCTTGACCGAGTCAGTGTCGACCATCCCATCCTCTTCAAGACCAGCTACCACATGGTCATCGTCAACAGCAAAGTTCTGGAGATTGCCAGCATCACCGCCGACACCCCCGACCCCCAGGGCGGCATAATCGAACGGGACGCCTCCGGCCAGCCTACGGGACGCATGAAGGACATGTACCACCGCCTTCCGGTCCCCATGCCCGACTACGACACTGTTAAGGACGCCATCCGTCGCACGGGCCACGAGCGATTCCTGGCCAACGGCGTCACCACCGTGCAGGAGAAGTCGGAGACAGTGTCGGGGCTGACGGCGATGAGAGAGCTAATCGACTCCGGCGAGATGCCCCTGCGGCTAAGTGTCTACATCCACGTACCCGGCACCCTTCCCCTTGACAACGTGCTTAACAGGGAAATCGGGGACATTCAGTTTGACGATGAGTGGTTCAGGCTCGGGGGGGTGAAGCTGTTCAACGATGGCGGGTTCTCGGCCAGGGCCGCCGCCCTAATGGACCCTTACGAAGGCCACCCCGACATCACAGGCAAGCTCGGATATGACGACCGTGAGCTCCGTCGGATAGTCCGCAAGGTGCATCGTTCAGGCCTTCAGTTGCGCATGCATACCAACGGCGACCGCGCAATCAAGCAGCTGATCGACGTCTTCGAGACCGTATTCGGCATCCCCGCGGGCGTGGGAGACGACACGTCTCTCAGGCATCGGGCGGAGCACGTGGGCAACGTCCTCCTCAGGGATGACTTGACAATCTCCCGGCTGGCCAGCGCCAAAATCCTGCCCTGCCCCAACCCTGCCTTTATCTACAGCGTTGCCGAGTTTGTCGCTCCGTATCTCGGGCCCGAGCGAAGTCATCCCTCCTTCCGCTTCAGGACACTGCTGGACGCCGGATTCAACGTGCCGGGCAGTTCCGACTGCACGGGCACCGACCCGTGGCTGGTCAACCCCATGTTCGGAATCTGGTGCATGGTCAACCGTCGCACTTATTCGGGAGACCTGCTTGAGCCCGAGGAGAAGGTGTCAGTCGCCGAGGCCATACGAATTTACACCTGGAACTCCGCTTATTCCGAGTTCCAAGAACAGGTCAAAGGCTCCATCGGGGAAGGCAAACTCGCCGACTTGGTGGTGCTGGAGCGGGACCCCCTGACGGCGCCGGAGGAAGAGTTGAAGGACATCCGTGTCGACCAGACGTGGGTCGATGGCAAGCAAGTCTACAACAGAGACGCTGCATAGGAGGCTCATCATGGCAGGCAGAGAAGAATATGGGCCCAACCACATCAAGAACTACGAGCTGGGGGAAATGAAACCATATGGCAACTATCCACAGTCTCTTCTAGACACCTTCAGGCAGAAGTCGCTCATCGGGCCCAGCGCTCACCTGAAGACGGAAGACGCCCACGCCGGAGTACTGCAGATTGACTCCGGCACCGACTATGCTGCTCACACCCACGCCTGGCCGGAGGCCTACTACATCATTCAGGGCAGCGCCGACTGCGAGTGGGGTGAAGACTCCTTCGTATGCGAACCCGGCACCATTATCTACGGCGGCCCCTTCACCTCCCATGCCATGAAAATCACCAGCGAAGAACCCCTGCTTGCCCTGATCTTCAGCTGGGCCCCGGGCGGCGACCGAGGCGTCTATGACGAAGACGGAAAACTAATCTAATCCTTCTGGAAAAGTAAACCACCAATGAAATTCAGCTACTACCTGCCCTGCTACTATACCGACAAGGCCAAGCCTGCCGCGGAGCTCTACAAAGAGGCCGAATACCAGGCCCAGTACGCAGAGGAACTAGGCTACGACGCCGTAGTTATTCCCGAACACTACTTCATGAACTACTTGGCCGTCCCGAATCTCCTGATGTTCGCGGTCAGGGTCTCGCAGCTGGTGAAGTTGCGGATCATGTCGGCGGTGATACCTATTCCCCTATACCACCCGCTGCGCCTTGCGCAGGACATTGCCTTTGCCGACGTGCTGTCGGAGGGACGGCTGGAGATTGGTCTCGGGCGGGGGGCATTCGTACATGAATTTGAGCGGCTGCAGATTCCCCGAGACCAGAACCGGGCCATGTTCAACGAATGCCTTGACATCATGATCAAGGCCTGGACTTCCAAGGATGATTTTTCCTACGAGGGTGACTTCTGGCAGTTCCCGGAGACCACCGTTCTCCCCCGACCCCTCCAGGAACCCCACCCTCCGATATGGATGTCGGGGCAGTCAGACCTCTCAGTACAGTATGCCGTGTCCCACGGCTATAAGCTGATGAACACCCCACTCCGAAGCGGATTTGAGGCCCTGGAAGACACCTACGAGGTATACTCCGACGCCCTGGACGAGTATGGCAAGACGGAGGAGGAATGCCCCCTCCTGATTCTTCGCAACACCTTCGTATCCGAGGACCGTAACGTCCTTGAGAGGCAGGCCAACCACCTTCACTACAACCACCAGCAGTTCGTAACCGTCTACACGGGCCCCAGTGTTGTCAAGGAAGGCATGATCGAGCCGCAGAATGTCCCTTATGAACCCTGGGAGGTCTTTGACAACGTCATAAGCGGCACTCCCGACGAGGCCATCGAAAAGGTCGAGCAGTACCGAGACCTGGGCATCAAGTACGTCTGCGCCAACATGAGCTTTGGTGGTACGCATGAGGAAGTGCTGGAGTCCATGCGCCTCTTCGCGAAGGAAGTGATGCCTGCGTTCCCGGACTAGCTGCACGGGCCTGTCGTGTATAATGCGAGGCGAAATCCGAGTCTTGATACAGCAGTTGGGCAAGCGTGAAGAGGGAGAGGAAAATGGCGCAATTTAAGGTTGTCCACTATCTGAACCAGTTCTTTGCCGGCATTGGAGGCGAAGAGAAGGCGGATGTCGGGCCCGGCGCGCGAGAAGGCGCGATTGGGCCCGGAATGGCTCTTACCCAAGCCTTGGGTGACTCTGGCGAAGTGGTTGGCACCGTCTACTGCGGCGACAACTACATCTCCGAGAACGCGGAGCAGGCGACCCAAGAAGTCGTCGAGCTTATATCCCAGTTCAAGCCAGACATCGTGATTGCAGGCCCGGGTTTCGGGTCAGGGCGATACGGGTTGGCCTGCGGTCAGGTCTGCCAGGCAGTCAAGGAAAACCTCGATATTCCAGTCTTGACCGGTGTCCACAAGGACAGCCCCGCCGCCGAGACCTTCAAAGGGAAGGTCTTAATGGCTTCCACCAAGGACTCGGCGGCCGGGATGACCGAGGCCATGACCGCCATAGCAAGCCTGGCCTCCAAGCTGGTGAACAAGGAAGAACTGGGCCCTGCAATGGAGGAGGGCTATCTCCCCACGGGACGTCGAGTTAACCGTTTCTCCGACAAGACAGCCGCCGAGCGGGCCGTAGACATGCTTATGCGCAAGCTCCGAGGCGAAGACCCGAAGACTGAGTGGCCGCTCCCCAAGTACGAGCAGGTGCCGCCCGCGCAAGCCCTAGCCAACGCTTCCGACTCCACCATCGCTATAGTCACCGAGGGCGGCATCGTCCATCGGGGCAATCCGGAAAAGCTGGAGTCGGGGTGGGCCACCAAATGGGTCAGGTTCGACACCGCCGAAGAGCCTGAAATGACGCCCGACAAGTTTCAGAGTATCCACGGCGGCTTCGACACCACGGCTGCCAGCGCGGAGCCCAACCGCATGGTCCCGCTGGATGCCGCACGGGAAATGGAGAAAGAAGGAGACATCGGCAAGCTCCACGATTACGTTTACAGCACTACCGGCAACATGGGCCCCATAGCCAGCTTCAAGCAGTTCGGGCAGGAGATAGCCGCCGAGCTTGCGTCGGCGGGGGTACAAGGGGTGATCCTCACCGCAACCTGAGGCACCGGCACGCGTAGCGGCGCTACGCTTCAGAAGGAGCTGGAGAGGGCCGGACTCCCGACCGCCCTGGTAACAACCCTGTTCAACCTCGCCGAGGGTGTCGGGGCCAGCCGAATCGTCAAGGGCAAGGCGATACCGCACCCAGTCGGCGACCCGAGCCAGTCTTACGAAGGCGAAAAGGAGTTGCGCAAGGAGATGCTGAAGAAGGCATTAGAAGCTTTGGAGACCGAAGTCGCATCCCCCACTGTCTTCTCCACCTAGCCTCCTATCACATGACATCGTCCTCGCAAAGCAACGGTCAAGGCGCCCCCGTCATCAAAGGGGTTGCCTACTGTCTGGCCCACGTTCCGGACCTGGTGCGACTCGGGTCTAAGCCTTCCCGGGACATTCCCATCGACCCGTCGGTGCTTGACCTCATTCACCGACACCAGCGCGCCTTTGATGATGCAGTTGCCTATCCTCCCCACCAGGTCTTCATCGGGAACCTCCGTCCAGACGACCTTAAGGACACCCCCAAACCGTGGTACGAAAACCCGACCAAAGGCGCTGCCAGAACAGGCCCATACGGCGAAATAATGCCCCAGGCCGAGTTCTACGGCTGGATGAAAGTGTCCGACCAGTTCGACCTCATGTGGCTTGAGGAATGCTTCCTTGAAGAAGCCCGAACCGCCATGTCCTCCCACGCTCTGGTCACGAGCGAAGACCTGGATAACCTCGGGAAGGCGACTCCAATCGCTGAGATTGAGAAAGCGATCTCTGAAGAGGAGGCCTTGCCCCTCTATATGGACAAGACCCGGCTCGTCGGGTGTTTGCGTCGGGGCCACGAGGAAGACAAGTCCCTGGTACCGGACTTCCTGATCGAAAACCTGTGCGCCAAGGCTTCAGCGGTCCTGGCCCTGCGGCACCTGCTGGGCACCGTCACGGAGACCCCCGCCGAGAACATAGACTATCTTCTCGGGTGTGGGGAAGAGGCTATCGGCGACCGGTACAACCGCGGGGGCGGGAACCTGGCCAAGGCCGTCGGCGAGATGAGCGGGTGTCTCAATGCCACAGGGTCGGACGTCAAAGCCTTCTGTTGTGCTCCTAATCACGCCATCATTGTCGGCGGGGCTCTCATCAAGTCCGGGGTGTTCGAAAACGTGGCGGTGGTGGGGGGTGGCTCTTTTGCCAAGCTAGGCATGAAATATCGAGGGCACGTCACCAATGAAATGCCTGTCCTGGAAGATGTACTGGCTTCCATCGCGGTCCTTATGGGACCAGACGACGGACAGAACCCCCATGTACGACTAGATATGATTGGGAAGCACGATATTTCCTCGGGGGCTTCCAACCAGGCAATCACCCAGGCGGTAGTGGTTGATCCACTTAACCAGCACGGCCTGAAGATCACCGACATAGACCGGTTCGCCACAGAGCTCCACAATCCGGAGATAACCGAGCCCCAAGGCAGCGGCAACACCCCGCGCACCAACTACAGGATGTTGGGCGGTATGGCGGTCATGGCTAACGAGATCGATGCCTCCGGCCTGGAGCAGTTCGTGGAAGACCACGGGATGCTCGGATTCTCCCCCACCCAGGGCCATATAGCTTCGGCGGTGCCCTTCCTCGGGCATGCTCGGGACATGATCATGTCGGGCGAGATAAGTCGGGCCATGTTCTACGCCAAGGGAAGCCTCTTTCTGGGCCGCATGACCCAGCTTGCCGACGGCATTTCCTTCATGCTGGAGGGCAATCACGACTCTTGAACGGAATTTGGGTGTAGACTAAAGTCGTTCAGCCAAACTGAAGACAAGACGGTATCCGCATTAAAAATCAGGAGGTGCGCCTTGGAATTCAAGGGTAAGAAAGTGATCGCCATTGGAGAGCGGGACGGCGTCCAGGGCCCGGCCATCGCCGAGGTAGTAAGGAGCGCCGGGGCTGAGGTGCTTATAGAGCAGACCCAGTGCTTCGTCTGAACTGCCGCAGGCGCCATGGACCTGGATGGTCAGGAAGAAATCAAGAAGGCAATTGAATCCAACGGCAAGGATGACGTTATCGTGGTCCTCGGCTCACCCGACGCCAACAGCGCCGAACTCTACGCCGAGACCGTAACCCACGGCGACCCCAGTTGGGCGGGGCCCCTAGCAGGCGTTCCCCTCGGGCTGCCCGTATACCACGTAGTGGAACCTGTCGTTAAGGACTCAGTGGATGCAGGCGTCTACCAGGCGCAGGTAGGTGTGATGGACGTGGCACTGGAGAAAGACCAGATCGCTCAAGCCCTGGACAAGGTACGGAACAAAGCATAGCGCTTCTCAAATTCGAGAAGGAGGGTGGATGATGGAGAACAGAAAAAGAGTCGGCATGATGATGCCTTCGGCGGACGGCACCGCAGAACCGGATTTCCAGATGGTGCTTGCCCCCAAGGGCGTGGCCGTCCACGGGCACCGACTCTGGCAGGATGACAACCGCCACGACCCCGAGGAACACTTCGGGCAGATGAACTCGGAGATTGAGTCCGCAGCCCGCTACCTATCCTCGGTACGCCTGGACGCTATAGCCTACACATGCACGACAGGCAGCTTCTTCAAGGGCCCCGGGTGGGACCAGGAGATGCTGCAGAAGATCGAGGGGGCGTCGGGGGTTCCGGCCTTTGCTACTACTCCGTCGGTCGTGAAAGCCCTGGAGTTCAAGGGCGCTCGCAAGATCTCGGCCATTACTCCCTACCCGGAGTGGAACAACATCAAGCTCCGGGCCTACATGGAGGCCCGAGGCTTTGAAGTGCTGAACGTAGACGCCCACCCCAAGCCCTCTCTCGGGGAGATGATGGCTTACGAACAGGACCCTGACGAAATAGTGGAGTACGGCATCGAAAAATGTGACCCAGACGCTGACGTCCTCTTCTGCTCCTGCACCGACTGGCGCTCCATGGAAGCCGCCGAGCGTTTGGAGAAGGAGACCGGAAAACCGGTCGTAACTTCAAACCAAGCAACCCTCTGGCTCATCCTCCAGCACCTGGGCATTGATGAACCGGTCAAGGGTTTCGGGAGCTTGCTGGAGACCCCGGCCTCGGTCCCGATAGCCGGATAGGCAAATTGGACTAACATCTGACCAAAAACCCATAGAATCGCACGATCGGCCGTGGGAACTGAGTTCTCACGGCCGATTAACTTGTGCAGGCTGAAGGGATAGAAGTCTCAAATTCTGGTATCATCGGCAAACCGGGGTCCCAGAGAGTGGGGAAGGAGACACGCGCATGAGCCCGAGAAAGAGGATTGGACTAATAATGCCCGCCCAGGACTCGACCAGTGAGGCCGACTTCGCCCTGGCCCTCGGATTGAAAGACTACTCCATCCACGGCCAGCGCATCTGGGACGGCTTCGACATCTCCGGCGCCGCACGCATGGACCGGATGAACAATGAAATCGACACCGCAGCCAAATACCTCACCCAAGCGGAAGTCGACGCGGTGGCATATTGCTGCACTACCGGCAGCTTTTATCGGGGCCCGGGCTGGGATGTTGAGATTATAGAAAAGCTCGAGGCCGCGTCCGGGGTGCCCGCCGTGGCCACCACGCCATCAGTAGCTGCTGCGCTTTCTCACATCGGGGCCAGGAAAGTCTCTGTTGTAACCCCCTACCCGCAGTGGAATAACGATCGGTTGCGAGAGTATTTCACTGCCAAGGGCTTCGAGGTATTAAACGTTGATACGCCCGCCGACGCCTCGGTGTTCGGATTCAACATGTGCGACCATGATCCGGAGACGGTCCTTGAGTTCGGGGTAGAACATTGCCTTCCTGAAGCAGACACCCTCCTCGTCTCCTGCACGGGGTGGCGATCCCTGGAGGTCGTAGAGGATCTGGAAGACCGTACGGGCAAGATGGTCGTTACCGCTAACCAGGCATCGATCTGGTGTCTGCTTAAGAAGATGGGCTGGGACGCTTCAATCACCGGGTATGGCGGCCTGCTCTCCTCCCGAGTTCCCGCAGCGGTGGGTTGACTGGACATCTAAGGGAGTAAGCTCTCTTACTGACGCGACCGATAGGAACCACAGACGAGGCAAGTGATGGCGGCATATAAGGTAATCTCCGCGGACTCTCACCTGAATGAGCCCCAGGAGGTGTATGACCGCCTCCCTCCCGAGTACCGATCGCGTGCCCCTCGCATTGAAGAGCGGGATGGCGAGCGGTACATCATTGTCGAGGGCCAGGGGCCTGCTCGCATTGAGGCCCCAAACCCGCTCAACGAAGACGACATGAAACGTTACTGGCGGGACGAAGAAGAGGTTGGCCGTGTCATGCATCGGGCCGGAGGCACCGACATACCCATCCGGCTCGCCGACCAGGAAACCGACGGCGTAAGCGCCGAAGTCATCTACCCTCACGGCACTTTCCACACTTTCTCTTCGAAAGATGCCGGATTCCAATTGGCCCTTTCCCGGGTCTACAACGACTACTACCACGATGTGTTCGGTCCCTACCCCGACCGTTTTGCTGTTTCCGCCGTAGTCCCGACCCTGGACATCCACAACGCTATAGACGAGGCAACGCGCGTAGCCAGCATGGGTTTTAGATCCGCTTCCATCCCTATCAGCATGCCCATTCAGCCCTACAATGACCCAATCTATGAGCCCTTCTGGTCGGCGATGGGAGACATGGGAGTACCGCTGGCGCTACACGTATTCACCGACGGCCCGAGCAACGAGGAGCCGTCAGACGAGGTAAAGCGCTCCCGACCCGGTGAAGACTTGGCCGGTGAGGTTGTTGAGATGGCTGCCGCCATGAAACCCCTCTGCCTTCTGGTGGCTTCGGGTGTGCTGGAGCGACACCCGGGGCTGAAGTTCGTTCTCGTTGAATGTGGCATTGGATGGCTTGCCTGGGTGCTTCAAACCCTGGACGAGATGCACGAGAAGCGACATATGTGGATCGAGCCCCGGCTGCCGGACAGACCCAGCGACTACTTTCGCAGACAGGGCGGCGCTACCTTCGGGGATGACTTGGTCGGGCTCAGGATGCGGGACGTTACCGGGGTAGAAAGCCTGCTATGGGGCAGCGACTACCCCCACGATGAAGGCACCTTCCCCCACTCCCGGGAGGTCATTGAGCGCACCTTCAGGGATGTACCGGAGGACGAGAAACGGATGATTGTCGGGGGCAATGCGGCGCGAATCTACGGCTTTTCGATGGACTAGCTGAAATCGCCCTCGGCTAGTCTCCGCCAAATGCAGCCCGGCGACTCAGGTGGCAACAGGAGGTGGCGCCTCCCGCGTTGCCGAACACAACACCTTCACCTTCCCGGCCCGATTATTGATAGCTTTCTTCAAGTCTTCCGGGTGCAGTACATATACGTCGTAGGCCAGCCTCAGCTTACGCATGAGGTTGATAAGCAACCAGCTGGCGTCAAAATGCCACCATCGAAGCCCGTGCTGCGAGGACCGTGGTGAGGCGTGATGGGTGTTATGCCCACCCTCTCCGAATGCCAGCAGCCCTACAAGCCAGTGATTCGTGCTACGGTCCTTCGTCTCAAAAGGTCGGCTCCCGAAGACGTGACAGACCGAGTTCACGGACCATGTGACATGATGCGTGAGAAACACCCTCACCAGCCCTGCCCAGAGCAAAGCGCTCCAGCCGCCGATCAGGAAAGGTATCACTAAGCTGGAAGCGCACCAGATGAGGCTGGTGCGGTGGATGAACACGACCCAGGGGTCGTTGACCAGGTCCTTGGCCCACTTGTTGTTGTCCGGCCGCCGCGTTCCGAACAGCCAGCCGACCTGCGCATGGATGAACCCCTTCAGTAGATTGCTGCTGAGTTGTGGGCTGTGGATATCACCTTCTTCGTCAGAGAAAGCGTGGTGCTTACGATGGACAGCGACCCAGGAGATCGCTCCTCCCTGCCAGGACATCGTCCCCAGGACCACCAGCAACAGCTTGAGCGGCAGATTGGTCTTGAAGCTGCCGTGGGCCAAAAAACGGTGGAATCCTATGGTGACCCCCAGCCCCACCAGGAGGTACAGGACAAACAGCAGTGTCAGGTCCAGCCAGTCCACTAACTTGCCCCAGGTCGCGTATATGGCATATACAGTCGCTGCAAGGGGCACGAATACCAGGATGCTGATCACCACTTTTTGGTAAACGGCCTGGAAACCGGTCTTGTGCTCCGTGTTCTGGCGGAACGGGTCTGCGGTAAGTCTACGTGAGATCATTCTAGTTACGTATGTCCGGCTACAAGAACCCTCCGAGCCCGACCTTCATGGGCCGTCGGTTTTTGACGCAGGGTTTCTCAACTATGTTGGATTCCGGGCCGGATTATCCGGCCCCTCTTTCAGCAATTACCGTGCTAATGCTTCGTACACTTCCAGGTCATAGCTCAGCAGATGGGGGCGCATTTCGGCGTCGTCGGTGTAGACTGACGCGGGAATTTCGTCAGCTGTGGCAGGTTTGATCGCATCCTGCATCCACTCGCAGTACACAACATCGGTGTCTCCGCCTAGCATGCCGATATAGATGGTGGCCTTGGACCGGCCGTTCTTCTCATACGCCGCACAGATCTTGTCCAGTACGGCGGCCACGTCTCGGGCCTTGCCCGGCGCTGTCCTGCAAACTCTTCTAACCAGATACATTTTCACTCCTCCTGATGTATCGTCCGGCTTATTCTGCCGATACGTAATGCTATCACAGCAGTGTGCCGCCCGACTCCCTACAACCCCAAAATGTTCCCTTTATCATCGACGTCCAAGGCTCGGGGTGAAGCCGGAAGTCCGGGCATAGTTACCATAGTTCCGGCCAGGGGATAGATGAATCCTGCGCCCGCCGACGCCCTAACGTCGGATATCTCAAATGTATAGCCTGATGGCCTCCCCTTCAGCCTCGCATTGTGGGAGATGGACAGGTTGGTCTTGGCCATGCAGACCGGCCACTTGCCCCACCCCATATCCTCGTAGGTCTTTAGCCTTCTGCGCGCTACCGGGGCCCAAGTAACGTCGTCGGCGTTGTAGACCTTCTGGGCCAGGGCTAAGACCTTTTCATCCGTGCTCGCGTCCTCTGGGTAGAGGTAGCTAATTTCCGGTTTATCGCCTGCGCTGGCGTCCATGACGGCGCGGGCCAGTTCCAAGCACCCGTCACCACCTTCGATGAAGCCTCGGCTCTCGGCGGAGCGGACTCCGTCAAGCCCGTCCACGGCGTTACGCACGGAGGCTATCTCTTCGTCGGTGTCGGCGGGGAAGCGGTTCACGGCCACGACAACCGGCAGGTTGAAGCTGCGTATCACCCCGATAAGATGGAGCAGGTTAGGCATCCCGTCGATAACAGCTTGTGGGTCAGGCTCATTTAGTTGGGCCAGCGGGATTCCGGCGTGAGATTTTAGAGCTTTGACCGACGCTACGATTACCGCGGCATGGGGCTCGACGTCGTTGAAGCGAGCCTTGATGTGCATGAACTTTTCGAAGCCCAGGTCTGCGCCGAAACCCGCTTCCGTTACCACGTAGTCGGCCAGGGCAAGCCCCAGCTTGTCAGCCACTACCGAGCTGCACCCGTGGGCAATGTTGCCGAAGGGCCCGGCATGGACCATCACCGGCTGCCCTTCGGCCGTCTGCACCAGGTTGGGCTGTATGGCGTAGCGCAACAGCGACATCATGGACCCGACAGCCCCCACATCGTCCGCTGTTACCGGCCTTCCGTCCCGCGTGAACCCGACAACTATCCGTGCAATCCTGGCCCTGAGATCTTCCAGATCCGAGGCCAGGGCCAGGATCGCCATCACCTCCGAAGCCGTGACGATGTCGAAACCCGTCTCGCGGACAGGTGCGTTGGCCTCGCCGCCTATGCCCGTCATTATTGTGCGGAGAGCCCGGTCTTCAACATCGGTGACTCTGCGCCAGGTGATGTTCTCGGGGCCGAAGCCTTCGATTTGGCCCCTTTGGGCGGCGTTGTCCGTGAGCGCGGCGAGCAGGTTGTGAGCCGAGCCGACGGCGTGGGCGTCGCCGGTGAAGTGGATGTTGATCTCGTCCTCGGGCATCACGGTGGTTTTCCCACCACCCGTGCCCCCGCCCTTGATCCCGAATATCGGGCCAAGGGAGGGCTCCCTCAGGTTGGCTATGACCTTCTGTCCGAGTTTGCCCAAGCCTTGCGTCAGGCCGACCGTGACCGTGGTCTTGCCCTCACCGGCTCGGGTGGGAGTGATGCCCGTGACGACTATCATCTTTCCCCTGGGCCCCGAGGTATCGACGGACTCCAGAGGAATCTTCGCTTTGTAGTGACCGTATGGGACTATGGACCTCTCGTCGAGCCCGATAGTGGCGGCGATCTCTTGAATTGGCCGCATCCCTGTTTCCCTTTTCCTACTCGCCCCGTCGGGAGACGATGGGGATTTTTACGTAGGGCTGGTTCTTGGAATCGTCAATAGGTCGGCGCTCCAGGAACGCCGTCCTGCGCTCCATGCACTCCTCGCCTGCAAGGTAGTCCGGAATGTGCTTCTGCACAGGCCCGACCTCCGGCCATATGTGGTCGTTGTACTCCAGGAAGGATATCTTCTGCATCTGCAGGATCACCGGGCTCACGTTCTTGATAAGCTTGACCCATCGGTCAACCTCGGCCCACAGCCCGTCAGGCTCTACGACCTTGTTGACCAGGCCCATGTCGAAGGCTTCCTGGGCCGTGTACTGCTGGCAGACCATCCAGATCTCACGGCCTCTCTTTTGACCAACCCGCCCGGCAAGCTCAGCGACAGTGTGACCCGCTGCGGGGCTCCCGACCCTCGGACCTGTCTGCCCGAACCTCGAGCGCGTCGTGGCGATGGTGAAGTCGGACTGGTAAGCTAGGATGTTCCCCGACCCAATGGCATATCCGTCCACTGCAGCGATAACCGGCTGAGGCATCTGCGGTACTATGCTGTGCAGGTCTACCTTGGCCGTGCCGGAATACATGGCGTTTTCTACGTCCGGGTCATAGGACTGGTCGTTGCCGGTGCAGAAACCGTTGGGCCCCGCCCCCGAGATGACTACCACCCGTATCGAGTTATCGTCCGCCGCGTCGAGCAATGCAGTGGCGATTTCGTCCATGGTTATGCCCCGCTTGGCGTTATAGGTCTCGGGGCGGTTGATCATAAGCCAGGCAACGCCGTCATCCTTGTGATAGACGATATCGTTATAGGCATCGGAGTTGATGATCGGGCCCCGGTAGTTAGGGAACTTCTGATCGATCATGTCGACCGCGCCGGATGCCACCTGCAACAACTCACCCGCGGAGTAGTCACCCTGCGCGGGCCCCGTGATGGCATCGTTCCTCATCACGGCATCCACTCCGCCTCGACCGTTCAGCCACCGGGTGTAGCCCCGCATGAAGTCGTGGACGGCCGGACAGGTGCCGTGGCTGAAATCGATCTGGTTGCCGGACGAGAGATCGTCCACCGTCACCGAGAAGGCAGCCCTCCCATTCCCGCCAGACTTCAGACTCACGTTGAACCTGACGCCTGCCGGCTGATAATCGTTACTGACCTCAAAATTACAGTTCGCGGACATATTGGGCCACCTCCATTTGTTCAGCTATTGCCCAGGCATTTTCTTCTCGATTGTCGTGCGCGCGATGATACCACACGCACCCGTCAAGAGGCCCTGTGTTTAAGTCGCACAGGGCCTCAAGAAATGTAGACTGTTCGTGATGCACCGAGGCTTACGTCACCTCCACCCCCATCAACCTCGCCGCGGTGCCTCCGAGGATGTCTGCGCGTTGTTCATTGGTCAAGAAGTCGCAATGGCGTCGGAACTGGTCCAGGCAATGGGTGTAGGTGCAAAATCGAGCCACCATGGGCATGTCCGTACCCCAGATAAGCCTGTCGGCCCCGATCCGGTCCACGCACTCCTGCAACGCCGACTCCGTTTCCTTCCACGGGTACTCCCACCTCCGCCCGACCTGTATGACGATCACTATCTGCATGTAGCAGTTGCGCGACTGGAACGGCTCCCAGATCTCTTCGGGGAAGACTATTTTCTCCCCTTGCATGAAGGGCATCCAGGGAAAGCCGTGCGTAATCATCGCGGTCAGGTGCGGGTAGCGTTCCATCCATCTGATCATGATTCTCTGTTGCTCAATATAGGCGTCGGTCCACGAGGCCTGGTAGGTGCTGCCTGCCGTGCCCCCGATTAACGTGAAGTAGACAGGCACATTCCGCTCGGCAAGAGCGTCCCAGAAGGGGCGCATGGGACCGCTGTCCCAGGGTTCATCGTGCCCTTCTTCAACGCCGCCGCTGGGGTTGTAGTAGTAACCGGGGATGAACTGGTACCCGACAACCCCTCCCGCTGCTAGCTCCCGGTCCAGGGCCTTGATAGCGGCCTCGGGGTCGTTGGGGATGGAGGCCTCTCTGAGATATGCCGTGCGACGGAACCTGTCCGGGAACCGGGTGGTGATGTCCCTGAGGTAAGCGTTCAGGTGGGTCGGGTGGCCCATGGTTGGATAAGTGTGGAGGACGCCCATGTCGACTCCCGCGTAGTCCATCTCCGCCAGCATAACCTCAGCTGAGCATTCGAGATTGTGCAGCATGGGCGGGGTGTGCTGCTTCGTGTAAATCTCGCCCTCGTACTCCCAGGCGATGTTGCCGTTGTGACGGGTCCAACGAATGTCCCTTAGCTCTCCCGTTTCCGGGTCGACCAGCACCGAGTTGTCAAACTGCTTCCTGTCCCTCACTCTCCAGGGCGGCTGATAGTGGCCCCCGTACTCCGATTGAAGCATCCGCATCTTTTCGGCAAGGGTATCGTAGCCCTGGGGTAGGTCCATCTGGGGGAAGCAGTAGTTGTGGCCGTCTATGATCATCTTTGCCCTCCGATATGCGAATGCGTCCGGGTGGTCGTTAGTCTACAAATTGGGACAATCATCGGGGTGTAGATTAATCCGGTATGCCGGGCAGCTTATCCCCAATTCCCAACCGGTCTATAGTCGCCCGCACCCGAGACCACGTAGCGTCTTCCACTGCCACACCATTCTTTTGTCGCTCACGTCGGGTGCACTCCTCCTTCTCCCCGGGATAGAGAATTTCCTCGAACCCCGACATCAACGGCGTGTCCTTCACATACCCAACGGTCCAGTCCACATCCTTCGCTAACTCATCAGCCTTCCTCAGTTTGCTTATGTCGATCACTATGATCGTAGAGTCCCCCACCGACCTCCCCTCCCCCTCGAATGAAATGGGAGAGCCTTGCCCCAGCGTTCTTCCCAGCAAGAACATGAACATGCTCAGGGCGAAACCCTTGTGCCCCGTGCTCAACCCCCCCAGCGGAAGTATCGTGCCCCCATCGAAGTAGTCTTCCGGGTCACTGCTGGGCCGACCCTCTGAGTCCAGCAGCCATTCCCCCGGCAGCGATTTCGACCGGGCCTGGTACACCCTAACCTTCCCCACCGCCGTCTCCGAGGTAGCAAAGTCCAGCAGGATCACCCGACCCCCCGAGTGCGGAAAAGCCATCGAAAACGGGTTCGTCCCCAACCGGCCCTTGGTGCCTCCATAGGGCGCCACACCGTAGTCGTTGTCCAGCTGGTTTCCCCCGAACATGATCGCCGCCATACCTGCCCTCGCCGCCATCTCTGGGTAAGTCCCGAACCGCCCCGAGTGCGCGATATTACACATCGTTACCATCCCTATCCCGTACTCCCGGGCCAGCCGGATAGCCGTCTCCGTGGCGAATTTCGCTCCGACCTGCCCAAATACTCCTTGGCCGTCAACGCTCGCTACAGCTTTATTCTCATAGGCAATTGTCGGCTCCGCCCGAGGGTCCACCCGACCCTCCTCTATCCTCTGAACATAATCCGGGATGCGGATAAGGCCGTGGGAGTCGTGCCCCGTAAGATTAGCGTCGGCGAGGTGGACGGCGACGGTGTCGGCCGTATCCTCCGTGGCCCCTGCCGCGACCAGTATCTCGTACACCACGTCCCTTAGCTGTTGGGCGGTCAGTATTGGCATAGATGGCGCTCCGGTTTCTCTGTTGTTAGTAGATGGTATTGTACACGCCACCACCCCCGACCCCCCGAAATTGAGTAGAATGCCCCTGGCATTAGGCTATAAACAATGACCACCCGTTCCCCAGGAGGTGTCCAGTGAACAGCGAAGAGAAGCTAACCATGTCGCTGGGAGAGGCCATGTTCTCCCAGAGAGCCATAAGGCGATTCAAACCCGACCCCATCCCCGACGAAGCAATCCATATCGTCCTCGAAGCCGCTACCAAGGCGCCTAACGGCTCCAACCTCCAGCCCTGGCGCTTCATCGTCGTCCGGGACGGCCACCTTAAAGAGAAATTCGCCAAGCTCTACCACGAGGCATGGTGGGCCAAGCGTCGGGACCAGGGCATCTTTCCGAAGGACATCCCTCCGGGCAAGGGCACCATCCAATCCGCTAGAAGACTTGCCGACGAGATTGGCGACGCTCCTGTTATCGTGCTGGTATGCGCCACTTCCCGCGACGTAGGTTCCATGGCGTCGGTCATACCCGCAGCGCAGAACTTATTGCTCGCGGCAAGGGGGCAGGGGATAGGCGGGGTGCTTACAACCCTTCACCCGGATGTCGACAAGCGTGTCCACAAGCTCTTCAACATGCCGGACGAGGCCCAGGTCGTTTACTGCATCCCCCTCGGCTATCCTCGAGGCCGCTTCGGCCCGACCCAACGAAAGCCGCTTTCCGAGGTGGTTGCGTACGACGGATGGGCCTAGCGCTCAGATAATGTAGGCCAAGCGCCGAAGGGAAGGGGAAGGCAGGTTATTGAAATAGATCAGGAGGCGGGAGCGGGAGTGACCTCAGCCTCGTCGGCGGCTATGGCTCCATTGAGGGCGGCAATGGCCACCTCTATCTGGTCGTCATCCGGCCTCCGAGTCGTCAACATCTGCAATAATAGCCCGGGCCCGAGCAGCACCTTCAACAGCCGGTTACCGGCGTACCGACCGTGAATCCTCAGCACCTCGTAGGAGATGCCGGCTATTACGGGCAGCAGGGCTATCCGGGACACGACCCTTATCCACAACGGCGGGTGGCCGAGGGCAAGGAATACGAGAATCGCAATCAGCACCACCAGCAGCAGGAATGCCGTGCCGCATCTCGGGTGGAGGGTGGTGTACTTGCGCACGTTGTCGACACTCAACTCCTCTTCATGCTCCATCGCGTGGATCGACATGTGCTCCGCGCCGTGATAGGCAAACACGCGCTGGATGTCCTTCATCCTGCCTATTAGCAGGATGTACCCCAAGAACAACCCCAGGCGTACGGCGCCCTCAATCACGTTCAGCACCGCCGCCGAGCTTATCCGGTCGTCCAGCCACTCGTTCAGAAACACCGGCCCGACAAAGAACACCGCAATCCCGAACGCCAGCCCGACGGCCAAGGTAGCCCACAACATGAACCCGGTACCTGAGCCCGCCTCGACTTTCTTCCCGTCTTCATCCTCGGCCTCGTCAATCGCCACCTGCGCCGAGTACATCAGCGCCCGGGTCCCGATGACCATCACCTCCAGCAGGGTTATGAACCCTCTTACGAATGGCACCTTCTTCAGCGTGCCGGTGAAAAGCCCCTGAATCGGGTCGGTCTTGAGCTGGATTTCGTTATCCGGGCGGCGCACCGCAATGGCGATGTTGCTCTTCCCCCGGATCATCACCCCTTCGATAACCGCCTGGCCGCCGTATGGGACCCGCTTTGCCAAGATTTCTCCTTAAATCAAAAGAGGGAGCACGCTAGCTCCCTCAAGTGGCCGGTCAGAACCGATTTTACTTGATTCCGTACCTTCTCTTGAACTGCTCCACCCGACCTCCGCTGTCCACTATCCGCTGCTGGCCCGTGAAGAACGGATGACACTTGCTGCAAAGCTCCAGCCGGATTTCGGGCATCGTAGATCCCGTCTCAAAAGTAGTGCCGCAGCTTCCGCAGGTCACGGTGCAGCGCTGGTAGGTCGGGTGAATCTCTGTCTTCATGATGCGTCTTGGCTAGGCCGGCGCTATGCTGACCTTTTTCCGGTACTTCGAGTGTCTCTGGAACTCCACCCGGCCATCCATTAGCGCAAACAGCGTGTGGTCTCTCCCGACTCCCACGTTATCTCCCGGATGGATCTTGGTGCCCCTTTGTCGGACTATGATTGAACCCGCGGTAACGAGTTCTCCACCGTAACGTTTGACCCCAAGCCTCTGGCCCTGGCTGTCCCGGCCGTTTCTGCTGCTGCCGCCGCCCTTCTTGTGAGCCATTATTCTGCGCCTTCACTCTTCGCCGGCTGCTTTGCCCTCGATCTTCGGGCCCGACCGACGTTTATTCCTTCTATCGATATCTTCGTGTGGTCCTGCCGGTGTCCCGTCTTACGTCGGTACCGTATCTTGGACTTGTACTTGAAGACTATCACCTTCTTGTCCCGACCCTGCTCCAGCACCCGGGCCTTCACCTTAGCCCCCGACACCGTCGGAGCCCCGACTCTGACCTTCCCGCCCTTCGACACCAGGAGCACGTCATCGAACTCGACCGGGCTCCCCGGCTCCAGGGGCAGCTTGTCCAAAACGACGGTGTCTCCCACCGACGCCCTGTACTGCCGGCTCCCCGACTGGAAGATTGCGTAGTCCTTAATCTCGCTCACAACCCTCGAAGTTTAATTCAATATCCGGCACTCTGTCAAAGCGAGACTTTTGCAGGGGGAGGTGCATGATGGATGGCTGTCATAGTTTAGGCGCGTTCTCTTGCTAGACAGCAACCGCAAACCGAGGACCCGCAGCAGCTACCCACTTTGGCAGTAGGCAGCAACAGGCTTGTATGCCTCCGCAAACCCTAGCACTGCAAAGGTATGCGTCCTATCCCCTGATTCCCAATCAGCAAACACCTCCACATTACGAGCGCCATTGAGCATGGCATCAATAAGAATGTCCCTTGTTTTGTATGGAGCAAACAACGACTCTCTTTCAGAGTCGTACTCGCCTGGCTGCCAATACTCCAGTGTTTCAGCACCGCCATCTATCTTGTAGGAGACCTGCCTTGGGTTTGATTCTGCACCGTAAGGCCGACGTATTCTCAGGTAAGGGTTGTAGACGACATAAAGCTCTATGCGATGCTCGCCATCCACGATCTGACAATCCACGTGAAGCAAACCGTTGGACAGATACCCGCTTGACGGCAGGGCAATTCGGGGTGCATCACCTTCCTCGTCATAACCGAGGTTTAGTATGTCCTGCCATGTGTACCACTTGCCTGTAGTAGGTTGTGGTGTCGGGCTGGGCGTGGGCGTTGCCGTAGGTAACGGAGTGGCTGTGGGTACGGGCGTGGACGTGGGCTGCGGTGTCGGCGTGGGTAAGGGGGTAGCTGTAGGTACAGGTGTGGATGTGGGCTGCGGTGTCGGCGTGGGTAAGGGGGTAGCTGTAGGTACAGGTGTGGATGTGGGTTGCGGTGTCGGCATGGGTACAGGCGTGGATGTACGCAAGGATGTTGGGGTGGGAACGGGGGTTGCGCTCGGCTTAGGTGTAGGAGTAGAAACAGGAACTGAGGTGGCCGTTGCAGCGGGTGTGGATGTGGGCGTGGGGGCAGGAATGGAGGTAGGGCTGGGTTTGACTGTTGGAGTCGCTGAAGGTGAAGGGGTGTCAATAGCAACAGGAGCGGAACACGCCAGGACTAGGGTTGCTATTGCGGCAACTGCCAAAAGCATAAGTTTCATATCGCGGTCTCCTCTCGTGGTGCGCCCGACTAGCGCAACTCACAAGGGAGGACACGACAGGAAACTTGGGCTGCGTAGACAGGTGCGGGATGTTGTAGCGTCACTAGAGTATGCAGGACGCAACGTCACGTCAACCGATGTTCCTTTTTGGGCGTGCCGAGCCGCAGAGGAGTGAAAGGAGGTTGGACGCAAAAAGGTGCTCCCTTGGGCCGAGGGGCTTAGGTTGTCGCTACAACATCCCGTACCCACCTACGCGACCACAAGGGAGCAGGTAAAACCTGCCCCTGAGAAGTAGGTGAGTTGTAGCCCGGTGATGGGGCATGGGATGTTGTAGCACGCTCGAATATAAGAAGGCGGTGTAAGTTTGTCAATAATGCGCCTTGCCCGGAGGGAACACGCATTGACCGTATCGAGCGTCCTGCATAGCATGGACTTCATCAGCAACAGGAGAAAGTGATGAAGTACGTGTGGGGCGCAGCGTTCATCTGCGCTCTTTTAAGCCTCGTAACCGGCGTGGGCGTGATTCTGCTCTTAGCCCTGAGCGGCGAGAGCTACACCGCGTACAGCTTCCAGTGCGTGATCGCTCTGGCGGTCATGGTCTTTGCGTGGACCATGCGGCGTAAATACCGGAAGGAGATTTAGCAGTGCCAGAAGAAGAACAAACCCAGTGCTGGAATGTGGTGTACGTGAAGGAGTCGTACTTCGACCCCGAGAGCCTACTGGTGGGCACCTACCGAACAGAGAAGGAAGCTAACGAAGCAGTGGAAAGGGAAAAGGTCGAATGGCCTGACCTTGGCGTGGTGGACGAATATAACCGCAGCTATATAGAGGTGAGGCGCGACAGGCTGACCGATGGAACATGCTGGATACCGCAAGCTGTATGGCTGGTGTGGTGCTGCACGACAAAGGGCTACGTTGAAGCCGAGGAGTTGCTAGGTGTCTACACCTCGGAAGCACTGGCCCATGAGCAGGCAGAAAAGCATGGGGAGTTCGTGGCGAGAAACCCGGCCCACGCTGTCCGCGAGTGCAACGTGGTAATCGCGTCGCGGCCGCTCGATCAGTAACGAAATGCACCCGTCGTTAGGGGCCGTTGGTTTAGGAAAGTGAGGCAGCTCATGCTTAAGACGCCGCAGGGTGGGCAGAACAACCTTTGCCCGCCCTGCGGTTCCGTACTGCTAGCTAGGGGTGGTAACTGTCATATAATCGCCTTTGCATAGCTGTCATCCCGAGGCTCCGCGAGGAATCTGGGCAGGGGCCGTCCAATGTGTTCCACGATGAGTAGCTGCGTAAGGCCCACCTACGGATGAAACAACCTCTCTGCAGCTCTCCGCAACTCCCCGCGAAAGTCCGGGTGCGCTACCGAGATCATCTCCTCCGCCCGTTCCCTCAGCGACTTGCCCAGCAGACGCGCTATGCCATACTCCGTCACAACAGTGTCCGCAAAGGTTCGCGGTATCGTCACCACCCCGCCCTCCGGCAGCTGCGGCACGATCCTAGACACCCTCCCACCCGACGCCGTAGACCGCAGCAGCGTGATCGCCATACCGCCCTTCGAAAGCACCGCACCCAGGTGCAGCTCCGTCTGTCCCCCTGTTCCATTCCACAGCCTTGTTCCAATCGTCTCCGAGTTTATCTGGCCCGTCAGGTCCACGCTGATGGCATTGTTAATGGCACGGTAGTTATCGTGGGCGGCTACGGTGCGGATGTTGATCACGTACTCCGCGTCATACAGCTCAATCAGCGGGTTCATGTGCGCCCACCCTATCTCCCTCGGGCTGGCCCCGTGGACGCTGGTGCCTATCAGCTTGTTTCGGTGGATGGTTTTGCGGCTCCCGTTGATGACCCCCGACTTGACCAGGTCCAACACCCCCGGGCAAGCCATCTCCGAATGCCATCCCAGGTCCTCCTTCGAGTCGAAGGCCCCGAGCCTCGGCAAGTACCTTCCCGGAGTCCCGACCCCTATCTGAATGGTGCTTCCGTCGGGCACCAGTTCCGCAACGTAGTCTGCGAAGGGTTTGTCCTCTTCCGGAGGGTCGCCCCAGCCTAAGTCCTGGGCGATGGCCCTCACCTCGGCGATGCTCTTGCTGCAAAGGTAGGGCACCCATTTCTCCCTCTCGACCCCCGACATGTCCGGCAGAAATCTCAGCATTGCCGTCTTCACCTGCTCATCATCCACGCCTTCAATGATTACCATCGCCTCTTCTACGGTTATCTCAACGGGTGTGTAATGCACAGACCTGTCGATCTCAGACACGTGGATGTAGTTGTCTCCGTACGTACGGATGAAAGTGGGGTCATGCTGAGCAATTACCTTCTTCGCAGTCTGCGCCCACCTCCTGCAGTCCCAGATGCCTGCGCCGAAGCTGCAATAGCCGAGTTCGTCGGGCGTCGAGACCCGGATGATGGCGACGTCGGCTTCGAACTCCGGCTCCCGTTTCTCCACGTAGGGCTTGAACTGATGGGACATGATCATCGGGTAGTAGTCCATCCGTCTTCTGTCGTGCACAGGCCGGGAGAAAGCGCCAAGATAGAACTGCCCCACCAAGTTGAAGCCGCCGTTATAGCCTTCCTTCAACCAGTCCTGCTCCTCAAAAGGGCCCTGGAACATGATCCTCACGTCTGAAAGCTCGGTCCCTCTGGCAGCTAAGGCGTTGGGGATGGCGTTGGTGACACTCGGGTCCAGCATCACCCGGGCCCCGGGCTCCACTATTTCAACCGCCTCTTCCGCCGACACCAGCCCCCCTTTGTATCGTCCTATCCAGTCCATAACACCCGACCAGGCCTCCGCTCTATCCCCTGTCAGGGAATCGCAGTGATGGCGTCTATTTCACAAAGAGCCTCGGGAAAGCCGCCCATGCTGTCGACGGCAACACTGGTGACAGCCGGAGCCCGACCCCCGAACACCTCCCGCCTTATCTCCAACGACTCCTCGAAATAGCCGGCATGACTGATGAAGCAGGAACCCTTCAACGTATCGTCAAAGGAGCACCCGACCGACCTCAGCGCTATCTCCACGTTCCTCAACCCTTGCCTGAACTGCGCCCCAAAGTCTCCCGGCAACACGAGGTTCTTATCCTTGTCCCGCGCCACCTGCCCCGACACATATGCCAGCCCGTCCGCCACTACCACATTGCTGAAGTTGAAGGGAGGTGGCAGTTCCTTGGAGTTAACGAACTCCGCCTTCGCAGGCTGAGCCAGCGCCACGGCATCCCCTTCAACCAGCGCCCCAGGAGTATCAAGGGCCCGAACTGACACCACCGAGTCTCCCGGCCAGTCCACCTTGAAAACCTCCTCTCGGATCCGGTACAACTCTCGATAGTAGAGGGGATTGCTGATGAAGTAATTGATCTTGACCAGGCCCTCCTGCCCCGCTCCGAGACCCGCCAGCGCGCCATTGATCTTCCCATACACCTCGCGGAGCTGCCCCTCAAAATCCCCTTCCCTCACCGCCTGCCCGGATACTAAGATCGTGTCCCCACACCTGACCCATTCCGCAAACGGTCCCGTTCGTGAGCCTGACCTCAACACACCCTGCCCCTCACCGCTGCTGAGTCGGGCACAGGCCTCGATCTCCACTAGGGCGTCGGGGTTTAGCAGGGACGAAACGGCCACCGTGGTTCCTACAGGTGAATCGGTGGGGAATATACGGCCACAGATATCATGGAAAGGGTCCACGTCCCGAGGGTCGACCACGTACGCCGTCAGCTTCACGATATCTGAAAGACTTCCGCCCGCCTCTTCAACCACCCGGACCACCGACTCCATAGCCGTCTCCGCCTGCGCCTTGAAGTCCCCCGCCCCGACAACCCTCCCGTCTGAATCTTGGGCCCTCTGCCCCGAGACAAATATCCAGCCCCCCGCCTTTGTCGCTTGGGAAAGTCCCTTTGACCCTTCAATCCGTTCTACCTTCATGCTTGCGCCTTTCGCTTTCTGCCCCCCGGAACCGATCGCATTGTACAAGAATGGAGACCCACGAATTGCGTATCGGGACTCGCGGCTATATGAGATACTAGCCGCAACCCTTGTGCAGATGGAGGCAGGAGTAACATGCCGGAGATGAAGATCATATCGGCGGATTCCCATGCAATGGAGCCGGACGATATTTTCGAAAGACTGCCACCCGACTTGCGAGCCCGAGCCCCTCGCGTGGAGAAACGAAATGGCGCATCCTATCTTATTCAGGAAGGTCAGCGGCCCATCAGGCTGGACATAGCCGCCTCCCAGTTGACTGAGGAGGACAAGCGCCGTGAGTTCAGGGATGAAACTGGGGAGCGGAGTGGTCGGGCGTCGGGGACCGACATCCCGCTGAGGATAGCAGACCTTGAGGAAGACGGGGTGAGTGCAGAAGTCATCTACCCCCAAGCCATTTTCAGCGCCCTCACCGCCCCCGACCCCGGCTACCAGACGGGATTCTGCGCTATGTATAACGACTGGTACCACGAGACCTTCACCGGGAACATGGACAGGTTCGTGCCCTCCGCGTGCATCCCAATGGCCGACATCGAGGGCGCCATAGCGGAGGCAAGGAGGACATCGAGGCTCGGATACCGGTCTTTCTCGCTGCCGGTCGGCATGCCAGACCTCCCCTACAACAGGCCCGACTACGAACCCTTCTGGGATGCTATGGACGAAGTGAAAGTGCCTTTGAGCTTTCACGTCTTCACCCGGGCAGGGAACCAGATTCCGGAAGACCGTGGAGAAGTCCATTCTTACGGGGCCGACATGATTTACATAGGGCTGGGTATGACCGAAGCTATGAGCCCCATGACCATGCTCACGGGCGCCGGCGTCCTGGACCGCCACCCCGACCTCAACTTCGTCCTCGTCGAATGCGGCATAGGCTGGCTTGCCTGGTACCTGCTAGTGCTCGATGAGTTATACGAAAAGAGACACATGTGGCACGAGCCCAAGCTGTCCCTAAAGCCCAGCGAGTACTGGAAGAGGCAGGGCTACGTGACTTTCGGGGACGATGTGATTGGGCTCAGGAACCGGGATGTGACGGGGGTCGACTGCCTGATGTGGGGCAGCGATTATCCCCATGACGAAGGCACCTTTCCCCACTCCCGAGAAGTCATAGCACGCACCTTCGCCGATCTACCCGATGAAGAGACACGCAAAATTGTCGGGGAGAATGCGGCGAAGTTGTACGGGTTCAGCGTGGACTGAGCAAAACGCCAAGCACACCGCCATGCCGCTCGCCCACGGTCACATTGACCCCGATGACTTTGAACTAACGCGCGCTCCCGCCCTTGACGCCTCCCTTCCGCCACCCTATTTCTTTACCTCGCCCGAGTTCTATGAGCGGGAGATGGAGAACATCTTCCTCAAGGAGTGGCTGTGCGTCGGGCGGGGAGACCAGCTGCGGAATCCGGGTGACTACTTCACGATAGACTGGCCGGAGGCGCCCATCTGCGTCGCGCTGGACCGGTCGGGAGAGATGCACGCTTTCTCGCCCGTGTGCCGTCATCGTTCAACGCTGGTGGCCTCCGGAGAGGGAAGCACCAAGTTCTTTCAGTGTCCCTATCACGGGTGGACGTACTCATTGTCGGGGGAGCTGGTCGGGGCGCCGGACATGGAACTGACGCAGAATTTTGAGAAATCACTCTACTGCTTGCCGCGGATAAAGCTGGCCCAGTGGGAGGGGTTCGTTTTCGTGAACCTGGATCCTCGGGCCGAGCCTTTCGGGCAACGGCTGGAGAGCCTGTCGAGGAGACTGGCGCCCTACGGCATGAGGGACATGAAGCTGTATGACCGTCAGCGGTACGACCTGGCCTGCAACTGGAAGATCTACGTGGACAACACCGCCGAGGAGTACCACGTCAACTACGCTCATGCCCGCTCCATCGCACCCTATTTCCCTACCGAAGTCTTCACCCCCCAGGAGAGCCAGGGGACCTGGGAGATGCTGTTGGGTCGGCAGTCAGGAGATGCGCAGACCCTGTCTGGGGAGTCGGTGCTGCCTCCCAATCCCGCACTTACGGAGGAGCAGACACGCGAGCTGGTTATAGTGATCATCTATCCCAACATGGTGCTCATAAACAACCCCGTTGGCATGAACTACGGCATCACACTACCCCTGGGTCCCGACCGCTGCCGTCTGCTGATGGGCAGCTGCTTCCCGGAGGCTGCAATGAACCACCTCGCCTTCGAGAAAGCCGCCGCCCGACTTGAAGAGGCCCGGGTACAGATAATGAGCGAAGACACCGCGGTGTGCGAATCGGCACACAGGGGGATGAAGTCCAGGTTCGCAAGCCGAGGTAGGTATAGCCACAGGGAGCGGCTTACCCACAGGCTACACCAGTACGTGATAGATCGCGTCTTGGCCTGGCAAACCTCCCTTCGCCCGGACTAAGGCCTTTGGGTCATTGTCATTCCGAAGCCCCGCGAGATGTCTGAGGAAGGGGCCACTCCTCTTTCCCCAGTCCTACCCCGATCTCCGGTGGAACCAGGAAGCAGAGGTATCGTTCAGCCGTTGTCCCTCCTTTAAGTCCTCCCATACCGCTTCCACTTCGCTAATGGCAACACCCATCTGCCTTCCCAGCCTGCCTAAGCCCGGCCTGTAGATTATCACCTGGGCAATCCCCAGAACGTTGCCGTTTATATCGAAAATTGGGCCGCCTGAGTCGCCCGGGGAAAACACGGCATCGGTTTCTATGGCCGTTAGGCCTTCCAGCCAGGGGAATTCGGCTACCGTCGTGAGTGCACCCACCCTTACGCTCGGCCACCCGACCTCCGGGCCGGACGAATAACCGACAGACATAACGGCTTCACCTCCATCACTGACGCCGACTTCTCGACGGCCTGTGATCGCAGGCAGGTCTACCCCTTCCATTGCCAGGACGGCCACATCCCGGAGCCGGTCTACACCCACCACCGATACTATCTTGGATCTCTCTTGTCCCTCCGCATCTCGATAGCGGACCCTCAACGGTCCGGATCCGTCGGTCACATGGGCGGCCGTAATTAGCCAACCTTCTTCATAGACCCATGCCGTGCCTACCCCACCTGCGTTAGTCTCCACCTTGACCACCGAGCGCCTGACCCGAGTGTACAGATCGTTCCAGGAAGGTGCAGGCGTGGGTGTAGGAGGCAGGCTTATAGGTGTGACCGTGGGAGGTAAGGATATGGGGGTGGCCGTAGGCTGGGGAGTGGCGGTGGGCGGCAAGGCGATGGGCGTAGCCGTAGGCTGGGGGGTGGGGAAGGGCGGCAGGGTGATGGGCGTAGCCGTAGGCTGGGGGGTGGGGAAGGGCGCCAAGGTAATGGATGTGGCCGTGGGCTGAGGTGTGGCGGTAGGTTGGGGCGTGGGTTCGGAACTGGGCGTGGTAGTTGGTTGGGCCGTGGAGGTCGGCTGGGGGGTGACGGTAGGAGCAGCCTCCAGTCGTGCCAGCCGTTCCCTGTCCTCCGTGATCAGGTCGTTTATCTCCCGCACTTCGGTGAACACCAGATAGCTGGACGTCCCCACCCCCGCCCCGACACCCAGGACAAAAATGACCAGCGCAACTTTGATCAGAATGGAAGTGGAAGGAAGAGTGAATCTTGCCAAGTGAGGCTCTTTTGTCGGACGCCGGCGCCCTCGCCGCTAGTCTAACCCTCGACTTGTGCCACTGGCGCCGGAGCAAAGTATAGCAAAGCCCCTGTTAGACACCCCCCAACCCCTTCGCTATAATTGACCTTACGAAATTCGTTTGCCGGGAGGCGACGCCTGAGAGTCAACACCCGATTCTTCGCCATCTACCGGGAACGGGCCGGGCTCAAGGAGGAGGACCTCAACCTGGACGAAGGCGCAACCTCCGCCGTGCTCGTGGAGCGCCTCTCCGAGTTGCACCCGGGCCTGTTCGAAGGTGGAGGAAGGCTAGTGGTCGCCGTCAACGGAGAGTACGTCCCCATGGACCACGCCCTCGCCGACGGCGACGAAGTGGCCCTCATACCGCCAGTGAGCGGAGGCCGGAGTTGATCAAGATAACCGAACAACCCATAGACGCCGCCGAGTTCATCGCCGCCGTCAACAAAAAGCAGAACGGTGGCCTCGCCGTCTTCCTCGGCACCGTCCGAGACTTCACGGGCCCGACCCGCCTCGCCTACATGGAATACGACGCCTACAAGGAAATGGCAGAAAAGAAGATGGCCCTGATCGTCGATGAGGCCCGTCTGCGGTGGGACAACCCTGATGTTGCCGTGGCCCACCGCGTCGGGCGGTTGGAGCTTACCGAGCCCAGCGTCATCATCGCCGTCGGGACTCCCCACCGCGCCCAGGCCTTCGAAGCTTGCCGCTACATCATCGACCGTATAAAGGAAGAAGTCCCCATCTGGAAGAAAGAGGTTGACGAGCACGGACACGGCGAATGGGTTGAAGGCTGTGTTCCGTCCGTCAGAGAACCCGTTTCCCATTAGCGGAGGGATCGCATAGTGGCCTAGTGCGGGCGCCTGCTAAGCGCTTATCTGGGGAGACCTGGATCGTGGGTTCGAATCCCACTCCCTCCGCCACCATCCCGCTCGAGGACCTGCAACTACCCGAACGCGGCTATCTCGGAGCGGCTGACACTGGAAACGCTTGAGCGATATCCCCTCTCCGGCAAGACAAGGACAAACTTGTACATTACAATGACAAACTATGGAGGGCGTCGCACAAAACACCAAATGGGGCAAGATCCTGGACCAGACCAGGTGTATTGGGTGTCACGCCTGTACCGTCGCCTGCAAGCAGGAGCACAGCGTTCCCCTGGGAGTAACCCGCACCTATGTGAAGCAGGTGGAGGTCGGGACTTTCCCAGACTCCCAACGACACTTCCAGGTCACACGCTGTAACCAGTGCAACAATCCGCCCTGCGTTGCCGCATGCCCTACCACCGCTATGTTCCAACGCCCCGACGGCATCGTTGACTTTGATAGAGACAGATGCATCGGGTGTAAGGCGTGCATAGCCGCCTGCCCCTACGACGCCATCTACATCGACCCCGAGACCCATAGCGCAGAGAAGTGTAACTTCTGTACAAATCGCATCGACATAGGCTTGGAACCGGCCTGCGTGGCAGTCTGCCCCACGCAGGCCATTTTAGTTGGTGATTTGAACGACCCCGCCAGCGAAGTGTCCCGGATACTGAATCGCCGGACAGTCGAGGTACGACGCCCGGAGAAAAAGACCGATCCCAAGGTGTTCTATCTGGGTGCAGGCACGCACACCCTTGACCCTCAATCCGCCTCGAATCCTCAGCGCTCCTCCACATCCGATGGCAAGGTCTGGGCCCAGTCTCTGTTCAGCACACTGTACGGCGGCGCCGCGATAGACGCTGCTGACAGGAAAAGGAGTGGAAAACCAGACCAAAGCGCAGCCGCGGCCATCCTGGTCTACGACCAGCCCCACCGGGTTCCCTGGGACTGGCGCGTGTCCTCATATAGCTGGACCAAGTCCATCGCAGCCGGCGTCTTTGTCATGACCGCCGCCCTGGGTCTACTGGGCGTATCACTCAGCCAGAGCTGGGAACTAGTCACCGCGGTGCTATCCGCAGCTTTCCTGGGAGCGACGGGACTTCTGTTGATTGCAGACCTAGATCAGCCGACACGGTTCTACTACGTCCTTACGAAGCCGCAGTGGAGGTCGTGGCTGGTACGAGGGGCGTATCTTATGAGCGCCTTTGTATTGGTGCTGCTGCTGTATTTCATATCCGCCCTGCTAGAATGGCAGGCGATGATCGAAGTGCTGCGGTGGGTCGGCATTGTGGTCGCCGTTGCCGTGGCCGTGTACACCGCCTTCCTGCTGAGCAAGTCCAAGGGTCGGGACCTCTGGCAGAACCCTCTCCTTGTACTGGTCTTTCTCGCCCACGCCGTCGTGGCTGGCTCAGCAACGCTGCTGATGGTCAGCAGCTTCGTAGACCTGGATTCAGGCGGAGTCACACATCTACAGTTGTCCCTCGTTATCTCGCTGGCCGTCTTCCTTGCACTGGCACTGGGTGAACTCCTAAACCCCCACCCCACCCCCCACGCAGCGACCGCGGCCCGGAACATGTGGCGGGGCAGGTACCGGCTCTACTACTGGGCCGGCATAGTGCTTGGAGGCGTTATCCCCTTGGCGCTTACAGGTATTGCGCTGGCTAACGCACCGGACTGGACTTATATTGCCGCGTCGGCATCGGCTCTCGCCGGGCTTCTCTCCTACGAGCACGCGTACATCCAGGCGGGCCAGTCGGTGCCTCAGAGCTGAGATTTTTGAATTCGAATCTGGTTAAGGTATGAGAGAGACGAAAATGGAAAAGGCGCAGGCAGGAAGCGATGCGGACATAGATGGCTGTACGAGGGAAAATGGTCGGGGACTGAGGTCGACTCCCAGGGTCGAGGACTGGGACGACTGGAAAGAGTACGACCCTAGGGAATGGCCCCGGAAGGCGGAGCGACGCTACACCCTCGTCCCGACCGCGTGCTTCAACTGCGAGTCAGCCTGCGGCCTACTCGCCTACGTGGATAAGGACTCCCACCAGATCCGCAAGCTGGAGGGCCACCCCCTTCACCCGGCCAGCCGTGGCCGGAACTGTGCCAAGGGCCCCGCCACCCTGAACCAGATTACCAACCCCGACCGCATACTCTACCCACTGCGGCAAATTGGCAAACGAGGGGAGGGGAAATGGGAGAGGGTGTCGTGGGAGGAGGCTCTGGAAGACATAGCTGGACGCATCCGCAAGGCCGTTACCGAAGACCGTCGTGATCAGGTGGTGTATCACGTTGGCAGGCCGGGCGAAGACCTGTACACGGAGCGGGTTCTGGCGGCCTGGGGTGTCGATGGGCACAACTCCCATACCAACATCTGCTCGTCCAGCGCCCGACTCGGCTATGCCGCATGGATGGGGATGGACCGCCCCACCCCCGACCACGCCAACGCCAAGTTCATCCTCCTCATGAGCTCCCACCTGGAGGCGGGGCATTACTTTGTACCCCAGGCCCAGCGGATCGTGGAGTCCCAGGTCTCGGGCACAAAGGTAGCCGTGATCGATACCCGCCTCTCCAACACGGCCTCCAAGTCGGACTACTGGCTGGCCCCGAGGCCGGGCACCGAGGCAGGTCTGTTGCTGGCCATCGCCAACTACCTTATCCAGGAGGACCTCTACAACCGACCTTTCCTGGAGAAGTGGGTCAATTGGCAAGACTTCATGAAGGATTACGACTATCTTCGCTTTCTGGTAGACCGGGGACTCCTGAGCCGGATACCTGAAGACGACTCTTTCGAGAGCTTCATCAAGGTGTTGAAAGACCTATACGGCGGATATACGTTCGAATGGGCAGAGGCTGAAACCGGTGTCTCTGCCAAGCAGCTCCTAGAGGTTGCTAAGGAGGTAGCTGAGGCCGGGACCGCCTTCGCCAGTCATATCTGGAGAAATGCAGCGGCGGGGCACCTGGGCGGCTGGATGGTGCCCCGAGCCCTCTTTTTCCTAAACGTGCTCACAGGCTCCGTGGGGACTCCGGGTGGCACTCTGCCTAATGCCTGGGCCAAGTTCGTGCCCCGGGCCTTCTCTCAGCCGCCGCCTCTGAGAAACTGGAACGATATTCACTTCCCACCCGAGTTCCCCCTTGCTCACTTCGAAATGAGCTTCCTGTTGCCTCACCTCCTGAAAGAACGAGACCGGTCTATAGATGTCTATTTCACACGAGTCTACAACCCCGTCTGGACCAATCCCGACGGCTTCTCCTGGATCGACATGTTTCAGAATGAGAGTCGCATCGGGCTGCACGTCGCCCTCACGCCCGTATGGAGCGAGACCGCCCAGTATGCCGATTACGTCCTTCCTATGGGCCTCTCACCCGAACGCCACGACCTCCACAGCTACGAGAGCCACGCCTGCCAGTGGATCGGGTTCCGGCAGCCGGTACTAAGGGTAGCCAGGGAAAGAGACGGCGATCAGGTAGAGTTCACCCACGAGACAAACCCGGGGGAGGTGTGGGAGGAGAACGAGTTCTGGATCGAACTATCCTGGAAGATAGACCCCGACGGCTCCCTGGGCATACGCCAGCACTTCGAGTCGCCCTACAGGCAAGGCCAGAAGGTCTCGATAGGCGAGTACTACCGATGGATTTTCGAAAACTCCGTCCCCGGGCTTCCCGAAGCCGCAAAAGCCGAGAATCTAGCGCCCCTCGATTACATGAAACGGTACGGCGCCTTCAAAATTACCGACGACGTGTACGGTCAGCATGAGCGGCCCCTCTCCCCGGAGGCTATTAAAGAGGCCGTTGTAGAGAATGGAACGGGTTTCGTTTGGAGCTCTAATCCCCCGCCCCCGACCAACCTGCGCCCTTACCCTGGGCCCTTTCAGGACAAAGGGGGCCGTACCAGGATCGGCATATCTGTGGACGGCCAACCCGTCCAGGGATTCCCCACCCCTTCGGGCAAGTTGGAGTTCTATTCCACCACCCTTGCGGAGTGGGGCTGGCCCGAATACGCCATCCCGATATATCCCAGGGGTCTCCGGCAACGGGAGTTTATGCCCCACGTCACCAGCCAGGTCCATCATTCCAGGATAGACCCCTCTCGCAACGAGTACGTGCTATTACCCACTTTTCGCCTGCCCACCCTGATTCACACCCGAACCAACGGCGCCAAGTGGCTCCACGAAATCGCACACATCAATCCCGTGTGGATCAACCCGCAAGACGCCGTCCGTATCGGTGTAAGCACGGGCGACCTGGCGAGAGTAGAGACCGAGATAGGCTGCTTCGTCGACCGGGTCTGGGTTACGGGAGCCATTCGCCCCGGAGTCGTGGCCTGCTCCCACCACCTCGGCCGGTGGCGGCTTCATGAAGACTCAGGAAGCGACAGGTGGAACTCGGCACTGGTGACTATCGAACAACAGAATGACAAGTGGTCTCTGTGCCAGCTTGAGGGCGCTTCCCCCTTCAAAAGCAGTGACCCCGACTCGGAAAGAATCTGGTGGAGCGATGGCGGCGTTCACCAGAATCTGGTCTTCCCCGTACAGCCCGACCCCATCAGCGGAGGCCATTGCTGGCATCAGAAAGTCAGAGTGGAAAGAGCAGGCCCCGACGATAAGTACGGGGACATCTCCGTAGATGGGGAAGCCGCATCCCGGGCGTACAAGAGATGGTTGGGCCTGTCCCGCCCGGCCCCGGGGCCCGGGGGCCTGCGGAGACCCCGATGGATGCTGCGCCCCTTGAAGCCCCATATCGATGCCTACCGTTTCGAAAGTCCGTCATCCACTAGTCTGGACTGAACGCTACACAACTCCTCCGAAAAAGTTAGTATTGTGGGCGCCCACATTATGGCGTTGCGCTGGCAATTTCGCCTGGACATCGTCGTATTTAGCCGCTGCAAGCTCGGAACTCTACAACGAGTACGGGAATTCTGGTACAGTTTCTTTGTGCTTCTTACAGTGGACTTGTACCGTCAATCTAGGGCGACGGGGTGGCGCCGCATGAGGGAATTATTACTGCATCCCTCGATCTATAACTGAATACTGGTTACCACCCCACTGAACACCCGATTTACTACACCGCCATGCTCGAAACGTCGCAAATACCGGGCCTTCTGGACAGGGCAGCGCTGCTGGTCATCGACATGCAGCACGACTTCCTCGATCCCGACGCCCCCTACGCTTGCGCCGACGCCCAGGCCGCCATCGAAAACACCCGAGTCCTCTGTGACGCCATGCGTTCCCGCGGCGCCCCCGTCATCTTCACCCGTGAAGTCCACCGCGCCGACGGCGTAGACCGCGGTCGCGAGGGTGACTCCGAGCCGGTCCACTGCGTCGAGGGCACCCGCGGCGTCGAGATCGTGCCCGAACTCGCTCCCGCCAACGGCGATTATGTCGTCGATAAGCGCAGGTTCAGCTCCTTCTTCCAGACCGACCTTGCCGGCCTCCTTAACGGCCTCCGCACCGAGCTAATCATCATCTCGGGAGTCACCGCCAACGCCTGCGTCCTGACCACCGTAATAGACGCCTACCAGCACGACTTTCACACCGTCACCATCCAGGACTGCGTTTCCAGCAAGATCGGCCTGCTTCTGGATGAGAACTACAACGACATGATGCGGCTCTACAAGTTCTACTCGAATCCTTTGCGTCTCAACACGTTCCTGGAACTCCTGGAGGATTGACCGGTGCCCGGATACCACATTTGGACCGTAGGCTGCCAGATGAACGAGGCCGACTCCGAACGCCTCGCCGGTGCCCTGGAGAAACTCGGTTGCCAACACTCACCCGACATCGAAGACGCCGACGTTATAGTCCTCAATAGCTGTGTAGTCCGGCAGGGAGTCGAGGACAAGGTCGCCGGTCGGCTCAACTCCCTCAAGCCCCTCAAACGCCGGGACCCCGACAAGACCATCGCCCTCATGGGCTGCATGGTCAGCCCCCGAGACCAGTCCCTCAAGAAACGCTTCCCCCACGTCGACGTCTTCCTCAGGCCCCAGGCCTTCGACCCCCTCATCCGCCGCCTGTCCGATGACGACGGAACGTGTCTGGACAACCTCGGGCCCCTGATTCCCCCCCACCCCAGGATCAGCGTCAACGTCCCCATAATCCACGGCTGTGACAAGTTCTGCACCTTCTGCATCATCCCCTACCGCCGCGGCCGGGAGCGAAGCCGCCCCATCCCCGAGCTCGTTGAAGAGATAACCGCCCTCGGACGGCGCGGCGTCAAGGAGGTCACCCTCCTCGGCCAGAACGTCGACTCCTACGGCCAGAACCTCCCCGACACCCCGGACCTTGCCGACCTCCTCACCGAGCTTGACCCCATCGATGGCATACAGCGCATCCGTTTCCTCACCTCTCACCCCAACGACATGAGCCAGAAGCTCATCGACGCCGTGGCTGCCCTCCCCAAGGTCTGTGAGCACATCAACCTTCCCATCCAGGCCGGAGACGACGAGGTGCTGGAAGTGATGCATCGGGGGTACACGTCGGGGGACTACCTCGAATTAACAGATCGCATCCGTGACACCATACCGGGTGTTTCCATGAGCACCGACATCATCGTCGGCTTCGCCAACGAGACCGAAGCCCAGTTCCAGCGCACCGTCGACATCCTTGAACAAGTACGCTTCGACAAGGTCCACGTCGCTCCCTACTCCGTCCGGCCCGGCACCATCGCCTTCCGAAAGATCGATGATTCCCTTGACCAGGACGAAAAAATGCGCCGCCTCCACGTCGTCGAGGAGGTGCAGAAGCGCATAGCCACAGAGCTAAACGAGGTGCTGGTTGGCACCGAACAGGAGGTGCTGGTCGAAAGACGGCACAAGGGCAAATGGCAGGGCCGCACCCGCACCAACAAACTGGTATTCCTCCCTGTCGAAGACGATGACCTTACCGGCAATATGGTCAACGTGAAGATAGAAAAGACAGGCCCCTGGTCCCTTCAGGGTGCACTCCTACCCAGCCCCGTCCCCGTCGAGCAGGCAGTCTAAAGGACCCTTAGCTCTCGTTAGCATGGGGACGGGTCTCCTCTCCCCCGGAGCGCAACAATTGACCAAGGCTGACGAACTCCTCGACTCCCTCCGAAGCGCGGGCTTCCGCCTTACCCCCCAGCGCGTCATGATCCTGTCCGCCATCGCGTCTAGCCCCGGCCACATGACCGCCGAGGACATCCACGAAAGGGTCAAGAAGTCCTACCCTTTCATCGACATCGCCACCGTCTACCGCACCATCCAGCTCCTCAAGCGCCAGCGCCTTCTCGTCGAAATAGACCTCGGCAGCGGCGCCTACCAGTACGAGCTCACCCATGACCGGCGGCACCATCACATCGTCTGTCGGGACTGTGGCACAACCCTGGATATCGACCACCATCGCTTCCTCGAACCCGTACGCGTCGCCCTCCAGAAAGAGTACGAATTCGAGGCCGACCTCGACCACTTCGCCATATTCGGCATCTGCCGCAAGTGCCGGGCAAAAGCCCAGTCTGTCATTTGACACTAACACCCGTCAGGACTAGAATTTCTCAGGTTTAGCACTTGCAATAGGGGAGTGCTAAACGTATCTCGGAGGACCGAATGCCTTTATACGACTACGAATGCCTGACCTGCGCCCACCGCTTCGAGGTGCGCCAGAGGGTCAGCGAAGTCGGCAACGCACCCTGCCCCACCTGCGCCTCCGACTCCCGACGCGTCTTCCATTCCGTTCCCATCCTCTTCAAGGGCTCCGGCTTCTACTCCACAGACCACCGCAAGGGCCAGGCCAGCTCCACCGCCAACGGCAAGGAAGAATCGGCCGATTCCGAATCCAAGTCCTCCTCCGATTCCAAGCCCAAGTCCGAGTCTTCCTCTTCCGACAAGTCCTCCGAAAAGAGCGCCGACAAGGTAGCCTCCGCCTCCGACAGCTAACCCCCTTTGAAGGCTCTCCTCCAAAGGGTCTCCCACGCCTCCGTCACCATAGATGGCGACACCGTAGGAAGCATCCGCACCGGCCTCTGCCTGTTCCTCTGTGTAGAGCAGGACGACACCCGGGAAGACGCCGGCTACCTGAAGGAAAAGACCCTCAACCTCCGCATCTTCCCCGACGAAGCCGGCCGCTTTGATAGGTCAGTCTTCGACATCGGGGGCGGCCTCCTCGTCGTCAGCCAGTTCACCCTCGCCGCCGACACCCGTAAGGGCCGTAGGCCTAGCTTCACCCGAGCCGCTCCACCCGAAACCGCCAACCCCTTGCTGGACTACTTCATCGAGGAATGTCGGGCGTCCGGCCTGAACGTCGAAACCGGCAAGTTCGGCGCCCACATGCAAGTAGATATCTCCAACGATGGCCCCGTCACCATCTGGCTGGACAGCCGGGACAGGCACACTCCCAGGCGCAGAGAGTAAGCTAGTGCACAGACACATCAATAAGAATACTAACCGAGCAGGTCAGCGCGAAGCTCGACGGCATAGCCTCAGGCCTCCCACATAGGTGGAGTTGAATCAAAAGCCAAGTATGTCTAAGCAGTTACTCTATGAAACTTGATAGTACAGATACATTGATCAATCTGGTCAATAATCTGGCCGCAGTGGCCCCCACAATGTTGGCAAAAAGGGAACCACTGTTTGACCCCACTCTACTTTCCCACTGGCTAGGCAAGAATTTGGCCTTCGAATTATTGTCAGCACTAAATGAGGTGCGGATCGAGCTGGTTCCCAAGTATGCAGAGGATAGGCTTCTAGTAAATGCGTTTTGGGACGAGCTTATCTGTCAAACCGTAGCAGATCACCAACTGTATTTCGATGGCTCTAAAGCGACATTTGATCTCATCAAAGCATTTGGTAACCGCTGGAAGACACCACTATCCAAGTTCGAAGTAATCTATTCTTTAGATTATCTGCGAATAGGGGAAAGTCCCATTACGATTCTCGGAGTGGAATTCTTTACTCCTTCTGATGCCGACATTACAGAAAGAGCCATACCTAAGTCCGCTGTCGATAGATGGAGAAAACATGTAAACACCCTCACACTAGCTGTTGTCAAAGTAGATGCTTCTTCCAGCAACACAGCCTTTGAAACTGGAAAAGAGCAATTAGTAGACGCATTGGTATTGTTGAAGGCGTCCGCGCTTTGTGGATTGGCTGGGACATTACTCCCTGAGGAATTCGTGCAATGGAAGCTTTCTGGTCACTACATAGTTAATCCGATTAGCGTAGAAACTCCGACACATCGTGTTTGGGGGATTCAAGATCAATTCGGTCCAATTGTAAGAAATCTAAGTAGTGAGATAGAAAAGGGCATTGACACGCTTGGGATAAATCTACTCTGCGATATCCCTAAGGATGTTAGGGAGCGTGTCACTCGAGCGCTTAATTGGGTAGCGCATAGCGCGACTCATGACACCGACGACTATAGACTAGTAGACTTGTGCACAGCTCTGGAAATCCTGCTTCTTCCCGAGGGACGACGGACGGTGAACAAGGGCACTGTTATTGCACTGCGCTACAATCTTATTGGGGGAGACTTGAATCCTTCAGCAGTGAAGTGGATGTACGATAGACGAAACGATGTGATTCATGGTGACCCCTTGCCAGTAGTAAGGCAGCAAGACACGTGGGACCTGAGATTAGTCTGCTATCCGACGATTCGCAAGCTTGTTTATGCTTCAGTCAAGAGGCCGGACCTAATCAGACTAGAGGATCTAATGGCTAGTGTGGAAACTAAGGAAAGACTAGAGAAGTTCTTAGGATTAGTTGATATGGGAATATACGAGGGTTCATTACTGCATCAACTTGTCAAAGAAGCAGAGAAAAAGCTAAAGAAAATAACTTGCTGATGTCTAGCTCTGCCAAGCTTGACCTCAGCCCCTACCCCACAAAATTCCTTGGAGGGCTGATCGGCACCCCCTCCGCGAACCTGCTCGGCCTGAACGCGCTGATGTCTATCGACGTCTTCCCGTCCACTATCAGCTCCGATATCAGGTTCCCGCTCATCGGTCCCATCGCAAACCCGTGCCCCGAGAACCCCGCCGCCACTATGTAACCCTTGGGCTTGTCCACCGCCCCGAACACCGGTAGCATGTCCGGCGTCAGGTCAATTAACCCCGCCCACGCCCTATCCTCCCGCACCCCCTTCAGCCACGGCAGCGTCTTCACCAGCCACTTCAGCCCTTCGTCCACCGTCGTCCGGTTCACCCGAGGCTCTACATCCGACCGTAACGGCCATGCCCTCCCGATCCTGTTAACTAAAGGCAGCCTCGCATGAATGCTCCGAGGCAGCGCCCGACCCACATGGAACTTGACCAGCTTGTGGTGCCGGATAATCTGAGGAAGCCACACCCGGATATTGTCGAACGTGTCCCGGGTAACGTCGTAGTCCCGAGGATGGTTGTAGCCCCGGGTGAAGATGATCCCACCCTCCGGCTCCTGCCTGAACCCCGAGTTCGGCCCCCGTACGAAGGGCATAATCCTCTTCGACACCGGCTCCGTAATCGCTTGAGTCTGCCGGATGATACGCGCCGGGAACCGCTGCCCCACCTTCCTCCCGATGTGGTTGGCCCACACCCCCGCCGCATTCACCACCCAGCCCGTATCGACCCTGCCCAGGTCCGTCTTCACTGATGTCACCCGACCGTCCTTGGTCTCGATGTCCAGGGCCGCACAGTTCGTAAGTACCTCCACCCCCGACTCCCTTGCCGCCATCTCGAAGGCCTTGGTGCTCCTCGTAGGGTCGGCGTGCCCATCCGAAGGCGAGTAAAGCGCCCCGATCACCGGGGCCGTCAGGCCGGGCACCAGCTCCCGGGTTTCCTCCGGGCTGATGACGTAGGAGTCGACCCCGTGCTCCTTTGCCAGCCGGGCCCCGCGCTCAATCTCCTTAATATCCGCCTCATTCTCCACGTAGAGCAGGTTGCCGCCGCTCACGTACCCGATGTCGGCATTCAGCTCCCGCTCCAGCCGCTCCCACATCTTGATGCACTCCAGCATGAACGGGTACTCCGCCGGGTTCCGACCCTGCACCCGCACCCCTCCCGTGTTCCGCCCCGAGGCCTCACCAGCCGTATCACCCTTCTCCACCACGGTGACCCTCTTCCCCCTCTTCGCCAGATGATATGCCGCCGCGCATCCCGTAATACCCCCGCCGATGATTACGACATCCGCCTCTCTGCTTCTCATCATCGCTTGTCGGTCTCCTCCAACTTCTGCTCCAGCTCCCCGACCTTCTGCCTCAAGTCCCGTTCACGCAGCCATCCCTCGGTCACGTCCCTTACTATCGCCGCCACCCCCTCCACCCCACCATCATCCGACATTATTAGTGCAACCGTGAACTCCAGCGACACCCTGCCCCCGTCCTTACGAATCCCCGGCACCGAGAGCAGTCTGTCCCCGTACTGCGTCTCCCCCGTCTCCATCACACGACGATACCCCTCCCAGTGCTTCTCTCTGAACCGTTCCGGCACTATCAGGTCCAGCGTCGACCCCAACGCCTCCGACTCCGTGTACCCGAAGATACGCCCGGCGCCCCCGTTCCAGAGCCTTATCTTCCCTTCCCCATCTGCGAAGATGATCCCATCGCTGGACCCATCGAATATCTGCTTTAATATCCGGGCCGTGTCCGGTTGAGCGTTCAAGCTGTACCCGCCGAATAATGTGCGCCCGATATTCCCCCCATTACCGACCATTGTCAAACCACCATCAACCCTTCCCACACCTCCTCAAGGAGCCCCGACATGCCTGACGAATTCCGCTACTGCCCCATGTGTCGCTCAACTCTTGGCGCCAAGGTTAGGGGCGGCAGGCCCCGACCCCAATGCCCTCAGTGCGGCTTCGTCCAATACCGCAACCCGGTAGCCGGAGTGGCGGTCATCTGCCTGCGCGAAGAAGGGGTGCTTATGGGTCGTCGAGCCAGGGGACAGATCCGGGAAGGCCAGTGGTGTATCCCCTGCGGCTACGTCGAGTGGGGAGAGGACATCCGGGATGCCGCCAAACGGGAGCTACTGGAGGAAACTGGATTGGAAATAGAGGTCGGGCCCGTCTACGACGTCCACTCCAACTTCCACGACCCCAAGAGCCTTACCGTAGGCGTCTGGTTCGTGGGAAAGATCATCGGCGGCGCTATGAATGCCGCCGATGATGTTGACCTAATCGACTTCTTCCCCCCTCACGATCCCCCGGAACCCCTCGCCTTCCCTACCGACAGGCTGATTCTCGACAGGCTAGCGAGAGAGGGTTTCCCCGAATGGCTCTAGCCCGACACCCCCAGCTCTGACTCCAGCTCCGTCAGCGACCTGTCGACCGCATCCAGTATGTCATCCACTTGCTCCTTGGTGGCGATCAGTGCTGGGGCGATGAACATGGGGAGCCCTCGGTTCAGGTTCTGCGGGCGTCTCGGGCCCCAGAGGCTGGAGTACATGGCAAGTCCGTTCTTGAGGGCAATGGACTGGAACACCTCTTCGGCGTTGACTGCGGGCGGGAAGAACTCCAGCGTCTCCTTGTTGCTCACCAGTTCGGGTACAAGGAGCATTCCCTGGCCCCGAATGTCGGCTATGGTCGGGTGGTCCAACAAGGATTTCGCCTTGTCGTGCATGTAAGCCCCCACCTCCGCCGCATTGTCGATCAGACCGTCCTTCTCGATGATGTCTATCACTTCCAATCCGACAGCGCAGGCAACCGCGTGCCCCGAGTACGTATACCCGTGTACGAAGTGCCCTCCGTTCTTCACGAATGTGTCGTTTATCTCGTCGGACACCGTCACCGCCGCCAGGGGCGCGTAGCAGCTCCCGATTCCCTTGGCCGTGACCATCACGTCCGCCTCGACGTCATAGTGCTCCATCCCAAACCATTTGCCCGTGCGGCCCCACCCGGTGATCACTTCATCGGCAATTAGAAGAATGTCGTACCGGTCGCAGATCTCACGGATGGTCTGCCAGTACTCGGGCGGCGGGGCCAAGCCGTAGTCCCGACCTTGGGCCAATGGCGTTGCCAGGAACGCCGCCACGTGCTGAGGCCCGGCGTAGTAGATCGCCTCTTCCAGTTCCTGGGCGCACTGGATGGCAAAGTCCCTGGGGTCCATGCGAGGTGGCGTCTCCCTCACGCTGTGCTGGTGAACGTGAGGCCACCGAGTCAGCATCGGCGTGAAGTCCGTCTGATTCCCCGCCATCCCCGCCACCGACAACGCCCCCAGGCTCATCCCGTGATAGCTTTCGTACCGGGAGATGACTATATGCTTCTCGGAGTTGCCCCGTTCCAGGTGGTACTGCCGGGCGACCTTTATCGCCGTCTCCACGGCCTCAGAGCCACCCGACGCCAGGAACGTCGTATTCAAACTCCCGGGCGCCTTCTGGCTGATCCGCTCACACAGCTCTGCCCGGGGCCTGTTTGAAAGCACCGGGTGGCAGTAGGCGAACTTCTCCGCCTGCCTTGTCATTGCCTCGATCACGCGCCGGTCCCCGTGTCCCAGGTTCACCGCCATCGGCCCCCCCGACACATCGATATACCGGTTGCCGTCCTCGTCGTACAGGTAGATGCCCTCGGCCCTCTCCAGCACCGGCGAGAAGGGATGATAGGAAAAAGCACGGGCCCAAACTCCATCCGGCTCCCTTGTCCCGGGTCTCGGGTTTTCCGTTAGCGTCATGTCCTTCTCCTCTGCGCCAAGGCTGGGCCTCGGGCCTACAAGTGCGTGGTAGTATCCTATCCTCTAGTTCAACGACGGCGGCGGCTCATCAAAGGCCTCGCCTCTCCGCTCAGCCTCCACCCGACGCTCGTTCCACGCCTGCCATAGAGCCGTAATTTCCGCCCGCGCCTCACTGCGAGCCTTTTTTTCTGCCTCCGCTATCTGCCTCTGTTTCCTCTTTTCGAACCACTCTTCCAGCCGCTCTGCCAGTACCATCCCGTTCCTCCAAGCCTCGGTGACTATCAGCGAACCCGCCACCGACGGTAATATCAGCCTCCCCACCCCCCACCACGCCGCCAACGCGGTATCCAGTATCCCATCGGCCTTGACTACGTGGACTTCTTCATATGTTACCAGCCCCGCGCCTACCAGTACCAGAGCAATGAACACCATGAAGTAGAGACCCTTCGTCTCCTTGCTCACGCTCCATATCGACTCTCTGTCTTGCTTTTCCGGCATCTAGTTGACCGCGCCATCGAGACAACAAATACACATATATGACTGATTTAGAAAACCATCCCAAACTTTGCGTATAAATGTCAAGATGGCGCCCGTCATAACGCTTGGGTAAACTGACACCCCCTCCCCCGAGGCAGTATCATTCCCCAATCCTCCCCTTCTGGAGACAATCGAATGGAACCGCCCCTCAAAGGCATCCGAGTCCTCGAGGTCGCCAACTGGCTCGCTATCCCCTCCTGCGGCGCCATGATGGCCGACATGGGTGCTGACGTCATAAAGGTCGAGGCCCTCCAGGGCGATACCTACCGCACCGAGATCCGGGACGCCGATTTCGACACACCCTTCCCCATCAGCTATGCCTTCGAGATGGACAACCGTGGCAAGCGCTCCATCGCCCTCGACCTCTCCCGACCCACGGCCCAGGAGGCCGTCCACAAGCTCGCCGCCAGGGCCGACGTATTCACCACCAACCTCATCCCCCGACGCCAGGAAGCCTTCAAGCTCACCTACGAGGAGCTTTCCAAAGACCACCCCCGACTCATCTACCTCTCCTTCAACGGCTACGGCGCCAACGGCCTCGAAAAGGACCGCACAGGCTTCGACTACACCGCTTTCTGGACCCGCTCCGGGGCCATGTCCCTCTTCAGCCGCCCCGGTGAAGACCCCGTCAACCTCCGCTCCGGATTCGGCGATCACACCAGTTCCCCCGCACTCCTTGCAGGCGTGATGACCGCACTGTGGGTCAGGGAGAGGACCGGCCGAGGGCAAAAGGTCTCTACCTCTCTGCTCAATATGGGCCTCTGGGTCATCAGCGGCGACCTGTCCCGCTCCCTCTACGCCCGACAACACCCCTTCCAGTGGAGGCGTGAAGAATCGCCTAACCCCCTCCAGAACACCTACCGAACAAGGGACGATAGGTGGATCAACGTCGTTTCCCCCAACACCAACGAGAAATGGGCCGGTTTCTGCCGGGCCATCGACCGAGAGGACCTCATAACCGACGATAAGTCCGCCGAACCCCTCGCCCGACGCGAAAACGCCCTCGAACTCATCCCCGACCTCGACTCAACCCTCGCCCGCTTCACCCTGGAGGAGCTCCGCACCCGACTCGACGCCAACGGCGTCATCTGGGCCCCCATGCAAGACCTCATGGAGTCCATGCATGACCCCCAGGTCCGCGCCAACGACTTCATCGTCACCGTCGAACACCCCACCCACGGCCCCTACGAGACCCTCGCCACTCCTCTGAAATTCAGCGAAAGCGAGGTCAAACCCCGTGGCGCCGCCCCCGAGATGGGCCAGCATACCGAACAGGTCCTCGTCGACGAGCTCGGCTACTCCTGGGACGAAATCGAGTCCCTCCGCGAAGACGGCGCCATCAACTAAGGCGCCCCACCCTGCTAGGGGAAACCGGGCGTGGCCTGGTGAGTTACAATACCTCCACCATGGCCATCTCCGTCGCCCGACCCTCCCGACTCCGCCTCCGACGCCCCAGTGCCGAGGCCCTCGCCTGGCTACTGACCGTCACCCTTCTAATCACCGGCTCCCTCGCCCCGGACCCCAACCCCGACATGCTCCGAAACGTCGGCTGGGGCATCCTCAAGATCCTGCCCGTCCTCGCCATCGCCTCCCTCCTCGCCGGTGCGCTGACCCTCGGCAACTGGGCCGACCGGGCCCTTTCCTTGCTCAAAGGCGGGACACTGCGTTCCATATTTATCGCCAGCCTGATCGGCGCAATCACGCCAGTATGCGGCCTCGGCGTCCTCCCCCTCATCGCCTCCCTTCTGCGACGCGGGGTCCCCCTGGCCCCCATCATGGCCTTCTGGGTGTCCTCTCCCGTCACCGACCCCAGCATGATGCTCGTCACCGGCGGCATCATCGGCGCCGACTTCGCCATCGCCAAGACCATCGCCGCCTTTTTCATTGGCCTGTTCGCCGGCCTCATAACTGCGGCCATACCGGGCTTCCGAGGCTCGGCCCAGGACATGATGCGCACCGACGCCCTCGAAAATTGCGGCACGGGCGAAGTCGACCGCTCCCGATTCTGGCCCGAGGTCATATCCAACTCCCGACTCGCCCTCCGTTGGCTCGCCCTCGCCCTCGTCCTCGAAGTCTTTCTCCAGCGCCTCGTCCCCGACGAATGGATTATGTCCCTCTTCGGCGCCGACGCCGGTGCTTCAGTTCCCCTGGCCGTCGTCGTCGGCGCCCCCATGTACCTGGACGGCTACGCCTCCCTGCCCCTGGTCCGCGGCCTCCTCGAAATGGGCATGAGCTTCGGAGCGGCCCTGGCTTTAATGGTATCCGGCGCAGCCATCAGCCTCTACGCCGCCGTCGCAGTAGTCTCCGTAGTCCGCACCCGAGTCTTCGCCCTCTACGTCATCCTCGCCCTAATCGGCGCAACCCTCGTCGGCTACGCCGCCAACCTCGTCGTCTAACCCTGACCACCCCCAACCCCAGCCTGTCCGCCCATGGCGGATCATTCCCGACTCCGATCGGGTCGAAGATGTCGAAGATGCGCCTAGGCGTGCGCCATGCTGAAAGTCCGCCTTTGGCGGAGCGTGAATCCATCCCTGGGGGTGGGGGTTCCGTTCGCCCTGAGCTTGTCGAAGAGCCTGCCCCTGCGAAGGCAGGGGGTCGACCGAACGGAACAGGCGGGGGGGCGGCCCCCGACTGCCAACCCGTCACATCCTTTCAGGCATGACGCCATCATCTGTGCCCTACCGAACCAGTATCTCATTGCCGCCAACAACTCCCCATGCTAGGCTACTCGCACACCCGACACGCCATACAAAGGAGACCGAAGACTTGGGCGTTTTCAACTGGCCCGTCCGGCTGGACAGCATGGATGGCCAGCGGTTCTTGGAAATAGAGGCGATGGTCGACACCGGAGCCAGCTATACCATCGTGCCCGCCCGACTCTTGAACGACCTGGGAGTGCAGCCCATCGACAAGATAAGCCTGGTCCTGGCCGACGGACGGTCCGTGGAATACGACCTCGGAGAAGCTCGCGCCACCATAAACGGGCGGAGCATCCCCACCCTCGTCATCTTCGGCGAAGATCACGCCCGCTCCCTGTTGGGCGACTACACGTTAGAGGGCTTGCGCCTGGCCGTCGACCCTGCTAACGGCAAACTGGTCCCGGCCACCACCGCCTGGGCCTAGACACGAAAACCCCACGCCGACCCCCTTCCCATTCCGATGCCCCGCGAGGTCGAAGATGCGCCTCGGGCGTGAATCCAACGCGCCAGCCCATCCCCCACCCCCATCATCCCCACCCACCCTTTGCCGTCATTCCCGTGCCCTGACACGGGAATCCAGAGTCAGACGCCCACCTTCTTGATTGCACACCCACTCCCACCCCCGACGACCCTTTTCTCAACTATGCGGCTCGACCAGATCGCTCAACACCGCAACAGGCAAACCTTGGATACGGCGGAAGTCGGCATCGTTCGTGACAAAGAGCGTACATCCGACGCTGAGCGCAGTTGCCGCATGAAGCGCATCCGGCATCTTCAGCCCCGTGTCGGCGCGGATTTCAGCCGCATCCTCCCACAACTGGCGCGTGGTCGGTATCAAGTCCACCTCCGGCGCGGCGAAAACCGCCCGGAAGGCTCCTGCAAGATCAGCGTCGTCTTCCCGTATTGGCCGCACCAGGGTTTCCGCTATGACCAGTTCACTGCATACTACTGTGAACTGTCCCGCTTCCGCTTGTTGCCATATTGGAGTCAATAGAGTGAAGTAGGGCTCGTTGCGCTCCACGCTATAGATGATGGCCGAGGTGTCCAGGTAGATGGCGCCGTCTGACGGTAACGTCAGCGGTCCCATGACGCCCGTTCTTCCGCAATGTAGTCGTCAACTTCCTTTGCGGTTTTGAAGAGCCGATGTCCCTCCGCTTCAGATATAATCTGCCAGGCCGAACGAGCCGATAGCGTCGGCAATGGTGATACAACCACTTCCACCCTCTGCCCCGCCTCCAGCTCCGGGCTGGCAATCTCCACCTTCCCGCCGGGCCGAACCGTTGTCTTGATGTGTAATGACTTTTGCATGTTCATCCCCTCGGCCTCCCCTCTTCCCATTCCGTGAGGCGGCGGCGCTGTGATTTCCGGCATAGGCAGGTCAGGCCTCCGGACACACAGTCTACGTCGAATCCGTCCATCCCGCCATCTTCCTCCCCCCAACCCGACGCCCCGCACTTGGATAAACCCCTCCCCCTAGGAACGGGGCGCAGCACACCCCCATCATTCCCACCCACCCTTAGCCGTCATTCCCGAGTAGTCGGGAATCCATCCCTCCGAAACACTCACCCAGAACCCCGCAACTCACCCCACCCCCTACCTAATCCGAATCATCAACTCATCCCCCGACTCCCACGGCCGCCCATCCACACCCCACTCAACCGTCCCCGACTCCCCATCCGACACACCATCGTCAAACCCCAGGCTCAGGCCCACTGTCCCATCCAGTTCGATGAAGTCCAGACTCTTGCCTGCAAGTGATACGTAAGGCGAAAGAGCAAGTGTGACCTTGCCATCTTCCCACCCGAGTCCGGTGATGGAAGATGAGGCATCGCCTAAGTAGAAATCATGGGGTTTGAGGACTCCATTAGATGCGTCTGCGCCGACAGTGCTGTCGATGGCGATGGGATCAAAGAAGGCTTCATGGACGGTGCCCGACGGAGCGGTGACGGTGAGGAAGTATTCGAACTTCTCCTTTTCTTCTTTGGGAAGCGAGTCGCAGATTAGAAACAAGCGTAATGTTGGATTGTGGAAGAACCTGTACTCACCGGCAGGAAGGGGACGCACCGTTTTGACCGCACCCTTCTTGGCAGTGAACAGGGTCGCGTCCCTGCCGCCGAGCCAGTCCATTTGACCGTTAGGGTCTGGTGTTTTCGGGTCGTACCAAGTTGCAATGTCGGCAAGACTCGACCTGTATACAGACGTACCTGCAGCCGAGCCTGAGTCTAGGGTTAAGTCTTCGCGGAAGTAGGGGTGGGCTCCACCCGTTGCATTTCTTTGGCGCACCTTCCTTTCCTCATTGTACTTGACGCCAAGGCACCACTCGTAATCTTCCCTGGGGAATCCGTGTCCCAGGGCAACCAAGGCGTCGATCTCCCCCTCAAGCCTAGTTATCAGTGCCTTAAGTGCGGGCAAGGTAACCGTGGCCGGGCTGACTTGACTGCTTCCTGAGGCCGAGTCACCTGTCGATGATTGGGGTTCCTCAAGTAGGAACCTTTGCCCTATGCCTGTAGACTCAGGACTTGTTGCAGCAGGAAGCCACGCTCTCCAGTTGTCATTCGCTATGGTGTAATCATCGGAGCCATCGTACCGCTCATAACTTAACCAGTACACGTCTCCCGTCATGGTTCTTGGTAATCTAGAGGTCCTTTGGATGAATAATATGGCTTCCCTATCATCCCAGCGGGTGGTGCGAGTCGAGAGAAGGTCGGCACCCTTGGCAGACGCCTCGGCCTCGGTTGAGAACGCTTCTTCGCTGCTGTCTGCTATCGCCTTGAGTTGGCTGCCACCACTTCCCTTCAGGTACTCCAGCACGTCAAAGGTGTATTCCAACGCTGGCCTATAAAAAGAATGCCAATCGTCTTTCTCAGCCTTTTGGACCACAGAGCGCATCTTCGCCCTGACAATGACATGGCTTGAGAGTATGTGCTCTTCGAGTGAGGCGAGACCATAGCGTGCAAACCCGAAAAAACCACTGAACCCCGAGAGTTCCTCGGTTTCTGCGGTTGGGGTGGGAGTGGGTTGGGTGGTAGGTTTAGATTCAGAGGCGCACGCCGCAACCCCAATCACCAACCCCACCACCGCGACCAGCACCCCCATCCCTCTAATAACCGTCTTCACTTCTCTCCTCTCCCCTTGATTTCCATATCACCCCCCTCCCGTACATTCTAAACGCACCGGACAACCCAAAAGCTTCCCTTCCCACCCCCCATCATCCCCACCCCCCCAACCCGTCATTCCCGAGTAGTCGGGAATCCATCCCTCCGAAACACTCACCTACAACCCCGCAACTCACCCTTCCCATCTTCCGTCACTCCAACCCCGTCCCCCCTCCCCACCCCCGAGGGGAGCCTGTCCGCCTATGGAGGATCATCCCGATGCCCCGCGAGGAATCCGGGGGAATTTCCCCCCCCAACCCGTACATTTGCTTGACACACCTGAGCAAAGGCGTTATCATACCCTGCGTTCGCGAACACTAATCCAGTAACACAAGGAGGAACCAGAAACCTAGGGAAGCCCCGAGACCCGACCCCGAGGACTCAACGCCCAAGCCCACTCCAACGGCCCTCGCGCAGGCCCGAGGCTCAAGCGAAAGGCGCAACATCCTCAACACGGGTCCCGTGCCCCTTCCCTAACCCCCAGGCGATGGATAGACGTTCTGGCCTAAGCCGTTCTCGTCAGGCCTAACCCCGCATTAGCGGGCCCAGGCTTTGCCCCCGGCGCGTTGGTGGCGCGCCAAGTGGGCCGGTGCCGATGTGGCGACCGGCGGCAGTAAAGTTGTGGCTCCTCCTCACCACAGGAGCAGGTATGGCCGTGACCCGATTAAACACGGCTGATAGCATTTCATTCTTACGGCCATTGGGCCGGTGCGCCTCCCCTGGGCGCATGTCTAAAATCTGCCCAAACGGGAACAGGGGCACAGCCTCTGGCCAGCGTCTTCCATCGCCGACCCAAAACCCAACCAGACACAATGCAAACCCAAACCCCCCAGCCAAACAACCCGACTCCTCCCTCCTCTCCCGTATGGGCGTCCCTCGTGGGCGCCCCCCCGGTGTGGGGTGGAGGGTTCCCTCCCCGTTCCTTAAACAATCAAACCCGTGCCTGAAATTGCAAAACAATCAAAACCCCACCCCCTGCACCACGCGAAATCCCCAGAAAATCCCTTTAGGCGTCGTTCAATCAAAACAGCTACGAGTTCAATCAAAGTTCAATCAACCTTCAATCAAAACCCCGCCCTCCTCATTGTGCGCCCACCGCTTGTGGAGTACCATTCCCCCCAATCATCGGGCGCACCCATAGTCAAGGAGACAGGAGATGAACGCCACCTTCGTCGACATCGACGGCCACATCATGGAGCCCGCCAACCTCTGGCAGGACTACATAGACCCCGAGTACCGTGACCACGCCCTCAAGATCTCAAAGGACGAAAACGGCCTCGAGTACCTGAACGTGGACGGCAAGAAGTCCTTCTTCGGACGGGGCGGCGCGCTCGGTGCCCTGGGCGCCATCGGCAAGGACGCACGGCCCTACCTGGAGCCCGGCCGCATCTCCTGGGACGAGGCCATGGTCCCCGGCGGCTACATCGCCACCGAACGCGCCAAGGTCATGGACGACGAGCGCATCGACATGACCCTCGTCTACCCCTCCCTCGGACTCCTCTGGGAGTACGACTGCGACGACGTGAAGGTCGCCGCGGCCAACTGCCGCGCCTACAACGACTGGGTATTCGACTTCTGCTCCGAAGCCCCCACCCGGCTCATCCCCGTAGCCCACATCCCTATGGGCGACGTAAACGAGGCCATCAAGGAGATGAAGCGCACCGCCGCCCTCGGCGCCAAGGCCATGATGATGGGCTCCGACTGCACGCCCGGCAGGCCCTACGGCCACCCCTACTTCGATCCCCTCTGGGAAGAGGCCGTCGCCCTCGACATGCCCATGACCATCCACCCTTCCACGGGCAAGAACTCCGTCACCGCCGTCGCCTACCCCAACCCGGAGGAGCAGACCCCCTGGTGGCTCTTCCTATACGGCGGCGAGACCGTCAAGCTCAACTTCAGCAGCTATTTCAACCACGGCACCTTCGACAGGTTCCCCGACCTGAAGGTAGTCATCTTGGAGTCGGGCATAGGCTGGCTCGTCTGGTGGCTCGACCGCATGGACGAAAAGTTCGAAATCAACGGCTTCACCACCCCCATGAAGGAGGTACCCAGCACCTACTTCAAGCGCCAGGCCTTCATATCCATGGACCCCGACGAGAGACTTGCGCCGCTCAGCATCGAAATCCTCGGCGCCGACAGGTTCATGTGGGCCTACGACTTCCCCCACTCCGACTCCATCCTCGACCCCGTCAACGAGCTGGAGGAAAACCTCGCAGACCTTCCCGAAGAAGACCGGCAGAAGGTCTTCGGCGGCAACGCCATGGAGCTTTACAAGCTGGCCTCCTAACCCCGACCGTCCCGTTTAGCAACAAATGAGAGGTGACAATAGATGCCCGCGCCCCGGCTCATAGACATCGACAGCCACGTCCTCGAACCCCCCGACCTCTGGACCGAAAACATCGAGCCGCAGTACAGGGACCGCGCCCTCCGCTTCGAAAAGGACGAGAAGGGCTGGGAGTACATGTGCGTGGACAATGCTCACCACCACGGCTACTTCCTGGATGGTGGCATTTTCGGAAGAGCGGGTGCAGGCCAACCCGACCCCCCGCACCCCATCGAGGACTACCTCACCCCCGGCAAAGTCGGCTACGCCGAGGGTCGCCCCCCCGGCGCCTACGACCCCGATGAACACGTCAAGGTCCTGGACCAGCGCGGCATCGACACCGTCATCCTCTACCCAACCCTCGGCCTCACCTGGGAGACCGTCTGCCCCGACCCAGCCCTGGCCCTCGCCTACGCCCGCGTCTACAACGACTGGATCGCCGGCTTCTGCGCCACCAGCCCCGACCGCCTCGCCCACGTAGCCCACGTTCCACTGCGTGATATCGAAGGCGCTGTGAAAGAAGTGCGTCGGGTCAAGGGGCAGGGGGCCAAGGGCCTCATGATCTACGGCCGACCCACCAACGGCGGTTCCTACGGCGACCCCTTCTTCGATCCCCTATGGAACGTATGCCAGGAGCTGGACTTGCCCGTGTCCCTCCACGCCACCGGCAACCCGAAGTACTTCGGCAACGAGCTCTATCCCCAGGCCGACCACACCGTCACCTGGTGGATCTACATGTGGGCCGCCGAGGACGTCAAGCTCGGCTTCACCACTTTCTTCCAGGGCGGCGTCTTCGAACGGTTCCCGGGCTTCAAGCTGGTGGTCACCGAGTCCGGGAGCGGGTGGCTGCCCCACTGGCTGGAGCGCATGGACGAGTATTACGAGCTTTTCGGCTTCACCACCGGCATGAAGATGAAGCCAACCGACTACTTCAAACGCCAGTGCTGGATCGACATGGAACCCGAGGAAAAAGAGGCCCACAGACCCATCCAACTCCTCGGCGCCGACCGCTTCCTCTGGGCCGGTGACTTCCCCCACAGCGACTCCAGCGCCGACCCCGTCGGCGAACTCAAGGAAAACCTGAGTTCCCTTCCCGAACCCGACCAGCGCAAGATCATGGGCGAAAACGCCATCGCCCTCTACAACCTTTAGCTGCCGCCACGTTCCCCTCTAAAGACTTTGCAAACCCTCAACCGGCGGGGTTGGGCCGCTCATGCTGAGCCCCTCGAGTATAAACAGAGATAGGTTGATGATTGTTGTCATATCTTGCGCGGCAAGCAAGAACGAAAACGCGGGAACCATAATGTCCAAGGACGGGAAGCCCGTTAAGTTCATAGCACACCCCGAGAAGGTCCCGGAGGAGGAAAGGCAGAATGGCGAGTGTTATGCACGCCCCGACGACAGGTCCGATACAGGTGGAACGTGGAGGGAGAGGCTAGTTGCGTACAACAATTTTTACAGGGAGTCGTTTTGCAATCCTCGGGGTCTATTGAAGGCGTCGGAGCTGTATAAGAACAAAACTTACAGAGAATTGGTCAGCGAGTTCTTGGCAGAGAACGTGTACATCCTCTCGGCGGGCTGGGGGCTGGTCAAGTCTGACTTCCTATTGCCGGACTATGACGTAACTTTTTCTAAATCCAGCAAAATTCGGAAAGCATACAGGCGAGATTTTGGGAAAGACACATTCAAGGACTTCAACCAAATGCCCCCAGACACCAAAGACACAGTAGCGTTTTTTGGAGGTAAGGACTACGTGCCTTTGTTTTGCGAACTTACAAAGAGCCTGGACTGTCGGAAAGTGGTGTTCCAGGACGCCCGCTCCAGTCCGCCCCCGGAGGCCCTAGGAACCTATGAGTTTATGAACTCCGGCGTACAAGGGATGAACTGGTACTATGGGGCCGCCAGAGAATTCATCAACGGGGACATTGGTGTATAGACGCACGATGCTGAGCCTGTTTCAGGGAGGAACCATGAAAACCATAGAAATGGACTTCTCCAAAAGATGCTGGGAGGAGGACGGGAAGGTCCACAACCGCTGGCACCCCGACATCCCCCCCGCCCTCGAGGTCGACCCCGGGGAGGAGGTCTACCTGCAGACCCGTGACGCCCTCGACGGCCAGATCACCTGGGATTCGACGCTGGACGATGTGCCGAACATCGATGGTGGCGTAGTCCACCCCATGACCGGGCCCGTCTACGTCAAGGGCGCAAAACCCGGAGACCTCCTCGAGATCGACATCATAGACATCGTGCCCGGGGCCTTTGGCTTCACCGGCATACTGCCCCACTTCGGCTTCCTCTCGGACCTGTTTACTGACCCGTTCCTCGTTAAGTGGTCGATGGACGGGAAGCACGCCGTATCGGAGCAGCTGCCCGGCGTCCGCATCCCCGAGGCCTCTTTCATGGGAACCATCGGTGTTGCCCCCTCCCGCGCCCTCCTCGAAGAGTGCCGGGAACGCGAAGCCCGCGCCGCCGAGGCCGGAGGCGTAGCCGAACCCCCCGACAAAGCAGGCGCCGCCCCCACCTGGGAACCCGTCGCCTCCGAAGGACTCCGCACTATTCCGCCTCGGGAGAACGGCGGCAACATGGACATCAAGCAACTGACCCGCGGAGTTCGCCTCCTCTGCCCCGTGTTCGTCGAAGGTGGCATGTTCTCCTGCGGCGACGGCCACTTTGCCCAGGGAGACGGCGAGACTTGTGGCACCGCCGTGGAGATGGCCGCAGCCATCCACGCCCGCTTCCGCATTAGAGAGGGCGCCGCCGAAAGGGGCAACATCCGATTCCCCTTATTCGAGTCCGACACCTACTGGACCTCCCCCGAGATGGCCGCCCCCAGGCGGTTCATCGCCACCACCGGCATGCCTATCGAAAACGGACGCAACGAGTCAGGTAACATCACCCTCGCCACCCGACAGGCCCTGCTGAACATGATTGACCTGCTGGAAGGTCGGGGCTTCACCAGGGAGCAGGCCTATTGCATAACCAGCGTCGCCGTCGACTTCAAGGTCAGCGAAATCGTGGACTTGCCCAACGTCTGCGTGTCTGCCTTTCTGCCCCTCGATATCTTTGAAGGTTAGGGAGTAGCCGATAATGAAAAGCATAGATCTGGACTATTCGAAAAGGTGCGCCGACGAGCCCGAGAAGTGCCACAACCGCTGGCACCCCGACATCCCCCCCGCCCTGGAGGTCGACCCCGGGGAGGAGGTCTACATGCAGACCCGGGACGCCTCCGACGGCCAGTGCACCCCCGACTCCACGTCAGAGTCCCTCATGGGTTTCAGCCGTGACGTGGTACACCCCCTCACGGGTCCCGTCTACGTCAAGGGCGCCAGGCCCGGAGACCTGCTGGAGATCGACATCATCGACATCGTGCCCGGCGCCTTCGGCTTCACCTCCATCAAGCCGGGCTTCGGATTCCTCGCCGACCTTTACACCGAGCCTTTCCTCGCCAAGTGGTCGATGGACGGCAAGCACGCCGTATCTGAGCAGGTGCCCGGCGTCCGTGTCCCCGAGTCCTCCTTTATGGGCACCATAGGCGTGGCCCCGTCCCGTGCCCTGCTTGAGGAGTGCCGGGAGCGCGAAGCCCGCGCCGCAGAAGCGGGCGGAACGGCGCTTCCTCCGAACAAATCGGGCGCCGTACCCTCCTGGGATCCCATTGCCTCAGAGGGCCTCAGGACCATGCCACCCCGTGAGAACGGCGGCAACATGGACATCAGGCAGCTCACCAAGGGAGTCCGCCTCCTCTGCCCCGTGTTCGTTGACGGTGGGCTCTTCTCGGCAGGCGATGCCCACTTCGCCCAGGGAGACAGCGAATGCTGCGGTACCGCCATCGAAATGTCGGCGGCCATCCACGCCCGCTTCCGCATCAGGGAGGGAGCAGCCGAGAGGGGCAACATCCGCTTCCCTCTATTCGAGTCCGACACCTACTGGACATCCCCCGAGATCGCCGCACCCAAGCGCTTCATCGCCACCACCGGCATGCCCATCGCCGACGGCAAGAACGACTCCGGCAACGTGACCCTCGCCACCCGACAGGCCCTCCTCAACATGGTCAACCTGCTCATGGACCGCGGCTACAGCCGGGAGCAGGCCTACGTCATCTGCAGCGTCGCCGTGGACTTCAAGGTCAGCGAAGTCGTCGACCTCCCCAACGTCTGCGTCTCCGCCTTCCTACCCCTGGACATCTTCGATTCGTAGAGCACGAGTCCACCGACTGACCCACAAGAACTGTCATTCCGATGCCCCGCGAGGTCGGAGATGCGCTAAGGCGTGAATCTGGGGAAGGGCTCCCGAATTGAAGGGAGTGCCGGTTTTGGGTAGAATCGGGCAGCGAGGGGTGGCGCGAGAGGGACTGCCCTAACATCTGATCGGAGGAATTTCTTGAAGTTTGACAGAGTTATTTCGGCTGACTCCCACGTTGTCGAACCCACCGACCTCTGGTGGAACGCCATCGGCTCCAAGTTCGGCGAGCGGACGCCCCGCATCGTCAACGAATACCTGGGCAAGAAGGGCCGCTTCTTCTACACCGGCGCCCAATACCTCAAGATCGACGAGACCGAGGCCGAAATGTCGGACATGGGCGAACTGGAAGACGCCGGCAAGGACCCGGCCGTACGCGTACGCTTCCAGGAAGAGGCTAAAGTAGAGGCGGAGGTCCTCAACCCCACCCTCATGATGCTCGCCATGCAGGGCCGTGACCGCGAAGTCGTCAGAGCGTCGTCCCAGGCCTACAACGACTGGCTCGCCGAGTTCGTATCCTACAGCCCCGGCACATTGATCGGTATTGGCGCAATTCCCATGGAGGACGTTGACTGGGGCCTCGCAGAGCTGGAGCGTATATCCAAGAAGGGCCTCAAGGGCGCAATGATCAACGTCGTCCCCCCCGAGGGCTCGAAACCCTACAGGCACAAATACTACGACCCCTTCTGGGCCGCAGCCGAGGACGCCGGCATTGCCATCACCCTCCATTCCATAACCGGCCGGGTCCCCGACCCCCTCCACTTCCACACCAGGGAGGACATGGAGCGTGCCCCGAGCACCTGGGTAGACCTCTTCCTCGAACTCACTACCACTCTCGCCGACGACTTCATCTTCGGCAAGATCCTCGACCGCTTCCCCAAGCTGAAACTCATCTGCGCCGAGTGGGAGATTTCCTGGGTGCCCATGTTCATGTTCCGCATGGACCAGGTCCAGGGTGCCGCCGCCCACCGGATGCCCATGGAGAAGCTGGACCTGCTCGCCAGCGACTACATCAAAAAACGCATGTGGCACGGCATGATTGACGACCCCTTCGGCCGGGACGCAGTGCGTCACATCGGCGCCGACGGCGTGATGTGGGGCTCCGACTTCCCCCACATCCGCTCCATTGGCCTCGACGCCCACCAGTCCCTCGAACGCATCCTCGATGGCCTCTCCACCGAGGAACAGGAAAAGCTGGTCGGCGGCAACGTCGCAAAAGTCCACGGCCTATAAAAACATCCACCTCAAGGGGCGGGGGGAGGTCCTGCCCCCTCTCCCTTGAGGGGAGAGGGCTGGGGTGAGGGTGATTCGAGATTTGGATACTCAGCAAGTAAGGCCCATGCCAACCAACAAAGGACCTTAGTCAACAGGAGAAACCGAGATGGCCAACCAAAACGTAATGTTCAGCCCCCGACGCCTCGGCCACGCCAACCTGTTCGTCGGTGAGTTGGAGCGCTCGTCGGACTTCTACACCAATGTGTGCGGCTTGACCGAGGTCTTCCGTGAGCCCCCCATCAAGGCCATCTTTCTCAGCAACGGCAGCTCCCACCACGACGTCGCCCTCATCGAAGTCTCCAAGAGGGCTCGCAAGGCGGGTGACGGGTCATCGCTGATTTCGGAGAAGCGAGGCATGAGGCCCGGCCTCAACCACTTCGGCTGGGAAATGGAGAATGAAGCTGTCCTCCTCGAAGCCTACGAACGGGCCCTGGAGTCCGGGCTCCCCATCCACCGTACCGCCGATCACCAGGTCTCCCACAGCGTTTACCTCTTCGACCCCGAGGGCAACTACCACGAGTTCTACGCCGACGCCGCCAAGGACTGGCGGGAAGTCTGGCAGCACGGCAACACCGAAGTCCTGACCGTCAAGTGGACCCCCGACAACGCAGAACGCAGCACAGACCCCCGCTACGCCGTCAACCCCGAACTCATCCCCCAACCCGGGGCCATGATCCCCAGCAGGCAGGTGGGCTACGGCGTGATCGTCGCCGAGGACTATCAGGGCCTCGTCGACTTCTACAAGAACGTGGCCGGTCTCGAAGTGGCGCATTCGGCTGACGACGGCTCCTACACAGTCTTCACGGGCCCCCTCGGCAGACGAGACCTTGCGATAGTCCCCCTCACCGAAACCCGCACCCCCGGCATGCACCACGTCGGCTTCGAGCTCCAGTCCGAGCACGAGCTTGAAACCGCGGAATCCGCCGTCCGCGCCAAGGGCATCCAGCCCGAGGTCAGCATCGACTCCCCCACCAAGCGCAGCTTCTTCCTCCTTGACCCCGACGGCATCCGCCTGGAGTTCTACGTCCGGCGGGACGGCGCCTGGCAGCAGGTTTCGGGGGTGGATGTAGCCTACCAGCTATAGTGAAGGACACCGCCGCAATGCGGCCTGCGTCTTCGCCCCCTATAGCATTGCCATTACAATGAACGGAGGAACAACTATGACCAATCTACTCCGAGCATGTTTGGCAGCGGCATTGATATGTACGTTGACTCTGGCGGCCTGCGCAGGGGCAGAGTCGCCCAGTGACGTGGGGGCGCGCGCCACGACCAGCCTTACGGGACCGGACGGGGACGATATGGGGACGGTGACCTTTACGCAAGGGCCCAACGGGGTACTGATCTCTGCGGAGGTGAGAGCGCTTTCGCCTGGCGCCCACGGCTTCCACATCCACGGGGTCGGGGCCTGCGAGCCGGACTTCGCGGCCGCCGGGGGTCATTTCAACCCAGGAGGCGAGGGCCACGGGTTCATGCACGAGGAAGGCTCCCACGCCGGCGACCTGCCGAATATCCACGCTGGCGAGGACGGCATTGCCCGCGCCGACTACTTCACCGCCGCTGTAACCCTGGATGACAGCCCGGATCATTCCCTATTCGACAGCGACGGCTCGGCGATTATTGTCCATGCCAAGCCCGACTCCTACGGCGACGATCCCGCAGCCGGTGACCGCGTCGCCTGCGGGGTTATTCAGCGCGTTCAAGGATGATTTGAACCAGGGAGGGACTGGAATGGCGGGCGCTGAGACATGAACTTCTCCAACGTCATCTCCAGCGTCGAGGCCCACGCCGCCGGCTGTCCCCTCAGGGTGATAACCGGCGGTTTTCCCGTGATTCCCGGAAACACCGTCGTCGAAAAAACCCAGTACCTCCGCGACGAGATGGACCACTTCCGCACCGCCGTCCTCTTCGAGCCCCGCGGCCATTCAGGCATGTGCGCCACCGTCATCACCGAGTCCTCAACCCCCGGCGCCGACGTCGGCATGCTCATCCTCGAGCCCCAGGGCTACGTCCCCATGTGCGGCCACTGCACCATTGCAACCTGCACTGTCCTCGTTGAGACCGGCATGGTTCAGGTCGAGGAGCCCGTCACTAAGATCAATCTTGAAACGCTGGCTGGCCTGATAGAGGCCCGGGTCTCAGTCGAAAATGGACGCGCCAGGTCCGTCACAATCCAAAACGTGCCCGCTTTCCTCTACGAAAAAGGCGTAAAACTGGAAACTAGGGATTTTGGCGAAATTCCAGTTGATATCGCCTACGGCGGCATGTACTACCTGCTTGTGCCCGCGGAATCGGCGGGGCTGACACTGAAAGAAGGCGAATTGGACAAGATCATAGCTTCCGGCATGAGCATCCGCGACGATGCCCTTGAACAGCTCGACATCGTCCACCCTGGGCTCGACGATCGAGAGCAGTCTCACTACGGCGGCACCATGCAGGTCCAGTTCTACGGCCCCCCGACCCACCCCGAGGCCCACTCCAAAAACGTCGTCGTCATCCCCCCCAACAGCATCGACCGCTCCCCCTGCGGCACCGGTACCTGCTCCCGGCTCGCAACCCTCTACGCCGATGGCAAGATCGGTTTGGGCGAAGAGTTCGTCTACGAAAGCTACATCGGGACTCTCTTCCGCGCCCGGGCTGTAGCCGAGACCGCGGTCGGCGACTACCCGGCCATTGTGCCTGAGCTCACCGGCTCGGGCCACGTAACAGCCATGCACCAGTTCGTCTTGGATCCCGACGACCCCCTCAAACACGGCTTCCTCATGACCTAGCCCCGGGCCCCCGCCAGAATGACAAGGAACGATACATGAAATTCGGTATTTCCTACGCCTACTACCAGGACGCAAAGCAGGTCCGGGAGTCAGCCCGACTCGTGGAGTCCTCAGGCTACGACTCCCTCTGGGTCACCGAGAACGTCCACAGCGGCCCCGAGGCCCTGGAGCCCATGGTTGTCCTCAGCCAGTTCGCCGCCTACACCGAGAGGATCAGCATTGGCCCGGCGGTCGTCTTGCTCCCGCTCAGAAACCCCGTCGGTTTCGCCCATGCCGTCGCCACCGTCGACCACCTCTCCGAGGGCCGGTTCATCCTCGGGGTCGGGGCGGGCGGTAACGCCGTCGAGGGTTACGAAGCCTACGGCGTGCCGGTGAGCGAACGCGGCAAGCGCTGCAACGAGACCCTGGAGATTATGACCAACCTCTGGACCGGCGAGCCATACACCTTCAATGGCCAGTTCTCTCAGTTCACCAACTACGCCCTCGGCGCCCGACCCTTCCAGCGGCCCCACCCCCCCATCTGGCTCGGCGGCGACGCCCCGCCCGTCCTCCGAAGGGCGGGCAGGTGGGGCGACGGCTTTTTCCCCGCCCACACCCACCCCGCCGAAACCGCCGAGATGTATCGCAAGATAGACGGGTACCGCCGGGAGTGGGGTCGGGAGGACAGAGAATTCACCAACGCCATCTACCTCTACGTCCACTTCGCAGAGTCGGGCGAAAAGGCCCAGGCCGAGGCCCGCGCTACCCTCGAAGAACGCTACACCTACCCCGTCTCCCACGTCCACGCCGGCGTTAACTCCGTCGTAGGGACAGTGGAGCAGTGCGTACGGGCGTTGAAAGAATACGAGGCCATAGGCGTATCCCACGTAATACTCGACCCGGCATGTCCATTCGACCGGCTGCAATCAACGGTCGAGAAGGCCGCCCGGGAAATCATGCCCCATTTCAAGTAAGGAGAACCCATTCCCATGGCTGACATAAAGTTCGGAGTGACCTATTCGGAAAGGCCCGACTTCACAGACCTCCCCGCCTACGCCCGACGCATAGAAGACCTGGGCTTCGACTCCATCTGGGTCACCGAAAACATCTCCTCCGGAGCCCCCGCTCTGGAGTGTTTCACCGCCCTTTCCTTCATGGCCGCCCACACCAGCAAGCTCATGCTCGGCCCCTCAGTGATGCTCCTCCCGCTCAGGAACCCCATCCTCGTGGCCCAGACCGTGGCCAGCCTCGATATTCTGTCAGGCGGTCGGATAGTTCTGGGCGTAGGCGTCGGCAACGACACACCCGACCTTGCAGCCCACGGCGGCAACGCCCGCGAAAGGGCCAGCCGTTCCGACGAGTCCCTCGAAATCATCAAAAGGCTATGGACCGAGGACTCCGTGACCTTCCATGGCAAGCACTTCGACATGGACGATTACCATCTGGTCCCCAAGCCCGTCCAGAAGCCCCACCCCCGGATTCACGTGGGCGGCGGCGCATCATCGGTGGTGCGGAGAGCGGGCCGGTTTGCCGACTCCCTTATCCCCGTAAGCAAGACCCCCGCCGAGGCCAAGGCCATGTTCGAAAGCGCTGAGCAGACCGCCCGCGACTCGGGCCGCGACGCTTCTGCCATGACCCGGGTGATGCACCTCTTCCTATGCTTCGCCGGCACCTCCGAAGAAGCCGCCAACATTGCCTCCGGAGTCTTCACCCGCCGCTACAACAGCGAGACCAATGTCCCCCCCGACGCCCCCCACCTCCTCGGCACACCCGACCACATCAGGCGCACCCTCCAATCCTTCATAGACGTCGGCGTCACCGAGTTCGTAATGAACATAGTCTGCCCCCCTGAACAGGGCCTCTCCCAGGCCGAACGCTTCGCCAAAGAAATAATGCCTGGGTTTAGGTAGAGGGAAATCCTTCAGGCAAAGGGATTTACGACCCGCACTCCTGTCGGTTCGAAATGGCGAACGTTGCGAGTAACCACGGCTAGTCCGTGCTCAAGGGCTGTGGCGGCAATGAGCAAGTCCGGCCCCGAGTGGCCAAGAGCCGCAGACAACCGACCCCAGCGGAGCGCCGTGGCAAGATTAATTGGGATTATCCGATCGCTGTACGATGACAGGACCCGGTCCAGCCAGCTAGCAAGCTCTCGACCGAAGACAGGATCGCGTTGCCGCTGTCGGGCAATTCCACGCTCTATTTCTCCCAAAGTTATTACGCTCAAATGCAGGGCTGTTGCCTGTTGACCTCGAACCCAGCCCACTACTTCAGGATTCCTATCTTGCCTCCGAAGCGCCGAGATCACGTCGGTGTCAAGGATAAACATCACAGGTCCACTGGGCGTGGCGGAATTGCTTGTCTTTCTATCTCCTCGTTGTCCTGCGGTATTGCCAAAAGCAAATCAACAAAGCTTGGAGCGTTAGCCCTGTCTGCACGACATAGGCGCTCGTACTCCTCTGAGGCCAGTACCACCACCGCAGGTTGACCGCGTCGGGTCACTCGTTGTGGTTCTCCCGCTAGCGCAGCGTTGACTAGGGCACTGAATTTATTCTTGGCATCCTGTAAAGCCCACTCATTCATAACAATCACCTAGCTAGATTAACTGGCTAGATTATAACATCCCTGGAACTGCGTTGGAAACAGGTATTTTCCCAGCGACCAATTAGTTCTACCACCATTCTGCCATTACGGAGAAGCCGGTGACGAAGCCCTACGCCCGTTGCACACCCCCGACCCCTCTGATATTCTCTCCTCGCCCTTGGACGGGGCTTTCACCATCAGGAGGTATCCCATGGCCGGCGCCACCCCCGAGACTATCGCGTACAGGTCGGAATCATCGCGGTCCAAGCAGCTCTACGAGCAAGGCCTCAGGGTCCTCCCCGGCGGGAACAGCCGACACTCGGTCACAATGAACCCCTACCCCATCTACGTCAGCCGCGCCAGTGGCTGCAAGCTCGTCGATGTAGAGGGGGAGGAACGCCTCGACTTCATCAACAACATGACCTCCCTCATCCACGGCCACGCCCACCCGACCATCGTAGAAGCCGTTAGCAAGCAGCTGGAAATGGGCACCGCCTTCGCCATGCCCACCGAGCCCGAGGTCGAACTCGCCAACCTCCTCGTAGACCGCATCGACTACATAGACAAGCTCCGCTTCTGCAATTCCGGAAGCGAGGCGGTCATGCTGTGCATCAAGGCCGCCCGGGCCCGCACCGGCAGGTTCAAGATCGCCAAGATCGAAGGCGCCTACCACGGCAGCTACGACTACGCCCAGGTCAGCGAGGCCGCCAACCCCAACGACTGGGGCGACCCCGTGTTCCCGACCAGCGTGTCCGAGCCCAGCGTCTCTCCCAGGGTCACCGATGAAGTCATCGCCATGCCCTGGAACAACATCGACGCCTGCGCCTCGATAATCGAGCGCCACAGGGACGAGCTTGCAGCCGTCATCATCGACCCCCTCCCCGCCGCCCTCGGCTGGGTGCCCCCGGCCCCCGGCTTCCTGGAGCAGATCAGGAAGATAACCCGGGACTTCGGCATATTGCTCATAGCCGACGAGGTGATCAGCTTCCGCATATCCTACAAGGGCGCTTGCGACCACTTCGGCATCAACCCCGACCTCACCGCCCTGGCCAAGATAATCGGCGGCGGCTTCCCTGTTGGTGCCGTGGCCGGCACCGACGACGTTATGGAGGTCTTCGACCACCGCTCGGGGCACAAGGTGCATCACGGCGGCACCTTCAACGCCAACCCCGTGACCATGACCGCCGGCCTCACCGCCATGAAGATGATGACCCCCGAGGAATACGACCGCATCGCCGAGCTCGGGGACTACGCCCGAGGCAAGCTCAACGACCTGATAGTCAGGAAAGAAGTCCCCGCCCAGGTCACCGGCATCGGCTCCCTCTTCTGGTTCCACCTTGGAGACAAGAAGTGGAACGACTTCCGGGAGTTCGAGGCCTCGGGCCCGGGCCAGGAGACCTTCAACAAGTTCACCCACGAGATGCTTGGACGGGGCATCGTCTACGCGGGCCGGGGCCTGGCCTGCATCTCCACACCCATGGGCCACGAGGAGATGGACGCATACGTGGACGCCGTGGACGCCTCCCTGGACGCCGTCGGGTACTAGGAAGATACCGGAAGTTTCCCATCCTCAAACATAAGGAATTAAGTGGGCGTCATGTGTGGCCGGTGCATGTGGCGCCCATCCTTTAGACGACGACACGGTAATTCATGGACTCCTGGCTGAAAGACCTCAAAGTCCTGGACGCCAGCAATGGCATTGCAGGCTCCTTTTGTGCGAGGCTTCTGGGTCGGTGTGGCGCCGAGGTCCTGAAAGTCGAGCCCCCAGCCTCCGGCGACCCCACCAGGACACTCGCCCCCTTTTTCAACGATCTGCCTCACAACGAAGGCAGTGGCCTTTTCCTATACCTCAACGGCGGCAAGCGTAGCCTAACCCTTGACCCGACCAACGCCGCCGGCCGGCGCATCTTCCAACAACTCGTCGCCGATGCGGACGTACTTGTAGAAAGCTTCCCCCCCGGCCACCTCGACTCCCTGGGCCTCAGCTATGACGCCCTCAGCGCAACCAACCCCGGCTTCGTCCAGATTTCCGTGTCCGACTTCGGCCAGTGGGGCCCCTACTCTGCCTATCAGGCCAATGATCTCATAGAGAATGCCGTAAGCGGTCTAATGTACCCCACCGGCTTCCCCGACCGGCAGCCCGTGCCCTCCGGCGGCTACCTTCCCCAGTTCATATCCGGCATGGCCGGGGCCATCGCTGCCCTTGCCGCTCTCCACGGCAGGGAAGAGTCGGGGGTGGGCCAGCAGGTGGACGTTGCAATGCTGGAGGTCGCCGCCAATTACCTGGAGACCACCCTCGTCCTTTACACCTACCAGGGAATCGTCCGGGGTCGCACCGGCAGCACCCTCTCGCCCCCCACCCCCCTCTGCGACATGTACCGGACCCGTGACGGCTACATGATCGTGACTTCCCTGACCCAGCAGCAGCGGCAGTCCCTCTTCGAAATGATCGGCCACCCGGAACTCGTGGACACCTTCGAATCGGCCCTGTCACGGGCCATCCCCGAGGAAGCCAAGCAGACCCTGTGGGACTCCATCGGTGCGTGGCTGGGTGAGCAGGACACGGAGGAAGCCTTCGAGCTTTCCCAGCTTCTGAGAATACCCTGCGCCAAGGTAGACAGCGCGGAAAACCTCTTCAACGATAAGCACCTCAACGAACGGGGCTTCTTCCAAAAGCTCGACCACCCCGACTTCGGAGAAATCAGCTTGCCCGGCACCGGCCTCACTGTCGAAGGTGAACCGGCCCCACCCCCAGCCCCGGCCCCGACCCTCGGCGAAGCCAACAGGGAGATCTATCAGCACAGGCTGGGAATCTCCGACCGGGAGATGGCGATGCTTGGCTCGGGGCGAGTGATCTGACATGAACGTCGAATCAAAGAATCTGCCGCTCAGGAACATCAGGGTCGTGGACCTGACCCGGTACTGGGCCGGGCCCTACGCCACCCAGCTCATGGCCTCCCTCGGCGCCGAAGTCATACGCGTCGAGGCCACGGTATACGTCGACGCCGTCCGCTACATGCTCCCACCCGACGGCATAGAAGACACCGAGGACCCCCACAACCGCGGCTCTTACTTCCATATGGGCAACCGCAGCAAGAACAGCATAGCGCTGGATCTTCAGACTGAACGGGGTCGAGACCTCCTCCTTGGTCTCGTATCCATCGCCGACGTGGTAATCGAGAATTACAGCGCCCGGGTAATGGGCAACCTCCGCCTCGAATACGAAGACCTCGTAAAGGTCCGCCCCGACATCATCATGATGAGCATGCCCTCCTTCGGGAAATCGGGGCCCTACAGGGACTACGTCTGCTTCGGTGAGGCCCTGGAGGGCATGACTGGCCTTTCCCACATGACCGGCCACCCCGACGGCCCCCCTGTACGCTCTTCCGGGGCCTACACAGACCCGGGGTCGGGGATGTGGGGGGTCTACGCCATACTTGCCGCCCTGCAAAGGCGGCAGCGTACGGGCCGGGGGTCCCGGATGGACTTGTCCCAGCAGGAGGGGTTCATCGGCATCCTCAGCGACTCGGTGCTCGACTACACCATGAATGGCCGCATCAGGAAACGCCTTGGCGCCCGACACCTCTCCCGCGCCCCCCAAAACGCCTACCGCTGCAAGGGCGATGACGAGTGGGTGGCCATCTCCGCCGAAAACGACCGCCACTGGGAGGCCTTGTGCACGGCGATGGGACGCAACGACCTCCTCCAAAATCCCCGGTACCGCCACATCCTGGGTCGGTTCCGCCTCCAGGATGAAATCGACGAGTCAATCAACGCCTGGACCACGGGGCTTGGAGCCAGGGAGGTCATGGCCCGACTCCAGGCATCCGGCATCCCCTGTGGTATCGTTAGCAAGGCCAACGACCTCTTCGAAGACCCACACTTCAAGGAGCGCAACTTCTTCGAAATCACGGACCATCCGTCCGTGGGCAAATTCCCCCACTTCGGGATGCCCTTCAAGATGTCGAAGACGCCCGGGGGAAGCCATTCCCACGCTCCTCTCTACGGTGAGCACAACCGTCGGGTCTTCTGCGAAGTCCTCGGCCTTGGAGAGAACGAATACAACCGGTTGTTGGAAGGGCGTGTATCGGCCGAGGCCCCACTGATCGGCGACTAGTATCAGCGGAGGATTGCATCATGGGCGATAGTTCAGACATTTCCGGCGAAGTCGCCATAGTTACCGGCGCCGCCCAGGGCATCGGGCGCGGCATTGCCCACGTCCTCGCCGAGGCCGGGGTTAAGATCGTCATCGGAGACATCCAGCCCGCCGAAAGGATCGTCTCCGAGATCAAGGACATGGGCGCCGAGGCCGTTGGCATGGTCATGGACACCAGCAACCCCAGGGAAGCCGACGCCCTCGTCGACCTCACCCTCAACCAATTCGGTCGATTGGACATCCTCGTCAACAACGCCGGCATCGACGCACCCCGGGGCAACGCCTGGGACCTCCCCGACGACGAGTGGCGCCGCACCATAGACGTCAACGTCAACGGCGTCTTCTACTGCTCCAGGGCCGCCTTCAGGGTGATGATGGATGCAGACAAGGGCTTCATCGCCAACATGAGCTCCCAGGCCGCCCGCGTCGGGGAGCCCGGCATGTCCCCCGCCTACAACGCCAGCAAGGCGGCGCTCCTCGGCATGACCATGGAGTTCGCACTCCAGGGCGCCGGCTACGGTATCAGGGTCGTCGCCCTCATGCCCGGCGCCATCGACTCCCGTGAGCCCGGCTGGTCCGAAGAGCGCAAGGCCGAAGTCCTCGTCGAATACCCCCTCGGCATCGGCGCCCCTAGGGACATCGGCGAGATGATCCGACACCTCGCCAGCCCCGCATCCAGGTGGGTGTCGGGCACGGCTGTGCAACTCACCGGCGGCTACCAGAGAGGCAAGTCATGGTTCTGAAGTACGAAGTCCGCGACAGGATCGCCTACATCACGATGGACCGACCCCAGGCCATGAACGCCATCAACGAGGAGCTAAAGCAGAGGCTCCGCGATGCCATAGAGGAGGTCGACCGCGACCCGAACGTCTGGGTCGCCATAGTCACCGGTGCTGGCGACAGGGCCTTCAGCGCCGGGGGTGACCTCAAGGAGTACGTGACCCGAGAGCTTGAAGGCCCGGGCCAGCCTTACTCGATGTTCAAGCACTACGACCAGCCGATGTCCGTCAAGCCCTTCATTGCCGCCATTAACGGCTACTGCCTCGCCGGCGGCCTTGAGCTTGCCATCGCCTGCGATATCAGGGTCGCCTCCGAAACTGCCTCCTTCGGCTGCCCCGAGCCCCGCTGGGGGCTCCTCCACGGCTACGGTGCTATGCGACTCCCCAAAATAATCGCCATGTCCGACGCCATGGAGCTCCTGTTAACCGGCGACTTCATAGATGCCGAAAAGGCCTTGCGTATCGGCTTGGTGAGCCGTGTTGTGCCCCCCGACGCCCTCATGCCCACCGCCGAGTCCATAGCCCGGCGCATCTGCGAAAACGCTCCTCTCTCCGTACGCGTCACCCGGGACCTCGCCTACCGCGGCGCCAACATGCCCCACAACGAGGCCCTCCACCTAGTCCACACCCTCATGTCAGCCCTCTACGAAAGCGCCGACAGCAAAGAAGGCCCCAAAGCCTTCTCCGAAAAACGAAAACCCAACTACCAGGCCCGCTAACCACATTCACCCCCACCCCCATCACCCACCTCCGAGGGGAGCCTGTCCGCCTATGGCGGATCATTCCCGCCCTTTTAACCCGTCATTCCCGCCCCTCTCTATCGTCATTCCTGCGGAGGCAGGAATCCATCCCTCCTGAACAACCACCTACATCCTAGCAATCCATCCCTTCCCCGGTGTGGGGGTTCCGTTCGCCCTGAGTTTGTCGAAGGGTCGCTAGAACGGAATGGGGGCGGCTCACGCCTCTCCAACCCCCCACCCCCCTTAACCCGCCATTCCCGCCCTTTACACCGTCATTCCCACGGAGGTGGGAATCCATCCCTCCTGAACAACCACCTACATCCTAGCAATCCATCCCTTCCCCGGTGTGGGGGTTCCGTTCGCCCTGAGTTTGTCGAAGGGTCGCTAGAACGGAATGGGGGCGGCTCACGCCTCTCCAACCCCCCACCCCCCTTAACCCGCCATTCCCGCCCTTTACACCGTCATTCCCACGGAGGTGGGAAGGTGGATTCACATTTCAAGTGCAACACGCTATCCAAGAAGACTTCCGCCGGGGTTTTGTAGCCCAGGCACTTGCGGGGCGTATTGTTGTAGGCCTGAAGCATCCGGGTAAACCGCTCCTGGGACAATGCCGCCAGGTCGGTCTTGCGGGGCAGGGTACGCCGCAGCCGGCCGATGGCGTTCTCCACACCTCCCTTCTGCCAGGGGGAGTGGGTATCGCAGAAGAAGGTCTGGATACCGAGATCGTGGAGCCGGTAGTGGAGGGCGAACTCGGTGCCGTTGTCGAAGGTAACGGTCTGGCGCCATTGGGGAGGCAACAGACCCAACACCTGGGACATGGCCTGGGCGATGGGCCTGGAAGCCTTGCCGGGTGGTCTGAGGGCGATGAGGATGCGGGAGTGGCGTTCGTGGAGGGTGAGGACGGCATGCCCATAGGTTCTGAAGAGCATCAGGTCGGCCTCCCAGTGGCCCGGGGTGAGGCGGTCATCGGCGGACTGGGGGCGCTCGGTGATGGGGCGACGCAAAGCCATGAAGGAGGCGGGGCTGTGGCCTTTGCGGGATCTCCGACCCCGCTTCGACTTGGCATGGGGCAGGTAGTAGCGCCAGCTGTAGTCCTTCTTGCGTGCCATCTGGGCGTATATGAACCTGTAGATGCTCTCATGGGAGATGACCTTGCTGCCCGACTCCATAGCCAGCCGACCCGACACCTGCTCCGGTGACCACCTCTGCTCGAGCCGGGACAGGACCTTGTCCCGCAGTACCTCGTCCCGCTCCAGTCTAGACCCGCGCCAACGCCGGGCATGGGCCTGCTGGTCCGCATACCGGGGCTGGTACCCCTGAGTCCTGGAACCATTGCGCTTCAGCTCCCTAGCCACTGTCGATGGCGAGCGATCCAGACTTGCTGCGATTTGGCGGATCGATAGTCCCGAGGCATGTAGTCGGGCAATCTCACACCTCTCTTCAATACTGAGATGTCTATAAGTTCTTCCCATGACAACACCTTAACCAGGTGTTGCACTTCGTTTGTGAATTTAGCGAATCCATCCCTCCTGAACAACCACCTACATCCTAGCAATCCATCCCTTCCCCGGTGTGGGGGTTCCGTTCGCCCTGAGTTTGTCGAAGGGTCGCTAGAACGGAATGGGGGCGACCCGCGTCTCCCCACCCCCAAAAATTCCCCCCCAAATTGCGCCTTTTACCTATTGACTTCTACGATATACATTCTACACTAAAGTTTAGACCCGATATTTAGACCCGATGTCTACACCCAAACATCACAACAAATCTTTGTCAAAACACCGACGCCCCTCTCCCGGGGCGCCTGCTCAAGAGGCGGTTGGTCTCCCCATGCCCGACTCCCTCGCGGATGCCCGCGGCCCCAGGCCGCGGAAGAATGCCCGTACCCAGGCTACCTACCAGGGCACGGATGCCTGCGGCATTGCGCCGCGGATGAATCCCCGCTCCGCCTTACCGGGCGTCGATGCGGATGCCTGCGGCACTGCGCCGCGGAAGACTCCCCGCTCCGCCTCACCGGGGGTTGAAGCGGATGCCTGCGGCATTGCGCCGCGGATGACTTCCCGCTCCGCCTTACCGGGTGTTGCAGCGGATGCCCGCAGCCGAAGGCCGCGGAAGACTTCCCGCCCCGTCGGGCGCGGTAGAAGGCCCAGGGGCCGTCGCCCCAACCGTCGCCGCTCCCTGAACTACGTTCGCCCCTCCCTGCCCCGCCTGTCACCCGACAGCACCGGCATAGACGGCGAAATAGCCCTCCTCCGCTCCCTGACCAACCGCCTCTTGAGCACGCGCCCCCTCGACTACACCCAGATCAACCGCTGCCTCCGACTCATCATCCGTGCCTACTCCGCCCAGGCCAAGGCCCCCAAACAGCTCACCGACGAAGAGCAAATAGACAACCTGATCAAGAAGGTCGTCCAAAAGTCCGTGGACGATGGCGAGATCGGCATCTTCGACCTCCTCCCTGTCCGCAAGGCCAAACCCGGCGACAAATGGTGGCCCTGGAGAGACCTGATACCCCTCCGAACCCGGCGTGAATACGGCCTCATTGACCCCAACGACCCCTGGCCCCACGAAGATGAAGAATACTTCGCCGCAATGGACGCCCTGGATAAGGACGAGTACGACTACCTGCTCGACGATGACGAAGACGATGACCCTGACGAAGACCCACCCTACGACGACCCGTCCTATGACGACAACCTAGACGATGACGAATTCCCACCCCTTGACCTACCTGTCATTCCTGCGGAGGTCGCAGATGTCGAAGATGCGCCTAGGCGTGCGCCGAGGCGTGCAGGAATCCATCCCTCCGAAACAACCACGCACAACCTCGCAACTCACCCCGCCCCCTCCCCCGATCCCTCCTTCACCCCCATCCAGTCAGGCGCCCCCAACTACTGGGAAACCGACTCCTTCTCCTCCCCCGTAGACCCGACCGGCCCGTCCCCCGACTGTGCCGACCCCAACCCCCCACCCCACATCGCCCGCGGCCGCCCCCCTCCCTGACTCCCATAGACCCGCACCCCAAAAACCGAATAACCGCCATTCCACCTTCCCTCCATCATTCCCGCTCTTCTCTATCGTCATTCCCGTGCCCCGACCGGGCTGAAAGTGCGCCTATGGCGTGAATCCAGGGTCTCCCCACCCACCCCTCCCCCGTAGGGACGACCGGCAGGCTACACCTACACCCCTCCCACCTCCCCCCGATACGGAATCGACGAACTCGCCCCCGGCCTCTGCACGGAAACCGACGCCGCCCTGTTCGCAAAACCCACCGCCTCAGACAACGACACCCCTTCGCTCAACCGTGCCGCCAGCCCCCGAGAAAGCAGTCCCCCGCCCCCGTCGGGTCCACAGCCTCCACCTCGACGCCCGGGTGCAGGGTGTCCTCATCCGCAGTGACGACCAATGCGCCCGCCTTCCCCAGCGTCACTATCGCGCATCCCGCCCCTCTCGCCACCGGCCCGCGAGCCGCCGCCACAATGCTCTCCCGTTCCTCCGGCGTCCCTGTGAGCCCCGACATCTCCGCCAGTTCCGTCTCGTTCAGGCAAAGGACGTCCACCAGTGAAAGAAGGGCGTCTGGCAGAGGCCGCGCTGGAGCCGTATTGAGGATGGTCGTGACGCCCCCCTCTCTGGCAATGGCAAGGAACCTCTGCACCGCCTCGACGGGCACTTCAAGCTGCGCTAAAGCAACACCCGCATCGGCGATAAGGCTGGACTGTGCGCCCACAGACTCGGCAGACAAGCGGGAGTTCGCCCCCACCGCCACCACTATCGTGTTCTCCGCCTCCGCATCGACCGTTATTAGCGCCACCCCCGTCGGAACGTCCGCCCGACCCACCCCCTCCGCCCCGATCCCTTCTTCCCCCATGAACGCCAGCAGCTCCTCGCCAAACGGGTCTTCCCCCACGCTCCCGAGCATGTACACCGGCCCACGCCCGAGTCGCCTCGCCGCAACGGCCTGGTTCAGCCCCTTGCCTCCCGCCACACGGGTGATTCCGGTAGCGAATACCGTCTCCCCGGGCCGGGGCATCCTCTCCGCCGTGGCTATCAGGTCCATGTTGATGCCCCCGGCTACTACAATCGGCTTGATGTTAAGATGCTCCTTACCTGAGGCTCGGCCTTGCACAATATACCCCAACCGGGCCTCGCATTGCCCCACAATCGGAGGTGCTTCAAATGCCTAAACCTATCATCCTCGACGTTGACGCCGGCGTCGACGACGCCCTCGCCATCCTCCTCGCCCTCGCCTCGCCGGAGGTGGAGGTGGTCGGCATCACCACGGTCAGCGGCAACGTCCACGTCGACAAGTGCACCAGGAACGTGCTGCGCATACTTTCCTTCGTCGACGAAGAAAAGAGGCCGCCGGTGTTCAAGGGTGAGTCGGCGCCCTTGGTGAAAGAGCTCTATACCGCTGCCGCCGTCCACGGTGAGGACGGCCTTGGCGACTTGGGCGACGACTACTACCCCGACCTCGACTGGGGCCTCCTGTCCGAAAAGCACGCCGTGCAAGCCCTGGCTGACATGGTCGACGAGAAGCCGGGCGAGGTCACCATAGTCGCCACCGGCCCCGTGACCAACGTCGCCCGTGCCGTCCAGCAGTCCCCCGACAAGATGGCCAAGACCGCAGAAATCGTCATCATGGGCGGCGCCGTCGACGCCCCCGGCAACATCGAGCCCCTCTACGCCGCCGAGTTCAACACCTACGTTGACCCCGAGGCCCTCGACGTCCTCCTCGAATCGGGCATCTCCCTGACCTTCGTTCCCACCGACGCCACCCACGGCATCGGCCTGATGAGAAGCGCCGCCCATGAGTGGTTCCTAGACAAGGGTGGCAGGGCCGGCCGCTTCGCCTACGACTGCTGCCAGTTCTACATGGACTTCACCCAGGCTCAAAGCGGCTTCGACGGAACCTACATGCACGACCCCATGGCCACCGCCGTCGTCATTGACCCATCTCTAATGACCGACGCCCCCCGTCGTATCCACGTCGAAGTCAAGGAAGGCCTGACCAGGGGAATGACCGTCCCCTACCGCCCTCCGGCAAACGTAGAAATAGAACCCAACTGCCGCGTCGCCTCCGAGGTTGACGGTGACCGCTTCATCGAAATGCTCCTGTCGAGGGTCGGGGGACTGGCTTAAGGAAGATGCAGACCGTCGTTCTCAACAAGGTCCGCGAATACAGGTGGGAGCTGTGGCTCTTCTTCGGATCACCGATCATAGTGGATGCGGTGCAGTTGGGAACGGTCCGTGGCCTGCCATCCTCCGACTGGACAGGTGCGCATTATGCGACGTGGCTGCTTTCGGGTTACGGGGTGTGGCTTGTCCTGCTGGGTATCCCTTATCGATGGGTGCATCGGTCGGGACGCAAACTGCTCAGGCTTGTATGGCAATACTCATTGGTGCTCGTGCCCTTGGGCATAGCCCATGCTCTGGTGGTAGCCTGGGTGTACGGAATTCGTTTTGAACGTGTAGGTTTCGAAGAAGGAGACATAGAACCGCAATGGATTGCTTTGGAGTGGTTGGCTTGGCGTCTGGTGGCCCTTTCGGTATTGGTGTGGTTTGCCAGACGGGCTTCACGGAACGGTTTCGATAAAGCCCTTGTCCTTATAGGAGTGACAGCCTTCCCAGGTTTGGACTTCCTGGCGGAATACTATTCGACGGATGTCAGATATGGGATTGGGGCGTTGATGGTCCAGGTGCTCTTGAGCTTCATTGCGATATGGGCGCTGCATAGCACGGATACGGGGAAGGCTGTAGGGATGAATGGGCTCTGGGCCTTGTTCGGGGCAGCTGCGGTGGCATACATTTCGCCGTTTGCGGCTCAGGACATCAAGAATTCCTTTTCATATGAAACCCCAATTGTGGACCACCTGCCCGACTGGTTATACGGCATTCTTCCGCTGGCTGCCGCTTACACGATTACGATACTTGCAGCTTATCTGATTAGGGTGCGACGCCCGACTCGCCCTTCCACGTCGATTTGTAGCGGAGGCTAAGACTAACCCGTCTCCTCATACCTCGCCAACACGAACAGCAGCGAGCTCAGCCTGTTCAGGTACCGAGGAATCTCCGTGTTCGTCAGCAGCCCCGACTCCATGAGCTCCACCGTCCGCCTCTCCGCCCGACGCACCGTCGACCGGGCCAGGTCTATCGCCGCCCCCGCACCCGACCCCCCAGGCATGATGAACTCCCGCGGCGGCTCGATCTTCTCCGTCAGGGCGTCGGTGGTCTCCTCCAGCTTGTCCACCATTTCGGACGTGACCTTCTGGAAGTGCTGCAGGAACTTGGGGTAGAACTCCGTGTCTATCGCTATCTCCCCCCCGACCGTGAACGCCTCCTTCTGCAGCCCCAGCAGCACCTCCCGCACGTCCTCCTTCGCAGACAGCGCCCTCCCCAGCCCCATCGCCGACACAGCCTCGTCCAGAGCGCCGTACGCCTCGCACCGAGGGTCGGCCTTCGATACCCGGCCGCCATATAGCAGCCCCGTCTGACCGCCGTCCCCGAATCCCGTGTACATAGGAGGTGTCTTGGGCATGCCCGAATTATAGCAGGGGGTCAGCCTAGGGTCGGGAGTGGGCAAGTAGAGCGGGATGGCCTAAAGTGCCAGGCATTCCCTCAGATGCGTAAGCGACAGGTTGCCCCCGCTCAGAATGAGCACCGTCTTCCGGCCCTTGATCCGGTCTCTCAACGCCTGTGCTGCTGCTAGCGGCGCAGCCCCTGCGCCCTCAGCCAGGTTGTGAGTCTTCTCCAGCATCTGCACCACCGCCCGCCGTATGTCATCCTCCGAGACCAGCACGTAGTCGTCCAGCAGGTCCCGTATCACTGCCTGAGACCCCTCAAATGACACCCTCACGGATATCCCCTCCGCAAAGGTGGTGGTCGGGGAGTCGACCAGCCGACCCTCCTTCCACGAAAGGTAAGGAGACAACGCCGCCTCCGAAGACACTCCAATGATCTCCAGGTCGGGTTTGATGGCCTTGCCCGCTATGCAGAGGCTCGACGCGAACCCAGCGCCGCCTATAGGTACGATCACCACCTCGGCGTCCGGCAGGTCTTCAAGAATCTCCACCATGCAAGTCCCCAGCCCCGACACAAAGTCATGGTCCTCCGCATCGTTGAAAAGCCGGTATCCCTTCTCGGCAGCTATGGTCTGCAGGTGGTCCCGGGCCTCGTCGTAGTCGGCGCCATAAGTCATCAACTCCGCCCCGAAGTTTCGGATCGCCTCCGCCTTGCCGGGGTTGGGATTGGAGGGAAGCGCAATCGTTGCATGGCACCCGAATAGCTGGCTTGCATATGCCACCGACTGCCCGAAGTTCCCCGTTGAGGCCACCGCAACGCCCTTCTTCAGTTGCTCGGGGCTCAGGTTGGCTATAGCGTTCAGCCCGCCCCTGATCTTGAAGGAGCCGATGGCCGTGTGGTTCTCGTGCTTCACGTAGGTCTCCGACCCCAGCAGCGCATCGAGCCCCGGGTAATGATGCAGGGGCGTCGGGCTCATGTACCGTTTCAGCAGCCCGTGGGCCCTCGTGATTGCCTGAATATCGGTGGAGTATTTCATTGTGCTTTCCCGAGACTGGCCTTCAATTCTTCAATGGACGCATTCCCCCCCGACTGAATAAGCACAACCTTCTTGCCTTGGAGCCGCTCCTTCAGTTTCAGCGCCGCGGCAAGGGGCACTGCACCCGCACCCTCAGAGAGGTTGTGGGTCTTTTCCAGCATAAGGACGATGGCCCGCCTGATTTCATCATCTTCAACTGCAACGAAATCGTCCAGCAGATCAACCATGATACGGAACGGGATCTCCTCGGTTACCTTGACCCCGATACCCTCGGCGAAGGTGGTCATCGTGGAGTCGACAAGTTCGCCCCTCTTCCACGACAGGTAGGGCGAAGCGGCTTGGGCGCTGCACACGCCGATGACCTCAGTGTCCGGCTTGAGTCCCTTCGCCACGATGGACACAGCCGACGCCAACCCCCCACCCCCGACCGGAAATATGACCGCGTCCACGTCCGGGAGCTGGTCCAGGATTTCCAACATGATCGTGCCGCTGCCTGCCATGAAACGGGCGTCTGTCGAATCACTTACATACTGGCAGCCCCGCTTTTCTACGATCTCCCGGATGGCCGCGGGGTCCGAGTCATAGACCGTGTCGCTCAGCACCACCTCCGCACCGAAGGCCTTTATCGCCTCCATCTTAGACGGATTGGGGTTCTCCGGCAGCACCACGATCACCCTTGCCCCGAATATCTGCCCCGCGTAAGCCATCCCCTGTCCAAAGTTCCCCGAGGAGGCCAGGACCACCCCCTGCTCCTTCTGCTCGGATGTGAGCAGCGACATTATGTTCAGGGAACCCCGGATCTTGAACGCCCCGAGCCTTGTGTGGTTCTCGTGCTTTACGTAAGTCTCTGACCCTATAACCGCGTCGAGGCCCGGGTAGTGGTGCAGGGGCGTCGGGGACATGTGGTTGGAGAGCAGTTCGCGGGCGCGGTAGATGTCTTGTAGCGTAGGCCGAGTCATGGTGAGTGGTGGGGTTGTCGGAGGTTATACCTCGGTGGGGACCAGACGCCAGTCGAAGGGCGCTTGGGACATGACCTGGGGTCCATCCTTGGTGATGAGTAGCTGCTCTTCCAGCTTCACCTGCTCCGTCCCGTTCTCCCGACCGAAGCTGGCCTCCATGCAGATGACCATGTTCTCCTGCACCTCGCCTACGTCATTGCCGAAACCCGTGTCGTCCATGTCTGGGAAGTACAGGGCGGGCCATTCATCGGACATGCCAGCGCCGTGAGCCAGGACCACATAGCGGTTGCGCTTGTACTCGTCCGGCACCTCGGGCATGGAGTTGGCAATGTCCATGAATGAAGCGCCCGGCACGAACTTGGGGATGCCCGTCTGGACGAACTCGTATGCGCGCTTGTAGGCGTCAAGCTGCTCCTCGTTGGGCTGTACGTCGCCACAAAGATAGGTGCGTGAGATGTCTGCGAAGTAGCCTAAAGGCCCGGCCATGTCCGTGTCCATCGCCACGAGGTTGCCCGGCAGCACGACTCGCTCGGTGGCTTCCCTGTGCAGCCACGGGTTCGTGTTCCCCCCCGAGGCCAGCAGCTTGCCGTCTATCCGTTCTCCGCCGTATTCCAGGTTAGTGCCCGACATAATGGAGTACAGCTTATTCTCCGTGACGCCCGGCTCTATAGCATCCCGTACCCGGGACACCGCCACGTCTGCAATGGCGCAAGCTTGCCGGATGGCGGCGATTTCGTCGGGAGTCTTGATTGCTCGGGCCCAGCCTACAGGGGCCAACGCCCCCTCCACCCGGATCCCCAGTTCCGTGAGAGCCAGGACGCTGTCGGGGTCCATGCGGTCTATCCCCAGCTTCTCCCCGGCGATGCCTATCTCTTCAAGCACAGTCTTGAATTCAGCGGCCCATCTCCTCGTGGCTTCCGGCGTGTAGGTGCCCAACTGCCAGAACTCGAAGGTGTTTATCCAGCGAAGCTCGATTTCATCGTCAACCACGGCGGAATCGAGGCGACTGGGCTGGAAGATTATGGGTTTGCCCTCCCGGGGCACGAGCACCGACTTGTTCTTGTGACGGAGCATGAAACTCTCCATCAGCCGCGTGCCGGTGGCATAGCGCATATTGACCGGGTCCCACAGCAGGATCGCCCCCAGGTTTGCCTTGGCTATTTCAGCCTGCAGCCGGGCGATGCGGTCACGGCGCATGCGCTTTACGTCAATGCGCTCCTCGAAATCGACTACCTGACGACCCGTAACGTCTTTCTCGTGAAACTGCTTGGGCGCCATGTTTAACCTCCGGGGGCGGGAAGTGGGGCCTCTGGTGTCTAGTTCATAAAGCGCCAGTCGAAGGGCGCCTGGGAGATAATCTCCGGTCCGTCTGCCTTGATCAGCAGTTGCTCTTCCAGCTTTACCTGCTCGGAACCGTTCTCCCTCCCGAAGCTGGCCTCCATGCAGATGACCATGTTCTCCTTGATCTCACCATCATAATTCTTTGGTTCGTCGGGGCGCGGGTCCTTGAAGTAAATCGCCGGCCATTCGTCCGACATACCCGCTCCGTGGGCCATCAGCGGGTAACGGTTCCGGTTGTACTCGGGCGGCATAGTCGGGGCCTTCTCCGCAACCTCTACAAATGAAGCCCCTGGCACGAAGTAGGGAATGGTGGAGTAGATGTAGTCATAGGCGCGCTTGTAGGCGTCCATCTGCTCCTCATTCGGGTTCCCGTCGCCGCACAGGTATGTCCGGGAAATGTCCGCGAAATACCCCAGGGGCCCGGCCATGTCCGTATCTATCGCGACCAGGTTGCCAGGCAGCACCAACCGGTCCGAGGCATCCCGTTTGATCCACGGGTTGGTGTTGCCCCCGGCCGTCAGGAGCTTGCCGTCTATCCGTTCCCCGCCCTTGGACAGGTTGTAGCCCTGGAGAACGGAGAAAAGATCGTTCTCGGTGATACCGGGCCTGATGGCCTCTTGGACCTTGGCCAACCCCACGTCGCCGATGGCGCACGCCTGGCGGATAAGGGTAATTTCGTCTGGTGTCTTGATGGCCCGCGCCCGAGACAACGGCTCCAAGGCGTCAACCAGCGAGAACCCCTTTTCCAAAAGCGCGTTGATGGTAAAAGCGTCCAGCCTGTCGATTCCCAGCCGGTTGGAGGAGATGCCTAGACTCGTGAGGGTGTCCTTCAATACCTGCGCCCATCGGGCGGTCCTGTCCTCCGTGTAATCCCCCAGAAGCCAGAACTCGACCATTTCGGCAGGCAGCACCTCGGTACTGTCCGCGAGTGTCTGTGCTTGGACCTCATTGGAGTCGAAGAATACGGGGCGGCCCTCCTGGGGGATGAGAGCGTGGGTGCCCTTGAATCGGAGGGCGAAGGTCTCGTTCATCCGTGTCCCGATTGCATACCGTATATTCACCGGGTCGAAGAGGAGCACGGCCTCGATGTCGGCAGCGGCCATTTCCGATTGAAGCCTGTGCAGCCGGTCCTGGCGCAGCCGCCCGATATCGACCCTCTGCTCAAAGTCGACTACCTGAGTTCCGACAAGGTCTTTCTGATGAAGCATTTTTGCCTGGGGAGCCAAGGTGAGCCTCCTTTGCGATACGGCCGCCTTTGGGGACCGTGCGATTATATCAGAGCAGGGAGTTATACTAGGTTTAGGGCACGCGCCCAAATCAAGATCTGACAAAAACCGGAGGCAGACCGTTGGACATAGACGTTGCGGCAGCGGACCGATTGCTTACTACAACCAGGACGGTGAGAAAGCGGCTCGATTTCGACAGGGAAGTTGAACCGTATGTCCTCGAAAAATGTATCGAGATTGCCATGCAGGCCCCCACGGGTTCCAACCAGCAGCACTGGCACTTCATGGTTGTCACCGACCCCGAGAAAAAGAGAGTGGTCGGGGACTGCTACAAGAGGGGCTACTTCCCCTACCGTGCAATGAGGGACGAGGACCCGCCGGCTTACGCTCCCGACGATCCCAGAGCGCAAAGGGCGCCCCTTATCCGGGACTCCGCTACATACCTGGCCGAGAACATGCACAAAGCGCCCGCGCTGGTCATCGCCTGCTGCGACGGTCGCGTGGAGAACGAAGGCGTCACCGCGCAGGCCAGCATGTACGGCTCCATCCTGCCTGCGGCCTGGTCCCTGATGCTCGCTCTAAGGGCCCGGGGTCTGGGTGCAGCCTGGACCACCCTCCACCTTCCAAATGAAAAGGAAGTGGCCGACCTCCTGGGCATCCCCGATAACGTGACCCAGGCTGCCCTCCTACCCGTGGCCTACTATACCGGGGAGAGCTTCCGGCCCGCCAAGCGGCTTCCAGCCCGCCAGATGATCTACTGGAACTCCTGGGGAGCCACCCGGTAAAGCATCAAACAAACTCAGTCCCAGTCAAATATCAAGGGCCGGGGACTCGCTTGCCTTGGCCCGGGGCCCACTAGAGAAAGGGAGGCGTGGTGACATGGCGGAATTTTTTGGGACCCTTGAAAGAGTCGCAGCCGACCTCTATCCGTGGCGCTGGCCGATCCTGGCCGCAGTCCTGGTAATAGGCGCAGCGGCAACCTACTACGCCTACAGACGCGAGATCCATTTGGCGCTGTGGAGACGCAGAAAACTCACCGCAATCATCGCCACGCCCTTCCTGATAGTCTTCGGGTTCCTGGCCTGGGGCCTGGGCTCCCCGCTGTTCATAGACGAGACGGTCGAAGAAGAGTTCCCCTTCGCCTATACGGCGGTCGTGCCCGAGGGCATGGAGATGGAAGACATCGAGATGACCATGGCCGTGGTGGCGGCTATGGACGACGAGCCCATGATGGAAGCCATGCCCGAGATGATGATGGAGGAAGAGGAGACCGGCGAGGCTGTCAAGCTGAAGGAAGGCAACTTCCGGGACGCCGACAGCTTCCACAGGGGTAGCGGTCAGGCCATCATCTACCGGGGCCCGGATGGGTCTCACCTGCTCAGGCTGGAAAACCTGGACGTGACCAATGGCCCCCGGCTCCACGTCCTCCTCGCCGTCCACGAAGACCCGATGGAGGTCAGCGAGATCAAGGACAACGGCTACCACGATCTTGGCAGGCTGAAAGGGAACATCGGCAACCAGAACTACGAAATACCCGCCGACGTTAACGTGGACGCCCAGATGAGCGTAATCATCTACTGCAAACCGTTCTCCGTAATATTCAGCGTCGCGCCTCTCATGAACTAACCTGAGCCCTAAACTGTGTAGAGGCTCCCTCTTGTGAAAATCAAGTCCAGTAACTTAGCGCTTGGCACTAATAGCGCTTTATGCTATTATAGCGGCAAGTGATTAAGAGCTTTCGTGACAGGACGACCGAGGCCATAGCCGACCGTCGGCGCGTCAGGAAGTTTCCATTGGATATCCAGCGCCGGGCCCAACGAAAGCTGATGATGCTGAATAACTCAGCTAACTTGAATGACTTGAGGGTCCCTCCCGGCAACAGATTGGAAGCGCTGGTCGGTGATAGGTCTGGACAGCACAGCATTCGCATCAATGAAAGGTGGCGCATCTGCTTCGTATGGAGAGGTGATGACGCCTACGAAGTCGAAATAGTTGACTATCACTGAGTGAAGCGACCGTTGAGGAGGACATTTTGACTGCGTACACCGATATGGCACTGGAAAGCAAATTGCCCCCAATTCACCCCGGCGAAATCCTGGGTGAGGAATTCCTTCTGCCGTTGAACCTCAGTCAGTACCACCTGGCGAAGAGCATCGGAGTAGACGCGAGGCGCATCCACGCAATAGTCCACGGTGAGCGCTCCATAACCGCAGAGACGGCCCTTCTTCTCTCCCGCTTCTTCGGGAACTCCCGGGAGTTCTGGATGGGGCTCCAGACTCAGTACGACTTGGATATGGCGGAAGACCGCATGGGCCTGAGGCTCGCTTCCATAGCCGAACACGCATCCCCTTATCGGGCTGGACAAGGCCTCGGCAACTAGACAGTAACACCCCCAATCCGCATTTTGGATTTATAATCCCCTCCGGGCCCCTGTAGCTCAGAGGATAGAGCAGCGGTTTCCTAAACCGCGTGTCGGGTGTTCGAGTCACCCCAGGGGCACCAGTCTCAAAACACTCTTGGCCCTTGCCTTGGTTGGCCGCGACCTTCTTTGTGCGGTGATATCATGTCGGCGGCGTTTGCAAAGCGGATCCCCCTAAGGAGGCCCGACAATGAAGTTCGTGGACATAGACGGCCACATCCTGGAGCCGCCCGACCTCTGGGTCGAGAACCTGGAACCCGAGTACCGGGACCGGGCCATGCAGTTCAAGAAGGATGATGAAGGGCTGGACTACTGGGTCATCGACGGGCAGGTGCACGGCAAGCTGGTCAAGTCCACGTCCGCGAACCTGGCAACCATCGGAAAGAGCGCCGAGTGGCGCAAGGAGCACATCTTCGAAAAGCACGATGTGAGCTATGATGAAGGCCGGGCCATGGCCCCAGGCGCCTGTGACCCGGCCGAGCGGGTGAAGCTGATGGACAAAGAGGGGATCGACGTGTCGATCCTCTTTCCATCGCTGGGCCTGTCGTGGATGGCGACAACTCGGGATCCCAAGCTGGCGGCGGCTTACTGCCGGGTCTACAACGACTGGATCATGGACTTCTGCAACTCCCAACCCGGAAGGCTGTATCCCAGCGTTCTGCTACCCTGGACGGATGTGGGGGAATCGGTCAAAGAGCTTAAGAGGACCTCAGGGTGGGGGCCCCGGGCCGTGATGGTGCCATCCTTGCCCCCCGACGACGTAGCCTATGGCCGTAGCTACTGGGACCCCCTCTGGGCCGAGTTTCAGGAACAGGGCGTGCCGTTGAGCCTCCACCCGTCGTCCGGAGGGACCAGCGGCGGGAACATCCTCTACCCCGAGTTCGCAATGCCCAGCTGGTGGACCTTCACCACCAACGGCGTCGACCTGCCCCTCGGTTACATGAGCTTCTTCCAGGAATCGGCGTTCGACCGGTTCCCGGAGATGAAGGTGCTGATACTGGAATCGGGGTGCGGGTGGATGCCGTGGCTTCTGCAGCGAATGGATGAGAAGTTCGAGGTCCTTGGCTTCACCACGGCCATGACCGAAAAGCCCAGCTACTACTTCTACCGGCAGGGCTGGATAGACATGGACCCCGACGACGAGATCGGGGCCGTCATCATCAAGCTGCTGGGCGCCGACAAGGTGATGTGGGCCTACGACTACCCCCACTCCGACTCTCCGATAGAGCCGGTGGTCAACCTGAAGAAGACCCTCTCATCGCTGCCTGAAGAAGACCAGGCCAAGGTCGCCGGGGAAAACGCTATAGGGCTATACGGGCTAAGCGTCTAGTTCTCCTAGTAAAGATGGCACGCCACCGAGTGCCCTTCTGAAGTCGCCTTGAGCGCCGGCGTCATCTCTCTACACACGTCCATGGCAAATGGGCAGCGTGGGTGGAAGGAGCACCCCTTAGGGGGGTCTATGGGGCTGGGTACATCGCCGGTCAGGATGATCCGCTCCCGAGATGCCTCGACCACCGGATCGGGGATGGGGACGGCGGACAGGAGGGCCCGGGTGTACGGGTGTTTCGGGTCCTGGTAAAGCTCGTCCCGACCCGTTATCTCGACTATCTTGCCAAGGTACATCACAGCAACCCTGTCGGAGATGTGCCTCACCACGGACAGGTCGTGGGCGATGAAGAGGTAGGTAAGGTCGAAGCGTTCCTGCAAGGAGCTTAGAAGGTTGATGACCTGGGCCTGGATGGACACGTCCAACGCTGAGACGGGTTCGTCGCAGACTATGAAGGTGGGGTTCACGGCCAGGGCCCGGGCGATGCCAATCCTCTGGCGCTGTCCACCGCTGAACTCGTTGGGGTAGCGGTCCATCATGCCGGGGTTGAGCCCGACCACCTCGAAAAGCTCGGCCACCCTTCGCTTCCTCTCCTCTTTGCTGCCCTGCTTATGGATGATCAACGGCTCCTCGACAATCGACCCCACGGTCATGCGGGGGTTCAGCGAGCCGTAGGGGTCCTGGAAGATGACTTGCAACTCCCTTCGCAGGGGACGCATCTGCTTGCCGGAGAGCTGCATCAGGTCCTGGCCTCGAAACCGCACCTCGCCTCCCGTGGGTTTGAGAAGCTGGAGGATGCAGCGTCCAAGGGTGGTCTTGCCGCTCCCGCTTTCCCCAACCAACCCGAGGGTCTCGCCGCGCATTATCTGGAACGACACCCCGTCCACCGCCTTGATATCCCCGACCCGCGACTGGAATATAACTCCCTTGGTTACGGGGAAGTGCATCTGGAGGTCCCGGACGTCTATGAGTAAGTTGGGGTTGAGGGTGGTCATGCCACGGGCTCCGGTGCGCGAGAGGTGATGTCCACGAGGCAGGCTGCGAAGTGGCCGGGGTTCTTCGGGGCGAGGGTTGGGTCTTTGAGGGCGCAGGCGTCGACGGCGAAGGAGCAGCGGGGGCGGAAGGAGCACCCGGGCTCGCGGTGAGCGAGGTCGGGGGGGGCGCCCTCGATGGGGACAAGCTGCTCCCGGATGGTCTCGTCCAGCCGGGGGACGGAGGCCAGGAGTCCGAGGGTGTAGGGGTGGCGGGGAGTCCCGTAGACATTGTGCGCCGAAGAGCCTTCGACGATCCTGCCGGCGTACATGACGTTCACCGTGTCGGCGTACCGGGCCACGACGCCGAGGTTGTGGGTGATGATGACCACGGCGGTGCCCCTCTCCTTGGAGAGGCGGTTTATGAGGTCGAGGAGCTGGGCCTGGATGGTTACGTCTACGGCGGTGGTGGGTTCGTCGGCGAGGAGGACTTTGGGCTCGCAACTGAGGGCCATGGCGACCATGACGCGCTGCCTCATGCCTCCGCTCATGCGGTGGGGGTAGTCATCCAGCCGGCGCCCGGGGTCCGGGATCCCGACCTCCTCGAGAAGCTCACCTGCCCGGGTGTAGGCGGCGCCCCTGGACAGGCCAAGGTGCATTTCCAGGGCCTCGGTGAGCTGGCGCCCGACGCTGAGGACGGGGTTGAGGGAGGTCATGGGTTCCTGGAAGACCATAGCGATGTCCCTGCCGCGGCGGCGTCTCATACGGTCCTTGCCGAGCTTGAGGAGGTCTTCGCCTTCGAGCAGCACCTCGCCGTCGACTATCTTGCCCGGAGGCTCGGGGATGAGGCGCATGAGGGAGAGGGCGCTGACGGTCTTGCCGCACCCGCTCTCGCCGACGAGGCCCATGGTCTCCCCGGCCTCCAGCGAATAGGAGATGCCGTCGACGGCCTTGACCACGCTGTCCTCGGTGTGGAAATAGGTCTTGAGGTTCTTGACTTGCAAAAGGGGCGGCATGGGTTATACGACGGTCCCAGGGTCGAGGGGGCCTGAGACAAGTTTACCAGCGAAGGGGGTCGGAGCGGCAACAAGGCGTACCGGCCGGGCAGGTTTGCGGCATGCCGGGGTTTTGATTGAACGTTGATTGAACGTTGATTGAACTCGTAGCTGTTTTGATTGAACGACGCCTAGAGGGATTTCTGGGGAATTCGCGTGGTGCAGAGGTGTGAGTTTTTGATTGTTTTGCGATTTCAGGCACGGCTTTGATTGTTTAAGGAAAAAATCTGCATTTTCCTCTCTACCCTCGCCGCGCATTCCGCACCGGGGAGGGCGACCAGCCGGTCGCCCCTACGGAGAGGGGAGGTGATGAGGGTGGGGGAGGGGTTGTTCGGTTGGGGGGTTTGGGTTTGCATTTTGTCTGTTGGGTTTTGGGTGGGCGATGGAAGACGCTGGCTGGACGCTGCCCCGTTCCTGTGCTTCGGGTTATTCGACGCCCCGGGGCAGGGGCGCCGGCCCGCTTTTACCGCTATGCGGCCTCTGGCCCTAAATACGCTGGACTTGGGCAAGGACCGTAAGGGCCACCGGGTCCGAGCCATACTCCCTGGGGGGTTGGCTGCACCGCATAAGGCGGTAAGGAGGCTCTCCCAGCGTCCGATGCAGAGCCTCTTGCAGGCGTAAAGGTTTCCAAGTTTGCCGGTGCGACCCGGAAGTGCGGGGGACCACCGGCACCCGGCCTGATTGAGCGGTCGGTGTACCGAGAAGTCCTCGGCGCCGGGTCTATCCGACCGCACTTCCGCTGCAAAGAGCGGCTTCCTCCCGAGGGAGGCTTCCCCTGAAAGAGGCTTAGGGCGTCTTAGAGGGGCTTCACAATGGAACGTAGCGTCCAGGGCGTCTATCCATCGCCTGGGGGTTAGGGAAGGGGCACGGGACCCGTGGTGAGGGGACGGCGTTTCCGACCCCCGACGTCTCGGGGGCAAGCTTGTCTCGGGGGTGACATCCTCTCTAGTGGGTCGGGTGGGCTTCCCTGGGTTTCTGGCACCTCCTTGTGTTACTGGATTAGTGTTCGCGAACGGAGAGTATGATAACACCTTTGCTCAGATGTGTCAAGCAAATGTGCGGGTTTGGGGAGAGGATATACGCGACGGATTGGCCAGCGTGGGCCGCCCCCCGCCCCAGGGCAACCACAAGGGATTGCCCCTATGGGGGAGGGGACACCCCGCCGCGCCCCGCGGGATGGATTTACGCCAATGGCGCATCTTCGACCCGATCAGGGTTGGGAATGACGGATAGAGGGGGGTGAGTGGTGGGCCGATACGGGAGATTCCTCGCGGGGCATCGGAATGGGAGGGGGGGCGGGGGGGTGGAACAAAAGGAGGGGGTGAAACGTCTAACAGTCCATACGGAAGCGAGAGGAGGCCCGAGAAGATGCTGGTTAGACGTTTTGCGATGGCCGTGGTTTTGATGTTGGTGGTGTCGGGTGTGGGGTTTGCGTGCGGGGGGGCCGGGACGGCTACGCCCGAGGCGGCGCGGGAAGAGCCGACGAGGGCGCCATACGGGACTGATTCGGGTTCCTACGGGGTGACCGCCGTGCCAATGCCGACGGCGACGATGGATGAGTGGGATGACGCTATGGCAGAGCCGACAGCCACGCCCATGCCCGATAGGGAGGACTCGGTACAGGAAGATTCTTCGTCGTATCCGGTGGGGGCGACGGCGATGCCTGAGCCGACCCCGACGGCGTGGGTTTCGGCCTCGGAAAGTGGGTCGGGGGAGGTCTCGACCGCCGTGCCTTCGGCGACAACATTCCAGGACTACCGGCGGAGCCCGCTGGTGGCGGCCAGTCGGGACCGGACATCGACTTTCAGCCTGGACACGGACCGCACTTCGTTCCAGTTGGCGTTGAACTGGGTGAGGAACGGCTACCAGGTGGACCCGGACTCTGTGAGGGCGGAAGAGTGGGTCAACGCTTTCCACTACGGGTACGAAAAGCCGCGCCGGCAGGACAGCTTTGCGATCTCGACGGCGCTGGTGGAGCACCCGTTGCAGAGCGAGATGCACCTGGCGCGGATAACGTTCCAGGCGCCGGACGTGAGGGACGATAGGAGGCCGTTGAACGTGACGCTGGTGCTGGATGCGTCGGGGTCGATGGCGGACGGGAACAGGGTGGGGATAGCCCGGGCGGCGGCGGATTCGATCAGGAGGAGCCTGGATCGAAATGACCGCATCTCCGTAGTCCAGTTTTCGACCGACGTGCTGCACGAATACACCGTGGAGGGTCGGGGGCCGGGTGACGGGGCGGTGGCAAATTCGATTGCAAACCTCCGGCCCAACAACAGCACCAACGTGCAGGCGGGGCTGAACCTTGGGGTCAGAATCGCTGACAGGATGCGCCATGACCGGCCAAACGCGTACAACTACATCATCCTGATGTCGGACGGTGTGGCGAACGTGGATGCGACGGACCCGTTAGCGATCCTGCGAACGTCGGGCGACGGGCAGAGCGACAATCCCCTGCGTCTGATAACTATAGGCGTGGGTATAGAGAACTACAACGACTACCTGCTGGAACAGCTGGCACAGCACGGGAACGGCTGGTACAGATACCTGGATGACGAGGTGCAGGCCCGGGCGACGTTCAGAAGGGACAACTGGACGACGATCTCCACGCCGTTTGCCGACCAGACCCGGGCGCAGGTGGTCTGGGACCCCGGGAAGGTGGACTCCTGGAGGCTCATCGGCTACGAGAACCGGATTACTCCCGACCAGGCATTCGTGGAGAACCGGAAGGAATTTGCGGAGATCCCGTCCGGGACGGCGACGACGGTTTTCTATGAGTTGCAGCTGACGCCTCATTCGGGTGGATGGTCGGGAGAGGCCATCAACTTAGGGGACGTGCATGTTAGGTGGGTCACGCCCATCAGCGGGGAAACCCGGCAGCAGGACGCCGACATTTGGGGATACTCAAACGCCAGGTTTGAGGACTCGGTGGATGACATGCTGAGGTTCGGGGCGATAGTAGCGCTGGTGTCAGACAGCTACAGCGGGCTGCCGTACGTCGAGTCTCGGGGGGCCGAGATTGCAGGGAATCACCTGAGAACGCTGGAGGGCTGGCTGCAAGACCTGAAGCCGACGATGTCTCACCTGGATTCGTTCAATGACTTTGCCTACGTGTTGAATCACCTCGTCAACACGCTTCCCAGATACGAGGGCGCGTCCGGGGGGTCGGGGTACAGCCCCTAGACCCCGGCCCGGGACGGCGTCCCGAGGAGGGGCCTGCGCCCGGAGCGGGCCCCTCCTCCATGTTTTGGGAAGAGTGCGCCGTTGTTTCCCGTCATCCAGCCGGCGGGGGTCGGGGCTGCAACGTGATAAAATGAACAATCGAGTGGTCTCTTAGTGCGGGGGTTATTCGTCGGGTGTTGATCTGCAATTCCTGTGACGTTATCTGGAGCAAAGTCCCGCGGGACAAGGACTACATGGACATAGACGCCACGGTGCGGATGTACAAGAAACGGCGGTGTCCCGACTGCGGGAAGGGCCTTGAAGAGATCACGTTTGTGTCGGGTCTGAGCGACGGTTAATCGGGCCCCGGTTTGTTGTTCGCTATCTTTCACCATTTGACGACTCGACCCGTCCTTATTTTCACATCGTTGGCCTTAGTGTTTGCTGCGTTGTGGGTCGGGCTTGCGCCCCAGGCGCTGGCCAATGGCGGGGCCGACACCCGGGTCATATTCGAGGAGGGGGTCGGGGGGTACGGGGTAATCATCACCTCTACGCCGGGGCGTCCTACCGAGGGGCTGGTGCATCTCACGTTCAGTGTGTCGGATGCCGAGAGCGGGGCGATAATCAGGGATGCGACACTGGAACTGGTCGCGAGGCCGCCTGCGGATTCGGGGTTGGCGGAGGCGTCATTCCCGATTGGCAGGTCGGACGTAAACCCGGACCTGTATGACGTGGACGTACGGTTGGAGGCGGAGGGGGTGTGGGATTTGGGGCTGTCAATTGATGGGTCGTTAGGTCGGGAGGAGGTGGTGTTCCCGCTGGAGGTGCGGGGGCCGGCGAGCAGGATTTTCGCAATACTGATAGTGGTGCTGGCATTCCCCGTGCTGCTGGTGTTGCTGGAGATCTGGAGACGGTGGGACCGACGTAAGAAGAGGGCACGACAAAATGAGGGGTCGGGTGTCGTAGAGACTGAGACTTCATCGGAGGAAGAGAACAGTTGAAGGGTGGAATTGGGGTGCCGTCCCTGGCGCTTCTGATTACGGGGCTGCTGGTGTTGGCGGGGTGTGGGGGGTCTGCGCCGGAGACGGTGGAGTTCAATCTGGATATCAGGGAGAGGGAGTTGGTTCAGGAATCGACGGTGTTCAGGGTGAAGAAAGAGGACACCGTGGTCTTTCTGATAACTTCCGATGAAGCCGGGACATTGCACCTGCACGGGTATAACCATGAGAACGAGGTGGGGTCGGGAGGCGTGACGAGGGTGGAGTTCTTGGCGGACATAGAGGGTCGGTTTGCGCTGGCGCTTCACCCGGGCGTGGGGGTTGGGGGACACACTCACGGTGACGAAGGAGAGGGGTGTGAGACGACGCTTGAATTGCCCGAGGGCGTCGGGGCTCCGGAGATCAGGGTGAAGGCGGAGCCGGGGCCAGAGGCAGGGGAGATTGAGGTCGGGGTCGAGCTGGAAAACTTCGAGCTGTCGTTGACGGATACCGAAAGCGGGACAACGGCGGGTCACTGGCACCTGTACGTCGATGGGGAGCTCAGGGGGATGTACATGCTGCCCCAGGCGAAGGTGTCGGGGGTGGGGGCGGGAGAGCACGACATCATGGTTAGGCTGTCAGACACCGAGCACTGCTACTTTGGGGTGGATGCGATGACCACGGTAACGGTGGCGGAGGGGGCCTCGGGGGACGGAATGGATATGGGGGAGGGGGACGGGGCTACCGAGCCTGAAGAGACGATTATCGGGTTCCTGGAAGTGCTGCCTCGGTAGGGCGGGGACGTCCATATTTTCCCATGCGCTAGACTAGGGAACGTGATTACTCGCGTTCTGCTAGTTGTCGGGCTTTTGCTCGGCGCGTTGTTAGTATTTCCGACGGCGCGGGCGTACGCGCACGGGTTCGGGGAGCGGTACGACCTGCCGGTGCCTCTGTGGCTGTACATGTACGGGGCAGGGGCGACGGTGCTGGTGTCGTTCGTCGTAGTCGGGATGTTCATGCGGGGGAGGGGTGAGGGGCGGGGGCCGCGGCTGTTCGACCTGTACGGCATAACCGGTGTCCGGGCGGTACTGGAGAGTGTCGTCACTCTCACGGTGCTAAGGCTTGTATCAGTGGCAACGCTGGGGCTGGTGATAGCGACGGGATTCTGGGGAGACCCGGCGTCGATAGTGAATTTCTCGGTGGTGTTTGTTTGGGTGGGGTGGTGGGTGGGGCTGGGCTACGTGTTCTCGCTGGTGGGGAACTTGTGGGCGCTGCTGAATCCGTGGAAGGTGCTGTTCGAATGGGCAGAGGGCCTATATGGGCTTGTGACCAGGGGGAAGAGGCTGGGGCTTGGGATCCGGTACCCGTATGAAATAGGGGTGACCCCGGCGATAGTATTGTTCTTCGCATTCGCCTGGATAGAGAACGTTTACGTCGATGCAGGGGCCCCGACCCACATTGGGATTATGGCCGTTTTCTATACGGTGGTGAGCCTCGGGGGGATGTTCGTGTTCGGGAAGCACACATCGCTGCATTATGGGGACGCGTTTGCCGTCCTTTACAGGTTCCTGTCCAAGTTCGCGGTTACTGAGGTGCGGGTCACGGATGCCAAGCACTGCTCGGATTGTGAATTGCCGTGCGAGGCTGGGGGGTCGGGGTGCGTGAACTGCTACGGCTGCTTCGAACGGGCCAAGGGGGCCAGGCAACTGAACCTCCGGGCGCCGGGGGTGGGGTTGGCTTACCCGGAGAGGGTGAGCACCTCGGAAATGGTGTTCATTGTGCTGGCGTTGTCCACGGTGACGCTGGACGGGTTCAAGGAGACGGAGGCGTGGCAGAGCGTTAAGGATGCCGTTCTCACAGGTGTCACCTTCTACCGGAACGACCTGAACACGACCCTGGCCCTTGTGGCGTTTCCTGTGATTTTCGTCGGGGCATACCTGCTGATGTGCAAGATATCGAACCGGGTCTCGGGGGAGGTGGGGACGACGGGTGAGACGGCTCGGGCGTATATCTACTCGCTGATCCCGATTGCCCTGGCCTACAACGTGGCGCACTTCTTTTCGTTCTTGGCGATCCAGGGTCAGCTGATAGTCAAGCTGATATCGGACCCCTTCGGGTTCGGGTGGGACCTGTTCGGGACGGCGAACTGGGATGTGCAGATTTCGATAGTCAGCGCTCGGCTGGTGTGGTTCGTCGGGGTGGGGGCGATCGTGATAGGGCACGTAATCGCGGTGTACGTGGCGCACGTGATATCGATGAGGAGGTCGGGGAGCCGGGGGGCGGCACTGAGAAGCCAGTACCCGATGGTGGCGCTGATGGTCGGGTATACGGTGGTGAGTTTGTGGATTGTGGCGCAGCCTATTGTTGCGGGGTGAGGTACCCGCAACGCTGAGCCCTACCCCCATTCCGTTCTTGAGACCCTTCGACTCCGCTCAGGGCGAACGGAATACCCCGCCCTGGGGATGGATTCCGGCTCGGGGGCTGGAATGACGGAGAGGGGGGTTAGATGAGGACCCGACCCCCGTCTACGGGGATAATGTGGCCCGTGACCATGGCGGAGAGGTCGCTGGCGAGGAAGAGGGCTGCGCCGACGAGGTCCTGGGTCTCGACCATTCTTCCGGCGGGGATTTCCGCTACTGTCGCGGCCAGTCTCTCGGAGTCTGAGACGGTTGCTGCCATCATGTCGGTGTTGGTCGGGCCTGGTGCGATTCCGTTGACTCGGATGCCGTATTGCGCCCATTCGACGGCCAGGGTCTTGGTCAGGCCGACCACCCCGTGCTTGCTGGCGATGTAGGTCGCCGACTGGTGGCTCCTGGACACCACGAAAGCAAGTTCGGAAGCCGTGTTGACTATCTTGCCGCCGCCGGTTTTCATCATCTCCCGTGCTGCAGCCTGGCACCCGAAGAATACGCCTCTGAGGTTGACGTTATGGACGTGGTCCCACTGCTCGGGGGTGAGGTCCAGAGCCGTGCTGCGTACGATTACGCCGGCGTTGTTAAACATGATGTCGAGGCGGCCCTTGTCGGCGACGGTGCCCGAGACTGCGTTGCGAATCTGGTCGGGATCGGTGACGTCGACATCGAGGGCACGGGCGACACCCCCGGCCTCTTTGATAAGGGCGAGGGTCTTAGCGGAGTCGGCCTGACGCTGGGGGAGGTCGGCAATGGTGACATCGGCGCCGGCAGCAGCAAGGCCTCGGGCTATGGCGGCCCCTATGCCCCTGGACGCGCCGGTAACTATTGCTATGCGGCCAGTGAGGTCGATGGATGTGCCTGGCATGTCGGACTCCCTTTGAGGTTGTTATGGTTAGTCGGGCGCGGACACAATAGCATATTCACAGGCGCGATTGCCGTTGTGGGACCCTTGCGTAACCCGCAACCTGAGTCGCTTTGAAATGTCGGGTAGTGCAGTCCATGCGTAAAGCCCCACCCCAGCAACTGTGTTGGGGGCGGGGTGGAGGAGAGGTTTTTGGGAGGGGATTCCAGGGGGCATTGTCTCTAAGCATGGCGTTGAGGATGGTGAGGAGCTTGCGCATGCAGGCGACGAGGGCGACCTTGCCGGGTTTGCCGGCTGCGAGCAGTTGCTCGTAGAAGGCTTTGATGGGGGGATTGTGCTTCCTGGCGCTCATGGCGGCCATGTAGAGGGCTCTTCTGACGTTGGCCCGGCCGCCCCAGATGATACGTCTTCCCCTATGGACTCCACTGTCCCTGTTCAAGGGGGCTACCCCCACCAGGGCGGCGATCTCCTTGCGGTTGAGGGCGCCCAGTTCGGGGAGGGCGCCCACCAGGGTGAAGGAGCATACGGAGCCTATGCCGGGGACATCCTTGAGGAGGTCGTATTTGGCCTTCCAGAGGGAGTTGGACTTAATGAGGTCGTCTATCTCCCTGTCCAGGTCGTTCAGTTCCTGGGAGAGGAACTGGATGTGCTTACGCAGACTGGGGTGAAGAGGGCCGAGGGCCCGCTTGAGGCGAAGGGACTCGGCGGCCCTCATGTCTATGAGCTGCTTTCTGCGGGCCAGGAGGGCCTTCAGGTGGGCGGCCTGAGGGTCTGGGAGGGGACGGGCATCGGGTCTGATGGTGAAGGCGAAGCGGGCGATGCTGTAGGCGTCGATGGCGTCGGTCTTGGCCAGCTTGCCTATGGAGCGTGCGAAGTCCCTGATCTGCCTGGGGTTCATAACCGCCGTGGGTATCTGGTGGATCCCACACTCCAGGGCCAGGGGCCTCTCCAGGCCACCGGTGGACTCCATGACGATGAGGCCGACATCGAAGTCCTTGGCCACTTGAAGGACCTCTCTGATGCCTTCAGCATCGTTGGTGTGCCTCGCAGCTTGGGCTTGCGGGAGGACGTGCAGGTCCAGGAACTCACTGCTGACATCGATTCCCATTACGGAGTCTTGACTCATGTTATCCCTTTCTTGCAGGTACGGGTTGTTGACCCGGGCAACTGTACGGGCTTAAATGAGAGAGGGGTGCGGTGGCCCTCGCTGGGGCTCGGCCTCCAAGGACCATGATTCCTGCGGCCTACCGCACCCCGACTCCTTAACTCTACCACTGCTTCGTCACACAAGATTCCTCGCGGGGCATCGGAATGACATTTGTGCAAAGGTGTCGTAAAGGGAGTGGGGACTGGACGCCTCAGTCAGCCCCTATCAGAAGTCAGGATAAGGGCATCCGTTTGTCGGGAAAGGGTTGGCCGCAGGCAGCTGCTGCCTGTAGGATTTCGACGCAAACTTCGCATCAGCAAAGGAGAAGATGTCAGTAACTTGGGAACAATTTGCACGGCGGGACCCGGAGCTGGTGGCGATTGGGGAGGCGCAGTTCAGGCGTACGGGGCTGGCGCTGGTTGGGACGCTGCGTCGGGATGGGTGGCCGCGGATATCGCCGGTGGAGCCGTTCATTGTGGATGGGAAGCTGTACCTGGGGATGATGTGGAAGTCTCGGAAGGCGCTGGACCTGCTTCGGGACTCACGGTGCGTGGTGCATAGCACGGTGTCGGACCGCCTGGGGAGTGAAGGGGAATTCAAGGTGTATGGTCGGGCGGTGGAGGTGAAAGACCTGGATGAGAGAAAGCGCTTTGCGGATGCGGTGTTCGAGGCTATCGGGTATCGGCCGGAGGAGCCGGAGTTTCATTGTTTTTGCATCGGCATTGAGAGTGTGGCGTTCACCAGGCTGGAGGGTGAACAGATGGTGCACTGGGTGTGGAGGGCGGGGGAGGGTTAGAAGCTCGTTATATTGCCGTGAGTCGGGTGTCGGCATACCATTGCCGCAAATCCCGACACGCATATCCCAAACTGGAGGCTACGGTTATGGCCGACATATTGAAAATCGACTCTCATTTGCACCTGTACGATACGAAGGAGATAGGGGCGTTTGAGAAGGGGGACTACGGAATCTGGGAGTACGGGCAGAAGGTGGACGTGAAGTTCAGCGCTTACGACGGGGACCTGGAGGACACGCTGGATGCGATGGAGTCGGCGGGGTTTGCCAAGGCGATAGTGGTCAACCTGTTCTCGACACGGGGTGTGATGGAGCGGGCGGTGGCGGGGATGACGGGTAGGATGTCGGCATCGGAGCGGGAGTCGGAGATCAGGAAGGTGGAGGCGGGTTATGCCGACGCACTGAGGGAGTTCAACGTCGCTTCGTGTGAGCGGGTGAAGGGGCACGACAACCTGATCCCGTACATTGCGCTGGACGCCATAGCGATGCCGGGGGAGGAGGGGGCGGCACACCTTCGGGAGATGGTGGAAAAGCACGGGGCACGGGGGGTGAAGCTCCACGGTCCTGCGCAGGGTTTCAACATGAGCGACGAGCGGATGTGGCCTTCCTATGCGGTCTGCCAGGAGATGGGCCTGCCGATTGTGGCGCACTCGGGGCCGGACAAGCTGGGTTTCGGGTATGCGGAGCCTCGGGCGTTTGCGGGAATGCTGGCCGCTTTTCCAGACCTGAAGGTGATCATAGCCCACATGGGAGGGGGGACGTGGGGGCAGGCTCGGGAGCTGGCGGAGGGATTCCCGAACGCGTATTTCGACTGCTGCGAGATCATCGAGTGGGTCGGGGGGGCGACGAATGCCCCGACTGAGGATGAGTTTGCGCAACTAATCCGCGATATTGGGCCGTCTCGGGTGTTCATGGGGTCGGACTTTCCGTGGTACGACCTGGACCGGACGGTGGAGCAGGTGATGGGGCTGCCGGTGCTGTCTGAGGAGGAGAAGGAGGGGATGCTGGGGGCTTATGCGGTGGAGGCGTTGGGGATCTAGCCCATCCCCAGGGCGACCCGCCGGTCGCCCCTACGGGTGTGGGGGCTAAGCCTAATTGAAGGCTATTTCTGGCAGGTGCGGCAGAAGTTGGTCATGCGCTGGTTGGCCTTGACCTCGCCTATTCGGCCGCCGCAGTTGGGACAGTCTCGGCCGCCCTTTCGGTGGACCTTGAGGAAATCCCTGATCTTGGCGTCGATGCGGCCGTCCATGCGCTCACCGACGATTTTCGTCGCTTCATCGAGTACGGAGTGCATGCTGTTGTAGAGGGTGGCGACCTCTTCATCGCTGAGGGTTGTGCGGCGGCGGAAGGGGTAGATTCCGGCGTCGAAGAGGATTTCGTCGGAGTAGGCGTTGCCGATGCCGGCAAGGAAGGTATCGGTGACGAGAATGCGCTTGATCTGACCCGAGTAGCGGCGTAGGCGTTGGCGGAAGACGTCCAGGGTGAGTTCGGGGTCAAGGGCGTCGGGGCCCATGCGGTCGAAGTTGGGGATTATGGACTCCTCACCTGGGCCTACGCAGTAGACCTTGCCCATGATGCGCATGTCGTGGTAGCGGAGGTCCATGCCGTTGTCGAGCTTCAGGGTGAAGCAGGTCTTGGCGTGGACCTTGGTGTCCGGGGTGACGTACTGGAAGCCGCCGGTGAGCATGGGGTTGACGGCGAGGGTGTCGCCGGAGTCCATGTTGAACAGGAGGAACTTGCCGCGGCGTTTGACGTTGGAAAGGGTCTGGCCTTCGAGCCTGGCTGCGAAGGCGTCGATGGCGGGGAAGCGGATGACGATGGGGATGCGGGGTTGGACGGAGTCGATGCGTACGCCCGGCAGCCGTTCGTTGAGGAAAATGAGGATGTTTTCGAGGTCTGGAATCTCGGGCATAGGGGCGCTCCTGGGAGGATTATACCCGGCCCTGCACGCCATGACCGCGTTGACACCCGAAAAGGCGCGATGGCACAATTTGCGCCGTCCCAACATCCTCCGACGAGACCTTCTGAAAATGGATTCCGTCCTTACTGGATACACCATCATCGACTTATCCCGCGATATGGCGGGGTCTTATGCGTGCATGCTGTTGGGGGACATGGGGGCGTCGGTGGTCAAGGTTGAGACCCCGGAGGGTCGGGGGTGGAGGGGGGAAGCGCCGTTCCATCACTGGAACCGGGGGAAGAAGAGCGTGGCGCTGGATTTGTCGGTGGAAGGGGCACGGGGGGTATTGGAGGCGATCGTGAAGTCGGGGGACGTGGTGGTGGAGGACTACCTGCCGAGGGAGGCTCGGGAGAAGGGGCTGGACTATGAAACGCTTTCCAAACTCAACCCGGAGATCGTGTACTGCGCCATGCCCCCATTTGGAGATGATGGACCCTTGGCGGACAAGCCGGGTAACGACGGCGTTGTCTCCGCGTACTCGGCGTTGATGGGGAACCAGAATGGGCCAGGCGGGGCCCCGGAGTACGTTACCGTTCCAGGCCCGAGCTGTGGGGCCGCATTCCTCGCGGCGTATTCGATAACCTCGGCGCTGTACGTTAGGGAGATGGATGGAGTGGGACAGAAGGTGGAAGTGCCGCTGCTGAATGGGTCAATAACCATGCAGGGAAGCGCGTTCATCCGGGGCCCGGGCATACACGGGGACCCGGAGGGCGACACTCGGGACCCGAGGGGAGTGCAGTCTGCCTACCGCCTGTACAGATGCAGCGATGGGAAGTGGATATTCATCGCATGTGGGAATGACAGGTTCTGGGGCAAGCTATGCATTGCAATGGGGATGGAGGACTTAATGACCAACCCCAGGTTTCGGGATGCGCCCTGGCATTTCGAGCCGGAGGACGAGCAGAGAATCAAGGCGGTCCTGGATGAGGAGATTGGGAAGGAGACCCAGGACCACTGGCTCCGGCACTTCGATGAGCACGACGTACCTGCCGCCCCCGCCGACACCCGGGACGACTTTATAGTCGATCCCCAGGTGTTATCCGATGGCATCCTGGTGAATATTGATGATCCTACTTTTGGCATGATGACCCAGTTGGGACCGCCGGTCACTGTGGCGGGTGTGCAGGGCTCGGTGTCCGGGCCGGCGCCGTGGTTTGGGCAGCACGGGGTGGAGGTGCTGAAGGGGCTGGGGTTTGGGGAAGAGGAATGCCGCAAGTTGGTGGAGTCGGGGGCGTTGATTTGCTGAAGCACCCGTTCTCTAACGTCAAGGTTGTCGACCTGGCCAGCTACATAGCCGGCGCTTTGTGTCCGGGACTGCTGGCGGACTTCGGGGCGGAGGTGATCAAGGTGGAGTCACATGCAGGGGACCCGTTTCGGGGGTTCGGGCTAACGTTCCAGGACTGGAACCGCGGTAAGCGGAGCATCTGCATCGACCTCAAGACTGAGGCGGGGCGAGGGGTGCTGTACAAGCTGGTGGAAGATGCGGATGTGGTGGTGGAGAATTACAGGCCGGGTGTCTCCAAACGACTCGGCGCTGATTACGAGACCCTAAGCAAGATAAATCCAAACCTGGTGTACTGCTCGGTTTCTGCGTATGGACAAGAGGGGCCGTACAGGAGCAAGCCGGGCTTCGATCCATTGCTCCAGGCCCGGAGCGGGGCGATGGACTATCAGGGTGGAGTGACGAGACCGCCGGTTTTCCTGGTCATGGCCATCTCGGACTACGGAGCGGCGTGTCTCGGGGCTTACGGGGTGGCGTTGGGGTTGCTGGCCAGGGCTCGGACGGGAAAGGGCCGAAAGGTGGAGACGTCCTTGCTGAGGGCCTGCATGGCGATGCAGTCGGGGAGGTTTGTGGTGGTGAGGAGAGGAGAGAAAGGGACACGGGAGGCGGACTACGTGGGCGAGAGTCCAGGGTACCGGATTTACCAGACGGCCGACGGCTGGATATTCGTTGGGGTCCGGTCGGAGGAGGAGTGGGGTCGGCTTGGAAGGGCGGTCGGGCTGGACCTTGCTGCTCTCCGAAACGGAGACTCTTCAGATGAGGCATTGGGCCAAACTCTTGGCAAGACGTTCGCCTCGGCCTCTTCCGGCGAATGGCTGTCTTGCCTGGAAGGGCATCTTGTACCCTGTGCTCCCGTTCAACAGGTCACGGACTTATACGAGGATGAACAGATGAAGAGGAACGGGCTGAGCGTCTACTATGATTCCCCGGACTTTGGTCCCATAACCCTTCGGGGCGCTCCGGCTATATTCTCAAAGACGCCCGGTCTATCAGAGAAGGCTGCACCGTCGTTAGGGCAGCACACTGACGAGGTGCTGAGGGAAGTCGGGTACTCTGACGAGGATATCGGGAGCTTACACACAAACAAGGTGGTCAGGTAAAGGTCATGGCAACTGGGAGACTGCAAGGGAAGAAGGCCCTGGTGACGGGTGGGGGAGTGGGGATTGGGGAGTCGATAGCGCTGGCGTTTGCCCGGGAGGGGGCGGACGTGGCGATCGCATCCCGGAACACGGCAAACCTCGAAGGAGTGGCTGCAAAGATACGGGAGATGGGTCGCACAGCACTGGCGACCACCGCGGACATTGCTGAAGAAGACGAAGTCAAGGCGATGGTCGAGAAGACGCTGTCGGAGTTTGGGCGGATAGACGTGCTGGTGAACAACTCGGGGATACCGGGCCAGTTCCTGGATGTGTCGGAGATGGACCTGGAGGACTGGAATAGAGTTCTGGCAGTTAACATAACAGGGACGATGCTGTGCAGCCGGGAGGTTTTGAAGGACATGCGGGCGCGGAAGTCGGGGAACATCATCAATATCTCGTCGATGGCGGGAAAAAGGGTTACGCCCAAACGCAGCTCATACGTGTCTTCCAAGTTCGCGATGCACGGGTTCACGCTGACTCTGGCGCAGGAGGTCGGGCCCGACAACATCCGGGTGAACTGCATCTGCCCCGGGGCGACGGAGGGAGACCGGATTGAGAGGGTGATCAACGCATTCGTGGAAAGCTCGGGACGGAGCTACGAAGAGGTGAGGAAACGGCTGGAGAGTCGGGCGTCGCTGCGGAGGATGGTAACGCCGGAGGAGGTGGCGGAGTGTGCGGTGTTCTTCGCGAGCGAGGAGTCGAGCGGGATGACGGGGCAGATAGTGGATGTGTCGGCGGGGACGTAGAGGTTAGCGACTCATCCAGTACTCGGCGATGTCTATGCCTCGCCAGAACTCTACGTTGGGGTGGGACTTGGCGTAGCGGATTAGCCGTTCGACGGAGGTGAGTCGGGCGGGCCGGCCGCTGGCCTGGGGGTGGAGGGTCATGGTCATGACGTTGCCCTCCTTGTAGGCGCCGTCGAACTCGGCGGCATAGGTCTCGTAGACAGCCTGAGGGTCCTGCATGGCCGATCTTCTACCGGCCTGGGGGATGAAGGCGAAATAGCCGTAGTCGTCCAGCACCCACTTCACCGGAACCTCGACCAGTTTCTTCCCTTTGACATCGTGGACGTAGGGCACGTCGCTGTCGTGCATGCTGGTGTCGTAAGTGAAGCCGTGTTCGGCTAGGAGGCGGATGGTGTCGAGGCTGCAGTCGAAGAAGGGGGCCCGATACCCGAGGGTCTTGGTACCCGTGATGCGCTCCAGAATCTCCATGCCTCTTTCCAGTATCTCGGTTTCCTGGTCTATGGGCATGTTGCCAAGGGCCTCGTGCATGTAGCCGTGATGCCCGACCTCGTGGCCCCTCTTAACAATATCTTTGACCATGTCCTCGTAGTTCTCGGCGACGTAGCCCGGAATGTAGAAGGTGGCTTTGATGTCGTAGCCGTCCAGCAGCTTGAGGATGCGGGGCACGCCTCGTTTGGGGCCGTATTCGGCCATGGAGAGCAGGCCGGGCCGGTTGGCGAAGTCGGGATTCATGCCGAGCCACGAACTTACGCCGTCGATGTCGAAACCCAGGGTGATTACGGTCTGGATGTCTCCGGGCCATATGCCTGCCATGGTATTCCTCCTGAAGTTGCGTGGGGTCGGGGCTATGAATAGCCCTGTTCAAGCCAGTATTGGGCGATTTCATCGCAGCGCATGAATGCGACGTTGGGATACGAGATGATGTGTTGAATGGTGTGCTCCAGGCTCGACAGCCTGCTGGGATGGCCGGAGACCTGGGGATGAAGGGTCAGGATGTAGCATCTGCCCTCGCGGTAGAGGGTGTCGAACTCGGAAATCCAGGTGTGGGTTACGGCCTCGGGGCTGGAGAGGGGGCCGCGTACTCCGGCGACGGGGGCGTAACCCCAGAAGGGGAAGTCGTCCAGGTGCCACTGGACGGGAAGCTCAGCGAGGCGGCTGCCGTTGACGTCATGAACGTAAGGGGCGTCGTCGTCCATGAGGCTGGAGTCGTAGGTGAAGCCGTATTCGACGAGGAGGTCCAGGGTCCTGGGGCTGATGTCCCATGAGGGGGATCGGTAACCCGGTACCCGGGCGCCTGACTGCCTCTCTAATATCTCCAGTCCGGTTTCCAAAGCACGGCGCTCTTCACCCTCGTCGAGGGCGGCTGGGCGTTCGTGGACATAGCCGTGGTGGGCGATCTCATGGCCGCGGTCCAGGAGATCCGGGATGATGTCTGGGTGGTTCTCGGCGGTGTGGCCGGGGACGAAGAAGCTGCCCTTGATGTTGTATTCGTCGAGGAGGGCCAGGATTCTCGGGAGCCCGACCTTGGGGCCGTATTCAGCCATGGTGGTGGCTACGGGTCGGTTGGCGAAGTCGCCGTCTCGGCCCAGCCACGAGCTAACGCCGTCAACGTCGAAGCCGATGTTGACGACGCACTGGACGCCGTCTTTCCAGAGGCCGGCCATCTATCCGTTCTTGCCCAGCCACTGCTCGGCGATGTCAGCCGCGGTGGTTATAGCGACATTGGGCTTGGTAAGCATGTGCTTGATGGTCGTTTCCAGGGCGGCGATGTGGCCCGAGTGTCCGGTGACCTGGGGGTGCATGACGAGGATCATGCAGCGACCTTCGGTGTAGAGGCCGTCGAACTCGGCGATCCAGGTTCGGGCGACGGAGGCGGGGCTGCAACCCGGGCCCCGCATGTCGGCGGCGGGGACGTAGGCGAAGTAGGGGAAATCGTCGAGGAGCCAGTGGAAGGGAAGCTGGACGATGTTGCCGTTATCGGTCTCGATCATGTATGGGGCATCGTCGTCCATGAGGCTGGAGTCGTAGACGATGCCGCGCTCGGCGAGAAGAGACATGGTGCGATTGCTGGCGTCGCCGCCGGGGACCCTGTAGCCGGTTATTTTCTGGCCGGCGGCCTTTTCGAGGGCCTCGAGACCCCGGTCAAGGTCTTCGATTTCCTCTTCGAGGGTGAGTTCCGCGGGTCGGAGGTGCATGTAGCCGTGGCCCGCGACCTCGTGGCCCCTGGCGATAATCTCTCTAACGAGGTCGGGATACTGCTCGGCGGTGAAGCCGGGGATGAAGAAGGAGGCCTTGAGCCGGTATTCGTCCATCAGGTTTAGGATTCTCGGGACTCCGACTTTGGGGCCGTAGTCGGCGGCGGTCATGACGACGGGCCTGTCACGAAAGGCGGGGTTTCTGCCGATCCAGTTGCTCTGGGCATCGATGTCGAAGCCGAGGTTGACGGTGCACTGAGTGAGGCCGGGCCAGATACCGGTCATGTCGGATTGCCTCCTAGGGGTGGGGTGGAGGGGTCTACGAGGGGCTAGTTTACACTATCGGGGCGAGGGCTAGTGGTCGTCCTTTTCTTCTCCCGGAACTGCCGACAAAGCCGGAGTCTGTGGAGGAGGCTGAAGCTTCCGCGTTTGTCTGACCTGCGTGTCTATAACGGGCAAGTCAGGAATATCCTTGGAAGATGAAATACCTAGTTCTTTGAATCTACGTGCGGAGGTCAACACTTGCGATTCAAGAGACCCCATGCCTTTGTTAAAGTTCTCCACCGCTCGATCCAGGGACTTGCCCATGCTCACCATATGCCCTGCCCAGGTCTCAATCCGATCGTGAATCTCCTTCCCTAGCTTTGCCACCTCAGCAGCTTCTCTAGCAAGTTTGACTTCTTTCCATCCCATCTCTACCGTTTTCAGAAGGGCCATCAGCGTATTGGGAGTAGCTATTACCACACGGTTTTCCATTGCCCACTCCAAGAGTGTGGGGTCCCTCTCCAACGCGGGCAGAAGAAAGAACTCTCCAGGCAAGTACATCACAACAAACTCAGGAGACTTATCGAATGATCGCCAATAGCTCTTCTTGGACAAATCTTGAGCACGTTGCTTAACCTGACCAGCGTGTCTTGTTAGGGCGTCATGCCTCTCGCCGTCAGTCTCTGACTCTGCGGCGCTGAGGTACGCGTCCAAGGGGGTTTTCGCATCGATGATTATGTTGCGTTCGCTGGGTAAACGTATCACCATATCGGGCCGCTCCTGGCCGCCGTCTAGAGATTGCATCGTGACTTGCTCATCGAAGTCGCAATAGTTGACCATACCTGCCAGTTCTACGACTCGCCTGAGGTGAAGTTCGCCCCAGTTGCCGCGAACTTCAGGCTTTCTTAGTGCGGTGGTCAAGTTACGGGTTTCCTGCTGTAGAGCCGTAGTGCTTTGTATTGCGGTCTCCATCTGCTGAGCTAATCTACCTTGAGACTCGGCGCGCTCAGTCTCTATGCGCTTTAGCTCCTCTGAGAGAGGTTTGACTAGGGTGCCTATTCTTTCGTTGGCGTTGTCCAGGAACTTCTTGCTGTTGTCCGAGATGGCTTCCGCCGATAGGGCCTTGAACTTGTCGGCCATCAGCGCTTCAAGGTTCAATTGCTCCTCAAAACGCTTGTTGGTGGCCTCCAGCCTTGCCTGGAGGCTGCCGACTTCGAGACTCTTTGCAGCTACTTCCTCCTGAAGTCCCGACGCCTGCGTTTTCAACGCTCTATTCTCATCTTCGACCAAGTCCAGCCTCGCTCGCCGTTTGCTGCCTTTCAATTGCACTCCGATAGCGCCGATCGCTGCACCAACGACCAGCCCCAACACGACACCCAGGGCAAATGCGAATTCCATAAGTCTTCCTCTCCTACGAGACGGGGCCGATGTTGTAGAGTTCTATAGCGTTCTCGCCGAGGACCTTGGCCTGGTCAGACTCAGATAGCGGGCTGATGTTCTTCTTCAGGACATCGACGGCGCCGTAGAGGCCGTCGGAGTGGGGGTAGTCGGCGCCCCAGATGAAGCGGTCGGCGCCGAGGATATCGATGGTGGAGACGGCCATTTCGTCGTCGGGTTCAAGGGATATGTAGCATTGCCTGTGGAAGTACTCGCTGGGCTCTTTAGCCATGCCGGTGGCGAACCCGAATTTCTCGTAGAACTCGTCCATGCGGTCGAGCCAGTAAGGCATGAAGCCTGCGCCTGTTTCCAGGACGATGACCTTGATGTCGGGGAAGCGGTCGAAGACTGCGCCCTTAAAGAGGCTGGCGAAGCCGATGAAGGTGTCGTTGGCGAGGGTGAGGAAGTTCCACCAGGTGTTTTCCGGGAGGCCGCCGGTGTAGAGGTTGTTGAAGACCTGTCGGGAGGTGGCGGCGATGTGAAGGGATACGGGCAGTCCCGACTCCTGGGCGATACTCCAGAAACGGTCGTGGCGGAGGTCCCCGTAGGAGACGCCGTTGATGGGGTAACCGCTAAGGAAGACCCCCCGGGCCCCGAGCCGAGCCGTTCTTTCCAGTTCCGTTGCGCCTTCCTCGGCATCGGAGACTGAGATGTGGGCGATAGGTATTAGACGGTCGGGGTTGTGACGGCAGAAGTCCAGGACCCAGTCGTTATAGACGCGGCAGTAGGCGGCGGCGAGCTTGTAGTCGGGGCATTCGGCTTCCCAGGCGAGACCCATGGTTGGGTAGAGGACAGAGGCTTCGATGCCCTCGGAGTCTAGCACTTTCAGGCGCTCAACAGGGTCTACGGCACCGGGCTCAAGGCCTTCGCGGTAGGTGATCTTGCCGGGGGTCAGCAGGTCTCGGACGTCTTTACCTATGCCGCTGGGCCTGCCGAACATGCCGCCGGAGATGAGGTAGCCGGTTGGCTTCTTACCGTCTATCTCCAGGTATTCCAGGCCGTTTTCGTCGACGGCGATGCGCATAGCGCGATGGCGGTACTCGGGCTCAAGGTTCTCGACCCACAGGTCGGGGGGCTCAACGGTGTGGCTGTCGGCGTCTATGATCCTGGGCATTTCGGTGAGCCTCCCATAGTGAGTCTATGTCGTTGATTCTACATCACGGGAGGCAGGGTCAAGGGGCCCGGTCGGCACTGTTGGCGGAGAGTTCGTTGATGGCATCGTAGATGCGCAGCATCTCTTTGTCGTTATCGTCGGCCCAGTAGTAGGGTTTGACAGCCTCTCCGCCGAGGGCATTTACTAATTCGGGGTGGTCATCAACGCAAAAGTCGGGGGTGACGGGTATGCCGAGGATTTCGAGGCCCTTGCGGTAGTTGGCGGTGGGCTTGACGAAGCAGTCCTGGATGTAGGGGCGCAGCTTGTGTCGTTCGATGACTTCCCACCGAAGCCCGACGCCCGACCAGATGTAGATGTCGTGACCGTCATCGATGAGCTTCTGGAAAACCTCGTGGACGTGAGGACGGAGACTGCCGTTGAAGGCTATGAGGGTGTCGTCGACGTCGAAGAAGATGTTCATGGATGCACTATACGGGCAGGGCTGAGGGGACGGGAGGTCTTATGGTCAGGATGCGGTCGAGGCCTGCGAGGTCAGGGGTGATGGAGGCTTGGGAGTTGGGCCAGAGGTGTTGGGCGCGGGACATGGCCCGTTCGCCCTGGTCCCAGCCAATTTCAATGAACATGGCGCCGCTGGGGCTGAGGTTGTCTTTGGCTTGTTCGATGAGTCGATGAATGACGGCCATTCCATCGGGGCCGCCGTCCAGAGCGAGTCGGGGTTCGTGATGGGTGATTTCACGGGCAAGGTTGGGGAGTTCAGTGGATGGGATGTAGGGAGGGTTGGATACCAGGATGTCGATTGGTCGGGGGAGGTGGGCGAAGAGATCGCCGTGGAGGAGGGTTACACGGTCCTGGACGTCGTGTCGGGCGGCGTTTTCATAGGCGAGTTGGAGGGCATCGGGCGAGATGTCGGTGGCTATGATGCTGGCCCCGGGCAAGTGTGTAGCGATGGCGATGGCGATGGTACCGCAGCCCGTGCCAACGTCAACGATAGTCAGGCCATTGCCGCCGGTTGACCGGCGGGAAGCGAAGTCAAGGGCCATTTCTACGAGGAGTTCGGTCTCGGGGCGGGGGATTAGGGCGCGGGGGTCGACCTTGAAGTCCAGGCCGTAGAACTCCTTGTGGCCCGTGATGTAGGCGGAGGGTTCACCGGCTGCCCGGCGGCCTACCAGGCTGTCGAAATGACATTGGGCTGAGGGTGAGATATCGGTGTCCAAGTCGAGCAGGATGGATTCTCGGGTGCAATCAAGGACGTACCGGAGAAGATATTCAGCCTCGAAGCCCGGTTCATCCACCCCCGACGCTTGCAGCCTTTCCCGAGTCTGACGCAGAGCGTCTCTGACATTCACGTTATGCGCTCCCGGTGGCTACGCCGGCACGGACGAGGTTCTCTTCTCGCTCCTTGTCGGCGAGGGCCTGGACCAGGTCACCCATGTCGCCTTCGAGAACGCGGGGGAGGTTGTGGAGGGAGAGGCCGATGCGGTGGTCGGTGATGCGGTCCTGAGGGAAGTTGTAGGTGCGCACTTTTTCGGAGCGGTCGCCGGTGCCGACCTGGGAACGTCGGGACTCGGCGACTTCGGCCTGCTGCTTCCGGTATTCGATATCGTACAGCCGGGCTCGGAGTACTGACATGGCCTTGGTCTTGTTCTTAAGCTGGGAACGCTCGTCCTGGCAGACGGCGACCATGCCGGAGGGAAGGTGGGTGATACGGACCGCGGTGGCGACCTTGTTGACGTTCTGGCCCCCGTGGCCCCCGGCGTGGAAGATGTCTATCTTCAGGTCGTCGGGGTCTATGGTGACGTCGACCTCCTCCATCTCTGACATCACGGCTACGGTGACGGTGGAGGTGTGGATACGGCCGGAGGACTCGGTGACGGGGACTCGCTGGACGCGATGGACTCCGCTTTCGTACTTGAACTTGCCGAAAGCGCCGTCGCCCTTGATCTCGAAGATGACCTCTTTCAGGCCGCCTATGCCGATGTCGTTGGTGTTGAGAACCTCGGTGTTGAATCCCAGGGTCTGGGCGTATCGGGTGTACATGCGGTAGAGGTCGGAGGCGAAGAGAGCGGCCTCGTCTCCCCCGGCGCCTGCCCGTATCTCCATTATCACGTCCTTGCCATCCCTAAGGTCACCCGTGACAAGGGCTTCCTGCATCTCCAGAGAAAGCCGCTCCTGACGCTGCTCGAGGTCGGTAATCTCATCCCGGACCAGGGAGGCCATGTCTTCGTCCAGGTTGTCTTCGAGCATGGAGCGGCTGTCTTCCAGCTCCAAGCCTATCTCCTTGAACTCGCGATAGGTCGTTACGAGGTCCTCAATAGACGCCCGCTCACGGGCGAGGGACTGGATGCGCTGGGGATTGGTAACGACTTCCGGGTCGGACAGGAGGGTGTCAATCTCCTGGAAGCGCTGCTCCATCTCCTCCAGACGTGCGAACTTCTCCACTGTTTCGTCCTGCTCTATTCGTGGAAAGGCCCCCGAGAATCGGGGGTCTTTGCGCCCGATTATAACAAATGGGGATCGGGCCTCTTCCCGCAATGGAACGAGGTCCCTGCTTCGCCTATAATCTATTCGCCAAATTCGCACTCTCTGAATAGGGTGTGCCTTGACTCTTCTTTCGTTATTGAACATAGGAAACGCATGAAACCGATCCAATGGACGTCCGGGAAGCTCAGGCTGCTGGACCAGACCCTGCTCCCGAGGAAGAAGGTCTGGCTGGACATCGATAATCACCAAGGGGTGGCCCGGGCGATAAAGGAGATGCGGGTGCGGGGTGCGCCGGCCATCGGGGTGGCGGCAGCCTACGGGGTGGCGCTGGCCGCCGAGGGGATTCAGACGGAGGGGATGGGGGATTTCCTGGCGAGGCTTGGAATAGCCTGCGATGTAATCGCCGCCTCCCGACCGACGGCCGTCAACCTGAAGTGGGCGGTCGACCGGATGCGGAATGTAGCAGGGAGACATGACGAGGTAGATTCTGCCAAGGAAGCCCTCTTGAACGAGGCCAAGGCGATCCATGAAGAAGATGAGGCGATCAATCGACGCATTGGGGCTCATGGGGCGGAGTTGATACGGGGCGGGGCGGTGATGACGCACTGCAACGCGGGTGCATTGGCCACGGCAGGCTACGGGACGGCGTTGGGGGTTATCCGTTCTGCGGTGGAGTCGGGGAGGGCGGTTCGGGTGCTGGCCACCGAGACCCGACCCTTCCTACAGGGGGCTCGGCTGACGGCGTGGGAGCTGTCCGAGGACGGCATTGACGTGACGTTGATTACGGACTCCATGGCAGGTCATTTTCTCAAGACCGAGGACGTAGGATGCGTGGTGGTCGGGGCGGACAGGATTGCCGCGAACGGAGACGTGGCGAACAAGATAGGGACATATTCGATAGCGGTGCTGGCCAAGGAGAACTCGGTGCCGTTCTACGTGGCGGCCCCGATCAGTACGCTGGACCTGAGCCTGGACTCGGGGGACGACATTCCGATCGAAGAGCGGGACCCAAGGGAAGTCTTGGAGTACGCGGGTGTCGGGGTTGCGCCGGAAGGGGTGAAGGCCGCGCATCCGGCTTTTGACGTGACGCCTTCGCGGTACGTGTCGGCGATCATTACGGAGAACGGGATTGCCCGGGCGCCGTATAACGAGTCATTAAAGCTGCTTTCCGGTAACGTGATTTAGACATCTTTCAAAGAGGAGTTATGGCTGAAGCATCGGTAGGAATCATTGGGGGGAGCGGCCTCTATGACATGGAGGCCCTGACGGACAAGGAAGACGTCAACATCGACACGCCCTTCGGCAGTCCCAGCGATACGATCACGATAGGGACGCTGGCGGGGCGTCGGGTGGCGTTCCTGCCCCGGCACGGAAGAGGTCATCGGATCAGCCCGACGGAGATTCCTGCCCGTGCCAACATTTTCGCACTAAAAACCCTGGGGGTGACGCATATCGTTTCGGTGAGCGCCGTCGGGAGCCTGAAAGAGGAGCTTCACCCGCTGGACATGGTGGTCCCTGACCAGATCATTGACAGGACAAAGAGCCGGGTGAACAGCTTCTTCGGTGGTGGAATTGTGGCGCACGTCGCGTTTTCAAACCCGTTCTGCCCGAGCCTCAGCCGCGTGCTTTACGAAGCAGCGAGGGACGTCGGGGCGCGGGCGCATGCGGGGGGTACGCTCATAGTCATGGAAGGGCCGCTGTTTTCGACTCGGGCGGAGAGTGAGATGTACCGGTCGTGGGGAGCGTCGATTATCGGGATGACGGCACTGCCGGAGGCCAAGCTGGCCCGGGAGGCGGAGATCTGCTATGCGACCCTGGCGTGCGTGACTGACTTCGACACGTGGCACCCGGACCACGACTCGGTCTCGGTGGAGCTTGTGGTGTCGAACCTGTTGAAGAACGTGGCCGCGGGGCAGAGGATAGTGCAGAGGCTGATGTCAGCGGTGCCGGGTCGGGAGGGCTGTGTGTGCTCCAGCGCGCTGGAGAATGCGATTATCACGGCGCGGGGGTCGATACCCGAGCAGGTTAAGTCGGAGCTAGCACCGCTGATAGGGAAGTACCTGTGAAGCGTGACGGGGACTAATTCTGGTTTTTATACCCTTCACGCGATAAACTGTTACTTTGAATCAAGGGCCCCGGCGGGAGTCGGGGTGGATAGTAGAAGCCGGGAGGAACAGATGGCTTCGGGACGAGACGTTTGGCAGGAAGAGGGTGAGCCCTTTACCAGGATAACGCCCAAAGCTGCCCAACAGATGATAGCTGAAGGCAACGTCCAGATAATCGACGTAAGGAATCAGGACGAGTGGGACGAGGGCCACGTGCCCGATGCGACGCTGATCCCTGTGGACGATATTTTTTCCAGGATAGATGAATTGGACCGGGACAAGAATCTGCTTTTCATCTGTGCCATGGGGGTCCGCAGCGCCCTGGCCTGCGAAATGGCCGCCGCCTTCGAATACACTAACCTGTACAACATAGAGGGCGGGACAGGGGCCTGGGCGGAAGATGGGTACCCTATTGAGTAGGGCCCGCCAGCCTCGACGCCATCGGGCGTTAATCCTCGCACCAGCAGGCCCGGCTGCCGGGCCACCGCACCATCCATACCAGAAAGAGAACTTTAACGCTCTATGGCAACGATAGCTTCGGATATCAAGGACGCGGGTCGGGCGGCGGAGGGGCAGGACCGGATGGACTGGGCGGCCCGCGAGATGCCCGTCCTGCGTCAGATAGGGGAGCGGTTCGCCAAGGAAAGGCCCCTTGAGGGCATCCGAATAGCGGCCTGCCTCCACGTAACCACAGAGACTTCCAACCTCATACTCACCTTGAAAGAGGGAGGCGCGCAGGTCGCACTTTGTGCCAGCAACCCTCTCAGCACCCAGGATGACGTTGCGGCGTCCCTGGTGGTCAACCACGGGATCCCGGTGTTCGCCGTCCGGGGGGAGGACGAGGATCTCTACTACAACCACCTGAACTCGGCCCTTGACCTGAAGCCCCACATGACCCTGGACGACGGCGCCGACTTGGTGGCCACGGTTCACCGTGACAGGACCGAGCTATTACAGGATTTAGCTGGAGGGATGGAAGAGACGACCACGGGAGTCATCAGGCTACGCAGTATGGCCGCCGACGGCAAGCTCCGATATCCGATCATCAGCGTGAACGAAGCCGATACCAAGCACATGTTCGACAACCGGTACGGCACGGGCCAGAGCACGCTGGACGGCATAATACGGGCGACCAACATCCTTTTCGCTGGGAAGACGCTGGTAGTGTGCGGCTATGGTTGGTGCGGACGCGGCATTGCCAGCAGGGCTCGGGGGATGGGGTCTCGGGTGGTGGTGGTGGAAGTCGATCCGATCAAGGCTCTGGAAGCGGTGATGGACGGCTACCAGGTGATGCCCATGCTGGAAGCGGCACAGGTTGGCGACATTTTCGTTACCGTCACCGGAGGTTTCCGGGCCATTGACACCCAGCACCTGTCCGTAATGAAAGACGGCGCGTTGGTGGCCAACAGTGGACACTTCAACGTAGAGATAAATGTCGAGGCGATGGAAGAGCTGTCTGTCGGGCAGCGAGACATCCGGAACGTTGTGCGGGAGTACACGTTTGCCGATGGACGGCGAATTCACCTGCTCGCCGAGGGTCGGCTCATCAATCTTGCCGCGGCAGAAGGACACCCGGCCAGCGTGATGGATATGAGCTTCGCCAACCAGGCCCTATGTGCGGAGTACATGGTGAAGGCGGGGGGGAGCCTCGGCCCGGGGGTCCACCCAGTGCCCCGGGAGATCGACCAGGAAGTGGGTCGGCTGAAGCTCCTTTCGATGGGGGTGCGCATCGACGGGCTCACGGATGACCAGGTGAAATATGCCAACAGTTGGGAGTCGGGGACCTGATTCTCACGTAAAGTTTTTTCAGACAAGAGAGCCAAGGAGAATATATTGAGCACTACCCTGATGACTTCCGAGTCGCACATGCTCACCTCGGAGTCAGTCACCGAAGGCCATCCCGACAAGCTTTGCGACCAGATATCCGACGGTGTGCTTGACGCCGTCCTGGCCGAGGACCCGATGGGCCGGGTCGCCTGCGAGACTTCAACTACCACGGGGCTCGTTCTGGTTGCCGGGGAGATATCCACGAATACCTATGTCGATATTCCGACAATCGCCCGGGAGGTGATACGTGAGGCGGGCTACACAAGGGCGAAGTATGGCTTCGACTGCGATACCTGTGGGGTGATCGTATCCATAAAGGAACAGTCGAAGGACATAGCACAAGGAGTGAATCCGGGGGGCGCGGGTGATCAGGGGATGATGATAGGGTTTGCGTGCAACGAGACCCCGGAACTCATGCCCATGACTATAGCCTTGGCCCATAAGCTCTGCCGACGCCTGGCAGAGGTCCGCAAAGATGGCACGCTGCCCTATCTACGACCCGACGGCAAGTCGCAGGTGACGGTAGAATACTCAGGGGGCGTACCCGTAAGGGTGGATACGGTAGTGCTCGCCGCCCAACACGACCCCAGCGTCTCACAACCGACTATACAGCAAGACCTCATCCAACATGTCGTTAAAGAAGTGATACCCGGCAATATGCTGGACGAGCGCACCAAGTATCACATCAACGCCACCGGCCGGTTCGAGATTGGTGGGCCGATGGGGGACGCGGGCCTCACGGGGCGGAAGATCATAGTGGACACCTACGGCGGCGTGGCGCGACATGGGGGTGGTGCGTTTTCCGGCAAGGACCCGACGAAGGTCGATCGCTCGGCCAGCTACGCTGCCCGTTACGTTGCCAAGAATGTCGTTGCCGCCGGACTGGCCGACCGAATCGAAGTGCAACTCTCTTACGCCATCGGCGTCGCCGATCCTACATCCGTGGCCGTCGAGACCTTCGGAACGGGCAAAGTGCCGGACGACCTGATATTGGAATGCATCAAAAGCAATTTCGACCTGACGCCTGCCGGTATAATCAACACGTTGGACCTCAGGCGTCCAATCTACCGACAGACGGCTGCCTACGGCCACTTCGGTCGGTCCGACCTTGATCTGCCATGGGAGCGCACGGACAAGGTTGATTCCCTGAAGGCTGACGCCGGTCTCCAGGCAGCCGCAGGCTGAACGACATCTTTTACTCAATCCGCCGCGAGGCGCTTGCTGTACAATCTGGTAGATGCCCGGCGAGATTAAATTTGGGACCGATGGGTGGCGTGGCCTCATCGCCGATGATTTCACTTTTTCCAACGTTCGCATCTGCGCGCAGGCCGTTGCGGAATATGTAAAGGGCAAGGGCCTGGCAGGGAGGGGGGTAGTGGTGGGGTATGATACCCGGTTCCTCTCAGATCGCTTTGCGGAGGAAGTGTCTGGTGTGCTTGCCGCGAACGGCATCCCGGCGCTTTTGAGCATTGAGCCCGTGCCGACGCCCGTAGCCAGCTATGCGGTGATGGATATGGAGGCGGCGGGCGCAGTGGTCATTACGGCCAGCCACAACCCAGCCAACTGGAACGGTTTCAAGTTCAAGCCGGAGTACGCCGGCAGCGCCTCTCCTGAGATTACTGCCCAACTGGAATCCATCATTGCCGGTATAGTGGAGCGAGGTGAAGTTTCCGGCCCGACCACCTCCCGGAGCGACAGCTTAATTGAGATGATGGACTTCTCCTCCGCCTATTTCCGGTGCATGGGCAGTCTGGTCGACCTGGAGAGGATTCGAGGGGCAGCGCTGGGGGTGGTGGTTGACTCGATGTATGGGGCCGGGAGCGGCTACATCAGGCGATTGATTGGCGGGGGCAAGTCTCGGGTGAGTGAGATTCACCGTGCTCATAATCCATTGTTCCCCGGGCTGGGACAGCCCGAACCCATAGCCCGCAATTTGGCCAAGCTCAGCGCCCATGTCAGGAAGACGGGTTCGGATGTAGGCCTGGCTACCGACGGGGATGCGGACAGGGTCGGGGTGGCGGACGAGAACGGCAATATTCTGACACCGCTCCAGATTTATGGCCTTCTTGCTTACTATCTTCTGGAAGTCCGCGGGGCCCGGGGCCCGATGATCAAGTCGATCACCACAACTCGCATGATTGATCGGTTGGGAGAACGTCACGGCCTTCCGGTGTACGAAACGCCCGTCGGGTTCAAGCACATCGGGCCGAAGATGATGGAAGAGGATGCGTTGATCGGGGGGGAGGAGAGCGGGGGATTCGGGTTCCGGGGCCACGTGCCGGAGCGGGACGGTATACTTGCTTCACTGTACATCCTGGACTTGGTGGCTACAACGGGCAGGACTGTATCGCAGTTGATCGGTGATTTGTATGGACTCGTTGGGGAGCATCACTATGACCGAGTCGACATCTCTATAGACGGTGAAGCCAAGGAGGAGGCGCGGGGGCGGATATCAGCTGCGAACCCCCAAAACATTGCCGGACTACCCGTTTCCCGGCTGGACAGGATGGATGGGTCCCGCTTCGAATTCGAGGACGGGAGCTGGCTCCTGTTCCGGTTCTCGGGTACCGAGCCGTTGATGAGGATATACGCCGAAAGCAGCAGCATCCAGTCCGTAGAAGACTTGTTGAAAGCCGGCCAGGCCATGGCCGGAGTAAAAACATGATTGACCTTGACGATTCCAGTATCTATGACACCCTTGACCCCTCCCGACTCCGGCTCCGGCTGCGGAGCATGGCCGAACAGTGCCGCCAGGGCTGGGAAAGTGTCCCGTTTCCCAGTCTCCCGGACCACTATGGAGAAGTTGACCGCATAGTGCATTTCGGGATGGGAGGCTCTGCCATTGCGGCGGACTACCTGCAAACGGTGGTTACGGAGGCACAGGGCCCGTCGGTCGAAGTCTATCGGGGGTTCCGGTATCCCGGGCCGATTGATGACAAGACCCTAGTCATCTGTTCGAGTTACTCAGGCAACACGGAGGAGACCCTTTCGGCGTTCGACCCTGAACTGCGCGGCTGCAAGGTAGCGGTCACCGCCGGAGGCAGGCTGGAAGAGATTGCGACGGAATACGGAATTCCTGTCTACGGCATAAACATAGTATCTGAGCCTCGTGCGGCTTTGGGATACTGCCTATTTACTCTTCTTTCCTGTGTCAACGGCCTGGGACTGGTCCAGGATATGGAATCCGACGTGGAGGAAGCAGTGGGAGTGGTGGCCAGGTTGACGGAAGAATATGGGGAATCGACACCCACCGAGGACAACCTGGCGAAGAACCTGGCCTGGCAGCTAATGGAGAATTTGATTGTGGTCTACGCCGGTGATATATTCAGCTGCGTAGCCCGACGCTGGAAGACCCAGTTGAATGAAAACGGCAAGTCCTGGGCCTTCTACGAAATGCTCCCGGAGGCCGGCCATAACGCCGTAGAAGGCTTCGATAGACCCGGCAACATTTCCGACCTGTCACACGTCGTCTTCCTCGGTTCGGGGTCGGTCGATGATAGGTTACAGCCCACTTATGATGGTATTGGGGAGTTGTTGAACAGGGCGGGTGTCGGGCACACCGCAGTGGAGGCGGAGGGGGAGTCGGTGTTGGCGCAGATTATGAGCCTGACCGTACTGGGGGACTACGCCAGCTACTACCTGGGACTCCTATATGGTGCAGACCCTTCCCCCGTGCCGAGGATTAACGCCCTAAAGGCCATGATTGAAGAGAGTTAGTCGGTGACTGGAATGGAGGCGTCATGCAGCTAGCCTTCACGCAAAAGGACGAGGCTTTTCGCAAGGAGATAAGGGACTTCCTGGCACAGGAGCTTCCCGACGATTGGGAGGGCCTGGAGGAGGGCGACGAGTACGAAGGCGAAGGACTCGAGTTTACCCGACGCATGGCCAAGACCCTTGCCGGTAAGGGTTGGCTCACGCTCGCCTGGCCTACGGAATACGGCGGCCAGGACCGCCCGATGATGGAGCAGGTGGTCTACCAGGAGGAGATGGCCTACAACCTGGTGCCTCCGGCTACGCTGGACATGGGGGTTGGGGGGATAGGGTGGGTCGGGCCTACCTTGATGATCTACGGGACCGATGAGCAGAAGAAGGAGCACATCCCCTACATCGGGGCGGGAGAGAGGTTCTGGTGTACGGGGTACAGCGAGCCGGACTCGGGGTCCGACCTTGCCTCTCTCCAAACCGAGGCTCTCTCCGACGGCGACCACTACGTCGTAAACGGTCAAAAGACATGGAACAGCGGTGGGCACGCTATGGACTGGTGCTGGCTCGCGGTGCGCACCGATCCCTCGGCGCCGAAACATAAGGGGATCAGCCTGGTACTGGTAGATCTCCGGACCCCGGGAATCACGATAGAGCCGATAGTGAACATGGCCAACTCCCATCACTTCAACGAGATATTCTTCGAGAACGTCCGGGTCCCGAAGGCCAACCTGGTCGGTGAAGAAAATATGGGCTGGTACTATGTTGCCGTAGCCCTGGACTTCGAAAGGTCCCACATCCGGGATGCCGCCATCCAGAAACGCCATCTGGATGAGATCACCGCGCACCTCGGCAGGTCGGGTTCACGTCGGCCGGCCCTGAACGATGATGATGCCATCAGGAACCGTTTGGCGGAGGCTGCCATTGACATAGAAATAGGCCGGTGGATGGCGTACCGCGTTGCCTGGATGCAGGGGCAGGGAATTGTACCCAACGCCGAAGCTTCAATGTGCAAAATCATACTGACGGAAAGCGCGCAGAGGCTGGCCAATACCATCATGTGGGTGCTGGGATTGCACGGACAGCTGGGTGTCGGGTCGGCGTGGGAAGTGTTCAAGGGGCGGTTCCAGCGGGAGTACCTGCTGTCCAGGTCGCAGACCATAGCGGGGGGAACCTCGGAGATACAGCGGGGAATCATAGCTCGGCGAGGCTTGGGGTTGCCTCGGGGGTAGGAGTTCTGGCATCCAAAGCCAGTTCTGATTCCCGACCTCACATTTGAAAACGGAAGGAGTAATTCAACATGCCGTTGACCCTTGAACTCGCGGAGATGATGGTGGATGCAGCCAAGGCAAAGGCCCAGGAGATGGGCTGCTCCGTGTGCGTGGCTGTCGTGGACAAAGGTGGATACGTCATTACCGTTTCCAAGATGGACGGGTGCCTTCCTTTGGCCGCCGACGAAGCGACGAACATGGCATATACGGCTGCGATGTTCGGAGAGAAGGGGTCGGAGATTGTGAAGATGGTGGGCAGGCCCTGGTTTCAGAGCATGATCATTGCGACCCAGGGCAGGATAGTGCCCGCAGACGGCGAAATGCCAATCGAGATAGACGGGGAAATCGTGGGTGGCATTGCTGCGGGCGGCGCCTCGAATGAGCAGGATGTAGCCTGCTGTATCGCTGCGCTGGATGCGCTGAAAGAGGCGCTTTCCTAAGACGGTACGGGTCTCTCCAACCCAAACGAAAAATGAGGCCGCCCCCGACATCAGCGTCTGGGGCGGCCTCCCTTTTTCAGGGATTCGTAGGCTACCGCTTAGTGTACTGAGGTGCCTTTCGGGCCCGCTTGAGGCCGTACTTCTTTCGCTCTTTGATTCTGGAATCTCGGGTCAGGAGCCCGGCCTTCCGAAGTGTGGGTTTCAACTCTTCGTTGGCCACTACCAGGGCCCTGGCAATGCCGTGTCTTATGGCCTGTGCCTGCCCGGCTATCCCGCCGCCCGCTACCTTTACCGAGGCACTGTAATTGCTTGTCAGACCGGTGGTGATCAAGGGCTCTTGTATGGCCTGTTGCAAAGTCCGGAGGGGGAAAGCTTCGTTCATGGGCTTCCCATTGACCACTATGGCCCCTGTCCCGGGGAAGAGTCTTACCCGGGCAACTGCCTCTTTGCGCTTCCCGATGGCGTAGAAATATCTCTGCTCAGTCAACGATCACTCCCGGGGTCTAGGCGCCCCTCTCTTTCTCTTCTTCTGCTGGCTCGGTTGCAGGGACTTCGTCTCCTACCGACGAATCCTCTGTCTCGTCGGAGGGTCCGGCGTCAGTCACCGCGGCCGTCGGCGGCTCTGCGGATTCAGGCTCTTCCGCGTCCTCCTGGACCTCCTCATTAGGCTCGGTGTCAACCGTTTCGGACGAGTCCTCCGCGATCGGTTCTTCGGACACCGACTCTTCAATTACTTGTGCTTCGGCAACCGTTTCTTCAACGGCTGAGGCGGGCTCTTCGACTTTCCGTACCTTACGTTCGCGCTTGTTGTACAGAGGCTTCGGAAGCCCGATCCAGGTCACACCTTCTTCGCGATCCTTCTCAGCGGCCTTCAGGCCGTCTGTCACCTGGGATTCATGGGGGTGGTCGGGGCCAGCGTACACTTTCAGCCTGCGGAACATCTGACGGCCCAGCCGGTTGTGGGGGAGCATGCCCTTCACGGCATGCTCAATTACGCGGTTCGGGTGTCGGGCCATCATCCGGCGGTAGGGGACCGCCTTAAGCCCGCCCGGGTACTGTGAGTGGCTGTAATAGATTTTCTGCTCAGCCTTCCGTCCCGTGACCCTCACGCCCCCGGCATTGACCACGATCACGAAATCGCCGGTCAGCATGTGCGGGGAGTAGTTGGGCTTGTGCTTGCCCTTCAGCAGATGAGCTATCTGTACGGCCAGCCTGCCGAGCACCTGCCCTTCGGCGTCAAGCACGTGCCATCTCGGCCTGAGATCGGAAGCTCTGGCCGTTGCGGTTGTTTTTCTTGTTAATATCGCCATCTTCTTGGAACCGTTTCAGTCATAAATTGCCAGGGTGGACATCCCGGCCTCTACAGATTCACGTCCGGGAAAGGGCCCGGGATCCGGGTATCGCACTTCTTCGAGGAACAGGCCCTGCGGGGAGAGATTGGGGCCTGCGACGCCGGGTCTCGGGCGCTCAATAAGTTCCGCGAACTCTTCGACGCTCAAGCGGCCCCTCCCCACCTCCACCAGCGCCCCGGCTGTGCGCCTGACCTGATGGGTCAGGAAGGCGTTTCCCTCTATTTTCAAGATAATTAGGACACCATCCTCGTGGATTGAAGCCTCCGTCACCCGACGTACTGTCGAAGCTCCGGTTTTCTCGGGCGATTTCGCGAAGGATGCGAAATCATGGGTCCCGACCAGCAACTCCGCTGACCGGCCCATTTCGTCCACGTTCAGATTGCCTCTCACGTGGCAGCTGTGCCTTCGGAGAATGGGTGAAGGGGTGGGTCGGTTGTAAATCACATAGCTGTACCGCCGGGAGAGCGCGTCCCTGCGGGGATCGAAACCCGGGTCCACCTCTGCGGCCTTGTGCACGGAGATATCGTTTGGCAGGTGATGGTTGAGGGCCTGCACCATGGTCTCGGGAGAGAGGGCCGAAGTAGTCAGGAACGCGGCAACCTGTCCCCAAGCATGCACCCCCGAGTCAGTGCGCCCCGCGCCCGCCACCCGCACCTCTTCACCGGTAGCCTTCTCTATGGCAAGCTCCAGCTCCGACTGGATAGTCGGGGCGCCGGGCTGCCATTGGAAGCCCAGGTATCGGGTTCCATCGTATTCCAGCAGAAGTGCGAACCTTCTCAGGCCGCCTTCTGGGGGAATGTTCTTGTCCGTGGCCATCATCCGGCTTCCTATGTCACTCCACCAACTCGAGCCTGACCATGGGTGCGGCGTCGCCCAGCCGAGGCCCGAGCTTAACGAGCCGAGTGTACCCGCCTGGCCTCTCCGAAAATCTCGGGCCCAACTCATCAAACACCTTCGAAACGACCTTTTTATCCGCCACGAAGGCAAGGGCCTGCCTTCGGGCGTGGAGGTCTTCCCTCTTGCCCAACGTGATTATCTTCTCGGCGATGCCCTTGATTTCTTTGGCCTTGGCCTCTGTAGTTGAAAGGTGCTCGTTTCGCAGCAGGTCCGTTACCATGTTCCGGTAAAGGGCCCTCCGGTGGTCCGACTTGCGGCCGAGCTTTCGTCCTGCTTTCCTGTGTCGCATCTTAAAGACTCTATTCGGACTCTTCGTCTTCTTCCGGGGTTGTTTCCACTTCGTCTTGGGCCGGGGGCTCGTCCTCAATCTGTTCCGGCGCGGAATCTATGGCTTCCACGGCCATCTGTTCACTCTCGGCGAGAACGGCGGCGACATCCACCCCGTGCTCCATCAGGACATCATAAAGCTCGCTGAGAGATTTCTCTCCGAAGTTCCTGATCTCCAGCAGTTCCTCTTCGCTCCTCTCCAGCACTTCCCCTACGGTGGTCAGCCCGGCCTTGGAAAGGCAGTTGTAGATCCTGGAGGGCAGGTTCAGGGAATCCAGGCTCATATTGTACTGCTCGGGTGGGAGGTTAAGGCGCCTTCCATCCGCGAAGGGGGAGGCCTCGCCTAGATTGGCAAACAGAGAGAAATAGTTTATGAGCGCCTGCCCGGCTTCCCGGAGCGCTTGAACGGGGCGGATCGTGCCGTCGGTCCAGGCGTCCAGTACAACGCGCTCCTTGCCGATGTAGGGACCGGTCCTGATCGGCTCAACCTTGAAATTCACCTTCTGGACCGGTGTGAACACCGCGTCCACCGGAAGGGCCCCCAGGGGCAGACCGTCAATGTTGGAAGCCGGCTTATATCCCCGGCCTCTCTCAACGTTGAATTCCACTGACAACACCGCCTCTTCCGAATCCATGGTGGCCAGGTGCAGGTCCGGGTTGGCCACTTCATATTCGGCGGCGGGGCTTATATCTCCTGCCAGTGCCTCCCGCTCCCCCTCTATGTCCAGGAACAACTTTCCGGGCTGGTCCGAGTTCGACTTCAACCTGACGCCCTTGACGTTCAGCAGGAACTCGGTGACATCCTCGGTCACGTGGGCAATTGTCGAGTATTCGTGCTGGATTCCCTGGATTTTCACCCAGGTGATCGCGGCGCTTTCAATGGAGCTGAGCAGGACTCGTCTCACCGAGTTCCCGATTGTAGTTCCCAGCCCTCTTTCCAGGGGCTCCACGCTGAACCGGCCGTAGGTCTCTTGGTCCTCTAGGACCTCAATTTCCGGATTGGCAATGCCGACCATGGCATCGCTGACCTGAAACGGTTCGGTGTATATATCCATCATTTGGACAAGTTCTCCGAAATAGTGCGGTGTTTACCGCGAGTAGTACTCGATGATCAGCCGGTCGTCCACCCGGGACCCGACCAGGTCCCTGGTCGGCGCAGTCAGCACCCGACCCGTCATGGCCTGTGGGTCGACGCTTAGCCAGTCGGGGATGGGCTTGCCGCGTATCTCCGCTTCCATGAACTTGAAGTGCTCGGACTTGCGCCCCCGAGGCGTCCAGCCTACCTGGTCGCTGACTTCAAGCAGGTAGGATGGGATGTCCGTGGCCTGGCCGTTGACCGAGATGTGGCCGTGGCTGATGAGCTGTCGGGCCTGGTTGCGGGAGGTGGCAAACCCGAGCCTGAAGACTACGTTGTCCAACCTGCTCTCGAGGATCTTCAGGAAGTTGTCGCCGGTGACTCCAGGCTGCTCCCGGGCGGCGCTGAAGTGGCGGAAAAGCTGCCGTTCCACGAGGCCGTAGGTGTGCTTGACCTTCTGCTTCTCCCTGAGCTGCAAGCCTCTTTCGGAGACCCTGCGGCGTCGGGTGCCGCGCTGGCCCGGGGGCCCGATACGGCGCTCGATGGCGCACTTGGGCGTAAGGCAGCGGTCGCCCTTGAGGAAAAGCTTTTCGCCCTGCCTTCTGCATAGCCTGCAAACGGGACCTGTGTAACGAGCCAACGGGGTGTCCTTCCTGCTAAATGCGCCTGCGCTTCGGGGGTCGGCAACCATTGTGGGGAATGGGCGTGACGTCCCTGATGCTTACGATGTTAATGCCCGCCGCGGCAAGGGAGCGGATGGCGGCTTCCCGTCCACTGCCGGGCCCCTTGACGAAGACTTCGACTTCGCGCAGTCCCTGGTCGGTGCCCTTGCGGGCAGCCTGGTCGGCGGCTCTCTGGGCGGCAAAGGCGGTGCCTTTTCGGGAGCCTTTGAATCCCATGGTCCCGGAGCTTCCCCAAGCTATGACGTTCCCGTTGGGGTCCGTGAGCGTTATCTTCGTATTGTTGAAGGTGGACTGGATGTAGGCTCGGCCCACGGGCACGAACTTCTTCTCCCTGCGCCTGGCCCTTCCCTTTTGCTTGGCCATGTTTACCTCTTACTTCTTGGCCCTGACCTGCCTGCGGCCGGCGACCGTACGCCTCGCGCCTCTCTTGGTCCTGGCATTGGTCTTGGTCCTCTGACCCCTGACCGGCAGCCCACGACGGTGCCTTACTCCCCGGTAGGTGTTCACCTCTACCAGCCGGCGGATGTTCTGCTGCACCTGGCGCCGCAGGTCTCCCTCCACCAGGTACTCTTTGTCGATGACCTCTCTGACGCGGTTCAGGTCGTCTTCCGAGAGTTCACCCACCTTGGATTCCGGGCTCACTTGTGCGGCCTCCGCGACTTTAAGCGCGGTGGTCGGGCCGACGCCGTATATTGATGTCAGCGCTATGAACAGCCTCTTGTCGTTAGAGATATCTACGCCTGCTACTCTTGGCATAACACCCTCCGTTTAAGCTACCCCTGCCTCTGCTTGTGCTTGGGGACTTCGCAGATCACGCGAAGCGTCCCGTGACGCCGGACTATCTTGCACTTGTCGCACATTTTTTTTACAGAAGCCCTGACTTTCATCCGGGACCTCCCCTATTTGAACCGATAAGTGATCCTGCCCCGGTCCAGGTCGTAGGGAGAAAGCTCAACCAGCACCCGGTCCCCGAGGAGAATCCTGATGAAATGAATGCGCATCTTGCCGGATACGTGGGCCAGCACCTGATGTTTGTTTGCCAGTTCCACTATGAACGAGCCGTTGGGGCGGGTCTCGACGATCCGGCCCTCGACTTCAATCTTCTCTTTCTGTCCCGCTCTCTCTTGAGCCATAATTTATTATTGCAGTCCTTTCCTCTGGCTAGTCCGCAAACCGGGTCATAACTATCGGGCCTTCGGCGGTTATTGCGATGCTGTGTTCAAAGTGGGCGGAGAGTTTGCCATCCCGGGTGACTACTGTCCAGCCGTCGGTCAGCAGTGATGTGGTCCAGTCTCCTATGTTGAGCATCGGCTCTATGGCGAGGGCCATGCCTTCCCGGAGCTGGAGGCCGCGCCCCGGCTTTCCATAGTTAGGCACCGAGGGTTCTTCGTGCATCCTGCGTCCGATCCCGTGACCGACATATTCCCTGACTACCGAATATCCGAGGGACTCTGCATAGGTCTGCACTGCATGGCCGATGTCGCCAATCCGGGCCCCGACAACAGACGCTTCGATGCCGCGCTCAAGGGACTCCCTGGTTGCTTCAATGAGCCGTTGCGCTTCATCTGTAATGTTCCCGGCTCCCACGGTCACGGCAGCATCGCCGTGGAATCCGTCAACGATTGCTCCGACATCCACGCTGACCAGGTCTCCTTCCTGGACCACCCGCTTGCCGGGAATGCCGTGGACGATCTCCTCATTGATGGAGACGCAGACGGCGGCGGGAAAGCCGCGGTACCCCACGAAAGAGGGAATGGCGCCGTGCCGGGCTATTTCGGCGCGGGCCACGGCGTCGAGGTCGGCTGTGGTTATTCCCGGCTCGATAGCTGCTTTCAGGGCCTTGAGGGTGTGGGCGACCACCTGGCCGGCCTGCTTCATAAGGTCCAGTTCTCGGGGAGTCTTGATCTCCATGCCCTCTTGGACCACGACCCTCGGGCCGCCCAGGAATGTCCTGTTCATCAGGCAGCCCCCTTTCCGGATGTAGCCTTCAGGGAGTCGGCCATCTGCCGCCCGACCTGGTCAATAGGCTGCTCGCCGTCAATCTCAATCAAGCTTCCCTGCTCCTGGTAGTAGGAGATGAGGGGGGCGGTCTGGTCGTTGTAGACCTGGACGCGCCTGCGGGATGTGGCCTCGGTGTCGTCGTCTCGTTGATAGAGTTCGCCGGGGCATCGGTCGCACTTGCCCTGTTCTTTGGGCGGAGAGTTGACCATGTGGTAGGGGGTCTGGCACTCGCGGCAGATCCATCGGCCACTGAGCCGACGGATTAGCTCCTCTTCGGACACCTTGATGTACAGCACGGCCCCGATGTTCTTGTTGAGGTCATTGAGGGCCGTGTCAAGGGCCTGGGCCTGGGCGAGGGTTCGTGGGAATCCGTCAAGGACGGCGCCCTGCTGGCAATCGGGGTCTTCCAGTCGGTCGAGGACCATGCGGACGGTGAGTTCGTCGGGGACGAGCTCGCCCTTGTCCATGTAGGTCTTGGCCTCGAGTCCGAGGGGAGTGCCTTCGCCCAGGTTTCTACGGAACAGGTCGCCCGATGCAACGTGGGCCGCACCCAACTCCGCAGCAAGGCCCACGGCCTGGGTGCCCTTGCCTGCGCCCGGCCCCCCGAGAAGTATCACGTACATCATCGGATGAAGCCCTCGTAGCGGCGCATCAGGAGCTGGGCCTCCAACTGGCGCATGGTGTCCAGGACGACGCCCACGGCGATGAGCATGGCAACACCCGTGAGTTGCAGTCCCTGAACCCCGGTGAACTCGCTGGCGAAGTAGGGGATTATAGCTATGACGCCGAGGAATATGGCGCCGCCCACGGTGATTCGGAGTAGCACCCTCGTTATGTAGTCGTTGGTCGGTTTGCCGGGTCGAATCCCCGGTATAAACCCGCCGTTTCTCTGCAGGTTTTCGGCGATCTGTTGCTGCTGGAATACGATTATCGAATAGAAGAATGCGAAGGCGACAACCAGGAAGAAGGTCATGACCCAGTAGAAGAGGCCTGTTGCATCGAATAGGTTTGAGATGAATCGGCCCGTGGCGGAAAGCCAACCGGCATCGGCGGTGACGAAATAGCTGGCCACGAGTCCCGGGAAGATCATGATGGAGAAGGCGAAAATAATGGGAATCATGCCGGCGGAATTCACCCTTAGGGGTATGTGGGTCGCGCCCGCCTGTCGGTACATCCGGCCACTGCGGAAAACGCTCCGGCCGTACTGGACGGGGATTCGGCGCTGCGCCTCGGTGAAGAGGACTATGCAGTAGACGGTTATGAGGGCAATGGCGAAGAAGACCACCAGGCCCCCGACGTTGCCCCTCTGCAGGAAGGACTGCCTGAGCAGGTCGGGGAGTCCCGACACTATGCCCGCGAAGATTATCATCGAGATACCGTTGCCGATGCCCCTTTCGGTTATGAGTTCACCCAGCCAAACGCAGAACATGGTGCCCGCGGTCATGGAGAACATCATGGCGATGGTCGGGCCTAGCTGGCCACCCGTGAACCCTACGTTTTCAATCACACCGCCCCGTTCCAGCAATACAAGCTGGCCGAAGCTCTGGGCCAGGGCCATGGGTACGGTCAGCCAGTGAGTGATCTGGTTAAGCCTCTGCCGTCCGGCCTCGCCGCCTTCCCTGGAAAGCGCCTGGAGTCGGGGGACGACGGGTATCAGCAACTGCATGACGATGGATGCGGTGATGTAGGGGTAGACGCCCATGGAGGCAACGCTGAGGTTTCGGAGAGCGCCGCCGCTGAACAGGTCCAGCATCCCGGCGAGATTGTTGCCCTGGAAATACCGGGAGAGTTCATCCAGGTTGGCGCCGGGAACGGGAACGTGGGCGACGAACCTGTAAATGACCAGTATCCCGAGGACAAAGAGGACCTTGCCGCGCAGGTCGGGCTGGCCGGCCACGTCGATCATGGCCTGGAGCAGCTTGGGTCGGGAAGATACGGTCTGGGTTTGTTGCATCTAGCTCAGGGTCTCTACAGCGCCGCCTGCGGCCTCGATCTTCGATACGGCGGCCTTGGAGAACTTGTTCGCCTTGACAGTGAGGGGTCGGTTTACGGAACCGTCCCCCAGCACCTTGATGGGCTTGCTCAACGAGCGAACGATTCTGTGGGAACGTAGCAACTCGGGGGTTACTTCCGTGCCACTTTCAAAGACGTTCAGTTGGGAGAGGTTTATGGGCAGATACTCGGTCCTGAATATGTTGGTGAAGCCCCGCTTGGAGGGCATGCGCTTGATCAGCGGAAGCTGTCCGCCTTCGAAGCCGCGCCGGATGCTCCCGCCCGACCTCGACTTCTGGCCCTTGTTGCCCCGCCCCGAGGTGTGTCCGTAGTTGCTGCCATAGCCGCGCCCGACGCGTCGGCGAGGACGCTTGGCTCCGCGTAGAGGTGACAGCTCGTTGAGTCTCATTTTATCTCTTCCACTGCAACCAGGTGGGTGACTTTCTGCACCATGCCCCGCACGGAGGGGTTGTCATCGTGCTCCACGGTCTGGTGCATCTTTTTCAGCCCAAGGGCCCGGAGGGTGCCCCTCTGGTCCTGGGGGTAACCAATGCTGCTCTTCTTGAGGGTTACTTTGAGTCGTGACACGGGTGTCTGCCTTATTCCTGCTCCGTCGGACGGCCCTTGCGCGCCGCTATCGCCTGCGCCGGATCTCTCAGTTGCTGTAGCCCGTAGAGAGTGGCCTTGGAGGTGTTTATCGGGTTTCCGCTGCCCAGGGACTTGGTGAGCACGTCCTTGACCCCCGCCGCTTCCAATACGGCCCTCACCCCACCACCGGCTATAACGCCCGTGCCTGGGCCCGCAGGCCTGAGCACAACCTTGGCGCCCCCGTACTTGGTGACGATTTCATGGGGAATGGTCGTGTCCTTGAGCAGCACCTTTACCATGTTCTTCTGGGCAATGGTGTTGCCCTTGCGTACGGCGTCAGGGACGCTTCCGGCCTTACCAAGACCGACACCGGCGTGGCCGTTGCCATCGCCGACTACTACCATGGCTGTGAACCTGAACCGACGGCCGCCCTTGACGACCTTGGCGACACGGTTGATATGGACAACGCGCTCGGTGAGGTCCAGATTTCGGGTGTCTATCTTCTCTTTTTTGACTCTAGCCATTAGAACTCCAAGCCGCCTTTGCGGGCGCCCTCGGCGAGGGACTGGACCCTGCCGAAGTACTGGTAACCGCCCCTGTCAAAGACTACGGTCTTCACGCCCTTCTCCGTGGCTCGTGAAGCCACCAGACCTCCGACCAGGCCGGCGACCTCTTTCTTGGGCTTCCCTTCAGCTTCTTTTGTCAGCGGCTCATCGAGGCTGGAGGCAGCGGCCAGTGTCACGCCGCTATCGTCATCGATGACCTGCGCGTAGATGTGGTTGAGGCTGCGGAAGACGCTGAGCCTCGGCTTGTCGGACGTGCCGGACAGGGTCTTCCTAATCCTGCGGCGTCTTCGTTGTCTTGCCTGCCTGCGGTCTAGTTTAGCCATTTTCTGCCCTTAACTCGTGGCGGCTCGCTTGCCGGGTTTCAGGCGCACATGCTCGTTGGCGTAGCGGATGCCCTTGCCCTTGTAGGCGTCGGGCGGGCGGATGCGCCGTATCTTTGCCGCCACCTGCCCGACCTGCTCCTTGTCGATACCACTCACGAAGATCCTGTCGTTTCCTTCTACGCTCAACGTGATGCCATCAGGCGGCGGCACTTCTACGCGGTGAGAAAATCCGACCTGAAGAACCAATTTATCTCCATCCATCTGTGCCCGGTACCCGACTCCCACGAGCATGAGGCCCTTGGTGAACCCTTCGCTCACGCCCTGCACCATATTGGCGATCAATGTGCGTGTCAGCCCGTGCAAGGACCGGTGCTCTCGCTGGTCAGTAGGGCGGGTGACCAGGAGCTGGCCGTTGTCCCGGGATACGGTGAGGTCCGGGTGATGGGTGTAGGAAAGCTCCCCGCGCGGGCCTTTGACGGTGATGTGACTGTTCTCCATCACAACGTCGACCCCGGAAGGGATCGTTATCGGCTGTTTTCCTATTCTCGACATGATTTCTGCTTGTTCAAATACATAAGCGTGCGGCCTTTACCACACCTGGCACATCAACTCTCCCCCGACCTGTTCGCGCCAGGCCCGGGACCCGGTCATCATGCCCTTCGAGGTGGACATGACGGTTATCCCCACGCCGCCGTAGACCTTGGGAATCTCGCCCTTGCCTATATAGACCCGCAGGCCGGGCTTGCTGAGACGTTTCAGGCCCCGGATGGTGGGCTGGCCCTCGGACTCGTATTTCAGGAGGATGCGAAGGGTGTCCTGGGGATTGCCCTTGACCACCTCATAGTCGCCTATGAAGCCCTCGTCCTTGAGGATTCCGGCAATGGCGTTCTTGGTCTTGGACGCGGGCATGGACACCGTGTTGTGCTCCACAGCCAGCGCGTTCCTTATGCGGGTCAACATGTCGGCGATGGGGTCGGTAACTACTCCCATGATTTCAGCCCTACCAACTCGACTTTCTGACCCCGGGCAGCTTGCCCTCCAGGGCCAACTCTCTGAAGCAGATGCGGCACAGGCCGAAGTGCCTTATGTATCCCCTGGGACGACCACAGAGGTTGCACCGGTTGCGGAACTGCACTCGGTACTTGGGGGGCTTTCGCCACTTGGCTATCTTGGCTTCTCGGGCCACGCTACTTTATCCCTTCCCTATGATTCCTTATTAGGCCGGTCGGGCGAAGGGCATGCCGAACATGGTCAGCAACTGCCTCGCCTCCTCGTCGCTCTGGGCCGACGTAACGATTGTCACCTGCAGGCCTCTCTGCCTGTCCATCTTGTCGTAATCGATCTCGGGGAAGAGGGTCTGCTCGGTGAACCCGAGGCTGTAGTTGCCTCTCCCGTCGAATGCGGTATTTGATACGCCGCGGAAGTCACGGATTCGGGGCAGGGCCGCGTTCAGAAGCCGGTCCAGGAACTCGTACATCCTTGCCCCGCGCAGCGTGACCATAGTCCCGATGATCATGCCGTCCCTGACCCGGAAGTTGGCCACTGACTTCTTCGCCCGGGTCACGATTGGGTGCTGGCCGGTGATGGCCTCGATGTCCTGGGTAGCGGCCTCCACGGCGCGGGCATTAGTCAACGCCTCCCCCAACCCGATGTTCAGGACGATCTTCTCCACCTTGGGCGCCTGCATCACGTTGGCATAGCCGAAGTGCCGCACAAGAGCCGGTACAATCTCTTCCCTGTACTGCGTCTTCAGCCGAGGCTGGACGCCGTTAACGGCAGGGGCCGCGACCTTATCCTTGGCCTTCGCCCGAGGCTTTCTCTTCGGTTTTACTCTATCGTCGCCTGGCATAGCTTACACACTCTGGGGTACCCGTTCCCGGGGTTCGCACTCTGCGGCTGCGACTTGTCCGCCAACGCCTTGGTTGGCTTGTTGCAGGTGGGGCAGACCAGTTTCAGGTTGGACATGTTGATTGGCAGTTCCAACTCGATGAGGCCGGCCTGACGCACGTTGGGCTTGGGCCTCATGGCCTTCTTGGTGGAGTTGACCTTTTCCACCCAGGCCAGATTGTCGGAGGGCTTGATGCGGAATATCCTGCCCCGCTTGCCCTTGTCCTTGCCCGCAAGGACTAACACCGTATCGTTCTTCCTGATTCTCAAAATATTGCCTTTGGATGATTGATGGCTGCGGCCTTGGCTATATCACCTCGGGCGCGAGCGAGACTATCCTCGTAAAATTGCGCTCCCTCAGTTCTCGGGCCACGGGTCCGAATATACGCGTGCCCCGGGGATTGGAGGCATCGCTCAGTATTACTCCCGCATTCTCGTCAAAGCGGATGTACGAGCCGTCGGGACGGCGGTAAGGCTTGGCTACCCTGACTATGACCGCCCTGACCACGTCGCCCTTCTTGACCTGTGCGGCGGGCACAGCCTGCTTAACCGACGCCACGATGATCTCCCCAACTGTCGCGTAGCGTTTACCCGTGCCGCCCGGCACGTTGATGCACTCTATCTCCCGGGCGCCGGAATTGTCGGCCACCTGGAGCCGGGTCGCGATGCGAATCATTAGGAGTCGGCCTCTTCCGCCGGAGAAGTTATGTCCTTCGGCTGTGTCTCGGCGATGTCCATGCGTGCAAGCACTTCCACCACCCGCCACCGCTTCTCTTTGGACAGCGGTCTGGTTTCCTCAATCCTCACAGTGTCCCCGAGCTTGCAGGAGTTGTTGTAGTCATGGGCCTTGAACTTGGTCACGCGCTTGATGCGCCGCTTGTAGAGCCGGTGGGTCCGGAATCGGTCGACCGCGACCACCACGGTCTTGTCCATCTTGTCGCTGACAACCTGGCCTATATTTATCTTGCGGGACTTGTTCATCTCTGTTCCTGCGCCAGTTCTCGCTCTCGCATAATCGTCTTGAGCCTGGCGATCTTTCTGCGAATGCGTCTGATCTCTCGGTGATTGGTGAGCTGGTTTGTCGCCCGTCGGAACCTCAAGTTGAAGGTCTCCCTGTGGGAGTTCTCCAACTCCCTCTGCAGGTCCACCTCCGACAGGGCCCTGATTTCATTCGCTTTCATCGGTAAACGCTCTCCAGGCCCTACAACAATTCGTCGCGCGACACGAACCGGGTCGCGATCGGCAGCTTGTGGGAAGCCCTTCTCATGGCCTCCTTGGCCGTTTCCTTTTCCACCCCGCCAATTTCAAATATCATCCGGCCCGTCTTCACAACGGCGACCCAGTGGTCCACGTTGCCCTTACCGCTGCCCATCCGGGTTTCAAGCGGCTTCGAGGTCACGGGCTTGTCGGGGAAGATGCGGATCCAGATCTGGCCGCCGCGCCTTACGTGATGCGTAATGGCGCGCCGTGCAGCTTCGATCTGCCGGTTTGTTATCCAGGCCGTGGACTGTGCCTTTAGCCCGAACTCCCCGAACGAAAGCCCCGACCCCGCGTGGGCTACGCCCCTACGGTGCCCCCGATGGGCTTTCCGAAACTTCACTCGTTTCGGTTGAAGCATTGCTCTCCTCTGTTGCGACTGCTGCCTGGCCGTTTTCGGCGTCGGCTTCCTCATCCTTCAAAATAGTAACGCTGATAGGGGCCATCCGATCGGCTTCGGTTTGCCTGGGTTCGGGGAGGATGTCTCCCTTGTAGATCCATACTTTCACGCCGACCACGCCCATGGTGGTGAGGGCCTCGGCTATTCCGTAATCTATGTCGGCCCGAAGGGTATGGAGTGGCACCCGACCTTCCATGTGCTTTTCGTCCCGGGCTATTTCCGCACCACCCAGCCTGCCCGAGCAGATTATCTTTATTCCATCGATTCCCGTCTGCATCGAACGCGTCGCCGCCTGCCGAATCGCCCGGCGGTACGATACCCTGCGTTCCAGCTGGTCGGCGATGTTTCGGGCCACCAGGAATGCATCCTGCTCCGGCTGCGATATCTCCTGGATGTTCAGCCTCACCCTGCGCCCGGTCTTCTTCTCCAGCAGGCCTCTGAGCTCGTCCACCCTCTGGCCGCCCCGACCGATTACGATGCCGGGTCGGGCCGTGTAGATAGTGGCGATAACTTCGTTGGCGTTCCTCTCGATTTCAACCTTGGATATGGCTGCATCGGTGTGGCTGCCGAGAATAGTCTTGCGGATCGTCATGTCTTCGGAAAGCAGCTTCCGGTACTGGTCTCCCTTACGGGCGAACCACTTGGCGTCCCAGTCCCGGATAATGCCTAGCCGGAACCCTATCGGGTGGGTCTTCTGTCCCAATTATTCCTCCCCGTCCTGGTCCACCACCACGGTAAGGTGGCTGGTGCGCTTGATAATGGGGGCTGCCCTGCCCCTGGGCTTGGCCTTGAACCTTTTCATCCTTGGACCCTCGTCCGCTGTAATCTTCACAATCCGTAGCTCGTCCCGGGTCATCTCATAGTTGTTCTCGGCGTTCGCAACCGCCGACTCCACGGCCTTCCGGACCATCCGCGCCATGGGGATCGGCGTGAACCTCAAGCTGGATATGGCGTCCTCCACCTTCATCCCCCGCACCGTGTTTATCAGGTTGCGGAGGTTCTTGGGCGATACGCCTACGGTCTTCACCCGGGCCTGGACTTCCAATGTTCCGCTCTTTCCTTCTACCTTCTGCCCGACTGTTCGGTGCGGCCCATGTGGCCCCTGAACCGGCGGGTCGGGGCGAATTCCCCGAGCTTGTGCCCGACCATGTTCTCGGTGATGAAGATGGGCATATGTCTCTGGCCGTCGTGCACGGCTATAGTCTGTCCCACCATCTCCGGAACAACCATCGATGCCCGGGACCAGGTCTTGATAATTATCTTGTTATTGGAGCCCATAGCCGCCTCCACCTTCTTCATCAGCTTCGCATCCACGAACGGGCCCTTCTTGATCGACCTGGACATCTCTACTTCCGCCTTCTCACGATCATCTTGTCGGACTTCTTGTTCCGTCGGGTGCGGTAACCCATGGCGGGTTTGCCCCATGGAGTCTTGGGCCCCGGCATCCCGACGGGGGAGCGGCCTTCGCCGCCGCCGTGCGGATGGTCCCGAGGCGTCATAGCCGAGCCCCGCACCGAGGGCCTCTTGCCCTTCCAGCGGTTCCGTCCCGCCTTGCCCAGCTTTATGTTCTTCTGGTCAGGGTTGCCCACCTGTCCGATGGTGGCGCGACACTCACTCTCCACCCTTCTCAGCTCGCCGGATGGCAACCTGAGCAGAGAGTAGATGCCGTCCTTGGCAAGGAGCTGGGCCGCCGTCCCGCTTCCGCGGACAAGCTGGCCACCTTTGCCGGGTCGAAGTTCTATGTTGTGTATTGTTGTACCGGTCGGGATGACCCGGAGGGGAAGGGCATTGCCCACCTTTATAGGTGCCTCCGGCCCGGCGGTTATCTCCATCCCGACCTGGAGGTTCCAGGGGGCGAGGATATAGCGTTTGTCGCCGTCGGCATAGTGAATGAGGGCGATGCGGGCCGTGCGGTTCGGGTCGTATTCGACCGAGGCGACCTTGCCTGGCACGCCGGTCTTGTCCCTCTTGAAGTCGATGACCCGGAGCCGACGCTTGGCGCCCCCGCCCCGACGCCGCACCGTGATCTTGCCGCGCACGTTGCGGCCCGCGCTCTTCTTGAGAGGCTTCAGCAGGGCCTTGTGGGGCTTGCTATGCGTAATCTCTTCGAAGGAGGAGCCGGTGGCGTTCCTCCGTCCGGGAGAGGTCGGTTTATATACCTTCAGGGCCATAAGATTTTTCCTTGGTAGCAGGACTCCCCCGTCCTACACCCCTTCAAATAGCTCTATCCTGTCACCCGGCTTCAGCGTAACAATCGCTTTTTTCCAGGGAGAGGTCTGTATCCGCCTCCTGCCCCGGAACTTCGTCTTGCCGGGCACCGTAATGGTGTTTACTGCCGTCACGGTTACGTCGAAGGCCTTTTCCACTGCTGCTTTGATCTGCACCTTGTTGGAGTTGGGCATCACCTCAAAGGCGTACTTGTCGCTTTCGTGAAGGATGGTGCTCTTCTCCGTCACTATGGGCCTTTTCAGGACTTGCAGCAGTTCCACGGTCTACTCTTCCTTGGTCTCTGGTCCGGGGGCGGCTTCCGGTGCAGCGGTCTCAGCCTTGGCAGCCGGGGCCGACTTCTTGGCCCGAGGCTTCCTCTTGGCGGGCGCCTTCTTGGGAGCAGGCTCTTCTTCTATGGTCCGACCCCCTGGAGCCCACAGGTCCTCGGCCGTCCTGACCGCTTCCAGTTCGATGACAAGGTGCTCGTGGGCCAGAACGTCGTATACGTTCAGGTATCGGGCGGGGAGGGTCTTGACCCGATCCAGATTTCCAGCCGATTTGATGAGGGCTTCCCGGGGCTCGGGAGTGACAACCAGGACTGACTTATTGGCCTTCAACGAATCCAGGACTTGCATCATTTCCTTGGTTTTGGGTTGTTCGAATCCCAGGTCGTCTACGATTGCCATGCGCCCATCGGCCACCTTGGCGGAAAGTGCCCCCCGTATGGCGAGACGCCTCATCTTCTTGGGCATCCGCTGAGAGTAGCTCCGGGGCTGAGGCCCGAAGGCCACCCCACCGCCCCGCCGCAGAGGCGAGCGGATACTCCCTGCTCGGGCTCGGCCTGTTCCTTTTTGAGGGAACAGCTTTCGGGTGCTTCCCCGGACCTCTGACCGGGTCTTGACTGACGCTTGGCCCTTCCTGCTGTTGGCCTGCTGGCGCACCACTGCCTGGTGCAGAAGTCCTTTGAGTTTGGCGGATATGGGCAGGGCAAAGAGACCGTCGCTTACCTCCACGTCTCTCAACACCTCTCCCGACCTGTTTTTGAGCTGCGTTTTCATATAAGTCTGGTGTCGTTTAGCTTCGTCGCTTCCGGATCAGGACCAGGCCGTTCTGTGGCCCCGGAACGGTGCCTTTGAGAAGGATAAGATTGCGCTCGGGTACGGATTCCAGCACCGTCAAGTTCTTGGACGTAACCCGCTCGTCGCCCATGTGACCGGCCATCCTGAAGCCCTTGGTAACCCGACCGGGCGTCGTGCCGGCGCCCACTGAGCCCGGGGCCCGGTGCCGGTCCGACTGGCCGTGGGTTTTCGGCCCGCCACCGAAGTTGTGCCGCTTCACCACTCCCGCGAAACCCTTGCCCTTGGACTTGCCGATAACGTCCACCCTCTCTCCGGCTTCGAAAATTCCAACGTCAATCTGAGCGCCCTCTTCAATGGCCGAGAAGTCGGGGCTGCTCACTTCTCGCAAGTGTCTGAACTCCCCGAGGCCCTTCAAGTGGCCACGGCTCGGCTTGCTAAGCCGCTTGGCTTTATCAAAGCCGATCTGGACAGCCTGGTAGCCGTCCCTTTCGGGCGTCTTCACCTGAACAACGGTGCATGGGCCGGCCTGTATGACCGTCACCGCATGCAGGGTGCCGTCTTCACTAAAACGCTGGGTCATGCCCAGCTTTTTTCCTAACAGTCCGTTTATCATCAGTAAAGATAAATTCTGCCTAGAGCTTGATCTCGATTTCGACGCCGCCGGGCAGGTTGAGCAATGTCAGGGCGTCGATGGTCTTATTGGTCGGGTCCAGCACCTCGATGATGCGTTTGTGGGTGCGGATTTCAAACTGCTCCCGAGAGTCCTTGAAGGTGTTGGAGGACCGGGTCACGCAGAACTTCTTGATCTTCGTTGGCAGCGGTATAGGCCCAACGACGCCCGCGCCCGTCCTCTCCGCCGCATCTACGATCTGCTCCGCGGACTGGTCCAGGATCTTGTGGTCGTAGGCATTGAGCCTTATGCGCATCTTCTGCTTGGCCATGTCTTCCTCCCACCGCCTACAGGCCGGTGTATTTCCCCCGAGTAGCGACCTGCTCCGCAATCTTCTCCGGCGCCTTGTCGTAGTGAGCAAACTCCATTGAATGTACGGCCCGACCCTGGCTCAGAGACCGTATATGCGTCGCATACCCGAAGCACTCCGAGAGCGGGACCAGGGCCTGTACGGTCTGAGTCCCACCGAGGCCGGTAATGCCGCTGATGTTTCCCCGCCGCCCGTTAATGTCCCCGAGGATGTCCCCGAGGAACTCGCCCGGTGTGTTTATCTCCAGCTTCATAACCGGCTCCAGGATGGCGGGGCGACACTTCCGCACACCTTCCCTGAGGGCCATTGCGCCGGCTATCTGGAAGGCCATGTCCGAGGAGTCTACGGGATGGAAGCTTCCATCCACCAGGGTCGCCTTGATGTCCACAACCGGGTAGCCCGCTAGGACTCCGGTGGACATCGCCTCCTTTATTCCCTTCTCCACGGATGGAATGTATTCGCTGGGGATGTCCCCGCCGCGTATCTGGTTAACGAACTGGAACCCCTGGCCTGCTTCCAGGGGCTCCAAGTCGATCACTACGTGGGCAAACTGTCCGTGACCTCCGGTCTGCTTTACAAGCCGCCCGACAGCCCTGCCGGAAGACGTTATAGTCTCCCGATAGGCCACCTGCGGCTTGCCCATCCTGACGTCTACGTTCTGTTCGCGCCGGATCCGCTCAACCGTAACCTCCAGGTGCATTTCACCCATGCCCTGGATCACCGTCTGGCCGGTCTCATCGTCGTGGTTGAGCTGTAGGGTCGGGTCTTCGTCGGCCATTTTGACCAGGGCGTCATTCAGGCGGTCCTGGTCTACCTTGGATCGCGGCTCGACGGCGACGGATATCACAGGGTCGGGGAAGGTTATGGATTCCAGAAGGATAGGGGCGTTGACTTCACATACGGTGTTGCCGGTATAGGTGTTCTTCAGGCCGATGGCGGCGACGATGTCGCCCGCTATGGCTTCCGACACTTCCTCCCGGTGATTTGCGTGCATCTTCAGCAGACGCCCGATCCGCTCCCTATTGGTCCGGCTGGAGTTGTAAACGGTAGCCCCGCTCTTCACCTTGCCCGAATACACCCGACAATAGACTAGCCGCCCGACATATGGGTCGGTCACTACCTTGAAAGCCAGGGCCGCAAACGGCGCACTCTTCGAGGTCTCCCTCAGCGATTTCTCGCCGGTCTTGGCGGAGGTCACTTCTACTGGGGGCACGTCCAGGGGTGAGGGCAGGTAGTCCAGCACGGCGTCCAGCATCAGCTGTATGCCCTTGTTCTTCAGGGCCGCCCCGCACATCACCGGGACTAGCTTGTTGTCGATGGTGGCCTGTCGCAGGCCCGACTTCAGCTCTTCTTCAGTTATCTCCTGGCCCTCGATGTACTTGGCCAGGAGATCGTCGTCGGTCTCCGAGACCTTCTCTATAAGTGAGTCGCGATATTTGTCGGCCATCTCCCGGTACTTGTCCGGGATGTTGACCCGCACGGGCCCCTGTTCCCCGTCCTGGGGATATACGAAGGCCGTGTTTTGCACCAGGTCGATCAGGCCCTCGAAGGCGTCTTCGCTTCCCATGGGCAGCTGGATAGGTACGGGATTTCCTTCCAGCCTGTCGACAATCATGTCGATCGTGCGGAAGAAATCAGCCCCGACCCTGTCCATCTTGTTGACGAAGCAGATCCGGGGCACCGAGTACTTGTTGGCCTGCCGCCAAACCGTCTCCGATTGGGGCTCGACACCCGCCACTCCGTCAAAAACAACAACGCCTCCGTCAAGAACTCGGAGGCTTCGCTCCACCTCGGCGGTGAAGTCCACGTGGCCGGGGGTGTCGATAATGTTGACCAGGTAGTCTTTCCAATAAGCGGTTGTGGCCGCAGCCGTGATGGTTATGCCCCGCTCCCGCTCCTGGTCCATCCAGTCCATCACTGCGGTGCCTTCGTGCACCTCGCCCATCTTGTAGATGCGGCCGGTGTAGAACAGCACCCTTTCGGTCACCGTCGTCTTGCCGGCGTCGATATGAGCAATGAACCCGATGTTCCTGACCTTCTCCAGTGACGGAGCGGGTCGGGACTCGGGGTCTCCGCGTTTTATGGTCTGTGTTTGCGACATTTTTGCTTTTCTTTACCAGCGGTAGTGGACGAAGGCCCGGTTGGCCTCGGCCATCCGGTGCAGGTCCTCCCGACGCTTGGCCGCCGCCCCCTGGCCCTTGGCAGCGTCCATCAGTTCCTCGGCTAGCTTCTGTGCCATGGGTCGGCCCGTCTTGGCCCGCGACGCCGCAAGCAGCCACCGCATCGCCATCGTCAAGCTGCGGTCCGACCGCACTTCACGAGGCACCTGATACGTAGCTCCTCCGACCCTGCGGGGCTTCACTTCCAGCAGCGGCGACGTGTTCCGAATCGCCTGCTCGAACACGTCCATGCCGCCTTTCTTCTCGGTGTTTTCGATGATGCTCAGGGCGTCGTAGACGATGCGCTGGGCCGTGCTCTTCTTGCCGTTCTTCATCGTCTTGTTGATGAAACGGGCCAGCATCAGGCTTTGGTATTTGGGGTCGGGGTCGACCCTTCTCTTTTCGGCTCGTCTCCTTCTCGCCATGTCCTTCTCTAATTTGCCCGCTCAGGGCATAGGTATAACTTTGTCAAAAAATCTTTCGGAACTTGTCCCCTAGCGGGCTAGGGTGTCTATCCGGTTGCGGTTGGCCGCCCGAGACTCCGGGTCTCGACGACTCAACCCAGGGTGAGGGCCCCGACTGCCAGTCGTCCGGTTAACGGTTTCTCTTTGTCCCGTATTTGCTCCGGCCCTGTTGCCGATTTGCTACTCCGGATGCGTCCAGCGACCCCCTTATTACGTGATATCTTACGCCCGGCAGGTCCTTCACCCTTCCCCCTTCGATGAGCACCACCGAGTGCTCCTGGAGGTTGTGCCCCTCTCCGGGGATGTACGCCGTGACTTCCATCCCGTTGGTCAGCCTGACCCTCGCCACCTTTCGCAGCGCCGAGTTCGGCTTCTTGGGAGTAACGGTCCTAACGCGTACGCAAACCCCCCTCTTCTGGGGGGAGTTGGAGTTCCGCACCTGCTTGTTTTTCAACGTGTTGTAGGACATGCGCAGGGCCGGGGCTTTGGTCTTCTTGCTGACCTTGCTCCTGCCCTTCCTGATCAGTTGGTTCACTGTAGGCATTTCAGTCCTATCAACTCCGACGCCCTTGCCCCTGCTTCCGGGTCAATTGCGCCTAATCGAATTAACGAATTACGACCTGTGGCCGCGAATGGCGAGTCTACCAGCACACAGGTAGAGTGTCAAGGGAAATGTGCATTTCGAAGTCGGAACTACCTCGCATGCCCTCGGCCAGCCGTCGACTTCAAAAGTCCGTAGTCTCCATCCCCTCCTCCGGCCCCGACTCCACCCGCTCGGGGCACTCAGCCTTGGATATCAGGCAGAAGCCGCATTCCATGGCGCTCGGAGTCTTCGCCGGCGGCCCTTCATGGCTGATCTTCCTGATGAGGGTCGCCAGCCTGTCGATGAACTGCTCGTCCACAGCCGACGCCGGGATCGACACCTCGTAGTCCCTGTATGCCACCACCCCGTCGAAGGTCATGTTCGCGTACTGGCCCAGCGCCCGGGGCACGGCATACATGTATGTCATCACCTGCACGTGGTCGGACGCCGTCGGCTGTCCCGTCTTTACGTCATATATGACTCCCCTGTCCCCCGACAGAGCTATCAGGTCTGGCTTGCCGCCCAGGGTGGCACTGCTTCCCCTCAGAGTGAACTTGTTCTGCTTTTCGATGAATACCGCGTGCCCTTCGTCCCGCAGCCGGTCTCGCACCTCGTTGAGCAGCACGGTGTGGTTCATCTGCCAGGTTGCACTATCGAAGTCGTCCGGCGCCCGAACGAAGTTCGTGAAGTGGGCCTTGAACCACGCCGCCCACTCGCAAGAGTTGTCTCCGACCAGCAGCTTCGTAAGCCACGTCACCCAGAAATAAGGCTTGTCCCGCCTTGTCGCCATTCCGCTCCTCCCCGCCCATCATAACAACCCATCCCCCACAAATCCCCCCCTCACCTCCTTCCCATTCCGATGCCCCGCTAGAAATCTGTCGCTCCCCTTCAACCCCACCCCCCTAAACCCGTCATTCCCGACCCCGATCGGGCTGAAAGTGTCGAAGATGCGCCTGGGCGTACGCCGTGCTGAAAGTCCGCCTTTGGCGGAGCATGAATCCATCCCGCGGGGCGCAGTGGGGTGCCCCCTCCCCCGTAGGGGTGCCCCTCGTGGGCGCCCTCCCCGGTGCGGGGCCGCTCGTGCTGAGGCTCTCGAAGTGCGAGCGGGGGGAGGCCCACGCTGGCCAACCCTCCGCTTATCCCCCCAAACACGCACATTTGCTTGACACACCTGAGCAAAGGCGTTATCATACCCTGCGTTCGCGAACACTAATGCAGTAACACAAGGAGGAACCAAAAACCCAGGGAAACCCCGAGACCCGACCCCGAGGACTCAACGCCCCAGCCCACCCCAACGGCCCTCGCGCAGGCCCGAGGCTCAAGCGAAAGGCGCAACATCCTCAACACCGGCTCCCGTGCCCCTTCCCTACCCCCCAGGCGATGGATAGACGTTCTGGCCTAAGCTGTTCCCGTCAGGCCTAACCCCGCAGAAGCGGGCCCAAGCTTTGCCCCCGGCGCGTTGGTGGCGCGCCAAGTGGGCCGGCGCCGATGTGGCGACCGGCGGCAGTAAAGTTGTGGCTCCTCCTCACCACAGGAGCAGGTATGGCCGTGACCCGATTAAACACGGCTGATAGCATTTCATTTTTACGGCCATTGGGCCGGTGCGCCTCACCCCCGGGCGCATGTGGTAAATCTGCCCGAATGGGAACAGGGGCACAGCCTCTGGCCAGCGTCTTCCATCGCCAACCCAAAACCCAACAGACAAACCGAAAACCGGAAACCCCACAATCGAAGATGGAACATCCGCCTTGGGCGGGTCCGCCTCAGGCGGACCGAATAAGAACCCCGGAGTCTCCCTGCTCCACCGCACCGGCACAACGGCTTGCCTAATCGGTACCCCGGAATGGTATACTCCGCTTGCAAATCCCCGCCGCATGGCGCACTTTGTATTGCGGGTTCGGGGGCCGGATGGACAAACTCGTACAAGGGGCTCGAGCCTTGGGCCTGGAACTCTCGGAAGACCAGCTGCGGCGTTTCCGCCTCTATATGGAAAAGCTGAGAGAGTCGAACCTCAAGGCGAACCTCACAGGCATAACCGCACCGGAGGACATCCAGCTCAAGCATTTCGTGGACTCCCTTGCCGTAGCATCCATGCTGCCTTCCCAACCCCCGACAGGATTGAGGCTGCTGGACCTGGGAAGCGGCGCCGGGTTTCCGGGGGTGCCGCTCAAAATAGCGATAGACGCCATGTCCCTCTTCCTGCTGGACTCCATAGGCAAAAAGACCGGGTTCCTTGAACGGTTGACCCGAGACCTGGGTCTGGAGGACGTGACAGTGCTCAACGGCCGCGCCGAGACCCTCGCCCGCCGCCAGGACCTGCGTGAGTCCTTCGACTTCGTGGTAGCCAGGGCCGTCGCCCCCCTGTCGACACTGCTCGAACTTGCCTTGCCCTTCTGTAGGATCGAGGGTCGGGTGGTGGCCCAGAAGGTAGACTCTTACACCCGGGAACCGGGCGACTACCGACACGCTCTTTCGGTGCTAGGGGGCGAATTCCTGCAAGATGCCCCGGTCGAGGTTGAAGGCTTGGGGCCGGGACGCCGGTTGCTCCTGTTCGAAAAGAAAACCTCCACCCCCGACAAATATCCCCGCAGGCCCGGCCTGCCCCTGAAACGCCCCCTCTGATATGAAAGAACGCGATGACATAGAACCCAAGCCGCAAGACCCGGCGCCCGAGTCTGCGGAGGAGCGACAGGGCAGGACCGCCCTTACGTCGTCGTCCCTATGCCGGCGCTTTCTCAGCGCCCGAAATGTTGTAGCCATCGCCATCGCCGGGTCGCTTCTCTACTTTCTGGCTGTCCAATTCGACCTTGACCTGGAGAGCACATGGCTGGAGTTGCAGCGCACCGACCCCGCTTGGTACGCCGCCGCTTTTGCCATCTACTATCTGAACTTCCCCATAAGGTCCATTCGCTGGCGCGTGCTCCTGGAGGACTCCGGATGTGAGGCCCCCGATGCGCGCGACAAAATCTCTATCCTGACGCTGTCCGAAATCGGGTACCTGGGCTGGTTCCTGAACTCTGTCTCCGTGTTCAGGATGGGGTTCGTCTACCGGTGCTACCAGCTTTCCAGCAGGCTCAAGGCCAGCCTCGCCTTGATAGTTGGCTCTCTTTTCGCCGAACGGATTCTGGACACCGTGGTCACCTTGGGGCTGATCGGATTCGCCGCGCTCTTTTTGCTGAGTTCTTACTGGAATCCGGTGCTCACTTACATCATGCTCGGTGGCCTCGCCACTACCGTTGTCCTCGCCGGTGTTCCCATAGCTATGATGCTCACGGGTAAAGGCATCACCCGCTTCCTCCCGGCCAAGCTCAAGGGCGGGTACGATGGCTTCCGGGAAGGCACCCTCAACAGTTTCCACCGCTGGCCCCGACTCACTATCCTCAGCATCGCCGTCTGGTGCTGCGAGACCGCCCGACTCCTCTTCGTCGTCTACTCTCTCGGCCTTGACGTCGACATTTCGATAGTGGTGTTCGTTGCTCTCGGCACTTCGATAATTACCACATTCCCTATTACCCCCGGCGGTATCGGGCTTGTCGAAGCGGGGATGACCGGTGTTCTAGCCATCGTTCTTTCCCCCGAAGAAGCCCTGTCCGTGACTCTCCTTGACCGCTCCATTAACTTCCTCAGCGTCATAGCGCTTGGCACCCTGATCCTCTTGGCCAGAAGCGGCTACTCCCTCCGCCGGGGGCCGCTTAAAGCCGCCCGGTAAGCGGTTCTCTGCACTAGAATAAGGCCATTCGGGCATGGCCGCTTTACGGTTGCAGCCCGAGACTCCTATCACCTATCTTGATGAAGGATGGCGAACCGGATTTAGATGAGCCCCGGCCCCGACTATTCGACACGGAGAAGTGCATTATGAAGAAAGTAGTGTTCGCGGACCTTGGCGGAATGATCCCCTTCGACACCGACCCCCTGGCCGACATTGCAGAGACCAGCTACTTCTACGACCTCCCATCCGCCGAGGACTTTGTCGCGCGCTGCCAGGGCGCCGAGGCCATCTGCTGGAGCTGGATCAACCTCACCCATGAAATGCTCGACTCCATGCCCGACCTGAAGATGATCTGCTACCTCGGCATCGGGCCCCAGACCCAGATCGACATGAAATACGCCTGGAGCAAGGGCATCACCCTGTGTAACACCCCCCACTACGGCGACGAAGCCGTCGCCGAGCACGCCATCGCCCTGATGTTCGCTCTCGCACGGAAAGTGGTCAATGCGGACAAATCGATGCGCGAAAGCAAGTGGGAACGCTTTGGCGGGTCCGGCATCAAGGGTGCGACCATGGGCATCCTAGGGCTCGGGGGCCTCGGCTCCGAGCTTGCCGCCATTGGAAACGGTCTCGGAATGAAGGTGATCTGCACCACCCGTAACCCGTCTGATGAGCGCGCCAAAGCCCACAACGTCGAGTTCGTTTCGCTGGACGATTTGATGTCCTGCTCCGACTACGTCCAGCTCGCACCTGTCCTCAACGATGACACGACGGGAATAATTGGCGAACGTGAACTCGGCCTGATGAAGGAAAGCGCCCACCTCGTCAACGTGTCTCGGGGCCAGGTGGTGCAGCAGGACGCTTTGATCAAGGCTTTGGAGTCTGGCCAGCTTACCGGCTTCGCCACCGACGTCTATGCCGAGGAACCCGCCACCGACGAACCCCTCCGCCACTTCGACAACGTGGTCCTCACCCCCCACATCGCCTATGACACCCCCGCCGCGATCATCAACATGACCAACATCGCCGCCGACACCATCCGGGCCTACCTGAACGGCAGCCCCATAAACGTGCTCACGCCGGATTAAGGGAGAGAGGGCTACAATTGCCGCTCCACTTTAGCCCGTGCTACCATGACCCTTGCCTGGAGAAAGTGAGTGGGCTATGGCCGGATTTGTACTTCTAACTGGCATTGTAGAGCAGGAAGACAACCAGTACACGGCTACTTGTTTAGAACTTGGTACCGCTACTTGCGCCGACACGCCGGAAGAGGCGCGACGGAACCTAGACGAAGCCGTCCAGTTGGAAATCGAAGTGCTGGAGGAGCTGGGTGAACGCTCACGGGTATTCGATGAGAAGGGGATAAAGGTGTGGGGGATGGACGACGACCGAGTTCCCTACCTTGACTTGCCGGCCAGCTTATATCACCTGACCGGCACGATGCCAATCAAGGCGTGGGTGCTGTGTCCCGCCATTGCTGTAGCATAGGCATTACATACCTTGCAATTTAGCAGGCTCCCCACTTGCAGTAGCCGTGAGGCGGTTGCTGCTCTTGAACGTCTGGGACGTCGCCTTGAGAGGACTAGGGGTAGCCATGCGGTCTATTCCAAAGAGCAAAAAGAGGGACACAGGTTAACGGCGCCCTTGGTGCTTGATAGGAAACGGTTGTCAAAAGGCACTCTCAAAAGTGTGCTGACGAAGCTGGAGATTCCGCTGGAGGATTTTCTAGATGCTCTATGAATCTCCGCCGCGATCATCAACATGACCAACATCGCCGCAGACACCATCCGCGCCTACCTGAACGGCAGCCCCATAAACGTCCTCAGGCCGGAGTAGGGGTGGATCGGAGAGTAAGAAATGATGGATGCTGCTAAGGTACAGACAATTATCGGAGACCCTCGCAAGGTAGCAAAGGAGATTCGAGAGTTCGGTGAAGATTCAGTTAGGCTGGAGGAGCGCCGCTCTCAATTCTTGGAAAGATACGCTGACCAATACATCGCCTTCTATCGCGGTGAGGTCCACGCACATGGCGAAAACCTGGCAGAGGTTTTACGAGAGCTAGATATAAAGAGCTTGCCTAGGGGAAGTGTCATTATCCAGTTCATGCGAACCGATCCACCGGTCATGTTGCTTTAAGACATGTTGGTCGGTAAGTTCGACCTCCTTAAGCAACCCCGCCTGACCGGCCGCTTAGCAGTGCCAGGCGCATCTCTGGATGCGTACATTGTAGGCGAGGTTGAGTTCTTGGTAGATACCGGTGCCCATAGCACCGTGTTGATGCCTGACGACGTTAAGAGGATAGGAATTGACTGCAACGTCCTTGCTCGGGACGCACGCACTTCTGTAGGTGTAGGTGGAAGAGCACATAATCATATTGCGCCAGCCTTCATTGCTTTCGAGGAACCCGCAATTGGCATCCGTGTTTATGAGATAAAGCTTGCAGTTTTCGATCCTGACGAACACCCTGACCACGCAGGTGTACCGTCGCTCCTGGGACGCGACATTCTGAACCGATGGGAAATGCTGTATAACTCCAATGAAGACCGACTAGAGTTTCGTGTCATTAGCGCTGACTACAGTCTGTCTGTTCAGCCAGACTCCCCTTAGAGCCACCTTTCTAGCCCCGGGCACAAGAAAACCCTGGTGCCGAGGAAGGGGCTCGAACCCTTATGGGATTACTCCCAACGGATTTTAAGTCCGTCGCGTCTGCCAATTCCGCCACCTCGGCCCGAGACCGCCCCATTATAAAAGGCGCAGGCCCGACTTACCGGGCCCGCGCTTTGAGTATCTATTGGAGGCGACGGGCGGATTCGAACCGCCGATAGAGGTTTTGCAGACCCCCGCCTTAACCACTTGGCTACGTCGCCCTGGAGCGGAAGACGGGATTCGAACCCGCGACCCTCTCCTTGGCAAGGAGATGCTCTACCACTGAGCCACTTCCGCTTATATGTTGTCCTGTTAAGGTTTGGTGCCGAGGAGGAGATTTGAACTCCTACGAGCTTTCGCTCACTGCCCCCTCAAGACAGCGTGTCTACCGATTCCACCACCTCGGCAAGCAAATTGTTTCTCCTCCCTGACTCACCCCAGAGCCCCCATCCCTTTGCCCAGGCTCTGACCATGATATCACTTCCAGCCCAGGCTTTTCGAATGGCAGGAGTGGGAGGACTCGAACCCCCGACCTGCGGTTTTGGAGACCGCTGCTCTTCCAGCTGAGCTACACTCCTACAGGGGCCTTGCAACAAACGATTTTACCACCACGAGCAAAATCTCGTCAAACCAAAATGTCTGCGCAAGAGCGTTCCGCGGTGTGCCTCAGTCAGCCTTGGCCAGGGCCAGCGTCACCTCGTAGAGAACGTCGAGACCGGGCAGTATGTCCTCCCAGTAGGTCAGCTCGTCCGGCGAATGGCTCTTCCCCCCGACGCTCGGGACAAAGATCATCCCCGCATTGGTTACTTGCGCTATGTGGGAGGTATCGTGAACGGCCCGGCTGTAGGCATCCATCCTGTCAAGCCCCAGCTTGTCACAGGCCGACGCAATGGCCGACTTCACCTCCCCCGACATGTTCACAGCCGGGATGTACTCCAGGTTCTCGATGTCGAACTCCACCCCCCGCTCTAGTGCCACGGCGGTGATCATGTCGTCGATCTCCTGGATTGCCGCGTCCAGTGTGGCAGGTGATGTGTCCCGGACATCGGTAGTAAAGGTGACCTCGTTTGGTACGATGTTCATGGCCCCGGGCTTGACCTGTAGGATCCCGACCGTACACACCAGCGACCCGTCAGGGTCCCCCCGCCCAACCCGCTCAATCTCCTGCACCATCCGGGCTACGGGGACCAGCGCGTCTGTGCGGCGGTCCATGGGCGTCGCGCCAGCATGGTCGGCAACCCCGTACACCTTGACCCGCTTGTGGCTAGATCCCGTAATAGCCTGAACAATGCCAATCGGCTTCGAGTTCTCCTCCAGCCTCCCGCTCTGCTCCACGTGAAGCTCTATGAAGTTCTTTACTTCGCCTTCGCGAAGTTGGATATCCCCAGTGCTCCCTGAAGTCTCGATTCCCTTCAATGCTTCGGTCAGCGTCACGCCGTTATCGTCCTTGATGTCCTTGATCTCGTCCCACTCAATCCGACCCGCCATCACAGCACTTCCGAGGGTCCCCTTCCGAAACCGAGCGCCCTCCTCATCAGTAAACACTACTACCTCGATGGGATGCAGCGTCTCGATACCCTCGTCGTTAAGAGTGCGGACTATCTCCAGTGGGCCCATCACCCCCGTCGGCCCGTCGTAATCGCCTCCATTGGGAACGCTGTCGATGTGAGATCCCATCATCACGATGGGTGCGTCCGGGTCCCGACCCTCCCGCCGCGCCCGGATGTTGCCAATAGCATCCACCCGCACCTCCAGCCCAATGCTCTCCATTATCCCCATCGTCAGCTTCCGCCCCTCAATGTCTGCGGGTGAAAGGGCAAATCTCGACACCCCGCCCTCCGGCACCCGACCAATCTTCGCCAGCACCTGCATATCGTTCTTGAACCGTTCCAGATTGGGCATTAAAGCTTCCTCCATCAATAGAATCCGATCGATAGACGATTATCGTCGTGAAAACTCGAAGCGATCTCCGCATGCCGTACAGAACCTCGCGTCGCTGCGGTTGACATCCCCACAGTTACTGCAATGGATGGGGAGAGTAGTTGACACAGGTACCGCTCCGCAATAGCTGCAATATCTGCTGATAATGGTGATGAAATGGTGGCAGTTAGGGCATTCCATTTTCGGATAGTTGCGCCGATATCGGAAGGGGGATATGCGCTTGGCCCATGCAAACCGGCCCAGTGTCCATACAAGCCCTATGCCAATGAATACAAGGCTGAACAGAGGTTGAGCGAATACTGCTACGTTGAAAAGACCGTGGATAGCGGCCGCAGCCGTCAGACCAGCGACGACCCGCAGGAAGTGGTGTTGTCCTTTTTGCGCTCGATTGCCCAGCGCATAGCCCCAGAAAGCTCCGAATATTACATGTCCCAAGGTGCTCAGTGGCGCCCGTACGATCATCACTTCCGGCCCGAAGCTGTATACATAGAGCAGATTTTCAAGCGACGCAAAGCCGAGGCTGGCGGCAGCGGAGTAAACCAACCCATCCATCGGCTCTTCAAAGTAGAGGGACCTGTATACGAAGAAGCGTACCGCCAAAAACTTGCTGAATTCCTCCACCGGTCCGACCACCGCGAACATGACAATTGCTACGTCGAGCATAGTGGTTGGGTCGCTGTCAAGCAGGCGATCGTTCAACACTAAGAGTTCAACAATGCCCGCGGGGATGGTGGAGAGCATGCCAAGGAAGAAAGTCTTGGCTAGGAGGCGCTTGGGCTCAGGGCGGTAAACGTTGCGCTTGGCGAAGAACCATAACCAAAAGATGCCCGGAGTGAAAGCCACGGTTACGAACATCAGGAATGTAGCTAGTCCCATGTCCGGCAGTCTACCGCTTGAAAACTACCACGGTGTCGCAGATCAGGTCGTGAAGTCCCCTCTTATCGTCCCGGAAGGCGATCATCAGAAAACCGATTCCTAACAAAAGAAGCGACAATCCCGCGGCCAAAATTCTAATGAATGCTCTGCCCGGGCCGAGCTTTGAGCCATCTGGCCGTAGTACACGAATACTAGTAATACGATGACCGAGAGTACCCGCCCACAGGGATATGGTAATGGTGAAGTAAGAAATGCTTGTGAAGAGAGAAAGCAGATAGTATAGGGTCGTGGCTCTGTCAGAAGGATCACTCACCGGGTTGTTCACGTCGTAGAAGCCGGGGTCGACCATTGCTACAACTATGAGAAAGATGACTACGTCTGCTAGAAAAAGGATTATCCAATCAATGATATATGCCACGAGCCTTATCCAAAAACCGGCGGGCCTGCCGTAGCTCTCTGTTCTGGCACTGGCGCCCCAAGTCTCATCCATTGGTAGGCCGCAGGAGAAGCAAAATGCGCTCTCTGATTCGTTGACGTTATTGCAACGTGGGCAGACTAATGGTGCGGTCGGGTCTTGGTATCCATAAGAACTCGATTCTTCATGGCGGGGTGGTGGCGGAGGTTCGTAACGATGCCACGATGGCTCAGATGGGGGTGAAGTGGCACTGCCCACCTCGTCCGCTGACCCCGACGGGTGGCTGTCTGCTGCTATGGCAGTCCCGCAGCGTTGGCAAAACGAGCTCTCAGGAGAGTTTGGAGTGGCGCAGTTTGGGCATACTGTTTGCAACCTCGATCCGCACTGGATGCAGTAGATATGCTCTTTGTCGGTAGGGCGTCCGCATTGTGGGCAGGATTGTTGCATGGTTTCGCTAGATTATGCGTAACATAAAGTAGATTTGGGCATTGGTCGCGTATGGTTATTTAGTAGTATCTACCTAAAACGAACCGTCTATAACCACGTCCACCAGAGCCGGCTTCCCTGAGGCCAGTGCCCTCTCAATGGCGGGCCGTACCTCGTCTCCCTTGTTGACCTGCACGCCGTCGACCCCCAAGCTTTCAGCAATCCTGGCAAAGTCCAGTGCCGGACCTCCCAAGTCAACCGAGTGGAGCTTGGCCCGGGCCTCGGGACCCAGGACGCGCATGGTGTTCAGCTTGAGTATCCGGTATGTGGCGTTGTTGCAGATGACCCAGACCACGGGAATCCGGTGGTGTGCCGCCGTCCAAAGGCCCTGTATGGAATACATGGCGTTGCCGTCCCCCACCACCCCGACAACCGGCCTGTCGGGCCAGGCAAGCTTGACCCCCATAGCCATAGGCAGCGCATCCCCGAGACTCCCGTCGTTGTCACGCACGGCGAGGTAAGACTCCGCATCTCCGAAATCAATCAGGTCTCTCAACGCCATGGAAGCGGTAATGCCGCCGTCGACTATTACCGTGTCGCGGGGAATCGCCTCTTTAAGCTCCATCATCAGCCGGGAGTCCGACATCGGGTCGCTGTCCCTGCGGCTATGGGCCCGCTCCCAGATCACCTCTCGCCTTCTCTGGTTAGCGTCGGAAATGCTTGCTGCCCGCTCCCGAGCTGCAGCCTTGTCGTCACCAGTCATTTTCTCGGCCACTGCACTGTTCAACTCCACTAGTGCGGCCTTGATATCCGCCAGGATTCCGATGTCCGTCGGCTGGTTCTTGCCAATCTCCCAGGGGTCGGTGTCTAGATGTATGACCTTTGATGACGGGTTGATTATCTCGTCCGGAGTGTAGAAGAGCTGCGAGACAAAATTGGCCCCGATGGACATGACCACGTCGGCATCCTTGAGCACCTCGTGGGCCTTGGGAACGTCTGTCCACATGCCGCCCTCGAAGAGGGGGTGATCGGAGGGGAACGCATTCTCAGCCCGGATCCGGTTCTCTGTCACCCGTGCCCCGACAAGCTCGGCCAGTTCAACCGCCTCCCCCAGCGCCCCACACCTCGACACCCGGAACCCGAGAAAGAGCACCGGGCTTTTGGCCCCGGCTAGCAGGGTAGCCGCCCGGTCTATGGCCTCGGGGTCGGGCCTCAGACCCGACGCAACCCAAGTAGGCCTCCCGACCTCAATGTCTGCCTCCCTGCCCAGCACGTCCTGGGGCAGGGACAGAAAGGTCGGGCCCTGGGGCTGCTGGCCGGACATCTTGAAAGCCCGGTGAAACATCAGCGGGATGTCTTGAGGGTGCTGCACCTCGGCGCTCCACTTGGTGAAGGGCTTCGTCATCCCGACCAGGTCGCCGGATAGGCCCGGCTCTCGTTGGATGAGTCGAGTGTCCTGCTGGCCGGCAGTCACCACCATGTTGAAGTCGGCGACGTTTGCGTTGTAGAGCGCACTTATGGCGTTGGCTACGCCCGGCGCGGTGTGCACGTTGACAAGTCCCGTCTTCCCCGACGCCCATGAATACCCTCCGGCCATACCCATTGCCACGGTCTCGTGGAGGGCCAGCATATACTTGATACGCGGGTGCTCGTAGAGGGCGTCCATGAAGACGACCTCCGTGGAGCCGGGGTTCCCGAAAACGTACTCAACATCATGCGCGTCGAGCACCTGCATCAGGGCGTCTATTCCTGTCATCCTGGGCATGTGCAGTTCCTTTAATGGGACTGGGGTATCGGTGGGAATGGTAACACAGGGGAACGATGAGGCCCGTATAGCATTTCGGAAAATTCCACCGGATGTCTGACAGGCTGTGTGCACCGGTGTTCAGATGGTATGCTGACAGAGTATGAGAATGACGATCTCACTAGACGACCACCTCGCAAAGCGTGTGCGTAGTGCGGCGAAGGCTAAGGGCATTAGCGTTAGTGCCTTCATAGCCGAGACACTGGCTGACGCACTGAAACGAGATGAAACATCCGAGGAGAAGCCATTTCGATTGGTCACTGTGCGAGGAGGTAGACCCTGCTCCGGCATAAACTCGACCGGCCTAGGGAACTAGATGTGTGGGATGATGTGGCCAGATACAGGCGCGATATCGTTGATTCTATGTGATACGTTCCGATGTGTGTGGCGTGCAACTTATGTCTCCAGTGGTTTTCTCGGGTCACAGAGCAGGCGGCAGCTTGAGCAACCCTCCAAAGGTCTCCATACTTGACTTGCAACCTTTCCTAACTCACAACATCTAGATCGCCCGCCTCCCGTTGACGCCCCTCCCCCCGCACCCTACACTCTCTCCCACAATTTGCTGTGACAAAGAGAGGCGGACCAATGCAACTGAGCGCTCGACTGGAAGAATTCCTGAAGAAACCGAACCTCGGCATACTAGCCACCCTGCGCAAGGACGGCTCCCCGCATCTGACCGTTGTCTGGTACGAGTGGAGCAACGGCGAGGTGCTTCTGACCGTCACCGACACCCGCGTCAAGTACAAGAACGTTCTGCGAGACCCCCGCGTCTCCTTGGCTGTCACCGCCAACGAGCACCCCTACAAAGAGGTAGTGTTGGAAGGCATCGCCGAGGTCACCGCTGAAGGCGGCCCCGAGCTATTCCGTCGCCTCGCCCTAAGGTATGACGGCCCCGTGGAGGGCGACAAATACGCCAACTATTCCAATTCCCGCGACAACCGCCTCATCATGAAGTTCAAGCCCACCCGAATCATGCGCTGGGACTTCGCCCACGAAGACGACGACCATAACCCCTGGGGCTACAATCGAAATCTCGGCACCTAGCAAGCCCTGTTAGCAACAAGGGAAACACAATGAAAAAAGGAATCTTGGAACGACTTGCCGAAGGGGTAGTCCTCGGAGACGGCGGATACATCCTGGAAATGGAAAAGCGGGGCTACGCAATTGCCGGCCCCTTCACACCCGAGGTTGTCCTGGAGCACCCGACTGCCGTGCAGGAGTTGCACAAGGAGTTCATCCGTGCCGGCAGCGAAGTAATACAGGCCTTCGCCTTCTATGCCAGCCGGGACAAGCTGGCCAATGTCGGATATGGTGAGAAAGTCCTTGACCTCAACAGGCAGGCCGTCAGGATAGCTAATGAAGTGGCAGGGGACGATGTCTTGGTGACCGGCAACCTCAGCACAACCTGGTCCTATAAGCAGGGTGATGCCGACTCCCGGGAAATCGCCCGACGCCAGTTCGAGGAGCAGCTCCGGGTGCAGGTAGATGAGGGCGTCGACTTCATCATCGGCGAGCTGTTCTTCGACCTCGAAGAAGCGCTGATCGCGCTGGATGTCGCCAAGGCCACCGGCCTTCCCGTGATGATGACCATGGCCTATTTCAAGGACAAGTACAGCCGCGAGGGCAAGGACCCCGCCGAGTGCGCCAGGGCCCTCAGCGAGAACGGCGCCGACATCGTTGGCATTAACTGTGGCCGGGGGCCCGACCAGATGCTCCCTCTCGTCAAGGAAATGCGTGACGCCGTCGACGGCTACGTCGCTATCCAGGCCGTCGCCTACGCCACGACCGACGACGTCCCATTCTGCGGCGGCCTCCCCGGCTTCCCCGACGGCATGGAACCCTACCAGGTCGACCGGTTCAAGATGGCTGATTATGCCCTTCAGGCCAGGGACATGGGTATCAACTACATCGGGGGGTGCTGCGGCTCAGTTGCCGTGCACATCAGGGAGATGGCCCGGGCGTTGGGCAAACCCGTACAGGAGCGCAAGGTCTGGACCGCCGACTACGCCAGCCCCATGTCGGCTACGGAGGAGTGGAAGGACTACCGGGCGGAGTCGGGGGAGCGGTACAACCCCTAGGGAACGGTCAGCACCAGCTTCCCGAACACGTCCCGACCCTCCATCGCCCGGTGCGCGTCCGCCGCCGCCTCCAGCGGGAAAGTCCGGCTCACGATTCCTCGGATCTCTCCCCGCCGCACCAGGTTAGCGACCTTGGTGAAGTCTGCCCGGCTCCCGGTTGAGGCACCCATCAGCGTCACCTGCGAGGTAAACATCCGACCTATCCGCAGCGACGCCCGGTGCCCGCCCGTCACCCCACAGTTGACCAGCCGACCCCCGGACTTCAGCGATTTGAAGTTCTCGTCCCAAACCGATCCGCCGATGCTGTCGAAGACCAGGTCCACACCCTTGCCTCCCGTCAGTTCCATCACCGTACCACTGAATGTGGGGTTTTCGACGTAGTTAATAGTATCGTCTGCGCCCAGGGCCCGGGCCTTGGCCAGCTTCTCCTCAGTGCTCGCTGTGGTAATCACCCGCGCCCCGACCAGCTTCGCCAGCTTAATCGCCGCGCTTCCCACCCCGCTCCCCGCCGCCATGATGAGCACGTCCTCTCCCGGCAGCATTCCGCACCGGGTTATCAGGCAGTGCCACGCCGTCTTGTATACGAGCGGTATGGCCGCCGCCTCTTCAAAGTCCATTTCGTCGGGGATTGCCTCCACGTTGCGGGCCGGTACGCTGACGTACTGGGCATAGCCTCCATTGGTGGTAATCCCAATGCTGCCCCCGACTTCGCAGCGCTGGTCCTGGCCCGCCTCGCAGGCGACGCACTCCCCGCACGGCAGCGAGTAGTCGACCATCACCCGGTCCCCGACATTCAACCCCTCCACCCCCGCCCCCATCTCTGCCACCTCACCCGCCAGGTCGCACCCCAGCACGTGGGGAAACTTGTCGATGATGATGCCGTTCCTACCGGCTCGCGCAAAGGTGTCCAGGTGATTCAATGCCGTCGCCCGGACCCGGATGACGGCCTCGCCGGGGCCGAGGGTGGGGTCGGGCAGGTCTCCAAACGTCAGGACTTCCGGCGGACCCTGCTGTTCTATGTAGGTAGCCTTCATGCTCTCTTCGAAGGAGTGATTTTGGGTATGAGGGTCGGCGGATTATAGCACGCGCTTATCTCCCCCCGAGCTCGGACCCGCGTCGTTCGCCCCACCCCCCCATAACCCACCTCCGAGGGGAGCCTGTCCGCCTATGGCGGATCATTCCCGACCCCGATCGGGTCGAAGATGTCGAAGATGCGCCTGGGCGTGCGCCAAGGCGTGAATCCATCCCCGGCGGGGGGCGGTGCAGGACTCCCGGGATTTTCCCATTCAGCCGTCATTCAATCAAAACACCTACGAGTTCAATCAACGTTCAATCAAACACCCACCCCCCACCCAACCGGCCCAACCTGTTGACGCCGCCCCCTCTTGGACATTACCTTGTCCCCGCAACGGGCAGACCGGGTCCCCCATTCAACAACTCGGGAGAAGCATCATGGGCAGGTCATTTCCAAAGACGGGCGCCGGCTGGGACGAACTCAAGGACCGCCTCACCGAAGGCCGTCGGGGAGACGTAGACTGGCGCACCGGCAAGATATCCGGCCTCCTCTACTATGCCGGCGACGACGTTATCCAGGTCGCCCACGACGCCTATGCCATGTACTTCAACGAAAACGCCGTCTACCCGAAAGTCTTTCCCAGCCTCGCCAGGATGGAAGAAGAGGTTATCGACCTTAGCCTCGCCCTTCTCAACGGCGGCGACCGGGCCGCCGGAAGCATGACCACCGGCGGCACCGAGAGCATATTCCTCGCCATCAAGACCGCCCGAGACTGGGCCCGGGCCAACAAGCCCGTCAACGGCACGCCGGAAATCCTCATGTCCCGCACCGCCCACCCCGCCTTCGACCGCGCCGCCGAGCTTATGGACATGAAGGTGGTAAGGCTGGCCCCCCGCCCCGACTTCCGCGCCGACGTCGACGCCATGGCCGACGCTATCACCGACAACACCATCATGATGGTCGGCTCCGCCCCCGAGTACCCCCACGGCATTGTCGACCCCATTACCGACCTCGGAAAACTCGCCCAGTCCCGGGACCTCTGGCTTCACGTCGATTGCTGCATCGGCGGCTTCATCGCCCCCTTTGTCAGGAAGCTCGGCTACCCCATCCCCGACTTCGACTTCTCCGTCCCCGGCGTCCGCTCCATCTCCGCCGATGTCCACAAGAACGGCTATGCCGCCAAGGGCGCTTCCACCGTCCTCTACAGCGACGCCGAATACCTCAAATACCAGGGTTTCGAGTTCGACCAGTGGTCGAAGGGCTACTACGCAACCCGGACCTTCGTCGGCAGCCGGCCCGGTGGCGCCGTGGCCTCCGCATGGGCCGTCATGAACTACCTGGGCGAAGAGGGCTACATGCGTATTGCCCAGGATGTTCTCCACATCAGGGAGACCCTCATGGACGGCGTCAACCGCATCGACGGCTTGGAGACCTACGGAGACCCCCAGCTCACCATTTTCACCTACGGCTCCGACGCCTTCGACATCTTCGCCGTCGCCGACGGCATGGCCGAAGCTGGCTGGTACGTCAGCCGGATCCAGGAACCCAACGCCATCCACATGATGCTTTCCCTCATCCAGAAGCCCGTCGTCGAAGAGTACATCAGCGACCTCTCCTACGTTGCCGGCAAGGTTCGTGCCAGCGGAACCGTATCAACCAACACCAGGGTCTCCTACTGACCCCCCCCGACCCTCGTTCCCGTCATTCCGGCCGCCGAGAGCCGGAATCCATCCCCCGGTGCTGGGCCGCTCGTGCTGAGGCTCTCGAAGTACGAGCGGGGGGTGGTCCACGCTCAAACGTCGCCTCACGTTCTTCCAGCGCCTATTGGACCGATAAGTCACGCAAATGCCCCGTATCGCGCCATGAGAAAGGCACAAGAGTATGAGGCAAAGGGCTAGAGGTTCACGGGACAACAGGTGAGGGCTGGTAGCGCATACGGGATTCGAACCCGTGATCTCCGCCTTGAGAGGGCGGTGTCCTAGGCCGCTAGACGAATGCGCCCCAAGTAATCAGTGCCTCGATACTAATCCAACTCCGAGACCCTAGTCAACCTGAGCCCTCCGTCACCCCTGTGACCGACATTGCCAAAATCGCCCCGCGCGGACGGAACCAAACGCCCTTCCCTTCGTTATAGAAGACGTAGGAATTTTGTCCTCCCGGGTCCCGACCAGGCCCGGGAAAGCGTGTCCGATAGGCCGGTTCAGTAGGAGTTGGAATTATGTTCTGGCTAAAGGGTTGCCCCTGGTGCGGCGGCGATCTGTTCTCAGACACCGATCTATTCGGTTCCTACATTACCTGCTTCCAGTGCAGCCGTGACCTTAACGAGGCCGAGGTCGCTGCCTTGACCGCCCGCCGCACCCTCAAAGCTCACGGCAGGCAGACCGCAACGCAGAACTTCAGGCCCGCCGCCTAGCCCCGATCACCCGGAAGCATGGTCGACATCCCGCCGCCTGAACCCAACGGCCCAACTAAAGGGGTCGCCGCCTAGCGTCATCCCCCTCCCATTCCGATGCCCCGCGAGGAATCTCCAGCGCCCACCCACCCCTTGCCGTCATTCCCGTGCCCCGACACGGGAATCCATACCGCGGGGTGCGGTGGGGCGTCCCTTCCCCCGTAGGGGTGCCCCTTGTGGGTACCCTGTACGCCACTCACCCCCATCATCCCCACCCACCCTTTGCCGTCATTCCCGACCCCGATCGGGTCGAAGATGCGCCATTGACGTGAATCCATCCCGCGGGGCGCGATGGGGCGTCCCTTCCCCCGTAGGGGTGCCCCTTGTGGGTACCCTGTACGCCACTCACCCCCATCATCCCCACCCACCTAATGCCGTCATTCCCGAGTAGTCGGGAATCCATCCCCGGCGGGGTGGGGCGGCATCCACACTCCTCATCCCCACCCCCAAAAAATTCCCCCCAAATTGCGTCTTTTGCCTATTGACTTCTCTGATTTATATTCTACACTAATGTTTAGACCTGATGTATACACCCAAACATCACAACAAAACACTGTCAAACACCGGGCCCGATAAATCGGGCCCCCGACGCCCCCCACCCGGGGCGCCTGCTCAAGAGGCGGTTGGTCTCCCCATGCCCGACCCCCTCGCGGATGCCCGCGGCCGCAGACCGCGGAAGACCTCCCGTTCCCAGGCTGCCTGCCAGGGTACGGATGCCTGCGGCACTGCGCCGCGGATGACTCCCCGCTCCGCCTTACCGGGCGTAGAAGCGGATGCCTGCGGCATTGCGCCGCGGATGAACCCCCGCTCCGCCTTACCGGGCGTAGAAGCGGATGCCTGCGGCATTGCGCCGCGGATGAACCCCCGCTCCGCCGTACCCGGTGTTGCAGCGGATGCCTGCGGCACTGCGCCGCGGAAGAATCCCCGTACCCAGGCTACCTACCAGGGCACGGATGCCCGCGGTCGTAGGCCGCGGAAGACTCCCCGCCCCGTCGGGCGCGGTAGAAGGCCCAGGGGTCGTCGCCCCAACCGTCGCCGCTCCCTGTCCCACGTTCGCCCCTCCCTGCCCCGACTGTCACCCGACAGCCCGGACATCGAAGGCGAAATCGCCCTCCTCCGCTCCCTGACCAACCGCCTCTTGAGCACGCGCCCCCTCGACTACACCCAGATCAACCGATGCCTCCGACTCATCATCCGTGCCTACTCCGCCCAGGCCAAGGCCCCCAAACAGCTCACCGACCAGGAACAAATCGACAACCTCATCAAGAAGGTCGTCCAAAAGTCCGTGGACGATGGCGAGATCGGCATCTTCGACCTCCTCCCTGTCCGCAAGGCCAAACCCGGCGACAAATGGTGGCCCTGGAGAGACCTGATACCCCTCCGAACCCGGCGTGAATACGGCCTCATCGACCCCGATGACCCCTGGCCCCACGAAGATGAAGAGTACTTCACCATTATGGATGCCCTGGACGAGGAGGAGAAGGCCTACGTCGAAGACTACCTATTCGAAGATGACGAAGACGACTCCGACGACGATGATGACCCCGATGACGACGAATACCCGCCCCCCTACCTTCCGCCCTACAACCACACCCCCGACGATGATGAATATCCCCCCAATTTAACCGTCATTCCTGCGGAGGTCGCAGATGTCGAAGATGCGCCGAGGCGTGCAGGAATCCATCCCTCCGAAACAATCACCCCCAACCTCGCAACCCACCCCGCCCCCGGCCCCTCCCCCGACTGTCCCGACCCCAACCCCCCACCCCGCATCGCCCGCGGCCGCCCCCCTCCCTGACCCCCTAACCATTCCGATGCCCCGCAAGGTCGAAGATGTCGAAGATGCGCCTGGGAGTACGCCCAGGACGTAAATCTCGGACTTGCCCACTCACACCGCGGATCGCCCGACCCGCTACCCTATCAACCCCTCCCGCCAGTCCTTGATGATCTCCTGTGCCGCATTGTGCCCCGGCGCCCCAGACACCGACCCACCCGGAAACGCCCCCGACCCGCACAGGTACAGGTTCTTCACCGGCGTCCGGTAGTCCGAGTACCCCGCGAATGGCCTCAGCGAAAACATCTGGTCCGGCGTAATGTCCCCGTGGTGCATCGTCGCCTCGGTCAGGTAGAACCGGTCCTCTATGTCCCGGGGCCCGAACACCACGTAGTCGATCATGATGTCGTCCAGGTTGGTCATGTAGTCCCTCAGGTGGTTCAGGCACCTGTCGGCGAGGTCCCGCTTGGTGGCCTCGTCGTCCCAGCTTCCCTCCGCCAGCTCGTAGGGCACGTGCTGGAAGTAGCACGTCATGGCGTGCTTCCCTGGTGGAGCCAGCGAGTCGTCCGTCAGGGACTGCACGTGCAGGAACGTCCAGATCTTGTCCGGCATCTCGCCCCTCAGCGCCTGCACCCGGGACTCCTCTACGAATTCGATCGAAGGCACCAGCCCCAGGAAACCCTGGTCCCGGGTCCCGACCTCCTCACCTTCGAAGCACTTCCACCCCGGCCTCTGGTCCAGCGCGATGAACACCTTGGCCAGACTCCCCCTCATCTTCAGGTTCTGCACGTCGCGCTTGATGCTGGGCTGGATATTCTCTCCCGGCACCAGTTTGAGGAAAGTCCTCTTCGGGTCCGCGTTCGAGGCCACTGCTCGCGCCCGGATCACTTCTCCCGTTGTCAGCACGACACCTACGGCCTTCCCGTCCTCCACCAGTATCTCCTCTATCTCCGCCCCCGTCCTGATCGTCGCCCCCCTCGCCTCCGCCGACGCTGCTATCGCCTGCGTGATCGCCCCCATGCCGCCCCGGCTGAATCCCCATACCCCCTGCATCCCTGTGGCCTCTGCCATGTTCGCCCACATCGCCTTGAACATATTCCCCTTGCTGAACAGCGATATGTCGTTCCCCGAAGCCGCCAGCCCCGTAGCCATCACCCGCACCGCGTCCGACTCGAAGTTGTCCAGCGCAATCTGCCCCGCCGACCCATACATGATGATACGGTAGGCCTCTTCCTCCTCTGGAGTCTTGAACCGGGCCGCCAGCTCGGACACCGTCGGAGGCTTCCTCAGGAAATACGGCCTGATGTACTCCATGTACCGCTGCATGAATCGCTGCTGCTCGAAAAACGCATCCGCGTCCTTCGATGAGAACTTGTCGATCTCCTGCCTCAACAGGTCGGGATCATTCCAGGCGCAAAGATAAGAGTTGTCCGGGAACAGGAACGTGTAGGGCGGATCGACGCTGTACGGCTCGTACCCGTAGTCCTTCAGCTTCAATTCCTCAACGACTTTCGGCTGCATCATCCCCAGGAACATCGATGCCGTGGAGAACCGGAACCCGGGTATCAGCTCCTCCGTCACCGCCGCCCCTCCCACCACCTCCCGACGCTCCAGCACCAGCACGTCAATCCCTGCCTCGGCGAGGTAAGCTGCGGTGGTCAGCCCATTGTGCCCACCCCCGACGATAATGATGTCGTAGTCCGTTTTCTCAGCCATGCTCTCCTGCCCTGTTCTAGTACCTGCTGTAAAGACACTTGCCATCGACGTATGTGTGCTCCACGGCTATGTCCGTAATGAAGTCCGGGTTCGCCTGCGTAGGGTCATGGCCTAGGATTACCAGGTCTGCCCTCTTCCCTACTTCCAGAGACCCCACCTCCGACTCCCTCCTCAGCGCAACCGCCCCGTTTATCGTGTACATCCTCAGCGCTTCCATCGGCGTTACGGCTTCTTCGGGCGCAACAGCTTCACCGGTCTTCCGAGCCACCCTGTTCACCGCCGCCCGTATCCCGATCAGCGGGTCAAGCGGCGCACAAGGATTGTCTGAGCCTCCCGCCACCGTCAACCCCGCATCTATCATGCTTCTGTATGCCTCAATCCCGAAAGTGCGGCCCAGTTCCTTGGCACGAGCTTCCTGATGGTCGGCCCACGTGTATATGAACGGCGGCTGCACCGACGCTATCACGTTCAGGGACTTGGCCCTTTCAATCTGATCCCGGGTCGGCAATGTGAAGTGCTCTATCCGAAAGCGCGGGTCCGACACCGGTTTCTCCCGCAACGCCCTCTCAAACGAGTTCAACGCCTGCTCTATAGCCCAAGGTCCGAGACAATGGATAATTACCTGCATTCCCAACTTGTGCGCCGAAAGCACCAGTTCGTCCGCCTCCTCCTGCGAGTAGTAGATCGTCCCCACCCGCTCCATCTCACCATTGTCGTGGCACTTGAAGTTGGCCGCGTCCGGAAACACCGGGTCCATGAAAATCTTCAGCGTCCCGCCACGCAGCCTGTCCGACGTGTCCTCTATTCCCAACTCACCTCTCGATGCCTCCCCCGGCGCCCGAAAGAACGTCAGCCCCCCCAGCTGTTGCCGCAGTGCGATGGGCAGCTTGCCCTGCTCGTCGGCCATCTCGTACAACCTCGCCGCATCAGGCGTCACCAGCGCCTCTCCCACCGACGTAATCCCCACCGACAGATGCTTCATCGAGTTCCGGTAGACAAATTCCGCCCCACCCTCCCCGTGCCGGTCCACGTGGTCCTTCAGGCACAGCGAATGGACAGGGTCCATCGCCCGTTCCCACAACTCGCCCGACGGTTTTCCCTGGCTGTCCTTGAGAATTTCGCCGCCCCGAGGATCGGGCGTGTTAGCATCTATACCGCCCAGTTCCATGGCCATCGAGTTCGCGTAGCAGCTGTGATGAGAACCGTCCACGATGCACACCGGGTTGTCCGGCGCCGCATCGTCCAGGTCCCAACTCGTCAGATTCCGACCCTCCCGCACGTAGTCTCCGTTGAACCCCCACCCGAAAATCCACTGGCCCGGCAGAGCGGCCCCCGCTGCCCGGGCTATCGCATCCTGTATCCCGGTGATGCTTCCGTGAGGGGGCGTCCAGCAGTCCACCGCCACCGGGTCGAAAACCGTCGCCGAGAAGTGGTTGTGAGGGTCCACGAACCCCGGTATCAGTGTCCGACCCGCCAGCTGCATCACCTCCGTCTCATTCGACACCATGCCCGAGACCTCCGCCGTCGCCCCGACCGCTGCAATCTTTCCATCCTTCACCGCGAGGGCCTCGGCCCGCGTCCCGGAACGGTCCATGGTCATCACGTTTCCGCCGAGGAATGCAAGGTCCATCTGGACTCCTCCCGGTTATCTAAAGCTTGATCGAGCGCTCTATCTGCCGCTCAGGCCGTGGTATTCGATGAACTTGGTCGGTGTCACCCGTATCGTCGCCGACTCCGTGCCATAGTCCCGCCCCGACAGGTATCTGTCGGCGCCTTCCTGCCCCAGGTAAGACTGCGCAATGTGTTGGATGAGATCTGTGTTGTGCGCCGTCTCTACCCTCGCTATCCCCCTCACCATCACCGCGTAGTAGGGTGTCTCCCGCTGGTCGAACACCAGCATCACGTTCTCATTGTTCTGGATGTTCTTGTGCTTCTGGGACCCGATGCCCGTGCTCATCACGAACTCGCCGTCTTCGTACAGGCACCACATGGGTATCGAGTGCGGCCTCCCCTTAGAGTCGACGGTCGACAGCACGCCCACCTGCACTTTCTTTAAGAATTCCTCAATCTGTTTCGATGGCTGCATGCTCGATTACCTCTCAATGCACTCGTATTGTGGCCTTTTGCCGTGAACAGTCAGGATAGCGAGAACCCGTACAGCCTCGCCGCGTTGCCGCCTACTATCTTCATCTTCTCTTCTTCCGGTATGTCCTTGAATATCCGCTCTATCACTTCCCGGGAGTGGGGGAACGTCCCTTCGTCGTGGGGGTAGTCGCTGCCCCACATCAGGCAGTCCGACCCCGTAATCTCCCGTGTCAAAAGCCCCGCCAGGTCATCCCCGAAGGTGGCGTAGCCTTGCCGTTTGAAGTAGTCGCTGGGTGGCAGTTCCAGGCGAGGCACCGCCCACATGTGCCGCTTTTCATGCAGCTCGTCCAGGCACTGGAGCACCCATGCCAGCCACCCCACCCCCGACTCCACCAGCACGAAGTTCATCTTCGGGTGCCGACCCAAAACGTTCGACGCTATCAGCATTATGGTCGGGCCCATGGCCGCTGCCATTCCCGTTATGCTCCCGAGATGGTCCTCCCCCACCCCCGTGGCCCGCTCGTACTGGTCTCTCGCTGCCTCAGCCGCCGGGTCCGGCCCCGACGTGAAAACGTGAAACGCCAGCGGGATGCCCAGCTCCTCTGCCGTGTCCCAGAAAGGCTCGTAGTCAGGATGGTTGTAGTTCTTGGTGGGCATGTTGCACGGCAGCGACAGGCTCTTGTAGCCCATATTCGCAACCCGCCTCGACTCCGCAATAGCGTCCTCGACATTCAGCATGGGGATCTCGGCGGTCATGGCGAAGGTGTCGTAGTGCTCGCCGAAGACCTCGTGGTGATAGTCGTTGTACAGCTCCGCCAGCGCCTTCTGGTATCCCGCATCCGGCGAGGAGAACATCTTGAACACCGCTTGTGGATAGATAACCTCGGCGCTGACCCCGTCCTTATCCAGGTCGGCCAATCGCAGCTCGATGTCCATGCCGCCCTCCCGGTGCTGCTGCCTCCCGAGGTCCTCCCCGTCCCGCCAATACCGGTTCATGTCGTCTTCGTTCAGGGGGTTGGGGGCTTGCACGGGCATGGGAGTCTGTCCCTCGTAGACCAGGAATCTCTTCCCGTTTATGGTCTCTTCATGCGGCGCCCTCGCCCGATACTCGACCGGCAGCCTCTCATATATCTCCGCCGGTTCGTTGCTGTGTGAGTCCGCAGATATAACCTTGTAGTCCGACATTGCATCCACTCCTTTTTGCCACCATCCCTCCGACATCAACCAGCCAGTGCCGATTGTACCAGCCTTCAAACCCATTTATTAAGCAGGACGATTGCGGATTGTGAACACCCCGATAGGAAAGCTATACTGTGCACTTGGGCTTAGCAAGGCCGTGCTAGTGAAAAAAGACGAAGAATTTACCAACGAGGCATTAGCCCGACTTCTTACCGAACGCGGAGTCCCTGCCGACTTCGAGCGAAGGACTGCGCGAAAGAAGATGGATGTGGTCGCAGACGTCAATGGCCTCCGCGTCGTTTTGGAAGCCGAGACTGGATTTCATCGCAAAGCTCAGGCCATTAAGGACGCTGACGCCCGTCTCCGGCAGGGTTTGACCACCGTAGTCTTTGCTGTCTGCTATCCGGAAGATGTCACACAATCCAATCTGCCCGGTGCAACCCTTACATGGACGCTGCGCTTGAAGCCGGGAGAACCGGTCCGTGGCTGGGCAGAGGGTGGAATAGATCAACTCACACGAGCGGTCCAGCAGGCGCCTAACTCCCTTAGCGGTTCGGACTTCGCCGCTCAGTTGCTCTCTGATAGCCTGGACGCTATGGTGCAGCGATTAAAGATTCCGGTTAGACGCTCCATCGCCCAGGCCCTCGATCTACCTCCCACCAGAAAGAAAGGAGGGGATGAGCAAGACCGGTACTTTGTGGCTGCCAAGCGCGGGATGCTCGTAGTAGCCACAGCGATGCTGTTTCATCAGAGGGTTCAGGAGTATCTCCCAGCGGACGCTCCTGATGGATACGATGGTCTTTGGCCACCCGCTACTGTTACGGAATGCACTGGCCAACCTGCTCCCATTAACGCCTTCCGAGAAGCATGGTTGGCAATTCTTGCCGTGGACTACCGTCCGGTTTTCGAGACAGGGCGTATTGCCCTGGAAGCTCTATCAATAGACCTAGATACAGCGCAAGGCCTCCGCTCTTTGGCCAAAGTGGTTACACGAGTTGCGGAGCTAGTGTCAGGCCTTCGCCACGATCTCCTTGGCCGCATATTCCATAGAGTGCTGGATACTGCCCGGTATGATGGGTCATTCTACACATCTACTGCTGCTGCGGTTCTACTAGCTACCTTAGCATTACGTGAGGGAGATTCCGATTGGTCTGACCCCAATGCCGTAGCTGGCCTTCGCATCTGCGACCCTGCCTGCGGCACTGGCACCTTACTCATGGCTGCCGCCGAGCGTATCCGTGACCTGCGTAATGCTTCAGGACGAGCGGGTTACGAAGATGAAGAGGCCCTGGGGTTGGTATTAGTTGAAGACGTACTCTGGGGGTACGATATAAATTTGACCGCAACCCACATGGCTGCTAGCACGCTAGGAATGCTGTCACCCAGCACTTCGTTCGCCCGCATGAACATTTACCGGACGTTGCTTGGCGTAGTTAATGGTAAACCTCATCTCGGGTCGCTTGATCTTCTCGATGACAAGATGCGTCTAGTTCGTTGGCCTTCTGCTACTCGGCAGGTGGACGAGGACTTGGACAACGGAGCGAACCCTCCTGTCATGGATCTCGTAATCATGAATCCACCCTTCACCCGTGACAGTCTGCGCCACGATCAGTTCACTTCTGCCCATGAGAAAGCCATCAAGCAACGCGAGAAGGACATGCTTAAGGGACAACCTTACAAGGGTGCAGCCCGCCTCTCAGGGTCTGCAAATGCCTTTATGGTTCTCTCGGAAAGAATGCTCCATGAAGACAAGGGAATTGTTGCCGTTGTATTGCCCACTGTTATGGCTACCAACCCTGCCGCATCTCAAACCCGTAAATATCTAGCTGGGAGCTTCCACATAGACGCCATCGTAAGTTCCCATGACCCCCAACGCATCTTCTTCTCGGAGAACACCAGTATTGGCGAGGTATTGCTTGTTTGTCGTAGATGGGATAAGGAGAAACCCAAACCTCCCACCCGCGTCATTAACCTCGCCCGTAACCCGGCTTCCCCTATCGATGCCCTGGATACCGCTGCCAGAATAGAGCAGGTCACTGAGAGCGGTGCTAAGGCATCTCACGACTTCACAATTCAGCGCGCTGACGCTGACCGAATTGAGCGCGGCGACTGGTTCGCCGTCAACTTCCTCTCTCCATTCTTGGTCGATGCATATAGGACGCTCACCGAGAAGAACCCCTTCTCGGTGTCAACCGTGACTTTGAAAGCCCTAGCGGAAGTAGGCCCAGAGGGAAGGCGTATACGAGACTCATACACCACATCGGAAATGCCGACAAATCCGTCGCGTAGGGCGCTATGGCACCACAAGACGGACATCACTCAGTCCATGCGCGCAAAGACCGACACATACATAGAACCAAAACCGCCTAAGCGCAAACTCGCCGATAAATATTGGGAGCAGCGCAGCAATCTCTTGCTTCCCCATCGTCTACGGCTGAACGTCGCGCGTGTTGCAGCAGTTATGTTGGATGAAAAGGCTGTGGGGTCAATTTGGACGCCGTGTCGTGCAAGTGATCCAGCTCTGGCAAAGGCCATCTGCTTGTATCTCAACTCCACCGTCGGCCTTTTGACTCTGCTAGGCGGACGGGATAACCGGGTCCCTTCATATCCATCCTTCTCCCTTGACACCCTCCGCTCCCTCCCTATCCCCGACTTCACCTCCTTGGGGGAAGCTGAACTAAACCTAATGGACGGTTGGTTCGACTGGCTGCAAAATGAGCCCCTGCAACCCTTACCTAACATGCACGAAGACCCCGTGCGACATCAAATCGACGATGCAGTTGTAAAAGCCTTGGGTTTGGACGCGGACTGGATTGCAACTATCCGTCGTGAGTTGGCACGAGAACCTTCGGTTACTGATCGTAGAAGCTAAGCCTTCAAACCCACCGTGCTAAAATCGACCCACGGAGTCACTATGGTAGCCACGGGCAACAACAAATTCCGGGACCTCCCGAGCGTCGACAAAATCCTCGCCGCCAAGGAGTCCCGAGCCCTCGCCGCGACCTATTCTCACAGCGCCCTCGTCACCCTCGCCCGAGACTCATTGCAAGCCGCCCGTGAAGGCATTTCCTCCGGTCGACCCGCACCCTCTCTCCAGGCCCTCGTTGCGGAGATAGAAGATCGGGCCCGTGCCCTCTGGCAGCCCTCCCCCCGACAGGTGATCAACGCCACGGGCGTGATCATCCATACCAACCTTGGCAGAGCGCCCCTGAGTCAGGAAGCCTCCCAGGCCGCAATGCAGGCAGCCGCCGGGTATTCCGACCTCGAAGTCGACCTCCAAAAGGGACAGCGCGGGGGCCGAGACGCCATCCTCAAGTCCCTCGTCACCCGGCTCACAGGCGCCGAGTCCGCGCTCGCTGTAAACAACAACGCCGCTGCCCTACACCTCATCCTCAGCGTCCTGGCCCTGGGTCGGGACGTCATCGTCAGCCGCGGTGAGGCCGTCGAGATCGGCGGCGGCGTCCGCGTACCCGACATCATGAAGGCCAGCGGCGCCCATCTCGTCGAGGTCGGCACCACCAACCGCACTTACCTCTCCGACTACCAGAACGCCATCACCGAAAACACCGCCCTCCTCCTCAAGGTCCACACCAGCAACTTCAAGGTCATCGGTTTCACCGAATCACCTGACACCCGTGACCTCTCCCCCCTGGCCCGCGAATCCGGTATTCCCCTTGTCCACGATGTCGGCAGCGGTTGCCTCGTCGACACCCGGCAATTCGGCCTCTCCGAAGAGCCGACACCCCAGGACAGCATTTCCGCAGGCGCCGATCTGGTAGCTTTCTCCGGTGACAAGCTCTTCGGCGGGCCGCAGGCTGGCGTCATCGTAGGCCGAAAGGACCTTGTCTCCCAACTTGCCAAACACCCCCTCGCCCGAGCCGCCCGTATCGACAAAATGACCATGGCCGCTCTAACTACCACCCTTCTGCATTACTTGAAAGAAGAGCACCTCGACAAAGTCCCGGTCTGGCGCATGATTTCCGCGTCTGTGGATGACATCAAGAGTCGGGCTCAAGCCTGGCAAGGGCAGATTGGTCGAGGTTCCTCCGTTGTCACAACTCAATCGACCATAGGCGGCGGTAGCCTACCCGGCGACACCCTTCCCTCCTGGGCCCTGCAGCTTCGTCCCCCCGGTGGCGGCTCCATCGACTCCCTCGCCCAAGCCCTCCGCACCGCCCCTACGCCCGTCATAGGCCGCATCGAAGACGACACCCTCCTTTTGGACCCCCGCACCGTCCTCCCCGACCAGGATACCGCCCTGCTAGAAGCCGTATCCCGTGTACTTTCCGGAACCCCAGACTAACCCATGACCCCCACCCTGAAACTCACCGAGACCTACCGATGCCTCACCTGCAAAGCCTCCCGCGTCGAACCCATAGGCTGGGGCCAGAGACAGGAAGAATGTCAGGCATGTGGGGGGTCGGCATTCCTGGTCGGCACGCTGGACCCGCCTCCCCTGGAAGTCCACCTCCGACAAATGAGGGTCGAGGAGGCCCTGCTAAAGCTGGATAAGTACCTGGATACCGCCTTCGTCTCGGGACTCCATCATGTCCGCATCGTGCACGGCAAAGGGCAAGGCAAGGTCCGCAGTGCGGTATTGGAGTGGGTCGAGAATCATCCCCACGTCGACTCCTTCCGCGGCGCTGAGTTGGAAGAGGGTGGATGGGGGGTCACTCTAGTAACTTTGGCGCATTGAATGCGAGGTGGTCGGGGTAATGGCCGATCAGCGAAAAGATTTGTTCGACGCCTCCACCGAAGCCCAACTCGCCCGCGACGCCCCTCTCGCCGCCCGCATGAGGCCCGTCACCTTCGACGAATACGTCGGCCAGGACCACCTCATCGGCAAGGGTCGTGCCCTGCGCGCCAGCATAGACGCCGACCGCCTTCCCTCCATCGTCCTCTGGGGCCCGCCCGGCAGCGGCAAGACCACCCTCGCCCGGCTCATCGCCTCCCGCACCCAGGCCAGCTTCAGGCAGGTCAGCGCGGTCGGGTCCGGGGTGGCCGAGCTCCGCCAGGTCATCAAGGATGCCAAAGATCTCCGCGGCATGTACCGCCGTAACACCATCCTCTTCATCGATGAAATCCACCGTTTCAACAAGGCCCAGCAGGATGTCGTCCTTCCCCACGTCGAGGACGGAACGGTAACCCTCATCGGCGCCACCACCGAAAACCCCTCCTTTGAAGTAATCGCTCCCCTTCTCTCCCGCTGCCGAGTCTTCACCCTCAAGCCCCTGGACGAGTCCCAGGTCCGAACCATAGTACAACGCGCCCTGACCGACGAGAAAAGGGGCCTCGGGCGGGACAACATCACCCTCGAACTCGACGCCCTTGACCGCCTCGTAGACCTGTCCGGCAACGACGCCCGCATAGCCCTCAACACCCTTGAACTGGCAGCATCCGTAGCCTCTGCCACCGGCAATAGCACCATCGACGTGGATGCCATCGACGACGCTCTCCAGCGCCGCACACCCAGGTACGACAAGAGCGGCGACCAGCACTACGACACCATCTCTGCCTTCATCAAGTCCCTCCGCGGCTCGGACCCCGACGCCGCGCTCTACTGGATGTCCCGCATGATCGAAGCAGGTGAGGACCCGCTCTTCATCGTCCGCCGCATGGTTATCCTCGCCGCCGAGGACGTAGGTCTCGCCGACCCCCAGGCCCTTGTCGTGGCAGTCGCCGCCCAGCAGGCCGTCCACTTCGTCGGCATGCCCGAGGGCTTCATCCCCATGGCAGAGGCCGCCGTCTACCTGGCTACCGCCCCCAAGAGCAACTCCTCTTACGCAGCCTACCTGAAGGCAAGAGAGGATGTGGAGAGCACCCACCACCTCCCCGTCCCCCTCCACCTTAGAAACGCTACCACCGGGCTCATGCGGGCCTCAGGGTACGGCAAGGGCTACAAATACGCCCACGACTACGAGGGCCATTTCGTGGAGCAGGAACACTTGCCGGAGGAGCTTAAAGGGCGCAGCTACTACCAACCGTCGGGCCAGGGCTTCGAAGCCGAAATCGAGAAGAGAATGAAGGGCCACAACCCCCCTCCTCCCCCCGACACCCCACCTTAGGTGGATAGCCTCAAAAGACCCTTCCTGGGAGGCTGGGAGGGGATGTCCAGTTCCTTCTCCCTTGAGGGGACCTTTGCATAACTGTCATTCCGATGCCCCGCGAGGAATCTGGCGTGGGGTCCCATCCGTCATTCCGGCCCCCGAGCCGGAATCCATCCCCTCCTCTCCGTCATTCCCGAGTAGTCGGGAATCCAGGGGTGGAGAGGGTGGGTAGGAAACACAGGCCCGGCTGGCAAGCCCAGTCCTCCATCAGACCCGCGGCAGAACCCTCTCCGCTATCACGTCCAGCAAGTCCGTATCGTCGTAGTCGTATAGCTGGAACATCACCCGAGACGCCCCCGCCTCACCATAAGCCTGTATCTGCTCCACCACCCGCTCCGGAGTCCCGACTATGAACCCCTTATCCATTAGTTCCTCGGGGCTGGCCTCGCCGATGTCTTTCCTCGACTGAAGCATCCCAGCAACCACACCCAACCGACGCGTATACTCCCCATCGTCCCGCCCTATGATCCCCGTCGCTGCCAGCGAGGTAGTTATCTCCCCCGTGTCCCGACCAGCCTTCCTGCACGACTGGTACAGCAACTCCCGCTTCGCCACGAATCCCTCGACCGTGAGGTTTATACCGTTCCACTCCTGCGCGTACTTTCCGGCTATCGGTATCGTGCGCTTTTCACCGTTACCCCCAATCACGAACGGCGGGTGCGGCGACTGTGTCGGCTTCGGATAGGAGGTAGCGCCTTCGAGCGTGAAATGCTGGCCCTTGAACGTGGCGTTGACCTGTGTCCACAGGGCCTTTATAACCTCGATCCCTTCCTCCAGCATCCCATACCTGGTCTTCCAGTCGTAGAAGGGTATCCCGAAGGCAGTGTGCTCAGGCACGCACCACCCCGCCCCCAGCCCCATCTCCAGCCTGCCGCCCGACAACTGGTCTATCGACGCAGCCATCTTCGCCAGGACGCTCGGGTGCCGGAAGGTCATCGGTGTCACCATCGCCCCGAACCGTATCCGCTCCGTGCGCGCCGCCAGGGTCGTGAAAGACACCCAGGCCTCCAGCGCCTCCTTATCCGCCCCAAGCACCAGGGGTTGCAGGTGGTCGGACCTCCACAGCGACTCGAATCCCAGCCCCTCGCACCGGTCCACCCAGTCGTGCCACTTCTTCCAGGTCAGGTCCTCCTGACCCTCCAGCATTATTCCCAGCTTTACCATGTCAGGTCTCAGTTCATTATGGAACGGAACGCCTCTACCGTCTGGCCCACGTCCGCTTCGTCTATACCGTAGTGGGTCACCAGCCGCAGGTTGCCCCCGCCCCTGTCCAGTGCCAGTACGCCTTTCTCTTCCAGCGCCGCGACCACGCCGCCGTTGGGGAACTCTTTCTCGACGTCCACCATTATCATGTTGGTCTCCACGCGTTCCAGGTCCAGGTGAAGGCCAGGGATTTCGGCCAGACCCTCGGCAATTGAACGAGCGTTGGCGTGATCCTCGGCCATCCTCTCGATCATCGTATCCAAGGCCACAATTCCCGCCGCTGCGATTATTCCCGCCTGCCTCATGCTCCCGCCCAGTGCCTTGCGTATCCGCCGGGCCTTGTAGATAAACTCCTCCGACCCGCACAGCACCGACCCCACCGGGCACGACAGCCCCTTTGATAGGCAGAACGTCACCGAGTCAAAAGCCCCGACCAGCTCCTTAGCCTCCAGCCCCAGCGCCACCGACGCGTTGAACAGCCGGGCCCCGTCCAGGTGCATCGGCAGCTCGTGCGCCTCGGCCACCTTCGCCACCGGCCCGATTTTTCCAAGCCCCAGCGGCCTTCCCCCGGTCAAGTTGTGGGTGTTCTCCATGCAGACCAGAGCCGTGTGTGGGAAGTGCTGGTTTTCCGGCCGTATCGCTCCCTCAATGTCCAGGGCGTCCAGGCTTCCGTCCTCCGCTGTCGGGACTGTCCGTACGTGCACCCCCCCGAACGCCGACACCCCGCCTGCTTCGTACAAATAGCTGTGAGACTTGTTTCCCAGCACCACCTCGTCCCCCCGTTGGCAATGAGAGAGGATGGCCGTCAGGTTGCCCTGGGTGCCGCTGGAGACCAGCACCGCCGCTTCTTTGCCCAGCTTTTCCGCGGCCATCGCCTCCAGGCGGTTGACCGTCGGGTCTTCGCCGAAGACATCGTCCCCCAAGCTTGCATTCGCTATCGCCTCTCGCATCTCGGGGGTAGGCTGTGTAACCGTGTCGCTCCGAAGATCGACAATTCTCATAGGGGTGGACCTCCGCAACAGATGGCCCATTCTAGCATCGGGCGTTGAGCCCCGCCAACGTAGCCCATATCATGTTTTCAGCCCAACCATCAGTGAGAACAACGTGAATAGCACAAGAATCACCTTCCCTTCCGGCCCCTTAACCCTTGAAGGCGTCCTCACTTTGCCGACCGACACTGAATCCGGCGCCCGACCCGCAGTTGTCATAGCCCACCCCCATCCCCAGTACGGCGGCGACATGCACAACGGTGTAGTCATGGCCCTGGCCCAAAAGCTGTCTGGCCTCGGGGTCCCGACCCTCAGGCTCAATTTCCGTGGCGTGGGTCGCAGCGAAGGCTCTTATGACGATGGCCGGGGCGAACTCCAGGACCTGAAGGCCGCTGTCTCTTTCCTCTCCGCCTTCGATGGCATTGACCCCGAAACCGTCGCCCTCGCCGGCTACTCCTTCGGTGCCGAGATGGTCATCCGACTCGCCGCCCAGTCCCCCCGCCCGACACCCCTCGTTGCCGTTTCTCCGGCTGTGTCCAGCGTGGCCGGCAAGCTCTGGCAGTCGATTCCCGGGCCCAAGCTCATCATCTGCGGAGACTCCGATGCCTTCCTCCCCGCCGAGAGGCTGATAGACTCGGTCCCCGATGATGAGCTGCACATCGTCTCCGGAGAAGACCACTTCTGGCTTCGCAAACTGGACGAAATGGCCGACTTCGCCGGAGACTTCTTAATGAGGCATCTCTCCCTGACCCCACCAATCCCGGCCACCGACACTTGTTGATTGCACACCTAGTCTCCCAACCAGGGCGATGGGGTTGGTCCATCCCCGTGATAACATTTACCCGCTCAGTACTAGCCATGAAAACCCGACTCGCCAACGCGCTCAAGCAGCGCCGCACCCTCTTCCTGTTAGCCTTCTGGGCCTTCATCCTCGCCTTCGATCAGATAACCAAGGCCGTGATACGCGCCACCATGAGCGTCGGCGAGTCCATCCCTGCCGACGCCCCCGTCCGCCTCACTTATGTCCGCAACACTGGCAGCGCCTTTGGCCTCTTCCCTAACCAGACCCTGGTCCTGACCATCGCTGCGGCCGTGGGCGTGATCGTCATTGCCTTCGTCTTGCTCAGGGAAGGCAGGGCAAGCAACCTCCTTGCCATCAGCCTGACCATGCAGCTTGCGGGCGCCATCGGAAACCTGATCGACCGCATCTCTTACGGGTACGTCGTCGACTTCGTGGACTTCCGCTTCTGGCCCGTGTTTAACGTCGCCGACTCCTCGATAACCATCGGGTTCCTCCTCCTCGCCGTGGCCCTTCTCTTCAGCCGGGACTCCAAGGACAAAGCCACAGATGGCTCTCCCCCGTGACCCCGGCACCGTGCCCCGGCTTCCCGGTGAGAGGCTGGACAAGCATCTCGCTGCCCTCCACCCGGACCTCTCCCGCTCGGTCATCCAGCAGTTGATCGCAGAGGGAAAGGTCCGCGTCAACGGGCGAATCGTCAAGGCCGGCCACAGGCTGAAACCGACCGACCGGCTGGAGTTTGACCTTTCCGCCGAGACCCCTATCACGGCCTCCCCGCAACCCCTCCCCTTGAACATAGTCTACGAAGATGACCACCTGCTGGCCGTCGACAAACCGGCAGGTCTCACCACCCACCCCGCCCCGGGCCACAAGAGCGATACCCTCGCCAACGCCCTCCTAGACTACTTGCCAGCCCTTGCCGGGGTCGGAGACCCGTCCCGTCCCGGCATCGTTCACCGCCTGGACAAAGACACTTCCGGACTGCTCCTTGTCGCTAAAACCCAAACTGCCCACCGAGGCCTTTCTGCCCAATTCAAAAGACGTACCGTAACCAAGACCTATATCGCACTCGTGCAAGGTACGGTTTCCCCACCCGAGGGTGTCATCCAGGCCCCCGTCGGAAGGCACTTCACCCGACGTAAGGAAATGGCCGTCGTGCAAGGAGGCCGGGACGCCGAGACCCGTTACAAGACCGTCACCTCCTTCCACGGCTATACCCTGTTGAGCGTGACCCCACACACAGGTCGCACTCACCAGATCAGGGTGCATATGGCCGCTATCGGCCACCCTGTAGTTGGCGATGCTACCTATGGGAAACGCCACCCGGAGCTGAAACGCCATTTCCTGCACGCTGCCTCCCTCAAATTCCGTCATCCCTCCTCAGGTGAAGACATGGAACTGACCGCCCCCCTCCCCGACGACTTGTCCAACTTCCTCGATTCGTTAAGCTATACCAGCAATGAAGTCGGCATTTGACGATGGAAGATAAAGACGTAAGGGTTAGATACGCCCCAAGCCCGACCGGCATCCCCCACGTCGGCAATATCCGTACTGCCCTGTTCAACTGGCTATTTGCCCGTCATAACGGCGGCAGCCTGATCGTCCGTATTGAGGACACGGACCAGGCTCGCACCCAGGAAGGCGCAATACAGGCCATCCTGGAAAGCTTGCGGTGGCTGGATATCGACTGGGACGAAGGCCCCGAGGTCGGAGGCGATTTCGGCCCCTACCTCCAGTCGGAGCGCCTGGACATCTACGACCGATACGCCCGAAAGCTCCTGGAGAGCGGCGCCGCATATCACTGCTACTGCTCCGCGGAGCGCCTCAAGGCCGCCAGGGACGAGCAGTCGAGGCTGAAGCAGATGCCCGTCTATAACGGCCGCTGCCGGGACGTTTCCGAAGACGAGGCCAAAGCCTCCGGTGATACCGATATCCCCGTTGTCAGGTTCCGGGTCCCGACCGGACGCACCATCACCTTCAACGACCGCATTCGCGAGAAAGTCTCTTTTGACTCGGATATCCTCGGTGACTTCGTCCTTATCAAGACCGACAAGTTCCCCACCTACCACATGGCCAACGTAGTCGACGACCATCTGATGAAGATTTCCCACGTCCTGCGCGCCGAGGAGTGGCTTTCCAGCACCCCCCGCCACCTCCTCCTCTACGAAGCCCTCGGCATGATTCCTCCCCAATACGGCCACCTCCCCATCATCCTCGGCCCCGACCGCTCCAAGCTCAGCAAACGCCACGGCGCCGCCGCCCTCCTGGACTACCGGGGACTCGGGTTCGTCCCCGACGCTATGGTCAACTACCTGGCCCTGATGGGCTGGTCCCTCGACGATCATACTGAGCTCTTCGCACGGAATGAGCTGGTTGAGCACTTCGCCCTTGAGCGGGTCGGCAAGACCGGGGCAATCTTCGACATCACCAAGCTCAGTTGGATGAACGGCGTCTACCTCCGGGACATGCCCGCAGGCCGTTTCGTTGAAGATGCCCTGCCCATCCTGGAGTCAAAACTCCCTCCGGCCGTCCCCCGACCCCTGGACAGGGCCTACGCCGAACGCGTTCTTCCCTTGCTTCAGGAGCGAATCAAGACTCTCGAAGAGCTCCCTGAAATTGCCGCCTTCTTCTTTGCCGATGAAATATCCCATGACCCCGCCGCCCTCATCCCCAAGAAGATGGACCGAGATGCCACCATCTCCGCCCTCAACGCAGCGGCTACCAATCTGGACCCCCTTGAGTCTTGGGACCCCGACTCCCTCGAAGCCCTCCTCCGCCCCCTCGCCCCCGACCTCGGCATAAAGACGGGCCAGCTTTTCGGCGCCCTCCGCGTCGCCGTCACCGGCCGCACCGCCGCACCTCCCCTCTTCGACACCATGTCCGTCCTGGGCAGGGAGCGCTGCATGAAACGTATCCAAGACGCCGTCAATCTGCTGACCTATCCAACCGATGCCGGTTAACCCCCGACGCCTTAGACTTGCCCGCAAGAGTTTGTTAATATGAAAGCACACTGGGGAATCGTCTAGTGGTAGGACAGCGGACTCTGGATCCGTAAGCCCAGGTTCGAATCCTGGTTCCCCAGCCAAACCCCACTTCCTCCCTGCTCCTGCCAGTCCCGATTATTGCGCCTGAATTAACTACTTGGCCGTCGTCCTGTAACCACCGTCATCTTGGAGATTCGTAAGTGAATCACGGTGACAGGTACAAGAAAGTTGTTGAATGGTCTGATGTCGATAACTGTTACGTCGGAAGCGTTCCCGGTTTGATATACGGCGGCTGCCATGGCGACGACAGACAACAAGTGATGGCTGAGCTTTGCCAAATAGTCGAAGAAGTCATTGAGATATACAGGGCTGATGGCAGGCCATTGCCCCCTGCAACGACAGACCGTGACCTCCGCGCTCCCCAGTAACCCATGCCCCCCCTCCCCGCACCCCTCCCCCACATCCTCAAAAACAGCTTCGTCATCCGGTTCACCATGACCCGGCGCAGGTCTGGCGGCCTTCGCACCGTCGAGACCACCTACTACTGGAACGGCGACAATGAAGTCGTGCTGTCGGGCTATCCCGGGCGTCGGGACTGGGTGGCCAACATGGCCGCCAACCCGACCGTCACCCTCCACACCGTCGAATTTGAGCCCTGGTTCGACATACCCGGCCACGCCCGGGTCCTCTGGAAGACCAACGAACGCCTCCCTCATCTCTTCAACTTCATCGACCGCTGGGCCGAAAGGCCCGGCTTCCCTCGACGCCGCTTTGCCTTCGCCCTTGGCGCGATCAAGCTCAACCGTAAGTTGCGTCTTCCTTGGTGGGGCCCCTTCTGGCTCGCCCGCAAGGTCCTCGACAACATGCCCTGCGTCGTCGTCACCTTCACCGGTTCCCCTGTCCCTCGCCCCTATGGTCCCCCACCCCTCTCCGAACCCCGACACCACTAACTTTCCCTCCCCCTCTATCCGTCACTCTCGCTGCCCGTATCCGTTCCACTGGACCCGTCCGACCCAATGAGGGTCAACACTGCCGTCAGGGGATATTCCCCCGTATCGAGCGCCGAACAGGCTGTACCCTCCTTGCCATCGTCCGCAAAATGATCGGCATTGGGGTTAGCTATCCAGGGATATGTCAGTGCGTCGCCTTCCCCATCAATTGACTTGCCGCCAAGCATTACAGCGTTGCAGTCGTTTGTAGTTGCCATGTATGGCCACACGTAAACTGAGCTTGGCATATTTCCCGCTATCCAGGTTATGACAATGGAGTATTCAAGGTTGGTTACGCCATCCTCCGCAGTGACCGTCACCGCTATCGCATTCTCGCCTGGCACGAGAATCACTTGATGCCCCGATTCCACAGGGTCCGCGTCGACATCTGGCCCGAAGTCCACCGTAGCCTTCTCGCTTGCCGCCCTCGCGGTGACTGTTGCCCAGTTGGCCGCGTCGCTTATCGTTGTGGCGTAGGAATAGATGTGGGGATTGAAACCCGATATATCCACCGGACTAACCGCGAGAGACTTCAACGTAGCATCTAACGATGGCACACGGGCGGTCACCACCTTGGACCAGGCCCCAAACCCGACGCTGTTCCCCGCCGATACCCTCACGTTATAGCTACCTCCCTCGACTAGCCCCGCCCCGTCGTGTCCCGTGATTACGTGGCTCGTACCCAAGACGGTTGCACCGTTCACTACCGCGTAGCATTCACCCCGGTCTTCTGACGCGCCCTCTCCTGTCCATCCGCTCTCCGCAGGGCATCCGGGAATCCCCGACTGTTTCCACTCCACCCAATAGTCGATTATCTGGTCTCCTCCGTTATTGGTCGGCGGTAACCAGGTGACTTCCAGCCCTCCTTCTTGGCCGTTGTAAGTCATGGAAACGATAGTGGGAGCATACGGAATGCCCGCCCCCACCCATCCCAACACCCAATTAACCTTCTTGTAGTGCCCTCTGCGGTCGGCGTAACTAACCGTAACCCGCAAAAACTTTCCCATGTCCTTGACTGTAGGCACGTACCCCGCCGATCTCGCACCGGCAATCGCCGACCAGGGATCGCCCCCATCGTCGGAGCGTTCCCACGTCCAGGAAGTAATGTAGGCATCATCTACCGCCCCGGAAGTGTTGGACGCTGTGTAGTTGTCCCCGTCCGATACACTGGCATTTAGCAGGACGCCTACATCAGGGTACGGCAACGAGAACGTTATCACCCCTTCCTCTTCCAGGTCCGCCACACTGATGACCACCGCCTTGGTGGCGTCTACACTCTCGTCGGTCGCGCTCGTCTCGTCCTTGCGGTCCGACACCGAGACCACGATTTCATACGACTCCTTCGCCTCGTAGTTCAGCGCCGTCCCCCCGACGTACCTTATCTGTCCGGCGCTATCGATGCTGAATAACCCTGCATCCTCTCCGCCTAGGGAGTAATTAAGATCGTCATTGTCTGCGTCTATAGCCGTTACCGGTGCTCCCGCCTCGCCCCCGGATGTCACGCCTTCGTCAATGCTCCGCTCTCCCGTTTCGGACCCTGGAAAGTACGGCTTCCGGTTAGTGGCAGGCACCGTAATCTCAACGCTGCCCTCACCGGTCAACCCCAGTTCATCGGTCACGGTGAGCGTCAGGACTATCTCCTGGGCCTCGTCGCTGGTGGCCGGGGCAGTCCACGTGGCGTCCTTCACCGAAGCATCCCCAAAGCTCCCTCCCCCCGACCACTCATAAGTCAACTCTCCCTCTTCCGGGTCCGTCACCCCCGCCCCGAGCGTTAACGTGCTCCCTCCCGGTACAACCCCGCCCGCCGTCGCGACTTCTACCGTCGGGGCTTGGTTGGCCCTGACCGTCACTTCCACGTCTACCGCTTTCGTCCCTGTTGGCGTTCCATCGTCCGTGACCGTTAGTGTCAGCGTCGCCGACTGCTCCACGGCAAGCGGCGCGGGAGCCGTCCACGTCGTGTCCTCGCTGGCCGCATCTCCGAATGATCCCACGTTTGCGGGAGCGACAGTCCACGCATAAGTTAGTGTATCTTCTTCGTCGGAGTCACTCGATGTCCCGTCAAGAGTGACAGTTCCTCTTCCCGGTACTTCGGCCGGGGAAGGCGTCGTGGATACCGTCACTACCGGGCTGCTATTCTGGTCGTTGATCCTCACTGAGACACTGCTGCTCCCAGGGGCTCTCTCAACTACGCTCTGGCTGGGCTTTCCCATCTCCACGTTGAATGTCTCATCATCCTCGTCCAGACTGTCATCCAGTATCGGTATTTCTAATGTCTTGAAAACCCGGTAAAGAGTGTCGCCGTCTTCCTCCACCTCGTCGAAATCCTCCTCTTTGAATACGAGACTGCCACTCACTGGGGTATAGTCCTCATTCGCCTTCGCCGTGCCGTCGGATGTCGAAAGGGGTATTGAGACCTGACCATGAGGCTTCTTGTCCTCTTTGGTAGTCACCGTGACGGTTGCTACGACCTTCTCCCCCGTCTCTTCGACTGGATTTGGAGAGATAGCCAGCACCGCCACCGAAGCCACAAACTCATCGTCCCGCACCAGGATGGTGGCCGCATCCTTCTTATCGTGGACGGTATAGGAATCGTCGTCCTCTATTTCCAGCTCGATCTTGGAATGGTTCTCCCAAACTGAGTCCGAGGTAGTTGTGACTTCGACCGTCGCCTTAGTCTTGCTCGCTGCAATGGTGACGGACTTGGTAATTCCTTCTTGGGAATCGTCAAGAACGTCCCCAGGCCCGACACCCGCGCTAACCCCAATCTCATCCAGCGTGAACTTCACTGCCAAAGTATCTCCCGCCGACTCCGACCTTGCCACCTCGAACTTTACCTTGTCACCCTCGGTTGCGGCCCCGGTGGTCAGGGCCCGAACGCTGACGGTGGGCGGTGGTTCATCATCATCCGTGATGGTGACCGACACCGTTGAATCGTCTCTTCCAATACTAATCGGCGACCCCGAATCAGTGCTGGCGCTTATCGAGAAAGTCTCGTTTTCTTCATCAACCGTGTCCTGCGTAATGCTGACTTCAACGGTTTTCGTTGCTTGATACCTCGTGTTGCCATCGACCGTCACCGACGAAAAATCCGACTCTGTAAACTTAACGGAGGTGTCTACACCCGTGTAGTCGCTGCCTGCCTTTGCCGTACCGTCTGATGTTGCCACCGTGACCGATGCTTCGCCATGAGGCTTCTTGTCGTCATCGGTAGTCACCGTAACAGTAGCCACGGTCTTCCCCGCCCCCTCCCCCACCGGATTTGGCGAAACGCTGAGCTTTGCCACCGAGTCCACAAACTCATCGTCCCGCACGACAATGCCCGCCGAGCTCTTGTTGCTGTCTATGTCATACCAGGCCTCGGACTTGATGGTCATCTCGATCTTGGAGTGCTTTTCCCAGACGCTGTCTGCCTGGGTATCTATCGTAAAGACCAGGGAGCTTTCATCCTCCTCAATAGTGTACAAAGGCGAGTTGCCCTCTATATGGTCCGGCAATATGTTCCCGTGCCCCTCGCCCTCGACGATGTCCACTTCATCCACCCCCACGCGCACGTCCAGAACGTCCCCCGCCACCGTAGCTCTGCTCACCTCGAAGCTCAGGGTGTCCCCCTCCGTTGCAGGTTCGCTGGTCACCCTTTGGATGCTCACCGTGGGTTTGGCCCTCGTGAAGACCAGCGTATAGACTTGCTCCGTTCCGTCCTCCTCTACCTTGATTTTGATGGTAGTGCTCCCGACTCTTGCGTAGACCTGGTGGCCATCAGCCTCGTCGTCAAGATCGTCATATTCATTGTCGGTGGAATCCAGAAAGGACACCTCCGCCCCCGACTCCGGAGTAGCGTTGATAGTCGCCAGGTGGGTCCCGTACCCTATATCCGGAATGGTGTATGAGGTCTGGCTGTAGGAAAACGTGGGCGTAAGTGTCCCGGGGCTTACCGATAGGGCCGTGAGTCTCGGAAGTTCGTCATCGATGATTTCCACCGATTCCGTCTTGGCATTCGCATCCGGTTTGACCAAGGGGTCTGTGGGAGTGCCCAGGGCAACGGAGAAAGTCTCGTCCTCATCGTCCAGGGTGTCCTGCAAAATCACCACGTCCACCGACTTAGTGGCCCGAAACCTGTCATCCCCACTCACCTTCACCCCCGAGAAATCACCCTCCGCAAAGGACAAGTCGGCGTTCAGGGCGGTGAAGTCCTCACCCGAGGTTGCAGTGCCTTCAGACGTGGTAACGGGAATCGAGACCTGGCCGTGAGGCTTCTTGTCCTCTTCGGTAGTCACCGTAACCGTGGCCGTTGTCTTCCCCGCCCCCTCCCCTACCGGATCGGGAGCAACGCTGAGCTTCGCCGTCGAGGCCACGAACTCATCGTCCTTCACCAGCACCGATGCAGAACCCTTGGTGTCGTGGATGGTATAGGAATCGTCTACCGATATTTCGAGTTCGATATTGGAATGGTTTTCCCAGGTGGAGTCCGCGGTAGTCGTAACTTCGACCGTAGCCTTGGTCTTGTCTGCTGCAATAGTGGCAGTCTGGGTAGTCCCCTCTTCGGAATCAGGCAGAACGTCCCCCGGGATTACATCCTTACTGGTACCAACCTCCTCCAGAGTGAATTTCACCGCCAGCGTGTCCCCCGCCGACGCCGACCTTTCCACCTCGAACTGGATCTTGTCCCCCTCGGTAGCAGGGCTGGTGGTCAGGACCTCTACGTTCACCGTGGGTTTGGCCCTTGTTATTACGAGGGCGTAGTCTTGGGATAAGCCATCCTCCTCCAGCCTCACCTTGACGGTAGTGTCCCCAATGCCCAACGACACCTGGTGCCCCGTAGCCTTGTCATCTAGGTCCGTAAGAGCCTTGTTGGATGAATCGAGATACGACACGGAAGCCCCATGTTCGCCGGTAGCTGAAATAGTCAACCGATGGTTCCCATACCCGACATCCGGCACCGTATACGAAGTTTGGCTGTAGGAAAACGCGGGCGTAAGTGTCCCGGGACTTACCGATAGAGCCGTGAGTCTCGGGAGTTCGTCGTCGGTGATCTCCACCGATTCCGTCTTGGCATTCGCATCCGGTTTGACCAAGGGGTCTGTGGGAGTGCCCAGGGCAACGGAGAAAGTCTCGTCCTCATCGTCCAAGGTGTCCTGCAAAATCACCACGTCCACCGACTTCACAGCCCTGAATCTGCTATTGCCGTCTACCGTCACCCCCGAGAAATCACCCTCCGCAAAGGATAAGGACGCATTCAAGGCGGTGAAGTCCGACCCCGCAGTTGCAGTGCCGTCAGATGTGGTGACCTGGATAGTGACCTGCCCATGAGGCTTCTTATTGCTGCTCGTGGTCACCGTAACCGTAGCCGTTGTCTTCCCATCCCCCTCCCCCACCGGATCGGGTGAAACGCTTAGCGCCGCCGTCGAGGCCACGAACTCATCGTCCTTCACCAGGATGGTGGCTGTGTCCTTGGTAGCGTGAACCGTATAGGAATCGTCGTCCTCTATTTCCAGTTCGATATTGGAATGGTTCTCCCAGGTGGAGTCCGCGGTAGTTGTCACCTCGACCGTGGCCTTGGTCTTGTTCGCCGCAATGGTGACGGTCTGCGTAGTATCCTCTTTGGAATCAGGGAGAACGTCCCCCGGACTTACACCCGCGCTAACGCCAACCTCGTCCAGCGTGAACTTCACCGCCAGCGTGTCCCCCGCCGACGCGGACCTTTTCACCTCGAACTGGATCTTGTCCCCCTCGGTAGCGGACCCCGTGGTCAGGGCCTTTACGCTCACCGTAGGCTTGCCCCTCGTGATGGTCAGCGAATAGTCCTGGGAACCGCTGCCCTTGGTGACCCTTATCTTTATTTCCGTGACCCCGATGCCTAAAGCCACCTGGTGACCTTCAGCCGTCGTATCGAGGTCCGCAAGAGCGTTGTTGGAAGAATCGAAAAACGCAACCGTAGTCCCCGACGCCGCGCCCGCAGTTATGGTCAACCGGTTGGTTCCGGCCCCGACGTCCGGGACGGTGTATGACAGGGTGTCCGATGAAAAAGTGGGAGTGAGCGTGCCTGCGCCCACCGTCAGGCTCGTAAGGGTGGGCGGCGGCTCATCATCGTCCGTGATGGTGACCGACACCGTTGAATCGTCTTCTCCAATACTGATCGGCGACCCCGAATCGGTGCTGGCATCGATGCTGAACGTCTCATCCTCTTCATCAACCGTGTCCTGCGTAATGCTGACGTCAGCGGTCTTCGTCGCTTGATGCCTGGTGTTGCCATCGACCGTAACCTGCGAAAAATCCGATTCCGTCAACTTGACCGAGGTGTCTACACCCGTGTAGTCGCTGCCTGCCGTCGCCGTCCCGTCCGATGTTTCCACCGTGACCGACGCCTCCCCATGAGGTACTTTGTCCCCCGTGGTCGTGACCGTTACCGTGGCCGTGGTGCCCCCCGCCCCCTCCCCCACCGGGTTTGGGCTGACCGTCAACACCCCGGTCGATGCAAGGAATTCATCGTCCTGAACTATTAGGGTCGCGGTTCCCCCGGAATCATCGATGGTGTATAGGCTGCCGCTTCTTATTACTATGGTCATCTCGACATGGGAGTGGCCCTCCCAGACCTTGTCGCCGTTTGTGGCTATCTCTATGGTTGCGGTGGAGTCGCCCCCCTCGATGTTGTACGGAGGGGATTGGCCGTCTATAGAGTCGGGCAGAAGGTTGGCATGCCCTTTCCCGGCCGTTGCCTCCTTCTCCGTCGCCAGCACCCAAACGGCCAGGAAATCCGCCGCCGCTGCAGACCTGCTTATCTCGAACTTGAGGGTGTCTCCTTCGTACAGGGGAGCCTCGCTTATCGCCCGGATGCTCACGGTCGCCTTCAACCGCGTGATGTCCAATTTGTAAATTCTGTACCACTTCCCATTCCCCTTGCTGACGTCCACCTCCACCGTTTTCTTTCCAACGCCGAGTGTAACCTGGTGCCCGGCAGTATCTTCGTCTTCGTCGACGTGTACCTCGAGCTCTCCATTGACATAATGCCAAAATATGACCGTCCCGCCGGTTTCAGGAGTGGCCGTAATCGTAAGCAACCGAGTCCCGTACGGCACGTCCGGCACCGTATAGTCCACAATCTCGCTGCTAAATGCCGGAGTGAGAGTCCCGGCGCTCACCGTCAGAGAAGTGAGCACCGGCTTGCTGGACCCTGCTTCCACCCGACTCCCCAGGCCCGCTTCCTCCCCCTGGATGGACGCCGTCGGCACCGCCGCCCCTATCCCCAAAAACATCAACAGCCAAACGACAAACCAGGCCCCTTTAGGCACTCCCTGGGCCCCCGCCCCTCAGCAAGGTCTACCCTGCGCTTCCTGTACCGGAAATAAGCGACGTAAACTCAATCGCTCTCTTGCTGAAACTCCTTGACTTGCGAAGATCGGCTTTCGCACGACATAAGGGCGGCCTGATTTGCTCGCGCGATGCCGTGCCGGTGGGGCTCAAGGATGGCGAATCGCAATCACCGCTTACGAATAATCATCACGCCGGTACCCTCTTGGTCCTCAGCCGATTGACAGCCGGCGCCGATTACTGTGTGCAACTGCGAGGTGATGACATAATACAGCATCCACAGCCAAATTAAGACCCGTCAACACCGCAAATCCCCCCCAATTCCACCCCAATCCCCACCCCCGAGGGGAGCCTGTCCGCCTATGGCGGATCATCCCTGCCCTTTTAACTCGTCATTCCCCCCTCCCCTCCGTCATCCCCCCACTTTTTTCCGTCATTCCCACGGAGGTGGGAATCCATCCCTCCGGAACACTCACCTACAACCCCGCAACTCACCCTTCCCATCTTCCGTCACTCCAACCCCCCACCCCCCTCATCCCCACCCACCCAATGCCGTGTCATTCCGAATGGCAGTGAGGTCGCAGATGCGCCTCAGGCGTGAATCTTGGGAGGGGCGGTGCAGGTCTCGCAACTCACCTCGACATTCACCATCACCCCTCCCCGGACGCGGGGCGGCCCACACCGGCCAACCCGTCGCATATGTCCCCCAAACCCGTACATTTGCTTGACACACCTGAGCAAAGGCGTTATCATACCCTGCGTCCGCGAACAATAATCCAGTAACACAAGGAGGAACCACAAAACCCAGGGAAGCCCACCCGACCCCCGACCGAGGATGTCATCCCACAGACGTCAGGAATGTCACACCCTCACCACCGGGTCCCGTGCCCCTTCCCTACCCAGGCGATGGATAGACGCTCTGGTCTACACCGTTCCCGTCCGGCCTCCCCCTCCCATATACGAGGGTCGAGGCCTTGGCCTACCCCTCCTATTAGTGAGGGCCGGGCTGGCCCCCCTGCGAGTCCTTCCGACTTCGTTTGAGGCGGGCCGAGCGTCATAAGGCGCTCTGGCGGCAGGGCATGACAATGCCGTTTAGTCGGCTGCCCAATGCTACCGCTCCCTCAGGGAGCTTGGCCCCGGCCGGTGAATTCACCGGCATATATGGGGCTTGCGGCCCGTACTTGGTGTACGAGGAAGCACGGCGATTGCTCGCGGCCTGTGTGGCCTAGAAGCCCGTACTTGGTGCGTGAGGCGTAGCAAATCGCTGGCGGCAGGTGTCCCCCGACCCCAGGGACACCTAACAAGCTGCATGGATAGGAACAGGGGCAGCGTCCAACCAGCGTCTTCCATCGCCGCCCCAAAACCCGACAAACCAGACAGAATGCAAACCCAAACCCCACAACTAAACACCCCCGCCCTTACTACCGTCATTCCTGCGGAGGCAGGAATCCATCCCTCCGAAACAACCACCTATATCCTTGCAGCTCACACCCCTCCCGCTTCCCTAGGGGCAGGGCCGGGGTCTCCCCCGCATCACGCGAAATCCCCAGAAATCCCCTCTAGGCGTCGTTCAATCAAAACAGCTACGAGTTCAATCAAACTTCAATCAACGTTCAATCAAAACCCCACCCCCCACAACCGAACAGAAGCCCGGCGTGCTGCCAACCCACCGACCGAGTCCGGCATATAGCGCCCCGCCCGGCTAATAGGTGCGCTCTCCCGCTGAGACGGAATCCCGCTGGGTTCGTAGACCCGTGCCGCCTAGCCCGCCCTGTGTATGGTCTGGGGCAACTCGCTCAGCACTTCACAGCCTTGCTCGGTTACCAGCACCGTCTCGCTCATCCCGACTCCATACTCACCCTTCTCGAACAAGATCACGGGCATGTGGAAGGTCATCCCTGGGGCTAGGATGTCCGTGGAGTCGGGTTCCAGGCTCAGGTTGCCCCGGTCGGACCACATGATCCCGTTCTGATAACCGGTGCGATGACGGAACACCTCGGAGCGACCCGCCTTTTCAATGACTCCTCGGCAGGCGGCGTCCACATCCCCCGTTGTCACCCCCGGCCGGATTGCCTCGATGGTCGCTTGCAACGCCTCTTCGGCCAACGCGTGCAACGACTCCGCGCCCGCATGACTCCCGAGCACCGCAGAGCGGCAGATGCTTCCGGCATAACCCTTCTCCCAGCCTCCGGTCTCGGTGAAGACCGGCTGGTTGCGTTCGAGGGCGTAAGAGGTCGGGAGTCCGTGAGGCAGGGCAGTGCGCGGCCCGAACAGCAAGGTGAAAGGCCGCATCCAGGTAGCGCCCGCATCCATCACCGCCGACATCATCGCATCGGATACCTCGGACTCGGTGATGCCCTCCCTTAAGGAAGTATTCATCGTATTGATGGCTACCCGCGTAAAGCCCATGGCCTTACGCATCGTCTCGATTTCTACGTCGCTCTTCACTGCCGCCACCTTGGACACGACCTGCGTCGCATCTACCACCGTCAAATTAGGTAGTTCCGCCTCCAGCCTAGCCACGTCCCAGGGCGCTAGATTCCAGCAGCCCAGTTCCATACCGAGCCTCCCCCCATCCACCCCAAACCTCCGAAGAACGTCCGCCACCGCCTTCGCCTGGTCGTCCTGCTGGGTGTAAGGCACGACATCCGGCACGCAGCTCTCGGTAAGAACGGCGTCCTCGTCGTACTCCCGCGCCACGAATGTGGGCGGATGTCCTGGGGCCAGGATCAGGGGAAACGGTGCGAAGTACCCGCCGGAACCGTCGTAGCCGGAAAGGTATTCGAGGTGGCTGTAAGCCGTCACTGCAATC